>NZ_JBSSAE010000002.1:4912500-8739829 GCF_054058275.1 Bradyrhizobium sp. USDA 3256
ACTCTCACGATTGTCATTCAGATCCCTCCTAAGATGGTTTGTATGGAAAGGCCGACCTAGCGAACAGTGTATTCACCCAGATTGGCTATCCCAACACTGGGCTCTCCAATTGAGAAATGTCAAGCACGGCTGTTCCGTTTGTTTGTAAATCCGTGAGCAAAATTGCGACGGCGGCGACCGAAAACGCGCAATCGAAGTGATGTTTTAGCGAATGCTGAGGCGAACGCGATCCGACTGACACGTGTTGCGGCTTCAGTTAGAGCGCCGACGATTAAGCGCTCGCTGTTCACCGCTAATCACCCAAAACTCGCCTTTACCCGCAGATCGAGCCGAAGCCAAATCGCTCTGGGAGGAATGCGCTCAGAGAAAGTATGACGGCGCCGAATGCGAAAGACTGCAGGATAAATCTGCCCGGCAACCTGGTCCCTTCTCGGGGTCGCACCACAAGGCCCGCCACCAGGCAACCCGTTACAAAAGCGACTGCGAACGGCAGCGTTGTAACCACCGCCACGAGACGAAATTGATCCAGTCCGGCATGAAAATAGAACCCGAAAAGCAGATAAAAGCAGCTGATCAGAACCGCACCGCTAGCATTCGGTACTGCTGCCGAGCGGTCTCGCACCTGGCTAAGAAGCGACAACTCACTCAGAAAGACCATCAAGCCAACCAAAACGTTAACGAGGAAGACCGCCTGCCACGCCGTTTCATACGGGCGATCGAGCGCAAACATTCCCCCGACCAACTCACCACTGATGGCCGCCAGGCCGAACGCGGCGGCGTATATGGCGAGGACCCGACTCTCGTCAGGCGAGTGAAGAAGAGCACGTATCGAAGCAAGAACACGCGGCGCCATTATGATCGCAGCTATTCCCTGCAAAACGCATCCACCGGTCAGAAATTTGGGCGACCATGTCACGCCACCGCTTATTGAAGCGAGCGTAGAGGCAACTACACCGAGCCAGAAGAGCCACGGACGGCATTGCCAATGGGCTGCCCTACTGCCACCGACCATGGTCGCGATTGCATACACGGCGGCTAAGCCCGATATGATCAGCTGCGCTATGGTGGTTGCCCCCGTATCAAGTCCTATTGCCGGCAGCGTAGTGTTAACGATGCAGAAGTAGAACATCGGCAAAAACACACCCGCGACGAGCGCGAGCGCGCTTATCCACCAACTTGAATTTAGGCCCATTTCGTCCGGATGCAGAAGGTCCGATCGATCTACAGTTTCGCTAGTCAAGCATCTCTCCCCGGTATTGAGGCTGCCGACATCGCTCTCGCCGACACGTGGCGCAGCTGGTACCGCAACGAGTGACGCGCCCGGAGCGAGTTGGGATCCTAATCGAAAAGCACCGGTAGTATGGGTGCGCTTCGCGCAGCAGAGATACCCCTCACCTTGGTTATTTCTGCGATAACTGGATGACATGACTCCCATCTGCTCTCGCTCCGTGCGGACGTCGTGACTGAGCAACGGAATCTATGTCCGCTGCCACATCGCAACAGCCATTCGCATTTCACCGCACCCCTGTTGCTGTCTGAAAATGCAAACGCTGTTTGCGGCAATCCGGAATCGACCGCGGACTCGACCGATCTACATTCGCGTATTTGCGATTAGAACAAGTTTGGGGCGCGGCGACCTATGCTCTCGGTCGGATGGGGTACATCGACAACGTCTGTCAGTGCGTCGACTAACGGCTCATCCAGCCCTTCGGTTCTTCACCGGAATCGCCCCTGCGCAACGAGTTCTTTTATGCGAACTCGTTTTGAGCCCCGCATGATCAACACAGGCCAATCTGGACCAGCTAAGCGAAGGAGATCAATACGGACAGTCGCTGAACAAGCCTAACGTCACCCAACACGATTAAACCAAGAGAGGAACGTCTAAATGTCACTTCATACGTCTGCCGAACGACCTGCGAGCACCGGACTTTCAAAATGGCGATTGTTCACCATACTCGCAACTCTGCCGATCGTTGGTGCGTTTGCCATCGCATTCCAGTATCCCGACGTAGAGGGGATGCGAACGGTCGTTATTATGTCGGTGCGCTACTCGTTAGTGCTGTTCTGGTTAGCTTTCTGCGCATCGTCCATCTACGAATTTTGGCCCACGCCCGGGTCTCGCTGGCTGCTAAACAATCGCCGATATATCGGGTTGTCTTTCGCGGTTGCGCACACGGTTCATATCATAGCACTCATCATCTATGCGGTAGTCTGGCCAGACGTCTACGATAAGCACTCTCGCCTCCTCAGTGAGATTCTCGGCGTTATCGGTTACGCATTCGTCTTGGCAATGGCCGCCACTTCATTTGCGAAGCCGAGGGCATGGCTTGGCCCTGCTCGCTGGAAGACGCTTCACACGATCGGCGGTTATGCCATCTGGGCAGTATTCGTCTACATGTTCACCAAGAGGTTCATGGCTCATCCCAATGACCCCATCTTCAGCGCTGGCCTGGCGTTGCTCGTCGCGTCGGTTTTCCTGCGTTTGCAGGCCCGCCGTGCGCGCTCGAAGTCAGTTGTAGCGTCGTGATATTGTCGAGGGAGTGATTACCAATACGAAGCGGTGGCATCGCTGTGAAACTATGTGGCATGTCACCGCTTCGTTGCCTCCCTTGTCCCACCGAAGCTTTGGGACGCTCGAATAATCGCAACCTCGTCATGCGAGAGCGGGAGAACCAGTTTCGCTAGCTCATCATGACTATCGTCGAGATGCTGCCCCGCCGTGGACGCCTATCCAGCCGCGACTATCTTGGACACTTCTTGGCCCCGCCCTCCATCTTGACCGGAGACGCTTCCAGACGCATGCCCTCGAACTGGCCCCTCGACGTCGGGCTCCCACCTCTGAACTTGGCACGTAACGCGAATGCATCAGCTTGAATGGCGTGGGCGCTACAGCCTCGCCCTTGATGACAATATCGCGCCGACAGCTCCATGCGATAGGTAAGTCGGCCATTAAAAATGGGCTCGGCATTGCTGCCGAGCCCAAGTATTGAGACGCCAACTACCCGTGGGCCTCAATCCGGCGGGAGGAGCCGGAAACCATTTGACCAGTTTTCGAGGGCGCGCTTTTGCGCGACAGAAGAGAACGGCGAAGAGCGTTAGGTCTCCACCGTCGCTCCGTTCGACGGCTTGATTATAAGAAGCGCAGAGCGTCGTCGACCCATTGAGTCCAACTGCCACGAATATTTCAGAGATAATGAAACGCGATATCCGGATGGATAAGCGGCCACCATAAGTTATTGCACTTGGCCGAGGCCACTGCACCTACGACTCAGCGCTCAAATCAGCGGGCTTGTACTCGAGCCCGCTGCCTTGCGATCACAGGGATGGCCGACCACGGCCGAGGTTTGCGCTTATGAACTCAACTAATGCCGAGATTTTCGACTGCAGCCTTGAGCGCCTGGGGCTCACGGCCCAGATCGCTTGGTCTGTTGGACGCTCCGCACCCAGCAACTCGACCAGTCTCCCGGCACGTAGGTGATCCTCGACGTAGAAATCCGGCAGTTGGCAAATGCCCAGGCCCTGCAACGCGGCTCCGAGCACCGCAGAGCCGCTATTGCAACGCCACTTGCCCTCAGGAACCAGGTTTATATTTTGATCCGCGGTTCTGAATTGCCAGTGTCGCGCTGTACCCAGCAGGCAAGCATGGCCCAGGACTTCACTCACTGCCGATGGAGCTCCATAGCGCTCGATGTATGCTGGGGCGGCGCACAGATGCAGTGATCTCGAGCCGAGCTTAACACCAACCAGACGCTTCTCCTCTGTATGGCCGGTCCTTATCCCTAGATCGACGCCGTCGGCGACGAGATCAAGGACACGGTCTGTAAGTTCAATTTCCGCGCTCACTTCAGGATGCGCGGCGAGGAATTGAGCTACGATCGGCACAATGATCCGCTCTCCATAGGCAATTGGACAGGTGAGCCGAATGTGGCCCCTGATTGGATCTCTCCCTGATGTAATGACTTCAAATGCGTCGTCTCTGTCATCGATAAGCCGCCGACAGCGCTGCTCCAGTAGACGCCCGCACTCCGTTAGCGCCACGCGACGCGTATTCCGAACGAACAAGCGAATACCTAAGCGCTGCTCCAGGCGTCTTATTTCTCGGCTTACTTGCGAAGTAGACACCTTTAGCCGCACAGCCGCCCCGGTGAAGTTGCCCACCTCAGCAACCGCCACGAATGCATCTATTCCTTCCCAACCCTTCATCCTCGTCCTTCGATTTTTGCAAAACTGGAAAACTGTGTTTCTACAATTCAGGGTTATCAGCGGTCGCGAAGGCGCCTACCACTCTCGCAATCTGGAGAGCACACCTATGAAGACGCGCGCCGCCGTTGCCTTTGAAGTCAAGAAGCCGCTGGCAATTGTTGAAGTTGATCTGGAAGGCCCCCGCGCCGGCGAAGTACTCGTGGAGTTGAAGGCGACGGGCATCTGTCATACCGATGCGTATACATTGTCAGGTCTCGACAGCGAGGGGCTCTTTCCAGCCATCCTTGGCCACGAAGGCGCCGGCATCGTTCGAGAAATTGGGAGTGGTGTGACAAGCGTCAGACCGAACGACCATGTCATCCCGCTTTATACGCCGGAGTGCCGCTCCTGTAAATCTTGCCTATCAGGCAAGACCAATCTCTGCACGGCCATCCGCGCAACGCAAGGCAAAGGCTTGATGCCCGATGGCACGACGCGCTTCAGCTATAAAGGCCGGCCCATCTTCCACTACATGGGCTGTTCGACGTTCTCGAACTTCACAGTCCTTCCTGAGATAGCGGTCGCCAAGATTCGTAACGATGCCCCCTTCGAAACGGCTTGCTACATCGGATGCGGAGTCACAACCGGCGTTGGCGCAGTCGTTAATACGGCGAAGGTGACTGCCGGTTCGAATGTCATTGTCTTTGGCCTCGGTGGCATTGGTTTGAACGTCATCCAGGGCGCTCGCATGGTGGGCGCCAACAAAATCGTCGGAGTTGACCTGAACGACTCCAAAGCCGAATGGGCGCAGCGGTTTGGCATGACGCACTTTGTAAATCCGTCGAAAGTCAGCGGAGACATCGTGCAGCATCTCGTGGAGCTTACCGATGGCGGCGCCGACTACACGTTCGACTGCACTGGCAACACTGACGTGATGCGCCAAGCTCTCGAGGCTTGTCACCGGGGGTGGGGTGTCTCCGTCGTCATTGGAGTGGCGGAAGCTGGACGAGAAATCTCGACGCGGCCATTCCAACTCGTGACCGGTCGTACCTGGACAGGCTCTGCATTCGGCGGCGCACGTGGTCGCACCGATGTCCCCAAACTCGTGGACTGGTACATGAGCGGCAAGATCGAGATCGATCCGATGATTACTCACCGCCTCTCGCTCGAGGAGATCAATCTCGGATTCGACCTAATGCGCGACGGTACATCGATACGTTCAATTGTCGTCTTCTAGTCCAACCAAGTTCAACAGATTGGGTCAATAATGTCTATCTCACTTCATCCTATGATCGATAACGGCATCAAGTTCGGCAACGCCCCGTTCAACGGGGGAACGCTGGTCTGCAAGTGCGAGCACGATCCGGTCAAAATCAGCGTCACCAGCAGTGTGGCACATAACCATGCATGCGGTTGTACGCAATGCTGGAAGCCGGCCGGCGCCGTCTTCTCGGTCGTGGCCGTTGTCCCGCGCGACAAGGTCAACGTGTTGCAAGGTGCAGAAAAGCTGCAAGTGATCAATCTTTCGGCCACCATTCGGCGCCACGCATGCAGCCGATGCGGCACGCATATGTTCGGCCGGATCGACAGCAAGAGCCATCCGTTTTATGGCCTGGACTTCATTCATCCAGAACTCTTCATCGAGGATGGAGCACCGGCGCCCGAATTCGCAGCCTTTGTCTCTTCCATCATAGAGTCGGGAGTTTCCCCGTCCGAAACCGGTGCAGTTCGGGCCAGGCTAAAGGAAGTTGGCCTCGAGCCTTTCGACTGCCTCTCGCCTCCGCTCATGGATGCAATTGCGACCCACGTTGCAGCTAGCCGGAAAGCGGACGCAACCTAAGCGTCCGTTGAGCTTTTAGCTGGCACTGGGAGACTCGCCGACGATCTTTAGGGTCGTTAAGATCCTCAACAGGCAGTTTCCTGAAACAAGCCCTTTCATTCAGAAGGCGGCGTCATCCTAGGATGGGGCCACCTGCTGCTGCGTACTGCAAAGAATATTTCCGGATGGAGTAGGGTCTAGTAGCGCGCCGATCATGTCAGCTCTTCGTTGCAATGAGATCGCTACAATTGCTCGCCCTGTCTGCTCGTGGAAATGCCCGCTCGAGCCTTGGCGCGAGCGGGCAGATTAATCCGGTACGGGAAGCGCTCTAGCGCCGCACTAGCGTTCTGGCGTCACTCGCTATTCAGCGCAGATCACACCGAGGGATGACGACGATGCCAATCTGTCGCATGCTGGAACGCGCTCCCGGCCCGCACAAGTAGTCCTTCGTCAAGCCGCCGACTAACAAGTTGAAACGAGAGGGGAAGCCCCTTGGCCGTAAATCCGTTTGGCATCGTTAGCGTCGGATTTCCGGACATATCGAATGGAGCCGCGAAACGGAGAAAATCACTAAGCTCTGCCGGCTTGGTGAAGAGTTCCGCTTCTTGCCGGATCGAAAAGTCGGCAAGCGGTTGGGTTGGAATCAACAGCAAGTCAATGTCCCCAAAGAGAGCCGCCAACGCTCCAGAGAAATTGAGCCGGTCATACGTCACCTTCATGAGGTCGGTAGCCGTTATCGTGCGTCCGTACTCGATCAACCCAGCGATTGAGCCGCTGACGGGCGGACCATATTCAGCGGATCGCGATGGATACGTCGCGCTGTGAGCCATCGCAGCCTCCACACCTGCCAAAGTGCCCCACCCCGCTGTCACGCCCCGATAATCTGGAAGTTTGACCTCGCGGACAGTCGCTCCGAGGTCCTGCAAAGCACGCCTTGTTTCCCGCAACGCTCGGACGATATCCTCATCGACGCCCTTTTCGTTGTACGAGGGGTCAATCCCGACCCGCAGTCCGCGAACTCCCTTGCTTAGATCTGCCAGGTAGTCCGGAACAGGGTCGATCAACGTTGTTGGATCATTCACATCATGCCCTGCGATAATGCCGAGTATTGCCCCAGCGTCAGCGGCGGACCGCGTCAGGGGGCCAACGTGATCCATAGTCGGGGCTAGCGGAAAGACGCCGTATCGGCTGACACGTCCCCAAGTGGGCTTCAGCCCGGTCACTCCATTGGCAGAGGCTGGATAACGGATTGACCCGCCAGTATCGCTGCCTAGTGCACCGAAGGTCAGGCCAGCCGCCGTCGCAACACCGGAACCGCTCGATGATGCCCCGGCATAATAGTCGGCATTCCAGGGGTTCTTCGGCACTGCAACGGACGGATGGTGCTTGGCAAATACACCTTCTGTAAGCTGCAGCTTGCCTAAGAGCACAGCTCCGGCATCTGCCAAGCGCTTCACTACCGTCGCGTCAAACTCCGGCTTGTTGCCGAAGTTGATTGGCATTCCCGCTGAAGTGACGATGCCAGCCGTATTATAGATATCCTTGACGGCAACCGGGATACCATGAAGCCGACTTCGATAACGCCCAGCGGCAATGTCGGCCTCTGCCTTCCGAGCCTGCACTAATGCCAAGTCCGTCGTTACAGTGGCGTAAGAATGGAGCGACGGATCAAGGCGCGCAATACGATCGAGCATCGTTTTCGTTAGCTCGACTGGCGAAAGCTTACGAGCCTTGATGGCATCGGCCGTCTCCAGCAGAGACCCATAGCATACTTCGCCACCAGACGCGGCCGACATCGGTGTGCTGGCCAACGCTAAGCCGGCCGTCGTCGCAAGCAAACCGCCGATAAATTGCCCCCGTGATAAGTCCATTTCCTTGTCCCCCTGATCATTCATATTATCTAAGCGCGGACCTGACAGCCGAGCTATCTCGCAAGGTCGCTCCGCTCCGGCCCGCGAGCCGTCAACGTAGCTGTCGGTTGACTCAAATGAAATTGGATCGATATACATTTCAGAGATAACAGAAGTGGATGAGCGCTATGATCACGCTAGACGTGGATGCAGTGGAAGCGTTTGTGGCGATCGCGGATCAGCAAAGCTTCACACGAGCAGCTGAAACTTTGAGTACAACACAAGCTGCGGTCAGCATTAAGCTGAGGCGACTTGAAGATCGCGTAGGGCACAGACTTGTCGAGCGGACGCCGCGGTTGGTTCGCCTATCAGCACAAGGCGAACTATTCCTCGAGTCGGCTCGTGATTTTCTCGCTGCCCATCGTCGCGCCGTTGCCGGGCTTTCGCAGGTACGCCGGCGCTTCACGCTGGGGATTGCAACGCAGATCGGCGGACCAGAGATTCCAGCCCTGCTCACGCGGCTAAATGCGTACGATCCACAGCTCGTTCTTGAGGTCCGGTCGGAAAGCGCTCACGATCTGCTCGGCGCTCTGGATCGCGGTGAAGTCGATGCAGCGATCATGCGCCGAGAGGAAGATCGACGGACGGGAGAGGTGCTGGTGCAGGAACGCTTTGGCTGGTTCGCGACTCCTGACTTCGAGTTTCGAGCTGGCGAACCGCTCCGCTTGGCCGCCTCGTCTCCTTCATGTGGCATGAGGGATAGTGCCACCAGAGCGCTTGACGCTGCGGGAATATCCTGGCGTGAGGTCTTCTTTGGCTGCGGCTCGTTTGCTATTTCGGACGCGGTTGCGACTGGCTTAGCCACCGGCATATTTTCCTTTCGGCTTGCGCCGTCGTGCACCGTGGATATCGGCGAACGGTTCGGACTGCCCTCCCTGCCATCCTCCGAGATCGCGATGCTTTCGTCACTTTCCGATGAGCGATCCCGCAGGATACTAAGGATTATCGCGGCGACCTTTCGTGAGCATGGCTGTGGCACATATGGCAAAGTCTAATTAGACTTTCCGCGATACGCTTCGCCAACCGGTGTGAGCCATCAACCGCGAATGTGCGGCCGCCGGCCTTCAAGAAGATTCCGCTCCGAGGCCATCGCTTTTGCAAAGAACTCCATGCACGCGCGAATACGCGCTGTGCGCCTAAGATCATCGTGAGTAAGGAGCCAGACGGCCGACCGCGGTTCGGTCAGTGCCTCGGGAGTGGCGCGGCGCAAACCAGCTGCAAGATCTCCTACGTAGCAGGGAAGCAAGGCAAGTCCGAAGCCGGCGATAGCTGCGTCTTTTAGCGCCGGAAGAGCGTCGACTCTCAGCGTCACCTGCGCGAAACGGAGATTGTCTCGCATCCATCGAGCGATGACGGTACCGGCCAGGGCGTCATCTAATCCAATCCAGTCATGAGCTGACAGATCCTTGTCTATATGTCGCGAGAGATACGCATGCGATCCGTAGATCGCATGCGCGACCTCCGCCACACGTCTTCCTACGAGCAGATCAGAAGGCTCCGGCGTGGGGCGGATCGCGATATCGGCCTCCCGGCGCGTCAAGTCGGCAACCATATTCGACAGCGCGAGCTCCAGTTTGATGCCCGGATGCAACGCGCGCAGCGACTCAAAGTGCGGCATCAGGATAACGCCCAGCGTGTCGGTCGTCGTGATCCTGACGGTGCCACCAGGCCTCAGATCCTGGCCCGACAACTTACGCTCGAGTGTTAAAATCTCCGCCTCAAGGCGCTCTGCCGACGCCGCTGCCGTCTCGCCAGCTGGCGTCGGCGCATAGCCGTCCCTGTATCGATCGAACAAGCGAGCACCGATTCTATCTTCGACCGCGCCCAAGCGGCGAAACACGGTCGAATGCCTCACGCCCAACACCCGCGCGGCTCCCGACAACGAGCCTTCCCGAAAAACGGCGAGGATCAAACGCAAGTCATCCCAATCCAGCAGGTTGTGCATTTTTGCAAACTCGGAGAACCAAAATCGACAATTACCGTCCGCGAAAGGATCAGTCAAATAGTACCCCAAGGGCGCCCGAAGTGTTGGGGCACCTGCGTGTTTCCGCGAGGGCTTATCGTTGAACAGCCAAATTACCGAACCGGCCTCGACCCCAGGCGTTTCTTCACTGGAGGGCGATCCTCAACGCTGGTTCGCGTTGCCGGTGCTCTTGACCGGAGCGTTCCTGCCCATTGTCGACTTCAACGTCGTCAACCTGGCACTTCCCGCCATCCGTGAGAACCTCGCCGCCTCGTCGAGCGAAGTGCAGTTTGTGATATCGGCCTACGCCGCGACTTACGCCGTGTTTCTGATAACGGGAGGACGGCTGGGTGACCTCTTCGGCCGGCGTCGTCTGTTTCTGTTGGGGGTCGGAGGTTTCACGATCGCGTCAATCCTTTGCGGGCTCGCTTGGTCGCCGACGGTGCTCGTCGCCGCGCGGATACTTCAAGGCTTGACGGCAACCGCGATGGCGCCACAGGTTCTCGCGTCGATCCGCGTCTTGTTCCCAATTGCCGAGCAAAGCGTGGCGCTCGGCTTCTATGGGGCAACATTCGGCCTTGCGAACATATGCGGCCAACTCTTCGGCGGCATGCTCGTCTCGCTTCACCCGTTCGGCCTCGCCTGGCAGGCCATCTTTCTGATCAATGTCCCGATTGGGCTCGCCGCCTTCATAGGCGGTTGGGCATTTCTCCGCGATTCCCGCGCGCAACATGCGCAAAGGGTCGACGTGGGTGGCGTTCTCCTGCTGTCGTTGACACTGGGCCTGATGGTTTACCCACTTGTCGAAGGTCGACAACTCAGCTGGCCGCTGTGGACTATCGGCATGCTTTTGGCTTCGCTTTTGGCCCTTATGGCATTCACACGATACGAATCCCTCCTTTATGCCCGTGGCGGTGATCCGCTTGTTGCTCTCCATCTTCTTCAAAACAGGGTCTTCGCGACAGGACTTGTCATCGCCCTCGCCTTTTACATGCTGTCCTCATTCTATCTGACCTTCGCAGTTTACCTGCAAAGCGGGTTGCACCTGTCCCCGTTCGACGCAGGCCTGGCGACACTGCCCTTTGCTGCGGGTTTCTTTGCAAGCTCGCTTATATCGTCATACGTGATGAAGCTATTCGGTGTTCGAACGCTGGCGCTTGGCTTTGCGTTTCAGGTTATTGGCTTCGGCAGCGTGATGCTCGCGGTTGGCGGCTTGGTTCCGCAGGCTCTCGATTTCGGCCTGATCTGTGGTGGCCTCGGATTCGGTACCGTCATGCCGTCCGTCATCAAGGCCGTGATCGGGAGCATCGACCAAGGGCACGCGGGCCTGGCCTCCGGGATCATGATCTCCACGTTTCAGATCGGCGCGGCTCTGGGTGTCGCTGTCATTGGCGGCGTGTTCTATAGTGCGCTAGGCGACCGGCAGGACCTTCCCGGCTTCGCGCGCGCGTTTGTCCTAGCCCTCGGTTGTAACGTTGCCCTCCTCGCCCTCGCAGGCATTTTGTCCCTGCGGCTACCAGACGATCAGCAGGCCGCCTGATGATGCGACCGCTCAGCGCACGCACGATGAAGTTGATGCTAAACGGCAAGTGGTGCGGCGACATCGTTCCTACACCGGAGCTCGATGCCCTTAGAATGATACATGCCGGCAGTTTTCGTGACTTTGTTGTGAAAGATCGGCATTCCGGATTTCCTGCTCAAGCGGATCGATACCAGCTCTTCGTGTCTCCTGCCTGTCCATTTTCACACCGCGTTACCGTCGTGCGGGCACTGAAGGGGCTCGAATCCGTCGTTAGCCTATCGTTGCTCCACCCACTGTGGAACACACCCGACGGATGGGTGTTCACGGACACCGAAGCACGTGGGACCAGCCATGCAACCCACGGCTTTGTGTGCCTTCATGAGGCCTACAGCGCCTCACGCCACGACTACACGGGCAAAGTCACGGTGCCGGCACTCTGGGATCAACATACGGGCCGCATCGTCAACAACGAATCGTTGGACATCTCCAAGATGCTGAATGCTGCCTTCGACCTGTGCGGAGGCCATCCGAACGTCGATCTTTATCCGATTGAGTTGAAAACACAGATCGATCTGCTCAATGATCGTATCACTCAGCGCCTGTCCGTTGGGGTTTACGCGGTCGCCGACGCACGACATCAGGCGGAATACAACGCCGCCATGGATAACTTGTTCGACTTTCTCGATGAACTCGATTTGCAACTTCGGGATGGTCGTCGCTTTCTTTTAGGGCGGCAACCGACCTTGGCTGACGTGCTAGTTTACACACCGTTGGTACGTTTCGATGCCGTTTACAATCCGCTGTTCCGAGCGAGCCGCAAACGGCTTACCAATTACGGGTACCTTACGGCGCTCGTCAGGCGGATCCACGCGCTGCCGGGTGTGGCCGAAACTCTTCGGTACGATCATATCCTCCCGCACTACTACGATGGTGATTGGGCCATCGCGACGCGTCGCGGAATTGTCCCTGAACTGCCAGCCGTCAGCTGGCTCCAACCCGTCTGAAATCCCAAGTCCAGGAGTATCTCTATGATCGAAGCGGCCTATAGCGTTTCGACCGCCGTCAAGCACAAGCTCTTCTACTCCCCGGGAAGCTGTTCAATGGCAGCGCACATCGTGCTAGAGGAAATCGGCGAACCATACGAGTATCAACTCGTCTCGGCGTCTGGTCCAAAAGAGGGCGAGATGACGGGATCACCCGAATGGAAAGCCGTCAACCCGAAAGGGCGCGTGCCCGCCTTGTCTGGCGTTCCCGGGCGGATCGGCGGCGCCGACAACCTGCTCACGGAGGGGCACGCCATCATGATCTATTTGGCGCGCACCAATCCGTCTGCCGATCTCCTCCCGACCGAACCTGCCGCTGAAGCCCGCTGTATCGAATGGATGAACTGGCTGGCCAGCAACGTTCACGCGATGTCATATGGTTTGATATGGCGCCCCCACCGCTTCTCACATGATGAGTCCCTATTTCCGGCGTTGAGGCTCCGCGGCAAAGAGAATGTCATTAGCCAGTACGCCTATATTGAGAGCCTTCTGTCCGACGGGCGCCAATGGAGTATTCCCGAAGGCTACACGGTCGTCGATCCATATCTCTTCGTGTTCTACTATTGGGGGGCCCGTATCGATCTAGATATGAGCAGGCTATATCCGGCCTGGACCAGTCTAATGCAGCGCGTGCTCGCGAGACCGGCGGTCAAACGCATGATGGCAATCGAAGGTGTCCAGCTAACGCCGTGACTTTGCCGCACAGCGGTTCTGCAAATTCGCACATCTGAGACGACGCAATGGCGGCAGGTTGCTCCCAAACCTTCGAGAGAAGTTCCTCAATTACGTCCGCAACGGCAGATCCCGCTGACGATCTTCTTAATCAACGGAATAAGGCTTTAAGGCAGCATTGCTTGGCTCGATAGCTTTGCTTTGCTCCCACGGATTCCGGACCACTTTCTCGACACTGTCTCACCACGAAGAGATCAAAGGACACCAAGGCATGGGATGGCGACATCGTCGAGCTGCAGTTAGCGCATCCCGATAACTCTACTACAAGAAGCACGGACCGCTCGCGCTGATCGGCTCCCGTACGAAGCTGATGCAGCATTGGCTAATCGGATCGACCAATGGCTCGATCATCAAGAAGGTGATGCCGATCAAGGGAGGCCTGCAGGCTTGAGCCCTCGTATCATCAGGCTGGGTAATGTTGCCCAATTCAATCCGTGGCAAGCTCATCTGACAGTCGTCGACGCTTGGTCGTGCTTGCCAAAAGTTCGGCATCTTCAACCGATTGAACCCAGAAATTGGAGTTGTGAGTTTCGAACTCGCCATCGGGCAATAGAATATGTCATCGCTCTCACCTGGCTCTCTCGATACTCGGACGACGGAGAACTCAGTGCATCGTGTGTTTCAAAACTTCATCGATCGACTGTCATGCGCAGAGGACCATCAGGATTTTTCCGAAACGATGGCAAGCACAGCCGGCGACCTCGACTTATCCTGCTTCGCATATCTCGCGCTTCCGAACGCGGGTGAAAAACAACCACGCCTGATTTCCACATATCCATTGCCATGGACTGATCACTATTTACGAAATCACTATCAGACTTTGGACCCGGTAATCAGACTCGCGCTTCAGAATCCGGAGCCGTTTCGATGGGGACGCGACTTCCGCGCGCAATCGACCACCACAGCACAGCAAGAATTCTTCTATGAGGCAGCACAGTTCGGTATCCGCATTGGCTTTACCGTCCCAATTCACGACGGGCATGGTCCAGTCGCAGCACTGACCTTTGCTGCAGACGAACGACGGCCTGCATTCGACCAGAGGATCAATGCCAACGCTCGCGTTTTGCAGCTTATGGCGATGTACTTTCATGCGCACGTTCGCCGCAGGCTAGCGTACCAACATAAGGTAGGTGGATCTCACCTGTCTCCCCGAGAGCTTGAATGTTTAGAATGGGCCTCGCGCGGAAAGAGCGCATGGGAGATCGGCCGCATCCTCGGCATTTCGCGTCACACCGTTGCAGATTACCTAGGCAACGCGAAACAAAAACTCGGCGTTCGGACCATCGTGCAGGCCGCAACACGCTTGGCCGCTGCAAAGAAAGACGAGCAAATTTAAGATGGCGGCCCCCCACAACTACAGGTGATGCACCAGAACGACATTTGGGCTTCAAGGGAGAATATAATGCCCTTGGAGGAAACCATGATCCAACTGATCACACCGATTTCGTATGGGGAGTTTTCCAGCACGCTCGTTGAAATGTACCGGATGCGGCATCGCGTTTTTAAACTCCGCATGGCGTGGGACGTTCAAACCAGCGGCGACATGGAGATGGATGATTTCGACGCACTGCATCCAATCTACCTGACGCAAGTATCCGAAAACGGTTTGGTGCAAGGCTCCGTTCGACTTCTGCCTTCTCTCGGGCCGACGATGGTTCGCGATACTTTCTCGGTGCTGCTTGAGGGTCATCCTGCCCCCTCAACACCACTTGTCTGGGAAAGCAGCAGATTCGCTATCGATGTTGCAACCGATGCTCCCAAAGGAAATCACGGCATAACTCGTGCCGCATACGAGCTGTTTGCTGGAATGGTCGAGTTTGGGCTTTCACGAAATCTCACTGATATCGTTACCGTCACAGATGTTCGAATGGAGCGAATCCTTCGACGCGCCGGTTGGCCGCTGCGACGCATTGGTAATCCTGCCAAAATTGGCAACACCGTAGCCGTTGCGGGTTACCTTGCGATTTCGAGCGATGTTCTCGCGGACCTGCGTAAGGCCGGCGGCCTTTCTGCACCGGCTCTATGGACGCCGGTAATCTTTGCTGCCGCCTAGAACGATCTATGCCAACAATTGAGCTAACGGTCCCGCTTGGATTGAGGACCTCTTATCTTGTGGTTTGCTACCGAGGTTCGAAAATGACAGAAGCCGGGATCCGGAACGATCGGCGCAACGCAGCGAGAGCTATTCACCTGCAGCAGCTTCGATTGGCTGTTGTCGCTTGTGACTGCGGAAGCTTTCGACGCGCCGCAGAAGCGCTTTCGATCAATCACAACGTCCTCAGCCGCTCTATCGGTCAACTCGAGCATTTGATCGGCGCCTCACTGTTTGAGCGCTCAAGCGGTGGAATCAAGCCTACACTTGCCGGCCTTGCGGTTCTGCGAATTGCACGGCTGATCCTGGAGCAGGTCGACATGCTAGTTGACACCGGTAGAGCCGGTGGTCGCGGCGACACTGGCCATCTTGTCATTGGCTTCTACACGTCTATGTCTACCGGCAATTTGCGAGCGACCATAGGTGAGCTCAGGAAGCTGCTCCCGCAACTCGAATTGGCAACGGTGGAACGCTCTCGCTCTCGCCTGATGACCGCTCTTCGTAACGGTACCGTCGATGTTGTGGTTAGCCCTGGACGTCTGCCTTCAGAGAGCATCAGGTCACTACTGCTGTGGAGCGAACGGATCCTGATCTCGCTGCCGCAGGATCACTGCTTGGCAGCACGCGAAGTGGTCTATTGGACCGATTTGCGTAACGAAACCATTCTTCTAAGCGAGTACGATCCTGGACGAGAACTGGAGGATCTCCTGATCTCCAAGCTCGTACTGCCCGACGACCGACCCAAAATGGAGCGCCATGATGTAAGCCGTGGCATCATCAAGAGTCTGACGAGTATGGGCATGGGGCTTAGTCTGGTGATGGAATCGGATATTGGCGCAAGTTTCGCTGGCCTTGTGTACCGGGAGTTGCAGGACGGAACGGGACCAAGCCGGGTGGACTTCCATGCTCATTGGCGCGATGACAATGAAAATCCCGCTCTGAAGCGTTTCATCAGTCTTTTAGCAGAACGCTATCCATCGCCTCTGCCGGTTTTTGGAGAATGATTGGTTCGTCTCGCCTTTGCAAATCCGCGGTCTGTGGCCATAAAGCGCGCCAGCATTGGCGCAATCAGCCTTGCCGGATCGATACGCTGCCCGCTTTCGCGCGCCAAGGCCTCTGCATAGGCGACGAGATCCCGATGCACTGACGCTGGAAGCTCAGTGGCGACCTTGACCGGCTTGTCGTCGGGCAGCGCTCCTATTCTAAGCTTGGGCATGGCGTTACTCTCCGTATGGCACAAGTATGAGGTCACGATTGACGAGAACGCGAACTGGAAAACCAGGTCGCACGGTCAGCGTAGGCTGAATGTTGAGACTGCGCCGAACCACCTGTTGTCCGGTTTGATTGAGCGAGTCGGAGGCGCCGTGCCGCAATGCCTGGATGATGGCGCTGTCGTTGCTATTCGTGTCGGAACCTTCACCTAATTCTGTCCCGACAGCCAAGAAGGTCGATAGAGCAGCGGCCTTGAATAGCTCGCCCCAGTGGTTGTCGACCTGGTCTTCAAGGCCCGCATAACCAGCAGTGTCGGCGCCCGGCTGCCGCTCGAGAACGATGGAACGTCCATTCGGCATGATCAGCCGGGTCCAGACGAGCAGGACACGCGACTGGCCGAAAGTGACCTGGCTATCGTAGATCCCGATCAAACGCGCTCCCTGGGGCACAAGCAGAAACCGGCCAGTCGGCGTGTCAAAAATGTTCTCGGTCACCTGCGCCGTAATTTGGCCTGGCAGGTCCGATCTGATTCCGGTGATCAGGGCTCCCGGAATAACCGTCCCAGCCTGTACGACATATGGTGAAGCTGGCTTGGTGACGCGATCAGGGCTGACTGTGCGACGGTCCACAGAGGCGTTCACGAAGGCAAGCTTGCGGTCCTGACCGTTCTGCGCAAATCCGTCGTCATTGGCACTCGTCGGGCTTGGTGATGCGATGCGATCACCTCCTACAACTGCAGCCATGGGCTCACGCACTTCTCTCCCGTTGGTCGAAGCGAACAGATGGCTGATGCGGGCTGCTTCGGTCTCTTGATCCCGGCGCTGCTGTTCCGGATTAGCGCCGATCGCCGGCGACTGGCCTTGGGCTGCAAGGATCGGCCGACCGAGGTCCCCAGGGAGCGGCGGACCGAGCTGCGGGATTGGCTGGCGCGGAACGCCAGCATAGTCCTTCGGTAGAGCCGCAATTCCATCGGCAACATTGTGATGGTCGGTACTGTAAAGCTCATCGGCCGCTTGGTCTCGAGGGCGAGTCTTCTGCAGCGACCACAGCGCGGCTCCGCCGATGACAAGCAGGGCAACCGCGCTCCCTCCCGCCAGTACTTTCCGTGACAACCGTGTCACGCGCGGGTGCTCCGCTCTCAAGCGGAAGCTCCTGGACTGATCCTCTTGTGTCCCCAGCGGAATTGCCTGCTCGTGATCGTTTCCATTCCGCGTGTTCATGACGACGGCCTCCCGTCAGTCCTGACAATGCTGACCTTCTGCTGGTGTTCACCGCCAAGCCGGAGTTCGGCGGCCGCAAACAGCCGATCGACGATCAACACGTTGCCGTAGGCGCGATAGTTGACGAGTTCGGTCTTGCCTTCCGGGCCGATGACAAAAAGCGGCGGCATCTCGCCTTGCACGATCCCTTGCGGGAATTCGACATAGACCTTGCGGCCATCGTCGTATGCGGCGAGCGGCCGCCAAGGAGGACTGTCCCCTTCGATGGCATAGCGGGAGATACGATGCGCCGGATCCGGTAGGACGGGCTTCAGAGCAACTGAACGGGATCGTTCGCGCGCTGTTTCCGGATAGTACCAAGCAACAGAAGGCATGTATGGCCGTTCGCGGGAGCGGAGCTCGATCAGGTAGGTGCGCCGGTCAGTATTAACCACCAGGTTGGTCTCGATCGACGCTCGGGTCGGCTTGACCAGGATGTGGACGCGTCGCGTGTCGCCGGTCCCGCTCTCGGTGTCGCCCACGACCCAGCGGACGGTGTCCCCGGCCGCGATCGGCCCTGATCCCGTCAACTGCTCTCCCTCTTCGAGCGCAATATCCGTGATCTGTCCCGGTGCGGCGTAAATCTGATAGAGCGCCCCGGGACTGTACGCGTAGATTTGCGCCGCGTTGAAATACCCCCGCCTGCGCGGTTCGACCCGGGCTGCAATGTTTGCGGTCTCAATCCGGCTCACGGGTTCAGCGTCTTCCTTCCCTCCCGACTTGCCGCCGAGAGCCGGCTTCCAGAGGGGTGGAACGTGAAGCGGTCGCGATCTGTCGTCGAGAGCCACCGGCGTCGCCGGTAACGGAGGCACTTCAGCGTCATAGCTGATCTCCGGCGGTATGTAGGTCGCGCACCCACCCAGCGCCAAGGAACCAAGCAGGAGAGCAACCAAAACTGCTCGCTTCGCGGTCAAGAATTCGGGTAGAGTGGGACTCATCCTGCTGTACGGGACGGGATGCTTCGAATGAACGTCGGACGGCGTCTTAGTCACTGACTCAACTCCTTCGACCAGTTGATGGCGCGAACGAAGACGCCAAGAGGATTCTTGCGCAGACGTTCGGCATCGCGCGGCGTTTCGATCACGATGGTGAGAATGGCCGTCCAGCGCTCGGTCGAACTCAACGAAGCGTTGTCGTAGACACGCTCGGTCCACGCGACGCGAAAGCTTTCCGACGACGCGCGAATGACGCTCGACACGTCGACGGAGATTTGGGCCTTGCCCAACTTGGCAAAGGGGTCATTGTTGCGCGCGTAGTCGTTAAGCGCAGCGGCGCCGCGATCGGTCGTAAAATCATAGGCCCTGAGCCAGTTTTGTCGCAGAACGATGCCGTCCGCCGGCAGACCTCTGACATCTTCGATAAAGCGGGCCAGATGGTAGGTGATCTGGGCATCTGTCGGTTGATAGTCGATGTTGGCCGGCGCGACCCTTTGGGCCTTGCCGAGTTGATCGACCTCGACCACCCACGGAGTGATTGATCCCTGGCTCGATTTCCAGATAAGGCCTGCAGCGAGACCGGCCGACAGCATGAGGCATCCGAACGCCATCAGGCGCCAGTTCCTGGCTTGCACGCGCGCTGATCCAATGCGTTCGTCCCAAACCTGCGCTGCTTTCTGATACGGTGTAACCGGCTCGGGCATACGCCCGTAGTGAACGGATGGTCGCTTGAACATTGATGGCTGCCCCTGAGATAAAGTGAACGGCTTCAAGTGGTGCGGTGTCTGGGTTTGAGGCGCTGCGGAGCAGCGGGTGGCGAAAGCGCGATGGCCGCGTGTCAGCGCTCTCCTTCAGACAAATCGACGGAGGAGCCGCTGCCACCATGATCGCCCGAGCGAACGCGCCTGGCTAGCGGCCGAGGCGCCATGCCGAATAGTCTCGGCGCGCTTCATGCGTCGCGCCCAATCGGGCTGCCCTTCGGCCGAAGTGTTCGCGGTCTGCGCACCGGCTTCCCCACCTCCGCCGAGCGCAGCCGCTGCACGACGCAACGGGCTCATGGCAGCGGTGGCGCCAGCCTCCGCAATGCCGGCCATGCCTCCGCTTCGATAGGCGGCGGACGCACCGCTCAAGACGGCCCCCCCACCGCGCGCCGCACCTGCAATCGCACCACCAGCGAGACCGGCGCCGCCGGCGGCGAGGCCTGCGCCTGCCGCAACAATCCCGCCGGCAGCAAGGCCTGTTCCAATCGCGGCACCGGCGCCGAGTTGCGGTCCACCCGACACCAGGCCATTTGCGATACCCGGACCAAAGATGCCGAGGCCCAGCAACGCGAGCGCCGCGAGCACCAGCGTCATCGCGTCTTCAATGGTCGGCTGAGCGCCGCCGAAGCCTGCGGTGAATTGCGAGAACAGGGTCGATCCAATCCCGACAATGACGGCCAGGACCAAGACCTTGATTCCGGAGGAAATGACATTGCCCAGGACCCGCTCGGCCGCGAAGGCGGTCTTGCCAAACAAGCCGAAGGGAATGAGCACGAAGCCGGCCAACGTCGTGAGCTTGAACTCGATCAGGGTGACGAAGAGCTGGATCGCCAGAATGAAGAAGGCGAGCAGCACAACGACCCAGGCGAACAGGAGAACGACGATCTGGACGAAATTCTCGAAGAAGCTGATGTAGCCCATCAGGTTGGAGATCGAATCGAGCAGCGGTCGGCCGGCGTCGAGACCGACTTGGGCGATCTTTCCAGGTCTCAGGAAATCCGACGCGGAGAGGCTTGCGCCGGATGCTTTCAACCCAAGCTCGGCAAAGCTCTCGAAGACGATGCGCGCCAGACTGTTCCAGTTACCGATGAGGTAGGCAAAGACGCCCACGAAAAGCGTCTTCTTGACGAGGCGCGCGATGATGTCCTCGTCCGCCCCCCAACTCCAGAACAACGTGGCGAGCGTGATGTCGATCGCCGCAAGGGTCGTTGCGAGATATCCGACATCGCCACCCAGCAACCCGAAGCCGTTATCGATATAACGCGTGAACGTTTCCAGAAACTGATCGATTATCCCCGTACCCGTCATGGCTTGCTCGCCTCGGGTGTCGCCGGGTTCGGAAAACCCTGCGGGATCCGGCTTTGATCCTTTGGACGGGGCGTCACGCCGCCGGCGGAAGCATCGTGGGCGGGAGTTGCAACACCGTCTTTCTTGCCAAAGAAGCGACGGCGGTTTTCGGCCCAAACTTCCTTGCAATGCAGATAACCTGCCGCTTCCACCGCAGTGACGCTGCGGCAGCGAGCGAGGTCAGAGCTAGTTGCATCTGTCATCTGCTCCGCCTTCGGCGACTGCGGAGAATCATCTCCACCGCGGAGCTGAATCGTGCAGGCAGCAACGGCGAATACGCCGATTGTCGTAAGCAGCGACAACGCCTTGAACGCCCTTGCGTCGGTCATCAGTGGAACATCCGCACGTCTTGGGACTGATAGCCCTGTCCCGGGGTCAGGAACCGCCTGAGCTGTTCTCGCCCCTGGTCCTGGGCCGAGGCGCGCTGCGCCGCATCGAGGGTCTGTGCCCTGCCCTGCGCCGCCACGGCAGCCGTGAGATCGGCGAGTTGTTGCGCTTGAAGCGCGAGGATCTGATTGCCGGCCTGGGTTGCCTGCAGGGCGCCGCTGGCACCTTGACTTGATGTTACGAGCGCTGACGTTTGGATGCGGTTGGTGTCGAGGTTGCCGACGACGCCGGCCTGGACGCGGAGTGAATCCTGCAACGCAGCGACAGAATTTTGCCACCGCGATTGAGCGTTGGTGATCAAAACCTGGTTGGACTGGCTGCCGGTGACCGGCGCATAGGTGGTCGAGAACGCGCGATCGATCTGCTGGACGTCGTAGGCGATGCGCTGGGCTTGAGCCAGCAATTGCTGGGTCCGTTGGATCGATGATTGCAGTTGCTGCAGTGACGAATACGGCAGGTTTGCCAGGTTCTTTGCCTGATTGATCAGCATCTGCGCCTCGTTCTGCAACGAGGTGATCTGATTGTTGATCTGCTGCAGCTCCCGTGCGGCTGTCAGGACGTTCTGAACGTAGTTGTTGGGATCGAACACGATCACCGCCCGTGCGGGCGCCGCGACGCCAAGCACCAGCGTGATGGTGCCAGCGGCCACGAATAGGCCAATACGCCTCATAGCGATTTCTCCAGATTGACGAGATTGGGGATCAGGTCGGCGGCCCAGGCGACGCCACGGTGCCGGAGCCAGGCCGGCACGAAGCCGTCAGGTCCAAATTCGCTGAGGAGCTGCGCGATGGCAGCCTGGTCGATCTTGGAAGAGGCTGCAGTAAATGCGAGCGCAACCTCACCAAGACCAAGTTCGAACATCCGGTTGCCGCGACGGGATTGGCAGTAGTAGTCCCGCTTCGGCGTTGCCCGGCTCAGCAGCTCGATCTGGCGATCATTGAGGCCGAAGCGGCGGTAAATCGCAGTGATCTGCGGCTCGATCGCCCGTTCGTTCGGCAACAACAGGCGTGTTGGGCAGCTTTCGATGATCGCCGGTGCGATCGCGGAGCCATCGATGTCCGAAAGCGACTGGGTGGCGAAGATGACGGAGGCGTTCTTCTTCCGCAGCGTCTTCAGCCATTCCCGGAGCTGGCCAGCAAAATCTTCGTCGTCGAGGGCAAGCCAACCTTCATCGACAATCAGGAGCGTCGGCCGGCCGTCGAGACGATCCCCAATGCGATGGAACAGATAGGCCAACACGGCCGGGGCCGCGCTCGTTCCGATCAGCCCTTCGGTCTCAAACGCCTGGACCGATGCCTCGCCAAGGCGTTCGAATTCGGCATCAAGCAGGCGCCCGGAGGGACCGCCCAGGCAATAGGGTTGCAGGGCACGTTTCAGGGAATTGGATTGCAGCAGGACCGACAGGCCCGTCAGGGTGCGTTCCTGCATCGGCGCCGAGGCGAGAGACGTTAGAGCCGACCAAAGATGATCCTTGACCTCCGGAGTGATCTCGATTTTTTCCCGCGCCAGGATCGCGCAGATCCATTCCGTCGCCCATCCTCGCTCGGAGGGATCGTCGATCCAGGCCAGGGGTTGCAGGGCGACGGGTTGGTCGCCTCCGTCAGACAACGCACCGCCGAGATCGTGCCAGTCGCCACCCATGGCGAGCGCGGCCGCCCGGATCGAGCCACCAAAATCGAACGCAAAGACCTGAGAGCTCGGGTAACGGCGGAACTGGAGTGCCATCAAGGCCAGCAGCACCGATTTTCCGGCGCCCGTCGGCCCCACCACCAGGGTATGACCGACGTCCCCGACATGGAGCGAGAACCGGAACGGTGTCGATCCCTCGGTCTTCCCAAACAGGAGCGGCGGACCCCTGAAGTGCAGATCCCTCGCCTCGCCGGCCCACACGGCCGACATCGGGATCATGTGGGCGAGGTTGAGCGTCGACACCGGTGGCTGCCGCACGTTGGCGTAGACATGCCCGGGCAAACTGCCGAGCCAGGCTTCGACAGCGTTCACCGTCTCGCTCATGCAGGTGAAATCGCGACCCTGAATGACCTTCTCTACCAGCCGCAGCTTTTCATCGGCCGCACCCGGATCGCCGTCCCACACGGTGACGGTCGCCGTAACAAAGGCTTGTCCGATCTGATCCGAACCGAGTTCCTGTAGGGCGGCATCGGCGTCGATCGCCTTGTTCTGGGCGTCAGTATCGAGCAGCGTCGATGCCTCGTTGGTCATGACCTCCTTGAGAATGGCGCCGATGGATTTTCTCTTGGCGAACCATTGCCGGCGAATCTTGGTCAGCAGCTTGGTGGCATCGGTCTTGTCGAGCATGATCGCCCGGGTCGACCAGCGATACGAGAATGGCAGGCGATTCAGGTCGTCCAGAATTCCCGGCGTTGTCGCGCCGGGAAAGCCGACAATCGTCAGAACCCGAACGTTGGCTGAGCCCAGCATCGGCTCGAGCCCGCCCGTGAGCGGCTGGTCGGCCAATAGCGCATCGATGTACATGGGAATTTCGGGCACCCGAACGCGATGACGCTTGGTCGAAATCGTCGAGTGCAGGTAGGTCAGCGTGTCCTGATCATCGAGCCAGGAGCATTCGGGCATGAACCCTTCAACGAGCTGAAGGACGCGATTGGTTTGATCGATGAACCCGCGAAGTACCTCGCGAGCATCTGCACCAGCCGTACGATCGCGACCCTCATAAAGCAGCCGCTCGGCCTTGGCCGCCCCCTCCTCTGGAGGCAAATAGAGGAAGGTCAGGAAAAAGCTGGACTCATAGTGGGCGCCGGCCTCCTCAAATTGAGCTTTGCGTTCGGCATCAACCAGCGCTGACGCGACGTCAGGAAAGGTGTTCGGCGGGTAAGCGCCCGCAAAATGACGCTGCGCCTCAACGAATACGGCCCAGCCTGATCCCAACCGGCGCAAGGCGTTGTTCAGGCGACCCGCGACGGCAACAAGCTCGGCCGGCACTGCGCTGTCGAGGTCGGGCCCCCGGAATTTGGCCGTCCGTTGAAACGAACCGTCCTTATTCAGGATAACCCCCTCGTCGACCAGGGCTGCCCATGGCAAGAAGTCGGCGAGACGCGCGTTCGAATGGCGGTATTCGGCGAGATTCATCATGACTGAGTGCTCAGGCGTTGAGATGGCCGGGAATGCGCAGATGTCGGCGCATCACATCGACGAAGGCGGGATCGCGCTTGGCGGCCCAGACGGCGGCCATGTGGCCGATGAACCAGAGCACAAGACCCGCGATCCACAGCCGCAATCCAAGTCCAAGCGCCGCGGCAAGCGTGCCGTTGACGATCGCGACCGACCGCGGCGCGCCGCCCATCAGGAGCGGCTCAGTGAGCGCGCGGTGAACGGGCACGACAAAACCTACGACGGGTTCATCCATCAGATCACCACGCCGCCGCCGAAGGAGAAGAACGAAAGGAAGAAGCTCGAGGCCGCGAACGCGATCGACAGACCGAACACGATCTGGATCAGCCTGCGGAAGCCACCCGACGAATCCCCAAACGCGAGCGTGAGCCCAGTCACGACGATAATGATGACGGCAATGATCTTGGCGACTGGCCCCTCCACAGATTGCAGGATCTGATTGAGGGGCTGCTCCCACGGCATGTTCGAGCCGGCCGCCCAGGCCGGCGCCGTCGCCAAAAGCACCACGCCGGACGCGGCCAGCGATGCGGTCTGCCGAAGAACGCGAAATTCCAAACGCATGTCAGTCTCCTGCTGATGAAAGGCTGTAGTCGCCGGCGGCCCCGAGCCCCATGACGAGGGCGAGCTCAGCGAGGCGGCGGTCAGCGCCGCGTCCCGCAAGCACAGCAATGAGGTTGATGGTCTCGGCTATCAGGGCACGCGGAACCGTGATGACAGCTTCCTGGATCAGTTGCTCGAGCCGCCGCAGCGCGCCGAGCCCGCTGCCCGCATGGATGGTCCCGATACCGCCGGGGTGACCGGTCCCCCAAGCCTTAAGCAAGTCGAGCGCTTCGGCACCGCGAACCTCTCCAATCGGGATGCGATCCGGTCGCAGTCGCAGCGAGGAGCGGACAAGATCCGAAAGCGTCGCAACGCCATCTTTGGTCCGCAAGGCTACAAGATTGGGCGCCTTGCACTGAAGTTCGCGTGTATCTTCGATCAGCACGACCCGATCGGTGGTCTTCGCCACCTCCGCCAGCAGCGCATTCGTCAGAGTAGTCTTGCCGGTCGACGTCCCACCGGCGACGAGAATGTTCTTCCGTGCGGCGACCGCGTTCTTCAGGATGCTAGCCTGCTCCGAGGTCATGATCTGCCGGGCGACGTAGTCGTCCAGCGTAAACACGGCGACAGCGGGCTTGCGGATGGCAAAGGCCGGTGCTGCAACGACCGGAGGCAGGAGACCTTCGAAGCGCTCGCCGGTCCCGGGCAATTCGGCCGAAACCCGTGGCGCGCCGGCATGCACCTCGGCGCCTACGTGATGCGCTACCAGGCGAACAATGCGCTCGCCATCCGCAGCCGACAGGGTTTCGCCTGTGTCGATCAGACCATTCGACAGCCGGTCGATCCACAGCCGTCCATCCGGGTTGAGCATCACCTCGATGACCGCTTCGTCTTCGAGGTAACCGGCAATCGCAGAGCCAAGCGCGCTGCGCAGCATTCGCGCACCGCGCGAACTCGCTTCCGATTGAATGGAATGGATTGCCACCGTCGCCCCCACCGAATGAGGACGTGCAACGAGCGCCCTCAGATGAGGATGATTAGAAAAGGCACCAACGGACGTGGGGCAACAAGCGCGTTCGGCGATCGTAGATTGGCGTAGAAAAAGAAAGACTGAGAACAGATTTTTGAGGCCTGCTCAATCGTATCGGTTTCGCCGGGAGTGCTTCTCACCACTCTGCATCGTCATCTACGGGTATGAGTATGACCGAATTCTCATACACACCAACTGACCCGGCAGCGTTGCCAACATCAGCCAGCATAAAGATAGGAATCGAACTCATCCACAATGCAAATGATCGGCGCCAAGGCAGCGAGAACCAGACCAACGCCGCGATCTGCAGCGCTACGCTGACGCCGAACGCGACTTGATAGGCCACAACGGACCTATGGCCGTCCTCCGAGGGCCACTGCTCCAAGACCAGGCCCGTCGCGTACTGGGCCAGAAATGCCCAACCGAAGTGCAGAACGTTCAAGGCGCCATTGGCGCGACCGGCGAGTTCCGGCGGAAAGTAATCCGCTATCACCGCGAAACTGATCACAGTTGCCGTTCCGACAATTGCGACAACGGACCACGACAAGGTGGACGGCAGGGGCGCTCGTAGGATCAAGGCAAGTTGGGCTGCGATAAACAGCACCGTAACCGTCCCTAATATGATCTCTGCTCCGATTCCTCTTCGTCTGATGTAATGGACCACCACACCGAACAACCAGGCGCCGCCGCTAAGGACGATCGACATGATGAAAAGCTGTCTGACGAGACTTGCGCGATCAAACCCCTCCACGTCGGTCAGCCACGGCGATGCCCACAATCCCTGCAGAGACCAGGCCGATCCAACGCAAGTCGCCGACAATGGGGCAATACGCCAAAAGCGCCGATCGCCGAAAACGGCGCTAAGAGTGCCGCCCGCTGTTGATGGGACAATGCCGCGTTCGGGTACCACAACGTAGATAAGAATGGCCGTCGCAGTTGTAGCGACCGCTAGGATCTCGAAGAGTTGCCTCCAGTCCATCCAGGTGAGCAGGTGTTCGGCGGGAGTGGTGGCGGTCACCGCTCCCAGCGACCCCAGCATGATCATGTAGCCGCTTAGCAAAGCTACTCGGTCCCTGGGAAACCAAAGGATGATGGACTTCAGTCCAGCCGTCAGCGCCGCCGCCATGCCGAGTCCGATCATTGCACGCGCGATCAAAAGTGACAGGAAACTGGTCGAGACTGCGAATAGTCCGGCGCCGGTCGCGGCAACCAAAAGCAGTGAACTCTGGACACGACGCGGACCAAAGCGATCCAACAATATGCCCACGGGGATTTGAGCCGCTGCGAAAACGAGGAAGTAGACTGACGTAAGCAAGCCGAGGTCGGCAGTCCCAAGCCCGGCATCCGAACTGAGATGACCGGCGATCAAGGCGTTGATCGTGCGGAACAGATACGAAAGGTAGTATCCAGCGGCAAAGGGAAGAAATACGCGCGCGATTCGACGCCATGTTATTGAGGTCTGCATGCTAGCCCTTACTGCTCTCAGCTCCTTCGAGCCGATAGCGCGACCAGCTTTTTGTCAGTTCGGCTAAATTGCTGCGGTCGCAGGTTCGCGCAGGAAAAAGAAGGAACGGCGCGATGGAATACCTGTAGCCCTCAGTCAGGTTTCGTCGGCCGGTTCCTGACGGCGGATATCTTCCGGAATTTCGCGTAGAAAGCTCTGCCCCTTTTGCAGGCGGCGCCCGAGCGCCTCGACAAATCCCTCAAAGCGCTCCCTGCCCTTTGCCTGCGCCGCCGCCTGCGCATCGTTGGGCAACGGTGGCGTGATCGTCAGCCAAAATCGGATGAAGAGGGCCAAGGTCTCGGCTGTCAAACCGACGTCGCGCTCCAGCCTCTGCATCTGACGCGACAGCCGATCGAGGCGCCGCGTAAACGCCGCCTCCCGCCTGTCCGCCCCGTCCGGCGACAGAAAGGAAGCGACGGCCGCTTCCACGATGGCAGACCGAGAAAGCTTCTTGCGATCGGCGAGTTCCGAGATCTGTTTCAGCAGTTCTGGCGGGAAGTAGACGTTCATCCGGTCGCGCATATCGCCTCAGAGCTCCATGCCGTCATTCGGGTCTAAGGCGACTTGACGGGCAACACCGCGCATCTGTTGGCGTATGAGCCGGGACTGACGGACCGCATCCTCGTCATCATCTAGAACGGCAGCAAATTCTTCTGCCGGTGTCGGTTCGGTCGTCTCCTTGGCGATCGCGACGTGATCGGGGAGTTCGGGCTCACGACGGAGTCCGCTGTTCGCCGTGTCCTCCTCGGCCTCCGCAGCTTTGTCAGTTGGACCTGCCGTCGACTTCAGCGGTCCGAGCGCTGACCATCCGTCCGTTCGCTGTGATCGGCTGGCGCTCGCCGGATCGGGCGGCGGCAGAACCCGCTCGGTGAACCGCCGATCCTCGTAGTAGCGGACCTTCTTCGCCCGGATCGGCGGCGTACCCGCCACCATGACAATCTCGTCCATCGGCGGAAGCTGCATGACCTCGCCGGGGGTCAGCAGTGGCCTCGCCGTCTCTTGCCGTGAGACCATCAGGTGCCCCAGCCACGGGTTCAACCTGTGACCGGCGTAGTTCTTCATCGCCCGCATCTCGGTCGCCGTGCCCAACGCGTCGGAAACCCGCTTGGCGGTCCGCTCGTCGTTGGTCGCGAAGCTGACCCGGACATGGCAGTTGTCGAGGATGGCGTTGTTGGGCCCGTAGGCCTTCTCGATCTGATTGAGCGACTGCGCGATCAAGAAACTTTTGATGCCATAGCCCGCCATGAAGGCGAGCGCTGACTCGAAAAAATCAAGCCGCCCGAGTGCCGGGAACTCGTCGAGCATCATCAGGACTCGATGCCGACGGTCTCGGGCGTGCAAGTCTTCGGTCAGCCGTCGACCGATCTGGTTCAGCACCAGGCGGATCAATGGCTTGGTCCGCGAGATATCGGAGGGCGGCACGACGAGGTAGAGCGTCGTCGGGTAGCTATCTGCGATCAGATCAGCGATCCGCCAGTCGCAGCGGCAGGTCACCTGAGCCACGACGGGATCGCGGTAGAGTCCGAGGAACGACATCGCAGTGGACAGGACGCCGGAACGTTCATTCTCGGATTTGTTGAGAAGTTCGCGCGCGGTTGAGGCGACCACGGGATGGGCGCCATGCTCGCCGAGGTGTGGCGTCGTCATCATCGCCTTCAGCGTCACCTCGATCGGCCGCTTCGGATCGGACAGGAAGCCGGCCACGCCAGCCAGGGTCTTGTCTGCCTCGGCATAGAGGACATGCAGGATGGCGCCGACCAGGAGCGAATGACTGGTCTTCTCCCAATGGTTCCGCTTATCGAGTGAGCCTTCGGGGTCGACCAGGACGTCGGCCACGTTCTGGACGTCGCGAACTTCCCATTCCCCGCGCCGGACCTCGAGGAGCGGATTGTAGGCTGAGGATTGTGCGTTGGTGGGATCGAACAACAGGACGCGGCCATGCCGCGAGCGGAAGCCCGCGGTCAGTTGCCAGTTCTCACCTTTGATGTCGTGAACGATGGCCGAGCCGGGCCAAGCCAGCAGGGAGGGGACGACAAGACCGACACCCTTGCCGGATCGTGTGGGGGCAAAACACAATACGTGCTCCGGTCCGTCGTGGCGGAGGTAGTCGCTATCGAGCTTGCCCAGCACCACGCCATCCGGACCGAGAAGTCCGGCCGCTCGAATCTCTTCCGCATCAGCCCAGCGCGCCGAACCATAGGTCTCGACATTCTTGGCTTCACGTGCCCGCCACACCGACATGCCGATCGCCACCGCGATCGAAATAAAGGTTCCTGACGCCGCAATGAAGGCGCCCTCAACGAAGACCTGCGGCGCATAGGCGTCGTAGACGAACCACCACCAGAAGAAGACCGGCGGGTAATAGACTTTGAAGCCCAACAGTTCGAACCACGGCCGCCCAAGCTCCGGTTGATAGGCGAGCCGCCAAGCCGTCCACTCGGTTGCTCCCCAGATGGCCAGCAAAACGATCAGGCCGACAACGATCACCTGTCCCCAGAGGATTTTGGTTCCGGACATCCAAACGCCCTTCCGCAACTGAATTGGCGAGATAGCTAAAGGCCGAGGTCGCGCTTCCGACCAAAGCCCCACTCGATGCCACCGCCGTCCTTCACGACGCCGGTGACATGTTGACCGAGCCTCTTTTCGAGTTCGCGCGACCAGGGCACGAGCTGGAAGCCGAGCCCATTGTCGATCATGGCGAAGCGTCCTGAGGTGAGCGTCAGCCGCTGGCGAAACGTGCCCGCCACATGCTCCCCAGAGTTAGGCTTCACGTGGGGCAAGCCGGTGTCGGCCGAGACCTTTGCGGCCACGTCGTCCAGTTCACGTCGGCGCAATATGTTCAGGAGGTCGCGCTGCAGGATGATGCGTTGGCCCTGCCGCCGCGCCATGCCCTCATGGACCAGATGCTCGGTACGGGCTTCCATGGCCTCGCGGGTCTCGCGTCCGAATCCGCCCATGGCGAGCGGCATGGGGTCGCGTTCGACCAACCTGTGGTCGAGCCAGGTCGCGCCCTTCGCGGTGACCTGCTCGGTAAGGTCGAGATCGGAACGGATCGCTAGCACCACGGTCGGCCGCGGATCGCCGGCTTGACCGAAGCGTCGGATTTCGACGATGCCGCCGGCCGGCGGAGCATGTTCGAAAGCCTCGAGCCCTCGGAAGCGCACATGGTGCACGCATCCGTCTGTTCCGTCGATCAAGGCGTAGGCCTCGCCGGTCAGTTCGTCATGCAATCCGCGGTCGACCAGGCGTCCGATGATCTGGGACGTCGGCAGTCCACCCTCGATAACGAAGTCGGCAACGCCGCGCGCTTCCCCACGCTCGGTAAAGGTGCGGTGCATGGTCTTGATAATGTCGCCCCGCATGCCAAGCTCGCGCAAGCTCCGCTCGGCCTCGAGCCCGACCATCCACTCCCCCGGCGCGGCGGATGCAGCAAGGCCCATCTTCTCCAGGTGTTGAAGGCGACCAACTATCAGGCGCCGGATCTCGAGATCGGACTTGCCAGGATTCTCTGGGCGAAGATCGATAGTGCCGGTCTCATCGGCCGCCAGCCGGATTTCCCGATCGAGCCGCGTCCATCGTTCCGCCGTGACTTCCCTCTCCAGCGAATTGCGGATCTCGTGCTCAGGTTTTGGACCCAGTTCGATGGCGATCAGTTCCTCGGCGCGTGAGCGCAGGCCCTGGCTGATGTAGTCGCGGGAGATCACGAGATCCGCCCCTTCCTCATCTACTCCACGGACGAGGAGATGGACGTGAGGGTTGTCGGTATTCCAATGGTCGACGGCCACCCAGTCGAGCCGCGTGCCGAGATCGGTCTCCATCTGAATGGCCAGGTCGCGGGTGAAAGCCCTAAGGTCGGTCATATCGCCGGCGTCCTCGGGCGAGACAATGAACCGGAAATGATGCCGGTCGTCCCTGCATCGTCCTGCGAAAGCCGCGCTATCGGCGTGGTCGCTGCCGGCATCGAACATCTCGGCCCGCTCACCACTCCGGGTCACGCCGTCGCGCTTCAGATATGAGAGGTGGGCGGTCATTGGCGCTGAACGGAAGGCTCTCCCCTTGTGACGAACCACGCGCGCCTTCACCACGGCGCGCCGCGTCGGGCTGAACAATCTGGCGCGACTAAAGGCGAGGCGCCCGCGGCCAAACGTCGAGCGCCCATGGGCCGTCGAACGCCTGCCGGCCATGGTCTGCCCCGAGGTGTGTCCGGCTTTCTTCGCCGCCCGCAGCATCTGGTTGACGAAACTCTTGGGCTTCAGCGTGCGGGTGCCTCGGATGCGTCTGGGCCGAATACGTAGATCGCTGTCGCCCACGCTCACGGCAGAGCCTCCCAACGATCAAAAGCGCGCACGGTGCCGAAAACGCCATTGATTGCATTCGTCAAAATGCAAGGCGCGGCACGCGCCCCGACCGACCGGCACGCCAGAACCCAAGCCATGCCAATGGCTTGAGGCTCGACCGGCGAGCCCCTTTTATCTCGCCTTCCTAATCGGGCGGGCAAAGTCAACTCATTCTTACGCTTTTCTTCGACTCTTCGCACTTCAGCCATTACCGACTCCCTGCATCAACAACGCACAAACGTCACCACAACCGCGCTTGCGATCGGCATTCACCAGGCGGGGTCCATGCGTTCCTTCGCGTTCAGCACATCGGCCGTCGCATGCTCTTCATCAGGTTCGTAAACAGGGCTGTCCAAGCAGTCCGGCGCTCTCGTCCCCGAAGGGCGGCAGCAGGCAAGAGATAGCGGACATTCCCCGTTTCGCGGCCCCGCCAGGGGACGCTCACCGCGCGCGCGGATCTCTAATTTTGCTCCTCCTCAACAAGCCGGGCGTTAAACCCAGCGCTAATCCATCGTCATTTGCACCGCAGCTACCGTGCAGGTTTCAACCGCAGCCGCTGCGTGATTTTGGCGCCAAAACCGACGTGGAAATCGGTCTCGCTGACCCACATCCGGTGCAGAATGCTTGCGAGCTTGCGCGCGACCGCGGTGATCGCGCACAGCATGCTCGACCGTTTGGCGATCCGCAGGCCCCACGCCCGCAGTGCCGACCATTTCCTGACTCGTAGCATCAGGCTTGCGGCCGCCTCGCAAAGCGCCTCGCGCACGGCTATGTCGCCCTGTTTGCTGATGCGCCCCTCGTAATCGATCGACGTGCCGGACTGGTGCCGCCTCGGCGCCAAGCCAAAATGCGCACCCACCGTTCGCGATCGGGCAAAGCGATGAGGGTCGTCGACGCCGACTTTGAACGACAGGGCCGCAACGGGACCGACGCCGGGAACCGTCATCAGGCGCCGGCAGACAGCATCATGCTGGACCACCTGTAGGAGCACACGATGGAGCCGATCGTAGCCTTCGAGGATGGCACGGCGCACGTCGAGCATGGCCTCGATGGTCATTACGAAGATCGGATCGCTGCGCTCAATCAGCTCGCGGACGCGGGCCTCGTAGGCGCCGCGGGCGACCGCTCCGACGAGCAAACCATAGGCCCGCAGCGCACCACGAATGTGGTTTTCGAGGTCGATCAGCTTGCGCTTGAGCAGCTTCCGACTGGTCAGCAACGTACGCATCTTCTGCATGTCGATGTTCTTGACATGGACGGCGCGGTACCAACCCAGTCGCATCATCTGCGCGATGCCGCGCGCGTCATTCCGGTCGGTCTTGTTCCGCATTGTCGACAGCGAAACGCGCATGTGGCGCGCTTCGACGACAATGATCGGGAGCCCCGCTGGCTGCAGTTCGCGATACAGCCAGATGCCAAGCGATGACGCCTCGACTCCCACTCTCTCGAGGCGATCCGCGTAGCCCTCTACTGCGTAGCGGATCGCCGCTGGCTCGGTGCTGACCTTGAGCTCACGGACCGTGAGACCCTCGCCATCGACGATGCAGAGACTGGTTTCTTCAAGACCGACGTCCAACCCAACGTAAAGTTTCATCGGAGCTCTCCTGTGTGGCAACGACCGCCTAAGTCGTTGCACCAGACTCCGGATTCGACCACACGGCGGCTATCGTCGTGCACCGGTTTCTCGAAGCCCGATTTGAAGAGCCGTCCTGCCGTCGTGGTCTCCCAGTCGCCGGATCCCAAAAGAGCCGCCGCGACCTGGCAGTTGGCTCGGGAAGCAACCAGTGCCTGCGAGCGGTTGCGATAGCGATCGTTACCCGAAGGGCCGAGACACCCGCAGGGTGGCTCGGTGAGGAGCGAAGCGACGAGTAGAGCGCGGGCCGAAGGCATCGCCCATACACCATCAGCTTGTGAACCCGCACACTTGGTCATTGCGATGCTCCCGAATCCGATCGAGGGACGAACACGCCAATAGGCCGTGGGACCATGGGCGAAACATCGGTCGCCGAGATTGCGGTCGTGACACCGCTCGACGGCATGTGTGGCAGCAACCGATTGCGCCTTTTCACAAGATCGGATCGCGCGACGAATAGCATCGCAACTGATGATGACTGTGCGTTGGACGTCCACCTCGGCGGCAGTTCAATAGCAAGCAGATTTGCAAGCTTTGCGACGTATGCGCGCGTCTCGTCTGGCAAAGAGCCGCCTGCGAGATGCTCTTCGTAGCGGGCTGGTCCCGCATTGTACGCGGCAAACACACCAGGCGAACCATATCGGTCCAGCAGTTCACGCAGATATGCTGTGCCTGCCAGAATGTTGTCGCGCGGGTCGTAGGGATCGCTGCCGAGATTATAGCGCTCGCGAAGTTCCGCCCAGGTCGCCGGCATGATTTGCATCAGGCCCATTGCGCCTTTAGTCGATCTGGCGTGCACCTCACCAGCACTTTCGATGTTGATGACTGAACCAATCCAGTTCACCGGAACGGCAAAGCGCTCTGAGGCGTCGTTGACCAACGCTGCAAATGAGTTGCTCGCCTCGTTGACCTTTCGAACCGCGACCGCTCCGCTCTCGGCCAGAGCAGCACTGTGCGGCACACCGAAAATAGACAGCAGCGACACGACAGCCCAAACACGCGCGCCCGACCGAGCCAAGCATGCCGCCGTGCTCGTGAGCGTCCAGGATAAAGCGGCTTCGCGCCGGCCATGCGGCCGCCCTGGACGGCCGCTGCGCGCGCCGGCCGTGCAGACTTTGATCGGAACGGAAGAATGATCCCGCAATCGATCGAACAGAGGAATGGCGAGGTGAACACGTCGAATACGCACGATCACTCCTCCCACGTCCACACCGGCATCGCACTGCCGATCACGCTAGATGCCGGAAGAAATCCAAAATACCGGCCATCAAGAGAGTCGTCCGACTGCCAGTTCATGAGAAAGAGCTCATCGTCGCCGACGACGCGGCAGCCCTGCCATTTCGGCAGCGGCCGGCCGCGTCCATCGCGATCCCGCGCCTCGCCCATCGCAATGTTATCGACCGAAATGGTGAGCCCACTTCTGCAGACCGTTTGGCCGGGAAGCGCCAAGACGCGTTTGAGCATGGGGAGACCGATCGGCAGATAGCCGTTCAGGTCGAGAAAGATCGCAAGCGGCTCCGGCGGCTGAACAGCGACCAGCTCGGTGACATGGAGGCGCATAGTCGGCCGTAAACGGTAGAGACCGATAGGCACGCTGGCCGATGCATTCCAGATGTAGAGCGGAAGTGGCGCCAGGATGATCGTCGCGACGAGCGCAGCAGCGGCGCCAAACGTCACGGTCAGCGTCTTCAGGCGGCCGGTCATCGCATCACCCTCTGACGGTGAAGCCAAGCCTGATGGCGTGCCTTGGTGTAGGGACGCGGGTTTTCATTGACGGACAGACGGTTATGAACGTGATGCCAATGATCGGGCGCGACGTCAGCGGGATCGATGCCGAGTGCCTCAACGGCATCGGTCATTTGTAGCACACGCTCAACCTTCGGCCAGCCAGAGAGACGCAGCAGAATCTCTCCGCCGGGTGTCACATAAGGGACGGTCGAGCAGCGCTGCCCAGGCGCGACCGCACGCAGGATGTCGATCCGCGAAATGATCGTGCCAAAGTCATTGGACGTCCAACGTACGAAGGCGAAGATGCTGCCGGGTGCAAATGACAGGACACGCCGGTGACGATCAATCTTCCGTTCGTTGACGATACGGCCGAAACGAATGCGGTTTTCGATACGCTTCTCGAGCCACAGCACTTCCACTTCAGTGAGATCGCTCATGCCACCGCTCCCTGAAGCTGAGGCTGCGAGCCGTGAGCTTTGGGGCCTGTGAACTGCGTGTGCGGCTTCTGAAGGCAAGCAGGACTGACGCCCCGCCGTTGCCAGTCGCCGCTGACGCGACTTGTGGCCTGGTCCGTTAGAAGAAATCCGAAGGATTTCTGGTTAGCCGGGGTACTGACCTGTGCCCCCTTGCCGGCCGTGCTGCTGCGAAAATGCTTCACAACGATTCGCGAACGGAGCGCGCGGTGCGGTCCGGCGGTCGGCGGTGGAGGCGAACAATGGACTTCTATGCAGGGCTCGACGTGTCGCTGGAGGCGACCAACATTTGCGTGGTGGACGGCGACGGCAAGGTGGTCCGGGAAGCGAAGCTCGAGACCGATCCGGACGCGATCGAGCTGTTCCTGGCGGAATGGGGCATCCACCTGAAACGCGTCGGACTGGAAGCGTTCTCGTACAGCGCCTGGCTGTTCACGGCGCTTTCCGAAAAGGGCCTCCCCGTGACCTGCATCGAAACCCGCCATGCCAAGGCGGCGCTGAACGCGATGCTGAACAAGACCGACCGCAACGACGCCAAAGGCATCGCGCAGATGATGCGGACCGGCTGGTTCCGTGCGGTGCACGTCAAGTCGGAGGGTGCGCAAACGCTGCGCGCGCTGCTGGTCGGACGCAAGGCGCTGCTCGGCAAGGTGCTGGACATGGAGAACATGATCCGCGGCCTGTTGCGCCCGTTCGGCCTCAAGGTCGGCGAGATCTCGGTCGGCCGTTTTGAGGCGCGGGTACGCGAGATCGTGGCCGGAAAGAAGGAGCTGGAAGCGATTGCGGTGCCATTGTTGGACGCCCGGGCTGCGATGCGGCTGCAGCTGGCAAAACTGCAGCGCCTGGCGCTGGCGGCGGCGCGCAGTGACAGCGCGGTGCGGCGGATGATGACCGTGCCCGGCGTCGGCGCGCTGGTGGCGCTGACGTTCCGCGCCACGGTCGATGATCCAACGCGATTCAGGAAGTCCACCAATGTCGGCGCCCATTTTGGCCTGACGCCGCGGCGCTACCAATCCGGGCAAACCGATCGCATTGGCGGCATTTCCAAATGCGGCGATGAGCTGACGCGGGCAATGTTGTACGAGGCAGCGATCGCGATCCTGACGCGCATTCCGAAGAACTTCAAGCTGCGGCTCTGGGGCCTCCGGCTCGCCAGGAAGAAGGGTCTGAAGCGCGCGGCAACCGCCGTGGCGCGCGCGCTCGCCGTGCTGCTGCACAAGATCTGGATCGATGGCACGACCTTCCGGTTTGGCGCCGGCGGCAAGCGCGGCCGGGTCGCTGCGGCGATGTAAGGGCCTCCGCGACCCGGCCGCTTCCACGCGCGCCTTTTCCTTCCGCCACGGCGGAGCGGCGTCTCCCGAGGAGACGGGGTTTTGGGTGAGATCGCAACTTTTCTTGCTGGCGGCTTCATGCACAGCATTGAAGCCATCATGCACGGCGCTGGTTAGCCTGACCGCCCATTCTCCAGATTCCGGCATGTGGTGGCCGTCGTGCCAACCACGGATGTTAGCGAGTTCTCCTCGACGAGCGAGTGGCCGCAAAAGGACGTGACGCGCACCAGGCGATGATGTCGACGCCAACGATCGCGAAGATTTGCGCGCGATCGCGTTCGCGCGCGCAGATTGGAGATAACAATCGTATTGCAGCGAAGCTTTGCGCGTGAGAGTGTGGGTGCATGAGGCATCCTCGTTGCACACGCGGCCGACTTGTTCACAACGTACTGATTCACAACAAGAAGTTAGTGTCAGTATGTTAGTAAAGTTAGAGGAGCTGGAAGGCGCCGGGAAACAAACACTTAAGCTCGATTCCGGTCCCCGATAGCACGAGGATTTGGTCCTCGATAGCACGAGGGTTGCGGTCCCCGATAGCACGAGCTGATTCACAGGTTGTCCTCCGAATTTGGGATGAGTCCGCGCCGGCGCAGCCGTGCCGTTAAGGGATCGACGGGCGTAGGCGCGAAATTCAGCCGCTCGGTACCGTTCGGATCGCGCGTGAGCAGGAGCTGATAACCGGGCAATGTCTGGCGCTGGACGATCTGGCGGACGTCGTAAGCAAAATGCTTGAGCGGCGAGAGGATGCCGGACTTGGCATGGAGGTGCACAAGATCGAAGCTCCAGCCGCCGTCCTGACGCCCACCGTGCTTGCGCACGAGCCGGTAGAGCCACCGCTCAAGTCCGCCCGTCAGATCGAAATAGGCGCGATCGATCGTCAGCACGAGCGCGTCATCAACGACGCCAGCATAGAACCAATCGGGCAGGATCAGTTCGAGCCCGAACGGCCGGCCATTTGCATCGGCCGTCTCCTTCCACTCGTTGATCCAGGAGAAACGATGCCGTCGCCGTTCTGTCGGCTGCCGGATCGACGTCATCACAGTCGTCGACTGAAGTCTGTCGAGACCGGCCTTCAGGCGATCATAGTCTCGCGCGCTGGTACCGCGGCCGACAAACGTCAGGATCTCGTAAGGCGTTGCAGCCATCAGGCGCGACGTCTTCAAGCCGGCGTCACGGGCTTCGACAATCTGGGACGCGGCCCAGATCAAAACGTCTGCATCCCAAATAGTTGCCATGCCGTGTTCTGGCACCGCTTCGACACGAATTGCGATCGCACCCGCACGGAAATCGATCGGCACAATCCGCTTGGTTTTTGCGAGCGAGAAGAACGGATAAGCCATCAGATCCTGCGCATCGCGCGGTGCGAGATCGCCGGGCAGCGCCCGAAAGAGCTCAAGCTGGTCGCGCTCGGAATAGTGTTTGCGCCGCATGGTCACTGCTCTTGCGCGGCGATCAGCGACGTTCCTGGCCCGCGTACGGGCGCAGGACCGAATGCTTCTTGGCCGGCAGCACCGTCCCCTTTCCGGGATCGGACGTCGACGTCTTGGCACCGAGATCGGCCCACGCCTTCAGGTCATCCAGAGCGTAGACGACACGTCCGCCGATCTTCCGATACGTCGGCCCGGTGCCGTACGTGCGGTGCTTCTCGAGCGTACGCCCTGAGAGGCCAAGGTAACGCGCAGCTTCCGGTGTCCGCAGGAAGCGCGGGGGTAGTCCGGCCATGGGATCGGGCATTTGAGAACTCCAGGGTGACAGCGCACCGCGCATGGCGGCGTCGGCGTGTGTGCGGTCATCATGGAGAAGCGCGATCTCGGAGGGGGATGCCGAATATCGAGGGGTCGATTTTCGATACCCCTCGGCCAAGAGGCTATTCGTCCCTGCGGCCGGGCCGCAGAAGTTTGCGGTAACCTCCGCGTACCAACGCGAGGCCGCCTTGCACCAGGCGGACCGTTCGATTGCGCAAATCGTGCGTCTTCCAGGCGCGTTCAGGGATGCGCTTTTTGCCGAACAGCGCTTCTGCGATCGTGCGATAGCTACCGCCGGCTCTGCGAGCATCGAGCGCACGGATCGCGGCGCTCAGACGTTCGCGCCGCTGTTTAGATAGTTTGTGAAATGCAGGACCTGGCGCGCGTCCATTCATCGCGCGCCACAGCCGCCGGGCTGCATACGCGCGCGCTTCTAGATCGTCATCGAACGGTAGTTCAACAACGTAAGCGGCGCCGAGCACCGGCGGTTCTTTGGACCAGACACGGTGCTCCACCGCACTGATGCGCAGCACGGAGTGCCAGCCGTCGGCGGCACGGCGCACCTGACCGGCTGTAAGGTCGAGCAATGGCAAAGACGCCGAACTGTGATCGGCAGCCGGACCAACCGTCACTGGAACGACCGTCGCTAGAACCTCGTGCGCCCAAAAGATCGTCTGCTCGTCGAAGGACCTCTGCGGGTCATGGGCGAAAGCAGATGCCCCACCTCCTCCTGAATTCCGAGGTCACTTCGCCATCTGGGCTGTTAGCGATCATCGCTTCAAAGTCGCGTCGATAGTCCGCGTTGCGGCGAAGACATTCCCAGGCGATGTCGGTGATTTCGGCGTCTTGTAGGCTCTTGTAGGAATCCGGCGACCGCCAGTCGAATTCAGGCATTGCTTCCGTCCCATTGCACTCAGCAAACAACGATTGCGGCGCAATAGGTATGAACGAAGCGGTTGTAGGAAGCCCCTAGTTTGGCACCACGTGGTGCACTGGAATGACCACCGGATAACGGAAGAAAATGGTTCTGCCTGCAAGTCGCCAGTCGGCGCTTTTCTTCTATCTTGAGCCGGCGCCGCGCAAGAGACGCCCCTGTTCAGTCACCCATTTGGCGCGCGCAAGATGACTCTGATATGCGCTGCGCGCACGGTCCGGCTCGCGCTCTGGGTCCATATGCAAGACCACCCGAGCCACTTCGCGCCAGTCCGCCCCCTCGCCCTCCGCCTGTAGAAGGCGAATGTACGTGACGACATGTTGTTCGTCATAGGCTGTCAGCGCCGGCTCGTTCGGCGCACTGTCCGCCACGTCTGGATCGAGGGGTGGTTTCTGCATCATACCCACTTTAGAACGCCAACAAACTACGCCATGGTTTGGTCGCAATCCAGACCTCCGTTGCCCGTTGGAATCCTGGATATTCTTTCGAATCCGTTCGGTAAATCGGCGGCCCGATCGGCAGCGCTCATAGCGTTGCCGAACACGATAGCATGTTGGCGCGCGAATAGGAACGATCGTTCCTAGAACGATCGTTCCGGCTCAGTTCCCATATCGCCATGGATCTCAAAGAGATCATGGCTGTGAACCTGCGTCGGAAACGCCACGATCTACAAATGACGCAGGAAGAGTTGGCCGAGCGGGCGGGTTTAAGCGCCCGTTACGTCGGCGCCATCGAGCGCGGCGATGTATCAGCAAGCGTCACCGTGCTCGGACAAATTGCTGAAGCATTGGGGATCGAACCGGGAGACCTGCTCAAGAAGGTTGCGCGGCTTAGCAAATCGTAAGCCGCCTCAGGCCAGCCGCGAAGCGCCCGCCCGGGGACCGGGCGGGCGCGGGTGCTATGTCACTCGCCGCTCTTGCGGGGCCGCGACCACAGGAGCGTGTAGCCTTCGCCGCCTTCGTCGTCGAACAGGTTCGCGAAGATCGGTCCGTTGAACGAGGGATCATCGAGCTTGAGCGAGAGATAATCGCGGCCCTCCTCGGAGCGCTTTGACCAGGCTGCGCCGATCTCTGCGCGGCCTACGTAGATGCGGTGGCTGGGAGCGTTTTCGCTGGAGCGGTTGGCTTCGGCGACAATGCGGACGCCCTTGGTTTGCAGGCTCAGAGTGATGATCTCGCCCTGGAAATCGTTGCCGACCTTCTTGAAGGAACCGATGTTAGCCATGTGACTTCTCCTGTTGTGTTTCGAGCCCGCGACTACCGCGGCCTCGATGGCGATGGACAGGCCGAGGACGATCGGCGACGCACCCGCTCGCGGGCCGGAGCGCAGCGGAGGACGCCGTTGTTGCGACTTTCTTGCCTCGCGAGGAATGGGCGTAAGCCCAGGGGAAGAAAGTCGCAGCAACGGCGTTGCGGCTCAGACGATTCGAGGCGAAGCCGGTCTTCGGCCAGATCAAGCCATCAAAGAGGCCACGTGCGTCCGCGTGCTGAACCGCAATCTTAAGGAGAAGACTTGGCGAATCTCGGTTGAGCTGCACAAGAGGTTGGTATGGTTCGGCGCAGAAAGAGAAACAATCTGCCGCAAAGGGCGGTATCGTCCCGGAAGGAATGATCGAGCGCAACGCGCCGCTCCATCGCAGCAAATGTGGACCAGGCGGAGATTGGGGGGCTTGGTCAAAGCGCTACGAGGAAAAGCGGGATTACCTCTCCCCGAAGCTCGATGATACCTCGTTCAACGTGGCGCCCTGTGCGACCTTGCTCGACCGATGATGGTGACGAAGCGTCATCGCTCATGCGTGGCTGCTGTGAGCACCGGTCGAGGCATATTCCTCGCCAATGCAGCCGCCTCCAACGGGCGGTTCTCCGCCAAAACGGTCAAGCGCGTCCATGCCGTGCCGCCGATGCAAACCGCACCGAAGCAAGCGAAGGCCTCGCGCCAAGCCAGCGAATGCACCCCGATCTGCGACAGGGCGAACACCACATGATAGCCAGCGATTGCCGCAGGGACGGCGAATGCGGTTGCAATCGCGATGCGCAAGGTCCGGCACCGACTGACCGCGACGGCGACCTGACCGACAGCAAGCGTCAGTGCGCCAGAGGCCAATCCGATAAGGAGCGCGCCGACGACGCCGGCGCCGCCATGAAAGGCCGACATACCGATACTGAGTGCGACGAAAAACGGCAGGGCATACACAGCGAGCGCAAAGATCGCCCAGCAGAACAAGCCAATGCCGAGCGTGTTGAGAACAAGCCCAAGGGCAAGCATGATGGTGGCTCCATGTGCATAGATGGCTGGTCGCGCCTTCCACCACCACCGCGGCGCGGAGCGGAGGTAATATCGAAACGAGGCGGAGTTGCGGCGTGCAACTCCACCTTGTCTCAGAGACGAGCAAGACGGCGCTCATGCGCCGCCGAACTTCCAGACGGGGATGCCGAGCCGCTTCGCCTTGTCGGCGAGGTTGTCCTGGATTCCCGTGCCCGGGAAGTGCATGACGCCGATCGGCAGGAGTTCGAGCATGGCGTCGTTGCGCTTGAAGGGTGCCGCCTTGGTGTGCCTGGTCCAGTCGGGCTTGAAGGCGATCTGAGGCACCTTGCGGTTGATCGCCCATTTGGAGGCGATGAGTTCGGGTCCTTTCGGTGAGCCGCCATGGAGCAGGACCATGTCGGGATGCTTGGCGTGAACCTTGTCGAGCCGATCCCAGATGAGGTGATGGTCGTTGAAGTCGAGCCCGCCGGTGAGTGCGATCTTCGGCCCTGATGGCACCAAGACCTCGGTCTCGGCGCGGCGTTTTGCTGCGATGAAGTCGCGGGAGTCGATCATCGCTGCGGTCAGCGTTCGGTGATTGACCAATGATCCCGACCGCGGCCGCCAGGACGAGCCGGTGTGGACCTCAAATCGCTCGATGGCCTGGTCGCGGAAGAGCTCCAGGCAGTTGCGGCGCTCGATCAGCGTGATGCCTTCAGCCGTAAGGCGCTCGAGTTCGACCGATCGTACTTCGGAGCCGTTCTGCTCGCGCTGGCTCCTGTGCTGGGCCTGCTCGTTGTCGTCGAGCTGGCGTTCGATGCGATCGACGGCACGATGGAACAAGTTGACGGCCGACCAGAGCAGATCGTCAAGGTCCGGCTCGAGCCGCGTGTCGTTCAGGGTCGCAACCAGGGCGTCGAAGATATCGGCCACGGCGCCGGAGATCATCTTGCCTTCGGGAAGCGGTCTCGGATCAGGCTGGTCGTCGAAGGGACGGTAGCCGAAGAGCTGTAGTTCGGTGAGGACATGGTCGGTCGGAGAAGACGCGTGCGGCGGTTCGATGTCGTCATGGTCGGTCATGGGAAGAGATCCTTTGCCGGGTTTGGCCGCGCCCTTCGCGGCCTTCGTGGCGATCACTCAGACGGCGGGCGGAACAGGCCAGAACCCGAAGGGCCGAAGCGGCAGCGGAGGATGGCGGAGGCCGGCTATTTTGCTTCGCGATGCAAAGCGCGCTGGCTAGACATATGATGTGTGTTTCAATTTCCGGCGCGCGGCGGAAAATAGCCGGACGCAGCCATTGCCGGCCCGGGCCGCTTGCCGTCCGATCGCCCTCTAGAAGGCCGAGGTCGCGTCCTCTTCCGGTATTGGCCTTGCCGATGATCGACCTGTCACGGTCGATCGAACCGTCGTGACTTATTCCGCGAGCACCGTCGACGAATGCAGGAAGCGGACGACGTCCTCCGGCGCAAGCTGAATCCGCACGGCCGCTCGGAGAGCATCGGGGCCCAAGACATGCAGATCTTCGTTGAAGTCGCCCAGTCGAGGTGACAACGCGATCGCTTCAATGCCGGCGTCTGCTGCGCGCTTGGTCAGGACGGCGAGCACCGCATCCCCGGCAGCATCGGCATCACTGGCGATATAGAGCCGACGCAGACCAGACGGCAGCAACATGGCCGCGAGGTGATTGGCCGAAAGCGCAGCGGCCATCGGCATGCTTGGTAATACGAAGCGCAGCGAAAGCATGGTCTCGATGCCCTCGCCGGCGGCGAGCACGTCGTCCACCACGCCGAAGCGAACCGCATTGCCGAGAAGGTCGCCCATCGCGCGTCGTGGCGTATCGATCGGAGCCTTGCCCAGCCGAACGCGATCGAAGCTGTCCGGATCGAGCCAGGTACGGTGTACGCCGGTGATCCTGCCATCGAAGTCAGTGACAGAAGCGATCATCGCCGGCCAGGTCTCGGTCGGCAGGTGGTCATCCGGCCGATAGTAGCAGCGCGGGTGGAAACGCAGACTGCCACCATGGTGCACATGGGCTATTCCGCGCCTCTGCAAATAAGTCTCGACCACGGTGCCCTCGATCGGGCTAGATATTGCAAAGAGCCGACGGGCAGCCGCTTGCGCTCCGGCCGGTGCTGCCGAACCGACGGGCTTTGAGACGTGCTCCGGTTCAGCACGTGGCAATTTCAAGAAGCGTCTTGCCTCAGCGGCCACCTCACGGAAGTCGCGCAGGCCCAGGCTTTCGCGGATGACGTCGAGGAGATCGCCATGCTCGCCGGTCGCCGCGTCCATCCATTTGCCGGCGGGCCCCTTCGGTGATTCCTGGAGCCGCACGAACAGCGAGCGCCCCGGGGTATTGTGGACATCGCCGACCACCCAGTACCGCCCCGCCCGTCTGCCATTGGAAAGATAGTATCGGCACACCGCCTCGGCCTCGCGCGCGAGGCGGCGTGCCAGGTCGGAGGCATCGCGGGGCATCAGGCGGCCTCCCGCTCGCTGACGCGCGCAACCGGATAATGCTCGAGCACCTTCGCCAGAATCTCGACACCGCTCGCGTCGGTGGGCACGAACATGCGCAGCTTCCAGGAGATGATTTCTCCGAAGAGGCCGTAGGCCCGCAAGCGGTCGCGCATCGTGTCGTTGAACCCAGACAGTTCGATGCGGTATGCGCCCATCACCCGGGCACGGCGAAGCTGGAGCCCCTCGGCAAGCTCAAGGACGGTCCGCCCCTCCATCAGCGCTCCAAAGGCGGCGTCCGGCGTCAGCGCCGGCGCGTCAGCCGCAAGGACGTTCGCGGCCCAGGTCGCGGAGACCTTGCGGCCGATGACGCGCTCCCCCGCATCGGTCTGGAGCCGATAGACCCGCGTCGACTCGTTGGGCAACCGCTTCCAGATGGGCAGTAGCAAGCCGGCCACGACGTGAATCGTGATCTCCGTGAACTCAGGGACCTCGGCAAGCTCCGCCAGCCTTCGACCTTGCCGCGCGCCAACAGGGTGTAGAGTTGGCGCAACGCGTCGCGGCCATACTGGCTTTCGAGATTGTCCTCGGGCCGGAACAGGCCCTGCCCTCCGGTCTGACGCTGGCCGCGCGTAATGGCGCCCAACGTATCGAGCCGGCGGGCAATGGTGCTCAAGAAGCGCTTTTCGGCCTTCACATCGGTCGCGATGGGCCGAAACAGCGGCGGCTGCACCTGGTTGGTCCGGTTGGTCCGGCCGAGCCCCTGGATCGCGGCGTCCGCCTTCCACCCGGGCTCGAGCAGGTAATGGACCCGCAAGCGGCGATTCCGCGCCGAGAGTTCTGCATGGTAGCTCCTGCCCGTGCCGCCCGCGTCGGAGAACACGAGGACCCGCTTGACGTCGTCCATGAACGCCGAGGTCTCGGCGAGGTTGGCCGAACCGGCCCGGTTTTCGACGACCAGCCGCTCGCCCTTGCGAACGATGCGGCGCGAGCGGCCGGTCACTTCGGCGACCACGTCGGTGCCGAAGCGCTGGATCACCTGATCCAGCGCGCCAGGGACCGGCGGCAGCGAGGCGAGCTTTTCGATGAGACGGTCGCGGCGAGCGACGGCCTCCCGGCTCTCAACCGGCTGACCGTCACGATAGACAGGCCGGGAGCAGAGGTTGCCCTCCTGGTCGGTGAAGAGCTCGTAAAGCTGGACCGGAAAGGAATGGGCGAGATAGTCGAGAACATACTCGCGTGGGGTGATATCGACCTGGACGTCGCCCCACTCCTCAGTCGGAATCTCGGCGAGCCGGCGCTCCATCAACGCTTCGCCGGTCGAGACGATCTGGATGACGGCGGCATGGCCGGCGTCAAGATCGCGTTCTATCGATCGGATCAGCGCCGGCGTCTTCATCGAGGTCAGGAGGTGACCAAAGAAGCGCTGCTTGGCGCTCTCAAACGCGGATCGCGCGGCCGATTTGGCCTGGCCGTTCAGCGTGCCAGTTTCGCCGGTGATGTTCGCGGCCCGCATGGCCGCATCGAGATTGTTATGGATGACCGCAGCGGAGGTGATAGTTGCGGCGGCACGCATCGAAAGCGGAGCGGTGGCCGCGCCGCCGGCGAGAGATTCGGTCATGGGGATTTCTTTCGGAGAGCAGGAACGGGTCGAATCGCCCGGCGCTCTCCTCAAGACCACGGCAATTCAAACCCATCCCGGCCCCACTCTCCCTCTCAGCCTCGGTCATATCGGGATAGGGGGAGCCTCGCGGCTCCTCCCCTCCCACACCACCGTACGTACGGGTCCGTATACGGCGGTTCGCTGGATTGAGCGGCAAGAGTTGTTCTGTTGCCGCCGCAGTTTGGATGTCAGCAATCGTCTCGCGCCAGCTTCGACTCCTCTGATCAGCGCCAGTCAGGATTTCATCCCTTCCCGCCGTTCCGAGGCCGGTTGCCCGGAATTCAGCCGCATGGCCGATGCGATATCGCTGCATCTACTCGTCACTTCCAGCGTTCAGGCCTTCGTACGGCAGATGTCGCCTACTATGCCCTCTGCTGACTTCTGCGCTGCGCTGTTGCGGATCCTCCTCGCTGCCGTTCTCCGGATCCTCCTCGCCAGCGAGGAATTCCGGCAGCGGGCCCGCTTCACCTTCCGGCTCCGCCGACGACGGACTCGAATCGACGAGACGCAGTGGCTCCGGCAACCAGCCCGAGCCATCCAGGAGACGCTCGGCCTCCTTGGCCATGTCGGCCTTCTTGAGATGGTCGATCAGTTGCGCCGACGACTCGCCCTTGGCTTCCCGCACCGCCTCCAGAATGCGAGGCTTAGTGACTCGGCCGAGATAGTTGTCGACCGTCGGTCTCCAGCCAGCCTGCACCATGTCAAGTCCGGCAGCACGCGCCAGCACGTTGGCCTGGTCGAGACGCGTGCGGACGCCGTGGGCTGAGACGCGACCCTGATTGTAACGATTGGCCGGCTCATAGACGGCGTTGACCGCAAAGGACGCGCAGTGGGCGAACAGCGATGCCTGTGCACCACCATCGAGAGCCGTCAGCGCGTCCCAGAGATCGTTCTCGCTCTTCGGCAACCGTCCCTTCCAGGCCTCATGCCGCACCTCGACAGCCTTAGCCGAGACGCTTTCCCTTAAGCCGGGAGCTTGAGCCGGAAATGTCGGCGTGCGCAGCCCGATCTCAAGGCAGCTTCCGGACGAAGCAAACCGGTAAAAGGCGGTGAGCACGAAGTTGTGCAGCACAGCCTGGAACGCGATCGCAGGATTTTCTGCAAGCGCATCCCGCAACGCCAGCGTACGGTGCGCCGTCAGTTCGATGATGAGCCGATCCGGCAACGGCTTTGCCGGGTCTTCATCATCTTCCTCCGGTTCGTTCGTTGCGCCGGCGACCGAGATCGCCGTGCGCGTTGTGGAAGCTCCAGTCTCCTGCCCTTTAGTCGACGACGCATCGGCGCCCCCCTCGATATCGAAATCGGCCGCAGGCGCCTCATCCTCCGGCCGGACATAGCCCCGGTCCACCGAAAGCCGTCCTTCGGAATCGATGCTGACGAAGACGCCGGCCCGGGCAATCTCGGCCGGATCGTAAGTTTTCGGCCGGTCTTCGAGGGTCAGCAGCGCCGCCTCGATCGCGCCGAGACGCTGGTCGACCTCTTCGGGTAGCTCATCCGCATCCTGATATTCGGTTTCGAGCTTGGCCTGCTCGGCGTTGAGAGCGTTGATGGTGGCCTGCTCCTCGCAGGTGAGATCGACAGGTTGGCCTTCCAGCTCGCGAAGGCGTGTGGTGTGGCCGTAGGGGAAGTCGACGGCGACTGAGATCCATTTCCATCCCTCGGCGGCGATCGTCTCAGCCTCGGCGTTCAGTTTCTCGGTGACAAGCCGGTCTAGCAAGGGAACGTCCTGAAGCCAGCCGCCATCATCGTGCTCGAACAAGTCGCGCAAAACGCCGCCGCCTGCCTGCTGGTAAATATCGAGCCCAATGAACTGCACGCGGCGATCTGAGGCCCGCACGGCATTTTCCGTCAGCATCCGCCGGATCTGATAGGGCTCATCGTAGCCCGAGCGGCTGACATTCTCCCAGACCTGTTCCTGCCGCATCTGATCCGCTGTGACAGAAAAGGCCATAAGCTGCTCAAGGGTCATGCCGTCTTCGGCGTAGACGTTATGCAGCTTTGGCGACACGGACGCCAGCCGGAGGCGTTGCTTCACGACGGCCGGCGTCACGAAGTGCCGAGCCGCGATATCCTCCTCGGACAAGCCGGCGCCACTCAAGGTCTGGAAGGCTCGGAACTGATCGAGTGGATGAAGCCCTACCCGCTCGTCGTTCTCCGCAAGCGAATCGTCTTCTGCGATGCCGCCCTCGCGCACTACACACGGAACAGCCTGCGTCTTCGCCATGCGCTTCTGCTTGACGAGAAGTTCCAGTGCGCGATAGCGGCGGCCGCCCGCCGGCACCTCGAACATGTCGGTCTCATTGCCTTCTGCGTCTACAACCGCCCGTACATTGAGACTTTGCAGGAGCGTCCGCTGGGCGATGCTTTCCGCAAGCTGCTCGATCGAAACGCCCGCCTTGACATGCCGGACGTTGGACTGGCTGAGGACCAATTTGTTGAAAGGAATATCACGTGAGGGCGACAGCGTGATCTTTTGGACAGGCTTCGTCATATCGATTCTCCACGACGGGCTGCCGGGAGCCTCTCTCTCGACCTCCAACCCGTCGCGGAAAACGATCCTGCCCTCTCACTCTCGAGCCTGCCGTGGCCGAGCAGAGCCTCACGCCGCTTCCTGCTCCGCTCTCTCCGCCGCCATGTCGACAACCACTTCCGACAAGAGTCCAAGGAGATAGTCCGCAACCTTGCTGGCCTGCGAAGCCGCACGCACAATCGCGCGATTGTCCTCGTGCAGCACTTCAAGCCAGGAGGCGATATAGTCAGCATGTCGCACCGTCGGCACGATACCGAGCGATGCGCAACTGAACGCAGCCGATATCTCCGCGATCAACTCTTCAAAAGCATACTTCTTGGTGCCGTAGCCGCCCGACAAGTCACGATTGAGACGTGACTGATGGCCGCTGGCATGCGCCAACTCATGCAAGGCGGTTCGATGCCAGTTGATCGTCTCAAAATAGGCTTGGGGTGGAGGCACTTGCACATAGTCTTCTGTCGGCGCATAAAATGCGCGGTCGCCGCCGATGCGGAAGTTGACGCCGGTCGCCTTGATGAGCTTTTCGACCTGCGGCTCGATCAGGCCTGGCGGCGGAGGCGGCGCCGTCGTCGTGATCTCCGAAGGCAGGTCGTCGCATTGATCAGCATTAAAGACCGTGAACCGCTTCAGAAATGGGATGGCCTGCGCTTCGCCCGTCTCACTCGCGCGCCGCTTTTCGTCGACAGGCACGAAGCGGTCGGCATAGACGACGGTGGTGCCACGTTCGCCCTTGCGGACGTGACCACCGAGTGACAGAGCCTGGCGGAATGTAAGCCAGCTCTGACCGGTGAATGCGCGTTCGGTGGCAACACCCCAGAGGATTAGAACGTTGATGCCGCTATATTGGCGACCGGTCGCGGCGCTTTTCGGCAAGGCCAATTGCGCCTTCGCCGTCGCGGTGCCCCATGGCTGCACCCACGGCACGCGTCCGGCCTCCAGCTCGGCGATGATCTTGTTGGTGATGTCGTCATAAAGGCTCGTCCGGTCCTCACCGGTCGCCGCCCGAGGATAATGTCTGGACATCGCAGGTCTCCGCGACGGGCGCTGCGAGCCTCTCTCGCAGCCGGTAACCCGTCACGGCAAAGCCTCGCGACACTCTTACTCTCAGCCGCCAAGAGAAGAGAGAATGCGAAATCTACGATGCAGCCCGCTTCCGTCCGCTTCTTCATGGCTTTGGAGTTGAGATGCCCAGGGCCGCAGGCCCGACAAGGCGTGCGCCAACGGCGCATCGCCTCAGCTGAAAATGGCACCCGGAGAGCGTGAGCATAGCGACCCGAAGGGGCACGCGGGTCCGAGTGCAGCGACGAGACCGGTTAACAGCGGCACCCGGGAACGGGGCAGTGATAGCGATCGCCGAAGGCGAGCCCCTTTCCCGAGTGCCCCCGGCGAGGAGCTCCGAATCCCTTGCGCGAGGGATCGAAGCCGGACGGCCGAGACGCAAAGCGGCTCGGTTCAACGAGAGCCCGATGCGGCGAAAGCCGCACGCGCGCAAGCGGAAGACTCCGCTTAGACTCGAACCGGATGATCTAGATTTCCTCGCGCGCATGCGTCTGCGCGTCGTAGATCCTGATCTGAAGCAGGGGAAAACGTTTCTTTAGTTCTTCGCCACCCGCCTTGGCCCCGTCTCTGGTTGTAAATTCGGCTTTGAACCGGCCATCGACTTCAAGGGCGTAACCGGAGACCGGCAATTCACGGGTGGCTGCAGCCATTTCATTCCCATTGTGCAGTGAGGTGATTGGGAATGATGCGTAGCGTGAGTCGCCCAAACCGCGCCAGAGCCACCTGCCAAACAGCGGTGATAGGCTAACACACGTTGTGGATCGGCATCTCTGTCAAATCGCATCAAGGATGGGCATTTGCGTCATCCGAGCAGGTGGCCGGCGTTCCACTTGCCCGAATGCATGCACGATAGAGCCACGGCTCGACGTAGCTTCCCTTCCAGAGTCCCTGGCCGGTACGTTCAGCCTCGCGCTGAGCTTCGCGATATCGGCCCTTCGAGTATTGAGGCCAATCCAACGCAAGGCCGCTCCGTACAAGCCATTCAGCGAGATCCCAGCCTGCGACCGAGCACGTCGCGACCGTGCGGCCATACGGGTCGAGACTGACTGGAACACAATTGACGAGACGGCGGGCAATGAAGGCATCAAGATCGTTCGCGGCCTGCGCACCGCAACGATATTGTAAGCTGTCTTCGCCGCGGCACAGCTGACTGCTCTCCGGTGCATCGATGCCCCAAAGCCGGATGCGCACTCCATGTATTTCCAACGTGTCGCCGTCGATCACGCTGGCCTGTCCGACAAAATCCTCGGCCAACGCCATGCTCGACAGAATGGCGAGAATGAAGGCGACAGAGGTTCGACGCATTCCAATGACCTTGTAGCTACCGCAAATCTCGCGGATTGGATTGGCCAGTTCTCGAGTGTTTCAGCGCCAGCAGGTTCTCGCGTTAGATGGTAGGCTGGTCAGCCGGCGAAGGATGCGTTGCGGCCCAATGCGCCGCTTGGGATGAGGCAAAGGCGCTCAGAGACCTTGAAACTCGCCATGCGCGACGCGGACAAGGGAGGCAAGGTTACAGCCTAGCTGTTTGCACAGGGCGGCGGAACACGTGGAAAAGCACTTGCCCCCACGATTTGGAATCCCTGCTCTGTGTTAGCAGCCGGAACAATCGAGGGCCGCAAGGATTCGCGCTCGCGCAGGAGCGATTTTGATGCTGATCACCAAGGAGAGGCGGACGGCGATCCGAACGGTACGTGGGTGGGCGATAGCCGTGCTGCAGGAGGCAGGCGCGATCCGCGAATGTGAGTACCACGGCTGGATGCAGGACCGCGCAGATCCGCACGCGCGAGACCGGGCGTTCGAAATCGCCCGCCAGGATGCTCCACCGGGTCTTTCTCCCGAGGAGGCTGCCGGCGCGGTGACCGAGGTCCTGGATTCGATCGGCGATACCTGCCCCGAATGCCCGCTCGAGGTCTAGACAACGCGCTGGAATTCGAAGCTAGCAAAAGACCTAGCGTCCGAGACGCTTCTCGACGCGCTTCCGGCTGTTGCCTACCTTTTGACAGCTTTTTTGACCGCTGACGCTGACCGCCCTGTTTTCTTGGACTCGTACCCTACTTCATGCTTTTGCCCGCCGGCCACACGGGCCCGGTCCTGCTTGCGCCCGCGCGCCGTCTTCTTCGCTGTCGCCATTGGCTCCTCCTGATAGATTGATGATGAGGCAATGCAGCAAAGGATTCCCGGGTTCCGGAACGATTCGAACTGTGTCAGTTTGAATCAGCTGTTGCGTGGAGTGCTTCAGTGGCGTTTCAGCGTAAAAGGTCCGCGGCCATCGGCGTGAAGGCGCCAATGCCCGGCTTCATCGAACCGGCCTTGGCCACCTCGATCGAGAGGGTGCCGTCCGGAGAGCGCTGGATTCACGAAATCAAGTTTGACGGCTACCGGGTCCAGGTGCATCTGGCCAACGAGGCGGCGAAGATATTCACGCGCCGCGGCCACGACTGGACGCACCGCTTCAAGAAGGTCGCCCATGACGCGTGGCGCATCAAGGCGAGCTCGGCCGTCATTGACGGCGAGATCGTCGTCCCCGCCGCCGACGGCAGCACCGATTTCTCGGTGCTGCAAAACGAGCTCAAGGGCAAATCGACGAGCATCGTGCTGGTGGCGTTCGACCTCCTCTATCTGAATGGCCGGGATCTTCGGAAGCTGCCGCTGGTCCAGAGGAAAGCAGAGCTCAGGAAAATCGTAGATGGCACCGACGTCCAGTTCAGCGAAAGCTTCGAGATCGAGGGCCGCGAGATGTTCGCGCACGCCTGCAAGCTCGGCCTGGAAGGTGTGGTCTCGAAGGTACGAGACGCTCCCTATCCGAAGGGCCGTACAGGCGATTGGGTGAAGAAAACGTGCGTCCAGCGCGAGACCCTGACCATCGCCGGCTTCGCGCTCGACGAGGGAAAGTGGGACGGCATCTACGTCGGCCGCCGCAAGGGCGACGATCTGGTCTATGCGGGCAAGGTCGACCACGGGTTCAACAAGGCCTCCGCCGCTGATCTCCAAAAGAGACTGAAGCCGCTGATCCGAAAGACGCAGCCGTACACCAAGCGGATCGCACATAAGGGCGTCTGGGTCGAACCAAAGCTGCTCGCCGAGATCGAGTATCGCGCGAAGTCAGCCGAGGGAAAGGTCCGGCACCCGTTCTTTCGGGGCCTGCGCGAGGACCTGTGATGGATGCATTCGATCGCTTCTGGCAGTGGGCCAACAAGCCCTTGGAAAGTCAACTGACCATACCGGCCGAGCTCCATCGGGCGGTCATGGAGCTCGCTCCCGAGGACCGCCGGGACCGCGCCAAACTCAACGATGCGGCGGCGGGTGCGAAGTATGATAGCCCGTGAAGCCCGAACGCTCTTGGACGTCGCTTTCGTCGGATAGAGGGGCCTGCTTTTCGTGATCCAGAAGGGCTTCGTCCTGCCGGGACTTTGCCCGCTCCAGTTCCGTAGCGAGGGTTTTGAAGTGCTCCGCCAACCGGGTGAACAGTTCGCGCTTCTTCGGATCGGTCGCCAAATCGCGGATCATTTCGCATTCAGCGGTCTGGACTTGAAGTTTCTCGAGATACTCTTGGATGTCTTTCATCGGACATCACCTCGGCGGCTGCAAGCCGGGCGACGACAGCCATTTGTCGATGCGGGAGGCCGTCTCGATTTGCTCGATCTTTTGAAGCAACTCCTGCCTGGCAGCGCCGGGCGGAAGTGTCTCCGCCCGTTTTTCGATCCGCATCTTTTCGGCCGCGAGGCGTTCCGCGAATGAGTGAGGTGTCGACCGTCGTCGCTGCATGACGCTTCTCCGCGTTGAGGGGCGGGAGCGCGACCGGTCTCTCGGTCACCGATAGGAGCCACGCGGTGGGCGGTGATGTCTAAGTAGACAGCCGCTTGGTTCCAGTGTCGAGTCAAATCGGAACCCGCCGTAGCTTTCGAGGCGGCAATTTAACCCCGCGCGCGCCGCAGCGCAGTTTCCAATCGGGCCTTCTCCTTATCCCACCGAGCTTCTTCGGCTCGCGACCTCTTGTCGAGAGCCTCAACCTCGGCCTGGATGGTCGCGGCCCGCTTTGCGTGTTCCTGCTCGGCCTTGTCCAACGCAGCCTGCGCCTTGTCGACCGCCTGCTGTCGCCGCTCACGCTCCTTCTCGCTGGCGGCCTCTTCCTTCGCCCGTTCAAGCGCGCGGCGTCTCTGCTCCCGTTCGTAGGCAAGAGCAGCCTTCCTCTCCGCAGCCTTGTCGACGGGGCGAGAGGAACGCTTTTTCTCCTTTGGGACTTTTGACTTGCGGCCGGCGGTTCTCGTTGGTCCTCCGCCGCCAAGATCGGCGGGCAGTTCAGCATGTTCGCTGAAAGGCTGCTCGGTCCCAACCGGGCGCCTGAGAACGACGCCGGGCTTTGCCATGGTCGCGGCGATGACGTCCGGATCGTAGCTCTCCTTCGCCGCGCCTTGATGGAAGAGATTGCTATCTGCGCCCCACGCTTCCAGGGCCGCCTTCATGGATGGCGCGGCGATCGCCTGATCGAAGAAGCCCAGCGAGGTCTGGAAGGACTTGAGTTTTTTCGCCATCTGTCTCGCCGCCCTCCCCAGTCATCAACGCCTGCGCCTCTGGTCTGTACCCGTGCATGACGGAACACGGCGCGGTCTCGGAGCGTTCCCTAATCCTTGAAGGACGTCCATGCATTTCGCAACGCGCGCTGAAGGATTGGCCTCGAATGAGTCGGACGTCGACCCTGCCCAAGCGCTTGCAGCCGATGCTCGCCACGCCCACCGACGCGCCGTTCAACGACCCCGGCTGGGTTTTCGAGGACAAGTACGATGGCTTCCGGATGATCGCGGAAATTCGGCGGGGCAAGGTTGCCCTCTACAGCCGCAACGGCAAGATCATCAGCCGCAGCTATATCGAGGTCGCCAAAGCGCTGGAGGGCGTGAAGGGCGACGCCGTGATCGACGGCGAGCTCGTCGCCATCGGAAAGGACGGCGTCTCGCATTTCCAGCTGCTTCAAAATGCGCTGCGCCATGAAGCGAAGCTTCTGTATTACGCCTTCGATCTCATGTTCGAGAACGCAGTGGACTTGCGCAGGCAGCCTCTCCTTGAGCGCAAGAAGCGGCTGAAGGCGATTCTGCCGCGGCACCGGCTGATCGCCTTCAGCCCTCACCGCAAAGGAGACGGCACGAAATTCTTCGTCGACGCCGAGCGGAAGGGTTTGGAAGGCCTCATGGCGAAGCGCGCCGACAGCGCGTATGCATCCGGAAGCCGAACCCCGGATTGGCTGAAGATCAAGACGGCAAAGCGACAGGAAGTGGTGATCGCTGGCTTCACAGCGCCCAGGCGCACCAGGCCGTTCTTCGGCGCCCTGGTCCTCGCCGTGCGGGAAGACGATGCATGGCGTTACATCGGACATGTCGGCACTGGCTTCAGCCATAAGGTCCTGGAAGACCTGCATGGAAAGCTCGTGAAGCTGACGGCCCCTAAATCGCCCTTCCCGGCCAAAGTAAAGAACGAGGCCGCCACGACCTGGGTCAGGCCCTCGCTCGTTGCCGAGGTCAAGTTCGCGGAGTGGACGAGCAAGGGCGAACTGCGCCAGCCCGTCTACCTCGGGCTCAGGTCCGACAAGCGGGCGAAGGACGTCGTGCGCGAGCGAGAACGTCCGCGCTAGTAGCGCTCCCCTTCGGGCGTAACCGGGCAAACGGAACGAATAAACGCATTCGCCTCCTCCGCCGTGAATTCCCTGCGCGGTGGTGCGCTCAGCCGCCTCCAAGATCGTGGATTTCCGGTCGCATGCCCTCAGGCGAGACTTCGAGCGTCGCAAGCGTGATCGGCAGCTTGAAGCGCCGCGGTCCCGCGCTGCCGGGATTCAAGTAGAGAACACCACCGACCGTGTCGATCTTCGGCACGTGGGAATGCCCGGAGACAATGACGTCGATGCCGGCGCCAAGACCGGCCTGCAGCGTCTTCAGGTCGTGCAGAACGTAGATCGACTTTCCTGCCAGGCGCACCAGTTTCGTGTCGGGATATTGGTGGGCCCACTCGCCATTATCCACGTTTCCACGGATAGCCGTGAAAGGCGCGATCCGGCGAAGCGCGTCGACGATCTCGGGGCGCCCGATGTCGCCGGCATGAATGATGTGATCGACGCCCGTGAGGCCTCGTTCCGCCTCGGGCCGCAACAGGCCGTGCGTGTCCGAAATGATTCCAATCCTGAACGTCATTTCCCGGCGCTCTCAACCGCGATCGCCAAAAGACGATCGAGAAACTCAACTTGAGCGGACAGCATCTTCGTCCGCGCGAACTCGATATCGAACCATTCCGCGCGGTCGACTTCGGGAAAGCTCTGCCGTCGACCGCTTCGGGCCGGCCATTCGATATCGAAGGTATTGCTGATTAGCGCGGCCGGGTCAAAATGGCCCTCGCCGGAGAATGCGATGACGCGCTTCCCACCTCGCTGTCGGACCTCCCCCAGCGGCTGGAGCGGACCAATCGAAGCGCTCGGGCCGAGTTCTTCGGCAAACTCGCGCCGCGCGACCTGCTCCGGAGCCTCCGTGGCATCGATTTCGCCCTTAGGAATGGACCAGGCGCCATTATCCTTCTTGCGCCAGAACGGACCGCCGGGATGAACGAGCAGAACCTCGAGCCCACGAGCGCCCTTGCGGTAGGCGAGAATGCCCGCGCTCAAGGTTGATCTCCTGGAAGTCCTTTTCAGCGCAGCCATATCGCTCCCTGCCGCGGACACGAAGTAAAGGCCGTCTGGCGTCACTCTGGATGCTTAACGACACGCTAGGCTGACTTCCGCTGCGGTCTGGCCGCTGGCTTCTTCGCGGCCTCCTTGGCCGGTTTCTTGCCGGCGATCGGCATCAGCATTTCCTTCTGCCCGGCCGCCGCCTTGCGCGCCTTCTTGGCTGGCTTCTTCGGCGCCTCTGTCGCTGCCGCCGCGTCTCTTCCAATGCTCTTGCGCAGCGCATCCATCAGGTCGACGACGTTCTCTCCGCGGGGACGCGCCTTCGCGGTGATGGGTTTGCCGGCGCGCTTCTGGTTGATGAGATCGATGAGGGCGGTTTCGTACTGGTCTTCGAACTTGTCCGGCTCGAAATGGCCCGCCTTCTGATTGACGATGTGCCTGGCGAGATCAAGCATATCCTTGGTGACTTTAACGTCCTGAATATCGTCGAAATATTCCTCCGCGGAACGGACTTCGTAGGGATAGCGCAACAGCGTCCCCATCAGCCCCTTGTCCAGCGGCTCCAGCGCGATGATGTGCTCGCGATTTGTCAGCACCACGCGACCGATCGCGACCTTGTTCATTTCGCGGATGGTTTCGCGGATGACAGCGAAAGCGTCATGCCCAACTTTACCGTCGGGTCGCAGATAGTAGGGACGGATCAGATATCTTGGATCGATCTCGCTGCGGTCGACGAACTCGTCGATATCGATCGTTCGCGTCGATTCCAGCGCGACGTTCTCGAGCTCCTCCTTCGTCACTTCAATGAATGTGTCGGTGTCGACCTTGTAGCCCTTGACGATGTCCTCGTTGTCGACCTCCTCACCGGTATCAGCGTCCACCTTGGCGTACTTGATGCGGTGGCCGGTCTTTCGATTGAGCTGGTTGAATGAGACCTTTTCGGATTCCGACGTGGCCGGATAGAGCGCGACCGGACAGGTGACGAGGGAAAGACGCAGGAAGCCTTTCCAGTTAGCGCGGGGGGCCATCGCGGGGGAACTCCATACTGGTGCCGGATTCAAGACGAACGGCCCGGCTTGGTTCCGACACTGCGCCTCTCCCAAAAGAATGAATTTTTCACGAGGAGGGTCAGGACGGACTCGACATTTGTTCTTGTTATGTTCTAATTCGGAATGACCGATCGACCCGCGAGCTGGCGCATGCCGACCCCAAAGCAGATGCAAAAACTGGCCGCTGAAGCTGCTCGTAGACCGGGCCCCTCCACGGCGGCTCCAGATGCGCCGCTCCCGGCAGAATATTGGGAATCGGTCCTGAAAGACCCTCGCGCCGACGAGAGCGGAGCCGAGAGGCGGCAGCGACGTCTTTCCGAGATTCAACGCCATGTGCTGCGCATCTCATGCCGCCGCTGCGAAAGGACAGTGGAAATCCAGAAGGCCGATGCAGTCCGATTGTATGGTGGCAACGCGCTTTGGAAGGACGTGGCGCAGCGGTTGCTCGACAACACCTGCCAGCAGCGCACTGGCAGGCACGAAGAAGACGGGTGCTGGCCGGCGTTCGAGACGCCGTAATTTCCCGATTGCCGATCCGATCTCTTAGCGCCTGGATGTCCGGATGGCTCCGAAGTATCACCCCACGCCCCTGTCGGGCGGCGATCGCAAGGCTTTGGCGAAAGAGCTCGGCAAGGCACGTGCGATGGCCAACATGCTGGCCGCTCAATCGTCGGAGATGCGGGCCAAGGGCGAGGCCATGATTCAGCAAGCTGACAGGCTGCTTTGCGAAAGCTGGAACGAGCGCATGTGGAGCGACGGCGAACCGATCGATCCTTCGCCCACCATCGACCAGGCTGTGAACGGAGGTTTCCCTTGGCTCAAGATCAGGTGCACGCGCTGCAAGACGCCGAGCGACGTCGACCTTGCGGCGATGAAGCACCCGCCCACCACGTTCGTGCACGATCTTGCCAGCCGGCTGCGCTGCCGCAAATGCGCCAAGGCGGGCCGGCGCCCATCCGCGACTCTGCTACAACTGGCTTGGCAGCCTCGCCACCCCAAAACCGAAGCCTGACTGATGTGCAATCTCTATTCGATCACGACAAACCAGGCTGCGATCAGCGCGCTGTTCCGAGTCGTAAACCGATACGTCGGCAATCTCGCGCCGATGCCCGGCGTGTTTCCCGATTACAAAGCAGCGATCGTGCGCAACGGAGCCGAGGGCCGCGAGCTCGCCACGGCGCGGTGGGGGATGCCATCGTCATCAAAGGCACTGATGGACGCCACCAAGAAACGAGCCGAGAAGCTGCAGGCCAAGGGCAAGGCAGTGGATTTCAAGGAATTGCTCCGAATGGAACCGGACGGCGGCACGACCAACATCCGCAACGTGAAGAGCAAGCACTGGGCCCGCTGGCTCGACATTGAAAATCGCTGCATAGTGCCGTTCAACTCCTTCAGCGAATTCAACAAGGCCGAGGGCGGCGACATCTGGTTCGCGCGCGATGAGACCCGTCCCCTCGCCTGCTTCGCCGGCATCTGGACCAATTGGACGTCAGTCCGAAAGGTCAAGGAAGGCGAGACCGCCAACGACCTCTACGCATTCCTTACGACCGAGCCGAACGCAGAGGTCGGCGCCATCCACCCGAAGGCGATGCCCGTGATCCTGACGACGCCGGAAGAGGTCGAGACTTGGATGACCGCTCCACCGGACGACGCCTTGAAGCTGCAGCGGCCCCTACCGGACGGATCACTGCGGATCGTCGCCCGTGGGGTCAAGGAAGATCCGATCGGGCCGGCGGCGTGACCGACGAAGACGACGATCAGGAGTCGGGGCCTCCACGCCAACGCAAGATCATCCACGCCGACATGGACGCCTTCTATGCGTCCGTCGAGCAGCGGGACAATCCGGATCTCCGCGGCAAGCCGGTCGCCGTCGGCGGATCCCGTGAGCGCGGCGTTGTGGCGGCGGCCAGCTACGAAGCGCGCAAGTTCGGCGTCAGGTCAGCCATGCCATCGGTTACTGCGAAGCGGCAATGCCCAGATCTGATCTTCGTGAAGCCCCGCTTCGAGGTCTACAAGGCGATCTCCCAGCAGATCCGCGAGATATTCGCCGAGCACACCCCGATCATCGAGCCGCTGTCGCTGGACGAGGCCTATCTGGACGTCACGAAAAACCTCCAAGGCATTTCGTTGGCGCGCGACGTCGCGTTAGCAATCCGCGGCAAGATCAAGCTTGAGACCGGCCTCAACGCCTCCGCCGGCATCTCCTACAACAAGTTTTTGGCGAAGCTAGCGTCCGATCACCGCAAGCCGAACGGCCAGTATATCATCACGCCGGAGATGGGGCCGGCGTTCGTCGAAAAACTGCCGGTCGGCAAATTCCACGGCATCGGCCCAGCGACCAGCGCCAAGATGAATTCTCTCGGTCTCTATACCGGCCTCGACATGCGCAATCAGACGCTCGAGTTCATGCAAGCCAACTTCGGGAAGGCCGGAAGCTACTACTACTGGATCTCGCGCGGCGTCGACAACCGCGAGGTCCACTCCGACCGGATCCGGAAATCCGTCGGCGCCGAAAGCACGTTCACCACCGACATCACTGGCTTCGACGCCATGGTCGTCGAACTGACGCCGCTCGTCGACAAAGTCTGGCGATACTGCGAGGGCGCCGACAACCGGGGACGCACGGTGACGCTTAAAATGAAGTTCAACGACTTCGAGATCATCACGCGCAGCAGAACCGTCCCCCGTCGCGGTTTCGAGCCGCAGCGACCTGGAACGCCTATCGGTCGCTTTGCTGCAGAACGAGATGCCGATCCCCAAGCCGGTCCGGCTTCTGGGCGTCTCGCTATCGGCGCTTCAACATGTCGACGACGCAGAACCACAGCTGGCGCTGCCGATGTAATCGCGTCAAAACCGATTGCGCAGCCGCACACGTGCCCCGCGTAAGAAGCCCAAGTTTCTTCAACGTCAGCTTTTCTTCTTTGGGACGAACAGAAAATCGAGCCTGCGGATGACTTCGCCGACCACGCGGACGTCGCCGAGGTCGTCGAGCGCGTTGCGGGGCGGCTTAGGACCGTCGTCGAAGACGGAATGGATCGCGGTCAATAGCGCTTCTGGCAGGAACTTCCCTACCTCTTCAGCCAACGCGGAATCTTGGTGAACCGCACCCATCATCAACGAAACCAAAAGCACTTTGCGGGTAGGATGTATCGCTAGTCTCTTTGCATAATCGAGGGCCTGGTCGTTCGTACCCGCTCGACCCACGGTCATGGACATCAGTACAGCCACAGCCGGCGCGCGCGCAGTCAGCTGTTCAATGGTGATAGGGGCGGTATCGGCGATAGCGAGCGACTCGCCGGCGACATAGAGCGCCCAACTTGCGCTCTGAGACAGATTGAGATTCTCGCGCGACACCGCGAGATCGACGACGCGAGTCCGGCCCGCCTCGCCGCCATTCTTGGCAATGGCGATAAACAGTTTGTCGCGTACCGCGGAGTCACGGCTCGTGCTTGCAATCTCAAAGAGCCGGTCAAGCAGACGTTCTGGCAGATCAGGTGACGTCCCCAGGATATCCGCGGCCTTTGTAGCGATCGGATAGTCAGGATCGCCGCCACCGTAGCCGGTATCGGCCGTCCAATCGCGAATGTATTGGGCCTCGTTTTCGTCGTCGGCCGGCCCCTCGGCAAGGCTGTCGAAGTATTTCTCACCGCGAGTACAACGACCTTGATGGCGCGTTCGAGGCCGAGTCGGCCGAGAACAGCCGCGAGTGCATCCTGGTGGATGATGCCGGCTTGCTGAACATCGAAATGAACTCTCGCGCGTTCTACGAACGGCAAGGCCGACGCCGGCCCGAGCCGTTCATCCACCTCGGTGAGCGTGACAGGCTGTCGGGAAGAGCCATTTAGCGAATGTGAAGAGCGCCTGCGGGTGCTCCTCCTCGACCGCGCGCGCCGCTTCCTGGCGGAGCGGGATTGAAATCCGGCTGCCCTGCCCCATACTGCTGCCACTTCCACATACCGTTTCATTCGTTCCACGCGCCTTCGGGCGCGATGAAGATTCATGGAGACAAACAGTGTTGGTCTTAAAGCTGGGCTACAGCCCTCCCGGGTACAGGTGGACCTTCCCCTTGATGGCACGAACAGTCCTGAGGGCATCGACATGACCGGCCTGCCCTTGGGCAAAATCGGCAAGGACGTGACTATCAACGGCGATCTGATCCTCAAGGACACCGGCCTCAAGGAGTTACCGGAAGGGTTGATCGTGACCGGTAATCTCGACCTTACCGGCACGGAGGTCACATCGATTCCTGAAGATGCCAAGATTGGCGGCAAGATCGTCGGGCTGCCGAGGAGAACCATCTAGCGAATGCAAGAGCGCCGCGGGGCGCTCTTTTTGATGGCCGCTGGTCAGTCCTGTTCCTCGACGAGAAAGCCGTCGTCGCCGCTATACTGCCAGGCGAAGGCCTGAGGTCCGAATTCATCCAGGATCTCCCGCGCTTGTGCCTCGGCGTCTTCCTCGGATGGCGCGTCGACGAATAGCTCGTGGGCGTCCCAAGTATATAGCGTTACGTGGTAGGTCTTGAGCGGTTTGTCTTCGGCGGTTGTCGCCAGCGTCTTGTCGTTCACATCGTTATCTCCCTTTGGTTTCGGCCACGCCTTTCGCGGCCGTCGGGAATTTCAAGATGCCGGTGGCACTTGAGCGGGCGCGCAACGGAGGGTCCGGCCGAGGGCCCCGCCATTTTTCGGGAGACGGTTGGATGCCTTGTGCGTTCGCGCCGCTGGCCTATGACCGACATCCAAGCCGCGGCGTGGCGAATCAAACGGGGACAGATCGGACGGGAATCAGCTGCCAAGCCGATAGACGAATGTGACTGGCCTCAGGCGCTCGTCGTCCGGCTTCCATGGACGTTGCAAAGCGATTGTTCCACCTGAGGCCTTGCGTCGGTGCAAGGTGATGCCGTGCAGGACAAACAGCACGCAATCATGCCTTGGGTTCTGGGCGTGCCGTACTTCGTTCGGGGTCAGCACAATCTGCTTGCCGGCCGTGGTCGTGCCCTTCACTTCGACATGCAGGACCCGGCTGCCCTTCCTGCATTCCAGGTCATAGCTTCGGGTTTTCGAGACATCCTCGACCCGGTAATTTTCCTTCCTGAAATAGCGCTTGGCGATATCCATCGAATGATCTTCGATGGCCTTCCGCTCCGCCGCGGTGCGAGCAAAACCCTGACCACCGGCACCGGCACCGGCCAGGGCGTCCTCGGCCGCGGCTTCAACCTCTTCCTCGATGGCGGATTCGGGAGCAGTCAACACGTTCGGGCCCTGGTAGTTGTCGATGTAATCGAGCGCGTCCTCTATCCAGCGGCCCGGCTTCGGCGTGCCGTCGGCTTCCAGGGAATAGCAAACGTTGGACCGTCCAAACGCACCCTCCACCCGCGACGGGACCCGGTGCCGGCGTTTGCCCGGCGGCAGCAGAACGCAATCCTCCACAAGGGCTTTGCAGAGATGGCCGTACGCCTTCGGCTTGCCTGGCGAAGGCCGTATCCGCTCGCGCCAGACTTCGGCGTTCCTGTACCACCCGACAATCCAGCAACCGCCACCGACGGGCGCTTTTGCGACAAAAACAACAAGCACCTCCCGCAAACTGTCCTTCCCGGCGACGACGGGGTCGATGCGTTCCAGATTGAGGACTTCACTCCTCATGTTCGGCTGGAAATAACCGTAGAGCCTGCCGGCGGCGGGGTGGAAGTTATAGGCTTCGTGGCCAATGTCGTCTTTGTTGTAACCGCCGCCCCCGATTGGCCGCTCGTCGCCTTCACGGGGCCCGTCGTACGCCAGCATCCAACCGATGCGCGCAAACACGACGCGCCGCTTTCCGTTGTCCGATGCCACGAATCCCCCAACCTTCCCCGCCTTGGCCTGGCCAGATTATCACGCGTCTGGGTCAAACAAAAAAAAGCGACTTGTCTCGATCCACACGAAGCGGGTCCGGGGCACGGTGACAGAACCGTCAGCCCCGCCGCAAGCGGGGCTTTTGCTTGACGGCGAGCTTAGTACTCGTCGGCCCGCATGATCGTCATCACCCGCTGCGTAACTGCCGGGTCAGCCGGATCAGGCGAATGTGCCGTCTTGGACAGATCGTAGTAGTCGATCTTGAAGAAGTAGCGGACTGAATCGAAGTCGATCGAACCTAAATCGTGCTCGCCGTGCGGGTCGTTGTCCCGCGTGAAGCTGTCGAACGTGCGTACCGCTTCGAGCAGCTCGGCCTGGCGGCCGGTTTCGAGGCTGGTCACGCCGGGTGTCAGCAGGACGGTCCCGCCGAAGACCAGGGTGCGCCTGAAGCTGTCGTTGAGGCTGCGGATTTTTGCGGCGTTGGTGTCGTTGAGCATTTGAGGTTCTCCCGTTGGTTATCGGCGGCGCCATCGCGGCCGGTCGGGAGAATTCAAGGCCCGCAGCTCCAGCGGGCAGGCACAGGGTGGGTTCGCGCGAGGCTCCGGCGCGCAAGCTTTGCGCGTTGGATACGCATGGATGCCCTTGCCGGCACGCGCTTGGGGGCCTATTCACCCGATCTTGCCGGCCGCGGGCGTTGACCGATCCAAAGGGGGATGGCTCAAGCGCGACAATGAGACAAATCCTGCGGCGGGCCGGTACTTTCGCGCCGTCAGTGATGAAATCGGCGTCTGGGAGCGAGCCCTGAGCCCGAGCGAGGTGGCACCGCTCAATCGACCACCACGCGGCGCCGGCGGGTTTGACTACCAGCCTCTGGCGAGGGGTTTCGACCCGCAAGGCAAGCGCGGACCTTTGCACGATAAGACTGGGCCGGCCCCGGCACGAAAGAGGCGGCCCGAGGCCGCCTCCCATCTTGTGCATCGCACTACTTGTAGTGCGCGATGATATCGATGCCCGACGAGCCACCTTCGGCGCCGGCGCACCAGCCGCCGCCGACCTTGACTCCGAAGGCCTTCGGCGGATCGACCCAACGGCCCGCGCCGCGCGCCGAGACCGTGTAGGCGATCGTGTGATCGTCCTTCCAAACGAAATCGCCGTAGGAGTGACCGTTGTTTGCGGCGGTCACCCGCACCTCAATCCCGTCCAGCGGACCGCCGTGGTACGAGCGGTCCAGACGCTCCGGGTGCGGCACCGTCGTGGTGTACGAGCGGGACTCGGCATGGCAACCGGTCGCCGTCACTACCACGCTGGCGATCTTGACCTGCGCAGGTAGTTCCTCGTCAGCTTGGCCGGGCGACATGCCGCCGACGACAGCCAGGGCCGCCGCCATAAACACCTTCAGATATTGGTCCATCAGACCCTCCAATCGTGCCGGCTGCCGGCCGGCTCGGTGAGCCTTTTGGCGGCTCACAAGGACATGGCGGATTGGACAGAACTGGTCGAAAAAAAACGTTCCGCCAGCAAAATCTCGTTGTTTTTCAGCGCATTGGTGATGGTTAACAAGATTTAATGTTTCAGGCCTGAGACTTGTGCCTTGACCGACCGGAGATACCTGAATTGTAGAATGCAGAAAGCGGCTACCCGAATGTCTTTTGATGTACAGCGCACGCTTCGCAACATTCGGGCCATGCATTGGCGGGCAAACGCTCGGACCCACGAAGCCCCACCTGAAATCGATCAGAACCGATTGCGGGATGCCCGGCAGCTGCAACTCTCCGGCGACTACGAAGCATCAGTCGCGTGTGTGCAGACCGATCCTAACTGGAAGCATGACCCGAGGGCGTGGCGGCTGATTGGGCTCTGCAGCCAAGGCTTGGCGCGCTATGAAGCAGATCCGGTCCGACGGAAAGAACTTTACCTGCTGTCTGAAAAGGCGGCTGCGATTGACCGTGCCCGACGGGTCACTGAAACAGCCGAGGCCGATATCAATCTCGCGGCCAGCCTGCTCGATCAGCAGCGATATCCTGAGGCTCTCGACGCGGCCATAAGGGCTCGTGATACCGACCCCCAATTGCCCACGGCTCATGTTGCCGTTCTGTCAGTCTACAACCGCCAGCATCGAAGTGAGGCGGTCAGATACTTGCAACATTTGTTGTCTCATGAGTCGTGGATTTTTGAAAGCGTGATTTTCCTCGATCATCTCGCGACGGATCCAGACTTAGCCCACCTCTCGAAGCACATTACATCAGCCAATAGGAGTTCCTCATGACACCTCTCATCGCACCACTGCTGAGCCTTGTGTTCGCAATCTCATTTTGGGTTCTCTCATGGGCACCTGCCCTCGCTGTGATTGGTACCCATAACTGAGAACGCTAGAGAGCTGAGGCCGCAGCCAGAGCCCTGGATGGCACATGCAGTATTCAGACGAAGATCTGCTGTATGCTCTTCGAACCGGCTCTGTCGGCGAGCGGTATCAGCGCGTGATCGTAGTCTTCCACGGCATGTTTGCGCAGCATGGTGAGGCTGTGTCCGCTCGCATCAAGACCCGAGCTTTGGCAGCGCATCTGGATCCCGATGTAGTGCTTAACGAAACGATCCAGAGTGCAATGGGGCACCTTGAGCGACAGGCGCTTGAAGAATCTCCGGAAGACTCGAACGTGCTTGAAGCGCCGGTGGAAAATGTGGCGGCAGACGCCAACGGCCGTTTCGAGTTTACCGGGCGTCCGGGCTTTGAGGACTGGCTCTTGGTGATCTGCGGCTCCAGCAAATTCCTGAAAAATGGCGGCATCATACCGACGCTCCTGGGCAAGCGGCGTAGAACTGGACGTCGAGAGCAACTCGTCTCCGAGCATGTCGGCGTGGTCGACGAGAACCATGACGAGACTGCCGCCGTACTCCGGTCGATCAACCTTGAAGAACTCCTCGAAGGCGTTGATCCGGTTGATCGTTGCCTGTTCGAATTCAACAAGGCCGGCTTGAGCGGCGCTCCCTCCGCCGAGACGGTGATCAGCCACGCTGGTGCCTACGGACTAAGCCCGGCGTTCGTCACAGCGTTGACTCATCGCGCAAGACTGATGACCTGGCCCAAACGGCGAGGACGCTGTATCACGCAGCAAGAGCTATCGATACTCTTCCAGCTCCCCGATGATGAAGTGACCAACCGAATCCGCGCAACGATGCAGCTGGTCCGCAAGAACCTCGATCGCACCGTTGCCCCCTACCCGCACTGGAGTGCCGCCTGCGGTCGACGAAAAATGCATCCGGATGCCGAGTACTAGGACGCCTCTATTATCGGACCGCTCAAACACACTTCACGTATGTCCCCTGTTTGAGCCGACGTAAGGCGAGCTTTCGGCTTACGTCGGCGGTGATCCTGCGCGAAGCCGGGCGGGTTCAAAACCGCAAAGCGCCGAGTCTGCGATTATGCCCGCTGGCACGTCTCCTTGCGGCTTGTCATTGCCTCGTGCGAGTCGGACCGAACTGTGCTATTACCCGCCCATGGCTCCAAAGAAACCATCTTCGAAGAAGGGCAAGGCCTCCGGCTTTGTGATCGGCAGCACGCGCTTCAGGAAGATCAGCGCGGTGGAAGGCATCGTCTATTCGCCGAAGATGAAGGGCAGCACCGCGATCGCCGAAAGCAAGGCCCGCACTCCCGAAGAGCGTCGGAAAGCAATCATCAAGGCCTACCGCAAGGCGTAATCCGGCATGTATGATGCTGTTGCCGATGACTACTGCTATCCCGGCACGACCGTCCTCAAGAACAGGCTCGATCTCAGAGACTCGGACGAGCTTGACGCGTTCGAAGCGGAAGTAAGCGACGCGAGAGCGGATGAGGAGCTTCCGGCCGGAGACCTCGATTTCGCGCACTTCAAGGCAGTTCACGGACATCTGTTTCAGGACGTCTACGACTGGGCAGGCGAGTTTCGAACTGTCCGCATATCCAAGGGCGGCAACATGTTCTGCTTCCCGGAAAATATCGAGGCCCAGCCACAGAAGCTGTTTTCACAGCTGAAGAAGAACGGATTTCTGACCGGGCTGGAGCCCGACAGGTTCGCCGAAAAGGCGGCCCACTTCCTCTCGGAACTGAATGTCATTCATGCGTTCCGCGAGGGCAACGGTCGCACTCAGCTTTCGTTCTTCCTCGTGCTGGCGGATCACGCGGGACATCCGATCGATCTCGACGACCTCGATCCCGACGCCTTCCTCAAAGCGATGATCGCCAGCTTTGATGGCGACGAGGAGTCACTTGCCGCGGTGATCCAGAACCTGGTCGCCGACCAGGCCGAGTAGCGGCATCGGCAGCTGCGTACAGGGACGTTGCATCGTGGCAGACATCGTTACTCCGGCTCGTCGCTCAGAGATCATGAGTCGCATCCGGGGAAAAGGAACCAGGCCCGAGCTGCTGGTCAGAAGCACCGCGCACCGTCTCGGTTTCCGGTTCAGGCTCCATGTGAAGAAGCTCCCCGGGTCGCCGGACCTGGTGTTTCCCGGCAGGAAGACCGCCCTCTTCGTCCATGGCTGTTTTTGGCACAGGCATGAGGGGTGCCCTTATTGCTATGTGCCTAAGTCGAATATACAATTCTGGCGCGAAAAATTTAAGAAGAACGTGCTGCGCGACGAACGCGTAAAGACGGGGCTGGAGGGTATGGGTTGGCGGGTCGCAGTCATCTGGGAGTGCGAAACGGCGGATCCTGACGGCCTGCGAAAAAGGTTGAAGGGATTGCTGGGCCGCCGATGATTGCCGCAGATGCTTTGCTGATTCGCCAGAAGAAGCTTGCCCGCCTCCGCACGGGCAGGAGCCCGCGCGCCCTCGAAATCTGTTCGGGCGCGGGCGGCCTCTCGCTGGGGCTGCAGACCGCCGGCATCGAGCTTGCCGCCCATATCGAGATCGATCCGGAAGCCGCGCGGACCTATGCGCTCAACTTCGCCAATGGTCGCGACCTTGAGGGGCCGTGGGCTCTGCCGCGCGACATGGAGCGCATTTCGGCCGGACAGCTCGTCACCGAGCTGGAGCTGCCGACCTCCGCAGCGGATTCGTTTGACGTTCTGGCCGCCGGACTCCCCTGCCAGGCCTTTGCCCGGATCGGTCGATCGAAGCTTCGTTCCATCTCCGGGGGTGAAGAGGATGCGTTCCAGAAGGACCCGCGCGCCTCGCTCTATCGCCGCTTCCTGAAGTACGTCGAGGATACGCAGCCGCTCGTCATCGTGATCGAGAACGTGCCCGACATTCTCAACTTCGGCGGCCACAACGTCCCCGAGGAGATCTGCGAACATCTCGAAGCTGCCGGGTATTCGACCGGCTATACGCTGCTGAACGCGGCCTATTTCGGCGTGCCGCAGATCAGAGAACGATTGTTCATCGTGGCCCTCGCTCATGTCCTCGGGCAGAAGCCACGGTTTCCTGAACCGACCCATTTCGCCGAGCTGCCCAGCGGCTATCAGGGTTCGCGGAGAGTTGCGCTCAAGCACGTGGACCAGGCCAGCGGGCGCTTTCATCAGCTCCATGAGCCGGCGGAGACCTTGATACCGGCAGTTGGCACCAGGGAAGCGCTTGGCGATCTTCCGCGGATAACAGAGCATTTCAAGGAGCCGCGGACCATTCGCCGACGCAGGCTGACCGACGAACTGTCCTACCGTGAACTCAGGAAGGGCATTTCAGACTATGCCCGCATGATGCGCAGCTGGCACGGGTTCTCTCGCGACGAGGGCACCGACGGTCATCTTGTCCGCCTCACGCCGCGCGATTTCCCCATTTTTGAAGCCATGGAGCATGGGGCGGACTATCCGCAGGCGAGGAAGATCGCTGAAGAGATGTTCGAGCAGGCCCTGCGCAGAAGGCGCCTGACCGGCGCCCACAAGAACTCTGCGGCCTATCGTGACCTCAAGGCCGAGATCGTCCCCCCCTACGACCCGGAAAAGTTTCCGAACAAATGGTGGAAGCTCGATCCTTCCAGGCCGTCGCGCACGCTGACGGCCCACATGGGAAAGGACACCTATTCGCACATTCATTACGACAGCCAGCAGTGTCGGACGATTTCCGTGCGCGAAGCCGCACGACTTCAGTCCTTCCCCGACGGCTTTGTCTTTGCTGGCGCGATGAACGCGGCGTTCCGGCAGATCGGGAATGCCGTTCCCCCCCTGCTCGGCCTTGCCGTTGCGAGAGTGCTGCGCGAGCAGCTGGATCTGGCCTCCCGGTCTGCTGATGGCTCCAACGATCGTCGGGTTGCCTGAGGACATGGCGCGAGAGCGGCCAGTCGAGATCACGCCCTCTGCTGCAGCGCTCGTCGAATCCCTCAGAGGGTTGGGATATTCACCTGAAACCGCAGTGGCCGACCTGATCGACAACAGCATTGCCGCGCGCGCGGCGACCATCGAGCTTGTCGTCGAATGGAACGAAGGTACTCCTCAGGTCGCCCTGCTGGATGATGGCGATGGCATGGATCGCCGCACGCTTGGGGAAGCCCTGCGACTGGGCGGCATCGGCCCGACAACCGAACGCATGGCAAGCGACCTCGGCAGGTTCGGCCTGGGACTGAAGACGGCATCCCTGTCGCAGTGCCGACGGCTCACGATCATCAGCAGGAATTCCGGCAGGACGTCGGCCCTGGTGCTCGACGTTGACGAGATCGCCAGGCGCGGCTGGTTTGCGACGCCTCTCACGGCGCTGCCGCAGCATCCGTTGACGGAAAAGCTCCTGCAGCTTGAACACGGCACCCTCGTACTCTGGGACCGGATGGACTCGCTGGGAGGTCTTTCGGGGCTTGGAAAGGAAGCCTTCTATCTTCGACTTGAGGACATCCGCGCCCATCTCGGCATGGTCTTTCATCGCTTCATCAATGGTGATGCGACCAGCCTCGCGATCCATCTTAACGGGCGACCGGTCAAGGCCTGGGACCCGTTCCAGATCGGACACCCTGCAACACGGGAGCTGCCTTCCGAACGGGTCCGCCATGCGGGTTCCGTCTTCATCGTCAGACCGTATGTGCTTCCGCACCGCGATCGATATGCAAACGAAGCGGAATATGAATCTGCCGGCGGTCCTGGCGGCTGGGGAGCGCGTCAGGGCTTCTACGTCTATCGAGGCAAGCGGCTGCTCGTCGCGGGCAGCTGGCTGGGGCTAGGCGGCGCGCGAACCTGGACGCGCGACGAGGCCAGCCGTCTGGCCCGGATCGAGGTTGATCTTCCCACCAGTCTGGACCGCGACTGGCGCATCGATGTCCGCAAGTCCCAGGCACGTCCGCCCGGCGCGCTCCGTGCGCGACTGACGGCCATCGGAGGCCGCTGCCGGCAGGAGGCGCGCGAGGTATTCGCGTTCCGAGGTCAGGGCCCGCGCCTGCACGGCGCACCCCACACTGCACCCACGGTCTGGCTGACTCAGCAGGGACCGAAAGGGCTTCAGTACAGGATCAATCGCAGTCATCCTGCGATAGCGGCCTGCCGGGACAGCGCAGGAGGCGTACGCGCCTTCGATGCCGTTCTGTCCCTCATCGAGCGCAGCGTCCCGATCGAGCGCATCTGGCTTGACGTATCGGAATCCGAGGGTGCCGACGCGCCCCCGATGGGAGCGGACGAAATTGCTCAGCTGACCGATCAGCTGCTTGAACTTGGCAGAAGGCTGCCGGCATCGCTGACACCTGACAAGCGAGCAGACCTGCTGCTCCTCAATCTTCCGGGCGACCTGACGCAGGTGAGATCGGAGCTGCTGCGCAAGATGGGAGGGGTACCATGACGGACGTCGTCGAGGCACTTGCGTTGAGGGCCAGAAAGATCCTGCAGGTGCAGCAGGAAGCCGGCGAAGCGATCGATCGCGACGCCATCGCCAGAATGGTCGAGCTGGACGCGCAGACGTTCAGCATGATGACCCGGCAGCCCGTCGGCCCTGAGCAGAAGGAGGCTGCCGTACGCCTGCTCCTGACCATCTTCGTGACCGAGCAGGGACCGGCACTCACGTTGCAGGACAAGGAACGGCCGGCGCCCTGGTATCTCGGCGACCGTCGGCAGCCGGGGCCGTTCATGCAGCGGTACGTCAACAAGCTGGGAGGAAGACGGCTGGCCCGAAGACTCGGTGCGGGAGCTCAAGAACAGCACTGCCAGGATTCTGGAGGTCATGGATGACCCTCAGCGTCCGGGAAGCTGGGACTGGCGGGGCCTTGTCGTGGGTGACGTGCAGTCGGGCAAGACCGCGAGCTATGCCGGCGTCGTCAACCGCGCAGCTGACGCGGGATATCGCATCATCATCATCCTTGCGGGCATGCACAAGATCCTGCGCCTGCAGACCCAGAAGCGTTTTGACAAGGACTTTCTGGGCTACGATACGAATCCCAAGACGCGGCGCCCAAATCAGCCCATGCGGACCATCGGGGTCGGCAATTTCAACGCGCAGCTTATCGTCGACAGCCTTACGATGGCTGATCCGAACGGCGACTTCAATCAGCGCATGGCCGACCAGGCCAACTTCTCACCCGTCAATCAGCCATGCCTTCTGATCGTCAAGAAGAACGCAAAGGTCCTCGAAAACCTCAACAACTGGATCGCGCGCCTGCCGGGACCTGCCAAGGCAGCGCCGGTACTTGTCATCGACGACGAGGCCGACCAGGCCTCGGTCGATACCGGCGATCAGCCCTTTCTTGAGGACGGCACCTTCGAGCAGGACTACGATCCTAAGCGCGTCAATGGTGAAATCCGGCGTCTGCTGATGTCGTTCGAGCGTCGAGTGTACGTCGGATATACGGCGACACCGTTTGCGAACATTCTCATTCACGACGAGCGGTCGGCAAAGGATTATGGCCCGGACCTCTTCCCGTCGACCTTCATCGTCTCGCTTACCCCGCCTGACGACTATTTCGGCCCCGCTGCGGTTTTCGGCACCAATGACGATGCAGACAATCCAGGCCTGCCCCTGGTGCGGCCCCTTGCCCAGACACGCGAGGGCTGGATTCTGGAGAAGCACGACAAGACACTGAAGCCGCGCTTCAACGGACAGGATGTCATCCCGCCAAGCCTGGAGGATGCCATTGACGCCTTTCTCCTGACCTGCGCCCGCCCGCGCCGCGCGCGGTCAGGAGCGCGAACACAATTCGATGCTCGTCCATGTTTCTCGCTGGGTCGACGTGCACGACGAGGTCCACCGTCAGGTCGAAAAGCATCTGCGCGAAACGCGCGCGATGATTTCGAACGGCGATCGGGAAACCATGGAACGCCTGAAGGCGCTATGGGAAACCGACTATCTCCCGACCACTGAGGTGGTCCGGACGACGCTCTACGGCCGGAACACGATTCCGGTGACCTGGGAGCAGGTCGCGTCCGTGATCGCCGAAAGTTCGGACAAGATCCAGGTCATTACCGCGAACGGCAAGACCAAGACAGACATCGACTACGATGCCTACAAGGATACCGGCTATTCCGTGATTGCCATCGGCGGAGACAAGCTCTCGCGCGGCCTTACCCTGGAAGGACTGTCCGTCAGCTATTTCCTGCGTGTTTCACAACAGTACGACAGCCTCCTGCAGATGGGTCGCTGGTTCGGTTATCGCCGCGGATTTGCCGACCTGTGCCGGCTCTTTACCACCCCTGACATGGAAGACTGGTTCCGCTACGTCGCGACGGCCCAGAAGGAACTGCGCGCCCAGTTCTTCGAAATGGCTCAGATGGATGCCACGCCAAAGGATTTCGGCCTCAAGATTGCCGTCCACGACATCCTCGAAGTAACCGCAAAGAACAAACAGCGGCACGCCGAAAAGCGCGAGAGCAGCTATGCGGGCGAAGGCAAGGTGCAGACGGTCATGTTCCGCGACCGTCAGACCGTCGACCGGAACGCGGCAATAACCGATGACTTCCTTTCAAGTCTCGGAACCGGCACTGATAACCCGCGCCGGCCGGGCCAGCGGGAGAAAAAGGCTGACGGCACGCTCTGGACCGGCGTTGCTGGCAGAGAAATTGCCGAATATCTGAGGAATCTGACCTTCCCCTCGGAAAGCCTTCAGGTGGACGGGAAGAAGCTGTCCGCCTTCATCAACGCTCAGCTCGCCATGCAGCCCGCCGAGTTGACGGACTGGACCGTCTTTCTTGCCACAGGCAGCGAGAAGGAAGTCGATCTCGCCGGACGCCGACGCAGATGCATCCTGCGCAACCCCAGAAAGCCGCGGAAGAACGGTCGGCCGGCTCCGAGCGACCGGTTCATCATCGGTACGACGCTCAGTCCGCTGGATCAGGCCATCGACCTGACGGATGCCGAATTCGACGCGGCTCTCGTGAGGACAAACCGGGAAAGACGATCCCGCACCAAACCCGACACCGACGTTCCGTCCGGCGAGTTCATCCGCAAGGTCCGTGGCGGGCGGCCGCAGAACGGACTGCTGATCATCTATCCCATCGATCCGGACAAGGCCGGGGTCGAGCCGACCGACCGCCCGGTCATCAGCGTTGTTGTCAGTTTCCCGGACAGCGATGCCGCCGACAAGCGCGTATATCTCATCAACAGCGTCCAGCAGCGTGAAGAGTCATGACGGTCTGGCTGGAAGTGCTCAACGATGCCTGGAACGAACTTGCGCAGACGGCGCCCGTTGCACGCCAGTATCGGACGAAGCTGATTTCCGCGGAAGTGCCGCTGGACATTCTCGCCGGGATGAGGGCCAGCGACAATGCGCCCTGTCTGATGCTTCAGACCCGGCCTGCCCCCGAGGCTCTCTTCGAGCTTGGCGGGATGCGACTGAGCATCATTCCCGACCAGTCAGGACCGCTGCTTGCGCTTTCACTTGAGGACAGCAGCAGACGCGATCTTTTTGCCACCATCTGCGCCGACGTTGTCGCCGCCGCAGCACAGGCCCGGACGGTCGACGCTCTGGACCAGTTTCTTGCCCGTCTCGATGCCTGGAGACAGTTCCTGCGTGAGCGACGCAGCGGGTTTTCACGCCCGGAAACGGTCGGCCTGATCGGTGAACTTCTTGTTCTGGAGCAGCTGCTCGCCGCGAACCCGTACGGCCTCGCGAACTGGGAAGCGCCCATTGATGGCCTCCACGACTTCCAGAGCAGCGGTCACGCGCTCGAGGTGAAGACCGGGCTCGGCCCTTCGGCCTCGATTACGATTTCCAGGCTGGACCAGCTTGACACGACAGGCCTCCGTCAGCTCGAGCTGCTGCACGTGCGCCTCGTAGAAGCCCCTGACGGACGATCTCTTCAGGACATCATCACCGCAATAAAGGGCATTCTGCCGGATGACGCTGCGCGCCGAGGCTTCGACAATGCACTTCTTGGACGCGGTCTGATGCCGGATGACGATTCGGCCAGGCGCGCGCCGAGAATTCAGCAGCGCACTGTCGATGCCTATTCCATAACAGAAGCCTTCCCGCGTCTGACGCGCGGGGGTCTTCCGATTGCCATTACCGAGGCGACCTATACGCTTGATGTTCGAGCTATTGCCGCCTTCGCTGCTGACACGGCCGCTGTACTTGAAGCGTTCGTGCAAGGAGGTCGCCAGTGATTGACGAGGCGGTTGCCAAATTCGCCGAGGGGATCGTCGGCGAAGTCGAAGAGGCCTTGAAGGAAGAGCCCTTTTCCGAGGAAATTTTTACGCAGCTGATACTGGAGCGCCTTGAAGACGCTGGACAGCTGGAAGGCACGTTTCCGCTGTTTCAGAAGGGCCGCATCAAGAATGCGATATATCGCATCGACGGCTACGCCTTCGATGAAGAGCGATCCCGGCTCGAACTGTTTACGACCATCTACCGCGAGGATCTCCCGCCCGGCCGGATTCCCGCTGCAGAAGTGACGAAGGCCTTCGAACGGGCCCTTCGCTTCGTCAACGCCTGCGTCGAAGGCCTGGCCGCCGAGCTCGAACCCTCCAACAGCGATGCAAGTGATCTTGCCAGGCTGATCGAGGCCCAGGCGCGGACGCTCGGCAGCGTGAGAATCATCCTTCTGACGAACGGCATCGTCGACAAGGCGGCGGGCTCTACCGACTGGCGCGACCGGAAGGTCGAATTCGACACCTACGACATTGTCCGTCTGCAGAGGATTCTGGGAGAAGGCGAGACCCGTGCCGATATCGTGGTCGACCTTCAGGCACTCACCGGCGATCCTGTCGCGTGCCTGCATGTTCCGAGTCAGGCCGGCGAGTACGATGCCTATCTGTCGGTGCTGCCCGGCGAGGCCCTCTCGCGCATCTATGACCGCTACGGCGTTCGACTCCTCGAACTGAACGTGCGCGCCTTTCTGGGTCTGCAGGGCCGGAAGAGCGTCAATGCCGAACTCAGACGCACGATCGTCGAGCAGCCATCGATGTTTCTGGCCTACAACAACGGTATCGTTGCAACGGTTGATGACCTTGAGCTCGTGAAGGACAAGGCCGGACGGCCGCTGATCAAGTCGCTCAAGGGGCTGCAGATCGTCAACGGCGGGCAGACGACGGCCTCCCTCCATCGGGCGCGCCGCAAGGAGAGCCTCAACCTCGGGAACGTCGCCGTCCCGATCAAGATCATCAAGGTGGGCGGTGCAGACCTCAGCGAGATGGTTGCTTCCATCTCCCGGGCGGCGAACCGGCAGAATACCGTCCAGCTGGCGGACTTCTCGGCAGGCGATCCCTTCCATCAGGAGATCGAGACCCTGGCAAACAACACCTGGCTTGATGACGGGAAAGGGCGCTGGTTCTACGAACGCGCGCGAGGCTCCTATCTTGCGGCCGAGCAGAAGGCTGCCTATCGCAAGTCGGACCAGCAGACCTTCCGCACGCAGACGCCCAAGCAGCGGCGGATCAGCAAGCTGGATGTGGCGCGCTATCTGGCCGCCTGGGACGGCCTGCCCTATCGGGTCTGTCTCGGCGGGCAGAAGAACTTTCAGCATTTCATGCAGCGGATGAAGGACAGCAGTTCCCCGCCACCGGATACTGCATGGTTCAAGCGGCTGGCTGCGAAGGCCATTCTCTATCGCGCCGTCGAAAAGAAGATACGCGCAATGAAATTTCCGGCGTATGGCGCGCAGATCACGGCCTACGTGGTGGCCGGACTCGCCCAGAAGACGGGTGGCCGCATCGACTTCGACCGCCTCTGGTCCAGCCAGTCCGTCAGCCCCGAGCTTGAAGCGCTGGTCGAGGCCTGGGCTCCTCAGATCGACTCGCTTCTGCGCCAGTCTGCCGGTCAGCGCAATCCGAGTGAATGGTTCAAGAAGGAGGAATGCTGGCTGGATCTCATGAGCAGGCTGCCGGCGCTTTCCGATCCTCTTCCTCCGGAACTCGCGTACGCCGAGACCACCGATGGCGAAAACGTCGCTGCTGCGCCCGTCCGGGTCCATTCGGTTGCCGACTATGAACGGATCGAGCAGTGCATGCAGGTCAGCGCCGCAACCTGGCTCCAGGTCGCCGAACTGGGACAGAAGGCTGGTGCAGTCCACTGGAAGGTCGCGGGCATCTGTCGCACGCTTGCCAGCTACGCCGCGGGCGGATGGGACAAGAAGCCCTCCGCCAGACAGGCAAAGCCCGCGCTTGAGGCCCTTCAGGCCTGCCAGCGCGTGGGCGTGGTCGAAGGTCGTTCGTCAGTGGAGACTGCCGCAGCTTCCTAGGTAGCCTGGGGAAACTCCTCTCCCAGCCAGGCGGCGACCGTCGCAGGACTGCCCTTGCCGTTTCTGCGGAGCAGATCGACGATATCGGCCGCGGCAACGACTACGATCGGGTGCTCGTCCTCCTTGATTTCCTTGTAGGCCTGGAGGTCGACCCAGCTGGTTGTGACGAGCACCCCGAACTGGCGATGCCTGAGCCGGGAAATCAGGCGCGACATCTCGCGAACGCCCACCGAATTGGTCGCTGAATAGCACTTCGCCTCCAGGGCAAAATCGACGAGGATTCCGCTCGGCCCCGACCCCACCCGCAACTGGCCGACACCATCACGGCCCCCGTCTCGAGAGGGCCGCGTGACATCCAGCGTCACGACATCCGGCATCATGAAGCGCGTTATCGCGGCCGCGCAGTGTTCGAAAGCGTGCGGGCTATCCTTGAAGTGATCGCGGATCACCTGAACGATTGCTTCTCCTTCCGCGTCGGCGGGCAGCTGTTCGACCTTGCTGCGGTACTCCAGGGAGCGCGTCGACATGAGTGCCCGCCGGCGCCCGGTCCTGACCCAAGCCTGCCAGGCCTCGGGCGCATCGGCATCGTCGGCCTTTCCGGCTATCAGACTGTCAATCCAGGCCCGCCTGACGACCGGTGCATCAAGCACCGTAAATCTGGCGCGATAGTTCTGGAAACGCTGCCCGCCGGCCGTACGCCAGATCGCAACAAGCTCTTCCGAAGAGTCCAGGTCCGATGCTCCTGGCACCGCGAGCCCGAGGAAGATCATGTCCCGCCAGCTGCCGGCGTTTGCAAAAATGAACGTGGGCGGGCATTCGCGCCTGCCCTCCACACCGCCGCGGGCGGCTTCGAACATCTTCTGCAGGATCAGATTTCCGTCGCGGCCGGTATCATGCAGTTCACGGCCCGGCTTCTTGTTGTCTCCGTAGTACGTGAACACGCCCGTCTCACGATCAAGAGAATCCGGCCAGTCGGCATCCGCCATGCTTGAAGTGAGAACGAGCATGTGCAGCCTGCCCGCGACCTTTCCGCGGTACCGAAAGCCGCCGAGGTTATCCACGCGCATGAGGCGCGGCAGCGGGTCATCGCCCATGTTGCCGCGCCGTCCCCCCTGGTAGACCGCGTCAACGTGCAGATCCGACGTGGCCAGTTCATCAACCGATATCGTTCGCACTCTCGCCCCCCGACACATGCTGTCCTGGCATGTGAATCGGCGCAAGTCTCCCTGCACCTTCGTATGAAGTCGGGGGCAAGAAGTTTCTCTGCAATCCCGCTTGTCGCCAGCAAGGGCGTGCTACCGTACTGCCTGCATGATCTAGATGGCTATCAAGGCTCACGGGCCGGCGCCTGGCCATCAGACTCTGACACCCGCATCAACGTTGCGAGACGCAAATACGATTGTACGATTTTGCGATTCCTTTCACATGGCGAACTACAATACTTGAAATTTATGGTTGAACGTCCTATAAAGCCGCTGTCGCTTTCGTTGCGATTCTGCAAAACAGGGGCCGCTCCAGCGGCCCCTGTTGTTTTATGGGCGGATGCTGATCGAGAGACAGACCCTCAATCGCCCAAACCACAAAGCCAACATGCCACGTAGATGCATGGCCATCACTTTCGTTGATTGTTCTGCGTTGTGGCCATGTGCCTTAAGTGGCCAAACCTTGTAACACAGGCTTCCGGGCTGCTGTGAGAATTCGCGTGCACTAGCGATAGCCGCGCTTGAGCTTCCTTGTCCAATTATCTGCCATGGCGATATCGGCGCTGCCGCGCGTGTGGTGGGTTTCGACGCGAACAGTGCCGGCGCGGCCGATCCTTCCCCACTCGCGTACAAACGTCCATTCGCCGAACAACGTCGGCTGTACGTCGAGCTTGTAGAACCGGTGCACGTTCTGCTGATCGATGTTGCGGGTGAGCATGATGGCGGTCATGCGATTTCCTCCTCTTCTTGTTTTTTGATTGGTGCCGGAGTGTCGGCGGTCGACCCGATGCCAAGCAGACGCTTCGCGTCGTCCCGAAGTTCGCCTTTTGGTGAAACGAAGCGATAGAGCGTCTGGCGCGTGACACCGAGCTCATCGCAGAGCTTGCCGACCTGCGTGTCACGGCTGGCCATGCCAACCTGGGCCAACCGCACGGCCGCGGGCCCGGGCAGACGCCAATCCAGCTCGGGTGCGCTCGGAGATCAGCTCACGCTCAAACTCAGCCAGCGCGGCGAATATCCCGAAAACGAGCTTGCCGCTGGCCGTCGTGGTGTCGATCGACGAACCGTGACTGGTCAGCACTTTAAAGCCGACGCCGCGCTCGACCAGGTCATGGACAGTGTTGACGAGGTGGCGCAGATCCCGACCAAGCCGATCAAGCTTCCAGACAACGAGGATGTCGCCCTCGCGCACCGCCTTCAGGCAGGCCGCAAGACCGGGGCGGTCATCACGGCGGCCCGAGGCCAGGTCCTCGTAGAGGTGATTGGCTTTGATGCCGGCAGCAAGCAAGGCATCCTTCTGCAAGTCCAAAGTTTGAGAGCCATCCGCTTTGGATACCCTCATGTAGCCGAGTTGCATCTTCCTCCTGTCACTCAAACGTTCGGTTGTGTGACAGTCCCGGTGAAATACCCTCGCAAACCAAAATCCGTCACTTATCCCGTATTGCAGACTAAGGCTCGCAAACGGATGTCGACAAGCCGTTAAGTGACGTTCCTGATTAGTTGTGTTGCAGAGTTGTCGACCTTGAGTGGCCCGAAGAATGGGATCTACGGTCCTCCGACGGACAAGAACGCGGCAGCTGGAGACGTGCCAGCCTCCCATTGAACAAGTTAGGCGTTCACCCCATCTCTTTGTACGGTAATTGGCCCCCAAGGAGCCGCCATGGCTTCGATTTACGCGCTATATTCCTGTCGCGACGGGACGGTGCGGTACGTCGGAATGACGACCGGCACTACTGATCGGCGCTTCTATCAGCACCGTCGGGGGCCTTATGACGGCATAGGCGTTGTTCGAAGCTGGATGCGCGACGAATGGCGCGACGGCTTTCCCGTTCGCATCGTATTGCTTGAGCGGTGTGAATACAGTCTCGTCGACGAGCGCGAAACTCACTGGATCAATCTGTTCGACAATCTTTTGAACGAACGAAAATACTACCGGCCAACTCTGCCGGAGTCCTGCAGGGCGCGGACGCCCAAAATCCCTGATATCACCGCATATATGCGCAATCATATTTTCAACGTTGAAGGTAGACATGGCGTGCACTACCGGCACGGCATTGATATGTTTTTCGTCCTCGTGCCGGATCGGCAAGAGGGCCTTCGTCCCTTGATTGGCGACGAACTTCCCGGAGGCAGCCGGGCAATGTGGTTTTCTGATCTCGCCCGCGCACTCAACGCACGCGACCGATATCGCAGCTTTTTCCCAAGGGATCAGTGGCCGCGCGATCGACTAATCGTAGCAGCCTAGGCATTCACCGGCGAGCGTGGCCGTATTTCCCTGCCGGTAATTGGCTTTTCCCCCGCCCGTTGCGTTTCCTTTTGATTTCCGCAACGGCAACCGGCTGGCGGTTAACCCTTCAATGCCTTGGCCACAGTATAGGGTAGTGCCGTTACTTCATCTCTTTTCGAAAAGACAGACGACACCAGCTTGGACCGTTTACCGCGCCTAATGGCGACGAGAAGAAGCGCCAGCAGATCAAAGTCGATCAGCTCCGCAGGGCGCCGCATGGCCTTCCAATGGAAACTGTCTCGTCTTGCGGCTGTCAGCAACTCTTCGCGGCGCTGTACGATCGAACCCAACACCTGCCTTGACCGGTCGCTCTTGAGGCCAACCTTTTGAAGACCGCGCTTGCCAAGCAGATCGTACAAGTTCAAATAGATAGCCAAAGGTGTACGCGTTAAACCGACAGGCATTGTCGCATTTACTTCCAGCAGCTGATGAACATCCTGCCGCAAAGTTGACCATTCCTCATCTTCTGGCATCCGCCCCGCCAGCCCTTGATATGCTCGGAGAAGCTGTGGAGGACGAAACGACTCTTCGTCGAATCGAAAGTCAGACTTTGTTTGCTCCTGATGCAATTCACGCCGCAAGAATGCTTCGTTGAAGCTGGCAATGCGAGCAACGGCTTCGCCTTCATCGTCATCTAGATTACCTGCGATGTACAGTTGCTGTAGTCCTCCGACCAGCCCGAGGCGGAAAAATAGTCCTCCACTCTTTCGAAGCAGGTTACGACCGGAGTCAGTATCGCCAGCGATCAGGGCAACCGCCGCGGCGTCCCGCAGCAGCGTTGCGCCGGCTGCCTGGTGCCACGCCAGACCGGACGTCGCATTAAAATGGGCTTCTGCTCGGCGTTCCAAGAATGAACGACGTCGATGCAGCTGCTCTTGATCAAAGTCCTCGATCATGGCTCACGGCGCGATTACCAGACCCCGCTCATTCAGGAGCGGGCCAGGGTCAAGATATTGTGGGTTGCTCCAGGTGGAAACTGGACTGCTTAGACTCGCAAACGGATCCCACCATTCGACCCGCTGGACTTGGTGCGCAGGGATATGAATCTTCGCAGCGATTTCACCTTCATCATGATAGGGAGACCAGCCGCGGTAAATCAAGAGATCTCTTATTGGTTCGGAAATGTTCGCGAACCGAACGGCAGTATGAAGCCCGACCACCGTCCAGCAGAAGAAAAGGGCTCCAGCGCGTACTCCATCGTCCGTTGCAAAAAACAGGGCCGTATCGATTGCATCGTAGACCTGATTTGTCATGGTGGCCGGGTCCCGAATCACCGCCCCAGCTGACAGGGAAATGAACGGGGTCTGGCTGCCAAAGGCAACGTAATCGTGAAGATGGCGATCGAGGTTTTCCTCCGTAAGCACGGCTTCTACTTCCGAACGAGTGATCGTGCCCTTGTTGCGCCACCAGTTCGAATAAATGCCGTGCCCATCCTGAATCATTTGGACGGCTCTTGCTTCAGTTAAACCGTCGTCGGCACCCGCAGTACTCTCACCTTTGATCCCCTTTACGCAGTGTTGAACATGCATTTGCGGCAATTATCCTTGGCGATGCAAAATTTGGGTGCCGGTCCGGCGACGACGAAGGAACGCAAGCGTTGCCTTGAAGAGGCATCGCAGCCGCTCGTTACGCTGGCGATGCCCAGAGGCGGCGGATTGAGGTGTCATTGGGTGGGGTTGCAATCTCCGCCGTCGGAAGCGCAGCGTGCGACACACTGACCATTGCTGTCATTGAGGCAACAGTCGCCCTTCTTTTTCCCGTCGCACGTTCCGCCCTGGATACGGTCATCAGCAATCCGCTGTTTTATCGAGCTCGATTTCGTGTCCGACGCGCGACCACAAAGGCCTGAAATGCGATTACAGGCAGCGGCTGTTGAAGTTTGCAGCATTGTCGCGACCGGACCGCTCCGAACATTACCCGACTCAGCAGCACCAGCGCCGGTGATGGTCAGACTCAGGAACAGACTCACAAGCAGCGTTTTCACACTAGGTCTCCTCAAACCAGATTTTGAAAGATATTCCATCAATGCGCTTGAATCGAAGTGGCTATGGCGTTCGCACTCACACGAGCATTGTGCTGGGCCTGGGAGCTCGAATCCAGGGCGAGTGGAATACCGTTCGGTTTTAGCGGACCGATAGTGATCACCAGGTCATTGGTATAAGTCAGTTGCCCGGCGAGCAGATTCTGCGATGTATTGCCTGAGAAGTTGATCAGCTTCCACGACGGATTGACGCCTCCGCCGAAAGCCGCAACAAAATTGATGTCTTCCGTCTGGGTGTTGAAGAGCGGCACCTGTTCCAGCGCTCGGTACTTCCTCGAAGGGGACCTGGTCGCATCGCTTCCATTGTCCAGAGCCGCAAGCATTGTGGTGTCATAGATGAATTGTTCTATCTTCAGATCACCCTCTATCATTATCCCCTTCTGATATTCATCACAGGACGGCGGCCCCTGCACGCCAGCCTCCTTGTAATGCTTCACGATGTCCGAGTTCCTGTACGTAAACTGGATGGTCTTTGATCGTGAAGCGCTGGCTGCTCCGGTCGCGCCCAGGCCAAGCGTAAAGGATTGTGAACTGGTCACGTTGCCACCCGCGGCAGCGGGAAAAACCTTGGTAGCGTTTTTCAGAGGATCGATGAACGATACCCCCGCGTTGGCGCCGACCTGGTCCAGGCGCGTGACGGTCAGGGTGACAGAAGTCCCCCAGTCGCTCGACTCGATCCACTTGATATTCCAGATTTTCGCCTGGATGAGACCTCTGCCGATCTCGCAATGGATATGATTGATGATGGAGTTCTCGTAGCGCCCCTGAGTCGATGCATGGCTTGTCGGGCTGATCTGATATTCGAGAAAGGGCGTCTGATCCGGTACGGAAATCCCGCAGGACGCCAGGAATACGCCACTGATGATGGCGCCGATGTTACGGCTCTTGTATTGAGACATGGCCCCCTCGTCAGCCTGCAATCCGACAAATGCAGATCTCTTCCCCTGTCGATTTATCGCGAATTCCCGCGCTGAATGCAACTGCGGTAAGGCTCAACGCTGGCGCGACTGACGACGGTGCTCCACTCATGCCGGCGCCTGGTCACAGGGCAAACCTCGGGGATACCGGCGGTAGCCGCAGGCGCAACAATGCCAGGCGCCGGTCCGGCTTTGCCTTCGGCTAGTCTACTCCTCGGCTGGAATCGTCCAGAAGGGCAGCGTCGTCGCTACCTCTATCGCGCTTTGCCCGCGAGCCTTGTATTTTGCCTTGCCATCGACGAACTCGACCGGACCAAATACGGTGAACCAGTCCATGAGGGGGTGGGTGTCCATAAACGCGGGAACTGCGGCTATCAAACGATCAATGAGCCTGACATTGCCGTACTTCTCGACGTGCGCCAGCACAGAACACGCGATCTGATGCAGGTCCTGGCGCAACTCCATCAGCTCCGCGTTGAGCGCGCCAAAATCGACCTTGTTGCGCAAGTCGCCGAGAGTGAACGGAGCGCCGGATTCCTGCTGCTGCACCCTCTGCAGACCCGTGTCACTGCGCCGGCGCTTGAAGTCATCTATCATCCTCAGAATCGGTCGAGCATGGTTCATCTTTGTCACTTGGCTTCCCCCCTCAACAATTCGAGCCAGCCGCTGTTTTCGACGTAGTCATCGCAAAATCGTAAATACGACAATGCGATCAGGCCAGCTTTCGGAGTCGATCGACCAGTTGACCGTACCGGGCACCGTTTCCGCCGGGAAAATGCTGGCACCATGCGGCTAGGAACCGCTTCTCTAGATCCAGCTTCTTTTCACGGCGCAGAATGATGGCAATGCGCCAGGGATAGTACGGTGCCGGCACTTCACCCATCTTCAGGTACCTCGCGAAGGACCCGGCAACGACGGCCGTCTGCGCTCCGAGATCGTTGTCGATCGCCTTTAGATGATTTCGGAATTCACCTTCATCCAGTGAAAGGAAGGCTGGTCCGGACGACGCTTGATTCCAGGTTTCGCCTGTCGCAAGCATTCGCTCGACAACTGCATGCTGGTTGGCGGACAAATCAGCGATCTCTTCACGGGACAGTGGAGGCGTCTGCTCCATGCACTCAATCAGTACAAGCAGGGCATCGTAGTCGACTTCGCTCGCCTTGGTTTCAGACACGATGGAAGGCCCTATCTCTCCTCCCAAAGAGGGCACCCCTACGCTTCAAGCGCATTGATGACCCTCAGCGTCCGCCGCACATAACCCTTGAGTTCGGTGTCGTCGATCTGATCGGGCGTGGTGTCGCTGTTATCTTCGCCGTGGTGATACTCCGCCGAATAACCATTGATCTGGTCGAGCTCGTCATAAAGTGCCGCAGCCGGGTGGGTTGCGCCGCCCTCCCGTATCTTGCGCACCATGTCGCCCAGCCAGTCATTATCCTGAAAAGAGCTGGGGAACGTGGTCCGGCAATAAGCCTCCAGCACCACCCGCATTTTGCGCACTATATCCAGTAGATTGCCCGATCCGTTCGACACGAAGCTGCGCAGGTCGTCGGTATCGGTGAGAGTTCGGCCCTGGCATGCCCTCTCTATGTCGACCTCCGCCAGCTTCGTTCCGAGCGCCCGGTGATCCGACAGCATGAAGCAGATGCGTTCGGACGAGGGCGCCCTCGCCCAGAGCTGCTTGAGAAAGGTGGGATCGTGCGAAAGGACAATCAGCTGCTTGCAGGCGCGCGCCACCCGCATGATTTCATGGCCTGTCTGCCGGCGCCGGTACACGTCCTGGCTGGTAAAGGGATCATCGAAGACGACGATCTTGTTAGCCAGGTCGGCATCCTGCTCCAGACCGGCCAGGAAGAACGAGAGAGCCAGGGTCATCTTGTCCCCGGCACTCAGGGTATTCTTGAAGCTCGGCTGCGTTTCCGGGGTGCGGCTGCCACCAACATCAACGGGAGTACCGTTGATGACGAGCTGATACGACGTGCTAGCTATCCCGCTTGGATAGCTATGGGTGGTTTGCGCGATCCTGAATCCGGCGTTGAACAGGTCGAGAAGCTCGTTGATGCGGTTCTGGTAAGGCGCAACGACAGTTCTTGTATGTTCGTTGAGTTCAGCCCGGATCGCACCTCGTTCTTCATCAATGGCTGCCTTTTCCGTCACCAACCTGTTGTGTTCGTCGCACAGTGTCGAAACGGTCGGCGTATGGCGGGCCTTCACGGCCTGAAGATGACTTAGACGCTGCTTGGCCCCTTCGAGATCAGCCGTGCCGAGCTCCTGCTTCTTGGCGACGATCGCGGCATTCGCCCGCGCGATCTTTGCATTAAGTTCAGCCAGGTCCTCGAAAACCTTGCGATAGGCCTCCACGGCAGCTTCGCAAGTCGGCGGGGCGTCAACCACCTCCAAGGGAGCGCGCGCCTTGCGATCAAGCAGGTCAAGCAGCTCTTGGCGAAGGTTTCGGACCGCGTCCTCGAATGCCGGCGGCAGCTTGAGGCCGTCCCAGTCAAACGAAACGTATTCCTTCCAGAATTCGCCGCCGGAACTGTTGCGTGCCGCCTTTGCAGCCTGGGTCGCGATGAAGCCTTCCCCGAAATCCGACGCAGTACCCTCGCGCAGAGCCGAAACGTCGTTGTGCAGCCGAGCGTATTCGTCGCTGAAAACGGCGCGGAACGCTTTTACGAGCGGTAGCCCCGCAATGCCCTGCCCGCAGAAGGGACAGTCATCATTGGCGAAATTCAAGCCGGTCGACACCCAATTGCCGCCACCATTCTTCATGTTGTGCGAGGCGAAGTGCTTTTCGATCATCCGCTCCGCATCATCGGCAATTCCTTCAAGCGTTCGCCGCAGCGTTTCCCGTATGCCCGACGGGATCGTGTGAAGATCGAATGTCGACAGTTCCGGGCGCTCAAGGATCGTGTCGATATGGGTGAGGGCTGCCACTTCGACTTCCTGCCTGTCAATCTCCGCGTCGATGTCCGCTTGAGCCTGCAAATGCAGGAACGTCTCAAGCGACATTCCCGTGCCGAGATGAGGCTGCAGGCTCCTCGTTGAAGCAGAAATCTCGGTGGTCCTGGCGCGACTGTCCGCGGCAAGTTCGGAGTCGCGTTCGGCCAGCCCGACCCCGGCGCTTCCTACGATGATCCGGTAGAGGTTGCGCTTCTGGGCGACATCAACGACTTCACCGGCGTGAACGTTCTCTGCGACAAAGACGCCATCAAAGATGCTGAAGGAGGGTTTGGCTTCGCTCCAGCGCCCCCCATCGAACCGGATGACCCCGGTATCAAACAGAAGTTCGACCTTGCTGGCCTCCGTGATCCCGAGCGATTTTCGGCCGATGAGTTGATCGGGCTGCCCGGTGTGAAGGGAGCGCAGGACGGCACAAAGCGTGCTCTTGCCGAACCCGTTGGCGCCCGAAATGAACGTATGCTTGAACAATTGCGGGTTCGGGGAGCCAGCGGAATTGCGAAACCGCCCGATATTCTTGATGGAAATAAACTTCGTCAGCATTCATGCCCCCTTGAATGCCCGTGACTCTAGGTTGTAGCCGGGCGCAAATAAAGCCGAGCTGTAACCTGCTCAACAATTTCCTTGAAGAGGACGAAAGGCTAAGGCCCTGCAGATGGCGAGCGGCTGCTCTCAAAACCTGCTGAACCACGTCACGAGCACCAACGGCTACGGCGTCTACGGTGGCAGCGCCAACAGCCCCGGCATCTATGGTGGCAGCGCCAACGGCTGGGGCGGTGTTTTTTCCGGAGTCAATGGCGTGTATGGTAGCGCCTCCGGCAACGGCTATGGGGTCTACGGCAATGGCGGCGGCACAGCGGGCGGAGTTGGCATCCGCGGCGACGCCTCTACCGGCGGCGGCGGGTGGGGAGGGTATTTCACCGGCGGTGTCGCCGTTAATGGTCCCCTCTGTCTGAATGGCAGCTGTTACAACAACATGCCGGCCATCTCGTGCAACTTCGCCGGCTCAGCCAGGGTTGTTTATGGTGACAACACCAACGCCGGCGGCGACAAGCGCGGGCCGCTCCTGCTCTGTACCCGCATGAAGGAGACCGGCCTGTGCGAGAACCGGCGCACCGTTGGCGCGCGAGGCGATCGAGGCACTGGTGTTGAAGGGGATCGAAGAGAACCTTGCGGCGCCTGAACTGGTTGCCGAATACGTGCGTGAATATCACCGGATGGCCCGCGAGCTGCACAGCTCCACGGCCCACCGGCGCCGCGACCTCGAAAAGCGGTTGGGCAACATCAACGGCGCAATCTCAAAAGCGGTGGATGCGCTGCTGGGCGAAGCCCCCAGCCGCGCCCTCCGCGAACGCCTGGCCGCTCTCGAAGCTGAGCGCGACGAGATCGAGGCAGCCATCGCCGACGTCGTCCCGCCCGCAGTGGAATTCCACCCCAACGCGGCGAACGCCTACCGCGACAAGATACGGGACCTGAAGCAGGCCTTGGCAGAGTCAGACGAGGACAGCCGCCTAGCTGCCCATGAGGCTATTCGGGAGATTGTCGAGAAAGTCGTCGTTCATCCACGGGGCCGGTACCAACCCGTGCAGATCGACATTTACGGCCAACTCGCCGCCCTGCTCAGGATTTCCGAGAGGGCGGCTGAACCCCTAGGGTCTAGGGAAGCGTTGGTTGCGGGGATGGGATTTGAACTAAGACCTTCAGGTTATTGAGGTTGATGATTGCGAAGAGGGTTGTGCAACACGCTGTCCCGCGCGCCAGCCCATCTCCCAGAAGTCTGCCTCGAGTCGAGTGGCTTCCTTGAAGATCGCAATCAGCTCTGCCTCGCGAGCCGGCGTGGCGTAGAGATCGGCAAGATGTTCCATGTGCGCCCGCGCTCTTGACGCGATCTCCTGGTACGGCGCGCCGGCGTACTCGGCGATCCAAACGCGGTAGGAGTTCGTCGCAGCGTCCGCATTGGATCGCGAGGCGAGCCGCGTTGCGATCTCCGCGTACCCGATCACACAGGGAGCAAGCACCACCTTGAGAGCCAGCAGATCGCCGCGCATTCCTGCGTCGAGCACGTAGCGGGTATAGGCCAGCATTTCGACCGCCGGAGGGGTTTGTTCAAGATCACTCAGGGACAGCCCCCAACCAGCACAAAGCTTCACATGCAGGTTCATCTCGACATCAAGGATGGCTGAAAGGCCGGCCGCTGCTTCACGCATGTCGGCGAGTTTAGGTGACTTGTAGACCGAGAGCGCGTAGGCGCGAGCAAACTCGATGAGGAACAGGTAGTCCTGAACAAGGTAGTGACGAAATGCCGCTTCGGGGAGCGAGCCGTCTGCCAATCCGTTCGTGAAGGGGTGCTCTGTGTAGGCCCGCCATTCTGCGGATGCTTCTGTCTTTAAGCGCTCGAAGAAACTCACGATGCTTTCGCCTGGTTTTTTTCCATGAACGTCTTTGGCTCGCTATCGATAGCGCGTTGCGAACCGGGAGAGGCTGACTTGACACGCAGCCGCGATCAGCCCAGCCGATTCGGCCGCGTAGGGATTCGCTTGCCGCCGGTCGCCGGGACTGACCTGCAATCCCACGTTATCACACCGCGAACAGCGCAAGGATTCGGGAGCAATTTCATCGGGTCGAGTGACTGTCGCAAACGGCACTCGAATTGATGACCTCGTCATTACGAATGACTGCTTTTAGAATCAGAAACGCGTTTCCATCGCCACGGTAGCTTTATGGTAGCTGGCGGTCGTCGGCTTCGCGGTAGAAGCTCAGTAAGCTATTGATTTCTTTGGTACAGTTGGGTGGGCTCGAACCACCGACCTCCTGTTCCACAGACGAAAGTCAAGATTCCACCCCACCAGTTTCGCACCAGAATCAGCGTGAGCGAAACGCGACGAACGCGATTGAACTCCAACGAAACTGCAGCAAAATCAACGAAGGCGATCGATAGTCTGGCTCATAACGGTCTGCTTGCAAGCTCTTATAGAAGCGGGCCAGGATGCCTCTTCCATCCCATTTGTGCTCCACACTAGCCGAACCTTCTATGAGCGGCGCGGCCCTATTCACCTTTGTTTTCGCCTGCTCCCATGTACCTCCGACATCGGTGAAAGGAGCACGAAGCGATGCGGTGTTGCGAGATGCCAAAGAGTTCAGGAGGGATGATTGCACCCTATTCCTCGATAGAGGTTGCATTCGCGATAGGCGTTTCATTGGACGCATTCTATCGCACACGCCAAATTCGGCACGAGCGCGATGGCTTGCCAGCACCGATTAGCGAACGCGGTTCCCTTAAATGGGAACGTACTGGCTTCGATGCCTGGTTGACACGCCATCATCCCATGCGCCCGAAGACGATCGCCAATGAAGCATTCATGCCACCGCCGGCGGCAAGCGACCAAGAACATCGCGAGCGGTTGAGAATGGCCTATGGAGATCATGGCGCTTGACATTCAAGATGGTGCTGATTCCAATGGGTGTCTTCCCCCACTTCGGCACCGAGGCTTTCTATGGCCGATCCGAAATTTCCCTATGTCAAGTGGCGCGACGGCCGGCCGCGCTCGTCGCATGGCGCTTACGCCAGGGCACTCGGCTTTATCGATACCGACCTGCGCCATCCGCCCCAAGATGAAAAGGGCCGCCCGGTCGGCGCGTGGTTCAATCTTCAGGAGGCCTCCGATTTTTCTGACAAGCGAAGAGCAGAAATCGAAGCGGCGCGGCGCGCTGGCAAGCTTCCGAAAAAGGTTACGGTTCGGAAGCGTACCACGGTCGAGGACCTTCTGGATGACTGGAGCAAATCGGCCGAGTTCAAAGCGCTGTCGGCGGCCTCGCAATCATCCTATCGCAAATCGATCTCTGCCATCTTGTACCGGCCGCAGACGCGCGATGCCGCTGCGAAAATGCGTGCCGAGATCCGCGCCGCTAAGCTGCTCGGCTTAGCCGAGCCCGCGCGTGAACTCGAGGCGATTGCCACCGCCACGCCATCGTCAATCGGCAAGCCGGAGCTGCGTGCGTTTTATAACTACGCAAAATCGGCGCGGGGACATCACATGGCGCTAGCGATGATCGCGACGCTCTCGTCCGCGTTCACCTGGGGCCAGGAAAGCATCCTTTGGCGCCTTGGATCCAATCCTCGGGAGGGCATGGAGTTCGATCATCCGGACGGCCGGATAGTACTCGTCACGATGCCGGAGTTCTCCGCTTGGGTTGGCGCGGCCGATGCAATCGAACGCTCTTCGATCGGCGACAGCTTTTATCTCGCATTATTCACGGGGCAACGTCAGACAGATCGGCTGATCATGCGCAACGAAAGCGACGTCGAAGGACGACACGCCTTCCGGCAGAGCAAGACTGGCGAGCTCGTCGATATCAAGGAGGCTCCCCAGCTTACTACACGGCTAAATGCGGCGCGGGCGCGGGTGAAGGCGCTCAAGCTTCGGCTTCAACTTGATGCGGTGCCGCCCGAACTCGTCGTCAACGAGGACAATGGCGAGCCATATGACGAGAGCACCTACCGCCATTGGGTGTCGACGGCGCGCGCGGTTGCAGTATTCGGCTTCCTTGCACGCGATACCGTGCGCCAAGCGATCGTTCGTTCGGAGCGACTGACCAGCGAACTGACCAGAATCGTCGAAGGACTATTCGCACCTTTCCCGCTTGATGACGCGAGCAAGGCGCAGCGCGCACGCGCGGTTGATCAGCGCGCCCGAGTGCTGGCGGAATGGTTGGATGCTCAGGCAACGCGCGACAGCAATAGCGATGACACGGCGTGGTTTTTGAAGCCATGCCCATCGCTCATGTTCATCAACGGTGCCGGCGAGCTCGACCAAAAGCATGACCAGGACCTACGCGATACCTGCGTCATGTTACTCGATCGTGCCGGCTGCGACCTGCTGACGATCTGCGACATCACTGGGCACTCGTACCGAAGCGCGCAGACCATTGTGAAGCATTACCGTGCCCGCAATGCCAATCGTGCCGATGCCGGCATCGACCGGCTCGAGTTGCAGGTGCGCAAAGAAGGGATGAAGGGCTGATCGCCGAAAGGCCGAATCTCGGTTCGGTAAACTCGGCGCGGTCCTGTCTGTGATACTTGGCATAGTTGATAACACCCGCCATTCTGACAATCGCCGTGCCGAGGCGCTGCAGCGCGGTGCTGTTTCGGGTTAGCTGCAGTGGTTCAGGAGAACATCGCAGACTCGTCGCACGCCGTGCGACGTTCGGCCACGAAAAACGTCGCACGAGACCCATTTTGTTCTCGGCGGCTTCTCCGCGAAGGGCTTGGAAAATAAGGATTTTCCAGTGGTGGGCGCACCAGGGCTCGAACCTGGGACCCGCTGATTAAGAGTCAGCTGCTCTACCAACTGAGCTATGCGCCCGGAACTTGTCCGGAAATGACCCTCGCAAGAGAGCGGTCGTTTAGCAAAGCGATTCCCCGATGTCCAGCAAGCTCAAGCAAGTTTTCCCGACTTTCTGACAACCGAAAGGCCGCCGGAATCCGGCGGCCTTTCATAGGCTTGGCGAAGGTGCCGGCGGACGGCGCTCAGAGCCGGCCGGAGCGCTCCTGATCAGGGCCGTCGTCGCGGTCGAAACGGTCGTGATCGAAGCCGCGGCCGCCGCGCTCCCAGCGATCCATGCCGCGCTCGAGGCGGTGGCGGCGCCAGCCTTCGGCGCCGAAGCCGCGCCCTTCCATATGGGTCAGCATGCTCAGCCGCCGCTTCTGGTTGTCGTCGAGCGTCTTGTAGAGCGGGTCGGCGGCATCGGCGATCTTCGTCAGCGACGTCGCCGTCGCCGCCATGTTGCCGGCCCGCTCGCGCAGGCGGGCGACCGGATCATCCGGCTTCTGCGACTTGTCCGCATCGGTCTTCTCGGCGGCCATCCGCGCATTGGCGCGATCGAGCCGCATCTTGGCGAAGTCGCGCACCGCCGCCTCGACCGGCGGCCACAGCTTCTCCTGATCGGCGTTGAGCTTCAGCCCGGCGTGGACGGCGGCGATCCGCGCGTCGAGGAAGGCGGCCCGATCCTCGGGGCTCATCCGCATATGGCCGTGGAACCAGGGACGATGCTGGGCATAGACCGCGGTCGAACCGGCAATCGTGAGCGCCGCGATGCCGGCGAGCAGAACTTTCTTCATACGAACCTCCTTTGAAGGTTGCTCGAAGATGATGCCGCCCGCCCGCGCCTTCAACTTACGGATTGGACAGAGAGAGCTCTGTTACCAAGATGTAATCCGCTTTCATTGCATTGCAGAAACATCCAAGGCGCGAGGTCGCGCCTTGGATGTCTGTTGTTTGCGCTAGATCATTCCGAGCAAGCGCGGCAGCCACAGCGAGATCTCCGGCACGTAGGTGACGACGCCGAGGAAGATCAGCATCGTCAGCAGCCACGGCCACACTGCGATTGTCAGTTCGGTGATCCCCATCTTGGCAATGCCGGATGCGACGTAGAGATTGAGGCCGACCGGCGGATGGCACATGCCGACCTCCATGTTGACCACCATCAGAATGCCGAGATGCACCGGATGGATACCGAGCTTGACCGCCACCGGGAACAGGATCGGCGCCATGATCAGCACGATCGAGGACGCCTCCATCACATTGCCGGCGATCAAGAGCAGCACGTTGACGATCAGCAGGAAGACGATCCAGTCGACACCGACCGAGGTGATCCAGGTCGCGATCTGCTGCGGGATATTCTCGTTCGCCATCAGGAACGAGAACAGCACTGCATTGGTGATGATGTAGAGGATCATCGCACTCATGTTGGCCGAGCCGAGCAGCACCTTCGGCACGTCCTTCAGCGACATGTCGCGGTAGACGAACACGGCAATGACGAACGCATAGACTGCGCTGACCGCAGCCGCCTCGGTCGGCGTGAACATGCCGGTATAGATGCCGCCGAGCACGATCAGGATCAGCAGCAATCCCCACATGCATTTGCGGAAAGCAGTGACCCGCTCCGCCCAGCTCGCCTTCGGCAGCCGCGGATAGTCGTTGCGCCAGGCGCGGTAGAACGTGGTAAACCCGAGCAGCGTCGCCAGCATCAGGCCGGGTATCACGCCGGCGATGAACATCTGTCCAACCGACGCCGACGACACCCGATGGCCGGCGGGATCGAGCGCGATACTGCCGCCAGTGGCGACGCAATAGATCACCATCACGATCGACGGCGGAATCAGGATGCCGAGCGCGCCCGACGTGGTAATCACGCCGGCGCCGAAGCGCTTGGGAAATCCCTGCTTCACCATCGCCGGCATCATGATCGAGCCGATCGCGATGACGGTCGCGGGCGAGGATCCCGACACCGCGGCAAACAGCGCGCAGGCCATTACGCCGGCAAGTCCCAGCCCGCCATACCAGTGTCCGACCATGGAGGTGGCGAAATTGATCATTCGCCGCGCCACCCCGCCATGGGTCAGGAAATTGCCCGCGAGGATGAAGAACGGGATCGCCATGATCTCGAAATTGTCGATCCCGGTGAACAGCTTCAGCGCCACCGACTCGGTCGGCACATTGGTCATCGTGTAGATGAAGGTGAGCACGGTGAGGCCGAGCGCGATCGAGATCGGCATGCCGGTCAGCATCAGCGCGATCAGGAGACCGAAGATGATGAGGCTGGTCATCGCGTCACCTCCGCGACGCCAGCACCTGGCGCATCGACCTCAACGCCCTCGACATGGGCATGGTCGTGATGCGGCAGCTCGCCGGTGCGGAAATAGGCGTACGCGACTTGCAGAAAGCGGAAGCACATCAAATAGGAGCCGAGCGGAATGCAGAGATAGACGATCCAGCTCGGGATCTCGAGATCGGGCGAAACCTGGTCGGTATGCATCAGCCCCCACACGAACTTGGCGCCCATGGTGCCGATCACCGCCGTGAAGAACGCGCCGCAGAACAGACCGAACAGGACGACTGCGTTCTTCCACGGCGATCTAAGCTGGTTGACCACGACGTCGACGCCGACATGGATGCCGGTTCGCACGCCGTAGGCTGCGCCGAACTTGGCGACCCACACGAACATGTAGATGCAAAGCTCCTGCGCCCAGGACAGGTTGATCGGGAACAGGATCGGATAAAGGAACGGGATGCCGATCAGGTAGCGATGCATGACGGCGAGGAAGATCAGCAAGGTCGCCGCCGCCATCAATGTCGCGATCAGTATCTCTTCGAGCCGGTCAAGAATACGCAGCAGCATCAATCTCCCCTCACGGCCGGGCGGATGCGCCGCGCCGTGCCCCCTTCCAGCGGCCGCTCCGGCCGCTGGCTCCATCTCATTTGCGGTTTCTGACCTCCGCTCAGTTCATCGGGCCGCGGCCCGTTTCTTTGAGAAACTCGTCGATCAGAGGCTGACCGACGCGTGAGGCCACGTCCTTGTAGACCGGCAGCATCGCCTTGCGCATCGCCTCGTCCTGTTCCGGCGTCAGCTTGACGATCTCGCTCTTGCCGCTCTTCTTGATCTCGGCCAGCGCGTCCTCGTTCTCCTTGGCCGACTGACTGTTGCCGTAAGCGGTGGCTTCCTTCATCGCCTTGTCGAGCTGCTCGCGAATATCGGCCGGCAGTCCATCCCAGAATTTCTTGTTCACGACCACGACGTAGCCGATATAGCCGTGGTTGGTCTCGGTGATGTACTTCTGCACCTCATGCATTTTCTGGGTGTAGATGTTCGACCAGGTGTTCTCCTGGCCGTCGACCACGCCGGTCTGCAGCGCCTGATAGACTTCCGAGAACGCCATGACCTGCGGAATCGCGCCGAGTGAGCGGAACTGGGCTTCCAGCACCTTGGACGACTGAATGCGGAACTTAAGGCCCTTGTAGTCAGAGGGCGCGACCAGCTTCTTGTTCGCGCTCATCTGCTTGAAGCCGTTGTCCCAATAGGCGAGACCGGTCATGCCCTTGGAATCCAGCTTCTTGAGCAGCTGGGCGCCAAGCGGACCGTCGGTGACCTTCCGCAGCGTCTTCAGGTCGGGCAGGATGTAGGGCAGATCGAAGACCTCGAATTCCTTCACGCCGATCGGGCCGAACTTCGAGTTTGACGGCGCCAGCATCTGCACCGCGCCGAGCTGCAGCGCCTCGAGCTCTTCCTTGTCCTTGTAGAGCTGCGAGTTCGGATAGACCTCGACCTTCACCTTGCCGCCGGTGTACTTATCGGCAAGTTCCTTGAACTTCTCGGCCGCCTGCCCCTTCGGCGTGTTGGTGGCCACTACGTGGCTGAACTTGAGAACGATCGGTGACTGCGCCGACGCCGGCCCGACAAAGGTCAAGGCTGCGATCGAAGCCGCAGCCAAAATGAGTTTACGCATGTTTCCTCCCGCGTAATTGCGGAGCACGAACACCGGCCCCGAGAGATCTGTGCGCACCATTACAGACAAGCAACGAGCATTGCCATTGCCCCTTTAGCAGGGGCTAATTGCGCTATTGCTGCACTGCAAAATTCGATGCGACGGTATCCCTTTCGGCTCTTGCGACCGTTCAATGACACCGCCCGCACGCTGTGCCCGGCCACGGCAATGAGGTCAATGCGAGGTTTGGCAATGGCGGGTTCGCCGGGCGCGAATGCTGCGCGTTTCTTGCCAGCTGTCGTCGCTGCGAAAACAGGAACCGTATGGCGCGGCGGATCTTTCGGGCGGGACTCATCGTCGTCCTGGCGACGGCCAGGACCCATAACCACCGCATGTGATTGTAAGAGGGATTGGGGCCCCAGCGTCGCGCAATGATTGAGATTTGGGGTAATGGGTCCTGGCCTTCGCCAGGACGACGGTGGGGATGGTTCTCGATTCAAGCTGTCAAACAGCGCGGTGTCATCACCCGCGCATGCGCATGCGGGTGATCCGGTTTTCCAGAGACGCCCGTGCTTGTGCCGAGGGGGGGTGCGTCCTCCGCTGTCGTCCCGGCGAAGGCCGGGACCCATACTCCGCAGCGGGTGTTGTGAATGGGACTCGTGGTTCCGACATCGCGCAAGACAATTCCCATTTGTGGTTATGGGTCCCGGCCTTCGCCGGGACGACGCTGAGTGTGTTGCGCTGTCAGTGCTCATAGCTTTGCATTCTCGCGACATGAATCGTCCGAGCTTTGCTCTTCGTCTCGCCCTCTTGCTTGCAGAGGGCGCAGGGAAAGCCGGGTGCCGATCGCACCCATGGGCCCCGAGCAATGGGTAGAAAGCTCGGGGGTAGGACCACAGGTGTAACCGGAAACAACCCGGCTTTCCCTGCGCGATGGGCTACGGCTTATTTCGTGCTCTCCCCGGCGAGACTGGGCTTGTTTGTCACCGCCTTCGCAAAGCGCATTCGCATTTTGCGACGAGACACCTGCCGCTAGGGCGTCAGGACCACACGACTTCACCGTCCGCTTCATGCGCACTCGTCAGTTGCGCAATCGGCGTCCACCGCATCTCGACCCACGTTCGTGACGACCGCGAAGCGCCCCTCTATCGGGTGAGACGGACAAACCATACACCGAGCCGCGCTTCTGATAAAGCGAAATATTTTGCTGCGGAGGCTTGCGCCGTCGGGCAACTCAGTGGTAGCGGCCCTCACCGGTCCTTTCGTCATTGCGGGCGACGCATCAGAGTCCAGTGTCGTCTCGCCGGGCGGACAGGATCCGGTCGATCAGGCGTCATTCCTTCCGCAGGATTTTATCCATGGCCTTTCCACGCGCCAGCTCATCGATCAGTTTATCCAGGTAGCGAATTTCCCGCATGGTCGGCTCTTTGATTTCCTCAACCCTGACACCGCACACCACGCCCTTGATCAAGGCCCGCGAAGGATTCATTTCAGGCGCCTTTGCGAAGAACGTTTCGAAGTCGGTTTGTTTTTCCAACTGAGCTTGCAGCTCCTTCGGACCGTAGCCGGTCAACCAGGAGATCACCTGATCAACCTCCGCCTTGGTGCGTCCCTTCTTCTCCGCTTTCGCGACATAGAGCGGGTAGACGCTTGCGAAGCTCGTTGCATAGATCCGATGCTTGGCCATCAATTGCTCCGAACGTTCGTATTCCGGGGTCTCGACGAGGAAATATTAGTCCTGGGTTGAACCGGTTTCGCCAATCCGAAGTGTCGCATGTGGCTGGGGGCATGGCGATGGCCTGCTGCCTCCCGTTTCGTCCCCGGCGCTCGCGTGCGGCGGCGCGCATGCGTTGGCAGCAATCGCTCTACAGCGACGGCAACCGCTCTGGGGCAGCGCCACACCTGATCCGCTAGATCATCACCATGTCCAATCCACGGGCGGAAACAAGGTGCGGCCCGCCGGGATCGAACATCAGGATCGAACGCAGGAGTTTTCAACGATGAACCAGATGATCCGCAATACTCAGGAGACAAGCATGAACCGCGACAATGCCTCGCACGCCGGTCAGCCGGGGCCAAACGAGTTGGTGCCATCGCGCTACGCGCTGAAGATCGGCGAGATCGACGTGCTGGTGGTCAGCGACGGGGTGCTGCCGCTGCCGACCAAGATGCTGGCCCACAATGCCGAGCCGGCCGTCCGCGCGGCCTGGCTGGACGACATGTTCCTGCCGCCGGACGCGTTCGACTGGGCGCTGAACGTGGTCGTGGTGCGAAGCGGCGGGAAAACCATCCTCGTCGACGCCGGGCTGGGGTCGGACCCGGACCTGCACCTGCCGAAGGCCGGACAGACGGTCAAGCGACTGGAGGCCGCCGGTATCGATCTTGGGTCCGTGACCGACGTGGTGCTGACCCACATGCACATGGACCACGTGGGCGGGCTGCTCGTCGAGGGCGTGAAGGAGCGGCTGCGTCCGGACCTTCGGATCCATGTGGCGGCTGCCGAGGTCAAGTTCTGGGAGGCGCCCGATTTCTCCCGCGTCTCGATGCCGCCGGGATTCCCGGACGCGCTTCGTGCGACCGCCAAGCGGTTCAGGAAAGAGTACCAGAGCCAGCTGCGGCTGTTCGACGAGGAGCACGAGGTGGCGCCCGGAGTGGTCGTCCGTCGCAGCGGTGGCCATACCCCCGGCCACAGCGTGGTTCGTCTGGCGTCCGGCGGCGACCGGCTGACATTTGCCGGTGACCTCGTGTTCGCGGTCGGCTTCGAGCACCCCGAGTGGCACAACGGCTTCGAGCACGACCCCGAGGAAGCAGCCCGCGCCCGGATCAGTCTGTTGCGGGAGCTGGCGGCGAACCGCGAACTGCTGGTGGCCACGCATATGCCGTTCCCGTCCGTCGGACATGTCGCGGTCGAGGGTGACGCCTTCCGTTGGGTGCCGGTGTTCTGGGACTACTGAGACCCTGTCGAGTTAGAGCCGAACCGGGGCGCGTACTCATATCGATCATGGGTGCGCGCCCCGGCTTCCGCGCGATGAAACGCGTCCGAGCATATCCCGGTCACGGGCCGATCGTTCGGATGGGTTGCTGCGGGTGCAGCAAGGCAGCGGCCGAGCCACGGTGGCCGCTTGGACGGCTTCGTTCCCGAAAGCGGGCATTGCAGCCTTCTGAGCAAAGGTCAGCTACGTGCCTTAGGCGGTCATTCAAGCCAGCCGAGAGCGAATTAGCTTGCCTTGCTTTGAGTCCTTTTGCACTCTCAGGCAAGGAGGCCGATGCATGAAGATAATGACCGTCGCGTGCGCTCTCGGAGCGGCCCTCGTGCTGTGCAACCTCGGGACGTCCGGTGCTGAAGCCCGGGCGCGGAAGGCACAAGTCGTTCATGAACCAAGGAGGGTTATTATCCCGACGCCCGTAATAAGGCCAACTCCGTGGGATTATTATATTGTTCCACGATATCGTTATCGCCCTGAAGACGACCGGGTCGATCCATACGGCCCGCCCGTGGTGTCGTTGTGGCGCCTCTATGAGGGGTGGCGGTGGCCATACTGGTGGTGAACAGCGATCACGCCAAACAGATCGCATTCCGAGTGGCGATCGTCCCCTGACGGACGGGGACTAGAGCGCGATGAGATTAGGTTGAATCGTCATCGCGCCTTAGCTCTTTGTTTGAGCATGATCTTTTCGGAAAACCGCTTCGCACTTTTCCGGATCATGCTTTAGCCGTGAAGTTGCGCGTTGAGGCCGTCCCAATTTGGCGTGCGTCTGGTTGCCTCAAGAGCACCGCTCTGGGAATTCCGACGAAAAAGAAGGCCCTTCTGGCCCGAGAGTTCTTTGGCTTTCAGCACTCGGCCATCTTCCAAAAGGATGCGCGCGCCTGCCGTGACGTAACAGCCCGCTTCGACGATACAATCGTCACCCAATGAAATGCCGATACCGGCATTGGCTCCGATCAGGCAGCGCTCGCCAACTGTAATCCTCTCTTTCCCTCCTCCGGACAGAGTGCCCATGATCGAGGCTCCGCCGCCAACGTCGCTGCCGCTTCCCACCACGACGCCGGCGCTGATCCGGCCTTCGACCATGCAGGGACCGAGCGTACCCGCGTTAAAATTGCAAAAGCCTTCATGCATGACGGTCGTGCCCGGAGCCAAGTGGGCTCCGAGCCTTACGCGATCCGCATCTGCAATTCTCACGTCCGCTGGCGTCACATAATCGGTCATGCGCGGAAACTTATCCACGCCTGTCACCTCGAACGCGAGGCCACGCTTTCGTGCTTCCATTCGCGCGTCCGATACACGAGAGCACTCACAGGGACCGAGGGTCGTCCAGGCAACGTTAGGTAAGAGACCGAAAACTCCCTCGAGGTTCAGGCAATTCGGCTGGACGAGCCGGTGGCTCAGCAGATGGAGTCGAAGATACGCGTCGTGCACGTCAGTCGGCGCAGATGCAAGGGAGCCAATTTCTGTACGGATTGGAACGATGTCGACATTGCGAACGTCGTCGTGTCGTGCATATCCGTCCGCCGACTCTCCCAACCATCTGGTGATCTCGTCGCTTGCCAGCCGCACCGTTGCCGTCTTGTCGGCCTCAGCGACCAGGTGGAGTCGAAGAAACCAGGAATCCAGCACGCGACCATCAGCGGCAATTGTCGCAAATCCCTCGCCTCTCGCGCCCCTCAGCTCCATCGTCATTTGAATTTCTCACACTGCGATCCTGCACGTCATGCATACGCGAGTTCTCGTAGAATTGGCAACTTCCGGACTCTCAAACCCGCCGCTTTGGGGCAAAGGGCAACATGGGCCCACCGCAGCGACGCCCGCTCTTATGCTCTGAGCGGACGTCGATCGACGGTGCTTGCGGTGCCGTGTCGGGCGAGCGAGTAGCCGGCGCGGCCGGCTCGTCCTCAACGCTTCGTCCGCGGACCGCTATTCCGCCGCGGTACGGATATCGATCTTCTCGGCGCGGACCGCGCAGAACTTGAACTCCGGAATCTTGCCGAACGGATCGAGCGCCGGGTTGGTCAACAGGTTGGCCGCCGCCTCCGCGTAGCAGAACGGCATGAAGACCATGTTCTCGGGCACGTCGCGGTCGGCGCGCACCTTGACCTCGACCGCGCCGCGGCGCGTCTCGAGACGGATGAAGTCGCCGGGCGCGAGCCCCTTCTTGCGCATGTCCTTCGGGGTCATGAAGGCGACCGCTTCGGGCTCGATCTGGTCGAGCACCTGGGCACGGCGCGTCATCGAGCCGGTGTGCCAATGTTCGAGCACGCGGCCGGTCGACAGCACCATCGGGTACTCGTCGTCGGGCAGTTCGTCCGGCGGGATCACCTTGGCCGGCACGATCTTGCCGCGGCCACTTTCGGTCGGGAAGCCGGTGGTGAAGATGATCTCGTTGCCGGGCTTGTCGGGATCGTCAACCGGATAGGTCACCGCGCCCTCGCGCACCAGGCGCTCCCAGCTGATGTTCTTCAGCGACGGCATCAATTCGGCCATCTCGGTGAAGACCTCGCCCGGCCCCGCATAATTCCAGGGCAGTCCCATCCGCTTGCCGATCTCCTGGATGATCCAGAGATCCTGCCGCGCATCGCCCGGCGGCTTGATCACCTCGCGCGCCAGCTGCACGCGGCGGTCGGTGTTGGTGAAGGAGCCGGACTTTTCGGCGAACGCCGAGGCCGGCAGGATGACGTCGGCGTGGAACGCGGTCTCGGTGACGAACAGATCCTGCACGACGAGATGATCGAGCTTGGCCAGCGCTTCGCGCGCGTGCTGCAGGTCGGGATCGGACATCGCGGGATTCTCGCCCTCGACATACATGCCGTGGATTTCGCCGGCGTGGATCGCGTTCATGATCTCGACCACGGTCAGCCCGCGCACCGGATCGAGCTCCTGCCCCCACAGCTTTTCGAAGGCGCCGCGCATGTCGTCGCGGCCGACCGGCTGGTAGTCCGGAAGGAACATCGGGATCAGGCCAGCATCGGAGGCGCCCTGCACATTGTTCTGCCCGCGCAGCGGATGCAGCCCGGTGCCGGGGCGGCCGACCTGGCCGGTGATCAGGGCCAGTGCGATCAGGCAGCGCGCATTGTCGGTGCCGTGGACGTGCTGGCTGATGCCCATGCCCCAGAAGATGATCGACGATTTGGCGCGGGCATAGGCGCGCGCGACCTCGCGCAGCGTCTCCGCGGGAATGCCGCAGATCTCGGACATGCGCTCCGGCGTGAACTCCTGGATCTTCGCCTTCAGCTCGTCATAGCCCTCGGTATAGCCGGCGATGTACTGCTCGTCGGTCAGGCCTTCGGTGATGATCGTGTGGATCATCGCGTTCAGCATCGCGACGTCGCTGCCCGGCTTGAATTGCAGGTGCTTGGTGGCGTGGCGCGACAGCGTCTGCCGGCGCGGGTCCATCACATAGAGCTTGGCGCCGCGCTTGGCGGCGTTCTTGATGTAGGTGGCGGCGACCGGATGGTTGACGGTCGGATTGGCGCCGATCACCCAGATCACTTCGGCGTCGGCCGCGGCCGCGAACGGCGCCGACACCGCGCCGGAGCTCAATCCCTCGAACAGCGCCGCCACCGACGAGGCGTGACACAGCCGCGTGCAGTGATCGACATTGTTGGAGCCGAAGCCGGTGCGCACCAGCTTCTGGAACAGATAGGCTTCCTCGTTCGAGCCCTTGGCCGAGCCGAAGCCGGCCAGCGCCTTGGCGCCCTTCTCGTCGCGGATCTTGCGCAAGCCCGCAGCAGCAAGGTCGAGCGCCTCCTCCCATGTCGCCTCGCGGAAATGGGTGTAGGGATTGGCCGGATCGACCTGGTCGTTGGCATCCTTCTTGACGCCGGGCAGCCGCACCAGCGGCTTGGTCAGGCGATTGGGGTGATGGATGTAGTCGAAGCCGAAGCGGCCCTTGACGCAGAGCCGGTTGTGATTGGCGGGACCATCACGGCCTTCCGCGTAGATCACCTTCTCGTCCTTGACCTGATAGGTGACCTGGCAGCCGACGCCGCAATACGGGCACAGCGAATCCACTTTCTTGTCCGGATAGGTGACGCGGGTCTGCTTGTCGTCGAGCATGACAGCCGGCATCAGCGCGCCGGTCGGACAGGCCTGCACGCACTCGCCGCAGGCGACGCAGGTCGATTCGCCCATCGGATCGTCGAAGTCGAACACGATTTTCGAGTCGTGATTGCGATAAGCCATGCCGATGACGTCGTTGACCTGCACCTCGCGGCACGCCCGCACGCAGAGGCCGCACTGGATGCAGGCGTCGAGATTGACGCGCATCGCCGGATGGCTGGTGTCGGCGTGCCAGCGCTCGGTCGCGGGAAAGCGGCTTTCGGTCACGCCGGTCTTCTCGGCCCAGTGCCAGAATTTCGAGTCCGGATCATGCGAGGTCTCGCGCGCCGGCTGGTCCGCCACCAGCAGCTCCATCACCATCTTCTGCGCCGCGACGGCGCGCTGGCTGGCCGACTTCACCTTCATGCCGACCGTCGGCGTCCGCTTGCAGGACGCCGCCAGCACGCGCTCGCCTTCGATTTCGACCATGCAGGCACGGCAATTGCCGTCCGGCCTGTAGTCCGGCGCGGGCGAATAGCACAGATGCGGAATCTCGGTGCCCTGGCGCTTGGCGACCTGCCAGATCGTCTCGCCGGCCCGCGCCTCGACCTGCTGGCCGTCGAGCTCGAACTGAATCGTCAGGCCTGAGTTCTGATTGTTGCTCATTCAAATCCTCGTCGAAATATGTCTGCTCGGCCTCGCCTACTCGGCGGCTTGCTGCGGACGAAAGCCGTCCGGAAAATATTTGATCACGGAGGTCAGCGGATTGGAGGCCGCCTGACCGAGGCCACAGATCGACGCATCGCGCATCGCCTGACTCAATTGGTCGAGCAGTTCCTTGTTCCAGACCGGCTGCTGCATCAACAGCGCCGCCTTCTCGGTTCCGGCGCGGCACGGCGTGCATTGCCCGCAGCTCTCGTCCTCGAAGAACTTCATCAGGTTTAGCGCGGCGTCCCTGACGTCATCGACCTGCGAGAGCACGACCACGGCGGCGGAGCCGATGAAGCAGCCATATTTCTCCAGCGTGCCGAAATCGAGCGGGATGTCGTCCATCGACGCTGGCAGGATGCCGCCGGATGCACCGCCCGGCAGATAGGCCTGCAAGGTATGGCCATCGGCCATGCCGCCGCAGAACTCGTCGATCAACTCGCGGAGCGTGATGCCGGCGGGAGCGAGCTTGACGCCAGGATCCTTGACGCGTCCCGACACCGAGAAGCTGCGCAGGCCGTGGCGCTCGTTGCGGCCGTGGCTCTTCCACCAGTCGGCGCCCTTCTCGACGATGTCGCGCACCCACCACAACGTCTCGATGTTGTTGATCAGCGTCGGCAGGCCGAACAGCCCGACCTGGAACGGATATGGCGGCTTGTGCCGCGGCAGGCCGCGCTTGCCCTCGATCGATTCCAGCAGCGAGGATTCCTCGCCGCAGATATAGGCGCCGGCGCCGCGCCGCAGATGGAGCGTCGGACCACCCGGTGGGAGCTTCGCGATCTCGCGGGCGAGGATCTCGCGGCAGGCCGGGTACTCGTCGCGGATATAGATGTAGACTTCGGGCGCCTCGACCACGTGGGCGCCGATCAGCATGCCCTCGAGGAAGCGATGCGGATCGGTCTCGAGATAATAGCGGTCCTTGAACGTACCGGGCTCGCCTTCGTCGCCGTTCACCGCCATCAAGCGCGGACCGGGCTCGCCGAGCACGGCGCGCCACTTGCGGCCGGTCGGAAATCCGGCGCCGCCGAGGCCGCGCAGCGACGCATCGTCGAGCGCCTTCAGCAAATCTTCGCGCGGCAGTTCGCCCGAGCGCAGGCGCGCCAGCAGCCGGTAGCCGCCGCCGGCGACATAGGCGTCGTAGTCGACATAGGGCGGAAGGTGCACATGGGTGTCGCCGTTGTTCGCCGCCGCCAGCACATCGGTGACGGTCGCATGATCGACGAAGTTGTGGCCGACCTCAGCAGCCGGCGCGGTGTCGCAGCGGCCGACGCACGGCGCCCTCACCACGCGGATGCCGGGGCCGGCGCGGTTCTGGAGATCCTTCAACAGCTGCTCGCCGCCGAGCATCGCGCAGGTCAGCGAATCGCAGACGCGCACGGTGAGCGGCGCAATGTTCGGCTCGCCTTCCTTCACGATGTCGAAATGCGCGTAGAAGGTCGCGGTCTCGAACACTTCGGCGAATGACAGCTTCATCTCGTCGGCGAGCGCGGCAAGATGCGCCGCCGAGATCTGATGGTATTTGTCCTGGATCAGATGCAGATACTCGATCAGAAGGTCGCGCTGCCGCGGACGATCGGCGAGCAGCGTCTCGATCTCATGGGCGGCCACTGGGTCGACCTGGCGTCCCTTGGGCGTGGCCTTCGCTCGCTTCCTGCCCTGTCCGGGATGCTCGAACGCACGAACCTTGTGAACGTCGTCTCCACTCATAAAGCCTCGCCTTGGGAACCACGCTTTGCGCGAATTGCGCTGCTTCGACGAACTCTATTCTCTGGTATGCCAGAGGCAAGCAATTTTAGAACGCCTCTAGCAGCGTCGGGTTGCCGCGTAGGCCATTGTTAATGTTTGCCTATCGGGCGATCTGATTTTGCTATCACGCGCTCGTCGCGCTGCACGGTCTCGACCGCGTTTCAGCTCTCAAAGCAGGTCGGCGTAGCCGAGAAAGCCGACGACATCGCCCGGTTCAACCCGCACCACCGACTCGCCGAGTTCGACCAATCCATCGGTCTCGATCAGCGACGACAGCAGGCCAGCTCCTTCGCGAGGAAACTTGGTCGCTTCCAGCGTACCGTCCGCCGCCCGTCGCAGCGAGACCCGGACATATTCGCGCCGCCCACTCTTCTTCTTGTAGCTAAAGGCGGCCCGCACCGGCATCGGCAGCAAGGGGGACGGCGCAGCGCCCGACAGCGCCAGCACGGTCGGCCGCACGACATGGACGAAGGTGACGAAGCTCGCCACCGGATTGCCGGGCAAGCCGATCAGCGGGGTGCCGTCGATGATTCCCATCGCCACCGGGCGGCCGGGCTTGATTGCCATCCGCCACAGCACCAGCGAGCCCGCCTGCTCGATGCCGGCCCTGACGTGGTCCTCTTCGCCGGTCGAGACCCCGCCGGTGGTCAAGATCAGGTCGTAGCGCCGCGCGACCTGCTTGAGCGCCGCGGCGAGCTCGGCCCGCTCGTCGCGCAGGATGCCGAGATCGCCGACCTCGCAACCGAGCCGCCGCAGCATCGCCATCAGCATGAAGCGGTTGGAATCGAACAGTTGCGCTTCGGTGCGCGCGCTGCCGGGCGCGGCCAGTTCGTCGCCGGTCGAGAACACCCCGACGCGAAGCCGACGCACCACATCGAGCGTAATGAGCCCGAAGGCGGCGGCGACCGCGATATCCTGCGGGCGCAGCCGCCGTCCCGATGCCAGCGCGACGTGGCCGCGCGGAATGTCCTCGCCGCTCGGGCGCACATTGGCGCCGACCTTCAGGCCGGACGGCAGGATCACGTTTCCCGCATCGTCGATCCGCACGTCTTCCTGCATGAACACGGTGTCGGTGCCATCGGGCATCGGCGCGCCGGTGAAGATCCGCACCGCCTGACCGGGCTGCGCCGGCTGCGCCGACGCGCCCGCCTGCACCCGTCCGGCAACGGGGAACGCGCGCTCGCCGCTCGCCGGCAGCTCCGCGCCGGATACCGCGTAGCCGTCGACGGCGGAATTCTTGAACGGCGGCAGCGCAAGCGGCGCGACAATGTCGCTGGCCAGGATGCGTCCATCCGCATCCACCAGGGCAACGGTTTCGGTCTCGCCGACAGGCTTGACCCGCGCGGCGATGATCGCGACGGCTTCGTCGACCGACATCATCGGTCCGCCGAATGCAAAGCAGTCGTCCGAAAGCTGCGCCATGATCTCCCTCGGTCCTCGGCCATCGACAAGATTTGTTCGACCCGGATCGCGAACTGCGGCGTTATCCTCAAAGCCGGACCGATCGATGGCAGTTCCCGCGACGCGGCGGAGAGTCGCCAGTCAGTCTCCGAACGTGCTTATATCCCTAGCTGCGTTGCCATGTGAACCCATCTGGACGTCAAGTAGTGCCCGAGAAAACCACAGCTCCCGTCATTGTTCCTGATCCGGACGATCCGCGCCTGACGGAGCGCGTGGTCGGCGTCGATCAGACCGGCGTGCGGACCGAGATCAAGGTACCGGTCGAGCGGCCGCTGACGCTGTACCTCAACGCGCAGGAGATCGTCACGATGATGACGATCAACGACTATCCCGAATACCTCGCGCTCGGCTACCTGTTGAACCAGAACATGCTCAAATACGACGACGTCGTCACCGAGGTCGAATATGACGACGATCTCGAGGTCGTCGTGGTGCGCACCGCGCACCACACCAATTTCGAGGCCAAGCTGAAGAAGCGCACGCAGACCTCGGGCTGCGCCCAGGGCACGGCGTTCGGCGACCTCCTCGAAGCCGTCGAGAAGGTGGCGCTGCCGAAGGCCGAATTGCGGACCTCCTGGCTCTACCGGATGACGCACACCATCAACACGATGCCCTCGCTCTATCTGGAAGCCGGCGCGATTCACGGCTGCGTGCTGTGCAAGGAGGCGACGCCGGTGTGCTACACCGAGGACGTCGGCCGGCATAATGCCGTCGACAAGATCGCGGGCTGGATCTATCGCCACAACGTCGATCCGGCCGACAAGATTCTCTACACCACAGGGCGGCTGACCTCGGAGATGGTGATCAAGACGGTGCGGATGGGGATCCCGATCCTGGTCTCGCGCTCCGGATTCACGGCGTGGGGCGTCGATCTGGCGCGGCAGGTCGGCCTGACGCTGGTCGGGCGCGCCCGCGGCAAGCGCTTCATCGCGCTGTCGGGCGAGGAGCGGATCGTCTACGACCAGAACCTCGACTATGTCGAAGAGGAATCGATGCGTCACAAGCGCAAGGGCGAGACCGACCATGACTGACATTCCGGGGACTAACATCCCGGGCGTGCTGCTCGCCGGCGGCCTCGCGCGCCGGATGGGCGGCGGCGACAAGCCGATGCGCAAGATCGCGGGCCGCACCATTCTGCAGCGGGTGATCGACCGTCTCGCTCCGCAATGCAGCGGGCTGATCATCAACGCCAATGGCGACCCGGCGCGCTTCGCCGCGTTCGGCCTTCCGGTCGTCGCCGACGATGTCGCCGACTATCCCGGCCCCCTCGCCGGCATCCTGGCCGCGCTCGACTGGGTTGCGGCCCATCGGCCGGATGCGAAATGGGTGCTGAGCGCCGCGGGCGACTGTCCGTTTCTGCCGCGCGACCTCGTCACGCGCCTCGAAGAAGCGCGTCGAGCGCAGAATGCCGAGCTCGCGGTCGCTTCATCCGGCGGGCAGACGCATCCGGTGATCGGCCTCTGGAGCGTGCGCCTGCGGAACGAATTGCGCCAAGCGCTGGTCGTCGAGGACGTGCGCAAGATCGACCGCTGGACCGCACGCTATCCACTCGCAACGGTCGAGTGGCCGACCGAGCCGCTCGATCCGTTCTTCAATGCCAACACCGTCGAGGACATCGCGGAAGCCGACCGCCTCGCCGCGCTCGACGGCGGCTGATGTCCGCCGTCCGGCTCAACTCGGCCACGGCGTATTGCGGATCCGGGTGCAGGCATTCGGCCTGTGAAATGTGGGATCGCGCTCCGCGACGAAGTCAAAATTGACCGTACCGAACGTGGTCTGCGGCTTCTTCAGGGCCGAGCAAGTCTGAACCTCGATGAACTCGTTCTTGAAATCGCCGCGGGGCAACGCTGCAAGGACGCCGTCGCGCTGCTCAGCCGTGTGGTCATCGTATCCGACGCCGACGGCATCGACCAATACGCCCGCATTGGTGAGCGCGATTTCCGGCCGCATGTATTGCGGAATGCCGGGCGTGGTGTGCAAGGCGATCGCCTCCCACACCAGGTCCGCTTTGGGCTCGGCGACGCCGCGGCTCCTGAGAAACTTGCGCGCCGCATCGGCGCCGTCGACCTCAAACCGTTTGGTCTCGGTATGAAAATGATCGACGAGGCCGAGATCATGAAACAGCGCGGCAACATAAAGCAATTCAGCGTCGAACTTCAGATTTTGCCTGGCACCCTTGAGCGCGCCGAACACAAACACGCGGACCGAGTGATTGAACAACATCTCGGTCTCATATTGCCGCACCAACTCGGCGGCCTCCCGCGCGATCTTGCTGTCCGGGATTCGAATGCCGGAAATCGTGTCCGCCATCATCGCACTCCTGCCCTGTGTAGCGTCCCGGATGCATGCACTGGACGGCCAATGGCGTCACGATCATGCGCGCCGGCACTCCGCTGCAGTGAATCGCACCCCACTACCTAACCCGCGAAGCGGCAACCGGAAGGCCCCTGCTGCATGAAGATTCTGCAGTGAGATCGTGAGGCTGGTGCAATACGGAAGGCGCGATCGGGTTCAGCCGATCGTGCCTCGCCTGATCCAGCCGAAGCCTGACCGGAAGTAGCCGGCACAGGCTCCGCCGGGTCGCGGCGATCAGTGCCCCGCAGCAATCCGGGTCGGGCCGCAGACGTCGTCCTGCGCATTGTTGCCGCCGTCGTGGCCGCGGCCGTTGTCCTTCATCCGGCCGTGATCGCCATCGCAATTGACGGGAGCGAACGACACGCCGCGATAGACCATGCCGAACGCCGGCGGCACAACGACGTCAAAGGCTTCGTTCGCCGGAAGCGTCGTCGCCGCGACCCTGTCCGTGATGGTGACGACTTGATTCGGATCGGCGCCGGGCTCGACCGAGTTGCCCACGGTCGACGTCACCGCGAAAAGCGTCGCGGTGCCGTCGCGGTTGATGCGGCCGGTGATGTTGCGCAGGCCGCCGGTTGCCGGATCAGTCGGATAGCCGTTGACATGATAGAGCGTGCCGAGGTTCAGGCCCTGTTGCAGCGTGTAGGCAAGGCTCCAGCTGCCGTTGGCATAGATCCATTTCTGAAGGCCTGCGGTCGGCGACGTGGCCGCGTCGGCGAGATTGCCATCACCTTCCTGGGCGACATAAAGCGTCGTCGCATTGGCGAACCAGATGCCGAAGGGATAGAAGCCCCTCGCGCCGGAGTTCGCCGAGGGATTGTTCGGGAAACCCGGAAGAATGCTGAACGTCGTCGACGCGGCCGTACCCCTCGTCGGCAACACGCCCGGCTGGCCGACCTGATAGACGGTGTTGATGCCGTTGCTGCCGCTGCCCTTGGTGACGTAAAGCGTGTTGCCGGAGATCGCGAGGCCGCGGAAATTATCGTCCTTGCCGGACTTGTCGGCAGCAAAGCCGAGCTGGGCAACCGAGAAGCCGAACTGGAAGCCATTCTTGCTGCCGGGCGTGCCCTGCTGCACGCCAACCACGGCGTCGGAACCATCGACACCGGGCGTCGCAAGTTGAACGCCGGTGTCATTGACGACAAGCGCGGGCTGGGTGCCGCTGCCGTTGCCGGCATTGCCGACCGTGAAATACTGGTCGGTCTGGGTGCCATTGACCTTGTTTGCGCGGATCGCGCCACGACCATTGTCGCCGCTGTAGACGTTGACCTTGGTCCGATGCAGCGAGCCGTCGAAATCCAACTCCGCGACCACGCGCGCATGCACGCCGGTGTCCGGATTAGTGGGGTCGACGTGGTTCGGCGAATTGGAGTTGGAAACATCCAGCTGGTTCACCGCCGCGTCGTAGCCCATGAACGTCACGGCCTTGCCGTCGGGCGACAAATGCAGCGACAGTTCAGACTTGGAGCTGAAGCTCGTCACCGCCACGTCCGCCGGGACGATCAGCGCGCCGAATTCGCGCAGCCGGCGGCCTTCCAGATGAAATTTCTTGATCACCACCGGCGCGGTCACGCCGAAATTCGAATCCACGGCCACGTTGTTGAAGACCCCCGGATAGCTGCCGTCCGCCACAGCCGTCGCGCCGGTCGGCAGCGTCTGGCCTACGGTGACGGTCGATGCGTTGCCGGCGTAGACCGCGGTGCTGACCAGCAATTCGTGCGGATTGCCCGCGGTCTGGGACAACGCCGGATGGACCGCAAAAAGCACCGGTGAGAGCGCCGTGCCCGCGATCAGGCGCCGGACAATGACGCGGCGAGATGTTTGCGGAGTTGTTTGCGATTTGAACATGCGAAGGCCCCCCATTTTTTGAAAATTGGAATGGGTTCCTCATACGGGGCCGATCGCAACATCCGTGTGACAGATTGCCGCAGCTCGTGTTCACGTTCCGGAAATCTCACCGCTCGCATGCAAGGGCGATGAGATTGGGTCGGATCGTCATCGCGCCTTGGCTCAAGGTTCGAGCATGATCGCCGCGCAAACGCTTCGCGTTGATCGCTTAGCTGGCCCGTCCGCCAACCCGGCCGACCCGATCCGTTTCGATCGCCCGCAGATAGTCCAGCATCAGACGGCTGGTTGCCGACAGATGCGCGGTGTCGCGGACCACGATCTTCAGCTCGCGCCGTCCCCAATCGTCGCGCAGCGGGATCGCACGAAGGCCCATGCCGGCGCCGACCACCTCGAAGGCGCGGTCGGGGATCAGCCCGAGCCCCATATTGGCCTGCACCATGCGGCAGACCGCATCGAAGCCGGGCACATTGATGCGCAGCCGCATCGCCTTGCCGGCTTGCGTCGCCGCATATTGCGAGCGCAGATAGATCGAACTCGCGGTGTGCAAGCCGATATGGTCGAAATCGAGCGTCTCGGTGAACAGCAATGTCTCGCGGCCGGCCAGCCGATGGTCGGCGCGCATCACCACCACCAGATTGTCGTGGCGATAATGGAAGGCCTCGAGCGCGCGGCTGTCGGCCTCGGCCGAGCAGATGCCGATCTCGGCCGCGCCCTCCTCGATGCCGCGCACCACCTGCCCGCTCGGCCGCTCCTGCAGATCGACGCGGAGCAATTCATGTGCCGCGAAGAAGGCGGAGAGATCCTCGGGCAGGTATTGCACGATCGCCGAGAGGTTGGCGAGCATGCGGACATGGCCACGCACGCCTTGCGAATATTCCGACAGCTCGACCGCGATCTTCTCGACATTGAGCAGCGTCACCCGGGCGTGGTGCAGCAGCGCCTCGCCGGCCGGCGTCAGCGCCATGCCCTTGGCGAGCCGCTTGAACAGCGTGACGCCGAACGCCAGCTCGAAATCGTTCATCCGCTTCGACACCGCCGACGCCGCGATCCCCTCGCGCTGCGCGGCGCGGGTGAGGTTCTGCTCGTCGCAGACCGCGACGAACAGGCGAAGCGTTGTCAGGTCGACCCGGCGCGTCAGCGCGGTCTCCGCCGGCGTGGCGGCGCGCGGAAGGTCTGTCACGATGGAGGAGATCGGCATGGACGGCGTTCCCCGGGAAAGAACGCAGCGTAGCGCTGGAGATGGCGCGGAAGATTCCAAAGCAGTGCGGGATGGAGCGGAATATTGGTAAATGATTCCAAGAATGACTGAGTTGGACGGTTTTCATCCCAAACAGGTCACCCGTACCTGTTGTTACGAGCGCAGTTCGTCACCGTCATCCCAGCGACAACGGCGAAGCCTTTGCGCGGGGATGACGGGGTTGGATGGGCCCCTGACAAAAACGCGGCGCCGAGGCGCCGCGTTTCAACTTTGTCGATCGATCTCGCTCGTCAGCCCGCAGCCTTGGCCGGGACATCGCGCTGGCGCTTCATCACGATCTTGTTCAGCGCGCCGAGATAGGCCTTTGCGGAGGCGACCAGCGTGTCCGGATCGGCGGCGCGGGCGGTCATCGAGCGACCTTCATGGGCCAGACGCACCGAGACTTCGGCCTGCGCGTCGGTGCCTTCGGTCACCGCGTGCACCTGATAGAGCTCCAGCTTGGCCTCGTGCGGCACCAGACGCTTGATGCAATTGAAGACAGCGTCGACCGGGCCGTTGCCCTCGGCCTCCTCGATCTTGATCTGGCCGTCGACGTCGAGCTTCATGGTCGCGCGCTGCGGGCCATGGGTGCCGGCGATCACGGTCAACGAGGTCAGCTTGATGCGGTCGTGGGCGGCCGCCATCTCCTGGTCGACCAGCGCCTCGATGTCCTCGTCGTAGATGTCCTTCTTGCGGTCGGCCAGCGCCTTCATCCGCGTAAAGGCATCCTCCAGCTGGTTGGCACCGAGCTTGTAGCCCATCTCCTCCAGCTTGTGGATGAAGGCGTGGCGGCCGGAATGCTTGCCGAGCACCAGCGAGGACTGCTTCAGGCCGACCATCTCGGGCCGCATGATCTCGTAGGTCGAGGCGTCCTTCAGCACGCCGTCCTGATGGATGCCGCTCTCATGCGCGAAGGCGTTACGGCCGACGATTGCCTTGTTGTACTGCACCGGGAACGAGGTGGCCGCGGACACCACCTTCGAGGCGCGGGTGAGCTGCGTGGTGTCGATCTTGTTCCAGTACGGAAACTTGTCGTTCCGCACATTGATCGCCATCACGATCTCTTCCAGCGCGGCATTGCCGGCGCGCTCGCCGATGCCGTTGACGGTGCACTCGACCTGCCGCGCGCCGCCGACGACGCCGGCCAGCGAGTTCGCGACCGCCATGCCGAGGTCGTTGTGGCAGTGCACCGAGAAGATCGCCTTGTCGGAGTTCGGCACGCGCTCGATCAGCGTGCGCATGAAGTTGGTGTATTCCTCCGGCACCGTGTAGCCGACGGTGTCGGGAATGTTCACCGTGGTGGCGCCGGCCTTGATCACCGCTTCGACAATCCGGCACAGATAGTCCATTTCGCTGCGGGTACCGTCCTCGGCCGACCATTCGACGTCGTCGATCTGATTGCGGGCGCGGGCGACCATCGCGACCGAGGTCTCGATGACCTCCTCGGGGGTCTTGTTCAACTTCACCCGCATATGCAGCGGCGAGGTCGCGATCACGGTGTGGACACGGCCGCGGCGGGCGAACTTCACGGCTTCGGCGCAGCGGTCGATGTCGGCCGGATGGGCGCGGGACAAGCCCGCGATGACCGAGTTCTTGGAGCGGCGGGCGATTTCGCTGACCGCCTGAAAATCGCCTTCCGAGGTGATCGGGAAGCCGGCCTCGATGACGTCGACGCCCATGTCGTCCAGGAGTTCGGCAACCTCGAGCTTCTCCTCGAACGTCATGGTGGCGCCGGGGCACTGCTCGCCGTCGCGCAAGGTGGTGTCGAAAATGATGACGCGGTCCTTCTCGGACTTGTGCGCGGTGGCCATGTCAGAAATTCCTTTAAGCTTTGCGCCCGTCATGTTGCTCCTTGAGCAATTACTTGGGCGATATCAGGGTTCGGTGATCTCGTACAAACCCCTGAGTGCCCAGGCGCAAACGCCCAGCCGGCCCTCAGGGGCAGGTAAGAAGAAGGCCGCCGATAAGCAGGGTGGGCGCTGCGGCAGGGATCGTGGCGGTAGCCTCGGCCACCTCCCCCAAAATCCCGTCAATTTGGCCGCGAATCAGCATTGCCAGACCCTGTTGAGCGCCAAAATCCTCGGACAAAACCATTGACGGTTCGTTGCCGGGACGCGCTGTGCGCCGTCGTTCTAGACGATTATGGCAAGCTGCCGCAATGGGTAAAGATGGTCAGGTGGGTTGACCTATCGTTGCCGCATGGCTAGGCGCGATCCACCCCTTTCTCGTCCTCTCACCTCCGCCCGCGCGAAGACGCGCGCAGGCTCGACGGCGAGCGGCCGTAGAGGTCAGCGAAGGCGGCGTTGAAACGGCGGACGCTGCCGAAGCCGGCGCGGAAGGCGATCGCGGTCATCGCGTCGTCGGTGGTGTCGATCAGGCGCTTCGCGCGCTGCACGCGACGCGTGGTCGCGACCCGTTGCGGGCTGGCGCCGACATGGCGCTCGAACAGTCGGGCGAGGTGGCGCGCGGTAATGCCGAGCCGGTCGGCCAGTGCAGCGACCGAGCCGCGCTCCAGCGCGCCGCCGTCGATCAGCTTCAGCGCGCGCGCAACCGTGGAGCGCGTGCCGTTCCAGGCCGGACAGAACGGCGCGGTTTCGGGACGGCAGCGCAGGCACGGCCGATAGCCCGCCGCCTCGGCTGCGGCGGCGGTCGGGTAATAGGTGACGTTGCGCGGCAGCGGATGCTTCACCGGGCAGACCGGGCGGCAATAGATCCGCGTGGTCCTCACCGCCGTGAAGAAGCGGCCGTCATAGCGCGCGTCGCGCCGCAGCCGCGCAGCGTTGCAGACATCGAAGCTGAGCATGGGCGGAGTCTAGCGCGTCGCGCGATCAAGGAAAGCGGCCCAAGATGATGAGGTCCGATTCCGGCCAGCGCGACCCGCAGCGCTGACCTAGATCGATCCGATCGATCAACCCGGAGACATCGCCATGACCAACCCGGCAGCCAGGGAAGCCAGCAAGCAAATTGTCCTGAACGCCTGGCAAACGTTCAGGACCCGCGACGCCAAGCTGATTGCTGCGCTGTTCGCGCCGGATGCCGAATGGATCGCGCCCGCCGGCAACGCCACCGCGGTCGCGCTCGATCACGCCGACCACATGATCGGCGCTGACGCGATCGCCCGCTTCATCTCGACCGAGATGCACCGCCTGTTCTCCGAGATCGACATCGCGTTCCGCGCCGTTCATGCCGACGGCGACAGCGTGATCGTCGAGGAGCGCATGCGCGCGACGGTGCCGGGCGGCCGACGCTATGAGAATGACTACTGCTTCGTGTTCGTGGTCGAGGCGGGCCGCATCAAGCAGGTGCGGGAATACATGGATACCCGCAAGGGCTGGCAGATGGTGTTCGGAGAAACTTCTCATTGACACTCACGCCCGGGCCACTCTTCTCCCCACCCTCCCCCGCAAGGGCAGGGCTATCGCATTGGGAATGAACCGATTCTTCCGCGCCGTCATGGCCGGGCTTGTCCCGGCCATCTACGTCTTTTCTTTGCGTGGAAACGAAGACGTGGATGCCCGGGACAAGCCCGGGCATGACGAGTTTGTGGGAACTCCGATTGCCTCAAACGGCCATATGCGATTGCCCTACCCGCAAGGGAGGAGGGAGCCTGACGAGTGCGCTTCCCTGACGTAATCAAGCGTGCGCGAGAGAAAACGCGGCCCCAGTCCTTCGCATTCTACTTGTTCTTCGCCACGGCCTTCTCGCCTGCGCCGCCCTTGCCTTCCGCCTCCAGCGCCCCACGGACGCGCTTGAATTCGCTCAGCTCCGCCTTGTCGACCTCGGGGAATTTCAGATCGAGCCCGTCGAGCGCATTGACGATGGTCGAGCCGATCACGACGCGGGCGAACCATTTGTGGTCGGCGGGCACGATTTGCCAGGGTGCCTCCTTGGTTGCGGTGTGATGGATCATGTCCTGATAGGCGGCCTGATATTTGGCCCACAGCTTGCGCTCGGCGACGTCGGCCATCGAGAACTTCCAGTTCTTGGCCGGCTCCTCGAGCCGGTCGAGGAAGCGCTGGCGCTGCTCCTCCTTGGAGACGTTGAGGAAGAATTTCAGGATCACGGTGCCGTTGCGCGCCAGATAGCGCTCGATCGCCGAAATGTCCTCGAAGCGCTCGCGCCAGATGTTCTTGGTGACGAGGCGCTTCGGGATCTTCTGCTTGCCGAGCACCTCGGGATGCACCCGCACCACCAGGCACTCCTCGTAATAGGAGCGGTTGAAGATGCCGATGCGGCCGCGTTCCGGCAGCGCGATCATCGCGCGCCACATGAAGTCGTGGTCGAGCTCCCTGGTCGAGGGCTGCTTGAAGGAGGAAACCTCGCAGCCCTGTGGATTGACGCCCTCGAACACGCTCTTGATCGCGGAATCCTTGCCGGCGGCATCCATGCCCTGGAAGATCAGCAGCAGCGACCAGCGGTCCTGGGCGTAGAGCTTCTCCTGGAAGTCGTTGAGCCGCTTGCGGTTGGCCTCGATGATCTTGCCGCCGGCGTCCTTGTCGATGCCGCCCTTCTCGGCGGTCGGATACGATTTGAGGTGAAATTCGCCCGACCCGTCGAAGCGGAACGGCGCGACGAAGGGCTTCAGTTCATCGGCGAGCGATGGGGACGGTTTGTTGCTCATGGCTTCTCGACGGCTTGCGTGGCGATTTGATCCGGTCGATCACGCTACCAAGAATGCCCTTGGGCAGGAAGATGATGAACAGTACCAGCAGCACGCCATAGACCAGATTGTCCCAGCCGACCGCTTTGGTGCCGAAAGAGATGCGCAGCACCTCGGCCAGCACGATGGTGATGACGGCGCCGACCGTCGGTCCCAGCGCGACATAGACGCCGCCGACGATCGCCGCGAACACCATCTGCAGGGAGACCGCGATGCCGCTCACCGTGTCGGGCGAGATGAACATCTGGTACTGGCAGTAGAGCGCGCCCGACAGCGCGGTCATCAGCGCGCTGATCAGGGTGATCTTGAGCTTCTCGGCGGTGACGTTGACGCCGGCCGCAGCCGCAGCGTCCTCATCCTCCGAGATCGCCTCCATGGCGTGGCGGATCATGCTGCGATCGATCGCGCGCCAGATCACGAGGCCCGCGATCCAGACAGCGAGCGCGATCAGATACCAGGTGGTCTTGTCGTCGAATTGCAGCGCGACCAGCCCCTTGCCGCTCGGGGCGCGCTGCGGCGTGTAGCCGAGCGAGCCGCCGGTGTAGTCGCGGGTCGCGGTGATGACCTGCAGCACGATGCCCGACAGCGCCAGCGTCACCAGCACGAAATAATGCCCGGTGATGCGAAAGCGAAAGCAGGGATAGGCGACGACGAGCGCGAGCACGCCGGCGGTCGCCATGCTGAGGGGAATGCCGATCCAGGGCGACACGCCGAGATGGTTCCACAGCAGCGCGGTGACATAGGCGCCGATGCCCATGAAACCGCCATGGCCGAGCGAGACCAGGCCGAAGCGCCCCATGATCGACCATGAGGTGTACGCGAACGACCAGATCAGGATCAGCACCAGCACGTGCAGATGATAGGGATCGCGATGCACGAAGGGCACCGCGACGAGCGCGATCAGCGCGATGATCCAGCCGGCGGCTTGCCTGTTCACGAGCGCCTCGCCAGCAGGCCCGCGGGCCGGATGAACATCATGACGATGAAGAATGCGAAGGCCAGCACGTAGCCCCATTCGAGATCGGAGAACAGGCCGCCGAGCGAGATGATCTCGGCGAACACGAAGGCGGCGATGAAGCCGCCGATGAAATTGCCGAGCCCGCCGAGCACGCAGATCAGGAAGGTGATCGGCCCGAACGACAGGCCGACGAACGGATGCACGTCATATTGCAGCACCAGGAGGCAGGCGGCGAGGCCGGCGAGCCCGCCGCCGATCGCCGAGGTAACGAGATAGATGCGCTTGGGGTCGACACCCATCAGCGGCATGATCTGGCGGTCCTGCGCGATGGCGCGGATCGCGGTGCCGGTGAAGGTGCGGGTCAGGAACAGATAGACGCCGATCATGCCGAGCAGCGCGGCGGCGAACGACAGCAGCCGTGCGTAGCTGAAATTCATCTCGCCGAGCGCGAGCACCGGCAGGCGGATGCCGAGATTGCGGAAGTCGATGCCGAAGGCGACGGTGGCAAAGCTTTGCAGGATGAACAGCACGCCGCCGGTGGCGAGCAGCTGGTTGATCGGCGGCGCGGTCAGGAGCGGCGCGATCACGAAGAAATGCAGCGCGCCGCCGAGCAGCGCGACGAGCAGGATCACGAGCGGCGCAGCGGCCCAGTACGGCAGGCCGTAATACTGCACGAGATAATACATGCCGTACATGCCGATCATCACGAGCTCGGCGTAGCAGATCCAGGTGACGTCGATGACGCCGAAGATCAGGTTGAGCCCGAGCGCGAGCAGCGCCAGCACGCCGCCGAGCAGGATGCCGTTGATGACGGCCTCCAGCAGGTAGATGTCGAAGATGTCGAGGAAGGATTGCATGGCTGCTGCCTTAGAGCGTGACGTGGTCTAGCTGAACTAGCTCGACCGTCATCCTGAGGTGCGCGCCCTTGCGCGCCTCGAAGGATGCACGGCCCGTATGTGGCCGATTCATCCTTCGAGGCTCGCTACGCTCGTACGTCCCGAGCGAACGCAAACGCGTTCGTCCGGGGATGACGGGGAAGTGTGTGAGCGCGTCTGCCCGATCTGTTGTCATCATCCCCTACACCCCGAGATACGCCTGCTTGATGGTGTCGCTGGCCGCGAGTTCCGCCGCTGACCCGGCGGCGCGGATGCTGCCGGCTTCCAGCAGATAGGCGCGGTCGACCACGCGCAGCACCTGCTGCACGTTCTGCTCGACGATCAGGACCGTCAGCCCGGAGGCGCGGATCCGCTTGACGAGCTCGAACACCTGCTGCACCACGACCGGCGCGAGCCCGGCCGACGGCTCGTCGAGCAGCAGCAGTTTCGGATTCGACATCAGCGCACGGCCGATCGCGCACATCTGCTGCTCGCCGCCCGACATGGTGCCGGCCATCTGGTGCTGGCGTTCCTTGAGCCGCGGGAACAGCTCGAACACGAAGTCGAGCCGCTCGGCGTAATGCGCGCGCGCGCCGGGCATGTAGGCGCCCATCTTCAGATTGTCGGCGACGGTGAGCCGCGGAAACAACCGGCGATTTTCCGGCACATGCGCGATCCCAAGGCTGACGATGCGATGCGGGGGCGTCGCGATGACGTCGGTGCCTTCCATCGCGATCGTGCCCCTGATCGGTCGGATCAACCCGGAAATCACCCGCATCAAGGTGGTCTTGCCGGCGCCGTTCGGGCCGATCACGCCGACTGCCTCGCCCGCCTTGACGTCGAGGCTGACGTCGAACAGCGCCTGGAAGCTGCCATAGCCCGCGTCGATCGATTTCAATTCCAGCATGCGCTCACGCCCCGATCCGGCGCCGCGCCTGGGCTGCGGCCGCGGCCGCGGCCGCGAGGCTCGCATCGGCATCGGTGCCGAGATAGACCTCGATCACTCTTGCGTCGCCGGCGACATCGGCCGGCAGGCCCTCGGCGATCTTCTCGCCGTGATCGAGCACCATCACGCGATCGACCACCCGCATCAACACGCCCATGATGTGCTCGACCCAGATGATGGTGATGCCGAGCTCATCGCGGATCCGGCGCAGCATGTCGGCGGCCTGGCCCATCTCGGCCTCGTCGAGGCCGCCAAGGCTCTCATCGGCGAGCAACAGCTTCGGGCCGGTGGCGAGCGCCTTGGCGAGCTCGAGCTTCTTCAACCCGGCGGCGCCCAGGCCCTCGACGCTGGCGTGACGGTCGGTCGGCAGCCCGACCATCGCGAGCGCCCGCTCGGCCGCCTCCTCGGCCTTGCCGCGGCTGTGGCGGCCCTGGCCGTAGAAGCCGGCGAGCACGACGTTTTCGAAGATACTGAGGCGATGGAACGGCCGCGGGATCTGGAAGGTCCGGCCGATGCCACGGTTGATGATCCGGTGCGGGGCGAGCCCCGCGATCTCGTGGCCGTCGAACAGGATCGAGCCGGAGGTCGGTGGCAAGGTGCCCGAGAGCATGTTGAAGATCGTGCTCTTGCCCGAGCCGTTCGGGCCGATCAGGCCGAGGATCTCGCCCTGCTCGACGCGGAACGACACGTTGTTGACGGCACGAAAGCCGCCAAACCGCTTGACCAGGCCTTCGACGGCGAGCACGGCAGTTCCCTTCGCGAGCGAGCTATTTGTAGCTGTAGGTGGTGCCGGCCGGCAGCGGCAGCTCGGTCTCGCGCTGCATCTGGCTCTTCGGCCACACCACATAGGACTTGTCGTCGATATATTGCAGCACCACCGGGAACGAGCGCGCGTTCTGCCCGGCATACTGCTCTCCCTCGCCGTAGAACTTCACGCCATAGCCGAGCATGGTGCCGCCCTCGGGAATGTCGGTGTCGAGCGCAGCCTTGCGCAGCGCATCCGGATCGACGCCGCCATACTTCTTGATCGCGCGCGGCAAGACGTCGTCGAGGAAGACATAGGCGTTGGCCGCGCCAATGCCGACATGGGCGGAACGGATCGGCACGCCGGGCTTCAGCCGGTCAAACTCCTCGCCGACCATCTTGATGACCGGCGGCAGCTTGGGATCCATGTTCTTCTGGTTGGCAAGCCAGATCGAGATCGGGTCGGTGTTGAAGAGATAGTTGGCGTCGGTGCCGAGCCCTTCCTTCAGCTTCTCGTAGACGCCGTAGCCCGCGCCATGGCCGACGATGGCGCCGAACCTCAATCCCTGCTCGCGGGCCTGGCGGAACAGCAGGGTAATGTCCGGATTGTAGCCGGTATGGAAGATCACGTCGGGCTTGGCGCGCTTCAGCTTGGTGACCAGCGCCGACAAATCGGGCGCGGTCGCAGAATAGCCCTCCTTGAGCACGATGTTGAAGCCGGCCTTCTTGGCGCCGGCCTCATTGCCCTTGGAGACGTCGACGCCATAGGCGCCGTCCTCATGGATGATGGCGACGCGGAGGTCTTTCGGCTCCTTGCCGAACTTGGACATCGAGTATTGCGCGATGAAGTCGGTCGTCATCATGCCGTACTGGTTGCCGGCGGCCTGCGGACGGAACACGTATTTGTAGTTCTTGCCGTCGAACACGCCGGAGGAAATGCAGGTCGTGATCCACATGAACTTCTTCATCTGCTCGACCCGCGCCGACACCGGCACGCATTGCGCCGAGGAGAAGAAGCCCATCACCATGTCGACCTTTTCCTGCTCGAGCAGCCGGACGGCCTCGTTGATAGCGATGTCGGGCTTGCTCTGCGCGTCGGCATATACGGCCTCGACCTTGTAACCCTCGACGCCGGTCTTGGCGTAATGGTCGAGCATGATCTTGACGCCGGTGTATTGCAGCTCGGAGCCGCCGCCGGCCAGCGGGCCGGTCAAATCGAAGATTACGCCGATCTTGATCTTCTTATCCTGCGCATGCGCTGCATTGGCCACAGCAAGCGCCGCAAGCGCGACAGATAGACCCGCAAGCCAGCGGGCAGCCCTCCTGACCGGCATGAATCCCTCCCCAGAGATTGTGCACTGCATTTTTTGTTGTCGTGCCGCCCTATCACAGGGGGAGCGGCCGATGATGTCAAGCGCGATGGCTGCGTCCGCACCGCGCAGGCTTGCGCAAAGTTTCGGCGGAGCAGTGCCGACGCGCAGCGCTCCGGCGTGCGCTTGGCGGCAGCAATTTATCCGCGGGGCCGTTCCATGCCGGCCCGTTTGATCGCCGTGAGCAAAATATCGCTGTCCAGGGAAAGAAAATCGATCAGGCGCTTGGCTGCTTCCGGCGCTAGCGCGTCGCTGACGATCGCGGCTGTGAAGGTCTGGACCAGCTGGAGATCTGGCGGCAGCAGACCGACAACTTCGATGCCGCTCTCTTGAACCAGTTCGCTGGTCGGACCGATCGAGAGATTTGCCTTGCCTGCTCTCAGCGCTTCGGCCGCCTCGGTTCCGCGCGCCTCGAGGGTGAGCCTGACCGTGTCCGGCAAGTTCAACCTGGGGAAAACCTTGTCGCGGACGTACTGTCCGCTCGTGCTGCTCGGCGCCACCACCTCGCCGGCGTCGATCAAAGCCTGCCTAAGCGCGGCATCATTGCCGATGTCCGGCCTGGATGAGCCCGCCCGAACCGCCGCGGCCAAAGGTGCCGTCGCCAGTCCGGCTTCCGATCCCCCAAGAATCCGGCCGTCTTCGTTGAGCTTGTGAAGTCCCTCACGCGAAAGGATAACCACGTCCGCTTTGGTGCCGTTCGCGAGCTGGTGCCTGATCGTCTTCGGACCGGTGCCCTCCGACGCGCCAGATCCAGTCTCCACACTGATGCCCGTTCTTCGCTCGAATTCAGGCAGCACGTCTCGGTAGACCGCGGCGAAGCCACCCGAAATGATGACCCTGATCGTTTTGGGGCCGTCGGCGATTGCCGGTGTCAATGCAGCGGCAGCGGTGGCTTGCTCGGTCATTGCGCACTCCTTTGCCTAGGCCGGCAGCTGCGTCTCGATGAACGCGGTGACGAAGCGCGGCATTGCGGGAGTGAGATCGGCTCGGCTGCGCACCAGATGGATGCCGGCAAGCTCGGGATTTGCCTGGCGCGCGAGATTGGCCTCGATCCGCGCCCGCAGCGCGTCACCAGGCATATCGACGCGCAGGATCTGCATCATTGCAAGCGCAGGCCCGGTGTAGATGCAGTGCCAGTCGGCGTCGCCGCGGCAATCCGACGGCAACAATCCCGTCTCCTCCTCGAGTTCGCGCATCACGCTGCCGGCGATATCGACCGTGTCGCCCCTGATATCGTCGAGGTCGGGTGTCCCTGACGGGAAATAGATGCGTCCGGCATTCGCGGTCTGCTCGCCCATCACCCCGCACAAGAAGGCGCCGTCGCTGGCGAGCAGCGCCCCCATGCCGAAACCGTTGAACACCTCGTGGTCCGCAAAGCCCCAGTCGCGCCAGGCGAGGAAGCTCGCGAAATCGGTTTCGAAATAGCTCGCGCTGAGCCGCTCGCCGGCGAAGACCGGATCGCGCCCGAGCAGCACGCGGCCATTCCACAGGTTCGGGTTCAGCCGCTGCTGCTCGGCGAAATGCGCGTCGATCTCGGCGCGCCGCTGGTCCGCGAACGGCCAGGGACGCCGCTGCAAGGCAAGGTCGAGCGCGGTGACACGACAAATGAGCGGAGACTGCATATCCGAACGTGTTTACTTCGCGTTTCCGGTCGTCTTCTTGACCTGGTCGACGAACTTGTTGGTGTAGGTCTTGGTGACGTCAATGCCGGCCTTCGCGACATCCGGCGAGCCCTCGCTGAACACCGCGAGCACCGCCTCTGCACCCTTGGGGTCCATCTTGCCGGTCTCGGAATACATCGGGATCGTGTTCTTCAGCGCCGCGAGATACTGCGCCTTGTCCTTACCGACGATCTCGTCGGGCATCTTGGCCATGATATCTTCGGCGCTGTGCGAGTGGATCCAGGCCAGCGTCGCCATGATCGCATTGGTCAGCGCCTGCACCTCCTTCTCGTGGCCGTTGACCCAGGCCGCGGTCGAATACAGGGCGCCGCCGGGATATTCGCCACCGAACACCGCAAGCGTGTCGTGCTGGGTGCGGGTGTCACTGAGAATCTTGAGGTCCTTGTAGCCGCCCTGCAGCACGGTAACGGCGGGATCAAGCATCACGGCAGCGTCGATCTGGCCCTGCTCCATCGCCGCGACCGCCGTCGCGCCGAGACCGACACCGATCACGGCGGTGCCGGCCGGATCGAGGCCGTTCTTCTTGAGCAGATACTTCAAGAAGAAATCGGTCGAGGAGCCCGGCGCGCTGACGCCGACCTTCTTGCCGGCGAGATCCTTGATCGAGTTGATCTCGCCGGTGTGCTTCGGCGACACCACCAGCACGAGGCCAGGATAGCGGTCATAGACCACGAAGGCCTGCAGCTCCTGCTTCTTGGCCGCGAGATTGACGCAGTGGTCGAAATAGCCGGAGACGACGTCGGCGCTGCCGCCGAGCACGGCCTTGAGCGCGTCCGAGCCGCCCTTGAGGTCGACCAGTTCGACTGCAAGCCCGGCCTTGTCGTATTCGCCGAGTTGCTTGGCCAGCACGGTGGGCAGATAGCACAGGCAAGCGCCGCCCCCGACCGCGATGGTGATCTTGCTTTGCGCCGCGGCAAGGCCCGTGGACAGGGTCAGCGCCAGCAGCATTCCGGCAAGCTTGCCAAGCAGTTTGTTCATGACGTCCTCCGTTCGATTGGTCGGCAAGATAGAGGAGCTGGAAGGCCTTGAGAAGGCGACTTTCCGACAGCTGGTCAAGCCTGCGGCGGCGGCATAGCATCGCAGCTATTAAGAAAACGCCGAAGAAGCGCAAAAACTGGAAGCACCAAGAATACTTCAAGGGAAACATCAAGGGAGGCCTTCATGAATCGTATTGCAACTGCGCTGTCGATCGCTGCCGCCTTTGCCGCGGGCTGTGGCGTCACCCATTTGCTGCGGCCGGCGCTCGCCGCCGAGAACATCACGGCGCAGGTCATCCATACCGGCGAGATGGAGGGCGACAAGCTCGGCGATGCCAACAAGGTCGGCTTCCGTTCCAAGATGTTCGTCTCCGCCGACGGCGCCACCGTCTCGATCCAGGACGGCAACGTGCCGAAGCACATGCATCCCAACACCAACGAGATGCAGTTCGTCCTCGAAGGCACCGGCACGGTCTGGCTCGGTGACAAGGAAGTGACGGTGAAGCCCGGCGACCTGATCGTGATCCCGAAGGGCACGCCGCATGGCGGCACCAAGCCGAACGGCCGCGCCATCAAGGCGATCGCGATCAAGACGCCCCCGCAGGCGCCGGATGACACCAAGCTGCTGGATTGACGGCGGCCTCCCTCAGCGTCATTGCGAGCGAAGCGAAGCAATCCATCTCTCTGGATGGGCGGACCCATGGATTGCTTCGTCGCTTCGGTCCTCGCAATGACGAAAGTCGCGCGCGCCCGCGCCGGTTCCATGACATGACACTTGACAGATAATTCACTTGCCTCAAGTTTGCTCGCTTCATAATATGACGATCGTCATTTTATAGAGAGCAAGACCCATGAGCCTGGACGATCACCCCACGGTCAGGGCTGTGCGCGCGCGCAGCAGCGAACCGGTCCGCGACGTCCCGGTTTCATCGGAACTGATCAAGGATATCGCGCGCAGATGCGGAGCCGATGATGTCGGCATCATCGAGTTCGAACGGGCCGCCATCGCGCCGCAGCGCGACTTCATTGGCAAGGTCTATGGCCGGACGCGCTCCCTGCTCGCGATCGTCTGCCACATGAACCGTGAGCCGGTGCGTTCGCCCTCGCGCTCGGTTGCCAACGAGGAATTCCACAGCACCTACGATCACGTCAACGAAACCGCGCGCGCCATCGTTCGCGCGCTCGACGAGCACGGCATCCCGGCCTGCAACTCGGTTGCCGCGTTCCCGATGGAGATGGATCTGCCAAGGATCATGATGGTTCAGCACAAGCCGATCGCGGTGGAAGCCGGTCTCGGCCGCATGGGAATCCATCGCAGCATCATCCACCCGAAATTCGGCAGTTTCGTCCTGCTCGGCACCATCCTGCTCGGATGCGAGGTCGACGCCCATGACCATCCGATCGACTACAATCCCTGCCTGGAGTGCAAATTGTGCGTCGCTGCCTGCCCGGTCGGCGCCATCAAGCCGGACGGCGGCTTCGACTTCCTGTCTTGCCACACCCACAACTATCACGACTTTCTCGGCAACTTCTCGCAGTGGGTGGAGAAGGTCGCGGATTCGAAGGACGCAAGGGATTATCGCGCCCGCGTTCCCCGCACCGAGACGCTGAACATCTGGCAATCGCTGTCGTTCAAGCCGGGCTACAAGGCGGCCTACTGCATCTCGGCCTGCCCGGCCGGCGAAGACGTGATCGGCCCCTTCCTGCATGATCGTGACGGGCATTTCGCCGACGTGGTGCAGCCGCTGATCGACAAGGACGAGTTCGTCTACGTGATCCCGGATACCGACGCCGAGGACACGGTGACGCGGCGCTTTCCGCACAAGAAGGTCCAGCATGTCACCTCGGGCCGCCATACCGGCAGCCTGCAGGCCTATATCTTTTCGCTCTCGCTCGGATTCCAGCGCGGCAGGGCGCGAGGCCTGGATTTCGTGACGCATCTGCGCTTCACCGGGGCGAGCCCGCTGGATATGACCGTTGCGATCAAGGGCAAGGATCTCCAGGTCGTGCCGGGACGGCATGTCGGAGAAGCCGCTCTGACCATCACCGCTGACGCCCAGGCCTGGCTGCGCGTGCAGAACCGCGACCTCGAACTTGCCGACGCGATTGACGCAAAGCTGGTGAGCCATAACGATGAAGCATTGTTCGCCGCCTACATGCGGTGCTTCCCGCTCTGAGCCGCAGCGTAGTTGCGTCGGATGGCATGCCTTCGGCTAACCCACCCTACGCAGCCTACTGCGTTGCTTCTTACCGCGCGGAATCGACCAACCGTTCGAGATCGGCAATCAACCCCGGCCCGGTCGGCTGCCATCCAAGCTTCCTGCGCGTCTGCTCGCTGGAGGCCGCCATGTCGTATGCAGCGAACGTGCCGAGCCAGCCAAAGAAGGCCTGCGCCTCTTGCGGGGCGATGGATTTGACCGGCAGCTTCAGCCGCCGTGCGATCGTTTCGGCAATATCTCGCATCGAGACCCCCTCTTCCGCGACGGCGTGATACCTTGCGTTCGGCTCAGCCTTTTCGATGGCCAGCCGGTAGAGACGCGCGACGTCGAGAACATGCGCCGCCGGCCAGCGATTTTGCCCGTCGCCGAGATAGGCGCACGCGCCCTTTTCGCGGTACACCGCGATCAAGGGGGTGATGAGACCCTGCCGGACGGGATCGTGGACCTGGGGAAGACGCATGGCCGACGCGCGGACGCCGTTCAGCGACAGGGCCGTCTGTTCCGACACGCGAGGGAATGGGAAATCCGGCGATATCGTTTGGTCCTCAGTCGCGATCTGGCCGGGCGCGGCCAATCCCGCCAAGCCCCCGGTCACGATCAGCGGCCTGTCCGATCCAGACAGAACAGAACCCAGCGCTTCGATGGCGCAGCGGTCGATCTCGCAACTCTTCGCGAAGTTGGACCAGTCGTGAACGAAGCCCAGGTGAATGACAGCATCCGAAGCGCTTGCCCCCTTGCGCAAGCTATCAAGGTCCTCGAGCGAGCCGCGAAGAGCCTCCGCACCAACGGCAGAGATCGCGTTCGCCCCCTCGTCCGAACGGGCCATGCCAAGAACCTGATGTCCGGCGGCGATCAGGTCCTTGACGACGGGAGTGCCGATGAATCCGGTGGCACCAGTGACGAACACACGCATGAGGAAGTCTCCAGGTTTCGTTGGAGACAAATCTGGCCCTGCGCGCTATCCTGTTAAAGTAGTGATCTTATCATGGTATAATAGTTAACAGGATGAGCGAACCGCTCGCGCAAGAGAACCTGCTCGGCGCCTACCTGAAGGACCGCCGCAGCAAGCTCGATCCGGCCGTGTTCGGCTTTCCGCCGGAGCGGCGGCGCACGCCGGGCCTGCGACGCGAAGAGGTGGCGCAGCGCGCCAACATCAGCGCGACCTGGTACACCTGGCTCGAACAGGGCCGCGGCGGTGCGCCCTCGGCCGATGTACTCGACCGCATCGCGCGTGCGCTGATGCTGACCGATGTCGAGCGCGAGCATCTGTTCCTGCTCGGCCTCGGCCGCACGCCCGAGGTGCGCTACCAGAAGAGCGAAGGCGTCACCCCCCGGCTGCAGCGCGTGCTCGACGCGCTGGAGCCGCGCCCCGCCGTGATACGCACCGCAACCTGGGATATCGTCGCCTGGAACCGGGCCGCGACCGTGATGCTGACGGACTACGGATCGCTGCCGCCGCGCGAGCGCAACGTGCTTCGCTTCATGTTCCTCGATCCGCGCGTCCGTGCTGCGCAACACGACTGGGCCAGCGTGGCGCGCTTCGTGGTCGGCGCCTTCAGGGTGGATGCGGCACGCGCCGGAGCCGCGGCCGAGGTGCAACCCTTTGTCGACGAGCTCTGCCGGCTCAGCCCGGAATTCGCGGCGCTGTGGCGCGACAACGACGTGCGAACGCACGGCGAAGGCGTCAAGCAGCTCCGGCATCCGATCCTGGGCCCGGTCAAGTTCGAATATTCGGCGTTCGCGGTCGACGGACGGCCCGACCTCAGCATGATCGTCTACAATCCGATCGACCCGGAGGTGACGAACAAGATCCGCGGATTGATCGAGGCCGCGCCGGCAGTGCCCTAATCCCGCGTCACGGCTGTCGGCCGCCAAACCAGCAGCCGATTCTCGACCATCGTCACGCCCATGTCGATCAGGATGACGAAGGCCGACAGCACGAACATGCCTGCGAACACGCCGGCGACGTCGAACACGCCCTCGGCCTGCTGGATCAGGTAGCCGAGGCCGGCGGCGGAGCCGAGATATTCGCCGACCACCGCGCCGACCACCGCAAAGCCGACCGAGGTGTGCAGCGAGGAGAACATCCAGGACAGCGCCGAGGGCCAGTAGACGTGGCGCATCAGCTGCCGCTCGTTCATGCCAAGCATGCGGCCATTGTCGAGCACCGTGGTCGGTACTTCCTTGACGCCCTGGTAGACGTTGAAGAACACGATGAAGAACACCAGGGTCACGCCGAGCGCGACCTTGGACCAGACGCCGAGCCCGAACCACAGCGCGAAGATCGGCGCCAGCACCACGCGCGGCAGCGCGTTGACCATCTTTACATAAGGATCGAACACCGCGGCGACGCGCGGCTGGCGCGCGAACCAGAAGCCGACCAGAATGCCGCCGGCCGAGCCGATCACGAAGGCGAGGATGGATTCCCACAGCGTGATCGCGAGATGCTTCCAGATCACTCCGGTCGAGAACCATTTGACGATTTGGCTGAAGACGTCGAGCGGATTGGAGAAGAAGAACGGCGGCAGCAGCACCTTGCCGAACACCGGCACGGTGGAGAAGAGCTGCCAGAGCGCGAGCGTGACGACGGCGACCAGCACCTGCAAGGACAACAGCGTGACGCGCGACATCAGGCAGCTCCCGCCTGCGTCGACTGGACATAGCCCTTCATCACCTCGTCTTTCAGCACGCCCCAGATCTCGCGGTGCAGGGCATGGAAATCCTTCTCCATCCGAATCTCGGCGATGTCGCGCGGCCGCGGCAGCGTGATGCGCCAGTCGCCGATGATGCGCGCGGAAGGACCGGCCGACATGATCACGACGCGATCGGCCAGCGCGATCGCCTCCTCGAGATCGTGGGTGACGAACAGCACCGCCTTGCGATCGGCGTTCCACAATTCCAGCAGCAGATTGCCCATGATCTGCCGGGTCTGGGCGTCCAGCGGACCGAACGGCTCATCCATCAGGAGGATCTTCGGATCGCGGATCAGGACCTGCGCCAGCGCAACACGCTTGCGCTGGCCGCCCGACAGCATGTGCGGATAGCGATTGGCGAAGGCGCCGAGCCCGACCGAGGTCAGCCATTTCTGCGCGCGCGCAAGCGCCTCGGCGCGCGGCGTGCCAGTGATTTCGAGCCCGATCGCGACATTGTCGATCGCGGTCTTCCAGGGGAACAGCGCATCGGCCTGGAACAGGTAGCCGGCGTCACGGTTGAGGCCGCTCAGCGGCTTGTCGAAGATCCTTGCCGTTCCGGCCGCGGGCTTGAGCAGCCCGGCCGTGACGTTCAGCAGCGTCGACTTCCCGCATCCGGTCGGGCCGACAATGGCGACGAACTCGCCATGATCAACCGAAAGATTGGCCTGTTCGACCGCGGTATAGACGCGTCCATCCGCCAACCGAAACGCCACCGTCGCACTGTCAAGCGCGACCGCCGTCGGCTCCGTCATCGCCACGCATCCCTCCCGAACTTTCCGAGATGGCTTAGCGGTTCGGGCGGGCAAGTCAACGCAGGAAGATGGCCTAGCAAACAAGGCTGTGGTCACGCGATTTTCAGACAGGCCGGGTTGCGCAATCGCGCAACCGGGTTGCGCATTGCGCCGACATCGTCGAGGCTGCGACCCAAAGCGACGGACAAGGAGACAATCATGCGGATCGCAGTGGTGGGCGCCGGAGGTGTCGGGGGCGGCTTTGGTGCGGCGCTCGCGCATGCCGGAGCCGACGTCACCTTTATCGCGCGCGGCGCTCATTTGGCCGCCATGCGCAGCGAGGGGCTGAAGGTTCAGGGCGGCCGCGGCGAAACCCATCTGGTCCCGACCCAGGCGACCGACGATCCGGCAAGCGTCGGCCCGGTCGATATCGTGCTGTTCTGCGTCAAGCTGTGGGACGTCGAGAGCGCCGGCCAATACATCAGGCCGATGGTCGGCCCCGACACCGCGGTGATCCCGCTGCAGAACGGCATCGACGCGCCTGACAGGCTGGTCCCGATTCTGGGACGCAACGCCGTGATGGGCGGCGTGGCGCAGATCTCGGCCTCGATCATCAAGCCTGGCGTCATCAACCAGGTCGGCACCTTCATGCGCATGATCTTCGGTGAGCTCGACGGCCGCATCACGCCGCGCGGCAAGGCGCTGCTCGATCTCTGCCTGAACGCCGGCTTCGACGCGACCTTGAGCGAGCAGATCAACACCGAGCTCTGGATGAAGTTCGTCGGCCTCGCCACCAATGCCGGCTTGACCGCAGTCACCAGGCTGCCGATCGGCAAGCTGCGCGACGATCCCGATTTGCGCCCGCTCTTCGTATCGGCCTGCGAGGAGATCATCGCCATCGCGCACGCCAACGGCATCAAGCTGCCGCCGGATGCGCTGACGAAAGTGCTCGACTTCATCGGACACGCGCCACCTGCGATGAAGGCCTCGATGGCGCTCGATCTCGAGCGTGGCAACCGGCTCGAACTGCCGTGGCTGAACGGCAAGGTGGTGGAGCTCGGCCGCAAGCTCGGCGTCCCGACGCCGACACACGACATGCTCTATGCGGTGTTGAAGCCCTATGCGATGGGCGCGCCGTCCTGATAGCCCAGCAGGACCGAAATCTGCCGGCCGGCCTCGCGCACCAGCTTTGAATATTCCAATAGCTTCCGCTCGTCGATGCGCGCGCTCGGTCCGTAGAGGCCGACCGAACCGACCACCTCGCCGCGGTGATCGAAACACGGCGCGGAGACGGCGACCGCGCCGGCGAAGATCTCGCCATGGCTGGTCGCATAGCCGTTGCGCCGCGCAAAGGTCAGCGCGTCCTCGAGCCGCGCGCGATCCGCGCTCTTTGCAATGCTGGCAACAAGCGCGGCCTGCCGCTTCGGGTCCATGAAGGCCAGCATCGCCTTGCCGGTCGATCCCTGGATCAGGCTCAAACTGTGGCCGACTCCGCGGCTGATCGAGAGCACGTGACGGCTCTCGCATTCGAGGATGCAGATGCCGCGATCGTCCTGCTCGCGGAACAACGCTGCGGTCTCGCCGGTCGCCTCGCGCAGGCCTTCGACGACCGAGCGCGCGATCGCGACCACCTCGAGACCCTTCAGCCAGACATGGGCCAGCTTCATCACGCCGTGCGACAGCCGGAAGCGCTGCGGGTCGCCTTCGGCCTGGATCAGGTCGCGCTGCGCCAACGTCTGCAGCAGGCGATAGAGCGTCGGCCGGCTCAGCCCGACCCGCTTCCGGATCTCGATCACGCTCATCGCCGGCTGATCTGGCGTGAAGCTTTCCAGGATCGCGATGGCGCGGTCGACCGCCCGCACGCCTGACGCCCCCTGCTCCGCGTCCTGAACTTCCGCCTTCGGTTTCTTTGCCATCCGTCCACATCGCAAATTCGGCAGGGCGCGCTGCATCCAGCGCGCTTGACCAATCGGCCCGCGCGAATAGTATCGCAAATTATGAGAATAATGTCCACTAGATGGACATATGAAAAATCGACGGGAGGATTGGAATTGCTGGAGACAAACGCCTCGCGCAGATGGGCCGCCGCCGCGATCGCCACGCTGATGCTCTCAACGCCGCTGGCGTACGCCGCACCCGACGGCTCAGGCATCTCGGACGGCGTGGTGCGGATTGCGGTGCTGGGTGACTACGGCAGCGGCCGCGATCTCGGCGGGCCGGGCTCGGTGACCGCCGCCAAGCTTGCCGCTGAGGATTTTCATAACAAGGTGCTAGGCAAGCCGATCGAGATCATCTCGGCGGATCACCAGAACAAGCCCGACGTCGCGGTCGGGATCGCGCGGCAATGGTTCGACGTCGAGCATGTCGACGCGGTGACCGATCTCGCGGTGAGCTCGGTCGGGCTCGCCGTCGCCGGGCTTGCAACGCAGAGCAACCGCACCGCGCTGGTCTCGGGCGCCGCGACGTCCGATTTGACCGGCGACAAATGCTCGCCCGTCGTCACGCATTGGGCCGACGACACCTACGCGCTGTCGGCCGGCCTGGTCGGCGAGCTGAGCCGCCGCGTCGGCAAGGAATGGTTCTTTGTCGCGGTCGACTATTCGTTCGGTAGCGCGATGGTGAAGGATGCCTCGCGCGCGGTGACCGATACGGGCGGCAAGGTCATCGGCGCGGTTCGCTATCCCTTCAACACCACCGACTTCTCATCCTTTTTGCTGGCCGCGCAGAGCTCCGGTGCCAAGGTGGTGGCACTGGCCGGCACCGGCGCCGACACCGTCAACGCGGTGAAGCAGACCCACGAATTCGGCCTGCAACAAGGCGGGCAGACCATCGTCGGCATGCTGACCTTCATCTCCGACGTCCATTCGATCGGCCTGCGCGACGCGCAGGGCATGTACATCGCGTCCCAATATTACTGGGATGACGACGACGGCACCCGCGCCTTCGCCAAGCGCTTCATCGAGATCGAGAAGCGCGAACCGACAAAATTGCAGGCCGCGACCTACGCCGCCGTGCGCCATTATCTGAAAGCGATCGAGGCCGGCGGCAGCGATGAGGCGAAGGCGGTCAATGCCGAGATGCGCAAGCTGCCGGTCGATTTCTTCGGCCGCCCCGCGCACATCCGCAAAGACGGCCGCGTCGTCTACGACCTCTCGCTCTACCGCGTGAAGAAGCCGGACGAGAGCAAATATCCCTGGGACTACTACCAGAAGATCGCGGCCATCCCCGGCGACAAGGCGTTCCGCCCCGAGCGAACGGGCGGCTGCAAGCTCGACAAGTAGGACGCACCATTATCGCCGCGACGCACGGTCGCGCATGCAAGATCAAGGAGGAGCCGATGCCGCTTCGCAACGATTTCGATCAGCTTGTAGACGTCAAGGGTGGCTTCATCAGCCGCGAGATCTTCGTGGATGCCGATATCTATCGGCAGGAGCTCGACAAGGTCTTCACCCGTGCGTGGCTGCTGGTCGGGCACGAAAGCCTGGTGCCCAATCCCGGCGATTTCTACACCTCGCGGATGGGCGAGGAATCCGTGATCCTCTGCCGCGACAAGAAGGGCGAGATTCACGTCTTCCTCAATTCGTGCCGGCACCGCGGCATGAAGGTGTGCCGCTACGAACAGGGCAACACGTCGCTGTTCACCTGCCCCTATCACAGCTGGACCTACACCACCGACGGCAAGCTGCAGGGCGTTCCACTGCACCGGACGCTGTACGACGGGGTGCTCGACCGCGAGGCCAACTCGCTGGTCCCGGTGGCGAAGCTCTGCAACTACAAGGGCTCGATCTGGGCGACCTGGGACAAGGACGCGCCCGGCTTCATCACCTATCTCGGCGATGCCAAGATCCATCTCGACCAGGCGCTCGACTGCCGCGACGGCCGCGAAGGCGGTTCCGAGGTGATCGGCGTCCACAAATGGGTGTTCCCCGCCAACTGGAAATTCGCGGCCGAGAATTTCCTCGGCGACACCTATCACAACCCGAGCCATCGCTCGGTCGACCTGATCGGCATCGGGCCCAGCGCTGCCGCCGGCAAGAAGGGCCGCCGCGACGACGAGCTGGAGAAGGCGCAGCACGTCTGGATCAGCTTTCCGGAAGGCCATGGCGTGCACAGCGCAATCCAGCCGGAGGCCAACGAATACATCGAGTCCTTCCTCGACAACCCGATCCTCGAAAAATACTTCCGGCACTGTTTCGAGGAGCGCAAGCGGCGGCTCGGCGAAGGGGCGCGGCTGCTGCCGTTCGTCGGCACGATCTTCCCCAACACCTCCTATCACGGCCGGCAGCCGCGTGGACTGTGCGCCTGGCATCCGCACAGCCCGACCTCGACCGAAGGCTGGCGCTTCTTCCTGGTCGACAAGGATGCGCCGAAGGAAGCCAAGGAATATCTGCGCCGCTACTACATGCGCTACTCCGGCCCGGCCGGCATGACCGAACAGGACGACATGGAGAACTGGCTCTATGCCACCGCGGCGAGCACCGGCACGGTGGCGCGGCGCTATCCCTTCAACTATCAGCAGTCGATGGGCGCCTACGTCACCGATCATCCGCTCGGCGGCGACGTCTCCACGCAAGTCACCGAGCAGATCGCGCGCGGCTTCTATCGCCGCTGGACCACCTACATGCAGGGCGGCGACTGGCACGAGCTGCTCGGATCACCCGCTGGCAACCGGCAGGCCGCAGAATGACCGCGCCCGCAACAATCGTCCTCGTCAGCGGGGGCACCTTCGGCATCGGCCGCGCGATCACGCTCGGCCTCGCGCGGCGCGGCCACGCGGTGGTCGCCTTCGGTCTCGAGGCGGCGCAAGTCTCGAGTACCGCGCAGAACGCCATTCCGGCCCTGCGCGAGGAACTTGATCGCGAAGGGCTCTCCGCCGAATTGATGGAAGCCGACGTGTCGCAGGCCGGCGATGTTGCCAAGGTGGTCGCCCACGCGATGGCGCGGTTCGGGCGCATCGACGGCGTCGTGAACAACGCCGCGATCGGCCCGCTCGGCACCGTGCTCGACACCGACGAGGCGCTGTTCGACCGGATCATCGCCGTCAATCTGAAGGGACCGTATCTGACCAGCCGCGCCGCGATCCCGCACATGATCGCGCAAGGCGGCGGCTCGATCGTCAACATCGGATCCGGCGCCGGCTGGGGCAAGCCGAACATGGCGGTCTACAGCGCGAGCAAGGGCGGCGTTATCGCGCTCAGCGCAGCGATGGCCTACGACTTCTTCCACCAGCGCATCCGCGTCAACACCGTGATCCCTGGTGGTGGCGGCATCGTCAGCGGTATGAGCCTCGGCCGTGTCGGCGGCGATGCGGCGCGTTTCGGCAAGGGCGCGCCGGGCACCGCCGCGGGCCGCGTCGCCGCCGGTGACGACATCGCCAATGTGGTCGCCTTCCTGCTGTCACCGGAAGCGGAAACGCTGTCCGGCACCGTGATCGATGTCGGCTGCTTCGCCCAGCAGGGCGGACCGATCCCGCCCAAGCCGGCGCTCTGACAACCCTGCGATGCCTGATGAGGAGATAGCGATGACGACGACCGTTCAGGATCAGGACAAACAACAACACGCCGGGAACGCTGCGATCGAGCGATCGGCGACCTACTACCGGCTGAAGGCCGATGTCGAGGATTTCTACTACCACGAGGCCGATTTGCTCGACGACCGGCGCTTCCGCGACTGGCTCGAGCTACTCACCGACGACATCGGCTATTTCATGCCGATCCGCCGCAATGTGAAGTTCGGCCAGCAGGCCGCGCGCGAGAACACCAAACGCGGTGAAGGCATCAGCTGGTTCGACGAAGACAAATGGACATTGACCAAGCGGGTCGAGCAGATCCTGACCGGCGTGCACTATGCCGAGGAGCCGCTGTCGCGCATCACGCATATGGTCAGCAATGTGCAGATCAAGGGCGCGCGGCCGGATATCGAGGCTGCGCGCGAGCTGGACGTCACCAGCCGCTTCCTCGTCTACCAGAACCGCGTCGAGTACGAGACCTACATCTTCGTCGGCCGCCGCAACGACACGCTGCGCCTGACGGACACTGCCTGGAAGATCGCGCGACGCGAGATATTGCTTGAACAGAATATCCTGCTGGCCAAGAATCTCACCACGTTCTTCTAAGCGGGGCCAGGTCTGAGCAAGGTCAAGATCAGCAAGGGTAGCGATGATTGACGTGATGGCGATCAAGGTGGGGACGCGGCTGAAACTGGAGGCCGGCGTCGTCGCCGAAGTGATAGAGAACATGGACGATGGCCAGTGGCTGCAGGTGCGCTATCTGGAGTGCCCTGCCCGGCCCGCCGACGTCGGAACGGTGGAGCTGTGCCACGCCCAGGACGTCATCAAGGTGCTCAGCGAGTAATCCCAGTCAACGGACCGACGATCATGCTGCGATTTGAATACATGCCGAGCGATTTTCATCCGCTGTTCCTGTTCCTCGGCGAGGCCGCCGATCTCGCCGCGCTGGCAATGCTGCTGCGACGCTTTGCCGAGGACCCGCAGACCATTGCCGTGGCGGAGCGGATTCCCGGCGCAGTCTCGCGCGACGCGCTGGTGCTGGCGCCCGCCGACGACGAATTCGGCATGCGCGATCTCGGCGGCCGGTTTGCCTGGAAGCTGACCGATTGGCAGGCGGAGCGGATCGCCGCGCGCATCGAGCTGTTAACCCCTGAGGATAACAAGTCCGGCTCGGAGATCGTCGAGATCGGCAGTGACGGCGAGATCCCGGTCAAGCTGTCGCGCGGCGAATTCACCGACGATTTCCTGATCACGCACAGATAGCGATGTTCGCGTGAGTACACACCGCAAGCCAAAGGTCCTGATTGCCGGCGCCGGGATCGGCGGTCTCGTCGCCGGATTGTCGCTGCTGCAGCGTGGCATCGAAGTCGATATCTTCGAGCAGGCGTCCGAGCTGCGCGAGCTCGGCGCCGGTGTCCAGCTCAGCGCCAACGGCACCAGCGTCCTGATCGCGCTCGGGCTCGAGGAGGAGATGCAGGCCATCGCCTGCGAGCCCTCGGGCAAGGAGATCAGGCTGTTCAGCACCGGGCGGACCTGGAAACTGTTCGACCTCGGCGCCTCATCGCGCGCGATCTATGGCGCGCCCTACTGGATGGTGCATCGCGGCGACTTTCACCGCGTGCTGGTCGACGCATTCACGGCCCGGGCGCCGGGGCGGCTGCATCTTGGCAGCCGGTGCACCGGATTTGACCAGGACGGCGACGGCATCTGGCTGCACCTTGCCAATGGCGAGCGTCGGCGCGGCGACGTCGTGGTCGGTGCCGACGGCGTGCACTCCGAAATTCGCCGGCAGATCGGCGGCGACACCAAGCCGTTCTTCTCGGGCGTGGCCGCCTGGCGCGGGCTGGTGCCGATGGAACGGCTACCGCCACCCCTCAGGCGCGACGTCGGCACCAACTGGATCGGCCCGGGCGGCCACGTCATCACCTATCCGGTTCGCCGCGGCGAGCTGTTGAACTTCGTCGGCATCTTCGAGGGTGAGAGCTGGTCAATCGAGTCATGGACCGAACGCGGTACGCGCGAGGCCTGCAGCGGAGCCTTTGCCGGATGGAATCCGCAGATCCGCACCATCATCGCGAGCCTCGATATTCCCTACAAATGGGCGCTGCTCGGCCGCAACCCGCTCGATCGCTTCGTCGTCGGGCGCGCCTGCCTGCTCGGCGACGCCGCGCATCCAACGCTGCCGTTCCTGGCCCAGGGCGCCAACATGGCGATCGAGGACGGCATGGTGCTGGCGCGCTGTCTTGAAGGCTTCCCGCCCGAGGAAGCGCTGCGGCGGTACGAGACCGCGCGGCTGACGCGCACAAACGGGATCGTGGTGAAGTCGGCCGAGAATGCCAGGCGCTTCCATAATCCTGCGCTCGCCGACGCCGAAGGCGCCGACGCCTATGTCTCGCGCGAATGGCAGCCGGACCGGGTGCGCGAGCGCTATGACTGGCTGTTCACCTACGATGCCTTGCGTGTGCCGCCTTGACGGGACGAGTTTCGCGGGCCCGCCTCACTGAACGGGATGGCGTCCGCGGCGCACCGGACGTTCCGGGGGTGGTGGCGGAGGAGCGAAGAAGGGATTGACGATGCACATCGCAGAGAGACCCGATGCCGTTGCCTGACACTGCGGGATCGAGGTGTAGCTGCAATCGATGTGGTCTCCGGCCATCGGCCCGTTATAGAGATGCAAACAGACCGGATAGTTCGGATCATAGGCCTGTCCGGCGGCAGGTCGGGCCAGCGCGACCGCGAACGCGGCGATCGCGAAAAGTTTCAGGCGCATCGGATTCTCCTTATTGCTCGGACCGTTTCCTCACAACTGCCGGAGTTAGTCAACCGCACTGGGGACACGACGGCCATACAGTCTTGAGCGACGGCAGGCGACAAGCCTGAGCGCGCTAGTTGGCGGACTGGCGTTGTCGCTGCCCCCGTTGCTTTGGCGGCTTCTTCGGACCTTTGTAGAACGGATTGACCGAACACGTCGCGGAGCGCCCCGAGGCCGTCGCCTGACACTGCGGAAGCGACGTGTAGCTGCAATCGATATACTCGGGCGTCAGCCTCCCGCCATAGACTTCCAGGCACACCGGATAGTTCGGATCGTACATCTGTGCGGCGGCCGGCCCAGCGATGCAAACGCCGACGGCTGCGATGATGGTGAGTTTCAAACGCATCGAATTCTCCTCAAGCCTCGTCCGGAACGCAGGGCACGGCTATCGTTGCTCGTCGGCCGGCTTGCCGTCGCCCTCACCGAGGCAGCGGATCATGAAGGCCGTCGTGTCCCGCGGCAGCACTTGCGCAGCGCGCGCCTTGAGACGGCATTCGAGCTGCGCGATCTGGCGCGCCCGCTGCCGTTCGGACGGCAGCGTCGATTGCCGCAACCGGCGCAACGTCATCGGCGAACCGTCCGATTCGAAGCTCAGCTCGTATTTCTTGCCGTTCTGGTCGGTTGCGGCGCAGGTGATGGTGGACACCTGCCGCGTGATGAAGCTTCCGACCTGGCGGCACGAGCCCGTCGACATCTCGACCAGCGGCACCGGCAGACCATCCACTCGCGGGCGGTCGCTGGACTTCAGCAACATGCGGTCGACCGCGAGCTCGAACAGATTGTCTTGGGTGCGCTCGGTGCTCTCGCCGGAGAACGAGATGATGTGGCTCTTGTCGGCGGGATCGTCGAGCACCACGGTGAATTCGGAGCGGCCGCGCAGGGTGTGGAAATAGGCGACTGCCTTGCAGGTGTAGCTGCGGCCTGCGACGGAGACATTGCGGCAAGTGCCGGACATCAACGCGTACAGATCGACGTCGTAGACCGGACCGGCGGCAACGGCCAGCGCCGGCCAGCAGAGGACGGCAGCCGCAATCAATTGAGCGAAACGGGATATCATGCTGAAGCGGTCGAAAACACGGTCGCTGGAGGGGTCCATGGCGCAAGGTCGCTGATTTCCACGGACTGTGCAACGACGAAGCAGGCCTAAATGTGGACACCACGCGAACGGCTGGGGAACGCAGCACAATCCGTGCTGAAAGGCCGCGGCGTCAGATTTGCGGGCCGGACAGCGTCACCTCGCGCTCGGCGCGGAACACGTTGCTATAGAGGTTCGCGATCCACTGGCGGCCGCTTGCCGTCATGTTCAGGCAGTTGATGGCGCCCTGAATGTGCGGCGCAACCATGTTCCAGTAGAATTGCGGATAGCGGTCGACGATATCGGCTGGCGACTCATAGCCGAGCTGGCGGTTGATGCCGACCTCCTCGAACTCGTGATAGAGCGCGTTGGCCTTCCTGATGTAGTTGGGATCGCCGAGCTGACCGATGAAATCGGCCGCCCGGACGATCGACGCCTCATCGTCATATTGCTGACCTTCGGGCGCCGGAAACCGCGTGCCCTCGATGTTGCGCGCGACGCGCTCGCGATCAAGTGGAAGGACGGCCTCGAGCCTGTCGAGCACATACAGCTTCGAGCGGTCGACATGATACGGCATCAGGCCGGCATCCGACGAGCCACGCGGCAGCACCACCTTGTTGCCGGAGGCATCAATGACGTAACCATCAGGTCCATCGCCCTTCAAAAGACCGCGCACATAGCCGATGTCGTGAGTCAGGCAGGCGATGATGGTGTGGGTGTAATCCTCGGCGGTAACGTGGGTGTGCAGCGCGCGGCCGCGGATGATGTCATGCCCGGCGAGCGTGACCAGCATCGTGTGCTCGACATTGTGGTAGAGCGCGTCGCTGTTGCCGATGCATTCCAACGCGATGCGCGCGGCGGCTGGCAGGAGTTCGCCGAAGCGCGCCTGCGAAGCGCCGAAGGTGCGGCTGACATGCGTGGCGAGAAACTTCTCCAAAGCACCTGCCGCCAACTCAGGTAACGTCATCATCGATGCAGCCCCCGACCGCGCAACGTTCCTCGCTCGCCCCGATCTCACGCCGTAGTTGGGCAGCGACTATAGCGTATCTACGGGCGTGCGGCTACGCGCTGACGGGCGTGACGATTCGCTCCGGCCGTACTTTCCCAGTCTTGTCGGCTGCGACACCAAAGCTGCTGATAGTGGCATGAACCCTGCATGATTCGGGTCAGACCGGGTTAACCCCACTGATAAAGGCCGTCATGCTCGTTACGCTCGTCGCCATCCTCTGCAATGCTCAACTCTGCATGGAAAAGGTCGTAACCACGAGTGACCAATCCGGCATCACCATGGGCGCCTGCGCAGTGAATGCGCAGATCGGTATCGCCGATTGGCTCGCCAAGGGGCCGTATCACGAATGGCACCTGCAGAGCTATAAATGCATCATGGGCAAGTACGTACCCAAGAACGAAGTGTGATGTGTGCTCACAGCCCCGGACGGGGCTGATCCGCTTCGACCGGAACAGCCTGCGAAACCACCGCGCAGGCGCCCGCGCCTCGAGTCAAAGTCCAATTTATGGGCTATCACTGTCGTTAACGACGGTGAGACATGAGGTCGCCCTGGAATGCCCGCAACGCCGCTGATTGCCTATGCGCATGTCGGCAAGAGTTTTGACAGTGGTCGCGTGGTGGCGGTCGACGACGTCTCGCTTGACGTGGCCGAGGGTGAATTCCTGGCGATTGTCGGCGGCTCGGGCTCCGGCAAGACGACGCTGCTGAGGCTCGCCAATCGCCTGATCGAAGCCGACCAAGGCCGGATCGCGGTCGAGGGTGAGGATGTCAGCCGCATCGACCCGATCCTGCTGCGGCGCCGCATCGGCTATGTCTTCCAGAGCGGTGGGCTGTTTCCGCATCTGTCCGTCGCCGGCAACATCGGCATCACGCCACATCTGCTCGGCTGGACGCAGGCGGAGATCTCGGCGCGGGTCGATGAACTGCTCGACCTTGTGCGGCTCGACTGCTCACAATATCGCGAGCGTATGCCGCACGAACTCTCCGGCGGCCAGCGTCAACGTATAGGCGTCGCGCGTGCGCTGGCCGCGAAGCCGCGCATCGTGCTGATGGACGAGCCGTTCGGCGCACTCGATCCGCTCACCCGCGACGCGCTCGGCGACGATTATCGAACGCTGCACCGCGAGCTCGGCCTGACCACGGTCATGATCACCCACGACATGACCGAGGCGTTGCTGCTGGCCGATCGTGTCGCGGTGATGCGCGGCGGCAGGCTGCTGGCCCAGGGCACGCCGGCGGAACTCTCGGCCAGCACCGATGGCTATGTCGGTGAACTGATGCGCACGCCGCGCCGGCAGGCGGAACGCCTGGGCGCCTTGCTGCCGCGGGGCGACACGGCATGACTCTATCAGCCGATCCGCGCTGGAGCGAGGCGCTTTCCCATCTGCCCGACTATCTCGGCAATCATGTGCGGGTCAGCGTCGCCGCGCTTGCGCTCGGGCTCCTGATCAGCCTGCCGCTTGCGATCATCGCTCGTAACCGGCCGGTGCTGCGCACGACGTTGCTCGGGCTTGCCAGCATCGTGCAGACCGTGCCCGGTCTCGCGCTGCTCGCGTTGTTCTATCCGCTGCTGCTGGCGCTCGCCGCGTTGACGGCGGCGTGGCTCGGCTTCAGCTTCTCCGCCTTCGGCTTCCTGCCCGCCGTGCTGGCGCTCGCGCTCTATTCGATGCTGCCGGTGTTGCGCAACACCATCACCGGTCTGTCGGGGGTCGATCCGGCGGTGCTGGAAGCCGCCCAGGGCGTCGGCATGACGCCGCGGCAATCGCTCACCATGGTCGAGCTGCCGCTGGCGCTACCGGTGATGATGGCTGGAATCCGCACCGCGGCGGTATGGGTGATCGGCACCGCCACCTTGTCGACGCCCATCGGCCAGACCAGCCTCGGCAACTACATCTTCGCGGGCCTGCAGACCCAGAACTGGGTGTTCGTGCTGTTCGGCTGCTTCGCCGCAGCCGTGCTCGCGCTTGTGGTTGACCAATTGCTGGCGCTGATCGAGAACGGCCTGCGCAATCGCAGCCGCATCCGGACTGCGTTCGGCGGGCTCGGTATTGCCGCCCTGATCGCGGCGACCCTGGTGCCCGCGATCGCGCGTCCGCATGCGGGCATCGTGGTCGGCGCCAAGACGTTTACCGAGCAATATGTGCTGTCGGCGTTGATCGCGCAGCGGCTGCAAGCGGCCGGCCTTCCGGCCACGACCCGCGCCGGCCTCGGCTCCAACGTGATCTTCGACGCGCTCACGGCCGGCGATATCGATGTCTATGTCGACTATTCCGGAACGCTGTGGGCCAACCAGTTCCACCACACCGACATCAAGCCCCGCGCCGAGCTGTTGGGCGAGTTGCAGATGACGCTGGCAAAGCAAGACATCACGCTGTTCGGCGAGCTCGGTTTTGAGAATGCCTATACGCTGGTGATGCCGAGAAAGCGCGCCGAAGAGCTCGGCATCCATTCGATCGCCGACCTCGCGTCACGCGCCGCGACGATGTCGATCGCCGGCGACTATGAATTCTTCTCGCGGCCGGAATGGGCCGGCATCCAGAAGGCTTATGGGCTGACGTTCCGCGCCCAGCGTCAGATGCAGCCGGATTTCATGTATGCGGCGGTTGCCTCCGGCGAGGTCGACGTGATCGCGGGCTACACCAGCGACGGACTGATCGCGAAATACGATCTTGTCACGCTCGAGGACAACAGGCACGCCATCCCGCCCTATGACGCCATCGTCCTGCTGTCGCCAAAGCGGCGCGACGACGAGGCCCTCAAGGCGGCGCTGCGGCCGCTGCTCGGCAAGATCGATATCGCCGGGATGCGCGAGGCGAATTTGCGCGCGTCGGGCAACGACGCATCATCGTCGCCCGACGCCGTGGCGCGCTGGCTGTGGGACCAGATTGGGCCGCGTTGAACGGCCGCGCTCTCCGCCTCAGGCCCTGACCTCCTGGCGCTGGAACAGAACGTAGCCGGCGACGAACAACACGATGGTGCAGGCGATCAGGCCGACCGTCTGCGGCCAGGCGATCATCACGCTCTGGCCGAACGGCAACGGGGCACCCATCACGGCGCCGCGGATCTGATCGAGGAACACCGGGCCGAGCGTGCGCGTGGTCGGCGACAGCACCGCGAGCATCGCCTCGCCAAACAGGTCATTGGGCGAGAACCGCTGCAGCAGCTGGATCCAGATCGCCGTGCCCGGCGTATCGAGGCCGAGCGCTGCAAAACGTGGATCGGGCGGCACGATGGCCTGCGCGATCACCGGCGCCAGCATCGGCCACAACACGGTCAGGAACAACCAGATGCCGAGCGCCACCAATGCCGCGGTCGCCGGCGAGCGGAATACGATCGAGAGCAGCATTGCGAGCGACAGCCAGACCCCGGCATAGAAGATCGCAATCACCAGGAAGGCCAGCGAGCGGGCGATCTCCTCGCCGCCCGGCGGCACGCCGAGGAAGATCAGGCCGAGGCCGATCACCAGCAGCCACAGCGCGGTGAGGCTGATCGCGATCGTCGCGAGCCCGGCGAGATATTTGCCGAGCAGCAGCGCGTCGCGATAGATCGGCTGCGCCAGGATCCGCGACAGCGTGCGCCGGTTGTGCTCGCTGTTGATCAGGTCGAAGCCGAGCCCGATCGCCATCAGCGGGATCAGGAAGCCGAGGATGGCGACAAAGGACGGCAGCGGCGCCTGGCTCACCGTGAACAGCCGCAACAGCAGGAATGGATCCTCCGCGGTATTCTGGCGGAGCGCGGCGATCGCCTCATAGAGCGCCGCCATCGCGGTCAGCACGATCAGAAGCTCGAGCATCAGCATGCGGACGCTCGAGATGTTGTCCGACAGCTCTTTGACGAAAACGGCACCGACGCCCTGGAATGCTGAACCCTCACGCCGCATCGCGCACGCCTCCTGACGGGGTGGCCTGGAAGGTGCGAGCGTAGATCGCCTCGAGGCTCGGCTCGTCGACCGAGAGCCGTCGCAGCGCGCCGTTGGACGCGACTACCGCGCGCGCGGCATCGGCCCGGACGTCGCGGTCGGCGGTCATGCGGAACCGGTCATCGGCGAGCGTCTCGACATTGCCGACGCCCGGGATCGCGGCGAGCCGCCGCGCAATGCCCGCGCCGTCGGCTTCGACCTCGACGACGAAGCCCGCGCCCAGCACCTGAACCGAGAGCTCGGCCACCGAACCCATCATCGCGATCTTCCCGGCTCGGAACAACGCGACGCGATCGCAGACCCGCTGCACCTGGTCGAGCATATGCGACGACAGCAGTACGGTGACGCCCTCGGCCTTCAACTCCCTGATCAGGTCGAGGAATTCAATCGTCGCCTGCGGGTCGAGACCCGAAGTCGGCTCGTCGAGGATGGCGATCTCGGCCCGCTTGACGATGATCTCGGCAAGCCCGAGCCGCTGCCGCATGCCGCGCGAAAACGTTGCGACGCGTTTGTCGGCGACGTCAAGCAGGCGTACGCGGGTGAGCGCCGCCGCGATCCGCCGCGAGCGTTCGGCTATCGATAGGCCCATCAGCTTGGCGGCGTAAGCGAGGTTCTCCACCGCGGTCAGGTGATCGTAGAAGCCGACGGCATCGGGCAGATAGCCGACCCGCCGCTTGACCTGCAACGGCTGCCGCGCCGGATCGAAGCCGAGCACGCTGACCCGGCCGGCCGAGATCTCGGTGAGCCCGAGCATCATCAGAATGGTCGTGGTCTTGCCGGCGCCATTCGGACCGAGCAACCCGAACACCTCGCCCTTGGCGATGTCGAAATTGATGGCGTCGACGACGCTGGTCTTGCCGTAGCGCTTGGTGAGATCGCGTGCCGCGATGACGGTTTCGGGCCGTGTTGCAGCACTGTTGTTCTGCCGCTCGCTCATCGCCGTCCGAACCTCGCAACCGCACCCAGCATCAACAGCAGCGCGACGCCGATCACGCCGGCACCGGCCATGCCCCAGACGGTAGAAGTGCTCACCGTGACGCGGAACTGGCTCGACGCCGTCTCGCCGCGCGAGGTAGCGCGCATCGCGAGCTGGTAGTCGCCGGCGAGCGACTTGTCGCTCGGCGTCACCAGCGCCTGAACCTCGGTGTCCCTGCCGGGCACCAGCCGCTCGATCCTGGCGGGCTGGAACGTGACCTTCCAGCCGCTCGGCGCCGTCGCGGCGAGCTCGATGTTGTCGGCCGGCGCGGTGCCGGTGTTGGTGACGACGACCGGAATCGTGCTCTGCTCGGCGGCGACCGCACGCGCGCTCAACAGCCCGTCGCGGCCGGAGAGCTGAAGCTGCGGCTGGCCCGCGACATCGAGCGCCACCTCGGTCTGCGCCGAGGCATCCTCGGCGTTGACGGTGACCTTGACCGGGAAATGCCCGGCATCAATCGCGCTCGGCGGCCGCACCTTGAGCTTGATGTCCTTGGACTGTCCGGCCTCGATCGGGATCGACGACAATTCCTGTGTGCCATAGGCCTCGGTAAACGAGGTCTCGAAGTTCTGCGGCGCAGCCGCGGCGAAGCTTGCGACCAGGTTGCGGCCGCTGTCGTTCTTGATGGTCAGCGTGTATTCGAAATTCGATTTTGGGCTGCCGCGCAATTCGGGAAGTTTCGACGTCACCGTCAGCTTTGCCGGCAACTCCTTGGCGAGCGCGACCACGATCGGCAACGTCGCCTCGCTGCCCTGCCCTTCGGCCCTCACCGTCAAGGTCTGCTCGGCGAGCGAAGCGTTGGCGGGCACGTCGAGCCGGAGTTGCAGCGGCACGCTGGAGTCGGGCGCCGGCATCGCGGCCGCGACCGGCTGGCCGCCGCCGAGCAGCGTCGCGGTCCAGCCGCTCGGCACGCCCTCGACTGATAGCTTGTAGCGCTGCGGGCCGAGATCGTAATTCTGCAGACGCAGCGAGATGTTGGAGGTGGTGCCGGGCCTGATGGTGACGGCCGGATAGTCCGTCATCATGTAGAGCCCCTTGATGTCGTGCGGCGGCTCCGCGGCGGAGACTGAGGGAATGGCAAGGGGAATAGCAAGTCCGAAGGCGGCGACAAGGCGCGCAACATCGAGCGCTCGCATGGGCAAACACTCCTGCAAGAAGGGCGGGATTGGCTGACTTGACGCTGCGCGCTGATGAACACCGTGGCAGCGGCGCGACAGATCATCGCAACAATCGTGACGAAATCTCGGCGGCGTAATTACAAATGAGTAATGCGCGCGGTTTCGCGTGACGACCTTCGTCTACCGACGTTAGTCTAGTTCACGATGCGATCGCTGTGATGTGCGGAGCGGTCGTCGCAGGGAGCTCGCAGCGCAGTTGCGATTGGCGACAATGGATTGCTTCCGCCTTAGCCCGAAGGCCGCGAAGCATGCTCAAAGTCCCTTGATGATCCCCGCGTCGATCAACAGGCGGTTGAAGCGGCGCGCTTCTGCGCCGTCCTTGCAGGAATAGAATGCGCCGTTGCAGCGAAGCATGATCGCCTTCTGCTCCTCGAACGACGGATCGAGCGGAATGCCGGCAGCTTCCTGAATCACCAGCGGCAAATACGCTGCGTCGATCGTGTCCATCACCGCCGGGCTCTTCACAGGTTCGAAGTTGACGGCGTCGATCGCATAGTAGGTCGCGTAGTAACGCGGATCGTAATCCATCAGCTTCTTGCCGATGCCGGCCTCGTCGAGATCGGGATCGAGCAGCTGCGGCGAGAATTCCGGCTGATGATCGCCGTAACGCACGATCAGGAAAGGCTGCGCCGGAAACTTCTTCTTCAGCGCCGCGACGAAGCCGGCATAGTCGTTGGCGCTCATCGCCTGCCGGCGCAGATATTCGTCGACCGCGGGCGTGTTGCCCGGCCGCTTCCACGACGGCAGCAACTCGGGATGGAATTTGGTTTCCCAGGGGAAATGATTGGCGGCGAGATAGACGAAGGCGAACAGCGGCGTGCCTGACGTCTTCTGCTCGGCCATCAGCTTCAGCGCCTTGTCGTAGAAGAAGCTGTCGGGCTCGACATCCTTCGCATGCAGATCATGCGCGTCATAAAAGTGCTGGATGCCGGTCGTGGTCTGGAAGTTGCGCGCGCTCATGAAGGCGCCGAACGCGGGATAGAGCGAGAGCGTGTCGTAGCCGCAGCGACGCAGCGCCAACGGCAGGCCGCGCTCCACGCGTCCCGATGCGATGCGAGTGACGAAATAGGAGAACCGGCCGAACGAGCGCGAGGACAATCCCGCAAGCACGTTGTACTCGGTGAACCAGCTCGGTCCGCCATTGCTCTCGGCGAGGAATTTGCGCTCGACGCCGTCATAGGACTTGAACTGGCTGCCATAGCCCGGCGGCACCTTGACGCCGGAGGCGGCGCGGATGTCGAAACTCGATTCATCATGGATCATGACGATGTTCGGCCGCCGCCCGGCGGGATGGCAGGCATCGACCAGGGGCATCTTGAGCTGATCGCTCGCGGTCGGATCCGACTCCATGAAGCCATAGGCGACGAAATCGGATACCGCGGTCACGCCGGAGCGCGCGAACTTCGAGAGGTAGCCGTCGTCGTAATAGCCGCGCCAGGCCTCGTCCGGCCAGGCGAAGGCATAGCCCGAGAGCGCTGCGGTGCAGGCGAGGCAGGCCGCCGCAGCCGGCAGGCGGCGGATGCGGAACGGATCGAGCCACCATAGCGCGTACATCAGGGGCAGCGTGACGAGGCCGGCGCCGATGATCGACCAGCGCAGGCTCGGGAAGATCGTCAGCAGGAACGCCGCGGTGTCGCGGTCGATCACCATCAGGTCGACGAAGTTCGCGGTCATCTGCACCACGTCGTGCTTGAACCGCGACAGCAGCACCAAGACCACGACCAGTGTCAGCGACAGAGCGCCCGACAGCGCCGGCCGGCGCAGCAGCGCGATGAACAGGAAGTTCAGGATTCCCCAGGTGAGCAGGAAGCAAAGCCGCGAGCCGAAATCGGTCTCGGTGCGCAGCATCAGGATCAGCGCGCCGAAATGCGGTGCCGCGACCGCCATCAACCGCCAGATGCCAAGCGCGGCAAGACCGCCGGCCAGTGCGGCAACGGAGGAGTTTTGCTGAGGCGCGGGCGCCATGGGCGGGACGCAATACAACCCGGCGCAATGCCACCGCCTTGACTGGCAACGGCCAGGAGGCATGCGGCACAGCCGGTGTCTGCGCCGCGTCACAAAACCGTAATTGAATCGTCATGAACGCGCAATGAATTTGCCTGCCCAGGCCTGGCCGCGGCAAGCAGCGCGCGTGCGTTAAACCTTGGCGGCCGGCGCGGCGTCGCTCGCGATACCGGCGATGAACAGGTCGACGATGTCGGCAGCCATCTGCTCGACCTCCGCATCGCCGACACCCCAGCGCGGCAAATGGCCGTCGATGTGCATCCGCGCGAAGCCATAGACCAACGCGCGGCCGGCGATCTGGACCTGCCTGAGGTCGCGCGTCCCGAGTTGGCCGGCTGAAAATGCCTCCGCCAGCGTGCGCTCGGTCAGGCCGATCAACTCGGCATTGTCGCTGGAGACGGCGGCCGAGCGGTCGTGGTCGAAGAAGCGGCGGCTGCGGCTGGAGATGATCTCGAAATGGGTCGGGTTCTTCATCGCCCAGCGCAGATAGGCGATCCCGAGATAGCGGAAGCGGCCAAGTGGATCGCCTGACGGCGCCTCGGCCAGCGCCGCCTCGATCTCGGCGCGAAAGCGGCGTTGCGCCTCCTCCGCCACCGCATTCATCAGGGCGTCTCGGCTCGGGAAATGCCGGAACGGCGCGCCCGGCGAGACCCCAGCGCGGCGCGCGGCCTCGCGCACGCTGACCGCCTCCGGCCCGCCCTCGCCGACCAGTTGCATGGCGGCATCGATCAGGACCCGGCGGAGGTCGCCGTGGTGGTACGGCCTGGCCACCTGCGCCCGCGTCGCGACCGGACGCGGCTTGGCGGGCCGGCGGCCGGCGGGCGGGCTTTTGGCGGGGCGGCGCATGGCGATCCTTTAGCATCACCCGCTTGTGAATGTAAGCGATGATTACACAGATTGACCGCGCGCGGGCACGAAATGTAACTGGTGATTACATAAATGGGAGGTGGGATATGGCGACGCATCGCAACTGGTTCGAGGGCTGGCGGCTGTTTGGCCTGCTCACGCTCACCCTGATCGGGCTTTCGATCTGGATCGCCGCGATGCGGCAGTTCGAGGTCGAGGGCGTTTGGATGGTGATCCGTTTCACGGCGCGGACCTCGCTTTTGTTCTTCTGCCTTGCCTTCTCGGCGGCGGCGCTCGCGCGGCTGTGGCCGAACGCCTGGACGCACTGGCAGCGCCGCAACCGCCGTTATTTGGGCGTCACCTTCGCGGCCTCGCACGCCATCCATGCGGTCGCGATCGCAGCCTTCGCGATGCTCGATCCGCCCGGCTTTGCGGCCGCGACCTCGATCGTCTCTTACGTCTTCGGCGGTATGGGCTATCTCGCCATCATCGCGCTGACCGCGACTTCGTTCGATCGCACGGCTGCACTGCTCGGCCCGCGCGCCTGGCGCAGGCTGCATCCGATCGGCGGCTATTATCTGCTGCTGCAGTTCATGGTCTCGTTCGGCAAGCGGATTCCCGAGATGCCACTCTACGCGCTATTCCTCGTGCCGCTCGCTGCGGTGTTCGCGCTCAGGATGATCAGCATGGCCGGCCGGCCCGCGCCGCGTCAGGCACAGGCGAGCTGAGATCAAGCCGCCTCACACCAGGTGAAACTTGCGGCCAAGCTGGCGATGAACCGACAGCACCGCACGATCGACGTCGCTGATCAGGCTGTCGCCGAGCACGACGTTCGGAATCTCCCAGTTGCGTCCGATCTGCGCATCGGGCAGCGCGGCGATCGCCGGCACGCGCGCGGTTTCGCAGCCGGGTTGGGCGCGCAGCGCCTCCTCGGCAAGCTGGGTCAATTCGTCCTGGCTTTTTCCATCAGTCATGACCTCGGTCCTGACTCCGGAAGATGGCTCACTGATGGCCAAGATTCTCCAGTTCCTTAGCGCGGGCTTCGGTCATGCTGCGCATGCATTCGCCGGCATCGAGCCGGGCGATAGTGCCCTCGCCGAGGTCGTAATACAGGCAGTTGGCATCACGATACTGGATCCATAGCCGCTGCGCGGTGCGCAGCTGTTCGCGCTGCTTGTCGTCGGCGACATCCTTCAACGCCTTCTGGTAGGCGACGTTCATCCGCTTGTCCCACTGCGCGGTCTTGGCCTTGAGGCATTCGACCATCTGGTAGGTGCCGCCGTCGCAGGATGGCTCGCCAACGCTCTGATCGCCGGCGCGGGCAACCGGCGCGGTGAAGGCGATGGAGACGGCCGTCAGAACGGCCATGAGCCCGCACGCGCCTGTCGTGACAGCCGATGTCATGCCACTTTCCCTGTTCGATCGATCCTGTCGTCGCAGCATACATGAGTGCCGCCGCCATGCATCCCGTCCACCGCCGGCCGCGCCGCGGCTGGCCTTCCCGGTCCGCGCAGGATATTTCATATGCATGGAGGGGACCATGCGGCGCGCCGTGACGCCTGTGATCGTCTTGGCGGTGTTCGGCCTGCTCGTCGGTGGGCTGTTTCGCTATGCTTTCGATGAGTCCGACGAGGCCTCCGTCTCGAATTATGTGCGCAGCGCCCTCGACGGCGCAGCCCTCACGGTGATCGTCTGGGCGACGCATCTCTATCTGGCCGCACGTGGTGGCTGGCTGCGACGGCAATCACTCATCGTCGAGCTGATCGGCCGCTCTGTGATCCTCGCCGTCATCGTTGCGGCCGCCGCGATCATGCTGGAAATCGTGCTTTACGGGCATGGGCTCGAAGCCAAGTGGATGCGCGAAACCTTCCTGAAGATCATTGGCGTCGGCCTGCTGCTGTCGATCCCGATCACGACGATCTACGAGTTGGTCCGGATGATCGGCGGGCATACGCTGCTCAGCATCGTGCTCGGACGCTATCGGCAGCCGGTGCGCGAGGAGCGCGTGCTGCTGTTCCTCGACCTGATCGGCTCGACGACGCTAGCGGAATCGATGGGCGAGCTGCGCGTGCAGGAATTGCTGACGCGATTCTTCTTCGACATCGACGAGCCGATCGTGTCGCACGGCGGCGAAGTCCACGCCTATGTCGGCGACGAAGTGATTGTGACATGGCCGGTCAATGCCGACGGACGTTCGCGGCGGTATCTCGATTGCGTGTTCGCGATCGAGGATCGCCTCGCCAAGCGGGCCGATCAATATCGCAAGGAGTTCGGCGTGGTGCCCGCGTTTCGGGCCGGGATGCATGCCGGTCCGGTCGTCATCGCGGAATGCGGGGACTCGCGGCGGCAGATCGCCTATTTCGGCGACACCGTGAACGTCACGGCGCGGCTGCAGGCGCATTGCAAGGAGGCCGGCCGTCCCGTGCTGGTATCGGGCAACCTGCTCCGCCTGCTGCCGCTGGACCGGGATTTAGTCGTCGAGCCGCTCGGCTCGACGCAATTGCGCGGACGTGCTGCGTCGATCGACATCTTTTCCGTCGCGCGGCGCGTATCGTCCTGAACAATCTCTTAAAATGTATCGGCATCAGCTTCCGCCGAGCCGAAAGCGCGCATTGAATCGAGTCCGGTCGCAGCCTGTTAAGGATGCGACGCACACCGTATTTGCACCGGGTTCCACCTTAACGCGGGTGTAAGACCGCGCCCCGCATGGTGCGCAAGCAGGTGTCATTCAACAAAAACAAGGTTGCCCATCGATGGCGCAACAGGCGTCACAATCGATTATTGCCGAACTCGAGGATGCGGTCCGGGACGGGACATCAGCCAAGCGCGTGCAGACGTTGCGGCAGGTCACCGATCTGTTCCTGAACGACGGCGACCGCCTCAACGATGAACAGGTCAAGGTGTTCGACGACGTGCTCTGCCTCTTGGTTGCGCGCGTCGAGACCCGTGCGCGGGCCGAGCTCAGCAAGCGGCTCGCACCGCTCGACTATGCGCCGTTTGAGGTGATTCAGCACCTCGCCTGGGACGACGATATCAGCGTCGCCGGCGACGTACTGACCCACTCCAGCCGCCTCACGAACGAGGCGCTGCGCGAGATCGCGAGCAGCAAGGGCCAGGACCACCTGTTCGCGATCTCCGCGCGGGAAAACCTGCCGCCTTCCGTCACCGACGTGATCATCGACCGCGGCGAGGACAAGGTGATCCGGCGTCTCGCCAAGAACGCCGGCGCGCAGTTCTCCGACAACGGCTATTCCAGCATCGTCGCCCGCGCCGAAGGCGACGACGAGCTGGTCGAGATCCTCGGGCTGCGCATCGACATTCCGGCCAAGCTGCTGCGCGACCTGCTGCAGCGCGCCAAGGATACGGTGCGCGCCCGCCTGCTCTCGATCGCGTCGCCCAGGGCGCGCGAAGAGATCAGCCAGGTGCTGAACGACATCGCCCAGGAAGAGGCCGCGGCGCCGCGCCGCAACTACGGCATCGCCGAAGAGCTGGTCAAGCTGATGAAGCAGCTGAACGAGCTCGACGATGCGGCCGTCTACAAGTTCGCCGAAGCGGGCAAGCTCGACGAGGTCACAGTCGCGCTCGCCGTGCTCAACGACATGCCGATCGCGATGATCGAACGCCTGATGCTCGGCCTTCGCTCCGACCTGATCCTGATCCCGTGCCGCTCGGCGCGGCTCAACTGGCCGACGGTCGAAAGCATCCTGCGCAAGCGGCCGCTGCCGCTGCCGCTCGATAATGCGACGCTCGAGATCGCGCAGCGCGATTACCGCCGGCTCTCGCTTGAAACCGCGCAGCGCACGGTGCGGTTCTGGCAACTGCACAACAGGATCGAGAAGCAGCCGATGGCCGCCGGCTAGCGGCCCCTGCGCCATTGTGAAAAAGAAAAAGGGTGGGCAACGCGCCCACCCTTTTTACTTTTGGCATGCAGGGCAAGCGAACCGCTCTCACCCCGCAATCTCTTAGTTCTTGCTCTTGTCGACCAGCGCGCCCTTCTTGATCCAGGGCATCATGTCGCGCAGCTTGGCGCCGACTTCCTCGATCGGGTGCGCGGCGAGCTTGGCGCGGGTCGCCTTGAACGAGGTCTGGTTGACCTTGTTCTCCAGCATCCAGTCGCGGGCGAACTTGCCGCCCTGGATGTCGGCCAGCACGCGCTTCATCTCCGCCTTGGTCTCGGCCGTGACGATGCGCGGACCGGTGACGTACTCGCCGTATTCGGCGGTGTTGGAGATCGAGTAGTTCATGTTGGCGATGCCGCCTTCATAGATCAGGTCGACGATCAGCTTCACTTCGTGCAGGCACTCGAAATAGGCCATCTCGGGCGCGTAGCCGGCCTCGACCAGGGTTTCGTAGCCGCCCTTGATCAGCTCGACCAGGCCGCCGCAGAGCACCACCTGCTCGCCGAACAGGTCGGTCTCGCACTCTTCCTTGAAGGTGGTCTCGATGATGCCGGCGCGGCCGCCGCCGATCGCCGAGGCATAGCTGAGGCCGAGGTCATGGGCGTTGCCCGACGAGTCCTTGGCGATCGCGATCAGGCAGGGCACGCCGCCGCCGCGCTGATATTCCGAGCGCACGGTGTGGCCGGGGCCCTTCGGCGCGATCATCAGCACGTCGAGGTCGGCGCGCGGATCGAGCAGGTTGAAGTGCACGTTGAGACCGTGGGCGAACACGAGCGCTGCGCCCTTCTTCATGTTGTCGTGCAGGTGCTCGCGATAGATGTCGCCCTGCAGTTCGTCCGGGGTCAGCATCATGACGAGGTCGGCCCACTTGGCGGCTTCGGCGACTTCCATCACCTTGAAGCCGGCGTTCTCGGCCTTCTTGGCCGAGGCCGAACCCTTGCGCAACGCAATCGCCACTTCCTTGACGCCTGAATCCTTCAGGTTCAGCGCGTGGGCGTGGCCCTGGCTGCCGTAGCCGACGATGGCGACCTTTTTGCCCTTGATCAGGTTCAGGTCGGCATCGCGATCGTAGTAAACTCGCATCGTGGTTTCCTCGTTTGAAGGGGGCCAAAATCGGCCGATGAATCAGGCTTTCGGAAGGTCAGAACCGCCGGGCGCCCGCGAATTTCCGGCGTTGTCTAGAGCATTTTCCCCCTCAGGGGAAACCCTCATCTCGCATGGCGCGGTGCGGCATCATGCGTCCATGAAGACCGGGTAGAGCGAGGCCAGCAGCAGGATGGCCATCACCACATTGAAGGCGCGGATCGCCCGGGGCGAGGTCAGGATCGGCCGCAAGGCGCTCCCGAACAGCGCCCAGACGACGCAGGACACCGTGCCCAGGACAAGGCTCAGGCCGACCTGGATCGCGATGTTCCAGGGAAAAGCGGCAATCGCCGCATAGGCCGTGATGGTGCCGATCACCATCACCCAGCCCTTGGCATTGATCCACTGGAACATGGCGGCGCCCCAGAACGTCATCGGGCCGCGGCCGCCCCTGTCGTCCTTGTCCGCCGAGGGCGGCTCGGCCATGGCGATGACGGCTGCGAGATAGATCAGGTAGGCGACGCCGCCATATTTCAGAATCGTCTGCAGCACCGGATAGGCGATGAAGACGGTCCCCAGCCCGACGCCGACCGCGCCGACCATGAAGGCGAAGCCGACCGTGATGCCGGCCATATGGGGCACCGTACGGCGGAAGCCGTAGGTCAGCCCCGACGACAGCAGCATGATGTTGTTGGGGCCCGGCGTGAAGAACATCACGACGGCGAACACGACAAAGGCAAACAGCAGCGAATTCGACATGGCGCCCTCACGCGACTTTCGGCAGAGCTTTTGGCCGCTTCGACAGCAGCATCACGGCGATGCCGGCGATCACGGTGACCATGCCGGCCAGCCGCAGCGGCCCGAATGTCTCGCCGAACACGATGCTCGACGCGGCGGAGCCGACGAACGGCACCAGCAGCGCGAACGGCACCACTTGCGCCGCCGGATAATCCCGCAGCAGCCGGCCCCACAGCCAGTAGGCGATGCTGGTCGAGATGCCGCCGAGGCAGAGCATGCAGACGAGCCCGGCCAGCGACATATGGGTCAGCGCATGCCAGGTCGGCTGAGGGCCGTTCGTGATCAAGGTCAGCACCGCAAGCGGCACCGCGGCGGATAGGCACAGCCAGGCGAACAGATCGAACATCGGCGCGCCGTTCGCCTGCCGCAGCAGAAGATTGCCGATCGCGAAGCTGATCGGGCAGATCATGATGATCGCAAATGCGGCGACGCTGAAGTCGTAGCCGACCGTCCCGCAGATCATCAGCAGGCCGAGCGCGGCGATCGCGATGCCGATCGCCTGGGTCCGCGTCGGGATTTCCCCGAAAGCCACGGCGGCGAAGGCGATGGTGAACAGCGCCTGGCTCTGCACGATCACGCTGGAAAGCCCGACCGGAACGCCATGCGCGATCGCAAAGGCCTGTGCGAGGAACTGGCCGAGGAACAGCGTGGCGCTGATCGCGATCAGAAGCGGCCAGGAAACGCGGGGTTTGCGCAGGAATAGGCACGGCAGCGCGGCGATGGCGAAGCGCAGCGTCGTCATCAGTTCCGGCGAGAACTCATCGAGAGCGATCCGGCTTGCGACGAACGCAAGCCCCCAGATCACCGCGACCATGACGGCGATGCCAACATCGGCCGGCTTCATTGTTGTTCTTCTTTTGCTTCCGTTTCGGTCGGGATCTAGATCTGTTCGTCGGGCTTCGGTTTGCGCAGCAGATAGGTGCCGTGCAGCGGCGCGTGGTAATCAACGGAGACCAGCGTGAAACCGGTCTCGGTCAGCATGCGCTCCATCACCCAGCCGAAGGTCGAGTATTCGTCGCGCATATGGGTGATCACGCTTTCGCGCTCGAAACCGTGATTCTTGATCGAGAAGTCGGCCCAACCTTCGACATCGCGATCGACACCGTCGGGCATGCCGACGAACACCATGTCGCGCAGATAGAAGTTCGCGCCGGGCTTCAACGCGTTGAAGATTCGCGACAGCGCCACTGCCTTCCAGAAGTCCGGCAGATGGTGCAGCGTGAACTCGCTGACGATGAGGTCGTAGGAATTCGGCTGGTAGGCGAACGACAGCAGGCCGGCCGGCTGGGTCCGGATCTTCGCCTTGCGGTCGCGCGCATAGATTTCGGCAAGCCCGATCATCGCCGGCGAGATGTCGATGGCGTCGACCTCGGCCCCCATCAACGCCGCCTCGGTGGCCAGCACGCCGTTGCCACAGCCGATATCGGCGATCCGCCAGCCCGGCTTGACGCCGAGCATGGTCAGCGCCTGGCGGGCACGGACATCGCTGTCCTCGCTGACGTCATAGATCGAGGCCACCGCGGTATCGAGACCGACCTGCCGCCGTTGCGTGTAGTACCAGTCGCGCGCCAACATGACTCACATCCCTTCCGGCCCACGCGTGATCGCGGCCACCCCGGTTCGTGACACCTCGACCAGGCCCAGCGGACGCATCAGGTCGATGAACTGACTGATCTTGGACGAATTGCCCGTGATCTCGAACACGAAGCTCTCGGTCGTGGCGTCGATCACCCGGGCGCGGAACGCGTCCGCCAGCCGCAGCGCCTCGACGCGGTGATCGCCACCGCCCCGCACCTTGACCATCGCAAGCTCGCGCTCGATCGAGCTGCCGGTCAGCGTCATGTCGACGACGCGGTAGACCGGGATCATGCGGTCGAGCTGATGCTTGATCTGCTGGATCACCATCGGCGTTCCGGTGGTGACGATCGTGATCCGCGAGAGATGTTTCTGGCTCTCGGTCTCCGAGACGGTGAGACTCTCGATGTTGTAGCCGCGGCCGGAGAACAGGCCGATCACGCGCGCGAGCACGCCGGGCTCGTTCTGCACGAGCACGGACAAAGTGTGCGTCTCGTTGGGATCGTGACGCTCTTCGAGGAAGTAGGCGGATGCGGGCTGGTTCATGGTCGTCCCCTTACATTCTGTTCACGCCACCGCCCGCTCGGCGGCCGGCGCAGCATCCGTTCCGATCCAGGTCCGGAACAGATCGAAATCGATATTGCCGCCGCTCAGGATCAGGCCGACCCGCTTGCCGGCGAGCCTGTTCTTTTCCTGCAGCGCGGCCGCGAGCGCCGCAGCGCCCGCGCCCTCGGCGAGATTGTGGGTGTCGGTCCAGTAGGCGCGGATCGCCTGCCCGACCTCGTCGTCGCTGACCTGCACGATGCGGGAGGCGCCCTTCTGGATCAGTGCGAACGCATCCGCGTCCGGAATCCGCGTCGCCATGCCGTCGGCAAGGGTGTTGCTGGTCTCGGTGGTGACGATCTTTCCGGCCGCAAACGACAGCGCGTAGGACGGCGCCTCGGTCGACTGTACGCCGACGATCTCGGTCTTCAGCCCAAGCAGGTCGCGCGCCATGATGCAGCCGCAGATGCCGGAGCCCTGCCCGATCGGCACATAGAGAATGTCGAGTTCGGGCGCGGTACGGAACAGCTCGAGCGCGTAGGTCGCGACACCCAGCACGAGGTCCGGGTGGAACGACGGCACCATGTGCAGGCCGGCGAATTGGGCGCGGCGCTCGGCCTCTTCCCGCGCGGCCTGGAAGTCGTCGCCGTGCTCGACGAGCTCGGCCCCGAACGCGTGCATGGCGCGGTTCTTCTCGACCGAGTTGCCGCGCGGCACGTAGATTGTCGCCGGCACACCGTGACGCCCTGCCGCGAACGCCAGGCTCTGGCCGTGATTGCCGCGCGTCGCCGAAATGATGCCGGGCACATCGGCGCGCTCGCGCTTCAGCCGCGCGAGATAGACCAGGCCGCCGCGCACCTTGAAGGCGCCGGTCGGCGTGTGGTTCTCATGCTTGACCACGACCTCGGTGCCGAGCCGCTCGGCCAGCAGCGGCCAGGCGTGCGCCGGCGTCGCCGGCACTGCGGTGCCGACGATCCGGTGCGCGCGCTCGAGCTCGTTGAGGTCAAACATGGAAGCCGCCCTCACCTCACACCAGCGCCTTGCCACCGGAGAAGGCCTTCGCGGTGGCCTCATCGGTCGCCTCTTCCGGCAGCAGCATCTCGTTATGCGCCTTGCCCGACGGGATCATCGGGAAGCAATTCTCCAGCGCGGCGACGCGGCAATCGAACAGCACCGGGCGCTTGATCGAGATCATCTCCTTGATCGCGCCGTCGAGATCGGACGGCTTGGTCGCCTGCAGGCCGACGCAGCCATAGGCGTCGGCGAGCTTGACGAAGTCCGGCAGCGCCTCGGAGTAGGAATGCGACAGGCGGTTGCCGTGCAGCAGCTGCTGCCATTGCCGCACCATGCCCATGTACTGGTTGTTCAGGATGAAGATCTTGATCGGCAGCTCGAACTGGACCGCCGTCGACATCTCCTGGATCGTCATCTGCACCGAGGCGTCGCCGGCGATGTCGATCACCAGGCTGTCCGGATGCGCCACCTGCACGCCGACCGCGGCCGGCAGGCCGTAGCCCATGGTGCCGAGACCGCCCGAGGTCATCCAGCGATGCGGCTCCTCGAAGCCGAAGAACTGCGCGGCCCACATCTGGTGCTGACCGACCTCGGTCGTGATGTAGGTGTCCTTGCCGCGGGTCAGCTCGAACAGGCGCTGGATCGCGTATTGCGGCAGGATGATATCGTTGTTCTTGCGGTAGGACAGCGAGTTTCGCGCGCGCCATTGCGCGATCTGCTGCCACCACGACTTGATGTCCGGCTTCTTGGCTTCCGCCTTGAACACCTGCAGCAAATCGCCAAGCACGTTGCCGGCGTCGCCGATGATCGGCACGTCGACGCGGATGTTCTTGTTGATCGAGGACGGATCGATGTCGATGTGGATCTTCTTCGAGCCCGGCGAGAACGCGTCGGTACGGCCGGTGATGCGGTCGTCGAAGCGCGCGCCGACGCACAGCATGACGTCGCAATCATGCATCGTCATGTTGGCCTCATAGGTGCCGTGCATGCCCAGCATGCCGAGCCAGTTCGGGCCCGAGGCGGGATAGGCGCCCAGCCCCATCAGGGTCGAGGTGATCGGAAAGCCGGTCGCCTCCACCAGCTGGCGCAGCAGTCTCGAGGCCTCGGGACCCGAATTGATCACGCCGCCGCCGGAATAGATCACTGGACGCTTTGCGTTGGCGAGCAGCGCCACCGCCTTGCGGATCTGGGTCGCGTCGCCCTTGACGCGCGGCGTGTAGGAGATGTGCACGTCCGACTTGCGCGGCGGATGGTAGGTGCCGGTCGCGAACTGCACGTCCTTCGGCACGTCGACCACGACCGGGCCGGGCCGGCCGGTGGTGGCGACATAGAAGGCCTCGTGCAGCACCCTGGCGAGGTCGTTGACGTCGCGGACCAGCCAATTGTGCTTGGTGGCGGGCCGCGTGATGCCGACCGTGTCGCACTCCTGGAAGGCGTCGTTGCCGATCAGGTGGGTCGGCACCTGGCCGGTGATGCAGACCAGCGGGATCGAATCCATCAGCGCGTCGGTCAGCGGCGTCACCATGTTGGTGGCGCCGGGGCCTGACGTCACCAGCACGACGCCGGGCTTGCCGGTCGAGCGCGCATAGCCTTCTGCGGCATGGCCGGCGCCCTGCTCGTGACGGACCAGAATGTGCTCGACCTCGCTCTGCTGGAAGATCTCATCGTAGATCGGAAGCACCGCACCGCCGGGATAGCCGAAGACATGCTGCACGCCGTGATCGATGAGCGCGCGCACGATCATCGCGGCGCCGGTCATCTGATTGGGATCGTGGCTCTTGTCGGTCATGGTTCGCTCCGGACGCGCTTGTTTTTGCGCGGCTTTTGTCAGTTCTCGTCAGTTCGGCTTCGGGCAATAAAAAGGGGCCCCAGAGGCCCCATGCACACCGCCCGAATTTGGATGGCCGCTAGCCATCCCCGGCGGTGTGCCTGGGTACGACGGCGATAAGCAGTTTGGTAATAATGTTGCGCACGAGACGACCCAGTCTTCCCAAAGGTTGCGCGAACATAGCGGCCAAAGCCTGAATGTCAAGGCAAGGCAAGCATTTTCGCGATTTCCGTACTCTACCGGGGTTCCGCTCGTTCGGCGAGCGTTTTTGCGTGACGAAACGCGCATGGCAGACGGGCGTGCGGCCGGTAAGCCGTAGCCCGGATGGAGCGAAGCGAAATCCGGGGCCGATGCCCCCCGGGGAAAGGCCCCGGATTTCGCTGCGCTCCATCCGGGCTACGGGATCCGCTCCTGTAGCCACGCCTTCGCCGCGTCCGGCGCCACCCATTCGAATTCCGGGAGCTGATGGCGAAACCAGGTGAACTGGCGCTTCGCATAATGGCGGGTGTCGGCCCGGCCGATCTCAGCCGCCTGCTCGCGGCGGATCTCTCCCCTCAGGTGCCGGATCAGCGCCGGCACCCCATGGGCCTTCATCGCCGGCAGCAGCGGATCGAGCCCACGCGCCGCCAGCGCCGCGACCTCGTCGAGCGCGCCGGTATCGAGCATGACACCGAACCGGGCGTCGATCCGTGCATAGAGCGTCTCGCGCGCCGGCGCGAGAAACAGCGCATGAAAATCGCCCGGCGGCAGCAGTGGCGGCAGGCCCTCGCGATGCCAGTCCGGCAGCGGGCGGCCGGTGGCCTCGACCACCTCGAGCGCGCGCGCGATGCGGGTGCGGTCGCGCGGCTTCAGCCGCTCGGCCGACACCGGGTCGCGCGCTGCAAGCTCGGCATGCAGTGCCTCGACGCCGTGCTGCTCGAGCCGTGCGCGCACACCATCGCGCACATCAGCCGGGATCGGCGGCACCGCCGACAAGCCGCGCGTCAACGCCTTGAAATAGAGGCCCGAGCCGCCGATGAAGATCGGCAGCCGTCCCTGCTCACGCGCCTCACTAAGTCCCTTCGCCGCATCGGCCACCCAAGCGCCAGCGGAGAAATTCACGCCGGCGTCGACATGGCCATAGAGCCGGTGCGGAACCAGCGCCTCTTCGCCTGCGGTCGGCCGCGCGGTGATGATCCGGAGGTCACGATAGACCTGCATGGAGTCGGTGTTGATCACGACCCCGCCGGTCCGCTGCGCGAGTTCGAGCGCCAGCGCCGACTTGCCGCTGGCGGTCGGCCCTGCGATAAGCACTGCCTTGTTCAACAATCCCGAATGCGCCTGCATGTCCCTCGTTGCCACGCTGATCTGCAATCCTGCAAGCCCCGCGCTCGACTCCACCATCGTCGACGGTGCGCGGGCCGTGCTGCCCTCACCCGGCCCGGCGCAGTGGCTATTCAACGAAGTCGCTGCCGACATTCCGTTCGAAAGCGAGGATAGCAGCAGGGACGGTATCAAGGCGATCGAGGAACGCCTTCGCCAGGCCCGCGGCGACCTGCCGATCGACATTGTCGTGCAGCCTCGGATCGCCCGGCGCAAGAAGCTTTTTCTGGCCGACATGGATTCCACCATGATCGGCCAGGAGTGCATCGACGAGCTCGCCGACTTCGCCGGGCTCAAGGCCCATGTCGCTGCTATCACCGAGCGCGCGATGCGCGGCGAGATCGAGTTCGAGTCCGCGCTGCGCGAACGGGTGGTGCTGCTCAAGGGCCTGCCGGTCAGCGTGGTCGACGAGGTGCTCGACAAGCGCATCACGCTGACGCCGGGCGGCCGCGAACTGGTCATGACCATGCGCGCGCACGGCGCCTATACCTGCCTGATCTCGGGCGGCTTCACCTTGTTCACCAAGGTGGTTGCGGCGAAGGTCGGCTTTCAGGAGAACCGCGCCAACCAGCTGCAGGTCGCGGACGGCAAGCTGACCGGTGAGGTGGTCGAGCCGATCCTCGGCCGCGCCACCAAGCTCGCCACCTTGATCGAGCTCACCGAGTCCTTCGATCTCGACGAGATCGACACCCTGGTGGTGGGCGACGGCGCCAACGATCTCGGCATGATCCAGGCTGCGGGCCTCGGCGTAGCCTATCACGCCAAGCCGGCGGTCGCGGCCGCGGCCGCGGTCCGGATCGACCACGGCGATCTCACCGCGCTGCTGTACGCGCAGGGCTACCGGCGGGATGAGTTCGTCGGATAGGTGACGGGAAGTCATTCCGGGGCGGTCCGGAGGACCGAACCCGGAATCTCGAGGTTCCCAGGGCGCAACTGCGCCCCCGAGGTTCGATGCTTGGCATCGCCCCGGAACGACGCCTTGATCGCTACTGCACGCCGAGCGCGACGAAGCGCAGTTCGCCGTCGCCGTTCGAGACCAGCAGCAGCACCGACTTCTTGCCGTCCTTCTTAAGCTGATCGACGCGCTTCTTGATGTCAGCGGCGCTCGACACCGCCTCCTGCGCCACCTCGACGATGACATCGCCCGCCGACAGCCGCTTCTCGGCGGCATCGGAGTTGCCGTCGACGCCGGTGACGACGACGCCCTTCACGCTGTCCTTGATCTTGTACTTGGTGCGCAGGTCCTTGCTCAGCGCCGCGAGGTCGAGACCGAGCGCCTTCTGGGTCACCGGCTTCTCGGCGGTGTCGTCCTTCGACCTGGCGTTGACCTGCTGAACCTTCTCGTTGTCCTCGAGCCGGCCGAGCGTGACCTTGCGGGTCTCCTCATTGCCCTTGCGGATGACGACGACGTCGACTTCCTTGCCGACCGCGGTGTCGGCGACGATGCGCGACAGATCCTTGGGGTCCTTGACGTCCTTGCCGTCGAACTTGACGACGACGTCGCCGGGTTCGATGCCCGCCGGCTTGGCCGGCCCCTTGTCGTCGACGCCGGCAACCAGCGCGCCGCGCGCCGGCTTGATGTTGAGGCTGTCGGCGATCTCGTCGGTGACCTGCTGGATGCGCACGCCGAGCCAGCCGCGGCGCAGCTCGCCGAATTTCTGCAACTGGTCGACGACGCCGGCCACGGTCTTCGACGGCACGGCGAAGCCGAGGCCGATCGAACCGCCGGTCGGCGAGATGATCAGCGTGTTGACGCCGATCACCTCACCATCGAGGTTGAACAGCGGACCGCCGGAATTGCCGCGGTTGATGGCGGCGTCGGTCTGGATGTAGCTGTCGTACGGGCCCTGGCTGATGTCGCGGTTCTTGGCCGAGACGATGCCCGCGGTCACCGTGCCGCCGAGGCTGAACGGGTTGCCGATCGCGACCACCCAGTCGCCGAGCCGGATCTTGTCGCTGTCGCCGAATTTGACCGCGGTGAGCGGCTTCGGCGGCTTGAATTTCAGGACCGCGAGGTCGGTCTTCTTGTCGACGCCGACCAGCTCGGCCTTGATCTTGGTGCCGTCGTTGAGGATGACGTTGATCTCGTCGGCATCGGCGATGACGTGGTTGTTGGTGACGACGATGCCCGCGGTGTCGACGATGAAACCCGAGCCGAGCGAGTTGGTCTTGCGCGGCTGGAACTCACCGCTCTTGTCGCCGCCCTTGCCAGGCGGCCCGCGGCGGTTCTTGAAGAAGTCGTCGAAGAATTCCTCGAACGGCGAGCCCGGCGGCAGCTGCGGCATCGTCCGGTCCTTGGCCTCGACGGTCTGCGACGTCGAGATGTTGACGACGGCATCGATCACCTTCTCGGCGATGTCGGCGATGCCTTCAGGACCGCGTGCGAATGCCGGCACGGAGCTCAGCATGCTTGCAGCACCGATCGAGATCGCGGCTCCCATCATGCGGAAGCGACGGCTCAGGGCTGGTCTGGCAGCGGTCATGTCGGAGTTTCTCCAGGCAAACGGGTCCAAATGAGCTAGTTACAGAGTGCGCCCGAACGGGCACACGGCGCAAGCATCTCAGCCGGGCATTTCGGCGAAAAACCGGCTGCGTGAGGCTCACGATTATGTTCAGTCTTGCTTGTCATTCCCGCGGCAGCCCGACGGGCTGAACCCCGGGGTCGCAATTGCGCGCCTTTGAGAAATCTCGAGGTTCCCCGATGCGCGATCGCGCATTGGCGGTCATGCTTCGCATGCTCCGGAACGGCGACTATCTCCGCACCACCCAGATCAGGACAAGCCCGGCGACCGCCGAGCCGATACCGACGATGCGCAGGATGTTGTCGGGTGTCGCCAGCGCGCTCTTCATCGCCCGGCGCATCCAGGCGGGGCTTGCCGCGAACAGGATGCCTTCGAGCACGAACAGGATTCCCAACCCGATGAGGAAGTCGCCGAACGCTATGGACTTCATCGGATGGCAGCCTCCCGCTCGATACTTGTTGTTTTTGGTCGGCGGCGAAGCGTCATCCGCATCGCCGCCAAGTCCTGGTGTTCAAGTCGTGACGCTACTGTTTCGGCGCGGCGGCCGCCTCGGGCAACTTGCCGTTTGCACCGCCGAAGAATCTGAAGAATTCCGAGTCCGGCCGCAACAGGAAACGCGTGTCGCTGGAACGCAGGCCGTTCTCATAGGCCGTCATCGAACGATAGAACGCGAAGAAGTCCTTGTCCTTGCCATAGGCTTCGGCGAACAGGCGGTTGCGCTCGGCGTCACCCGCACCGCGGGTCTGGTCCGCGGCCGAGTTGGCCTCGGCGACGATCACGGTCGCTTCGCGGTCGGCCTTCGAGCGGATTTCCTGCGCCTTCTGGTCGCCCTGGGCACGGAACTCGGCCGCCTCGCGCTCACGTTCGGTCTTCATCCGGTTGTAGACGGCCTGGCTGTTCTGCTCCGGCAGGTCGGCACGGCGAATGCGGACGTCGACAACCTCGATGCCGTATCCGTCCGCTTCCCTGTCGAGCTGCTCGCGAATCCGCTGCATCAGCTTCTCGCGATCGTCACGCACCACGGTGATGAAGTTGACCTCGCCGAGCACGCGGCGCAGCGCTGCGTTCAGCAGCGTGGTCAGCTGCAGATTGGCGGCCTGGATCGAGCCGACGCTGGTGTAGTAGCGCAACGCGTTCTTGATGCGATAGCGCGCGAAGGCGTCCACCACGAGCCGCTTCTGGTCGGAGGCGATCACCTCCTGCGACGGGTTTTCCAGATCGAGGATGCGTTTGTCGACGTTGATCACCGAATTCCACGGCGCCTTGAAGTGCAGGCCGGGCTCGGTGACGATGTCGACCGGCTCGCCGAACCGCAAGACGATGGTTTGCTCGGTCTGCTGCACGGTGAACACCGAGCTGTAGCCGACGGCGAGCACAATGAAGAGGATGATCAGGGATACAATGCCGGTGACGGGAGACCTCATCGGGTGGCTCCCTGCTGCTGGCCGGTCGTGGCCGGTGCCGCCGGCCGCCGCGGCGTCAGTTCGCCGAGCGGAAGGTAGGGCACGATGTTCTGGCCCGGGCCGCCGTCGTAAACCAGCTTCTCGGAGCCGCCGAGCACTTTTTCCATGGTCTCCAGATAGATGCGCTCGCGCGTCACGTCGGGTGCCTTCTTGTACTCTTCATAGACCTTCAGGAAGCGTGCGCTCTGGCCCTTGGCGTCGGCGACCGCCTGCTCCTTGTAGCCTTCGGCGGCCTGCAGGATCTGCGCGGAACGACCGCGCGCTTCCGGCACGATCCGGTTGGCGTAGGTCTGTGCCTCGTTCTGCTTGCGCTCGAGGTCGGCGCGCGCCGCCTGCACGTCACGGAATGCGTCGATCACCTGCGCCGGCGGATCGACCTTCTGCATCTGCACCTGCGTGATCTGGATGCCCGCGTTGTAGGTATCGAGCGTCTTCTGCATCAGCTCCTGAACGCTCTGCTCGGTGACGTTGCGCGCCCCGGTCAGGATCGGCTGGATCTGCGAGCGGCCGATCACCTCACGCATCGCGCTTTCGGCAACTGCCTTCACGGTACCTTCGGGATTCTGGATGTTGAACAGATAGGCGCCGGCCCCGCCCGGCTTGATGCGCCACAGCACCGTGAAGTCGACGTCGACGATGTTCTCGTCACCGGTCAGCATCAGGCTCTCTTCCGGCACGTCACGCATGGTGCGGCCGCGCCGTGCGGGATCGTCGATCAGGGTCATGCCGATCGAGATCGTGTTGACGCGCAGCGCCTTCGGCAGCAGCACTGTCTCAATCGGATATGGCAGGTGGTAGCGCAGGCCGGGCTGCGCATCGCGGACATACTTGCCGAAGCGCAGCACGACGCCGAGTTCTTCGGACTGCACGCGGAAGATGCCGGTCGCGAACCAGATCGCCAGCGCGGCGACCAGCACCAGCGCGACGCCCATGCCGCTGAAATGCCCGCCGGGCAGCCACTGCTGCAGGCGGTCCTGGCCGCGCCGCAGCAGATCCTCAAGATCCGGCGGCCTTGGCCCGGCTGACTGCGGACCGGTGCCCCATGGCCCTTTCGGACCCGAGCCCCAGGGCCCCCCGCCTTGATTTTTCCACGGCATCAAACATCTCCTCGGCAAGTCCGGACGGGACGCCCGGCCTCGAATGTCCGGCCCGGTTATAGGGGACCGCTAGGGCCCTTACAACGCAAGCTTCCTGGCCGGACGAGCTATGCGCCGGGGCATAATTGTCAATGCAAACATTGGTTAACCCCGGCCGCGCCGACGATATGTCACATAGGAGAAGTCGGCACTGTCGTCCGGACCTGCCGGATTTCGCACGCGCGCCACCTCGTCCCACTGCTGCGCATCGATTTTGTCGAACCGCGTGTCGCCGTCCGGCCGGGCATGGACCTCGGTGATCTCAAGGCGATCGGCGGTGCCCATCCATTGCGCGTAGATTTCCGCGCCACCGATGACGGCAATCTCAGTGGCGAAACGCCGCAGCGCGTCGCCAAGCGCAATGGCGCGGGCGTTTTCAAACGACGTCGTGACGATGGCGCCGCGCGCGCGGTAGTTCAGATCGCGCGTCACCACGATGTTGGTGCGGCCCGGCAGCGGCCTGCGCAGGGATTCGAAGGTCTTGCGCCCCATCACGACGGGCTTGTTCAACGTAATCGCCTTGAAACGCTGCTGGTCGGATTTCAGCCGCCATGGAATGGCGTTGTCGCTCCCGATCACGCCGTTCTCGGCGACCGCTACGACAAGCACGATCTCCATCAGCGCGCCCCTTCCGCGAGAGCCGACAGCGCCTCGCCGGAGACGCGGCAAATCGTCCATTCGTCCATCATTTCGGCACCGAGCGACTTGTAGAACGCGATCGACGGCGCGTTCCAGTCGAGCACCGCCCATTGCAGGCGCGACCAGCCATTGCCGAGGCATTGCTTCGCCAGATGCACCAGCAGCGCCTTGCCGATGCCCTTGCCGCGCAGCGCCGGACGCACGAAGAGGTCTTCGAGATAGATGCCGTGACGGCCGGCGAAGGTCGAGAAGTTGACGAACCAGACCGCGAAGCCGGCAGGCTCGCCGTTCCATTCCGCGATGTCGCAATAAAGCCGCGGATTGGCGCCGAACAGCGCGTCAGCGATGTCGGCCTCGCTGGCGTGAACCTCATGCAGAAGCTTTTCGTATTCGGCGAGTTCGCGGACCAGCGAGAACACCAGTCCGGCCTCATCGGGCCGCGCGCGGCGAATCGTCAGCGACATTCAATCCCTCGGACCGCAACTCATACCGCGACCTCGGCCTTGATGTGCGGATGCGGGTCGTAACCTTCGAGTTTGAAGTCCTCGTAGCGGAACGCGAAGATATCCTTCACGTCCGGATTGATCGCCATCGTCGGCAGCGGTCGCGTCGGCCGCGTCAACTGCAGGCGCGCCTGCTCGAGATGGTTCGAGTAGAGGTGCGCGTCGCCGAGCGAGTGCACGAAATCGCCGGGCTTGAGCCCGGTCACCTGCGCGACCATCATGGTCAGCAGCGCATAGGAGGCGATATTGAAGGGCACGCCGAGGAAGACGTCACCCGAGCGCTGATAGAGCTGACAGGACAATTTGCCGTTCGCGACATAGAACTGGAACAGGCAATGGCACGGCGGCAGCGCCATCTTGTCGACCTCGGCCGGATTCCAGGCGCTGACGATCAGCCGCCGCGAATCCGGATTGCGCTTGATCATCTCGACCACGCCAGCGATCTGGTCGATGCTGCGGCCATCCGGCGCGGGCCACGACCGCCATTGCGAGCCGTACACCGGACCGAGGTCTCCGTTGGCGTCGGCCCATTCGTCCCAGATCGTGACGCCGTTGTCGTTGAGATATTTGATGTTGGTGTCGCCGGCGAGGAACCAGAGCAGCTCGTGAACGATCGCCTTCAGCGGCAGCCGCTTGGTGGTCAGCATCGGGAAGCCGGCCGCGAGGTTGAAGCGCATCTGATGACCGAAGATCGACAGCGTCCCGGTGCCGGTGCGGTCGTGCTTCTCGGCGCCGTCGGCGAGGATGCGTTCGAGCAGGTCGTGATACTGGTTCATGGCGTCTGTTTCGGGCTTTCGAGAGAACGACCAATGTAGCGGCCAAGGCCGCCGGTCGGCACGCTGATTCGGCTGAACGTACCGATTATACCCTGAAAAATGAGCACTCCGCGCCAAACGACAAGGGGCGGAACTCGCGTCCCGCCCCTATCCTATCCACTTGATTGTACTGGATTAAGTTGCCGGCTTGAGCACCGGCGTCCACTTCGCGATCTCGTTCTTGACGAGGGTCGCAAGTGCCTCCGGCGTACGGTTGACGGGTGCCGGGATCACGCTGCCGAGGTCGAGCAGGCGCTTGCGGACATTCTCATCGTCAAGCGCCTTGATGGCCGCGGCATTCAACGTGGCGATGATGGCGGGCGAAGTTCCCTTTGGCGCGAAAATCGCGTTCCAGGCCTGGGCCTGGAAGGCCGGCAAGCCGGCTTCCGTCGTGGTCGGCACATTGGGCAGCGACGGGTTGCGCTCGGGTGTGGCGACCGCATAGGCCTTGATGGTGCCGGCGTTGATCTGCGGCACCGCGTTGACGATCTGGTCGCACATGTAGTCGACCTGGCCTGCGACCAGCGCATTCATGGCCGGGCCGGTGCCGTTGAAGGGCACGCCGACCGGCTTGACGCCGAGGATCGAGTTCAGGAGCTCGCAGGAGGCGTGCGAGACCGAGCCGATGCCGGCATGCGCGGCGTTGACCTTCTCGGCATTGGCCTTCACGTAGGCGACGAATTCCTTGAGATCCTTCGGCGGGAAGTCCTTGCGGGCAAGGATCAGGATCGGCGTGCCGGCGAGCAGCGCGACGGGCTCGAAATCCTTTTCCGGGTGATAGGCAAGCTTCGGATAGAGCGGCACAGAGGCGGCGTGCGTGCCCATATGCCCTGTGATCAACGTATAGCCGTCATTGGCGGCACGTGCGGCGCGCGTCGTCGCGGTGGTGCCGCCGGCGCCGACCACGTTCTCGATCACGATGCTCTGTCCCAGCGTCTGCGCCATGTGCGCGGTGACGATGCGCGAAACGACGTCGGTCGGGCCGCCGGCTGCGAACGGCACGATCATGGTGATGGTGCGGGTCGGATAATTTTGCGCAGACGCCGGTACGGCGAATGCGCCGAGCGCGACAAATGCCGAAAGGCATGCGCCCGCAAGCGAGCGAATGGACATCATCTCAATTTCCTCCCGGGAACGTTTGACCAATAAAAATGCCGGCCAAATCGGCCGGCATTTTCATTTCACGGGACGACATCGAGTGTCGATTCGACTTCCGCCTGCGGCGCGGCGACGCGGGGCCGGCAGCTCGCTCAGCCCTCGGACTCCACGAACACTTCGTCGCGCTTGGCACGCAAGGTCGGCAGCACGGCCAGCACCAGGAGACCCGCCGCGATCGCCAGCAGCACCGCCGACAGCGGCCGCGAGACGAACACGCTCCAGTCGCCGCGCGAGATCAACAGCGCGCGACGCAGGTTCTCCTCCATCAGCGGGCCCAGCACCATGCCGAGCAACAGCGGCGCCGGCTCGAAATCATGCTTGATCAGCCAATAGCCGACGAGGCCGAACACGCCTGCGAGCACGACGTCGACCGGCGCGTTGTTCACCGAATAGATGCCGATCGCGCAGAACACCACGATCGAGGGGAACATCAGCCGGTACGGCACGCGCAGCAGACGGACCCAGATGCCCACCAGCGGCAGGTTGATGATGATCAGCATCAGATTGCCGATCCACATCGAGGCGATCATGCCCCAGACCAGATCGGGCTGCTTCTGCATCACCTGCGGACCCGGCACGATGCCATGGATGGTCATCGCGCCGACCATCAGCGCCATCACCGCGTTCGGCGGGATGCCGAGCGTGAGCAGCGGGATGAACGAGGTCTGCGCCGCGGCGTTGTTGGCGCTTTCCGGCGCCGCCACGCCCTCGATCGCGCCGCGGCCGAACCGCGACGGATTTTTTGCCAGCTTCTTCTCCAGCGTATAGGCCGCGAACGACGCGATCACGGCGCCGCCGCCCGGCAGGATGCCGAGGATCGAGCCGAGCACGGTGCCGCGCAGGATCGCCGGCGTTGAATCCGCGATGTCCTTCCTGGTCGGCATCAGGCCGGTGATCTTTTGCTGCACCAGGTTGCGGTTCATCTCGGCGCCGTGGTCGAGGTTGCGGATGATCTCCGCGAAGCCGAACACCCCCATCGCCACGGTGGCAAAGCCGAGACCGTCGGCGAGTTCGGGGATGTTGAAGGCCATGCGCGAGGCGCCGGTCTCGATGTCGGAGCCGACCATCGACAGCAACAGCCCGAACACGATCATCGCGATCGCCTTCAGCACCGAGCCCTTGGCGAGCACCACCGCGAAGATCAGGCCGAGCACCATCAGCGAGAAATATTCGGCCGGGCCGAACGCCAGCGCGAGCTTGGTCAGCGGCGCGCCGAGCACGGCGATCAGCACGGTCGCGACGCAGCCGGCGAAGAACGAGCCGATCGCGGCGATCGCCAGTGCCGGACCGGCGCGGCCCTGCTTGGCCATCTGGTGGCCGTCAAGCGCGGTGACCACCGAGGTCGCCTCGCCCGGAATATTGACCAGGATCGAGGTGGTCGAGCCGCCATATTGCGCACCGTAATAGATTCCGGCGAGCATGATCAGCGCACCGACCGGCGGCAGGCCGAAGGTGATCGGCAGCAGCATGGCTACTGTGGCGATGGTGCCGATGCCCGGCAGCACGCCGACCAACGTGCCGACCAGCGCGCCGACCAGGCACATCAGAAGGTTGATCGGCGAGAATGCGACCGCGAAACCGTGGGCGAGATTGGCGAACAGTTCCATCACGCCCTCACTGGATCAGGAAACGCGGGAACATCGGCATCGGAAGTCCCAGCACATAGGGGAAAAGCAGCGCGCAGCCGAGGGTCAGACAGGCGCCGACAATGACGGCCTCGACCAACTTCGTCTCCTGCGAGCCCATCGCCGCGATCATGAAGGCGGCAAAGGCGGAGACCACAAGCCCGAGCGGCCGGATCGCCAATGCGAAGAACACGATTGCGGCGGATACGAACAACGGGCCGCGCCAGGAATAGGCCGCGATATGCGGGCCGGCCTGCAGAACTCCCATCAGCGCGACACCACCGCCGAGCAACAGCAGCAGCACGGCGAACATGCGCGGCGCGGTTCCGGCGCCGAACGAAAATCCGTGCATACCCTGCAAATCGCTCGAGGCCCACAAGGCAAACAGCGCAACCGCCATCATGGCGAGCCCGCCGACAAAATCCTGCGGACCGCGCACCCATTTCGGCAAGATCGATTTGACCGGCGCCTCGCTCGGCGTATCGCTCATGACTTCGCTTCCCCCGTCAGGGCTGTCCCGCCCGTTTTGATTGAATGGCTTGGTTTGTGGTGCGTTGACCGAAAGCCTTGCTAGCGATTTTCGTCAGATAACGCCAGCGAAACCCAAGAGGCCTCCGGCCAGCAACATCCACAAAGGGTTGATCCGCGTCGCAAAAGCAAGCGCGGCCGCGACAATGGTGATCAGAACCGCGATCCAACTTTGGTCTGAGGTCTGCGCCACGATCAGGCCGGACGCCGCCATCAGACCGATCGACAGCGGAACCAGTGCCGCCTGGATCATCGCCGGCCAGCGCGCGTCGCGCGAGCGATCGAGGAAACGGCTCACATAATAGGCAAGCAGCGCGGTCGGTCCGCACATCGCCACCGTCGCGGCCAACGCCCCGGCGACGCCCGCGACAGAATAGCCGATCAAGGTCACGATCAGCACGTTCGGCCCCGGCGAGAGCTGCGAGATCGCGAATACGTCGGCGAACTGCTTGTCGGTCAGCCAGTGATGCACATCGACGGCGGCGCGGTGCATTTCGGGAATCGCCGAATTGGCGCCCCCGACCGCAAACAGCGACATCAGGCCGAAGGTCCAGACCAGCGCCGCGATCGGGTTGGACTCCGAGCTCATGCCCGCACCATGCGGCGCGCCAGGACCGTCGTCGCAATGCTGAGCGGGATCGCCACCAGCAGCACGATCTGGAGCGGCCAGCGGATCAGTCCGATCGCGACGAAAACCGCAGCCAGAATGACGAGGCTCGTGACGTCGCGCCGCTTCAGGAGCGGCATCATCATCTTGAAGACGACGGCGAACAGCAGCCCGACCGCGGCGCAGGCGACGCCGGCGAGCGTCCGGCGCAGCACGTCGATGTCGCCGTAACGGGCATAGAGCGCGGCAAGGATGGTCGCGATCACCATCGGCGGCCCGACCAGCCCGGCGAAGGCCGCGAGCCCGCCGGCTATGCCGCGAAAGCGCGAGCCGAATACGACCGACAGGTTGACGATGTTCGGACCTGGCAGGAAATGGCACAGCGCGAAGGTCTCGTTGAACTCCTCCGCGGTCATCCAGCGGTACTGCTCGACGATCGAGCGCCGGGCCCAGACCAGAACCCCGCCAAAGCCGGCCAGCGACATCTTGGCAAAGGCCAGGAACAGCTCGAGCAGGCCGGGCTGATGGGGCGGCGATGGTGCGGAGGCATCCGGCGCCGGGGCGGCAACCGGCGGAGATTCCGGGGGCATGGGCAAAACCTAGAACGGCGCCGGGAAAGCGCCAAGACCCTGGCCAACCCGAAATCGGTGGGTTTCACAGCCGAAAGGGCCTGAATCGGCTCTGTTTTTCTAAGACTTTGCCGCTATATTGGGGGTGCCGGTTCGCCGGCTATGGAAATAAATGACCGTCGCAATAAACCATTCGGACCCGGGGGCGGTACCCGGCGCCTCCACCAAAACCCATCCGTCACGGTGGCTTTCGGCGGGGGCGAAATAGGATCGACGAGGGCGTAAAGGGCGTGTTTTTTCTCGGTATGGTTCCGCCGACATCGGGCCAATGCAATAGTTGCCAACGACAACTTTGCTCCGGTTGCTCAGGCTGCGTAACGCAGTTTGAAAGACCATCTTAAAGTCCTAGCGGGTTAAGCTCCGCTAGGCGGGGTTCGGAGGCACCTGGCAACAGAAGCCTCCACTTTATCCCTTGTTTCCAAATCGGGCGTCCGCCCGCATTTCAGCTGCCAGCCCTGCTGATTTCCGGCTCCCGGCGGGGTAGCATGGCAAAAGGGCGAGTCGGACGGTCCGGCGCCGCCCAGGCGGGCATTTTCGAAGCGACAGGATCACCATGGCGACCGATCACATCCGATATGACGTGCTGGCGCGCGATGCGCTGCGCGGGGTGCTGCGCCGGGTGTTGTCCGACGCCGCCGAACATGGCCTGCCGGGCGAGCATCATTTCTACATCACCTTCCTGTCGCACGGCGACGGCGTGAAGCTGTCGTCCCGGCTGCTCGCGCAGTATCCGGAGGAGATGACCATCATCCTGCAGCACCAGTTCTGGGATCTGGTGGTGACGGAGGATCGCTTCGAGGTCGGCCTGTCGTTCGGCGGGATTCCCGAGCGGCTGACCGTGCCGTTCGCCGCAGTGACGCGCTTCCTCGATCCGTCCGCGCCGTTCGATTTGCGCTTCGATGTCTCGGACGCACTGTCCGAAGAAGCCCCTCCCGCCACGGCGCCGGCCTCTCCCCTGCCCGCCCCCCCGGCCCACGCAGCGGCCGAGACCGAGAATGCCGAGACCGAGCAGGAGCCCACGAAGCCCAGCGAAGGCGCCGAGGTCGTGCGGCTGGACCGCTTCCGCAAGAAATAATCTAAGCGCCGATCACGCCTCGACCTTGTAGGATGCTTGTCGGGATCGGGATGACAAATCGTCGTCCCAGCCTACTTCTGCATGAACGTGCCCTTCGCGTGGACGCTGTCGCGTTGCCGCGCCGGGCCACGTTTTGATGACCCAACGGCAAGCATCCACGGAAAGCATGATGGCTCGATCGACGATCCCCTCCAAGGCAAAGACCCGCGGCGAGACCGACAGCTTCGGTCCGATCGACGTTCCCGCGGACCGCTATTGGGGCGCGCAGACCGAACGCTCGCGGCAGAATTTCAAGATCGGCCACGACCGCATGCCGATCGCGATCGTCCATGCACTCGGCATCGTGAAGCTTGCGGCTGCGGAGACCAATCGCGAGCTCGGCCAGCTCGATGCGCGCCGCGCCGGCGCCATCATCCGCGCAGCGAAGGAAGTGATCGAAGGCAAGCTCGACGACAATTTCCCCTTGGTGGTCTGGCAGACCGGCTCGGGCACGCAGAGCAACATGAACGTGAACGAGGTGATCGCCAACCGCGCCAACCAGATGCTCGGCGGCGAGCTTGGCGCCAAGAAGCCGATTCATCCGAACGATCACGTCAACATGAGTCAGTCGTCGAACGACTCGTTTCCGACCGCGATGCATATCGCCGCAGCGAGCCGCATCGTCGCCGATCTGATTCCGGCACTCACCGAACTGCATCGCGCGTTGCGCAAGAAGGAGAAGGCGTTTGCCAAGATCGTCAAGATCGGGCGCACCCACACCCAGGATGCGACGCCGTTGACGCTCGGCCAGGAATTCTCCGGCTACGCCGCGCAGGTCGAGAGCGGCATCGCGCGGCTGCGCGTCGCGGTGAAGGATCTGTTTCCGCTCGCGCAGGGCGGTACCGCCGTCGGCACCGGCCTCAACTCGAAGCCGCGATTTGCGAAAACCTTCGCGCGGCACGTCGCCAAAATCACCAAGCTGCCGTTCACCAGTGCGGCCAACAAGTTCGAGGCGCTGGCTTCCAACGACGCCTATGTGCTGGTGCACGGCGCGATCAACTCGGTGGCGACCGGCCTGTTCAAGATCGCCAACGATATCCGCTTGCTCGGCTCGGGCCCGCGCTCGGGCCTCGGCGAGTTGATCCTGCCTGAGAACGAGCCGGGCTCGTCGATCATGCCGGGCAAGGTCAATCCGACCCAGTGCGAAGCCATGACCATGGTCTGCTGCCAGGTGTTCGGCAATCAGACCACGATCACCGTCGCCGGCAGCCAGGGCCATTTCGAGTTGAATGTGTACAAGCCTGTGTTGGCATATTGTATGATAAATTCCATCCAGTTGCTGTCTGACGTTGTCCGCTCATTTACTGAGCATTGCGTTGTCGGAATACACGCCGACGAAAAGCGCATCAACGAACTGATGCAGCGCTCGCTGATGCTGGTCACCGCACTCGCGCCGAAGATCGGTTACGACAACGCAGCCAAGGTCGCCAAGTCGGCGCATGCGCGCGGAACGACGCTGAAGGAAGAGGCTTTGCGGCTCGGATTTGTTTCCGCGGATGAATTTGATCGCCTCGTGCAGCCGGACAAAATGACACACCCGGGCTAACGCGCAGCGCGCATTGTCCGGATAATTACGGTCAGCGCGCGTGATATAATTATGGATCATAACGCCTAAAGACTAAGGCGCGTTACCTATGAGCTCTGCGCTGGCGCATGGTACAGACGTCTAGTTTTCGCAGAGCGAAACGGATTCTTTGATGCTATCAGAGCATCAAACGGGGATTCGGGATGGATATCGAGCCGAGCGCGTAGCGCAATTGCTCTTGCTTTCGTCACGATGCATCACCAATTCCGCTCTGGGGACGATGAGGACGACGAGCATGGGCGACGTGGTCAACTTGAAACGATTCAAGAAGCGCGGTGAGCGCGAACAAGCAGCGAAGCAGGCCGAAGCCAATCGTGCGCTATTCGGTCGCACCAAATCCGAACGAGCGCGTGACGAATTCCTCGGCGAGCGCAACGCGCGCGTGCTCGATCAGCACCGCATCGAAAATGGAGACGCATCATGAAGTCTCCCGTCGTCAAGCGCTCGATCGTCGTCGCCGGACACAAGACCAGCGTCAGCCTCGAAGAAGCCTTCTGGAATGGCATGAAGGAGATTTCCGGTCTGCGGAACATGACGCTGTCGGAGTTGGTCGGCGAGATCGACAACAATCGTCAGCAGGGCAATTTGTCCTCCGCGATCCGGCTGTTCGTGCTCGACTACTTCCGCTCGCGAGCCACGCCGGCGGTGCCCACGGATGTCAGGCCGCAACAGGTCGACACGCGTCAGCAGGCCTGACGGCCTCTCCGACCGTCGCCACCAGTAGACGGTCGTTCCGCTGCGCGGGCTCAGCATGAAGGTCAATCGGATCGTCGCGAACGTTGCGGCACCGGACACAGCGGCAGCGAAGTCGTTCTATCGCGACGTGCTTGGCCTCGAGCCACTGATGGATTTCGGTTGGGTTGCGACTTACGGCTCATCCGAAACAATGCAGGCTCAAATCAGCTTCGCTTCCGAAGGTGGTTCCGGCACGCCGGTGCCTGATCTCTCCATTGAGGTTGACGATCTCGACGAGGCCCTGCGCCGAATGAAGGCAGCCTGCATCACGATCGAATACGGACCGGCGGACGAGCCGTGGGGCGTGCGGCGTTTCTTCGTCCGCGATCCCTTCGGCAAGCTGATCAATATTCTGCAGCACCGATCATGAGCCAGAGCTTCGTTTGACGGGCTTTCTTGACGCAAACCGGTGCCCACTTCGCTTGAAAGCGCGTTTAGTTCTGCAGCGCCGGCCGCTGCGGTGGATTGGCGACCTGCGGCGTCAGCGACAGCGGCGGCCGCAGCGGCTTTGGTGGCCTGGCCGCGCCGGGCGCCGGCTTGACCTCGATCGGCGGTGGCAGCGGCGCCAGCTGCGGCTGGCTCGCAACCGACGCGGGCGGCGCAATGGCGGGTGCGGTGGCGACCGGCGGGACAGTCGGCGGCCGCGGCGCCACGATCTTCGGCTTCGCCGGCACGCGGCGCGGGTCAGGGCCAGGCCCAGGCAAGTTGGCGGAAGGCACTCCCGCCGAATTGGGGTTGGATGCATCCGGAGCCGGCTCGGCCGGATGCGGAAGCGCCGTTTGGGTCGGCGGCGGCGCCGGTTCGCCGCGCTCGATGGCGTCAAGCCGCTTGGTCTCCCGATCGATCGCGCGCACCGCAAGCCACGACGACAGCGCCGCAATGTCGATACTGCGCGACAATCCGTCGGGCGTGCCCACGGCAAGCAGCTGGATTTCCGGTCGGCTGTTGGCCGTGCCGACCTGCGTCGATGCCAGGGCAGCGCGGATGTCGGCCTGGTCGGCCGGAATGTCGTAGCCGCCGGATACGATCGCATTGGCGCCGTTCGCCGCGAGCGTGGTGGCGCCGACCCGGAGGCGGCCGTCGCGGATGTTGAAGGGAATTTGCGCCGAAGCAATCGACAGCGCGCCGCTCGCGAGCACCGGTTCGACGATCTGCCGCAGCCGCGTGTCGTCGGTCGCCTGTCCGGAATCGCTGGCGCGGATCGCAACTTCGAAGGCGCGCGGATCGAGGCCCGGAAGGCTGAGCCCCTCCAGCGTCACGGTGCCGCTGCCGGACAGCGCGCCGGTCAACGCCGAGGCACTGCGGCCCTGCGTCAACAGCGTCATCTGCATCGAGGCGCGTCCCTTGGGCATCGCGAGACTGCGGTAGTGCAAGGCTGAACTGTCGATGCCGGACAGCTGCACATTGGCGCTGAGCGCAAGTCCGTTGGCGCCCTGTCGCGCATCGATGGTGGCAGTCGCCTCGCCGCCGCCGATCTTGCCCTTGATGCCGTCGAAGGTCAGCGACTGCCCGTCCGATCTGATGGTGCCTCTGACCGGCTGCAGCTCGGCGCCACCCGGCAGCAGGCCATGCAGCGCTTCGAACGTGACCTTGCCGCGCCAGGCGCTCGTGAGGCCCTGGCCGAGCGGCTCCGTCGCATCGTGACCTGCCGCGCCGATCGCGGCCGCGAAAATCGGCGCCAGCGTGATCTGATCGAGACCGACTTCGCCGTCGACGCTTTTCTGATCGGCGAGCGTCAGCGCCAGATGGCCGCGCAGCCGTGAACCGGCGATGATGCTGTCGAGATCGTCGAAGGTCAGCCTGTCGCCCGCGAGCGTCAGTTTCGACGACAGGCGGATACTTGCGACCGGGGCGGCTGGTTTCAGATTGAGCAGCGGACCGATGTCGGCGCTGCGAACGCGGAGGCTAATGCTCGATTTGCTCTCGCTGGCCCCGTCCTTCGTCCAAGGCTCCGCGGTCCCTTCGGCATCCGCGTCCAGCCCTGCGCCCCAGAGCCTTGCCTTCAGCCGCAACGGCGCGCGCCACGCGCCGATCGCCGTGCCCTCGAATTGCGTCGAACCGGCACCGGCTGCGACCGCATGGTCAAGCCCAAGCAGCGCCAGCAAAGCGTTGCCATCGCCTGCCGAGAATTTCGTCTCCGCTGCAACCTCGTTGCGGCGAAGTGCATCGAAATCCAGCGCACGGATCGCGGCCACCTGCGGCGTCGCCGAGATCACCGTGTTGCCCTTGAGCTGCGGCGTGTCGAGATCGAGCGTCGCGCGCGCGCTGACGCGATCGGCCGCCTTGCCCTTGCCGAGGTCGAGCGCGAGCCTGGCGCGAACCGGGCCGGCATCCGCGCGGAGCACGGCAAGCCGCGCGGCCAGCGCCGGCGCGAACGGCTGAACCACAGCGGTCAGCCGGCCAAGCGACGCGGCGGTCGCGTCGACCGCGAGCTTGCCGGTCGAATTAGCGCGGTCGAAATCGCCGCTGCCGTCCAGCGTGACATTGTCGGGCTGACCGATCTTGACGCGCTCGAGCACGATATTCTTTGGGCTATAGGCGATCTTCGCCAGCAGCGGCCGCAACTCCTGCCCGGAAGAGACCGCGCGCCCGACGTCGAGCGACAGCTGCGCCTCGTCGGGCCATTCGCCTTGCGGACCGGCCAGCGAGCGGATCAATGCCGCGGTCGCGTCGAGATCGAGCCGCTCCGCCTTCAACTGCGCCTCGACCTTCGAGCCGCTGGTCGCCTCGCGGTGCGTAACCGCGACGCGGCCCTCGAGCGTGCCGCCCTCGATCTCCGCCTTCATCGCGTCGATCGAAAAGCCTGATGGCGACACCATGACGTCGCCGCGCAACCGCAGCGGCTTCTGGCTGCGATAGGTGACGTCGCCGCGCCCCTGCAGCCAGGTCATCAGCGCGTCGGGATCGGACGATTCGATGTTGAGCGCGGTCTTGAAGCTGTTCGCCGCTCCAGCTTGCGCGCTGGCACCGCTCATCGAGACACGCGTGGATCCCGGCGCGCGAAATTCCAGCCGGCGCACCGTCCAGGATTTCGCATCCGATCGCAGCTCCGCCGAGATGTCCTGCAACGGACGGCCGCCGAGCATGATCTGCTCGGACGCCAGCTCCAGCTGCGCCGGTATCGGGCTTTGCGGAAGACCCGACAACACCGCGCGCATGGCCGGCAGCACGCGGACCGGCTCGACATTGCCATTGCTGCCGTCCTTGGCGCTATCCTTGGCGGCGAACTTGTCGCCGTCGAGCTGCCGCGCCGTAAGCGAGGCGCGCAGCAGCGGCGACGCACCGAAACGCAGATCGCCGTTGCCGGCGAGCTTCAGCGCACGGTCCTCTGCGCCATAGCTCAATTCGATCTGGTCGAGCCGTGCCGTCGAATAGTCCGATTTCACCTTGGCCGCGATCCGCCATGGGGGCGCATCGCCGCCGCGCTGACCGGGCGCCCCCGCCAGCGTCAGCATGCCCTCGAACCGCGGCGCGCGAGCCTCGAAGGTCAGGATGCCGTCGAGATCGGCCGACACCGGCCGCTGCCCGGGATCGATGCTGAAGTGCAGGCGGGTGCCGCTGCCATCGGCGCTTTGCCCCGAGGAGACCCGAAACGGGTAACGGTTGCCGTCGAACATGAAATTGCCGTCACCGCGGATTGCACCGGCAAGCGAGCGGACGTCGCCGCTGAAGGCAATGTCGTTCAGCTCGAGCGTGCTGCGGCTCGCGGCATCATGCAACGCGATGCGGCCGGTCAGGTTGAGCCGGTCGATCGCCAGCGAAGCGAGGTTGAAGCTCCCGCTCGACGGCGACCAGTCGATGCGCCCTTTCGGGTCCAGCCCGAGATCGAGCGACACGCCGTTGATGGTGAGCTCGTTCGCGCGCCACTCGCCACGCATCAGCGAGCTCAGGCTGAACTCCACGTCGAGATTGGCGGCCCGAATCTTGCCGAGGTCGTTGGCGCCGCCGACAGTGACCGTCTTCAACCGCAGCGAGGGCGCCGGCAGCAGCCGCGCGTCGAGATTGCCGGCGACGCGAATCGGCACGCCGATGATCTTGGACGCCTCCGCCTCGAACTGCGGCCGGAACTGGTTCCAGTCAACGAAATATGGACCGACCAGCGCCGCGACCAGTGCAAGAATGAAGGCAATTGCCAGGCCGAGCAGCGTCGTCTGCACGGTGTCTCCCTTTGAGCCAGCTCCGGGGCAGCCTCCTCATGCTGAACCCTTTGCCAACCTCTGGCCGGAGCAACCCAAATATAGAGACAAGTACGGCGAAGTCACAGCCGGTTTACTGCTGGGACTCTGGACAGATGGTTGATTTCCCGTTCAAGCGTGCGTGTGCCGGCCCCGCCGCGGATCGCTGACCCGCGGGAACGTCACCAGCTCGCCGGCAGCCGCTTCAGCCCGCGCAGCACGAAGGTCGGCCGCCACTCCGGATTTTCCGCGTCATCGAGCCGCAGGTCGGGAATCCGGCGCAGCAGTGTCGAGATCGCGATCTCGGCCTCGATCCGCGCCAGCTGGGCGCCGAGGCAGAAATGGATGCCGCCGCCGAACGACAGCGGCTTGACGTTCGGCCGCCGGATGTCGAGCCTTTCGGGGTGATCGGGGTAGACAGCCTCGTCGTGATTGGCCGAGCCCAGGAGGCACAGCACGCTCTCGCCCTTCGGGATGCGCTTGCCACCGAGGTCGTCGATGTCCTCCAGCGCGACACGGCCGGTCAGCTGCACCGAGGAATCGTAACGCAGGAACTCCTCGATCGCATTGGTGATCAGGCCAGGATTGGCCTTCAGCAGCGCGAGTTGGTCCGGGTTGCGGAACAGCGCCAGCAGGCCGTTGCCGATCAGGTTCACAGTCGTCTCGTGGCCGGCGCCGAATAGCAGGATGATGTTGCCGGTCAGTTCCTCATTGGTGAGCTTCTGGCCGTCCTCTTCAGCCTGCACCAGCTGGGTGGTGAGGTCGTCGCCGGGCTGCTTGCGGCGCAGCTCGAACAGCTGATGGAAATACATCGCCGCCATCGCATTGGCGGCGTTGCCCTGCTTGATTTCTTCAGGCGTCAGCGGCACCGGCTCGAGGATGCGGCCGCCATCGCGCGAACCGTTGTAGAAGGCCTCGCGGTGTTCCTCGGGGATGCCGAGCATGTCGCAGATGATGGTGACCGGCAGACGGAACGCGAAATCCTCGATCAGGTCCATCTTGCCTTGCGGAATGATACGGTCGAGCGTCTCGTCGACGACGTGCTGGATGCGCGGCCGCATGTCCTCGACCCGCCGCGCGGTGAAGGCCTTGACGACAAGGCCGCGCAGGCGGGTGTGGTCGGGCGGATCCTGCTGCAGCATCCAGTGGCTCATGCTGCGGAAGACCGGCTCCTCCATGATCTTCGGACCGTAGCGGCGGATCGACCGTTCGGCAAAATCCTTGCCGAACCGCTTGTCGCGCAGCACGAGGCTCGCCTCGGCGTGCCGACTGGCAACGAAAGCGCCGTGCACATTGACATGCATCGGATCGAGGCGGCGCAGCCGCTCGTAATACGGATAGGGATTGCGAATGAATTCAGGCGCCAGCGGATTGAAAAGCGGCTCGCCGCTCGCCGGCTGAACTTGCTCGTTCATGGTGACCTCGTTCGCTCGCTACGCCGGTGCCCTAAAGCCTGGCGTGCCCTGGTGTCATCCTCAAGACCGCATCATCACGGATGCGGCTGTTCTGGTTCTGTCGAATGCAACTCGATACAGTCTTGTATCGAGTTGCATTGTGCCCTAAAATGCGCCGATGTCAAGGGTTCGAACCAGACCGACACGGGACGACACCTGCGAGAAGCTGTTCGAGGCGGCGGCGCGGGTGTTCGAGGAACAGGGCATCGGCGGCGCCAGTATCGAGGCGATCGCGGCCGCGGCGGGCTTCACCCGCGGCGCCTTCTATTCCAACTTCAAGAGCAAGGACGAGCTGATCTTCGCGATGCTCGAGGATCACGTCGAGCAATCGATCCGGCGCAATCTCGATTTGCTCGCCCGGCACAGGAACCTGGCCGACTTCCTCGAGGCGCTGCGCACCATGGATCGCAGCCGGCAGGATCCGCTCGGCCGCTCCCCGCTCCTGCACATGGAGATGATCCTGTTCGTGGCGCGCGCCGAGAAGCGCCGGCCCGAGCTCGCCAAACGCCTGCGCGCGCGACGCAAGCTGATCGCCGACATCGTCACGACTGCGCAGAAGAATAGCGGCCGGAACGGCAGACTCGATCCGGACTGGACCGGAGCGATCGTGCTGGCGCTGGAAGATGGTTTCCGCCTGCACCGCCTGATCGATCCGGAAACCACCCCCGCCGACAGCTGCCTGCGCGCGATCACCGACCTGCAGCGCGCAATCGGCGTTTCGGCGGCCTGACGCGTCAGGCCGCGCTTGCGACCTTGTGCATCTGTCCGGCGACGGCGCGGACCTTGCGGGGCGAGGCCTGCCAGATCGCAAATGCCGACAGCAGGCTGACGGCGATCCCGAGCAGGAAGGCGCTGGTATAGCTGCCCGAGAGATCATAGAGCTGGCCGGTGATCCAGGGGCCCGCAGCGCCGCCGGCGAGCGCAGCCAGCATCACGGTGCCGAAGATGCTGCCGTAATGCTTGCCCTGGAAGATCTCCAGCACCACCGGCCCCATCACCGAAGTCAGGCCATAGCCGAGCGCGCCCTGGGTGAAGACCATAAGATAGATCAACGCCATGCTCGGCCAGTATTTCAGCGCGGCGAGCGCGGCGAAGCAGATCACGAAGCCGAAGCAGGAGATCGCCCACACCCATTCCCGGCCGATGCGATCGGAAAGATGCCCGAGCCAGATCTGGCCGGGAATGCCGAGCAGGCTGACGACGCCAAGCGCCCAGACCCCGACATTGGAGCTGAAGCCGATGTCGAGCAGGAATTTGGTCTGATGCACCTGCACCGCGTACCAGATGTACAGGCCGCAGAAATAGCCGATCGCGATCCACCAGAACCGCGCGGTGCGCAGCGCACGCGACAGCGTCCAGTCTGTGCCAGCCCACACGGGGTCGACGATATTCGATGCCGGCCTGGCCGACGTCACCGTCGGCGCGGCATCGCCGTCCGGCTGCAGACCGATGTCCTCCGGCCGCTTGTGCAGCAAGAGATTGATCGGCGCCAGCACGACCAGCACCACGATCCCCATTGCGGTGCAGGCGGTGCGCCAACCGGTGTGCTCGATCATGTGCTGCACCCACGGCAGCAGCGTCACCGAGCCGATGCCGACGCCGGCAAAGGCGAGCCCGATCGCAAGTCCGCGGCGGCGGAGGAACCAGTTCGGCACGAACAGCGATTGTCCGGAATAGCCGAGGCAGACGCTGCCAGCGCCGACCAGCACGCCGATCGTGAGATAGAGGTGCCAGGGCTGCGTCGTCAGCGGCGCCAGCAGCAGTCCCGAGCCCATCAAGAGGACGCCAAGCTCCATCACCGCGCGCGGACCGCCGCGGTCCATCAACCGGCCGATCAGCGGACTTGCGATCGCCGAGGCGACAAAGCCGAACGAGAAAGCGCCCGCCGTAATGCCGCGCTCCCAGCCGAATTCCGAGATGATCGGCGGATAGAACAGCGAGAACGCCGTACGCGCGTTGACGCCGATCGCCATGGTGACGAAGGTCACCGCGACGATGATCCAGCCGTAGAAAAAGGGAAGTCGCATCGGAGGCAGCAGTCCATCCGCAACGGAACAGGCTGGACCGGCGCCGTAGCGGACTTTGGGCAGCCGGCAGCAGGCGCTGCCACCAGCCAGATTTCAGGACGACCTGGAGACAGAAGGGCCGACGCATCCGTCGGCCCTTGCCGCCACAATCAACCGCCGTGACCGCCTCGTCAACGCTTGCGCGGACGCTTGGCCGCCTTTTTGGCTGCCTTCTTCTTGCTAACGGCCTTCTTCTTGCCGGCGCGCTTCCCGCCGCCTGATTTGGTGCGCCTGAACGTTGGCCTCCGGAGCGAAAGCTCGGGCCAGGCGATCGGCTGTTCACCGTTGTCCGGGTCGCTGTCGCCGGGCGGATCTTCGGCGCTGTCATCCATCGGCCCCTGCACGACCAGATGGACAAGATAGGCGGTGCCGGCCCCATTCAGGTAGTTCGCGAGCGGCTCGTTATTGCTCGGAAACAGATGCGGATGGGTCACCACGCTGTTTTCCTCGACCGAGAACTTCACCGCCTTGATCACGGTTCGGGTCATCGCGTCGCCCAGGATCTTCTTGATCGCGTCCTGCGTCTCCTGAGGCAGCACATGGTGGAGGAAGAAGAACCATTTCCGCTTGGCATCATCCTTCCCGTAATCCTTGCTCGGATAGGCACCGATGCGGAACGCCACGCGCCGTAACCTATGGCTCGGATCAAACAGCTTTTCTTTCTTGTTGTGCTTGCGAAGAGTAGTCAGATCCTTGCCGCTGAAGAGTTCATTCAGCCGGTCCACGATTTCAGCGTCGGGACCGCTGCCGACGGGAAGTAGCGCACCCATTTGTCGTCTCCCTTTGTGCAATTTGATTCAGTCGTAAAAACTTGGACAGATAGCACCGCGGAATTGCCGGCGCGGCCTCCGGTCGAACCAGTACATGTTTGCGCCTTGGCCAATGATCGGCCCAGCACACGCTTGGACCGCGCTTGCGAGCTCCCAGGCCGCAGGCGGCAAGCGCCGTCAATTGCTCGATGCTCGATACCGCGCGCTCAATCGAGAGCGTGCGCCCGGTCTGCTTGCGCAGCCGGGCTGCGCCCTTGGCGAGAATCCAGCGGTCCGCCGCGCACTCGCAACCGAGCTCGGAATTGGCGGCGAGCCGACCGCCTTTCGACAGATGGTGTCCGACCTCGTGCAGCAGGGCGAAAACCAGGCCGTCCGCGTTCATCGCCGCGTGGTAAGCCAGTCCGCCATAGATCCGCACGACGCGATCGTCGCCACGAATGAAGGCCTGAGCATTGACGGTCGCGCTTCCTTCGTCGAGTTCGAAAAGCAGATCGGGAAACGCACGCCTGAAATCGGCCAGGATGTCGCAAAGGAGCGCGTACCTGCACGCGCGGGCGCTTCCTTTGCCGACCGGTTCGCCCGTCACATTCGCGAACAACATGAGATCATCCGAATGGGATCAGAACAATTTCACTCGCAACTCAAATATTATTGGCTTCGTTCGAACTTCGATTCGCTTTGACCGTCTTTCCCGCGCCACCGACAAAGGGCGCGAAGATCATCGCGCCGGTCTCGTGAAGCAGCGCGGTCGCGCGGTCCAGTTCCTTCGTGCCCTCCTCGGCCTCACCGCTGCGCCCGGAGCGCAGCAGCAGATCGGCGCGAACCGACCGGGCAAGGCATTCCGGAATGCGCGCGTGCCGCTTGACCGCAACCGCAATCGCCTCGTCAACGGCGGACAACGCTGCGGCCGCATCTCCCTTCCGTCGATACGCGTTCGCCAGATCGGCGAGAATCCGCGCTTCGTTTTCGAGGCCGGCCTTGCGGGTTCGCGCGAAGTCGAGCGCGGCCGTCAGATCCTCGATCGATGATGTGATCCGGCCTGCCACCATATGGGACAGGCCGCGACTGGCCTGCGCGTAGACGCGCAAATATGGATTGCCGCTTTTGACCGCGAGCGAGAAGGCGCGATCGGCGTGGTGCTGGGCCAATCCGACGTCGCCTTCGGACCAAGCGAGGTCGACATAGGCAAGGCTCGGGATGACGTAGTGAATGGCATCGACCTGGCTGCCATCCAGTTGCAGCACGCGATCGAGCAGCGGCCGGGCCTCGGACGCGCGCCCCAGCATCACGAGCGTCTGCCCGCGCATGGCAGTCAACCAGACCTCGACGTCGAATCCAAGCGTCTCCCGGTCCGACTTCACGATCTCCGACGCGCGCGCGGCCGCCTCCATGTTCATCTGCAGCGCCTCCGACATCCGCCCGGAGAGCCGGAGCGCATGGCAGAGAATGGCCTTCAGCGTGACCTGGACGCTGGTGTCGGTGCCGGTGTCGGCAAGCGCCTTGGCTTCCAGCACCCGCTCGACATATTCGTCGGCCGAGCCGCCATTCGCCAAAATCCGGCCGTAGGCAGCGTGAATCAGCGTGTTGGCGCGCAGGTCCCCCATCGCGAGCGCGAGGCCGCGGGCTTCCTCGAAATAGACCTGCGCATCGGCGGCGGAAATTCCCTCGCGCCAGCCGAAATTCACGATCTGGCCACAGGCCATCATCTTCAGGTAGTCGGTCATTTGCGACGGGGGCTGGTGCGTCAGGAGTTCACGCACCTTCTTCCAGCTTCGCAAGGCCTGACTGGGATCGTTCGCGCCGACCCAGACCGCCGCGCGCATGTGCTGCTGCGCCGCCTTCAAATGTTCGCCGGCATGCTCCCAGTGGTAGGCGAGAAGCGACGCCCGTTCCTCGGCGCGATCCTTGAACAACTTCTCGATCGCCTGCGCGACGGCGGCGTGAAGTTCGCGGCGCCGTTCGTGCAACAGCGACAGATAGGCGACTTCCTGGATCAACGGATGACGAAACGCGATCAGCCGCTGCTCAAAGGGAGGCACGTCGTAGAGCAATTCGGCGCGTCGCAAATGTCCCACGGCTTCCAGCAGCTCGGCCTTCGCCAGACCGGCAACGGCATCGAGAACCGACAACGAAATCTCGCGCCCGGCAACCGAGGCGACCTCGAGGGCCCTCTTTGCGTGTTCGTCGAGGCGATCGATGCGCGCCGCGACCACGGCCTGCACGGTCGTCGGAAGCGGAATTGTGTCGATGCCGCCCTTCAGCCGGTACGCGCCCTTCTCGCCCTCGAAGTCGCCACGCTCGACGAGGGCGCTCATGAGCTCTTCCAGGAAGAACGGATTGCCGTGCGCGCGCTCGACGATATTCCGGCTCAACAACGCCAGAGACGGGTCGGTACCAAAATGATCGCGCAAGATCGATTGCGCCTCCGCGGGCCCAAGCGGAGCCATATTGATCTGCCGGTAATGCGACCGCTGCATCAGCGGCGCGCTCAATCCGGCCCTGAAATTGACCAGCAGCATCGTCGTGGTTCCGACCACGGCGTCGGCAAGGGCCTCGACGAACTCCTCGCTCGCCGGATCAATCCAGTGCAGATCGTCGATCAGGACGACCGTCACATTGTCACGAGGTGCGGCGCGTACCAGTTCGCCGACGAAATCGAGCAATTGGGCCTTGCGGGCCTTGGGATCCAGTTTCGGCGCGGGCTGGTGCGGGTCCGCCAGTCCGAGGAATTCCAGCAGCACGGGTGCCAGATGATCGGAGACCGGCATTGCCGCCAACCGGTCGAAGACACGGCGGCGCGAAACGTCCGGCGCTTCCTCCTTGATGCGAAGCCCGAAAATATCCCGAAGCAGCGCCAGCACCGGCTGAAACGGCGTTGCGCGCCCGTGCGCGAGCACACGCGCCTCAAAGACGCGGATGCCCTTGCTGCGACAACTCTCGGCAAATTCAAAACAAAGGCGACTCTTTCCTATGCCGGCTTCGCCAACGACACCGATCGCCCGGCCATCTCCCTTGCGGGTGTTCTCGAGTTCAGCCGTCAGCGCCGCAAACTCGTCGGCGCGGCCGGTCAAGGGACTCAACCGTCGTCCGGTCCGGAACACACCGCTCGACGGCGCATGCTGAAGGCCCCTCAGCCTGAGCACCTCGACGGGCGCCGCGAGCCCCCGAATGGCCTGCTCGCCAAGCGACTCCACCTCCACGAACTGCTTCGCGACAGCGTGGGTCTCCCTCGAGACCAGAATGGTGCCCGGCTCGGCAAGGTGCTCCAGTCGACTGGCGAGGTGCACGTTCGCGCCCGCGGCATCATAGGTTTGATAGATGCCGTGCTCGATGGCCTGGAAGACGACCTCACCGGTGTGGACGCCGACGCGGATTTGCATATCGACGTCATGCAGCCGCTTGACGTCATCCTGCATCGCCAACGCCGCGAGACAGCCCCGAACGGCGTGATCCTCGTGAGGCTGCGGGGCGCCGAACATCGCCATGACGCCGTCGCCCTGGGCCTTGTTGACGACGCCGCCGTAGCGGTGAACCGCCTCGTTCATCAGGTCGAGCACCGGCTGCAAGCGCCGCATGCCCAGTTCGGGATCTCCGAGGCTATCGATGATTCCCGTCGAGTTGCTGATATCGGCGAAAAGGATCGTGAGGCGCTTCCGCTCCCCACCCTTGGCATGCAGGCTCCTCAGGGCATGCTCGTGCGACGGCTGAACCTGGGTCGCGTCAATCGCCGTCGTCAACGCAGCGCCGCACCTTCCGCAAAAGCGGCTGCTTGATCCGTTCAGGTGGCCGCAAGCTTCACACGTAATTCCGAGAGAGGCCCCGCACCCTTCGCAATACTCATTGGTCGCCCTGTTCTGACAACCGCAACGCAAACATTGCATCGTAGGCCTCTTGAAGAGAGCTGCAGACGCAGGCAACCGCAACAAGTCCTAAAAACAACGCGACAATGATCCACAATAGGGTATCGCTATGAAGCTTAGCAAAGCCGCCTGCACCTGTCGTGCCATTTTATGACGCACGTGCAGATTGCGCCACAACGGAAGCCGACGCTGCATCCGACCACAAGTTGCGGGACTGTTAGCATCAAGCAAACAGGTTGCATTGGCTAGGTCTGCAACGCGTGGCTCTCATGGCCGAAATAGGCGCGCTCGAGCCGATGTGCGAGGTCGCTCTCTCCGGTCGGCGACTCCAGCGCGATCGCACCCTGCACCAGCGCGTAGACGCGATCGGCACAGGCGAGCGCCTTCTCCAAGAGCTGCTCGACCAGCAGCACGGAGGTGCCCTGCTCGCGCAGCCGGCCGATGACGTTGAGGACGCGATCGACCAGCACCGGCGACAGTCCCGCGGACGGCTCGTCGAGCATCAACAGCCGCGGCCGACGGACCAGGCCCTGCGCGACCGTCAGCATCTGCTGCTGCCCGCCCGACAGAGCGCCGCCGCGTTCATGCCGCTTCTCGGCGATTTCGGGAAAGAACGCCAACGCCTCCTCGATGCGCACGGCGCGCTCGGCGCGCGGCAGGTCATAGCCGGCGAGCAGCAAATTGTCGGTCACGGAAATCTGCGTGAACACGCGATGTCCCTCGATCACATGCACGAGCCCGGCCCGCGCGGCATCGCGCGGCGTGGCGTTGGTCATGTCGCGGTCGCCGAACCGGACCTGTCCGGCCGTGACGGGCAACAGTCCGGACATCGCGCGCAGCAGCGTGGTCTTGCCGGCACCGTTGGGCCCGAGCAGCGCCACGACCTCGCCGGCGGCAATCGTGATGTCGATGCCGTGCAGCACACGGATCTTGCCGTAGCCGGACTGCAGCCGATTGACCGAGAGCAACAGTTCACCCGCCGAGATAAGCACTGACGACCTCCTTGTGGACGCGAATCTCCGCCGGGGTTCCCGCCGCCAGCGTCCGGCCCAGATTGAGCACGGTGACCTGGTGGCAGATATCGAAGATCAGATCGGCATGGTGCTCGACCAGCAGCACACCGGTACCGCGGCCGCAGACCGCCTTGATCAGGCTGGCGAGCCGCTCGATCTCGTCATTGGAGAGACCCGCGGCGGGCTCGTCGAGCAGCAGGAAGTCCGGATCGAGCATCAGCGCCCGCGCGATCTCGATGAAGCGCAGTTCGCTGTGCTGCAGGCGATCGGCGCGTATGTCGGCGAGCGCCTCGAGGCCGACGACGCCGAGCAGCGCGTGCGCCTTGGCGGCTAGCAGACGCTCGTCGGCGCCGTTGCGCGGCAATGCCAACATCGCCTCGACGAAATTGGCCCGGCCCTCGATCGAGCCGCCGATCATGACGTTCTCCAGCACCGAGGCTTCGCCGATCACGCGCGGCGTCTGGAAGGTGCGTGCGATGCCGCACGCGGCGCGCTTGACCGGCTGGCCGGCGGCCAGGACTTCGCCGCCAAGCGTCATGGTGCCGGCTTTGGCGGCGTAATAGCCCGAGATCACGTTGAGCGTCGTGGTCTTGCCGCTGCCGTTCGGTCCGATCAGCCCGTGGATCGCGCCGGGCGCGATATCGAGATCGAGACCGTCGATCGCCTTCACATTGCCGAAGCTCAGCGCGATGCCGCGCAGCTGCAGCTTCTTGCCGCCGTCCCTGCGGCGCACGATGTCGGCGAGTGCGGCCGGACGCGGAACGATGGCGCGGTTGCTGGCGAGCGGCCGACGGTTGCGGAAATCGAGCAACGCCGCGATGCCACCGGGCATCACCAGCACGATCATGAGCAGCAGCACCGCGTAGAGGAAGGTCGACCACGCCGCGAGCGGCGCCGCGATCTCGGGCAGAATGGTCAGGATGATGGTGCCGAGCATGGGCCCGAGGATCGAGCCGCGGCCGCCGATCAGGATCGCGATGAAGAACAGCACCGAGAGATCGAAGGTGAACGCATCAGGCGTGATGTAGGTCTGCAGGGTCGCGAACAATCCGCCGGCGATCGCCGCCAGCGCGCCGGCGAACAGGAAGATCGCGATCAGCATTTTCGGCTTGGAGATGCCGCTGGCCTCGGCGGCGACCTCGGCGTCGCGCACCGCGATCAGCGCGCGGCCGAACCGGCTGCGCGCGACATTGGCGCTCATCCAGGTGGTCAGCGCGGCGAAGGCGATGCAGAGGGCGTAGAAGCCCCACGGCGTGTTGAACGGCGCCGGGAATTCCGGACCGGCAATGCCGATGCCGCCGCCGGTCACGCTCTGCCAGGCCAGCGCGATCTGGGTCACGATGGTCGCAAAGCCGAGCGTCGACATCGCGAAGTAGAAGGTGCGTAGGCGCAGGGCCGGCAGGCCGACGACCACGCCGAAGATCGCGCCGATGAGGCCGGCGATCGGCAAGGCTACGAATACCGGAATCGCCGGCATCACGTTGCCGGCAACCAGCACGCTCGTCGTATAGGCGCCGAGCGTCAGCAGCGCGACATAGCCGATCGCAAGGTGACCGGCGAAGCCGACCACCAGATTGAGGCCCGACACCAGCACCCAGTAGATCGCCATGCGGGTGCCGATCAGCACCCAGTAATCGTTGCTGACGAAGGGCAGCAGCATCGCCGCCACCAGAATGCCGAGGAACGGCAGGACGTGCGGGAGCGCGGCGCGCCACACGCCGCTGTCGGCTCGGGACGGAGTGGCCACGACCGACGTCATCACACCCTCCGCGCGGTCGAGGCGCCGAACAGCCCTTGCGGCGCGGCGAGCAGCACCACGATGAACAGCGTGAACACCGCGACCGAGGAGAAGATGCCGCCGACCAGGAAGTTCGCGGCCTGCTGGAACAGGCCGAGCGCCAGCCCGCCGATGATCGCGCCTCTGTTATTGCCGAGCCCGCCCAGCGCCACCGGCACGAAGCCGTAGAAATTGAGCAGCGCGCCGTTGGCGAAGAAGGCCAGCAGCAACTGCCCGCCGGAAAACCCGGCGATGCCGCCGACCACGCCGGCAAGCGCGTAGCTCGCGACCCGCAGATTGCGCTCCGGCAGGCCGAGCGCCCGCGCCGCAAAATTATCCTCCGCGATGGCCAGGAACGCGCGGCCGACCAGGGTGCGGCGGTAGAGATATTCAAGGCCGAAAATGGTGACGGCGCAGGCGAGGACCGGCAGCCAGAATTTCTCGTCGAGGACGCCCTCGCCGAATCCTGCGATGCGCGGGAACGGCTGCGGCTCGGTGCCCCATTTGATCGCGGTGATTTGCTGGATCATCAGCGCGACCGCGAGGGTCGAGAGCACGTAGAGATGCTGGTCGAGGCTCTTGAGCACCGGCCGCACCGCGACGAATTCGGTGATGATTCCGATCACCGCGCAGCAGAGCAGCGTCAGCACGAAGCCGACGGCAATGGGCAGGCCGAGCTTCAGCGTGAACATCGAGCCGAACACGCCGCCCAGCATCGCCAGCTGGCCGGCGGTGAAGCTCATCACCCGCGAGGTCGAGAACATCGTGTTGTAGGTGACGCCGACGAGCGCGTAGATCGCGCCCGCTGCGAGACCGGATGCAAGGATCGAGGTCAGCATCGGCTGCGCCCTCGCCCTTCTATGTGTACCCCGGCGCCAGCGCGAAGGTGCCGTCCTTGGCTGTAGAGGCTTCCGACATCACGATCTCTTCGGTCAGGTAGCCATTGTGCTCGGTCGGCGAGAAGCGGTAATTGCCGAAATAGCCGGGATAGGTCGACAGCGTGTTCCAGTACTTGATGATGCCGGCGCTGTCGGTCGAGCCGCTTTCGGCGACCGCCTTGGCGATCAGCTCGATGCAATCGATGCCGCCCGCGACCCACCACAACAGCGTGTCGTTCAGCGCGATGTTGGCCTTGGTCAGGCGCGCGACCAGGTCCGCGCTCTTCGGCGGCAGCTTGCCGGCGCCGTCATAGCTGCAGCTCTTGTAGCCGATCGCGTAGACCTTCTTCCAGTTCTCCGGCTTGGCGACCAGGCTCGCAAGCTCGCCCGACGCCATCGAGGGATGCCCGACGAAGGGCACGTCCCAGTTCATCGCGGCGCGGGTGTTGAACATGCGCGCCTCCATGCCGGTCGAGACACTCCACACCACGATCGCTTCCGCGCCGGCATTCTTGGCGCGCAGCATGTCCGGCGTCATGTCGGGCTGCGTGGCGTCGATATTGGCCTGATAGGCCACCTCGGCGCCGTCCTTCTTGAACGCCGCGACGGAGGCGCCGACCGCGGTGACGCCATAGCCGGTGGTGTCGCCGATCACGGCGACCTTCTTGACCTTGAGGATCTTGAGACAGTAATTGCGCACGGCGTCGTCCCATTGGTTGTTCGACGGCGCGATGCGGAACGCGTTGGGGAACTTGACCGGGTCGATCAGCGTCTCGACCACGCAGGGATGCAGGTCCGGCATCTTGGCGCGCGCCATGATCGGCGTTGTCGCCAGCGCCTCGCCCGAGTTCAGCGGACCCCAGATCGCGTGCACCTTAGCCTGGCTAATCAGCTCCTGCGTGGCGTTCACCGCTTTGGTCGGATCGCCCTGGGTGTCGCGCATCACGAGCTCGATCTTGCGGCCCTTCACCCCGCCGGCGCCGTTGATGGCGTCGACCGCGAAGTTGACGCCGCGATTGAAGCCGACCGTCGGCGCCGAGCTCGGGCCGGTGATCGCCGCGAGACAGCCGATCTTGATCGGTTCCGACTGTGCGGTGGCAGGCGCTGGGAAGGAAAATGATGCGGCGCCCAATGCACCGGCGCTGCCCAACAAAACGTCACGGCGTGAAATAGCCATGTGATGCCTCCCTGTTTCCCTCTCGGCGCCCGTCGTTTGTTGCGGGACGTCCGTTCATTGATTGTCCGCGCGCTCAGGGGCCGCGGTTATGCGGGCCAAGTCTGAGCCGGATGCGAAGCTCTTGTCCAGCCCCGCGGACGACATTGGGCTTCGCCAAACTTTCATGGCCGAGGCCGCCGCGTCCAGTAGCCGGCATTGACCGCGCCGACGGGTATCTCGCCGGCAACGATCTTCGCGACCTGGCGTACCGTCTCCGATGACTGATGCTCGATCGCCTGCGGCGTCAGGCCGCCGACATGCGGCGTTGCGATCACATTGTGCAGCTTCGCAAGCTCGGGCGTCGGCATCTGGTCCGGCGCGCGGCCGACATCCATCGCGGCACCCGCAATGCGGCCATCGCGCAGCGCGGCCGACAGCGCCGCCTCGTCGACGAGGTTTCCGCGCGAAAGGTTGATGAAGAATGCGTGCTTCGGCATCCGCGCCAGTGCGTCCTGCCCGATCAGGTTCTCGGTCTGCGCGTTGGCGATCGCGAGACAGACAATGTAGTCGGCGCGCGCCAGCAGATCGTCGAGCGGCCGATGCGCGATCGCCGCATCGTCTGGCGTCACGAAGGGATCGGCGACCAGCACGTTCATGCCGAGCGCTTTTGCGATCCCGGCAAGATAGCGCCCGATGCTGCCATAGCCGATGATGCCGATCGTGCTTCCCGCCAGCTGGCGGCCCATCACGACCTCGGGCGCCCTGCCCGCGTGATAATCCGCGGTGGCGCGCGAGACACCGCGCGACAGATCGACCATGAAGCCGAGCGCGAGCTCAGCGACCGACTGGACGAAGCCGGCGCTCGCGTGCGTCACCAGCACGCCGGCGGCGGAGGCCGCGGCCACGTCGATATTACGGATGTCGACCGCGCAGCGCACGAACGCGCACAGCTTCGGCAGCTGGGGAAAAATCGCTCCCGGCCCCTGCGTCATGCGGTCCGCGACGATGATGTCGACATCGGCCGCGGCCTCGACCAATGCCGCCGCATCAAGCGTCTCCTCACCCTCGTGCAGTTCGACGTCGGCGACCGCACGCAGGCCGTTCAGGCTGCGCTCGCCGTAATAGTCGCGGCGCATCTGCGGGGTATGGGCGAGCAGCACCTTCACGATCCCACTCCCCTAATAGCCGAGCGCATGCGGCAAGGCCGTGCTGATCGCCGGCACGAAGGCGATCACCAGCAGGCACAGCAAAAGCAGGCCGAGATAGCCCGCGATCGGCTTGATGGTCTGCTCGATCGGCACGTTGCCGATCAGGCAGGCGCCGTAGAGGCCAAGGCCAAGTGGCGGAGCAAAGAGCCCGAGCCCCATGGCGATCACAAGCACGACGCCGAAATGCAGTGGATCGATGCCGAGCTTGACGGCAACCGGCAGCAGCAGCGGGCCGAAGATGATCAGCGCCGCGGCGCCTTCGAGCACCGAGCCCATCACCACCAGCACCACGATCGACAGCACCATGAACAGCCAGACGCCGTGGCTGCCCGAGATCGCCAGCATGAGGTCGCCGACGGCATGCGGTACCTGCTGCAGCGTCAGGATGAAGGCCAGCGACTGCGCCGCGGCGACGATGAAGAGCACCAGCCCCGAACGAACAGCCGACTGCACGAAGCAGTGCGCCAGACTCCTCGCGCCGAGCTCACGGAACAGCAGGCTGCCGACGGCGATGGCGTAGACCGCGGCGAAGGCGGAGATTTCGGTCGCGGTGGCAAAGCCGCTCTTGAAGCCGAAGAAGATCATGAAGATCAGCCCGAACGAGGCCATCGCACCGGTCCAGAGTCCCGATACCGCGGCGCGCGGCTCGGCTTCCACGTTCGCCGCGGGACGCCTGCCGAAGATGATCGACACCGCGATCAGTGCCAGCGCCATCAACGCGGCCGGCAGCATGCCAGCGACGAATAGTCCGCCGATCGAGAGATTGGCGACGAAGCCGAGGATGATGAGATTAATGCAGGGCGGAATGGTCTCCGCCATGACAGCGGAGGCGGCGAGCAGCGCCACGGCCCCGCCCGGGTTCTGCCGCGAGCGGCGCGCCGCCGGGATCAGCACCGAGCCGACCGCGGCAACGTCGGCCATCTTGGAGCCAGAGATGCCGGAGAACAGCACCATCGACATCACCATGACGACGTTGAGCCCGCCGCGCATCCGTCCGACCGCGCGCTGCAGCAGCTCGATCAGCCGCACCGACATGCCGTTGGCTTCCATCAGGTAGCCGACCAGAATGAAGAACGGGATCGCCAGCAGCACGAAATTGTCGATGCCGCGCGCCATCTGCTGGGCGAAGATCACGCCGGGCAGCGTGCCCTCGACCCAGATGAAGATCAGCGCCGCCAGCGCCAGCGCAAAGCCGATCGGCAGCCCGCCGAACAGCGTGAGGAAGAAGCCGATCAGCATCAATGTCTGCGACGACGGCACGGACATTGGTGCCAGCGCATCCCAGGCCAGATAAAGGCCGACGATGACGGCGGTTGCGACGATGGCTGCCGCCATGTCGCGCAGCGGCCGGCCACAGAACGTCTCGAACGCGAAGATCGTCATGAACGCTGCCCCGACGCCCATCGGATAGAACGTCCATTCCAGCGGCAGGCCGGAGCCGGAGGTCTGACCGGTGGTCAACCAACCCATCTTGACGGCGTTGAACGCAACATATCCGGCGATGATCGTGACGAGCAGCGCACCGACCGCATCGACGGCCCGCCGCCCGCCCGGCGGCAGCATGTTGACGAAGAAGGCGACGCCGAGATTTTCGCTGCGGGCGAGCGCGCTCGCCGCGCCGAAGAAGCTCGACCCGACCATCAGGCCGCGGGCGACGTCGTCGGACCATTCGACCGGCGCGTTGAACAGGAAGCGGGCCAGCACCGAGACGCAGACCACCACGAGATCGGCGGCAAGCAGGAGCGCGGCGATCGCGTCGCTGACGGCGAGCAGCGGTGCCGTGATACGATCAGCGCTGCTTCTCGCCTCGACTGCGGCCACTGACATGCGCCAACCTCAGGACTGGGTGGCGCGGATCAGGTCGACGACGGCCTTTGCCTCGGGCCGCGCCTTGATGAAATTGTCGGTCTGCGGCAGCACGCGCTTGCGGAACGCCTCCTTGTCGCATTCGACGACGGTGACGCCCTTCTCGACCAGCGCCGCCAGCGCCTCCTTCTCCACCGCAAGGCCGTGCGCGCGGGTGTCGGTCGCGGCCTTGTTCGCCGCGTCGAGAAAGCCTTCGCGCAGCTTGGGAGCCATGCGGTTGAAGCTGGTGTCGCTGAAATAGACTGCGAGCGGCGAGAAGATGTGCTGGGTCAGCGCATAGTGCTTCGCCGTCTCGTAGAACTTGCTCGCCAGGATGGTCGGCGGATCGTGCTCGAGGCCGTCGAGCACGCCGGCCTGCAGCGCCGTATAGATCTCGCCGAACGCCAGCGGCGTTGCGGCGGCCCCCATCAGCCGCAGGCACTCGGTGATGATCGGATTGGGCAAGGTGCGGATTTTCAGGCCGGCAAGATCCTCCGGCGTCTTCACCGGCTTCTTCGCCAGCACGCTGCGGGCGCCGAAATTGTAGGCCCAGGCGATGATGCGGATGCCGGCGCCCTTGAGCAGCGCAGCCTCGATCGGCTTCGCCGCGCCGGCGTCGAACGCCTTGGTCTGCTGCTGGAAGCTGGTGAAGAGGTAACCGAGGTCGAAGGTGCCGACCAGCGGCACGAGATTCGCCGAAATCGACGAGCCCGACACCATCAGGTCGATCACCCCGAGCTTTACCGAGTTGATAACGTCGATCTCCTGGCCGAGTTGGTTGTCGGGGAAGAAGGTGACCTCGATCTGCTCACTGAGCCCGTTCGCCTTCAGGCTCTTGGCCAGATTGTCGTAGTAGACGCGGCCATTGGCGTATTTGGGATCGTTCGGAAGCGACGACGAGCATCGCATTTTCATCACGGCAGCCTCAGCGCGGCCGATGATGGCGGGCGCGGCGGCAAGCCACGCGGTCGCGGCGACCGACGACTGCAGCACAATGCGGCGGCTCACGCGGTTCGACGTCATGATGGTGCTCCTCCCCGGGAACGGATCTTTTGTTGTGTTGGCCGCCCGCCTGACGGCGTGAGCTTGGCAGCCGATTTGTCATAATGTATGACAAATCAGATACGGTTGTGCAAGGCGCGGCTCGGCGGCAGCGCAGGCTGCAACCGCAGCGAGGTCCTCGATGTTCCGGACATCCAACGCGTTGCGTCGGAGCGTGCATAGCCAGGTCACCGACCGCGTCGGCAGCAGCATCGTGCGCGGCGAGATCGGCGTCGGCGAAACGTTGCCGCCGGAAATCCGGATCTGCGAGATGATGGACGTCAGCCGCACCGTGGTGCGCGAGGCGATCCGCACCTTGACCGGCAAGGGCCTGATCGAGTCGCGGCCCAAGAGCGGCACGCGGGTTCGGCCGCCCGAGCAGTGGAATCAGCTCGATCCCGACGTGCTGCGCTGGCACCTCGAGACCGCGGAGATCGACCGTTACCTCGCCAAGCTGTTCCAGCTGCGCGCCGCGGTCGAGCCGGCCGCGGCAGCGCTCGCGGCGACCCATGCCGAGGAGATCGACGTCGCCCGCATCCGCGCCGGATGCGACGGCATGGACGCGGCGAAGACCAACGAGGAGTTCGTCGCCGCCGACGTCGCGTTCCACCAGGCGATCTATTTCGCCACCCGCAACGAGTTCTTCTGGCCGATCGCGCAGATGTTCGAGATCACGCTGCGCCAGAGTTTTACGATCGCAGCGCCGGGCTCGCACCGTCCGCGGGCGCTGCGCGAGCACCGCGCGGTGCTGGACGCGATCGCCGCCGGAGATGCGGAGACGGCACGCGCAGCCACGGTCGTGCTGCTGACGAATTCCGCCGACGACCTGGTGCGAATCCGTGGCCGGGAGTTCGAGACGCCACGTCCAGCCAAGCGCCGATGATGTTGGTGACTGCGGGCGTGATGCGCTCACTGCTTCCACATGGTCGTCCTGGCGAAAGCCGGACCCATAACCACCGCAAGTGGTTGTGACCGGGATCATGGCCCCAGCGTCGCGCAAGACCTGACATTTGGGGGTCCTGGCTTTCGCCAGGACGACATTGAATATGGGGCGCGACCTACATCGCAATCGTCGTCCCTGCGAAAGCAGGGACCCATACGCCGCGGCCGATGTTGTCAGTCGGACTCGTCATTCCAGCGTCGCGCAACCATGGGTAGCGGTGGTCATGGGTCCCGGCCCCCCGTGCGCAATTGCGCAACTAAGCCGGGACGACAGCGAATGTGCGGTGCCGCTTGCAGGTCAAAAATCCGCATCAGTGATTGACGCGTGAGCGAGGCACCGCCGGAAGGGTTCCCTGCCCCTTGCGAGAGCGGGAGCCGCGCGGCGTGCTCACCTCACCGTCATTCCGCGCCCGCCACGTCAGAGCCGCCCCGCACACGGGCCTGTGACCATAGTTGAAGGCTGCGACGACGAAACTTCTGGATTGTTGGCCGCGTAGACGCCAAGACAGGAGCGCTATTCTGCGAAGGTTTCATTGATGCACGACGTCTCGATCCCGGCGGCCCTGATCGCCGGCCTGGTCAGCTTCCTCTCGCCCTGCGTGCTGCCGCTGGTGCCGCCCTATCTGATCTATTTGACCGGCGCGACCATCGAGCAGGTCAACCAGGACGGCGCCACCGCGGCCTCCAAGCGCGCGGTGATGACGGCGGCGCTGATGTTCGTGCTCGGCTTCTCCACCGTGTTCGTCGCGCTCGGCGCCAGCGCGTCCTTCGTCGGCGGGCTGGTGCGCGCCTGGTCGGCCGAGCTCTCGATCCTGGCGGGCATCGTCATCATCATCATGGGCCTGCACTTCCTCGGCGTGACCCGGATCGGCCTGCTGATGCGCGAGGGCCGGCTGACCGCGCCGAAGCCGATCGGGCTGTGGGGCGCCTACGTCATGGGCCTGGCCTTCGCCTTCGGCTGGACGCCATGCATCGGGCCGATCCTCGCCGCGATCCTCTCGATCGCGGCCGCGGAGGCCACGGTGACAAAGGGCGCCGGCCTGCTCGCGGTCTATTCCGCCGGGCTCGGCATCCCGTTCCTGCTCGCGGCCTTCATGGTCAAGCAGTTCTCCTCGCTGTTCGCGCGGATGAAGCGCCATCTCGACACCGTCGAGCGGGTGATGGGCGTGCTGATGGTGGTCACCGGCATCGGCTTCCTGACCGGCGCAGTCTCGAGCGTCAGCGTCTGGCTGCTGGAAACCTTCCCGGCGCTGCAAAATATCGGCTAGGCCTGCGCGCCAGCCCAGGCTGCCGTCGGCTGGCTTTTGGCCGCGCCATGTCGGACTATCGGGGAATCGCCGCAATCCTCACGGGGCACCGATGGGCCAGGATCGTCAGACGCGCGCCAGCTGGCCGATCTTCCGTTCGCTCAGGGCGTTCCGGCCAAGCGACCTGCCGGGTGACCTGATCGCCGGGCTGACGCTCGCCGCGATTGCGATCCCGGAGCAGATGGCGACCGCGCGGCTCGGCGGCTTCTCGCCGCAGATCGGCTTCTTCGCCTTCATGGCCGGCTCGCTCGGCTTTGCGATGTTCGGCGCAAACCGCTTCCTGTCCTGCGGCGCCGACTCCACGATCACGCCGATCTTCGCCGGCGGCCTCGCGCTGATGGCGACCGCCGGCTCGCCGGACTATCAGGCACTGGCGATGGCGCTGGCGCTGATGGTCGGCGCGATCATGATCGCCGGCAGCCTGTTCAAGCTCGGCTGGATCGCCAATTTGCTGTCGACGCCGGTGACGGTCGGCTTCCTCGCCGGCATCTCGGTCCACATCCTGGTCTCGCAATTGCCCGGCGTGCTCGGCCTGACCACGCCGGACGGGCCGACGCTCTACAAGCTCGGAGTGCTCACCGAGAAGATCGGTCAAACCAATTTCTACACGCTGGCGATCGGCCTCGGCGTGCTGGCGCTGGTCGCCGGATCGGAGAAGATCAGCGCACGCATTCCGGGCGCGCTGATCGGCCTTGTCGTGGCCACCGTCGCCGTGATCGCCGGCCATCTCGAAAGCAAGGGCGTCAGGGTGGTCGGCACCGTGCCCGGGACGCTGCCGACGCCATCGTTTCCGGACATCGCGCCGGAGCGATGGATCAAACTGTTGTCGCTGGCGATCCTGATCGCGGTTGTCGTCATGGTGCAGACCGCGGCGACGACGCGCTCGTTCCTGTCCGATCCGGACAAGCCGGCCGACGTCGATCGCGACTTCCTCGGCGCCGGTGCCGGCAGCCTGCTGTCCGGGCTGCTCGGCGCCTTTCCGGTCAACGCCAGCCCACCGCGGACCGGCATCGTGTCGGAGACCGGCGGACGCACGCAGCTCTCGGGGCTGTTTGCCGCGGCTATCGTGCTTGCGCTGCTCGCCTTCGGCGCGACGCTGCTGCGGCACGTGCCCGACACGGCGCTCGGCGGCGTCCTGCTGTTCGTCGCGCTGCGCATCATCCGCGTGAAGCAGATCGTCGCGATCTTCCGCCAGTCGTTCTATGAATTCCTGCTGGTGGTGGCGACCGCGGCCGCGATCATCGTGCTGCCGATCGAGCAAGGCGTCGCCGTCGGCATCGCCTTGTCGCTGCTGCACGGGATCTGGACCACCACGCGCGGCCAGCTTGCCGAATTCGTCCATGTGCCCGGTACCACGATCTGGTGGCCGACGGGCCCGCACGTCACCGGCGAGCGCACGCCCGGCATTGCCGTCGTCGGCCTGCAGGCGCCGTTGTCGTTCCTCAACGCGGAGAGCTTCCACAGCGGCGTGCTCAAGACCATCGGCGGGGCGACACCCAAGCCGCGGCTGCTGGTGATCGAGGCCAGCGGCATGATCGAGATTGATTTCACAGCGGCGCAGGCGCTGCGCGATCTGTTCCGCGAATGCCGCGGCAACGGCGTGACGGTGGCGATAGCGCGGCTCGAATCCGAGCGCGCGCAGGACGCCTTCGAGCGCTTCGATCTCTACGAGGTGTTGCCGCGGGACCATGTCTTCCACAGCGTCGACGAAGCGGTCCGCACGCTCGGCGGGCAGGCGTAGAGGTTGATGAGATCACTGGCTGCGTAGCCCGGATGGAGCGAAGCGCAATCCGGGATTCTCTCGCGCGTTGATGAACCGTCCCGGATTTCGCTTACGCTCCATCCGGGCTACCGGACGGCCTCAGGCCTGCTCGCCCTCGAGCGTCGGATGCTCCCTCAAAACTTCCGCCTTGATCGAGCCGGCGTGGATGGCGCGCAGCAGCGCTCGCCCCGTCTTGATGTTATTGGCCTTCATGCAGAGACCGACGATCTCGCGCACCGCGGAATCCCGCACCAGCTCGTCGGAGATCTTCATCGCGGTCTCCATCGCGACCTTGGCTGCACGCTCGTAGCGATCACGCTCGATCTGCTGCTTCTTCGCTGAACGCTTGTCCGGCGAGCCGACCGCCTCGGCACAGCCGGCGGCATCGCGGCAGATCGCACGGATCCGCTGCGCAGCTTCGATGTCGCCGAGCGGGTGCGCGACGGGATCGTCCCAGATATCCTTGTGCTCGTCCTTGCTGAACCACCACATCGCCGCACCTTGAAAGCACGGCAAACATAGCTGGCCTTGGCGCAACCTGTGAACCGCAGAGTCGACTCGGTGCCGAGCAAGAGGTGCACACTATGGCCCGGCAGCCACACCCGCGGCGGATCCGCGCGCGAATTGATGTCGAACTCATGGAATAAAGCCCGTTTCGGTTCTGATTGCGTCAGAGCCGAGGCTGCGGGGCTTTTGCTTGCCGCGTTTTCACGCGAACCGACGAGGCTCTAAGCCGATCGTTTCGGCCCGATCGCCTCGAACTGTGCTTTTTGCTCATCGCTGAGCGTGGCGTAGAAATTCTCAAGCGCGGCGCGGACATCCTTGACCGCCTGCAGCATGACGTCGAGCCGCCTGGCAACGAAGGCAAGACGTGCGGGCGGGGTCATCGCCTCGTTGGTCTGGCACGCAGCCTTCAGCTTCCGCGCGGCGTCGGCGCTGGCATCCTGCAGTGCCTGAAGCGCACCGCGCTGGGCGTCGCTGAGCTGCAGCCGCGCCTCGATCTCGCCGGTCGGCCACTCCTGCATCGCCGGCTGTGCGGCGCCGCAGCTCTGGGCGACCGTCGCGTTCGGATCGCGCGCCGCGGCTTCCTTGCGCTGGTTCTCGGCGAGCGCGTTGAGCCGCGCTTTCTGCTCGTCATCGAGCAGGCCGTAGAACTTCTCCATCGGAGGCTTCACGATACCGACCGCGGTGACCATCGCTTCGATCCGCTGCTGCATGGCGGCGAGCCGGTTCGGCGCCGTCAACACCACCTGCGCGGGACATGCCGCGCGAATGACCTGGGCAGCCGCAAGCGACGCGTTGCCGAGCTCGCCGAGCGCCGCCGATTGCGCTTCGGTCGGCTGCACCGTATCCGCGATCTGATCTACCGGCAGGCCGGCGACCGAACGGCTGTCATTGCCGCACATCTGCTCGATGCGCCCGCCGCCGCGGTAACGGCGGCCCGTCCGGCGCTCCGGCAGATAGCCCCTGAGATCGTCATACCCATAAGGCCCGAAGATGCCGGCATAGATGTCCGGATAGCCGTAGCCCCAGAATCCGATGTCGTCGCCCCAGATCGCGTAGTCGTAGATGTCGTTGTACGCGAACGGCCAGAACAGCGGGCCGACCCAGCCATAGCCGCCGCCGGGATGCTGCCACCAGCCGTTGGCGACAGTCCCGCCGTGCCAGCCGGCGAGCGCCGCGGCCGCGGCGATCTGCGCACGCGCCGCCGGGTTGCTCAACAGCCGGCCGTTGCGCAATGCGCCGTTGCGCGACAGCGAGCTGAACGCATTGCGCATATGGCCTGGCGCGATCGCGGCATTGCGCATCCGGCCGAAATTGCCGCCCCCGCGCGATGCGAAGGCGCCGTGGCCGGCGAAGCCTGATCGCGAGATCGCATGCGAGCGGCCGAACCCGCCATGATGGCCGCCGCCGAAATGCATGTGGCCGAAGCCATGCCCGCCACGTCCATGGCCACCACCGTGCCCATGGCCACCGCCATGTCCATGGCCGCCGCCATGCCCTCCGCCATGGCCGCCACCATGCCCACCGCCGCCTCGGGCGATCGCGTCGCCCGACAGCGCCATCGCAAGCACCACGACCGCAATTCCGATTGCCCGTCCGATCACGACGTCCTCCCTCCGCGCACCACACACGTCGCGGCAACACAGTGCAACACAAGAGAGACGCCGGGCGGGCGGAAAAGTTCCGCGCGTGAAACGCGCCGCCCGCGGGCTCGCGAACGCTGCGCGGCGTGACGACGCCTCAGGCGGCCGGGACGATCTTTCCGGGATTGAAGATGTTTTGCGGGTCGAGTGCCTGCTTCAGCGCCCGCATCGCGTCGAGCGCCTCCGGGCCGAGCTCGGCCTGCAAGTATTTCTGCTTGCCCTGGCCGATGCCGTGCTCGCCGGTGCAGGTGCCGCCCATAGCCTGGGCGCGCTCGACCAGGCGGTGCATGAACTCCTCGCCGCGCGCCATCTCGCCCTTGTCGTTGACGTCGCAGAGCAGCGAGCAGTGGAAATTGCCGTCGCCGACATGGCCGACGATCGGCGACAGCAGGTTGAGCCGCTGCAGATCCTCCTCGGTCTCGGTGACGCAGTCGGCGAGCCGCGAGATCGGCACGCAGACGTCGGTCGCGACCACGCCGATACTGTCGCCGGGTCGCAGCGCCTTCACCGACCAGTAGGCGTCGTGCCGGGCCTGCCACAGCTTGGTGCGGTCTTCAGGCTTGGTGGTCCAGGTGAAGTCGCCGCCGCCGCATTCGGCGGCGATGTCGCGGAAATTCTTCGACTGTTCGGCGACCTCGACCTCGCTGCCGTGGAATTCCAGCAGCAGCAGCGGCGTCTCCGGCAGCGACAGCTTCGAATAGCTGTTGCAGGCTTTCACCTGCGCGGCATTGAGCAGCTCGATCCGGGCGACCGGAATGCCGGTCTGGATCGCGAGGATTGTGGCCTGGCAGGCGCCACGCACCGTGTCGAACGAACAGGCCGCCGCCGCGATCGTGTCGGGAATGCCGCGCAGACGGATGGTCAGTTCGGAGATGATGCCGAGCGTCCCTTCGGCGCCGACGAACAGATGCGTCAGGTCGTAACCGGCCGACGACTTCTTGGCGCGCGTGCCGGTCGTGATGATCTCGCCGTCGCCGCGCACCACCTTCAGCGCCAGCACGTTCTCGCGCATGGTGCCATAGCGCACCGCGTTGGTGCCGGAGGCACGGGTCGAGGTCATACCGCCGAGCGAGGCGTCGGCGCCGGGATCGATCGGAAAGAACAGGCCCTGGTCGCGCAGATGCTCGTTGAGCGCCTTCCGCGTCACGCCGGGCTGGATCACGCAGTCGAGGTCCTCGGCATGGACCTCGAGCACCTTGTTCATGTCGCGCAGATCGATGCAGATGCCGCCCGCGGGCGCGTTGACCTGACCCTCGAGCGAGGTTCCGGTACCGAAGGCGATGACCGGCACGCGATTGGCGGCGCAGATTCGTACCACGTCCTGGATGTCGGCGGTTTCCTGCGCCATCACGACAGCGTCCGGCGGCTGGGTCGGCAGCCATGTGGTGGTATGGGCGTGCTGTTCGCGCACCGCCTGCGACGTGACGAGCCGGTTGCCGAACCGCGCCGCCAGCGCGTCGATCGCGCGCTTCAGGGCCTGCGGATCAGGTCGCGTCACATTGCCCGAAATCGTTGTCGCCACGTCAAATTTCCTCCCACCTTTAGCCGACCGTGGCAAAGCTTGTATAAGGGGTCAAGAGAGCCTGGCTTGAAAAAGTGGACGCCGGAGTCACAGAAAAGCTCATGCTCGAACGCCAACGAACGGGGGACGGATCATGACTTCAGCGACTGCCACCAGCGAGATGCCGCTTCCATCGGCCCCGTTCAGATCCTCGGTGATGCAGATCGAGCCGCAATGGATCGACTACAACGGCCATCTCAACATGGCTTACTACAATGTGATGTTCGACCGCGCCATCGACGAGATGTGGCTGCAGCTCGGCATCGGGCCGGACTACATGAAGGCGCGGCACTGCTCGACCTTCACCGCCGAGTGCCACGTCCGCTATCTCCGGGAAATTCATCTCGGCGATCCCGTGCAGGTCCAGGTCTACCTGCTCGGCGCCGACGAGAAGCGGCTGCACACATTCGAGGAGCTGCGCCATGCCACCGAAGGCTGGCTCTCCGCGACCTCGGAAAACCTCACGCTGCACATCGACATGGAGGCGCGCAAGGTGGCGCCGTTTCCGCCCGATATCCGCGCCCGCGCACAAGCGATCGTGGACAGCTATGTGGGCGTATCGCGTCCCGAGGGCATCGGCCGCAACGTGGCGATGCCCTCGGCGAAGTAGCATGGCGTTGCAAGCGAAGCGGCCGCCGGTTGGCGGCCTCGCTAGACCCTTGTGCGACCGCGCACCAATCCGACCACCGCCGACACCAGAAACAGGATGACGGCGATGAAGAAGATCGCCTTGGCGATTTCGACGGAGGCGCCGGCGATGCCGCCAAAGCCCAAAATGCCCGCGATCAGGGCGATGACCAGGAACGTGACGACCCAGCTCAGCATGATCAAAACTCCGCTTCGTTTTCCCTGTTGTTGCTTGGCGCGGACCTCTGCCCGGCGCCGCACCCGTTGAAACAATCCGGCGGGGAAATGCTGGTTCCTGAGCATGAAACCGCGAAATTTTCGCCGATTTCCGGAACCGGGATCGAGTGCGGGCTGCTGCCAAAAGCGTTCCCGTCAGCCGCGATAAAACCTGTCAAAACGGCCGATCAGGCCCTATATGGCCTTCAATCCCTGTTAAGAAGGCTCCCCTTCACCATCCTGCGGTGCCATCGTGGGGCCGAGACGATTCGCCAATGACCGAGCCGAGCAAATTGCCCCATCACGGCGTTCCCGAGCACCAGCCGGCGGCTGGCGGCATCGCCGCGCGTGCGCGGGCGGCGGCCGGTCCGCAATATCTGAGCGGCCTCAATCCGGAGCAGCGCGAGGCGGTCGAGACGCTCGACGGTCCGGTGCTGGTGCTTGCCGGCGCCGGTACCGGCAAGACCCGCGTCCTGACGACGCGCATCGCGCATATCCTGAGCCAGGGCCGCGCGCGGCCGCACGAGATCCTGTCGGTGACCTTCACCAACAAGGCAGCGCGCGAGATGAAGCTGCGGCTCGGGCAGATGCTCGGCCAGGCGGTCGAGGGCATGCCGTGGCTCGGCACCTTCCACTCGATCGGCGGCCGCATCCTGCGCATCCATGCCGAGCTGGTGCAGTTGAAATCCAACTTCACGGTGCTCGACGTCGACGACCAGGTGCGGCTGTTGAAGCAATTGCTGCAGGCCGATAACATCGACGACAAGCGCTGGCCCGCGCGGATGCTGGCCGGCCTGATCGACGGCTGGAAGAACCGCGGATTGTCGCCGTCGCAGGTGCCGGCGGGCGAAGCCGCCTCGTTTGGCAACGGCAAGGGCGGCAAGATCTACGCGACCTATCAGGAGCGATTGAAGATCCTCAACGCGGCCGATTTCGGCGACCTGCTGCTCGAGAACATCCGGCTGTTCCGCGAAAATCCCGATGTGCTGCGGCAGTACCAGAACCGCTTCAGGTTCATCCTGGTCGACGAATATCAGGACACCAACGTCGCGCAGTATCTGTGGCTGCGCCTGCTGTCGCAGGCGCCGTCGCGGCCGGAGCGTCGCCTTGCCGACGTCATTCCGGGGCGCATCGAAGATGCGAACCCGGAATCCAGAGGTCATGAGGACTCAGCTCGAGATTCCGGGTCTGCCCCTACGGCGCATCCCGGAATGACGGAGAACGCGGCTGCAGCCTCCGCCTCGCCACCGAAGAACATCTGCTGCGTCGGCGACGACGACCAGTCGATCTATGGCTGGCGCGGCGCCGAGGTCGACAACATCCTGCGCTTCGAGCACGATTTCCCCGGCGCCAAGGTCATCCGCCTCGAGCGCAATTACCGCTCCACCGGCCACATCCTGGCCGCGGCCTCGCATCTGATCGCGCATAATGAAGGCCGGCTCGGCAAGACGCTGCGCACCGAGGATGTCGACGGCGAGAAGGTCACCGTCACCGGCTCCTGGGATTCGGAAGAGGAAGCGCGCGCGATCGGCGAGGAGCTCGAGGAGCTGCAGCGCACAGGTGAAAACCTCAACGACGTCGCCATCCTGGTGCGCGCCTCGTTCCAGATGCGCGAGTTCGAAGACCGCTTCGTCACGCTCGGCCTGCCCTACCGCGTGATCGGCGGCCCCCGTTTCTACGAGCGCGCCGAAATCCGCGATGCGCTGGCCTATTTGCGCACCATCAATTCGCCGGCCGACGATCTCGCCTTCGAGCGCATCGTCAACGTGCCCAAACGGGGACTCGGCGACGCCACCGTGCAGCTGCTGCACGACCATGCCCGCAAGCGCCGCATTCCGCTGTTCGAGGCGGCGCGCGCCGTGGTCGAGACCGACGAGCTGAAGCCGAAGGCGCGCGGCTCCTTGCGCGATCTCGTCATGCAGTTCGACCGCTGGCGCGCCCAGCGCGAGGTCACCTCGCATACCGAGCTCGCCGAGATCGTGCTCGACGAGAGCGGCTACACCGAGATGTGGCAGAAGGACCGCTCGGCTGATGCCGCCGGCCGGCTGGAGAACCTCAAGGAGCTGGTGCGCTCGATGGAGGAATTCGAGAACCTGCAAGGGTTTCTCGAACATATCTCGCTGGTGATGGACCGCGACGGCGATGCCGGCGACGAGGCGGTGTCGCTGATGACGCTGCATTCGGCGAAGGGGCTGGAATTCGACAACGTCTTCCTGCCGGGCTGGGAGGAAGGCCTGTTTCCGAGCCAGCGCACGCTTGACGAACAGGGCCGCGCCGGGCTCGAGGAGGAGCGCCGCCTCGCCCATGTCGGGCTGACCCGGGCGCGCCGCCGCGCAAAAATCTACTTCGCCACCAACCGCCGCATCCATGGCACCTGGTCGACCACGATTCCCTCGCGCTTCCTCGACGAGCTGCCGGCGCACAATGTCGAAATCACCGAATCCAAGGGCGGATCGGGCTGGGGCGGCAGCGGCGGTTACGGCGCCTCGCGCTTCGACAACCTCGAATCATTCGGCTCGAGCTATTCGACCCCGGGCTGGCAGCGCGCCCAGGCCAACCGCAACCGCGGCGGGGGCCGTAGCGGCAGCGGCTTCGAGGAGCGGCAATCCTCCTTTTCCTCCGAAAGCTTCAATCGCACCAAGCGCGGCCCGATGGTGATCGAGGGCGAGCTGGTGGCGAAGTCCACCGGCACAACGTCGGATTTTTCGCTGGACGACCGGGTATTTCACCAGAAATTCGGCTACGGCCATGTGGTGAAGATCGACGGCAACAAGCTGACCATCGCCTTCGAAAAGGCCGGCGAGAAGAAGGTGGTCGACAGCTTTGTGGAACGGGTGTGACATAGCGACCTTCTTTGGCGACCTTCTTTGGCGGCCTTCTCTGTTGGTAGCCCTTGACCCCAGTTGATTTCATGGGTTGAGATGGCCCCATGGTCCGGGGAGGGGTTTTCCTTTTTGTCATCGCGCTCACTGCGCCGTCGCTGGCGGTCGCGGAGACGATGAGCTTTGGCGATTCTGCAGCGCAACTGGCCAAGGCCTGCGGCGCCGACATCACCGCCAACTGCCGCGGCGTCAATCTCGACTCCAACCGCCTCAAGGAATGCCTGTCGCGCAACCGCGACGTGATATCGCCGCAGTGCAAGGAGAGCTACTTCTCCACCCTCGATGCGATCCAGAAGCGGATCGCGGCGCGCGTCACCGTTGCGAATGCCTGCACCCGCGAGATCGTCAAGGTTTGCGGCGGCTCGACCAAGGAGACCAGCAAGTCGGTGCCCTGCCTCGTCAGCGCCAAGGGCCTCAGCCGCAACTGCACCCAGGCGATCAATGACGCGGGGTATCAATGATGCGGCTGTCGAGGCGAGGCTTGCGCGATCCTGGCCTTTTGGCCCTGCTGGGCACGCTGGCTTTGCTGGTGATGCCGATTTCACTGGGGCGTGCACAGACCGCCATCACGCGCGACGACGTCATCGCCAAGCTCAATCATTACGAGACAGATGCCGAGATCGATGTCCCCGCGCTGCGCCAGCAGGTGGCCGAACGATCGAAGTCGCGATCGAAGAACGAGCCACCGCCCTCGAAGCGGCCGCCGATCGCTCCAGATCTGACCAAGCTGCCGACGTTCAACGTCGACATCGCGTTCGACGTCGACACGCCGATCGTGCTGCCGGAATCGTATCAGACGGTCGGGCGGATTGCCGATGCGCTGACGCACTCCTCGCTGCTGCCCTACACCTTCCTGATCGTCGGCCACATCGAATCGACCGGACGACGCGAGAACAATGTGCTGCTGAGCCAGCGGCGCGCCGACGCGATCCGCGACATCCTGGTCAACACCTTCAAGATCACCGCGAAGCGCCTGCAATCGGTCGGGCTTGGCGAAGAGCAGTTGCTCGACCCGACCAAACCCAACGCGCCGGTCAACAACCAGGTGCAGATCATGCTGGTCGCGAAGGTCGCCGACAGCGCGCCGCCCGCGCACCCGGCCCCGGCGGCCGCCGCCAAGAAGCCGGCGAAATCAGCCAAGAAGCACTAGCGCGGCCTTTCCGCCATACCGCAGAATGAATTTTCTGCCCCGGCGGGTGATTGCAGAACGGATCATACGTCCCTATCTGCGCTTGACCCGCATCCCGCCCGGGCCCCAATCCGCGCGCACCCCCTCCCTCACGCTCACCGACTCTTCATGTCGCCGATCATCTCCGTTTCCAATCTTTCGAAAACCTATGGCTCCGGCTTCAAGGCGCTGAAGGGCATCAATCTCGATATCGTCAAGGGCGAGATCTTCGCGCTGCTCGGGCCGAACGGCGCCGGCAAGACCACGCTGATCAGCATCATCTGCGGCATCGCCAATCCGAGCGAGGGCCGCATCACGATCGGCGGGCACGACATCATCGCCGACTATCGCGCGGCGCGGTCGATGATCGGGCTGGTTCCGCAGGAGCTGCACACCGACGCGTTCGAGTCGGTGTGGGCGACCGTCAGCTTCAGCCGCGGCCTGTTCGGCAAGCCGAAGAACCCCGCCCATATCGAGAAGGTGCTGCGCGACCTGTCGCTGTGGGACAAGAAGGACGACAAGATCATCACGCTGTCCGGCGGCATGAAGCGCCGCGTGATGATCGCCAAGGCGCTGTCGCACGAGCCGCAGATCCTGTTCCTCGACGAGCCGACCGCCGGGGTCGACGTCGAATTGCGCAAGGGCATGTGGGAAGTTGTCCGCACGCTGCAGGCGGCCGGCGTCACCATCATCCTGACCACGCACTACATCGAGGAAGCCGAGGAGATGGCCGACCGCATCGGCGTCATCAACAAGGGCGAGATCATCCTGATCGAGGACAAGGCGACCTTGATGCAGAAGCTCGGCAGGAAGGAGCTGACGCTGCAATTGCAGAACAAGCTCGAGGCCATTCCCGATGTTCTGTCTGCCTACAATCTCGAACTGTCCGACGACGGCCGCACCGTGACCTATGACTACGATACCAAGGGCGATCGCACCGGCATCACCAGCCTGCTCAACGATCTCCGCAATGCCGGCATCCGCATCTCCGATCTCGATACCAAACAAAGCTCCCTCGAAGACATCTTCGTCAGCCTCGTGAGGGCGCCATGAACTACCGCGCAATCCGGGCCATCTATCTGTTCGAAATGGCGCGCACCTGGCGCACGCTGCTGCAGAGCATCGTCTCGCCGGTGGTGTCGACCTCGCTGTATTTCGTGGTGTTCGGCGCCGCGATCGGCTCGCGCATCACCGAGGTCGAGGGCGTCAGCTACGGCACCTTCATCGTGCCGGGGCTCGTGATGCTGTCGGTGCTGACTCAGAGCATCTCCAACGCCTCGTTCGGCATCTACTTCCCGAAATTCGTCGGCACGATCTACGAGATCCTGTCGGCGCCGATCTCCTATTTCGAGATCGTCATCGGCTATGTCGGCGCCGCCGCCACCAAGTCGATCATCCTCGGCCTGATCATCCTGGCGACCGCCGGACTTTTCGTCCCCTTGCATATCCAGCATCCGGTGTGGATGCTGACGTTCCTGATGCTGACGGCGGTCACCTTTAGCCTGTTCGGCTTCATCATCGGCATCTGGGCCGACGGCTTCGAGAAGCTGCAGATGATCCCGATGCTGGTGGTGACGCCGCTGACCTTCCTCGGCGGCAGCTTCTATTCGGTGAACATGCTGCCGTCGGGCTGGCGCACCATCACGCTGCTCAATCCCGTGGTCTATCTGATCTCCGGCTTCCGCTGGAGCTTCTACGAGATCGCCGATGTCAGCGTGCCGCTGAGTCTCGGCATGACCGTGGGCTTCCTGGTCGCCTGCATGGCCATCGTGGGGTGGATCTTCAGGACCGGCTACCGGCTGAAGAACTGAATAAGCTTCAGTAGCCCGGATGGAGCGAAGCGCAATCCGGGACCTTATTGCCAAGCCTGCAGAACCCGGATTTCGCGGAGCCTGTCATCGGGCCCGCGTTCGCGCGACCCGTTGGCTCCATCCGGGCTACAGGTTCTTCAACGATCAGTAGCAGTGGAAATAGCCGTGGCGGTAATAGCCGCGGCAGCGGTGGCCACGGCGGTAACCGCGATCCGGGATGCCGAACACGCCCTTTACCGCGCCCATGGCGCCACCGACACCGGCGCCGACGGCACCGCCGACCACGCCGCCCACCGGACCGGCGACCCGGTTGCCCTCATAGGCGCCCTCATGGGCGCCGCGGACGATGCCTTGGGCATGGCCGGCATGCGGGGCTGCGACCAGCGTCAAAGCGAGGGCTGCGGCCGCAAGCAGGAGCCGCGCGGAGAGGCCGGCTGGGACGACGGCCGCGGTCTTCACCTTGGTGTTGTTCATCTGGATTCCTTGATGCGCGGCGCGAACGCGCCGCCGGGCGGGGACTGTTAAACGCCCATGCGCTCAAATGGTTGCGTGTCGGAGACCAGTCGCGGCCGTCGTCGCGGCCCGCTCGCGAAAAAGTCAGCCCGCCGTGACAGGCAGGCCCGGCTTCGGCCTTGTTTGCGCCGCGCGCGGGATTAACCATGGCGCTTGATCACGGCCTTGGCCCGCCACTGGAACCAAGTTCGGATTCCGTGCATATTGATTGCCGGGGACGGAGAGCCGCGGCTTCGCGAGCAGGCCTGGAGGCCAAAGGTAAAATGCGTTCGTTCCTCATTGCGCTCACGTCCGTGATGCTCTTCACCGCCGGCGCCGCACAGGCTAAGGTCGATATCACCATCGACAAGGACAACCAGCAGATGACCGTCGCGGTCGACGGCGTCGCGCGCTATCACTGGCCGGTCTCGACCGGCATCCCGTCGCGCGAAACGCCGAACGGCAGCTTCCGCGCCTTCCGCATGGAAGAGGATCACTACTCCAAGGAATTCGACGACGCGCCGATGCCGCACTCGATCTTCTTCACCAAGATCGGGCACGCGATTCACGGCACCGACTCGGTGAGCCGCCTCGGCACGCCGGCCTCGCATGGCTGCGTGCGGCTGTCGCGCGACAACGCAACCACGCTTTACTCGCTGGTCCAGAAGGAAGGCGTGCTCAACACCACCGTGACGCTGACCGGCTCGTCGCAGGTCGCGCTGGCGCGCAATCCGCGTGGGCGCAACGGCACCGCCGTCGCCCGCCGCGCGCCGCAGCAATATGACGAGCAGTACGGCACCGGCGCCGCCGGCGATCCGGTCGTGCTGACGCCGCAGCCGCGAGACTATCCGGCGCAGGCCCGCACCGACGACGGCTACATTTATCCGGCCGACGGCAGTTCGACCGATCGCCGCTATCCGGCACCGCCGTCAAGCCGCCGCGTCTACGACGCGCAGGCCTATGGCCAGCAGCCGCAATATTACGGCAATCAGGGCTACGCGCCGGCGCCGCAGGGCTACTACCAGCCGCGCCCCGCCTATCAGCCGCGCAGCTTTTACGGCAACACCTATCAGGACTAGAGCGTTTTCGAGCGAAGTGGGCGCCGGTTCGCGTCAAGAAAACGCGTCAAAAGAAATCTGCCGCGCGCTCCTCGTCCGCTGACGGCGCCGCAGGCAGCGCGCCGTCAGTTCACGCTCCCCTCACCCGCTTGTGACCGTCGCAAAGGCCGCTCGTCATCGTGCGCCGTGGCCCGTCGTCGCGTCGTCATCTGATTGTAAAACTAGCCCGATATTCGGCGGCACAAGCGCCCGCCTGGCCCCCGGAGGCCGATTCACGCGGCATTCCCGATGAAATCAGGGCGAGAAGCGCGGGTCACGTAGGCAAGATCAGGGGTCGACATGAAACGGGGCATCGTTGTCCTTTGCCTGTGCATCGTGGCGATGGCCGCTTATTTCACGACGGACAGATGGGCCATCCGTCACACGACGCTGACGTTCCACGACGTTCTGCGCGACGACCGCAACGTCACGGTCGAGGTCGCGGTGCGCCGCGACCGGCAAATGCAGGCGATGGCCGAGATGATCGAGCTGCCGGTCGCGATCCTGAGCCACGGCAACACCGTCAAGAACACCGAGTACTCGTTCCTCACCAATTTGTTCGCGTCGCGCGGTTACCTCGTGATCAGCATTCAGCATGATCTCGACACCGACGCGCCGATGGTCACCAAGGTCGGCGAGGAATATGTCGGCCGCCGCATGCAGTACAATCGCGGCGTCTTCAACATCATGTATGCGATCGACGAGCTCAAGAAGGTCTATCCGAACGCAAACTATCGCCAGCTGACATTGATCGGCCATTCCAACGGCGGCGACATCTCGATGTTCTTCGCCAAGCAGCATCCCGACCTGGTCAAGAAGGTCGTCACGCTGGACAATCTGCGCGTCCCCTTCATCACCGACGGCAGGATCAAGATCCTCTCGTTCCGCTCCAGGGATCCGGTGTTCAAGGCCGATCCGGGCGTGGTGCCCGACGACGAGACCTGCGCGAGACTCGGCATCAAGGTGGTCAGAACCGAATTCCAGCACAACGATCTCAGCGACCGCGGCCCGGACAGCGCGAAGTCGTCGATCCAGGCCGGCGTGGAGCAATTCCTCGACGAGGATGCCGGCGGGAACACGCCGACGATGCCGCTGCTCGCCGCCTCGACGCCCGCCTCCGCGGGTACAGCGCCGCCAGAGAACAAATAGCCGCGTCGCGCTGAAGGCGAGCTCGCGCTCTCCGGTGCTGCCGGACAGCTCTCCGTTCCGATTGAATCGGAACGGAGCTCTAGCTTCTTGCTTTGACTCTAGGCGCGCGCGTGGCGATAGCCGGCGGCAACGAGCCAGATTGCGGAAAGCAGGAAATAGAACGCGCCGAAGCCCGCATAGGGAGCGACGTCGAGAATGGTCGGCGCAACGGTGCCGATGGATTGGCTGATCATGTAGCCGCCGGCGAGTGCCGACTGCGCGCCGCTCAGGATCATCGCCCATTGCGCGCCATAATGACGCCAGCGCCTGACGCCGGTGTACAATTGCAGCACGCCCGCGAGGATCGCCCAAACCCCGAACACGGCCAGGACGGCATTGCTGCTGTGGCTGAGCGCCACGATGACGCCGAGCGTCGTGGTCGCGCTGACCGCGACATTCAGGGCCTGGGATGGGTTGGCCTTCAAACCGCCATTGACCCGGGCATCAGCCAGATTGGCGATGCCGTCCCACGCCGGGTAGATCACGAACAGAAGCGCGGCAGGGCCGGCTTGTCGGCTGAACAGAACGGCGGCGGCGACCCAGGCGATCGAGAAGATGGCGCGCCCGAGATAATAGGATCGCAGCCAGGTGGATTGGGTCGAAAGGTGGCTTTGCATTGACAGGCTCCTTGTTTGGCTTCCTACTAGTAGGTAGATGAAAATTCCGAGTCAATCTGGCGCTCGAACGCCCTGTGAGGAGAGGAAGGCCTTGATTTGTCTTGTTAATTTACCTACTGGAAGGTAGGCATGACGTGAACGTGATGATTTCGACTTCTGAAAAAATTCTCGACGTCGCGCAGCCCCTCATCGTCGCGGGGGGCTATAACGGCTTCAGCTATGCCGACATCTCCGATGCCATCGGCATCCGGAAGGCGAGCATCCACCATCACTTCCCGACCAAGGCCGAGCTGGTCTCGGCGCTGGTGGATCGCTACCGGCAGCAGACCGAGCGGGGCCTGAAGTCGCTTCAGGAGCAATTCGCGAGCCCGACCGACCAACTGCAGGCTTACGTGAACTTCTGGCAGGCGTGTATCGGCGATGCCTCGCTGCCGTTCTGCGTCTGCGCGATGCTTGCCGGCGAGATGCCGATGTTGCCGGACGAGGTCGCATCTCGCGTCCGCGCCCATTTCCATCATCTTGCGGGATGGCTCAGCTCGGTGCTGCAGGCCGGCGCGGAACAGCATCTGTTCCGGCTGGACCAGCGGCCGCACGAGGAGGCCCAGATGCTGATGGCATCGGTTCATGGGGCGATGCTCTCGGCGAGGGCTTTCGCCGATCCCGGAGTGTTTGCCGCAATCGTCAAGCCCCAGCTCGCCAGACTGCTGGTAGCGGAGCGCTAGAGAGTTATCGGGCGACAGATCGCTTTACTGCTCGCCGTCGCGCAGTCGGCGGTACACCGCTCCCAGCACGTTCGAATAGTCGTCGGTCCAGACCCGCTGCTTCTCGTCGGCTTCGGTCTCGGTCCAGACATCTGATGATGCGAGCTTGCCAACGTCTTCCTCCTCGCGCGCGGAGACCACGACCGAGGTCGAGAAGATGTACTCGTTGTCGCGGCCGGAATCCTCGCTGTAGACCCAGCTCTTCATGTCGTTGGCGTCTGCGATGCCGACCACGACGCTGGCAAGCTCGAGATGGCGGTTGGAGACGTGCATCACGACCGCGCCCTGCGGCGCCAGCTTCTCCTTGTAGATCGCCATCGCCTCCTCGGTCGCGAGATGGATCGGGATCGCGTCCGACGAATAGGCGTCGACGATGATCAGATCGTAGGCGCCGTCCGGCTCCTTGGCGAAGGTCAGCCGCGCGTCGCCGATGACGGGCTTGAGGTTCGGCTCGCAGTTCTGGATGTAGGTGAAGTATTTCGGATCGCGCGCGGTATCGACCATCGACTGGTCGATCTCGAAGAAGCGCCAGTCCTCGCCGGGGGCCGACGCGCAGGTCAGCGTCCCCGAACCGAGCCCGATCACCGCCACTTTCAGCGGCGCGCCCTTGCGCTCGCGGATTGCAGTGATCGCCCGCCCGATGCCGCCGTCCTTGTGATAGTAGCTGATCGGTTCGGGCTTTCCGGCGACCGGCGTGCCGTCATCGTTCTTGAACTTCTCGGCGCCATGGATCGTGGTGCCGTGCATCAGCACGTGATACTGCCCGTTCGCCGTCACCACGATCTTGTGCACGCCGAAGAAGCTGCGCACCGTTTCGACGCGGCCGTCGTCGGATGGATAGGCACGCAGCACCACCAGCGCGACCACGACGGTGGCGAAGATCTTCCGGCGATTGGCGTTCAGCGCGAGCGCCAGCAGCGCCGAGAGCACGCCGACCGCACCGATCACCCAGACCCGGTGCACGTCGAACCAGTTGAAGATGTCGCCCCCCGAATGGCTTGGCGCGATCAGCGCCACCGCCAGCACCGCGAGGAACGGCCAGTACCAGGCGCTCCAGCGCGGCAGCCGCTCCGCGCCGCCGGGCGGACGGCATAGCGCCGCGAGCGCCAGCAGGATCGGATATTCGGCGACCCACGAGAAAGTAAAAGGCGCAATAAGCCCCGCGAACAGGCCGCCGACCATGCCGCCGAACGACAGCGCGACGTAGAAGCCGGTGAGATATTTCGCCGCCGGGCGGGTGCGCGCCAGTTCGCCATGACAGGCCATCGCGATGATGAAGAAGCAGAGCTGATGGCCACCGAGCGTGAGCAGCAGGTTCTGCTCGCCGCCGACCGCAAGCAGGATCACGACGCCGGCAATCGCCAGCGGCTGCGCCCGCAGCATCCATTTGTGCGGCAATAGCGGCCGCGACTGGAACACCACCACCCAGGTCAAGAGATACAGCGACAGCGGCAGCACCCACAGCAGGGGCGCGGCGGCGACGTCGGTCGAGATATGCGCCGTCACCGCGATCAGGAGGCCGGACGGCACCGCGGCGAGGAAGATCCAGCGCGCCCGCAGCGGCCAGGACGGCGCCGGCGCATTGGCGTCATCGACCTGCATGTCGATTGCGGCGGCATTGGCCGGCGACCGCAACAGCAGCACGCCGCAACTCGCGATCAGAATGATCAGCAGACCATAACCACCGGTCCAGATCAGGTTCTGGGTGCGCAACGTGAACATCGGCTCGAGCAGCACCGGATAGGACAATAGCGCGAGGAAGCTGCCGATGTTCGAGGATGCGTAGAGGAAATACGGATCGGGACCGTTGGGATGTCCGGTGCGCACGAACCAGGCCTGCAGCAGCGGATTGTTGGCGGCGAGCGCGAAGAACGGCAGGCCGATCGAAACCGCGAACAGGCCGAGCAGCCAGACCGCATAACCGGACGTCGGCGGCTCGCCCCAGCCGCTCCTGATCGCCAGCGGCAAGGTCAGCAACGCGACGACGAGCAGCACCAGATGCACCGCGACCGGCGCAATACGGCCGTTCAGCTTCATCAAGAGATGCGCATAGGCGTAGCCGCCGAGCAGCAGCGACTGGAAGAACACCATCGCCACCGACCACACCGCCGGCGAGCCGCCGAGCCGCGGCAGCACCATCTTGGTGAACAGCGGCTGCACCGAGAACAGCAACAGGGCACTGACGAAGATCGCGGCGGTGTAGACAACCAGCACCAGCCGGTTGCGCGAGGCGGTCGGCTCAGACGTCATGAAAGCTCCGGCATGGACCCGGCGGGCGCCGGAGGCGGACAGTCCGGTGGCACCCCACCGGAGGATTTCAGTTGAGCATACGGCACTATCACGGACAAGAAACGGCGGTCACGCGGACTTGACGACGCGGCGCTGCGGCGCCACAGCACATGCTCTAATCACTGCTTCTTGAAGCGGACATGAACGAAACAGACGTCGTTATCATCGGTGCGGGGCACAACGGCCTCACCTGCGCGGCCTATCTTGCGATGGCCGGGCTGCGCGTGAAGGTCGTGGAACGCCGCAAGGTGGTCGGCGGCGCCGCGGTCACCGAAGAATTTTTCCCGGGCTTCCGCAATTCGGTCGCCGCCTACACGGTGAGCCTGCTCAATCCGCAGATCATGTCTGACCTGAAACTTGCCGATCACGGCCTCAGGATCGTCGAGCGGCGCGCGCAGAACTTCCTCCCCTCGCCCGACGGCAGCTATCTTTTGACCGGCGAAGGCCGAACCCGGGAGTCGGTCGAAAAGCTCAGCCGCAAGGACGCCGCCACAATCGACGCGTTCTCAGGGGAACTCGAAGCCATCGCCGACGTGCTGCGGCAATTCGTGCTGCGCGCACCGCCGAACCTCGTCGAGGGCTTTGGCATCAGCGCGATCAGCGAGGCCTTCAACGCGCTCGGCACCGCCAACATCCTGCGCCGGCTGTCGCTGGAACAGCAGCGCAATCTGCTCGACCTGTTCACGCGATCGGCCGGCGAGATGCTCGACGAGCGCTTCGAGAACGACCTCGTCAAGGCGCTGTTCGGCTTCGATGCCATCGTCGGCAATTATGCCAGCCCCTACGCGGCAGGCTCGGCCTATGTGATGCTGCATCATGCGTTCGGCGAGGTGAACGGCAAGAAGGGCGTCTGGGGCCACGCGATCGGCGGCATGGGCGCGATCACGCAGGCGATGGCGCGTGCCGCGCGCAGCCATGGCGTCGAGATCGAAACCGATGCGGCCGTCCGCGAGGTGATCGTCGAGAAGCAGCGCGCCGTCGGCGTCATCCTCGACAATGACAAGACCGTGCGCGCCAAATACGTCGTCTCGAACGTCAATCCGAAGCTGCTGTACACACGCCTGGTGCCGGAAGGCGCATTGGCGCCCGAGTTTCGCGCGCGCATCTCCCGATGGCAGAACGGGTCCGGCACGTTCAGGATGAATGTGGCGCTAAATGCCCTGCCCTCGTTCACCGCGCTGCCCGGCCTAGGGGATCACCTCACGGCGGGGATCATCATCGCCCCGAGCCTCGGCTACATGGATCGCGCCTGGCACGATGCACGCGAATTCGGCTGGAGCCGCGCGCCGGTCGTCGAGGTGCTGATCCCCTCGACGCTCGACGACAGCCTGAGCCCGCCGGGCCAGCATGTCGCGAGCCTGTTCTGCCAGCACGTCGCGCCGCAACTGCCCGACGGCAGATCGTGGGACGATCATCGCGAAGAGGTCGCCGATCTGATGATCGCAACCGTCGACCACTACGCGCCCGGGTTCGCAGGCAGCGTGATCGGCCGCCAGATCCTGTCGCCGCTCGACCTCGAGCGGCAATTCGGCCTGCTCGGCGGCGACATCTTTCACGGCGCGCTGACATTGAACCAATTGTTCTCGGCGCGGCCGATGCTCGGCCATGCCGACTACCGCGGACCGCTGAAGGGTCTCTACCATTGCGGTTCCGGCGCCCATCCCGGCGGCGGCGTCACCGGCGCCCCCGGCCACAATGCCGCGCGGGCCATCCTGGCCGACCATCGCGCGCTGTTCTCGTAGACGACGCACCGCGCGCCGCGGGACAAGCTGTGGACAGGCGTGTTGAGAAGCTGTGGGCCTGCGGCGGACAGCGGCCTTGTCTTAAGACGGGATAACCGGTGGACGCCACTGTGGACCGGCGGTAGTGTCTCAGTTTGAAATTTCTTCCCGGTACTGCGCGATTGCGCGCCGAAGCAATTCCCTGACGGCAGCTGCTCTAGTCGGAAGTCGTTCCCGGAACCAGAAGTCCTCGATGGCCTTCTTATCGTCTTCCGACAACTCCACCTGAAGACGATAGGGGCGCTCGGACCTCTTCATTCCAAAACCCTTCTGCTTCGCGTCCTTGCGAAGCTTGCCGCTAAGCATTAGCCTGATGCCCATACTTACGCAAAGGGCGAGGGCTAACATTGTCCCATTTTGTTGAAGTTTACCGAGAAGGTGCGCTAGTCGCCGGTCCGACGCCCTGCGATGGGAGCATCGAAACCGCTAAGCACATGGCGCGCAGATTGGGCCGCGCAAATGACGCGAACTTCGTTCGTGTCCTTGATGAATCGAGCAAACTGGAACTCTGGTCGGAGCGCCTTGATGCCTAGAGGTCCTAAAGGCGAAAAGCGCCCCGGCGACGTGATCGGCGCCGCCGTCATGATCGGCAAGATCGCCACCGGCGAGATCGAGGATATCACCACGGAGGACGGCAAGAACGCGGCCGCCGTGGCGCTTGGGCGCTTGGGCGGCAAGAAGCGAGCTGAGGGTATGTCGGCCGCAAAGCGGTCAGAGATCGCTAAGAAGGCCGCGAAATCCCGCTGGAAAAAATAACGGCTACCGGATCACCCGGAGCCGCATCCCCTGCAAAGTCGGCGTCGAGTTGAGGTCGTAATATTCGTTCAGCATGTTGTCGTTGGCGTGGATAATCTTCGCCAAGTCACTGGGCGAGTAACCGAAGTTCTCCAAGTGAAGGCGGATCATCCGGCTGACAACTCCCGGCTTTTCAGCATCGAAGTCCAAGTATGCAGGTTCGCGCAATTTGATGCGGTCCATCGCAAAGCGACGCCAAAGCCAAGAAGCCTGCGACTTCTCGACCAGCCCCAATGACTGGGCGCGATAAAGCAGCGCCTGCATGGACACCCGCCATTCCGGCTTGAGCGCCGCAAGCCTCGCCATATCGATCTTGCGGCCACGGAACGCGATAGTGATCTCGTTCTTCGGCATCAATAGCGCGCTGGCGAAGTTGTTGGCCTCGGTTTCCATATCCGGGCTGGGGAACTTGTGCAGGACAAGATGCCCAAGCTCATGGGCAAGCGTGAATCTCAGCCGATCAGCGGTCTGATCCTGGTTCAAGACAATGATCGGCAACAAGCCCGGCACCGCGATGGTGACGCCGCTCACGGCTGATCCGCCCATCGAGGAGTGGATCACAACGGCTCCTGCGCGTTCGACAGCCGCAGTCAGATTCTCGACCGGCCCCGACGGAAGAAGCCAATGGGAGCGGACTATTGCCGCGATGCGCTCAAGGTCGCCGTCATAATCATCAGGATCAAGCCGGGGAATGTTGGCCTGCGGCGTATACTCAACTGCATTGAGAAGCCGCCGCAGGTGCAGCACGCGGATGTTGATCTCGGCAATAATCCGGTCGATGTCACGCACCGTGACATCAGCCTTCTTGCGCCACATGGGGTGGACGCTGACCGGAGGCCCAAAAACTGCGTCGGTCTGCCGGAAGAAGGCGATGGGCAAATCATAGATGGACGAGGCGCGCGCAATGAACTCATCCGGAGGCGCCGCCACGGCATTCTCATAGCGCGACAACGCCACCTGCGGCACGCCAAGGCGTTCGGCGGCCTCGCCCTGCGAGAATCCTAAACGCTGCCGCGCAATGCGCAGCAGCCCACTGTTCACGAATTCGGACATTACTCGCCCTTGTCGGCTTCGTCTTTCTTGATCGGTTTAGCCCTCGGCTGAACCAGATTCTCGGCATCGGACGCAATAGGCGGCGTAGGACGCGGCGGCAGCGGCTGCACCGGCGCCGTATGGCCCAGAGCCGCGTCGTCGATCTCGTAAGCCCAGAGCCTGATGTTGCCGTCGCGGGCCTGCACCAGCACCTTGCTAATATCAGTGGCGTAGGTGTTCAGAACGTAAACGACCTCGATCTTGCCCTGCTCCTCAAAAAGGGAGCCCTGTGCGCAGAAGAGGTCGTTGGCTTCCGTCGCGATGTTGTGGCCCAGACCTTGATTGTCGGCCTTCTTGCAGCGCGCGACCAATTTGCCGTCGAACACGATCTTCATGGTCTCGTCGGCAAAGACAAAGTGAACGCCAGTATCGGTCGCGAATTGCTCCTGCAACCTGATCCGGAGCCGCTCAAATACCATCCCAGCGCGGGTACGGGGCCAATGCGGGTATCTTGCAAGGTCCTGCTGGACGTCGGTCCAAGCTTGGCGAATGGCCCGGTAAAGCCGGACCTCGCGGTCGCCGCCCAACATCTTCCGAACTTCGTCTTCCGTGGTCATAGGAATCCTTTCTCAGCCCCAGCGACCAACCCGCGCGTCAGTTTATATGGAACCGAAACTACATTGTCTACGCTTTTTTTTCATGATCTTATCCGCGCCTCAAAATGCGGGGTTTTTCCTATGAACAAATTGCTTGACGCTAAGCATAAAAGTTCAGATACTCGGGGCATGAACAAGTTGCCGCTCCAAACCCGCGTCCAAATCCTGACGATGCTGTGCGAGGGCAGCAGCATGCGGTCGATCAGCCGGGTTACCGGCGTGTCGATCAACACCGTTACAAAGATGCTGGTGGACGCTGGCGAGGCTTGTGCAGCCTTCCATGATGCGACCGTGCGCAATGTGCCTTCCAAGGCCGTCCAGTGCGATGAAATCTGGTCCTTCAGCTACGCGAAGGCCAAGAACGTCAAGTTCGCCAAGGCTGCTCCGGCCGACTCTGGCGACGTTTGGACGTGGACCGCCATTGATGCCGACTCCAAGCTGATCGTTTCTTGGCATGTCGGCGACCGTGGTGCGCGCACTGGGACGGCCTTCATGCACGACTTGAAGGCGCGACTCGCCAACCGAGTCCAACTCACCACGGACGGCCACAAGGCCTATTTGAAGGCCGTTTTGGACGCTGGCTTTGATGCCGACTATGCGATGCTGAACAAGATTTTCGCGACCGACTACGCCGGTCCCGGCCGCTACAGCCCGCCCAAGTGTATCGGTGCGATCAAGAACCCCATCATGGGCAACCCTGATCCGAATCTCATCAACACGTCATTTGCCGAACGCCAGAACTTGACCATGCGCATGTCCATGCGCCGCTTCACTCGCCTGACCAATGCGTTCTCTAAGAAGTTCGAGAACCATTGCCACGCGCTGGCGCTGTACTTCTTTTTCTACAACTTCTGCCGGGTTCATAAGACGCTTGGCGCTACCCCGGCCATGGCGTCGGGTTTGGTCGATCACGTCATGAAGATGGAAGATGCCGTGACCCTGATCGACAAGCGGACTGCGCCGAGCCTGCGCGGTCCTTATAAGAAACGCGTTACCCTAACATCAGAGCTCTAAGGCTATAAGCGACGCCCGCCACTCCAGCGAACAAGAGGAACGGCTTCAAGTTTCCAATCGCCTTGAGAGTGTCAGGCACAAAAATGCCTATCAGAACTATCAGAGAGCTAGCGAACGTGCCCGCGTTGAAACAGCGATCAAAGATCGCTTTGTTTGGGTCAGCAGTCTGAGGTTTTCGGAGTAGATCTAAGAGGTAGGAAACAACTACATACAGAATGAGGGCAACGCCTATGAAAACAAAGACGCTGTCCTCATCTCTTGGAACGACCCACGAGAAAATTTGCCACGACAAAACCAGTAGCTCCGCCCATCATGCCGCATAGAACGCCAAGCCAAAAAGGTAGTGGCGATTCGCTAACGAAGCTTATGATTGAGCCCACGGCGGCGATAGCCAGCACAGCGAAGCCAAAAAAGGCTTTGAAGCCCTCATTGAAGCTCACGCGCGGAGTCGCGATTTCGTGGAAGAAATGAGACATGACTGTCACCGGCCCTGACGGCACTCTCTCTGATCACCACTGGAGATAATCCAGAGGATGGTGTCAACAAGAGGTTTACTGAAGCGTTCCAGATAGTATCCAGATACCTTTAAGACGCAATATTTCAAACTGAGGCACCACCGGACCGGCTGTGCGACAGACGCTGACAATCCCGGGAGAACGCTGTTGACGTCTTGTCGACAAGCTGCGTGTGGCTCTGTGGACAACCGGTCAAAAAGAAAACACCGGGCGACATGTCGCCCGGTGCTTCCCTGAGAACGCCGTTCGAGAGATTACTTCAGCGAGCCGCTGATCGAGTTGAAGGTCCCGCTCAGTGCCGTGCCGACGCCATTCACCGCAGCGATGATGGCGATGGCGATGCCGGTCGCGATCAGTCCGTATTCGATGGCGGTCGCGCCGGATTCATTCCGCAAAAACTTAACGATAAAAGCCTTCATTGCAGCCCTGCCCTTGGTTGTGATGCCTTGGAACGAAGGGTGTTCCCAGTTCCGCCACCGTAATAGTACTGCAACATCTAAGGTTGTCTGAACCGGGAACCTCTCAATTCTCGCGATATTCGATTGAATCCGGCTTGAAATTTTAACAAAAACCGCGCTACCCGCCTCCGATGACCCCGTCCACACACCGCGCCAGCGTCACCCTTCCAGACGAATCGACCGCAAAGCGCGTGGTAGACGCGCTTTCCGAGGTGTTTTTCGAGGATCAGGCGGCGTTTGCGGCCTTCGAGCGGCCGGATGGCCGCTGGGACGTCACCGTCCATTTTGCCGAGCCGCCGGACCAAAATTTACTGCGCGAGCTGATTGACCAGGTGGTGCGGCAGGATGTCGCATCTACTTTAGTTTTTGATACCGTGGAGGCCAAGGATTGGGTCAAGGCCAGCTTGGAGGACCTTGTCCCGGTCGCGGCCGGCCGCTTTATCGTCCACGGCCAGCATGACCGGCACCGGATACCCCCCAACAAGCTCGGGATCGAGATCGAGGCGGCGCTGGCCTTCGGCACCGGACATCACGGCACCACGCGCGGCTGCCTGCTGCTGCTCGACCACGTGCTGAAGGCGTACCAGCCCCGCCGCGTGCTGGATCTCGGCACCGGGACCGGCGTGCTGGCGATCGCCGCCGCCAAGGCGCTGCACGACAAGGTGCTGGCCAGCGACATCGACCCGCCGTCGGTCAGGGTCGCCGAGGAGAATGCCCGGCTGAACGGCGCAGGCGATCTGGTGGACGTGATCCGCGCCACCGGTTTTGCGGCGCCGCGCTTTGCCGAAGACGGTCCGTTCGACCTGGTGCTCGCCAACATCCTCGCCAATCCGCTGCGGCAGCTGGCCGGCCCGATGGCGCGCCACCTTGCCTCGTCGGCGCAGGTCATTCTCTCGGGCCTGCTGACGCACCAGGCGCCGGCGGTCATCGCAGCCTACCGTGCCCGCGGGCTGGTGCCGCTACGGCATCTGAAGATCGAGGGCTGGAGCAGCCTGCTGCTGCGTTTCGTGAAGTGACCGCGACCGGCAGACAGTGCGGCGACTGCACGCTCTGCTGCAAGGTGATGGCGATCGAGGAACTGGCAAAGCCCGCCAATACGTGGTGCCCGCATTGCAAGCCGGGGCGCGGCTGCCGGACCTATACGGGCCGGCCGGCGGAATGCCGCTCGTTCAGCTGCGTCTGGCTGACGAACGAACTGCTGGAGGAGCACTGGAAGCCTTCAAGGTCGAAGCTCGTCCTGACCACGTCGGAAGATGGTCTTGAGGTCAGATGCGATCCGGGCTTCCCCGACGCTTGGCGCAAAGAGCCGTTTCGCAGCGAGCTCAGGGAATGGGCGATCTCCGGCGAGACGCTCGACATGACCGTCGTCGTGATCGCCGGCCAACGCATGACGCTGGTGACGCCCGAGCGCGAATTCGATCTCGGCATCGTCGGTCCCGATGAGCGGATCGTGCGCGAGCTCGAGAACGGCAAGCTCGTCAATGTGACCGTGGCGAAGGCGTCCGATCTGGAACGGTAGCCGCGATCCGCGGGTTGTTTATTCGGGCGCTGGCGAATCGCTACGGTTAGTCTCGACCTTGTCCTGACCGGCCGCGCGCTTGGCGCGCGCCTCGACAAGGCGGTCCAGCATCTGGACGATGACGCCGCGCTGCTTCTGTTCGACCGGCGCGATCGGGCCGCGGCGGACCGGCGGCGAGATCTTCTCAAACGTGAATGCAGGCATCGTGCATCTCCTCACCGTTGAGTTGAGACACTCCTGGACACTCCCCGTACGCTTGACCGTTGACGTGCAGTGGACATCGTCCGGCCAATTCCACTATGCCATATTCAAGCATAAGTTATGCCAAAAATATGGTCATGCTTGACCGCGCTCGCGCGAAGGTCAGGCCCCATCCGAAGAGAGTGCGACGGCGATGTTCGAAGCCCATTTCCAGACGTTCGAAGAGCCCGAAGGCGGCGTGGCGCTGACTGCCCGCTTGAGCGCGCTGCGCGAGGAGCTGGCGCGGCGCAAGCTGACCGGATTCGTGGTTCCGCGCGCCGATGAGCAGCAGAATGAATACGTCGCGGCCTCCGAGGAGCGGCTCGCCTGGCTGACCGGCTTCACCGGATCGGCCGGGCTCGCGATCGTGCTGAGCAAGGAGGCCGCCCTGTTCGTCGACGGCCGCTACACGCTGCAGGCCGGCAAGCAGGTCGACCGCAAGGCCTGGCAGGTCGAGCCGCTGGTCGATCCGCCGCCGGAGCACTGGCTGACCCGGCATCTGGCGGCCGGCGACCGCCTAGGATTTGACCCCTGGCTGCACACTTCTGCGGCAGCCGAACGGCTGGCAGCGGCCTGCACCAAGGCCGGCGCGGAACTGGTCGCCGTCGACAGCAATCCGGTCGATGCGATCTGGCACGAGCGGCCGGCACCGCCGCTCGGCCCGGTTACGATCCACGGCGCGCAGTTTTCCGGGGAGATCGAAGCCGAGAAGCTGAAGCGCATCCGGCTCGAGATCAACAAGCTCGGCGTCGACGCGCTGGTGCTGTCCGACAGCCACGCGGTGGCCTGGACCTTCAACATCCGCGGCGCCGACGTCTCGCATACGCCGCTGCCGCTATCCTATGCGCTGGTGCCGAAGGAAGGCCGGCCGCTGGTGTTCATCGATCAGCGCAAGCTGTCCAACTCGACACGCGACCATCTCGAGCAATCCGCCGATGTCGAGCAGCCCGCGGCGCTGGCGGCAAAACTCACCGAGCTCGCCAGGCGCGGCGCCTCGATCGCGCTCGACAGCGCGACCGCAGCCGACGCCCTGAGCCGCCTGATCGCGGGTGCCGGCGGCAAGCCGGTGCGCGGCAGCGATCCCGTGAGCCTGCTGAAAGCGGTCAAGAACATCACCGAGATCGAGGGCACGCGCACGGCGCATCAGCGCGACGCGGTCGCGCTCGTGCGTTTCCTCGCCTGGATCGACCGCGAGGCGCCCTCCGGCGGCCTCACCGAGATCGACACCGTCGAGGCGCTGGAGACGTTCCGCCGCCAGACCGGCGCGCTGAAGGATGTCTCCTTCCCGACCATCGCCGGCACCGGGCCGAACGGCGCCATCGTGCACTACCGCGTGACACGCAAGAGCAACCGCCGCATCGAGCCCGGCGACCTCCTGCTGATCGATTCCGGCGCGCAATATGAGGACGGCACCACCGACGTCACCCGCACCATCGCGATCGGCAAGCCGACCGACGAGATGCGCGACCGCTTCATCCGCGTGCTGCGCGGACATATCGCGATCGCCCGTGCGATCTTCCCGGACGGCACCACCGGCGCGCAGCTCGACACGCTGGCGCGGCAATATCTCTGGCAGGCCGGGATCGATTTCGAGCACGGCACCGGCCACGGCGTCGGCAGCTATCTCAGCGTCCATGAAGGGCCGGCGCGGATTTCCAAGCTCGGCACCACGCCGCTGAAGCGCGGCATGATCCTGTCCAACGAGCCCGGCTACTACAAGACCGACGCCTACGGCATAAGGATCGAGAACCTCGAGCTCGTGATCGGCACCGACATTGCCGGCGCCGAGAAGCCGATCAATGCATTCGAGACGCTGACGCTGGCGCCGATCGATCGCCGCCTGATCGAGGTCGGCATGCTGAGTCCGGACGAACTGGCCTGGCTCAACGACTATCACGCCCGCGTCGCGCATGTGGTGCGTCCGCATCTCGACGACAGCGCGACCAAGCTGTGGCTGGACGAGGCGACGGCGGCGCTGAAATAGCGGCGCGCCCAGGCATCCGCACACTCGACGTCGTCCCCCCAACGCTCGGTGTCATCCCCCGCGCATGCGAAAGCGGGGGATCCAGTACGCCGCGGCCTATCAATTCAAACACGCCTGCTTCTGGAATACTGGGTCCCCCGCTTTCGCGGAGGACGACAGCGGAATCCGCAGCTGACGACAGTGTGTTTATTGCGCGAGACGAAACATCGTCACCGCGTCTCCCGAAATCGCATGGGCGTATGCCGAAACACCCGTATTCCGCGCGGACGGGCACGCTACAGTCTTTCCACAATGCTGGATCGGACCTGAATGCACGGCGTGATGGGCAAGCCGCCCGGCGCGGCCCAAGACAACATTAAAGACAACATCGCGACATCGAAGGTCATGCTGCTGATGCTCGTCGTGATGACGGGCGTGGCGCCGATCTCGCTCTACATGCTGGTGCCGGCGCTACCGGTGCTGGCGACCACATTCGGCCGCGACATCTCGATCGCGCAGATGACCGTGTCGCTCTACATGGTCGGCATCGCGCTTTCACAGCTGATCATGGGGCCGCTGTCCGACAAGTTCGGCCGCCGGCCGGTGCTGCTCGCGGGCCTCGGCCTGATGGTCGTGGCCGGCGTCGGCTCGGTGTTCGCCGAGACCCTCCCGCAACTGATCGCGGCGCGCTTCTTCCAGGCGCTCGGCGGCGCCAGCGGCATGGTGATCAGCCGCGCCATCATCCGCGACCTCTATCCGCGCGAGCGGGTCGGCGCCATGATCAGCCTCGTCGTCGCCGCGCTGATGATCGCGCAGATGGTGAGCCCGCTGACCGGCGGCCTGCTGGAGACCACATTCGGCTGGCGCGCGATCCTCTATCTCATCACCGCGGCGTCGCTGACCGTCACGATCTTCATCGCACTGGCGCTGCCGGAAACCCGCCGCGACCGTGCCGACAGCTCCAGCTTTCGCGGCGACCTCGGCAAGCTGATGACGAGCCGCGCCTTCGTCGGCTATCTGCTGTGCCAGGTGCTGGCGTCGCAGATCATCTTCGCCTTCGCCGGCGGCGGCCCCTACATCGTGGTGACCCAGATGGGCCGGACCAGTGCCGAGTATGGCGCGTGGTTCGCGATGACGGGGTTCGGCTACTTCGTCGGCAATCTCTTGTGCGTGCGCTTCGCGCCGCGGCACTCGCTGGAGAAACTGATCTGGTTCGGCCTCGCGCTGCAGGTCGGCGGCAGCCTGTTGAACCTGGTCTGGAGTTTTACCGGAGTAAACCAGGCCCCGATCTGGCTGTTCGGCACCCAGATGATCGTGATGATCGCCAATGCCTTCGTGATGGCCAATTCCGCCGCCGGCGCGATCAGCGTCCGCCCCGAGGCCGCCGGCACCGCCTCGGGCGCCATGGGGTTCCTGCAGCAGGGCATCGGCTCGCTGATCTCGCAATTCGGCGCCTATCTCGGCGGCCACTCCACCACGACGCTGCCGCTGACCGCGGCGATCTTCGCGATCTCGATCGCCTGCGCCTGCACCATGATCTTTGTCGTACCGCGGCGGCAGGTGGTGGTGAGCGAGGAGCTGATCGCGCAGGCCGAGGAGGATGAGCAGGGGATGATGTGAGGCGCGCGCCGCACCCTAGCTCGTCATCCCACGCGTATGCGGGGGATCCAGTACGCCGCGACCTATCGGCTCAACAATGACTGTCTCTGGAATACTGGGTCCCCCGCTTTCGCGGAGGACGACAGCCGAAAGTGCGGCGGCGTTGCACCCCTACTCCCCGATCAGCTTCAGCCACTCGTCCTCGGTCAGCACCTGGACGCCGTGCTTCTGCGCTTCGGCAAGCTTCGAGCCGGCGCCCGGCCCCGCGACGACATAGTCGGTCTTCTTCGACACCGAGCCGGCCGCCTTGGCGCCCAGCCGTTCGGCCGTCGCCTTGGCCTCGTCGCGCGTCATCTTTTCGAGCGATCCGGTGAACACCACGATCTTGCCGGCCACCGCCGAATTGCTCTTCGGCTTCTCGGCGTCGATGATCTCATCGAGCTCGCCGGTCAGCCGCTCGACGATGCCGCGATTGTGGCTCTCGCCGAAATAATCCGCGATGCTCTTGATCACGGTGTCGCCGATCTGGTCGAGCGCATCCATCTCCGCCATCGCTTCCTCGTCGCCCTTGGCGACCTTGAGGCAGGCATCGTGGAACGCGTCCCAGGAGCCATAGCCGCGCGCCAGCGCCAGCGCGGTGGTCTCGCCGACATGACGCATGCCGAGCGCGTAGATGAAGCGCTCCAGGCCAATCTTGCGCCGGCTGTCGATCGCGGCGAACAGATTGCGCACCGAGGTCTCGCCGTAGCCTTCGATATCCTCCAGCTTCAGCTTCGCGTTGCGCTTTTGCAGCGTGAAGATATCAGCCGGCTCCTTGACCCATCCCTCGTCGAAGAAATATTGCAACTGCTTCACGCCGAGACCATCGATGTCGAAGGCGCGGCGCGACACGAACAGAATGAGGTGCTCGACCTTCTGGAACGGACAGGCGAACTCGCCGGTGCAGCGGGCGCGCGAGCCCTCCTCGCCGGCCGCGGTCTCCTCGCGCACCACGTCGGTGTGCAGCGGGCACGGGCATTTCTTCGGGAAGTGGAATTCCTTCGCGTTCTTCGGCCGCTTGTCGATCACGACGTCGACGACCTGCGGGATCACGTCGCCGGCGCGCTGGATCACCACGGTGTCGCCGATCCTGATGTCGCGCCCCTCGCGCAGCACCTCGCCCTTGTTGCCGATGCCCTTGATGTAGTCCTCATTGTGCAGCGTGACGTTCTGCACGATCACGCCGCCGACACCGACCGGCTCGAGCTTGCCGACCGGCGTGAATGAGCCGGTGCGCCCGACCTGGATCTCGATGTCGCGCAGCACCGTCATGGCGCGCTCGGCCGGGAATTTGTGCGCGATCGCCCAGCGCGGCGTGCGCGACACGAAGCCGAGCCGCTCCTGCCAGTCGATGCGATCGACCTTGTAGACGACGCCATCGATGTCGTAGTCGAGCTCGGCGCGCTGCTCCTCGATCTTGCGATGGAACGCGATCAGCTCCTCGACCGAGTGACACAATTTGGTCAGCGGATTGGTCTTGAAGCCGCACCGCTCGAACCAGTGGATCATGCCGGTCTGGGTATCCTCCGGCATCGCGCTCATCTCGCCCCAGGCATAGGCGAAGAAGCCGAGCGGCCGCGAGGCAGTGACTGCGGGATCCTTCTGCCGCAGCGAGCCGGCCGCCGAATTGCGCGGATTGGCGAAGATGGTGTCGCCGGCCGCCTTCTGCCGCTCGTTGAGCGCGAGGAACGCCTTCTTGGTCATGTAGACCTCGCCGCGCACCTCGCAGACGTCAGGCACGTTGCGGCCCTTCAGCTTCTGCGGCACGTCCTCGAGCGTGCGGATGTTGGCGGTGACGTCTTCGCCCTCGGCGCCGTCGCCGCGGGTTGCCGCAGTGACGAGCTCGCCGCCCTCGTAGCGCAGCGACATCGAGAGCCCGTCGATCTTCGGTTCGGCCGAGAAATCGATCTTGTCATCCGGCAACTTGAGGAAGCGCGTGATGCGCCCGACGAAGTCGACCACGTCGGCTTCCGCGAACGCGTTGTCGAGCGACAGCATCGGCAGCGAATGCCGGACCTTCCTGAAGCGCCCCGACGGCGCGGCGCCGACCTTCTGCGACGGCGATTCCGCGGTGACGAATTCAGGGAAGCGTTTCTCGATCGCATTGTAACGCTGCCGCAACGCGTCGTATTCGGCATCGGTGACGCTCGGCGCGTCGTCCTGATAGTAGCGCTTGTCGTGACCTTCGAGCTCGAGCGCGAGCCGGGTCAGCTCGACCCTGGCCTGGGCCTTGGTGAGCTTGTCGACGTCGGAGAGTTCTTTCTTTTTTGCTGCTTTAGCCATGCGACGGGCGCGCTATAGTTTTTCGTCATTCCGGGGCGGTCCGTCAGGACCGAACCCGGAATCTCGAGATTCCGGGTTCGATGCTTCGCATCGCCCCGGAATGACTGTGTGGGAAATGGGGCTCATGTCGTACTACGTGTACATTCTAGCAAGTCGACGAGACGGAGCAATCTATGTTGGGATCACCAACGATCTCGTGCGGCGGGTCTACGAGCATCGAATGAAGGCCGTCCCAAGCTTCACGTCCAAATACAACATCACGCAGCCGGTTTGGTTCGAAATCTACGACGACCCGATCTCCGCGATATCACGCGAGAAGGAGCTCAAGAAGTGGAAGCGAGCCTGGAAGACGCAATTGATCGAAGCGAGCAATCCGCAGTGGAATGACTTGTACGAGTCGATCTGTACCTGAGGTGGTCATTCCGGGGCATCGCGCAGCGATGAACCCGGAATCTCGAGATTCCGGGTTCGATGCTTCGCATCGCCCCGGAATGACGAGGGGGAGAGATTACGCTGTCGCCGCCCGGAGCAGCCGTTCCGCGGCCGCCCTCGCCTCCGCGGTGATCTCGGCGCCGGCCAGCATGCGCGCGATCTCTTCGCGGCGGTGGTCGGCGGCAAGCGCGTTGACGCGGGTGGCGACCCGCTTGCCCTTGTCGAGCGCGTCCTTGGAGATCAGGAGATGCTGGCTGGCGCGGGCGGCGACCTGCGGCGCGTGCGTCACCGCCATCACCTGCACCTTGCCGGCGAGGCGCGCTAGCCGCGAGCCGATCGCATCGGCCACCGCGCCGCCGACGCCGGTGTCGATTTCGTCGAACACCAAAGTCGGCGCCGAGCCGCGATCGGCCAGCACGACCTTGAGCGCCAGCAGGAAGCGCGACAGTTCGCCGCCGGAGGCGACCTTCATCATCGGCCCCGGCTTGGTGCCCGGATTGGTCTGCACCCAGAACTCGACACGGTCGATGCCCTGCGGCCCCGGCGCGGCCGCGTTGCTCTCGACCTGGGTCATGAATTTCGCGCGCTCGAGCTTGAGCGGCGCAAGCTCGGCGTTGACGGCCTTGTTGAGCTTCTCGGCGGCCTTGGTACGCGCCGCCGACAGCTTGGCGGCAGCCGCCGCATAGCGCTTGTCGGCTTCACCGGCGGCCGCTTCCAGCTTCTTCAGCTGGTCGGCGCCGGCATCGATCAGCGCGACGTCGCCGGCATATTGCGCCGCCAGCGCGGCCAGCAGATCGACCGGCGTCGAATATTTACGCGAGGCGGCGCGCAGCGCGAACAGCCGCTCCTCGATGCGCTCCAACTCGGCCGGATCGAAATCGGTCGCCGCCAGTGCGGCGTTGAGGTGCTGGTCGGCTTCTTCCAGCGCGTTGATCGCAATATCGATCGCCTTGACCGCGGGCTCGATCAGCGCAGGCGCGTTGGCGGCGCGCCGCTCCAGCCGCCGTACCGCGGCCGACAGCGACGCCACCGGCGAATGCGAGCCGCCGATCGCCTCCTGCGCCTCGCGCAGATCGGTTGCGATCTTCTCGCCCTGCATCATGGTGGTGCGGCGACCCGCGAGCTCGGTCTCCTCACCTTCCTTCGGCGCCAGCGTCTTCAATTCCTGCGAGGCATGGCGCAGATAGTCGGCCTCGCGCGCGGCGCGCTCCATGCCGGCGCGATGCTCGTCGAGATCAGCATTGGCGGTCCGCCTGATATCCCACAGCGCTTCGAGCGCCGCGACGTCCTTCTCGTGGCCGGCGAAGGCGTCGAGCAGCTGGCGATGGGTGGAGGCGTCGACCAGCGCGCGCTCGTCATGCTGGCCGTGGATCTCGACCAGCGCGGCGCCGACCGCCTTCAGGGTCTGCACGCTGATCGCCTGATCGTTGATGAACGCGCGGGTGCGGCCGTCGGCGAGCTGCACGCGGCGCAGGATCATCTCACCGGTGTCGTCGAGGCCGTTCTCGGCCAGGATCCCGGCCGCCGGATGCCCCTTCGGGACGTCGAACATGGCGGTGACCTGCCCTTGTTCGGCGCCGTGGCGCACCAGTCCGGCATCGCCGCGGCCGCCGAGCGCCAGCGCAAAGGCATCGAGCAGGATGGATTTGCCTGCGCCGGTTTCGCCGGTCAGCACCGCGAGGCCACGGGAAAATTCGATATCGAGCCGTTCGATCAGGACGATGTCACGGATCGACAGACGCGCCAGCATGCGAGGACAATTCCTAGCCGAGACCTATCTTCTTGAAGGTCCTGCTGATCCAGGAACCCTGATTCTCGCTCGGCTCGAGACCGCCGGACTTTACTAGATTATATGCGTCCTTGTACCAGCGGCTGTCTGGAAAATTGTGGCCGAGCACCGCGGCCGCGGTCTGCGCCTCGCCGGCGATGCCGATCGCCATGTAGGCCTCGGTGAGGCGGTACAGCGCTTCCTCGACATGGCGCGTGGTCTGGTACTGCGTGACCACGGTCTTGAAACGGTTGATCGCGGCGGTGAAGTCGCGCTTGCCCATGTAATAGCGCCCGACCGCCATTTCCTTGCCGGCGAGCTGGTCACGCGCAGCCTGGATCTTGGACTTGGCCTGGGTGGCGTATTCCGAGGTCGGATATTTGCGCACCACCTCTTCGAGCGCCGCGATCGCCTTCTCGGTGCGGCTCTGGTCGCGCGAGATGTCCGGGATCTGGTCGAAATGCGACGCCGCGATCAGGTACTGGGCGTAGGACGCATCCGGGCTGCCGGGATGCAGCGTGACGTAGCGGGTGGCAGAGCCGATGCAGCTGTCGTAGTCGCCCGCCTGGTAGAACGAATAGGCCGACATCAGGAGCGACTTGCGCGCCCAGTCGGAATAGGGATGCTGACGGTCGACTTCCTCGAACTTCTTCGAGGCGGCCTTCAGGTCCTTCTTCTCGTTCATCATGTACAAGCCCTCATTGTAGAGCTTGTCCGCGGGCTCATCGACGAACGTGTCGTCCTTGGCCATGAACTTGTCCCACAGCGCGCCGGTGCCGCAGCCGCTGAGCGGCATGGCCAGCACGATCAGGCCCGCCGCAAAACGCAGCGTGCGCGCGGCCTTGGTCAGGCCGGAGACGTCAGAAGAATTGCGTGATTCGAGCGCCATACGCATTGCCGACATGAATTTTAAAACCTGACGCCTTTGATGCGGTTAACGGCGACCCCACTCCACCCATGAACCGCGGTCATGGATGCAACACTTCCAGTGCCTTGACTGCCGTTACTCGCAACCGCAGGCCTGCTTAGCCGAAAAATGACCGTGGACCAACCGAATACGGAGCCATTCCGCCGGGAATAAGGCGACCCGACGAAGCTCACAGCCTGCTGTGGTTGTTACGGAAATTGGACCGGACGCCTGCGGCGATCAGGACACGTCCGGGCCATAGGCCGGGGCGACGAGACCGCCCACGGTGCCTGCACCGGCTTCGACATGGCCACGGGCCGGCCGCCGAGCCGTCTCCGATTCGACCACCCGCCAGGCGCTGCGGTCGGTGAGCAGCGCCTTCAGCACCGCGTTGTTGAGCTTGTGGCCGCCCCGTACCGACCGGTAGCTGCCGAGCAGCGGCAGGCCGGCCAGCGCCAGATCGCCGATCACGTCGAGCACCTTGTGGCGGGCGCATTCGTCGGCGTAGCGCAGGCCCTCGGCGTTGAGCAGACGGGCCTCGTCGAACACCACGGTGTTGTCGAAGGACGCGCCGAGCGCGAAGCCTGCGCCCCACAGCCGCGCCACGTCGCTCATGCAGCCGAACGTGCGGGCCCGCGCAACCTCGCGGCGGAAACCTTCCGGCGACAGATCGAAGGAGAAGGTCTGGCGGCCAATCACCTGGTTGGTGAAATCGATCTCGACTTCAGCGCGGAACCCGCCGGCGAACGGACGCAGTTCGCCAACCGATTCGCCGATCTTGACTTGCACCGGCTTCAAAACCTGGATGAAGCGACGGACGCCGGGCTGGGTCACAATGCCCGCCTGATCGATGGCCGCGACGAACGCCGCAGCGCTGCCGTCCATGATCGGAACTTCGGCGCCGTCGACTTCGATGGTGGCGTTGTCGACGCCCATGCCGCGCAGCGCCGCGAGCACGTGCTCGGCGGTCGAAACCAGCGGCCCTTCGCGGTCACCCAGCACCGTCGCGAACTCGGTCGCGATCACCGCATCGGCGGTGGCCACGACTTCGCGGTCGGAACCGTCGAGACCGGTACGGACAAAAATAAAACCCGCATCAACAGGTGCAGGTCCCAGGGTGAGACTAACAGGAAGACCGGAATGAACGCCTACGCCAGTCACGGTGGCTTGCGACCGAAGCGTTGTTTGACGGCTGAACTTCATTCGATAATGCCCACTACCCGACTTCACTCAATTCAAGTGGCCAAATTTCCCCAAGGCCGACTCGCTTGAGCTCCCCAAGTCACGGCAGACCATAGTCACAGCCCTAAACCGCGCCAACTCACGCTTCTTTACCGATTGTTACCCCATCTCCGCCGCATTCACGCCCAAGGTTAACCAAATTACGGCAGCGAAAACGGTCCTCGGCGACGCGCCATCTGACCACCGAAAGAATAATTAATCATTTAAAATCAGTTGCTTGTTTATCCGGCGCAATCGCTTGTGCGCGACAAGGAAAAGGCCCCGGCGGTTCCCCGCCGAGGCCTTCTTCGTAGCCAAGGTTGTAACAAACTTCAGTTTGCCTGCCGGCGCAGGAAGGCCGGGATATCAAGATGGTCGTCGCCCTGTGGCGCCGGGGCAACAGGTGCCTGGCGGCCATGAGCGTCCAGACCCTGCGGCGCAGGGCGCTTTGCATATTCGGATACCGGCGATTCGTTCGCCGAGATCTGCTGGGCGACGCTGCGGGCCGGCTTGCGCTCGGGCAGCGGCGGCATCGTCGGCATGGCCGGACCAGAGGTACGGGCCGCGATCGGCGGCTCGGTCTCCTCGTCGCGGCGGCCGAGGCCGACATTGGCCAGCCGCTGCAGCAGCGACAGGCGGGTCTTCTGCGGGTGCTCCACCTCGCCGTCACCGCTGGCCTGGCGGATTTCGGCCTGCGCCGGCATCGGCAGATCCTCGAACTTCGGCATCCGCGGAGCACGGACCGGCGACCGTTCCGCCGCCTGCGGGATGAAGGTCTCGGGCGGCATCGGCTCATGCTGCTCGGCCCGGGCGGCCTCGTGGTCCGGGAACAACGAGGGCTTCTGGGCAATCGGCCGCACGGTGACGTCACCGTAGGAGGCCGGCTGCATCGGCGCCTGGGCAGCCGGCGCGCTGTCGGGAGCAACCGCGGCGGCGATCGCCGCGAGCGCGGCGCGCTCGACAGCCGGACGCTGCTGCGGAGCGGCGGGAGCTGCAATCGGGGCGACCGTCACGCCGGTCGGCGGTTCCAGCTTCTGGGCACGCTCGGCCATGCGCTGATTGTCGGCACGCAGGCGGGCGGTCAGATCGGCCAGCCGGCTCTCCGGCGAACCGCCCGACTGCTGCGCGGCGGGAGCCTGGGCGCGGGAGGCGATCGCGGCCTGCTCGATACCGGTTGCGACCACCGAGACGCGAATGACGCCGTCGAGCGATTCGTCGAAGGTGGCGCCGACGATGATGTTGGCGTCGGCGTCGACCTCCTCGCGGATGCGGGTGGCGGCTTCGTCGACCTCGAACAGGGTCAGGTCCTTGCCGCCCGTGATCGAGATCAAGAGGCCGCGGGCGCCCTTCATCGAGCTGTCGTCGATCAACGGGTTGGCGATCGCGGCTTCCGCGGCGGTCAGCGCGCGCTTCTCGCCGGTGGCTTCGCCGGTGCCCATCATCGCCTTGCCCATTTCACGCATCACGGCGCGGACGTCGGCGAAGTCGAGGTTGATCAGACCTTCCTTGACCATCAGGTCGGTGATGCAGGCGACGCCCGAGTAGAGCACCTGGTCGGCCATCGCGAAGGCGTCGGCGAAGGTGGTCTTCTCGTTGGCGACCCGGAACAGGTTCTGGTTCGGAATGATCAGCAGCGTGTCGACCACCTTGTGCAGCTCGGCGATGCCGTGCTCGGCGGTGCGCATGCGGCGCTGACCTTCGAAGTGGAACGGCTTGGTCACCACGCCGACGGTGAGGATTCCCATCTCGCGCGCGGCCTTGGCGATCACGGGTGCAGCACCGGTGCCGGTGCCGCCACCCATGCCGGCGGTGACGAACACCATGTTGGCGCCGGTGAGGTGATCGCGCAGCTCGTCCATGACCTCCTGCGCGGCCGCAGCGCCGACGTCGGGCTGCGAACCGGCGCCGAGGCCCTGGGTGACCTGGGTGCCCATCTGCACGATGCGCTGCGCCTTCGACATGGTCAGCGCCTGCGCGTCGGTGTTGGCGACGACGAAGTCGACGCCCTGCAACCCGGCGGTGATCATGTTATTGACGGCATTACCACCCGCGCCGCCGACGCCGAAGACGGTGATCCGCGGTTTCAGCTCGCTGATGTCAGGGGGTGTCAGATTGAGTGCCATGGTTGCCTCTCTCGATTATGCGCGCGTTGGTTCGTCCCGGCCGCTGGCCGCCGGAGCTGGTGAAAATGCTGTGAGCCGGGGTGCGGTCATCAGAAGCCCTCGCGAAGCCATCGTCCGACCTTTCCGAAGTAACCGTCTGTCCCTGTCCTGAGCTGCCGCGTGCGCCGCGGTTCGACATGTTCAAGATGTGCGTATTGCGGATAGACCAGGAGGCCCGTGGGCACCGAGAACGAGGCGCCCTTCGCCTCGTTCGGCAGCCGGCCGAAGCCGAGCGGCCGGCCGATGCGGACCTGACGGTTCAGGATGCGGGTGGCAAGCTCGACGGTGCCGGTGAGCTGCGAGGCGCCGCCGCTCAGCACGACGCGCGCCCTCGGCTCTGCCGCAAAGGGGGAATCCGCGAGCCGGTCACGGACCATTTCGAAAATCTCCTCGGCGCGATGCCGGACAATGTTCGCAATCGTGGCGCGGGACACGATTTGCGGTGTCTCCCGATCATCGCCTGCAGTGGGAACGGACATCAGCTCGCGCGAGTCCGAACCGCCGGTCAGCACCGTGCCGTATAAAGTCTTGATTCGCTCGGCATCCGCAATGCACGCGCCGATGCCGCGCGCAAGGTCCATCGTGATGTGTTGCCCGCCCAGCGCAAATCCGGATGCGTGCACGAGACGTCCGCCGGAATATGTCGCGATCGTGGTCGATCCCGCGCCCATCTCGACGACGGCAGCGCCGAGATCGGCCTCGTCATCGGTCAGCACCGAGAGGCCCGCAACATAGGGGCTCGACGCCATGGCTTCGACGTTGAGATGGCAGCGCTCGACCACCAGCATCAGGTTCTTGGCGACAGTCGCGTCCGACGTCACCACGTTCATGTCGACGCCGAACTGGCGCGCCACCATGCCTCTGGGATCGCGGATGCCCTTGACGCCGTCGAGCGCGTAGCCGACCGGCAGCGCGTGCAGCACGGTGCGGCCCGCGCCTGCGGCGTGGCGCATGCCGGCGGACGTGACGCGGCTGATATCGTCCGAGGTGACCGAGCCGCCGCGGATATCGGCCGCGGCTTCGACCAGCTGGCCGTGCTGCCGGCCGCCGGAGACCGACAGCAGGACGGATTCGACACGGACCTTGGCCATGCGCTCGGCCAGCGCCACCGCATGGCGTACCGCCTTCTCGCATTCGGCGAGATCGACGACAGAGCCCGCCTTGACGCCGCGCGACTGGATCTGGCTGTAGCCGATCAATTCGACCGCATGGGTGCGTCCGCGCAGCGCCTCGTTCGGCGGCGACGGCCTCAGCCGCGCGATCATGCAGGCGATCTTGCTGGAGCCGACATCGAGCGAAGCCACCATCGCGGTGCGCTTCTGCATCGGGCGGGTCTTCGGGGTCAGGTTGCGATCGAGGCCGGTCATGCTGAGTCACCGGCCTTCTTCTTGGACTTCTTGTCCTTGAACAATTCGTCGCGCGCCTTGCCGGCGTCCTCGGACAATTGCACGATCAGCCGATCGGGCAGGCGCATGTCGACGGCGACAATGTCGCGCGAGAACAGCTTCTCGTCCTTGTCGAGCCTGGAGAGCGCAGCGAGCGCGTTGCCGACGTCGTTCTCCGGCAGGCGGACGTCGAGACCGTCCTTGAGGCGCAGGTTCCAGCGCCGCTCGCCGACGAAGATCGCGGCCTTGGTCACCGAGCGCACCTGCGGGTAACGGTCGAGCAGCGCCAGGAAGTCGTGGGCCCTGACGTCGGCGCCCTTGCCGACTACCAGCGGCAGATTGAGGAAGCGGCGCGAGACGTAGGGCTCGAGCACCGCGCCGTCGGAGGCAATCACCGACAGGCGGCCGTTCTGCTGCCACAGCGCGAAGGCGGTGCGCTCGACGATGTCGATCTGCAGCCGGCCCGGATAGAGCTTCAGGATCGTTGCATCCGCGATCCAGGGATTGGCCTTCAGCTTGGCGCGCACGGTGTCGGCGTCGAGGAACAGCAGCGAGGAGCGGCCATTGACGCCGCCGATCGCGAGCACCTCGTCCTGGCTCAGCTGCTTGCGGCCGTTGATGCCGACGGTGGTGATGCGGAAGCCGGCGGTGTTGGCAAGCGCGTTGCGGGTGTCGCTGAGCGCGGTGGTGAATTCCTCGACATGGCCGCCCTTGACGATGCCGAGGCCCAGGCTGCCGAACAGGATCGCGAGCGTCGCGACCAGGCCGATGCGGCGCGGCAGATAGCGTTCGACCATCAGGATGTAGCGGTTCGGCGGCTCGCGATCGATCACCTGCGGCCGCTTGGCGGGACGCCGCCTGCGGCGCGCGAGATGGGCGCCAATATACTCGCGCAGCAGCACCGCCGCTCCAATAGCGGCTGCTCTCAGGTCAGCTTGAGGCCCCAGCGATCGCAGCGATCGGGTGAGGCGTCCTGCACCATCCATTGCACGAGCTCGTCACATGTTGCGCCCGCAAACCCCGCGGGTCCCGGCACAAATCACGTCTCGGCTAGACCGGTGGGATTAGAGTGGCCCCTGTTCCCTGGTTGCGATCCTCGAAGCGGTAATCCGCGACAGCTCACGCCCCGGCAGCCAAGCGCTACATGCGCCGCCAGCGTTAACCTTCGGGCTTCCTGGTAAACAAACGGTAAATGACTTCGGCCTGGCGCGTGTTTTGATCAACGCTGTGAGTACTTTGCCGCGAACTCGTTAGCATTTTAGCAACAGCGCCCGGGTTCCATCCGGCCGACCAGGGCGGGTTCCGCCCGGCCGGGCATTAACTTCGGACGCGGCGGCGGGCCAGCTCGATCTGGCCGGTGAGGAAGTCGGCAAAGGCGATGCCCTGTGCTTTCAAGGCCTTAGGGTACAGTGATGCCGCGGTGAGCCCCGGCAGGGTGTTGGTCTCGAGATAGACCGGGCCATTGGCCGAGACGATGAAATCGCTGCGCGAGTAGCCCGCGCAGGACAACGCACGATGCGCCCGCAGCGCATGGTCCATGATCGCGGCGCTGACCTCGGGCGCGAAGCGGCCGGGACAGATCTCCTGCGTCGACTTCAAAAGGTATTTGGCTGTGTAGTCGAAGGTTCCCTCCCCCGGCACGATCTCGATCGGCGGCAGCGCGAACACGGAGCCGTCGGACTGCTCGAGCACGCCGCAGGTCGCCTCCACGCCCGACACGAACGGCTCGATCAGATATTCTTCATGCTTCGCGGCATTGCGGACCGCGACGAGATCCTGCTTCGCGTTGACGAAGATCAGCCCGTAGCTCGATCCGTCCTTGGCCGGTTTTGCGATCAGCCTGCCGTGTTTCGCGAAGGCGTCATCGATCTGTTCGACATTGATGCCCTGCGGCGCGTTGAGGCCTGCGATCGAGGCGAAGCGCTTTGCCGACGGCTTATCGAACGCCAGATGCGACGATGCCGAGCCGGAGCCGGTGAACGCGACGCCGCGCATCTCGCACATCGCCTGCAATTCGCCATTCTCGGCGCGGCCGCCATGCAAACCGAACACCAGCACCCGCTGCTCGGCGCTCGCCTTGTCGAGCGCCTGCTCGAGCGCGATGCCGCGACCGTCGGGCTTGAAGTCGACCTCGAACGGCCGCGTGTGGCCAAGCAGTTTTTCCGACGTCACCGCGTGCACCGTGTCGTCGACGTCCCAGAACCAGAGATCCGCGTCGGGCAGCGCGCGGTACAGCGCCTGCGTGCTCGCCACCGAGACCAGCCGCTCCTTGTTGGTGCCGCCGAACAGAATGGTCACCTGCATCTTCTTTGCCTGTCTTCGCTACTTCCGTCATTCCGGGATGGTCCGAAGGACCAGACCCAGGTGCGCAATCGCGCACCCGGGAATCTCGATTAACGACCTCTGGATTCCGGGTTCGATGCTGCGCATCGCCCCGGAATGACGACTACGATGAATTTCCGATCCGCTTGATTTCCCAGTGTAGCTCAATTCCGCTGCTTTGCTTGACCCGTTCGCGCACCGTCTCGCCGAGCGTCTCGATGTCGTGCCCGGTGGCGTTGCCGGTGTTGATCAGGAAATTGCAGTGCATCTCCGACACCTGCGCGCCGCCGACCTTGAGGCCGCGGCAGCCGGCGGCGTCGATCAGCTTCCAGGCGCTGTTGCCAGGTGGATTCTTGAAGGTCGAGCCGCCGGTCTTTTCGCGGATCGGGCTGCGCGGTCTCGCGATGGCTCTGCACCTCGTTCATGCGGGCGCGGATCACCTCAGCATCGGTGATCGTGCCGCGGAAGCGCGCCGAGGTGAAGACGATGGACGGATCGACGCCGCTGTTGCGATAGACGAACTTCATGTCGGCATTGCCGAACGTATGCTTCGTTCCATCGCGGCCGATGCCGGTGGCCTCGATCAGCACGTCTTTGGTCTCGCCGCCGTTGGCGCCGGCATTCATGCGCAGCGCGCCGCCGACCGTGCCGGGAATGCCGAAGAAGAATTCCATGCCGCCGATATCAGCCGCCGCAGCCGTCTCGGCGACGCGCTTGTCGAGCGCCGCAGCGCCGGCGGTGACGACATCGCCGACCGCGCGGGTCTCGCCGAAGGCGCGCGGCGCGAGCCGGATCACGACGCCGGGCATGCCGCCATCGCGCACGATCAGATTGGAGCCGACGCCGACGACATAGACCGGCAATTCCTGCGGCAGGCGGTTCAGGAAATAGGCGAGGTCATCTTCATCTGCCGGTGTGAACAGCACCTGCGCCGGGCCGCCGACGCGAAACCAGGTCAGCTCCGCCAGCGACTGGTTCGCCAGCAGCCGCCCGCGCAGCTCCGGCATCGCGGCTTTCAGATCGGGCGTGATGTCGGGGAAGGTCACGATCACCCCAGCGCCTTCAATTCGGCAGGCAGTGCGTAGGCCCATTGCGTGATGTTGCCGGCGCCGAGGCAGACGACAAGGTCACCGGGCTTGGCGAGGCCGTGCACGATCTTTGCGAGTTCGCCCGCGTTCGGCAGCGGGACAACGTTGCGATGGCCGTGGGCGCGCAGGCCGGCGGCGAAATGGTCGCGGTCGATGCCGGCGATCGGCGCCTCGCCGGCCGGATAGACCTCCGCGACCACGACCGCATCGGCATCGTTGAAGCAGGTGCAGAATTCCTCGAACAGCGATTGCAGGCGGGTGTAGCGATGCGGCTGCACCACGGCGACGATCTTGCCGTTGACAGATTCCCGCGCCGCCTTCAGCACGGCTGCGATCTCGACCGGATGATGACCGTAATCGTCGATCACGGTGATGCCGTTGGTCTCGCCGGTCTTGGTGAAGCGCCGCTTGACGCCGCCGAAACCGGACATGGCCTGGCGGATGACGTCGTCGGACACGCCGAGCTCGTGCGCGACCGCGATCGCCGCCGTCGCATTCGATGCGTTGTGGCGCCCCGGCATCGGCAGCATGATATCGGCGATCTCATGGACCGCGCCGGACTTGCGATCGCGGATCGCGACCGAGAATTTCGAGCCGCCGCCCATCGGCGTCAGATCCTTGAGCTGCGCATCGGCCTGCGGGTTCTGGCCGTAGGTGATAATGCGGCGGTCTTCGATCTTGCCGACGAGAGTTTGCACCACGGGGTGATCGGTGCACATCACGGCAAAGCCGTAGAACGGGACGTTCTCGACGAAATTGCGGAACGCGTCCTGGATCGCTTCGAAGGTCTTGAAGTGATCGAGATGCTCGGGGTCGATATTGGTGACGATGACGACGTCGGACGGCAGCTTCAGGAAGGTGCCGTCGCTCTCGTCGGCTTCGACCACCATCCAGTCGCCGGCACCGAGCCGCGCGTTGGAGCCATAGGCGTTGATGATGCCGCCATTGATCACGGTCGGGTCGAGCCCGCCGGCATCGAGCAGGGTCGCCACCATCGTGGTCGTGGTGGTCTTGCCATGGGTGCCGGCGATCGCGACGCAGCTCTTCAGCCGCATCAGTTCCGCCAGCATCTCGGCGCGCCGCACCACCGGAATGCGTCGCGCGCGGGCCGCCATCAGTTCGGGATTGTCGCGCTTGATCGCAGTCGAGACCACGACGACATCGGCGCCGTCGACATTCTCGGCGGTGTGGCCGACCGAGATCTTGGCGCCCTTCTTGCGCAGCCGGTCCAGGTTGTAGTTATCCGAAGCATCGGAACCCTGCACGGTGTAGCCGAGATTGATCAGCACCTCGGCGATGCCGCTCATGCCGATGCCGCCGATCCCGACGAAGTGAATGGGTCCGATCTCGCGCGGCAGTCTCATGTTGCTAACACCTTCATCGTGTCCGGGCTCACCCGGCAATCCTCCGACTTATGAAAGACTGATATGGCCAGGACAAGCCCGGCCATAGCGTCCCATGGCCGAAAATTCTTCGAAAGCGGCCTAAATTCCTGCCACTTTCGCCACCAGATCGGCTAGCCGCTCGGCGGCATCGAGCCGGCCGACGCCGCGCGCTGACGCCGCCATCGCGGTCAGTTTCGCGGGCTCGGCGGCGTAGGCCGAAATGTCAGCGGCCAGCCGCTCGGACGTGAAGTCGCTCTGCGCGATGCGCAGCGCGCCGTTCGCCTGCGACAGCACGCCGGCATTGGCGAACTGGTCCTGATCGATTGCGCCCGGCAGCGGCACCAGGATCGAGGGCCGGCCGATCGCGGCGAGCTCGGCGACCGTGCCGGCGCCGGAGCGCGAGATCACGAGCTGGCTCGAGGCGAGGCGCGCCGGCAGGTCGGCGAAGAACGGCGCGAGCTCGGCGTTGATCTCGAGCCGGTCGTAGACCGCGCGCACCCGATTCATGTCCTCTTCGCGCACCTGCTGGGTGATGATCAGGCGGCTCCACAGCGCGGGCGCGAGCTGCTCGATCGCCGGCGGCACGATATCGCTCATTACCCGCGCGCCTTGGCTGCCGCCGACGACGAGCAGGCGCAGCGGCCCGTTCGCCTCGGGTGGCGTGTAGTTCACCGCCGCGGCCGCGAGGATCGCCGGACGCATCGGCGTGCCGACCGTGGTGGCCTTGCCCGCGAGCGCGGGATCGCGATCGAGCACCCCGGGCAGCGAGGTCGCGATCGCGTTGACGCGGCCGGAGAGGAAACGGTTGGCGCGGCCGAGCACCGCATTGGCGTCGTGGATGATGCCGGGCACGCCGAGCAGCCGCGCCGCCATCAGCGGCGGCAAGGTCGGGTAGCCGCCAAAGCCGACCACGGCCGCGGGCTTCAGCCGGCGCACCAGATTGGCGGCGACCAGCGTGCCGTAGCCAAGCATCAGCGCGGTCCGCGCCAGCGAGATCGGGTTGCGGCTGCGCACGGTCGCGCTCGGCACGAGGTCGATGCTCTCCCTGCCGAACAGGCCGGAATAGCGCAGCGCGCGGCCGTCTGTGGCGAGCCGGACGCGCAGGCCACGCCTGATCAATTCCACGGCGAGCGCTTCGGCCGGGAACAGATGGCCGCCGGTGCCACCGGCCGCCAGCAGAATCAGAGGCGCGTTGTCCATGGTTTCCAGATAACCGACACGACCGTCACAGTCACCTACGCGTAGGCGCGCTGAGCGCTGGCGCCCTCCATCGATTCGATCTCGGTGCGCGGCCGCTGCCGCGTCAGCGCCAGCATCATGCCGACGCCATAGGCAAGCGACACGAACGAGGAACCGCCATAGGAAATGAACGGCAGCGTCATGCCCTTGGCCGGAATCAATTGCAGATTGACCGCCATGTTGATGGTCGCCTGCACGCCGAACAGGATCGCAAGCCCCGACGCCGCGAAGCGCGAGAACATGTCCTCGGTGGCATAGGCGCGGGTCAGCGTGCGGATCACGATGAAACCGAACAGCGCCACCAGCATCAAGCAGAGGATGATGCCGAACTCTTCCGCCGCGACCGCGAACACGAAGTCGGTGTGGCTGTCCGGCAGGCTGCGCTTGGCGATGCCCTCGCCCGGCCCCAAGCCGAACCAGCCGCCGTTCCAGAACGCTTCCATCGCGGTGTCGACCTGGAAGGTGTCGCCGGAGGCGGGATTCATGAAGCGCTTGATGCGGCCGGCGACGTGCGGCACCAAAAGATAGGCGCCGAACAGGCCGGCGCCCGCCGCGCCGGCGAGCCCGAACACCCAGATCATCCGCATGCCCGCGATGAAGAACAGCGCGCCCCACACGGTGAGGATCAGCATGGTCTGACCGAAGTCGGGCTCCATCACCAGCAGCGTGACCAGCGTCAGCAACAGCACCAGCGCCATCGAGGTCGCCGGCATCTCCGGCCGCTTGGTCGATTCCGCAAACAGCCAGGCCGCGACGATGACGAAGGAGGGCTTTGCGGCTTCGGAGGCCTGGATGTTGACGCCGAGCAGCGTGATCCAGCGCCGCGAGCCCTTGACCTCGGGCCCGACCAAGAGCGTCAGCACGATCAGCGCGATCGAGACCGCGAACACGATCAGCGCGGTGCGCCGGATCTGCCGCGGCGTCATGAACGAGACGCCGATCAGCACCATCAGCGACGGCACCAGGAACATGACGTGGCGGTTGAAGAAGTGGAACGGATCGAGCCCGATCCGGGTCGCCACCGGTGGGCTCGCCGCCAGCGACAGGATGACGCCGGCCAGCATCAACGCGGCGATCGCCACAAGCAGCAGCTTGTCGACGGTCCACCACCAGTCCGAGAACGGGGTGCGTTGGTCACGGGCGAGCATGGGCGTCCCCAGATGGCAGAGATAACGTCCATTCGTGGCGCAGGATGGTTTCCAAGGGGTTAACGGGTTGGGTAACTTTTGAGGGAGGTGGATTGGCGCCTCAAGCACGGGTGTCTGGATGCCCGCATGGGCGGGGCATGACACCGGAGAGAATGAGAGCCCACGGCTCCTTCCGCGCGTCGTCCCTGCGAAAGCAGGGACCCATACTCCGCGGCGGATGGTGTTGAAGCGACTCGTCGTTCCGACGTCGCGCAACAATCAGCGTCGGTGGTTATGGGTCCCTGCTTTCGCAGGGACGACACCGAGTGTTGGGCGCCTCTTGCGCGTCATACGTCCGCATTCTCGCGACATGAATCCGTCCGAGCTTTGCATCGTTTTGCCCGCTCTTGAAGCGGGCGCAGGGAAAGCCGGGTGCCGATCGCACCCATGGGCCCCGGGCGATGGGTAGAAAGCTCGGGGGTAGGACCACAGGTGTGGCCGGAAACAACCCGGCCTTCCCTGCGCGATGGGTTTCGCTGCGCTCTACCATCCTACGATTCTACGGCGTGACGTCACACCACCGGCTTGACGCCGGGCAATGCCTGGACGATGTCGCGGAAGGCGGTGCCGCGGATTTCGAAATTGCGGTACTGGTCGAACGAGGCGCAGGCCGGCGACAGCAGCACGACGGCTTCCGCGAGCCCCGATGCCTCGGCATCGCGCGCGGCGCTGGCGATCGCGACGTCGAGCGTGCCGGACATGTCGTGCGGGACGCGCTCGCCGAGCGTGCCGGAGAATTCGGCCGCCGCCTCGCCGATCAGATAGGCCTTGCGGATGCGCGGAAAATATTCGGTCAGGCTGGTGATGCCGCCGGCCTTCGGCTTGCCGCCGGCGATCCAGTAGATGTCGGCGAACGAGGATAGCGCATGCGCGGCCGCATCCGCGTTGGTACCCTTGGAGTCGTTGACGAACAGCACGTTGCCGCGGCGGCCGACCTGCTCCATGCGGTGCGCGAGACCCGGGAAGCTGCGCAGGCCGTTCTGCAGCACGTCGGTCGCGATCCCCATCGCCAGCGCGCAGGCCGAGGCGCAGGCGGCGTTCTGCGCATTGTGCAGACCGCGCAACGAGCCGGTGCCGCCTAACCGCGCTATCTCGCTGCGCGCCGCGCCCGACGCACGCACGATGGTCTCGTGCTCGACATAGAGGCCGTCGGGCAGCGGGTTCTTCACCGAGATGCGCACCACGCGCTTGCCGGCGCGATCGAGCCGGTCGGCGATGTTGCGGCACCAGATGTCGTCGACGCCTGTTATCGCCGTGCCGCCGGCCTGTACGCCGGCGACCAGCCGCTCCTTCACCGCCGCGTAATGCTCGAGCGTGCCGTGGCGATCGATGTGATCCTCGCTGATGTTGATCAGGATGCCGACCGACGGATCGAGCGACGGTGCGAGATCGATCTGGTAGGATGACATCTCGATCACATGGACACGCCCCATGCGCGGCGGCTCCAGCGACAGGATCGCGGTGCCGATATTGCCGCCCATCTGGGTGTCGTAGCCGGCGACCTTCATCAGATGCGCGATCAGCGCGGTGGTGGTCGATTTGCCGTTGGTGCCGGTGATGGCGACGAATGGCGCGTTCGGCGCGTGACGGCGCCGCTCGCGGCAGAACAGTTCGACGTCGCCGATCACCTCGCACCCCACCTCGCGCGCCTTCAGCACGCTCCAGTGCGGCGCCGGATGGGTCAGCGGCGCGCCGGGGGTCAGGATCAGCGCGGCGAAATTCGCCCACGACACGGTGCGCAGATCAGCGGTAGTGAAGCCGGCCTGCGCCGCCTTGACGACGTTGTCGGCATTATCGTCGGCCGCGATCACCTCGGCGCCGCCGGCCTTCAGCGCCTGGCAGCTCGCAAGCCCGGAGCCGCCGAGCCCGAACACCGCGACCGTCTTGCCGGAGAAGGAGGTGACCGGGATCATGGCGACGCTCAGCGCAGCTTGAGGGTGGAGAGGCCGGCGAGCGCCAGCATCACCGAGATGATCCAGAACCTGATCACGATCTGCGGTTCGGTCCAGCCCTTCTGCTCGAAATGATGGTGCAGCGGCGCCATCCGGAACACGCGCTTGCCGGTGAGCTTGAACGAGGTGACCTGGACGATGACCGAGACCGCCTCCAGCACGAACAGGCCACCGATCACGGCGAGCACGATCTCGTGCTTCACCGCAACCGCCGTCGCGCCGAGCATGCCGCCGAGCGCCAGCGAGCCGGTGTCGCCCATGAAGATCGAGGCCGGCGGCGCGTTGAACCAGAGGAAGCCGAGGCCTGCGCCAAGCACCGCGCCGCACAGCACCGCCAGTTCGCCGGTGCCGGCGACGTAATTGATCTGCAGGTAATCCGAGAACACCGCGTTGCCGGTCAGGTACGAGATCATGCCGAAGCTTGCGGCGGCAATCATCACGGGCACGATCGCAAGACCGTCGAGACCGTCGGTGAGATTCACCGCGTTGCCGGCGCCGACCATCACGAAGGCGCCGAAGATCACGAAGAACCAGCCGAAATTGATCACGAGGTCCTTGAAGAACGGAATCACGAGCGAGGTCGACGACACGTCGCGCCCGAGCCGGACCAGCGCGTAGGTGGCGGCGAGCCCGATCACCGCCTCGATCAAGAGCCGCAGCTTGCCGGCGAAGCCGCTGTGCGACTGCTTTGTGACCTTCAAATAATCGTCATAGAAGCCGACGAAGCCGAAGCCGAGCGTCACCGCCAGCACGATCCAGACATAGGGATTGAGCGGATTGGCCCAGAGCAGCGTCGACACCACGAGCCCGGACAGGATCATCAGCCCGCCCATGGTGGGCGTGCCCTTCTTGGAGATCAGATGCGACTGCGGACCGTCGGTGCGGATCGGCTGGCCCTTACCCTGCCGCAGCCGCAGATGATCGATGATCCAGGGCCCGAACAGGAACACGAACAGCGCGCCGGTCACCATCGCGCCGCCGGTGCGGAAGGTGATGTAGCGGAACACGTTCAAAGCGCTGCGGAACGCCCCAAACCCCGGAACGGTGTTGGACAGTTCGATCAACCAGTAGAACATTCGAGGGGTCCTATACCGCTTCTTCGTGCGCGGCCTTGTCGGGGAAGCGTTTTTCCAGCGCGCTGACAATGAGCTTCATCTTCGATCCCAGCGAGCCCTTCACCATGATCACGTCACCGGCACGGACCGCGGCAATCGCCTGCGCTTCGAGCGCCGCCGAGCTCTCGGCATAGCCTCCCCGCTTGCCGGTGGAAAGGGCATCCCACAGATTCCGCATCAGCGGACCACAACAATATACGAGGTCGATGCGGTTGGCGGTCACGGCCTCGTTGAGGCCGCGGTGCAAATCGGGCCCGGTCGGCCCGAGCTCGAGCATGTCACCGAGCACCGCGATGCGGCGGCCATGCGGCCCGGTCTGGGCCTGACCGAGCACGTTGAGCGCGGCGCCCATCGAGGCCGGGTTGGCGTTGTAGCTCTCGTCGATCAGCGTCGCCTCGCCATGGCCGACCTCGAGAGTGCGGCGGAGGCCGCGGCCGGTCGGCGCCGCGAGCTGCGACAGCGACAGCGCCGCGCGCGCGATATCGGCGCCGAGCAGCGAAGCGCCGGCGAGCACCGCGAGCGAGTTCATCGCCATGTGCCGGCCGGGCATGCCGATCTTGTAGGTGATGTCATGATCCAGAATATCCGCATGCACCGCCGAGCAGGTCGCATGCAGCGAGAGGTCGAGCAGCCGCGCCTCGGCGCGCTTGTCCGCGCCGAACGAGACGATGCGCGAGATGCCGGCCTGCCTGGCCCGCTGTTGCAGCCGCGCGAATTGCCCGTTGTCGCGGTTGAGCACGACGGCGCCATCGGGCTCGAGCCCTGCGAAGATCTCCGCCTTGGCGTCGGCGATCGCCTCGATGCCGGCGAAGAATTCCAGATGCACCGGCTCGATGGTGGTGATGATTGCGACGTGCGGGCGCACCATCTTCACCAGCGGCGTGATCTCGCCGGCATGGTTCATGCCGATCTCGAACACCGCAAAGCGCGTGCTGGCCGGGCAGCGCGCCAGCGACAGCGGCACGCCCCAATGATTGTTGAACGACGCCACCGAGGCATGGGTCTCGCCCTGCGCCGACAGCACGCGGCGCAGCGCCTCCTTGGTCGAGGTCTTGCCGACCGAGCCGGTCACCGCGACGATCTGCGCGTTGAGCCGCGCGCGCGAGGCATGCGCGAGCTCGACGAGGCCGGCGAGCACGTCGTCGACCACCAGCAGCGGCGCATCAGTGGGAAACTTCGCCCGTTGCGCGGTCTCGACCACCGCGAGCCCGGCACCGCCCTTCAGCGCCGCCTCGACGAAGGCATGGCCGTCATGGACGTCGCCCTTGATCGCGAAATACGCTTCGCCCGGCGCGATGGTGCGGCTGTCGATCGAGAGACCGGTGACGCCGTCCGGCAGCGTGCCTTGCGTGGCGGCGCGCATCGCCGTCGCCATCGCATCCGAGGTCCACAACATCGTGCTCATGCGCCCTCCGCAGCCAATGCACTGGCGACCGCCTCATGATCGCTGAACGGCAGCGTCGTGTTGCCGACGATCTGCCCGACCTCGTGGCCCTTGCCGGCGACCACCAGCGCATCGCCCGGCGCGAGGCCGGCAATGCCGGCGCGGATCGCCGCGGCGCGGTCGCCGATCTCGCGCGCGCCCTTCGCCGTCGCCATGATCGCGGCGCGGATCGCCTCCGGCTTCTCGCTGCGCGGATTGTCGTCGGTGACGATGACCTGATCGGCATTCTCGGCCGCGATCGCGCCCATGATCGGACGCTTGCCGGCGTCGCGGTCGCCGCCGGCGCCGAAGATCACGACCAGCTTGCGCTTGGCATAGGGCCGCAGCGCCTGCAGCGCCTTGGCGAGCGCGTCTGGCTTGTGGGCGTAGTCGACGAAGATCGGCGCGCCATTGTGCTCGCCGACGAATTCCAGCCGGCCCTTGGCGCCTTCGAGATGTTCGAGGCAGCCGAATACGTCATCGGCGGCGCTGCCGGTGCCGATCGCGAGCCCGGCCGCGACCAGCGCGTTCTCGATCTGGAATTCGCCGACCAGCGGCAGCCGGATCGCGTGCTTGCGCCCGCGGTGCTCGATCAGGAGCCGCTGGGCAAAGCCTTCGATGGCGGCATCGAGGAGCTTGATGCCATCGCCTGCATCGGCGTTGCGCCCGACCGCGATGATGCGCAGGCCGCGCGAGCGCGCCGCATCGATCACCTCGGCCGAACAGTCATGATCGGCCGAGATCACCGCGGCGCCGCCTGGCGCGACCAGATCGCGGAACAGCCGGAGCTTTGCATTGAGATAATGCGCGACATCGGGATGATAGTCCATGTGGTCGCGCGACAGATTGGTGAAGCCGCCGGCGGCGATGCGCACACCGTCGAGACGATACTGATCGAGGCCGTGCGAGGACGCCTCGAACGCCAGATGCGTGACGCCGTCGCTCGCGATCTCGTCGAGCTGGCGATGCAGCGCAATCGGATCCGGCGTGGTCAGCGAGCCGTAGACAGTGCGCTTGTCCGAGACGAGGCCGATGGTGCCGATGCTGGCGGAGGAATGTCCGAGCCGCTGCCAGATCTGGCGTGTGAATGCTGCGACCGAGGTCTTGCCGCTGGTGCCGGTCACCGCCGCGATCGTCGCCGGCTGGCGGGAAAAGAATTTGGCCGCGGCGAGCGCCAGCGCACGGCGCGGATTCGGCGTGATGACGAAGGGGGCGCGCGCGTGACCTTGCGGCAGATGGTCGCTGGCGACCGCGACCGCGCCGGCGGCAATCGCCGCATCGACGAAGCGCGCGCCATCGGTCCTGCTGCCGGCCAGCGCGAAGAACAGGTCGCCCGGCTTCACCGCGCGGCTGTCGACCGCAAGCCCTCCGACAATGAGCGAGGAGGCACTCGGATCGATCGTGGCGTCATCGCTGAAGAGGTCGCGAAGTCTCATGATCTTCCAGTCTGGCCGGCGCCGTTCTGGCGCCGCGTGAGTATACGCCTTACTGGGTTGTTTTGGATGCCGCAAGAATAAGGCGGTCGGACGGCGGCAGATCGAATCGCGGTTCAACGCCCAAAAGCGGCGCAATTCGGGCGATCACATTGCCGCCGGTCGGCACCGCATTCCAGCCCGAGGTGATGAACCCGTAGGTCTCCTTCAGGGGCTGCGGCTCGTCGAGCATGATCAGGAGCTGGTATTTCGGATTGTCGGCGGGCAGGATCGCGGTGAAGGCGTTGAGCACGCGCTTCTTGGCGTAGCGGCCGTTGATCACCTTCTCCGCGGTGCCGGTCTTGCCGCCGATATAGTAGCCCTTGACGTCGGCCTTCTTCGCGGTGCCGATCTCGGCATTGAGCCGCATCAGATAGCGCATCTTGTCCGAGGTCTCCGGCTTGATGACGCGCTTGGCGAGCGCCATCGCCTCCTGCTCGGTGCGCTTCAGGAAGGTCGGGGGGATCAGGTAGCCGCCATTGACCAGCGCATCGATGCCCATCACCGCCTGCAGCGGCGCCACCGCGATGCCGTGACCGAACGAGATGGTGACGGTGTTCAATTCGCCCCACTTCTTCGGCACGATCGGGGACGCGCTCTCCGGCAGTTCGGTGCGCAGCCGCTCGAGCTGGCCCATCTTGCGCAAGAAGGCCTTGTGCGCATCGACGCCCATCGCCAGCGCAATGCGCCCGGCGCCGATGTTGGAGGAATAGTAGAACACCTCCTTCATGTTGATCATGCGGCCCATGTTGTGGTCGTCATGGATCGCGAACTTGCCGTAATGCAGCGGGCCGCGCGCATCCCACATCGAGTTGAGGTCGAACCGGCCGCTATCCAGCGCCATCGCCAGCGTGAACGCCTTGAAGGTCGAGCCCATCTCGTAGACGCCGGTGGTCAGGCGGTTGATGCGATCGGGATCGTGCGCCTCCTTCGGATTGTTAGGATCGAAATCCGGCAGCGAGACCATCGCCACGATCTCGCCGGTGCGCACGTTGGAGACGAGGCCGGAGGCGGCCTTGGCCTTGAACTTCTCTTTCGCCTTGAGCAATTCGTCGCGCAGCGCGTGCTCGACGCGCAGGTCGACCGACAGCTCCACCGGCTTCTGCAGCCGGTCGGTGGCGAAGCCCGCGCGATGCAGATCGGCCAGCCCGTTGCTGTCCAGCCACTTCTCCATGCCGGCGATGCCCTGGTTGTCGATGTTGACCAGGCCGATCAGGTGGGCGACCTCATTGCCGGTCGGATAGACGCGTTTGTTCTCGCGCAGGAAGCCGACGCCGGGAAGGCCGAGGCGATGGATGTCGCTCTGCTGCTTCGGCGTGATCTCGCGCTTCAGCCAGACGAAACCCTTGCGCGACGACAGGCGGTCGCGCACCTCGCTGGTGTCGAGATCGGGCAAGGCTCCGGTCAAAAGCTCGATCGCCTCGTCCTTGTCGATCAGCCGGCGCGGCTCGGCGAACAGGCTCGGCGCCTTGACGTCGGTGGCGAGGATTTCGCCGTTGCGGTCGGTGATGTCGGGCCTCGCGGTCGCGATGGCGTCCTGCGAGGCGGTGCGGCGCGCGCCGTGGCTGTCGGCGCCGACGGCGAACAGCACCAGCCTCCCCGCCAGCACGCAATAGACCGCAGCGAAAGCGAGGATGGCAAGACCAACGCGCGCGCGCGCCTTGGCGGCGCGGTCGACATTACTGCCGTACAGCAGCGTGCGGATCAGCCGCTGGTTCCATGGCTCGGCAGGTTTCACGGCCGGTGTGTTGGCGGGTGCCGGATCGGTCATGGCTGGTCCCGTCATTGCTGGTCTCCCCCGCCCTGCCCGGAGTCTTCGGGCGCAGGCTGGTCGGCGGCCGACTGGTCGGTCGCCGCCTTGTCGATCGATCCGGTGGTGCTGTCGGGCGCCGCGGCCGCCTCGATGGTGTCGATCATCGCGCCGATCGGATCGCGCGAACCGGGCCGCGTGAAGCTCGGCGGCCGCTCCGGCAGGTTCTTCAGGGAATCGTACTGGTTGGCGTTGATCGGCTTCAGCGGCAGATGGCGCTCGGCGAGGCCTTGCAGCCGGAGCGGAGCATCGAGCTTGGCCCATTCGGCGCGCAACGCGGCGATCGCGTTGCGCTGCTCGCGGATCTCGGCATTGAGCTGCAGCACGCGCTCGACGCGCGCGGTCGATTCCATCTTGATGCGGTAGACATAGGACGCCGCGAAGATCAGCATGCCGATGACGAGGAGATGGAGAAGGCGCATCGTCACCCTCCCCGCTTCAGGTCGGACAGCCGCGGCCATGACGGCAGGTCGTCGTCGGCGTGCACCGGCGCAGCAGTGCGTTCGGCGGCACGCAGCTTGGCCGATCGCGCGCGCGGATTGGCGGCAAGCTCGGCCTCATCAGGCGTCACCGGCCGCTTGGTCAGGATCTGAAAGCTCGGCGCCGCTTGCGCCACCTCGGGCAAATGCCTCGAACCGGCGGAGACCTTGCCGCGCAGGCTGAGGAAATTCTTGACGATGCGGTCTTCCAGCGAATGGAATGAAACCACGACGAGCCGGCCGCCCGGCTTCAGCACGCGCTCGGCCGCTGCCAGCGCCAGATAGAGCTCATCGAGCTCCTCATTGACGAAGATGCGCAGCGCCTGGAAGGTCCGCGTCGCCGGATGGATCTCGTTCGGCTTGGCGCGCACGACCTTCGCGACGATATCGGCAAGCGCGTCGGTCGTCGTGATCGGCGCGTCCTTGCGCGCGGCGACGACGGCGCGGGCAACGCCGCGCGAATGCCGCTCCTCGCCGAAGATATAGATGATGTCGGCGAGCTGTTTCTCGGAAGCCGTCGCGACCACGTCGGCCACGGTCGGGCCGCTCTGGGCCATCCGCATATCGAGCGGACCGCCGAGGCGGAACGAGAAGCCGCGTTCGGCCTGGTCGAGCTGCATCGAGGAGACGCCGACATCCATCACGACGCCGTCGACCGCATCCACCCCCTGCGATGCGCAGACCTCGGCGAGGTTGGAGAAGCGGTCCTCGACCAGCGTCAGGCGGCCGCCTGCGCCATCGACCAGATCGAAGCCGCCGGTTATCGCGGTGCGGTCGCGGTCGATGCCGATCACGCGGGTATCGGCGACATCGAGGATCGCCCGGCTGTAGCCGCCTGCACCGAAGGTCGCGTCGACATAGATGCCGCCGGCGCGCGGAGCGAGATACGCGACCGCCTCGCGGCCCAACACCGAAATGTGACGCGGCGCACGCTCGCTCATGCGCCGCTCCCGGGCGGGGCCGCGTAACTGGCATGCAAGCTGGGTGCGCGCCGATTCATTGCGCCTCGAATCCTCGCGCCCAGAGCCTTCTTCGTTCCGATTGGATCGGAACGGGGCTCTGGATTCCTGTCTTGACGCGTTTTCTTCACGCGAACCGGTATCCACTTCGCTCGAAAACACGTGAAAGAGCCGCTGCGTGACGCCAGCGCCAACTCCCGTCCTCGGCCGCAAATCCTGATATCCGACCGGAATTGGGAGGGTTTCCATGGGATTTCGCGCAAACAGCGGGGCTCAGCGTCCTTTGGCCGTCCCCCGAAACCGGTTCGGCACTTCACCTCTCAGTAACGGCACTTAACGTTAAGAAAACGTTGATGATCGGTTAGCGCAATCGCGCGGCTTTGATCCGCATTCGAGTGATACCCTCGCGACCCACTCCGCGCACAATGGCGCGGCACATCGTGCGGATCACGGAACCCGGCAGGGGTCGATTGCGCGGCCCGCACGGTAAAGGAATAGTAAACGCCTATTTGTTTATCCATATGTCAAAATGCTTTCTCCTGGTTCGGGTTTGAGTGATTCGTATGGCTTCAAGTTCGTCTTCGTCCGGCAACGCTGATTCGAAGCGTCAGCGCGCCCTCCCTGTTCCAAAGGGGGTGGCGGACGCGAAGACGTTCACGCCGGATTCCTCGATCGCCTCCGACGTGATCCCGTCGGCGAACTTCGGCGATCGCGCCAATGGCCGGCAACCCGACATGATCGTGCTGCACTACACCGGCATGCCCGACGTCGAGGGTGCGATCACCCAGCTCTGCACGGCCGGCACCGAGGTCTCGGCACACTACATCGTGCTCGAGGACGGCCGCATCGTGCAGTGCGTGCCGGAGAGCAAGCGCGCCTGGCACGCCGGCGTGTCGGCGTGGGCCGGCGATGACGACATCAACTCCTGCTCGATCGGCGTCGAGATCGTCAATCGCGGCCACGATTGGGGCTATCCGGACTTTCCGCTGCGCCAGATTGCGGCTGTCATCGCGCTGTGCCGCGGCATCATGCTTCGCCGCAAGGTGGTTCCGCATCGCGTGCTCGGCCATTCCGACGTGGCGCCGGCGCGCAAGAAGGATCCCGGCGAGAAATTCCCCTGGCACTCGTTGGCCAATTCCGGCGTCGGGCACTGGGTGCAGCCGGCGCCGATCGCGCGCGGCGACGCGCTGCAGCTCGGTGCGATCAGCGACAGCGTCTCCAACATGCAGGCCGCGTTCCGGCGCTACGGCTACAACATCCCGACCAACGGCAAGTTCGACGGCCCGACCATGGAGGTCGTCACCGCCTTCCAGCGTCACTTCCGCCCGGAGCGCATCGACGGGATCGCCGACCGCTCCACCATGGCCACACTGCACGCGCTGCTCGAGAGCCTGCCGCCGGATGCGGCGACGGTGGTCGCGTCGAGCTAGGCTCGCCTCTGTCCGTCATTGCGAAGGAGCGGTGCATTTTCCTGCCAAGTGTGCGTGCACGTTGGAACTTTTCGGCACGTGCGGTCTTTGTAGCTGGGGCGGTCCGAGTGGAGATTCGTCCATGTTCAAAGCACTGATCGCAGGAGCCGCCGCCGTCGGCCTCATTGTCGCTCCGGCTGCCGCTGGCGCTATGTCGACCCAAAGCAAGACCATGTCGTCGACCCATCACAAGACCCAGAAGGTCCATCACGCGCAGAAGAAGATGGCACCCGGCACCACGACCGGCATGTCGAAGGGAACGACGACCGGGCAATCGAGCACCGGCGCCAAGGCGAAGACAGGTTACTGAGCACGCTCAACACCGCACGGCGCGCTGACCATCGCGGATGAATGGCGCGCCGTCACTGGCCACGCACGAGATGGGGCGCGTCACCCCATCTCGGCGATGCGCCGCGCATAGAGCCGCCGCAGCGGGTCGAGTTGCGTGGCTGCCGTTGCAACGAGATAAGCCTGCCGCGCTTCGTCCTTGCGGCCGAGGCGGCGCAGCAAATCGGCGCGCACCGCGGGCAGCTGGTCATATCCCTTCAAAGTGCCGCGCGCGTCCAGCGCATCGATCAGGCCGAGCGCGCGCGCCGGACCATCGACCATCGACACCGCGGCGGCGTGATTGAGCTCGATCACCGGCGACGGGCTGATGCGCAGCAGCACCTCATAGAGACCGGCGATCTGCGGCCAATCCGTGTCCTGATAACTCGGCGCCCGCGCATGCAGCGCGGCGATCGCGGCTTGCACGGCGTAGGACTGCGGCCGGCCCGGCATCCGCAGCGCTTCCTCGACCAGTTCGAGGCCTTCGGCGATCTGCTGGAAATCCCACAACGAACGGTCCTGCTCCTCGAGCAGCACGATATCGCCGCCGGCGGTTTGGCGGCCGGCGCGACGCGCATCATGCAACAGCATCAGAGCCAGCAGGCCCTTGATCTCGCCGCGCGCCGGTATCAGCGCATCGATCAGCCGCGCCAGCCGGATCGCCTCGCGCGCAAGATCGGGCCGCATCAGATCCTCGCCGGCGGTTGCCGCATAACCTTCGGTGAAGACGAGGTAGATCACCGCGAGCACGCCGGTGAGGCGCGGCTCCAGCGCCTCACGCTCCGGCACCTCATAGGGAATGCCGGCGAGTTTTATCTTTTGCTTGGCGCGCAGGAGGCGCTGCGCCATGGCGTCCTCGCTCACCAAAAAGGCGCGCGCGACCTGCACCGTCGTCAGCCCGCACACCGTGCGCAAGGTCAGCGCGACCTGGACCTCGGCGGCAAACGACGGATGGCAGCAGGTGAAGATCAGCCGCAGCATGTCGTCGTCGAGCGTTGCGTCGGCCGGCTCGGGCGAGGACTCCGCATCGAGCAGGATTTGATGCGTCAGTTCCTGCTGCTTGCCGCGAAACGTCGCCGCGCGGCGGACGCGGTCGATCGCCTTGTTGCGGCCGACATTGACCAGCCAGGCACGCGGATTGGAAGGAAAATCGCCGATCGGCCAGCGCTGCAGGGCCACCGCAAAGGCATCCTGAAGCGCGTCCTCGGCCAGATCGAAATCGCCGACGAGCCGGATCAGCGTTGCAAGCGCCCGGCCCGCCTCGTCGCGAAACACTTTTTCGATCTGGCTGGGGGTCATGAGTTTCACCGTCATTCCGGGGCGATGCGAAAGCATCGAACCCGGAATCTCGAGATTCCGGGTTCGCTTCGCGCCCCGGAATGACCGTTGGTCTTATCGCGGGTTGTCGTAGATCATCACCGGCCTGACTTCGATCGAGCCGGTCTTGGCGCCGGGAATCCGCGCCGCGAGGCCGAGCGCCGTGTCGAGATCCTTGGCATCGACGAGATAGTAGCCGCCGAGTTGTTCGCGGGTTTCCGCAAATGGCCCGTCGGTCGTCAGCGTCTTGCCGTCGCGCACCCGCACGGTGGTCGCGGTCGACACCGGCTGCAGCCCGTCACCCGCCTTGAAGTGTCCGCTCTGGATGATGGACTGGGTGTAGACGGCATATTCCGCCGACAGGGCCTTGCGGTCGTCGGCATTCATGCCGCCATATTCCGCGTCGCTCCGGTAGATCAGCAACAGGTATTGCATCTTGAGAACTCCTCTTGATCGGCTGGATCGCCGACACCCAGTCGAACGGGCGACACGCGGGACGACATCGTCAGGATAAATTATTTTGGCCGCCCGGCGTGAATGCCTCGCCGACCCCGGCGGGCCGCGGCGCCGGCTTATATCTGATATTCCGATAGTAATCGCCAGTATTATTCGTTTGTTAAATTCATGGCAGTGCGTAGCCTTGGGGTCGGGATGCCCGGAGGACTTCGCCATGACACCACTGCCGCAGACAGCAACACGCCTTTCCCGGCTCCTGCTGTCGATGCTGTACCGAATCCTGCGCAGCCGGATCGTGGCGGAACCGCGCCACCACGCCAGTCAGGTCGCCTCGAGCATCGCCGCGGGCGGCAATCCGCTCGGCGTGTGAGCAGGCAATGCAACGGGGCACCACGCGCCTGAAGGCGCTGCGTCAGCTGATCGCCGACGAAGGGCTGACCATCGCGATCCTTGCGGCGGTTGCCGCAGCGACGGTGATCGCATTTGGCTTCGGTGCGGAAGCCGACATCGTGGCCTCGATGCTGATCATCGGTCTCGTGACCGCGCTGGCGGAAACCCGCCTGCGATCGGGAAAGTAGCTCCAGCTGCCGTGACCGGCTCCCGGAGGGAATGACCGAGAACCTAGCATTTGCTTGTAGCCTTATCCGTGTCATTGCGAGCGAAGCGAAGCAATCCACCTGTTCGCATGTGCGGAGCGATGGATTGCTGCGTCGCTACCGCTCCTCGCGAAGTCGGCACGGCTTCCCAGCCCTTACGACGATGTCCCGGCCTGCTGCGCGGCGCGGCGCCGCAACTCCTTGAGCTCCTCGAAAAGCTTGGTCACGTCGCGCATCACGGCGACGGTGCCGGCAACCTTGCGCGCCGCATCGTGCAGCATCACGATGGTGAATTCGACGGAGATGCGCGTCCCGTGCCTGGTCAGCGCCGGCACCGACAGCAGATCGCCCTGACCGTAGCGGCTCGTCCCGGTCGCCATCGTGTGCCGGAAGCCGGCCCAGTGACGCGCGCGCAGATTCTCCGGAATGATCAAATCGAGCGATTGTCCGATCGCCTCCTCGGCGCTGAAGCCGAACATCCTGACCGCGCCGGGATTCCACAACGTGATGCGGCCTTCGACATCGGTCGCAACGATCGCGTCGGAGGCGCCCTTGAGCAACGCGTCTCCCACTTCTGCCGCAATATCCATGGTTTAACCTCCTGCTGATGCCGATCCTGCTGTGAACGCGGACGTTTGCGCTGACAAGCGAAGAAAGCCGATGGAACGGATCAGTGATGCCGATAGCAATCGCGGTCAGCGCCGCCGCCGCGTGGCGGGCCTGGCCCGCGGGAGGTCCGCGCTCGCATTAACCTGGGATGCGGCGAGCCGATGCATGGTCTCGACCGCGCGCGCCAGATGATCGTCCTGGGCGTCAGCCGGATAGGCGACATAGGCCGGCATCGCAAAGCCAGGTGCACCGGCAACGGCGTGCAGCCGCCGCGCCTTCAGGAGCGGCTCCACGATTCGGCGCGCAAAGAATCCGGAGCCACCGTTCTCCAAAAGATGCTGCAATCCGAGCCAGCCGATATTCACCGTCAGCGCGGGGCCGGCGAAATTCGGAAACAGCGTGGCGTGACGCGCGTAGAATTCAGGGCCCCAATCGACATAGACATAGCCCGGTCCCGGCTCCGGTGCGCTCTTCGGATCGGTCGACACCAGGATGAGCTGCTCCTCGAACAGCTGCTCGACCTTGAGGCCGGGGCGGCTCTGCGGCGTGTACATCACGCCGATGTCGATGCGTCCCTCGACCAGCCCCTGCATCAGCTCGGGCTCGAGCGCGCTCTCGGCACGGATCGAGATGTCGGGATGCGCCCGCGTCATCAGCGGCAGCCAGCGCAGCAGATACTCCTCCCAAAGTCCGATGCGGCCGCCGACCACCAGCGTCGCGGAAAACCCCTTGGGGATTCCGACATCATGGCGCGCCTGCTCGACGGTGCGGACCAGCACCGAGGCGTGGCGCTGAAACTGCCGGCCCGCCGGCGTCAACGTGGTGCCGGCCTTGTTGCGCACGAATAGCACGCAGCCGAGCTGCTGCTCGAGCGTGTGGATGCGGGTGCTGACGGTCGACTGGCTGACGTGCAGCCGCTCCGCCGCGGTGATGAAGTTGCCGGCGCTCACCACCGTCAGGAACGTCCGGGCCAGTTCGGTATCCATGGCGCCTCGACCTTTGGATCGATCAAATCGATATCAAAGGCCCCTCCTCTGTGAATGTCAAAATCGAGGACCAGCCCGGGCGCTGGGCCAAGGTTAACCATCGCAATCGCTTGACGCGGGCGGCCAAAGCCCGCATGCGTAAGCCGTCAGTCGGCCGGACGGCCGCTCCCGCAAGCGCCGAAAGGCCGCGGGGGAGGAAAGTCCGGGCTCCATCGACATGCGGTGCCGGATAACATCCGGCGGGGGCGACCCCAGGGAAAGTGCCACAGAGAACGAACCGCTCCCTCCTCGGAGGAAGTAAGGGTGAAAAGGTGCGGTAAGAGCGCACCGCGTTTCCGGCAACGGAGACGGCATGGCAAACCACACCGGGAGCAAAACCGAATAGGGACGGCAACGCGGTTAGTTCGCGCATGCGCGATAACACCGCAGGGCGATGTCAGGCCCCGCTGTCCGGGTAGGTTGCCCGAGGCAAGGTGCAAACCTTGTCCCAGAGGAATGGCCGTCGCGCATCATTCGCAAGAATGGTGCCCTACAGAACCCGGCTTACAGGCCGGCTGATATCTTGGACCATGAGGGGCTCGGCGCAACACGCCGGGCCCCTCGCCATTTTTTGATCAACGTCGTTCCAGCCATGCGCGCCGGCGAAAAGTAGAGCCAACCATCGTCTTGCGTCAGAACGACCCGAATGCGGTGCCGATCGCAATCACCGCTGCGAGAGCAATGACAGAACTCACGATGCCGACCATGACAATGTCGAGATAGCTTTCGCGATGCTTGAGCCCACAGATCGCAAGCAGGCTAACGACAGCGCCGTTGTGAGGTAGAATGTCCAGCGTTCCCGAACCGATCACCGCGACGCGGTGCAACAGGCCAGGGTCAATACCCGCCTCCGCGGCAAGATCCATATAGGTCCGTCCCAGCGCATCGAGCGCGATCGTCAAGCCGCCGGAAGCCGACCCCGTCAGCGCCGCAAGGATGTTCGTCGCGACTGCGAGCGACACCAATGGACCGCCTTCAATTCGCAACACCCAGTCCCGCACCACGCCGAAAGCGGGAAGCGAGGCGATAACGGCACCGAATCCGACAAGGCTTGCGACGCTCAGCGCCGGCAGGACCGACGCGTTGGCACCGGCATCCATGGTTCGTCGCAGTGCGGGCAGTCGCGTCCAGTTGCAGAGGATGACCGTCACGATCGCTCCCGCCAGCGCCACCACAACCGACCAGACACCGGCCACGGCAGCCAGCGATGTATTTCCCCATCGCTGTTCGGCCAGGAACGAAAAATCAAGCCGGGGCAGCACAACCAGCGACATCACCAGATTGACGGCAACGACGACGATCAGGGGAAGCAAGGCGTTGAAAATCGGGACGGCGGCATCGCTGTGATATCCGTGGCGGAGCTCCGCCGGGTCGAATTCCCGCGCAGTCGTAGCCCGCTCGCGCAACAGCTCATCGTCGGCTGCATCCGCCGGAACCGGCAGCTCGTCGCCATAACCCTCTTTTGCCCGACGCGCCGCTTTTTCCGCGCGAAGCAGCCACCACAGCCCGACGCCCAGCATGATGATCGATGCGACAGCGCCGAGGCCCGGTGCGGCAAAGGGGGTCGTGCCGAAGAACGGCATCGGTATCGCATTCTGTATCGACGGCGTGCCCGGCAGCGCCGACATGGTGAAGGTCGAAGTCCCGAGAATGACCGCCGCCGGTACCAGACGACGTGGAATCCCCGCCGCGCGAAACAGCGACTGCGCCATCGGAACGATGACAAAGAAGGCGACGAACAGGCTGACGCCGCCATAGGTGACCAGTGCGCCTGCGAGCACGACCGCGAGGATGATCCGGCGTTCGCCCAGGCACCGGGAGATGAAGCCCGCGACCGCAGCGACCGCGCCGCTGTCATCCATGAGCTTTCCGAACACGGCGCCAAGCAGAAAAATAGGAAAGAACTGCGCGAGAAACTCCGACGCACTACCCATGAAGGTCTGCGTCCAGTTCGCAAGCAGCGGCTCGCCACCGAAGGCTGCGGCCACCAGCGCACAGAGCGGCGCGAGCAGCAGCACGCTCCAACCGCGGAAAGCGAGACAGACCAGCAGTCCAAGCCCGACGAGAATGCCGAGAAGACCCATCGTCTCAGCACTCCGCCAGCAGAATATCGAGATCTGCGGTCGAACGCTCACCGAGATCGGCGCCATGCGCGTCGAGGAATTCGGCGGCGGCTCGCCGCCCTTCCTCGTGCAGCTTCGCCACGAACGCCCATTCGGCATTGAGCTTGGATGACGAACCGAACGTCGCAAGCATGTCGCTCTTGATCCGGTGCGTCTTCATCTGCGCCCAGCGGGCGCCTTCCCCCGTACCGGGGTCGGCGACCTGGCGAAGCAACGCGATCATCCGCAGCTCCTTTGCCAGCGGCGAGTTGAACGAGATCTCGTTAAGCCGGTTGAGAATGTCAGCGGCCGTGCGCGGCTGCTCCGGACGCTCGGTCGGGTTGATCTGGACGACGACGGTGTCGTGCGCGTCGGTCTCGCGAACGAGCGGCGTAATCGTGGGATTACCCGCGTAGCCGCCGTCCCAATAGGGCTCGCCATCGATCTCGATCGCACGAAACATCGTCGGCAGGCAGGCCGACGCAAGCAGGACATCCGCGGTAATCTCCGCGTTGCGAAAAATCCGTCCGCGGCCCGTACGGACGCGCGTGGCGGTGATGAAGAGCTTGATCGGCGCGCGTGCAAGACGCTCGAAATCGATACTGTCGTTCAATATGTCGCGTAGCGGATTGAAGCCAAGCGGATTGAGGTCGTAGGGTGAAAGCATCCGCGACATCAAATCGGTGAAGAGATAGGCGGGGGAGCTGTCAAGCGACCAGCGTCCCATCAGTCGGTCGAGCGGCGACCGTTGCAACGGACTGAATGCGGCGGCGCGCGAGACGCTTCGCCAATATTTTTCAAGCGCTTCGCGTGCACCGGCGGCGCCGCCCGCGGTCCAACCATCCGCCAGCACGGCTGCGTTCATCGCTCCGGCCGATGTCCCGGAGATGCCCGCAATCTGAAACCATGGTTCTTCGAGAAGCCGATCCAGGACACCCCACGTGAACGCACCGTGCGATCCGCCACCTTGAAGCGCCAGGTCTACGAGCACGGGGCTGCGGTTCATGAATCCATGCTCACCAGCACGCGAGACCCTCATTATGTCGCAGTTTAGCCGAACATGCGAGACAAAGTTGCGGTCGCTGCGTAATTCCGATGGCGAACTTCGAACGATATGATTTCAACTCGAAGCGAAGCGAACCGATCGCTTAAGTGCCGCCACAGGCCCGCGTTTCTTAAAAGGCGACATGCATAGGGTGGCGGGCGTAGAGTGTGTCCCTCGCGGAGGAACACAGATGGACCTTCAGAAGATCATGGCGAAGGCAAGAGACATCGCCAGGAGCACCGGCACGATCACGACCGAGCAGCTGAACGGGATGTGCCCCAACAATATGGAGCCCGAAGATATAGCGGCTCTCTTTGCGGCTCTGCGGACCGAGGGGATTCGTCTCAAGGACGACGAAGCGGAAAAGTAGGAGAGCCACTGTGCTTTGACGCTATGGCAAGACAATCGATCACTGCGATCGAAACGCTGGCCGAGTTTGGTTAGTGGCAGATTGGCCTCCGGCGGCATTGCAGCTATGATCCGCTGGAGCTGGACGTGTCCTTCTGCCCCGAGATTCAAGAAGATCAAAAGGAGGAATCGGAATGTCGGTCGCCTGCAAGTTCGAACGCAGCATCCTCAGCCATGAAGAATATGAAGCAATCCGCCTGACGCATCATCCCGCCATTTACAGCGTCGAGGTGAGCGAGCTCGAGGCCATGCGACCCCGCTTGCGCAAGATGCGCGACAAGGAGCGAACGGTCGGCCGACAAAAGCAGCGCGAGAGCCGCGGAAAGGCCGAGGCGCGCGGCACCAGCTTTCCGGGAACCGCCAAGCATGCGTCGGAGCGTAAGCAGGTGTTCGCAGCAGCGCTGAAGCGGGTCAACACGGAGCTGAAACTTCAGCACAATCTGGCGGCCCGGACGGCACATGTCGAAGCAGCGCGAAAGGCCCTCGCGCTGCACCGTGCGGCGAACTTCACAACGCGTCCCCCGGCTGGAGCCACCGCGGGCGAAGGCATGGCGTCGAAGCCAAGCGAACGCCGACGAAAAATCATTGCGGGCGCAAAGATCGGACGCATATCGCAGGCGACAAAGGTCGCTCAAGCCGTTCGCGACGCGCGCGGTGCATGATCCGCAACTCACGCCCGCGGACATCAAAACTGCAGGCGGCGATGCAGGAAAAGGCCCGCGCCGACTGATCGCAGGGCATGCGCGGGCCGCGCCGCCTGGCGGAGAGCCCGCACCTGCGGTTCATCGCGCGTCTGCGGATATGACCGAACGAGAAGTTGCCTCCCATCATCAACGGCAGCTGAACAGCGCCGCCGGTGCGGAAGGCTTCGCCAATTCGCTCACCGGGAAATGATCGGGTGCATTTGCGCAATTGCGTTCGCCGCCGGCACCGCGGCGCTCGTAGATCTCGTCCGTGAAACGAGGATTTCCGTGCACGAGTACGATCTGGATCGCTAGATCTCCCCTCAGGAAACGATCTCCTGCAGGATCGCCATCAGCGCCTCCGGCGCGGTGACATTGGGCGAATGGCTGGCGTCGATCTCAAAATAGCGCCAGCCGGCTTCGTTCCTGATGCGCCGGGCGAACTGGCCGAACGTGTCGGCCTGCGTGGCGCGGGTGGCGTAGATATAGCTGCGCGGCAGGCTGGTCTCGCCGCGCTTCAACCGCAATTTCTGCTCGAAGCATTTGATCGGCATGTCGATGCGCCGCGCGCTCAGCCATGCGACGTCTGCGGGCGACGTGTCCGGCGGTACCGGCATCGGCGGAATACGCCAGCCGTCGCCGTCGCTCGCGAACTCACGCATGGTCTCGACGGCCGATTCGTTGAGATCGAACAGCGACTGGCCGTCGCGCGGCACGAAGGCGTCGATATAGATCATCTGCGCGATGCGCTCGCGCACCCGGTCGGCGACGCCGGTCGCGACCATGCCGCCATAGGAGTGCCCGATCAGCACGATGTCGCGCAGGTCCTCGCAACTGATGACGCTGAGCACATCCTGGATATGCGCCTCGAGGTCGAGTCCCTGATGCGCAAGGTGCGCGCGCTCGCCAAGCCCGGTGTAGCTCGGCGTGACCAGCCGATGTCCGGCGGCCTGCATCAGGGGATGCATCTTCTTCCATGCCCAGCCTGCCGACCAGGCGCCGTGACAGACCAGAAAGGTTTTTTGCGAGTTCGCAGGCGAGCCTGAAGTCATGGGATGCTTCCATTCCGATTATCGTTGGTGAGCCGCGATTTTGAAGTGTACCCACGATGCACGTTGTGTAAACGTGCAGTCGCTCCCTCCCTTTGTCATTCCGGGATGGTCCGAAGGACCAGACCCGGAATCTCGAGATTCCGGGTTCGATGCTGCGCATCGCCCCGGAATGACGACTGAAAGGCCTCAATGATCCCGGCAAGCTATGCGATCCTGTTCTTCGGCGCGCTTGCCGGCGGCTTCGTCTCCGGCCTTGCCGGCTTCGGCACCGCGCTGATGGCGCTCGGCATCTGGCTCTATGTGCTGCCGCCGACGCTCGCGGTGCCGCTGGTGCTGGTCTGCTCGGTCATCGCGCAGCTCTCGACCTTGCCGTCGATCTGGAAGAGCATCGATTTCCGTCTGGTCTGGCCGTTCGTCATCGCAGGCCTCGCCGGCGTACCGATCGGCATCTTGCTGATCGCGCGGGCCGACCCCGAGGTTTTCAAGCTGACGATCGGCGTCTTCCTGCTGGTGTTTCCGACCGCGTTGTTCCTGCAGCGCAAGCCGATGTCGATCGCCTTCGGCGGCAAATGGGCCGACGGCGCGATCGGATTTGCCGGCGGCATCCTCGGCGGCCTCGCCGGACTGTCCGGCCCGCTGCCGATCCTGTGGGCCAGCGTGCGCGGCTGGGGCAAGCAACAGCGCCGCGGCGTGTTCCAGATCTTCAACTTCACGATCCTGGCGGCCGCGCTTTGCGTGCAGATCGCCAGCGGCCTGGTGAAGCCCGAGCTGATCTGGCTGGTAGCGTGCGCGTTTCCAGGGACGCTGCTCGGCGCCTGGCTCGGCGCGCGGCTCTATCATGCGCTCAGCGACCGCAATTTCTCCGACGTCGTGCTGCTGCTGCTGTTCCTGTCCGGCGTCGCGCTGGTGTGGAACGGACTGGCGCCGAAATAGCGCGGGCGCTGCGTGAGCGTCGGTTCTGATCCAATCAGAACCGACGCTCCAGCCATGCGCCATCTCACTCCGCCGCGGCCTGGCCGAATTCGGTCGCCTGACGCTCGAACAGGCCGCGATAGATGCCGCCGGGACGCGCGGCCAGCACCTCATGCGTGCCCTGCTCGACGATTTCGCCGCGGTCGAACACCAGGATGCGATCCATGCTGCGCACGGTCGACAGCCGATGTGCGATCACGATCGAGGTGCGGCCCTTCATCAGCCGTTCCATCGCCTGCTGGATCAGCGCCTCGGACTCCGAATCGAGGCTCGAGGTCGCCTCGTCCAGGATCAGGATCGGCGCATCCGCCAGGAAGGCGCGTGCCAGCGCCACGCGCTGCCGCTCGCCGCCCGACAGCTTGACGCCGCGCTCGCCCACCAGCGTGCCGTAACCCTTCGGCAGCCGCATGATGAAGTCGTGCGCATTGGCGAGCCGCGCCGCCTGCTCGATCACCTCCATGCTGGCGCCCGGCCGGCCATAGGCGATGTTCTCCGCCAGCGTGCGGTGGAACAGGATCGGCTCCTGCTGCACGATCGCGATCTGGCTGCGCAGCGATTGCTGCGTCGCCCTGGCGATGTCCTGACCGTCGATCAGGATCCGGCCGCCGGAGACATCGTAGAGCCGCTGCACCAGCTTGACGAAGGTCGTCTTGCCGGAGCCGGAGCGCCCGACCAGGCCGACCCGCTCGCCGGCATCGATGTCGACCGACAGCCCGTCATACAGCGGCCGGCGATGGCCGCCATAGTGAAACGTGACGTCGTCGAACACGATGCGGCCGCCCTGGATGTCGATCGTCCCGGCATCGTCCGCATCGACAATGCCGAGCGGCTCGCCATGGATCTGCACCAGTTCCTCCATGTCGTTCACTGAACGCTGCAGGTTGTTGATGTGCATGCCGACATCGCGCAGATAGGCGTGGATGATGTAGTAGCTGGTCAGCACATAGGTGACGTCGCCCGGCGTGGCGTGGCCCTGCGCCCACAGCAGGATCGCACCGCCGATCACCGAGGCGCGGAAGCACAGCAGCACCACGAGCTGCGCCGTCGAGGTGTGGTTGTAGCGGAACCAGGTCCGCCGCACCCGCCGGCGCCAGCGGCTGATGACGCCGTCGAGCCGCATGTCCTCGCGCGTCTCCGCGCCGAACGACTTCACCACCGCGTTGCAGGTCAAGGCGTCGGCCAGCGTGCCGCCGACCTTGGTGTCCCACGCATTGGAAACGCGCGCGGCAGGCGCGACGTAGCGCACCTGGAACACCATCGTCATCGCGACATAGATCACCGAGCCGACCGCGATCACCGCGCCGAGCTGCGGCCAATGCACGCCGAGCAGGATCATCGAGCCGACCAGCACCACGACCGACGGGAGCAGCGCCATCAGGATGGTGTCGTTCAGCAAATCGAGCGCCCACATGCCGCGCGTGATCTTGCGCACGGTGGACCCGGCGAACGAATTGGCGTGCCAGTCGGTCGAGAAGCGCTGCACCCGCATGAAGGACTGCTGCCCGACATCGGACATCGTCTTCAGCGTGAACGGCACGATGGTCTGGATCCCGACCAGCCGCAGTACCAGCGACAGCGCGCCGAGGCCGACGATGGCGCCGAACGCCAGCATCGCCGCGTGGCGCGCGGCGGCATCGGTGGCGCCCGCGGTCAGCGCGTCGACCAGATGGCCGGAAAACACCGGCATGAACAGGTCGGCCGCGGTCGCGCCGAGGAATCCCGCCGTCACCGCGGAGGCACGCAGCGGCTGTTCCAGCCAATGGCGGAACACAAAGGGAAGCACGATCCGGATCGCGGCCGGTCGCTTGGATGTCAGAGAGGGCATGGCACATTCCGGCCACGCTTTTGCAGCGCGTGCCGGCTCCATCTGAGGCGACGTGCGGGCGAAGTCCGACCGCGTGCGCCGCTGGAAATTGTCGATAAACTGTTGGGAAGTTTTGATGATCGGGGATCAGGCCCGATCAGCGCCGGGAGCTAACGCCTGAACGCGTTCAGCACCGTCGAACGCGGGCGCGCGATCTGCGAAATAAGCGACTTCATGCGCATCTCCCCGGTTCGAGTAAGGAAGCGCTGCTTATAAATGCATCACGCGCGGTTGGCAAGGTAACATCGGCGTGAGTGCGTCAATGTGTCGGCGACGTCAGCTATTCACGCGACCGGGCGTAGCCCGCGCGAATCCAATGCGCTCAATGCGCGTCGCCGCCGCTCGCGGTCATCGACGGCGGCTTGTTGACGAACAGCACCAGAAGGCTGAGCGCGACATAGAACAGCGACAGCATGAAGAAGGCGTCGCCATAGCCCATCACCGCGGCCTGGCGGTGCACGATCTGCGAGAGCTGCTTCATCGCCATGATGGCGGAATCGCCCATGCCCTGCATGCGCTGGGTGAACATGTTGAGGGTCTCGACCGCGGTCGTGTTGCCCCAGGTCACGCGGTCATGCAGCCGCGAGATGTGCAGATCGGTGCGGTCGTTGAGGACCTCGTTGATGACGGCGAGCCCCACCGCGCCGCCGAGGTTGCGCATCAGGTTGAACAGGCCGGAGGCGTTCTTGACGCGATCCTGCGGCAACGTCGCGAGCGCGATGTTGTTGGTCGGCACCATCGCGCACATCATGCCGATGCCGCGCAGGATTTGCGGCAGCAGCAGCTCGTAGAAATCATAGTCGCGGGTGATCCAGGTCATCTGCCAGGAGCCGAGCGCGAAGGTCACGAGGCCGAAGGCGATGATGTAGCGCAGATCGACCTTCTGCATCAGCCGGCCGACTACCGGCGCCATGAAGAACATGGTGACGCCGGAGACGAACATGGTCTCGCCGATCATCAGCGCGCTGTAGCCGCGGACCTCCGCGAGATAGCGCGGATAGACATAAGTCAGGCCATAGAGCCCGATGCCGATGCAGAACTGCAGCACGCAGCCGACCGCGAAGTTGCGATTGGAGAAGGCGTAGAGATCGACGATCGGCTCCTCCGCGGTCAAGACGCGCCAGAAGAACGCGACCGCCGAGACGAAGCCAATCGCGGCGCAGACCGCGACCGAGGTGTCCTGCAGCCACTCATATTGCGGACCCTCCTCCAGCACGTATTCGAGCGAGCCGAGGAAGCCGCCCATGAAGATCAGGCCCCACCAGTCGAAGCGCTCGAGCAGCGCGAAGTTCGGCTGGTCGAAATCGACCAGCGCCAGCACGCCTGCCGTGATGATGACGCCAGGCACGATGTTGATGAAGAACAGCCAGTGCCAGGACATCAGGTCGGTGATGTAGCCGCCGACCGTCGGGCCAACGGTCGGCGCCAGCGTCGCGACGAGGCCGATGATCGGCGCCACGATGTGGAACTTGGTGCGCGGGAAGATCGTGTAGGCCGAGGCGAACACCGTCGGGATCATGCCGGCGCCGAGAAAGCCCTGCAGCGCGCGCCACAGGATCATCTGCTCGATCGAGGATGCGAAGCCGCAGAGCAGGCTCGAGGCGGTGAAGCCGAACGCCGAGATCGCGAACAACAGCCGCGTGCCGAGCGCGCGCGACAGGAACCCGGACAAGGGAATCGCGATCACTTCGGCGATCAGATAGGCGGTCTGCACCCACGACACTTCGGTCGAACTCGCCGACAAGCCGGCTTGAATCTCGGACAGCGAGGCCGAGACGATCTGGATGTCCAGGATCGACATGAACATGCCGAACACCATGATGATGAAGGCAACCAGCCGCTTCGGCTGGATGCGCTCGGACTCCGGGGCGCCGGTCATCATCGAGGGTGAAGCAGTGGTCGTATCAGCCATGGGCTCATCGGCTCCGAGCCTCGGACACTGTCCGAAGCTTCAAGACATCACTGCGGATGGATCATCGTCGGCGCGTCGAGATCGGTTTCGGCATCGGCGTCCGCCGCACCCTCGCGGGTGTCGACGGTGGTGTAGACCGACATGCCGGCGCGCAACAGGCCCTGCTTGGCGACGCTGGCAGGCACGCGGATGCGGACCGGCAGGCGCTGCACGATCTTGGTGAAGTTGCCGGTGGCGTTGTCCGGCGGCAGCAAGGTGAACACCGAGCCTGCCGCCGGCGAAATGCTGTCGACGAGGCCGGTGAACTTGCGGAAGCCGTAGGCGTCGACCTTGATCGTCACCCGCTGCCCGGTGCGGATGCGCTTGAGCTGGGTCTCTTTATAGTTGGCGTCGATGAAGACGCCGTCGAGCGGCACCACATTGCCGAGCCGCTGACCGACATTGATATAGTCGCCGGTGTTCACCAGGCGGTTGGAGAAGGTGCCGTCGACCGGCGCGCGGACATTGGTGAATTCGAGATCGCGCTCGGCCTTGGCGAGCTGGGTCTGCAATTCGGCGAGCTGGGCGCGGGCCTCGGCCTGCTGCGCCTTGGTCACCTCGACATTGTCCTTGGCCGCATCATAGGCCGCCTGGGCGGACCGCACGCTGGCCGCGCCCTGATCGCGGCCGGCCTCCGAGACTTCGAAGGTGGCGCGCGAGGCAAAACCCTTGGTGCTCAGCGCCTGCTGCCGGTCGAAATCGAGATCGGCGCGCTTCAGTCCGGCCTGCGCGGACACCAGCTGCGCCTGCGCCTGCTCGACCGAGCTCGCCGCCGCCGCAACCTGGCGGCCGATGCGCTCGATCGTCGCCTGCTGGGTCGCGATCCGGGTGCGGGCGGCGTCGACCGCGATGCGGTAGTCGCCGTCATCGATCCGGAAGATCACGTCGCCTGCGCGCACCAGCGCGTTGTCGCCGGGCAGGATCGCCGCGATATGGCCCGCGACGCGCGCGCCGAGCATGGAGTTGTTGGCGCGGACATAGGCATCGTCGGTCGAGACGTAGAAGCGCCCGACCATCAGGTAATAGGCGGCATAGCCCGCGGCGGCGAGCGCGAGCAGGCCGACCACGCCCATCATCACGAATTTGCGCTTGCCGGATTTCGGCGCTGCCGCCGCAACGGGCGAAGCCGCCGGCTGCTCGGGCACAGACGCGGGCGGCGCCTCCGCGGGACGCCTGGCTTCATCAGCCCGGCCCTGCTCGCCGAGATCGGCGGATGCATCGCGCGCGATCGCGTCCTCGGCCATCTCAGGCTCCGAACGAACAATGCGTGCAGCCTGATCCCGTGCTGCGGCCATAGCCGAGGCTCCCCACAAAAATCTTGACGCGCGCGATGGCGGAATAAGGGCCGTGCGGCGCATCGTCACTCCCAAGATACCATTGACCGAACGGTTCGGTCAATCTATATTCTCGCCTGCTAGATTATAAGGCTTCGATTCTACCCTTTCCTACTTTGGGTTGAGTTCTTTCCCGAGAAGCTAAATCAATGGTTGCAGCGCCCCGAACCTCCCTCCTGTCCGTCGGCGAGGAGGAATCGTCGAAACGCCGCCAGATCCTGGACGGCGCCCGTAAGGTGTTCCTGGAGCTCGGCTTTGACGGCGCGAGCATGGGCGAGATCGCGCGCGCTGCCGGCGTCTCCAAGGGCACGCTCTACGTCTATTTCCCCGACAAGGCCGGGCTGTTCGCGGCGATCGTCGAGGAAGAGAAGCTCGAGCAGGGCAAGGTCGCCTTCAATTTCGATCCGGCGCGCGACGTCGACACCACCCTCCACGAATTCGGCCGCGCCTATGTCGCGGTGTTGTGCCGGCCCGGCGGCGGCTCGGCGATCCGCACCGTGATGGCGATCGCCGAGCGGATGCCCGAGCTCGGCAGCCGGTTCTACACCCACGTCATCGCCCACACCGTCGACCGCTTTGCCGCTTATCTCGAGGCACGCGCCGCGCTCGGCGAGCTCGTGATCGACGACTACCAGCTCGCGGCCTGGCAGTTCATGCAGATGTGCCAGGCGACGCTGTTCCAGGCGTTCATCTTCCAGGCCAGGCCGTCGCCCTCGCCGGAGCGGATCGCAACCGTCGTCGACAGCGCGACGCGCGTGTTCTTCGCGGCGTACCGGCCGAAGGGCGATCGATAGGTCGATTGCGCGTCACTCTATCCGCGTCATTGCGAGCCACCCGGTCGGCGCGAAGCGCCGCCGGATGACAGGCTCCGCGAAGCAATCCATTTCTCCGCTTGCGGAGCGATGGATTGCTTCGTCGCTTCAGCTCAAAATTGCCTCGCAATTTTGTCGCGAGCTCCTCGCAATGACGACGAGACATTGGTGCGCTATCATCGCGCTTGCGGCGACAATGCGAGAACGCTTATCCATGAATGACCTCAGCATCCGGCATATGCAGCCTGACGAGATCGCGCTCGCGGTGGATTGGGCCGCGGCGGAGGGATGGAATCCCGGTCTCGCCGATGCGCCCTGCTTTGCCGCCGAGGACCCGCAGGGCTTCTTCATCGGCGAGCTCGATGGCGAGCCTGCCGCAGTGATCTCCTGCGTCAATTACGGCGCGCGGTTCGCCTTCCTCGGCTTCTACATCGTGCGTCCGGATCTGCGCGGCCGCGGCCATGGCCTGAAGATCTGGAATGCGGCCATCGCGCATGCGCGCCCGCGCGTGATCGGGCTCGACGGCGTGGTGGCACAACAGGCGAACTACCAGAAGTCCGGCTTCGGGCTCGCTTACGCCAATGTGCGCTATGGCGGCACTGTCGCCGCACCATCCGCGCCGAGCGACGGCGCCGTCGCGCTGGCCGATCTGCCGATGGCGCTGATCGAGGCCGATGACGCCACGGTGTTTCCCGCACCGCGGCCGGCATTCCTGCGCGCCTGGATCAACACGTCAGGACATGTCGGGCGCGCGCTGATGCGCGACGGCAGGCTGGCCGGCTGGGGCGTCATCCGCCCCTGCCGGACCGGCCGCAAGATCGGCCCGCTCGTTGCTGACGACCGTGCCTGCGCCGAGGCCGTTGTCGCGGCATTGCTCGCGAGCGCGGGCAGCGGCGAGGTCTTCCTCGATGTCCCCGCGGTCAACCGCGACGCCGTGGCGCTGGCGCAAGACCTCGGGCTGTCACCGGTGTTCGAGACCGCGCGGATGTATACCGGCACGATCCCGCCACTCCGGATCGATCGCCTGTTCGGCGTCACGACGTTCGAGCTCGGTTAGCGCGAGATGTCGCCAGGTTGAAAGGTCTCGCGGCAGACTGCTGCACCTCCCCCGCTTGCGGGCAGGGCAATCGCATGTGGGCTCGATAGCTCCACAAACTCGTCATGCCCGGCCTTGTGCCGGGCATCCACGTCTTGGTTTCCACGAAAGACGTGGATGGCCGGGACAAGCCCGGCCATGACGGCGCGGAAACACCGGTGCTAGAGCCATAGGCCCGTGGGGCGAGTCGTGCGCTTTTACGATTTCGGAATATTAGAAATATATCCGTGAGTTGCCCGGCATGTCAAGTGGCTCGGTCGAACGCCCGCCACCGCCGGCTCCTTTGCATGGGGTTGTTTTCGATATTTTCGCAACGCGCCCCCCCCCGCAAGTGCCCGCAAGCGGAAGAGGGAGCGCGGCTGCAATTCAAACCCGATCTAGTTCGCCGCCGCGTTGACCTCCGGCGCGGCGACGTTGTCCTGCTCGACCTCCTCGGGCAGGCCGGCGAAGCGCCGCAGCGCCTTCGCCATCTTCACGCGGCCGGCAACGCCGGTGATGATGACGTCGACCATCACGAACGACGAGTGGAAGTGACCCTGCGCCTTGAGCTGCTCGACCTTGACGCCGGCCTTGGCGAGCGCGTCGCCATAGGCGATGCCCTCGTCGCGCAACGGATCGAACTCGCTGGTCGCGATGAATGCGGGCGGCAGGCCTTCGAGCTTGCCGCGCAGCGGCGCGACGCGCGGGTCGGTGCGATCGGCCGGCGAGCAGTACAGGTCCCAGAACCAGTACATCAGCCCGCGGGTCAGGAAGTAGCCGGTCGCGTTGTCGACATAGGACGGCCGGTCGAATGTGGAATCGGTGACCGGACAGATCAGGAGCTGGCCCGCGATCTCGGGCCCGCCGCGATCGCGCGCGAGCTGGCAGGTGACGGCCGCGATGTTGCCGCCGGCGCTCCAGCCGGCGACCAGCAGCGGCCCTACCCTGCCGCCGAGTTCGGCGCTATGGGCCGCGATCCAGCGCGTCGCGGCAAAACCGTCCTCGGCCGCGGCCGGGAAGCGATGCTCAGGCGCGTGGCGATAGCCGACGCTGACGATGATCATGCCGGTGCGCCGGCACAGGTCGCGGCAGAACGGATCGTCCGACATCTCGTCGCCGAGCACCCAGCCGCCGCCGTGGAAATACACCACGATCGGATGCGGCCCCGGCGTCGCCGGCCGGTAGAGCTTGTACGGCAGCGGACCGTCCGCCCCCTGCAGCATGCCGCTGCCGACCTCGCCGACCGGGCGGCCAAAGGGACGGCCCTTGTTGAACTCGGTGAGAAAGTCGCGTGCGCCCTGCGCCCCCATCGTCTCGAGCGGCGGCAGGTTCATCTCGCCGAGCAGGTTCAGCACTAGCCGCACATCCGGCTGCAGGCGCACGATCTCGCCGTCATTGCACTGCTCGGCAACGCCGGGACCCGAGAGCTTGAAGCCGAGCATGCCGCGGCCGACCACCTCGTTGCAGATGCTGCGATACGGACCGACGCCGCCCGTATAGGGCATCACGCCCTGCGGCTTGCCGGGCACATTGGCGCCCGTGTACCAGGTGTTGGCGAGCCGGTGCAGCGTCAGCGTCGCGCAATCGGCCATGTGCCGTTCCCAGCCGGTCTGCGCGGTCTCGGTCGCTTCCATCGTGGTGAAGCCGGCGTCGCGCAGCGCGGCGATCCGTTCGACCACCCAATCGACATGCTGCTCGATCGAGACAGCCATGTTCGACAGCACCGACGGGCTGCCGGGACCGGTGATCATGAACAGATTGGGGAAGCCCGCGACGGTGACGCCGAGATAGGTCTGCGGTCCGTGCGCCCAGACATCCGATAGCGACTTGCCGCCGCGGCCGGAGATCGGATGCACCGCCATGATCGCGCCGGTCATCGCGTCGAATCCGGTGGCGAACACGATGACGTCGACGTCGAACTTGCGTCCGTTGGTGAAGATGCCGCTGGTGGTGATCCCCTTGATCGGCTCCTGCCGCAGATTCACCAGCGTCACGTTCGGACGGTTGTAGGTCGCGTAGTAGTTGGTATCGAGGCAGGGACGCTTGGCGCCGAACGGATGATCATGCGGGGCCAGCGCCGCCGCCGTCTCCGGATCCTTGACCACAGCGCCGATCTTCTCGCGGATCAGATCGGCAACCAGTCTGTTGCCGTCGACATCGACCGCCTGGTCGGCCCAGAGCTGGGTCAGAATGTGGACGAGGTCGCCCGCCGCCCACGCCTTCTCGAACCGCTCGCGGCGCTCGGCATCGCTCAACTGCCAGCTCACCACGGTCTGCTGCGGATAGGGCACGCCGGCCATCGACCAGCGCGCCTGCTCGCGATAGGCGGCGCGGTCGCCCTCGAAATAGGTCTTGCGATCCTCCGGCGCCGGGCCGTTGCCCGCAGGCAGCGCGAAGTTCGGGGTGCGCTGGAACACGGTGAGCTGCGCGGCCTGTTCGGCGATGATCGGTATGGACTGGATGCCCGACGATCCGGTGCCGATCACGGCAACGCGCTTGCCCTTCAGATCGACGCCCTGATGCGGCCAGCGGCCGGTGAAATAGATCTCGCCCTTGAAGTCCTTGACGCCGTCGATCTCCGGCGGCTTCGGCGACGACAGGCAGCCGGTCGCCATGATGTAGTAGCGGCACGAGACGTCGGCGCCGTTATTGGTCGAGATCTGCCAGCGCGAGGTCGCATCATTCCAGGTCGCCTGCGTGACCTTGGTGCCGAACCTGATGTCGCGGCGCAGATCGTAGCGGTCGGCGACGAAGCCGAGATAGCGCAGGATTTCCGGCTGGGTCGCGTATTTCTCCGACCAGGTCCAGGCCTGATCGAGCTCGGGATCGAAGGTGTAGCTGTAGTCGATGGTCTGGATGTCGCAGCGCGCGCCGGGATAACGATTCCAGTACCAGGTGCCGCCGACGTCGGCGCCCTCTTCGAGCGCGACCGCCGAGAAGCCCGCCTTGCGCAACCGATGCAGCAAGTACAGTCCGGCGAAGCCGGCGCCGACCACCGCAACGTCGACCTGTTGCGTGGTTCCGCTCTGCGTGGAGTCTGAAGCGCGTGCTGCAACTGCTGCGTCTGGCATGCCATTCCTCCCGTATGTTTTGATTTGACGGAAGGCTAGCCTCGAGCCTTCAGTTTGTCATCACGACAAACGCAATCAGAGGTCGCCGCAATTGTGACGCCCGCGGCCTGGAGCGCGCCGCGCAGCGCGTAGACGCAAGTGGTGACGTAAGTTGTGGCGACGCAGCGGGTACGAACGGAGCCGCACACTTTGATGTCGTCCCGGCGAAAGCCGGGACCCATACTCCGCGGCGGATGTTGTGGACGGGACTCGTCGTTCCATCGACGCGCAACGATGACCATCGGTGGTTATGGGTCCCGGCCTTCGCCGGGACGACGGCGAACATCTGGTGCCGCTTGTGAGTCACAAGCTCACTTGCCTTGAAGATGACGGTTTGCCGGTTGCCTCAAATCGACCGCATCAGACCGCCGTCGACGCGGATGTTCTGGCCGGTGATGTAGCCCGCGCCGTCGGAGACGAGGAAGCTGATGGTGGCGGCGATCTCTTCCGCCTTGCCGTAGCGCTTCATCGGCACGCTGTCGCGGCGCTCGTCGGTTGCCGGCAGGCTGTCGATCCAGCCCGGCAGCACGTTGTTCATGCGCACATTGCTGGCGGCGTAGCTGTCGGTGAACAGTTTGGTGAACGCGGCGAGCCCGGCGCGGAACACCGCCGAGGTCGGAAACATCGCGCTCGGCTCGAACGCCCAGGCGGTGGAGATGTTGACGATCGCGCCGGACTTCTGCGCCTGCATGTGAGGCGCGACGAGACGCGTCGGGCGGATCACGTTCATCAGGTAGACGTCAAGACCGGTGTGCCACTGCTCGTCGGTCAGTTCGAGCACTCCCGCGCGCGGGCCGTGGCCGGCGCTGTTGACCAGCGCATCGATGCGGCCCCAGCGCGCCATCACGCCGTCGACGGCGCGTTTCAGATCATCGTTGGAACGGTTCGAACCGGTGAAGCCGAGGCCGCCGAGCTCCTTCGCCAGCGCCTCGCCCTTGCCCGACGACGACAGGATCGCAACGCGGAAACCGTCGGCCGCGAGGCGCCGCGCCGCCGCCGCTCCCATGCCGCTGCCGCCCGCGGTGACGAGCGCGACCTTCTCCAAAGCCATGACCGATATCCCTGTTGATGACCAAGCTGACGCTATTGTTTGAGCATGATTCTTTCGGAAAACCGCTTCGCACTTTTCCGGATCATGCTCCATGTCTATCATCAGAGATTGCGCGGCGCGACACCCGGCCTGCCGCGCTGTGTCGCACTACTTCCGGAACACCTGCTTCGAGCAGGCGTCGAACCTGGCGACGGGCCGGTCCATCTGCCACAGCTCGATATCATGGCCGTCCACAAGACGGCCGGCCGAGGTAATGGCCTGATCGTCGTCGCTGCAATCCATGTTGACCACGCCGATGGATCGGCTGTGCCGTCCGACGATATAAGCGCGATAGGTCGTCATCTTTGCCTCCAGGGAGCCCTGCTGGCGAGCTTGTTCGTCGGGAAAATGGACCGGTGGACATATGAATTCGAGGGGCCATACCGCAGCATGATGTAAGGATGGAATGAGTGTCGCCAGATCATGGGCGATCGCGCGGCGCGAGATCCGGCCTGCTGCGCGGTGTCGCAGGCGCGGCGCTATCCGCCCGCTTTGCGTCACGGGATCAATTGGGGCATGGTGACCGCCGTCCTTTATCAAGTGTTGACCACATGACATCGCTCCTTCGACACCTCGTCATCGCCGCCGTGCTGCTGTTCGCCGGCCCCGCGCTCCCGCAGACCCGGTCCATCACGGTCGCCTCGACGACATCGACCGAACAGTCCGGCCTGTTCGGCTATCTGCTGCCGCGGTTCTCGGAAGCCTCGGGCATTACCGTGAAGGTGGTCGCGGTCGGCACCGGACAGGCGCTCGACATCGGACGGCGCGGCGATGCCGATGTCGTGTTCGTGCATGATCGCGTGGCCGAAGAGAAGTTCCTGGCCGAGGGCTTTGCGACCAAACGCTATGACGTGATGTACAACGATTTCGTCATCGTCGGCCCGAAGGCCGATCCGGCGCATATCGCCGGCGACAAGGATGTCGCGGACGCCCTGCGCAAGATCGCCGCGACCAGCTCGCCCTTCATCTCGCGCGGCGACCGCTCCGGCACGCACGAGGCCGAGCTGCGGCTCTGGAAAGCGGCCGGCGTCGATCTCGGCTCAGCGAAGGGCCAGTGGTATCGCGAGATCGGCCAAGGCATGGGTCCGGCGCTCAACATGGCATCCGCGTCGAATGCCTATGTGCTGTCCGATCGCGGCACCTGGCTGTCGTTCAAGAACCGCGGCGAGCTCGCCGTGCTGACCGAAGGCGACCGGCGGCTGTTCAACCAGTACGGCGTGATGCTGGTCAATCCGGCCAAGCATCCGACGGTGAAGGCCGCGGACGGCCAGGCCTTCATCGACTGGCTGGTCTCGCAGGCCGGGCAGTCGGCCATCGCCGGCTACAAGGTCGGCGGCGAGCAGCTATTTTTCCCCAACGCCGCGCACTAGCAGAAACGCGATCGTGCTGACGCTCACGCTCAGCGCAAGCAGGATCACGCCGAGCCCGAGGCCGAGCGCCAGCTCGCCCTTGCTGGTCTCGAGCGCAATCGCGGTCGTCATCGTTCGCGTATAGCCGCTGATATTGCCGCCCACGATGATGATGGCGCCGACCTCCGCGATGGCACGGCCGAAGGCAGCAAGGAACGCGGTGAGCAGCGAGGCGCGGCCGAGCGAGAACACCAGCGCGAGGCTGCGCAGGCGCGACAGGCCGTCGGTGCGGATCAAATCGGCATATTCCGCCCACAGCAGCGCGACCGGGCGATGCACCAGCGCAACCACGATCGGCGTCGCCAGGATGACCTGCGCCACCACCATCGCCGTCGGCGTGAACAACAGCCCGGCGAAGCCCAGCGGTCCGGATCGCGACAGCAGGAGATAAAGCCCGAGGCCGACCACGACCGGCGGCAGGCCGAGACAGGCATTGGCGAGCACGATCACCACCTGCCGTCCGCGAAACCTCGATATCGCAAGCCAGCCGCCGATCGGCGCGCCGATCAGAAGCGCGAGCAGGCTCGCCAGCAGGCTGACCCGCAACGACAATGCGACGATCCCAAGCAGGACCGGATCGCGACCGGCTATCAGGGAAGCTGCCGCCGTGATCGACTGTGCGAAGTCATTCATGCCGGCCTGGAAGACACGTTTGCCCCGTACAACCTCCGGATCGCCGGTTTCGCGGCGGCGATCAATCGCTGCGGCCTATGCGGCATTCTCAAGCAGCTTCGCCACAGCCGCAACCAGTTCATCGGGCGAGAACGGCTTGTTGAGCAGCACACTGTCCGGCACGCCCCTGGTCGGCCACTCATCGCCGCCGCCGCCGGTGATGTAGAGCACCGGGAATGACGGATCGATCTCGCGGGCGCCGCGCGCCACACGCCAGCCGTCGAGCCGGCCGAGCAGCCGAATGTCGGTGACCAGTGCTGAGTATTTGGTGCGGAACGCCTTCAGCAGCGTCAGGGCTTCCTCGCCCGAACCTGCGATCGCCGGCTCATAGCCGCCGTCCCTCAGGGCGTCCTCCACCATCATCTGAAGATCACGATCGTCTTCGATGACGAGAATGATCGGCGCGTCTTGCAAAGCCATCCCCCAAACAATCAGCCGGGTGCGCCCGACTCAGCGAGCATATGCAACAAAAGTGGCTACCGTTTGCACGGTGTCACCCAGTAAAAATACGGGTATCAGACGCGTCCCTATTCGTCGGCGAATTCGTCTTCTTCGTTGACCCCCGCTTTACCGCGCGGGGCCGGCTTTCTGCCGCCGAGCGATCCTGTGACATAAGGTTCGCGCGTTGCATAGGGGTTACGGCCGCCGGCACGCGCCGCGACCTCTTCGCCCGAGACGGCGGCGGGCTGACAGATCAGGCGCCGGCTGGCCCGGCGCATCAGGTCCACATGGATGTGGTCGTAGTGATAGACGTTGGACCCCGGCGCCAGCACCGTGGTGAATTGCTGGCAGGCGGCGGCCTGGACATCGCGCAGAAAGCCCTGCTCTTCCGGCAGGCCCTTCCAGCCATCTTTCACGGTGATGCGGCGCCCGTCGGCCAGCGTGAAGGCCGCGATGTCGAGCGCGTTGCCGAAGGCGTGCTCGGAAATGTGCGCGTGCGAGTTGCCGTTCATACCGCGGCAGGAATAGGCCGAGATCTGCTTGATCTCGACGACGCGCGCGCCGAACCAGCGCTGCGCCGCCGGCTGCACGGAATCGGCGAGCCAGCGCTCGAGCACCGAGACGATCGGACACGCCAGCGTTGCCGCCGGCTTCACTGCGACGGGGCCGACCGTCACCACCGGATTGCCGCTCGAGGGACCGAGCCGCGGCGGCGGTGGCGCGCCGGGCGGCTGCTGGGAATACGGCGCCGGTGAATAGGGCGCGGCCGCGCTGTCGCGCTGCGTATTGGATGGCAGGCCCGGATAATAAGGTCGCTCGCCCCTGGCGTCGGGCGAGCCTTCCGATGGCAAATCGATCTCGTCCTGCTGTGGCGGAACGCCGGGCGCCGACAGCGAGACCGGCCCATTCTGACGGCCGCCATAGCTCGGCTCGTTGCCATAGCTCGGCTGGCCGACGGCCTGATTGGAATATGGCGCCTGCGCTTGCGGCGGAGACGGCTGGCGGTTGATCGGCCACCGCGGCTGGTTGCCGACCGATGCCGGCGGCCGCAGGCTGTCGTCGGCAAATCCGTAAGCCGAACTGGCTTCACCGAGCGCGGCGACCTTGAGCGGGAACTCGGCGCCGCAAACGCCGGGACCGGAGATCGGATCGATGCGGACGAGGTCGGCGCTCTCCTTGACCGCGCCCGACTTCAGGCATGCGGCCTCGGCCTCGGCCCGCCACGGTTCGCGCTCGGCAGTCTGAAACAGACCGCGACCGCAACCAGCCAGCGACACAAGGACAAGGGAGCCGACGAGATACAAACGAACTCCACGCGTCATGGCGCGGAGGTTCTGCGAATTTGATTAAAGACTCTTCAACGCATTTCGATGCGTTGGTTTCAGCTGTCCTTAACCATGCGGCGGAACCCGGCAGGGCAACACGCGCCCTGCCGAGATGATCGTCATCACCACGTGTAGCGAACGACACCCTTGCCGCCATAGGACGACGTGACGTCGGAGAACTCGCCTTCGAAGGTGAGCGCCGCCGACCAGCCGCTGGTCCAGTTCATCGCCGCGCTCGCGGTGGTGAGCACCGCATCGCTCGCCGGCGCCGCGCCGTTGACCACGAAGGACGCGCCCGGCAGCGTCTGGAATGTCGCGGCAACGCTGCGATCGGTGTTGTAGTCGTGCGCCCAGGCAAGTCGGCCGCGCAGGCTGAGGATGCCATCCTGCAACGCGATCGAGCGATCGCTGCGGACGCCGAGTTCGCTGCGCGTGGCGGTGACAGTCTTGGCGCCATAGGCCGTCGCAAACGCGCTCGATCCCGACAGCACCTGCTCGGCATAAGCAGGCAGATCGTAGGTCGTGAACTGTCCGGCGGCATAAGGCGTCAGCGCCAGCGACCACGGCGTGATGAAGCGATAGCCGCCTTCGATCCGGCCCGACAGCGCATTGGCGTTGAATTGCGCGCGCAGCCGGTCGATGCCGGCGATCGTTACCGTGCGATCGGTGGTGACGTCCTGCCAGCCATAGGCCAGCGCACCCAGCAGATAGGCCGGCCCGAATCCATGACGGATGAAGGCGCCGGCCTGGAACAGGTCGGAGCGTCCGCCGCCGAGTGCATTGGCCACGGTGAAATTGGTGCCGCCGCCGGCGAGTGCAAAGCCGGCAATCGTGTCGGGCGTGATCCGGTAGTCGGCGCCGACGGCGACACCGAAAATGCGGCTCGTGGTTGAATTCGATCCGACGGCGGTGCCGCCATCAGTGCTCTGCCCGCCGCCGAAGCCCGCCGCCCAGACGCTCCAGCGCTGCTCGAACGTCTGCGGCGGCGGCGGCGCCTTGCGATAGATCGCGGCATAGGCATCGCGCGCGGCCTTCGCACGCGACATGCCGGTCGACGCGTAGCTCATGGCGTCATCAGCGAATTGCGAGGCGCCGCCATTTGCAGGCACGCCGCCGCGCCCTTCGGTGAAGGGATCCGTCATGACGCCGAGGAACATGTTCATGGCGTCGAACGTGGTCTGCTGCGAGCCGGTGCCGAGTTCGCCCGACGCCTGCGTCAGCCCGGCCGGCGTCAGCGCGCCGAACGCGGCGGAAATGCTGCCGCTGGTGTTGAAGGCGTTGCTGATCGCATGGCCGACAGCGGCCTGATTGCCGTTGAGCTTGGCGGTTGCAGCAAAATTCAGCGCCAAATTGAGATAGACGTTGTTGGCGTCATAGCTCAGGCTGGACGTGAAGTTCGATGGCAAATTGCTGCTGACCGGCCCGGCAAAGCTGCCGCTGACACCGCCGGCCGCGTTGAGGATGGTGTACTGCTTCTGGAACGTGGTGCCGGTGAAGGACGCGTTGACCGTAGCGCCGCCGAGCGTTGCCGCACCTGTCACGTTGGTGCGATCGGACGCCGCGGCCGACACTTCGACCAGATAGGTCGATGCGGCGGTGAAGGTCAGGCTGCCCTGCACCGTGAGCGTGCCGATCGAGTCGCCCGGCGACAGCGTGCCGCCATTGACCAGGACATTGCCGACGCTGCCATTGCCGCCGAGCGTGCCGCCGGCATCGACGGTCACGGCATTGCCAAGCGAGCCATTGACCAGCAGCGTCGCGCCGGAGCCGATGTTGGCGCCGTTCTGGTAGCTCTGTGCGTCGGTTACGGTCCAGACGCCGCCCTGCACGTTGAGCACCTCGAAATTGATCACATTCGAGAGCGTGCCCGAGCCCGGCCCGAACAGATTGAGCGTGTCGGTGCCGACGCCGCCATCGATCCGGCCGGTGATGGTCGAGCCGCCATAGAGATTGAGCGTGTCGTCGCCGCCTTCCATGCTGATCGCGCGGCCGGTATTGCCGATGATGGTGCCGTAGTTCGACAGCACGTCGGCGCCCTCGCCGGTCTGGATCGCCGCGGCGTCGCCGCGGATGAAGCGGGTCGAGCCGGTACCGGTATAGGTCACGCCGTTCAGCGTACCGACCGAGCCGGTATCGGGCGTGCCGTTCTGCAGCAGCGTGACGCCGTTGGGATCGGGAATCGTGCCGTTGCCGATGATGGTGCCGTAGTTGACGATCCTGTCGTTGTCGGCGGTCGTGCCGGTCTTGTTCTCGGAGCGGATCGCATAGCTGTTGTTGCCGACGATGGTGGCGCCGGCATAGTTGATCAGGTCGAGCGCCGCCGATCCGCTGCGCGAATGGTCCGGATTTGAATCGTTGTTGACGACGATGCCCGCCGCGGCGCCGCTGATGGTGCCGTAGTTGCGGATGGTGCCGCCACCGATCGCAAGGCCTTCGCTGTTGTTGAAGCGGCCGCCGTCATCGGCGCCGGTCGCGCCGGTGCCCTGCACGATGCCGTAATTGGTCAGCGTCAGGACATTGTCGATATCGATGCCGTCGCCATCGCTACGCGTCGACACGCCGTCGATCGCCCCGATAATGGTGCCGTAATTGGTGACGATGGCATTGCCGCCGCCGACGCCCGCACCGTTGCGGCCGATGATGGTTGCGCCGGCAAAATTGTTGACCGTGATGGTGCCGGCATCGCCCGCGGTGCCGTTCTTGGCACCCGAGATCAGGCCGCCGGCATAGTTGTTGACGGTGCCGTTGTGGCCGCCCTGAAGATCGATCGCATCGGCGCTGGGCCGGCCGGTTGCGGGATCGATCGTGCCATTGGCGATGATCTGGCCGTAATTGTCGATCGTGAAGTTTTCGCCCGGACGGATCGCGTCCGCATTGGCCGCGGTGATCAGGCCGGTCGCGCGGTTGGTGATGTGAACGCTCGCGGCGGTCGAGGTGAGATTGTCGAAGTCGATCGCCTGGCCGGTCGCCGATTTGATGGTGCCGGCATTGTCGACCGAGAACCTGGCCGCGGTCGTGCTGTTGCTGCCCGACGCGCCGTTGATCTGGATGGCGTCGTCCGCCGACTGGATCGTCGCGCCCGCATTGTTGACGACCGACAGCGAGATCACGTTGTTGAGATTGGTGGTGGCGCGGATCGCGCGAGACCCTGCCGTATTGGTCGCGTCGATCAGGCCGGAATTTGTGATCGTGGTGGTTCCGCCACCGATCCGCATCACGTCGCTGCCTGATGACTTGATGGTGCCGCCGCTCTGGTTGGTGATCGAGAACACGGTGGTGTTCGACGTCGCGTTGACGAAGTCGAAGACGCGGCCGTTGCCCGTCGACTCGATGGTGCCGGCATTGTCGACGGTGACCGACCCGCTGCTCAGGCCGCCATTGATCCGGAATGCATCATTGGACGCGGTGAAGAGCGCGCCGGCATTGTTGATCAGCGTGAGATTGCCGTTGATGGCGCTGCTCGAGGTGTCGATGCCGCGCGACGTCGCCGAGATGGTGCCGTTGTTGGTGACGACGACGCCGGGCGACGACAGGCCGGTGATCCAGGTGATCGCGGTGCCCGTCACCGACAGGCTGCTGCCGGCGGCAACCGAGCCGGTATCATTGTTGGAGACGGTCTGCGCCGTCGTGCTGTTCGGAGGAGTGCTGAAGCTTGCGGCCAGTGCCGGACAGGAGAACCCCAAGGAAGTCGCAGAAATAGCCAGCGCAAGCCGGCTTGCGCGGCTCAGAAACTCAGATTTCACGTAACGCCCCCAGGTACTTATTACCGGGGTAGAGCCCCGGTCATTCCGGCGGCAATCTGGGTATGGCTTGTGACAGGCGCACAACAAATGACGGCGCTGCCTTGCGGCGCAACGACACAGGGGCGAGAGCAACCGACGGACATCCAAGCGGTACTGCTAACTGGCGTCCGGAACCGGCACCGCCGCTGAATATATTTGCGGCGCGTCAACGCCTTGATTCGGCGGCCATTTGAGCCGCATCGCAACGCGGCATTGCCGCGAATCGCGAGCCTGACAACAAGCCTGACTTTTTCGGCCGGGAACCCCTTGCTAGCTTTGACGTTAATGCAGGCAGCGTTGTGAACCGAGGGAGTTTCCCCAATGGATTTCGCGAGTCCTCTGCTGAGCAAGCTGAGCATTGTGGCCGCGTACATCGCGTTAGCCTTCGTCGGCGCCATTATTCTCGGCGTGTTCTAGGACATTCGACAGGCATGAGTTCAGCGCCCGGCGGCCGCCCCCGCCGGGCGCTTTGCTGTTTTGCGTTCACTCCACCACAACTACAGTTCGACGATTGCGATGAGGGGCTCGAATGCGACGCGCGTGCAGGGGTGCGCCGTGCAACGGCGGGGTGAGTGATGCGAGTCGCCCTTCAGGCAATGGTTTGTATCTGCCCGGCGGTCGCTTCATGTGGGTCGCCGGCCCCGCTATAAGAGCCGCATTGTCGAAAATGAATTGAACCTGCGGGCGACTGGCAACCAATGAAGCACTTCCTCACCGCGGCAAGGCTGTTGGCCCTCGATCTCGCCTCGACGCTTGTCTTTCTGGTTCTGTTCCTGCTGACGCACAACACCGCGCTCGCGGTCGGCCTCGGCATCGCATTCGGCGTCGCGCAGATCGGCGTGCAGAAGGTGCGCGGCAAGCGGATCGACACCATGGAATGGCTGAGCCTGTTCCTGGTCGTCGCCGCCGGCACCGCCACGCTGCTGACCCATGACCCGCGCTTCGTACTGTTCAAGCCGAGCGTGATCTACGCCATCGTCGGAGTCGTGATGCTCAAACCCGGCTGGCTCAACCGCTATCTGCCCGGGATCGTGCAGAAGGTCGTGCCCGATGTCGCCGTCAAGGTCGGCTACGCCTGGGCCGCCCTGATGTTCGTCTCCGCCGGTGTGAACGCCTTCGTCGCGCTGACCTGCGAGATCACGACATGGGCCGTCGTGATGCCGATCTTCGGCATCGTGAGCAAGATCGTGGTGTTCCTCGGCGGCTTTGCCGCGCTCCGCCTCACCGCGAGGCGCCGCATCCGCGCCATGCCGGAGGCCCAGCGCGAGGCTGTGCTCGCGCTCGAAGGGGCACCGGCGCCTGCGGCGCCGTAGCCCCCGACGGGGGTGTGGTCGACGAAACAGACGGCCCGCGCGACGAAACCATTTTGCCCCGACGACGAAGAATTGCCGAAACCAAGCCTGCCTAGTGATGGCTTCGACAACGCGCTGCTTCGGCGCGATCACAAGGGGGACATGATGGCTTTCACCGCTTCCGCGCTTCGTCACGGCAAACTGCTGGCGGCGACCGCGTTCACGCTTGGTCTGCTGACCTCGGCGTCCTATGCCTACACCGACGAGCAGCAGCAGATGTGCACCAGCGACGCCATGCGGCTGTGCAGCTCGGAAATTCCCGACGTCGATCGCGTCACCGCCTGCATGGTCCGCCAGCGCGCGCTGCTCAGCGACGGCTGCAAGGCGGTGTTCCACTACGTGCCGCCGGCGGCTGCGCAACCCGCGAACTATGCGCCCGCGGCCAAGCCGGCGAAACCGCTCAATATCACTCCTCACAAGCGCGGCTAAGCAAAACCCCAACAGCGACCAGGCACCGCGCTTCCGACAACGGAGCGCGGTGCTTGATCGTTTCGGTCCGCCATGACAACAAGGCGGAATCGTTCATCCGGCATTCAGCCTGACGCGGCTCAATTGCCGTCCCCACTGCCTCCCCCGGGAATCGATGGCGATGCGCCGCAGCTTTCTCTTTGCGCTTCTGCTTGGCGCCGGCGTCACGATCGGTTGGCAACCAACGGCCAATGCCGCACCGGGCTTGACGCAGCTCGCACAGGCGCAGCCTGCACAGGCGCCCGCCCCGGCGCCGAGCGCGACGCCGGCTACGCCTGCTCCCGCAACACCCGCGCCTGCAACGCCGGCGCCGGCCGCGAGTGCGCAGCCCGCAGCGCCCGAGCCGATCGGCAACGTGGCAACACTGACAGGAACCGCGACCGTCACGCGCAACAACACCGCGACGCCGCTGCAGATCCGCGACGACATCTTCGCCAATGACGAGGTCGCGACATCAGCGACCTCCTCGCTCGGCATCACCTTCAACGACGGCACCACCTTCAACCTGCGCGCCAATGCCCGGATCACGATCGACAATTACGTCTATGAGGACGGCGGCCCGCAGAACAGCGCGCTGTTCAACGTCACCAAGGGAACGGCGGCCTTCGTTGCCGCCGCGGTCGCCAAGACCGGCGACATGAAGATCTCGACCCCGACCGCGACGCTCGGCATCCGCGGCACCACCGGCCTCGTCGAGGTGCCCGAAGGCGCCACCGCGACCAGCAGGAATGTCGGCATCAAGCTCTATCCCGACGCCGACGGACATGTCGGCCGCATCGAGGTCAACGACCGCAGCGGCGCCTCGCTCGGCGTGCTGACGCGCGGCGCGAGCGGCTTTGCGATTCGTCCGGGCACCGGCGGCGCCCGCTTCGCCGCGGTGCCGCTGACGATCTCGCCGCAACAGATCACGCGCGACCAGGGCTTTGTGCGCCAGGTCCATAGCGCGCAGACGCTGGGCCGTCAGGTCGTGACCGAGCAGCGCGACTTCCGCCGCGCCAATCCCGACTTCCGCAGGGCCAATCCGGCAGCGCCCTATCCGAACCGCGGCCAGCCGGTGCAGCCGAACCCGCAGCGCCAGAACGGCCTGCCGGGCCAGAACCGCAACGCCCCGCAGCAGCCGGGTCAGCAGAATCGTCCGGGCCAGATGCAGCAGCCCGGCCAGCCGAACCGTCCCGGGCAGCAACCGGGCACGCCTGGCCGGCAAGGTTCGCAGCAGCAACCCGGCACGCGGCAGCAAGGCGGCGCACAGCATGCGCTGCCCGGCCAACCCGGCGGCGCGACGCTACCGCACGCGCCCGGCGTCCAGACGCCAGCCGGACAACAGCCGGCGGGACAACAGCCAACGCGCCAAGCCCCCACGCAAGAGCCCGCGCGCCAAGGCGGCACGACGCAACCCGGCGGACAACAATCGCCGGCTCGGCAAGGCGGTCTGCAGCCCGGCCGCACCCAGGCCCCGGGCGGCGTGCGCCAACCAGGACAACCAGCGCCCCAGCCGGGTCAACCGGGCGCGCCGCGACAAGGCACCGCGCAGCCTGTGCCGCAGGCGCCCGGCCAGATGCGACCCGGTATCCAGCAAGCCGCACCGGGCGTGCGTCCGGGCATGCAACGGCCCGCGGTGCAGGCGCGGCCCGGCTTCCAGCAACGGCGCGCGCCGCCTCCGCCGCGCGGCGGGAAGCCTCCGCCCAGGGACAAGCGCCAGTAACCGAGCGATCGCAGCAATGTCGATCAAACGAGCGAATGGCGCCGGCGAGTTACGCCGGCGCCATACACAGATCGACCAATGGCGAGCGGCAGGTCAGCCGCGCCTGGTGATCACGGCCTCCAGATATTCGCTCGGGATCACCAGCGTGCCGTCCCTGGCGATATTGAACTGGTCCATCAGGCTGAACGTGTCGGCGGCGAGCAATTGCTGCTTGACCGGATCGATCGCTCCGAACGCCTTCAGCACCGGCCCGTAATAGGTGCGGAAGATCTCGAGGAAATGCTCGCGCGACCTGTAACGGAAATTGAAGTGCCTGCGCCTTGCATCAAGCGTCGCCTGCGGGCCGAACAAGGCGCCGAGATGCGCCTCGGTGCCCCACAGCGCGGGAGACTTCACGCCCGGCGCCGGCGGCACATACTTCCCGATGGTCTTGAACAGCTGGCCGATGAAGCCTTCCGGCGTCCAGCTTGCGAGGCCGATCTTGCCGCCGATGCGGCAGACGCGGCGCAGTTCATTCGCCGCCTGCTGCTGATCGGCGGTGAACATGACACCGAAGGTCGACAGCACGACATCGAAGCTGGCGTCGGCAAACGGCAGCTTCTCCGCGTCCGCTTCCTGGAACGTGACGGGCAGATGCTCCGCGGCCGCCCGCTCGCGGCCGCGCTCGAGCAACGCCGCGACGTAATCGGTCGAGACCACGTCGGCGAAGCGCCGCGCCGCGGCCAACGTCGCATTGCCGTTGCCAGCGGCGACGTCGAGCACCATTTGATTGCTGCGCAGGTCGACCGCCTCGCAGAGCATCTCGCCGACGATCTGGAGCGTGGTGCCGACGATCGCGTAGTCGCCCGAACTCCAGGTGGCTTGCTGGCGCGCTTTGACGGCAGCGAGATCGATGGTCGGCATTTCGGTCTGAACGTTCATGTGCATCTCCTTTGAAATGTGATGCGGCTCGCGGCGAGGCCGCCGGCTTCGCCGAGAGTCCGCGAGTTGCGCCAAAACGGCGTCGAGCGGTGCAATGACTTCAAATGTGCTGCGCACTACGTGCGGCGGTCGAGCAGGACCGGGATGGTCGATGCGGCAACTATGCTCCAGTCGGAGCGATGCCTGCAGCCGTGGCTGGCCTGCTGCGCCGGAGCTGCACGATGCTCCCGAACGACAGGTTCCTCCGCTCGGGTGAATACGGGTGAGGACAAACCCGCGATCACAAGCCCGAGCAGTGCGCTTCGCCCGATCGGCCGTGAGCAGCGGTTCCCGACGTCCTTCGACTGGCCGCCGGCCTCGCGCGGCATCAGGCGACTGGCCTGCCGCTCGCGATGGGCGAGCATGCCTGCGACCGATTGATTGACGATCCGGCGGATCCGCAAAAGCAGGAAGGAAAAATGCCTTCGTACCGGACTTGAAATGGATTCCATGAATGAAATCGACATAATTGTTTCCTTGATCGAAGTGTGATGGCGCTCCGGATCAGGTTTGGTCGGGATACGCCATGCGACGCCGCGCAGCGCAGGCGTCATTCGGCTGCAATGGGCGGTTGGACCGGATCACCGCGCACCACCACGGTTGCCGCGACCTTGTAGAATTCCTCGCCCGGCATGCCGACGCAGCGCGCATGCTCCCGGATCGAGTCACCGTCACGCGCCTCGTATATGCAGAATGTGCCGATGCGACCATCCGCCTCATGCACCACATAGCTGCGGATCCAGCGGACACGGTCCGGCATCTGCTCGTCGCCGATCCTGGCGGAGGTTGCGCCGGCGAGTTCCAGTTCGCTCATGTTCGCCCAGGCGCTCGGGCGGCGAATGACATAGAGTTCCATCGAAATCTCCTCGGTTGCGGCTGTTGAACAGCAGGCTGCGCTCATGGCGAGCCACGATGAGCTATAGGCGCTGTCGATGCCGACTGTCCTTACCGCGGACTGATCATTGCCTGATCTTTGTCTGATCCTTGCCTGAACCTTTTCCGCCGAGCCCCAACTCATACACATGGCATTCTCATTTGGACTGTTCGAGCTTGATGAAGCTGGACGCGTGTTGCTGTGCGCGCGCCAAGAGGTCCCATTGCAGCCGCGTGTGTTCGATCTGCTGATCTATCTGGTTCGACACCGCGACCGGGTCATCTCCAAGGAAGAACTCCTCGAAGCCGTCTGGCCGGATGTGACGGTCACCGACAACTCGCTGCAGCGGGCGGTGAGTGCGTTGCGCGCCGCGCTGCGCCACGGCGGCATGGACGGCGCGATCCGAAATCTGCCGGGCAAGGGCTATCGCTTCTTCCTCGAGTCCGAGATCCGGCAGCCGGAACGCATCGCCCCCAAGCAAGTCGATGGCACCGTCGGTGCAATCGGTCTCGCCCGACGCGCAGCGGCCGGACAATTGTGGTTGCAGGCAGCGACCCTGTTCGCGAGCGCGGATGAAAGCGGCCAGCTCAGCCCTGAAGATCTGCACGATTGGGCGCTTGCCCTGCAGTGCCTCGGCAGGGCCACGGCAGCAATTCCGATTCTGGTTCGCGCGGTCGGCGCACGCAGCCAGGCCGGTGACGCCGCAGGCGCCACGGTCGATGCGATAGCACTCTCGGCTTTGCATTTCGAAAGCGGCCAGGCCGCGATCGGAAAGGGCTGGCTCGCGCGGGCCGAGGATTGGGCTTCAACGCTCGACGATCCTCCGACGACGGCCCTGGTGTTATGGATGAAGTCGAAGCTGGCTGCTTTCGATGGCGAGCCGGAACAGGCACTCGCGTTGGCCGACGCTGCCTACACCGCCGTCAGATACAAGGATGCGATCAATATCGAAGCGCTGAGCCTGGCCTATCGCGGCTTCTATCGGCTGTGCCTCGGCGACACACACGGAGGACTGTCCGATCAGGACCATGCCGCCGCAGTTGCCCTGTCCAGCAACAATCTGGACCCGATCATGGGCGGCAACCTCTACTGCAACATCCTCTGGGCGGCCCGGATGTTCGGAGATTGGGCACGCGCCGACCAGTGGACGCGGAGCTACCAGAACTTCTGCTCGGGCAGCGGCATGGAATTGACGGGCTCGTGCCAGCTGCACCGTTCCGAGGTGCTCGGCATCCGAGGCTCGCTCGACGAAGCGCTGGCGCGCATTCAGGACGCGCTCGCGCGCCTGACCAGCGATGCGCCCTGGTCTCTTGGCGATGCCAACCGAGTGCTGGGCGATATTCAGGCGGCGATCGGCAATGACGACGCAGCGCTCGAAGCCTATGACAGGGCTTACACGCTGGGCTGGTGCCCGGAACCGGGCCGCGCCATGCTGCTGCTCGCGAGAGGCGAAGCGGAAGCCGCCTATGCAAGCCTCGAGCGGAGCCTGATCGGCAAGACCTGGTGGACGCTGCAGCGACGCGGAATCCTGCTCGCGCATCTGGCGCTGGTTGCCGCGCACACGCATCGGACCGTTCGAGCGAAGGCATTGATCTGCGAACTGTCGGGAAGTCCGGATCGCTGGCCGATGCCCTCGATCCGCGCGCTCACCAACGAAGCACAGGCGATCCTCGCGCTTTCCCGGCAGGATCACGAAACAGCCATGCGGCACCTTCATCTCGCCCGCCAGCTGTGGTCCAGCATCGAAGGGCGGGTTCAGATCGTGCGGCTGAGGCTTCAGATCTCCAGCCTCCAGCTGGAGCATGGAGACGTTCGCGGTGCCATGGCCGAAGTTCATGCGGCACAGCTTCTGGCGCGTGACCTGGGCTCGCCCAAGCGTCTTGCCGAGTGTCTTGCCTTGCAGCGTGACATTGACGCCTGGCAGCCAACGGCCCGACGTCAGATGTGCGGGTGATCACGCCGCGCGGCGCAGCCAGTCGCGCACGCGTTCGATCAGATTCTTGCGCGGCGTGGGCTGAGGTGCCGCGGCGGCCGGCACGACCTCGTGCACGAATGTCGGCGATTGTTCAGGGACGACCGTCTCGGCGCCCCGCTCGGTCTCTGCAATTGCATCGGGTGCGGCCGCCGGATCCTCTTGCGGCGCCATGCCGGGCGGATCGGGTTCGCTTTGCGCCAGCGGAGGCTGATCGATGGCCGGCGTCTCTGCCGGCGCAACCGCATCGGCAACATCCGGCGCGTCGACGACCTCCTGCTCGTCGATGACCTGTGGCACAGCGACTTCGCGAATCCGCCGGCGCTCTGCGGCCACGGCTCTCGCCCGCGCGCGCCGCTCGCGCTCGGCGTTCGCCGCGGCCTGCAGCGCGATCGGGCCGATATTTTCCAGGAACGCGCGCTCATAGCCGCGCGACAGACGCTCGAGTGCCTCATCGAGCGGCAGCCAGTCCACCTCGCGGATGTCGCTCATCAGCGCCCGCACCGGCTTGCCGCCGGCATCCATGCGCCAGTAATGCACCACCTTGGATCGGCCGCCTGAATCATAGACCAGCGTGCCGAGGAATTCGTGCACGTCGACGTCGTGGCCGGTTTCCTCCAGCACCTCGCGCTCGGCAGCGGCGCGCGGCGTCTCGCCGTCGTCGAGCTTGCCTTTCGGCAACACCCATTCATTGCGCTTGCGCAGGCGCACGACGGCAAAGCGCGGCGGTGTCTCCCGCCGCAGCACAATGCCTCCCGCCGCCAGAACAGGCGTCCGCGCCATCTCGTGTCCATCAGGTTTGCGATTTAGGATCGTCGCACAACGATCCCTGCTATTCTACGCATGATCTCGAAAAGTGGAAGCCGGTTTTCCTGCTCAAACGATGAGCGCGATGCGCAGATCAGATCGCAGGCTTTCGCAGCAACGGTTCGCCGCATTTGATCCGCGTTCCCTCCGCGACGTTGTCGCAGAATTCGAAATTGCCGGGCGCCAGCACGATGATCGTCGAGCCGTGTTCGAACCAGCCGAGTTCGTCGCCCTTCTTCACATGCGCGTTACAGGAAAAATCCACCGGGCCTCGCGACTGCGCGTTCAGCGTGATATCGAGGAAATGCAGGCGGAGACTGGCGACAAGGATCGCCGCGACCGGAACCAGCGTCAGCGCCTCGCCGGCTGGAAGCTTGGCGCGCAGCACCGCGCGCTCATTCTTGCAGAACAGTCGCTCGATCCGCTTTAGCGCGATCGGATTGACGTTCCAGACGTCGCCATGAATGAACGTCACCTTGTCGATGGCAAGATCATAGGGCGCGTGGAAGCGGTGATACATGCTCGAGGTCAGCCGCAGCGTGACGAAGCGGCCGTTCCGGTGCTGCTCCACCAGCGCCGGATCACCGACCAGATCAAGCAGCGAATAGGGCGCGCCCTTGACCTGGAACAATTGCCCGTCCTCGATCCGCCCATGCGCGCCGATGATCGCGTCCGACGGGCTCGCGATAATGGCGGGATCGGCCGCTGCGGGGCGCAGGCCGGGCTTCAGCTCGCGGGTGAAGCAGTCATGCAGGCTCCTGAACTCGGTCTTCTTGGCCTCCGACAGATCGAGGTCGGAGAACAGCTTCCAGCAGGCGATCGAGGCGTCGCGCACCAGGGGGTTCTCGACCTTGGAGAACCAGCCCATGAAACGGGTCAGCGCGGCCCGCGGAATCCGGTTGGTGAGCAGGAAATTGAGGTCTTCCTGCTGGGTGAATGCCGAGATCAGGCCCTTGACTGTCATGAATCTGTTAGGTGCTGAGGCTAGCGCTTCTGTCATGGAAACATCCCTTCCGATTCTCTCGCTGTCCGCCGCCGCGCTTGCCGGCGCCGCCGCAGCCTTCCCCAAAATTCAGGCCCGCATCGCGCTGTCGCGCGCCAAGCACCGCTCGCTGACCGGACATTCCAAAATGTCCAAGATGGTTGCGCGGATGGTCCCGCACTACGAATTCGACATCGACGACTTCTTCCGCTCCGACGGTGCGCCGAAGGACGTCGCGATGCAGCGCCAGGACGGCTTCTTCCGCCTCGCCGGCCTCTACGGGGATCGCTACCCCAAGGGCCGCGCGCTGACCGCCGAGGTGACGGAGCGCATCTCCGATCTGCAGTTCACCGAAACCTACCGCGTGCCGTTCCAGTACAGCCGCCTGGTGCGCGAACATCTCGGCACCTCGGCCTTCGTCGAGGCCTCCAGCGGCGTCACCGTCACCGACGTCGACGGCAATGTGTTCTACGACCTGACCGGCTCCTACGGTGTCAACATCTTCGGCAACGACTTCTATAAGGAGTGCATCGCCGAGGGTGAGAAGCGCGCCCACGCGCTCGGCCCCGTGCTCGGCCCCTACCACCCGATCATTGCCGACAACGTCAAACGGCTGTGCGAGCTGTCCGGCCTTGATGAGGTCTCGTTCCATATGTCCGGCACCGAGGCCGTGATGCAGGCGGTGCGGCTCGCGCGCTACCACACCAAGCGGAAGCGCCTCGTGCGTTTCGCCGGCGCCTATCACGGCTGGTGGGGCGACGTGCAGCCCGGCGTCGGCAATCCGGTGTCGCCGCACGAGACCTTCACGCTCGCCGACATGTCGGAGAAGACGCTGCACGTGCTGCGGACGCGCAACGACATCGCCTGCGTGCTGGTCAACCCGCTGCAGGCGCTGCATCCGAATTCCAACGCGCCCGGCGATTCCGCGCTGGTCGACTCCTCGCGTTCCTCCAGATACGACCGCGCGGCCTACACCGAATGGCTGAAGAAGCTGCGCGAGGTGTGCACCGAACGCGGCATCGTCCTGATCTTCGACGAGGTGTTCGTCGGCTTCCGCCTCGCCGCCGGCGGCGCCCAGGAATATTTCGGCGTCAAGGCCGACATGGCGACCTACGGCAAGAGCCTGGCCGGCGGGCTTCCGGTCGGCGTGGTGTGCGGCCGCAAGGATTTGATGCGGCGCTTCCGCGACGACCGCCCGGCCGACATCTGCTTCGCCCGCGGCACCTTCAACTCGCATCCCTATGTGATGACGGCGATGGACGAGTTCCTGAGCCGGCTTGCCAGCCCGAACTTCCGCTCGATCTACAACGGGCTGGACGAGACCTGGAACGGCCGTGCCAAGGCGCTCAACGACCGGCTCAAAGCCGCCAGCCTTCCGGTTCGGGTCGGCAACATCTCGTCGATCTGGACCGTCTATTACACCGAGCCGTCCCGCTACAACTGGATGCTGCAATACTATCTGCGGGCCGAGGGACTGGCGCTGAGCTGGGTCGGCACCGGCCGCCTGATCTTCACCCTCAACTACACCGACGCCGACTTCGCCGAGGTCAGCGACCGCTTCGTCGCGGCAGCCGAGAAGATGAAGCGCGACGGCTGGTGGTGGCACAAGGCCGGTCTCACCAACAAGTACATCAAGCGGCAGATCCTGAAGGAGATGGTCGCCGTGAGGTTCGGCCGCTGAGGGCTGGCGCTGTTCCTCCGCCCCCTCGCCCCGCTCTTGCGGGGAGAGGGCTGGGGTGAGGGGCTGCATCCACAAAATCGGAAATGGACGGACTCGCGGTGAGCCCCCCTCACCCGGATCGCTGACGCGATCCGAGCTCTTCCCGCATGCGGGGCGAGGTAAAGTGCGCGTGGGATCAAAAAGGCTCAACGAGAAAGTATCCGCTGTGGTCCTAAGAACGTAGATGCCCGGGACGAGCCCGGGCATGACGCAGTTTGAAGACGCTGGGAGCAACGATCAGGCGTGCTTGACGTGCTTTTCGAGACCCGGATCGATCAGTTCGCCCTTCATCAGGAACAGCGGCGCCTTGTGATACAGCTTCAGGTCGTTGAAGGGGTCGGTGATGATCTTGGTCATCCAGACGAGGCCGGTCTCGACGTCGCGGATGAAGAACAAATGGACGGTGCGGAACAAGAGGCCGCCGACGCCGACCACGAGCCAGATCTTGGCCACCTGGCGGGTGAAGTCGCCCATCGTGACCCAGGGCTTGAACAGGCCGAACAGCGTCGGGTCGAAGTACAGCACCATCGGCGACAGCGCCCAGATCGCCATCAGCACGACCTTGCGCTGCAGATTGTAGCCGACCTTGATGTCTTCCTTGTGCTCGTGGGTCGCCTGGTTGACGTGGTCGTAGCCCTTCGGCTCGAAGAAGAAGTGACCGGCCTGACGCGAGGTCATCGAGACCAGCCAGCCGACCAGCGCCGACACGACCGGATCGAAGAACAGCATCACATAGGCGAACAGGAAGCTCAGCGCGCTGACGAAGTGCAGGCTCTGGTTGATCCGGCTGTGATGGTAGAAGCGATGGTCATCCCAACGCTGGGTACGCAGCTCTTGCAGGAAATTCTTGATCATTGGTTCCCCCAACATCTTTCGGAACAGGATTTACAGGGATTCGATGTATCGCGTGTGACATCATCATAATGACATATGACAATGCGGAGCGACGCCTTGACGCAACCGGAGCAGGGTCTCGCCTCATCCCAACGAAATCTGCGGGGATCAGGCGAAGGAGATCGTAGCCTCCCGGCTTGGGGTGCGCTGTGCGCTACCTTACCCGGGGAGGTGCGGCGGGCCGGGCCGCCCGGCCGGGCCGCCTCAGGCGGCTTTGGCGACATCCGCCTTGCGGAAGCGGACCAGCGAGAAGTGGCCGAGCGGCGGAATCAGGCGACGCTCCGCGAGCTCCATGCCGCGCGCGCCCGCGAGCCATTTGGTGTAGCGCGACCAGGCGAATTCGGCGGTCCGGAACCCGAGCGGGCGCACCACCGGCTGAAGCTTCTGCTCGATGAAGCGGCGCACGCCGGCATCGGCGCTGACGCGGGTCAGGATGATCAGTTCGCCGCCCGGACGCACCACGCGGGCGAACTCGTCGAGCGCGGCTTCCGGGTTCGGCACCGCCGACAGCACGTACTGCGCCATCACCACGTCGAACGAGTTGTCGGGGAATTCCAGCTTCTCGGCGTCCATCACCGCGAGGCCCTCGACATTCTTCAGACCCCGCTCCGCGACCCGCTTCTTGGCCTTCTCCAGCATCGCTTCCGAGATGTCGGTGCCGAAGATGCGGACGTTCTGGCTATAGAGCGGCAGCGAGATGCCGGTGCCGACACCGACCTCGAGCACCCGGCCGCCGATCTTGTTGGTGGCCTGGATCGCGGCCTGCCGGCCCTTGCTGAACACACCGCCAAACACGAGGTCGTAGATCGGCGCCCAGCGGTCATAGGCCTGCTCGACCGTCTCGCGGTCGAAGTCCATGGAACGGTCGGCACCCAGCTTGATGATTTCAGCCATAGATCGTCTCTCGTCTCTCGTTCGATTGAGCTGTTAATTCGGAACCGCGCTGCGGCCGGCAACGCGACGGGCGGGCCGCGGCGCGCGGCTCGGCTGCAACGTGGCCAGATTGCCGATGAACTGACGCGCACTGTTTTCCCAGGAACGCTCCAACGCAAAATTGCGGCAGTCCGCGCGCGACATCGTCAGCGCGCGCAGGCAGGCGCTGCGCAGGTCGTTGTCGATCGCGCCGATCGGATGGTTGGCGATGACGTCCTTCGGGCCGGTGACCGGGAATGCCGCGACCGGCGTGCCGCAGGCCAGAGCCTCGAGCTGCACGACGCCGAAGGTGTCGGTCAGGCTCGGGAACACGAAGACGTCGGCGGCGGCGAGGTGCGAGGTCAAATCCTGCCCCTTCTTCTCGCCAAGGAAAATCGCGTCGGGATATTTCTGTTCCAATGCCGCCCTTTGCGGGCCGTCGCCGACCACGACCTTGGAGCCCGGCAGGTCCAGCGACAGGAAGGCGTCGAGATTCTTCTCCACCGCGACGCGGCCCATGGTCATGAAGATCGGCCGCGGCAGATCGAGCACAGCCGGCTGGTCCGGATTGAATATCCTGGTGTCGACGCCGCGGGTCCAGAAGCCCAGCCTGCGGAAGCCGCGCTCGGCGAGCTCGCTGCGCAGCGAGTCGGTCGCGACCATCGTCATCGACCCGGCGGCGTGGAAGTGGCGCAGCACCGCATAGCCGACGCTGTCGGGAATGCCGGTACGAACCGAAACATATTCCGGGAAGCGCGTTGTATAGGATGTGGTGAAGGCGAGCTTGTTGCGCTGGCAATAGCCGCGCACCGCCCAGCCGATCGGCCCTTCGGTCGCGATGTGGATCGCCTCGGGCGCAGCCTCCTCGATCCGGCGCGCGATCTCGCGGCGGTTCGGCAGCGCCACGCGCAGGCCCGGATAGGTTGGCACGCCGACCGAGCGGAAACCGTCGGGAGTGAGGAATTCGATCTCGGCGCCCAGCCCGGCTGCGCTGCGCGCAAGCGACGTCAGCGTCCGGACCACGCCGTTGACTTGCGGATGCCAGGCATCGGTCGCAACGAGTATGCGCATTGCAGGAGATCCAAATCGTTAATCTTGATTCTGCTCGCACGACGTTCTGACATGGATGTTTCAAACGTATGACGTCATCGAAATGTTAGGTTGTTTTTCACGGCAAACAGCCGGTTTTTCGTGTAACGTGACAGCTAGATGTCAGAGCAGAGTGAAAATCCCGGCGCCAAGCGCCGCAGGCTCAGGAGACGAAACTCGTCGCTGCTGATCCTTGCGGCCGGCATGCTTGTGTTCGGCCTCGCCGCCGGCGCGCTGTATTACGCGCTGCGTCCGGTGACGCTCGCGATCGCGGTCGGCCCGACCGGCAGCGAGGACGTCAAGCTGATCCAGGGCTTCGCCCAGGTCTTTACGCACGACGGCAGCTCGGTGCGGCTGAAGCCGGTCACGACGCAGGGCTCCGCCGAGAGCATCGCACTGTTCACGGCGAACAAGGTCGACCTCGCGGTGGTGCGCGGCGACCTCGATCTGCCCGCGAGCGCCGAGTCGGTTGCGATCCTGCGCAAGAATGTCGTCGTGCTGTGGGCGCCCTCGGGCGCCAAGGGCAAGCGGCGGTCCGCGAAGATCAAGAGCATCGACGACCTCGCCGGCCACAAGGTCGGCGTGGTCGGCAGCACCCAGGCCAATGTCACGCTGCTGCGCGTGATCCTGACCGAGTCCGGCGTCAACCCCGACAAGGTCGCGGTCAGCCAGTTCGCCGTCAACAAGATCGCCGACCTCGCGCGCGATCCCTCGCTCGATGCCTACATGACCGTCGGCCCGCTCGACAGCAAGGTGACGGCGGAAGCGATTACGGCAACGGCGGCGGCGCGCGGCGAGCCGGTCTTCCTCCCGATCGATGTCTCGGAGGCAATCGCGCAAAAGCATCCGCGCTATGAGTCCGAGGAGATCGCCGGCAGCATCTTCTCGTCGTCGCCGGCGCGGCCCGAGGACAAGGTTGAGACCGTCAGCGTCAATCACCTCATCATCGCGCAACATGCGCTGAGCGAGGCGACCGTCGGCGCGCTCGACCGGCAGCTGTTCACGCTGCGCCTCCAGGTCGCGCGCGATCTGCCGGCGGCGGCAAAGATCGAGAAGCCCGACACCGACAAGGACGCCGCGCTGCCGGCGCATCAGGGCGCGGCCGCCTATATCGACGGCACCGAGCGCACCTTCCTCGAAAAATACTCCGACTACATCTGGGGCGGCATCCTGCTGCTCTCCGGCCTTGGCTCCGCGGGCGCCTGGCTGCGCCACTACGTGAAGCGCGACGAGCGCGAGCACTACATCACCCATCGCGACAATCTGCTGACGCTGATCTCGCAGGTGCGCGGCGCCGAGACGCCGGAACAGCTCGCGGCCATGCAGGGCGACGCGGATGCCCTGTTGCGCGAGGCGCTCGACTGCTACGACGACGGCGCGATCGAGGAAGGCGACCTCTCGGTGATCGGGCTGACGCTCGAGCAATTCCATCACGCCGTCTCCGACCGCCGCGCCGTGATCAACGGCGACAAGCCGGGCCTGCCGCGGATGCGCGCCGGCTAGGCCGCGTGCACGCCGAATTGCACCGAGAGCAATGTGCACCGAGAGCAATGTTTGGATTGCGCGTGCAGGCGCGCGTGGCCATGTTGAGTACGACCACAACGCTTCGCACGACACCATGATCACGTCCATCGTCGCTGACCTGCCCGGGCCTTTCGTGCTCGCGGTTGCCTTCGCCGGCGTCTTCCTGATCGCCTTCATGAAGGGCACGTTCGGCGGCGGATTTGCCATCGTCGGCATCCCGCTGCTGTCGCTGGCGATGGACCCGATCGCGGCGGGCGCGCTGCTGGCACCGTTGTTCGTCGTCATGGACGTCACCGCGCTGCGATTCTGGCGCCCGAGCACGTGGTCGCGCATCGATCTCGCGATGCTGTTGCCGGCGCTCGTCGTCGGCATCGGCCTCGGCTATTTCGTGCTGCGCGATCTCGACCGGCATGCCGTCGAGATCGTGATGGGCGTGGTGACGCTGGTGTTCGCCGCGCTGTGGTTTCTCGGCGGCGGCGAGATCAAGCCGCGTCCGCGCTCGACATTCAAGGCGACGTTCGCCGGCCTGTCCTCCGGCGTCACCACGATGGTGGCCCATTCGGGCGGGCCGCCGCTTGCGATCTATCTGCTGCCGCTCGGCATGTCGAAGACGCTCTACGCCGGCACCACCAGCCTGTTCTTCACGGTCGGCAACTTCTTGAAGGCCGGCCCGTGGCTCGTGCTCGCCACGCCGTCGCGCAGCCTGTGGATGCTGATGGCGCTTTGCGTGCCGGCGGTACCGGTCGGCGTCTGGGCCGGATGGCGGCTGCACGAACGTCTCGACCAGCGCGCGCTGTACCGTGCCTGCTACGCCATTCTGGTCATCACCGCCGCCAAGCTGCTGTGGGACGGATCGGCCGGATATCTCGGCTCCTGAACAGCGAAAGTGCTGGCTCCTCGTCAGGAGGATTGCCTGCTGCGGACAGCGCTGGCGGCAACGGCAAGAGACGCAATGTCCTGGCGCGGCGCGGCCGCATCGTCGGGCGCAAGGCGCTCGCGCGCCACGAAGGAGAAGCGGCTGCGCAGTTTCAGGATCGGCTTCTCGATCCAGTGCCAGGAGAACGCGGCGAACAGCGTGATCAGCAGCAGCGCGATCGCGAACTGAACGATCACGGGCGCGTGCGGCAGCCATACCCGCACCACCTGCTGCACCGGAAAGCCGTAGAGATAGATGCCGTAGGAATAGTCGCCGCGCGAGATCAGCGGCAGCCGCGGCAGCTTCGAGACGCCGAGATAGGCGGTGGTATAGACCAGCGCCGGGGCGATCAGCAGATTGAGCACCGGCTGGCTCATCCAGTCCGCCGGACCAAGCAGCGCGGCGCTCGCGCAGAGCGCGCAGCACGCGGCGAGAAGCCATCCGTGGTAGGGAATGCGGTCACGATAGAGATAGATCGCGATGCCGAGCATGAGCGCGACCGGCAGCTTCGCGCCGCGTCCGAGGAACGGCGCCGTGCTGAAGATCCTGTCATGCAGCGTGCCGGCGACCCCGGCGGGCAGTTGCGACGATGGCGCGCTATGCCCGGTGAGTGCGAGCGCAAGGCCGATGCCGACCAGCACGAGCGCACCGAGCACGATGAGCGGCGGCCTGCGCAACAGGCCGAACAGGATGAATACCGTCATCAGCGCGTAGCAGCCATATTCGAACGGCACCGTCCACAGCGAGCTGTTGACCTCCGGCGCGGGATTGCCGCTGAACACGCCGGGCAGGACGTAGTTCACGAGGCCGATGATGTTGGTGAAGTATTTGTAGGTGCCGAAGTTGGTGAAATAGTCCGACAGCGGCAGCGCGGTGAAGATCGGCCCGAGGATCAGTGCCGACAGCACGATCTCGACCGCAAGCGCCGGAATGATCCGCATGCCGCGATTGGTGAGAAATTCCTTCAGGGAGAGCCGCAGCCCGCTCGCCGCGATCAGAAAGCCGCTCAGCGCGAAAAACATCACGAGAATGGCGTAATGCGGAAACCAGGAGATCCACGCCTGCTCGCCGTCGCCACTGCCGCTCGCGACATAGGGCGCGTGGGCGGCGACGACCGAAATCGCCAGTGCAATGCGGAGAAAATCGAACCCGGGGCCGAAGCCCTTCTGCCGATCCAGCATGCTGCCGATCGTGTGCCCCAGCATCATTTCCACTCCATTCCGAAACAATGCGCTGGGACAGCAAGCACCGTGCCAGGAAGACTGTCTTGCGGCGGGACACCCCCTTCCCGGCAACCCGGCTTTAACCGTGCGACGAAACACGCACGAAACAATTCCCTAACGGCACGAAACCATTTTGGCGATTTCGTGCAAACGTCCTGAAACGCCTCGCCTGTACTGCTTTGACCCAACGACGCGCCGGAACTGGCGCGCAGGGCGCAAACAACAGGGGTCGACAATGTTCAATTCCATCAAGCTGAACTCGCGTCTCGCTGCCGCCGCCTTCGGCGCGCTGGCGATTGGCACCGTCGCTTTCGCGGATTCCGCCGCGGCCGCACCGCTGCCGATGTTCCCCTTCATCCTGACGCCGCCGACCCAGACGGTGCAGCCGCCGGTGCAGTCGATGCCGCAGGTGCAGGAGGAAGACCGCTCGGTCGAGTTGCCCGCCCGCCTGCGCCGCCAGGTCGTCGCCTATCCGACGCGCGAGGCGCCCGGCACCATCATCATCGACACCCCGCACACCTATCTCTATCTCGTGCTCGGCAACGGCCAGGCCATGCGCTACGGCATCGGCATCGGCCGCGACGGCTTCACCTGGTCGGGCACCCAGACCATCACCAAGAAGGCGGAATGGCCGGATTGGACGCCGCCGCCGGAAATGATCGCCCGCCAGCCCTATCTGCCGCGCCATATGGCCGGCGGCCCCGGCAATCCGCTCGGCGCCCGCGCCATGTATCTCGGCGGCACCATCTACCGCATCCACGGCACCAACGCGCCGGAGACGATCGGCACCCGCGTGTCCTCCGGTTGTCTGCGCCTGACCAATGAAGATGTCTCCGACCTCTATTCGCGGGTCAGCGTCGGCACCAAGGTGATCGTGCTGCCGATGACCGACCGCCGCGCCGATCTCGGCTCGGCCGTCCGCTAACTCCCGCCCTTCCAAGGCATCCTTAACAAAGGCGTCCGCGGCAACGGCTCCGGCACTTCGTGCCGGAGCCGTTGCCGCGTTCATAAACCTTAACGCCATCGCCCCTGAAGCAGCTTGATCCCGCCACACTGGCGCCCTCGTCGGGGGGCCTGTACAACCCGTCAAGTTGTTTTTCATCCGGGGGAATGATGCGTCTACCGATGCATCCAAGGACGATAGCGCTCGGGATCGCGATGGTGCTGGTCTCGTTCGTGATCAGCCTCAAGGCAATGGACTGGCTCGCGCCGAGCGTCACCGTGCAGAAGCCGAAGCTCGCAGAGCTGCCGCCGCTGCCGCAGGCGCCGCGTTCCTCGACGATCGTGGCGCAGGTCTCGGTCGCGCTGTCGGCGATCCGCGACGCCGCCGAACGCGGCGCGCCGAAGACCTTCGGCGGCAAGGCCGACAACCCGGTCCAGCAAATCCTGCAAAATGCCGACATCGGCTGGACCGCATCGCGCGGGCCGATCGCGGCCACCGGCGCGCAGGACGTGCTGACGCTGACCACCCCGATCAACGGCACGCTCAAGGTCACCGGCGCGTTGTCCGCCAAGGCAACCGGCGCGGTCAACGACGCGCTCGGCAGCCTGCTCGGCGGCAACGTCGCCAAGCAGATCGGCGCCGTGAACATCAAGAACATCAACGCCAACGCCGAGATCAAGGGCAACGTCACCCTCACCGCGCGCCCGAAGCTCGGCGCATCCTGGCGGATCGAGCCGAACCTGCAGGCACAGGTCAATCTCGGCGACACCAGCCTGTCGACGGCCGGCGTCCGCATCAGCGTGCCGGCCCAGGTCAAGCCTGTCATCGACAAGGCGGTCGCCGACCAGATTGCCGTGGTCGAGGCCCGATTGCACAACGACCCGGTGTTCCAGAACAATGCTCGCGCGCAATGGGCCAAGGCCTGCCGCTCGATCCCGCTGCAAGGCACCGGCGGCACCACCTCGATGCCGCCGATGTGGCTCGAGCTGCGACCGACCCGCGCGATCGCCGCGCAGCCGAAGGTCGATGCGTCCTCGCTGATCCTGACGATGGGGATCGAGGCCGAAACGCGGATCACGGAGGCACAGACCACCCCGAACTGCCCGTTCCCCGAAAAACTCTCGATCGTGCCGCCGATGGCGAGCCAGGTCGCGATCGGCCTGCCGGTCGACCTGTCCTTCACCACGCTGAGCCAGCTGGTCGAGGCGCAGCTCAAGGGCAAGACCTTCCCCGAGGACGGCTCCGGTCCGGTCGACGTGACCGTCAAGAGCGCGAGCATCGCCGCCTCCGGCGACCGGCTTCTGATCTCACTCCTGGTGCACGCCAAGGAAAAGGCCAGCTGGTTCGGGCTGGGCGCCGAGGCGACCGTGCACATCTGGGGCCGGCCGCGGCTCGACCAGCCGTCGCAGACGCTGCGGCTGACCGACGTCGAGCTGGCGGTGGAATCCGAGGCCGCGTTCGGCCTGCTCGGCGCCGCCGCGCGCGCGGCGATCCCGCACATGCAGCAGACCCTCAACGACCGGCTGGTGGTCGACCTGAAGCCATTCGCGACCAACGCGCAGCGCAAGGTCGCCGCCGCCATCGCCGACCTGCAGAAGAACGAGGAAGGCATCCGCGTCGACGCCGAGGTCAACAGCATCCGGCTGGCCGGGATCGACTTCGATTCCAAGACGTTGCGGGTGATCGTGGAAACCGACGGCACCATCAAGGCCGCCGTCACCGCGTTACCGGCGCTCTGACCGGCGCAGCGAGACCTGTGCCTCCTCACCCGGATTGCCGCGCAATCCGACCTCTCCCCGCAAGCGGGGCGAGGTAACAAGGCCCTCCGCTCGCGCGTTCCATCCGCCCCTGCCCATGCTCAAAAAGTCGTCTTTGCGACAGCTTGCCGCAGCGGCTAGAACGCCCCGGTGGAAGCAACCCTCAACGAAAAAGTCAGGGAGAAAAACACGATGAAAACACTCTTGGCCGCAGCGGCGGCCGGCCTCGCGCTCGCGGTCTCAGCGACCGCGGCGAACGCCCAGATCTCCGACGATGTCGTCAAGATCGGCGTGCTCACCGACATGTCGAGCCTCTATGCGGACGCCACCGGCAAGGGCTCGGTCGCCGCCGTCGAGATGGCGGTCGCCGATTACGGCGGCAAGGTAAAAGGCAAGCCGGTGCAGGTGATCGCAGCCGATCACCAGAACAAGCCCGACGTCGGCGTCAACATCGCGCGCAACTGGTACGACAACGACAAGGTCGACGCGATCCTGGACGTGCCGACCTCGTCGGTCGCATTGCCGATCTCGGCGCTGACGCGCGAGAAGAACAGGATCAACATCAATTCCGGCGGCGGCTCCTCCGATATCACCGGCACCGCCTGCTCGCCCAACACGGTGCACTGGACCTATGACACCTACGCGCTGTCGAACGTCGCCGGCAAGGCGATGGTCAAGCGCGGCGAGGACACCTGGTTCTTCGTCACCGCCGACTACGCCTTCGGCATGGCGCTGGAGCGCGATGCCGCCAATGTCGTCAAGGAGAGCGGCGGCAAGGTGCTGGGCGACGTGCGTCATCCGCTCAACTCGTCGGACTTCTCGTCCTTCCTGCTGCAGGCGCAGGCCTCCAAGGCCAAGGTCGTTGCGCTAGCGAATGCCGGCGGCGACACCACCAACGCGCTGAAGCAGGCTTCCGAGTTCGGCCTGACCCAAGGCGGCCAGAAGATGATCGCGCTGCTGCAGGAGATCACGGACACGCATTCGCTCGGCATCAAGGCCACCCAGGGCCTGATCGTCACCGACGCCTTCTACTGGGACATGAACGACGAGACCCGCGCCTTCTCGAAGCGCTTCAACGAGAAGGTCGGCCATATGCCGACCATGATCCAGGCCGGCCTCTATTCGGCGACCATGCATTACCTGAAGGCGATCGAGGCCATCGGCACCGACGAGGCGCCGAAGGTGATGGCCCAGATGCGCGCCACGCCGGTCAACGACTTCTTCGCCAAGAACGGCCATATCCGGATTGACGGCCGCATGGTGCACGACATGTATCTGTTCGAGGTCAAGAAGCCCGAGGAATCCAAGGGCGAGTGGGACCTCTACAAGCTGATCGCCACCGTGCCCGGCGACGAGGCGTTCCGTCCGCTCGACAAGGGCGGCTGTCCGCTGGTGAAGTCGAACTGACGGCTACGCCAGACCGGATCGCATCTAGCGATGCGATCCGGTCTCTCCGCGCAAGCCGAGCTATAGCAGACGGAATCCCGCGGCTGCCAATGCCGTGCCCCGCAAGCCGGGGCGAACGTCGCTGCAAGCATTACGCCTGGAAGACCCGCAGCGTTGCGATCTGGAATGGACGCAGCGCCAGGCGGCATCCCCGATCCTCGGTCGGCAGGGCCTCGATGCGGTCTTCCAGGGTGTTGCTCATCCAAACTGACGCAATGTCGACGCCGAATTCGAGCGCCGCGGGGGTGCGAATGCCTGCGCTCTCGTAGAGCCGCACCACCCAGCCGTCTCCATCCTCAGCGGGCTTGATCGTATCGACGATCACGTTGGCCGGGGACGCGGTCAGGAGCGATCGTCGCAAGGGCGCGCGTGGTTTTCCCTTCGTCCACAGCACCGGACGCTCGAACCGCAAGGCGCGCCCGACCGTGTCCGCGCTGCGCCAGTCGCCGTGGTGGGGATAGATCGCATAGCGCATCCGGTGCCGCCCGATATCGGCCTGGGGATCAGGCAATTCGGAGCCGCGCAACAGCGTCAGCGCGAGCTGGTTGCCGAACGCCGAATAGCCGTGACGGCAGTCGCTGAACAGCGACACGCCGAAATCCGGCTCGGCGAGATCGGCCCAGCGATGCCCGGGCACCTCGTACTTGGCCGCATCGGCATCCGTGTTGGCATGGGTCGGACGCTCGGTTGCGCCGAACATGGTTTCATAGGTTGCGTTCGATGCACGGCAGGCGATGGGGAACATGACCTTCAGCGCCGTCTTGCGCTCCTGCCAATCGACCGTGGTTTCGAATTCGAGATGATCTGCGCCGGCATCGAGGCGGATCACCTGCGCGAGCCGGCTCGTGCGTCCGAGCCCGCGCTCGAAACGGACTTCGCCGCGCAGTCCGCCATCCGACAACACGGCGCAGCTCACCTCCCCTGTCACCTCGCGCGCGGTCTCGAGCGCGAACGGATCGATATCCCATGCCTCGAAATCGAGCGGCCGGTCATCGAGCAGCAGCAGCCGGGCGGCCGGTGATGCGAAGGTCTCGCGGCCGGTCGCAACATGCAGCAGCGACCGAACGAGCCCGCTGCGATCAATGCGCGCTTCGAGCCGCGCGTTCGACAGCACGAAGCCGTCCGGATCGGCGGCGACCACCACACGATCGCCGGTCGTCGTCGTTTCGCCCGCCGCAAACGGCGCGGCGACGATGTGACGAAGCTCGCCGTCGGGGTCGGACGCGAACTCGGCGCGCGCGCAGCCCAGCGTGTTGACGGGTGTCCAATTGCCGTCTTCGGGATCGCACAGTGTCGCCAGCACGGCTTGCGTGCGACGCCCGGCCTCCTCCGCCACGCCGGCGAGTTCGACCTCCGCACGTTCATAGACCTCGCGGATGCTGCTGCCGGGAATGATGTCGTGGAACTGGTTGACCAGCAGCGTGCGCCACAGCACTTCGATCTCCTGTGCGGATGGTGCCGGTTGCCGGCAGACAGCCGCGACAGTGGTCACGAATTCGAGTGCCTGGAGGCCGGCCTCGCAAGCGCGGTTGAGACGCTTGGTCTCGGCCTGCGTGGTGTAGGTGCCGCGATGATATTCGAGATAGAGCTCGCCTTCGATCGTTGCCAGATCCGGCGCTGATATCGCCAGGCGGTCGAAGAACTCGTCGACGGAGCGAATCTGGATTTGCGGCAGCCCCTGCAAGTCCCTTGCGCGCTGCAACGTCTCAAGCATCGTCTCGTCGGCACCGCCGCCCCCGTCGCCATAGCCGAACAGATAGAGTGCGTCGGACGAACGGTCGGCGTCCTTGTAATTGGCGGCGTGATAGCGGAGCTCCGCGACCTGCGCCGATCCGTTGTAGGTGTCCGCCGGGGGGAAATGCGCGAGCACCGTGCTGCCGTCCAGTCCGCGCCAATGGAAGCTGTGATGCGGCGGTGAGGTGAACTTGTTCCACGACAGCTTCTGGGTCAGGAAGCGCGACATCCCCGCCGACTGCATCAGCTGCGGCAGCTGGGCGTCGTAGCCGAACACGTCGGGATTCCAGAACACGCTGGAGCGCGCCCCGAACGTTTGCTCGAAATAGCGCTGACCATAGAGGAACTGCCGGCAGATCGACTCGCCCCACGGCAGATTGCAGTCCGGCTCGATCCAGCTGCCGCCGACCGGAATCCATTGGCCGGCGGCGGCCTTGGCGCGAATTCGGGCGAACAGGTCAGGGTCATTCTGCTCGATGACGGCATACTGATAGGCCTGCGAGCAGGCGAACTTGAAATCGGGATAGCGCTCCATCAGCGCCACCGCCGTGGAGAAGCTGCGTTGCGCCTTGCGCCGGGTTTCCGCCAGCGGCCACAGCCATGCCGTGTCGAGATGGGCGTGGCCGATCGCCGACATCTCGTGGGTGATGCTGCCATTTCGTGCCGCGAGCAGGCCATCGAGGATCGCCCGCGCCGCCGGCCATGTCGCGCGATCGTCAGGATCGGTGATGTTGCAGATGCGGTTGAGATCGTGCAGCAGGCGCCCCGCCCAGGTCCGATCCAGCGCCGGCTGCGCCGTCTCTCCGACAGCTCCGTATGACCTCGACTTTGTCGTGGGATCGCGGTCAGCCTCGAGCTGGCGCAGCACCTCGTAGTCGAAATAGAATGCCGTGGCCTCGGGATCGAAGCAGCGCAGCTCGCAGGCGACCAGCGCGTAGGCCTGCGGATCGCTCCAGAACGCACCGAACAGGCCGTTGCAGGCCACCTCCACATGGAAGCTGATCGTCTCCCCTCCGCTCGCCGACTGAACGAGCGGCGCGATGTGGCGGCCGGGATTGAGACCCTGCGAGGAACGTCCGTTGAGCCAAAGCAGCGCTTCCGAGCGGCTGTCCCAATAGAGATCCACGCGCGAGCCGGCCCAGTCCTGCGGCACCTCGGCCACGACCCGCACCCAATAAGTCGCCCAAAGCGGTCCCAGCGTCTCGCCCAATGGGACCGGCCGATAATCGAGCTTGAGCGCGTCCTCGAGGCTGATCCGCTCGGTGGGACCGGCAAGCGCGAGCGAGGTGACCGGCACTCGGCCGGCATGAAGCTTCTGTTGCAGCCGCTCCGCAAAGCCTGCCAACCGGCGCCGCGTGTATTGCGGGTAGCGGCCGCGAATCCGGGCTATCGCGGGATCGCCGCCATCGCGGTCCCTGTCATGCATCGGATTCTTCAGCCATTTGACGAATGATCACGTAAGGGTTGATGATGATTGCGACGCGCTGTCCGAATTGGATCGCCTAACCTACTCCCTACACTCTTCCCAAATTTTATCCATCCGGCCAGCAAAAAGCGCGCCCGGCAGCAACCGGACGCGCTCTTCTCTTGCAGGGGACGCGACGCGTTAGTCGGTCGAATACTTGAATTCCGGCATCGCCTTCAGCTCATCCTTGCTCGCATTGAACACGGCGTGATCCGGATACCAGGGATTCGGCTTCGACGTCGCCGCCGCAGGCGCGGCGCCCGTGGTGGTCGTCTTGCTGGTGCTGCCAGCGCCGGTGTTCGAGGCGCCGGTATAGGCGATCGGCTCGCTCACGAACTTCACCTTGTCGATCGGTACCGCGACCAGGTGCTCGCCGACGCCAAGGAAGCCACCGACGCCGATCACGACCGCCTTGATTGTACCGCCCTTCTCCATCAGCAGATCATTGATCGAGCCGACGCTTTCATTGGCGTCGTTGTACACGCTAAGGCCGACGACCTTCGACGCGCGCCAGTTGCCCTTGAACGAATCCGGCGACGTGGCTGATGTGGCTGACGTCGACGCTGCAGGAGACATCTTGTCGCCCTTATCGGTTGGCGTCTGCGCAACGGCGACGGTTGCAAGCAGCGCGGTGCCGGCGAGGCCGGCGATGATGGATTTGACCAACATTGATGGCTCTCCTCTCGCAAAATCGATGCTGGGAAAACCCGTCATCTTCGCAACCGTTCCTAACGGGCCTGCGCTCAAAAGCCGCTTGGATGGCCGAGGAACAGGGTGAGGACCTTCAGCGCATGGAACGCTGCGCCGCTTGACGAGAGCGATCGTGATCTCACAAGTGAGCTTGCGGTTGAGCCTCACGACCGCGCCGGACGCGCAGTCCATGATGTGACGATGTTTGGCTCACTAAGTCGTCCCGGCGAACCGCGCTGCACAAGCCGCGCGCTCGCCCCGGCGACCGCATCATCGATCGACGAGCGTCGTCATGCGCGCATGTTGGCGCGCGCTCAGAAGCCGCCCCAATAGGGCGGCACGCCGTAGAAGCGATGCAGCTCGACTTCCTGCGAGCGATCGCCCCAATCGAAATCCTTGTCGGCACGGAACGACGGCGCGCGCTTCAGCTCCTCGTCCTCGATGTCGAGCTCATAGGCCTCGAACTTCGGGTTGTAGTGCAGCCGGCCCCAGGGCAGCGGGATCAAATTGGTTCCAATGCCCAGGAAGCCACCGAAGCTCAACACCGCGTACGATACCTTGCCCGAGATCTTGTCGATCATCAGCCGCTCGATATGGCCGATCATGTCACCATTGGCCCGGCGCACCGCCGTCCCCTCGACCCGGTCGCTTGCAATGAGCTGATGCGGCCTGGTCCCGACCTCGACAGCCATCTCACCCTCCTTGACCTGAAAGGGAAATAACGCGTCGCCGGGGTAACGGGTTCCGCCCCCGGATGCGACAGCCGCCCTGCCCTTTCTCCGGCTGCCATAGCGGCCAGGGGCCGATGCGCTGTCCCGGGAGGGTTCTGCCCGCATTCCGGGGCATCAGGATTGATGAAAGAACGATAACTTTTCTCCCTGCCGCCGACCTGTTAACCCGGATAGCCGGGCAAGATTTCAGACACACACTGAAACAAAATTCCTGAGCCGCTTTCCCCGAATCACGGACAAAAGATCGGTATGACCCAGGCTGCGCCCAATATCCTTGTCGTCGAGGACGACCGCGAGACGCGGTCCCTTATCGCAAAATATCTCCGTACCAATTCTTGTCATGTCACGACCGCCTCCGACGGCCGCGAGATGGCCAAGGCGATGACCGACCACCGCGTGGATCTGTTGGTGCTCGACGTCATGCTGCCCGGCGAGGACGGCCTCAGCCTGTGCCGCAAGGTGCGGGCGGAATCGCAGACGCCGATCATCATGCTGACCGCGCGCGGCGAGGACGTCGACCGCATCCTCGGCCTCGAGATGGGCGCCGACGATTACCTGGCAAAGCCGTTCAACCCGCGCGAGCTGCTGGCGCGGATCAACGCGGTGCTGCGCCGGCAGGCCGCCGCGCGCAACGCCAGCGCGATCGAGGGCGCGACCACGCTGACCTTCCTCGGCTGGCGTATCGACATCCGCCTGCGCGAGCTGCGCAACCCCGAAGGCGCACGCGTCGCCATGACCAGCGCCGAGTTCGACCTGCTGCGCACCTTCTGCGAGCGGCCCGGCCGCGTGCTGTCGCGCGACAGCCTGCTCGACCTGACCCAGGGCCGCAGCGCCGGCTCGTTCGAACGTTCGATCGACGTGCTGGTCAGCCGCATCCGCCGCAAGATCGAGCCCGATCCGCAGGAAGCCACCATGATCAAGACGGTGCGTTCCGGCGGCTATGTGTTCACGCCGAGGGTGGAGGCGGTTGCCGCCACGAACAACTGACCATGAAGCTGCTGCGCGTGCTGAGTCTGCGGGGGATCGGCGCCCAGATGGCGGCGCTGGTCGTCGTTTCGATCGTCGCGCTGCATTTGATCATCACCGCCACCTTCCTGATCCATCGCCCTGATCGGGTGGAGCCTTCGGACCGCTGGCACACCCAGCTCGCCGCCGCCGCGCAGCTGCTCGGGCATGCCCCGGCGTCGGAGCGGCCGCGGCTCGTGGCCGACGTCGCCCGTGCCTTCCCGCAACTTGCGATCAGCGACCTGCCGGCCGATGCCGGCGCGCTCACCGAAACCGACACGCCGAGCCTGCACGCGCTGCGCCGGCTCGGCGCCGGCTATCGCATCTTCCTGCTGCCGCGCGAGGCTGGCGGCACGCCGCATGACGGCGACATTCGCCGCGTCGCGATCCGCCTGCCCGACGGCGCCGTGTTCGCCGCCAACCTGACGCCGGATCAGCACATGCGGCCGTTCTGGGGTGGACCGTGGATGATGACGGTGCTGTTCGCCGTCATCAGCGTCACCCTGCTCGGCCTGTGGGCGGCATGGGCGCTGACCGCGCCGCTGTCGTCCTTCGTCAAGGCCGCCGAGACCTTCAGCCTGAACGGCGCCGCCGCGCCGCTGCCCGAGCGCGGTCCGGAGGAGATCCGTTCGCTGGCCCGGGCGCTGAACCGGATGCGCGAGCGCATCACCGCATTGATCGACGATCGCACCAAGATGCTGGCCGCGATCAGCCATGACCTGCGCACGCCGATCACGCGGATGCGGCTGCGTGCCGAATTCATCGAGGACGAGACCCATCGCCACCGCATGCTGCGCGACCTCGACCAGATGCGCTCGATGCTGGAATCGGTGCTGTCGTTCCTGCGCAACGACCGCAAGCTCGAGGAGATGACGCTGGTCGACATCGCGAGCACGCTGCACCTCGTCACCGATCAGTTCGCCGACATGGGACACAAGGTCAGCTACGCGGGCCCGCAGCACGCGATGGCGACCGCGCGACCGGCCGACCTGCATCGCTGCATCACCAATCTGGTGGAGAATGCGGTGCGGTTCGGCGGCGAAGTTGCCGTGCGCCTCGACGTCAGGCCCGACCGCCTCGTCGTCGACATCGAGGATGACGGGCCCGGCATTTCGGATGCGCACAAGGCGAGCGTGCTGGAGCCGTTCGTGCGCGGCGACCAGGCGCGCAACATGGATGAGGCCGAAGGCTTCGGCCTTGGTCTGTCGATCGCCAACGCCATCGTGCTCGCGCATGCCGGCACGCTGTCGCTGCACGATCGCAAGCCGCACGGACTCGTGGTCCGGATCGAATTGCCGGCGCGGCAACAGCAATTGCAGCGGCAGAAATCCGCGGCCTGATCGGCCGAATCTGATGCGATGAGGAGACGTCAGGCGGCAAGCGGCGTAATGAGCTCCGCTTCCTCGTAGATCGCGATGGCCTCGAAGCGGTAATTGCAGGCGCGGCAATTCCACAAGAACGAGGAGCGGCCTTCGCTGTGCTCCACCCAATCAGGGCGGGCGATCGGCTTGCCGCATTGCGCGCAGGGATTTTCGCGAGGCATATAGCCGGTGTCCTGACGGACCATGGCGCATCTCCCGAATGTTGTTTTTTTGCGTGCTTGCAATGGACAGAGCTACTGACTGAACGCTCGCACGCTCTGTCGTGGATGAAGTCTAGACCTTCATTGATTCGTTTGCACGACAAACTGCTGTGGATAGCGTGCGGCAAAATTAGTCAGAAAAATTAGAAGGAAATTGCAGGCCAAGACAATTTTTGGCTGAAACGGTTGAAGCAAACAATTTGAAGCATCCGTCTTGCAATCGCGTCGTCCTTTCACCCCATGACCGGAAAATCACGGATGCATAACGTTCGCTGATGCGAAGGTTTTGCCACATTCCTGCCCGCTCGCCGTACCAATGAGACCGCAGAACCGACGCGCATCTGTAAGCCCGAGCGATTGAGATGAAGACCGTACAAGCCCTTGGCTGCCTTGCCGCGATCGCGCTGCTGGCGTCCTGCGCGAGCGCGCAGGCGCAATCGCGCGCGCAATATGAGGCGATGGTGGCGGCCGAGGCCCAGGCCAACCTCGTGCCGGAAGAGCTGGTGCATCGCGTCATCGTGCGCGAGAGCAAGTACCATCCGCAGCTGATCGGACGCGGCGGCACCATCGGGCTGATGCAGATCAAGCTCGGCACTGCACGCGGCCTCGGCTACACCGGTACCGCCGAGGGTCTGCGCGATCCCCAGACCAACCTCAAATACGGCATCAAGTACCTCGCCGGCGCTTATCGCGCCGCCAATGGCAATCACGATCGAGCCGTGCGTTATTTCGCGGGCGGGTATTACTACGTCGCAAAGCGCCAGCGCGGGGATCACCTGAAGGAAGCGAAGCATGGCGGCGCGGGTGCACCGCCGAAGGAATTCGCCAAGTCGGAGCAAATGACGGCCGATACCGCCGAGCCGAAGCCGGAACAGGCCGAAAAATAGCGCCGATCGCGTCCGCGCAGCCCCACGGCGCGTGCCGGCCATCCTCGACGCCGCCTGTCAACGCGTCTGGCATACAAGTTGACACACGAGCCCATCCGCCTACATTAGGGGTGTTCCGAGGGGTGCTCCGAAGGAGGAGCTGAGATACCGCAAGCTTGGACTAGCCAGTAGGCGAATAGTCCGGGACCGCGGTGACCCTTTGAACCTGATCCGGGTCATGCCGGCGAAGGGACAGGGATGTATCAGACGTCAAGACCGCGGGGGGATTCCCCCGTCTCCATCATCGGCGCAGGCATAGCCGGCGCCTGGCATGCGCTCTTGCTCGCAGAGGCCGGACGTGCCGTCAGCCTGCATGAGCGCAGTGACGCCGCGATGACGCAATCCACAAGCCACTGGGCCGGCGGGATGCTGGCGCCGTGGTGCGAGGCAGAGGCGTCCGAGCCGGCAATCTCCCGGCTCGGCATCCGCTCGCTCGCGCTGTGGCGGCAGCATGTTCCGGAAACCCCGTTCAACGGCTCGCTGGTGGTGGCGCATCCGCGCGACCGCACCGATTTCGAGCGCTTTGCCCGCCTCACCACCGGCCATCGCCGGATCGACGCCGAGGGCGTTCGCGCGCTCGAGCCATCGCTCGAGGGCCGTTTCCGTGACGCCCTGTTCTATCCCGACGAGGGCCATGTCGAGCCGCGCCGCGTGCTGCCGCGGCTGCATGCCGCGATCGCCAAGGCCGGCGGCGCCATCAAGTTCGGCAGCGACGCCGAGGCAGCCGATCTCGACGGCGTCGTGATCGACTGCCGCGGCCTTGCCGCGCGCGACCGCGAGCCGAGCTTGCGCGGCGTCAAGGGCGAGATGATCATCATCGAGACCTCCGAGGTCGAGCTGGCGCGCCCGGTGCGGCTGATCCATCCGCGCTGGCCGCTTTACGTGATCCCGCGCGGCGACGGCCGCTTCATGCTGGGCGCGACCTCGATCGAGGCCGAGGACAACGGCGTCAGCGTGCGCTCGGCGCTGGAGCTGCTCGGCGCCGCCTATGTCGTGCATCCGGCATTCGCCGAGGCGCGCATCGTCGAATTCGGCGCCGGCCTGCGCCCTGCATTTCCCGACAATCTGCCGAAAATCAGGATCGAGCAGGAACGCATCACGGTGAACGGACTCTACCGTCATGGCTTCCTGCTGGCGCCGGCGCTGGCCGAGCTGACGCTCGCCTATCTTTCGCGCGGCGAAATCGACAATGAGGTGATGCAATGCGCGTGATCGTCAACGGCGAGCAGCGGGAGATCGCGGCCTCCAGTGTCGATGCGCTGCTGGCCGAGCTCGACTATGAGGGCACGCATTTCGCGATCGCGCTGAACTACGACGTGGTGCCGAAGAGCCGCTGGGCCGAGACCGCGCTGAAAGCCGGCGACGAGATCGAGATCATCACGCCGCGGCAGGGAGGGTGATGATGGCTAGCGCACACACTCTCCCCGCGTCGTCCCGGCGAAAGCCGGGACCCATAACCACGACCGGTTATTGGCGGAACGAACGACGCCTCGCGTACCCCATTGCGAGGCCGCGGTGTATGGGTCCCGGCCTTCGCCGGGACGACGGCACGGTTTGAGGAGACACCACGGACCATGGTCACCTTCTACGGCAAATCCTTCCCGTCCCGCCTGCTGATCGGCACGGCGCTGTATCCCTCGCCTGCGATCATGCAGAACGCGATCCGCGCCTCGGGCGCCAGCATCGTCACGGTATCGCTGCGGCGCGAGGCGGCCGGCGGCAAGACCGGCGATGCGTTCTGGTCGCTGATCCGCGAGCTCGGCGTCACCGTGCTGCCGAACACCGCGGGCTGCCGTAGCGTCAAGGAGGCGGTGACCACCGCAAAGCTCGCGCGCGAATTGTTCGGCACGCCGTGGATCAAGCTCGAGGTGATCGCCGACAATGACACGCTGCAGCCCGATGTGGTCGGCCTGGTCGAGGCGGCCGGCATCCTGATCAAGGACGGGTTTGAAGTCTTCCCCTATTGCACCGAGGATTTCTCGGTCGCCTCGCGGCTGGTCGACGCCGGCTGCAAGGTGGTGATGCCGTGGGCAGCACCGATCGGCAGCGCCAAGGGCATCACCAACCGCGACGCGCTGAAGCTTTTGCGCGACCGTCTGCCCGACATCACGCTGGTGGTCGACGCCGGCTTAGGGGCGCCATCGCATGCCGCCGAGGCGCTCGAGCTCGGCTATGACGCCGTGCTGCTCAACACTGCGGTCGCCAAAGCCGCCGATCCCGTTGCGATGGCCAATGCCTTCCGCCTCGGCGTCGAGGCCGGCCGCACCGCTTACGAAGCCGGGCTGATGGAAGCCCGCGACTTCGCCTCCCCCTCCACCCCTGTCGTTGGGACCCCGTTCTGGCATGCCGTATCCTGATCCGTTCTATCCCGTCGTCGACAGCATCAAGTGGGTCGAACGACTGACCAAACTCGGCGTCGGCACCATCCAGCTGCGCGCCAAAGAGCTCGACGATGCCGGGGCGCTGCAGATCGTCAGCGATGCGCTCGCGGTGACCAAGGGCACGCCGACCAAGCTCGTCGTCAACGATTACTGGCGCGCGGCGATCGTCGCCGGCGCCGAGCATTTGCATCTTGGCCAGGAAGATCTCACTGAGGCCGACCTCGCCGAGATCCGCAAAGCCAAGCTGACGCTCGGCATCTCCACCCATGACGACGCCGAGCTCGCCACCGCGCTCGCGGCCAAGCCGGACTATATTGCGCTCGGCCCGATCTTCTTCACCACGCTCAAATCGATGCGGTTCGAGCCGCAGGGCATTCCGAAGATCACCGAGTGGAAGAAGCGGATCGGCCCGATCCCCCTTGTCGCGATCGGCGGCATCAAGTTCGAGCACGCGGCCGAGATCTTCGCCGCCGGCGCAGACTCGATCGCCGTCGTCAGTGACGTCACCCAGAACCCCGACCCGGACGCGCGGGTCAGACAATGGCTCGGCCTCAGCGCGGAGGCCGCGTGATGCAGAAATTTCCACCGGCGTCATTCCGGGGCACGCGTAGCGTGAACCCGGAATCTCGCGCCACAACCTCGAGATTCCGCGGTCCTAACGGACCGTCCGGAATGACGACAAGATAAGGAGGATCCCTCATGAACATCCGCTCCAACCCCGACACCACCCGTCCCGCCGTCACGACTGGCGCGCTACCCGCCTCGCGCAAGATCTTTGCGACGCCGGAGGCCGCGCCCGACGTTCGCGTGCCGCTGCGCGAGATCATGCTGTCGGAGGGCGCCGGCGAGCCGAACCTGCCGGTCTACGACACCTCGGGCCCCTACACCGATCCGAACGTGACGATCGACGTCAATGCCGGCCTGCCGCGCGATCGGCTGGCCTGGGTCAAGGAGCGCGGCGGCGTCGAGGAATATGAGGGCCGCACCATCAAGCCGGAGGACAACGGCAATGTCGGCGCCGCGCACGCCGCCAAGGCGTTCACCGCGCACCACAGGCCGCTGCGCGGCCTCGACGGCCACAAGATCACGCAGCTCGAGTTCGCCCGCGCCGGCATCATCACCAAGGAGATGATCTACGTCGCCGAACGCGAGAATCTCGGCCGCAAGCTTAAGCTCGAGCGCGCCGAGGCCGCGCTAGCCGACGGCGAGAGCTTTGGCGCCTCCGTGCCGGCCTTCATCACCCCGGAGTTCGTCCGCGACGAGATCGCGCGCGGCCGCGCCATCATTCCCTCCAACATCAACCATGCCGAGCTCGAGCCGATGATCATCGGCCGCAACTTCCTGACCAAGATCAACGCCAATATCGGCAACTCGGCGGTGACCTCGTCGGTCGAGGAAGAGGTCGACAAGATGGTGTGGGCGATCCGCTGGGGCGCCGACACCGTGATGGACCTCTCGACGGGCCGCAACATCCACACCACCCGCGAATGGATTTTGCGCAACTCGCCGGTGCCGATCGGCACCGTGCCGATCTACCAGGCGCTGGAGAAGTGCGACGGCGATCCCGTCAAGCTGACCTGGGAGCTCTACAAGGACACCCTGATCGAGCAGTGCGAACAGGGCGTCGACTATTTCACGATCCACGCCGGCGTGCGCCTCTCTTACATCCACCTCACCGCCAACCGCGTCACCGGCATCGTGTCGCGCGGTGGCTCGATCATGGCGAAGTGGTGCCTCGCGCATCACAAGGAGAGCTTCCTCTACACCCATTTCGACGAGATCTGCGACATCATGCGCAAGTATGACGTCTCGTTCTCGCTCGGCGACGGCCTGCGCCCGGGCTCGATTGCGGACGCCAACGACCGCGCGCAGTTCGCGGAGCTGGAGACGCTCGGCGAATTGACGAAGATCGCGTGGGACAAGGGCTGCCAGGTCATGATCGAGGGCCCCGGCCACGTGCCGATGCACAAGATCAAGATCAACATGGACAAGCAGCTCAAGGAGTGCGGCGAGGCGCCGTTCTACACCCTCGGGCCGCTGACGACCGACATCGCGCCGGGCTATGACCACATCACCTCGGGCATCGGTGCCGCGATGATCGGCTGGTTCGGCTGCGCGATGCTCTGCTATGTCACGCCGAAGGAGCATCTCGGCCTGCCCGACCGCAACGACGTCAAGACCGGCGTCATCACCTACAAGATCGCGGCCCACGCCGCCGACCTCGCCAAGGGCCACCCCGCCGCGCAGCTGCGCGACGACGCGCTGTCGCGTGCCCGGTTCGACTTCCGCTGGGAGGACCAGTTCAACCTCGGCCTCGATCCGGACACCGCGAAGAACTTCCACGACGAGACCCTGCCGAAGGAAGCCCATAAGGTCGCGCATTTCTGCTCGATGTGCGGCCCGAAATTCTGCTCGATGAAGATCACCCAGGACGTCCGCGACTACGCCGCGACGCTCAACGACAAGGAGCAGGGCATGGCGCAGATGAGCGCCAAGTTCAAGGAGATGGGTGAGAACGTGTATCTCGACGCAGACAAGGTGAAGGAGAGCAACAGGGTGTTTTAACCCTCGCGCTCGTCATGCCCGGGCAAAACCTGGGCATCCAGAAAGGCCGGGTGAAAGCCCGGCCTTTTTGCTTCTAAAGCATGATCCGGAAAAGTGCGAAGCGGTTTTCCGAAAAGATCATGCTCAAACAAAGAGCTAAGGCGCGATGACGATTCAACCTAATCTCATCGCGCCTTAGCGTTCACTAAATCCATCGCGCGTCCGGATGGCCCCGGTCACGACAGCGACCGGCCCAAAGCCGCCAAGAGCGCCCCAGAACCATTGACCTGGATCAACGAAAGGCCCTTCATCTCACCGCATGCTGCGAGGCTCAAAAAACGGTGAAAGCCGCGCCGGGCATGTTATCATGGACCCCCTCAAATAGACGATTGAGCGACTTTCCACATTCGTTTTGCAGAGAGTCCTGCAGCTTAATGACCATTTGATTGGAGAGTTTCATGAGAACCTTCAACGCCGTGCTATTCGTATTTCTCGTTGCGCAGGCGGCCTCGACACAGGCTGCGGATTTGAGCGGAGCCTGGACGATCGACGCCTCGGCTTGCAACCAGGTCTTCACCAAGGAGAACAACAAGCTCGCGTTCAGGAAAGATGCCGATCTCAACGCGGGCGGCCTGATCGTTCAGGGCAAGCAAATCACCGGCACGTTTCAGAAATGCACCGTCAAATCGCTGCATGATGACGGGCAGAATATCCGCGTGATTGCGGCGTGCTCGGACGGCGTCGCGATTTCGGACGTGTCATTCGACATAACACTCTCCGGCGAGAACAAGATCATACTCAGCTCCAAGGCACCGGTGCCCATTGAGACGCCGTATGTTCGCTGCTCGATGTGATAGCGGTGGCGACAGCCGGAGAGCAACGCGGATGATCGGCTAGCGAAGGTCCTACGCCGCGCTTTGCGCGGATTCGTTGGCTAACCTACCCTATGACGCCGTCGCGCCAACGGTCGCTTGCACGCCGACCCGCGGCGCCGCGCCAAACTCGATCTCCTCATACCCCTTCTCCGCCACGCCGTTGATGATTCCCAAAAACTTCGGCGTGCCGCCGTTGTAGACGAAGTAGCGGACCGTGCCCTCCTCGTGGCCGGCGACGTTGGAGTTGTAGCCGGTGAACCACGACTTGGCTTTGCGCATCAGCATGATCTCGTACATCTTGACGACATGCGCGGTCCAGCGCTGCTGCGCTTCCAGCGTGGCGTCGGCGCGGGTCAGGCCGCGCTCCCACATGTATTGCAGCAGATTGGTGCACCAGTTGACGCCGTTCTCGATGCCGCGCGGGAAGTTCGTCGACGCGGAGGCGCTTTGCGGGCCCGTCGGCATCAACAGGTTCGGGAAGCCGTGCACGAGCATGCCGAGGAAGGTCGACGGCGCGTGCTTCCATTTGTCGGCGAGACACTCGCCGCCGATGCCCCTGATATCGATCAGGTCATAGGCGCCGGTGATGGCGTCGAAGCCGGTGGCGTAGACGATGATGTCGAAGTCGTAGTCGCGCGCCGTGGTGCGGAGGCCATTTTCGGTGACGCGAACCAGCGGCGTCTCGGAGAGGTCGACGAGCTGCACATTGTCGCGATTGTACGCCTCGAAATATTGCGTCTCCAGCGGCAGGCGCTGCACGCCGAAGCCGTGATCCCGCGGGATCAGCTTCTCGGCGACATCAGGATCGTTCACGCGCCGGCGGATGCGGCCCGCGATATATTCCGAGAGCTCCGCATTGGCGGCTTCATCCATGAAGATCTCGCGGAAGTTCGCGAGCCAGATGCCGAAGCCGGGCTCGTCATAGAGCTTGTCCCACAGCTTGAGCCGCTCCTCGCGGCTCACCTCGTAGAAACCGCGCTTGTCGGGCCCGTGCACAAAGCTGCCCGGCGTCAACGCGCAGGCAGCGAAGATCTCGTCATAGCGGGCGCGGATGTCGGCCATCTCCGCCACGGAGATCGCAGAGTTGTTGAGCGGCGCGCTCCAGTTCGGCCGGCGCTGAAACACGGTGAGCTCGCCGACCTTGTCGGCAATCTCGCCGATCAGCTGGATGCCGGTGGCGCCGGTGCCGATCACCGCGACCTTCTTGCCGGCGAGATCGACGGGCTCGTGCGGCCAGTAATAGGTGTGGAACGAGCGGCCCTTGAAGTCCTCGGTGCCTTCGACGCGCGGCATGGTCGGCGCGGACAGCAGCCCGATCGCGAGCACCACGAAGCGGCAGGTCAGTTCGCGGCCGTCACTGATCCTCAATTGCCAGAGATCGCGCGTCTCGTCGAACTGCATGACATCGACCTTGCAATTGAACCGCATGTGCTTGCGCAGGTCGAACTTGTCGGCGACGTAGTTGAGGTAACGCAGATTCTCGGGCTGGCCGGAGAAGCGCTCCTTCCAGTGCCACTCGTCGAGCAGCTCGCGCGAGAACGAGAAGCCGTAGGTATAGCTCTCGGAATCGAAGCGGCAGCCCGGATAGCGGTTCCAGTACCAGGTGCCGCCGAGATCGGGCGCGGCTTCCAGCACGGTGGCATCGATGCCGAGATCGGCCAGCCGCTTGATCTGGTAGATGCCGGCGACGCCGGCGCCGACCACGATCACCTCGTAATGGGTTTTCGCCTCTCCCGTCATGTCCGCTCCAAAATTCTTCTTGATCTGTTGGGCTGGATTACAGACCCTTTTGCCCGGTCAGGCAACCGCGCCGCGGCGCGCGCGACTTGCGTTGAGGCGCTGCGTGCACCACATCGATCGTTACGACTGAAGCGTAGCCCGGATGAGCGTAGCGAGATCCGGGTTCATCCGTCCCGCATATCGCTACGCTCATGCGGGCTACCTACCGCATCGTACGTTGGACCGACATGACCGACAATCTCACCGGCGTCTGGGACGGCAGCTATGTTCAGCCGAGCGGCATGGTCACGTTCCTGGCGACGCTGATTGACGCCGGCGGCGCGCTCGGCGGCAGCGTGACCGAACCGTGCGTGATGCCGGGCTGTCCGATCAGCACGCACAATGCCTCGCTCGCGGGTCACCGCTCCGGCAGCGCGGTGTCGTTCGTCAAACGCTACGAGCCGCCGGGCTACGGCTATGACACCGTGCACTATGAAGGCGCGGTCAATGCCGACGCGACCGAGATCGACGGCCGCTGGAGCATTCGCGGCACGGCGTTCTCGGGAAATTTTCTGATGGTGCGTTCGACTGGGCCGGCGCAGGCGGTGACGGCCGAAGACCAGATCCAGGAGCCGGTGCGGTAGCGCATATTTGGGACGCCATATGCGCCAGCCTGGCGGGCGAGGGATGCTCATACGATTTCGGAATATTGGAAATGTATCCCTGATTTGCCCGACGTGTCAAGGTACCGTACCGGACGGCGGCAGCCGCCAGCTCCTTTGCATGGGGTTGTTTTCGCTATTTTTGGTCCTGCGCATCTGCGACGAACAGCCCGACGCTGGTTTCCACATCGTCATGGCCGGTGACGAGAGCGGCGGAAATGGTAACGGTCGGGTCCGTCACGCCGGCGGCTCTTTCGCCGTAGCCCGATCAACGGTAACCAAGCGACTTCCGCCATCTCTCAAATGCCCGACAGCGACAGCCACCGCCTCCCCGACCAGCTCCGCGCCGATCTGCGGCTGGTGTTCGTCGGCACCGCAGCCAGTACGCGCTCAGCCGCCGTCGGGCATTACTACGCGCATCCCGGCAACCGGTTCTGGCGTGCGCTGCACGAGGCCGGCATCACGCCGCGGCGCTATCGGCCGGACGAGTTCGCATCCCTGCTCGCGCTCGGCATCGGCTTCACTGACCTCTCCAAGACCGGCGCCGGGATGGATCACGAAATCAACAGGCAGTCGTTCGATGTGGTAGGCTTCCGGACGAAGATCGAGACCTATCGGCCGAGGACCGTCGCCTTCACCAGCAGGAAGGCTGCGAGCCTGTTCTACAACAGGCCGACCAGCGCGCTCGTGCTCGGCCGGCAGCCATCTGTGAACGACTTTCCCGAAGTGTTCGTGCTGCCGTCGCCATCCGGCGCGGCGTCCGGGCATTGGAGTTTGCAGCCGTGGCGTGAGCTCGCCGAGTGGATCGCGGAATCGCAGGATGGGTAGAGCGAACGCTTATTCCTTCAACGTGATCGCAAGCCCGCTGAGGTCGACATTGGCCATCAGGCCGACCTGCTTGCCGCTCAGTTCGAGCACCGCGCCGTTCTGGTTGGTCAACAGGATGCCGCGCACGCCGGCGCCGAGCGCAACGCCCATGCCGGCCGCGGCATAGACGCCGTTGATGTCCTGCGGACGGCGGATATTGCGCACCCGCCCCTGCAACGTGGTCTGCGAGCCGCCGAACACGAGCCCATAGTCCAGCCCGCCGGCCGTGAGCCCATAGGTCTGGCCGTGGAAGGTCATGACGCCCTTGCCGGCGGAGCCGCCGAACACCCAGCCGCCCTTGAAGATCACGAGCGTCACCGCGCCCTCGTCAGCCAGGGCGGCGGACGTTCCGGTGAGCATCGCCAGCGCGAGCAGCGCGGCGCGGGCGACGGATGGCAATTTCATGGGGGATTCTCCGGACGAAGTGAGAGCGAATCGCGGCAACCCAACCGACCGGCAGCATCGCTGAAATGCCGCGAAACATGCGGGATTGCGCTTGTTCCTGATGGTGCGGAGTCTATCATCGCCTCGGCAGCCGCGCGACCACTGGCGCATGCGCGCCGACCGCTTTGCCGGATCGCTGAGGAGTTTGCGCAACAGGGATCTGCACGATGCACGATTTCACCCCACTTTCCGGCCTCGCCGGCGGCGCGCTGATCGGGCTTGCCGCCGCGCTCTTGATGCTGCTGACCGGGCGGATCGCCGGGGTCACCGGCATCGTCGGCGGCGCGCTGCAGGCCGATACCGCCGACCGCAGCGCCGACCGTTCCTGGCGCATCGCGTTCATCGCGGGGCTGATCGCAGCGCCCGTGATTGCGGCGCTGTTCGGCGCGCCGCTGCCGCGGCCGGCGATGAACGCGAGCCTTGTGGTGGTCGCGATTGCGGGCGCGCTGGTCGGATTCGGCACAAGGATGGGCAATGGCTGTACCTCGGGCCACGGCGTCTGCGGCTTCGCGCGGCTGTCCGGCCGCTCGATCGTGGCAACATGCATCTTCATGCTGACGGCGATCGCGACGGTCGCAATCGTCAGGCACGGGATCGGAGGCTAAGCATGATCCGGAAAAGTGCGAAGCGGTTTTCCGAAAAAATCATGCTCAAACAAGGAGCGGTTTAGCGATGTCGGTGCTTGCAAGCTTTGTCTGCGGCCTGATCTTCGGCGCGGGCCTTCTGATCTCCGGCATGACCGATCCGCAGAAGGTGCTCGGCTTCCTCGATCTGTTCGGCGTGTGGGACGCGACACTCGCCTTCGTGATGGCGGGCGCGGTTGCGGTCGCAGCAATCGGCTTTGCGATCGCGCGGCGGCGCGCCGCGCCCGCCTTCTCGGCGCGCTTCCTCTGGCCCGACCGCAGCGACATCGATGCGCCGCTGGTTGCCGGCGCCGTGCTGTTCGGCATCGGCTGGGGCCTCGTCGGCATCTGCCCCGGCCCCGCACTGGTCAATCTCGCCGGCCTCTCGCTGCCGATCGTGGTCTTCGTCGTCGCGATGCTGGCGGGCATGATCGGCCAGAATCTCTTCGGCAAGAATCCCCGGAGCCGGCGCGCGGCGGCGCCGCATAGCATCGAAATTTCTCCCCTTCCATCTCGCGCAGACGGGTGACCCATGACCGCAATCAAGCACTTCCCTCCTCCGCCCGGCGTCCAGGCGCCGCCACTCTCGTTCGGCGCCCGCGTCGGCGATTTGTTGTTCATCTCAGGCATTCCCGGCTTTGACGCCAATCGCGAGCTGCCCGACGGCTTCGAGGCGCAGTTCGCCAATGTCGTGACCAATTTCAAGCGCGTGCTGAACGAGGCCGGCGCGACGATGCGCGATCTCGTCAAGGTCAACGTGCTGCTGACCCGCGCCAGCGACGTCGCGACGATGAACGCGCTCTATGCCGGCGCGTTCGGCCCCGCCCCCTACCCCGCCCGCACCACCTGCGTGGTGGTGGCGCTGCCCAATCCGAAGATGCTGATCGAGATCGAAGGCGTGGCACACGTGAAAGGGTGACGACTCTCTCCGTCATTCCCCGGTGTGCAATTGCGCACCTGAGGGTGCGCCGCTTGCGCGAACCCCGGAATGACGAGTGGAGAGAGTGGCGAAACGAAATGCAAAGCTCGGGCAGATCATGTTGCGAGAATGTCGAAGTATGATGCACTGCCCGTGCAACATATTCAGTGTCGTCCCGGCGAAGGCCGGGACCCATAGCCACAAATCTCAATTGGTTTGCGAAGCTGGAGCTGCAGCGCGCTTCAACAATGCAGACCTGTGGTTATGGGTCCCGGCTTTCGCCGGGACGACGACTTGGAGAGCTGCGCTTCAATTCCAGCCCTAGCTGCGCAGCTGTGCAGACATGTGCTAAAATAACGACCCCTGCCCGTCGTCCTCGCGCATAGTCGCCTTTCTCGGCGCGGCCTTCTTCGGTGCCGGCGCGTCCTCCGCGGCGATTTCCTCCGCGGTCATCGGCAACAGCAATTGCGCATCGTCGTTGGCGACGGCGTTGACGCGCATCGTCACCTGGTGCCAGGCGAACTCACCGACCTCGGGGCCCTTCAGCATCGGCATCACGTCGTCGACATCGTTCGGCAGGCAGTCGAGCCAGCGCGCGAATTGCTCGGGCCTGATCGTGACCGGCACGCGGTGATGCAGCTGCGCAAGATCAGGGCTCGCGGGCGCGGTGACGATCGCGACCGTGTCCTGCTCCTCGCCGTTCGGTCCCATCCAGGTCTCGGCGAGCGCGGCAAAGGCGAGCGGGTGTCCGTCGCGGCGATGGATGAAGAACGGCCGCTTGCGGCCGCCGGCATCCTGCCATTCGTAATAGCCGTCGGCCGGGATCAGCGCGCGGCGCCGCTTGATCGCGTTCTTGAAGGCCGGCTTCTCGCGCACCGTCTCGGAGCGCGCGTTGATCAGGAGCGAGAAGGTCCTGGGGTCCTTGACCCACGACGGGATCAGGCCCCAGCGCATCAATTGAAAATGCCGGCCGCCATTCTGCAGCAGCACCACCGGGATCGGCTGGGTCGGCGCAACATTATACCGTGGCGGAAAATTCGGCTGCTCGATATAGCCGAACATCTCGCGCAAGGCCGCCGGCGGCGAGGTTATGACAAAGCGTCCGCACATTTGCCGTCCAGAGTGGTATCCGTTTATTCTGCCTTAACTTGGAACGTTAAAGACTGCGATCAATGACCTCAACGGCCGCCATAGCGGGTTCTTCCCCGCGACCGACGTACTCCGACGAGGCGCGGGCGGCGCTGTTGCGCGCCGCCAACATCAATCCCCGCACCGGGCTTGCCACCGACTACCTCAATCACTTCAACGAAGCCATCATGCTGCTGGAGATGGTCCCGGACCTGCCGGAATGCGCCAGCGATTTCCTCGAATGGCAGCCGCTGTCCTATGCCGAGCATTTCACCGCGTCGAATTTCCGGGCGCGCGATCTCGCGATCGAGGCCTATGAGACCGCGGACGCCGCAATCCGGGCCGAATTCGACCAGCTCACCGACAGCATGACGAAGATCCTGACCGAGGTCGGGGCGGCGATGCGGCGATTGCAGCAGGACAAGAGCCGGGTCGCGCTCGCCGAGCAGGCGATCGTCTGGGTCAAGCCGCTGGTGATGCAGACCGCCGGCATCATCAACGGCGCCGCAGAGGCCGATGTCGACAGCATCATGGCGGGCGCCTGAGATATCGGGCATGATGGTCTTCACAACCGGCTGCCAATCACCTTGACCTCTCCCGAACCTCCGATCCGCCCGCAGCTCGCCGTGTCAGGCGTGATTTTCCGCGACGGCAAGGTGCTGCTGGTGCGCCGCGCCCGCTCGCCCGGCAAGGGCTTCTATTCGCTGCCCGGGGGCCGGGTCGAGTTCGGCGAGTCGCTGCATACCGCCCTGCACCGGGAGATCGACGAGGAGACCGGCCTCAAGGTCGAGATCGTCGGCCTTGCCGGCTGGCGCGAGGTGCTGCCGACCGGCCCCGGCACCGGGCACTACCTGATCATGACTTTCGCCGCGCGCTGGGCATCCCGCGAGCCCGTACTGAACGACGAGCACGACGATTTCAAATGGCTGGCGCCGGAGGAGATCGGCGACCTCAAGGTCACCGGCGGCCTGCATGAGGTGATTGCGGCCGCCCGGCGGCTGGTTTGAGGCCCGTCCGGGGGCTTTGGGGGGCTCGGCCGCCTTGCCTCGGGCGCATTGAGGGGGCATACCACGGCCATTCCGGAACCCCCGATGATCAAAGCCTTTCTCGCCGTTGTGATCCTGATGTCGGCATGCCTTGCGACGCCCGCCCGGGCGCAGGACGCGGCTGCGCCGTTCGACGGAGATTTGCAGCGGCTGGCCGAGATCCTCGGCGCCCTGCACTATCTGCGCGGCATCTGCGGCTCCAACGAGGGCGCCAAATGGCGCAACGAAATGCAGGCACTGATCGATGCCGAAACCCCATCCGGCGACCGCCGCGCCCGCATGATCGCAGGCTTCAACCGCGGCTATAACGGCTTCCAGCAGACCTACCGGACCTGCACGCCCGCGGCCACGGTAGCGATCCGCCGCTACATCGAGGAGGGCTCGAAAATCTCCCGCGACCTGACGGCCCGCTATGCCAACTGAACGGGCGATCTTCTTCGACCTCGACGGCACCCTGACCGACCCGAAGCCCGGCATCACCGGCTCGATCCAGTACGCGCTGGAAAAGCTCGGCCGCCCGGTTCCCTCGCAGGATGACCTGACCTGGTGCATCGGGCCGCCCTTGCGGGCGAGCTTTGCAATGCTGCTCGGCGGCGAGGCGCTCGCCGACCGCGCGGTCGCGCTCTACCGCGAAAGATTCGGCGATGTCGGGCTGTTCGAGAACGCCGTCTATCCCGATATCGCGGAGGTGCTGGCCGAGCTGCGCCAGCGGCCGGGCCGCATGTTCGTCGCGACCTCGAAGCCGCATGTGTTCGCGACACGGATCATCGCGCATTTCGGCCTCGGCGGCTATTTCGACCACGTGTTCGGCTCGGAGTTCGACGGAACCCGGGTCAACAAGGTCGACCTGCTCGCCTATGCGCTGGCGCAAACCGGGGCCGATCCGGACAAATCCCTGATGATCGGCGATCGCAGCCACGACGTGATCGGGGCGAATCGCAACGGCATCCGGGCGGTCGGCGTCACCTATGGCTACGGCACGCCGGAGGAGCTGACCGAGGCCGGCGCCAGCCATCTGTGCGCCACGCCGCGCGCGGTGCTGGACCATATCCACAGCTCATTCGGCTGATCGCTGCCCGGATATCCGGAATTCCCCTTTAAATGCCGGGGCCGCCGTTAACCTTTTCGAAAGATGTGGGCTAGGCGGTACCTGCATGCGTGATACATCTCGGACGTCGCAGTGGTTCGCTCCTCGGACCGCGCGCAGTCAATTTGCAGAGTTTCATGCGCCATCCAGCGTCCTTCCCCCATCACCAAGACCCGCGACCCGACCACGAGCAGAAGCAGGCCGCGCTGGGCTACCTGAACGAGGCCTGGGCTGAAGCGCGTCACGACGGCGTTGATGGCGACTGCCTCGCGCAGGCGAGCCTGTTTGCGGCGCTCGCCGAGCTCGTCGGTACCTATGGCGAGGACGCGGTGGCGAAATTCGCCGAGGGCCTCGCCGCGCGCGTGCGCAACGGCGAGTTCTCGCTGGCATTGGCCAGACAGTAATCCAATCCGCTACGGCTTCAGCGTCTCGAGGAACCGAACCGGTTCGCCGGTGGACGGTGTCGTGACTTCGCCCTGCCACATCACCCGCCGGCCGCGCACGAAGGTGCCGACCGGCCAGCCCTGCACCCGCACGCCGTCATAGGGCGTCCAGGCGGCGCGCGAGGCGATCCATTTGTTGGTGATGGTCTCGCTGCGCTTCAGGTCGACGATGGTGAAGTCGGCATCGTAACCCGCCGCGATGCGGCCCTTGCAGGCGATGTTGAACAGGCGCGCGGGCCCCGCGCTGGTGAGATCGACGAAGCGAGCCAGCGACAGCCGCCCGGCATTGACGTGATCGAGCATCAGCGGCACCAGCGTCTGCACGCCGGTCATGCCCGACGGCGAGGCCGGATAGGTCCTGGCCTTCTCCTCCAGCGTATGCGGCGCGTGGTCCGAGCCGAGCACGTCGATGATGCCCTGCTCGATGCCGTACCAGATGCCGGCGCGGTGATCGGCCGAGCGCACCGGCGGGTTCATCTGGGCCAGTGTGCCGAGCCGCTCATAGCACTCGGGCGCGGCCATGGTGAGATGGTGCGGCGTCGCCTCGCAGGACGCGACATCCTTGTGGTCGCGCAGATACAGAATCTCTTCCTTGGTCGAGATGTGCAGCACGTGGATGCGCTTGCCGGTCTCGCGCGCGAGATTGACCAGGCGCTCGGTCGCCATCAGCGCCGCGGTCTCGTCGCGCCACACCGGATGCGAGCGAGCATCGCCCTCGATCCGCAGCGGCTTGCGCTCGTTGAGGCGATATTCGTCCTCGGCATGGAACGCGGCGCGGCGCCGGATCACCTGGAAGATCCGCCGCAGGCTCTCGTCGTCCTCGACCAGCAGCGCACCGGTGGAGGAGCCGATGAACACCTTGACGCCGGCGCAGCCCGGGGCGCGCTCGAGCTCCGGCAGATCCTGCACATTCTCGCGGGTGCCGCCGATGAAGAACGCGAAATCGCAATGCATGCGATGGCGGCCGCGCTTGATCTTGTCGGTGAAGGCCGCTTCGGTGACCGTCAGCGGATTGGTGTTCGGCATCTCGAACACGGCGGTGACTCCGCCCATCACGGCGCTGCGCGAGCCGGTCTCGAGGTCTTCCTTCTGGGTCAACCCGGGCTCGCGGAAATGCACCTGGGTGTCCATCACGCCGGGCAGGATGTGCAGGCCCTTGCAGTCGATCACCTCGCCGGCCGAGGCCTGACTGAGCGAGCCGATCGCGGCGATGCGGCCGCCCGCGATACCGATATCGCGCACGCCCTCGCCGTCCTGATTGACCACGGTGCCGGATTTTAGAATGGTGTCAAAATGCTGATTCATCGGTCCTCGACGCCCGCTTTCGGCTGTCGCGCGGGCCTTGTTCGGCGCACTCTAGCGCCTTAGCTTGGCAGGGGATATCGCGGCCTGCGCGTTTCCCAAGGAACTTGGAAAAAGAGCCAATTTTGCGAATGAAAGCAGCGTTTCTTCCAGATCGGGGCGCGGTCAAGGTCTCTGGCGAGGACGCCCGCAACTTCCTCAACGGCCTCATCACCGCCGACATCGCCGAGTTGCGCGCGGGACAGGCCCGGTTTGGCGCGCTGCTGACGCCGCAGGGCAAGATCATCGTCGATTTCCTGATCACCGAGATACCCTCAGGCCATGGCGGCGGCTTCCTGATCGACGCGCCGCGCGCGCTCGCCAAGGGCCTTGCCGACAAGCTCGGCTTCTACAAGCTGCGCGCCAAGGTCGTGGTCGAGAACCTGTCCGACAGCCTCGGTGTCCTGGCAGCCTGGGATGGCGAGCCGGCGGCGACGCCGGATCTCGCGTTCGCCGATCCGCGCAACCCAGCGCTCGGCTGGCGCATCCTGATCCCGGAAGATTTGAAGCAGAGGCTCACTGAGCTGATCGGTGCCGATCTCGTCGACTCCAGCGCCTACGAGGCGCATCGGATCGCGGCCGGCGTGCCGCGCGGCGGGCTCGACTTCATGTATGGCGACGCCTTCCCGCACGAGACCAACATGGACCGCCTCAACGGCGTCGATTTCGACAAGGGCTGCTATGTCGGCCAGGAGGTGGTGTCGCGCATGCAGCACCGCGGCACGGCGCGCACCCGCACGGTGAAGATCGTCCTCGACGGCCCCGCGCCCGAAGCCGGCGCAACGATCCTCGCCGGCGACAAGCAGGTCGGCACCATCGGCTCGACCGCCGGCGAGAAAGGTCTTGCGCTGGTGCGGATCGACCGCGTCGCCGATGCGCTCGACGCCGGCCTGGCGCTGACCGCGGGCGGGCTGTCGCTTCACCTCGCCGAGCCGGACGCCGTCCGCATCACACCCACGCAGACCGTTGCATGACCCGTACCGCGCAACTGCATCCCGACGGCAAGACGCGCTGCCCGTGGCCGGGCGAGGACGCGTTCTACGTCGCCTATCACGACAATGAATGGGGCGTGCCGGAATATGACGACCGCGCGCTCTACGAAAAGCTGATCCTCGACGGCTTCCAGGCCGGTCTGTCCTGGATCACGATCCTGCGCAAGCGCGAGAACTTCCGCAAAGCCTTCGACGATTTCCAGCCCGAGAAGATCGCGCGCTACAACGCCAAGAAGGTGCACGCGCTGATGAACGACGCCGGCATCGTCCGCAACCGCGCCAAGATCGAAGGCGCCGTCGCGAGCGCGAAGGGCTATCTGGAGATCATGGAGAAAGGCCCCGGCTTCTCGAATTTCCTTTGGGACTTCGTCGACGGCAAGCCGAAGGTCAATCAGTTCAAGACCACCGCGAGCGTGCCGGCCTCGACGCCGGTCTCGATCAAGGTCTCCAAGGAGCTCGGCGCGCGCGGCTTCAAGTTCGTCGGTCCCACCATCGTCTACGCCTTCATGCAGGCGACCGGCATGGTCAACGATCACCTCGTGACCTGCTTCTGCCACGAGAGCTGCAGCGGCAAGCTCCGCACACCGCGACTCAAGAAGAAATGACGGCGCGCAAATCGACGGAGACAATCCGCGCCTGGCAGCGGATGTTGTCGGGACGCCGGCTGGACCTGCTCGACCCGTCGCCGCTCGATATCGAAATCGTCGACATCGCGCATGGACTGGCGCGGGTTGCGCGCTGGAACGGCCAGACCAGCGGGGCGCACATCTTCTCGGTGGCCCAGCACACGCTGCTGGTCGAGGCCGTGATGCGCCAGCAGATGCCGCGCGTCGACATCCGCCATCGTCTCGCGGCGCTGCTGCATGACGCACCGGAATATGTCATCGGCGACATGATCTCACCGTTCAAGGCGGTGCTGTCAGGCGAATACAAGGCGGTGGAAAAGCGGCTGCTCGGCGCGATCCATATCCGCTTCGGCCTGCCTGCCGTGCTGGCGGACGAGATCACCCAGCAGATCAAGGCTGCCGATCGCGGCGCCGCCTATCTCGAGGCGACGCATCTGGCGGGATTTTCGCAAGCCGAGGCCAAGCGGCTGTTCGGCCGCGATCCGGAACTGCCCGAAGCGACAGAGCGCGACTATCTGACGCCATGGACCGCCGCGCGGGCCGAAAAGCAGTTCCTCGAGCGCTTCAACACATTACACGCCTCCTAGGCGCGGCACGTGTGCCGTCGGTTGCGCCGCAAAACGACGAATCGGCATGGCACCCCCGCCTTTGCCCGTTCGGGAGCAGCCGTTATAATCCGGCACCCCCGATAGAAGGACCATCATGCTTCACGTCTGCTCGCTTGCCGCACTCTCCGACACGGTTCGCGCCACCGGCGCCAGCCATGTGCTGACCGTGATGGCCAATGTCGACCAGGTGCAGCGGCCGCCTTCCGTGCTGCCGGCCAACCACCTGAAAGTGTCGATGGACGACATCATCGAACAGATGGACGGCTTCGTTGCGCCCAACGAGTCGCATATCGAGAAGGTGCTGAGCTTCGTGCGCGGCTGGGATCGCCAAGCACCGATGGTGGTGCATTGCTACGCCGGCATCAGCCGCTCGACCGCGAGCGCATTCGCAACGGTCTGCGCCCTCAACCCACACCGCGACGAAATGTCCATCGCACGGATGATCCGCGAGGCCTCGCCGATCGCGGCCCCCAACCGGCTGATCGTCAGCCTCGCCGACAAGGCGCTGGGGCGCGAGGGCCGGATGCTGCGTGCACTCGACGCGATGGGTCCCGGCAGCATGAGCGTCGAAGGCCGGCCCTTCCGCATCGATCTGGATTAAGCGCGGCCGGTCACCCCCGATCGCTTGAACTTCCGGTCCTCCTCGCGGCACTACTAGGTTGCGACGGGCCGCTGGCTGGCCAAGTCCGGCGCGTCCCGCCGGAGGGCCCAATGTTCGATTCGCCGTTCGACTTCCTGACGCTCGTCCTCGCCATCGTCGCGATCATTTTCGCGCGCAAGGCGCTGGGCCGGATCGACCTGCTGCAGCGACGCCTGGATGCGATCGAGGCCGCGGGCGGCGCCGCCGTGCGGACGGCCGTGCCGCCGCCGCTGGCCCCGCTGCAGGAGTTCGAGCAGACGCCGCCGACAGCGCCTTCCGTCGCGCCGCCACCGCTCCCGGAGGCGGCTCCCGGCGGACCGGCCGCGCAGACCGAGCCAGCCGCGGACGCGCCAGGTGCCGCACCGCCCCCCCTGCCGGAGCCGCCAGCCCCGCCGCAGCCGGCACCGGGCTTCGAGGAGACGCTCGGCACGCGCTGGGTGGTGTGGATCGGCGGCCTGACGCTCGCGCTCGGCGGCTTCTTCATGGTGCGCTATTCGATCGAGGCCGGCTTGCTCGGCCCCGGCGTTCGCACGATGCTCGGCGGATTGTTTGCGCTGGCGCTGCTCGGCGCCGGTGAATGGACCAGGCGCCAGGAAAGCATCTCCAACATCGCGGCGCTGCCGATCGCCAACATCCCGGCGATCCTCACCGCGGCGGGCACCGCGGTGGCATTCGCCACCGTCTACGCCGCCTACGCGCTGTACGACTTGCTCGCCCCGGCAACCGCCTTCATCCTGCTCGGCATGGTCGCGCTCGGCACGCTGGCGGCCGCGCTGCTGCACGGGCCCGCGCTGGCCGGGCTCGGCATCGTCGGCGCCTTCGTCACGCCGCTGCTGGTGTCGTCAGACAAGCCCGATTTCTGGTCGCTCTACATCTACCTCGCCATCGTCACGGCGGCGGCATTCGGCCTCGCCCGCATCCGGCTGTGGCGCTGGCTCGCGGTCACGACGATCGTCTTCGCGCTGCTGTGGACCTTCCCTTGCCTGCAATGCGGTCCGGAGATGATCGCGCCGCACGTCTTCCACGTCATCGCAGGCTTCGTACTGGCGGCACTGCTCGTGGTCTGCGGCTTCATGTTCGGCCCCGACGGCGACGGCGAGGAGATCGAGCCGATCTCCTCGGGCTCGCTCGCGGCCTATCTGCTCGGCGCGATGCTAATCGTGCTCAACAGCGCCCACGCCGACACCGCGATGATCGGCTTTGCGCTGCTGACAGCCGCAAGCCTGCTTGTCGCCTGGCGCGCGCCTGCTGCTACCCGTGCGATCGGCGCCGCCTCGATCTTCGTGTTCATCGTGTTCGGCGAATGGGCCGTCCGCCGCAACGTCGACATGCTGGTGCTGCCGGGCGGCGCGATCCCTGGCATCGGCCCGTCCGCGACCGATGGCTCGGTCTCGCTGCATCTCGTCACCGCCGCGCTGTTCGCGGCTGCGTTCGGCATCGCCGGCTTCCTCGCACAATTCCGTTTTGCCACCACTAAGGTCACGGTGACCTGGGCCGCGGCGGCGGTGTTCACGCCGGTCGCGCTGCTGGTCGCGCTGTATGCACGCATCGCGCATCTCGACCGCTCGATCCCGTTCGCGGTCCTTGCCGTGCTGCTCGCCGCGGCCTATGCGGCTGCGACCGAGGCGCTGACCCGGCGCGGCGAGCGGCCGGAGTTGTCGCCCTCGATTGCGTTGTCGGCCACCGGCGCCCTCGCCTCGCTGGCGCTGGCGCTGACCTTCGCGCTCGACAAGGGCTGGCTCACCATCGCGCTCGCGCTGGTGTCGATGGGCACGGCGTGGCTGTCGGTGCAGCGGCCGATTCCGTTCCTGCGCTGGCTTGCCGCGATCCTGGCCGGCATTGTGGTGCTGCGCATCGGCTATGAGCCGCGGATCGCGGGCGACGCCGTCGGCACCACGCCGATCTTCAATTGGCTGCTGTGGGGTTATGGCGTGCCGGCGCTGTCATTCTGGGCGGCAAGCCATTTCCTGCGCCGCAACGGCGACGACGTCCCGCTGCGGATCGTCGAATCCGCCGCGATCCTGTTCACCGTGCTGCTCGCCTTCATGGAGATCCGCCACGCGGTCAACAGCGGCGATGTCTACTACGCCAGCGCCGGGCTGACCGAGGTCGCACTGCAGGTCGGCGTGACGCTCGCGATGGCGATCGGACTGGAGCGGCTGCGCCTGCGCAGCGGCAGCATCGTGCATAATGTCGGCGCGATCCTGCTGACCGCGTTCGCGGGGCTTGCCAGCCTGTTCGGGCTGCTGGCGCTGGAGAACCCGATATTGTGGCCGCAAAGCGTCGGCGGCAGCTTCATCAACCTGCTGCTGCTCGGCTACGCGCTGCCGGCGGTGCTGGCGCTGCTGCTGTCCTATGCGGTGGCGGGCCATCGTCCCGCCGGCTATGCCAACACGATCGCCGCCGGCGCGCTGGTCCTTGCGCTCGCCTACGTCACGTTCGAGATCCGCAGGCTCTACCACGGACCGGTGCTGACGCGCGGCGAGACCACGGGCGCGGAGCAGTACACCTATTCGATCGCCTGGCTGATGTTCGGCGTCGCACTGCTCGGCGTCGGCATCGTCGTCAACTCGCAGCGGGCGCGGCTCGCGTCTGCTGCGGTGATCGGGCTGACGATCCTGAAGGCGTTCCTGATCGACATGTCGACGCTCACGGGTGTCTACCGGGCGCTGTCGTTCATGTGCCTTGGCATCGTGCTGGTCGCGATCGGCTGGCTGTATCAGCGGATCCTGTTTCGCAGGCGAACCGCTCCGCCGCTCGCGCAGGCCGAGGGTTAGGACTTGCCGTCCTGAAGGACAGCTTCAGTCGACGGACTCGGCGACCAGTCGAATCCTGAACACGGGTTTTCTGCCCTCGTCGAGCAGCTCCATGTGCCATTCGCTGTTCTGCTTCAGATTGCGCGAAATGCTGCCGAGGAAATTTCCGCAGACCTTGGTCATCTCGGCCCAGGCCACGTCGCGGCTTTCAAACTCCGTCGCGTGGTCGGATGCACCAGCGTAATCGCCGTCACTGATTCGAAAAAAATATTGCGCCATATGACTACTCAAAATCAGAGTCCCCAATGTCTCGCCTCGCGGCGAACGCCAGGTATTGAGTAGCGAGCAAGGCGTGGCGACCGCCATCCGTATGACTACGGCTTGGCGGCGCTATTCCCGCTAGCGCGCAGATGAAAGGTTAGTCGGTGGAGCGGCGCAATTCCGGCGCGCTCTCGACCTTGGCGGGCTCGGCCTTGACCGGTTCGAGCTTCGCGCTTCCGACCTGCGGCGTCTCAACGCGCGACACTTCGGTCTGCGAGGCATCCGCGGATCGGGTGCGCGGATGCAGCGAGCGCGGACGCGCCGCCGCGCGCGCCATCAGCATCTGCTGGCCGCCCTGGTGATGGAAATCGCAATAGGCAAAGCCCATACCGGAGACCGAGCCGCGGAACGAGCGGTCGTCCTGCTTGTCGAGATTGAAGCACGGTTCGAACGGAATGCCCTTCAGCGACGCGCAAACGCTCTGACCGCGGATCTGCAGCGTGTTGCCGGGCAGGCGCAGGTGACGGATCGGCCCCGAGCCGGAGAACTGGACCGAGCCTGCCGCACCCAGATCGTCGAGGATGCGGCCGGCGCCACGGGTACCATCGAAACAGGTGAACGCGAACACCTTGCCGGCGACGAACCTGCGGGCCTCATCGGCGTTCATCATGCCCGCGAATGCCGGCACGACCATTGCTCCGGCCGTGACGGCCCCCAATACCAAACGCGCAAGCATGAGCTACTCCACTTACGAGCGCGGGCACTCGCTCCTTGTTGCGCATGACCCCCGCACCAACGCTTTTCGACGTCTGCGTGAGGAAACCCGGCCCCCCGGGATCATGCTGCAAGTCTCTTTACCCGCTGCTTACCATACCAACAGTGGCAACATTGGAGCAGCTTGGTTGGTAAAGTCTGAACGCCCTCAGACTATTTTTACCACGATGCGGCCGCGGACCTGGCCTCCGAGGATTTTCGCGCCAAAGCCCATGACTTCGTCCAGGGCGATTTCGTGAGTGATATCAGCCAGTTTTGCCTTGTCCAGATCGCTGGCCAGGCGGCGCCAGGCGGTCCTCCGCAGCTCGATCGGACACATCACCGAATCGATACCGAGAAGGCACACGCCCCGCAAAATGAAGGGCGCGACCGACGACGGCAGATCCATACCGGCCGCCAGACCGCAGGCCGCGATGGCTCCGCCATACTTCGTCATCGACAGCAGGTTGGCGAGCGTGGTCGACCCGACGCTGTCGACGCCGCCGGCCCAGCGCTCCTTCGCCAGGGCCTTGGGCGCACCTGACAGTTCGGCGCGGTCGATCACCTCGGTGGCGCCGAGACCCTTGAGATAGTCGGTCTCCGACATCCGCCCGGTCGACGCGATGACATGGTAGCCGAGCTTCGACAGCACGGCGATCGCCACCGAGCCGACGCCGCCGGCGGCACCCGTGACCACCACCGGGCCGCTCTTCGGGGTCAGACCATGCTTCTCCAGCGCCAGCACCGAGAGCATCGCGGTATAGCCGGCGGTACCGACCGCCATCGCATCGCGGGCCGAGATGCCGTCGGGCAGCCGCACCAGCCAGTCGCCCTTGACCCGGGCCTTTTCAGCATAGGCGCCGAGATGGGTCTCGCCCATGCCCCAGCCGTTGCAGACGACCTTGTCGCCCGCCTTCCAGTCCGGATGGCTGGATTGCTCGACCGTGCCGGCGAAATCGATGCCCGCGATCATCGGGAACCGGCGCACCACCGGCGCCTTGCCGGTCAGTGCGAGGCCGTCCTTGTAGTTCAGCGTCGACCACTCGACGCGGACGGTGACGTCGCCGTCCATGAGCTCGGCTTCGTCGAACTGGGTGAGTGCGGCGGTGGTACCCTTGTCCGCCTTGTCGATCCTGATTGCCTTGAACGTTGCCACGATGTGCACTCCCCGTAATCTTGGTTTCGGAGAGTGGTTTACCCCATCAGGCGGGCTGCGCAACCGGGCGGGCGACGGGCTTTTCGACGATCGGCAGGTTGATCAGCGCAGACAGCACGCCAAACAGCACCGACAGCCACCAGATCGGGGTGTAGGAACCGTACTGCTCGAACACGATGCCGCCGAGCCAGACGCCGAGGAAGCCGCCAACCTGATGGCTGACGAAGGCGAAGCCGTACAGCGTCGCAAACCAGCGCGTGCCGAACATCAGCGCCACCAGCGCCGAGGTCGGCGGCACCGTGGAGAGCCAGGTCAGCCCGGAGATCGCGCCGAACGCGATCGCCGAGAAGGTCGTGATCGGGAACGAGATGAAAGCGACGATCGACAGCGCGCGGGTGAAGTAGATCACCGACAGGATGTAGCGCTTCGGGAAGACATTCTGCAGCCAGCCCACGCTGAGCGAACCCACGATGTTGAAAAGGCCGATCGCCGCGATCACCCAGCCGCCGGTCGATGCCGGAATGCCGCGGTCGGCGAGATAGGCCGGCAGATGCACGGTGATGAAGGCGAGCTGGAAGCCGCAGGTGAAGAAGCCGAGCACCAGCAGCACGTAGGAGCGATGGCCAAACGCCTCCGCCAGCGCCGTCTTGAACGACTGCTGATCGGCCGGCGCGGCGTCATTCGTCTCCGCCGGCGGCGTCGAGAGCGCCAGCGACAGCGGCAGGATCAGCAGCATCAGTGCACCGAATACGAGGAGCGCGGTCTGCCAGCCGAAATTGTCGATCATCGCGACGCCGAACGGCGCGAACAGGAACTGGCCGAACGAGCCCGCGGCGGTGCCGGCGCCGAGCGCGATGCCGCGCTGCGCGGGCGGCAACAGCTTGCTGAACGCCGACAGCACCAGGTTGAATGAGGAGCCCGACAGGCCGAAGCCGATCAGGACGCCGGCGCCGATATCGAGCGACAGCGGCGTCGTCGAATAGCGCATCAGCAATAGACCGGCGGCGTAGAGCAGCGCGCCGACGACCATGACGCGCAGCAGGCCGAAACGGTCGGCGATCGCACCGGCGATCGGCTGGCCGAGCCCCCACAGCAGGTTCTGCAGCGCCAGCGCGAGGCCGAACACGTCGCGGCCCCAGGTGAATTCATGGCTCATCGGCTGCACGAAGAAGCCGAGGCTGGAGCGCGGGCCGAAACTCAGCAGCGCGATCGCGCAGCCGCAAACGATGATGACCAGCGGCGTGCGCCACGTGCCCGACGTCGGTCGAAGATCCCCGGTGGTAACGGCCATCTTGTCTTCCCCCGCAATTGCTGCGCGGGGAGCAGCCCCGCCGAACGTTACGGGGAGTTAATGCAGATGCATGAAAACCCCAAGAGGGACCGGAGAAAAATATTCGCCTGCAGGGCTGCTCTGCAGAATCGGAGAGGATGATGACCGTCATTCCGGGGCACGCCCCGCGGGCCATCCCGAAACGACGTCGTGAGGTTGCGACGCGTCTGCCCCGAATATCGCGACGGGCTCAGGCCGAATGGCGGGGAACGTTGTCTTCTCCTTCCCCCCTGAAAGGGGGAAGGTCGGGATGGGGGTCAGCCACACGCATCGCTGCACGTGGAGGGACCGGATCCCCACCCGCTTTGCTCTGACGAGCAAGCGACCTCCCCTTTTCAAGGGGAGGTTAGGCTGACAGCTAGCGCCGGGCGCTGGCCTGCTCGGCCGAGCTCTGGGCGGCCTCGGCGAGCTGCGCCGAGATCTTGGCGGTCTCGGCCGGGTTGCCCCAGCTCGGCGCGTCGCTGCCGTCACCCCAGGCGCGCGGGCGATAGAAGGTGTGGACGCCGAACTTGTACATCTTCTTCATCTCGCTGACCCAGGACGGCCGCACCCAATAGGCGTGGTAGTGGGTCGAGCGGTCGACTTCCGGCAGCCACAATTCGCCGTCGAGCATCGCCTTCGCGATCTTCTTGGCGCGATCCCACATGTCGGGCTCGCGGACGACGTCAGCGACGTTGTCGCAGGCGAAGGTGAACTGACAGGCATAGTGGCGGTTCTTGTTCTGGTAGACCACGCCGCACACCGTCTCCGGATATTTGCCGGAGAAGGCGCGGTTCAGCACCACCTGGGCGACCGCGATCTGGCCACGCACCGCTTCGCCGCGGGCTTCGAAATAGACCGCCTCGGCGAGGCACTTCTCCGACTTGGCGCGCGACTTCTCGTCGAACAGGCCGAGCCGCTCCGCCGGCGTCTTGGTGTGCTGGTCGTCGGCATTGACCTCGCCCTTCGGCGCGATGCTCTCGCCCATCTCGCCGGCCTTAACCGGACCGTCGGCATCGACCGGCAATGACGCCATCACCTTCATGTCGGGATCGGGCGTTGCTACCGGCATCACAACAACCGGCGCCTCGCCGGGCTGCCAGCGCTCGAGGTTCTCCGGCGTGCCGAGCGACGAGCCGAAGAACAGGCTGGCGGTCTGGAATGCGAACGGGTCGCGCTCGCGCGCCGCATCGGCGGGCGCAGCCGCAGGCTTCGCGGGCGCAGGCTTCAGATCGTCGAGCGGGCTCGCCTCGAGCGAGAGCGACACGTCGTTCTGCTGCGGCGACGGCTTGGCATATTGCGGCAAGGGCGGCGCGCGCAGCGCCTCCTGCAATTCAGGATCGAGCGGCGCGCTGTCGGCCGGTGCGGTCGCGGTCTTCATGCCCTTGACCGACGAATTCGATGTCGCGGGATCCTCGTTCGCCGGCGCCGTAGTTGCAGGCTCCGCAGGTTCGACCTGATCGGGCCGCCGGACGACGAGGCGATCGCCCTTCAGGGTGCGATCGACCTTGGGAAAATCGGATGCCTGATAGCGCGGCGGCGGGGCGGTGATCGGATTGCGCGTCACCGTTCCGGTGATATCGAGGTTCGAACTGTCCAGTCTCGCGAGCAGGATTTGCGGGGCTTGCGGCGCGGACGTGCCGATCGGACGGCCGAAGCTGTAGGTCGCGACCTGGATGGAGCCGACGGCGGAGGCGAAGACGCGCTTCTGCCAGCGCTCGGCGACGCCGGGCTGCCGGGCCAGGAGCGAGGCAATATCCTGATATCCGGTCTCGGTCGGCATAAGTGCGAAGATGCCAAGACCGAGACCGAAGAGCGCAAGACGTGCGCTCTTCGGCTGGTTACGCGACACAAACATCGTACGCTCACGCAACGCTTACTGAGTGCAATCGAACGCGGTACATCCGCGCAATTCGACCTTTCTCGTTGCTAAACCGTTTAGGTTGCCGCGGAGTTAATCGGCGTTGCTCGCGCGCTACACTCAAGCGATCGCGCATGTTTCGCAGGTTGCATTGCGCGCCTTGGTAAACGCGCGGCGCGTGAAAGTCGTAAACAACAGGTCAACGGAGATGGTGAATAGAGTGTTGCACGCGCCGTAGGACTCCGGCGCGTAGGATGGGTGGAGCGCGGCGATACCCATCATCTCTCCACGCGGAGGCAATTGATGGGTATCGCTTTGCCCCACCCATCCTACGAACTGCGCACGCAACAAACAAAAATGGCCGGGACTTGGTCCCGGCCATTGCACTCTCTGAACGACGCAATCGCTCACGCCTGGCTGGCGATCTCCTTGCCGAGCGCGGCCTGCGCTGCGGCGAGACGTGCGATCGGCACGCGATAGGGCGAGCACGAGACGTAGTCGAGCCCGACCTCGTGGCAGAACGCGACCGATGCGGGATCGCCGCCGTGCTCGCCGCAGATGCCGACCTTGAGGCTCGGCCGCGTCTTGCGGCCGCGGGTGACGCCGATCCTGACGAGCTCGCCGACGCCGTCGCGATCGACCGAGATGAACGGATCGATCTCGAGAATGCCCTTGGCCACATAGGTGCCGAGGAAGCTCGCAGCGTCGTCGCGGCTGATGCCGTAGGTGGTCTGCGTCAGGTCGTTGGTGCCGAAGGAGAAGAACTCCGCAGTCTCGGCCACCTCGCCCGCCATCAGGCAGGCGCGCGGCAGCTCGATCATGGTGCCGACCTGGTAGCTCAGCTTGACGCCGGTTTCCTTCATCACCGCGTTGGCTGTCGCATCGATCCGCGCCTTGACCAGATCGAACTCGGCCTTGGTCGCGATCAGCGGCACCATCACCTCGAGACCGACCGGCTTGCCGGTGCGCTTGCCGGCTTCGACGGCGGCCTCGAAGATCGCACGCGCCTGCATCTCGGCGATCTCCGGGTAGGCGATCGCAAGACGGCAGCCGCGGAAACCGAGCATCGGGTTGAACTCGGAGAGTTCGCGGGCGCGGTCGGCGAGCTTGCGCGGATCAGTGTTCATGGCGCGCGCCACTTCCTCGATCTCGGCCTGGGTGTGCGGCAGGAACTCGTGCAGCGGCGGATCGAGCAAGCGGATCGTGACGGGCAGGCCCTGCATGATCTCAAACAGCTCGACGAAGTCGGCGCGCTGCATCGGCAACAGCTTCGACAGCGCGGCGCGGCGCGACTGCTCGTCCTCGGAGAGGATCATCTCGCGCACGGTGCGGATGCGGGTCTCCTCGAAGAACATGTGCTCGGTGCGGCAGAGGCCGATGCCTTCAGCGCCGAACTTCACCGCGGTGCGCGCGTCATCGGGCGTATCGCCGTTGACGCGAACACCGAGCTTGCGGACCTCGTCGGCCCAGCCCATCAGCGTGCCGAACTCGCCGGACAGCTCCGGCTCGATCATCGGCATGCGGCCGGCCAGCACCTGGCCGACCGAGCCATCGATGGTGATGACGTCGCCGGTCTTGAAGGTGCGCGAGCCCACGCTCATGGTGCCGCGGCCGTAATCGACGCGGATGGTGCCGCAGCCGGAGACGCAGGGCTTGCCCATGCCGCGCGCAACCACCGCCGCGTGCGAGGTCATGCCGCCGCGGGTGGTGAGGATGCCTTCCGCGGCGTGCATGCCGTGGATGTCTTCCGGACTGGTCTCGATGCGGACCAGGATCACCTTGCGTCCGTCGGCCTGCAGCTTGGCCGCTTCGTCCGACGAGAACACGATCTCGCCCGAGGCAGCGCCGGGCGACGCCGGCAGGCCGGTCGCAATCACGTCGCGCTTGGCGGCCGGATCGATGGTCGGGTGCAGCAGCTGGTCGAGCGAGGCCGGATCGATCCGCGTCACCGCGTCCTTGCGCGAGATCAGGCCTTCATTGGCGAGCTCGACCGCGATGCGCAGCGCCGCCTTCGCGGTGCGCTTGCCGCCGCGGGTCTGCAGCATCCACAGCTTGCCCTGCTCGACCGTGAACTCCATGTCCTGCATGTCGCGGTAGTGCTTCTCAAGCAGCGTGTAGATCCGCGTCAGCTCCTTGAACGCGGCCGGCATCGCGGCTTCCATCGACAGCTTGTCGGAGCCGGATTCCTGGCGCGCTTCCTCGGTGATGTCCTGCGGCGTGCGGATGCCGGCGACGACGTCCTCGCCCTGCGCGTTGATCAGGAACTCGCCGTAAAGCTTGCTTTCGCCGGTCGAGGGATTGCGGGTGAACGCAACGCCGGTTGCCGAGGTCTCGCCCATGTTGCCGAACACCATCGCCTGCACGTTGACGGCGGTGCCCCAGGATTCCGGAATGTCGTGCAGCTTGCGATAGGTCACCGCGCGCGCGTTCATCCAGGATGAGAACACCGCGCCGATCGCGCCCCACAGCTGGTCGTGCGGATCCTGCGGGAAGTCGTGGCCGGTCTCCTTGGCGACCGCTTCCTTGTACTTGCCGACCAACTCGACCCAGTCGTCGCCGGTGAGGTCGGTGTCGAGCGAATAGCCCTGGCCGTCCTTGAAGGTGTCGAGGATGTCCTCGAAGTGATGATGCTCGAAGCCGAGCACCACGTCCGAATACATCGTGATGAAGCGGCGATAGCTGTCATAGGCGAAGCGGCGGTCGCCGGAGAGTTCGGCCAGCGCTTCGACGGTGCGGTCGTTGAGGCCGAGGTTGAGCACGGTGTCCATCATGCCCGGCATCGAGGCGCGCGCGCCCGAGCGGACCGAGACCAGCAGCGGGTTCTTGGCGTCGCCGAAGGTCTTGCCGGTCAGCTTGCCGACATAGTCGAGCGCCTTCTCAACCTGTGCCTTCAATTCCTTCGGATACGTCTTGTCGTGTTCGTAGAAATAGGTGCAGACCGAGGTCGGAATGGTGAAGCCGGGCGGCACCGGCAGGCCGAGATTGGCCATTTCCGCGAGGTTGGCGCCCTTGCCGCCGAGCAGATTGCGCAAGGTCGCCTGGCCCTCGGCCTTGCCGTCACCGAACGTATAGACCCACTTGCCTGCCTTGATCGCAGCCGGGGCCGCCTTCTTCGCAACGGCCTTCGCCGGCGCCTTGCCGGCGGGCTTTGCGGCCGGCTTTGCAGCCGATTTGGGGGCGGCCTTCGGCGCCGCCTTCGGGGCGCTCTTCTTCAGCGCCTTGCGCGCCGGGGCAGCCTTGCGGGCTGCGGCGGAGGGCTTTGATTTCGCTGCTGTTTTCTCGGCAGTTTTCTTGGACTTCGCGACGGCTTTGGCCATGTCAGACAACAATCCGAAAAGAGGGGTCGAAGATGCGCGCCTTACACCATTTTGAGGGGTTCCGCGCAAGCCGCGAAACCCCGCTTTCCCGCTAGAGGTGCAGCCAGCGCAGCAGACCCATCCCCACGAGCCCGACAAAGATCAGATAGATCGCGACGATGTAGTTCAGCAGCCGCGGCATGATGAGGATCAGGACGCCTGCGATCAGAGCTACGATAGCAGGCAGATGCCCAGCGGTGATGGTCATTGAAGTGTTCTCCGGCGTTTTTGGAGGAGCGAATCGAGCGGCAGTTTATCCGCTGAGGGGAGTTCCCACATCAAGACGCAGGTTACGCCGACGAGTTCCCGCAACTCACGAAAATTGCTCCAAATTGCCGCGTATATGGCGGCGATTTCCCGGAACATCACCACAGCACATGCATTGGCTCGGCATGCGCGCCGGCGAAGGCCGGCGTGCTGCGTGAAAAAATGGAGCGAGCCATGCGAAACAGATTACTTGCCGTTGCAGCGGTTGCTGCCGCGATCACGGTGCCGGCTGTTGCCGCACAGGCCCAGACCGTCGGCATCGTCCGCGGTGGTCCGTCCGTCGCGGTCGATGATGACGGAGGCATCGCGGTCGAACAGCGTCCGGCATTCCGCGAGTACATCGTGCGCGAGCGTGTACCGAACTACACCATTCCGGATCGCGTCGTGGTCGGCACCGTGCTGCCGGACGCCGGCGTGACCTATTACGACGTGCCGCAGCGGTTCGGCGCGACGCCCTATCGTTACACCGTCGTGAACGGTGAGACCGTTCTGGTCGAGCCGCGTTCGCGACGGATCGTTCAGGTGGTCGACTAGATCAACGTCAGCACGATCGCCTGAACGACAGTCCGGGCGCCGCGCAAGCGGATGTGCGCGAGGATCGACCGGACCAGAAAGCCCCGCCCGGTCTCCCCTCCGGGCGGGGCTCTTCCGTTCTGATGCCGTGCCGGGTTACGACTTGAGGATCGAGAGCAACGTCGAGGTCGACTTGTAGCTCTTGATCGCGGCGTCCTGGAAATCCTGCGTCCAGTTGGCAGCCTGGCGCTCCTCCGCGCTCATCGAAGAATATTGCTTGAGGATGCCGAGGCTGAACTGGCGCGGATCGCCGGCGGTCTGACTCTGCTTCAGCGCGTCGAGCACGGCGAGACGCGTCCGCGTGTTGAGTTCCTGCTTGGCCGCGAAGATCTCCTCGGTGGAGAACTTCTTGTCCTGGTTCAGCGAGATCGCCGACAGCGAGCGGTTGTCGAGCGAGGACAGGTCGGCGAGCTGTCCGGTCTTGCGTCTGACATCGTAGACCAGCTCCTTGCCGCTCTTCGCCGCCTCGCTCTTCTGCCGATCAAGGAAGGCGCGCACGTCGCCGGCGACGCTGCCGAAGTCGCGCGTGGTGCTCTTTGTCGGGGGCGCTGTCCCCGCCAGCGCGGCCGCGATCGGATCACCGGAAATTCCCGATGGCGCCGTGTTCGGATCCTGCTGCGTCGCCTGATGGCCCTTCAGCACCGCGGCGCGCTGGCTGGCCCAGGTTGCGGTGGCCTTCTCCTCATCGCTCGCACCATCAAGATAATCGAGCGCGGCCTTGTAGCTGACGCTGTAGTCGCCGGTCAGGCGCGTGGTCGCAAGCGACGGCTCCATCGCCTTGTCGAAGCGCTGCTTCAGCTCGGTGGCGGCAACCGCCTGCTCATCCGGGGTGAACTTGCCGCCATTGTTGGTCGAGATCGCAAACAGCGAGCGACGGTCCAGCGTCGACAGATCGATCGTGGTCTCGCCGTCGACGATCGGTGCCTTGACGCCGGCGACCGTGTAGAGCCGGTCGAGCGTGATGCGGGCGTCGCTGGTGACGGTTGCGAAATCCGGCAGCGGCGCCTTGGCGAACTGCGCGCGTGCGGCGTCCGACAGCGTGAGATTGGTTGCGGCGTTGGATGTCGAGGATGCCGACAGATCGCCGGCGGTGCCGTCGCCCGACAAGGTCGCCGCGAGCGAGGGCGTCGCTGCTGCCCGCGCATAGGCCGAACCATATTGGGCGTAGGGATTGGGCGTGGTGCCGATCGAGGTCATCGGGCGGTCCCTGCATTGGCGCGGGGGGCGATGTCTTAAGAAATGGTTGCTTCGTCAGGACCTTCGCAGGGCATGGTTAACAAATTGCAAACTGTGTCGAAATATTTCAGGAGCCCGATCAGTCGCGCCGTCGCGCGATGAGGCAGTGAATGACCTTGCCGGACGAGGCGCTGACGACCTCGGCGTCGAGCAGCAGTTCGGCTGCCGCCAGTTCAGCCCGCACCAGCGCCGCATCGAAGGCCGCGTAGAGCCGGCCGTGCGCATCGCGCGCATCGTCGCCCGCGGTGACGCGCCAGCTCAGATAGAGGACGCCGCCGGGTTTGACGAGTTCGAACATGCGGCGCACCGACGGCGCGATCAGCGCGTGATCGAGATGCATGATCACGGTCTCGCACAAAACGTTGTCAAAGCTGCCGGAGGCCAGACCGGACAACGTCGGCAGCTCAGCGTGCGCAAAGCGCAACGTCGGATAGCGGGCGCGGGCTTCCGCGAGCAGACCCTCGGAGGCATCATGGCCTTCGGCCGGAAAGCCATTGTCGTTCAGCCAGGCGACCTCGCGGCCGCTGCCGCAGCCGATATCGGCGGTCGCGCCGCCCTTGATGAAGAAGCGCGCGACGATCTCCTGCAGATCGCGAGGGGCCGGCTGGTCGTGCCAGTCCTGCGCAAACGCCGCCGCATCCTTGTCGTAAGCGGCGAGCGTCGCGCGGTCCATCGGTCAGCCTTCGATCCGGGAGAAATCCGCCACCGCGCGCGTCGCGGCGCGGATCTCGTTGAGCAGCTTCAGGCGGTTTTCGCGCACCTTGGGATCGTCGTCGTTGACCTTGACCTTGTCGAAGAACGCATCGACCGCCGGACGCAGCTTGGCCATCGCGCTCATCGCGGCGGCGAAGTCTTCCTTGGCGACCGCGGCGGAGGCCTCGCTCTTCACCTGATCGATGGCCTTCGCCAGAATCTTCTCTTCGTCGAGCGTGTAGAGTGCGGCATCCGGCGCGCCATCGAAGCTCCGCTTGTCCTTCTTCTCCTCGATGCTGAGGATGTTGCTGGCGCGTTTTGTGCCCGCGAGCAAGTTCTTGCCGTCGTCGCTGTCGAGGAATTTGCCGAGCGCCTCGACACGGCGCACGACGAGCAGCAGATCGTCCTGGCCGCCGAGCGAGAACACTGCATCGACGAGATCGTGACGCGCGCCCTGGTCGCGGAGCTGGACCTTCAGGCGGTCGGCGAAGAACGCGAGCAGATCGTTCGGCAGCGTTTCGGCATCGGCCTTGACCGACAATCCGAGCAACGCGGATTTGGCCGTCTTCAGGATCGGCAGGCGCAGCGTGTTCTCGACGATCAGCCGGATCGCGCCCAATGCCGCGCGACGCAGCGCGTACGGGTCCTTCGATCCGGTCGGCTTCTCGTCGATCGCCCAGAATCCGGCGAGCGTATCCAGCTTGTCCGCCAGCGCGACCGCGACGCTGACCGGATCGGTCGGCACGCGATCGGTCGGCCCCTGCGGCTTCCAGTGCTCCTCGCTCGCGGCAGCGACGGACGCATCCTCGCCCTGCGCCAGCGCGTAGTACTTGCCCATCAGGCCCTGCAACTCGGGGAATTCGCCGACCACTTCGGTCAGCAGATCCGCCTTCGCGAGGCGCGCGGCGCGCCTGGTCTTCTCGACGTCGGCGCCGACCAGCGGCGCGATCTCGGCCGCAAGCCGCTCGATGCGCTTGATCCGCTCCGCCTGGGTGCCGAGCTTCTCGTGGAACACGATCTGCTCGAACTTCGGCAGCCGGTCTTCCAGCTTGGTCTTCAGATCCGTCTCGTAGAAGAACTTGGCATCCGACAGCCGCGGGCGGATCACGCGCTCATTGCCGGCGACGATGGTCTTGCCGTCGTCGGGCGCCTCGATATTCGCGGTCAGCACGAACTTGTTGGTCAGTTTCCCCGTCTTGGGATCCCTGACCACGAAGCACTTCTGGTTGTTGCGGATGGTGGCGCGGATCACCTCGTCCGGGATCGACAGGTATTGCTCCTCGAACGATCCCGTCATGACGACCGGCCATTCGACGAGGCCGGAGACCTCGTCGACCAGCACCTGGTCTTCGACCAGTTCGAGGCCCTGCGCGAACGCCAACTCCTTGGCGTCCTCGACGATGATGTCCTTGCGCGCCTGCGGATCGAGGATCACCTTGGCCGCCTTCAGCTTGGCCTCGTAATCCTCGAAGCGGCGCACGGAGATCGCACCCGGCGCCATGAAGCGATGGCCATAGGTAGTCTGCCCGGCCTCGATGCCGTCGACCGAGAACTTGACGATGTCAGGCTCCTCGGTCTCCAGACCGAAGGTCGCGGTGATGGCGTGCAGCGGGCGCACCCAGGTGAGCGAGCCTGATTTGGCCGAGCGCGCGCCCCAGCGCATCGATTTCGGCCAGGGGAAGGTCCGGATGATCACCGGGAGCATCTCCGCGATGACGTCGATCGCGGCGCGGCCGGGCTTCTCGATCAGCGCGATGTAGAAGTCGCCCTTCTTGTCGTGCTGGATCTTTGCCTCGCTGATCGAGGCGAGACCGGTGGCCTTCAGGAAGCCCTGGATAGCGGGCTCGGGGCCACCGACGCGCGGGCCGCGGCGCTCGTCCTTCAGATCGGGCTGGCGCGCGGGAATGCCGTGCACGGTGAGCGCAAGGCGGCGCGGGGTCGCGAATGCCTTGGCGCCCTCATAGACGAGGCCTTCAGCGACCAGTCTGTCGGTCACCATGCGGCGCAGATCGTCCGCCGCCTTGGCCTGCATGCGCGCGGGAATTTCTTCGGAGAACAGTTCGAGGAGAAGATCGGGCATCAGACCGCCCTGCCCGTTTCAGTGTGGATCCATGCCTCGCCGCAGGCCTTCGCCAGGTCGCGCACGCGGGCGATGTAGCTTTGCCGCTCAGTCACCGAGATGACGCCGCGGGCATCGAGCAGGTTGAACACGTGGCTCGCCTTGATGCACTGGTCGTAGGCCGGCAAGGCCATCAGATGTTCCTTTTGATTCCCACCCTCACGCCAGCCGGCGGCGAGATATTTGCGGCAGGCGTCCTCGGCCATCCTGAACTGCTCGAACAGCATCGCGGTGTCGGCAACTTCGAAATTGTGCCGCGAGTATTCCTGCTCGGCCTGCAGGAAGACGTCGCCGTAGGTGACTTTCTCGGCGCCCTCGCGGCCATTGAAGTTGAGGTCGTAGACGCGGTCGACGCCCTGCACATACATCGCGAGCCGCTCGAGCCCGTAGGTGAGCTCGCCCGCGACCGGCGCGCATTCGACGCCGGCGACCTGCTGGAAGTACGTGAACTGCGACACCTCCATGCCGTCGCACCAGCATTCCCAGCCCAAGCCCCAGGCGCCGAGCGTCGGGCTTTCCCAGTCGTCCTCGACGAAGCGGATGTCATGGACGGCGGCGTCGATCCCGATCGCGGCCAGCGACTTCAGGTACAGGTCCTGAAGGTTCGGCGGCGACGGCTTCATGATCACCTGGAACTGGTAGTAGTGCTGGAGGCGGTTGGGGTTTTCGCCGTAGCGGCCGTCCTTGGGCCGCCGCGAGGGCTGCACATAGGCCGCGTTCCAGGGCTTGGGCCCCAGCGCGCGCAACGTGGTCGCGGGATGGAACGTGCCGGCGCCCATTTCCATGTCGTAGGGCTGCAGGATGACGCAACCCTGCTCGGCCCAGAACCGCTGGAGGGCCAGGATGAAGCCCTGGAACGAACGTTCCGGGCGCATGTGGTCAGGCAGGGCGTCCATCGTTGGAATCGATCTCGCGAGGGGGTGTGAGGCGCGCGGGACCGTATCGGCGGCAGCCAATGGAATCAAGGCGATGGAGGATTGCTGCACGTCATTCCGGGGCGCCTCGGAGAGGCGAACCCGGAATCTCGAGATTCCCCGATGCGCAATTGCGCATCTGAGGTTCTATGCTTCGCATAGCCCCGGAATGACGGGGTAATATCTAGCCCGGGCGATAGGCTCCGGTCACGGGGTCGCGGCGCAAGGTCTTGATTTCGCCCGCGCGGGTGGCCTCGGCCACGCGGGACAATCGCGCCTCTTCGAGTTCCTGGTTGATCCGGACGGCCGTCTTGTACGCCCAGCGGACCACGGCCAGGCTTCCCAAGACGCCTGCGAATGCAATCAGCGGCGGCATCGGTCGATCCTTGTCGTTCACGTCTGTCAGGCCCCCAATGACAGCCATTCTCGCGCAAGGCGGCCCGCGCCGCAATCGCGGTTTTGGGGCTAAATGGCGCGCTCACATCCCTGTGTTCACAGCCCGAATCTGGCCCAAATCGCACGGGTTTCCAGCGCCGAGATCACGTCGTCCGGCAGCGCGGCCAGTCCATCCAGCGCCGCCAGCGATCCCGCCCCCGGCGCCCGCCGGCCGAGCAGGCCGGACAGCAAGCCGCTGGCCGGCGCAATCACCGGGGTCAGCACCTTGTCGCCATAGCGGGCCCGCAGCGTGGAGCGGATGTCGCCGATGCCGTCGGCGAGCCCGAGTCCAATCGCGCTATCGCCGGCCCAGTATTCACCGGTGAACAGCACGTCGTCGGCGCCATTGAGGCGGCTGCCGCGGCTCTGCTTGACCAGCGCGATGAAGATCGCATGGATCTCGCGCTGGATCGCCTTCAGCCGGGCAACGTCGTCCGGGTTCTCGGGAAGGAACGGATCGAGCATCGCCTTGTGGCTGCCCGCCGTATACAGCCGGCGCTCGACGCCGATCTTCTTGATCAGCCCCTCGAGGCCAAAGCTGCCGCCGACCACGCCGATCGAGCCCAGGATCGAGGACGGGTCGCAATAGATCTCGTCGCCCGCGCAGGCGATCATGTAGCCGCCGGAGGCCGCGACGTCCTCCACGAACACCAGCACCGGCAGCTTCTTCTCGGCGGCGAGTTGCCGGATGCGCAGATAGATCTGCCGCGACTGCACCGGCGAGCCGCCTGGCGAATTGATCACCAGCGCTACCGCCTTGGCATTCCGCGTGCCAAAGGCGCGCTCCAGCATCTTGGCGACGCCGGAGAGTGTCATGCCGGGCCGCAGCGGCGTCACCGCGCCGATCACGCCTGCCAGCCGCACCACCGGCACGACGGCCGCGCCGCGCCTGAAGCGCGCCGGCAACATTGCCTGCACGCGTTCGAGCAGTCCCGAACGTGTAGCGTGATCACTTATTTGTTCACTCATGCCGTTACCTCGAATTAACCACTTTTTATCACGCCACTGTCATTGGAATCCGTGGAACGCGTTTTGCATTTTGTCATTGGGGCTGCAATGCGCGGGCGGAGAGGGACTCATGAAAATCTATCTGCTGATTTTGCTGATCGGTACACTCCTGGCGGCGATCCACTTCACGTCCACGCCGGACCGCCAGTCGGAAACGGCTTCGCAGTGATTTAGTGCCTGTGACGACGTGGGCAGCATGCCTGCCCGCTAAAGCGCAATGCCATCGCGCCTTGGCTTCTTGTTCGAGCATGATCTTTTTAGCGCCGCGCCAGCGGCAATTCCCCCTTCCCGGCCAGAATCTCCTGCACCCATTTCTTGGGCACGCCTGACTCTTCATTGAGCAGCAGTGCGGCATGCAGCCGCGTCGGTGCCCGGCCGCCCTTGGTGGCCCGCACCAGGATTCGGATCGCCGGCGACGTCACGTCGCCGTGAACCGGCAGGATCTCGACACTGCCGAAGCCGCGGTCCAGCGCAGCCAGCACCTCGGCAATGCCGTCAGCCCGCCAGATCAGCGCAAGCTGCCCGTTCGACTTGAGAATTCGCCGCGCCGCGTGAACCCAGCCGGCCAGCGTGGTCGCGGTCGCGACATGGGCGCGCTCGCGCACACCGTCCGGCGAGGCGCGGTGCCGCGACGGATCGTTGAACGGCGGGTTCATCAGCACGACGTCGGCGCTATCCGGCCCGAGCCCGGCATTATCGAAGGCTGCGGCGCCGGCTTCGACATCAAGCACGATCACCTCCGCCATGATCGCGTTGGTGCCGGCATTATTCCGCGCAAGCTCGGCCAGGGCCGGGTCGATTTCGACCAGAACGAGATCGATCCCCCTCACCCGCCGCGCCACCGCCAGCCCGGCCGCGCCGACGCCGGAGCCGAGATCGACGACGCGGTCGCCCGATCGAGCCGGCGTCGCCGCGGCGAGCAGGATCGCGTCATGGCCGGCGCGGTGGCCGCTGCGGGGTTGCCGCAGGCGCAACTGGCCACCGAGAAATCCGTCTTCGGTGATCCCGGCGGCCGGAGACTCGTTTTTTGACGCGTTTTCTTCACGCGAACCGGGGCCCACTTCGCTCGAAAACGCTCTAGTCATCGGCCCGCAATTCGTGGCCGAGGCCCGCATCGGTCAGGAGCTGGCGGGCCTCGTGGTTGTCGTCCTCATGCACCAGGATCCGCCGCGGCAGCACGCCGAGCGAGCCCTCGATGATGCTCATGTTCTGGTCCAGCACCAGATGATGGATGTTAGCGCTGTCGAGCAGCGCGCCAATGGCGGAGACCAGCACCATGTCATTGGTCCGTACCAATTCCCGCAAAATACGCTCTCCTGTCGCCCCGCCTGTGCGGCACTTGCGCCACATGTCAATAACTTGATGGCCTTGCCGCTGCACCGCGCAGTTTCTATTGTTATAGCTGAGCATAGTGCGTATTCGGCAAAATTGGAGACCAGCGTGGCGGTTATTGTACCCTTCGAAAGCCCGTCCAATGCTTCGATCGACGGGCTGGTGGGACTTGTCGCCGCCGACATGGAGCGCGTCAACGCGACGATTCTTTCGCGGACCGGTTCCGAGGTCACCATGATCCCCGAGGTCGCCAATCACCTGATCTCCTCCGGGGGCAAGCGGTTGCGCCCGATGCTGACGCTGGCGATGGCCCAGCTCGCCGACTATTCCGGCGACGGCCATATCAAGCTCGCCGCCGCGGTCGAGTTCATGCACACCGCGACCCTGCTGCATGACGACGTGGTCGACGAGAGCGAGCTGCGCCGCGGCAAATTGTCCGCGCGGATGCTGTGGGGCAACGAGGCCAGCGTGCTGGTCGGCGACTTCCTGCTCGGCCAGGCGTTCCGGATGATGGTCGAGGTCGGCTCGCTCCGCGCACTCGACATCCTCTCCGCCGCCGCCGCCACCATCGCCGAGGGCGAGGTGATGCAGCTTGCGGCCGCCAAGAACACCGCGACCACCGAGGACGAATATCTCGCCGTAATCCGCGGCAAGACCGCGGAGCTGTTCGCTGCCGCCTGCGAGGTCGGCCCCGTGATCGCCAACCGTCCGAAGGCCGAGCAGACCGCGTGCCGCTCGGTCGGCATGAATCTCGGCATCGCCTTCCAGCTCGTCGACGACGTGCTCGACTATGGCGGCAAATCCGCAAAACTCGGCAAGAATGTCGGCGACGATTTCCGCGAGGGCAAGATCACGCTCCCGGTGGTGCTCGCCTTCCGCCGGGGCAATGATACCGAACGCAAGTTCTGGATCCGCGCGCTGGAGCGCGGCGAGATCGGATCGGCCGACCTCGATCACGCGATCGGACTGATGACCAAGCACCGCGCCCTGGAAGACACCATCAGCCGCGCCCAGCACTACGGCGCGATGGCGGTCGACGCGCTGGCGCTGTTCCCGCCCTCGCCGATGAAGACCGCGCTCGAAGAGGTCGTCGCGTTCTGCCTGGCGCGCTCTCATTGATCTAGGCACTCGCGAGCAACAAAACGATGTCGTCCCTGCGAAAGCCGGGACCCATACTCTGCGGCCGAAGTTGTGACGGGAACTCGTCGTTCCAACATCGCACAATAAGCAGCATCGGTGGTTATGGGTCCCTGCTTTCGCAGGGACGACACCCAGTTTATTGCGCCGCCCGTCGCAAAATATTTGTCGTCCTGGCGGAAGCCAGGACCCGTAGCCACCGATTTGATTTTTGATTGTGAAAGAGATCACGGCCCCGGCGTCGCGCAGCAATTGCCATTTGGGGTAGTGGGTCCTGGCATTCGCCAGGACGACATCGAGTTTGTTGGCCCGGGCAACTCAGGTGTATGGCTCACCCAACAACGTCGGCACGATCGACGGTGTCGTCCCTGCGAAAGCAGGGACCCATACTCCGCGGCGAGAGTTGTAGGGGGACTCGTCATTCCAGCATCACGCAAATAACAAGCATCGGTGGTCATGGGTCTCTGCAGGGGCGACACCAGGGTTTGCTGCAGCGGCGCCCGCTACTCCTTCACCGGCACCCAGATCTCCAGCCCGCCATTGCCGGTGCTCGCATCGAACTTCTCGTCGTAGCGCTCGAAGTTCGGCGCGTCCGCGACATTCATGCCGGATTGCGGCAGCCAGCGATTCCAGATCGTGTTGACGGTGCGGCGGATGGTCGAGATGTGGTCGGCGTGTGTGAACACGACGTATTTCTGCTCGGGAATCCGGACGCGCGCGAACTCGCGCGGCAGGTCGGAGAAATCGGCGACCTCGACGCCGGCGATGTAGTCGAAATTGCCGGCATCGTCGCCGTTGCAGCAGACGCCATAGGCGACGTTGCCGACCTGGCGGGGGATGTGCGCGCATTGCTGGTGGAAGCTCTGCCACTGGTTCGGAATGCCGGCATCGCTGCCATTGCCGTGATTGTAACGCTCGCCGATGCCGGCGACGAGGAACGCCTTGCCGGTGGCAATGCGCGGCGGATCGATGTGGTCGAGAGCTGTCGAGATCATGGTGATCGGCTCCTGGAGATTGAGCGTCGTCAGGCACGTTGTCGCGCGCACCGTCTCGGGCGTGACGCCGAAATGGTCGCGAAACGCGCGGGTGAATGCTTCGTGGGAGCCGTAATCCGCATCCAGCGCGAGGCTGAGAATATCGGGTGCACCGGCCGCGAGCTCGCGCGCGGCCTCGCTGAGCCGCCGGGCCCGCACATAACGCATCACCGAGAACCCGGTCGCCTCCGCGAACGCACGCACCAGATGGAAGCGCGAGACGCCCGCCACGGCGGCAATCTCGTCGAGCGTCAGGGGCGCGCCGAGATGGCTTTCGATGTACCAGAGCGCCTTCTGGGCTGGATTCATGGATGACGGCTTTCCTGCAAAGCTCGGGCATCATGCACGGCTGCCGCGCGCGGCATTTGACAGTCCTTGCTGCCCGGGCGGCGAAACTGTGGTTCCGCTCCACGGAAATTTACCCGCAAAGCCGCCGCTGGCAACAATGTTGCAATCGTGCATACTCGCCGACGCATCGATCCGACGGCTCATCAAGCTGCCCGATAATCAAGACTGCAAGAGCCGCGGCCAGCATGTCAGGGAGGACAATGATGCACCACCAACGCTTGAGCTATGCCAACTGCGTCAAATCAGCGGCGCTTGCGGGGCTTTTGACGATCGCCGTCGCCAGCGCCGCCAACGCGCAGAAGAAATACGATCCGGGCGCCACCGACAGCGAGATCAAGGTCGGCAACATCATGCCCTATTCCGGTCCGGCGTCCGCCTACGCCACGATCGGCAAGACCGAAGCCGCCTATTTCAACAAGCTCAACAGCGAAGGCGGCATCAACGGCCGCAAGGTCAACTTCATTTCCTACGATGACGCCTACTCGCCGCCGAAGATGGTCGAGCAGGCCCGCAAGCTGGTCGAAAGCGACGAGGTGCTCCTGATCTTCAATCCGCTGGGCACGCCGGGCAATACCGCGATCCAGAAATACATGAACGCCAAGAAGGTGCCGCAGCTGTTCGTCTCGACCGGCGCGGCGAAGTGGAATGATCCGAAGAACTTCCCGTGGACCATGGGCTGGCAGCCGAGCTACCAGGTCGAAGCGCGCATCTATGCCAAGTACATTCTGCAGAACTATCCGGGCAAGACCATCGGCGTGCTCTATCAGAACGACGATTTCGGCAAGGACTATCTGATCGGCCTGCACGACGGGCTCGGCGACCAGGCCAAGAAGCTGATCGTCGTCGAATCCTCCTACGAGACTTCGTCACCGACGGTGGATTCACAGATCGTGCAGATCAAGGGCGCCAATCCCGACATCTTCGTCAACATTGCAACGCCGAAATTCGCGGCGCAGGCGATCAAGAAAGCCGCCGAGCTCGACTGGCATCCGGTGCAGTTCCTGACCAACGTCTCCGGCTCGATCGGCGGCGTGATGAAGCCGGCCGGCTATGAAGCGAGCCAGGGCGTGCTGTCCACGGCGTATCTCAAGGACCCCAAGGATACCGAGTGGAAGAACGATCCGGCGATGACCGAGTGGCGCGCCTTCATGACCAAGTGGTATCCCGAAGGCGACCTCGACGACGCCGCGACCGTATTCGGCTATGGTGTCGCCAAGGGGCTCGAGCAGGTGCTGCGGCAGTGCGGCGACAATCTTACCCGCGAGAATCTGATGAAGCAGGCGGCCAGCCTCAACATCGAGATCGGCATCTATCTGCCCGGCACCAAGATCAAGACCGGGCCGGACGACTATGCGCCGATCGAGCAGCTGCAGATGATGCGCTTCAAGGGCGAGAGCTGGGAGCGGTTCGGCCCCATCATGAGCGGCGAGAAGAGCAGTTGAGGGCTTTCCTCCACAACTTCGCGGTTCGTGATGCCCGGCCGTGCGCCGGGCATCCACGCCTTCGACACGATTCACGAGCAAGACTTGTAGCGAGCAAGACTCGTTACAAACCGGACTTGCGATGGCCGGAACCCAGACCAGCCGAAGCGACGCCTTTCTTCAGGCTCACGTGTCCGGCCACCACGAGCTCCAGGCACATCCTGCGATCGGAAGGACAACAACAATGAAAATCACCGACGTCCGCGCCCACCATATCCGCATTCCCTATGACGCCGGGCCCGCGAGCTTCCGCCAGGGAGCTTCCGCGATCTCGGCGCTCGACATGGTGCTGGTCGAGGTTTCGACCGATGCCGGCCTCACCGGCTGGGGCGACGCCTTCGCCTATGTCTGCCCCATGACGAGCTGCACGGCGGTGGCCGAGATGATCGCGCCGCAGGCGCGCGGCCTCGAGGTGCCCGACGCCGCCAGCATCCCCGCCGCGATGGAGCAGATCCAGCGCAACCTGCATCTGTTCGGCCGCTACGGCATCACGATGTTCGCGATCTCGGCGCTCGACATCGCGCTGTGGGATCTCGCCGGCAAGGTGAAGGGCGTGCCGCTGCATCAATTGATCGGCGGCGCGAAGCGGAGTGCGATCCCGGCCTATGCGAGCCTGATGCGGATCGGCAATCCGGCGCACATCGCCGCCGAATGCAAGAAGGCGATCAAGCTGGGCTATTCCGCGATCAAGCTGCACGAGACCACCGTGCCTGCGGTCGCCGCCGCGCGCGAGGCGATCGGCCCTGGCGTGCCGCTGATGGTCGACATGAACTGCCCGCTGGACGGGCCCGCGGCGATCCAGTTCGCGCGCGACTGCAAGCAGGCCGCGCCGCTGTTCCTGGAGGAGCCGGTCTGGCCGCCGGAGGATTTTGCGACGCTCGCCGAGGTGCGCAGAGAAGGCCGGCTCGATATCGCGGCCGGCGAGAACGCCTGCACCGTGCATCAATTCCGCCAGATGATGACCGCGGGCGCGGTCAGTCACGCGCAGCCCTCCGTGATCAAGGTCGGCGGCATCACCGAATTCCTGAGGGTGGCCGTCCTCGCCGACGAGTTCGGCGTCCAGGTGATTCCGCACTCGCCCTATTTCGGGCCGGGCTTCCTCGCCACGCTGCATCTGATGGCGATCCGCGACGCGGGGCTGATCGAGGTGTTCTTCATGAAACGTCCCGCCTGCCTGTGGGGCGACCGCATCGACGTCGACGCCAACGGCCATGTCGCCGTGCCGCAGGGCCCCGGCCTCGGCTACGAGCCGGATCGCGACGTGATGGAGCAGTATCGGGTGGCGTGAGCCGAGCGTCCTTCCTACGCGTCATTGCGAGGAACCCGCGAAGCGACGAAGCAATCCACATCTCGGCAAGCTGAGAGATAGATTGCTTCGCTGAGCCTGTCATCGGGCGCGCGGTCGCGCGACCCGTTGGCTCGCAATGACGGCTGCGGGCTACTTCGTCCCGTCCTTCGCGGCGGGCGCGGCATCCTTCGCCTGCGGCGCGTCGGCTTTCCTCTTCAGGTCCTCGGTCAGCTTGACCTGCGCTGTTTGCAGATCGGTGACGAGCTTCTGCAAGTTCGCGACCGAACTCTGCAAGCTCACGATCTGCCGGTTGGCGGCATCGAGCTTCTGCTGATGATCCGATGTGAGCTTGTTGATCGTCTTCTGCAGGAAGTCGACATTGCTCTGCAGACAGCTGGTGCGCCGCTCCATGGTTTTCTCGACGGTGCAGATCTCGATGCCGGGAACGTCCTGCGCATGCGCGACTCCGACGACGCCGAGTGCAAGCGGCGCCAGCAGGGCGAGAACAAAACGAGCGGTCATCGGCGTCTCCAGGCAAATGCGTCATTCACAGTTTTGTGCTTGCGACGCTGAAAGCAAGGCAGACATACCACACTGAAACCGCATTCAAGCGGTGTGCTTCACCCATTACGGGACTACTCGTGGGGACGGGGGCCTTCGGAACTTGTTTGGTTCGATCCCTTTTGGCTCGACCTTGGGCAGTGGAGACAGATCGCATGGCAACGCGCGAAAAACGGTTGGCGCAATTCGATGGCAATGGCGAACCTGCGCCGGAACAGCGCGTGGAAGTACTTTGTGAGGATCATAGCGGAACGTATCAGCTGCCGTTCGCCTGCCGCTTCGTCAACGGCCAGTGGCGCAACGACACGACGGGCGGCGCGCTGGAAGCCAATGTCATCGCCTGGCGGATGCCGCGCGAGAAGCAGGCGGGCATGGCCTGAGGCCGGCATCGGCGCGCGCTGTTTCAAAACGCGACGCGCGCGCACCGTGTCTTAAGATTTGGAACGCGGGTGGAACGAACCGCGTCCGAATCACTGATCGAGCAGCGTGCTGCGTTGTTCACGGCTAGATGTGGTCATCAGCCCGAGGCTGCGCACCACATACAGAAGCATGACGATCGGCCGCAGCCAGCGGCCGATAACAAAGGTTAACTCCTCCGCAGACGACATTACGATCCCTCCTCTCTGTCCTCCTGGCGATCATTTCCACGGCGTGATCGGCGGCACCGTTTCGGTCGCCGGCGGCACGTCCACGGTCTTGAAATCGGCGGGGCTGACGATCTCGAGGTATTCCATGTCCTTCGAGTAATCGAACAGGTAGTGGGTGATGCCGGGACGCTGATGGATGACGTCGCCGGCCTCGACCAGCGTCTCCTTGTCCTCGTACATGAAGCGCGCCCAGCCCTTGGTCATGATGACGATCTGAAAATCGCACAGGTGCTTGTGCCAGCCGGTGCCCTGCTCCGGCGGCATGTCGGGATTGGCCTTGACCAGATGGCAGATCACCTGCCCGCCGGTGGCGTCGGCGATGCCGAGATCGCGATACAGGAAGAAGTCGCGCAGACCTCCGCCCTTGAACTCGGTGTCACCGGGTTTGACGTGGGAGAATTTGCTGACGACGGCGTGCTGGTTCATTTCAAGCCTCCACGGTTCTCGTGTTCGCGAGATCGCGGCGCGGCTCGGCGTCCAAATTTTCGGCAGCGTCGCATCGTCGCGGTCACAGCTCGGTCATTGCCATGCGAAATCCTTGCCAGCCGGGTTGGGCTGCGGCGAACCGTCTCGCCACGCGCTGACATCGCCGCGGAAGCATTTGGAGCGAGGCACGAATTTGCGCCTCAGTGGCTGTCGCGCGCGTCCGTCGCGCATGGCCGGTGCCCGACGCCGACGGCACGTCCATTGAGCAAGGCTTGCCTCGTGCTTGAGCCGCCGATGCAGGCAGGCCCGGGCCGGGCGCTGCCTAATATTCGACCTCGAGTTCCTCGACGTCGGCCGGCTCCGCCTTCGCGGCCTCGATCCATTCCTGCATCTCGGGCATCGTCATGATGGTGCTGGCATACACCGCAAGCGCAGGCTCGAGCTTGACGTCATAGGTCATGAAGCGGGTCACGACCGGCGCATACATCGCGTCCGCCATGGTGCGGCGTTCGCCGAACAGGAACGGCCCGCCCGATGCGCCGAGGCAATCGCGCCAGATGGTGCAGACGCGGTCGATGTCGGCCTGCGCCCGCGACCAGATCTTGAAGCCGGGGAAATGGCCCTTGAGATTGACCGGCAGCGAAGAGCGCAGCGTGGTGAAGCCGGAATGGATTTCGCCCGAGATCGAACGGCAATGCGCGCGCTGGATCCGGTCTTCCGGCAACAGCCCGGCATGCGGCATGATCTCGTTGAGATACTCGCCGATCGCGAGCGTATCCCAGACCGTCGCGCCGTCGTGGCGCAGGCATGGCACCAGGATCGAGGACGACAGCAGCAGCAGCTCGGCGCGCGCCGACGGGTCGTCGGGCGCGGTAACCACCTCCTCGAACTCGAGCCCGGCGAATTTCGCCAGCAGCCAGCCGCGCAGCGACCAGGAGGAGTAATTCTTGCTGCTGATGGTGAGTGTCGCTTTCGCCATATCGGTCCCTCGCGCCTGAACGCGTCCTCAGCTCCCGGACTTCGCGCGCCGGTTCAGCCGCCGCGCACCCGGAGCCATCAGCTTTTGCAGCAAGCCACGTGCCAATTTGCCCGGCGGCCGGCCCGCCTCTGGCGTCGATATTGCATGGCAAGCCGGGCCACGGGTGGATGCGTATGATGTCAATGCTGTACCAGGCCTATCAGAACCACATGGACCTCACGGCGCCGTGGCGGACCGGCGCCGCGGCGGCGTTGCGCTATCTCAATCTCGTGCCGCGCGGCGCGTCCGACCGGACGTTCGGCCGGCTCGCGGCCGCGCTCGAACTGATCTCGCGCTCCAGCCTGAGCTATGCCCGCCCCGACTACGGCATCGGCAGCGTGACCGTCGGCAACAGGGAGTTAGAGGTGACCGAGGAGGTCGCCTATTCCACGCCGTTCGGCTCGCTGCTGCATTTCAGGAAGGTCGACGGCCCGGAGCAGCCGCGGCTGCTCTTGGTGGCGCCGATGTCCGGGCATTTTGCCACGCTGCTGCGCGGCACCGTGAAGACGCTGCTGCAGGACCACGACGTCTATATCACCGACTGGCACAATCCGCGCGACATCCCGCGCAGCAAGGGCCGCTTCGGGCTCGAGGACTACACCGACCATCTGATCGACTTCCTCGGCCAGCTCGGCCCACGCGCGCATATGGTGGCGATCTGCCAGCCTTCGGTGTCGGCGCTGGCCGCCGCCGCGATCATGTCGGAAGACAATCATCCGGCGCGGCCGGCCTCGCTCACCCTGATGGCCGGGCCGATCGACACAAGGATCCAGCCGACCAAGGTGAACGAATTCGCCAAGAGCAAGCCGATCAAATGGTTCGAGGACAATCTGATCAACTACGTGCCGATGCAGTGCAAGGGCGCGTTGCGCCAGGTCTATCCCGGCTTCGTGCAGCTCACGGCGTTCGTATCGATGAACCTGGAACGCCACATCAAGCAGCATATCGATCTCGCCGATCATCTCGCCAAGGGCGAGACCGCCAAGGCCGCGGTGATCAAGACTTTCTATGACGAATATTTCGCGGTCATGGACCTCCCGGCGGAGTTCTACATCGAGACGGTGCGCGACGTGTTCCAGGAACATCTGTTGCCGCAGGGCATGCTGATGCATCGCGGCCGCCCGGTGAATCCGGCGGCGATCCGGCGCATGGGATTGATGACGGTGGAAGGCGAGAAGGACGACATCTGCTCGATCGGCCAGACGCTCGCCGCGCAAGACCTCTGCACCGGGGTCCGCACCTATCGCAAGGTGCATCACATGCAGGCCGGCGTCGGCCACTACGGCGTGTTTTCCGGCAAGCGCTGGAACAACGAGATCTACCCGCTGCTGCGCGATTTCGTGCATGTCAATTCGTGACCGATTCCCCGTAGCCCGGATGGAGCGGAGCGCAATCCGGGAGGGTGTTTCCGCGGAGAAGCCGCTCCCGGATTTCGCTCCGCTTCATCCGGGCTACGAAATCTCGCCTCCCGACAATGCTCCATCTGCATCGTTGCGCGCCTCGCAAAGACGCTGCGGCTAGCCATGCCTGCCCTCAGGCAGTAGTGTCCCCGGCCACGACGACCCGCTTCCGAAGAATCGTCCAGGGAGAAACTCCATGAGCGCGCCTGCCGCCTTCCGTGCCCTCACGCTTGCCGTGATCGGCGCCCTCGCCTTCACCTCAGCCGTATCCGCCGCCGAAGTCCATGTCATGATCTCGGGCGGGCTGACGGCGGCCTACAAGGCGCTGGTGCCGGAGTTCGAACGCAAGACCGGGCACAAGGTGGTGACCGCCTTCGGGCCGTCGATGGGCACCACGACCAACGCCATTCCGGTGCGGCTGGAGCGCGGCGAGCCGGCCGACGTGCTGATCATGGTCGGCTATGCGCTCGGCGATCTCATCAAGCAGGGCAAAGTGGTGCCCGACAGCCGCGTCGACCTCGTGAAGTCGCCGATCGGCATCGCGGTGAAATCAGGCGCACCGAGGCCGGACATCGGTTCGGCCGACACCGTCAAGCAAGCGCTGCTGGCGGCGAAATCGGTCGCCTATTCCGACAGCGCCAGCGGCGTCTATGTCTCGACCGAGATGTTCGCAAAGCTCGGCATCGCCGATCAGATGAAAGACAAGGCGCGGATGATCCCGGCGACCCCGGTCGGCGAGATCGTTGCCAAGGGCGAGGCCGAGATCGGCCTGCAGCAGATCTCCGAGCTGAAGCCGGTTGCCGGCATCGACATCGTCGGACCGCTGCCGGAGCCGTTGCAGAAGATAACGGTGTTTTCCGCCGGGATCGCGACGGTTGCAAGAGAGCGTGAGGCCGGCAAGGCGCTGATCAGCTTCCTCGCCTCGCCGGATGCGCACGACGCGCTGGTGAAGAGCGGCCTCGATCCGATTGCGGCGGGTGGGACGCACTGAAGTCGGCCCTCTAACCCGTCATCCTTGTAAGTCAGGACGCGCTGACGAGGCCGCAACGCGGCCGTCTCGAAGGATGCACGGCCCCGCTGGTGGCCGATTCATCCTTCGAGGCTCACCCAGCGGTGCAAATGCGTCGCAAGGCTCGCGCCTCCATCGACAAAGGCGAAGCCTTTGCGCGGGGATGACGGGGATAGGCTGGCGGATTTGGCGCCGCTACCGCAAATGATGCGCGCCGTAGGCGAGCAGCAGCACCACAACCAGCGCCAGCAGCAGCGTGGTCGACTTCCAGAACAGCACCGGGTTGCGCTCGATCAGCGGGGTCGATGACGTCGTCAGATATTTTGCGTTGGGATTGCGCAGGTCGAACAGGAATTCCGAAAAGCTCTCATAGCGCTTGAGCGGGTTGGCATGCACGGCACGCTCCAGCGCGCCGTCGACCCAGCCCGGGATCTCGCGCCCGCCATGCGCGGCCGAACGATAGACCAGCCGGTTGAAGTCGGATCGTGTCCGGGCCCGCGCGATCTGCGCGCCATAGGGCAAGCGTCCCGTCAGCATCTGGTAGGTGACGACACCGAGCGAGAACAGGTCGGAGCGCGCGGTGCCACCCTCGCCGAGGAAATATTCCGGCGCGGTGTATTGCTGGGTGCCCAGGATGTCCTCGACACCCGCCGGCGCCGCCGCGGCGACGCCAGCGATCCGCGTCGAGCCAAAATCGATGATCTTCACCGTGCCGGTCCTGTCGATCATGATGTTGTCGGGCCTGACGTCCTGGTGCAGCATCTCCTTGCGGTGGAAGGCGCGCAGCCCTTTTGCGATTTGCTCGGTGATACCGCGTACCGTCTCCAGCGCCGGCGCTGGATTGTCCGTGATCCACTGCGTCAGGGTCTGGCCGTCGATATATTCCATCGCGACATAAAGGAAATTGCGCTTGCGCTGCGGCAGCCACGGCTTCAGCACATGCGGGCTGTCGATCCGCCGGGCGACCCATTCTTCCATCATGAAACGCTTCAGATAGGCTGGATCGTCGCGCAGGTCGATCGAGGGGATTTTGATCGTGACTGTGGTGGCGCTGTCCTCGTCGACCGCGAGATAGATGTGGCTGCGGTGCGATGCGTGCAACTCGCGCACGATACGATAGCCGTCGAACAGCATTCTTGCGTCGAGCAGCGGCGGCAGCGGCAGCTCGGCCGGCTGGCCGAACAGCTCGCTGGCATCGCCGTCAGGCAATTCGTCGATCCGGACGATCTGCACGGTGAGATTGTCCGGGCTGCCGTTCTCATAGGCCTGCTCGACGATCGATTTCGCCGCAACATCGAGAGACGCGGCACCGTCTTTGATCGTCTTCGCGAGCTGCCGCGCCGGGACATGCTCGTAGATCCCGTCGGTCACCAGCAGGAAGATATCGCCGCGCTCCAGCGGGAGCGCCTGGTAGTCGATCTCGAGCTGCGGGTTCACGCCGAGCGCGCGGCCAAGATAGCTCTGCTGCGAGGAGATCACGACGCGGTGGTCGTTGGTCAGTTGCTCGAGGCTGTTGCCGGCGACGCGGTAGATCCTGGAGTCACCGACATGGAACAGATGCGCCGTGGTCGACCGGACGACCAGGGCGCCCAGCGTGCAGACATAACCCTTGTCCTTGTCGTAGGGATTCTGGCTGCGCCTTGTCTGCGCGTGCAGCCACGAATTGGTCGCCTCCAGCACCCTCTGCGCCGAGGTCTTCACCGACCAGGATTCCGAGGTGCAGTAGTAGTCGGTCAGGAAGCTCTTGACCGCGGATTCGGCGGCGATGCGGCCGACGCTGCTCGAGGAGATGCCGTCGGCAAGCACCACCGCGATGCCCTTCAGGCCGAGCAGCGGCTCGTCGGGGATCAAGGCGCCGTGGAAGTCCTGATTGGTGTCCTTGCGGCCCTGATCAGAGAATTGCCCGACCGATATTTTCAGCGCGCGCGGCATCGACCGTCCCAAAGCGAATGGGCCCCTCCGGGACAGGAGAGCCCAACCAAAGCGCGACGAGATTATGTTGAATCGTCATCGCGCTTTGGCTTCTTGTCTGAGCATGATCTTTTCGGAAAGCCGCTTCACACTTTTCCGGATCATGCTCCAGCCGGCCAGGATCAAGCCGCGAGGCGCTGGCGCTTCGGCGCCGTCTTCACATGCGTCGTGTAGAGCGTGAGACCGGTGAAGGCGAGGCCGCCGGCGAGGTTGCCGAGCACGGTCGGGATCTCGTTCCAGATCAGGTAGTCCATGATCGAGAACTTCGCATGCAGCATCAGTCCCGACGGGAACAGGAACATGTTCACCACCGAATGCTCGAACACCATGTAGAAGAACACCAGGATCGGCATCCACATCGCGATCACCTTGCCGGGCACCGTCGTGGAGATCATCGCGCCGACGACGCCGGTCGAAACCATCCAGTTGCACAGCATGCCGCGGATGAACAGCGTGGCCATGCCCGCCGCACCATGCGCCGCATAGCCCAGCGTCCGGCCCTCGCCGATATTGCCGATGGTCATGCCGACCTTGTCGGGCTCCTGCGTGAAGCCGAATGTCGTGACAAAGGCCATCATGAACGCCACGGTGAGCGCGCCTCCGAAATTGCCGATGAAGACGAGAGCCCAGTTGCGCAGCACGCCGCCGAGCGTGACGCCGGGGCGCTTGTCGAGCAGCGCCAGTGGCGAAAGGACGAACACGCCGGTCAGCAGATCGAAGCCCAGCAGATAGAGCATGACGAAACCGACCGGAAACAGCAACGCGCCGATGATCGGCTGCCCGGTGTTGACGTTGATCGTCACGGCGAACCAGGCGGCCAGCGCGAGGATCGCACCGGCCATGTAGGCGCGGATCACGGTGTCGCGGGTCGACATGAAGATCTTGGATTCGCCGGCATCCACCATCTTGGTGACGAATTCGGACGGAGCGAGATAGGCCATTCGTAAAATCCCCTTGCGCAATTCGGCCGCGCCGGTTGCCTGCCGGAAGCGACGCGGGTTGGTTGAAATGCTCGTTCGTCCGGGAGATGGGGGTTCAACGATTGCTCGAGACGCCCGGGCCGGGCGCCTTGATCCCCTCGCCTCGGCCAGCATTGGCCCTGGCAATCCGGAGGACGGCAGTCGTCATTGACTGATCCAACCAAAAGCAATGCATATGCCAACCGGAGCCGCTGGCGCCGGGCCAGAAATCGCCGTTAATGCAATGACTTAGCCGACCTACAGAGGAACCGGCCGGCGCGATGGCGCGGATTTATGCAGCCTGCACAGATGTCGCCCACGAAAAACGCGGAGCCCGGCCGCGGGCCCGGCGCGACCGCGTGTCAGCCGCTACTTCACCTCGGTGCGGACTGACGTGTCCTTCAGGCCGTTAGCGTCATAGGCCTTGCGCAGCGTACCGTTGGCGATCGCCTCCGTCATGAACCTGGTGGCGAAGGCCGCGGCGAGCGGATGGTTGAGCGGTACCGCGACCGCGGTGACGGTCTGCTTGAAGGTCTCGTCCAGCACGCGCGTGCCCGGGATCTTCTTCGCCATCGCATTGAGCTGATCGCGCGACAATGCGAACGCGTCGATCTCGCCGCTCTTGAGCAGATTGAAGATCTCGTCATAGGTCTGATAGCCCGTGACCTTGGCGTGCTTGAGATGGGCGATCGCGCCGCGCATCGTCGTGGTGGCATTGACGGCAGCCACCTTGACGCCGTCCTGGTCGAGCGTGGCGAAATTCGTGATCGTCGAGCCGGGTTTGACGATATAGGTGGCGTCGGCAACCTCGTAGATCGGCCCGAACGTCATCCTGGTCTCGCGCTCGGGATCCTTGGGCAGGAAGGTGATGTCCCAGGTGTTCCTGGCCGCCGCGTCGGTGATCTGGCCGGAATTCTGATGCACGACATATTCGACCGGGATGCCGAGTTGCGCCGCCATCTCGCGGCCGAGATCGACGGGAACGCCCGCATAGCCGTTCTCGGTCTTGGTCGACCAGAACGCGCCGCCGGCCGGGCTGATGGCGATCGCGACCCGGAGCTTTCCGGTCGGCGCGATCTGATCCTTCAAGGCGTCGGCATCCGCTGATGTGGCCATGACAATCACTCCCAGGACGAGGCCGGCCAGACGCAGCAGTCGAGACGACATCAGACTTCCTCCATGCCGAATCTTGCTGTCCGGCAGGCGCGCAACAAACCGCACGACGCAGCCTTGCGCAAGCGCCGGTTCTCGCAAGGGAGCCATCCGTATCGGCCTATCTGACCCGGATGGTGATTTTTTCGGAGACGACCGGCGGGCTGAATGGATAGTGTTTGGCGTCGCCAAGCACCAACTGCAAGGTATGCTTGCCGGGCGCCAGATCGAGCTGCGTCTCGGTCTGGCCGGCACCGAAGTGCAGATGAGACTTGTCCGACGGAATCGGCTCATTCGGGTTCAACGGCTCATTCACGTCGATCAGAAGATGGTGATGGCCGCTGTTCGGGTAGTCGTCGCCGGCATGGGTGACGCCCATGTTGCGCAGCCCAAAGCGGCACCAGAACGGGCTTTTTAGCTTAGCGCCGTCGCGTGGCCAGATGAAATACAGCTTGGTGTCCTTGCCGGCCGGCTTGTTCTGCGCGTCGGCCGGAGCCACGAACAGCGTCAGCGCCGCGGCGAGCATGATCAAGCCTGCACTTTTCATAGCCCCTCCATGAAGCCTTGCGATCAGGGATGACCGCTCAGGGAGACAGTGCGACCCGGAAACCGTGGGTCGGATAACGGACATTGGTGTCGTAATTATCGCGATTGGCCGGACGCACATAGCGTGCGTCATTCTTCCACGAGCCGGAGCGGATGACATGGGAGGCGCAGTCGCCGCCGGACCAGACCGCACCGTCGGTCGGCGCGCCCTGGTAATTCCTGTGCCAGCAATCCTCGACCCATTGATCGACCCCGCCGCCCATGTCGTAGAGGCCGAACGGATTCGGCTTGTAGCTGCCGACCTTGACCGGCTGCTCGGCCGAACTGCCGCCGCCGCAATCCTTGCATCCGGCGTGGCCCGATTGCATCTGGTCGCCCCACCAGTACTTCGATTGCGTTCCGCCGCGCGCCGCATATTCCCACTCGGCTTCGCTCGGCAGCCGGTAGGGCTTCTTGGTGCGCTCGGCGAGCCAGGTCACATATTGCTTCGCATCGCTCCAGCTCACATTGGTGACCGGAACGTCGTCCTTGCCGCTGGCCGTGAAGCCACAGGCCTTGGCCGCCGCGCAGGCGTTCCATTCGCGGACCGTGACCGGATATTTGCCCATGGCAAAGGGCCTGACCGTCACCCGGCGGATCGGCCGCTCCGAAGGATCGTCATTGCTTCCCATCGAGAAGCTGCCAGCTTGAAGCGAGACCAGTTCGGGCTCCGGCAGATCCGGGGTGGGGCTCGCCGAGGGCGCGGGTTGAGGCGACGCTTGCTGCGTCGGTGCCGCCGGGGTTGGACTTGCGGTTTGGGTCGGAGCCGGGCTTGGTGCCGGCGGCTGGACGGCAGGCGATGCCGTCGGTGACGGAGGCGCCTGTGCCACGTCGGCCGGCTTGCCGCGCGGTTGCGCGAGCAGATACCACAGCACGCCCCCCGCGATGATCGCGATCGCCAGTCCGAGCAGCGTGAGCAGGATGGACTCACGGCGCCTGCGCGTCCGTTGGTACGCGGCTGCATCCGGCAGCACGCGATAAACCCGGACCGGATCGGTGATGTTCTTGACCTTGCGGTCGCCGAGCGATTCGTATCCGCAGACCATCTTGTGCTTGATCTGCTCGTAGATGCCGCCGGAGATAAAGACGTCACCCGGCGCCGCGATTCCTTCCAGGCGCGAGGCCACGTTGACGCCGTCGCCATAGATATCGTCGGGCTCGATGATGACGTCGCCGAGGTTGACCCCGATCCGGTACTCGATCCACTGATCTCTCGCGATCGCCGCGTTGCGGCCGATCATGTTCTGCTGGATCACGATGCTGCAACGGACGGCCTCGACCGGACTGTCGAACATCGCGATAAAGCCGTCGCCGGTGGTCTTGACCAGCTTGCCGTGGTGCTCGGCAATCGTGGGCTCGATCAGATCGCGCAGGGTCCGCTTGACGCGCGTATGCGTGCCTTCCTCATCGAGCTGCATCAACCGGCTGTAGCCGGCGATATCGCCCGCTACGATCGCCGCGAGGCGCCGCGGCATTGAATCGCCGGGAGGCTGTGTATTGTCGGGCTGTGACCGGCCTGACTTGAAGTCGCGAATTTCTCCCATGGCGCTCCGGCTGCTCCAAAGAAAATTGCGTGCTCGAGGCGCAACCGGCGCCGTCGTCCCCGAGGCCCACTTGGACCTTACCACACCTTCGAGTTGGAACAAAGTTGACGAACCGTGACCAGGTCACGGTTTGCCGGCGGTGCCCGAGCGGCGCACCGCGGGTCGGCGCGCGCATCGCCTCGACGGCAGACGGCGCAAACGTCCCGTATCAGCCCGCCTGCGTGGCCGGGGTGCGGATCTCGCGCGGCAGGATGATCGCGGCCGCGATCGCCAGCAGGCAGAGTGCCGCGAACGCGCGCAGCATCATCGAGAAGCCGCCCTGGTCGTACAGCCAGGCGACCAGGCCGACGGAAGCGCCGGCCGCAGTGAAGCCGACGAAATAGCGCACTGCATAGGCGCGCGAGCGCCATTCCTCGGTGGTGTACTTGCCGACCATGGCATCGTTCACCGTGACCTGGCCGAACGCGCCCATCACGATGCCGATCGAGACCACGATCAGCGGCAGGTTGGACAGGCTCGCCGCCAGATAGAGGAACGGCGCCAGCAGGAACGACAGCGGCAGCGCCACCGTCTTCAGCGAATATCTGTCGAGCAGCTTGCCGATGGTGTACTGCGTCATCGCGCCGAACACATAGACCCCGGCCGCGATCACCCCGAGCAGCGCCGGGCTCTTGGTCAGGTCGGCGAGCCGTTCGGCGAACAGCTTCGGCAGCGCCACCGTCACCGCGTTGAAGGTGGTGGAGATCGCGATCACCACGATCAGCAGCGACAGCACCACCCGCCACATGTCCTCCTTGGCGACCCGCACCTGCGCTGCGGCCTGCTTGGAGCCCTTGCGGTCCTCATGCACCACCGTCATCGCAAAGGCGATGCCGATCAGCACGGTGACCGTGCCGGGCACGATGAACGCCCAGCGCCAGCCGAGATACTGGCCGATCACGCCGGTGACCAGCGCCGACGAGGCAACGCCGAGATTGCCCCAGACGCCGTTGATCCCCATCTGGGCGCCGAGCTTCTCGGCATAGGACACGATCATCGCGGTACCGACCGGATGATAGATCGAGGCGAAGATGCCGATCGCCAGCAGCGCCGCGCCGAGTTGCAGCGGCGTCTGCACGAAGCCGACCGAGATCATCGACAGGCCGATGCCGACGAAGAAGATCACCATCATGTGGCGGCGGCTCCAGCGGTCGCCGAGCCAGCCGGTGATCAGCGAGCCGGCGCCGAAGGCGATGAAGCCCGGGGTCGCATAGGGCAGGAGTTCCGAATAGGCCATGCCGAGCGCCGGGCCCATGACGATGACGGCGGCGGCGAAGATCAGCATCGCGTAGTGATCGATGAAATGGGCGGCGTTGACGAAGGTGATCACCCGGCTGGGACTGTTCACTGGGCTGCTCATGGGCACGTTTCTCGCGCGATTCTTCACTTGCTCGAAAATAGGTTATAGGTGCTTGTCCTGACGGGATGTCGCCAATGACTATCGCTGAGCCGCCAATAAGAGCCCTCCACCAGGACCGGCGCGTCACCGGGGACGGCGTGCATCTGGTGGCGCGCAGCTATCGCAAGGGCGTCCGGCTCGACCCGCACATGCACCGCGAGGCACAACTGGTCTATGCCGCCAGCGGCACCATGCAGGTGACGACGCCGAAGGGCCGCTGGCTGGTGCCGCCGGACCGCGCGGTGTGGGTCCCTGCCCTGCTCCCGCACGCGATCGACGTGCTCGCCGACATCGAGATGCGCACGCTGTATTTCGACCAGGTCTGGCTCGCGCGCGAAAAGCGCAGCGACAGCCTCGACCACGAATTCGTGGTGCGGGTGTCGCCGCTGGTGCACCAGGCGATCCTGGCGCTGTTCGACGCCTCATGCGGACGCGAGCGCACCGATCTGTTGATCCGCCTCGTGATGCTGGAGCTGCACCAGGCCGAGGACTCCGCGACCTTCATCCCGCTGCCGCAGGAGCCGCGCTGCCGGCGCGCCGCCGACATCGTGCTGGCCGATCCGACCAAGGACCATGATATCGATGCGCTGGCGCGCACCGTCGGCACCTCGGCGCGGACGCTGTCGCGGCTGTTCTCGGCGGAGACCCAGCTCTCATTCAAGAGCTGGTGCCAGCGCGCCCGCATCGCGGCGGCGATCGAGCGCCTGTCGAGCAGCGCGAATGTTTCGGTCAAGCAGGTCGCCTCCGACCTCGGCTATGCCAGCGTGCCGGCATTTTCCCACGCGTTCCGCCAGGTTACCGGCAAGACACCGACCGCGTTCGCGGAGAAAACGTGAACGGGGTTTGTCACCGGGCGCAGCGATGACGAATTATACCGCTGTCGCGCTGCGACATATTTCCGTACGATCCCTGCGCTTGATTGCAGTGCTCCGGACCTTAAATCCCGTGTAAGGTCCGGCTTCACTTGATACGACCTGCTGGATACGACCTGCTCATGGCCAATGCCTTCTTCTCAGACCTGCTCTCGACGATTTCCGAACGCGGCCGCGTCCTGCTCGGCCGCGCCAGCCCGGCCGACGACAAGCAGGATGCGTCCGAACTGCTGGAATTGTGCGACGCGCTGCTGTCGGGCCGCGGCGAGGCCTCCGGCACCGCGATGGCGCGCGAAGTGCTCGACCGCTACCACCATCTCGATGCCGCCGGGCGGCTGTCGTTCTTCCAGACGCTGGCCCGCGATTTCGGCCCCGATCACGCCAAGCTTGCGCAGGCGATCGAAAGCTGGCGCGCCAAAGCCAATGGCGACGACGCCAGCGACCTGCATTTCGCCTCCGAGCCGCGCCGCCAGGAATTGATCCGCCGGCTCAATCGCGCGCCGGGCGGCACCGGCGAGCTGGTGTCGATCCGGTCGGATCTGCTTTCATTGATGAAGGGCAACAAGGACCTCGCCGCGCTCGATCGCGACGTGGTGCATCTGCTCTCGTCCTGGTTCAACAGGGGATTCCTCGTGCTGCGCAGGATAGACTGGTCGTCGCCGGCCAATATTCTGGAGAAGATCATCCGTTATGAGGCCGTGCACGAGATCCGCGATTGGGACGATCTGCGTCGCCGCATCGATCCGATCGATCGCCGCTGCTACGCGTTCTTCCATCCGGCGCTGGCCGACGAGCCGCTGATCTTCGTCGAGGTCGCGCTCACGGAAACCATCCCGGGCGCGATCGCGCCGCTGCTTGCGGAAGAGCGCGAGCCGGTCCCGGTCGAGCGCGCCCGCACTGCGGTGTTCTATTCGATCTCCAACACCCAGCGCGGCCTTGGCGGCATCTCGTTCGGCAGCTTCCTGATCAAGCAGGTGGTCGAGGAGCTGCGCCGCGAATTGCCGAAGCTCGACAACTTCGTGACGCTGTCGCCGGTACCGGGCTTCATGCAGTGGGTCAAGCAGGCCGACGACGTGCCGCTCACCGAGGAGGACCGCCAGCTGCTGGAAAGCCTCGGCAAGCCCGACTGGTTCGAGAACGCCGAGCTCGCGACCCAGCTGCGCGCCGTGCTGGAGCCGCTTGCCGCCTACTATTTCCTGAAGGCGCGCACCCCGAAGGGACGGCTGATCGATTCGGTCGCGCGCTTCCATCTCGGCAACGGCGCACGCTTGGAGCGGATCAACTGGCTCGGCGATCTCTCGCCCAAGGGCCTGCGCGAATCCGCCGGCATCATGGTCAACTACCTCTACCGCCTCGACGACATCGAGAAGAACCACGAGGCCTACGCCAACAATGGCGAGGTAATCGCCTCGAGCGCGGTGAAGAAGCTGCTGAAGGGCGAAGGCCGGCGGCTGCTGGATATGCGGCTGGGGTAGGCAAGCCGAACTCCATCCCGGTCATTGCGAGCCACCCGGCCGGCGCAAAAGCGCCGCCGGATGACAGGCTCCGCGAAGCAATCCATCGGTCGTCGTACGCGGAAGCATGGATTGCTTCGTCGCTTCGCTCCTCGCAATGACGGCACGCCGTCGACACTCTCGCCGCCTAAAGCGCGATGAGATTAGGTTGAATCGTCATCGCGCCTTAGCTCTTTGTTTGAGCATGATCTTTTCGGAAAACCGCTTCGCACTTTTCCGGATCATGGTTTAGAACCTCGCCCGCGCCATCAGCCTTACCGTCCGACCCTGTCCCGGCGAGATATTGTTGTTGCCGTCAGCCGACGCCCAATAGCCCTTGTCGAAGATGTTCTCGACGTTGAGCTGGGCGCTCCAGGTCTCGTCGATCTTGGCATAGATCGCCGCATCGAAGCGCACGAAGCTCGGCAGCCGCACCGTGTCGTCGGACGAGGCGAAGGAATCGCCGAAATAGATCACGCCGAGCGCGGCGGCCCACATCGGCGTGAACTGATACTTGTTCCACCAGGCAAACTGATTGTACGGCACCAGCTGGACGCGGTTGCCGGGCACCACGGTCGCCGAGGTCGCGCCGGTGATCTTCGCGTCGGTATAGGCATAGGCCAGCGACGATTGCCATTGCGCGGTGACATAGCCGGTCAGGCTCGCCTCGACGCCTCGCGTGAGCGTGCTGCCGGAGGGGAAGAAGAAGCCGGGATTGTTGCCGTCGGCGATCGGCTGGTTGGTCCGGTTCAGATTGTACACCGCGGTCGAGAACAACAGCTTCGGATTGACATTCCACTTCATGCCGAGCTCGACATTCTCGAAGCGCTGCGGCTGCAGGATCAGCGTGCCGTCGTTCAGCGCGCTGAACTGGTCGCCCGAGGCCGGCAGGAAGGAGACGCTGTAGGCGGTATAGACCGACATCGAATCGATCGGCTTGATGATCAGGGCGCCCTGCGGCGAGACCAGATTGTCGACGCGATTGCGGTTGATGTTGGTGTTCATGTCGGTGGCCGACATGTCGTAGCGATCGAACCGCGCGCCGGCGATGATCTGCACGGCGCGCGAAATCTCGATGGTGTCCCTGAGATAGCCGGACTGGATGTTCAGCGCGTAGCGGCTGTTCGAATCGGGCGTGGTGACGCCGTCGGTATTGGTGCCGGTGAAGTGGTGAAGGAACGTCACCGGACCGAAATAGGTCGGCGCGAACGGGTTCTGCACGATGGTGTTGGTGCCGTTCGGGAACACGCCGGTGTTGCGGATGTCGACGCCGGTCTGCCGGCCGAACTCGGCGCCGAAGCCGACCGTGTGGAACAGCGGCCCGGTCCAGGTCTTGTAGGTGAAATCGGTCTGGTTGAAGACGTTGTCGCGGTTCGTCGTGTGCTGGTAGGCGCCGAGATTCACCGCCGTGTCAGCAGGATTGACCGCGCCCGCGAGCGGGCCGCCGGTCGGATAGACGTTCTGATAGAATTTCTGGTAGTCGGCGGCGAAGGTGCCGTTGCGCACCGTCAGCCCGTTCTCGAAATCGTGCTCAATGATCGCCATGCCGGTCTGCACCGTCGCCTGCGCGGTGTTCAGGCTTGGGCTGCCGAAGAAGGTCGAGAAGTCGCCGTTCGGCGCGAACGGCGTGGTCGGGTTGAAGCGGGTCGCGCCACCCGGCAGCCCCTGCGAGGGATTGCCGCGATCGGCGGTACGCTCGTCGTGAAAGTACTCGTAGCTTAGTTTGATTTTGGTGTTGTCGTCGGGCTTCAGCGTCACCGTCGGATTGATGCCGTAGCGCTCGAGATGGTTGAAATCGCGGAAGGCGTCGGCGCCCTCGTAGAACACGTTGAGCCGCGCTGCGACGTTGTCGTTGATCGCCTGCCCGGCATCGAGGCTGACGCGGCGATCGCCCCATGAGCCGGTTTGCGCCGTCGCCTCGTAGACGCGGTTGCCGTCGGCTTCCTTCAGGGTGCGGTTGAGCAGGCCGCCGCCGGCGCCGCGGCCGAAGGTCAGCGCGCTCGGCCCCTTCAGCACCTCGATGCTCTGGGCGTTGTACATGTCGCGGAAATACTGCACGTCGTCGCGAAAGCCGTTGACGAAGAAGTTGGCGCTGGAATCGACGCCGCGGATCACGAGCTCGTCGCGATTGCCCTCGCCCTGGTGCACGGCAACGCCTGGGACATAGCGGGTGACGTCGGTGAGGCCCTGATAGTTCTGGTCGCGGATCAGCTCCCGCGTGATCACGTTGAGCGATTGCGGGATGTTGACGATGGCGGTGTTGGTCCTGGTCGCCACCGACGTGCTGTTGGCGAAATAGCCTGACGTGCCGGTGCGGGCGTCCTGCGATTCCGCGAAGGGTTTTGCCGCGGCCGCGGGCGCGATCCGCCGTGCCGACTGGGTGCGGCGGCCTCGTGCTGCGGCGGTGTTACGCGATGTCGACGGTGCGCTGCGGCGGCGTTGCGTGGCCGGCGGGGTGACCGTCACCGGCGGCAGCGACGAGGCGCCGGCCTGCGACGGCGCCGATTGCGCCTGTGCGGCAGATGTTGCGAGCGGAACGCTCAGCGCGAGATAGCTCGCCGTGAGCAGCGCAAGCAAGACAGTGCGACGATGGGCTTGTGTTCTTGATGTCATGACGTCGTCCCCAAGCAACTCTCGCCTTCGCTGAAGGCGATGCGCCGTCCTCTAGTGAGGTGAGGCGCTGTGCGTCCAGACGACGGAGCTGAGAAAATTTTTGCGTGACGACGGAATAAAATCGCGACGAATGGACGCGGATACACCTCGCGGCGAGCGCAGGGTTGGAAAAGTCAAGGATGCGAATGGTTTCTGTTGGCTTCCGGATTTGCGCCTGGAAAAGAAGAGCGGCGCTTGCGCGCCGCACTTCTTGTAGCGATTCCAGATTGTAGCGGTTCTAAAACGATCAGGACGTCGCGGTCATGCGGTTGCAGACCGCGGCCGCAACCCCGCCGGCAGATGCGCGTCGATCCAGCCGGTGATCGCACGCTGGTTGCGATGGTAGAGCAGGCCTGCGGCGATCACGGCAATCCCGATCAGCGACAGCGAGAACGGAAACCACAGCGAGTCCTTGAAGACGACGTCGGCGAGATGGCCGAGATAGAGGCAGATGCCGAACGCGCCGAACACCGCATAGGCGCGCCGCATCAGGATCACGGCGATCACGATCAGGCCGACATTGAGCAGGCAGTACACTGCCTTGCTCAATTCGGTTGAACCTTCGGACGCGCTAATTCCGCCCCAGAACGCCATCAGGCCGAACAAATGCAGCCAGAACGCAAAGTCGCCGTTGCGGCTGCGATAGTCCACGATCCAGGCCACCGCGAGCACGGCGAGTCCGAACCAGATCGACACCCTGCGGCGCATCTCGAAATCTGCGTGAGCCATGCCGCTGAACCACGGCGCCAGGTCCATCGACATGAACCACAGCGCGACCGAGATGATCGCGACGATGAAAGCGAAGCGGTAGTAGCGCAACGCCACGACGCCGGCGGCGACGGTCGCGATCTCCATGAAGATCCAGCTGCCCTTCACCCAGACGTAGAAGTCCTGCACGGTTCCCGGCTTGCCGAACTTGCCCCACCAGCCAAGCTCGTCCTGGATTCCGTAGACCGCGAGCGGCGCCATCGAGACCGCGATCGCGATCAGCAGGCCGCCGGGAACCCGCAGATTCTTGTCGTGCCAGAGGTGGTGACCCGCCACGCTGAACCCGACCGCATAGGCGATCGCGCAGGCCGTCAGCGCGCGACCGCCCATCTGGGTGAAGGCCAGGGTCGAGAACAAGCCCATGGCACCGATCACGATGAGCGCGCCAGCGTACCAGAGCACATGAGCGGCATCGAATTTGGCGGCGGGACTTGCATCGCCCGCCGGACCCTGCCCGGCGCTGCTCGCCAGGAAAGCGAGCAACCGTTCCAGATCGGCCGGGCTGATCACCCCGGCATTTGCGGCGTCCCGGAGATCCTTGGCTGAATATGGCATGCAGCTATCCTCACGGCCGGTTTTCGCGCCTACCCCCTGATCATCCGGGAGAAAGACGCCCTGTCCTCATGAGTATATCCGGAAATGAGCAACGTTCAATAATTTCTTGAGCGCCGCTCACGAATTTTTGCGAACGAACTCAGGCCACCCCGCGCCCGGCGGATCGCCAGTCGCGGGCGGACTTAGTCCGCCAGCGCCTTCATCTCCTTGTAGAGATCGGATTTGCCCTCGAAGCCGATGCCCGGAAGGTCGGGCATCACGATGTGGCCACCCTCGACGAGCACGCCGTCCGGGAAGCCGCCATAGGGCTGGAACAGGTCGGGGTAGCTCTCGTTGCCGCCGAGGCCGAGGCCGGCCGCGATGTTCAGCGACATCTGGTGGCCGCCATGCGGGATGCAGCGGCTCGGCGACCAGCCGTGGGTCTTCAGCACCTCGAGCGTGCGCTGATACTCGCAGAGCCCGTAGGACAGCGCGCAATCGAATTGCAGCCAGTCGCGGTCCGGCCGCATGCCGCCGTAGCGGATCAGGTTGCGTGCATCCTGGTGGCTGAACAGGTTCTCGCCGGTCGCCATCGGGCCGGGATAGAACTCGGCCAGCGCGGCCTGCAGCGCGTAGTCGAGCGGGTCGCCGGCCTCCTCGTACCAGAACAGCGGGTACTCGCGCAGCATCTTGGCGTAGGCGATCGCGGTCTCCAGATCGAAGCGGCCGTTGGCGTCGACCGCAAGCTGCGCCTCGCTGCCGATCTCCTTCAGCACCGCCTCGATGCGCTCGCGGTCCTCGCCGAGCGGCGCTCCGCCGATCTTCATCTTCACGACGTTGTAGCCGCGATCGAGATAGCCGCGCATCTCCTTGCGCAGCGCGCCGAGGTCCTTGCCAGGATAGTAATAGCCGCCGGCGGCGTAGACGAACACGCGCGGATTGGCGGTGCGGCCGTGGCGCTCGGCGAGCAGCCGGAACAGCGGCTTGCCCGCGATCTTCGCCACCGCGTCCCACACCGCCATGTCGATGGTGCCGACCGCGACCGAGCGCTCGCCATGGCCGCCCGGTTTCTCGTTCGACATCAGCGTCGACCAGACCTTGTCCGGATCGAGATTGCCGCCATCGGCATCGAGCAGCGATTTCGGATCGGCTTCCTTGAGGCGCGGCGCAAAGCGCTCGCGGATCAGACCGCCCTGCCCGTAACGGCCGTTGGAATTGAAGCCGTAGCCGACCACCCGCTTGCCGTCGCGCACCACGTCGGTGACCACGGCCACCAGGCTCGAGGTCATCTTGGTGAAGTCGATATAGGCGTTGCGGATCGGCGAGGAGATCGGCTTGGTCACCTCGCGGACGTCGACGATACGGACGGACATGGGGGGCTTTCTATTGGAGTCATTTCGGGGCGATGCGAAGCATCGAACCCTCAAGGTATGCAGTTGCACACCGAGAATCTCGGGATTCCCCGGTGCGCAATTGCGCACCTGCGGTCTGGTCCTTCGGACCATCCCGGAATGACGGTTGCTACTTCTTATCCCGGAAATACGGCTCGACCGGCCCGTGCACCTTGATGGTGAGCGGATTGCCGTAACGGTCCTTGGCATTACCAGCGGTGACGCGGACCCAGCCTTCGCTGATGCAGTACTCCTCGACATTGGTCTTCTCGACACCCTTGAATCGGATGCCGACATCGCGGGCGAGAATATCCGCATTGTAGTACGGGCTGTTCGGATCGACCGAGAGGCGGTCGGGGAATTGGTCGTTGGTGTCGTTGTCGTCGCTCATAGCAGCGCCTCGATGTCCTTCCTCAATCCTTCGGGCCGGGCGGTCGGCGCATGCCGCGCCACGACCTTGCCGGCGCGATCGACCAGGAACTTGGTGAAGTTCCATTTGATCGCCGGCCCGAGCAGGCCCGACTTCTCACGTTTCAGGTGTTCGTACAATGGATGCGCACCTGAGCCATTGACGTCGATCTTGGCGAACATCGGAAACGTCACAGCGTAGTTGGTCTCGCAGAACGCGGCGATCTGCTTCGCGTCGCCCGGCTCCTGCGCGCCGAACTGGTTGCAGGGGAAGCCGAGCACGGCAAAGCCGCGCGGCGACAGCCCGGCGTGCAGCTCCTGCAGGCCCTTATATTGCGGCGTGAACCCGCACGCGCTCGCCGTGTTCACGATCAAGAGCACCTGGCCCTCGAACCGCTGCAACGGCACGTCGTCGCCGGCGAGCGACTTGGCGGTGAAATCGTAGACGGTCGCCATCTCAACCGACCGGATCGATCGCAGCCGACGGCGTGCCGCCGGCCTCGACCGCTTCACCAGCGGCAAGGCAGAGATCCTCGCGGTAGCGTCCGGCCACCAGTTGCACGCCGACCGGGATCCGTCCCACGAGACCGGTGGAGACCACGAGCCCGGGAAGCCCCATGAACGGGATCGCGATCTGCGGCAGCTGCGCGTGCCACACCCGCGCGAACGACGCCTCGTCCTTGCGGTCGAGATGGTCGGGGAACGGCAGCTCGCCGGAGACCGGCATCAGCAGCACCGGATATTTGTCGAAGAAAGCAAACCATTCGCGCGTCAGGGTGGCGCGGCGGGTGAGCGCCTGCGACAGGTCGAACGGATGCACCCGGGCGCGGACGCCGCGCAGACAGGCCAGTGCGCCGGGATCGCCCTCGCGCTCGGCGAAGGCGAGCTGGGCCTCATAGCCGTCGCCGAGCCAGAGCCGGGTCTGAATCTCGGCCGCCTCGCGCAAGGACGGCGTGTTTGCAATTTCCTCGACGATCCAGCCGGCCTTCTGCAAGCGCTTGCCGGCGTCGGCCACCGCGGCGACCACTTCCGGCACCGGATTAAGTCCATCCGGATTGAGGCACATCGCAACGCGCTTCTCGCGCGGCGGACCCTCGAGCGGCACCGGCGCATACCAGGGGTCGCGATAGTCCGGCGCCGACATCGCCGCGAGCGAAATGCGCAGATCGTTGACGGTGCGCGCCAGCGGGCCCGACACCGCGCTGATCTGCGGGCCGATCGGCCGCTCCGGCAAAGCCGAATTGAAGGCCGGGATGCGGCCCATGCTCGGCCGCAGGCCGTGCACGCCGCAGGCATAGGCCGGATAGCGCACCGAGCCGGCGATATCGGTGCCGTGCGCGATGTGGCCGATGCCGGCCGCGACCGCTGAGCCCGCGCCGCCGGACGAGCCGCCCGGGGTGATGCCGGGATCGCGCGGGTTCTTGGTGTCGCCGTGAATGAGGTTGGTGGTGAACCAGCGATAGGAGACCGCCGGACAATTGGTGCGGCCGAGCAGCACCGCGCCGGCCTTGCGCAGATTGGCGACCACCGGATTATCGACCTTGGCGATGACGTCGCGCTGTGCCTTCAGCCCGTTGGTGGTGGCGTAGCCCTCCTGGTCGACATTGACCTTGATCGTGACCGGCACGCCGGCGAGCGGCCCGACCGCCTCGCCGCGCCCAATGGCCGCATCGACCTTGGCGGCCTGCGCCAGCACGTCGTCCGGCCGGTGATCGACCACCGCGTTGAGCTTCGGGTTGACCGCATCGAGCCGGGCGAGCCCCGCCTCCGCCGCCTCCTTCGCCGACACCTTCTTCGATTTGATGAGGCTGGCGAGCTCGGCCGCCGACAGACGCCAAATATCCTGCATGTGCAACTCCGTGTGACGCTGCGTTTTAGCGCCGCGCGGAGAACATGACTAGCGGCCCGCCGCCCGATGTTTCAGCGGACATGCGCGATGTAATAGGCAAGGTCGCCGATCTGCTCCTTGGTGACCGTCTGCATCACGTCGGCCATGGTGGCGTCATAGCCGTGGCGGCTGTTGTCCTTGTATTCGGCCAGCGTCTTGGCGAGGTAGTCCTCGCGCTGGTTGGCGATGCGCGGGACATTCTCCTTGCCGGAGAAATCGGTGTTGTGGCAGCTGTTGCAGCGGTTCTGCTGCGCCAGCGCCTGGCCCCGCGCCATCCGCGCCGGATCGCCGGCATCAGCAGGCGGCGTGGGCTTCGGTAAGGTCGCGATGAAATCCGAGAAGCTGCGCAAATCGTCGTCGGTCAGCGGCTTCGCCATCTCGTTCATCGGCTCGAACACCCGCAGCTTCTCGCGGAACATGAAGAGCTGGATCAGCGCATAGGGCGCCGTCTGGCCGCCGAGCGACGGCGTGTTCTCGGTTTCCGACGTGCCATGCTCGCCATGGCAGGCAAAGCACGCCGCGGCGCGACCCTGAATGGTCTCGGCATTTGCGGAGAAAACAGTAAATGCAGCCAGAAGCCCTGGAATGATCGTCTTGCGCATCGGTTGCTCCCGGCAATTCCGTCATTCCGGGCTGGTGCGCGAGCACCAGACCCGGAATCTCGAGATTCTCGGTGCGCAACTGCGCACCTGCGGGTTCGATGCTGCGCATCGCCCCGGAATGACGTTGGTGGTTGTTACTGATTGGCGACCTTGGGCTTGCCGTAGCTGACGCGATAGACCGCGCCGTTCCAGTCGTCGGAGACCAGCATCGAGCCGTCCTTCAGCAGCATGACGTCGACCGGGCGGCCGACATACTTGTTGTCGTCGAGGAAGCCGGTCAGGAACGGCTCCATCGACTTCACGGTGCCGTCCTTGTTCAGCCTGACGGCGACCACGTCACCGCCCTGCTTCTGCGACTTGTTCCATGAGCCGTGACGCGCGACGAAGATCACGTTCCTGTAGCTCTTCGGGAACATGCTGCCGGTGTAGAAGCGCATGCCGAGCGACGCGGTATGCGGGCCCATCAGGCCGACCGGAGCGATGTAGTCCTTGCAGTTCTTGCCCCAGCCGAGCTCCTGGTCGATGATGTTGCCTTGGTAGCAGTACGGCGCGCCGAAATCCTCGCCCGCCTTGGTGATGCGGTTAAGCTCGTCTTCCGGCACCGTCTCCGACAGCCAGTCGCGGCCGTTGTCGGTGAAGTACATCTGCTTGTTCTCGGGATTCCAGTCGAAGCCGACCGTGTTGCGCACGCCGAGCGCATAGACCTCGGCGCCGGAGCCATCGAGATTCATGCGGCGGATCTGGCCGTGGTCGGCGTCGTGCAGCACGTTGTTGCCGGGCTGGCCGACCGGAACATAGAGCTTGCTGTCGGGACCGACGGCGATGAACTTCCAGCCATGCGCCTCGTCCTTCGGCAGCTTGTCGTAAATGACCGTGGGCTTCGGCGGGTTGTCCAGATTGTCCTCGATCTTGTCGATCTTGGAGACCTTCGAGAGCTCGGCGATGTAAAGCGTGCCGTCCTTGAAGGCGACGCCGTTCGGACGATAGAGGCCGGAGGCGATCACCTTGACCGAGCGCTTGCCGTCCTTGTTGACGATCGCATAGACCTTGTCGACGAGCCGGCTGCCGACGAACACCGTGCCCTTGTCGCCGAGCGCCAGCGAGCGCGCATTGGCCATGCCGGCCGCATAGACCTCGACATTGAAGCCGGCCGGCGCCTTGAGCTTGGCGAGTGGCAGCTTGTCGGGCGCGGACGGCAGCGGCGGCGGCGCCACCGGCGCGAGCTTGGCGGCGGCTTCATTGTCCGGACGCCCGATCAAGGGCGAGCCAGGCGGCAGCGGCTGGGCGGCGGGGGCGGCACCTGCCGCCGGCGCGGCCGGCTGCTGCGCCGCAGCAGAGAGCGTGAACGCCCCGAGCATGGCCCCCGCGAGCAGCAAGCTGCGCGGTGCGAACGAGTGTTTTTTCATGAAGATCTCCCCTGGGTGGAAGCCGTTGTTAATTGCGCCATTGACGTCGCCCGGCGCCGTTCGGCTTTCCGTTCATAGTCTTGTGAATTTGTCCGGACAATTGCAATCGGAAACGTGCTGGCATCGGCCAACGCATGGTTGTGGCCGCGCGGCGGGCCAGCGCGCGTCAGTGCCTTGTCATCGAGCGGTCCGGGCGGTCGAGAATCGCCTCCGTGAATGGAAACTCCAGCACGACCTCGCCCTCGTCGTCGGTCACCTCGATCACGGCGCTGAGCAGCGCGCCGTCGGCGCCCTCGGTCTTGAGCAGCTCGCGAATCATCGCGCGCGCCATTTCCCACGCACGATCCGGGTCCCGCAGGATTTCGCCGTCGGGATCGGAGATCAGCTCGTCGCCGATACGGGTGTTGAAGAAATAGCGTGGCATCGGCTGAACTCGGCTCGGTTAGTCGCCTCCCGTCACGGGGAAGCACAGGATCGTCACCAGGACCTTCGGAGGACCGCGGGGCTGCTGTCTACTTATTCCAACATCACCATTCACCGTGTGGCGAACAACAGGAAAAAGGTCTGATGCCACGGGCTTTTGACGGGAAACGCGCGCACAAATTTGTGAGTGGGCAGGATTTGCTTGCCGCAGTGCAGCATGCCCCTTCGAGGCGGCACCTTACAGAAAATTTAACTGGCGAACTTTTCCAAACCACAGTAATTTAGCCTGCAGGGCGGAAAGTTCGTCCGGTTGCAACAAGGAGAGCCAAATGGCCTGGAAAGCACCGAAGATCGTCGAAGTGTCGGTCGGCATGGAAATCAACATGTATATGTGCGCAACCCGCAAGTAAGCGGTAGCGCCCTCTACACGTTTAGCGTTTTAGCGCAGGTGGACATCCGGGCGTAACGCGCTCCCGAACAAGGGAGTGTGTTTCAAATCCGGAGTCCACCTCGTAACGTTTCTGGGTCCAACAAACTTCTCCAGGCCAAGCTTCTCCAGGGGACGGATCATGCTTCGTGTCGTCGTCCTGGGTGCCGCAGCGGGTGGCGGCGTTCCGCAGTGGAACTGTGGCTGTGCCGTCTGCAGGACGGCGCGAAGCAACCATCCCGAACTGCAGAGCACGCAAGCCTCGATCGCCGTCAGCGGCGATGGCGTGCACTGGTTCCTGGTCAATGCCTCCCCGGATCTGCGCCAGCAGCTGATTGCCACGTCGCAGCTGCATCCGAGGCCTGGCGCACTGCGCCATAGTCCGATCGCGGGCGTCATCCTCACCAATGGCGAGATCGACGCGGTCGCAGGGCTGCTGTCGATGCGTGAGGGATCGCCGTTCACGATCTACGCGCATGAGCGGGTGCTTGCGATCCTGCGCTCGAACAGCATCTTCAACGTGCTCAGTGACAAGAACGTCGACCGTCGGCCGATCGCGGTCGACCAGGCCTTCGAACCGGCCCTGCCCGACGGATCGCCGTCCGGGCTCGAGGTGCTGCCGTTTGAGGTTCCCGGCAAGGGCGCATGGTATCTCGAGGGCAAGGCGCATCCGGCGGGCGCCGACGGCGTCGGCGATACGCTCGGCCTGCGTATTGCGGACAGGCGCAGCAGCAAATATTTCTATTTCCTGGCCGCCTGCGCACGGGTGACTGACGACCTGAAATCCCGGCTCAGGGGCGCCCCGCTGGTGTTTTTCGACGGCACGGTGTGGCGCGACGACGAACTGATCGCGGCGGGCCTTGGCAACAAGACCGGCCAGGGCATGGGCCATATCGCGATGTCGGGCGATCAGGGTGCGATCGCCAGCCTCGCCGGGCTCGACATCGGACGAAAAGTGTTTTTGCATATCAACAACTCCAACCCGGCGCTGCTTGGGACCTCGGCCGAACGCAAGGCGGCCGAACAGGCGGGCTGGCAGATTCCCTCCGACGGAACGGAGATCGTGCTGTGAATGTCGTGCCTACCACCGGAATGACCGCGCTCTCGATCGGCAAGGGCATCACGCTCGACAGTGCCGCGGAGATGGAGGCGACGCTGCGCACGATCGGTGCCACGCGCTATCACAGTCTGCACCCGTTCCACCGCCTGCTGCACGGCGGCAAGCTCAACAAGGGCCAGGTCCAGGCCTGGGCGTTGAACCGCTATTACTACCAAAGCACGATCCCGCTGAAGGACGCGATGGTGATCTCGCGCTTCCGCGACCGCAAAACAAGGATCGAATGGCGCCATCGCATCGAGGATCACGACGGCGATCTCGGCAATGAAGGCGGCATCGAGCGCTGGCTGAAGCTGACCGAAGGCCTCGGCCTCGACACTGCCTATGTGGAGTCCACCGAAGGCATTCTGCCGGCGACGCGCTTCGCCGTCGAAGCCTATGTGCATTTCTGCCGCGACCGCACCCCGCTGGAGGCGATCGCCTCCTCGCTCACCGAATTGTTCGCGCCGAACCTGCACGAGGAGCGCATCTCGGGGATGCTGAAGCACTACGACTTCGTCAACCCCGACATCATGAGCTATTTCAGCCGCCGCCTGACCCAGGCGCCGCGCGACGCCGGCTTTGCGCTTGATTATGTCAAGCAGCATGCCAGGACGCCGGCGGAGCGCGAAGCGGTCTGCAACGCGCTGATCTTCAAGACCAACGTGCTGTGGGTGCAGCTCGACGCGCTGTATCATGCGTATGTCGACGGCCAGATTCCGCCCGGCGCCTTCGTGCCGAAGACAGGTTAGAGACACGATCATGGCCAGCCGCAACATCAATGTCAGCGAGACCAGCCGGCCGAAACTGCCGCGCCATACCAAGCTGAAATTCGACGAGACGCGGCAGGTCTGGGTTATCCTGGCGCCGGAGCGCGTGCTGGCGCCGGACGACATCGCGGTCGAGGTACTGCAGCTGTGTGACGGCGTGCGCAGTGTCGCCGAGATGGTGGACCAACTCGCGGAAAAATACGCCGCCCCACGCGAGGCGATCGCGACCGACGTGATCGCGATGCTGCAGGATCTGGCCGACAAGGGTTTTCTCACCGAAGCGCGCGAGAGCACAGCATGAGTGACACGCTCGCCGACAACAAGACGACGACAGCAGGCCCAACCGACGGGCTCGCGGTGCTCGAACAAACGCGCTCGGCAGCCGAGACCTACGGCATCCCGCTCGCGGTGCTCCTCGAGGTCACCCACCGCTGCCCGCTGCAATGCCCCTATTGCTCCAACCCGGTCGAGCTCGACCGCGGCTCGACCGAGCTCACGTCAGACGAATGGAAGAAGGTGCTGAGCGAGCTTGCCGAGCTCGGCGTGCTGCAGATCCATTTCTCCGGCGGCGAGCCGACCGCGCGCAAGGACATCGTCGAGCTGGTGCAGCACGCGACCGATGTCGGGCTCTATTCCAACCTGATCACTTCGGCCGTGCTGTTGACCAGGGACAAGCTTTCGGCGCTGGCCGACGCCGGCCTCAGCCATGTGCAGATCAGCTTCCAGGGCAATGAACCCCGCGTCGCCGACCGCGTGGCAGGGCTGAAGGATGCGCACAAAAAGAAGCTCGAGGTCGCGAAATGGACGCGCGAGCTCGAATTGCCGCTCACGGTGAATGCGGTGATGCACCGGCAGAACCTGCATCAGCTGACCGATATCATCCAGATGGCGGTCGACCTCGACGCCGACCGGCTCGAGGTCGCCAACGTGCAGTATTACGGCTGGGCGCTGAAGAACCGCGCCGCGCTGATGCCGACGATCGAGCAGATCGAGGAGACCAGCCGCATCGTCGAGGAAGCCCAGGTGCGCCTGAAGGGCACGCTCGCGATCGACTATGTGGTGCCGGATTACTACGCGCTGCGGCCGAAGAAATGTATGGGCGGCTGGGGCCGGCAGTTCTTCAACATCTCGCCGGCCGGCAAGGTGCTGCCGTGCCACGCCGCCGAGAGCATCACCGGTCTCGAATTCGAATCGGTGCGCTCGAATCATTCGATCGCCTGGATCTGGCAGAACTCCGAGGCCTTCAACCGCTATCGCGGCACCGGCTGGATGCCGGAGCCTTGCAAGAGTTGCGAATTCCGCGAGATCGATTACGGCGGCTGCCGCTGCCAGGCCTTTGCGCTGACCGGCGATGCCGGCAACACCGACCCGGCCTGCGCGCTGTCGCCGCGACACGAGGAGATCTTCAAGCAGGCCGAGCGGGAATCCGCCGGCACGCAGAACCGCTTCCTGTATCGCAACTTCGCCGGCGGCACGCTGGAGACGGACGACCCCCGGAACGAATCCCAGGACAAGCGCAATGGCGCCTGACGCCGACGTCGGCAAGGCCGCGAGGCGTGCCGATCCCTTTGCGCCGCTGACGTCGGAATGGCTCGACGTCGGCGATGGCCACGATCTCCATGTCGAGAGCGTCGGGCGCGAGGGCGGCATCCCCGCGGTCTATCTGCATGGCGGCCCCGGCAGCGGCTGCCAGCCCGATCATCGTCGGCTGTTCGATCCCGAGCGCTTTCACGCCGTGCTGTTCGACCAGCGCGGCTGCGGTCGCAGCCGGCCGAAGGGCAGCCGCGACAACAACACGACGCAGCACCTGATCGCGGACATGGAGAAGATCCGAGAGCGCTTCGGCTTCGCGCGCTGGATGGTGGTCGGCGGCTCCTGGGGCGCGACGCTGGCGCTGGCCTATGCGCAGGCCCATCCTGACAGGGTCAGCGGGCTGGTGCTGCGCGCGACGTTTCTCGGCACAGCCGAGGAGCTGGACGACGTTTTCCTGCGCGCCCTGCCGCGCTTCTATCCCGCCCTCCACGAGGACTTCCTCAACGTCCTGCCCGAGAGCGAGCGCGCATCGCCGCTTGCGGCCTATTATCGCCGCATCCTCGATCCGGACGCCGCCGTGCACGCGCCGGCCGCGCGCGCCTGGCACGACACCGAACGCGCGTTGTCGGAGCACACGCCGAAGCAGACGCGGCTCGACCTCAAGGCCTCGGGCGCCCTGCCCTCGACGCCGTTCATGGAGGCGCATTACTTCGCCAACAATTGCTTCATGCGGCCGCGTCAATTGATGGACGAGGCCGGCAGGCTCGCCGGCATTCCCGGCATCCTGGTGCAGGGTCGTTACGATCTGTTGTGCCCGCCCGCGACATCGCACGCGCTCGCCGCGCGCTGGCCGGGCAGCGAGGTCCGCATCATCGATGGCGCGGGCCATATCCTTTACGATCCCGGCATCCGCAACGCCGTGATGAAGGCGATCGCGGATCTGGCGGCCAAGCGCTAAAGCGCCGCCGGAACACCCTCGACATCAAGAGCCGGTGAAGAACTCGACCGGCTCCCTTGCTTCCCTCAATGTTTGCACTTGCCGGGAGGACATGCCGGCGCTGCCCGTGGCGCGGCCGCGGGCCTTGGCGGCGCCGCCATCCGCGGTGGCGGCGCTGCGTGTTGCACCTGCATCGCCGGCCGTGGCGGCGGCGCGGCGCGCGGAGCCGGCGCCGGCGCCGGACGCGGCGGCAAAGCCGCAGCACGAGGTGGCGGGGCAACCGGCCGCGGCGGCGGAGCCGCAGCCCGGACTGGCGGAGCTACGGCATGGACTGGCGGAGCTGCCGCATGCGCCGGCGCGGGCCGGGAGACCGGCGCCGGCGACACTGCCGCGCGCGCGGGTGCCGGGCGCGCGGCCGGGGTCGGCCGTGTCGACATCGCGCGGTTCGCCGGCGACGGCGCCGCCGAGGGCTTCACGTTTGCGGTCGGAGCGGTCGCCGCATGCGGAAGCGGTTGCGCACGTGGCTTGCCGGCGGCCGCGGGTGAGGCGGGCGCGTTTGTCGCCGGCGCGGCACCGGGCTTGGCCGGAGGAGCAGGCTGCGCATTGGCAGGCGCCATGGCAGCCGCCGGCTTGCCCGGCACCACCGTATTCGGCTTTGTCCCCGGTTGCGCGGCGCCGGGTTGTGCGGCTCCCGGCGGCACAGCGCCATGCTGCATGGCATTGGCCGGTGCGGTTGCCGACTGCGGCAGCGGCGGTCCATTTTTCGCGCCCGGCAGGGTATGCGCACCCGGTGTGCCCGGCGCGCCCATCGCATTCGGTGCGGCGGCGGCATTCGGAGTGGCAGCGGCGTTCGGTGCCGCGGCAGCATTTGGTGCCGCGCGCGGAGCTCCCATCGCCGCACCTTGCGCGGGCGTCACGCCTTGCGGAGCGCCCGGCAGATTGGCGCGCTGCATCGCCGCGGCCGGCAGTCGCGGTGCCGCCGTCACCGGCGCGCCGCCCATCGCCGCCGTCACCCCGGCCGCATGGAGCTGCGCCGGCGTCGGGTTGGGATTGTTGATGACCGTGTTGATGACAGTGGTGTTGTGGATGTTGTTGAACACGATGTTGTTCTGCGGCGGCGCGACATAGGCCGGAGCGGCGACATAGGCCGGCATCGCCACGAACATCGGCGTCGGCAGCACGTACAGGCCGATCGGCGGCGGCGGTGGCGGCAGCACGACGAAGTCCGGCGGCGGCGGCGGCAGGAAGACCACCGGCGGCGGCGGAGGCGGCGCGAAGTCGAACACCGGATCGCTGTAGTACAGCACCGGACGGTCGACATAGACGACCTCGTCGGGCGGCGGCGGCGGCACGTCATAGTCGAGCGCCGTGAACTGCGGCGGCGGCTCGAGCGCGGCCGACAGATAGGCGAGCCGGCGCCGGGCGTCGTAGGCATGCGGCCCGCGCGGATAACGCCGCAGGTACGACCAGTACGCATCAGGCGTGTCGGCATTGTAGGTGCGCCGCCAGGTGATGGCCTCGCGCCGCGCCGCCACGATCGCGCGCACGCGCCTGGCCAGCGGATCGTCCGGATAGGCCTGCAGGTAATCCTCGTAGCCCTGCAGCGTGTCGCGCTCCAGCGCCGCGGCGTAGGCATCCTGCGCCGGGAAATCGCGGATCGGCTTGGTGCGCAGCCCGGCATCGACCTGCTGCGGCGGCGCGTCCGGCTTGCGCTCGAAGAACATGAAGGGCGCGTCGACCTTGTGTGCATCCCACGGGATCTCGGCGCCCTTGGTCATCTCGTTGACGCGCAGGCGGACGCGGTCGAACACTTCGGGCAGGGTCAGGCCGCCGGTGCGGATCATTTCCGCCAGCGCTTGCGCGTAAGGCCCGTAGGGCGGCGCACCGTCAGGGGCAACGGTGCCGGGCGCCGAATTGAAGCCGATCAGCATCTTCGGATCGGGATCGACCAGCGCAAGACCGCCGGCCAGCGGCTGGCCGTCCTTGGCGAAGGGATTGCTGCGCGCCGCATCGAGCACGATCACGCCGGCCTTGATCGGCAGCGCCGAGAGTTGATGGCTGTAGTCGGAGATGCGGATCGCCTCGACCGGCACGTCGGTGTCGCGGGCAATCTTGGCATCGACCGGCACGAAATAGTTCTCGCCGGTGAGCTGCACACCGTAGCCGGCGAGATAGACGAAGGCGACGGCATTGGGCCCCGCCTCCTGCACCTTCTGGATGAAATCGCGGAACGATTTGCGCAGCGTCTCGCCGTCGAGATCGCGCGCGCCGATCACGTCGAAGCCGGCGGCCTGCAAGGTCTGCGCGATCAGGCCGGCGTCGTTCGCGGCGGTCTGCAACGCGCCGGCCTCATAGGCGCCGTTGCCGACGACAAGTGCGAGACGCTTTTCCTGATCCTGCGCATGCACGGGAAGCGAGGCGAGCGACACCAGACCGACGATCAATGCCCACAGAATGCGTGCCATGGTGGTCGTCCCTTTTCTTCTCGAGAGTTGGCGTAACGAATGAAATGCTACCTCTGTGAACCGGTGCTGAACAGGATTGCAGCAATTGTGGCAATCCTTGGTCTGCGCTGCCGGGAACCGGCTTCCCTGCTCCACGCGATCGGGCGATATTGCGCGGATAAAACAGGCAAAACAAAAAAGGAGCACTCGATGCCAATCGCCGGACAAGGCATGCTGCTGACCTCGATGGATATCGACAGCTTGCACGAAGCTGAATTCAATCGCTGGTACGACCGCGAGCATCTCGAGGAACGGGTCGCCATCGACGGCTTCCTGGAAGCCCGCCGCTACGTCGCCCATGACGGCAAGCCGAAATATCTCAGCCTCTACTCGACCGCGACCTTCGATGTGCTCGAGAGCCCGGCCTATCGCAAGGCGCTCGCCAACCAGACCGACTGGTCGAAGGCCAATATCGCGCGCTTTCAGAACATGATCCGCGGGGTCGCGCGCATCACGATCAGCCGCGGCGTCGGCAGAGGTGCAGCGCTCGGTATCATCCGCCTGCGCCCGCCCGCCGAAGGCGCGGACAAACTTCGCGCTGCATTGCGGGAGCAACTCGATCCAGCTTCGCGCGACGGCATCATCTCGATGCACCTTCTGGAGAACGACCCTGACCTGTCGAAGCCGCTTACGCCGGATGCGGAGAAACCCGATCCCGGCGCGGGCGACTGGTTCGTGCTGATCGACGCCACCGACGTCGGCGCGCTCCCCGCAGCGGCCGCAGGCGTCACCGGCAATGCAGCCTTGAAGCCGCTCGTGGTCACCAGCGGCGTCTACAAGCTGTTGTGGGATATCGCGAAGAGCGACCTGCCGCGCGGGTAAGCCTGATCCGGAAACGTGCGGAGCGCTTTCCCGAAAAACATTCTCTCAAGCAAGCGTGGCGGTGCAGATCATGCTGCACTGCCACATAACGCAATCGAGATTAACGCTACACGCGCATCAGCCGCGCGAAAGCTGATGATCGGACAATTTAGCCTTTGCCTTCTCTGGAACGGCTCTAATAAGATAAGCCTATGATCCAATTCAAAAACCAGAACAACGCCACGTGAGCGTTCGTCGTCAACGATAAGGCCGCGCGGGTCTGGCATTTTCGCGCGGGTCAAAGGTAGGAATGAAACCGACTGATATCTCGGCGCCGGATTACTTCCACAAAGTAGTCGATTGCCAATGGGCCTGTCCCGCACACACCCCTGTTCCCGAGTACATCCGGTTGATTGCTGAGGGGCGTTACAGCGACGCCTACATGATCAATTGGCAGTCCAACGTGTTCCCCGGCATTCTCGGGCGCACCTGCGACCGTCCATGCGAGCCGGCATGCCGCCGCGGCCGCGTCGAGGACAATCCGGTCGCGATCTGCCGCCTGAAGCGCGTCGCGGCCGACTTCAAGGACGACATCAAGCATCGCCTGCCGAAGCCCGGTCCGAAGAACGGCAAGCGCGTCGCGCTGGTCGGCGGCGGCCCCGCCTCGCTCGCCGTGGCACGCGATCTCGCGCCGCTCGGCTATCACTGCACGGTGTTCGACGGCGATCCCAAGGCCGGCGGCATGATGCGCAGCCAGATTCCGAAATTCCGCCTGCCCGACAGCGTGATCGACGAGGAGACCGACTACATCCTGAACCTCGGTGTCGAGTTCAAAGGCGGCCAGCGTGTCGACAGCCTGAAGCAGCTGCTCGCCGAGAACTATGATGCGATCTTCGTCGGAAGCGGCGCGCCGCGCGGCCGCGAGCTCGACATCCCCGGCCGCAAGGAGGCCGCCGCCAACATCCATATCGGCATCGAGTGGCTGGCCAACGTGTCGTTCGGCCACGTCGACAAGATCGGCCGCCGCGTCATCGTGCTCGGCGGCGGCAACACGGCGATGGATTGCTGCCGCACCGCGCGCCGCCTTGGCGGCGAAAGCGTCAAGGTGATCGTCCGCTCCGGCTTCGAGGAAATGAAGGCCTCGCCATGGGAGAAGGAAGACGCGCTTCACGAGGACATTCCGATCCTCAACTACATGGTGCCGGTGGCGTTCAAGCATGTGGCCGGCAAGCTGATCGGCGTCACCTTCCAGAAGGTGAAGGCGGAGTACGACGCCAAGGGCCGCCGCAATCTGGTGCCCTCGGGCGAGCCGGACGAGACTGTGCCCTGCGACGATGTGCTCGTTGCGGTCGGCCAGGAGAACGCGTTCCCCTGGATCGAAGCCGATTGCGGCATCGAATTCGACAAGTGGCACATGCCGAAGGTCGATCCCAAGACGTTCGTCTCGACCAATCCGAAGGTGTTCTTCGGCGGCGATGCGGCGTTCGGGCCGAAGAACATCATCTGGGCGGTGGCGCATGGCCACGACGCCGCGCTCTCCATTCACCGATTGCTGTCCGGCGAGGACATCAACGAGCGCCCGCTGCCCGAGGTGCACGTCTCCTCGCAGAAGATGGGCATCCACGAGTGGAGCTACGACAACGACATCTCGGCCGACAAGCGCTTCAAGGTGCCGCATCGCGACAAGGTGGTCGCGCTGAAGGACATCCGCGCCGAGGTCGAGCTCGGTTACGACCTCAAGCTCGCGCTTGGCGAGGCGCAGCGCTGCCTGAATTGCGACGTGCAGACGGTGTTCTCCGCGCCGCTCTGCATCGAATGCGACGCCTGCGTCGACATCTGTCCGATGGACTGCATCAGCTTCACCGAGAACGGCGAGGAGGATGATTTGCGGCAGCGGCTGAAAGCGCCCTCGCCGCATCACGACCAGGCGCTCTACGTTTCCGGCGACCTCAAGACCGGCCGCGTCATGGTGAAGGACGAAGACGTCTGCCTGCATTGCGGGCTGTGTGCCGAGCGCTGCCCGACCGGCGCCTGGGACATGCAGAAGTACCTCATCGATATGGTTCAAGCGGGATCAACATGTCAGTCCAAAGCCCGATCAGCAGCGTAAACGACTTCGTCGTCCGCTTCGCCAACGTCAACGGTTCGGGCTCGGCTTCCGCCAACGAGCTGTTCGCGCGCTCGATTCTGCGCCACGGTGTGCCGGTCTCGCCGCGCAACATCTTCCCGTCAAACATCCAGGGCCTGCCGACCTGGTATGAGGTGCGCGTCACCGAAGACGGCCATCTCGGCGCCCGCGGCGGCGTCGACATGATGGTGGCGATGAACCCGCAGACCTGGGACAAGGACGTCGCCTCGATCGAGCCCGGCGGCTATCTGTTCTACGATTCGACCAAGCCGATGCCGTCGTCGAAATTCCGCGAGGACATCACCGTCATCGGCGTGCCGCTGACCGCGATTACCAACTCGACCTACACCGATCCCAGGCAGCGCCAGCTGTTCAAGAACATCATCTATCTCGGCGCGCTCTGCGCCCTGCTCGACCTCGATCCCAAGCTGGTCGAGCAGCTGATCGGCGAGCAGTACAAGGGCAAGGAGAAGCTGCTCTCCTCGAACGTCCATGCGCTGCATCTCGGCCGCGACTGGGCGCTGCAGAACCTGAAATGCCCGGTCGGGCTGCGGGTGAAAAAGTCCGACAAGGTCGGCGACCGCATCTTCGTCGAAGGCAACAGCGCGGCCGCGCTCGGCGCCGTCTATGGCGGCGCCACCGTGTGCGCCTGGTATCCGATCACGCCGTCATCGTCGGTGGCGGAAGCCTTCACCAGCCACTGCAAGAAGTACCGCCACGATCCCGAGACCGGCAAGGCGAAGTACGCCATCGTGCAGGGCGAGGACGAACTCGCCTCGATCGGCATCGTGATCGGCGCCTCCTGGAACGGCGCACGGGCCTTCACCGCGACCTCGGGTCCCGGCATCTCGCTGATGACCGAGTTCATCGGCCTGTCGTATTTCGCCGAGATCCCGGCCGTGATCATGAACATCCAGCGCGCCGGCCCCTCGACGGGCATGCCGACCCGCACCCAGCAGTGCGACGTGATCGCCTGCGCCTATGCCTCGCACGGCGACACCAAGCACGTGCTGCTGTTCCCGGAAGATCCGGCGGAGGCGTTCGAGTTCGCCGCGGCCGCCTTCGACCTCGCCGAGCGGCTGCAGACCACGATCTTCCTGATGCTCGATCTCGACATCGGCATGAACCACCGGCTGTGCCGGCCGCTGAAGTGGGACGACGCCAAGCAATATGACCGCGGCAAGGTGATGACGGCGGAGATGCTCGAGGAAGGCCGCGACTTCGGCCGCTATCTCGACGTCGACGGCGACGGCATCCCCTATCGCACCTATCCTGGCACGCATCCGACCAAGGGCTCCTATTTCACCCGCGGCACCTCGCGCGACCGCTACGCGCGCTATTCCGAGGAAGGCGCGGTCTACGCCGACAACATGCAGCGCCTGGTGCGCAAGTTCGAGACCGCGCAGGACATGGTGCCGCGGCCGCTGCAGGCCAATGCGGCGAAGCCGACCAAATACGGCGTGATTTATTTCGGCTCGACCTCGCCCGCGATGGACGAGGCGATCGGGATCCTGGAGGCGCGCGGCCACCAGCTCGACCGCATGCGCATCCGCGCCTTCCCGTTCCACTCCAGCGTCGCAAGCTTCATCGCCGACCACGACTTCGTCTACGTCGTCGAGCAGAACCGCGACGCGCAGCTCCGCCAGCTGATCGTCAACGAGAACGGCATCGACCCCGTCAGGCTGGTGCCGATCCTGCACTATGACGGCACGCCGATCACCGCGCGCTTCATCGCGGGCGCCATCGGCGACCACCAGGACCACCTCAAGGTGACCCCTCTCCGCAAGGCCGTGACATGATCGATCACCTGTTCTGTCCGCCGTCATGCCCGGGCTCGTCCCGGGCATCCACGACTTCCTTTCTCCCGGCCAAGACGTGGATGGCCGGGACAAGCCCGGCCATGACGTGGCGGGGAGCGCAGGTGCTGTCATGACCTACATTGCAAAGCCGAAGTTTCATCATCCCGGCCTGAAGAAGAACGAGCTGGGCTATACCCACCGCGACTACGAGGGGAAGATCTCGACGCTGTGCGCCGGGTGCGGCCACGATTCGATCACCGCCTCGATCATCGAGGCCTGCTACGAGCTCTCGATCGAGCCGCACCGGGTGGCGAAGATTTCCGGCATCGGCTGCTCGTCGAAGACGCCGGACTATTTCCTCGGCAATTCGCACGGCTTCAACTCGGTGCACGGCCGCATGCCGTCGGTGCTGACCGGCGCCAATCTCGCCAACCGCGACCTGATCTATCTCGGTGTCTCCGGCGACGGCGATTCCGCCTCGATTGGCTTCGGCCAGTTCGCGCATTCGATCCGGCGCGCCGTCAACATGACCTATATCGTCGAGAACAACGGCGTGTACGGCCTGACCAAGGGCCAGTTCTCCGCCACCGCCGACCGCGGCTCGAAGTCGAAAAAGGGCGTCACCAACACCGACAATGCGATCGACCTGGTCGCGATCGCGCTGCAACTCGGCGCCACCTTCGTGGCGCGCAGCTTCTCCGGCGACAAGACGCAATTGGTTCCCTTGATTGCCGCTGCGATCCGCCACAAGGGAGCGTCCTTCATCGACGTGATCAGCCCCTGCATCGCCTTCAACAACCACGCCGGCTCGACCAAGAGCTTCGACTATGTCCGCGAGCACAATGACGCGGTGAACCGCCTCGACGTGCTGGTCGGCCGCGATCCGATCAGCGTCGACTATGCGCCCGGCACCGTGCAGGTGGTCGAGCAGCATGACGGCTCGCGGCTGGCGCTGCGCAAGCTCGACGCCGACTACGATCCGCATGATCGCCTCGGCGCCATGACCTTCCTGCAGAAGCACGCGGCCAAGGGCCAGATCGTCACTGGCCTGCTCTATGTCGATCCGGACGCCGAGGATCTGCACACCCATCTCGACACCGTCGAGACGCCGCTCAACACGCTGGACGAACAGGCGCTCTGCCCCGGCTCGGCCGTGCTGGACAAGATCAACGCCAGCCTGCGCTGAGCAGTGGCAGCACACTCCATGTCGTCCCTGCGAAAGCAGGGACCCATAACCACGGATTCAGATCGTCGGGCTACGCTGGAATGACGAGTCCCGTTCACAACAGAAGCCGCGGCGTATGGGTCCCTGCTTTCGCAGGGACGACAGCGGAGTTGGTGACGGCACCTTGTTGCTCAAGACGTCGCCGACTTGCTGTTACAAATATGGCGTGAAGGACGGGCAACAAATTTTGCGTTGTCCCTGCCTAGTGCGCAATTGCGCACTAGGCAGGGACGATAGCGGAGTTGGTGACGGCTACTTGTCGCTCAAGACGTCGCCGAACAGCGCCCAGGACTTGCCGTCGAACCGCGCCATCTGGATTTGCCGGATCGGCGTCACATTGTCGGGCTCGGTCTGCACCTTGATGCCGGGCAACAGCATCGGCAGCTCGAGCGCCTTCAGATTGGTCGCCTGCTTGATGATGTTGGCACGGCTGTAGTCGCCGTTGCAGTTCTTCAGCACCGCCGTCATGACCTGCGCCACCGTGTAGCCCTGCACGTTGAAGAGGTCGCCGGGGCTCGCATTCGGCTGGTACTTCTTCATCCAGTCCGCAAACTCCTTCTGTGCGGGATCGTTGGCCCAGCGCGGATCGGTCGGATCCTTCAGATAGAGGCCGGTCACGACGCCGATGACGTTCTCGAGACCGGCCGGTTCAAGCACCGCAGAGACGGAATTGGAGACGGTCGGCAGGATGGTCAGCGGCTTCCAGCCCATGCTCGCCGCCTTGCGCAGCGCCTGGGCCGCGAATTTCGGCGTCGCCTCCGCGAAGAAGACGTCCGCACCGGACTCGCGCATCGTCACCATCTGGGAATCGATGGTGGGATCGGTCGTGAGATACGTGGTCTCGGCGACGATCTGGCCGACATGCTCGCCGAGCCCGTCCTTGAACCCCCTCAGATAGTCCTTGCCGGCGTCCTCGTTCGGCGTGATGACGGCGATCTTCGCATCCGGCTTGGTCTTCAGGATGTATTTTGCGTAGAGCCGGCCTTCGAGCTCGTAGGTCGGATTGAAACCGACCGTCCACGGGAACTGCTTTGGATCGTTCCAGCGGGTCGCGCCGGAGGACACGAACAGCTGCGGCACGTGCTTGATGTTGAGGTACTTCTGCACCGAGATGTTCGGCGCGGTGCCGACCGCGCTGAAGACCGCGAGCACCTCGTCCTGCTCGACGAGCTTGCGGGTCTGCTCGACAGTCTTCGACGGCGAATAGGCGTCGTCGAGACTCTCGAAGTCGATCTTGCGGCCGTTGATGCCGCCCTGATCGTTGAGCATCTGGAAATACGCGGCTTCGGCACGCGCGATGGTGCCATAGGCCGACGCCGGGCCGCTATAGGGCGCGGTGTTTCCTATTTTGATCGCGGTGTCGGCTGCCACGGACGGCGAGATCAAGGAGGCCGCGAGCGCGGTGAAGGCGAGAAAGCCCGCCAGGCGGGAGCGAGTTGACAAGAGCATATCCTTTTCTTGGTTTTCTTGACGCGGCGCACATTATCCATCGCGTGCGCGCAGGCAATCACCAAGAACGTCTCGCGAGATGTCCGCATGCCGGCAATCGCGCTCGCGCATAGGAACGCCATGCGCTTTCAAAGTCGGAATGTTGCCGGCATGTTCATGATGTGAGCCTTCGATAGACATGAAGGTTCACCGAGCAAGACTCGCATTCCGCGCGGCGGTGCGCGCCGCGCTCATGTCAGGAGAGCGTGATCCTCAGGCCGCGACCGCAGCCGCGCGCGGGCTGACGACGTATTCCTTCAGCACCTTGTCGGTGCCGTCGATCTCGGTCAGCGCGACGTCGTAGGACCACAGATCGGCGAGGTGTTGCAGCACGCGCCGCGCGTCGGTCTCGTTGAGCTGCGCGCCCTTCACGGTGGTGTGGCGCAGCATCAGGCGACGATCGCCGTCGAGATCGACATCCATGACCTCGATATTGGCGTCGACGAAGCCGACGTCGTATTGCCGCGCCAGCTCGCGGCGGACCCGGCGGTAGCCGCGCTCGTCGTGGATCGCGTCGACCTTGATCCCCTGGCTTTCCGCGGGGTCGTCGTGCAGGTGGAACATGCGGAAGCGCCGGATCAGCGCCGGGCTGAGGAACTGGTTGATGAAGCTCTCGTCGCGGTAGTTGCTCCAGATCTCGCGCAGCACGCCCTCGACGTCGCCCTTGCCGGCGATGTCGGGGAACCACTCGCGGTCCTCGTCCTCCGGATTTTTCACGATCCGCTCGATGTCCTGCATCATGGCGAAGCCGAGCGCGTAGGGATTGAAGCCGGAATAGCGGCGGTCGTCGAATTCGGGCTGGAACACCACATTGGTGTGCGACTGCAGGAATTCGAGGAAATTGCCGTCGGTGATCCGGCCCTGCTGATGCAGCCGGCTCATGATGCGGTAATGGACGTAGGTCGCGGTGCCCTCGTTCATCACCTTGGTCTGGCCCTGCGGGTAGAAATACTGCGCGATGTGGCGAACGATGCGGATGAGCTCGCGCTGCCAGGGCGCAAGGCGCGGCGCGGTCTTCTCAAGGAAATACAGGATGTTCTCCTGCGGCAAGCCGAGCAGCGCGCGGCGGCGCTCGGCCGTGAGCGTAGCCTTGCTCTTGGCCTTGGTGTTCGGCACCGTCCGCCACAAATCGTTGAACACGCTTTCCTCGTGCTGCCGGCGCTCGCCGGCCCGCTTCTCCTCGGCACGCAAATCGAGCGTCTTCTTTCCGGGATAGCGGTCGACGCCATGCGACATCAGCGCGTGCGCGGCATCGAGCGTCCGCTCCACCGTCTCGCGGCCATGGCGGTCCTCGCAGACCGCGATGTAGCCCTTGGCGAATTCCAGATAGTCGAGAATGCCGTCGGCGTCCGTCCACTGCTTGAACAGATAGTTGTTCTTGAAGAAGTGATTGTGCCCGAACGCCGCGTGCGCGATCACCAGCGTCTGCATTGTCGCCGTGTTCTCCTCCATCAGATAGGAGATGCACGGCGAGGAATTGATCACGATCTCATAGGCCAGGCCCATCAGGCCCTTGCGATAGGACGCTTCCTGGAACGCGAACTGCTTGCCGAATGACCAGTGCTTGTAGAACAGCGGCATGCCGACCGAGGAATAGGCGTCGAGCATCTGCTCGGCGGTGATCACCTCGATCTGGTTGGGATAGACGTCGAGCCCGAGCTCGGTGCGCGCGATTTTTTCGCAGGCGTCGTGAACCCGCTGCAAGGTCTGGAAATCCCAATCGGCGCCCTCGAACAGCCGTTCCCCGGAAGAACCCATCACGCTACACCCTTTCCTGCTTGCTGCGGCGCTTGAACAGGTCCTGGAACACCGGGAAGATCTCGCCGCGCTCGCTCACCTTGCGCATCGACAGCGGCGCGCCCTCGTTGCGCAGACGCTCATAGAGCGTCCAGAGCGAGGAGTCCGGCATGTCGAAGGTGTAGTTGGCGGCTTCGCCGACCTCGAGATAGGCGAAGAACTGGCAGACCGGCAGGATCTTGTCGGTCAGGAGGTGACCGGTCAGCGCGCTGTCCGAGGTCATGTTGTCGCCGTCCGAGGCCTGGGCGGCGTAGATGTTCCAGTCGGCCGGACGGAAGCGGGTGCGGACGATATCGTTCATCGCGACCAGCGCGCTCGACACCAGCGTGCCGCCGGAAGCCGGTCCGTGGAAGAAGGTATCCTCGTCGACCTCCTCGGCGCGGTCGGTGTGGCGGACGAACACGATCTCGACGTGCTTGTAGCGCCGCTTCAGGAACACGTAGAGCAGCATATAGAACCGCTTCGCCAGATCCTTCATGTGCTCGGACATCGAGCCCGATACGTCCATCAGACAGAACATCACGGCCTGCGCCACCGGCTTCGGCACCGTCTCGAACCGGCGGTAGCGGATATCGATCGGATCGATGAACGGGATCCGCTTGGCCTTGGCCTTCAGCGTTTCGAGCAGCGCCAGCAGCTCGCGGCGCCGCGCATCGTCGTCGCATTCCGCAAGCTCCGCCTCGAGCGCCTCGATGTCGTCCTTGCGCGGCCGGCGCAGTGCCACGCGCCGCGCAAGCGCCCGGCTCACCGTGCGGCTGATCGAGATGTTGGCGGGCGAGCCGGAGGTCGCATAGCCGGCGCGTTGAATACCTTCGCTTTCGGTTTCCGCGAGCTTGCGCTTGGCAAGATCGGGCAGTTCGAGGTCGTCGAGGAAGAGATCGACGAATTCGTCGCGGCTGAGCACGAAGCGGAAGGCGTCCTCGCTGTCGCCCTCGCCTGCGCCGGAGCCCTTGGCGCCGCTTTGGTTCGGGCGCTGCAGCCAGTCGCCCTCGACGAACTTCTTGTTGCCGGGCAGCACCATGTCACGCGTGCCGCCCTCGCGCCGGAACCGCGGCTCATCCATGCCGTCCAGCGGGATTGTCACTTCGCCGCCTTCCAGGACATCCTTGATGTCCCGGTCCTGTGACGACTTCTTGACGGCCCCCTGCACCAGCGCCTTGGCGCGCCGCAGGAAGCGCTGGCGGTTCTCCAGGCTCTTGCTACCCGGATTCAACCGCCGATCGACGATATGCATGACCACGTTGCATCTGCCTCACCGGATGCGATCATGACAGTCGCATCGCATTTTATTGGACAGGACGAGACGAAACGGAAAGCCGGTGCCGGCTTTCCGGATCGCGCATTAGCCGGCCTGCTTCACCCGCATGTACCACTCGACGAGCCGGCGGACCTGGCGCTCGGTATAGCCGCGCTCCACCATCCGCTCGACGAACTCGCCGTGCTTCTTCTCGGTCTCGCCGTCCTTCTTGGAGCCGAACGAGATGACCGGAAGCAGATCCTCGACCTGTGAGAATATCCGCTTCTCGATCACGTCGCGAACCTTTTCGTAGGAGGTCCAGCTCGGGTTCTTGCCGCCGTTGTGCGCCCGCGAGCGCAACGAGAACTTGACGACCTCGTTGCGGAAGTCCTTCGGGTTGGCGATGCCGGCCGGCTTCTCGATCTTGGTCAGCTCCTGGTTCAGGAGCTCGCGGTTCATCAGCTGACCGGTGTCGGGATCCTTGAAGTCCTGATCCTCGATCCAGGCGTCGGCGTAGTCGACATAGCGGTCGAACAGGTTCTGGCCGTAGTCGGCGTAGGATTCCAGATAGGCCTTCTGGATCTCGTTGCCGATGAACTCGGCATAACGCGGCGCAAGGTCGGCCTTGATGAATTCGAGATAGCGCTTCTCGGTCTCATCAGGGAGCTGCTCGCGGCGGATCGCCTGCTCGAGCACATACATCAGATGCACCGCGTCGGCACCGACTTCGGTAGTGTCGTGATTGAAGGTCGAGGCCAGCACCTTGAAGGCAAAGCGGGTTGATGCGCCATCCATGCCCTCGTCGACGCCGGCAGCGTCCTTGTACTCCTGCACGCTGCGCGCCTTGGGATCGGATTCCTTGAGGCTCTCACCGTCATAGACCCGCATCTTGGCAAACAGCGTCGAGTTCTCGTGCTTGCGCAGACGCGACATCACCGAGAAGCGGGCCAGCGTTTCCAGCGTCGCCGGCGCGCACGGCGCGGCGGCGAGCTCAGAGCCCTGGATCAGCTTCTCGTAGATCTTCTGCTCCTCGGTCACCCGCAGGCAGTACGGGACCTTGATGACGCAGATGCGGTCGATGAAGGCCTCGTTGTTCTTGTTGGTCTTGAAGCTCTGCCACTCGGCTTCGTTCGAGTGCGCGAGGATGATGCCGGTGAACGGGATCGCGCCGATATTCTCGGTGCCGATGTAGTTGCCCTCCTGCGTCGCGGTCAGCAGCGGGTGCAGCATCTTGATCGGCGCCTTGAACATCTCGACGAATTCGAGCACGCCCTGATTGGCGCGGTTGAGGCCGCCGGAATAGCTGTAGGCGTCGGGATCGTTCTGGGCGTAGGTCTCGAGCTTGCGGATGTCGACCTTGCCGACCAGCGAGGAGATGTCCTGGTTGTTCTCGTCACCCGGTTCGGTCTTGGCGACCGCGATCTGGCGCAGCCTCGAGGGCTGGATGCGCGCGACGCGGAATTGCGAGATGTCGCCGCCGAAGGCCTCGAGCCGCTTGTAGGCCCAGGGCGACATCAGCCCGCTCAGCCGGCGACGCGGGATGCCGTATTTCTCCTCGATCATCGGCCCGAGCTGCTCCGGATCGAACAGCCCGAGCGGGCTCTCGAACACCGGCGAAAGCTCGTCACCCGCCTTCAGCACGTAGATCGGATGAACCTCCATCAGCGCCTTGATGCGCTCGGCGAGCGATGACTTGCCGCCGCCGACCGGCCCGAGCAGATAGAGGATCTGCTTGCGCTCTTCGAGGCCCTGCGCGGCGTGACGGAAGAAGCCGACGAGGCGCTCGATCGTGTCCTCCATGCCGTAGAAGCCGGCGAAGGCTGGATACGACCTGATCGTACGGTTCAAAAAGATACGGCCAAGGCGTGGGTCCTTGGCCGTGTCGATCATCTGGGGCTCACCGATTGCCGCCAATAACCGCTCGGCCGCATTTGCATATCGCATCGGATCACTTCGACACGACTCCAAATACTCGGCCATCGACATGTCGGTCTGGCTTCGCGCTTCAAACGACCTTGCGAAGGCGTTGAACAAAGAATCGTTGTACATGATCCCTCTCTCCACGATATGTATCGCCGCACGACTGACACGAGTCGTAACAAGAGCGTCCTAGGATCGAATCAGCGTCGGCACGCTGGGTCCATTGGACACTCGACCGACTCAGTTCGGCAATGCACGGCGCGTGCAGCCTCTGCCTTATCAACAGGCAGGAAGCTTAATGGTTCATCAATATCCCCTTGTTTTTGGTGGCTGTAACCCCTTCGCCACATCCGTGGTTTACCGGGGCCCAGGCCTCCGAAGCGGACATCCGAGCAGGGCAACTTCCCCGTCCGGCGATGAACGTTGGCTTCCCTGAAAAAGTGTGACCGTTCAGCCGTGGCGTCAAGATGCACGCGTCACAGACTCGCATGAACAAACGTTCAGCCGCCGTTGAACGTGCCTCCGTGTCGCCGCGACTAAGGCAACGAGCCCGCGCAGTTCCGCGCGGCACCATTGCCGCGCTTTAAAGATGACACCTTGGAGGCGCTGGCTATTCCCGAGCCGGTCTTGAAGCAGGCGCTCCTTGTTGTCGCACTCGCAGCCGCCGCCCATGCCGGCGCGCCGTTAACCGTTCAGGCGCAGGAAGGCGTCGACGAGGCCGCGGCGGCCGCCTTCGACAACAGGATGTTCGCCGGCCCGCCCGGCGTGAAAGCCTATGCCTGCTTCGTGCGGCGCTACGATGCAAATCATCTGGCGCAGCATCCGAAGCAGAAGGTCAGCGCGATGACGCTTCTGGTGTCAGCGGAAGCCGCTCCGGAGGACAAGGCCACCAACTATTCATTCCGGCTCGGCGTCGCGTATCGCCACCGCCCTGGCAATTTCGAGTCCAGCGGCTCCTGCAATCATGCCATCGCGGCCGAATCCGGCCACGAAATACGCTTCGAATGCGGCGTGGATTGCGAGGGCGGCGGTATCACCGTGGCGTTGTCCAAGGACAATAGATCCGCGATTGCGCGCCTTGGCCGCATCATGGTGTGGAATCGCAACAAGCCCGACGACGATGCGGGCGAAGCGCTGTTCGCCGCCGCCGACGACAAGACCTTTCGCGTCGATCGCCCGGCCTTGAGCGAATACGCCGAACTTGTGACCGACCGCAAGGAACTCGCTGCGCTCCGCCACAAATGACAGGTTTGCCCAAAGGGACAACACTGGATCAACAATAATTGCGCGAGAGACGCCATGCACCGACGCAGCATCCTCTGGGGCACCGTCTCGGCGATCGGCGCCGTCTTGGCAGCGTCCCGGACCGGCGCCGCCACCGAAGCACCGCTGCAAAAGCTGAAGGTGGTCTATCACCTCGATGACCTCGACAAGGTCAATTTCGTGATCGGCAACATCCAGAACCATCTCGACGGCGTCGGCGGCCCCGGCAATGTGACGATTGCGCTGGTGGTGCACGGCCGGGCGCTGAAGGCGTTTCATTCAGCAGCCGCCAATCCCGAGCTGTCAAAACATGTCGCGCGGTTCACCAAGGATGGGATCGAGTTCGCCGCCTGCGGCAACACCATGAAATCGCAGAACATCGGCCTCGCCGACTTGCTCCCCGGCTTCGTCGCCGCCGAGCGCGGCGGGGTGGTCCGCCTCGCCGAGCTGCAATCCCAGGGTTACCTCTACCTGCGCCCCTGACGCGCGGTCCTGCGCCGCAACACGTCATAAAAATGTGCTGAGATGGGGGTCTGCTCGCACCTGCGTCCGAGGGGATCGAACTGTTGTGAGTGGCGTTATCCCTTGGAAATGCTGATATTCCGCCCGGGGCTCCCGCCATGTTGACAATCCCCCTCCGCCCCCGAAAGCTGCCCGGGAACCCAAAAATCGACCCTCGATCGAACGAGAACAGACACCCATGAACCCCGTCAAAGCACTCGAAAATCACCGCCAGGCCGTCTGGCTGGACTTCCTCGCCCGCGGCTTCGTCGCCGACGGCGACCTGAAGCGGCTGATCGAGACCGACGGCGTCAAAGGCGTGACGTCCAACCCCTCGATCTTCGAGAAGGCGATCGGCAGCTCGGACGAATATGACGGGGCGATCGGCAAGGCCCTCAAGAACGGCGACCGCTCGGTGGCCGACCTGTTCGAACACCTCGCGGTCGAGGACATCCAGCACGCCGCCGACGTGCTGCGCCCGGTCTACGACCAGAGCCACGGCGGCGACGGCTTCGTCAGCCTCGAGGTGTCGCCCTATCTCGCGATGGACACCAAGGGCACGATCGCGGAAGCCGAACGGCTCTGGAAGGACGTCCACCGCAAGAACCTGATGGTCAAGGTACCGGCGACGCCCGAGGGCCTGCCGGCGATCGAGTACCTGATCGGCGAAGGCATCAGCATCAACATCACGCTGCTGTTCTCGCAGAAGGTCTATCGCCAGGTCGCCGAGGCCTATCTCAAGGGTCTGGAGAAATACGTCGGCAAGGGCGGCGATCCCTCCCATGTCGCGAGCGTCGCGAGCTTCTTCGTCAGCCGCATCGATACCGCCGTCGACAAGCAGCTCGACGAGAAGATCGCCAAGGCCAACGATCCGCACGAAAAGGAGCGGCTCGCGGCCCTGAAGGGCAAGGTCGCGATCGCCAATGCAAAGCTCGCCTATCAGGACTACAAGCGGCTGTTCGCAGGCAGCCGCTGGGACAAGCTGACGGCCAAGGGCGCCAAGCCGCAGCGCCTGTTGTGGGCGTCGACCGGCACCAAGAACAAGGACTATAGCGACGTACTCTATGTCGAGGAGCTGATCGGCACCGACACCGTCAACACCGTGCCGCCGGCAACGCTCGATGCCTTCCGCGACCACGGCAAGGTCCGCGACAGCCTCGAGGAGAATGTCGAGGACGCCCGCCGCGTGCTGGAGGAGCTGGAGAAGTCCGGCATCTCGCTCGATGCGATCACCGAGGAGCTGGTCAAGGACGGCGTCAAGCTGTTCGCCGACGCGGCCGACAAGCTCTACGGCGCGGTCGCCCACAAGCGCGCCACCTCGCTCGGCGGCGGCATCGACCGCCAGAAGCTCGCGCTCGGCGCCACCATCGAGAAGGCGGTCGAGAAGAGCACCGAGGAATGGCGCGCCTCCGCCCGGATCCGCAGGCTCTGGCACAAGGACAAATCGGTCTGGACCGGCGACGACGAGGACAAATGGCTGGGCTGGCTCACCAGCGCAGCCACCGCTGATGTCGCCGACTACGAGGACTTCGCCCAGCGCGTGAAGGGGCAGAACTTCACCGATGCGGTCGTGCTCGGCATGGGCGGGTCGAGCCTCGGGCCGGAGGTCCTGGCCCAGACCTTCCCGCACCGGTCCGGTTTCCCGCGGCTGCACGTGCTCGACTCCACCGATCCAGCGCAGGTGCGCGCGATGGAGGAGTATGTCGACATCGCAAGGACGCTGTTCATCGTCTCCTCGAAATCCGGCGGCACCACCGAGCCGAACGTGATGAAGGATTATTTCTTCGATCGGGTGGCGAAGGCGATCGGCAAGGACAAGGCCGGCCACCGCTTCATCGCGGTGACCGATCCGGGCTCGTCGCTGCAGAAGGTCGCGATCAAGCAGGGCTTTGCCCGCATCTTCTACGGCGACCCGGCGATCGGCGGCCGCTATTCGGTGCTGTCGCCGTTCGGTCTGGTGCCGGCGGCCGCTGCCGGCATCGACGTCCGCAGCCTGCTCGGCCATGCGCTCGCGATGGTGCGCTCCTGCGGTGCCGACGTGCCGCCGCAGGAGAACCCGGGCGTGCAGCTCGGGCTCGCGATGGGCATCGCCGGGCTCGAAGGCCGCGACAAGGTGACGATCTTCGCTTCGCCGGACGTTGCCGATTTCGGCGCCTGGGCCGAGCAGCTGATCGCGGAATCGACCGGCAAGGACGGCAAGGGCCTGATCCCGATCGAGGGCGAGACGATTGGCGACGCCACGGTCTACGGCAACGACCGGTTCTTCATCGATCTGCGTACCGATAACGAGAACGACGCCGCCCATGAGGCCAAACTCGCGGCGCTCGAGGCCGCCGGCCATCCCGTGGTTCGGATCGTGATGAAGTCGATCGACCATATCGGCCAGGAATTCTTCCGCTTCGAGATCGCGACCGCGGTGGCCGGCTCGATCCTCGGCATCAACCCGTTCAACCAGCCCGACGTCGAAGCCGCCAAGATCAAGACCCGCGAACTGACGGCAGCGTTCGAGAAGACCGGGTCGCTGCCGGCTGAAGAGCCGGTGGTGTCGGCGGACGGGGTCGATCTCTACACCGACGCGCAGAACGCCGAGGAGCTGCGCCAGGCCGGTGCGAACGGCGATCTCAACTCCTGGATCAAGGCGCACCTCTCGCGCTCCGGCAGCGGCGACTATGTCGCCCTGCTCGCCTATATCGAGCGCGATGGCGACACCATCGACGCCATGCAGGCGATGCGGCTGAAGGTACGCGACGCAAGACACCTTGCGACCTGTGCCGAGTTCGGCCCGCGCTTCCTGCATTCGACCGGGCAGGCCTACAAGGGCGGCCCCGACAGCGGCGTGTTCCTGCAGGTCACGACCGACGATACAGCGGACCTGCCGGTGCCCGGCCAGAAGGCGAGCTTCGGCGTGATCAAGGCGGCGCAAGCGCGCGGTGATTTCGACGTGCTCACCGAACGCGGCCGGCGGGCGCTGCGCGTGCATCTCAAGGGCGATCTCAGCTCAGGGCTCGCGGCGCTCGATGCCGCGATCTCGGCTGCACTGAACTGACGGAGGCGAGGGATGCAACTCGGCATGATCGGCCTCGGGCGGATGGGCGGCAACATCGTCCGCCGCCTGATGACCCAGGGCCACACCACCGTGGTCTACGACAAGGATCCGAAAGCCGTCGCGGCGCTCGTCGCCGACAATGCGACCGGCTCCTCGTCGCTGGAGGATTTCGTCCTCAAGCTGGAGGCGCCGCGCACCGCCTGGGTGATGCTGCCGGCCGGCAAGATCACCGAAGCCACCATCGAGGCGTTGTCGAAGCTGATGCAGCCGGGCGACGTCATCATCGATGGCGGCAACACGTTCTGGCAGGACGACGTCCGCCGCGGCAAGGCGCTCAGGGAGCGCGGGCTGCATTACGTCGATGTCGGCACCAGCGGCGGCATCTGGGGCATCGAGCGCGGCTACTGCATGATGATCGGCGGCGACAAGAAAGTGGTCGACCGGCTCGACCCGATCTTCAAGACGCTGGCGCCCGGCATCGGCGACATTCCGCGCACCTCCAGCCGCGAGGGCCGCGATCCGCGCATCGAACAGGGCTACATCCACGCCGGCCCGATCGGCGCCGGGCATTTCGTCAAGATGATCCATAACGGCATCGAATACGGCCTGATGCAGGCCTATGCCGAAGGCTTCGACATCCTGAAGAACGCCAATATCGAGGCGCTGCCGGCCGAGCATCGCTTCGACCTCGACATCGCCGACATCGCGGAAGTCTGGCGGCGCGGCAGCGTGATCCCGTCCTGGCTGCTCGACCTCACCGCATCGGCGCTGGCGCAGAACCACACGCTCGACAATTATTCCGGCTTTGTCGAGGACTCCGGCGAAGGCCGCTGGACCGTCAATGCCGCGGTCGACGAAGCCGTGCCGGCCGAGGTGCTGACGGCCGCGCTCTACACGCGCTTCCGCTCGCGCAAGGATCACACCTTCGCGGAGAAGATCCTCTCGGCGATGCGCGCAGGTTTCGGCGGCCACAAGGAGCCGCCGAAAAAGGCATAAAAGCTCGAAGAGAACCGCGGAAGGTCACGTGCAGAAGAAACCCGACCCTTGCTCCTTCATCATTTTCGGCGCCACCGGTGATCTGACGCACCGGCTGGTCATCCCGGCGCTCTACAATCTCGCCGCCGGCAATCTGCTGCCGGATAAATTCTGCGTCGTCGGCATCGCCCGCAAGGGCATGTCGAGCGACCAGATGAAGGACAGCCTGATGCAGGGGCTGCGCAAATTCGCGACCCGGCCGCTCGATGAGGCGGTCGTCACGCGGCTGTTCGAATGCGTCACCTCGATCGAGGCCGATCCGGGCGATCCGCCCTCCTTCGATGCCATGAACGAACGGCTTGACAAGCTCGAGACGGCGCGCGGCACCGGAGGCAACCGGCTGTTCTATCTCGCGACCCCGCCGCGAGCGTTCCTGCCGATCAGCCAGCAGCTCGGGCGCACCGGCATGCTGGAGGAGAACGGCGCCTGGCGCCGGCTGATCGTCGAAAAGCCGTTCGGCACCGATCTGGCATCGGCCAAGGCGCTGAATTCAGCGCTGCTGAAGCTGATGGACGAGCACCAGATCTACCGGATCGATCACTATCTCGGCAAGGAAACCGTCCAGAACATCCTGGTGCTGCGCTTCGCCAACGGCATGTTCGAGCCGATCTGGAATCGCAACCACATCGACCACATCCAGATCACCGTGGACGAGAAGCTCGGCGTCGGGCATCGCGGCAGCTTCTACGACGCCACCGGCGCGCTGCGCGACATGGTGCCGAACCATCTGTTCCAGCTGCTGTCGCTGGTGACGATGGAGCCGCCGGCGCGGTTCGACGCCCATGCGGTGCGCTCCGAAAAGGCCGAGGTGCTGAGCGCGATCCAGACCCAGAGCGAACAGGAGGCGCTGCACAATTCGGTGCGCGGCCAGTACCGCGCCGGCCGGATCGGCGACACCGAGATCGAGGACTTTCTCAAGACGCCCGACGTCAGGCCCGACAGCTCGACCGAGACCTATGCCGCGCTGAAGCTGACCATCGACAATTGGCGCTGGGCCGGCGTGCCGTTCTACCTGCGCACCGGCAAGGCGCTGACCACCAAGCGCACCGAGATCGCGATCAAGTTCAAGCAGGCGCCGTTCGCGATGTTCCGCGACACGGCGGTCGATCGGCTGTCGCAGAACTACCTCGTCATCTCCACCGAGCCGACCGAGGGCATCGAGCTGCAGTTCAACACCAAGGTACCCGGCCCGACCATCAACATCGACGGCGTCGAGATGAAGTTCCGCTACAAGGACTACTTCAAGGCCGAGCCGTCGACCGGCTACGAGACGCTGATCTATGACTGCATGATCGGCGACAACATCCTGTTTCAGCGCGCCGACAGCGTCGAGGCCGGGTGGCAGGCGGTGCAGCCTTTCATCGACGCCTGGAAGAGCGCCGGCGGCCGCGGCCTGCAACCCTACAAGGCCGGCAGCGAAGGCCCGGAGGCCGCCAACGCGCTGCTGACGCGCGACGGCCGCAGCTGGCGGAAGCTGGGCTGACATGACCGCGAGCCGCGAGCGCCAGATCATCACGGTCGCCGATCCGGCGGCACTGGCGCAGGCGGCCGCCGAGCGGGTGATCGCCCGGATCGCTGAGAACCCTGGCCGGATCGCGGTGTGCCTCACCGGCGGCTCCAGCCCCAAGGCGCTCTATCAGCTGCTGGCGACGCCCGACTATCGCCAGAGGATTCCGTGGGACCGCATCGACTGGTTCATCGGCGACGAGCGCCTGGTGCCGCGCAAGGACAAGCTGCACAACATGAGCATGGCGCGCCAGGCCTTCCTCGACCGCTGCGCGCCGGCCGCCAATGTCCATCCGATCGCGACCGACACCGCCGATCTCAGGGATCCCGACGTCAGCGCGGCGCTGTACGAGAATGAGCTGATGGCATTCTACGGCGCCGAACAGCTCGATCCGAAGCGGCCGCTATTCGACCTGGTGCTGATGGGCATCGGCCCCGACGGTCACACCGCTTCGCTGTTTCCGGGCTATCCCGCGGTCGAGGAAACCCGGCGCTGGGTGGTCGGCGTGCCCAAGGCCAATGTCGAGCCGTTCGTGCCGCGCGTCTCGCTGACCCTGCCCGCCCTCGCCTCGTGCCGCGAGATGCTGTTCGAGGTGGCGGGCGAGAACAAGCGCGCGATCTTGACGCGCCTCTTCGCAGGCGAGAACCTGCCGGCAAACCGCGCGCGATCGCTAGGCGAGACCGTCTGGCTGATCGATCAGGCCGCGCTGCCGGAGGACTTTCGTGGGTGACGGACAAAACCCCTGCGCATTGGTCGTGATGGGCGTGTCGGGTTCGGGCAAGAGCACCATCGCTGACCGCCTGGCGATCAGGATCGGCTGGCGCTTCGAGGACGGCGACAGTTTTCATCCGCCAAGCAATGTCGCCAAGATGCATTCCGGCCAGCCGCTCACCGACGAGGATCGCTGGCCCTGGCTGCGCGCGATCGCCTACGAGATCGACCGCACCTGCGGCGTCCGCGAACGCGCCGTCATCGCCTGCTCCGCGCTGAAGCGTGCCTATCGCGACATCCTGGTGCAGGGCCGCGACGATATCCGCATCGTCTTCCTCGACGGCTCGCAGGAGCTGATCGCCACGCGGCTCGGCGCGCGCAAGGGCCATTTCATGCCGCCGGGGCTGCTCGCCAGCCAGTTCAAGACGCTGGAGCCGCCGACCCCGGAGGAACGCCCGATCACGGTTGCGATCGACCGTCCGGTCGAAACCATCGTCGAAGACATCGTCACTCAACTGAAGCTGGACCGCCCATGACCCGCATCGCCCTTGTCGTATCCGATGTCGACGGTACGCTGCTCACCAAGGACAAGACCTTGAACGACGGCGCCAGGGCGGCGGTGCGCAGGCTGCACGAGGCCGGAATCGGCTTCACCATCGTCTCCAGCCGGCCGACGATCGGGATGGGCTTTCTGGTTGCGCCGCTCGCGATCACGCAGCCGATCGGCGCCTTCAACGGCTCTTCGATCGTCGATCCGCAGCTCAAGCCCCTCGAGCAGCATTTGATCCCGGCCGCAGTCGCAAAACGCTGCATCGACATGCTGCGCGAGCGCGACGTCGACATCTGGCTGTTCACCAATGACCGCTGGCTGACGCGGAATCCTGACGGCGAATACACCGCGCACGAGCAGCACACGATCAAGCATGATCCGACCATCGTCGACGATTTTGCGCCCTATCTCGATCAGGCCTGCAAGATCGTCGGCGCGAGCTCGGATGCGGCCCTGCTGCAACGCTGCGAGGCGGAGATGCAGCAGTTGGTCGGCCGCGATGCCACCGCGGTCCGCTCCCAGACCTACTATCTCGACGTCACCCCGCCGGGCCACGACAAGGGCACCTTCGTCGAGGGCATCGCGAAGCGCCTTGGCGTGTCGCTGGAGAACGTCGCCACGATCGGCGACATGCAGAACGATCTGCCGATGTTCGCGCGAAGCGGCGTCTCCTTCGCGATGGGCAATGCCAGCGATGACGTGAAGGCGCGCGCCACCCATGTCACCGAGACCAACGAGCGCGACGGTTTCGCGCGCGCGATGGACACGGTGTTGCAGCTTCGCTGAGGCGTGCGGACGATCGCCCCCCGTGATCGAACGCGGGGCGCAGCGTGATCGTCGTTACAGTCCGCTACATCCGATCGCGTCACACTGAACAAGTTTCCTGCAAACCTGGTCCGGCCGGCATATCGTAGCCACTCCTTCCTGAATCTCTCGCCCGAACGTTTAGGGTGAGCCTTCCCATTTCCTGGCTTTCTTTGGGATTATTGGTGTCGCCATTCGGAGCTTCTGCGCGCCTTGGCGCTTTCTCAGATCAGCAAACTCTTGGCGAAGCAGGTCCAAGACGGTTCTGACCTTGGGCAGGTCCGCCGTGCGCTTGTGGCAGATGATCGTGAGTTCCGCGCGTAGCGAGGTTGGAAGCACGAGCTCTAGCTCTACGAGTTCGCCTGGTCGTTTGAGCCGATGGGAGGTCTTCAGAAGGATCATCGCGCCGACACCGGCTTGGCAGGCCGCGACCTGCACGCTGTAATCGTCAGACGCAAAGGCGGGACGAAAATTCGGAATCCTGGCAGCGAACTCCGGATTGGGGCTCACCATCTCGAGTGCTCCGGCCCATGAGATCCAATCGAGGTCACGCAAATCATATTTCGCAGGCAGTCTCCGTGCGTAGTCCCTGCTCGCGTAGGCGCCGATCGGAACGACAACTTCATCGACTGTGATGAGATCGGGATCATCCGAAGGATATCTCCTGAGCGCGATATCTGCTTCGCCGCGCGAGAGGTTCAGCCGTTCGGTGCTGGCGAGAACTTCGAGAGTGATCTGTGGATGTCCTCTCTTGAGCTTTTCCGCCATTGGAGCCAGGAAATCAAAGGCGAACGATGGAGCCGCCGTGATGCGCACGCGGCCGCTCACGGGCGAATTCTTCGCATCGAGCGCACGGGTAGCTTCAGTCGCCCATTGCGCCATGCCTTGGGCTGCCGGAAGCAACCTTGCCCCGGTTTTCGTCAAGGTGATGCCCTGATTCTTGCGGACGAAAAGCGGCTCGCCGAGCGAGTACTCCATCTCTGCAATCCGCCGGCTCAAGGTGGGTTGGCTCGCCTTGAGGCGACGCGCCGCCGCGCTCAGACTCCCGGCGTCGGCCACGGCGAGAAAGATCCGCAAGTCGTCCCATTGAAGGTCCAAATTCGCTCTCCCTGGCTCGTGTCCGGCCATTCATTTCTGTATGGCCATATAGGAATTTAGACAATTGCTATTCTCACTGTCCACGGCAAAAAGCGGCAGCAGAAAGAGGAAGATCATGCTCCGTAAGTTAGGACAGTGGTTCATTGGTTCGCTTGCCGTCATCGCGCTTTCCGCGTGCGCACAGACGTCCCATCCATCGACGTCTGCCAGCCTCGGCAAGCCGGTCAGATCATCGGTTATGGAGGCGTTGATAGACAAGCCGGGACCGATCGAGGTCAAGACAATCGCCAGCGCAGATTGGGTCGCCGATCTGTCCGGGCTGATCAACCTGAAGGACCCCCAAGCCATTCAAGCGGGGCTCAAAGATCACGAGGAGCCGATCCAGATCTACACACATCTCGTGCGGCATCCGACGCAAGGATTCTATATGGTCGATACCGGCGTTTCGAAGCGGTTTGTCGAGGACCCCAAGAGCTTGGGAGTTGGATGGGTTGTGCGTAACTTCGCCAAGCTCGACAAGATGCAAGTCCGGGAAGACACCTTATCGGCCATCAAATCGGAAGCGGCTCCCCTCAAAGGGGTGCTCATGACCCATCTTCATCTCGATCACATCTCCGGGATGTCAGACATCCCAAAAGATGTGCCGTTTTACACAGGTCCCGGAGAAGCTGCGGAGAAGAAGATCGAGAACTTCTTTGTCGAGGGGATGGAAGATGTCTTCTTTGAAGGCAGACCCGCGATTCAAGAGTTTCAGTTCACTGGGGATCCGGATGGGAAGTTCGAAGGCGTAATCGACGTCTTCGGTGACGGTTCGTTGTTTGCAATCCTGACCCCCGGACATACTGCTGGCCATGTCTCGTATCTTGCTCGCACTCCGTCCGGTCCAGTGCTCCTCACCGGCGACGCTTGCCATACCCGCTGGGGCTGGGAGCACGGTGTCGAACCTGGCAGCTTTACATACGACCGGGAAGAGGAGCGGAAGAGTTTACTTGCGTTGAAGGCCCTGAGTGAACGTCATCCGCAGATGATTGTGAAGTTAGGTCATCAGCCTTGAGTGCTTTACATGTCGTGAGCCACGCCAATGTGCGGCGCTTGCACGATTTCGGAATATTGGAAATGTACCCCTGAGTTGCCCGACGTGTCAAGCGGCCTTGTCGCACGCCGGCAGCCGCCGGCTCCTTTGCATGGGGTTGTTTTCGATATTTTGGCCGCACGCGGCTGCGGCGGCCTGCAAGCAGGAGAGAGGGAGGCAGCATCGCCGCGGCCGCAGGTTCAATTTCACTTCATCGCGCCTTAAGTCGAACGCTGCACCGCAGGCTTCTCGGCGTCGGCCCTGGCAGCGCTGAGATTGTGCGCGGTGTTGATCAACGCGATATGGGTCAGCGCCTGCGGGAAATTGCCGGTCTGCCGGCCGGCGCCGGAATCGAACTCCTCGGCCAACAGTCCGAGATCGTTGGCGACCGCGACCACGCGGTCGAACATGGTCTGCGCCTTGTCGACATCTCCTGCCAGCACATGGGCGTCGGCTAGCCACAGGCTGCAGGCCAGGAACGCGCCCTCGATCGGCTGGACCTCATCGGACACCTCGCGCGGATCGTGCCGCAGCACGAAGCCGTCGCGCATCATGTGCCGCTCGACCGCGTCGATCGTGCCGCGGATGCGCGGATCGCCCGGCGGCAGGAAGCCGACCGACGGCAGCAGCAGCAGGCTGGCGTCGAGCAGCTTTGAGCCATAGCTCTCGACGAAACTGTTGAGGTCAGGGTCGAAGCCCCGTTGGCAGATGTCGCGATGGATGGCCTCGCGCAGCACCCGCCATTTGACCAGCGGCCCCTTGAAGCCGAACCGCTCCGCGCTCTTGATGGCGCGGTCGAAGGCGACCCAGCACATCACCTTGGAGAACACGTAGTGTCTGGGAGTGCCGCGGCGTTCCCAGATGCCGTGATCCGGCTGATCCCAGACATCGGCGAGGTGGGTGACGACGGTGCACTCGAGCGACCAGTTCTCTTCGTCGAGCTTCAGCTTGGCCATGCGGGACTGATGGAAGGCGTCGATCAACTCGCCATAGACGTCGAGCTGAAGCTGCGCATGCGCGGCGTTGCCGGCGCGTACCGGCTGCGCCCCTTCGTAGCCGGACAGCCATCCGGCCTCCCATTCCAGGAGGCGCCGCTGGCCCAGGATGCCGTACATGATCTGCATGTTGGCCGGCGCGCCGGCTGCGGCCCGCAGCAGCCAGTTGTGCCAGGCTGCCGCTTCCTCGGTGTAGCCCGAATTCATCAGGGCCAGCAGCGTAAAGGTGGCGTCGCGCAGCCAGCAGAACCGGTAGTCCCAATTGCGCGCGCCGCCGAGCTTTTCCGGCAACGACGTGGTGGGTGCCGCGACGATGCCGCCGGTCGGCCTGAAGGTCAGCGCCTTCAGCGTGATCAGCGAGCGCATCACGAGGGCGCGCTGATAGCTGCCGTCATAGGTCGAACGGCTGCACCATTCCCGCCAATATTCCTCGGTGTCCTTCAGCGCAGCCTCAGGGTCGATCGGCTCCGGCACCGGGTGATAGGACGGTCCATAGGTCAGGACGAACGGCACGGTGTCGCCCTCGCCGACCTCGAAATCGGCGAACGTGGTCAGATCCTTGCCGCGGGTTTCGACCGGCGTGCGCAGCACGGTCATGTCCTGCCCGCTGATCGCCAGAAGTCCGTCGCCATCCGGATTCTTTCGCACCCAGGGGACATCGACGCCGAAGCCGAAGCGGATCACCAGCTCCATGTGCATCTTGACGCGGCCGCTGATGCCGCGAACGAGGCGGACCACATCGGAGGCGTTGCCACGCGGCGGCATGAAGTCGATCAGCGCGACCGCGCCGCCTTCCGCCTCGAACCGGGTCTCCAGGATCAGCGTATCGTCCCAGTAGCGCCGCGAGGTCTGCTTGATCTCGCCAGCGGGTGCCAGCAGCCAGCGGCCATTCCTCGACGTGCCGAGCAGCGCCGCGAAGCAGGGGTCGGAATCGAACGCGGGCCAACACAGCCAGTCGATCGAGCCGTCGCGGCCGACCAGCGCGGCGGTCTCGCAATCTCCGATCAGTCCATAGTCTTCGATACGAGAGGCCACGCGCTGCGCTCCGCGTTGTCAGGTGTGCGAGCGCTCGCGGGTCGCGTGCTTGAGGGCGTCGACGTCGATTGCCGACGCGAGATGCTCGATCGAGACCGGGAGCCGCTGCTTCCAGTTCGGATGCTCGTAGACGGTGCCGGGAATGTTCGGCTGCTCGACAATGCCGAGCAGGTCCTCCATCGACACCGCCATCATCCGCGACCGCGTCCGCGCCAGGAAGCTCGCCACCGAATAGAAATCGTTCGCGTGGATGTCGTGCCGGCGCAGCACGTCGTCGAGCTGGCCGAGCGCGCGCCAGCGCCCCTCGTCGGTCTCGCCGGGATCGATCCCGAGCGCACGCTTGGTCTTGAGGTCGCTGAACGAGCGCCAGCCCGCATAGGTCGAGAGGTCGTGGGTGTTGAAGGTCACCAGCGCATTCGGCAGATAGTAGTCGGCGTTGCGGAAGACGCCCTGGTCGTCGGTCTCGAACATCATCACGAGATAGGACCAGATGCCCCAGCCGTTCATCTGCTCGCGGAACCCGGGAGGTACAGTGCCGAGGTCCTCGCCGATCACGACGCAGCGGCTCGCCACGCTCTCCTGCGCGGTCGCCGCCAGCAGCGCCTCGAACGGCATCAGCACATAGGCGCCATTGGCCGGGCCGAAGCCGCGCGGCACCAGATAGAGCCGCTTAAGCCCGAACGCGTGGTCGAGCCTGATTGCGCCGGCGTGGTGCATCGAGGCGCGCAGCATCTGCCTGAACGGCTCGAACGAGCGCTGTTCAAGACCCGCGGCATTGAAGCCGGCAAGCCCCCAGTCCTGGCCCGCCGTGTTGAGCGGGTCCGGCGGCGCGCCGACGCCGAGATGGCGCGAGATCGCGATCTGCTCATTCCAGGCGTCGAACCCGTCCGACTGCACGCCGACGGCAACGTCGAGATAAAGCCCGACCCGCATGCCGAGCTTGTGCGCAAGCGCCTGGCAGGCGCCGAGTTGACGGTCCGCGGTCCATTGCACGAATTCGACGAACTCGACCTCAGCGGCAGAGTCGCGCGAGCGGCGCAATCTGGCACAAGCTGCATCGCTCGGCTGCCGCCATTCGTCCGGCCATTCCCACCACGGCGTGTTGAATTTGTGCCGCATCACCTCGAAGCAGGCGAAGCGCGACAGCAGCGTGCCCTGCTCGTTGCGATAGGCCTCGAAGTCCTGCCAGCGGCCGAGGCCGGGATTGGCCTTGAAGGCCGCGAACGCCGCGCGCAGCGCGGGCCATTTCTGCGCCGCGACGCCGACATAGTCGACCATATCGTGGCTGCGGAGCGGTGCCAGCGCGGCCTTGGTCTCGGCATCGACACGGAATTCGGGAATCTGCTCGACGTCGATGTAGAGCGCATTGAGGAACAGCCGGCTGTTCGGCGAGTACGGGCTGCAATCGCCGGGCCGATCGTCGAACAGCGTATGCAGCGGATTGAGCCCGACGCCGTCGGCGCCGAGCCGGTGGGCGAGTTCGAGCAGGTGCTGCAGATCGGTGAAGTCACCGATGCCCCAGTTGCGCGCTGACCGCACGCCGTAGAGCTGCACCGCGATCACCCAGCAGCGGTCGAACTCGCCGCCGAACGCGCCCAGCGGCGCCACCAGCAGCGGCAGCTCCTCGCTGCCAGATGCGTCGGATAGCTGCAACCGGTGCACGCCTTCGGGCAGACCCGACGGCCACGTCACACTTCGCTCGCGCGCCTCGCCCTGGGCGAGCACCCCGGTGCCATTCGCAAGCTTCCATTGCACCGGGAGCCGGGCAGCCTCCGAGAGCTGCGTTTGCGCAGCCTGGCCGGCTCTGACCACCACGGGATCGGCGATGATCCGACGGGGCGCCTGCGGCGGCAGCGCGTCGAGGATCGCCGTGAGCGCCTCGGGGGTTGTCACACGGCGGTGACCGCTGCCATCGATATACTCGGTCTGGATTCCCAGGGTCTGGGCTTTGGCGTAAAGGTCCATTCGGCACGCTGCCTGCTCGCAACGGTTGGTGGATCGTTGCTAAATTGTACAGATACGGGAAAGGGATAGTTGATGTTCAACGCTCTACCCTATCCGGCGTTCCCACCGGGAACCATTGCCCGGCGAGCGGCTTTCTATATGGGTCTGGCGCGCCTCCTTCCCGGCGCCGGGACGTCATTTGCATTTTTAATGGCGGCATCACCGTGAACAAAACCCTCCGGCCTGTCGAGAGTGCCCATGGCACTTTTCATATCACCGATGTCTATCCGTCGGTTGATGGCGGCCGCTTTCCGGTCAAGCGCATTGTGGGCGAACCTGTCGAGGTGTGGGCCGACATCTACCGTGCCGGACATGACGTGATATCGGCGGCATTGGTGTGGCGGCGCGAGGACGACAGCGAATGGCAGGTGTCGCCGATGACGGCGCACAGCGATGACCGCTGGGGCGGCGCTTTCGTGCCCGACCGGCCCGGCCGCTACGCCTTCGCGATCGAGGCCTGGACCGATGAATTCGCCAGCTGGCGGCATCGCTTCGAGCAGAAGCCGCGCGACGGCAGCGATCACACGCTGGACGCGCTCGAGGGCGCGGGCATGCTGACCCAGGCGCAGGCCGGCAGCCCGGCGGCGGCGGCCGTCATCATCAGGCAGTGCGAAATCTTTCTGCAGACCGGCGAACCAGGTGCGCTGCTCGCGCCCGAATTGCGGGAGGCGATGGCCGGCAGCCAGTTTCGCCGCGATCTGATGCGATCGCAGCTCTACGCGCTGACCGCGGACCGCCCGCGGGCGCGCAGCGGCGCATGGTACCAGATGTTTCCGCGCAGCCAGGGCAAGACACCGGGCATGCATGCAACCTTCAACGACTGCATCGCGCGGCTTCCCGACATCGCCGCGATGGGCTTTGACGTCGTCCTGCTCGCGCCGATCCACCCGATCGGCCGGCAGCACCGCAAGGGCCGCAACAATGCCACGACCGCGCAGGCGGGCGATCCCGGCAGCCCCTATGCGATCGGCGCAGCCGAGGGCGGCCACGACGCCGTGCATCCGGAACTCGGCACGCTCGACGACTTCCGCGCCTTCGTGGCGGCAAGCCAGGCGCATGGCCTCGAGGTCGCGCTCGATTTCGCCGTGCAGTGCTCCCCCGATCATCCCTGGCTGACCGAGCACCCAGAGTGGTTCAAGCGGCGCCCGGACGGATCGATGCGCACGGCCGAGCATCCCCCGCAGCGCTGGGACGATGTCGTCAACCCGGATTTCGGGTCCGAGAATGCCGCTGCGCTGTGGCGCGCGCTGCGCGACGTCGTGCTGTTCTGGGTCGAACAGGGCGTCAGGATCTTCCGGGTCGACAATCCGCACACCAAGCCGCTGGCGTTCTGGGAGTGGCTGATCCGCGAGGTGCGGGACCGCGACGCGGACGTGCTGTTCCTTGCGGAAGCCTTCGCGCGCCCGAAACTGATGAAGGGCCTCGCCAAACTCGGCTTCACACAGTCCTACAGCTATTTCACCTGGCGGACGCAGCGCTTCGAGCTCGAACAATATCTCGGCGAGTTGGCCTCCTATCCCGAGCGTGACTTCTTTCGGCCGAATTTCTTCGTCAACACACCGGACGTCCTGCCCTTCCACCTGCAAAGCGGCGAATCCTGGATGTACAAGTCGCGTCTCGCGCTCGCCGCGACGCTTTCAAGCAGCTATGGCATTTACAGCGGCTTCGAATTGCTCGAACACACGCCGGTCCCCGGCCGCGAGGAATATCTCAACTCCGAGAAGTACGAGATCAGGGTACGCAACTGGGAGCAGCCGGGGAACATCAAGCCCTATATCGCAGCTCTCAACCGGATCAGACGCGGCAATCCGGCCCTGCAACAATTCGCCAATTTGCGCTTTATCAGTGTCGATGACGGCGGCGTGATCGGCTTCATCAAGGAGGCGGTCGATCAGGGCAATGTGATCGCGGCCGCGATTGCATTGTCAGCCGAGCTGCGTGAGGTCTGGCTGCCGCTCGGCGACGTCATGGTCGGCCGTGGCGATGCCCGCCGCCCCGTCTCGGCAGTGGAAGACCTTGTCACCGGAGAGCGCCACGCGCTCGAATGGGGAGGCATCCGTCTACGTATAGATCCTGCGCGCGATCCCGCGTTGCTGCTGCGCTGTGTCGCCTGAAGGAGCCGTCATGAACGTATTCTCCTCCGTCAATACCCAGGAGAAGGTCGCAACCGAGACTGCGGACCAGCTGTGGTACAAGGACGCGATCATTTACCAGCTGCATGTCAAGGCATTTGCCGACAGCAACAATGACGGCATCGGCGACTTCGCGGGGCTGACGGAGAAACTCGGCTATCTGCAGGAGCTCGGCGTCACCGCGCTGTGGCTGTTGCCGTTCTATCCCTCGCCCGGCCGCGACGACGGCTACGACATCGGCGACTATGGCGACATCAATCCCGATTTCGGGACGATGAAGGACTTCAAGCGCTTTATCCAGGAGGCCAAGAAGCGCGGCCTGCGCGTCATCACCGAGCTCGTCGTCAACCACACCTCGGACCAGCATGCGTGGTTCAAGCGCGCGCGCCGCAGCCCGCCGAATTCGAGCGCGCGCAGCTGGTACGTCTGGAGCGACACCGACCAGAAATACCTCGATACAAGGATCATCTTTACCGATACGGAGAAGTCGAACTGGACCTGGGATCCGGAGGCCGGCCAGTTCTACTGGCACCGCTTCTTCTCGCACCAGCCGGACCTGAATTTCGACAATCCGCGCGTGGTGCGCGCCATCGTGCAGGTGATGAAGCGCTGGCTCGACACCGGCGTCGACGGCTTTCGGCTCGACGCCATTCCCTATCTGTGCGAGCGCGACGGCACCAACAACGAGAACCTGCCGGAGACGCATGCCATCATCAAGCGGCTGCGCCAGGAGCTCGACGCCTATGCCAAGGGCAAGATCCTGCTGGCCGAAGCCAATCAATGGCCGGAGGACGTGCAGGAATATTTCGGCCATGGCGACGAATGCCACATGGCCTATCACTTCCCGCTGATGCCGCGCATCTACATGGCGATCGCCCAGGAAGACCGCTTTCCGATCACCGACATCCTGCGGCAGACGCCCGACATTCCCGCCGCTGCGCAGTGGGCGCTGTTCCTGCGCAATCACGACGAGCTGACGCTGGAAATGGTCACCGACGTCGAGCGCGACTATCTGTGGTCGACCTACGCCAACGATCCGCGCGCCCGCATCAATGTCGGCATCCGCCGCCGCCTTGCGCCGCTGATGGACAACGACCGGCGCAAGATCGAACTGATGAACTCGCTGCTGCTGTCGTTCCCGGGCACGCCGATCATCTATTACGGCGACGAGATCGGCATGGGCGACAACATCTATCTCGGCGACCGCAATGGCGTGCGGACGCCGATGCAGTGGTCGCCGGACCGCAACGGCGGCTTCTCGCGCGCCGATCCAGCACGGCTCTACGCGCCGATGATCATGGACCCGGTCTACGGCTATGAATCCGTCAATGTCGAGGCGCAGTCGCGCAGCCTGTCGTCGCTGCTGTCGGCGACCAAGCGGCTGATCGCGGTGCGCAAGTCGACGCTCGCCTTCGGGCGCGGCACCATGACCTTCATCCGCCCGGAGAACCGCTCGGTGCTGGCCTATGTGCGCCAGTACCAGGGCGAGGCGATCCTGTGCGTCGCCAATCTGTCGCGGTCGGCGCAGGCTACCGAGCTCGACCTCTCCGCCTTCAAGGACCGCATTCCGCTGGAGATGCTCGGGCGCACGCGCTTTCCCGCGATCGGCGAGCTGCCCTACATGATCACGCTCGCGCCGTACGGCTTCTACTGGTTCCAGCTGCAGGAGCGCGACAAGTCCGAGCCGGTGACGCCGCGCGCGGTGCCGGAATTCGAGACGCTGGTGGTGCCGCTGAATTCGACCTGGATGTCGTTGGCGCGCACCCGCGGCGTGTTCGAGCACGACGTGCTGCCCGGCCACCTCGCCCGCACGCGCTGGTATCCGGAACGATCCGCGAGCGCGATCCAGCCGATGCTGGTCGCCGCGATCCCGTTCTGCGACATCGGCGACAACCGGCCGTGGCTCGCCTTCTTCGAGACCACGCAGCGCGGCACCACCAGCCGCTACGTGCTGCCGATGCAGATCGAGTGGGTGCGCTTCGACCGCGAGCGCTACAATCCGCGCGCATTCGCCGCCGTACGCCAGGGCGCGCGCGAGGGCACCTTGCTCGATGTCGCCACCGACCAGATCTTCACCGGCCTGTTCCTGCGCAACCTGCGGGAAAACCTCACGGTCGACGAAGGTGAGCAAGGCCTCAAGCTCGAATTCCGGCCGACCAGCCGCTTCTCCGACCGGCCGGTGCGGCAGCCCGAGCGCATCCGGGTCTTCGAGAACGACCAGCCGCATTCGACCGCGCTGGTCGACAACGAATATGTCACCAAGATCTACCGCAAGCTCGAGGTCGGCATCAATCCGGAAATCGAGATGGGCCGCTTCCTCACCGAGGTGGTCAACTTTCCGAATACCCCTGCCTTGCTTGGCACCGCCGAGCTGATCGAGGGCGACAAGCGCAGCGCCATCGCCGTCCTGCATGCGATGGTCGTCAACCAGGGCGACCTCTGGACCATCGCAGGCGCACACCTCGACCGCCTGGTCGAACGGCAGCGCCTGCTGACAGTGAGCGAGCACCCCGTGGAGAACGGCGACCAGGCCACCTATCTGCGCCACATGTCGCATAGCGGAAAGCGGCTCGCCGAGCTGCATCTGGCGCTCGCCAGCAACCGCGACCTGCCGGACTTCGCGCCCGAGCCGACCAAGCCCGACGACCTGCAGCGCTGGGCCGACGAGATCATGGCGCGAGCCGAGCGCGTGTTCGATACGCTGAAGCAGCGGCGCGGCTCCCTGAAGGAGGCCGACCGGCTGCTGGCCGATCAGTTGCAGGCCCAGCACGACACGCTGCCGGAGCGGCTCAAGGCACTGCTGCCGCGCGAGACCGACGGCTTCAACATCCGCCATCACGGCGACCTGCATCTCGGTCAGTTGCTGGTGGTCAAGGACGACGTCTTCATCATCGATTTCGACGGCGGACCGGGCCGCACCATCGCCGAGCGGCGGCGCAAGGCACCGCCGGCGCGCGACGTCGCCGGCCTGATCCGTTCGATCGACTATGCGGCGACCGCCGCGCTGGAACGCACGCTCAAGGTCTCCCCCGACGAGAGCGGCCGGTTGAGCCTCGCCTTGGCCGAATGGCGCGACCAGGCCGCGGATACCCTGCTGGCGGCCTATCGCGAGACGGTGGCCGGCCAGCGGCTGTGGCCCGCCGACGCCAAGACGGCCGATCGCCTGCTCAATTTTTTCCTGCTTGAGAAAGCCTTCTATGAGATCGAGTATGAGCTGGCCAACCGGCCGGATTGGCTGCGGGTGCCGCTCACCGGCCTGCTGAGGATCCTGGCGCAACAGCCGCATGAGGTTGCATGAGCAAACTGCCCGCCGAGGCCTATGCCATCATCGAGGGCCGCCACTCCGACCCCTTCCACTATCTCGGGCTTCACCCCGAGGGGGATCGCAACGTCGTGCGCGCCTTCCTGCCCGATGCCAGCAATGTCGAGGCGATCGGCGAGCATGGCGAGACCGCACAGCTGGCGCGGATCCATGACGCCGGCCTGTTCGCAGGCCCCCTGCCGAACGGCTCGACGCGCTACCAGCTCCGCGCCCGCTTCGGTGACAACGTAGTCGAGCTGGAGGATGCCTACCGCTTTCCGCCGATCCTGAGCGATTTCGATCTCTATCTGCTCGGCGAAGGCACCCATCAGCGCGTCTACGACACGCTCGGCGCCCATCCGATGACGCTCGACGGCGTCGACGGCATCGGCTTCGTGGTGCTGGCGCCGAATGCGCGCCGGGTCAGCGTGGTCGGCGACTTCAACTTCTGGGATGGCCGCCGCCACCCGATGCGGGTGCGCGGTGCAGGATACTGGGAGCTGTTCATCCCGCGCGCGCGGGTCGGCGATCACTACAAGTTCGAGATCATCGGGCGCAACGGCCAGCATCTGCCGCTGAAGTCCGATCCCCTGGCGTTCGCCGCCGAGGTGCGCCCGAAGACTGCCTCGATCGTGATCGACGAGCGCAAGATCCCGCATCCGCGCCCGGCGCCGGATCGCGTCAACGCGCTGAGCTCGCCGATGTCGATCTACGAGGTCCATCTCGGATCGTGGCGGCGCAAGGGCCGCAACGAGTGGCTGACCTATCGCGAGATGGCGGAGCAGCTGCCGGCCTATGCCAGCGACATGGGCTTTACCCATGTCGAATTCCTGCCGATATCAGAGCATCCGTTCGACGGCTCCTGGGGCTACCAGCCGACCGGCATGTTCGCGCCGACCAGCCGCTTCGGCTCGCCGGACGATTTTGCCGCGCTGATCGACGCCTGCCACGGCGCAGGGCTCGCCGTGCTGCTCGACTGGGTGCCCGGGCATTTCCCCGACGATCCGCACGGGCTCGGCAATTTCGACGGCACCGCGCTCTACGAGCACGCCAATCCGCTGCAGGGCCGTCACCTCGATTGGGGTACGCTGATCTACAATTACGGGCGCACCGAGATCACCAACTTCCTGGTGTCGAATGCGCTGTTCTGGCTTGATCGCTATGGCATCGACGGGCTGCGCGTCGATGCCGTCGCCTCCATGCTCTATCTCGACTACAGCCGTCCCGCCGGCGGCTGGATCCCGAACAAATATGGCGGCCGGGAAAACATCGAGGCGATCGACTTCCTGCGCCGCTTCAACACCGAATTGTTCGCGCATTTTCCGCAGGCGACGACGGCGGCGGAGGAATCCACCGCATGGCCGCAGGTGTCGCGTCCCGTCGAATATGGCGGGCTCGGCTTCGGCTACAAGTGGAACATGGGCTGGATGCACGACACGCTGAAATATATCGGCAAGGACCCGATCCACCGCAAATACCATCACGGCGACATCCTGTTCGGCCTGCACTACGCCTTCTCGGAGAACTTCATCCTGCCGCTGTCCCACGACGAGGTCGTGCACGGCAAGCGCTCGATCCTCGGCCGCATGCCCGGCGACGACTGGCAGCGCTTTGCCAATCTGCGCGCCTATTACAGCTTCATGTTCGGCCACCCCGGCAAGAAGCTGATGTTCATGGGCTGCGAGTTCGGCCAGGAACGCGAGTGGAATCACGACTATTCGATCGATTGGCATCTGCTGCAACAACCGAAGCACAGCGGCATCCAGAACCTGGTCCGCGACCTCAACCGGCTCTATCGCGCGCTGCCGGCGCTGCACGAGCTCGACTGCGACCAGGCCGGCTTCGAGTGGGTCATCACCGACGATGCCAACAACAATGTGTTCGCCTGGATCCGCAAGGGCAATGATGCGCGCGCACGCTGCCTCGTGATCGCGAACTTCTCACCCAGCGTCTACCGCGACTATCGCGTCCGGGTGCCCTTCGCGGGCAAGTGGCACGAGGTGTTCAACTCGGATTCCGCACATTACGGCGGCACCAATGTCGGCAATGTCGGCGAGGTGCGCGCATCGGAGGACGCCACGCCCGAACTGAGCCTGACCATTCCGCCGCTGGCTGCGATCTTCCTCGTACCGGAAAGCTGATTGATGCGACTGACCGGGGGTACGTCCGCACGGCTCGGTGCAAGCTGGGACGGCAGAGGCACCAATTTTGCGCTGTTCTCGGCGAATGCGGAGAAGGTGGAGCTGTGCCTGTTCGACGGCCAGGGCCGCCGCGAGCTCGAGCGGATCGAGATGCCGGAGCGCACCGAGGACGTCTGGCACTGCTATCTCAACGACGTCTCGCCGGGCCAGCTCTACGGCTATCGCGTCTACGGGCCCTACGCGCCGGAGCGCGGCCATCGCTTCAACGCCAACAAGCTGCTGCTCGATCCCTACGCCAAGCGGCTCGCCGGCCGGCTGGTATGGAGCGATGCGCATTTCGCCTACCGCACCGGCAGCGCGCGCGAGGACCTCTCGTTCGACCGGCGCGACAATGCCCGCGGCATGCCGAAGGCGGTCGTGGTCGACGAGACCTTCAACTGGGGACGCCGCGAGATCCGGCCGCACATTCCCTGGGAAGACACCATCATCTATGAGGCTCACGTCAAGGGCCTGACGCAGAAGCGCGAGGACGTGCCGCCGAACCTGCGCGGCACTTATGGCGGATTGTCGTCGCCGGCGATGATCGCCCACCTCAAGCGGCTCGGCGTCACCACCATCGAGCTGTTGCCGATCCACGGCCTGATCGACGACCGTATCCTGGTCGAGAAGAAACTGGCGAACTACTGGGGTTACAACACCATCGCCTTCTTCGCGCCGGAGGCACGCTACGCCCAGGACAATGCACTCGATTCCTTCCGCACCACGGTGGCGCGGCTGCACGATGCCGGCATCGAGGTGCTGCTCGACGTCGTCTACAACCACACCGCCGAGGGTAACCATATGGGCCCGACGCTGTGCTTCCGCGGCATCGACAATGCCTCTTACTACTGGCTGAACCGCGAGAACCCGCGCTTCTACGACGACTTCACCGGCTGCGGCAGCTCGGTCAACCTCACCCATCCGCGCGTGCTGCAGATGGTGATGGATTCGCTGCGCTACTGGGTCGAGGTCTGCCATGTCGACGGCTTCCGCTTCGATCTGGCTACCACGCTGGCGCGCGGGCCGAACGGGTTCGATCGCAACCACCCCTTCCTCACCGCGATCCGCCAGGACCCGGTGCTGGCAACCGCCAAGATGGTCGCCGAACCCTGGGACCTCGGTCTCGGCGGCTACCAGGTCGGTGCGTTTCCATCGCAATGGTCGGAATGGAATGATCGCTATCGCAGCGCGATGCGGCGCTACTGGAGCGGCGAAGGCAGCCTGATCGGCGACATCTCGGGCCGCATGACTGCGTCGTCGGATTTGTTTCACCACGACAACCGCGCGACCCGCGCCAGCGTCAACCACATCACGGTACATGACGGCTTCACGCTCGCCGATCTCTTCAGCTACAACGAGAAGCACAACGAGGCCAACGGCGAGGACAATCGCGACGGCTCCAACGACAACCATAGCAACAATTGCGGCCATGAGGGCCCGACCGACGATCCCGCCATCATCGCGCTGCGCCGCCAGCTCAGGAAGAATGCGCTGGCCTGCCTGCTGCTGGCGCAAGGGACGCCGCTGATCCTCGCCGGCGACGAGGTCGCCAACACGCAAGGTGGCAACAACAACGCCTATTGCCAGGACAACGAGACCGGCTGGATCGGCTGGGAGAACCTCGACACCGACGACGACGCCATCAATTTCATCGGCCACCTGACCGCGCTGCGCCAGCGCTTCGGCCAGATCCGCTGCCAGCGCTGGCTCGACGGCCGCCGCACCGACGGCAGCTACGGTGTGCTCTGGCTGACGCCGGCAGCGGAGGAGATGAAGGAATCCGACTGGAAATTCCCGGAGAGCCGATTCCTCGCCTATGTGCTGGGGCCGATGGAACCAGGACAGGCGCCGATCTTTATCGTGCTCAATGCCGCACCGCAGGAGATCGTGTTCAGGATGCCGAGGATGGCGGAATATAAGAGCTGGCGGCAGGTCTTGAACACGACCAAGGCCGAGCAAACGGCTGAGCAGTTCGCATCCGGCGCCGATACCAGGGCACCGCCGCGCTCGGTGCTGGCATTTGCAGGCTCCACATGAATAGACAACATTTCGGCGCCGAGCTGACACCTGACGGCACGCGCTTCCGGCTCTGGGCGCCGGCGGCCAAGCGCGTCGACCTGCTGATCGACAAACCGCATACGCTCACGCGCGATGCGGCCGGCTGGTACGTCGCCGAGATCCCGGGCGCACGCGCCGGCACGCGTTACAAATTCCGCATCGATGACGAAGTCGATGTGCCGGATCCCGCCTCCGCATTCCAGCCGGACGACGTGTTCGGCCCGAGCGAGGTGATCGACCACGCCGCCTTCAAGTGGCGCGCGACGGACTGGCGCGGCCGTCCCTGGCACGAGGCCGTCGTCCTCGAGGCCCATGTCGGCACCTTCACACGAGAGGGTACTTATCGCGCCATGATCGACAAGCTCGATCATCTCGTGGCGACCGGCATCACCGCGCTCGAGCTGATGCCGCTGGCGGATTTCGCCGGGAAGCGCAACTGGGGCTATGACGGCGTGCTGTGGTACGCACCCGACAGCGCCTACGGCCGTCCCGAGGACCTCAAGACCCTGATAGACGAAGCGCATCTGCGCGGGCTGATGGTGATGCTCGACGTGGTCTATAACCATTTCGGGCCCGAGGGAAATTATCTCGGCCGCTATGCGCCGACCTTTTTCAGTAACGCGCACACCCCGTGGGGCAGCGCGATCGACTATCGCGTGCCCGAGGTGCGTGCGTTTGCGATCGGCAGCGTGGTGAGCTGGCTGCGCGACTATCGCTTCGACGGGCTGCGGTTCGATGCGGTCAACACCATCGTCGAAGCCGGCGAAGTCTCCGTGCTCCATGACTTCAGCAAGGCCGCCGGCAAGCTCGCCACCGAGACCGGCCGCTACATTAACCTCGTGCTCGAGAACGGCGACAACATTGCAAGCCTGCTCGATGCCGCCGAGGATCCGCCGCACGGCAAATTCCGCGGCCAGTGGAACGACGACTATCATCACGCCTGGCACGTGCTGCTGACCGGCGAGACCCAGGGCTATTATGGCGACTACCGGGCGCCGAAGCAGGACCTCGCACGCGCGCTGTCGTCCGGCTACATCTACCAGGGCGAAGTCTCTGAGTTCTGGGGCGGCAAGGCCCGCGGCGAGCCGAGCGGTATGCTGTCGCCGACCTGCTTCATCAACTTCCTGCAGAACCACGATCAGATCGGCAACCGGCCGCTCGGCGATCGTCTCGTCAGCATTGCCCGGCCGGAGGCGGTCGCGGCGGCACTGGCGGTGACGCTGATCGCGCCGACCACGCCGATGCTGTTCATGGGCGAGGAATGGGGCGCGACAACGCCCTTCCCGTTCTTCTGCGATTTCAAGGGCGATCTAGCCAATGCCGTCCGCGCCGGACGGCGCAAGGAGTTCGCCTGGGCCTATGCCAAATACGGCGACGACATTCCCGACCCGCTTGCCGACGAAACGGTGCGATCGGCCGTGCTCGACTGGGCGGCGCTCGGCCATGATCCGGCGCGTGCGCGGCTTGCGCTGGTGCGCGACCTGCTCGCCGTGCGCCGGCAGCAGATCATGCCGCGGCTCAGAGGGTGCCGTTTCGGCGATGCCATCGTGGCCGGCGACCTGTTGACGGCGCATTGGCAGATGGGCGACGGCGGCACGTTGCGGCTGACAGCCAATTTGTCCGATCGCGACATCCCCGATGGACCGAAGCCGAAGGGAACTGCGATCTGGGGCGGCGCGTTGTCGAGCGACCTCCCCGGCTGGGCGGTGCGCTGGCACATCGGATAGCACAATGCCTCCGGCGATCCCGATCGCGACCTACCGACTGCAACTCACTGCCGATTTCGACTTCGATGCCGCCGCCGGCGTGACGCCCTATCTGAAGGCGCTCGGGATCAGCCATGTCTATGCGTCGCCCTTCATGAAGGCGCGCAAGGGCTCGACCCACGGCTATGACGTCGTCGACCACACCAAATTCAATCCGGAGCTCGGCGGCGAGGAGGGCTTTGCGCGGCTGAGCGACGCATTGAAGCGCCATGATCTCGGCCTGATCCTGGATTTCGTGCCGAACCATGTCGGCGTTCACTTCGCCGACAATCCGTGGTGGCTCGATGTGCTGGAATGGGGACCGGTGTCGCCGCACGCGATCTCCTTCGACATCGACTGGGACCAGCTACCCTATCGCGCGCGCGGCGGCGTGCTGTTGCCGATCCTCGGTTCGTCCTATGGCCAGGCGCTGGAGCGCGGCGACATCGAGCTGCGCTATGACGCGAACGAGGGCAGCTTCTCGGCCTGGTATTTCGAGCACCGCCTGCCGATCGCGCCGGAGCGCTATGGCGAGGTGCTGCGCACCGTCGTCCGCGAGGCCGCGGCCGAAGACAGCCCGACCGGACGCGCGATACTCGAGCTCGCCGCGCAATACCGGGGGCCGCGTCATCCCAACCGCGCCGAAGCGCCGGCGCTGAAGGCGGCGATCAAGGCGATCGAGGGCGGCGCCGACATCATCGCACGCGGCCTCGATGCCTATCGCGCCGGTGAGGACCGCCCGACCCAGACGCTGGCGCTGCATCATCTGCTGGAACGCCAGCACTACAAGCTCGGCCACTGGCGGCTGGCGTCCAGCGACATCAACTATCGCCGCTTCTTCGACGTCAACACGCTGGCCGGCCTCCGGGTCGAGGACGCCGCTACGTTCGAGGCGAGCCATAGCCTCGTCAAGCGGCTGATCGCCGAAGACCGGCTGCAGGGCCTGCGGCTCGACCATATCGACGGCCTGCGCGATCCAGCGCAGTATTTCCAGCGGCTGCGCCGTCTGGTCCGCTCCGCGCAGGGCGCGAAGACCAGGCCGTTCTACATGGTGATCGAGAAGATCCTCGGCGAGGACGAGAAGCTGCCGAAATTCAGCGGTGTTCACGGCACCACCGGCTATGAATGGATGAACACGATCAGCCAGGCACTGGTCGACGGTCGCGGCCTCGATCCACTCAACGAGATCTGGCGCCAGATCAGCAACCAGTCGCCGAACCTGACGCCGGTGTTGCGCGAGGCCAAGCAGCGCGTACTGGAGACGCTGCTCACCAGCGAATTCACCGTGCTGGCGCGGCTGCTCGCGCGCATTGCCAGCGGTCACTACTCGACCCGCGACTTCTCCGGCGACAGTCTGCGGCAGGCGCTCGAGCTCTATGTGCTGCACTTTCCGGTCTATCGAACCTATCTCACCGCCTCGGGACCAGCCGCGCATGACCGCACGCTGATCAGCGAGACCATCAAGCGCGCCCGCGCCGACTGGTTCGCCGCCGATGAAGGCATCTTCGATTTCCTGCGCGATGCCTTGACCATGGACCTATTGCAGCCCGGCCGGCCGCCGCATGGCGCGCCGCGGGTCCGCCGCTTCGCGCTGAAGGTGCAGCAATTCACCGGGCCGATGATGGCGAAGTCGCTGGAGGATACCGCCTTCTATCGCTATCACCGGCTGCTGGCGCTCAACGAAGTCGGCGGCGATCCGGCGGCGAGCGCGATCGCGCCCGAGACCTTCCACGCCATGATGCAGGCCCGCGCCCGCGAATGGCCGCACGGCATGACGGCGACCGCGACCCACGACACCAAGCGCGGCGAGGACGCCCGCGCCCGCATCATGGCGCTTGCGGAAATCCCTGGCGAATGGACCAGCGCGGTGGCGCGCTGGAAAGTGCTGAATGCGCCGCATCTGGTGCTCGACGGCGAGATGCGCGCGCCATCGGCGACGTTCGAATACATGCTGTATCAGGCCCTGCTCGGTGCCTGGGATCCCGATGATGCGTCGCTCGCCGCCCGCATCCAGGCGTACGCGCTGAAGGCGGCGCGCGAGGGTAAGCAGGAAACCAGCTGGCTCAATCCGCACGAGCCTTACGAGGCGGGCGTGAAAGCCTTCATCGAGCGGATCCTCGATCGCAAGGCCTCACCCGAATTTCTCCAAGCGCTGGACACGCTCGCGCAACGGACCGCGTTGATCGGCGCGCTGAATTCGCTCAGCCAGATCACGCTGAAGGCAACCATGCCGGGCGTGCCGGATTTCTACCAGGGCACCGAAAGCTGGGATCTTTCGCTGGTCGATCCGGACAACCGCCGCCCGGTCGACTTTACCGAACGGGCAGGAATGCTCGCCGCACTGGAGATGCCGGATTGGGATGCGCTGGCGCAAAACTGGCGCGACGGCCGTCTCAAATTCGCATGGACGCGGCATCTGCTACGGCTCCGCAGCGAGATGGCCGATGTGTTCACCAGCGGCGACTACGTGCCGCTCGCCGTCAGCGGCCCGCACCGCGATCACGTCATTGCCTTCGCGCGACGCCATGGCCGCGAGGCGGCCATCGTTGCGGTGGCAAGATCATTCGCCCCGTTCACGCAGGGCGGCCGCAGCTGGCCGCGCCCCGGAGCTTTTGAGGGTGAAATCGACGCAGCTGGATATGCGCTCAGGGATGGCGCAACCAGGATTCAGCTCCCGGAACTGTTCGGCAATCTGCCGGTTGCCGTGCTCAAGACAAGGGTCGCGGGGACGAAACGCACCGCCAAGCAGGCGCGCTCGCACGCCTGACGTCCTGCGTCAGCGCTTGGTCAGCAGCAATTGCCCGCGCTTGCGGATCGCCGCCTGCGCGACCTCGGCGAACCGTTGCAGCAGCCACGGCAGCGTCACCTCGACCCGCACATGGGCATCCTCGACATCGACATGCCCGGCCGCGACCTGCCCCAGCGCCCGGACGCGAAAGCTCATCCGGTTGTCGTCCCAGCGCTCCTCCTCGACGCTCATGACCGGCAGGTTCGCCGTCGCGCGCGACAGGCCCGTTTTCAAGCGGCGCATCGCCTCGTCGCGGCCGAGGCTATGGGGTATCGAAACGATCAGCGGCGCCGACATTGCGATGCACTCCTCCGTGGATTTCGTTGATGTAGTTCTGTTCCAAGGCAAACGGAAGAACCACACAGGTTTATCGCACCGCCAGCTCCGGAACCTTCACAGTTACGGGTTGTTTTCCTTCCCGAAGGGCAGAAACGAGACGGGCCCGCGGGGCTGAGGAGACGCTAGATGTCAATTGGAACGATCATTCTCATCATCCTGGTCATTGCGCTGCTTGGCGGCTTCAGCGGCATCGGCGGCGGACCGTTTTACGGCACCGGCTATTACGGCGGCGGCGGGCTCGGCCTGGTCATCGTGATCCTGCTGATCCTGCTCCTGCTCGGACGATTGTAGCGCGTGGCGCCACTGCGCCCGATGATCCACATCAACGACTGTCATCACCCGCGCAAGCGGGTGATCCAGTATTCCAGAGACGTTTGCGATTGAACCGATAAGCCGCCGCGTACTGGATACCCCGCTTCCGCGGGGTATGACGAACCAAGCCAGCGGCGCGCTTGCCCAACAGTTTCTACTGCGCCGCGAGCTTCTTCATCGCCGATTTGATCGACGACGCTGCGTCCTCGTAGCCGTCCCAGGCCTTCGTCTTCGCGAGCAAGGCCGGCACGGTGCGCAGCGTGAATTTCTTCGGATCGAGATCACCGCGCAGCTGCGACCAGGTCAGCGGCATCGACACCGTCGCCCCCGGACGCGCCCGCGGCGACAACACCGCGACTGCCGTCGACATCCTGTCGTTGCGCAAATAGTCGAGGAAGATCTTTCCCGTGCGCTTGGCCTTGGACATGTTGATCAGATAGCGCTCGGGATCGTCCTGCGCCATCCACTGGCAGATCGCCTGCGCGAACGCCTTGGCCTCCTTCCACGTCACCTTGTCCCTGCTGCCTGCGAGCAGCGGCGTGACGACGTGCAGACCCTTGCCGCCGGTGGTCTTGCAGAAGCTTTCGAGGCCGACCGCGGTCAGCCGTTGCCGCATATCCTTGGCGGCGTCGATCACGTCGGTGAACGCGACATCGGGCGCGGGATCGAGATCGAACACCAGCCGGCCCGGCGTGTCATAGGCATCCGGCGCGCAATTCCAGGGATGCAGTTCGAGGCCGCCGAGCTGCGCGACCGCCGCCAGGCCCTCGATCTGGTCGATCTGCAAATAGGGTTTGCGGTCGCCCGAGACCTTCGCAAGCTTGAGCAATTTTGATGTGCCGGCCATCGCATGGCGCTGGAAGAAGGTCTCGCCCTTGATGCCGTCGGGCGCACGCACGATCGAGCACGGCCGGCCCTTGAGATAGGAAATCATCCATTCGCCAACCGCCTCGAAATAGTTCGCGAGGTCGAGCTTGGTCACCGGCTCGCCATCGCCCGCATCAGGCCACAGCGCCTTGTCCGGGTGCGAGATGACGACACCCATCACCTCGCTGGACGCCTTCCCGGCGCCCTTCTTCGCCACGCCCTTGGCCATCGGCTTCACCACTTTGGTTACAACCGGCCGCTCGGCCTCGACCTCGTGCGCCGGCTTGTCCTGGCGCAGGCCCTTGAAGGCGGCCTGGCGGATATTGCCGGCGTCGGTCCAGCCGGCGAACTCGATCTCGGCGACCAGCTCCGGCTTGAGCCAGTGCACGTCGCGGGTCTTCTTCGGCGCGTCCTTGCCGCCGAACGGGCTCTTGTCCGCCTCCGCCGCCTTCAGCGCCGGCATGATGCGGCGGACCGTGTCCTGGCCGAAGCCGGTGCCGACGATGCCGACAAAAGCCAGATGATCGCCGCGATAGACGCCCGCCATCAGCGAGCGGAATTTGCCATTGGTGGTCTTCCAGCCGCCGAGCACCACCTCATGGCCGGCGCGGATTTTTGCCTTGGTCCAGTCGTCGGAGCGGCCGGAACGATAGGCACCGTCGAGCCGCTTGGAGACGATGCCCTCGAGGCCGAGCTTGCGCGCGGATTCGAGCACCGCCTCGCCGCGCTGCTCGAAATGTTCGACATAGCGGATCAGGAGGTTCTTGCCCTTGCGCGCCGCGAGCAACTGCTTCAGCCGCGTCTTGCGCTCGGCGAGCGGCAGCGGGCGCAGGTCTTCGATGCCGGCGAACAGCAGGTCGAAGGCGTAGAAGATCAGCCGATCCGTCTTGCCGTCGGAGAGCGCAGCCTGCAGCGTCGAAAAATGCGGCGTGCCGTTCTTGTCGAGCGCGACGATCTCGCCATCGATCAGCGCGTCCGGCAGCTTCGAAGCCTCCTTCACGATCGCGCCGAACTTGACGGTCCAGTCGAGCCCCTTGCGGGTCTTCAGCACGGCCTCGCCGTCCTCAACGCGAAGCTGCACGCGGTAACCGTCGAACTTGATCTCGTGGCACCAGCCCGTGCCATTGGGTGGAGACTCCACCGCGGCGCAGAGCTGCGGCGCGACGAAATCGGGCATCTCCGATACCTGCTTCGGTTTCGCCTGCCGCGCCACTTTCAGCCGCTCCTTGGGCGCCGGCGCCTTGGTCCTGGCGCGCGCGTCCGCAGCCATGCCGTGGTTGGACTGCCAGACCGCGTCCGCCTTGGCCTTGCCGTTGCCCTTGGCCAGCATGAACGGCTTGGGCGCCCGGCCCTTGCCGGCAGCGATCTGCGCCATCGAGCGTCCGGAAGCGACCGAACGGTCCTCGTCGAGGACCTCCTCGCCGTTGCCGTCAACGGCATATTCGTCGCGGTGCTTGATCAGGAGCCAGTTGGTGCGCTTGCCGCCAAAGCGGTCGCCCTTCATCCGCACCAGTACCCAGCTGCCGTGCAGCTTGTCGCCCTCAAGCGTGAACTTCAGGTCGCCCTTCTTGAAGCCGCGCTCGGGATCGTCCGATTCCCAGGTGCCGCGATCCCACAGTTGCACCGTGCCGCCGCCATACTGGCCTTCGGGAATGGTGCCTTCGAAATCGCCATAGTCGAGCGGATGATCCTCGACCTCCACCGCCAGCCGCTTGTCATGCGGATCGAGCGAAGGCCCGCGCGTCACCGCCCAGGACTTGAAGACGCCGTCGAATTCGAGCCGCAGATCGTAATGCAACCGCGTCGCGTCGTGCTTCTGGATGACGAAGCGCCGCTGCTTGCTGGGTGCGACCTTGACGTCGCCTGACGGCTCGCTGGTCTTCTCGAAGTCGCGCTTCTTGCGATAGGTGGACAGGTTTCTCAGCGACACAACAAACCTCGGCAAACCCTCGGCGCAAACGACGGCCGCCGCCTCCGTGCGGCCATCAGGAACCAAAACCCACGGTATCCGTTCAAGTTCCAAACTCAAGCTGTTTGGAGGCGATCATGGCCGCTCCCCGCGCCTACTGGAAAGGCACGCTCAAGCTCTCGCTGGTGTCATGTCCGGTGGCGCTCTACCCGGCCTCGACCGCGGTCGAGAAGACCCGCTTCCACATGATCAACCGGGAGACCGGCAACCGGCTGAAGCAGCAGATGGTCGATACCGAGACCGGCGACGTTGTCGAGGGCGACCAGAAGGGCCGCGGCTACGAGGTCAGCAAGGGCAAATATGTCGAGATCGAGAAGGACGAGCTCGAAGCGGTCCAGATCGAGAGCAACCATACCATCGACATCGACAGCTTCGTGCCCGAGGGCGAGATCGACAAGCGCTATCTCGACCACCCCTACTACATCAGGCCCGACGGCAAGGCCGGCGTCGACGCGTTCGCGGTGATCCGCGACGCCATGAAGGATCAGGACCGCGTCGCGCTGGCGCGGATCGTGCTGACCAACCGCGAGCATGTGATCGCGATCGAGCCGCTCGACAAGGGCATGCTCGGCACCACCCTGCGCTACCCCTACGAGCTGCGCGACGCCGACGATTATTTCGACGACATCAAGAGCCCGAAGGTCACGAAAGACATGATCGAGCTCGCCGGCCATATCCTCGACAGCAAGGCCGCGCATTTCGATCCGTCGAAATTCAAGGACGAGTATGAGTCCGCACTGAAGGCCCTGGTCCGCCGCAAGGCCGCCGGCAAGCCGATCAAGGCCGCCGAGCGCGAGGAGAAGCCAAGCAACGTCGTGAGCCTGATGGACGCCCTGCAGCAGAGCCTCAAGGGCGGCAAGAGCGGCGCAAGGCGCTCGCGCTCCACCGCGCGCCGCCCGACCTCGCATCGCCGCGCCGCCAAGAAAACGCACAGGTCAAACGCGCGGCGACGCAAGGCGGGGTGAGGCAAATTTCACTCGTCATGCCCGGGCTTGCCCGGGCATCCATCGACTTGGTCAGAACGACGTGGATGGCCGGGTCAAGCCCGGCCGTTACGAAGCAGGCAGCCTAACCCTACTTCTTCTTCGAGCTCTTCCGCTTCTTGGCTGTCTTGCGCTTCTTCGCCGTCTTCTTGGACGACTTCTTCGGGACCTTCCTGCCCTTGGCGCGCGCCTCGGACAGACCGATCGCGATCGCCTGCTTGCGGCTCTTCACCTTCTTCTTGGAACGGCCGCTGCGCAGCGTGCCGGCCTTGCGTTTCTTCATCGCGCCCTCGACATCGCGCGATGCCTTCCGCGAATATTTCCTTGCCATGGTTTCTCTCCCGGTGAGGGAAAGTAATCCTCGCCGCGAGCAATGGTTCCAGATCGCGGGTTGTGAGCCGTCCGGCGCTTGTGCCTAGTCCGCCGCGCGCAGCCGATAGCCGATGCCGGTCTCGGTCAGCACGAATTGCGGACGCTCCGGGTCGGCCTCGATCTTCTGGCGAAGCTGGCGCACATAGACGCGCAGATATTGCGCGTCGGTCAGTTCGTCCCACAATTCCTTCAAGAGGAAGCGGTGGGTCAGCACCTTGCCGGCATGCTGAACCAGCACGCGCAACAGGTCATATTCCTTCGGCGACAGCTTGATCTCCCTGTCACCGACCTTGACGATCCGGCGCACCAGGTCGACCGAGAGATCGCCGGAGCGGAACACCGGCCGCTCGCCCTGCACCTGCAACTGGTGCCGCAGCGCCGCGCGTAGCCGCGCCAGCAATTCGTCCATGCCGAACGGCTTGGTCAGGTAGTCGTCGGCGCCGAGGTCGAGCGCCTGCACCTTGCCGGCCTCGTCGCCACGGCTCGATAGCACCACGATCGGGACGCTCTCATTGCGTCCACGGATCATGCGCAGGAGGTCATGGCCCTGGATGTCGGGCAATCCGAGGTCGAGGATGATCAGCGCCGGTCCCTCACCCAGCATCTCCAGCGCCAGCTTGCCGTTGGATGCCTCGAGGATGTCATAGCCCTGCGTACTCAGCCCCATCCGCAGCAGCTTGCGGATCGGCGGCTCGTCGTCGATGACCAGGACCTTGATCGGCGTCGCGTTCATGCAGCAGTGTCCAGCGCGTTGGTGTCGGCGGGGATCGGCAGGCGGATGGTGATGACGGCGCCGCTGCGGTCGGCGCGGTTGGCCGCCGCGATCGTGCCGCGCATCGCCTCGACGAAGCCGCGCGAGATCGCAAGCCCGAGGCCGGTGCCGGGACGGACATGGTCGCCCTTCTCGGCGCGATAGAATTTGTCGAACACGCTCTCGAGCTCGGCCGCGGGAATCCCGTTGCCTTCATCGAGGATCTGCAGCGCGATGGTGTCGCGATCGCGGGCGCCGCGGATCGAGATCGTGGTGTCCGATGGGGCGTATTTGGCGGCGTTGTCGAGCAGGTTGAACAGCACCTGCTCGAACAGCACGGCGTCGAGCTCCAGCATCGGCAGGTCGGCCGCGAGCTCCAGCGATACCCGGTGATGCACCAGGATCTTGCCCGCCCGGCGCAGCGCGCTGCCGACGATCTCGCCGACATCATGGCGCGCCGTATTCGGCACGATCGCACCGGATTCCAGCTTGGTCATGTCGAGCAGATTGGCGATGAACCGATTCAGCCGCTCGGACTCGTCGATCACGGTGGCCAGCAGATCGTGCTTCTGCGCATCGCTCAGGTTGGCGCCGAGGTCGCGCAGCGCCGAGGCCGAGCCGAGCACCGAAGCCAGCGGCGTCTTGAGATCGTGCGAGATCGAGGTCAGGAGCGCGCCGCGCAGCCGGTCGGATTCCACCGTGCGCTTGACGCGATCCATGTCCTCGACCAGCAGCACGCGCTCGATCGCCAGCGCGCCCTGGTCGACCAGCGCATCGAGCAGCCGGCGCTGGTCCGGCGTCAAGAGCGGCCCGGTGCGGTCGTCGTCGATGCCGATCACGCCGATCGGGCCGCGGCCGGTGCGCATCGGCAGGAACAGCCGTTTGCCGCCCGGCAGCGTGTCGGAGCCGCGGCCGGCCGGGCGATCGTTGCCCCAAGCCCAGTTGGCGGCGGCGAGATCGGCCTGGTCGAGCTGATCCTCCGGCGGATAGCCGCTCTTGACGGTCAGCATCCCGTCCTCCGGCAGCAGCAGCACCACGCGCACCTTGAGCATCAGCGCAATCTGGTAGGCGGTCGCCCACAGCACGTCGTCCAGCGTCGCGGTGCCGGCGAGCTTGCGGCTGAAGGCGTAGAGCGACTCGGTGGTGCGGACCCGGCTGATTGCGGTGTCGGCCTGGGTGCGCACCCGCGCCGCGACGTTGGAGACCAGGAGCGCGATCAGCATGAAGAAGAAGAACGCCGCGACATTGGTCGGGTCGGTGATGGTGAAGGTATAGACCGGCGGCAGGAAGAAGAAATTGTAGCACAGCGAGGCCGCGACGCTCGCCAGCAGCGACGGCCCGAGGCCGTAGCGCGCGGCGGCGCCGACCACGGCGGTGAGGAAGACGAGGTCGACATTCTCGATGCCGAAGAACGGCTGGATCAGCTTGGCCGCGCCGAGCCCGAGCGCCGCCAGCAGCAGCGCCATCAGATAGGGCCGCGGATTGAACGGCTCCTGCCGCTGCGCGGTCTGCACCGCCGCCTTGCCGACCGGCAGCTCGTCGCCGGCGATCACGTTGACGCTGATATTGCCGGCGCGGCGCACCAGATCGTGCACCACGGACCCATGCGTCAGCTCGAACCAGCGCGAGCGCGTCGACTTGCCGATGATGATCTGGGTGACGTTGTTGGCCTGGGCGAAATTGATAACGTCGTCTGCAATGCGGCGGCCGACGCCTGGCAGCGTCAGCGCCTCGCCGCCGAGCGATTCCGCGAGCCGCATGGTGTCGGCCAGCCGGTCGCGCTGCTCGTCGGAAAGTTGCAGGCTGCGCCGCGTCTCGATGCTGACCGCGGTCCATTGCGCATGCAGCCGGTCGGCGAGGCGCTTGGTGTAGCGCACGAGGCCAGCCGCGCGCGGATCCTCGCTCAGGCAGACCAGGATGCGCTCGCCGGCGGCCCAGGGTCCGGCAATCGCATTGGCCTGCATGTGGTTGAGCAGCTGCTCGTCGACCCGCTCGGCGGTGCGGCGCAGCGCCAGCTCGCGCAGCGCGGTGAGATTGCCGGGCGAGAAATAGTGTTCCAGCGCCCGTTCGGCTTGTCTCGGCACATAGACCTTGCCCTCCTTCAGCCGCTGGATCAGGTCGTCGGGCGTCAGGTCGATCAGCTCGATGGCATCGGCGCGATCGACCACCGAGTCGGGCACCGTCTCGCGCACCCGCACATGGGTGATCTGCGCGACGACGTCGTTGAGGCTCTCGATGTGCTGGATGTTGATCGCGGTGTAGACGTCGATGCCGTGCGACAGCAGTTCCTCGACGTCGAGGTAGCGCTTGGGATGCCGGCTGCCCGGCGCGTTGGTATGGGCGAGCTCGTCGACCAGCGCGAGCTGCGGCCGCCGCGCGATCAATGCGTCGAGGTCCATCTCCTCGAGCGTCTGGTCGCGATAGGTTAGCCGCTTCCGCGGCAGCACCTCGAGGCCCTTCAGCAGCGTCTCGGTCTCGACCCGACCGTGGGTTTCGACGACGCCGACCACGACGTCGACGCCCGCCTTGAGGCGGGCGTGGGCGCTCGAGAGCATCTCGTAGGTCTTGCCGACGCCGGGGGCGGCGCCGATGAAGATCTTCAGCCGTCCCGATCGATCGGTCTCCCGGCGCGCCGCCTCCAGCAGCGCATCCGGCGAGGGTCGTTTGTCAGGGTCGCGCTGATTGGCCATAGCGCAATATAGTCATCCTGCGAGGGCCAGCCTACTCCCCTATTTCGGCTTTGCCGCGTCGAGCGCCAGGTTGAGCGCAAGAACGTTAACACGGGGCTCGCCGATTACGCCGGCGAAGCGGCCCTGCGTGTTCTGCGTCACCAGCTCGCGCACCGCGTCCTCGGACATGCTGCGCGCCTTGGCGACCCGCGGCACCTGGAACAGCGCGGCGTCCGGCGAGATATCCGGATCGAGCCCGCTGCCCGACGCGGTCACAAGATCGACCGGCACGCTGGCGGACGGGTTCTCCGCCTTCAGCTTCTCGACATCCTCCTTGACCCGGTCGTTCAGCGCCTTGCTGGTCGGGCCGAGGTTGGAGCCGCCGGAATTGGCCGCGTTGTACGGCGCCGGCACTGTCTTGGAGGCATCGTTCGGATCGGGCGCGACCGTCGCCGACGGCCGGCCGTGGAAGTATTTATCTTCCTTGAACTCCTGCCCGATCAGGGCGGAGCCGATCACCTTGCCGTCCTGCTCGATCAGGCTGCCTTGCGCCTGCCGCGGGAAGATGACGCCGGCGATCCCGGTGATGGCGAGCGGATAAGCAAGGCCGGTGATCGCGGTCAGCAGGACCAGCACGAGGATGGCGGGGCGGATTTCTTTCAACATGATTGCGGCTCCTTAAGCCAGGCCCAGAGCGGCGACGACGAGGTCGATCGCCTTGATGCCGATGAACGGGATGATGATGCCGCCGAGGCCGTAGATCATCAGGTTGCGGCCGAGCAGCGCGCCGGCACCGACCGCGCGATACTTGACGCCCTTCAACGCCAAGGGAATCAGCGCGATGATGATCAGCGCGTTGAAGATGATCGCCGACAGGATCGCGCTCTGCGGGCTCGCCAGGTGCATGACGTTCAGCACCTGGAGCTGTGGATAGAACGCGAGGAACATCGCGGGGATGATCGCAAAATATTTTGCGACGTCGTTGGCGATCGAGAACGTGGTCAGCGCGCCGCGGGTCATCAGCAGCTGCTTGCCGATCTCGACCACCTCGATCAGCTTGGTCGGGTTGGAATCGAGGTCGACCATGTTGCCGGCCTCGCGGGCGGCCTGCGTGCCGGTGTTCATGGCGACGCCGACATCGGCCTGCGCGAGCGCCGGTGCGTCGTTGGTGCCGTCGCCGCACATCGCGACCAGCTTGCCCTTGGACTGCTCGTCGCGGATCAGCTTGAGCTTGTCCTCGGGGGTTGCCTGCGCCAGGAAGTCGTCGACGCCGGCCTCGGCCGCGATCGCGGCCGCGGTCATCGGGTTGTCGCCGGTGATCATCACGGTGCGTATACCCATCCGGCGCAGCTCGGCAAAGCGCTCGCGGATGCCGCCCTTGACGATGTCCTTCAGATGCACGACGCCGAGCAGCTTGCCGTCCTTGGCGACGGCCAGCGGCGTGCCGCCGGCCTTGGCGATCTCGTCGGCGATCGACTGGATCTCGCGCGCTTCAGCGCTCATCGTCGCCGCGACCGCGCGGACGGTGTTGCCCGAGGCGACGGTGCGGGGCGAGCCGCCGTCGACATAGGCGAGGATGGCGTCGACCGCGCCCTTGCGGACCGACGAGGAGCCTGCATCGATGCCGCTCATGCGGGTCTGCGCGGTGAACGGCACGAAGGTCGCGGCAAGCTCATGCATGTCACGGCCGCGAATGCCGTATTTCTCCTTGGCCAGCACCACGATCGAGCGGCCTTCCGGCGTCTCGTCGGCCAGCGAGGCAAGCTGCGCCGCGTCGGCAAGGTCCTGCTCGGCGACGCCGCGGATCGGACGGAATGCGGTCGCCTGGCGGTTGCCGAGCGTGATGGTGCCGGTCTTGTCCAGCAGCAGCGTGTCGACGTCGCCGGCGGCCTCCACCGCGCGGCCGGACATCGCCAGAACGTTGAAGCGCACCAGGCGGTCCATGCCGGCGATGCCGATCGCCGACAATAGCGCGCCGATCGTGGTCGGGATCAGCGTCACGAACAGCGCCACCAGCACCACGACCGAGATCGAGCCGCCGGCATAGGCCGCATAGCTCGGGATCGTCACCGTCGCGAACACGAAGATGATGGTGAGGCCGGCCAGCAGGATGTTGAGCGCGATCTCGTTCGGCGTCTTCTGCCGCTCGGCACCCTCCACCAGCTTGATCATGCGGTCGATGAAGGTCGAGCCCTGGGCTGCGGTGATGCGGACGCGAATCCAGTCCGACAGCACCTGGGTGCCGCCGGTGACCGCGGAACGATCGCCGCCGGACTCGCGGATCACAGGCGCGGATTCACCCGTGATTGCGGCTTCATTGACCGAGGCCACGCCTTCGATCACCTCGCCGTCGGACGGAATGTTGTCGCCGGCCTCGACCAGCACGACGTCGCCGACCTTCAGCGAGGTGCCGGGCACCATGCGATAGGTCCGGTCGGTGCCGGTGAGCAGCTTGGCCTGGCTCTCGGTGCGGGTCTTCTTCAACGATTCCGCCTGCGCCTTGCCACGGCCTTCGGCGACGGCCTCGGCGAAGTTGGCGAACAGCACCGTGAACCAGAGCCAGAGGATGATCTGGAAGGTGAAGCCGAGATTGGCGCTGCCGGTGACGAGGTCGCGGACGAAGATCACGGTGGTCAACGCGGCCACGACCTCGACCACGAACATCACGGGGTTCTTCGCCATCAGCCGGGGATCGAGCTTGACGAAGGCCGAGCGGATCGCCGGCACCAGGATCTTCGGGTCGAACATGGTCGACGCCGTCACCTGCTTTTGCAGTCTTGTGGTTTCCATGGTTGTCACTCCGGACAATTCGATCAGAACAGGGTGTTGGCGTTCATGGCGAGGTGCTCGACGATCGGCCCGAGCGCCAGCGCCGGGAAGAAGGTGAGACCGCCGATGATCAGGATCACGCCGATGACGAGGCCGACGAACAGCCCGCCGGTGGTCGGGAAGGTGCCCGCCGAGGCCGGGATCGACTTCTTCTCGACCAGCGAACCCGCGATCGCCATCGCCGGCACGATCATGAAGAAGCGGCCGACGAACATCGCGGAAGCGAGCGTCAGATTGTAGAACAGGGTGTTGCCGGTGAGGCCCGCGAAGGCCGAGCCGTTATTGCCGGTGGCCGAGGTGAACGCGTACAGCACCTCGGTGAAGCCATGCGGGCCGGAGTTCGCCATCGAGGCCACCGCCGACGGCAGTACCACGCCGACCGCGGTCCAGCCGAGATACATCAGCGGCAGCACCAGGATCGCGAGCATCGCCATCTTGACCTCGCGCGCCTCGATCTTCTTGCCGACATATTCCGGAGTGCGGCCGACCATCAGGCCGGCGACGAAGATCGCAAGCACGACGAACAGCAGCATGCCGTAGAAGCCGGCGCCGACGCCGCCGATGATGACCTCGCCGAGCTGCATGTTGATCAGCGGGATCATGCCGCCGAGCGCGGTGAAGCTGTCATGCATGGCATTGACCGCGCCGCAGGAGGCGGCAGTCGTGACGACGGCGAACAGCGAGGACGCGACGATGCCGAAGCGGAGCTCCTTGCCCTCCATGTTGCCGCCGGTGAGGCCGAGCGCGTGCAGCGCCGAGGTGCCGTTGGCTTCCGCCCAATAGGTGACGGTGACGCCGGCGACGAACAGGATGCCCATCACGGCGAAGATCGCCCAGCCCTGGCGTTCGTTGCCGACCATGCGGCCGAACACGTTGGTCATGGCGGCGCCGAGCGCGAAGATCGAGACCATCTGCACGAGGTTCGACAGCGCGGTCGGATTCTCGAACGGATGCGCGGCGTTGGCGTTGAAGAAGCCGCCGCCATTGGTGCCGAGCATCTTGATCGCGACCTGCGAGGCCACCGGCCCGAGCGCGATGGTCTGCTTGCCGCCCTCCAGCGTGGTGGCGTCGACATAGGCGCCGAGCGTCTGCGGCATGCCCTGCCAGACCAGGAACAGCGCGTAGACGACGCAGATCGGCAGCAGCACGTAGAGCGTGCAGCGCGTGACGTCGACCCAGAAATTGCCGACGGTGCGCATCGACGAGCGGGTGAAGCCGCGGATCAGCGCCATCGCCAGCGCGATGCCGGTCGCCGCCGACAGGAAGTTCTGGTGGGTCAGGCCGACCATCTGGACCAGATAGGACAGCGTGCTCTCGCCGCCGTAGTTCTGCCAGTTGGTGTTGGTGATGAAGGAGATCGCGGTGTTGAAGGAAAGGTCCTCGGCGACCGCCGATTGCCCGGCCGGATTGAACGGCAGCACCGCCTGCAGCCGCATCAGGCCGTAGATGATGGCGAAGCCGCCGACATGGAACAGCAGCATGGCGACCGTATAGGTCAGCCAGTGTTGCTCACGGCGCTCGTCGACGCCGCCGACCCAGTAGATGCCGCGCTCGACCGGGCGCAGCACGGGCGACAGGAAGGTGCGCTCGCCGTTGAACACGCGGGTCATGTACCAGCCGAGCGGTTTGACCAGCGCGGCAACGATCGCGCAGAACAGAATAATTTGAATCCAGCCGATGACGGTCATTGCGTCAAACCTTTCGAATGGGAGCGAAGCGCAGCATCGACGCGAACAAGCCGAGCAACAGCCCGGTCAGCACCGCGTCGGCTAACAGAATTGTGCAAAGCGTTGACATCGCGGGCCGCCTAGAAGCGTTCGGGCCGCAGCAATGCGTAAGTGAGGTAGAACAGCAGGCCGAGCGAGACGAGGCCGGCGAGCGAGTAATCGAAGATCATCGCCGCCTCCCCTATAGCCGTTCGCAGGCGTAGGCGTAGCCGATGCCGGCCGCAAAGAAGCCGACCGCAAGCGCCGCCATGAGAATGTCCATCATGAGAGACTCCTATGCGTCCGAGGAGGCGCGGTGGGCGACCGTATAAGCGCTCCGCGCCGGATGGCCGTGAGGTGCCATCCGGGGCATAGGTTTTCGAGAGGTGGCGAATAAGGACGTTATAGGAATCCTATAAAGGTGGCAGGCGCTCTCCGCAGTCGTCCCGGCGAAAGCCAGGACCCATAACCACAGGGCCGAGTTTTGCGATGGCTGGGGCCCCAACCTGATCTCACAAGCAGATTCGGTGGCAATGGTTCCTCCGCCAGGACGACAGCTTGGTCTTTATGGAATCCCTATATCTCCGTCCCCCGCCTCATCTCGTTTTCAAATGGCGGTCCGGCCATTTTTGGCTTGCGGCCAATACCCCGGGCCGCGCAAGACGAGATGACGCCATGTCAGTGCTTTCCCAAAACACCTCCATCGATCTCGGCGAACGGCTGCGCGACGCCTATGCGGTCACAGCCGAATTCATGGCCGACATCATCAGCCAGACCTGCCGGCGCTTTCCCTCGGTCGGACAGAGCGGCAAGACCCGCCGGGTCGAGCGGCTGATCCAGTCAGGCGCCTGGACCGACGCCGCGATCGCGCTGCTCGATCTGGAACTGCCGCAATGGCAGATCCGCCGCCTGGTCTATGACGAGGGCGAGTGGCACTGCGCATTGTCGCGCGAACGCGAGCTGCCCGACTGGCTCGACCAGTCGATCGAGACTCACCACACCGATCTTGCGCTTGCGATCCTCAGCGCCTTCGTCGAGGCGCAGCGGATCTCCGCACACGATAGCCGAACCAGCGTGCCGACGGTGCGTCGCGACACGCGGGCGCTGTACGAGCCGCTGTTCGTCGACAATATCGGCTGATGGCGGCGCGGCCGTGGACACCAAACAACTGCCGCGGCAGCTGCAGTCGGTCCAGGTCATGGTCCGGTTCGGCTTCCGGCTTGCCATCATGATCGGCTTTGCCGTGTTCGCCGGCGCCGGCTTCGGCAAGGGCCTCGTCACGTTGTTGTGGATGTCGGCCGTGATCTGCGCCTTTGCCGGGATCGCCAAGCGCGAAATGCCGTTTGCCGCAAACCTCAACCACTGGGACGAGATGACCGCCTATGTCGCGCTGTGTGCGCTCGGCACCGGCATCGTCCAGCGCCTCTAGACCATCCCCACAAATCCTATGCCGCTCCTATGAAGTCGGTCGTCCTTCGCGCTCGATTTCATATCCGGCAAATCAGACATTGATCGCGTGACCGTGACTGAAGCGTGTTCGAACGAACCGGATACCGGTTCGCGTGAGGAAAACGCGTCAGAAACAACAAGAAGGACCACCACCGTGAAACTCGTCGAACCTCCCTCGTGTAGCGCCGCGTCCACCGTCGTCTTCATCGGCCGCAACCATCGCGGCCAGTGGGTCGCCCAGCAACAGAACGGCCTCTATGGCGGCCTGTTCGTCAACCGCGCCCAGGCCCTCAAATACGCGCTGTTCGAGAACGGCCAGCATCCTGAAATGATCGTCGAGTTGTCGCGAGAGATCGAGCTCGATATGCGCGGCGAGACCGCGAGCTTCCCCGCAAGCCGCGTGGCATGAGCCACCCATGACCTGGCAAACGGCTGCAAAAGCCGACCTGGCCGGATGGCTGTCGGGCTTCATCCCCGATCTTCCGACCCCCTTCAACCATCGGGGCGAGATCGACGCGGACGCGTTCGGCCGGCTGTGCGAGCGCCAGATCGCGGCGGGTGCCACCGCGCTGGTGGTCGGCGAGACCGCAGGTGAAAGCGCGACGCTGGAGCCTGCGGAACGCGCGCAGCTCGTCCGCATCACGGCCGACGTCGCGCGCAAGCGGGTCCGCATCATCGCTGGCGCCGGATCGAATGCGACCGGTCATGCCGTCACGCTGACCCGGGCCGTGGAAGCGGCCGGCGCCGACGCCGTCATGTCGGTCGTGCCCTATTACAACAAGCCGATGCCACAGGGCACGGCGACGCATTTCCGCGCCGTCGCCGCGGCCACTACCCTGCCTGTCATCCTGCACGACATTCCGTCGCGCACGGTCAAGGGCCTTGCCGACGAGACGCTGCTCGAGCTCGCCGCATCGCCGCGCTTCGTGGGTTTACGCGACGGCAGCGGTGACGTTGCCCGGCTGGCGCGCCTGCGCTCACGCCTGCCGGCGACATTCCGGATGCTGACCGGCGACGATGCCTCCTCGCTGGCCTGGCTCGCCACCGGTGGCGATGGCTGCATCTCGGTCGTGACGAACGTCGCGCCCGATCTATACGTGGCCGTTCACAGGCATTTCCGCGAGGGACGATTGTATCAGGCGCGGGAGTTGCACCAGCGGCTGGTGCCGCTTGCGACCTTGCTGGAGCGCGAGCATCCCGCCGCATTGAAGTTCGCGCTGGCGCTTCTGGGATTCATGCAGCCGGCGACGCGGCTGCCGATCGTGCAATTGAACGGGTCGGCAAAGGCCGAGGTCTCGCAGGCGATGGCTGAGCTTGCCGACGAGTACCTCGCAGCCGCGCATTGAGATTTGCCGACCCGACATATGCCATCGCAATGCACAATGCGATCAGCGCACGGTGCCCGTGACACGACGCCAACTTGAGGTTCCGAAACGGCGCCCCATATGCACGGCAAGGGAGTGCTTGCCGTGCACACCACCTTCAAGGCGGCCCTCGTTGTTGCGACCGTCCTGGTCGCGCTGATTATCTCCATCCGTCCCGGTCCGGCCGCGGACAACAGCCGTCTTGCTCTGACCATTTCAATCGACGGGGCCATCGGGCCGGCAGCAGCCAGCTACGTCAAGGACGGCCTGGCCAAGGCTGCCGAGCGTCGCGCCGAAATTGTCATCCTGCGTTTGAATACCCCAGGCGGTCTCAGCACCAGCATGCGTGAGATCATCGCCGACGTGCTGGCCTCGCCCGTTCCCGTGGTCGGCTACGTTGCGCCATCCGGCGCCCATGCCGCGAGCGCCGGGACCTATATCCTCTATGCGACCCATCTCGCGGCCATGGCGCCCGGCACCAATATCGGCGCCGCGACGCCGGTGCAGATTGGCGGCCCGATACCGGGGCTGCCGGGCGGCACCCCGGACAAGGGCGGCAAGGACCAGAAGGACGGCGGCCATCCGTCCGAAACCAAGGATGCCATGACCGCGAAGGCGACGAATGATGCCGTTGCCTTCATCCGCAGCCTCGCCGAATTGCGCGGTCGCAATGCCGACTGGGCCGAGAAGGCGGTGCGCGATGCCGCCACCCTCTCTGCCAACGCCGCGCTGCAAGCCAACGTCATCGATCTCACCGCGCGCGACCCGGCCGACCTGCTCAGGCAGGTCGATGGCCGGACGATCGAGCTCCCCGGCGGCAAGACGCAACGCCTGGCGACCAGGGACGCCGCGATCGAGGCCATCGATCCAACCTGGATCGCGCGCGCGCTTGCGGTCATCACCGACCCCAACATCGCATTCATTCTCCTGATGGTCGGCATCTATGGCCTGATCTTCGAGTTCATGTCGCCCGGTGCCGTGGCGCCGGGGGTTGTCGGGACGATCTGCCTGCTGCTCGGCCTCTACGCACTCAACATGCTGCCGATCAACTACGCCGGCTTCGCCCTGATGCTGGTCGGGATCGCGCTGCTCGCAATCGAGGCCTTCAACCCGACCGTCGTGATCGGCCTCGGAGGAATCGTCGCCTTCGTGCTTGGAGCAGCCATGCTGTTTCGGATCGAGGCGCCCGGATACCGGCTGTCATGGCCGGTCATCGGCATCGTCGCCGCGATGTTCACGGGGCTCATTCTCGTCGTGCTCGGCGCGCTGCGCCGCGCGCGCAAGGGCCCGGTGCGGATCGGTGCGCAAGCCATGCGCGGGCTATCGGCCGAGGTGCTCGACTGGTCGGAGACCACAGGTCACGTCTTCACCAACGGCGAACGCTGGCAAGCGCGCAGCACCGAGACATTCACCGCGGGAGACACGGTCGAGGTCGCCAACATCATCGATTTGACGCTGGTGGTACGGCGTGCGCCGGCCTCTCCCGGCGAAGGAGGTACAGCATGATGCTTGATTATTTCACCTATGCGGCGATCGCGCTGCTGATCATCGTATTCCTGACCCAGGCCGTGCGCGTGCTGCGCGAATACGAGCGCGGCGTCATTTTCACGCTCGGCCGCTTCACCGGGGTGAAGGGTCCGGGGCTCATCATCCTGATTCCGGTGGTGCAGCAGCTGGTGAAGGTCGATCTCAGGGTGGTGGTGCAGGTGGTGCCGCCACAGGACGTGATTTCCCGCGATAACGTCTCGGTCAAGGTCAACGCCGTGCTCTACTTCCGCATCGTCGATCCCGAGCGCGCCATCATCAAGGTCAGCGACTACATGGCTGCGACCAGCCAGCTTGCGCAGACCACGCTGCGCTCGGTGCTCGGCAAGCACGAGCTCGACGAGATGCTGGCGGAGCGCGACAAGTTGAACGCCGATATCCAGGAGACCCTCGACAGGCAAACCGACGTCTGGGGCATCAAGGTCACCGGGGTCGAGATTAAGGATATCGATCTCAATGAGACGATGGTGCGGGCGATCGCCAAGCAGGCCGAGGCCGAGCGGCTGCGACGCGCCAAGGTGATCAACGCGATGGGCGAGCAACAGGCCGCCGAGAAGCTGGTCGAGGCCGGCCGGATCCTCGCCCAGGAGCCGCAGGCGATGCAGCTGCGCTACTTCGCAGCGCTGCACGACATTGCCGGCGAGCGCTCCTCCACCGTGGTCTTCCCGCTGCCGATGAACCTGCTCGATCATCTGGCGCCGCGACGTGAAGCGACGTGAACTGGTCTGCTAAAGCGTGATGAGATTGGGCTGTGTAGCGACTACGACGGCACCGCGCTCCCTTTCCCCGCTCTTGCGGGGAGAGGGTTGGGGTGAGGGGCCGTCTCCGCTTACACGGTGATAGCTACGTTTGCGGGGGCTCCCCCTCACCCGGAACGCATCTGACGATGCGTCGTAGCCGAAGCCTTGCTTCGGCGTTCTTGAGAACGGCCGCCGAAGGCGGCCTACGCCTCTCCCCGCACGCGGGGCGAGGTGAAGCGGAGTCCGTCGCCGATTCCGGGTAAAGTCATCTCGTTCTAACGCCCGCGATGCTTGGCCCGCCACGCAGGTCCCGGACCGCGCATGTAATGCGCCTCGGGCCGGTAGCCGCTGATCGGCTCCTCGCCGATCCAGGCGAGGAATGCGAGCAGCCCTTCTGCGGCGCGGCGCGGCAGGGCAGCGATGAACGAAACTGCGCGCATCTCAGTAGTCCCACTTCTCGCCGAGCACGACCGGCGCCCGCGGATATCTCTCGGCGTCACCGCCGAGCATGCCGACGTTGAGGTTGGTCCGCGCCCAATCCTCGTGGCCGCGATGCAGCAGCAGCTCATTGCGGAGCCGATGAATCTTGGCGGCGGCGATCGCGCGGTGAACAGTCCTGAAGACGATGCCGATCCGCCTGACGGTCCGCCGCAGCATCAAGGGCATGGCGCCGGCCGAACCGTGCGGCCGGGCATCGTGGTAATGGAGCAAGGTCATGTGCCACCTTCCCGTTTGGCGGCGCGCGCGAGCGCACCGCATCACGGCAAAAGATGCTGGGAAGGCCGTAGGAATTCGAGAGGGCACGCCGCGGTGCGGCATAGGAGCCGCATAAGGACGGGTAGCCCCGCGATGGGATCGCCTGTGCCGTCCGGCGCCAGCCGGAACCCAACGCCTCTGCGTGTTGACCAGCGCCCATTCAGTGCTAGCCTTTTGGCGACAAGTAGCGTCAAGCGGGTTCGATAACCGAGGGCTGAGACCATGAACCTCGTATCGCCAAATGTCGCAACCTCCGGGCCTGTTTCCTCCGACGGCGTGATCGCGGCAAGCGTCTACGTCGAGGGACGACGCATCGCCAATATCGCAATCGATGAGGCCGCGAGCTGGCGCAACAAGCCAAATCACGTTGTGTGGATCGGCCTGCACGAACCCGACATGACGCTATTGAGCAACCTGCAGCGGCAATTCCAGCTGCACGACCTCGCGATCGAAGACGCCGATCACGCGCATCAGCGGCCGAAGATCGAACAATATGGCGATGCGCTGTTCATCGTGGCACGCACCGCGCAGCTCGACGGCGAGAGCATCGCGTTCGGCGAAACGCATTTGTTCGTCGGCGAGGGATACATCGTCTCGGTCCGGCACGGCGCCTCGACGTCCTATACGCCGGTCAGGGAACGCTGCGAGAGCTGCCCGCGCGCTCTTGCCCGCGGCGAGGACTACATCCTCTATGCCATTCTCGATTTCATCGTCGACAACTACTCGCCGGCTCTCGAGACGATCCAGGAAGAGGTCGAGACAATGGAAGCGGAGGTGCTTGCGAGCGCGATGACGCGGGCACAGATCGAGCGGCTTTATCTGCTGCGACGCGACCTGCTGCGGCTGCGCAATGCGGTCGGGCCGCTCGTGGAGGTCTGCCGCAGACTCGAACGCGACAACCTCCCCATGGTGCGCGAGACGATGCGCCCGCTGTTCCGCGACGTCACCGACCACGTGCGCACGATCCAGGAGCGAATTGACTCGCTGCGCGAGGTGCTCGCCTTTGCATTTGAAGCAAGCCTGCTAGTCGGTCAGGCGCAGGAAACGGCAATCTCCAAGAAGCTCGCCTCATGGCTTGCGATTGTTGCCGTGCCGACCGCCGTCGCCGGCATCTACGGCATGAATTTCAAGTACATCCCGGAGCTGCAATGGGAGTTCAGCTATTTCGTCGTAATGGGCCTGATGCTGGTCGCATGCGGCGCGCTGTTCTGGCGGTTCAGGCGTTCCGGCTGGCTGTAGGCAGCGATCAGAACATCGAGCTGCATCGCAGCCATGCCGCAATTCGCGAGATTTCGGACAATTTTACCCTCGATCAACCGCGCGAGGGGCCGGTTTACGGTCGGCGGCAAGACCGGTAACCTCGCCTCCCAATGCGACGTGGAGAGTGCCCATGCGGCCCAAGGATCAGATCAACTGGATGCTGTCGGATGCGATCGAGGCGCTCGCCCGCGCCGAACGGTTGCACCAGAGCTTCCTCAATTTGCACCCGCGCGCGGGAAGCACCGAGCCGAGCTGGGAACCGCCGACCGACGTGATCGAGACCGAGGATGAAATCCTGATCCTGGTCGCGTTGCCGGGGGTCGATCCCGACGAGGTCGAGGCCGCGCTCGACGGCGGCACGCTGGTGATCTCCGGCCGCCGCACCCTGCCCCCTGAACTCCGCAACGCCCGCATCCTGCGCCTCGAACTGCCGCAGGGCCGGTTCGAGCGCCGCATCGCGCTGCCGACAGGCCGCTACACCATCAGCCGCTTTGCCGCGCATGGTTGCGTCGGCCTGCGGCTCGGAAAGTCGAGCTAAAGGATTTCGACATGGCTGCCTCAGACATTTCAAGCCCAGCATCGACTTCGACGCCGATTCCGAGCGACGCGCTGATCATCGTCCCGGTGCGCAACACCGTGCTGTTTCCGGATGTCATCATTCCGATCACGATCGCCCGCGCGACCTCGATTGCGGCGGCCCAGCAGGCGGTGCGCGAGCAGCGGCCGATCGGCATCCTGCTGCAGCGCGATCCCGAGACCAACGATCCCGGCCCCGACGGGCTGTACCGCGTCGGCACAACTGCCAACATCGTGCGCTACATCACCGGTGCGGACGACACCCACCATCTGGTCTGCCAGGGCGTGCAGCGCATGCGCGTGCTCGACTATCTGCCGGGCACGCCGTTCCTCGCGGCCCGCGTGCTGCAAATCCCGGAGCCGACCACCACCTCGCCCGAGATCGAGGCGCGCTTCCTCAATCTGCAGCGCCAGGCGCTGGAGGCCGCGCAATTGCTGCCGCAAGTGCCGCAGGAGCTGATCGCCGCACTGCAGGGCACCACCTCGCCGGCAACCCTTGCCGACCTTGCGACGTCCTACATGGACATCAAGCCGTCGGAGAAGCAGGACATCCTGGAAACCATCGATCTCGTGGCGCGGATGGACAAGGTGTCGCGTCACCTCGCCGAGCGCATCGAGGTGCTGCGGCTGAGCCAGGAGATCGGGCAGAAGACCAAGGCCGTGTTCGACGAGCGGCAGCGCGAGGCGATCCTGCGCGAGCAGATGGCGACGATCCAGCGCCAGCTCGGCGAAGGCGACGGCAAGGCTGCGGAAGTCGCCGAACTGACCAAGGCGATCGCGGAGGCCAAGATGCCGCCGGAGGCCGAAAGCCAGGCGCAGAAGGAACTGCGCCGCTACGAGCGGATGCCGGAGGCCGCGGCCGAATCCGGCATGGTGCGCAGCTATCTCGACTGGCTGATCGACCTGCCCTGGAGCATTCCGGAGGAGAAGCCGATCGACATCGCGGAGGCGCGCAAGATCCTCGACCAGGACCATTATGGCCTCGAGAAGATCAAGAGCCGCATCATCGAATATCTGGCGGTGCGCAAGCTCGCGCCCGGCGGCAAGGCGCCGATCCTGTGCTTCCTCGGCCCGCCCGGCGTCGGCAAGACCTCGCTCGGCCAATCGATCGCGCGCGCGATGTCACGGCCGTTCGTTCGTGTCAGCCTTGGCGGCGTGCACGACGAGGCCGAGATTCGCGGCCATCGCCGCACCTATATCGGCGCGCTGCCCGGCAACATCATCCAGGCGATCAAGAAGGCCGGCGCGCGCAATTGCGTCATGATGCTGGATGAGATCGACAAGATGGGGCGCGGCATCCAGGGCGATCCGTCGGCCGCGATGCTCGAAGTGCTCGACCCCGAGCAGAACAGCACCTTCCGCGACAATTATCTCGGAGTGCCGTTCGACCTCTCGCGCGTCGTGTTTATCGCCACCGCCAACATGCTCGACGGCGTCCCCGGCCCGCTGCTCGACCGCATGGAGCTGATCAGCCTCGCCGGCTACACCGAGGACGAGAAGCTCGAGATCGCCAAGCGCTATCTGGTGCGCCGCCAGCTCGAGGCCAACGGGATCAAGGCCGAGCAGGTCGAGATCGATCCGGATGCGCTGCGGCTGATCATCCGCAGCTACACCCGCGAGGCCGGCGTGCGCAACCTGGAGCGCGAGATCGGCAAGGTGCTGCGCAACGTCGCGGTACAGATCGCCGAGGGCAGCACCAGCCACGTCACCATCGCGCCGAAGGACATCGTCTCGCTGCTCGGCCAGCCGAGGTTCGAGAACGAGATCGCGATGCGCACCAGCATCCCGGGCGTTGCCACCGGACTGGCCTGGACCCCGGTCGGCGGCGACATCCTGTTCATCGAGGCGTCGCGCACGCCGGGCCGCGGCGCGCTGATCCTCACCGGCCAGCTCGGCGAGGTGATGCGCGAGAGCGTGCAGGCCGCGCTGACCCTGGTGAAGAGCCGGGCGTCCCAGCTCGGCATCGACCCCGGCGTGTTCGAGAAGAGCGACATCCACGTCCACGTTCCCGCCGGCGCGACGCCGAAGGACGGCCCGAGCGCGGGCGTTGCGATGTTCACCGCCCTCACCTCGCTGTTGACCGATCGCACGGTGCGCAGCGACACCGCGATGACCGGCGAGATCTCGCTGCGCGGCCTCGTGCTGCCGGTCGGCGGCATCAAGGAGAAGGTGGTCGCGGCCGCGGCCGCCGGCCTGACCCGTGTGATGCTGCCGGCGCGCAATAAGCGCGACTTCGACGACATCCCCGCCGGCGCCCGCGCCAAGCTGGAGTTCATCTGGCTCGAACGGGTCGACGAAGCGATCGCAGCCGCGCTGGAGGCCGCCAAGACGACGCCCGCCGCCGCGGAGTGATCGCGTCTCGAACGCAACAAGAGGGCATGACAGCGATCGCCGTCACGCCCTCTTGCGTTGCAGATAGCGGAGCGGTGCCGCTCAGCTCTTGCCCATGCATTCTTCGATGTAGAACCAGCGGTCGTCGCCGGTCAGGCCCTTCGACTTCACCTCGGCGCGGCAGACCTTCAGCTTTGGCTTGTTGGCCTTCCACTTCGCCTTCATGTCCTTCAGCTTCTGCATGGTGAGCTTGACCTTCGACGGCTTGGCCTCGGTGGTCTGGGCTGATGCGGTGTGCAGCGAGCCGGCGAGAAGCAGGGCGGCCACAAGACAGCTTGCGGTACGAAACATGACTGAAATGTCCCTTGATTATCTGTTGAATTGAACGGAGGAGAGCTTCTTGTTCGACGCGTCTTCTTCGCGCGATCCGGCACCCGCGTCGCTCGAAAACGCTTCAGGCCGCGCGCGGGATGCCAGATGTCCCGCGCGCGGCCTGAACTGCGATCAGAGGATTTTGACCGCGCTGAGCAGCGTCATGTAGACGCCCCACGCCAGTGGAATGCCGACGAACAGCCAGAACAGCGCCGCCTTGGCGTCGAGCCCGCCGAACCCGATCCCGTAGGAACCGTGCGGTCCGGCCGCCGCGGCGCTGGCGCTCGCATCCTGCAGCTTGGCGACCTCGGCGTCGCTCATATGCCATTTCGGATCGACCGGCTTGATCAGGTAGTTGCAGATCAGGCCCGCGATCAGCATGGCGCACAGGATATACATCGTGGTGTTGTAGAGCTGGTCGCGCGGCACGCCGGCGGCAAGCTGGAACTCACGGATGTAGTTCACCACGACAGGACCGATGATGCCGGCGGTCGACCATGCCGTCAGCAGACGGCCGTGGATGGCGCCGACGAACTGGGTGCCGAACATGTCGGCGAGATAGGCCGGCACGGTGGCGAAGCCGCCGCCATACATCGACAGGATGATGCCGAAGCCGAGCACGAATAACAGCTTCGATCCCATCGCTGCGAAGGTCGGCGCCAGCGCGTAGAGCGCGATGCCGAGGATGAAGAACGTGTAGTAGGTGTTCTTGCGGCCGATCTTGTCCGACAGCGACGCCCAGAAGAAGCGGCCGCCGATGTTGAACAGCGACAGCAATCCGGCAAAGCCGGCCGCGATCGCCGCGATCTGCGCCTTCTGTCCGGCATCGAGCTGGTTGAAGCCGACATTGGGTAGGCCGATCAGCTTGCCCGCGAAGATCTCCTGCAACATCGGCGAGGCCATGCCGATCACGCCGATGCCCGCCGACACGTTCAGGCAGAGCACCCACCAGATCAGCCAGAATTGCGGCGTCTTGTGCGCGTTGTCGAGATGGACGTGCTTGCTCGAGATCATCGCGTTGGCCTTCGTCGGCGGCGTCCAGCCCTCGGGCTGCCAGCCGGCCGGCGGAATGCGATAGCGGAACGCGCCGATCATCATGAACACGAAGTAGATCGCGCCCATGGCGAGGAAGGTCTCCCAGACGCCGACCGAGGTCGGGGTCTTGAAGTAGTTCATCAGCCTGTCGGCGAGCGGGGCGCCGATCATCGCGCCGCCGCCGAAGCCCATGATCGCCATGCCGGTCGCCATGCCGCGCCGGTCGGGGAACCATTTCACCAGCGTCGACACCGGCGAGATGTAGCCGAGGCCGAGGCCGACGCCGCCGATCACGCCGGAGCCGAGCCACATCAGCCAGAGCTGGTGCGTGTAGACGCCGAGCGCGCCGATCACGAGACCGCCGGCCCAGCACAGCGCCGCGACGAAGCCGGCCTTGCGCGGACCGACCTTCTCAAGCCAGCCGCCCCAGATCGCGGCGGAGACGCCGAGCAGCACGAAGAACAGCGTGTACATCCACCCGAGGCTCGCGACCTTCCAGTCGCAGGTGGTGGTGAACAGCTCCTGCACCAGCGAGATGTCTGGGCACGCCTTCGGCGCGGTCAGGCCGATCGCGCGCGACAGCGGCAGCCAGAACACCGAGAAGCCGTAAGCCATGCCGATGCACAGATGGATGCAGAGCGCGGCCGGCGGCACCAGCCAGCGGTTGAAGCCGGCTGTCGCGATTGTATGTTCCTTGTCGAGGAAACCTGCACCTGAGGCGGATACGCGTCCGGCGCTGCTCACTGTGGTCATTGACACCTCCCCTGCAGCCGCCATTACGACAGGCGCATCTGCGTCTTCGATCCCGTCTCAGCCCCTTGCGGCCAGCGTCAGCCGGCAGCTCCGCACATTTCCTCAATGCGTCGGGACCAACCACGCACATTCCGGAAATGCTAACCCCCAATACGACCGGATATGCCGGCCGTGCAGCCCGTGATCTGGACACAGGCCCAGTCGTTGTCCGTCGATGCGCCCACACTCGAGCACAACTCCATCACCACAACCCGGCGGACATTATCAATTCGCGCAGAATGGAAAATAGGTGTCGATAGGCAAAAGGTAGATATCAAGCTGCATCTAGCTGGTACGCGGCAACGCAGCATTCGAATTGCCTATCGCTCCATTGATCTTCTCGATCAAGAAAACGATCCGGGCGTCGCTTCGTTCGGTGATCTCGACCTTGTCGCCGGTCTCCTGGATGAGAGCCGGGATATCGATCACCGAAAGCGGATCGGTGCAATGCACCTCGAGGAAATCTCCCGCCGTCACGCTCCTGAGGGCCTTGCGCGTCTTCAGCGCCGGCAGCGGGCATTTCAGGCCGGTGAGATCGAGCTTCGTCGTCGTCATGGTTCGACCATGGCGAAGCCGTCCTGCGTCGTCAACGCCGCCTCCTCATCCGCTTCAGCCTTCGGCCGGAGCCGACGCGAGCACGTCGTCGACGGGGATCGCGGCGCGCAGCATCAATTCGGCAACGTCCTCGATGTCGTCGAGATGCGCGACCGGCAGCGTGGTTGCAACGGCGACGTCGCTGGCAATCCCGACCACGCGCGGGTCGTCGGGAAACAGCAGCGGCTTGCCGTTGGCGGCGCGGTACACCTCGATCTTGTTGACCGGCTCGCGCTTGAAGCCTTCGACCACGACCAGATCGACTTGCGCCATCTTGGCGAGCAGCTCCGGCAGCCGCGGCTCATCGGCGCCGCGCAGCTCGTGCATCAGCGCCCAGCGCCGCGTCGAGGACACCAGCACCTCGGTCGCACCGGACTGCCGGTGCACCCAGGAGTCCTTGCCGGGCACGTCGACATCGAATTCATGGTGGGCGTGCTTGATCACGGAGACACGCAGGCCGCGGCCCAGCAGGCAGGGGATCACCCGCGACAGCAGGGTGGTCTTGCCGGCACCGCTCCAGCCCGCGAGGCCAATCACTTTCATACGCGTCTCCGAAGACATGCCAATCGTTAGGGTATCCACGCCTGCGGTTCCGCCCGACATGGATGGCCGGGACCAGCCGTGACGATGGAAGGCCGCGACTTGCGCCCAACGCTGCTTATATCAGCCTTGAAGCAATGTCATGCCAGGCTTGCCGGCGGATGAGGATCGGCTGGCTCGCTAGAGGACCGCCCTCGGAAACTCCTGCAGCAGCTGTGCCCAAAGCACCGCGAACGCGATCAGGCCACAGACCGCAAGCGCCGCGGTGAATCTCGGCAATCGGCCGATGGCGACGAGCAGCCAGGCCGGCAGGAAGAACAGGCCGAACACCATGCCGAGCGGAAACACCGCCAGCCACTGGAAGCCGGTGCCGTCGCCAGGCGGCACATGGGCGATGGCGTAGAAGGTGTAGAGCCAGAACAAGGTGCCGGCCGCCACGACGAGCGCGGCAATCTTGCGAAAATTGACGGTGTCGAATGCCATGATCGATTGGTCGCCGCAATCGGCGAACCAGTTCACGGGCCGCCCCGCAAGTTGCGCTCGGCTCGCTATCCCGCAGGGTCAGTCGGTTCGTTGACTGACCGGCCGCCCCGGCTTGGCCAGCCTTGCCGATCGGCTCTCTCTCGGGGGCTGGTCACGCATCCGTAGCCTCTTCCGCGGCCGCTGCGTATCGACTGCCAGCACTTCTTCCAGCGTTGTATTCCTAAAACGAAGCCTTCTTAACATCGCTCCGCTCCTCGAGCGGGTGGGAGCCCCATCGGTCGTTCAACCACCGACATCCACAACAGGGCCCATGTCGGTGATGGGAGATAACCAGCGACGGGACGGTTTGCTCCAATGCATGTTGCAGCCCCCGCTCACGTCACGCGCAATCCCGCTATCCAGCGGATTTACCTCGAAATTTCCAATACGCAGGGCGATCGGAACACGATAATGTGCACCATGGAGGACTATGTATGCCTCGCTCGCCTTCGATTGTGCCGCATTCAATCGATCACGACACCTATCTGGTGCTGAACGATTTTGGCCGACTGGGCCGTGCCTGGAGCGAAACCGACGAAGAAGGCACTGACCGGAAAACGCTGATCCGGCGTCTCCTGGATGACCAGTACAGCCGCCCGGTCCGCATCGTGGCCTTCAATACCAACGAAGGATGGTCGCGCGACGTCACGACCGACATTGCCGACGAGCTTCGGCGCCGTTTCGTCGAATACGAAGAGGTCCCGCGCTCCGTGCTGGAGTTCGTGGAGACGGCCATGCGGCACTGAGCTGGATCGGCAACGCAAAAGGCCCTCTCACAGCGCGATCGTTCGGCCCGGCAAGCATCCGCCAAACGGCATTTTTCCGAGCAATCTCAACGCGATCCGGCTGCCTCCCAGCGCCGCTCCGCCATAAGGCAATAATTAAGAGCATTTGCCTTACCTGTTCTCCCGTTCAACGGGAGACCGGTCCAGTGCGCAATCGTGGTGGCGTTCGAGATGCCGTAAGCCTGAAAAACCGGATTTTGATCACGGCGATCTTTTTGGCATCGGGCGCGGCATCGCTGATCCTGCAGGTCCTCTGGTTCAAGCAACTACAATTCGTGCTGGGAAGCGCGACCGTCTCCGTCAGCGTCACGGTGGCAAGCTTCTTTTTCGGCCTCTCGCTGGGCAGCGCCCTGGGAGGCCGGATCGCCGACGTCGTCAGCCACCCCCTGAAAATCTACGGGTTGCTCGAACTCGCCCTCGCCCTCGTTTCTCTCGCGGTCACCGCGTTCCTGTCGCATTGGCCGACATGGGTGGGCTGGCTGTCACCGATGCTGGACCTGGAGTCTTCCTTCCGGCTGCCTCTCATGGTCGCCGTGTCGCTCGCCATCCTGTCGCTGCCAACGATGTTGATGGGCGCGACCCTGCCCTTCCTGGTGAAATTCCTGACCCGCACACAAACCGATCTCGCCAATCGCATCGGTCTGCTCTACGGGTTCAACACCCTGGGCGCCGCCATCGGCACCCTGGCGGTCGGCTTTGTGCTGATGGGCCTTTGGGGCATCGCGGGATCGAGCCTGGTTGCGGCAGCGTTGTATGTCTGCGTCGGCGTCGTTGCCCTGTTAGTTGCGCGCGGCGCAAGCCCGCTCTTGCCGGTCGCGGCACAGGCACCGGTGCAAACCGCCACGACCGCGAGTGACAGGACGTCGATCCTGATCTGGATTTTCGCGTGCTCCGGTTTTGTATCGATCGCCTATGAGGTCGTCTGGTTCCGATTCCTGACCAATGTCAGCACCTCGAGTGTCTACGCCTTCTCGGGCATGCTCGGCGTTTACTTGCTGGGGCTCGTGATCGGCGCCCTGATCTGCGCCAGGCTGCTCGCCCCCCGCAAGGATCAATTGCTGCGATACTTCGCCGTGACGCAGCTGCTGATCGCGGTTGCGGCCACGCTGACCGTCGGAATACTCGGCAAGGCTCGGACCATGGGAGTAGCGCTGTCTCCCGTCGTATCGGGCCTGCTTCCAGTCCCGGTGCAGGAGCTGTTGGGAGGTGACGTTTCATTCTTCCTGGTCTGCGCTGTTGCCCTGTTGCTGCCGACCACGCTGATCGGCATCAGCTTTCCGCTGGCCAGCGAATTGACCGTGATGCAGATGAGCGCGCTCGGCCGCAGGATCGGCACGCTCTACGCCCTGAACACGATTGGCGGCGTCGTGGGCTCGCTGGCGGCGGGGTTTCTGCTGATCCCGTATCTGGGTAGCCAGGGCGCGCTCACCGCGCTGATTGCCGTGAACGTCCTGCTGTTCGTCGCGACGACCATGTCGCAGCCGGATCTTCTGAGAGAACGGAGCCTGTGGCGGCAAGGGACGATCGCCGCGAGCGTCATCGCCGTAGCGCTGCTGCTCTTCACCCCGCACTATCTGGAGCGGGTCCTGACCGCGATCGAAGGCGCCAATGTGCTCGAGTTGCGGGAAACCCGGCAAGCGACGTTTGCGGTGGTCGAGTATCGCGAGAAGGCGGCGGGCACCTATCAGCAGTTGGTGGTGAATTCGAAGAGCTATGCCAACAACCGTCCCGAGGGCAGACGCTACATGGCCGCGATGGGGCACTATCCCATTCTGCTGCACCAGGGCCCGGTTGAAGCGGCTGTCGTCATTTGCATCGGGACCGGAACCACGGTGGGAGCGGTGAGCACCCACGAGGAATTGCAATCGATCGACGCGGTCGATCTGGCATCGACGGTGTTCGAATTTGCGCCCCACTTCGTGCCGATCAACAAGCAGTTCTATCAAAATCCCAAAGTCCATCAGATCGTCGCGGACGGGCGCCACTTCCTGCTGGGGACCAAGGAGACATTTGACGTCATCACGCTCGAGCCGCCACCGCCCCATGATGCCGGCGTCATCAACCTCTACACGGAGGAATTCTATGCGCTGGCAAAGCAGAAGATGCGTCCCGGCGGCGTTCTCGCGCAGTGGGTGCCGCTGGATTTCAACCGCGGCATTCTTCCGAAGATGATACTCAAGGCCATGATGGGCCAGTTCAAGCATGTCTCGCTGTGGCTGCCGTCCAGAATGGAAGGCGTGGCGATCGCCTCCGATGAACCGTTGAACATCGATCCGCGCGAGCTCGCCATGCGCATGTCGAAGCCCGCGGTGGCTGAAGACCTGACGGCAAACGGCCTCGGCTCGCCCGAGGATTTCCTGGCGACGTTCATCGCCGCTGATGAAAAACTCGCGGCCTTTGCCGGGGACGTGCCGAGCCTCACGGATGATCGGCCGCGTCTCGAATATTACAACTGGTATCCGCTGGGTTCGGTCAGCGTGGACGAACTGAAGCGCCTCCGCGAGCCGGTGGAAACCCATCTTGCCGACCGTTCCATCGACGAGGCCCGTCTCGACACCGCGCGCACGGTGGCCAATGCGATCCTGGACGAGCACAAGGCTACGGCCGACGGCGACAAGTCCGCCGCCCGAGCCGCGCTTCGCCTGGCCGTCAAACTGGACCCGGACAATTCCTATGTCGACTTCCTGGACCGCAAGCTAAGCGAGTGATGAAGTCCCCCGTCATTCCGGTGGCGTCGCCCCGGAATGACGTCGATGGTTAGTTTGGTGCGGCAAGACAGCCCGACGGGCAACTCAGCAAAACCTGTCAATCCCGCGATAAGAAAATATTCCGCTTGGCATTCGACCCAACTCAGATGTTCAATATGTACGTCTCACCCGATCGAGGGGCGCTGCGCATCGTCACGGGTGTTGCGGTGAGATGCGGTGGACGCCGATTGCGCAACTGACGAGTGCGCATGAAGCGGACGGTGAAGTCGTGTGGTCCTGACGCCCTAGCGGCAGGTGTCTTTTCGCGCGATGCGCAAGCGTCGTTGCGAAGGCGGTGACAAACAAGCCCAGTCTCGCCGGGGAGAGCACGAAGTAAGCCGTAAACCATCGCGCAGGGAAAGCCGGGTTGCTCCGGTTACACCTGTGGTCCTACCCCCGTGCTTTCTACCTCTTGCACGGGGCCCATGGGTGCGATCGGCACCCGGCTTTCCCTGCGCCCTCTGTTCGAAGAGGGCGGAATGAGATGCAAAGCTCGGGCAGATCATGTCGCGAGAATGCGGATGCATAACCCGCCGGCCGCGCCACATATTCAGTGTCGTCCCGGCGAAGGCCGGGACCCATAACCACAAATGCTGCCTGTTGCGCGACGCTGGAACGACGAATTTCGTTCCCAACATCGGCCGCGGCGTATGGGTCCCGGCCTTCGCCGGGACGACAGCGATGATTGCTGCGGCACCCGCGCGTGCCATGCACACGCCAACACTCACGCTACGCCGGCCTGAATCCCGCCTTCGTCAACGCAGCCCGCCCCTCATTCGATGCCAGCGCGTCAAGAAAAGCCCGCACTGCCGGCCGCTGCTTGCGCGCCGTCACCAATGCGAAGTCATAATGCTCTTCAGCATGCGGTATGAAGCCGAGTCCCGACGCATCGGCGACCGGCGCGATGGTCATGCCCCAGTCGGCGCGGTGCTGCGCCACTGCGGCCGCAACCGCATTGTGCGAGCGCGGCTGATTCCAGTAACCGTCGGGCCGGCTGCCCGCGAGCAAGCGATCGATCAGGATGCGGGTGCCGGCGCCCTGGTTGCGGTTGACCATGATGCAGGCGGGATCGGCAAGCGCGGCGCGCACCGCCTGCTCTGCGCTCAAGCCGGCAAAGCGCGTGTCGTCCTTGCGGAACACGATACCCTGCATGCGCCGCCAGCCCGGCACCAGTTCGAGCCCGCCGGTCAGATACGGCGTGTTGTAGGTCTCGGTCTTGTCGTCGAACAGGTGGATCGGGGCGAGATCGCATTCGCCGCGCTTGGCGGCAGCGAGTCCGCCGAGACTGCCGACCGCGATCGAACGCACCACGAGCCCGGCATGCGCCAGCGGCGCCGTGACGAGATCGAGCCCGGTGCAATGGCTGCCGACGATGACGAGATCGGGCACCCGCACATGCGGCGTGAACAGCGTCACCTCGGCCTCGCTGCCGGCCGGCAACTGGTCGGCCAGCGCCTCGATCTTCAGGAAGCCGTCGGCCTGCGCGAACGACGTGATCGCGCCGGAACCCTTGCCGCCGGGATAGGCGATCAGGCCGTCGGCGCCCTCGACCAGCGACACCATCACGAACTCGGTACGCCCGAGCTCGGAGGCGATGCGCACCGGCACCTTCGCCGTCAACTTGGCATCCGATCGCGGCGGCAGCCCGGCCATCCGCCGCAGCACCGGCACGATCATGTCGTGGAAGGTGAACATCGCCGAGGTCGGAAAGCCCGGCAGAATGACCACCGGCTTGCCGTCGCACACCGCAAGGCACAGCGGCTTGCCGGGCTTCAGCGCCACGCCATGCGCGATGATACCGGGCTTGCCGAGCCGGGCGATGATCCGGTGCGAGACATCGCCTGCCCCCTTGGAGGTGCCGCCCGACAGCACCAGCATGTCGCTGTCCGCCAGCGCCTCGCGCATCGCGGCTTCGAGCATGGCCTCGTTGTCGGCGATCGCACCCAGGAACGACGCGTCGCCGCCGTTCTCGGCAATCGCCGCGGTGACGATCGCACCATTGGTGTCGTAGATCGCGGCCGGCCGCAGCTTCTCGCCCGGCTGCACCAGTTCGTCGCCGGTCGAGAGGATTGCGACCCGCGGACGGCGCACCACCTGAACGTCGGCGATGCCGCAGGCCGCGAGCATGCCGATCTCGCGCGACCCGATCATCGTTCCGGCGCGCAGCAGGGCCTCGCCGCGCGCGATGTCGGAGCCGGCATAGGACACGAACTGGCCGGGCGACGCCGCACGCCGGACCTCGATGGTGCCATTGCTGGCGGGCTGGGTGTGCTCGACCATCACGATGGCATCAGCGCCGCGCGGCACCGGACCGCCGGTCGCAATCGCGGTCGCGGTGCCCGGAAGCACCGGCAGGGTGGGCGCGGTGCCGCACGAAATCGTCTCGCCGTTCAGCGCGAGTTGCACCGGCGCAGCCTCGCCGGCGCGCGCCAGATCGGCCGAGCGCACCGCAAAGCCGTCGACATTGGAGCGATCGAATGGCGGCACGTCGATCGGCGCCACCACGTCCTCCGCCAGCGCACGGCCGAGCGCATCGGCGAGCCGCCGTTTCTCGGACGGCAATTGGCGCGGGAACAGCGCCGCCTCGAAGCGCGCGAGCGCCTCCTCGCGCGACAGGATGGTCAGGAACTGGTCCTGCTCGAAGCGGGAGGTGTCATTCCGGGATGGTGCGCCAGCACCAGACCCGGAATCTCGAGATTCCGTGTTCGCGCTATCGCGCGCCCCGGAATGACGTTGCTGATTACTCTCGTTCGATGCGGGCATCTTGCTCATCTCGGGAACTCACTCCCGCAACATATAGGCATCGACCACCGTGCCCGCAGCGAAGCCCTCGGCAGCGCCGGGCACGATCAGCAGGGCTTCGGCGCGCGCGATGGCATCGAGCGACAGGTCGCCGGTCGAAAGCGCCGCCCAGGAATCCTGCTCGGTACCTTGCTCGCGTGTCAGCAGTACGACCTCGGCAATGCCGACGCCGGAGGCGATCTTGCGTTCCAGCGGCAGCGCCAGCGTTTTGCGCGCGCGCCGGCCCGACAGGCGGTCGAGCACCGGAAGCGCAATCGCCCACCAGGCCGCGAAAGCCTGATCCGGCGCGCCCGGCAAGGCGACGACCGGCGTTGTGTGGATACGGCCGACCGCCGTGGTGCGCCCCGGTTGCAGGGCAATGCCGTGCGCGATCAGCGTGCCGCGCGATGCCAGCGCATTCACCGCAGCATCGGTGTGACCAACGCCGGTGCCGCCGATCGTGATGATCAGATCGCAGCCGTCGGTATCGAGTGCGTTTGCAATCGTCGCCGCATCGGGCGCCGCCTCGATGCCGACGACCTCAGCGCCCGCGAGGCGCGCGGTATCAGCGATCAGTTGTGCGGTCAGCTCACCATTGGCGATGTTGACGATGCGAAGCCGCGGCCGTCGCGCGCGCAACATCTGCAGTCCGGCCGCGCGCGCGAGCAGCAGGCCGCGCGGCAGCAGCGGCTCCCCTGCTGCGATCACGGTGCGCCCGACGGCGATGTCGCTGCCGGCACGCCTGACGCCCTGCCCCGGGATTGCTTCGGCGAGCACCTGCGCAAGCGGACCGGAGGTATCGACGGCATCGGCATCGACCACGCAGTCGGTGCCATCAGGCATCGCGGCGCCTGCCGCCACCCAGACCGGAGGTTCGGCCAGCGGCAACGGCGCATAGGAAGACGCGCCGACCAGGTCATTGGCGCGCATCGCCCACCCGTCGCTGACCGCGATATCGTGCGGCGGGTAGGCGCGCAAGGCCGGCATCTCGGCTGCAATGCAGCGCAAGGCGTCGGCCGGCGGCAACGCGATCGGCTGGACCGACCCGACGTCGCGCAGCACGGCAGCCAGTGCCGCATCGAGCGGGGTGAGCGAAGGCGGAAGGCGCTGGGCGGTGACCATGGCCCGCTATGGACTGAATCGGCCCCGAAGGAAACTGCCTCTCGCCCGACCGGGGCTGCGTCATTAGACCGATGGCGCGTTGACGCGCTCCCCAATATAGTTGCAAAAGAAACCAATATGACCGGGTCCCCGAAGGCCCGGCACAACCAATAATGGCCAATGCGCCAATTCAGGAGGGAGACAGAATGAAGGCCACCAGACTAGCCATGTTCGGGACGCTCGCAGCCGCGCTGCTGGCTTCCCCGACCGTATCGGCGCAGGTATCCGACGACATCGTCAAGATCGGCGTGCTGACCGACATGAACGGCCCCGCCTCGACGCCGACCGGCCAGGGCTCGGTCACCGCCGCGCAGATGGCCGTCGACGATTTCGGCGGCAAGGTGCTCGGCAAGCCAATCTCGGTGATCGTCGGCGATCACCAGCTCAAGCCTGATATCGGCGCGACCATCGCGCGACGCTGGTATGACGTCGATCAGGTCGACCTCATCGTCGACGTGCCGGTGTCGGCGGTCGGGCTCGCGGTGCAGAACATCGCCAACGAGAAGAAGAAGCTGTTCATCACGCACTCGACCGGCGCGACCGATTTCCACGGAAAATTCTGCTCGCCCTACGCGATACAGTGGGTGTTCGACACCAGGGCGCTCGCGGTCGGCACCGCGCAGGAAGTGGTGAAGCGCGGCGGCGACAGCTGGTTCTTCATCACCGACGATTATGCGTTCGGCCACTCGCTGGAGAAGGACGCCTCCGCGATCGTGACCAAGAACGGCGGCAAGGTGCTCGGCGCGGTGCGGCCGCCGTTTGCGACGCCCGATCTGTCGTCCTTCATCCTGCAGGCGCAGGCCTCGAAGGCCAAGATCATCGGCATTGCCGGCGGACCGCCCAACAACACCAACGAGATCAAGACCGCCGCCGAGTTCGGCGTCTTCGCCGGCGGGCAGCAGATGGCGGCGCTGCTGGCGCTGATCACCGACATCCACTCGATCGGGCTGTCGGCCGCGCAGGGCCTGTTGTTGACCACCTCGTTCTATTGGGACATGGACGACAAGACCCGCGAGTGGTCGAAGCGCTATTTCGCCAAGATGAACCGGATGCCGACGATGTGGCAGGCCGGCGTCTACTCCTCCGTGACCGCCTATCTGAACGCGATCAAGGATGCCGGCACCGACGATCCGCTCAAGGTTGCGGCCAAGATGCGCGAGAAGCCGGTCGAGGATTTCTTCGCCCGCAACGGCAAGCTGCGCGAGGACAATCTGATGGTGCACGACCTCTGGCTCGTGCAGGTCAAGACCCCGGCCGAGTCGAAATATCCGTGGGACTATTACAAGATCCTGGCCAAGATCTCGGGCGAGGACGCGTTCGGCCCGCCGGACCCGGCCTGCGCGATGGCGAAGAAATAGGATAGACGAATGGCGGATAGAGAGTGGCGATGGCGATAGATCAGAATTTCCATTCGCCATTCGCTACTGGCTATTCGCCCTCATCATTTCGCCACCCCAATCTCGCGGAAATATCTGAGCACGCCGGGGTGGATCAGGTTGATATCAGGCGCGGCGGCGAGCGTGTTCGCCGCCGTGGTCTCGCACGCCTGGGCGAGCTTGTTGCAGAAGGTCGCCTCGATACCGTGCAGCGTCTTGGCCAGCCGATAGGCAACATCGTCGGGCAAGGTCTCGCGCACCAGGATGTAGCTCCAGGAGCCGACCGAAGAGATTGCCGCGGTCTGCTTCGGATAGACGCCGGCGGGGATCGTCAGCGGCTTGAGGAAAGTGTGCTTGGCGCGGATGCGGGCGATCTCGTCCGTGGTCGGCGCGATGAAGCGGGCGCCGGTGGCGCTCTCGGCCATCTTGGTGAAGCCGGGCCAGCCGATGCCGGCGCCCCACAATGCGGCGGCGCGGCCGTCCTCGACCATCGCGGGCCCGTCGCCGGCGCGATCGAGATAGATCGACTTGAAGTCCTCGTCCTGCTTCAGCCCGATGCCGTCGAGGATGTAGCGCGACAGGATCGGCAGGCCGGAGCCCTTGGCGCCGAACGCGACGGGCTGGCCGACCAGGTCCTGGATCGTCTTGTAGGGACTGTCGGCACGCACCACGAACATGCCCGGGCTCGAATACATCGCGGTGAGAATCTTCAGCTTCGTGGCCTTCGGCCGGCCGATGCCCATGAAGGCTTCATAGGACGGCTCGCCCGCCACGGTCGCGATATCGACGTTGCCGGCCTCGAGCAGCGGGATGTTCTCATTGGAGCCCTTGGTGTTGCGCGGCTCGACCGACAGCGTCGGGTCTGCCGTATTCATCACCTCGGCGAAGGCATTGCCATAGAGCGGAAAGCCGCCACCCGGCGTCGCCGTGGCGAAACTGATCGTGGTCTTGGAAATGGTCTTGCTCCCCTCTTGCGCCGCCGCCGCGCCCGCGAGCAGCAGCGCGCCGGCGCACATCATAACAGCGAATTTCATCCCGAGCCTCAAGCATTCCACACGAGCCCGACTATCGTCGCACGGGCGACGTCGTAGGCAAAGCCAGCGTTTTGTGAAACCATGCCGGCAACAGTCACAAGAAAATGACGGGAGAGACGATGATCCGGTTCGCGCGTGTCGCTTTGCTTGGTTTGATTTGCTGCCTCGCCTCGATTGCCCCCTCATCCGCATCCGACTATCCGAACCGCCCGGTGCGGTGGGTGATCGGGTTTGCCGCCGGCGGTCCGGTCGACATCGTCGCCCGCATCATGAGCCAGTGGCTGTCGGATCATTTCGGCCAGCAATTCATCGTCGAGAACCGCACCGGATCGGGCGGCAACATCGCCGCCGCGGCCGCGATCAACTCGCCGGCTGACGGCTATACGCTGCTGTTCGTCGCGCCCAACAACGCGATCTCGACCTCGCTCTACAAGAAGCTGCCGTTCGACTTCCTGCGCGACACCACCCCGGTCGCGAGCATCATGCAGCTCACCAACATGCTGGTGGTCTCGAACGCGATGCCAGTGAAGACCGTCCAGGAGTTCATCGACTACTGCAAGGCCAATCCGGGCAAGATCTCCTATGCCTCGTCGGGCAACGGCACCTCGGTGCACATGTCGGCCGAGCTGTTCAAGGCGATGACCAAGTGCGACATGCTGCATGTGCCGTATCGGGGATCCGCGATCGCCTTCCCCGACATCATCTCCAACAAGGTGCAGCTGATCTTCGACAATCTGCCGTCGGCGCTGGAGCAGGCCCGCGGCGGCAACGTCCGCGCGCTCGGCGTCACCTCGCCGAAGCGCTGGGCGGGTGTGCCCGACGTGCCGGCGATCGCCGAGACCGTGCCGGGATTCGAGGCGGTCGGCTTCTACGGCATCTCGGCGCCGAAGGGCACCCCACCGGAGATCGTCGACGCACTCAACAAGGCGGTGGGCGAAGCGCTGAAGGATCCCAAGCTCGTGGCGCGCCTCGCCGAGGTCGGCGGCATCCCGAAGCCGATGGCCCCGGCCGAATTCGGCAAGCTGGTGGCCGACGAGACCGAGAAATGGCGCAAAGTCGTCGAGTTTGCCGGCGTCTCGGTGGATTGAGGCGCCGGTCGCCAGGGAAACGGAGGGCCAGGCAAGATGGCTGCCGGCCACTGTTCCAGCGATGCCAGCCGCGAGACGTGGCTGGCCCGGCGGCGATGGCAGGGACGCGGGGGCGGCATTGCCGAAACCGCAGTCAGCCTGTAAACGGAGCCCGCACCGTTGCCGGCCGCGCCCCGCGGCCCGCAAGGCGGCGGGGCCTGTAGCTCAATGGTTAGAGCCGGCCGCTCATAACGGTCTGGTTGCAGGTTCGAGTCCTGCCGGGCCCACCAATGAGATCAATAGCTTGCTGGATTCTCATTGCTCCTAGCGCGGCGGCCGCACCAGAAACCGCACCAGATACGTGCTGGTTTCGTTCGTGGGCGGCTCGCGCTCAGCCCGCGGTTAGCCAAATTGAGAGGATGAACGAGCCAATTGCTGTTCATCGCTCCGCGCTTCATCGCGGCAAAGAATCTCGCCTCTCGGTAAGATTGCGGGGGTTTCCCGACAATTTCGACACGTTGTCGGCAAGCCCCACGTTCCGTCGAGCTCACGCGTTGGCGATACCTCCCAACGGGAGGGGGCCCTCCCGTCAGGACCGACCGAAGCGCGATCTGCCGACGAATAGCGGACAAACTAACGAAGCAATGGAGTTCGGAACCGTCGTTTGGCGAAGCACCGACTCGCTCAACCCTGATCTTTCATTCTATCCCGTCCGTACCCATGTCCGAGCATGAGAATGAGCAATCCGGCGATCAGCATCGGGACACTGGCGACATAGAGAATGTGCTGCGCGCTGAGGTGATACGCGAGCAAGGCCCCAATCAACAGCGGCCCACCGATGCCGCCTAGTCTGCCTATCCCGAGAGCCCAGCCCACGCCGGTGGACCTGATCGAGGTCGGATAGTAAATCGCCGCCAACGCGATCACGCTCTTCTGTCCGCCGCTGATGCAAAAGCCAGCGCAAAATGCCGCCGCCACCATCATCCAGCTCTGCTTGTCGATCGAATAGCCGAACAAGACAACAAACAGAACGCCGGCCAGATAAACCGCGGCAAGGGACCCGTAGGGTCCGATACGATCCATCGCCGGTCCAATCGCGAATGCGGCGACGATGCCACCGACGGTGGTCATTGTGGTGGCGAGCGCGACTGTATTGAGAGAATGGCCGACATTCGTCAGCATTGACGGCAGCCAGCTTTGCAGCGCGTAGAATTCTGCGAGATTGAGCATGAACACGGCCCATATCACCAGTGTTCCGACGCCGCGACCGGACGAAAATAGACTTCCAACCGCGCTGCGCCGCTCAGCCACGTCAGTGACGAACTGCGCCGGCCCCTGCACCGGCAACGCTCGATCCACTCGACGCACCACACGCCAGACGGCATCCGGCTTCGCATTCGTGCGGATCAGGAAGTCCATCGACTCGGGTAAGAACATAAGCGTCAGGATTGCGACGACCGTGGGCGCAGCCGCGCCGATCCACAGCATCGATCGCCAGCCATATTCAGGGATAGACCAGGCTGCGACCGCGCCCGCAGCGACGAAGCCGAGCGAGAAGCCGCCATAGATTGCCAACACGAACGTCGCGCGCAAGCGAGCGGGACTGAACTCCGTCGTCAACGCAATAGCGCTAGGGATCACGGACCCAAGCGCGATGCCGGTGACGAAACGCAACACTATCAATTCGGCGACATTCGTCGCGAAGATCGTGGCGAACGTCGGCAGCGCGAATGCAAACGTCGAAATGACAACAAGCTTGCGATGACCGAAGCGATCCGACAACGGTGAGACAAGCAGATAACCGACCATCAAGCCGGCCAACGCCGACGAAAAGATCGGCCCGAGAAGCTGCTTCGTGAGCCCGAACTCTTTTGCGATCGACGGCGCCATGTAGCTGATGGCTTGCGTATCGAAGCCATCGAGGAACATGACAAGACCGCACAAGGCGACGACCACATATTGCGTGATGCCAGTGCGACGCGAGTTGATGAATGTTGGAACGTCGAAAGCAACCTCGGTACTACTCATTTCCTCACCTCTGCTGGCCAAATGCTTTGGTCCGATAAGTTTTTTGTTCTTGGTCGGCTGGGCTGAGGCGATCATGTCGCGCCGCAGGCCTGACTGACGTGCGGACAATCGTCAGTCGACCGTTTGCAGGAGCCGCGCTGGCGTCGTGTCGGACGAGCCGCTGGGGATGAACGCGTCCGCGTAGAAGTGATCCCTCGGCAGTCCGCCACTCGTCTCGAATTCGCTACGCGCGGCGTCGATCATCATGGGATTGCCGCAGGCATAGACATGCCTGTCCGACAGATCCGCAAGATCCTCAAGCACCGCAGCATGCAGCAGGCCGCGACGTCCGGTCCAGTTGGCGTCAGGTTGAGATAGCACCGGAACGAAGGTGAACCACGGATATCGTTTGGCCCACTGCTCGCACGTGTCCGCGAGATAAAGATCAGCCCCGCTCCGTCCACCCCAATAGAAGCGCACCTCGCGGTTGAGCCTGCGACGGATCATGTCATCGATGATCGATTTCAAAGGCGCGAAGCCGGTACCGGTCGCGATGAACACGTAACGCGCCTGCTCATCCGCCCGCAGATAAAACTCGCCGAACGGCACCTCGACCTCGAGCTTGTCGTCGAGCCGCAACGAGGCAAGCACTTTTTCGGAGAACTCGCCGCCGGGCACGTGCCGAATGTGCAACTGCGCGCCGTCGCTCTGCTGCGGAGGGTTGGCCATCGAGAAGCTGCGCTCGTCACCATCCGGCGTGCGGATGCGGAGATACTGCCCCGCCTTGAATTTGGCGCGAATACTGGCCGGAAAGCGCAATTGCAGGATGGCCACGTCATCCGCCGGGCGCGACATGCGAAAGACCCTCGCCTGAATTTTCTTCCGCGCCAACGGATCGTGGCGCTGGATTCGTCGTGGCCGAATAGTTAGATCGCTCTTGACGGTCGCCGTGCAGAACAACACCTTGCCGGAGGGACCCTCGATGTCTTTTGATCGCTGTTTGACGTTGCCCTTGCTTAGAAAGCCTTCACAGGACGCGCAAACGCCCTTCCTGCATGAATAGGGCATGGTGTAGCCTGCCCGTTCGGCCGCGACGAGAATCGTTTCGCCGTCATTGCAGGGAAAGCTGATGTCGGCGTCTTCGACCGCGATCGTGTGCGTCATACTGTTTCCTTGAATTGATTGGCGCCTGCGACGAGCTGGATGCATCGCAGGACGGGCGTCGGATCGGCCACGCCTTTGCCCGCAATGTCGAAGGCGCTGCCATGTCCGACGCTTGAAAACATCAGACCGGCACCGATCGACATTGCAGCCGAATTCCGGCCCGCCATCAGCTTGATCGGAATGTGTCCCTGGTCGTGATACATCGCCACGAACGCATCGAAGCCTTGCCGACCGAGCATCAAGTCGGCGCCCACCGGCCCCTCGATATCGATGCCTTCCGCCTTCAGCCGCTCGACCAGCGGCTTGACGATACGATCATCATCATCGCCGAATAGACCGCCTTCGCCTGCGTGGGGATTTATGCCAAACACGCCAAGTCGTGGTTGGGCAATGCCCTGACGTTTCAATGCATCGATCGTTGTGCGAACGGCGCGCTCGATCAAGATAGGCGTGATCCGCTCAAGCGCACCGGCAAGCCGCTCGTGCAGCGTCACGTGGACGATGCGCAACCCTGCGCCGACCAGCATGAGAAACACCTCATCCTCTGGCACCTTCTTCAACCGCGCCAGCAAGCTCGGATAACCGGAAAACTTGATGCCGGCCGAGTTGACGTTGGTCTCGGAATGCGGACACGCCACGATACTGTGAGCGCGCCCTCGCGCCATGAGGTCGAGCGCCGCCTCGACATAGGCGACGGTGGCACGGCCACCCTCTGCGCACCCCTGCCCTGGCCGGAAGGCTTTGGGCTCCAAAGCCGCAACGGGATGATAACGCAGGGTTGGCTTGTCAGGGGATGACCAGTCCCGTGTCAGCGGCCAGCCGGCCGCGAATTTGTCCGTGTAGAAGCGGATTACGTGCTCATCGCCGACCAGAATCGGACGCGCGTCGGGCTGCACCTTTGCGCACAGCATCGCGGCCTTGACCGCGATTTCGGGGCCGATGCCATTAGGATCACCGATTGTCAGTGCGACAGCTGTCGGAGTCATAAGGGCAGCGCCAGCAATGTGTCGATCCGCGAACTGTCACACACCACCGTGCGCTCGTGCAGTCGCGCTGTACCACTCACGATCTCATAGACGTCGAAATAGCGGCCGGTGGCATAGATCGACGTGTCACCATCCTGCAGGATGCGCGCCACCATGAATGGCGTCTCGCTCCTCACCATTGCACCGTCTTCCGACAGGATCGACGGCAGACCGAGGATGTGGCGATAGCTCTGCCGCTCGTAGATATTGGCTACGCGCAGAGCGGAGACGCGATCGGTCAGCATGCCGCGTGAGTTGGCGAACACGATGCCGGCCTCGAGCCCGTCGCGATAGTTTGACGCGGTGGTTATTTTGTACAGGCACGGACCGTGAAACAGGCTCGGCCAATCCTCAAGACGATCATCGTCGATGCACCGTGCATAATCGGCCTGCGCTTTGGTGATGTATTGCAGAGAGTTACCACTCATGGCGCAGTCCTCAGATTCCCATGTTGGCGCGATACGCCTTCCAGAAGCCGCGCACCGACGCCTCAGTCACCCGGCTCTCGCCGCTATTGGCGTCGGCGCCCCCCATCTCGAGTACCGCCTGATCCTCGCTTGCACCGGCAATGCCGCGCTGCACGAAGCCGCCGACACAGCCGTCTTCCATCGAGATGTAACCGGCCGGGCCAACCAGATTGCCCTGCTTGATGCGCGTCAGTCGCTGCTCGGGCGTGTCGTCGGCAAAGCCGAGATAAGTCCAGTTCAGATCGGTCCTGTCGATCGCGCGCGGCACGATCTGACGCACCGCGATCGCGTTCTGGATCTGCTGCAGCACGAATGTCGGGAACACCGACAAGATCTGCAGCGTGCAGCCATCGTGATACTCGTCGAAACTTTCCAGCAAGGTCGGATCCGCGAGCTTGTACTCGCTCTCGGACCGCAATTGCTGCTTGGCGTAGTCAACGTCCTTATCCGCCTCACGATCGATTGCCGAATAGCTGACGTGGTGTCCGCCACTCTCATCGACAATTATACCGCCCTTCATCGACAGCCGGTTCAATTCGAAGGTCGTGAAGAAGAGATGCAGGATACTGGCGTGGTAGGAGTCCTTGACGTTTTCCATGTAGAGCTTCCAGTTGTTCGGAAGCGCTTGAGTGAATCGCCCGAGCACCACCGGGGTGCGGCCGCCGAGCACCCGCTCGATGCGGTTCATGATCTCCTCGCCGAGATATTCCTTGATCGATGGCACGTCCTCGGAGAATGAGCCGAATATCAGGCCGTGAATGATCGCGATGCGCAGCTTGCGCGGTCCGTGCTGCTCCATCTTGAACGAGTCGGGCATGCCCCCTTTGCCCTTGATGCCGTCCTTGAAGGCGACGCCCGTCAGGTTGCCCTGCGGGTCGTAATTCCAGGCGTGATACACGCAGCTGAAATCCTTGCGATGCTTGCCGCGGTTTTCGAGACAGATCAACGCGCCGCGATGGGCGCACCGGTTTTCGAACGCGTAGATTTCATTGTCGGTGTCGCGGGTAACGATCACGGGCGTATCGCCGATTTGCGTCGTGAGGAAATCGCCCGGCTCCGCCAGTTCAACTTCCAGCGCGAGATAGTGCCAATTCGGCCCCTGGAAGATCTTGCGCTGCTCCTCAGCGTAGACCGATTGATACTGGAACACCCAATACGGAACGCGGGTGAGCCCCTCCGGCCAGTTGACCGGATTTGCTCGTTCCGGCGGCAAAACGATCTTGTTCATCGGCGCTTCCTCACGCTTGACTTCAAGTCCGATATGTTCGAATATCGAACAAATATCTGTATTTCGAACACTTTGAGCCACTCAAAAACGGCTGTCAAGGTGAGCTCAGCTATGGCGATCGCGGAAACCAAAGAGAGACGTGAAGGGATGGCGGGGCTCGCGAAAGGCCTCGCGATCATCGAGGCATTCTCGGTTCACCCCGTGATGAGCGTCGCCGACGCCGCACGCGCTTCAGGCGCCACACGCGCAGCGGCGCGCCGATGCCTCCTCACCCTGGTCGAGTTGAATTACCTGGAGCTGTCGGGACGAGACTTCCGTCCTCTTCCTCGCTTGCGCAGGCTCGGCGGCATGATGTCCGAGCGCGATAAGCTCGTGCAAATCGCGCAACCGCTGCTGGAGCGCGCCCGCGATGAAGTCGCGGAATCGGTTTCGCTGGCGGTGCTGGACGACAATCAATCGCTCTTCATTGCGCGGGCGCAAGCCGAGCACTACGTCCAGACCGGCGTTCGCGTCGGCGCCTATCTTCCGCTCTATTGCTCGGCGACAGGCCGCATCCTGCTGGGCCGCCATACCGATGACGACATCACGCGGCGACTGAGCCGGCAGCCGATGAGCGCGCGCTCGCCGCGGACGCTGACCACTCTCCCGGACATTCTGTCTGCAATCCGGACCGCCGCGAAGAACGGCTATGCGATCAGCGACGAGGAGCTAGCGCCGGGCATCAGATCGATGGCCGTCCCGGTGCTTGTCGCCGATGGCGACATCGTCGCCGCCGTCAGCGTGAGTGCGGCCACGGCCCGTGTCAAAGTCAACGATCTGCGCAAACGTCTGCTACCTGTGCTACTCAACTGCGCGAACCAGATCGCCCAGCCGTTGAAGGAGCTGCGCTGAAGGCTTCCCGCCGTTCGAACACCGGAGGCCAGCATGCACCGATCCCGGTCCGCGCGACGCACGCGGGAATTATCAACAGTTTACCACCAAGAAGATTGCTGACGCCGAGATCATAGCCAAGTTTTGAATTTGAGTACCAAGCCAACAGCCAGGCCGAGATTGGTCAATTTAGTCAGCAGGGCAAAGTGCCGGCGGCGTGGGTCGATACCCGACTAGACTGGGGCGAAGTGATCAATTTCGCCCAGGGCGTCTCCGGCTAAGCCACTGCCAATCTATTCCCCTATTGGACAGGTGCGCACTTCCCTTGCACTCGCGTGACGGTTGCGGTTGGATAAGGTGGCGCCACATGGAGTGTCGCGAAACATTTCATTGTCCATTTCCTAGGCTGCGGTACGCTGCTCCCTTTCATTGGGAGTATTTTTATTTGGGCGGCGAAGAGCGTCCAAAGAGAAGTCTCTACGGCCCGCGTAAAACGCGAGGCAAGTTTCAGCGATAGCGGGAGCTCAAAGGGCCGGAGGCGTTTCAGAAGACGCGCCGCGACAGAAACCGAAAATGATCGCGGCCTCAAGTTCGTTGCGAGGATCGAAAGCCAGCTCCGCGCGTTGCCAGCGGCTCACGTATCCGGATCTCCCTTCAATTCGTTCGCTGAAGCCGAGCGGGCCTGCAATGCGTTTCTGGGTCGCCTCACCATTGAGGGATGACCACCGTTATCCGCCTCCACCGTCGCGCGGCGGCAATGACGACGCGATCGGCGGGTTAGGAACATGGCCGCGTCTTCCGTAGTTGCCATTGGCGCGAATAAACAACGGAGGGAAGCGCGATGGGACGAGGTGTTTTGCTTTGGCTTTTGGGCGTACCAATTCCTGTGATCATCCTGCTGTGGTTGTTCTTCGGGCGCTGACTACGGCGTAATTGCCGGGCGACGTACGCCAACGCGGTCTACCGGTGCAGATGCCTCGTCAGGTCCCTTGTCAGGTTTGGCGCTTACACTCCCCCGTTTTGGGGAGACTTTTCATATGCTTACTCTTTCGAAGCCCGCGACAGATTTCAAAGCCTCACGCCCGGTGCCCACTCTCGCTACCTTACGCTGTTCAGCATTATCGGCTTGGTCTCGTCCCTTGCGCTCTTGCGATACGGGATCGATATAGCTCCTGGCATGCAGCTGGCGAGCGCCCTTTTTCGCGGACAGAGCGGTTTCCCGCGTGCTCGATTCGGCGGGAAATTGGCTGCATGAACCTATTCCTTCGTCCCACCGTTATAGCCGGTGACGCGATCGAGAACGACTTCGTGGTGCTCCATGAGGACTGCGATGTTGGGAGGACCCGATTGGCGACCGAGCACAGCCCGGCGTTTTGGACCTGCGCCATCAGTGTCCCCCTTGCGGCAGCTCCGGTGGCGCAACTGACCTCGAGCGCGCCAAGAGCCGCTTCCGCGAGGCGTTGGAGCGGTTCTACGCCGGCCTTGCGGACGAGCATCAAGCTCTGGCACGACTCAGATGACGCGGCTAAAGGGCGTTTCGGGCGGTCGGAGGATGACTGATGCTCGTCTATTTTTCATGCCGCCGCTGCGGCACCATTTATTCTGCGATTCAGGAGCGACTCTCGACTCCTGTGACCAGCTCGGGGCTCTTTAGTTGCGTGCGTTGCGGGACGCCGGTCCACCACTGGGCAGGACTCTACAGTTACACTGATTGGAAACGCGTAATGCACGTCGGAGATGGGAATGAGCGCTTTCGCAGACCCTGAAAAAGCCGCCCGCCTCCTCCGCTCGCCTAAAGTCGATGCTAAGATTCACATAGTTCAATTGACGCGCACGCTGATGGGAGGCTCAATTGGCGGATTGCGAACTGCCGCAGAGGTCACCAGTGAATTACGCTGTGCAGGCCAGATTCCTCGTTCGAATGGGAACCACTGGCTGGATGGTTTATGATCGAGAACTCAAGGGGCCAGCGCTGATCAACAATAGCCATTGGGCTGAGAAGCTGACCAAGGAACAAGCCGAATCCGTAAAGGAGAGACTGACAAAGCAGTTCGTCGCCCGGTCATAGGCCCGCTGACGAATTTGTAAATCTCGGGGGCGACGGCTACTGCGAGCCTTGGCGACGACGTTGCCGGACGGCATACGCCAAGGCACAAGCTAACCGGTGCCCATTTCGGGCGGCTCGTCGACCGATCGAATGATCGAGCCCCTTCACCGGCCGTGCAAGTGAACCGCTGCTCGAGATCAGACAGACGCATCTCGTCCAGCCATCTCGCTGCGTCTAGCTGGAGATTGTGGGAGCGATGATAGTCTTTGCAGAGAACAATGATGCGAGTTGCGCCCGTTTCCAGCAATTTGCCGAACGCGATTTTGGTCGGATAGTCGTTCATACGCGCTATTACACCGCTCGCTGCAGCGCCCCGCAATCCCGCGAGCGTTAGCGCATGGGTGGCAGCCTGGCGCGCAAGACGTCGGTCAAACCCATCATTGCCCTCGCCCCTGCGATGCGGACCGATAAGATTTCAGCCATCGCCCATCCGTCAACATGGCGGCCGGAAGAGCGGTAGCTTCTGCATACCTCCGCGGCAGTAATCCGTTTGGAAGATGAACCATGGCACCCACGCCGGCAGCGGGTATTTTAAGCTTGGCAGTGTTGTCGTAGTTTCATGCCAATGCGTGCCGATCAACCGAAAGCTGCTGGAAATCCCGCCCGAGGTCGTCCGCCGGTTCGCCGCGGACATGGAGGCATATCACGCAGAACAGGACGACATCCAACGCGATCGGATCGCGGTCGGCACCAGGCATATGCTGCTGGGGCAGATGCCGGTGGACACCAAGCTGCGGTTGAGCGAGGTCAGGGAATTGCTTGAGTTGATGCGATGAAAACTGTCTGGATCTACACGGACACGGCCAAGAAAATCGGCGATGAGGACCACATCAAGGTCTTCGCTTCGATCGAGGCCGCCGAGAAGTGGTTTGAGGAAAACGCCCCTGAGGGCGTGACATTTGAGTACGCTGTCCTGGAGTGAAAATGGCAAAGGCCTTGCTGCTCTCATTGCAATTGCCGCATTGGCTGATAATCGCAGGAGCCGCGCTGATAGCGGCCGGCTTGATTGGCCTTGTGATCAGCCGACGGCGCTGGGCCAATTTCCGGGGCGAAGCAACCGCAGAGCCAAGTTCTGAGCCGCGTCCCCAATTGTCACCGCTGCCGGATCTTCTTGACTCACGACCACGAAAGGATCGGCGTGAGATTTAAGGGTTGCACGGGTAAAAAAGATGGAGGTGCGGCAGGATCACTGGCTTGTAGCTAGCCACCGTCGGCGCATAGTCGACGAATGATCGAGCAGCGACCAGCTTTCATGGCTTGCAAAAATCCCGGCACCGGCTGGAGGATCGACATTCTGTGGCCCGATGGCGAAACGGAAGTCATCAAGGGCTTTATTACTGAGCACGACGCCGCGAAGTGGATTTCAGAGCACTCGAAGACGTGGCAAGAAAGCCCGGACCAACCGCGCTAGAGCGGTTCGCTCGCGTCCACTCATCGCGACTTCTAGCGGCTTCTCTCAGCGTGCGATCAGCCCGGTTAATCGAGCATGCCCTGGCGTCCGCCAGTACGCGGCGCGGCTTTGGCTCCAAAAGAGCGGAGAGCGGATACTGCTTTAGCGTCGGAATGAAGCCTCATCCCCGTCGTATGAGGTCTCTTGCCCGGGCCTCCCTCCCTTATTGAGCAAGCCGGCGTTCGCGCGCTCGGCGGCGCATCCGTAAATCCACGGGTCGCGACCTTAACGTTAAACCGAAAAACGATGACCGAGCCTGGCGTGGCGTCCTGTAGTCTCAGAGATATTTCATTTTCTCTTCGTCAAAAGCAAATTTTCAAAGTTCAGCGATTTGAATCGATGATCCTGGAATTCGGTATCGCGACCACGATCGTGGGATCTATGCTCGCCTTGTATGCAAGTCGGCATCGTTCGATCATCTTGGAAGCGTGCGCAGGCGCGCTGCTGATTGCTGGACTTACCTGCATTGGCGCGGGGCTCCCGCGTGTTTGACCGCACCGCAGACTGCGAGCGCGTCGCACTCCATCCGCCGGGTCCGATGGCCGATGCCGGCATATCCGCCTTAGCGATGGAATTGATCCCGCGTATCACCCGCGCGCAGATGATGAACGTCCTGTCCTCGCAGGCGGGCAGGCTTGTTGGATGCAGTCCGTGTGCGCTCATCGTGGGGTCCCCTCACTTCGGTGGCGCGATTAATGGCCTTTGCGCTTCTTCATGAGCGCTTTCTCGAACCTCCACGAAAGGGCGGCTCGAAAAGTGCCAACTGAGCATCGCAATATCGATTTGCTCCTTACTATCCTTGAGCGAGAACTGGAGCTCTTTGAGCACGGGCGTCGCCCTGACTATGAGGTTATTCGGGCAATTATCAGCTATTTCGAAGTCTACCCGGAGGTATACCATCATCCTCAGGAAGACTTGATCCTCTCCAAGCTAACGCTTCGCGATCCGAATGCGGCTGCAACCGTCGGTGATCTCGCGCGTGAGCACGCAGACGGAGCTGATCGTTTGCGCCGCTTCGCCAAAACGATCGATGGCGTTCTCGCGGATCGCGAGATTCCTCGACAGGAGGTCGGCCGCATCATACGAGATTTCATAGTGAAGGAACGCCACCATATGATGGTGGAAGAGCGCGACTTCGTCCCGGCAGCCCTCAAGGCTCTTTTGCCCCAGGATTGGCCCGAGGTCGCTTCAGCCCTGACCGATCAAAAAGATCCGCTATTTAGCGACGCCGCTGAAGAGACCTTCGATGCCTTGAGAGCGCATATAATGCGACTAGAGCAAGAGGCTGAAGCGGAACGGCATTGATGCTCTTGCGACCGGGTAGGCACGGCTACCTTGTCTATTGGCCGTAAGAACGATCAAGAAAGTCGAGCGCGCAACCTCCGCTTCGCCTTGAGCACGTCCAGCAGATTGCTCTCAGAGCTTTCGAGCGCTGCACAGCAGGGGGGCATAAGCGAGAGCGAATCCCAGGAATGCACCCGTCCATGCGATACCCGCGATCATCAATAGCGGTATCGAATAGGTCGGATCGACAGCCGCGCATATCCGCGCCAGCGCTGCGATGATGATCGAGGCGTAAACGGCCTGAGTGGCAGTGGATGCCGAGAGCTCCTGCCCCGTATGACCGAGCGACGCCCGTGTCATCACCGCGATCGTCATCGAACCGATCGCACCGCCGGTCCATGCATGGATCCCCGCGCTGGGGGCGACGAGGTCTAGCGAAGATAGCGCCGCCAGCAAAAAGCCGGCAGGCACGAACGCGTAGGCAACATGGAGGATCAGGACGAGCCGGTCCGATATCGTTCGATGGCCGGCCCAGCGAGCAAGGCGGATGACGTGGAGCACTCCGGCAACTCCCAGGGCGCCTGCGACCGCGCGACCGGAAGGAACCACCGCCCATGCAACCAACGCGCACGCACTGACAGCGACCGTCGCCGCGTCGAATCGGCCGAAGGGAACAGGCAGCCGGCCCGGCTTCTGGCGCGAGAGCCAGTTGCGCGTAAAGCTCGGAACGATCCGCCCTCCGATCACACAGACCAGCGTAACGACGAGGGCAATACCCGCCCGTGCTGAATAGTCCGCGACACCATTGAAATGTGCCTCCAAATGGAAAGCGATGTTGGTGGCCGCAAGCAGCGACACGATGCCCACCAGTTTCAGATTGCCCCACTTTCGTCCAGCGATGATCTCGCGGGCGGCTGCGGCGGCGAGCAACAGCAGGAACGCAGCGTCGATCGCAAGCGCGAATTGCCAGCCGATGATGCCTGAGAATGTCGCTGCCAGTCTTCCGGCAAGCCAGGCGCCGAACAGAGCGACGAGTGGACCGCCCTGGATTGGGAGGCGTCCTGTCCAGTTCGGAACGGCGGTGAGCAGGAAGCCTGCTATCACCGCGCCTACATAGCCGAACAGCATCTCATGCACATGCCAGTCCCGTGGTGCGAACGCGGTTGGAAGGCTGACATCCCCCGCGAAGACCGCCATCCACAATGGAACGATTGCGCCGGCATAGATGGCGCCGAACAGAAAGAACGGCCGAAAGCCGTAGGAGAACAGTGCTGGGCCCCGGTAGCCCCTTAACTTCTGCATCGTCGCCATGGACGTCTTCCTTGTTCAGCGGATGTCAGCGAGATCTGGCACGATACCGCGCGATGCGAGTTAATCGCGTCGCCGCGAGTCTTAAGTTGATCTGCGTCAACCTGGCCAGTGACGCTCCGTGGCGGTCGTTTCGGATTTCCGTTCCTCTGGACCCGGGGCCCAACATCACGACTGTAGCCTTGAAGCCGGCGCAAAGGGCCAGACGATGTGTTCTTTTGTGCGCTTGCCTGCGCGACAAGTTGCAGCTGTCTCCGGCTTGACCCCGTGTGTACCCTGCTTTGTCGGAGCTAACTCCTAGTGATAGAGCTTGCGAAGCACTTTGAGGGCCGCGCGTTGTTCGTCAACCTATTGCCGCACTCATTTCCGAAGCTCCTCGGATAGCAACTCGGCGGCGTCGCGCTCAACTTCGTCGAGTATTGCTTCGGCATCGTATCATCACCACCTCGACGTGCCTGACGGGCCCCGGTATTTGAGGCGACAACTTTCAGCGATAGAACGGGAATTGGTCGGACTAGGGTTGTTGATCTATAGCGGATCGCTGGAGACGCATTGACCTGGCTCAAGGCTCGGCGGCTCTTGAATCTTTGGGATATTCCGGGGCGGACTCCTGCGCCATGTAAGCTATTGCAGCATCTTTGCAGCCAAGGCCTTCACCCTCAATCGTTTCATCGAGAGCGTCGGTTTCCAGCTCTGCAATTGCGCTACGTCAACGGTTCAAGCGAGTGATCATGTCAGGATCAATACTTGCTCGGAGCAGCTTACGACATGCGTCGGTTTTTGACCTTGATGATTCGACGGCTGACCTTGCTGGGGTGGCGCGATATCGCATCCGCCCCGTTCGGCTGCGCGATCGAGCTTGCCGCAATCGGCGACGAACGACATTCGCTCGGGTTCCCCTGCATCCGGCGCACTGACGGATGGCTCGATGCTACCACGATGCAGCCGGTCATAATGTCGGCGACACACTGGCGCTATTGGCGGCCTGACGTGCTGCCGATGTGCTGCTGCTGATGATGGCGCGCCTCGGCTCCATCAGTCGGCTGGTCTCTGTCCTGCTTGTCCACTCGCGGACGCCGCGATTGCGGTGGACAGACTTGGACACCGGTCCTTGCCGCTCGCCAGCGCGGCGCTGACGATCGCATCGTCGGCTTCATTGGTATACTTTCATTACTTGGACCCGCCTTGACCATTGACGGGCTCATCGTCGGCGATGGCGCGCCAAGCCGCGCCATCGAGGTCGTCATATTGTCCGCTCTTGAGTGACCAGAGAAAGCCGAGCAGACCGGCAAAGCCAAGTGCGAGAGCGAGCGGCACCAATATGACCAGAACCTCCATCAGACCGTCTCCCTCGCACGCGCCCTCAGCGCATTGAGCATAACGATCACCGACGAACCCGACATCGCCGCCGCCGCGATCAGGGGCGTGACCAGGCCGGCGATCGCGATCGGCACGGCTAGCACATTGTAAACGACGGCAAGCCAAAGATTTTGCCGCATCAGTCGCAACGCCTTGCGGGACACCTTGACCGCGACCACAACCGGCGTGAGCCGCTCACCCAGGAAGACAGCATCGGCGACTGCCTGGCTCATGTGGGTGGCGGTAACGGGCGACATCGAGGCGTGCGCCGCGGCCAAAGCTGGCGCGTCATTCAAGCCGTCGCCGACCATCAATACCTTGCAGCCCTGGCGCGCCAGTTCCTCGATCCGGTCGATCTTGTCGACCGGAGAGACCTCCGCACGCCATTCATGCGCGCCCAGCATCCTTGCCGCATGCCGGACCGCTGGCTCGCGATCCCCGGACACGATCTCGACGGCGATGCCCATGCGGGTCAACGCTGCGATCACCTCCGCCGCGTCCGGCCGCAGCCGCTGCCGAACCGCGAACGCATACCTGCTCTCGCCGTGGCTGAATGCGACGACGGAAGCCTCCGGATCGCGGCACAGAATCTCGTTGGCGAGGTCGTCGGCACCGCAAAATGATGGGCGGCCCAGCCGGATTGGACGCCCCTCATGAAAGCCGTGGACGCCTTGGCCTGGTTCTTCCTGAATGTCGGCCAGCGGCGAAGCCGCGCCCGCCTTGCGCGCGACCGCGGCCGCGACCGGATGGCGGCTCGAGAGTGCCAGCCGGCCCGCAAGCTTCACGACATCGTCCGGGATGTCCGCGAGATTGGCGACATCGAGCTCGGGCAACGTCAACGTGCCGGTCTTGTCGAAGATCACCCGGTCAATCTCGGCGATCCGTTCGATCGCATCGCCGGCGTTGAGCAATACACCCGAACCGAACAGCGCACCGGATGCAACGGTCTGCACGGCGGGAATGGCAAGCCCCAGCGCGCATGGACAGGTGATGATCAGGACTGCAATCGCGGTCACGATCGAATTATGAAAACTTGCGCCATAGGCCAGCCAGCCGAGCATCGTGAGCAACGCGGTCGCGTGTACGACCGGGGCGTAGAGCCTCGAGGCCCGCTCCGCAAGCCGCAGATAGCGCGAGCGCGCCTGCAGCGCGTGATCGAGCAGCCGGCTTATCTCGTCGAGCAACGTTCCGCCCGAGGCCGCCGACGCGCGGACACGCAACGTGCCGGAACGGATCACCGTGCCCGCGAACACCGCGCTGCCGGACGCCGCCATTGTCGGCAAGGTTTCGCCCGTGATCAGGCTCTGATCGACCTCCGAGCGGCCCTCGATCACATTGCCGTCGACCGCGCAGCGCTCGCCGGGCCGCAGCAGCACGATGTCGCCGGGCCGGATCGCGGCTGCCGGGACCGTCTTGATCTCGGTCGGACTGACGAACTTCGTCGCCGTCTCCGCTTTGAGGGCAGCCAGGTTGCCGGCAAAGGCGCGAGTGCGCCGCCGCATGTTCTGGTCGAGAAAACGACCGGCAAGCAGAAACGCGATTAGCATGATCGCGGCATCGAAATAGGCATGTTCGGCGTGGTTTACGGTCTCGATCACCGAGGTCGCCAGCGCGAGCAAAATGCCGATGCTGATCGGCACGTCCATGTTGACGCCGCGCGCCCGCAGCGCTGACAACGCCGACGAGAAGAAGGGCTGCGCGGAGTAAGCGGCCGCCGGCAGCACGATCAGCGCCGAAAGCCAGTGGAAGAAGTCGCGCTGCTCCGGCAGCATGTCGGAGACGTTGCCGGACCATACCGGGACCGACAGCATCATGACATTCATCGCCGCAAAGGCGGCGACACCCAACCGGCGCAACAGGCCTTGCGCACGCCGGGCCTCCTGGGTTTCGGCATCATTCCGCTCGAAGGGATAGGCCTTGTAGCCGAGCTCCGCGAGACGGCTTACGAACAGCGCCGGGTCGAGTGCACCCGCTTTCCATTCCAGTGCAAGGCGACTGTCCGTCAGGTTCACGCGGGCCGAGGTGACGTCCGGTATGGTTGACAAATTGCGCTCGATCTTGGCCATACAGCCCGCGCAATTGATGCCCTCGACTGCGAGATCGAGATGGATGAGCCCGGCGCCCGTGCTCTTCAGATAGTGAGAGAAATCGATATCCGCCTGCATAGGATGCACCTTCAGTTCAGCAGGATTCGATTCTTCGACAGGAACATGCGGCGGCCGTCAGCGTCGCCCTCGATGACGAGGTCCCACTGCCCGGCGGCGACGCCCTCGGCGCGGCCGCTATAGCTCCCACCCCCAGCCTCGGCGATCTCGATCGCCCGGTCTGCGCGACGATCGATCGGCCGCTCGAGCCGAGCGAGGAAACTCATTCCCGTCAGCGGCGTTCCGGCGTGGTCGCGCGCCTCCAGTGCAATTGCGGCGCTGCCGTCAGACCGCCGATCGATATGCGCCTGGACTTGCCAGTTGCGCTCGTTCTGCTGTCTGGCCGCGTCGATCTCGCGCTGATAGGCGAGGCTGGCGCTGTATGCGCTGTCGACCTCGGTGCCCGGAAGAGTCGTAATGGCAAGGCGCATCATGACCATGTTCACACTGATGACGACGGCAAAGAACGCGGTCGTCGTGACCAGGACGAAACGTCCGGTAATGGGTCGCGCGGCTTGACTTGAGACTGCCATGATGAAATTCCGCGCTTAGGGAAGGACGAAGTGGTCGGTCGCGGAGGCGACCTCCCCGAGACCGATATCAGTGACGCGGAATGTGACCGGCACCGACTTTTCCGCTTTTTCATCGAACGGCGCCGTCACCAGCACGCGCAGTTCGGTGGTGGTGTCGCGCGCAAGAACGATCATCGGCCGATCTGGCGTCACGGAGTCCGCACCGATGACGTGTAGCTTCGCTTCGGCCGGTCCATCGACATCGATCGCGATCACACGATCAAAACCGCGCTTGTTGAGAAAGCGCAGCGTGTATCCATTGCGGATCGCGCCGTCGCTGAGACGCACCGCGATCGGGTTGCGGTCGTGCAGCACGTTGATGTCGAGCAGGGTTCGCGACATCAACGCGTAAAGCATCACGGCGCAGACTACGGTAATTAGGCTGGCGTAGACGACGGTACGGGCGCGAACGGGCTTGAAAATCTCCTGCTTGCCGGCGACGCGCCGCTGAACGTTGATATCGTTATCGTATCCGATCAGACCGGTCTTGCGGCTGACCTTGGTCATAACAGCGTCACAGGCATCGATGCACAGGCCGCACTGGATGCAGCCAAGCTGCGCGCCATCGCGAATGTCGATCCCGGTCGGGCACACGGCAACACACTGGTTGCAATCGATACAATCGCCGGCCTTCTCGCCGAGCGAGCGAGTGTCGAACGCCTTCTTGACGGAGCAACGCGGCTCACCGCGATCGTATTTGTATGTGACGTTGAGTGCCCATTCGTCGGTCAGTGCGGCCTGAATCCGCGGCCACGGGCACATATAGACGCAGACCTGCTCGCGCATATAGCCGGCCAGCAAATAGGTCGACGCGGTCAGCATCGCGATCCAGACATAGGCCACCGCCGGCGCTTGAAAAGTCGCAAGATCGCGCACCAGGGTCGGCGCATCGGCGAAGTAAAGCACCCAGGCGCCACCGGTCCACCAGGCGATCATCAGCCAGATTGCGTGCTTCAATGCACGGCGACCGGCGCGCGTTGCGGTCATCGGGCCCGCATCGGCCTTGATCTGGGCGCGGCGGTCGCCTTCGACCAGACGCTCGACCGCATAGAAAAGATCCGTCCAGACCGTCTGCGGGCAGAGATAGCCGCACCAAATCCGGCCACCCAGTGCGTTCATCAGAAACAAGGCGAGAGCTGCGAGCACCAAAAGGCCGGTGAAATAGTAGATTTCCTGCGGCCACAACTCGATGAAGAAGAAATAGAAGCGTCGGTTTGGAAAATCGATCAGGACCGCCTGGTCGGGCGCGCCGAGGCCCCGATGCCAGCGCACGAAGGGCAGCAGATAGTAGACGCCGAGACAGACAGCCATCAGTCGCCATTTGATCGAGCGGAATCGGCCGGAGACGCTCTGCGGGAAAACCTTCTTGCGAGGCGCGTAAAGCGGCCCGTCTTCGTCGGCTATGAGTTCATCAGACGGCACGGGCTTGTTCACGGGTTGCTCGAATGAGGCGCTCGTCGAAACTTACATCCTCGCTCCATGTCCGGGTTTGACCTTGGTCAATGATCCCGGCCCCCACGCGGCGGGCTACTTGCCGCCGCCTAATGAGTGCACATAGACCGCCAGCGCCTTGACGGTGACAGGGTCCAGCCGGCCGACCCAGGCCGGCATGACCCCGGCGCGGCCGTTGGCGATGGTCTCAACCAGGGTCTCCTCGTCGGATCCATAGAGCCAGATCTGGTCGGTCAGGTTCGGCGCACCGAGCTCCGCGTTGCCCTTGCCGTTGTCACCGTGGCAGCTGGTGCAATTCTCAGTGAACAGCTTCTTTCCGGCCGTGGCGTCGAGCTTCGGCGCTGTGGAAAGGCCGGAAAGCGAGCGCACATAGTTGGCGACCGTGACGATCTCCTCTTTCTTGAGAACGCCGTCGCGGCCGAATGCCAACATCTGCCCTTCATGGGTCTTTGCGTGTCCGGACCGTGCACCGAACTGGATCGTCTGCATGATCTGGTCAAGCGAGCCGCCCCACAGCCAGTCGTCGTCGTTCAGGTTCGGATAACCCTTCGCACCGGCGCCGCCGCTGCCGTGACACGGCGCACAATTGTCGGCGAACACGGTCTTGCCGCGGGCACGCGCCAGCGCCAGCAGGGCCGGATCCTTCTCGATGTCGGCCAGCGACGCGTTGCCGAGCACCGCCATCTTCTCGCCGCGCAGCTTTTCGAGATCGGCAAGGTCGGTCGCGACACTGGCGCGGGTGGAATACTGAAACAGACCAGTGGTGTAGCCCGACACCAGCGGCCAAGCCGGATAGACGACCCAGTAACCGATCGCCCAGATGATCGTTGCATAGAATGTCAGGACCCACCACCGCGGCAGCGGCGTGTTCAGTTCCCTGATGCCGTCCCACTCATGACCGGTCGTGCTGCGGCCGGAAACGCGGTCGATCTCATTGTGCTCGCTCATGATCGGTCAGTCCTCCCGCAGCGGCATCCGGGCTGCAGCATCGAAGAGAGATTTGTTGCGGGGCCAGAGTGCGTAGACGACGATGGCTATGAAAATTCCAACGAAGATCGGGGTCCAGAGTGTGCCGACCAGGCACGACGCAAAATTCTCGGCTTGAATGATCGCTTTCATGCTCGTGCCCTCAGCGCAGATTGGCTTTTTCGTTGTAGAGCTTGAAGTCGACGAGCGTGCCGAGCATCTGCAGATAGGCGATCAATGCGTCGAGCTCGGTCGGATTGCCGCCCTTGCCGTCGAAGTTGCGGACCAAGGCCTTCGGATAGCGCTTCTGAAAAGCATCAGAGCCGGGGCTGTCGGGATCGACCTGCGCCTTGATATCGGCGACCGCGTTGGCAATCTGCTCGTCGGTATAGGGTACGCCGACCGCGCGATTGGTCCGCAGATGAGCTATGGCGTCGGACGGGTCGAGTTCCGTCTTGGCGAGCGAGGGGTACCCGGGCATCACCGACTGCGGAACGATCGAGCGCGGATTGATCAGGTGAGTGACGTGCCAATCGTCGGAATATTTGCCACCGACGCGCGCCAGATCCGGCCCGGTGCGCTTGGAGCCCCACTGGAACGGATGGTCGTACATGCTCTCGGCCGCGAGCGAATAGTGGCCATAGCGCTCGACCTCATCGCGCAGCGGGCGGATCATCTGCGAATGGCAGAGATAGCAGCCCTCGCGGACGTAGATGTTGCGGCCGGCGAGTTCGAGCGGTGTATAAGGCCGCACGCCGTCGACAGCCTCGATCGTGCTCTTCAGATAGAACAGCGGCGTGATCTCGACCAGCCCGCCGATCGCAATGACGACGAGAATGCCGACAATCAGGATGATCGAGTTCTTCTCAAAAATCTTGTGTCGATTCCAGAGGGACATTGCGTGACCTATTCGGCAGGCTGGAGAGCGCCGGCGCCCTCGGTTTCACTGGCTCGGCCGGCATTGACCGTCATCCAGAGATTGATGGCCATGATCAGGGCGCCGACCAGGAACAGCGCGCCGCCGGCTGCGCGGATGATGTAAAAGGGGTGCATGGCCTCGACAGATTCGATGAAGGAGTATTCGAGGAAGCCGAGCGAGGTGTAGGCGCGCCACATCAGACCCTGCAGAATTCCCGACACCCACATCGCGGAGATGTAGAGCACGATGCCGATGGTCGAGATCCAGAAGTGCCAGTTGACCAGCTTCAGGCTGTAGAGCTGGCGATTCCAGAGCCACGGGACGAGACAATACAGCGCACCGAACGAGACGAAGCCGACCCAGCCTAGTGCGCCGGAATGCACATGGCCGATGGTCCAATCGGTATAGTGGCTCAACGAGTTGACCACCTTGATCGACATCATCGGACCTTCGAAGGTCGACATGCCGTAAAACGCGACCGACACCACCATCATGCGCAGCACGGGATCGGTGCGCAGCTTGTCCCAGGCGCCCGACAACGTCATCAGGCCGTTGATCATGCCGCCCCAGGACGGCATCCAGAGCATGATCGAGAACGTCATGCCGAGCGTCTGCGCCCAGTCAGGCAGTGCCGTGTAGTGCAGATGATGCGGGCCGGCCCAGATGTAGAGGAAGATCAGCGCCCAGAAATGGATGATCGAAAGCCGGTAGGAATAGACCGGACGCTCCGCCCGCTTCGGAATGAAGTAGTACATGATCGCCAGGAAGCCGGCGGTCAGGAAGAACCCGACCGCGTTGTGGCCGTACCACCACTGGAACATCGCATCCTGCACACCGCCCCAAGCGATGTAGGACTTCGAGCCGAGGAAGGAAACCGGCAGCGCGGGATTGTTGCCGAGATGCAGCACCGCGATCGTGATGATGAACGCCAGGTAGAACCAGTTGGCGACGAAGATATGCGGCTCCTTGCGCTTCACCAGCGTCATCAGGAACACGAGCAGATACGTCATCCAGACGATCGTTAGCCAGAAGTCGGCGTACCATTCCGGCTCGGCGTATTCCTTCGACTGGGTCACGCCGAGCAGGTAGCCGGTGCCGGCGATCAGGATGAAGAAGTTGTAGCCGACCACGACGAACCAGGGCGACAGGTCGCCTGCCAGGCGAGTGCGGCAGGTCTTTTGCACAACATATAACGACGTTGCGATCAGGACGTTGCCGCCGAACGCGAAGATCACGGCCGACGTATGCAGCGGCCGCAGGCGGCCGAATGTCGTCCAGGGCAGATCGAAATTGAGCGCCGGCCAGGCCAGCTGCATCGCGATGATCAGACCCACGGTGAAGCCAGCGATGCCCCAGAACATCGCCATGGCGGACGCGAACTTGATCGGGCCGAAGTTGTAATTGGGACGCCCGCCGATCTCCGCTGGAGGCAGTTGGGCCGGACGGTCAAGGTAGCGATTGCCGATCATGACCACGGAGATCAGGCTGGCGGCACAAGCAAGCGACGCGTGAAAACTGAACGCCGCATCGTGCCCCATCGCCGCGCCCAGAAAGCTAACGAAGGCAAAAACCGCAAGTGCCGATGTCAAGCCGGCTTCGCCCATCGTCATCGACTTTGAAACGGAAGATGGACCAGTCATATGGAAGCTTTCCTTGGATGCGGCGGCGTCATGGCAACCACAATCTCGCCGCCAGCCACTTGATCGGCATCAATGCCTGCGCCATGCCGCGCGCCGCCGGCGCCGCGGCTCAGCGCCGTCAGGGTCAGTTCATTCGGACAGTATTTTGCCGGACTGGCCCGCCTTTCCCGCGCGAGATCCGCGGCGCAGCGAGCCTTCTCATGGCATAGACCGCACACCCGCTGCAGATCACGCAACACATCGCAATGGGACGAAGCGAGCATCTGCGCGGACAGACCTGCATGCTCGAGGCGCTTGCTGAGCAACTCCGGCGAACCTTGCTCGCGGGCAAGCGCACGAAGGTCCGACGTCGAGAGATTGAGCTCGTGAGCGATCTCGTCGACCTCCCTGGCGGTCAACAGATCGAATTCGTGTCGACGCACAAGAAATGCGCGCAAGCGAGCGAGAAGATTCTCGAATTGCGGCGAGCTATTGCCAGCTGATCGGTCGGTCATTTCTCACCCCTTTTGGCTCTCCACCTCTAGCCGAAGGACCCGATTGTCGATTTGATCTTGATCAAGCGCGCGATATCGCGGCAATCGATCGCGACGGCCGTCTATGGGTCGCTAGCCGCCCCACGCCGACGGCAAAGCTGGCGGCGTTCGAAGCTCCATGGAATCGGCAAAGATCGTCCAGTCGCGGACGCCCTTCTGTCTGCAGAAGTCGGCCTCGGCCAGCTGTGCAGCCGCGGAAAGCGAGACCGCGTCGACCTTGAATGCTGCCTGGCAGGCGCGATGTTCGTGGCCGGTATCGTCGCAAACCGTCTTGATGAAACGAACGTCAAATGATGTCATGGCACCCTCGCATGGGCTGATTCCTTGGTTATGCTCTCATTGGTACGAGACGCCCGTATTGATTTGCCGCAACGGAATGCTCTCTGAGGCGCGGCTATCCTCTTGCGGAGGATATCGAAGGCAAGCAGAGCCTTGAACGACCTCGACAACCAGGAATACGAGCGACGCGCTTTTCGCGAGGTACGGCTCACATGGTCAGGAATTACGAACGGACCGGACGAGGTGCTATTTGTGGTGAGATGTCCAGTCTGGGGATGACGGCCGGACTGCCGGTATTGACGTTGTTTTGCCGCTGACGGTCCATCCGGAGGCAACGACCGCGAAGCCCACGATCACAAGGATCGTAATCAATGTTGCTGCGAAGCCCACGAGATCGGCGCTGACCACCGCAGTCGCGATCAACGGGGTCAGAATGATTGCGGGGCGAACGATCATCCTGCCGTCACCTTTGCTGCTTTCCCTGCAGCTGCTCGTTCGTCTTCCGCGGATTGGATATAGAAGCCGGAATAAGTATCGACGTAGCATAGATGATCGTGCACTTCCTTGACGCCCGCGACATTCTCCGCGGCGACAATTGCCGCCTGCCTCGCCCGCTCGTCCATGATGATCCCTCGGAGGTGCACCACGCCGTTGCGCACCGAGACTTGCAGCCCGAGCGGACACCAATTTGCACCGTCGAGTGCCCGCACGATGCGATCGTGGACGTGCTTGTCATCAGCCGTAGGATCCGGGATCTGGTGCGCAATGGACGCGACTGCCCGCAACAGATCGGCGCTTGTCACGAGGCCAACGAGGCGCCCCTCGCGCATCACCGGCAGCCGTTTGATGCCTCTCTTCTCCATGAGATTGACCAGATCAGGCAGGGGCGTTTCTTCCGTCACGGTGATGGGATCACACGACATGATCTCTCCGACCTTCCGCCCGCGCTCGTGGACAAAGTCCGCGGCTGCATAACCGGAGCCGAGAAGGAACTGAAGCCAGCGGCCACGCCGGCGTTGCGTGCCGATCTCGCTTCGCCGCAAGAAGTCGCTCTCCGATAGGATTCCGACCAGTCTTCCAGACGAATCGACCACCGGCAGACCGCTGACATGATGATCCATCATCAGCTTGGCCGCCTCGATGATGGAGGTCTCGGTTCCAACAGTGATGAGATGTCTCGCCATGATCTGATGTGCGCGCATTGCCGCTCTCCTTTCAACGCTTGCAGCAAGCTCACACAAGGTCGGCCCATTCGTCTTGATCTCTCTCAATGCCCGCGTTTGACGGGAATCAAGGCGCCACGACCGATGATCGAAGATGTTGCCAATTAGTCAGGAGACCAAATCATGTTGCAAAACCTGCTCGCCTCAATCGGAGCTCTCGCGATCGTTGTCGTGGCCCTCGTCCGGATGACCTTGCAGGCAAAGCGGCCTTCGCTGAGCCAGCCGGCCGAGTCCCGCCCTGCCCGGCATCATCGCCGTCGCCCGTTCTAGGCCACCGGCGCCGCCTCGACCGTTCGCCCGGAATTTTGACGTGCATCAATGCGGCACGACGCGTCCTGCCAGACGATGCCGCTCCGTCAGGATTGTGCAAATGGCAGACAGAACGGCTTGGCGCCCCATTATCTTCTCGTGTCCGACTACTGGTGATCGCGTCCAAGGCCTGCTTCCCGATGACGCGTCCGGACCTCTGACTGACGATCTGCATTCGATCTCCTGCGCCGCTTGCGATGGCGTCCACTTCATCAACCTGCGAACCGGCGCAGTCGTCGATCCCAAGCGCGGCTAGGTTGATCGCCAGAATCGATGCGGGGCGCTGGAAGATTGAGTTGACGCACATCAACACGCAAGTGCCGCCCATATGGGAAAGCAGGGGCCTCCCCAAACGAAGGATTTTGAACATGACAGACCAAAGTGAAGTCGGTCCCGTCTCCGACGCCATCCAGAGCTACGCAAAGCGGGCGATGGCTGTCCAGTCGGAATTTTCGGAGAAGCTGATCGAGGCGAACCGGCACTGGTTCGAGCAGATCCAGGTCGAATCGAACGAGGCCTGGGAGCTCTTCCGAAGGTTCAATTCCACCGCCTCGGTCGCCGAGAAGATCACAGCGCTGCAGGACTGGGCCAAGGGCGCTACCGCGCGCGGCGCGAACGACGCGACGTACGCGATCGAGACCGCGCGTTCGCTGGGCACGATCGAGCTGAACCTGTTTGCACGAAAGACCAGCGGTGTCGACGAGGCTACTCAGAAGGCCGCCTGATATGCCGGCACGCGACGCTCCAGAGCGCCCAGGGGCCGGCGTCAGCGAGACATGGGAGGGGGTTGCGACGGCCCCCTTCGATCGAGACCTTGAGCTCGCCGTCATCGAAGGTAACACGATTCACAAGCTCGTCTTCCCCTGCCGCCGCATCCTGGGCGGCTGGATGAAGGCGGGGACCATCGACCGCATCCTGGTGCAGCCGACGCATTGGCGTGCCTGGGTCAAATAGGTCGTCCGCCCACTGTCTTGAACAGTGCAGCTAGTAGCAGCACGCCTCCGAACGTTGTAACATCAAATAGGTTGAGGGCTTTGCCGGGGAAATATGTCCGACCGCATCTGGTACCGCTATGGCACTGCCGCGGCAGCGGCCGCACTCGTATTTGCTGTGCGCGCGGGACTAGATAACTATTTCGAGGACCGGACCTTCACGATCATCTTTGTCCCGGCCGTGCTTTTTGCCGCTTTCACCGGAGGCCGCGGTCCGGCGATCCTCACCACCCTGCTCTGCCTCGTCATCAGCGCCAAATTCCTCGGCAGGAGCCTGGTCACTGAACCTGCGAATCTGATCGATATCGCCTGTTTCGCTGTCCTCGGCCCGATCCTCGGCTTTATGGGTGACCGGCTACTGAAGGAGAGCGATCAGGCGCGAAATCGCCAGGCCCATCTGCAGTCGATCCTCGACACGGTCCCTGATGCGATGATCGTCATCGACGACCACGGCATTATTCGCTCCTTCAGCGCTGCAGCCGAGCGCCTGTTTGGCTGGAAGGCGGACCAGGTCGTCGGACAGAACGTTTCGAACCTGATGCCCCAGCCGTATCGCGGCGAGCACGACCGGTATCTCGAGCGTTACCTTACGACCGGCGAGCGGCGCATCATCGGCATTGGCCGTATCGTTGTCGGGGAACGAAGTGACGGCTCGACGTTTCCGATGGAGCTCGCCGTCGGCGAGGCCAAGGTAAGCGGAGAGCGCTTCTTCACCGGCTTTATCCGCGATCTCACCGAGCGTCGAGCGCAAGAACGGCGGCTTCAGGAGCTGCAGTCCGAGTTGGTCCATGTGTCGCGATTGACCGCCATGGGTGAGATGGCATCCTCAATCGCGCATGAGATCAACCAGCCGCTGTCAGCCATCACGAACTACATGCGCGGTGCGAAGGCGCTGCTGGCATCGGAGATACCGGATGCTAGCCGCATTCGGGACGCGCTCGAGCGGGCCGCGCAGCAAGCGCTACGGGCCGGCGACATCATCAAGCGCCTGCGCGAGTTTGTCGCGAAGGGCGAGACCCAACAGTCTCTGGAGAGCCCGGCCACCTTGCTCGAAGAGGCTGTTGCACTGGCGCTGCTCGGCGCCAAGGAGCAGGGCGTCCGGGTAGCGATCCGCAGCGACCGGGACATGCCCCCGATCATCGTCGACAAAATCCAGATTCAGCAGGTAGTGCTCAACCTGGTTCGCAACGCGATCGAGGCGATGGCGTCGGGCCCGCGCCGCGAATTGACCGTCGGCGTCACCAAGACTAGCGGTGTTGCGACGTTTACCATTGCCGATACCGGCCCGGGCATCAGCCCCGATATCGCCGACCGTTTATTTCAGCCCTTTATCACGACCAAGGAGCATGGCATGGGCGTCGGCCTCTCGATCTGCCGGACCATCATCGAATCCCATGGCGGACGCATCGATGTGATGCCAAACGCTGGTGGCGGCACGGTTTTTCAGTTCATCCTCCCGTTCGCGGAGGACGGGGAAGAAGAAGCATGACTACGCGGCGCACAATTCTCGTGATCGACGATGATCCCGCGATGCGGGACTCACTGGCCTTCCTTCTCGACGTCAACGGCTTTGCCGTAACGTCTTATGAGACGGCAACCGATTTTCTCGATCATCTTGCCGGCAGCACAGTCGACTGCATTGTATCTGACATCCGCATGCCCAGCATGAGCGGCCTCGAATTGGTCCGCAAGCTCAAGGCCGACGCGGTCGCATGTCCCGTCATTCTGATGACTGGCCATGGAGACGTCGCACTCGCGGTCGAGGCGATGAAGGCAGGCGCGGTTGACTTCATCGAAAAACCGTTCGAGGACGAGGCGCTGTTGCGTGCAATCGGCGAAGCCTTGCAAACACAGTCGGCGGCCCAGGCCGACTGTACGGTCAAGCGCGAGGCCGAGGCTCGCCTGGTGGATCTCTCGCCGCGCGAACGTGACGTTCTGCGGGGGCTCGTGGCGGGCAAGATCAACAAGGTGATCGCCCACGACCTGGGCATCAGCCCTCGAACAGTCGAGGTCTACCGGGCTAACCTGATGGCCAAGACCAATGTGCGCAGCATGTCGGAATTGATGCGGATCGCGATCGCTGCTGGGCTCTAGACGTCCCAAGAAAGCGATTATTCAAGGCTGCTTGTCCACGGAGATAAAGACCGCCAAGCCCACGCGGGTGAGGCAGGACATGGGCAAGCGCGTCCCGGAATTTCAAGCCATGGACCGCCGCTGTTTCTCTCCAGCGTAAGCGCCGTATCCCTCATCATGGACGCGTTTATCGCCATACGATCCGTGCCGGCCGCAACTTCGCCGACAGCAACCTTGGTGGCATTTTCGACGTTCGCGGCCATCTGCCGCAAGGCCGATGCCCTGGCTTCCTCGGTAGCGCGCCGCCTCTCCTCGTCTTGCCTGGCCTCATCACGCACCTTCTCGGCAGCTCTGGCCTGAACTGCTCGATCGAGCGCGCCATGTCGCCCAGTTCATCGGGCCGCTCGAGCCCCGGTAGCTTCATGTCGAAATCACCCCCGCTCAGGCGGTTGCGAGCGCTCGCCATTGTTACCAGAGCTACCGATATCCGCCGCGCAAGCAGCAGTGTTATAAGCCCGACCGACAACACAAGCGCTCGACGACCCCCTCGCCTTTTCGCTTCACGATCTCGGCAAATGCGACAAAGAGCTGTTTGCCGGTCGGATCCCTGATGTCGCGCAAATCCTTGCCGTCGAGCTCCGGCTTGATCGGGTGCTTGATCATCGTGGGACCGAGGTCGTTGATCCAGTAATAGTCCCCGTTGCCAAATCTTAGCGCGCCGATTCTGGCTGCCGCATTGCGACGCGCGGCGTCGCCGTCCGCTCCGCGGCCGACGGCCGCATCATGCTCCTCCTGCGCAATGCCAAGAGCCAGTTGGGTAAGGCGTCTCAACTCGCTCTGCCGCTGCCCGCGCAAGGCATTTGCCAGATTGCTTGCCTGGATAGCGGCCAGTCCGGTCAGTCCGCAAAAGCTCAGCCCAACAATTGCGTAGATGCGCTGCGCAAGAGAGATCCTGAAATTCATCGCGTTTCACCAACCGATTTGCTGCAAACGGGTTGCCCGATCTGACCTGGGCATGGGCAAAGCAATATGGGCTCGGCTGAGAGCCGGCACAGACTATTGGGCCGCGAGATTTAACTCGCGTCCCCCCTATCGGAATCCTGCAGCAGGGCTCTTTTTCGCATGGCGACGACTGGGACGATCTATCGTTAATCCGATGCAGTGTTGCTTTCTTGCGGCAGGTGACGTCAGCAATGTGAGCCGACGTCAATCACCGATCAGCGCTCCCGCATGCTGTCGCACGGCCGCAAGGCGAACGAGTAGTTGGTCGTGCTGCTGCAGCTTCGTCCTGGCCACTCCGGCCGGACACACAGCGACCAAGCCGCTGATCTGGAGCAGCTGCAGTTCGAGCATCAATAGCACTTGACGGACGGACCGGCGAAATTCCGCTCCGGACGCCACCTCTTCGTAGTTCGCCCGGTGCGATTCCGGAAGTGCACGACGCTCCCCATCACCATGACCCAGTTTAAGTTCGAGAGGAGGAAGCCCATGGCAAGCAAAGCTCCCTTTCGAGCCCATCAATCGCAACGATAGACGCCTATTCCGCCTTGATCCGGATCAAACGAAGTGAGCTGAGGCGGTTCAAGATAGGTGTGATCGCACATTGCTTCGCTGGGTAAAGTCGACCGAACGAGAAAGGGGCATCGATGGACGAGATCACGCATTTCATTGCCCTGCCGTACGACCGGACCGATGGCGACCTTGTTCCGGGCCAGCAAGCCAAGTGCGCCAGCCCAGCCGCGGCGATCGAGCACGCCAAGCACTTATGGAAGACGTTCGGCCACGCTGGTGCTGCCGCAGTCGTCCGTACCGGCCATCCGGGTATGAAAACTACCGTGCTGCGGACATATGGGATGGTGCCAAACGATCTGGAGCAGGAACGGTCTTCTCCTGACTCCCAGTAAAATCAATCTTCGATTTGTTGCGCTAGCTCAAATCGTCGCCCGCCATAGCATGCTTGAATAGAATCATTAGGACGATCGACCTCTCCTCCCTGGGGTTGTATCGATATTCAATGCCCGGCTTTCGCCGGGCATCTTTTTGTCGAACACTGCGCCATATGCGTGGACCAGCGCAGAGCCGAGCCCGCCGCCCTGCTGGCGAGCCACGATCCTGCGGCTCGTGAGGCCGTCGATCTCTTCACATTTCGTGTCGCCGCAGTGGTCGCCGTGATGGCCCCCCTTGCCCGCCTCGATGGTCTGATGTTCACCGGCGGCATCGGCGAGTATGCCCCGGAAATTCCGGCAGCGCAGCTGCGATCGCCTCTCCTGGCTCGGCATCAGCAACGATACGGCCGCAATTGCGCAGGGCGAACAACGCATCGCAGCGAAGGGGCAGCCCGGTCGATGTACTGAGCATTCCGACCGACGAAGAAGTCAGTATTGCGCGGCACAGCCGCAACCTGCTGATCCCGAGCTGCTAGCTCGCAACGCCCTTGGCTTGGCGGCAAGCCGCGAGCGAGTCTGATCCAGGAATCGTTGTGAGACCGCTGCAACGATCTGCTTCAGTCCGTCGCCGCAACCCACATCACAAGCTCGCGCGCGAGGGCGCCGAAAGCTCGATCAAATGCGACTGCCGCCTCAGACGGTGTGAGCGAGTTAATTCCTTCCGATCCCTCAAGAAGCTTTGCGGCCTTTACCTGACCATTTCGATCCACGATCTTCGCGGAGAAGCAGATTGTCGCGCGCGGTTGAGGTCCCTGAGCAATTTCGAATCGGCGCAGGTCTATCAGGAGACGCGGCGCGCCTTCTACGCCGCTGTCGGCGCGCAGAGGCGCATGCTTGACGTCGTAATTCTCGAAGCTCTGCAGCAACCGCGTCTGCACCAGCAAAGGGAGACTATCGCTCCACTGCGCACCGTCGAATCCCTGAGTTTCCTCATCCGGCGTGAACAAAAAGCGCTGGGTCTGGAGGCGGGCGATCGCGGTCGGCTCCGCCATGACCAGCTGCTCGGGCAGATTCGCATGGCGTTGCGCTCCAAAGCTGTCCACCGCGTGAAGGTCATACGCCACCTTGCGCGACGCGGGCGCACCGCCGCCGGTCATGCGTTCCAGCCCGGTCAGGATGCCATCGAGCTTCGGCGTATTGCGCGCGAGTCCTTCGGCGAACGTGCTGAGATTGTCGATCGTGCTGTGCAGCGGGGCGGCATTCTCGGACAGGACGACATCCACCCGACGTAGCGCATCGCGGGCAGCCTGTGTCATGCTCCGTCCAGCCCCCTTTTCGGCCACCAGCGGTTCGCGCGCCAGCGGCGCCTCGGGATTGTCACCGCCTTCCAGCGCGATCACCGGGACACCGGTCAGTCCCTGGAAATCGAGGCCGACGCGCGTATCGCTATGCACCGGCGTGCGCTCAGCGACCGCAATCGTGGCGTGAACCTCGCGCGGGCGGTCTGGAACCAGCTCAAGCGCGGTCACTTCGCCAACGCGGATGCCATTGAAGAGAACACCCGCCCCGACCAGCAGCCCGGGAACCGGATCGGTGAAAACGAGCTGATATGTCTGCCGTTTTCCGATCCCTCCGACATTGTTCAGCCAGTAGACGAAGCCGAACACAGCGACGATCGCCGACAACACGAATGCACCAACGACGATGTAGGGCGCGCGAATTTCCATGTGCGTCTCTCTTTGCCTAGTTGCCGAGGCCCAGCTTCTGCGCCCGGGCGCCATGAAAGTAAGCCTGGACCCAGGGATGATCGGACTTGAGCACCGATGACAGCCGCCCGATTGCTGCGATCCTGCCGTCGGCAAGCGCGGCAACGCGGTCGCAAATCGCCTGCAGGCTGTTCAGGTCGTGCGTCACCATGAACACCGTGAAACGCAACGTCCGATGCAGCGTCCGGATCAAGGTATCGAATTCACCGGCAGCGATCGGGTCGAGACCAGACGTTGGCTCATCGAGGAACAGGAGCGAGGGGTCGAGCGCCAGTGCCCGCGCGAGCGCAACCCGCTTGGTCATACCGCCCGAAAGCTCGGACGGAAACTTGTCTCCGTCTTCGCGCGTCAGGCCAACCATCTCGAGCTTGGCGTCCGCGACTTCCTCCAGCAGCCTTGGTGAGAGCCGCGCCTGCTCGCGCAACGGAAACTGAATGTTCTGGCGAGCCGTCAAGGCCGAGAACAGCGCTCCCTGCTGGAACAGGACCCCCCAGTGGCGTTCATTATCGCTGGTGCCCGCGAAATCGATCTGCCCGCTCCGCTTCGGCAGCAGGCCGACCAATGTCCGCATCAGCACCGACTTTCCGCCCCCAGACGCGCCCACGAGGCCGAGAATTTCCCCGTCGTTCACGTCAAGGCTGAGGTGATCGAGGACGATCTTCTTGCCAAAGCCGACCACCAGGTTGCTTATGTGGATGGCTGGAGTTTCGGGCATGGCTACATCCCGATCGACGCGAAGAAGACCGCAAACAGGCCGTCGAGCACGATCACCAGGAAGATCGATTTGACGACCGACGCAGTCGTCTGCTGCCCAAGCGATTCCGCACTGCCCTTCACACTCAATCCCTCCACCGCCGCGACAAGTCCGATCACGAGCGCCATGAACGGCGCCTTGATGATCCCGACCTCGAAATGCGTGACGGAGACCGCCTCGTGGAGTCGCGCGATGAAGATTGCCGGGCTCATATCGCCATAAAGCCAGGCGATGAGCCCGCCGCCATAGAGCGCCGCGAGCGAGCCGAGAAAGGCGAGGATCGGCAGCGCCACCACCAGCGCCAGGATCCGTGGCAGGATCAGGACTGCGACAGGATCGAGTCCCATGGTGCTGAGCGCGTCGATCTCCTCGCGCATCTTCATCGCGCCGATCTCGGCCGTATAGGCACTCCCCGAGCGTCCGGCCACCATGATGGCCACGATCAGCACGCCAATCTCGCGCAACACGAGGATGCCAACCATGTCGACGACATAGGATTCCGCGCCAAAGCGGCGGAAATGAAAGATGCCCTGCTGAGCAATGATGGCGCCGATCAGGAACGTGATCAGCAGCATGATCGGCACCGCTTGCCAGCCCACCCGGCCGAGCTGATAGACGGTCGACGTCAGTCGGAACGATCGCGGATACCTGAGAATACCAAACAACGCTGCGCTGAAAGCGCCGAGCATATGCAGGAATGCCGCCGAACCAGCCGCCAGCCGCCTGCTGCCGCGGCCCAGCTGATCGAGCCTTTGCAGCAACGGGTTGACTGATCTGCGTTCGGCCGGACCGGAACGGTTCAGTCCTCGCACCTCTTCCAGCAGGTCGCCATATGGACCGTCGGCACCTGTGAGGGCCGCTCTGGTCGTGCCACCGCGGGCTAGCTTTTCAAGCAGCCAGGCCCCGACTGTGTCGAGCGCAGTGACGCGCCGTACATCGATCGAGCCGATATCGGTACCCGCGGCGTGCGCACACAGCCGCTCCAGCGCCTCGACATTGGCAACGTTCCAGGCCCCACATGCGGTGAGCACACGCGGATCGTCCGCATTCGCTGTCAGGGCCGGGGCATTGAGCAAGATTCTGACTCCATGTTGCAGTTCACCTTAGGGTGCTGGAGATGACTGTGTTTGACCCAGCGCAATCGGCCCCACCGGGCCCCAAACATGCGCTTGACCCAAATCAACGGCTTGGCAAGCCGCGGCTCTATGATCCAACAGCTTGCCCGACAACCTCGGGCATTCCCAGGGAGAATTTCTGATGAACCGCCCCGCCTTCAAGCCTTTGCAAAATACTGCATTGCCACACTCGTTCAGGCAGGTTCGGCTCGAGCGCGCACGCGAGCACGATCACCCCGACGGCGCGTCGACGATTGGCTATATCATCGTTGCCCCGCTCGACTCCGCATCGCGGATCGACGTCGAGACCTGGAAGGCCCATCGCGACGCCTGCCGCGTCGTTCGTCAGCGGCCCGCCGAAGATGATCAGCTCGGCCACCTCGTGCATGGTCCAGGCGACAATTGGCGATTCCACTATGACGTGGCCGGCGCGGCAGCCGACGAAGCCGGTTATCATTTCGGCAATGAACGCTTCCGGCCCGGCGAGTATGTCTCAGTTCACGAGGCGGACGGCATGCATCCCTATCGAGTGGTCGCCGTCACGCCGCTTTGATCGCGCTTGCGTCGGATCAGGATGTCGGTCCCCAAGGCACCCGCGATCCGGAGGGAAAGGTCGAGGACGACGTTGACGATCCGGTGGTCGGTCGGTTCAGTGGCGGCAGTGAACCCGAGTTCACGGCACATACTCAGCATGGTGGTGTTCTCGGCCAGCACTTCACCGGACAGCCGCTTCAGCCCTTCCGACTTCGCATAATGGATCAGGAGCTGCATCAGCGCCCATCCAAGTCCTTTGCCCTTGAGATCGGACTGCAGCAGGACAGCGTATTCGGCGTTCTCATAGAGCGAATCCGAATGAAGCTGGACTGCTCCCACCATGGCGCCCGTACTCGGATCCAGCGCGGCAAAGGCCATTGCACGCGCGTAGTCGAGTTGGGTCAGCCGCGCAATGAACGTGTGCGAAAAGTTTCTCATCGCCTGGAAGAAGCGAAGCCTGAGATCCTCGGCGGTCACCCGACTGAAGAAGCTCTCAACCATTGGCTCATCTTCCGGCCGTAACGGCCGGACCACGACGCCCGAGCCGTCCCTCAGGGCGAGCTCACCCTCCCATTGCGATGGGTAGGGCCGCACCGCAAGCCGGGTCTGACCGGCAAACAGCCGCGGTGGCTTGCGGATCGCCACGCGCGCGTCGAGCGCCAGCACGCCGGTCTCGTCCGCGAGCAGCGGATTGATGTCGAGCTCGGCGACTTCCGGAATGTCCGCCGCCATCTGCGCCAGCTTGACGACGGTCAGCGGCACGGCCTCAGCCGGCACGGCCGCGACATCGCGATAGGCAGCAAGTAGTCGCGAGACCCGGGTACGCCCGACCAGATCGCGCGCCAGGTTCATGTCGAGGGGCGGCAGCGCCAGCGCCTTGTCGTTGATCACCTCGACCGCGGTGCCGCCGCGACCAAACACGATCACCGGGCCGAAGGTCGGATCGTCGGCAATGCCGAGGATCAGTTCGCGCGCCGCTCGCCGCTCGATCATCGGCTGGATCGTCACGCCCTGCAGGATGGCATCCGGCCGCGCGCTCCGCGCGCGCGGCAATACTGCCCTCGTTGCCTCGGCGACGCTTTCGCCGGTCCGCAAGCCGAGGATTACCCCGCCGACATCGGACTTGTGGCTGATATCGCGGGAGAACACCTTGACCGCCACCGCAAGCCCCCGAGCCAGAAACGGCGCAGCCTTGTCTGCGGCATCATCGGCATCACGGGCAACAACCGTCGGAACGATTGGAATATCGTAAGCCTTGAACAAGGCGACGATCTCGACTGGGTCGAGCCATCCTCGTCCCTCGGACAGAGCCTCCGCGATCACTCGCCGCGCCGCGGCCGTCTCCGGCGCAAACATTGAGGCGATACTGGGCGGACTTGCGGCCAGCGCGATGGAGGCCTCGCGATACCTCACCAGATGCATGAAAGCGCGCACCGCGTCATCTTCGGTCGGAAAATGCGGGACGCGGGCAGTCTCAAAAATCGTGGCAGTTCGCTCATCGGTACCCGTCCACGCCGCGAGCACCAGCGGGGCGACCTCGCTCTTCCTGACCCGGCGGTCACGAACACATTGCGTCACCGCCTCGGCGATCCCCTCGATCCGCGCAACCGCCGTCTCCACATTCATGACCAGGACCGCATCGCTGTTCGCGTCATCAAGCAACGCGTCGAGGGCGGACACATAGCGGGTGGCGTCGGCATCACCCGAAATATCGACAGGATTGGCACGCGACCATCCGCGCGGCAGCACCTGATCAAGCCGCTTGACCGTCTTCTCAGTCAGGCTCGCAGGGGCGCCGCCGAGTTCGGCCAGGCGGTCGACCGCGAGAATCCCAAGCCCGCCGCCGTTGGTCAGAAACGCCAGCCGATTGCCGCGCGGGACGAAGCCGCGACCGAGCAGCTCGGCGCAATCGAACAACTCACGCAAGTCGTACACCCGCAGCATCCCGGCACGGCGGAATGCGGCATCATAGACGGCATCCGAACCGGCCAGCGCGCCGGTATGGGTCGCCGCGGCTTTGGCACCTTGCGCCAGCCGCCCCGACTTGACGACGATCACCGGCTTCAGCCGTGCTGCGGCGCGGGCAGCCGACATGAACTTGCGGGCATCCTTCACGGCCTCGAGGTAGAGCAGTATCGCGTTGGTGTGATCATCCTGCGCGAAATAGTCCAGCAGATCAGCGACGTCGACGTCGAGCTGGTCGCCGATCGACACGATCCCGGAGAAACCGAGCTGCCGCTCGGCCGCCCACGCGATCATTGCCGCCGCAACCGCGCCAGACTGCGAGATCAAGGCCACGCGTCCGTCGGATGGAGGATGGGCCGCGAAACTCGCGTTGAGCTTCGCGCGCGGCACCATCACACCGATACAATTGGGCCCGACGAGGCGTATGCCGTGCATGCGCGCCGTTCGTGCGACCGTCTCGGCAAGCGAGCCCGCGCCATGCCCGAGGCCCGCCGACAGGATCACCGCACCAGCGACGCCAACTGCGGCAGCGTCTGAGATGATTCCGGGGATTGCGGTCGCCGGCGCCGTGATCACGAGAAGATCCGGAACGAATGGGAGCGACTTGAGATCGCGGGACGTCGCCTCGCCGTCAATCGCCGCGTAGTTTGGATTGACCACCGCGATCGGGCCGGAAAAGCCGCTCGTCTTGAGGTTCATGAGCACCGCCAACCCGAGCGACGACGGACGCGAACTGCCGCCGACAAGCACGACCGATCGAGGCGAAAGAACCCGATCTAGGCCAAACGTAGACATCGGGCGGTCTCGCAAGGAACAAGCGGTGGCGCCTGCCGCTTCGTGCAGCGCGCCAAGGCTCGCATGACATCCTCGCGAGCAATGATACCGAGCAGGTGGTGATATTTGTCAACCACGGGCAGACTTTTCAGGCGATGCGCGACCATTAGCTGCAGAACGCGTTGCAGATTTGTGTCCGGCTCGACCGCGATCACATCGGACGACATGATCTCGTCGACCGTCGTTCCCATGCGATCGTCATAATGCGGTAGTATGTGATCTGTCGTACAGGCAAATGCCTTCAGGGCGTCAAGCTTCGTGACGAACCCAACCACGACATCGTCGCGGAGCACGGGATAGGCGTCATAGTCGTCTTTGGCGAACAGCCGGTACAGATCGCCCACGCTCATTTCGGGGGCAACGCTTCGCACCGAAGTCGTCATGTTGTTCGCGACGGTTTCCTGGAGAAACTCGTACATGGCTAATCCCCTTTGAATGGTTATTTCGGGGACGCGTCGCTGCTTGACGAGCGACGCGCCCCACAAGACGGCTACGCGGCCGTCTTGATGTCGATCTGCTTGCTCTGCTTGGGAGCGGGCTTCTTGACGGTGACCTTGAGCAGGCCCTTGGCGATTTCGGCGCTGACGTCTTCGTCCTTGACGCCCTCGGGCAATGCAACGGACCGCGAGAACGCGCCGAAGCTGCGCTCGACCAGGTGATAGTCCTTGTCCTGCTCTTCGCGCTCGCTCTTCTTCTCGCCGCGGATCGTGAGCGTGTTGTCGGCAAGGTTGAGCTGAACGTCCTTGGTCTCGAGACCGGGCAGTTCGGCGCAGATCTCGATGGTCTTGTCGGTCTCGCTGACGTCCATGCGCGGCATCATCGCCGCAGGCGTTGCGAAGGGCGGAAAATTGCGGCCGAATCCATCGAACAGCCGGTCGATTTCCTGCTGCAGAAACGTGAATGGATTGGCTTCCCGCCGCGCCACGGCGCGCTGGGTTCCAACGGGAATCATGTCCTTGATCATCGGTGGCTCCTGTTTGGGTCTTGGCTTTTAAGTCTCGGCTCGCGAAGCAAAGCTAATCCGGAACAGCCAACGGGCGTTGACCGGGATCAAAACAAGGCCAACGTCACGTGATCAAAGCAAGGTCACAGACCCCTGAGCGAGTTCCGTCATGCATGCCATGATCCTGCCTGCGCTTGGCGCGCGCCTGCAATATGTGGAACGGCCGGACCCGATACCTGGCCCAGGTGAGCTCCGGGTCAAGATCAGCGCCTGCGGCGTCTGCCGCACCGACCTCCATGTCGTCGATGGAGAGCTGCCAAACATCGCCTATCCAATCGTACCCGGCCACGAGGTGGTTGGCCGTATCGACGCGATCGGCGACGGCGTAGGCCATGCGCATCTCGGCACACGCGTCGGTGTCCCCTGGCTCGGCTCGACCTGCGGGCATTGTCCCTACTGCCGGGAGGGCAAGGAAAACCTCTGCGACGATCCCCTGTTCACCGGCTATACGCGGGACGGCGGCTTTGCGACCCACCTGGTGGCGGATGCGCGTTACTGCTTTCCGCTCGGCGAGCGCGGCGACGACGCCGAGCTTGCACCCCTGCTGTGCGCTGGCTTGATCGGCTGGCGCTCCCTGATGATGGCCGGCGACGGTCGCAAACTCGGCATTTACGGTTTTGGCGCGGCGGGACATATCGTCGCGCAGGTCGCACGCTGGCAAACGCGGGATGTCTACGCGTTCACCCGAGCGGGTGACACCGAGGCCCAGCATCTGGCATTGTCGCTCGGCGCATGCTGGACCGGAGCCTCCGAGGACCCGCCGCCGGAGCAACTCGACGCCGCAATCATCTATGCGCCCATAGGCCCACTGATCCCGCTTGCCTTGCGCGCCCTGCGCAAGGGCGGACGCGTGGTCTGCGCCGGCATCCACATGTCGGATATTCCGAGCTTTCCTTACGACATCCTCTGGGGTGAACGGCAGATCGTCTCCGTCGCCAACCTGACGCGACAGGATGGCGTCGACTTTCTCAAGACGGCGGCGAGGGCCGGAATCCGGACACACGTCAGCGTCTTCCCCCTGGATCAGGCGAACGAAGCGCTCGCGCGCCTGCGCGACGGCAAGCTCGTCGGCGCGGCTGTTCTGGAACCACGATGACGCCGACATCATCAACCGACAAGGCCACAGGCGACACCGGCCAGGCGCCTGTATTGTCGTTCATGGCTGGATCTGGCGAACTGAACGAGCCGGTCCAACGGATCGACACCCATTGTTCGATCGTCTTTCTTGGGCCTTCGCGCGTCCTGAAGATCAAACGAGCGGTCAAGCTGCCATATCTCGACTTCTCGACGTTGGAGAAGCGGCGGCGTGCTTGCGAGGACGAGATTGCCATCAACAAGCGCCACGCCCCCTCGATCTATCGCGGGGTGGTGCCGATCACACGCGAGCGCGATGGCTTCGTGATCGGAGGGACTGGACAGGTTGTCGAATGGGCCGTCGAAATGGCTCGCTTTGACGAAAGTAAGACGCTCGATCAACTGGCCGCGCAAAATGCTTTCGGGCCAGAGCTTGGTGAGAGCCTGGCGGCCGTTCTGCTGGATTCACATAAGGCCGCCGCCAGCAGCGATGGATCGAATTGGCTCGCATCGCTTCCGATCATAATCGACCGTAACACGGAGCAGTTCCGCGGCTCGGCGGACTTTCCCCGCGACAGCATCGACAAGCTGCATGGGCTGAGCCACCGCGAGCTGGAGCGGCATCGCGAGCTCCTGCACTCACGCGCAGCAGCGGGACAAGTTCGACGCTGCCACGGCGACGCCCACCTCGGCAATATCGTTATGATCCATGGCAAGCCCGTCTTGTTCGACGCAATCGAATTTGACCCTGAGATAGCGACAACGGACGTCCTCTATGATCTTGCATTCCCCCTTATGGATCTCTTGGCGTTCGGGCAGCGCGCTGCCGCCAACAGACTATTCAACAGCTATATGAAGGCGGCATGGGCCGCCCAATCGACGGCGCTTGCCGTGTTACCGCTGTTTCTGTCAATTCGTGCCGCGATCCGGGCCAACGTACTCCTCACCAAGCGGCAGCAACACCGGCACGATCCAGCGATTGCGAGGGCTGCGGGGCGGTACTTCGACGCGGCAGTCAAGCTAATTGCACCGGAACTTCCCAGCCTCCTCGCAATTGGCGGGAAGTCCGGCACCGGCAAGAGCGTGCTGGCGCAGGACATGGCACATCTGATCGCGCCAGCGCCAGGCGCCCTGGTTCTGCGATCGGACGTCATTCGCAAGCAAATCCACGACGTGAGCGAGCATACGACTTTGCCCGCAACGACGTACACCGCCGAAGCATCCGATCGCGTCTATCGGACCATGTTCGAACACGCCGTGCATACATTAGCTCAAGGGGTTTCGGTCATACTCGATGCGGCATTTCTCAAGCCGGCGGAGCGACATGCCGCTGAAGTCGTCGCCCGCAACGTGAAGGTTGAGTTCCGCGGCATCTTCCTGACCGCCGATCGCGCCGCGCGACTGCATCGCGTAGCATCACGACGACACGACGCGTCGGACGCGACGCCAGACGTGGTCTTGGTTCAAGACAACATTGAAACCGGAACGATCGATTGGGATGTTGTGGACGCTTCCGGCACGCCCTCGGCTACGCTTGAACGTTGTATTCTCTCGCCTGCTGGCGAATTCAACGGACAGGGAGAGCGGTAAGTCGCCTAAGGGAAACTCCTGAATTGGTCGATGCCAACGGGTCTGGCAACATCCTCGCGCCGAAAGGAGGACTTCCATGAAACAGCGATTGACCTTTCTCTTTGTCGCTAGTGCGATCCTCGCGGTTGTCCTTGCTCTGTTATGCAACTGGTACTTCCCGGATCTGGTTCCGCTTGCGTCGACCGAGCCGGCGACGACAGGCTGGCGGCTTGACGCGGCCTTTGCCGTCTCCGCGCTCAGATGGACCGCGGCGTTCGTGGCGGCAGCCTCTGGCCTGTCGTTGCTGCTGATGACCTTCACCAACCGGAACGCCAAAGTCCGCTAGAACGCGAGTTGCCCGTCTGATCTTGATGCCTGCCATGCCTCGAAGGTCGGCTCTTTGGAGCCGACCTTTGACGTCATGGAACGCCGCTGCCGACGTGTTCCTTGTGAGATGAGCACACGAGCCGTTACCTTTCAGGCACAGTTCGATGTCTCCGCCGGCTAGGATCTCAGCCGCCGACCCCAGAGTGGCTTGAGCAGTTCAAGGATTACCAGCATCGCCACTCCCGGTCCGAGCGCGATCATCAGATCGCCCGGATGCAGAGGACCGAACCGAAACAGGGTAGATGCTGGAGGCCAGAGCAGCGCGGTGACGAGAGTGCCTGCGACCGAAAGCAGGATCGCGGCCAGCGCTGGATTTGGCCGCAAGAAAGCGGACAGGAATGAGGCACTGAACGATCGATTGACCAGGACAAGACCGACAATCGATCCGATGAGGGCGAAGAAGGCCAAGGCTCTCGCCTCATCTGCAGGCATGCCAATACGAAATGCGATGACGAACGGGATTGCGACAAGTGCAAAAATCAAGGCACCTTGAAGAAGGCTCCAGCCAACCAACGCCCAAGTAAACAGAGCGCTGTCGGTCCGCCTGGGTGGGCGAGCCATGATGTCGCGCTCCTCGCGCTCGGCCTCGAACACGAGTGAGCAAACGGGATCGATGATCAGCTCCAGAAATGCGATGTGAACGGGGCCGAGAATCAAAGGTAATCCGAAAGCCAGGGGAAGCAGGGCGAGCCCTGCGATTGGAACGTGGACAGCGAAGATAAAAGCCATCGCCTTTCGCAGATTGTCGTAGATGCGTCGACCCAGGCGGATGGCCGAGATGATCGCGCTGAAATCGTCGTCAAGCAGCACAATGGAGGACGCCTCGCGCGCGACGTCCGTTCCGCGCCCGCCCATCGCGATGCCGATGTGGGCCGCTTTCAGGGATGGAGCGTCGTTGACGCCATCGCCAGTCATCGCAACGATCTCGCCGTTCTGCTTCAACGCCTGCACGATGCGGAGCTTCTGCTCCGGCAGTACGCGCGCAAACACGTTCACGCGCCTGACGTGCTCCGCAAGCTGCAGGTCATCCATGAGCCTGATCTGATCCCCTGTAAGCACGTCATGGACATCTAGCCCCGCCTGCTTCGCAATTGCGGTCGCGGTTGCCGGATAATCGCCTGTGATCATAGCGACGCGAATTCCCGCTGAGCGGCATTCACGCACCGCACCGGGCACGCCGGAGCGAAGCGGATCGGCGAATCCGACGAGTCCGAGGAAGCGAAATGCGAAGGCTTCTTGCGAGCAAGGAAGCTGGCTGCCCTTAAGCACGGCCGCCGCGACCCCGAGCACACGGAGCCCTTGCTCCGCCATCAAGCCGACGGCATTTCTCATCGATTCTTGGTCTGCACGACTCAACCGGCAGAGACGCGCGATCGCCTCAGGCGCTCCTTTAGCTGCAACGACGCATTCCTCCGCAATGGATGACCGCCAGACCTGGGTCATGGCCAGGAGTTCTTGCCGGAGTCCGTACGTGCGTACCAGCTGCCGGTGAGCATCCGGTCCGCTGTTTTCCTTCCAGGCGTCGCCGGCAAGGGCGTGCAATGCCCGCTCCATTGGATCCAATGGCTGAGGCGAGCTGGCAAGGACGCCGTAGCGTAGCATCTTCGAGAATTCGGGCCCTATGCAACCCGGATTCGTAGACTTGGGACGCATGCATGCACCATCGAGCAACCGCAATTCTACAACTGACATTTCATTCAGCGTCAGAGTACCGGTCTTGTCTGTGCATAAGACCGTGGCGGAGCCCAACGTCTCAATTGCGGCCGCCCGGCGCGTCAGCACGCGGACTTTCGAAATGCGCCACGCGCCCATGGCCATGAACACGGTGAGCACCACACCAAATTCTTCCGGCAGCATGGACATGCCGATTGCGACGCCGCCGAGCAATGCCTGCAGCCAGTCTCCGCGCAACATCCCGTAAAGCAGCACAGCAACAATGCTGACCGCAGCGCCACCGAAGAAGCAAAGCCGCACCAGCCTCGCTGTCTGCTGTTGAAGCCGCGGCGGCTCCGCCTGCAGCGCACCCGACGACACTCCGATCTTTCCGATCTCACTTTGCCGCCCGGTGGCCGTGACTCGGGCGGTGCCCTCGCCCCGCACGACGAGCGAGCCGGAATACACGAACGGCTGATCGTCGCCGCCCGGCCGATGCTCAGCCACGGCGTCCGTCTCTACCACCTGCTTGCGAACGGGTACAGACTCGCCTGTTAGCAGGGACTCATCGACCTGCAGATCATGACCGTCGAGGAGCACAGCGTCGGCTGGCACGCGATCACCGTCGCCAAGGATAATGAGGTCGCCTCGGACGACGTCCCGGCCGGCGATACGCCGACGTATCCCATCCCGCATCACGAGGGCTCGCGGACTGGTCAGGTCGCGCAAGGCTTCCAACACGCGTTCGGTCCGTGTCTCCTGCACGATCGTGATCACGATCGACATGGCGCCAAAGCCAAGGAGCAGCAGTGCCTCCTTGAGATCACCAAGCAGGAGGTAGATCAGTCCACCGCACAGAAGGAGCGCGAGCATCGGCTCGCGCAGCACTTCCAGCACGATGCGTACGGGAGTGCGCCGCTCAGGACTCGGAAGCTCATTGTACCCTTCGATCCGAAGCCGGGTCGTGGCTTCGGCTTCGCTCAGTCCTATGAGGTCTATGGCACTCACGTCTTCCGCCACAGGCTCCAGAAGCTTCCGCCCAGCAAAAGCGCGGTGACAAGCAGAATGGCCACGAATGTCTGGATGATGTCAAAGTTCAGGGAATCGCGCGCTACGAACAGCGCGGTGACAGATCCCACGAGGACGAAGAGGATGCGAAGGATGATGCTCACGGCTCTCTCCTAGAGGTCCAACATTGTTCAAAGCTCGCCAGCCAAGGGGGGCGTAGCTCGATCCTCGATCTCGCTGGTGCGGCATTTACTCTAGGGGTCGCGCCGCGGGAGGAGTTGCGGCAAATCAAACTGCCTGAGTGCTTGTGCCCGCGAGATCAATGCTGGAGAACATACTGACCTGGCGCATCATCGAGCGGCGGCCCCCTCTGGGGCCCATGAAGCGATGTTCTCGACGGCTCCCAGGTTCCCGAATACGCGGTAAGAAAGCGAACCCACTCCAGCCACCAGGATCCGTCGCGATTCACCGCCTTCCGCAGCCACTCGTCGGGGCCGACATAGTGTTGATCCGCCTTCTTCTCCAACAACTGATAGCTGTGCCCCTCCTCCGATAGCGGAGCAACGATGCCGGCGTTGTGCCCGCCGCTCGCCAGCACGAAGGCGATATCGGCATCCGCGAGCAAGTGAATCTTGTGAACAGACCGCCAGGGCGCGACGTGATCACGGACCGTGCCCACCACAAACATAGGCGCGCGAAGTTCGGAAAGTGCTATCGGCTGCTCGTCCGCCAGATACCGGCCCTCGGCAAGGTCGTTGTTGAGAAAAAGCTTGCGTAGATAGTCCGAATGCATCCGGTAGGGCATGCGGGTCGCGTCCGCGTTCCATGACATCAGGTCACTCGGTGCGGTGCGATCGCCCATGAGATAGTCGCGGACCAGGCGCGACCAGATCATGTCGTTCGACCGCAGCAACTGGAACGCACCGGCCATCTGCGCCGTCTCGAGCACGCCGCGCTGCCGCATCATGTCCTCCAGGAACGCAATCTGGCTTTCATTGATGAAGAGCGTCAGCTCGCCTGCATCGGTAAAATCGACCTGGGCCGCCAGCAGCGTCACCGACCGGAGGCAATCAGGCCGCTCCCTTTGCAATCGGGCCGCGGCAATCGCTAGCAGGGTGCCACCGAGGCAGTAGCCTGCCGCATGGATCGCGCGTTCAGGGGCAAGCTGACTGATCACGTCGATGGCCGCGTCGACCCCAAGCTTGCGATAGTCCTCGAGACCAAGATCGCGATCGGCTGGCCCCGGATTTCGCCATGAGATCATGAACACGGTGAAGCCGCGCTCGACCAGGAAGCGCACCAGCGAGTTCTCGGGCGAGAGATCAAGAATGTAATATTTCATGATCCAGGCTGGCACGATGAGCACTGGCTCCGGGCAGACGTCCGTGGTCGCGGGCGCGTATTGAATGAGCTCGATCAGCTCATTGCGGTAGACGACCTTCCCCTTGGTCGTGGCTACATCCTTGCCGACCACGAAAGGCGGAGGCTCGGAGGGCTTGCCGCTCAGCAGGTCGCGGCAATCTTCCAGCCAGTTATGCCAGCCCGACACGAAGTTGCCGCCACCCGAATCCATCGCCCGCCGCAGCACCTCTGGATTGCTGAACGCAAAGTTGGACGGCGCCACCACATCGAGGCATTGGCGGACAGTGAAATCCACAATTTCCGAATTTCCTTTCGAGACGCCGCGCAGGCCGCTGGTCGCCGAATGCCACCATTGCTCTCCCAGCAGGAACGCCTGTGCTATGACGTTAAAGGCCGGCAATGTCCAATCCTGGCCGGCAAAACGGTTGTCACCCGGCTGTGGCTTGACCATGAACCAGGGCTGCCAGGCAGCATGCGGCGTCGACACCATGCGCGCGAAGCGCGAGCCCTCAGCAACTGCGTTCAGCGCCAGCTGAAGCCGTTTACCGGGTGACGCCGCAAGATGGAGTTGCCAGTCGGCGAAAGCGAGCGCGAGGCTGGCCGGTGAAAGTCCGCCGGTCCATCGCGCCATGGTCGCATGAACCAGTTGGTCGATCGATTCGGCACCCGTCAATGGCTTGCTTTCGAACGTTGCTGAAGCGGGCATACTGGCCCCCGTCACATCGTCGTTAGCTGGAGATGTGGGCTGGTCGAGAACCGCTTGGACTGTCATCGCTCGTCTCCTTGCTCGAGCGGGATGGGCTCGGGCGCACCCTGTCTCTCCGTCTGGCAATTGGTCCGACGCAGCCTCTCCTACTTAGCCGAGGCGGAACCGCTTCCGGCCCAGCGCCACGATCTCGCCGTCCGTCGGATGATCGCTCGGCTCAACGTGCAGGTTGAGGTTGGGCCGTTCCGCCGTGAGATATTGCATCAGCTCAACCTTCTCGATCCCCGAACCGATGACGAGCAAATCGCTGCAACCGCTCACGGCCTCCCCTACCCGGGCGAGGAATGTCGCGTCGACCGGGACGCGGCCATCGCCGATCGTATTCGTCTTGTGATGCAGATGCTGCGACGCCAAATGCGCGTGGACGGCCGTCGCGCTGACGCCTGTCAACCCGATGCCGAAAACCTTCGCAACAAGGTGATCGATCCAAACGACAGCATGCGCATGTGACTGCAGGGTCGTCTCGCTCATGAAGTAACTCCGGTGCTTTCTTTCTCTGCTTCTCTCAATCGGCGCGCCAATGCCGCAAGCAGCTCCCTGCGACTGACAATGCCAACGACGGTTCCGGCGCCGAGCACCGGAATCTGAGCGACATTGTAGACATCCATCTGCGCGACGACGTCCTCGATCGATGCCTCGGCATCGACGGTGATCGGCGAGCCACTCATGAGCGAGCCGACCTGCAGCGTGCGCATGCGTTCGCGTTCAGGTGTATTCTCCGCAATGCCAAGCAGAGACTCCAGCCAGTTTCCTGACGGCGGGCTGATGTCAAGCTCATCGCGGTGAAGGAAATCCCCCTCCGAAACCATGCCGACGAGGTCGCCGGCGTCGTCGATCACCGGTAGGCCGCGCTGATCGGTCTCAAGCGGCAGCTCGATGGCATCGAGCACGGTGGCAGTCGGCTTGATCGTCGCGAACGAACTGCGCATCACATCGGTGGCGAGCATTGTCATCTCTCCTATTCAACACATGTGTTGGCCGCCATTGATCGACAGCGTCGATCCGGTGATGAACCCTGCTTCGTCGGCAGCAAGAAACGCGACGGCACGGGCAATCTCCTCCGGCTGCCCCAACCGCCCGACCGGGATCTGCGGCAGAATGGAATTCTGCATGACATCGGCCGGCACCGCGGCCAGTATCTCGGTGTTGAAGTAGCCCGGGCAGATCGCATTGACCGTGATACCGAACCGCGCGCTTTCGAGCGCCAGTGCACGGGTGAAGCCGAGCTCGGCGGCTTTCGCCGCGGCATAATTCGTCTGGCCGATCTGGCCCTTCTGCCCATTGATCGACGAAATGTTGATGATCCGCCCGAACTTGCGGGCCCGCATGCCCTCGATGAGGGGTCGGCACATGTTGAATAGCGAATCGAGATCGGTTCGTATCACCGCGTCCCATTGCGGCTTGGTCATTCGATGCAGTGTGGCGTCGCGCACGATACCGGCGTTATTGACCAGGATGTCGATCGGGCCCAGCGCCGCCTCCACCTCGCGCACGCCGGCTGCACAGGCCTGAAAGTTCGCGACATCCCACTGGAATACGGGAATTTCGGTCTGATCCTGAAACGACCACGCGGCTCCCGCATTTCCAGCATAGCAGGCCGCAACCCGGCATCCGGCGGCAGCGAGGGCACGCGAAATCGCGGCGCCAATTCCTCTGCCTCCACCCGTAACCAATGCGACGCGCGCCATGCCGGCTCCTCCAAGCTGGGTACAACATTTGCGCGAAGTACACGCTCAATGAATTGATCTCGCTCAATCAGAATCCCCGACCGCATATGAGGCAGATCAAATTGCTCCGCCTCGACCGGTGCTTTGATAGCACTTGCTCTTCCAACCCTTTGGAGAACGGCCCATGTTCAAGAACATCCTGGTGCATATTCCGACGGAGTTGTCGCCACGTCCCGCGGTCGACGGATCGGTTTCGCTCGCGCTCGGCACCGGTGCGCATCTCGACGCAATGGCGATCGGCTACGAGACCGCTAGCGTACCGTTCGTCGTTGAAGGCGGTGCGGCGGTCGCCTCCCTGTTCGAGGCTGAACATGAGCAGGCCCTCGAACGCGCCGAGGTTGCGCTGCGCATCTTCGATATCGAGGCACGGAATGCGGGGATATCGTACGCGACCCGCGCCGTAGGTGCGCTCCCCATCGATGCGCGGGAGATGATCTGCGCGAGCGCGCGACTGCATGACCTGACCGTGGTGGTGCAGCCGCTGGGCGAATATAACAGCTACGACAATGTGATCCCGCGCGAGCTCTTGTTCCAGGCCGGGGGTCCTGTTCTGTTCATGCCCTATACGTTCCACGGCGCGTTCTCGGCGAAGCGAATCGGGATCTGCTGGGATGGCAGCCGGCTTGCCGCCCGCGCGCTGCATGACTCGATGCCCCTATTGCACGCAGCCGACGCTCTCGTGGTCATCACCATTGATGGCCCTGACCCAATCCCCTCGGAAAGCTCCACCGACCATTTGGTCCGATATCTTGCAAGGGCCGGTCTGCCGGCCAAGATCACGTCGTTGTCGGCGTCCAAGTCCGAGGTTCAGTCAATCCTACTGTCGATCGCGGCGGATGAAAGCCTTGACCTTCTTGTGATGGGCGGATACGGCCACTCCCGCCTGCAGGAAACCCTGCTCGGCGGCGTGACGCGCGACATGCTGCGCACGATGACCGTCCCAGTCCTGATGTCTCACTAAGCGCGAGCCGAACTGTGAAGCATCCAGCCGGGACATTTCAGAGCCATATCGCTCGTGGCTTCGTGGGCATCAGCGCGATCTGCGCCGCGCTGACTCCAGCCGCTGCGGACCAAGAGCAAGGCCGTCGCCTTGCGCAGCTCTACTGCGCCCGCTGCCATGCTATCGATCGGGTGAGCCCGAGCCCGCTGAGGATAGCACCTCCGTTCCGGACATTGCACGAACACTATCCGGTCGAGATGCTGCAGGAATCGCTGGCGGAGGGAATCGTCACCGGCCATCCGACCATGCCCCAGTTCAGCTTCGAGCCGGACCAGGTGGGCGACTTCATTCTGTTCTTGAAATCTCTCGAGCGGGGCCAGACGGACCGTTGAGCCAGGTCAATGCGCGGATCGCACAAAGCCTCATTGTTCAGGCTTCAACACGGAGGTCCGACATGCGCGCGCATCAGATCATGACCAAGCATATCATCGCCGTCAGTCCGCACACCAAGATCCTGGATGCGGCCAACATCATGCTGCGATGCCACCTCAGCGGTCTGCCGGTGATGGACGAAGACGGCACGCTCAGGGGTATGGTGTCCGAGGGAGATTTCCTGGAACGCGGCGAGATCGGCACAGGACACAAGCGCTCGGCATGGCTGGAGCTATTCACCGGCGTGGGTCGCGCTGCGACCGATTTCGTGCACGAACGCGGCCGCAAGGTCGAGGATGTCATGGCGACGAACCCGATCACCGTCGAGAAGCAGACACCACTCGACGAGATCGTGCATCTGATGCACAAGCATGGCGTGAAGCGGGTGCCGGTCGTGAACGGCAAGACCATGGTCGGAATCGTCACCCGGGCGGACATCCTGCAGGCCGTCGCATCGCTGGCGCGCGAAGTTCCCGATCCGACCGCCGACGACAGCCATATCCGTGAACGGATCCTGCGCGAAATCAACGCCACCGGCTGGCGGCCGGCCGGCTTCCAGGTCTGGGTACGCAACGGCGCCGTGCATCTGCACGGCCTGATCTTCGATGAACGAGCTCGTCAGGCCGCGATCGTGCTCGCCGAGAACACCTCGGGCGTCAGGGAAGTCCACGATCATCTCTGCTTCGTCGACGGCTACTCCGGCTACTACGTGGAATCGCCGGAAGACGTCAAGGCGGCTAGCTGATCAGATCGAGGAGCCGCACATGGCAATGAGTACACTGCTTGTCGTCTCAGCCGTCTGTCTCGTCTTCGCGATCTTTGCGCTCGTGCTCGCCTTGACCGATCGCAACACGACGCGCTGGCGTCAGGAACAGGACCGAGCCAGCACACGCGCTGCCTATCCCGATAAGAACGGGACCTAGCAGCGCTTTTTGCCTCGCGCGCCGAGACACTGATGTCTCGCCGTGCGGCCACCATTCATTGCCCTGCACTCCCCGGAGCTACGTACAAATACGTAAGTGGCTTCTACTTAGGGGAAATATCCAAATTTCCTGATCCACGAGATGCGATCAATCTGCCTCCATCGATCTTCCCATTCATGGAGCGTCGCCATGCAGACCCAGAACGCCATTTCTTTCGAGAACAGCCGTCACCCGACCAGCATCCTCAGCCGGCAGGCGCGCGTTGAAGGGCCCTTCGGCATGATTGGGACGCCGATGCGGTTCGCCCGCAACAGCGAAATTTACGGCGAGGACGAGGCCGCGGAATACCTCTATCAGGTCGTTTCCGGCGCCGTCCGAACCTACAAGATTCTGGAAGACGGACGTCGCCAGATCGGCGCATTCTATCTGCCCGGGGATATTTTCGGATTCGAGGCCGGCGAGACCCATATCTCCTCGGCCGAGGCCGTCTCCGAGACGCGGGTCATCGTGGTCAAGCGCGCCGCGCTCATGGTCCGTGCGACCCACGAAAAGGATCTGGCACGCCAACTCTGGGATGCGACGGCCCAGGAACTGCGTCGCTTTCAGGAGCATCTGATGCTGCTGATCTGCAGCGCTGAAGATCGTGTCGTCGGCTTCCTCCACGACATGGCGCGCCGCGCCGTCAAGAATGCGGCGATCGAGCTTCCGATGTCGCGGCAGGATATCGCCGACTATCTCGGTCTGACGATCGAAACGGTGTCACGCACCTTTACCCAGCTCGAGCAGAACGGCGTGATCTCCCTTCCGACCTCGCGTCGGGTGGAACTGCGCAACCGCGCGATGTCGAACCGGAACATGGCGGCGTAAGCGAAGGGCGCGCCAGGCTTCGATAATCGGCCGCAAGTGAGAGGCTAGGAATAGGATGCGGTCGAACCTGGCGATCACCTATGGGCAGGACAAGCTGCCGCGCTACACCAGCTACCCCACGGCTCCGCATTTTTCTGCGGCGGTCAGCGAGGTTGATTACGGGGCATGGCTCAAGTCAGTTCCAGCTCGGCGGCCAGCCTCGATCTACCTGCACGTGCCGTTTTGCCGGTCGATGTGCTGGTACTGCGGGTGCCACACTTCCATTACCAGCCGCGACGAACCGGTCGCCGTTTACGCCGCCGGCCTTCGCACCGAAGCGCATCTCGTTACGGAAGCGGTCGGTCAGCGATTGCCCGTCTCCCACATCCATTTCGGTGGCGGCACCCCGACGATCATGACGCCCGAAACCTTTGCCGACCTCGTCAGCTCGCTACGCTACTCGTTTTTCGTGCAGCCCGACGCCGAAATCGCCGTCGAGATCGATCCACGCACCCTGACCGAGCCGATGGCGGAAGCATTGGGGTACAGCGGCGTCAACCGTGCGAGCCTTGGTGTCCAGAGCTTCGATCCTGTCGTCCAGCACGCCATCAATCGGTCGCAGAGCCTTGAGCAGACCGCGGAAGCGGTCGAGCGGCTGCGCCGTGCCGGCGTCGGCCGCATCAACTTCGACCTGCTCTACGGCCTGCCCGCTCAGACTGTCGCTTCCTGCCTGGATACCGTCGACACATGCGTCGCGCTGCGGCCCGACCGGCTTTCCGTGTTCGGATACGCCCATATTCCCTCCTTCAAGAAGCACCAGCGCATGATCGACGAGGCGTCACTGCCGGATAGCCTCGAGCGCCATCGTCAGTCCGAAGCAGTCGCGCAGGCGCTGATCGATGCCGGATACATCAGCATCGGCCTCGACCATTTCGCGCTCCCCGACGACAATCTGACCATCGCAAAGCGCGAGGGCCGGCTGCGGCGTAACTTCCAGGGCTACACGGATGATTCTGCCGAGACCCTGATAGGCCTCGGCGCCAGCGCAATCGGCCGCATGCCGCGGGGCTTCGTGCAGAACGCAGTTGGGACACGCGACTATCTTGCACGCATTGCTGAGGACCGGCTTGCCACCGTCAAGGGCTACATGCTGACAGCGGAGGACCGTTTCCGAGCCGACATCATCGAGCGCATCATGTGCGACATGGCCGTCGACCTGCCGGGAATGTGCCGCCGGCACCGCTGGGATCCTGGTTCGGCCGTCGTCGACCGTTCCCGGCTCGACAGGCTGATCGCGGACGGCGCGGTGACGATGAGAGGTGACCAGCTCCTGATCAACGATGATGCGGAGTTCCTGGTCCGAAGCGTCGCCTCGGCGTTCGACGCTTACCTCGGTCGCGCCACGGCCCGGCATAGCCGAGCGGTCTAGATTGCGACCGGCGGGACCCGGTCCGCACCCTCTACAGCAGTTTCGGATGTTGGCGGCTTCGTTTGCCGATCCAGGCCATGCATGTCGCAAACAGAACGAGCGTCGCAATCCCAGCGGCGCTGGTCACAAACTGCGCCGCGATACTGTCGGACACTTCGATGAGATACAAACTCACCAACAGGGAGAGCAGCTTCGCCGCATACATTGTTGATCGCGATGGCCACATTGCCAATCGCATCGACTTGCTTTGCATCGACGAAGCAGCCGCTAGGGAAAGCGCTAAAGCCCTCGCTAACGACAATCAGATCGAACTGTGGGACGGTGATCGCCTAATTGCAGAATTCAAGCCGATGAAGTGGTCGCGCTTAAACCGCTATGCCATAGACCCAAGAAGGAGCAAGCGCTTGGGCCAGAAGTAACAGCTTTGCCAATTTCTGTTGGACCCTTCACCGGCGTGGTAAGTTGTTTTTCATCACCGGCCAAGGCTCTGTTCGTGGGCGTCGGTGTGACCGAGAGACCGAGCGCGCTCCCGCCTGCACAAGGGAGCGTGGCTATGGCCGACAGACACCAAATTTATCGCGTCTATGACGACGCCTTCGCAATCAGGAAGCAGCAAGCCTGATCGAGAAGTCAAGCAGCGCTGCTTCGCATCGCCCCGCCGGACATATTCCTAGGCCCGTAAGTCACAAGAGCCGTCTCCACGAGATAAAGAGTGCCCATCTTGGGTCGCGTCTCCAACGGCGTAGAGATCGTTGGAACCAACCGCTGTCACCCGCGTACTGGTCTCTGATCAGAGGTTTGGTCATGGACGAGCCACCATCCGAACTGTTCGCGCGGCAGAAAGGGCGATGGCCGAAAGCAGAGTGTTGTCGGATCAGAACCGCTATGCGAACGCCTACAGCGCTTTGACCGGACGCTCGATGATGGACGACGACCAGCTCGACAGGCGCCGCAGCCGCCACTACCGCCGGGTTCGAGAGGGCGCGATCGGAAAAGTTGCGAATGCCGGGACCTGCATTCCTCATGCGAGGATGGATCAGCCAATCACCTCTCTGGATCAAGCACCGCCGGCGCCTCAAGCGCCCACCCCCGCACCTTCGCCAAGCCCAAAGCCATAGTGCCAACAAAACGAGGTAGTCCGCGAGGGCGCCCCGTCGTCAGCTTGCTCCTGATACGATTGAGCTCGCGCTCCACTATGGGATCGCTCGTGGCGACGGTTCCGGCGCGCACCGCACAGCCCCGCAAGGCGCGCTGGGGTCGTCTCATGTAGATCTGCCAGCGCGGTGTTCCTGCGATGATTTCAGTATCCGCATTCTGCGCAGTGCTTGCTGACGAATTTTATATTGCGCCCCTATCGCAACGAAATCGCCATCGAGACGCTGGTTTCCATTGTCGGAATTCGCTTAAGCCCTCGCAGCGAAGATATTCGAGATTTATCCACCAGCGCTTTTCGTGAGGGTTATAGGTTGCGAAATCATGCTATGCTGCGGGTATCGCTTTGCAAATCGCGGCGATGTAGTGCCGTACCTCAGGCGGTCGATCGCTGATGTAGTGTGGGTCACAAGAATCCTGCTTGTTCATTGAACCAGCGACAGCTTGCAGAGTACTGCAGGCAAGCAAGATGAGATCCAGCAACCCTGTTTGGGCTGCCATCATAATTCTCCTCCCGCGAGCCAGCCAGCGCCTGCCTTCCTCACAGGCCCGCTAAGGTTGCTGAGGCCGCTCGACAAAAAATGCCGCCTCAGTTGGCGGCCGTTTTCATGTGGTCCGTTGTGTCTCTGATAGCGGCACGACAGCGGACATTACCAGAGGTCTGAGTTGTCGCTGAGTGCACTATCCAGAATTGGTCAAGTGTACCGACCCTTGTAAACTCTTCTGGCGTGACGTGGGGTGTCAAGCGTAACGTTGTACAAACTGTTCGGGCGGGGAGAGACGGATGATCTCTGCTTGTTGGTTTGCCGTTTGGATCGCGTGCTTCGGCTTCGGAATAGCCGTGGTGTACCGGACAGGGCTCCGTATTGAACGTTGGTCTCGCACTCTCGGCTTGGCCTTCCTCGTACTCATTGGCCCTTCAGTTCCGATCTTAGCTTGGCTCGTCGCCGGTCAGATCGTAACTGTAGAGCAGGCCAGTTGCGAAGAGTTAGACCCAGCGGCGGACCGACTGAACGGCATGTCATCATCCGAATTTCGCGTGCGCTGTATTGCAACCCAAGACAACTCGGAATGGCTTGCTCGTCGCAAAATATGAAAACTGGCAGCACGTCGCCATGGGTCCCTCAACTTTAGCTATGCCCCGTTAAGCGACCGAGGTCGCGTAGCGCTGCAATATGTCGCGAAGGGGCACACGCGGTAATGCCCTCGCGGATTGTAAAGGCTTTCGCATGGTCGCCAAGCCCGCACCCGGATCGTTCCTCGGCCAAGGCCGAATACCGGGCCGGTAAGCCGCTTTCTATTCGTTTCGTGGGTCCTTCTTGCTCAGACGGCGAAGACGAAACGTGTGCCCGTGTAGGAGCGCAGGATCTTGTTCGGCATCTCGGCCTTGGCCATTTCGTAGAATGGCTCACCAGTGCAGTGCAGAGGAATGACGTAGTCGATTTCGATAGCCTTCAGCGCTGTGATCGTCTCGCGCACATAGTCCTCCTTGTAGGGCGCGAGGTGGAACCCACCGATCACCGCATGAACCTTGCTGATACCCGAAGCTGCTTGGGCTTGTTTGATTGCGTTGATTACCCCGCGATGGCTGCAAGACGTCAACACGATCAATCCACGGCCTTTTAGATTGAATGCGGTGGCGATCTCGTGCCGGAACTGGTCCGGGATGACAGTCTTCGTCCGTTCGTCCTCCGGAAGCTTGTCGGCATAGCATCCAATGCCGTGATCCACGCCGATCTTCATGGCGCTGGGGGATAGCAGCTTCTCAAAGCTCGTTTGACCGATGTGCCCCGTGGTGAAGCCGTGATCGGCGACCAGTGCCGGCCCTTCCGCATAGGTCACCGCAACATTGGCGCCTTCCAGTGCCTTGCGATCCAAGGCTCCGAAGTCGCCGCGCACCGGCGGAGCCGTCCATTCGCGGGAGCAGAATGCGTCCTCGCCCCCGACGTAAATCGGTAGCTTGGCTTTCAGCTTGCCGTTGTTTTGTTTCAGGAAACCGGCGAGACCACCAAAGTGATCGTAGTGACCGTGGCTCAAGACAAGGGCATCCAGCGCGGCCGGATCGATGCCTACGAGATTGGCGTTGTTGACGAGCGCGTCTGGCGTGAAGCCGAAATCGACCAAGACATGTCGTGTTTCGCCGCCGTGCCGTGTCTCGACGTGCATCGACAGTCCGAACTCACTGATCAAGGTTTTGCCGGGCGGCTTGGTACCGCCGATGCCCCAGCCGAAGTGTTCAATCTCAACATTGGAAACCTTCCGGCTCGGCGCGACAGCGAATTGGTAGCTATCGACGAGAACGCGCACTGCCACACGATCGACCTCCGGAACGTTACCGGCGACCGTTTCTGCGCGTACCGGTTTTCCGCTGCCGATCAGCGTCGCCACGATGGCGCTGAACAAGGCAGCACCGCCGCCGCATACTACATCGCGTCGATGAATTGCGTTGCATTGGCAAATTTGCATGATCAAATCCTCCCTTTGCGTGGCCTTTGCTGCCGCAAGGCATCACGCCGGAAACGCACTCCAGGCGGAGGCGTTGGAGTGCCGAACACACCAGCGTCTGGCAGCCCGCACACCGAGGATTGGATGCATCCTATCCCGCGCGGGAAAGTGTGGCGAGTCGCATCGGTCCGGTTCGGGTTACAAGGCGATATCCCTGACGTCGGTTGCGTGTCTGCTTCGCTCCTGAAAGTGGTCGTTTCAGATTTATGAGAACGCGCCGATTGACCAATCGATAGCGCGGCTCGCCGCCCTAGAGACAACTCCTAGCCACTTCCCGCATGTCTGATTCCGCGGGAAGATGCGCCATGGCTCCGAAACACCAGCCACCCCCTCGCCGGCCGCCGTCCTATTCGCATTGGCCGCACCCTGTCCCGTCGCAAGCAGTGTTGCGCTCGGTGACCGGTGGCAATGCAGCAAGGCCGGACTTGTCTTCACGACTTGCCGCCAGATCCCGCCGGCTTGATCGGCTCGCCATTCGGGCCCGTCCGTCCGCCGAAAACCGATGTCGATTTTACCAGGGTCGTTAGGAGATCAGCAACCAGAGCGGCGCACGCTTTCCTGTGGGACGGGACCGTTGGGGACGAAACATGGCGGTCCGTTTCGGGAGGAGCTGGCGTGCGGCCCTGGCGCCGGCTCTTCTTCCAAACGTTTGTGTGAGCCAAGCAACAGTCGTTTGGCGCAAAGCCTGCTAGGCAACCGATACTGGGAATTTCAGGGCCCCAGCGCTGGGAATGACAGGGCGCCGCCGGGACAAACCATTTCGGGCCCGGCGGCGTACTTTTGAGATTTGGCGACTGCGCGCGTGAGAGGCGTCTCCAGGATGAATGGCAATAAAAACGCTACCAAGACTATGTTGGTCGCGCTGGCCATCGGCATTGCGGTATGGGCGACGATGGGCGCTCCCCAGCCGGGCACAAATTCGACCGTTCACCTCGCCAGCAAGCGATAAGCCCAGCGGCACGGACGATGCAGTTAGATTGACGCTGGGGATTTCAGTGTCCCAGTTCAGGAAGGAAACGCCGCCGGGCGTGTATTTTTGAGACCGGCGGCGTCTTTTCTTGGAATTATTCCGATGATCCACACGGGTTTCGTGAAAACAGCAAAGACAGTAGCTAGTGGCCTTCACCAAAACCCGATTCCGAAATCTTTAATAAATTCGGACCAGCCTCCCATCCGCGACAGGGAGGTGTATCATGCGTCACCATGACTTCGTGTCCGATGGATTCCTCGCGCTAATCGCGACCTGCCTTGTGCTGTTGTGCTCGGGCCTGCTCGTTATCGCATTTAGCTAATCTGACCTTGGCACCCTCATCGTTCCGCATGCTCCTAGGGGCCGCTTGGGGACACCCCGCACCGAGCATAAGCGCGCCGCATTTTCGTCACGCAAAAACGGCTGGCCTGCTCATCCAGCATTCACGTTCAACTTCCTACAGTGTGGGGTGCCTTAGATTCCACGAGAGGAAACCATGAAGCTTAAATTTGCACTTGTTGGACTTGCTGCGCTCGGCAGCCTTGCTGCGGCAGGAAGCGCGTCGGCGATGCCACTCGCCACGCTTTCTCCCGCTTCAAACGTCGAGAATGTCGCCGTAGTCTGCGGCCCGAACGGCTGTGTCCGCACGGCGCCCGTCTACAGGGGGTACGGCTACGGTTACGGCTATCGTGGCTACGGCGTCCGTCGTTACGGATACGTGCACAGGGGCTACGGTTATCATAGGGGTTACGGCTATCACGGCGGTTATCGCCGCTGGTGATTTCGCGCAAAAGCCCGTCGGTAGGATTGATCTGCATCACTCGCGTGTGTTGACCGCCCTGCTACCGCTGTGTTGCTGGGATTACAGGGCCAGCTGGAAGGCCGCCGCCGGGGACGCAGCATTTCAAGCCCGGCGGCGTACTTTTTGGGATCAGATCCAGGCCGTCGCCCAGTCAGGCAGATGATCCGGAAGCGGCTTATCGAACAGCGGCACCCATCACAGCAAGCCCCGCGCCTTCGATAGCGCTCTCTGCATACTCGACTTTGCCTTCCCATTCGAAATGAAAGGCCGACAAAAGCTTGCCCCTTTCGGTGCGTGCTCACCGTCTGGGCCGGCTTCTTATTAATGGAACAGCAACGTCGTTTGCATAAGATGCAGTCCACTCGCTGCAGGACGCTCGAAAATGACCGAGTACGTCATCAGGGAAGTTGGCCTTCGCCAGTGGCTCGTGTTTGCCGATCGGCGAAGCATCGCTTTTTGCGCCGACGAAGATGAGGCGGTGAAGGCCATGACCGAGCATAGCGCGCGCCGCGGTCGACAGCCTGAAACAATGGAGATTGCGTTAAGGGGAAGTCCGCCGGCGTGAACCGGTGGGCTCCTCGCGCCTTCACGCTAGGCTAAGTTGACGGCTGCTACGGCCATCGTCTGCCTTAGCTTGTAGGCCAACCTTCCTTGCCGATGCAGTCACTGTTGGGCCATTCTTCGCCTTCATCTTCGTACCGGTTCGGCTGCGGCATCGTCTATTCAGCGAGCCAGGAACGCAGCGCAACCCATACGAATACTTCCGGCGGGTCGTGATTATGCCCCGACGTCAGCTGTCATTATCGAGGATCGAACAGCTTCTGCTGCGTCGTCCTGGATTTGACCCGGCGAGCGATGCGCGGACGTTCTCGATCAGTGCGTCCGACTATGCGGGGTTGGTTCTGCTCACGCCGCTCGTGAGGATTATCTCCAACGAGGCTCCAAACGTGACGATTCATCTACTGCCTCGTGCTCGCGACGCCGCGCGCGTGCTGCAGACAAACCAAGCGGACATTGTCATCGAGCCGATCGAGCTCTTCGCACCGAACGACTATCCGACGGCGTCGCTGCTAAGCGATCGCTGGCTCTGCGCCGTCGATGCAAATCACCCCGACGTCACAGGCGATACGTTGACCGAGACGCAGTTTCTCGAACTTCCGCATCTCGTCTACGGCATCGGAGACGATCGGCAGCTGAACCTCGCCGACCAACATCTTGCCAATGCCGGCGTGCAACGGCATATAGAGGTGACCGTCGAAAGTTTTCTGTTGAACCCATTTCTCATCAAAGGGACGCGGCTCGTCAGCCTCGTGCTGGAACGGGCGGCCAGGAGATTGATTGGCACGGTCGATATCAAGCTGCTGGAGTCCCCAATATCTGTCCCGGACATCCACGAGGCGATGTACTGGCACCCACGCCATACGACCGATCCAGGACACAAGTGGCTAAGAGAGAAGCTGCTTAACGTCGCGCAGCAACTGGATTGAGGCTCATCCGCGCTCACATCCTGCATGGCGAATGACCTTGCACGATCCTTTCGCAAGCGTGCCTCCACCTCCGCGGGCTAATGCGATGCATGTGGGTTTATGGTGCGCTCGGAGGGCGCTCGCATTTGTCGCGCTTTCAATGACTTATCGGAAGCAGCGAAATGGTTTGGAACATTTCCGGCACTTGGGAGCCTTTTGGGTAAGCCGCCCAACGCCCTTAGGTCGGTTAGCCGATTAGCGGATTTCTTCTCCGCGGGTTGCAGGTTCGAATCCTGCCGGGATCGCCAGTCAAGATTTCACCTGCTTTTGTTTCAATGACTTACGCTGCTTTTTGGCAAACTGGGTTTTCGGTTTGCCAACGCCTGTTCTGGAAATGATCTTTGCCCCAGCGCTCTCGGCCAACCTGATGCGGTTCGCCTCTTCGATGTATCGCTGCGCTTCGCCGATGGTTTTCCATCCATGCCAGGCCATCAGTTCCGGCGCCGTCACGCCGTTAAGGGCATGCCGAATCGCGGATGCCTTGCGCAACCCATGAGCGCGTCCAGGAACGCCAGCTTCAATGCAGCGGTCGGCAAACCAATTGCCGAATCCCGCCGCCGTGAATGGCTTGCCTTTGTCCGTCGTGAGGAAAGCGAGCTGCGATGCTGATTGTAGTTCCAGTTCGGCCACAAGGTCAGGCAACAGCGGAATGTCAAACGCGACGCCCGTCTTCTGACGACGCATCGAAAGCTTGCCCCCCTTCACATGCTGCCGCCCCATTCTGACGATATCGGAACGTGCGTGCCCGGTTTGCAGGAGGACCTCGAGCGCAAGACGGGCTTTTGTCCCTGACGCATGTCTCGCCCGGTACTGAGCAATCTCCTCCTCGGACCACGCGTGGAAGCCGCCGCCGCTCTGCTTAAGTTTGACAAGCTTCACGTCCTTGAGAGGATCTTCGTCGATCATCTTCATGGCGAGGCAGTGATCAATCCAACCGCGAAGCGCCTTCATCCAGTTGCGCTGGGCCGCGGGGGATTTCTTGTTGAAGATATTCTGCAAAGCAGTGCTATGCATAAGCGCGACACGCTTGTCGCCATGATCATTCCGGAAGCTCTCTAGAATGGCTTTGCGGCTTGTGCGCGTGCTTGGGGCGAGGCCATCCTTGAAGCCAGTCGATTGATAATAGCTCACGAGCGAGGCGTTCACTGTGCCCGCTACGGTTCGTCCGGAGCCTATTTGCACCGGTCCCCAATCTTCTTTAAGGCCCCTCTCTCGCGCCGCCATAAACTCCGGCGACCAGGGCAGTCCGGGGAGCGGCACACGCTTCCGACCCGGTACCCGAAGGTAGAAGCGCGTCTTGCCATCGTGGTCGATGAACTCGTGCGTGTACTTCGGGTTCTTTCGCTTCACTCGACGTCGTCCCACTCATTGCTGGACTTCTCGGGATCAGCGTCGGTCGCCTCGCTTGTGTGCACGACGATTTTTCCATCGCGGCCGATCTCAATACGATGAACCGACAGGCCAGCGTTGCGCGCGGCCTTTGCCGCCTTGGTGACGTCGGTCTGCTTAAACGCCTGAACACCGCGCGACATTCTTGTTCCTCAAACCGCCCTTGCGCACTTAACGGCGCCGGCAGGAGCACAAATCTACTAAACGGCAATATTCTTCGAGTGAGCGAATTGGAAGACGAGCATCGCGGTGATACACAGGTCGCCCACAGGTATTATTTCGGCTGAGAGCAAATTCAATAACTTAGAGCCAAGAACAAAACGCGTCGTTTACTTGACGGGACCTGTTGATTGTCGGGTGGAGGCGAAGATTCTAATTGACGGCAGCGCCAATCGGAACCACGCCGGACCACTGATTCAAATCAACTCTCCCGCCCATCGGAAATACTGACGATCCCACAGGGGGACCACAAGGTGGCGCGAACGGAGCAGCGGTGCCACGTCGAAAGCCCGCACGGCCAAAGGCCGGCGGGCTTTCTGAGGGTCGGTTTAGCTCAGCCGTTTAGAGGCGCGCTGCCGCTCGTGCCGATGCGAGCGAGGTCAAATGCGACGCCCTGCGCCATGTACGGGCGGAAGTAGGTGCCCCCGTTGTGGGCACGGTCTTCGAACACACAGACGAGGCAGGCTTTGTAAACGACCTCGTTCATATCGCGCGCTCGGTACTCCGCGATTGCCTTGCGCAACGCTGCATGGGCCTCGCAAGCCTCCTCGTGAGCGCCCTGCGTGGCGTGGAAACTACAAGAGCGCATGTACGCCTTGAACTTCCCGTCCCATCGGCGCCACGCCCGTCTGTCGCTGGCATACTTCGGCTCTGGGTTTCGTTTCCCCCAGGCCCGATACTGGATGTACTCGGCGTTGTAGACATCGTGGGCCGCCTTCAAGGCTTTGTCGGCATCCCGGAGGGCCTGACCGAGGTCCCATAGTTCTTGACTGATGGCGAAGCCTTCCTTCTCGGAAGCCGCTGACGCGGGGTCGATCGACAATGCCACCGTCCCCAAGGCAGAGCCAGCGAGCGCGGCGGTGCCAACGAATGCGTTCATGATGAGTGATCTCCTGTGAATTGCCCCTGCCATAGGAATTGACGAGCTCGGACTTAGTTCGCGCTCGCCCTCGCCTCCCTGACATGCGGGCGGATGGCTTCCTGGAATCACTGGAGGTGCGGACAATTGTTTGCCGCCTGGGGCGGCGATGCATCGAAATGTCATTGATTAGACTCGCTGATTTGGCCTCTCACAGCCGCGCCCAGTGACGGACTGGGCAGCCGGGGGGTGAGAACCTGTCAGCGAGACAGGTCGGCGGCGCTTTTAAGCTTGCGCTCTGGACATGGCGCACCGCCCCCGGCATAATTGCCAGGTCGGTACGCCCGCCAAGGCGTCCCATTGCGCGTCGGAGCCCGCCAAGGCTCCTAGCGCCTCGGCAGCTCTCAATGGCGCCAACCATGAGCTTGCCTATCGCTGATCCGGGTTCTCACACCCACGGACAGATTTCCACCGATTAGCCGATTTGCCAAGCCCCTCTGGGGCGGATTTCGCGCGTCCTGCGGGTATATTGACCGACGAATCAACCCCTAGGAGCCATCGAGAATGACCCTTGAAGAACTGCTATCTAAGATCGAAGAGAGCGATGCATCGGAGTGGAATAGTATCAACCGACCCACGTTCGCGCAGGACATCCAGCAGGTCAGCGGTGGTCATCCTGTGCCTTGGGTCGAGATCGACGAGCATCACTCACTGCTCGTCTTGAGGACCGACCTTAGAATTTCGATCGCACTTGGGCTCACACACCTCGAAGACTTCCAGGAGGACTGGGCCACGAAATTTGCTGATCGAAAAGCAAGCTCAAGCTGGGTTGATTTTCGATACAACGGCGTTCCGGTCTTGCGAGAGCTACGAGTTCTAGTCGACGGCGCCCGCGCCGGCCTCCCCGTTCCTCAGTTCGGTAAGGTCGATATCCCGGAACGTCAGTACAATATCTGGCGATTGATCGATGCCGTAGTTGGCTCCGGCAATTTTGCTGACTACTTCAAGCGCGCCGGTTTGCAAACGGTCGACGTCTACTGGCCTGAGCCCGAGCGTTGATTTCCACGCATTGTTGCTTCTTTTTTCACTGCCCTAGGTATCACAGATGTCATCTCGAAACTGGACCTGCCCATTCTGCAACCGACCGCAGGTCGTCACTGATGGCCAATTTGCAGCAAGACACGTTTATCTGCCCTTGAAAGAGCACAAGTATGGATACGTCGGAACCCTAATGATTGCCTACGCCTGTGCTAATTTAGAGTGCCAAGAGGTATCGCTGATCTCGCATTTTGGGACCGGGCCCGAACAGTGGGAAGGGTTTCGAGTGACTGACATTATCGAGACCTACAACTTGCGGCCCACCAGCTCAGCCAAGCCGCAGCCGGAATTCATTCCGTCCTCGCTTAGAACCGACTACTTCGAGGCTTGCCTGATCCGCGACCTCAGTCCGAAGGCCAGCGCAACACTCGCTCGGCGCTGCCTCCAAGGCATGATTCGCGATTTCTGCGGGATCACCAAAGGAACGCTATTCGATGAAATAAAAACTCTTCGCCAACAGCTCGATTCAAATACGGCGGCCAAGGGTGTGACGCATGAGAGCGTCGACGCGATAGACGTTGTTCGCAAAGTCGGCAACATCGGTGCCCACATGGAAAAGGACGTCAATCTCATCGTCGACATTGAACCCGGTGAGGCTCAGATGTTGATCGAGCTTATCGAGATGCTGTTCGAGGAATGGTACGTCGAGAGAGATAAGCGCTCGCGAAGGTTGGCTGAGCTACAAGCTCTAAGTGCCCAGAAGGTCGCCGAGCTCGAGGAGGCAAAGCAAGGACAGATATCGAGCATCTCTTAACGACCTAGGCCGTTTCACGCGCACTCGCTCCGCATCCTATAAGCCGATTGCCGGCAAGCCGCCGAGCAGAACAGCGCGTCCGAGCGCGTGCTGGAGAAGCCGCCCTTGCAGGTCTGGCAGACGAGGAATTTGATGCGATTGCGAGCACGAAGGTCGCGGGCATAGCAGGCCTGGCACATGCCGCGGACGGCGTCGACCTTCACCTCTTTCCGGCAATCGATGCAATTGATCATGTTACAAATAAGCGTAGTTCGGAATGGGAACGACGCCTACCTGTAACATATCCTGCCCGGAATTGGAATCCCCGACTCTTGCCCTCGCCCTCCGGTTGATTCAGAATTCCCGAAGGTTTTCACCGGAGCTAGATGACAGTGACAGCCACGTTAACGATCGCGATTTGCTTCGTCGCCACACTAGTTGCCGTCCACTCGATCAAGCGCGCCGGCTACCGAAAGCGAATGACCGATAACGCAATGCGCTCGATGGTGGGCGTCGTGATGAACGAGCCCGCAAAGGCGTTCACTGTCGAGCCTTGATAATGAGCGTCGGCCACTGAGCCGCGCGGCGAGCCGCCTTGCTGTCATTCGCCGCGGGCCCGGCGCTGTCGGTGAACGTGAAGTCGATAGTCACGCTGTCAGCGACTTCCGGAATTCGCTTTAGGATGCGTTCCGCCTTGTCGTAGACGTGGCCACCCTTCTGAATGCGTAGCGTTGTCTTGCCTCTCGCACTGAGTTCGATCACTCTGGCGTATTCAACAGTATTGGTGATCCGAACCTCTGTCGGGGTATCCATGACGACCCGATGGGCGTCTCGATACTCTCCACTCCTGACCGGCGACAGGTCACGCAAGGTCTCAAGCGCCAAGGCCTTGATGGTCTCAAGCCGGAGATAGTCATAAACGATGATGCCACCGGGCTTGACTGCTTCCTCCGGAGCCTCAACACCGTCAACGTGGCGCTTGAAACTCGTCGGCTGCGGAGGCGCATTCATCACCTGCGCATGAGCCCGCTTCGCTTCCGCGACGATCTGCGCCTGAGTAAGATTGGAGACCTCGATAACGACGCTATCGAAACTCATGGCTAGCCAATCTGATCGAACGTAACCCTCACCTCCGCCAGCGCGACGACGAAGTTCGACACGTCGCTGTCTAGGCCGGGCGGCGCGATGCTGGAGCCGGCGCCGATCGGGATAACGTCGGCAGAGAAGCACGACACCGTGTCGTCCCGGAAGCTGCGTAGCCTAGACGCGACGGTCTCTGCGAGGTCGAGCGCGGCCGGCAAGCCCGACTGCGCAGGAACGAACACGTAGGCCTCGACGGTTGCTTTGTTCCTGTAACGATTATGCCCCCTGCCCCCGCCGAACTCGATCGGCCCGACTCCCGATCCTTCGTTGTTAAAGATGACGAAGCCGAAAGGCGCTGGATCATCAGGCAATGGGTCGGCCGGCTCACCATGCCAACGCAACGGAATGGTGATGCCAGAGTCATCAGCCTTGAGACGATCTCTGATCGCAGCCAGGGCTTGGCTCGATGTACTCATGTCACATGCCTTCTCTTTGCATCATGGCGGCCATCCAGCGGTGAAGCTAAAGGGAACGCTGTAGGCAAACGCAGTCGCCCCTAGGTTGGCCGTCAGATTGTCGCCGACTGTGGGACTGCCGTAGGGACTGAACGCAACAGCAGGCGCATATGACGCCGCGATCAGCGCAACTCCGCCAGTGTTTGTGGCGGGATTCGCTGTACCGTCTGCGTTCCAGTTGCCGCCGTTAAGTCGAAACCATATCCAATCGTTATCGCAATCGATCGCGACGCCGATGACGTTTCCGCTTGCAGAAGCAGCGCCTAGCGTTGCGACTGTGCCACCGTTAGTCGTGATGGCCCCAGTGCCTAACCAGACGCCGGAGCCAGCACCCGTATTTCCGTTCACACAGAAGAAAAAGCCGTAGCTCGCGTCCATGGCGCCAACGAAATCAGTTGAGCCATGCGACGCGCCGACAATGAATTCAAAGTAGTATTTGCCGGCGCTCTGATAGGAGGTCGAGGCGGCGCCGCCCGTGCTCGTGCTGGTGCGCGTGGCAGTCAGATTGCCGTTGGAGAGTGTGGCGTCGGAGAGCGTGCCAGGGTCGAAGGCAGAACTGACGCTGACAACGGGTGGAGGCGATGTCAGCGAGTTCACGCGACACTGTAGAATTGATTCAGCCGTGATTTCGACAAGCCAATTGACCCCCGTCACGATGCCACCTGTGCGTAGTCTTCGATCGCATCAACGAAACCGGCTTCAAGAGCTTCCGTCGCGGACCAGGTGCGCGCCTCCGCCGCCCAACCACGGGCGAGCTGTTCGGTGATGCCGAGCCGAGACGTCAACATTGCGGCTTCAAGGTCATCGGTCGCGTTCAGCGAGGCATTGATGGCCTCTTTAGCTTCAGCCGACAGCTGCCGCATTCTCTCGAATTGTTCATGCGTGCAGATTCTCGCGCTCCGATGAATAAGAACCGTTCCACCCGGCACGATGCTTCGGAAGTCAGCCGCCAGCGCGAGAAAGATCGCTGCGCTCGAGCACCGGCCAGTAATTCGGGCCGTGACGCGCCACGGATGCTGCAGGAGAGCCAGAGCGATTGCTGCCGCGCTCCGGGCTTCGCCCCCGGCGCAGTCGATTTCGACATGGATGGATTGGTCACACGCGCCGCAAATAGCCTGCAAATAAGGGACGATATCACGCTCAGGAGCGCGACCCTCGGCAACGTCCACGCCCCGGGAGACAGCCGAGTGAAACTTCAGCGTAATTGCTTGCCCTGAGCCTTCTGGGCGGATCGGCGGATTCGGACACTCAGGCAGTGGCACCGCCTCGATTCGAGGGTCCGCGTGGATGCGATAAATCTCTGGCACGAAGCTCATGCCGACCATCCAGCCGTGAAGCCAGACGGAACGGCATAGACAAATGCCGTTGCACCGAAGTTGGCAGTGAAGTTGTCGCCTGCCGTTGGGCTTCCAAACGGGCTGAATCCGACCACCGGAGCGTATTGCGCGGCGAGCAAGGTGACACCTCCGTTGTTCGTCGCAGGGTCCGCCGTCCCGCTGTTCATCCAATTGCCGCCGTTGAGCCTGTACCAGACCTTCCCAAGGCCGGCGTCATGGGCGACACAGATAACGCTTCCCCCAGCATTGGCGGGACCGCCGAGGCCTCCGACAACGCCGCCATTATTCACAATGTTTCCGTTGCCCAGCCAGACACCAGACCCAGCACCCGTGTTGCCGTTGGTGAGCGCACCGTACCCGTAGGTAGACGCCATAACGCCGATGGTGTCCGTGCTGCCGTGCGATGCACCTACGGTTACTTCGAAATAGAATTTCCCTGCACTCTTGTAGGCAATCGACTGCGCGCCGCCCGTGCTCGTGTTGCTCCGCGTCGCAGTCAGGTTTCCATTGGAAAGCGTGGCGTTAGAAAGCGATGCGGCATCAAACGTTGTCGGCGCGCCACCACCCGCCGAGGGCTTAGGGGCCGGCCGTGCGAGAATTTGCGGACTACAGAACACCTGAACCTCTCCTGATGGGGACCTCAAACATGCAAAATTCCATCTGCTCGATCGTCAGAATCGTATGCTGAGCGGCTTTCTCCCGCCGCCGCCGCGCCGATCGCCATGATCAGCGCATCGATTCCGTCAATTTTCTTCGGGCTGTCCTTGTGCTCTTTCTTCGGGAGGATCGAGCCATTCACCCGGCGATCAACGACACAGTTTGATGCCATCCAGGTCAGAACAGGATTGCCGTCGAAGCGGAATTTCCGGACCTCGACCCACGCCTCCAGCAACTTCGCCGGCTCGCTGTAGGTCTCCGGCTTCTTGTGCACGATCTCGACCGGGAGACCGTCTTCCATCAAGTTCGCTGCGATCTGGGCCGATCCATAGTGCTCGAGGCGGATGCTCATGACCTGATGGGCTTCGCACAGCGCGCGGATGTCCTGCTCGATCGCGTTGTGATCGATGAAGTCGCCCTTGGTCGTGGTGATGAAACCCTGATCCGCCCACACTTTGTAGTGGGTCGTGGTGCGGTGCGCGCAGATCTCGACCAGGTCCTCGGGCAAATAGAAGCGCGCGAATGCGTGATGGACGCCGTCACGCTCGAAGACGATAACCAACGCTGCGACGTCGTTTGTGTCGGCGAGGTCGACGCCGATCCAGGCCAGCTTGCCAGCGAAGTCGTCGATCTTCAGAGTGGTGTCGCCGCAAGCCTTCCATTGCTCAATCGACAACCAGGTCGAGTGGCTGTTCTGCCAAAGATTAAGCCGCTTGGTGCGGAATTCGCCCTCGCTGGCTGGCGAGTTCTTGGCCTGGCGCGCATAGGCGCGCATCTTCTCGATGTCGACCGAGACATTCAGGTTTGGGTTCGCCTTCGGCCAGACAGTCTCATCAAAGGGATTGTCGCCCTCGTCTAGCGTGTAGATAACGCCAAAATAGCTGTCGTCCTCGACGACGCCCTCAAGGACCTTGCACAGATAGTCCCGCTGCTCATAGCAGACGCCGATCGTGGAATAGCCCGCGGTCGTGATCATCCACATCAGCGGATTTTTCCGCGCGCCAGTGGCAGACCGCAACACGTCGAACAACGATCGATCTTTGTGCGCGTGGAGCTCGTCGACCACAGTCAGATGAGGGTTTAGACCATCCTGCGTGGACGACTTGGCGTTGATCGGCTGAATGCTGCCGTTGTTCTGGTGGCAAACCACCGAATTCGCCATGACCTCGAGGCCGAAGGCTTCTCTGAGATCCGGAGTCGCGCGCGCCATCTTGCTGGCGACGTCGAATACAATGCGCGCCTGCCCGCCAGTGGTGGCTGCCGTCTTGATCTGGGGTCCCACCTCACCGTCACAGGTGAGACAGTATAGGGACACACCAGAGGTCAGAGCCGATTTAGCGTTCTTGCGGGCGACCTCGACATAGGACTGTTCGAAGCGTCGGCCGCCGTCCGACTTCCGACGCCACCCGAACACACATACCAGCAGCCACACCTGCCACGGCTCGAGCGTGATGGTCGGTGAAGCCCACTTGCCCTCAACGTGGGGCAGCTTCTCGATAAAGTCGCAGACATCAGACGCATGCCACGCGCTGAACGTGTATCGAAACGTGGCGTCGCCGGCACGCGCTAGATCCTGCAGATGGCGCCGGCACGCTAGCCGCGTCCATTTGCCAGCGACGACCGCGCCAGCAAGGACGTCGCGGCAGTACCGCTCCGCGATGCTTGGATAATCACGCATCGGTGCCGCCTTCCGGTGTCGGCGGCTGCCCGTTGCCGGCGAACTTGCCGGCCTTGGGCTGCTTCGGCGAGCCGATCTGCGATGCCGGAGTATCGAAGAATTCCGCCGCATAGGTGCGGTAGGCCGAGAGTTGGCTGGTCGGCGGTGTGAGTTTCTTGACGAACTGCTCGATCAGGGATGCCTCAAGCGAGCAATATTGGGCTAGAGCGCTCTCACACCCAACCACCGACTGGCCGCGATCGGCGTATGTCGCAACCTTCTCCGCCCACAGCTTGGCCGCTCGACCTTTGAGCCAAGTAGGCTTAGTCGGCTGGCCGTCGAGCGTGGTGACCAACCTTTCACGCCTCCTGGCGGGCTGGTCCGTGCCAGAAATGACCTTCAGCTCGGGCGGCTTTCCCTTGGGGCCAGGCCGGCTCATGGCTGAATTTCCGTTTTCGTATCCCGCATGGCCCAATTTTCGACCCCGGAACCGGTCCCAAGGGGGTAAGCCAAAGTCTGTCGACGGCGGGGACCCAAGACGCCATCGCGGGCTGCCCGCTTCTCCTCAGCCTGCTTGCGGCTGGAATGGCAGGGAGATGAGGCCATCGGCTGCCAGTTGCTTCGGCTCCAGAACAGCCGCTGATCACCACGATGGGGGACCCTATGGTCCACCATGTCGGCCAACCTGCCGCAGCCGCAGGCGCACCGCTGGTTCTCTGGACGCGCAAGGAACGCTTTGCTCTCTCGTTCCCATTTCGTGGTGTAGCCACGCTCGCGTGCTGAGGGCCGGCGCTTATCGGCCTCAGCCTTGCGCGCCTGCTGACAGACGCACTGCGCGCCACCACTGACGCGCCGACCACACGTACAGATGCGGGGTGCTCGCATTGGCATGGCGCCTACCCCGTACAGCTCAGTTCGATGCGAATGCACTCGCCACGGTCGAAGACTGGCTTGACGTTGGTCAGCGCTCGCTGAGGACCGCGAACAAAGATGGCATCGCTCGTGCGGGGAAAGCGCAGATCGGTTGGATCGATGATGCCAGCCGTTTGCGCGTTCGGAGCAAAACCACCGGGCCACTGCTTACGGCCGAACAGATGCGTCGGCGAAATGATGATGAACAGGCTTTGCTGCGTGATGTTGCCGATCAACTGTTCCGCAGTCAGGGCACGCACGATCGCGGGCACCTGAGCCCGGACATTCGTTCCTGAGGTGGTGCGCTGCAGCCAAACGAGTTCGCCGCGCGTATCCAGCCACCGGTTCAGTTGGGACAGCAGCCGGTTCATTAGCGAACGCTGGCCCTCACACTGAGAGAGGTGCCTCCGGCATACGTGCCCGCGGTGGTGATCTTGGCGCGGAGCGCAGAACCGAGCACGCCATCCTGGACGGTGTTGTCCGACATTGCGCCATCGGTCGGGACAATGGCCGTGGTTACCGGCGTAAGCCCAGAGAGGTTGATGACCTTGGTGCTGCTCGACGTGGTGAACGCAAAGCAGGCGATATCAAGCCAGGTCTGGCCCGCGTCGAGCGTGGTCTGTATCCAGACCTTGGCGCTTGTTCCTCCGGAACCGTAGGCGAACTGCGCTTCGATGGTCGCCGCGTTCATACCCTCCAGATCTTGAATGGAAGTCTGGGCTTGGCCGCTGAGCGCCGTGGTGATGCCGAGCGCTGAGAGCGTGTAATCACCTGGATTAAGCATTTGAAAACTTCCTGTATGGCGCTAGCAGCGCCTCGACCTCAGGCGTGAAGCCTCCAGAGAACGGTGCGAAATAATCGGTGCTGCCGGCGCCCTCGACGGTTTCGCTTCGAACCAACGGGTCCCTGTCGCCGGACACGTAGAACTGCTTAACGAGCTCAATCGTCGCCCGCTCAACCGGCGGCGGCACAGCCGATGGCAGCTCGTAGCCCGCGGCGTAGATCACGACGACCTTCCCTTGCGGCCATCTGACAACGCAGCCGGAACGCAGGCGCTCGATGAGCCCTGCTTCGAGGTCCGCCTCGAAGTCATCAGCGGTTAGCTGAACGTCGTTTTCCACGATCGATGAGATTTCCGTGATCGGGTATCGGCCTGTGGTGAGCCCATTGGAGCCGCAGCGAACGCGAAAGGTCTCCTGCACCGTCTCTAGGGCGAATACCCTGTTGCAGTAGGACGCGACGATACCGCTCGCCTGACCGATCAGCTTTTTCAGCTTGTCGTCTTGATCGCGGCCAACGATGCCTAGCTCCGACTTGACGGTGTCGAGTCGGGTTAGGCTCACCTCAGAACTGGCAACGGTAACCGTGATCATCTTTCATCCCATTGGGACGGCGGGTGTGGCGTCGTTCGACATCGATCCGGCGGGGAAGACATGAGCTTCACCACACCCGCCTAGCTCTGCCGAGGCAGGGCGTTCGTTACTGCGGCGGGTTCGCCGTAGGCACGCTGGAGGGCTTGCCGAGCAACCACATGCCAGCCAGGAACAGGTTGCCCGTGTTGCCGGTCGGCGTGATGGTTGCGCGGATGTACCGTTTCGAGCCGATGTAGCCGAGCTTCCGAACCTCGCCATCGTCGGCGAACGTGAAGCCAGCCAAGGCCTCGGTGCCGATCATGTCCTTATCGGCCACGGCAGCGGCGCCGCTCATGCCGCTGTCGTTGCTCTCCTCGAGCAGCACAGCGAAGGTCGCGTCCGCGTCCGACAGGGTACCGGTGACGAAGGCTAGCGTTGCGGAGCCGTAGCCCAGCACGTCGAGGATGGCGCTGACCTGGGCCGTGTTGTCGGTGACAGCCGCGGCCGGCGCGAACGCCGTCTTGATGTGGATGTTGTTTGCCTGATCGCGCATTGCGGTCATCCTTAGGAGGTTGCGATTTTGAGCTTGCGGAGGGCTTCGGCCTTTCCGACGCCACCAGCGACACGGCGCCGGCCGTGGAAGCGGGTCATGCCCTTCGTGGCCTGGCTGTACGGGTCGCGGAGGATCGACAGCGCGACGCGATCGAAGATCCGATAGCCCTGTTGGAAGTCGCCGAAGATGATCGGGAAGTTGCCGGCACCGACGTCAGGCATATCCGGCATCTCGACCACCGGGCGGCCTAGGATCGTGGTCACCGGGGCATTGTTGATGCCCTGCATGGCGGTCAGGTAATTGCCCGCAGTGTCCTTCAGCTTGCGGATGGCGCCGAGCGTGGTGCTGTTCATGCCCCAGACCGCATTCGCCCGGTAAGGCGACTTCAGCGCGTGATACAGGTCGATCAGGCCATCAGCCTTGACGTTGCTGGCGTCGGTACCCGGCGTGTAGCTGAGGCTGGCGTCCTGCATGAAGCCGATCGGAGACAACTGCGAGGCGCCATTGACGAACGCGGTGCCCTCCTTCGCGCCCATGTCCTCGGCGAACTCGAAGGCCAGCAAGGCGCCGATATCGAAGGTCGAGTCCTCGAGCATGGCGTTCGAAACGTCCACCCACGCTGCGATCTCCCGGACCTCGTAGCGGTTCTCGCCGAAGGTCACCGTCGTCTCAGATCGGTCGTCGGTTTCGCCAACCCAGGCCGACGTCAGGCCGCCGGTACGCTTCGGCCACCGGACGGCGCCGGAGCCGGTCGGCATAACGCGCGCGACCGAGCGAACCGGTGAAAACAGGACGATGTTGCGGTCGAGTTCCTGCTGATAGGAGTCCGGAGCCAGATAGCCGCCGGCAGTGTCGTCAGACACGCGCAGCGATTTCGCCTCATCGGCCGTCAGCCGCTCAGCACCGCGGCGAATGAAACTGTCCCACGCCTTCTTCTCGATCTCGGCGCCTGCGGCTGCGTCGCCAGCGGTCGCGCCCGGCCGGTTCATCTTGGCTTCGAGCTTGTCGAGACGGTCCTGCAGGTTCTTGTGGTCGATCGTCTTGCCCTCGACCGCGGTGAAGCGGTCGTTGACCGACTTGGTCAGGTCTTCGAGCGCCTTCTGCACGATCGCAGCCGGGTCTTCGTCACCGTCCTTCAGTTCGATTGCGCCGGACAGCATGGCGCTCTTGTTCGCGTGAAGCATGTGATGCCTATTTGAGTTTGAGGGCTGCGCTGGCCCGGTTAATCGCGTCGGCCAGCGCAATTAGAGCCGTCGCGGATTTCGCTGAGGTCACGCGCGCGCCAGGATGAGCCGGCACGGTGACGAGAGACACCTCGACCAAGTCGAGAGCCTTGATGACGCGCCCGCCTCCGCGGCGAGCGCTGGCGGATTTGGTGATGAAGCCGATCGACAGCCCGGTGACGGCTCCGGACTTGACCAGCGCACGGACCTCTTTGGCCCGCGCCACGTCGTCGACGAGCAGCCGGCCCTTGACCTGGAAGCCCTTCGCGGTCTCCTCGAGCTGGTCCCACGCGCCCAGAGGCTGGGACGGATCATGGGCGAACAGCAGCGGCAACGGCGCCTTCGCCGACTTGAACGCCCCCGGAGCGATCTCGTCGCCAACCCGGTCCGGCGTCCCGAAAGGCCAGGCAATGCCACTGATCATCCCGGCGTCGTCGACCGCAATGTCGGCCTTAAACTCGAATTTGCCGTTCATGCGGCCACCTGGAGGTTTGGCTTGGGCGCAGGCTTGTTGTCGGGGGTGACGCCAACGGCGTTTGCTGGCGGCCGGAGGGCCGCTCCGCCTTCGATCGGGCCACGGTTGTCGATCGCCCGGACCTCGTCCGGAGCCATCCACGGGCCGCCGCAGGCCTTGGCGAAGGCCTCGAAGCGGGCCGCGAGGTCAGCCCGGACGAGCGTGTCGGTCAGGAATTCGGGATAGAAGGTCTTTTGCTCTTCTTCGGTCAGCAGCCGGGAGATGGCCCCCTCCCACAGCTTGCACCGGCCGAGCATGGTGAACGACAGGAAGGCCTGCCCCATCTCCTCGGCGTTGGCCCAGGTGGCTCGGCCGAGTTCGTAGAGCAGCGTCGGAGGGATACCCAACGCCCGGCCGATCTCCAGGATCTGGAAGTTGCGCATTTCCTGGAACTGCAGGTCGACCGACGAGAAGGTCAGCGCCTCGAATTCGGCGCCGTCCTCGAGGATGGCGGTGCCGCCGGCCGACTCTCCGGTCTGGTCGTTGCGCCAAGACTTCTTCAGCCGGGCATAGGCTGTATCGCTGAGCTTGGTCTTTGCCTTGATGACACCGGACGGCCGGGCGCCATTGCCGAGAATTCTGGAAGCGTGCCGCTCCAGCGCGATGGCCAAACCGATCGCCTCGGCGCATTCGCGGATTGCAGACCGCTTATTCCATGACGAGACGTGCAGGATGTCGCGCCAGCTATACTCGCGCGCTGGACCGGCCGAGACGGTGACGCGGTACGTCGGCTCCATCGTGATCAGGTCGAACGTGACGGCTACCGACGTCGGATCGAGCCGGATCAGTTCAATGATCTTGCCGTTAACGCGGTTTGCAAACGCATAACCATGACCATGGTCGAGAACGTCGTTTTCCAGCGTCGAAATGAATTCAGTCGCCGACGTCCAACCGTTCGGCCTATCGTGCAGCAGTGCGTAAAGAGGATGGTCAGTCGCCTCGACGCTGGCGTCGCCCTCGCGGCGATACATCTTCAATGACAAGGTGGCGAGGGTTTCGCAGCGGATGCGCTTCCCGGCGTGAACTGCGGGACAGCGATCGGCGAGACGTGGAGATACGAGAATACCCGCCGCGGTCTGCGCGCCAAAATCAATTAGCGCCTGCCAGCTCGCAGCGTCATAGAGGGACTTCGTGCCGAAGCCGAAGATGTTTTTCAGACGATCGAACAACCAATCTTCTCCGCCTACACGTAGGTGTAGGGCGAAGAGTTGCCGCGTCGCTATTCCTGAAACCTGCCACTACCTGCCAGAACCTGACAGAACCTGACAGTCAGGCGCTCTCTTGAGCCAGTCGCGCAATTCGCTCTTGAATGCATAGTATCTGCCGCACGGCTTATAGATCGGCACGCCCGGCTCTTCTGCGCGCCGATAGACCGTTCGAATAGAGCAGCTCATTTCGAACGCTATAGCCTTTGCGCCGCAGATCTTGTCGTCGCCCTCACGCTGCATTGCTGCCCCGCTTGATGCGGTTGCTGCGCCTGGCCTTGCGCGCTGCCTGACGAGCAGCCTTGCGAGCCCCCGCTGCCTGTCGCTCCTCCTTCTCAATGGCAATCAAATCGATTTGCGATGTATCGGGCCAAGTCGTTTTCGGGCTGAGCGAGAGCCAAAGCGGGGTCAATTGGTCAAGAAAGCACGATCGTTTCCTTATCGATCCGTTGCTGTCGACGAAAACGCAGGTAGCCGTTCGACCATCTTCGGCAACAACGAGCATCGGCGCCGAATTGCCCGCGCGCACCATATCTCCTCTTCGCATCAATAACCCCATGTTTCCGGCACGTCAGCAGACACTGAGTCGATGCGCGAGCCCTTGAAGACCGGTTCATCCAATGAGCGGTTGCGATGCCGAGAAAACATCCGGTCGTGCCGTCGAGTGAATTCGGTCGCCAATGAAGCGACTTGCTCGAGATGAATCTGACCAGAGATGACCTGCTCGACGAGGTCAGAGATGATGTCATCGCGGTCTGTACGGTCGAGGTGACGAGATACGGCTGCTTCTACGGTGCCGTAGACATCATTCGCCAGAAGCGATGTGCGATGAAGTTCGCCGGACGTGTCGACCCAAGCACTGACCGCGTTCTGATAGCGCCGCAACAGGATTGGGTCGCCCACGGCCCGCCGCAAAATCTGACCGTAGTGAGGAAGCCCGCGCTGCTTGTGCGACTCGCGATAGCGAGCGTGCCCTTCAGCCCGAATGATTCCGATCGCTTGGTCGATTTGCGTGTCGGTATACGTGCACTCGCGACCGCCCCATTTGCGATCTTTCATCGCGACAGTGAGCCGTTTTGCGAACTGCGCGTCACGTAACGCTCGGTTGTGCAGCGCTGAGTATTTTGGTCCGCCTTCGTAATCCAGATTTTGTAGGGAAATGGAAGGATCGCTAGCGAATACTATTTCGAGAGAGCGCTCGTACTGTTGCTCTGTGAGGTGGAGCACCTTGTAGTGCCCGGCTCGAGCGGCCTTGCCCGTCGCTTTGGCTGCCTCGAGACGAGCGCGACGATCGGCAGGACGATCCGGTGGACCATAGACGTATGATTTGAACGTCGGCTTCGGAGGAAACTCAGGGCGGGATTGGAGCACCTCCTTGATTGTCATTCCACCTTCGACGAGAGCTAGGATCTCGTCGAAGTACTGTTCGACCTTGCTGACCATCAACCACGCTTCCGACGATTGAACCGCCTGCCTTGCTTGGCCCGCTTGGCCTGCACGTCTCGGTGCAATTGATGCGTGATCTCGAAGATCGCAGCGCTGCAGTCCCTGATGTAGCTTCGGCGGACATGCACTCTGACGCGCTGGCCGCCGCCATTGGGTCGAGTGTAGATGGTCGAGTAGCAATCGCTCCTGGTGCTCGACGTCGTCCATGGGAAGACGCGGGTCCAGCCGTCGCCGACGTTGGTGTAGGCAGTGGCGAGGAACGATTCATGCAGCGGCTCGATCATGATGCCGATTCCCTCTTAGCTCGGACAACCTCATTGATTTTTTCGGCGAGCGATTCCGCGTGATCGAAGTCGACGATCAGCCGCAGATATCCATCCTCTTTGGGGTCGGTGATTTCCTGGACCAGCACGACGTCACCGTTGCCGCCGATGAAGACGTCGATCGGCATGAACTTCCGACGCGCGGGAATGATTGCGTCCAGCATTCGCTGCGGGGCTTGCTTCATGCCGCATCTTCCCGGGTGATGCCGTGCTTGATCAGGAGGTGTCGCGGCGCGCGGCAGGCCGGCGAGGATGGATCTGGGCCGAACTGATGGACGTGGCGGGTCCACTCGCCCGTCTTGGCGTAGCGCGATAGAACATCGCTCCACGCCTTCTCGGTTTCGGAAGAGCCCTCGTCGAAGCTCTTGATTTTCGCCTGAAGCCGATCCGCCGCAGCGATGACGGACCTGTCGGAGGAACGGTCGGCAGCGTCTCGATCGATCCAGTTGCGTGCCTTGGCCTGCCAATCCCGGCTGAGAGTTCCCTTGTCGCGACTGTTGTTGATGAGCCGGAAGACGGACCGGTCGACGGCGTCGACACTGCCAAGTCGGTTTAGAGCCCAGTTGTAGTTTTGGTCGTCTAACCTGAAGTCATCAGGAATCGGGGTCGCGCGCGCGGCCTCTCCCTCTTCCTGGTTCCTAAGTGGTTCCTTCAGTGGTTTGGCGGACAAATTTGTCCGGTCTTGGCGGACAGGAATGTCCGGTCTTGGTGCATCAAATGTCCGGTCTTGATCTCTTGAGCGGTCATTTTCGTCCGGTCTTGAAATGGGCCCCGCTTCGTTCTCGCTGCCTTGATAGGACAATTCTGTCCGGTCTTGAGCGAGCAGGTAGACCATCGACGTCTGCTTCCGCCGCTGCGTCAGCAGGTATCCGCGCTCCTCTAGAGCGTCGGTCAGCCGTCGCACCGAGCGCTCATCCTTGACCCCGACCGCCTCCTTTAGCGTCGCTTGCGATGGCCATGCCCTGTGCGAGGTCCGGTTGACGTGCTGGCTGATGATGTAGGCGAGCTTAAACGCAGCCGGCGGCAGCGTCGGGTCTGCGGCGACCGCGTTGAGCCACCGGAAGATCGCAGAGGTGAAGGGATCGCCAGCCATCAGCAACCCTTCCGGGGGGCCAGGACCGCGTCCCAGATCGAGGCCCTGACGGCGCCGTCGAGTGCCACCTTCTCCCGGTCGATCATGTCCTCGGACACGCCCTTCCGGCGCATCACCGTGGCCTGGAGGTCAACGGACCTCCGGATGTGCTGCTCGCCGGCTTGGGGAGGCAGCTCAAGGGCGCGGCGGGCTATGCTGGCGACGAGGTCTACGCGGCGCGCTGCGGGGAATGGGATCACGGCCGCAGTCACCGGCGCCCCAACCCTTGGTTTGCCAACGACCGAAAAATCCGTTTTAGCTCAACGGACGCGGATAACGCTGTTTGCCAAACTAAGCGGTTGAATTCGCTAGAATTTCTACTTCTGCCGGGATCGCCAAATTTTCTGCCCGCAAATCAAGACATTGGAAGCGTTGTGGCTTCGTTCTAGACGCCATTCCGTGTTGCACGGCGCTGCGAGCCGCTGACAGGAATTTCAAGCTCTTACCGGCCATTACCAACGCCTCCACGCAACATGGGCGCAACACGCGGATTCGCGCTCCGTTCAGGGGAGCACGCATATGACCGCGCTCACCATAATCGGGATTGTGATCGTGGTGGTGGTGCTGGTCGCGGTCGCCGCGATCGCGCTGATCGCCAAGGTCAACAGCTTCGGCGAGCCGGGCTAGGATGCCGCCATGTGGCACCTCTTCCAGTCGCTCGTGATCTCGCGGTGGTCGCATCGAACATCCATTGGCGATGGACGCCGAACGGTTACCTGGCGGCAGCGATCGGCGTCGGGCTTGCTTGGGTGCTCACCCAGATCGTCAACGAGCTGCCGCAGATGCTCGACGGCCTTCGCCGTCGATTGCTCCCGACGAAACCATTTTGCCAGCCGCACGAAATGGGCCTGAAACATAACGGTGCCTACCCTCATCGTTCCTCGCAAAGGAGCGACGGCCATGATGGGTTCACAGCGGGTTCGCAAAGTACGCGTGCTGATGATCGCAAATCTGTTGGGCTACGCTGCCGTTCTGTTTGCTTTGGCCGCGCCCCGTCCGGTCGCAAGTGTCGCGCTCGGTAGCGAGTGGCAATGCAGCAAGGCCGGCTTCGTCTTCACGACATGTCGCCAAATCCCGCCAGCCTGATCCGCTATGGCGTAGGCCCTGCAATCTAGGCCGTACTGGGGATTTCAGTATCCCGGATCAGTACAAAACGCCGCCGGGCGTGTATTTTTGAAACCGGCGGCGTCTTTTCTTGGGATTTGAGGCAGGTCAATTAGGAGCTTTTGCACAAGTTGTAAGTTGAGGCGCAGCACTGGGGCAGGCCCAATACCGAGGTCGAGTCATGAGTACTGTCCCTCTGGACCTTGAAAGAAAGATCGCGCAGCGGTGGGCCGCAAGATTTGCACGATCAGATCTCCCGTCACCTGCGCACGAGCCCAAACAACAGCCTTGCAACGCCAGCCTACCGTCTGGACAATCGCCACCGCTCGAACCTGAGCCTGCAGCGCATCAGCAAAGCTCGGACGAGGCGCATCCGCTTCCCCCGATCAGCACCACCGTTGCCGGCTTCGTTGGTTGATCCGGCGCGTTGAGGAAGTCGGTCACCGGCTCGGTGGCCAACCGGAGAACGATCAGCGCATCCTCGTCACGCTCGGGCAGCGCATCTGCGTAGGTCCGCTTCGCAACATCGACCTGCGCCAACTCCTGCTCGATCGATGCCAACTCCAAAACGAGCATGAAGATCGCCGCGAGCGGCTATCCATGGCCGAAAAGAAGATCGGCAAGGGGTTTGCCCCCTTCCGGGGCTTGTCGCGCCACTTAGCCAGCGAGACGGGGCAACTCGGACGACCGGGACAGCTTTGCGCAATACGCCGGTTCCGCAAACCGGTGCAACACCCTCTTAGCTCATTGCAAACAAAGCGGTTTTTCCGTCTCCTCCTTCCGCGCGGACTCACATCTGGACCTAACATGCAGTGGATCCAGCCCGTCGCGACAAGAGTTGGCTGGGCTCTAGGCTAGCGCTTTCAAGATTGTGGAAGGCTCGAAACTGATCGCTGCTGCGACATCCAGGAACTCTAAGACATCAAGGCGTCTGTCAAGTTCGGAGTCCGAGCAGATGGTGATCTCGTCCGCAGACCTAGCTCTACGGCAGTCGAAGCTCGGTCCGGATAAATGCGCTTAGAGAGCGAGGAGAGAGAGTGCGAATCCAGCCCACGATGCGCCGAACGGTAAGGACAAAGAAGTGATTTCCCAATGACCTTCACTGGGGGCTCATCTTCTATTTTTGCACCACTCGTCGCGCGGCGGCCTCGACAGGCAATGGGACACGGTGGTGGGACCTTGCGACGGGCCAGCGGCGGCTTGCCCAGGTCCGCCGGCGCGGCCGGTAGCCAGAGCCGAAATTGAACAATGCCTCGAAAGGCGAGCCTTCCAGCGGGTCGCACAAGCGGATCAGAACAGCCCTCGCAACGGAGCGGCCTCGCCAACACGCCCAATTCACCGTAAAGGAGCTCTGCTCTCCATATTTGGCAAATTTGGATTACTCTAAGGAATACCGACGGATGAAGATTGCTCGTCCGTCTCGATCGGACCAGCATATTTCAGCGGTATGGCGCAGGGATTAAAGGCAAATCATAGAGTTCGCGCAGTGTCAGATGCGAAGCGGCTTCACCCCAACATGATCGTCGACAACGAGACGGCGAACTTGCAGCGCCGTCTTAATTCTGCAGCAACTCCCTAACTCAGTTGGCACCAGAATGGCCAAGCGGACCATTTGTCTGAGCATGATAGTCAAGAACGAAGCGCCGGTCATCGAGCGCTGTCTTCGATCGGTGCTTCCCCTTATCGACCATTGGGTCATCTGCGACACCGGCTCGACCGATGGAACGCAGGACATCATCCGCAGCTTCTTCGCAACGCACGGCATACCCGGTGAGCTGCATCAGCGGCCCTGGAAGGATTTCGCGCACAATCGCAACGAAGCACTCTTGCTCGCGCGCAACAAGGCGGACTACTCGCTCGTCATAGACGCCGACGATGCGTTTGAAGTTCCGGTCGACAATGCGCTCCCGAACCTGACCGCCGATTCATACTCCGTTGATATCAAAGACAGCTCAATTCAGTATCAACGCACGCAGCTCGTACGCAACGCCCTTCCCTGGCGATATCGCGGCGTGCTGCATGAGTTCCTCGCCTGCGATGCGGCGAACTCCTCCGGCCACCTGCCCATTTTCATGCGCCGCAACCACGATGGGGCGCGCCGCCGCGACCCGAACACCTACCGGAGAGATGCCGCGATCCTGGAGGCCGCACTCCAATCCGAAACCGACCTCTTCATGCGCTCTCGTTACACCTTCTACCTTGCGCAAAGCTGGCGAGACTGCGGAGAGGAGCAGAAGGCTCTTTCGCGTTATCTGGAGCGAGCCGAGCTCGGCTTCTGGACCGAGGAAGCCTTTTTCTCGCTCTATCAAGCCGCGAATTTGAAGCGAGAACTCAAGTTTCCGGCGCAAGAAATCATCGAATCCTACCAGCGCGCCGCCGATTTTCTGCCCAACCGCGCCGAGGCATTACATGGCGCAAGCAGATTCTGCCGCTTGGCCGGCCGCTTCGAGGAAGGCTATCGGTTTGCTCAGCGCGGGATCGACATCCCGCTTCCCGCTTCAGGTCTATTTGTCGAGAGCTGGATCTACCGGTACGGATTGCTCGACGAACTAGCGGTCAATGCATACTGGTCCGGCCACTATAAGGAAAGCATAGCCGCCTGCCGGCAGCTTCTGTCCTGCCCCCATCTGCCGGCGGCTGACCGCGCAAGGGTCGAAGAGAATGAACAGTTCGCGAGAGAGAGGCTGGCTGCGCGCGCCCGCAAGAAAATTGCCGTCTACACGATTGCGCTGAACGAAGCGGCGCACGTCGAGCGCTGGTGCAAATCCGCGGCTGAAGCAGACATCCTCGTCGTCGCTGATACCGGCAGTACGGACGACACCGTCGCGCTGCTCCAAGCCGCTGGCGCAATCGTGCATCGAATCACCGTGAAGCCGTGGCGATTTGACGATGCGCGAAACGCCTGCCTGGCTCTCATTCCCGAAAACGTCGATATCTGCATCGCACTGGATATGGATGAAATGCTCGCCGGCACCTGGCGCCAAAAGCTGTTGGAGACGTGGAACGACGACACCACGCGTCTTGCGTACAATTTTGCGAGGGGCACCACTGCGCAGGGACAGCAAAAGATCCTTCGAAAGAGCAAAATTCACAGCCGAACAGGTTACCGCTGGCGGCGCGCCGTGCATGAAGATCTTCAATATACCGGCACCGACGAGACAGTGGCGGAAACGCACGAGCTTCTAATCTTAAAACAGCAGGATGAAACGAAGAGCCGATCCCAGTACCTGCCACTCATGGAACTGGCTCACAAGGAAGATCCCGCCGACGCTCAGCTGTGCTTCTGGCTCGCGCGCGAACTGATGTACCTCGGAAGACACTCGGAAGCGGCTGAGTTATTTCATCGCTATTTGTCGCTCCCCTGGCATTGGCAGGAAGAGCGCTCCGAGGCGATGCGCTTCCTTGCGAAACTCGAGAAGGACAAGGCCGAAGCTTGGCTTCAGCGGGGACTCGCAATCGCTCGACACAGACGAGAACTATGGCTCGACCTGAGCGAGCTTTACCACTCGAAGTCCGAGTGGACCAATCTGCTTTGGAGTTGCAGCCAGGCTTTGCACATTTGTCGAAAGACCGGATCCTATTTGGACGACCCCGATGCGTGGGGGTTCCGCATTGATGATCTTACAGCCTTGGCGTACCACCATCTTGGCTTGCCCGAAAAGGCGATCAAGCACGGCGAAGCAGCTTTGAACGCGAAGCCCAACGACCCTCGCCTCGTGAAAAATCTGGGCTTCTACCGAAATCAACTTGGCTCGTTGGGACGCGAATACATCAGCAAACATCGGGCAATACTGACGCCGGCGCAACCACGCAGGAACGTGGCGGCAGAACCGGCCGCCAGCTTCAGACCAAACCGCCCCCTGGGCGGGACCGAACTCATGATCGAGGCGCTTCAGCATCGCCTCGGACCCATGAACGAAAAAATCGACCTCAGAATAAACAGCTTCGATATCGGAAGCCTGACGGGAAGGCCCCTCGTCCTTTGGATGCACCACAATGCGGACCAACAAGCGGTTCAGTGGTGCTCAAATCCCGAACTGGTTTCGCGGGTGGCGACATTTGTGTTCGTTTCGCAATGGCAGCTGGAAAGATACAAAGCCGCCTTTGATATCCAGCCGCACAAGTGCGTCGTTTTGAGGAATGCAACATTGATCGATCCGCAGCGCAGAGCGTGGAAACGCGCTTTACCATTGAAGTTCGCATATACAAGCACCCCCTTCCGGGGCCTGTCGATCTTGCTTGACGCGTGGGACGAACTGAATGCGCCTGATGTCGAGTTGCACGTTTGGTCTTCCATGAAGCTGTATGCAATGGAGGACCGTGATTACAGCGATCTGATATCACGAGCTTCCAATACGCCCGGCGTCACTTATCACGGGCTTCTGTCAAATGAGGACCTCAAGCTCGCGCTCAGAGGCATCCATTTTTTGGCGTACCCATCGATTTTCGAAGAGACGTCTTGCCTTGCGGTTATTGACGCCATGGCGGCGGGATGCCGCGTAATTGTCCCCAACCTCGGAGCGCTTCCGGAGACCACAGCAGGATTTGCGCGGCTCTATCCGTGGAGTGATAACTCATCAGTCCACGCTCATGAATTTGTCCGAGCTTTACGGGAGGAGATTGCCAACCCTTGGCAAGGCCATCCGGATTTGGCGGTTGCAGAGCAAGACTTCTGTCAAGCAACGTTCGATTGGGAGATTCGCGAAAACGAATGGAAGTACCTGATTTCAAGCCTAACTGAAGCAGATATTGAGTAATTATACTCGCTACGCGAGGACCTTTTGCTATTTTTTCATCCTGACCGAGCCCGCAACCCTTGACGCTGGCATACTGCCAATATGGGGGAACAGAGTGAGCATCTCTGCGATAGACGAATTTCGTCGGCAGCACACAATTCAAATGGAGCAAGACGAGGTCGAATACATTGTTTCCGCTATTCGAACAGCTCCGGCGAATGCACTAATGATTGAGTGGGGGTCGGGAGCTTCGACCATCAGGTGGCTGGAAGAAATGAGGGGCTCTCAAACCTTGGTTTCAATCGAGCACAACCTGGATTGGCATGCCATTGTGAAGCCGATCGCGGAGACTTCTTCGCAACTGTCTCGACGCCTGCAGTATTATCTCTGCCAGCCGAGCGCGTATTGGCAGCACGGCTATGGTGAGACTCGCGAAGAAAATCCGATCGGGCTCGACGATTACTTTGCTCCCGACGATACGATCTTTGATGCTGACATCTTTTTGATCGATGGCGTGGCGAGAGGTGTCTGTGCGTTGAACGTTCTCTACCGATCGCGAAAGCCTAATCCGACTATCTTGCTACATGACTGGTATCCACGACAACCGTGGTATTCCTGGGCCGTTCGCCAGTACCCAATTGTTGAGCGCGTTGGATCAACCCTCGTTCGGTTAGGTAAAGGTGGCACTGAAAAACGCGAGAGAGGAATCGCATCCAATGATTGAGTTATCGGCTCGCAACCTGAGCATGATGCACTTCTTCTCTCGGTCGGCCAAATACTCTCCGAACCACAGAGCTGGACATCGTGTCTGTAATATCGTGGGCACACGTCCTCAATCGGTTTTTTCAGATTGACGATTTGTTCGTTCGGCCCGAATCGCTCTCGATACCGAAGCTAGCCACATGGTTTTCGTGCGTTCGCGCTGGACTTATAATAAGGCGCGGCGCCGACTGGCCGCAAATAAGCATCCCATTCGGGCCAAGGAAGAGCAAGTCGTCCAGGATCGAAATGAGACGAGGTTCGTTATGTTTCAATGATAACTTGGCGTTGCCAGTATCGTTGGTAGGCGCTGTATGAGCATTTCGAAACACGGCTCGCGTTTAAACTTAGCAGCACGGAGGATTCGGCCGATCGCGGAGGACCGGCCAATCCTCCGTTCGGTCCCACTTGAGCTTGCCGGTGACTGGGGCAATATGGTTCCAAGCGCGGCGCGGCATGTCCTCGAACGCATGCGCGAAGCCTGTTTTGACGCGGTGCGCCTTGTATCGGACGATCAACCCGCACGCCTGCGGGTCGACGAACATCCCTCCGGCGGCCCTCCTGCGATCTGGCTGCATTCCAACGAAGCCGATCTTGCCTGGATCATTGTCGATATCGGCGAGCGCGATTGGTCGAAGCTTGCCTATCAGTTCGGCCACGAACTCGGTCACGTAGCCGCGAACTCCTGGCGAGCGAATGCTAAGCCGGGTGGGCCTTGCCAGTGGCTCGAGGAAGCGATGGTCGAGGCGTTCTCGCTGCGGGGCCTCGGCTTGCTGGCTGATAGTTGGTCACGCGATCCGCCGTTTCCGGGTGACAGTGGCTTCGGTGCGACGGTCGCCGTCTATCGGCAGAATATTGTCGAGCGCTACGGCAAGCTAGCCGTCGAACAGGGCAATACGAAGGACTTCAGCGCGTGGTTCAGGCAGCATCGCGCCACGCTAGAGGCTCCGCGGGGCCTCAGTTCCTTCGCTCAAGTGGCCTCTCTTTCGATACTCGCTGAATACGAACGCGCTCCGAGCGCCATGGAGGCACTTGGGGCTTTGAACAGATGGCCAGGGCGAAGCACCATCCCGTTGGAGAATTATCTCAATGCCTGGCAGGCGAGCTGTCGGGAATTAGGCGTTGCGACCGACCTACCGCTTCGGCTACGAACCCTTCTCGCTCTTAGCTAAGCGCCCCCGGGGCTCCGCAACACATTGCTCGGCCAAACTCTCCGGGTTCGATTGCCGTCACTACGTGATCGCCAGCGGCGGTCTGCCCACATCGGCCGGCGAGGCCGATTGCCTGCGGCGCTCTTGATGACGCAGCTGCGAATGACGCTTCAGAACCTGCACGATTCGTTCAAGCAGGGACATTGTCCCTGCCTGAAACTGCCCCGCCAACGCCTTGCGCAGGGCATTCTCCCGATCGAGCAATTCTTAAGCGGCGGCAGCGGCTGCAGGGCGAGCTCCGTCGCCTTGATCCAGCAGGACGCCCTCGCCTCGGCCTGCGCGATCTGATTAGCGGAGGAGTGCAAACCGCCTCGGCCGCGCTCCTCCCGTGGTCACGCGTGTCGACTAGCCGTGCGGCTTGAACACGCTCTCCACCGTCTTTTGCCCATGCGGATCGTCGAGAGACAGTCCGCCTTTGGCCTTCGACTCTAGATCGGGCGTTTGGCTGCCTGCGCCCGTAGGACCAGTAGCTGTCGCGCCAGCCGCCGAGAAGTCACTCGGCTGCAGACCGTGAGCCCCGCCAAGGGCGGCGAGAATGGGCTTTACCTTTGGCTCCTGGGCAATATCGCCCGGTGTGCCGCTGATAAAGGTCATCTGCCCACTGGCTCCGGTGGCGACATCGGCCTTGGTGATGCCCACCTTGGCTGACTTGTCGTGGCCCGGGTTGCTCGGATCGGTGCCAGGTGCTCCGGTTTCGCCCCCGTCCGGGCCATTGCCAAGGCCATTGTTGCCGTGTCGTCCACCGGTGGCGCCGGTTGCTCCAGTTGAACCTCCGGTCGCACCTGTCGCTCCGGTGGCTCCGGTCGCACCCGTGGCTCCGGTCGCACCAGTTGCTCCCGTCGCGCCGGTGGCTCCGGTCGCACCGGTGGCACCGGTCGCGCCGGTGGCTCCCGTTGCGCCGGTCGCGCCGGTCGCGCCCGTGGCTCCGGTCGCGCCGGTGGCTCCGGTCGCGCCGGTGGCTCCCGTCGCGCCGGTGGCTCCGGTCGCGCCGGTGGCTCCCGTTGCGCCGGTCGCGCCGGTGGCTCCGGTCGCACCGGTGGCTCCCGTTGCGCCGGTGGCGCCCGTGGCTCCGGTCGCGCCCGTGACTCCCGTCGCACCCGTGGCTCCGGTCGCGCCGGTGGCTCCCGTCGCGCCGGTGGCACCGGTCGCGCCCGTGGCTCCCGTCGCACCGGTGGCTCCCGTTGCGCCGGTGGCGCCGGTCGCGCCGGTGGCTCCCGTCGCGCCGGTGGCTCCCGTTGCGCCGGTCGCGCCCGTGGCTCCGGTCGCGCCGGTGGCTCCCGTCGCACCCGTGGCACCGGTTGCACCGGTCGCACCAGTGGCTCCGGTGTCGCCCGTGGCACCCGTCGCACCCGTGGCGCCGGTGACACCCGTGGCTCCAGTCGCACCCGTGGCCCCGGTCGCACCCGTGGCTCCGGTTACACCAGTTGCCCCGGTCGCGCCGGTATCACCCGTCGCGCCCGTGGCTCCCGTCGCACCAGTGGCGCCTGTCGCACCCGTGGCTCCGGTCGCGCCGGTCGCACCAGTAGCTCCGGTGTCGCCCGTCGCACCCGTCGCACCGGTGGCTCCCGTCGCACCGGTGGCGCCGGTGGCACCCGTGGCTCCGGTTGAGCCCGTGGCTCCAGTCACGCCCGTGGCGCCTGTCGCACCCGTGGCTCCGGTCGCGCCCGTGGCTCCAGTCGCACCCGTGGCGCCTGTCGCACCCGTGGCTCCGGTCGCGCCGGTGGCTCCCGTTGCGCCGGTCGCGCCCGTGGCTCCGGTCGCGCCGGTGGCTCCCGTCGCACCCGTCGCACCGGTGGCTCCCGTCGCACCGGTGGCGCCGGTGGCACCCGTGGCTCCGGTTGAGCCCGTGGCTCCAGTCACGCCCGTGGCGCCTGTCGCACCCGTGGCTCCGGTCGCGCCCGTGGCTCCAGTCGCACCCGTGGCGCCTGTCGCACCCGTGGCTCCGGTCGCGCCGGTGGCTCCCGTTGCGCCGGTCGCGCCCGTGGCTCCGGTCGCGCCGGTGGCTCCCGTCGCACCCGTGGCACCGGTTGCACCGGTCGCACCAGTGGCTCCGGTGTCGCCCGTGGCACCCGTCGCACCAGTGGCGCCGGTGACACCCGTGGCTCCAGTCGCACCCGTGGCCCCGGTCGCACCCGTGGCTCCGGTTACACCAGTTGCCCCGGTCGCGCCGGTATCACCCGTCGCGCCCGTGGCTCCCGTCGCACCAGTGGCGCCTGTCGCACCCGTGGCTCCGGTCGCGCCGGTCGCACCAGTAGCTCCGGTGTCGCCCGTCGCACCCGTCGCACCGGTGGCTCCCGTCGCACCGGTGGCGCCGGTGGCACCCGTGGCTCCGGTTGAGCCCGTGGCTCCAGTCACGCCCGTGGCGCCTGTCGCACCCGTGGCTCCGGTCGCGCCCGTGGCTCCAGTCGCACCCGTGGCGCCGGTTGCACCCGTGGCTCCAGTTGCGCCGGTATCACCCGTCGCGCCCGTGGCTCCCGTCGCACCTGTGGCGCCTGTCGCACCCGTGGCTCCGGTCGCGCCGGTCGCACCAGTAGCTCCGGTGTCGCCCGTCACACCCGTCGCACCTGTGGCTCCCGTCGCACCGGTGGCGCCGGTGGCACCCGTGGCTCCGGTTGAGCCCGTGGCTCCAGTCACGCCCGTGGCTCCAGTCGCACCCGTGGCTCCGGTCGCGCCCGTGGCTCCAGTCGCACCCGTGGCGCCAGTTGCACCCGTGGCTCCAGTTGCGCCGGTTGCACCGGTGGCACCCGTTGCGCCGGTGGCTCCGGTTGCACCGGTGTCACCTGTGGCTCCAGTCGCGCCTGTGGCTCCGGTGTCACCGGTGGCTCCGGTGGCGCCAGTCGCGCCCGTGGCCCCGGTTGCGCCGGTAGCTCCGGTCGCACCCGTGGCTCCGGTTGAGCCCGTGGCACCAGTCGCACCTGTGGCGCCGGTTGCTCCGGTCGCACCCGTCGAGCCCGTGGCGCCGGTCGAGCCTGTCGCCCCCGTCGAACCGGTTGCACCTGTCGCGCCTGTGGCTCCGGTTGCACCCGTAGCGCCGGTCGCACCAGTGGCTCCGGTCGCGCCCGTAGGACCGCTCGCGATGCTTACGGTTACGCCTTCGGTTACGTAGTACGACCTGTTTCCGCTGCTTGAGCCGGTCGAAAAGTTAGTGAAGGTCGTGCCGTTGCTATCAGTGATCTGAAGAGCGGTAAGGTTCGAGCCCGTAGCCTCCGCGACGGCGAAGTCCCAGTTGCCCGCAGGAAGTGCGACCGTGAAGGAAAAATCTTGATCCCCATCGGTATTGAGCGGATCACCAGACGCTTCTGGCGTTGTCGATCCAAGCAATATCCAGTCGGTCGTGTTGGTGCCGCTAATACTGGCATCTCTGTAGTAGATATAAACGGCTTGATTGCTGGTTCCACTAATGGTGCCGGTAACGGTGATGATGCCAAGGGCTGCCATTTTTCGGATCTCTATTGGCTGGAGTTACGCAACGTTCAATGGGCATGACACGACCGTCAAAACTTCAGCGGCCACCAGTAAGCTCAGGCGCGGCAAAACGCTCGATGCTCACGGGACACTTTTTCTGCTTCGAACGGTATCTTCTTCGTGCTTCGAAACTGCTTGTTATTCCAAATCCAGGTGCGTCAACGACCGCACCCATTCCGCTTCAAATGGCTCAAAATGTGAGCCATCCGGATAGCTTTAAGCGACGCTCAGTTGGGGGAAGTGACGCAACCAGAATCTCACTATTATTGAATTATTGAGCGGCTGTCGTGACCGTGACGTCATGCGTGACGAAACGCCCAGCGCCTCCGCTGCCCTCCTGGAAAGAGTATTTCTTCACCGAAACGAGATCCGTCAAAGACAAGTTAGACGCGGCCTCCAATGATGTTGCTTGAAGCCGCACCTCAAAACTGTAAGTCCCGGGTTGAACGCCGGTTCTGAAAGCAAACCTGCTGCTCGCATCGGGCGTCGCCACAGGCTGTAAGAACGGATCCGTCAGCGGCAGAGCAGTTGTCGTCCCGAGAATGACGAATTCACCGTCGCCGCGCCGAATTCGAATCTCAACGTTGCTGCTTGCATGAGCTCGTCCGACCACCTCTACGAAGCCGTACCCTCCCACCGCGCCTTTCGCTCCGTCAGCGTTATCGCTTCCCTCACGGAGTTCGCTGGTGGTGTCAGAATTGCTTTTCATCAAAACACTCCGGAGAACCAAGAAGCCCGGCAGTCCAATCGGTCCAACCAACACGCAGGAGTGCGCGGAGTCAATTGATCCCGGTTGTTTGCAGAGTCGATCACACGTCGAACACACGACAAGTAGAAGCAAGTTCCACGTCCGATGAGAGCTTGCTTTCGACAGCGATTTGTTTATCGCCCATCCGCTCCGCACTCATCGCTGAAATCAATTTCTGTTCTTCGCACGCCGTCACTTCCAACTATCTCAATGAAAAATTGCGAACAAACCGATGGAGCTGTCCTCGCCTGCTTGCTACAGGACGCTCATCGACGAGCGCGCCAAAGAGCGAGGTCACAAAATCTCGTTGATCCGCTCTGCCGGGACATCCCCCTTTTTGGTTACCCCGGAATCTTTGGTCGATGTGACCTGGGGTCACAGCGCTGGCTCGGCACACGGTGCGCGAATGACAACAATCCCGCCGCGAGCAGGACAATGCAAATCCAATGTTCCACCACCTGTGACGGCCGTCGTCCAACGGCGCGCTGAAACACGCGACGACCGGGTGATCGTGACATCGAGCTGCCAGCGCGGTTGCGCGAGACCCGCTGCCGACCAGCGTTTGCCAAATGCCGCACGAGTGTTACCATAATCGCACGCAGATCGAGGATGCGCGGCTTGTTGTCCGCAAGCAAAGCGTCCTCGCACTTTTGTCGCCGAGAGATAGATCTTTTGATCCAAGAGATCGAAAGTGGGGTTGCGTGAAGCCGGAGTTTGACTTCCAACTTTCGGATGAGTTTCGCGGGACAAAACCTGCGCCTGGCGGCGTACCCGACGGACAAGAAAGGCGGGATGCGACCAAGCCGCGACTAGACGCACTGATCTTTGTTGCCCAGCACCACGGCGTTGAACTCGATCGCAAGGCGTTGCGCGCTCTGCCCGGCGAGGCGCCCTCCCCCGCTGCTCTTGTCACGTGGGCGCGCGAAAGTGGACTATGGGCAAAGGCGACGCGTGTTCGATGGCGTCACCTGATCCGCATGCAGTCGGACACCCCGGTGGTGCTACTGTTAACCGACGGCGGTGCTGGCATCGTGGTCTCGCGCGATGTCAATGCTGGAACGGTGTCGGTCCAGGATCCAAACCGTCCCGGTGAAAAGCCGATTGCCGTCGATGAACTTCGCCTCGCCAATGTCTGGCGCGGAGACGTAGTGTTCGTGCGGCGCGAGCGAGGCGCGGCTGCCGACGAGGAGCCTTTCTCGTTTTCGTGGATGATGTATCGCGTTTTGGAAGAGCGCCGCAATCTGCGCGAGATCGCCGCCGCCTCAATCAGCTTGAGTGTCCTGCAAATCGTGCCGCCATTCCTGGTCCTGGTCGCAATCGATCGGGTTATTACCCATCAGGCCATATCAACGCTAGGTATGATCTCCCTCATACTGATCCTCGTCACGGTCTACGACACGCTGCTTGGGTACGCGCGTCGCGAGATCATTGAGGTCACTGCAACGCGGATCGACGCGCGGCTGGGAATGCATGTTTTCCGGCGGCTGCTCGCACTGCCGATGGACTTCTTCGAGCGCCATCCGACCGGCGAGACGGCTCGCAAAGTTAGCCAAATATTCAATATCCGCAGCTTCTTCACCGGCAAGCTCGTCAGCACGTTTCTCGACATATTCACGCTGATCGCGCTGCTGCCGTTCCTGTTCTGGATGAGCGCGACGCTCGCCTGGCTTGTCCTGGCAGCGTCTGCCGCTGTTGCTCTCGTGGTCCTCGTATTCTTGCCCGCGATACGGCGGGTATTTGCCCGGCTCGTGACAGCTGAAAACCGCAAGAACTCCGTACTGGTCGAGACCGTGTATGGCATGCGTACGGTCAAGTCCCTTGCAATTGAAAGGGTACGAAATGAAGAGTGGGACGCGCGCGTGGCCGAGGCCGGTCAAGCGCGTCTCGACGCGGGACGCATCTCGAATGTCGCGCAAACCATCGTGAATCCGATCGAGACATTCATCAATCGCGGCGTTCTCCTCGTTGGCTGCTACCTTCTTGTTACGTGGCCGCTGGGCAGCACCGGAATTACCGGCGGCGTTCTTATCGCGTTCTTGATGCTCGGCGCGAGAGTGGCGAGTCCGCTCATTAGCCTCGCCAAACTGATGCAAGATGTCGAGGAAGTTCGCCTTTCGGTGACTGAGGTGGCTGATGTACTCAACCACCCCACGGAAACGGCGGCGATGCGGAACGGTCTTCGACCGAAATTTGAAGGCGCGATCGCCTTCCAAGATCTCTCGTTTACTTATCCAGGATCCACGGTGCCGGCGCTTGACCGTGTCTCATTCGAGATTCCCGCAGGCACCATGCTCGGGCTCGTCGGTCGCAGCGGCTCGGGAAAGTCGACGATCGCGCGACTCCTTCAGGGCATCAACCGCGAATACAACGGTTACCTCAAAATCGATGGCATCGATCTACGGGAGATCAATCTCACGCACTTGCGCAGCAGCTTTGGCGTAGTCATGCAGGACAATTTCCTGTTTCGTGGCACCGTGCGGGATAACATCATTGCCAGCCGGCCTGGCTTAACTCTGGATCATGCCATGCAGGCGGCTCGCCTAGCGGGTGCCGAGGAGTTTATCGAGCGGCTGCCGCGGGGCTACGAGACCTGGATTGAGGAAACTTCGTCTAACCTATCGGGAGGACAGCGTCAGCGTCTTGCCATCGCACGCGCACTCGTTTCCGATCCGCGCCTTCTGATCCTGGACGAGGCAACGAGCGCACTCGATCCCGAGAGCGAGGCACTTGTCAACGCTAACCTTTTGCGTATCGCCAAAGGCCGGACGATGATCATCGTCTCGCATCGGCTATCCTCGCTGGTCGACTGCGATCAGATCCTTGTCCTTGAAAAGGGTAAGGTCGTCGATATCGGCCCACACGAAGAGCTACTTGAACGCTGCGCCGTTTATCGACAGCTCTGGCAGCAGCAACACCGGCATTTGGAGGGTGGGCGCCTGCGTTCGCTTCAATCCTCTGCGGCACGAGAGTAAGCGCACCTCGCAAGGCGATAGGATGAGTTTCGTTGATCGTCTGATTGCACCGGTCTCAACATCGGCCCGAACCCGACTGGGAATTGAACTTCTTGAGTCCGGGCGGGCGGTCGAAGGCTTCCATCAACTTGCCTACGCCGCCCGCGGTGGCTGTATTGAAGCGCAATATCGGGTCGGACGATGCTACCTCGAAGGCACAGGTGCGCCACAGGCGACCTCAGAGGCGGCACGCTGGCTTCAACGCGCTGCGGAAGGAGGTTCGGCAGACGCCCAGTTTTTCGTCGCCCTGCTGTATGTCCAAGGATCGATCGTTCCTGAGCAGAGCGCGGCTCTCTTTATTACAGACGATCAAAGTGGTGGGCCAGATTTCTTCGCAGCACTCAATTGGGCGCGGCGCGCCGCCGACGGCGGCTCGGCCGAAGGCCAAGCGCTTCTCGCATATATCCTAACTTCCGGTCCCGATTCCATCGCCGACGAGCCAGCAGCCGAGCGCTGGTACGCGCGCTCCGCGGAAGCCGGCTGTCCTCAAGGATGCCTCGGCCTTGGTCTCGCCCTGCTTCGCAGGGCACAGGACGAGCGGACGCAAAGAGAGGCGGTCGAACAGATTGCGAAGGCGTCATCGGCCGGCATTCCAACGGCTCTCTATCTCATCGCTGCGCTCACCGAATTCGGTATAGGCACGAAAGCTGACTTGACTCGAGCGCTCGAGCTGTATCGTCACGCCGCCAACAAAAACGTACGCCTTGCGCAAAGGCGTTTGGGCGTTGCCCTCGTCAATGGCCAAGGTATCGAGCGCGATTTGGTCGAAGGCGAAACCTGGCTGCGCCGGGCGGCACTGGCCGGCGATGCGGAAGCAGCCGCTCATGTTGGCCTGCTGTATGCACGCGGAGGCGAATTGCCGCCTAACTATATTGAAGCGGTAGCCTGGCTCGAGCGCGCCGCTGAAGGAGGTTACGCGCCAGCTGCGAGAACACTGGGTCAGCTCTACACCATCGGCACCGCCGTCGGCCGCGATTCGGACCTCGCCACTTTCTGGCTGGAGCGTGCAGTTGAACTCGGTAACGAACAGTCGAAAGTCGACTTTGCTAATCTCGTGCTTCGCGGCAGCGGTACGTCCGGCGACCAAGCGAAGACTCGTCATTGGTTCGAACGCGCTGCCGAAACGGGTGACCTCATTGCCGCTTTCAACTTCGCCGTCTGCTTTGCTGAAGGCATCGGGATCGAGCAGGACGATACAAAGGCCGCAATGTGGCTGCGTCGTGCTGCGGTGGGTGTCCCGACTGCCCAGTACTGGTATGGCCGAATATTGATTGAAGGCCGAGGCGTCCCGGAGAACACTGTCGAGGGCCGAGCCTGGCTCACGCGCGCCGCCGACGCGGGAATCGTCGACGCGCAAGTTCTGCTCGGTGAGATGCTTGTAAACGGCCAGGGCGGATCGGCCGACCATTCCGGCGCGCGCGCGCTATTCGAGAAGGCGACTGAACGGGGCCATGCTGGGGCAATGTTCGCGCTTGGTGCGCTTTATCACGGCGGTTATGATATTGTGGCGGATCGTGATCTGGCGAGGCGCTGGCTCCGCGCTGCTGCGCAGCTTGGCCATCCGAGGGCGCAGCTGATGCTTGGCCGACAACTCCTCGGCGACGCTGCCGGCCGGACGAATCTTGCTGAAGCACGACGCTGGTTCGAGGCAGCCAAGGCCCAAGGGGTAACCGAAGCAGCACTCGAATTGACGCGTCTTGCCAAAGAACCGAGCGGACAGGCCCGTGATCCAGAGGGAAGTTGGTCAGCTGCGTAGCTGAGTAAGACAGTGAGGCGATACGAAGTCGTCGGCAGGTTTGCGAGAGTGAGACGGCTCGAACGTGCGTGACCGGGGAGAAGCGACTGACTGACCTATAGGCGTTCGGCGAGCCTAGCTCTAGGCCGGGATTTAACTCGATATCAGGTTTTGAATGACGAAGTATTACCCGCTTATCGACAAGGCCGTCGCTGCTCTCGAGCCGAACACGGGCGAAGCTCGGCAAGAGCTTTATGAGCGCACTCGCTCCGCCTTCATCCGTCATTCACTCAACCGAAATCCGCCACTCACGAAACCGGAGCTGATATGTGAGCGTCTGGCCCTTGAGGAAGCGATTCACAAGGTAGAGGCTGACCGGAGCCGCGGGGATCCAGCCCAGACACATCGGGCGTTGCCGAGTGGGCCCATCGCGGACAGCGCTTACCATCCAGCTTTATCACCGACACCGGCCGCGATTGCGGTAACTCAGAACGAACAAGCGCCCTCTCCATACGGAGGTCAGACGACAATAGCACGCCGCACGCAAGCACTAACCTTTCCTCTGCCGGTGGTGTCCCACGCGACAATCGGAATGACGTCGGCTGTAGCTCAGCTCTCGGATCCGCCGCGAGTGCTCTCGGTTTCGCGCAGGCGCTTCAGTTTTTTTGGTGTGCGCCGACGGGGCACGCCATCCGCAGTGCCGTCGCAAGACCCCAAGTCTCCGGGCATCGCGCGAAAAGCTCTCGTCAAGTCCGCCGCCCAGAGCATTCGCTGGCCTCCAATTCCGCGGGCGATGGCGTTGACGGTTCCCGCCATAAATCGACTGTTTGGCGAGCGCGGCAATGTTGATGCGCCACCGGCAGAGCTCCTCGAATTTGAGTCTCCGACTGCAGCGCTTGTCGAAGCACCGCTCAAGCCTGCTGCGCGAAGCATGCTCTGGACGGCCGTGTCAGCGATCATCGCCTCGATGGCGGTCTCCGCCTTGTTCCCAATTGATATGGTGGTGACTGGCTCAGGACGTGTCGTATCACTTCAGGCGACCAACGTCGTACAGCCACTCGAGACTGCCATTGTACGCGCGATCAATGTGCGCGAGGGCCAGACGGTGCGCGCCGGCGAGCCGCTGGCGCGCCTCGACCCAACCTTCTCGGCGGCCGACGCAACTGCGCTGCAGACACAGGTGAAGAGCTTCCAGGCCGAGGTCGACCGGCTCACGGCGGAAGCTTCCGGGACACCGTACCAGCCATCGAGCGCCGACAACTCAACGGTCTTGCAGGTTGCAATGTATGGCCAGCGTCAGGCGCAGTATCGGTATCAAATTGAGAGCTACAACCAGAAAATCAGCGGGCTTCAGGCGCAGATAACTCGCGCTGAGCACGACGTCGAGGCATTCAGCCAGCGCTATCGGATCGCGAGCGTGCTTGAGTCAAAGCGACGGGAACTCGAACGGCTGCAGGTCGGCAGTCAAGTGAATCGCCTGATTGCCGAAGACCAGGCGATCGAGATGCAACGCAACTTGACTGACGCCACCGGCGCAGCCGAGCGCGCCCACCGCGACCTCGACCAGTTAGTCGCCGAGCGCGACGGCTTTGAGCAGCAGTGGAAAGCGAAGATTAGCGAAGAACTCACGCTGCGTAGGCGCAACCTTAGCGATGCCACGGAAAGTCTGCGCAAGGCAACCCTTCGGCGTGAACTCGTTGACTTGCGCGCCGACCAAGACGCGATTGTCCTCAGCGTCGCCAAAGTTTCGGTCGGCTCGGTGTTGCAATCGGGCGAGCCGCTGATCACGCTAGTCCCGAGCGATGCGCCGCTCGAGGTAGAAATGCGTATCGCCACCGCTGATGCCGGTTATGTTCATGCCGGACAGAAGGTTGCAATCAAGTTCGATACGTTCCCCTTCGTCCAATACGGCCTAGCCGAGGGGACCGTCCGCTTCGTTAGCCCCGACAGCTTCAGCGGCGGGCAGGATACGCAGCGTGGAACTGTCGTCACGCAAAGTGATAGCGCCGCGGTTTTCTACAAAGCGCGCGTGGCCATTGATCAGCTCAAGATGCATGGGGTGCCCGGAGGCTTCCAGCTAAAGCCCGGCATGACCGTCACTGCCGACATCAAGGCAGGCACGCGGACATTGCTGACCTACCTGTTTGCCCGAGTGCTGCCGATCGGCCTCGAGGGAATGCGCGAACCTTGATTTTGATTGGCTCACCGAGCAATGCCGAAGCAGATGGTGGCACCGCGCTTGTTTCCTCGAAACTGCGAAATGCAGCCATCATCGCGCCCTAACCGCCGACCTCGCGCTGTTTCAAAAGCAGGTCCCGAATCCCCTCCGAGCCGCCCGCAACTCTCCCCGTTCCGATTTGCCGCCACTGTCGCTGACTGATCGCACTCAGGACCGCTTCCGCTGTCAAATCAGCTAGCGACAACCCTCCCCCAACTTCTTGTCATGCCGCTTGCTTTGTTACCATAGTCCAGCCTAAGCGCTATGCTCGACGATAGTGGGCTACATGGGGAGTATGCGCAACGTGTGCGACCGAGCATCCCGATAGTGCCCAAGACGACACTTCCGTGTACGGAGTGTTCCCTTGCTTGAGTCACAGTTCTGCCCTTTCCCTCCCTCCGGTCTGACTTCCGGCTGGCCACTGACGAAGTGGAGCCCATCACGTTGATGAGCTAGGTACTAGTTTCCCTCTGGCATCACGCCCACCGCATTGTCCCTGCGGTGCTACCTGAGAGCTTTTTTGGGCGCTCTCGCAGATCGTGCCGGTGCGGGTGGTCATCCCGTTGACGACATGTTCTGCCTCTCGACACGCTTGGGCGAACTGACGGGGATTGCCATGGCTGCCAACGCCCGCTGCAGCATCGGAAACCGTACCCAACCGCAGGCGCTGCTGCACCACATGCGGCCTCACGCCGAACCGTGCAGCGATCTCCTCCGCGCCAAAACCGCGCTCGTCCGAAAGCTTCCTGAACGCCTCGAACTGGTCGGCGGGATGCATGTTTTCCCGGGTGACGTTCTCGTCCAGGCTGATTTCGTGCGGATCATTCGCGGTGTCGACGATGCAGCGGATCGGCTCGGTCTTCCTGATCTCCTTGCGCTTGACCCGCAGAAGCTGGGCCAGCCGCCTGCCCTCGCCAATGGTCACGAGATAGAACCCGGTAGCTGTTCCCTCTCCATCCAGCTCCGGTTCGACCACCAGATTCTGCAGGATGCCCTTGGCGGCGATGCTCGCCGCATAGGCCTCGATCGCCGCCTCGCTGTGCGGCGTCTTGCGCGCATTATTCGCTGACTTCTTGAGCTTGTTGAGCGGAATGAGAACCTCCGTCCCGCTCGCGGGAATGATTTCAACGTGCTTTTCAAGGTGCCTGGCCGACATGATCATTCTTCCTTTTGCTTCCATGGGTGCAAGGCGCACCACGCGCCTGCGCCCCTGCCCGTCGGCGAGACCGGGGGTAGCAAGTGCCAGGGCGACCCGAGCGGTGGGGATCGCCCGCCCGATAAGGACCGCTCGCAAGAGCGGGTCTACACAAGCGTGTGTCCGTCGTTCAAGAGGTGGAGGATCTTGCGAAAAGCGCGGAAGACCGACCGCTCGGGGCGGCGCCGGCAAAGCCGGCGCTTTACCCTGGCGCGCGCGAGGGGCAGCGCCCCTTCGATGTCCTCTTCAACCAAAAAGACGCGAAGCGGCCATCGCCGCACCAAAGGTGCGGTGGTCAGGATGATTGCAAGGTGACGCTCTCAAGCGTGAGAATGCTGGGCCAGCTCAGAGGAAGTGACATCAAGCCAGGAGTGAGCAAATCAAAAGGCAGCCGACGAGAGGGCAGTCGGGCATGCAATGACCGCGGCACCGAGGCGACTGCCGTCGCGAGACCGGTCAACTAGGCACCCGAGCGCGGGACAGTGATAGCGACGCCGACATAGCAATGCCGGCGGGTCCGCGGGCGAGTGCCTCCGGCGAACGACACATTATCATCTGTTGCTTGCGCGAGGGATCGAAGCCGGATGGCCGAGACGCCATGCGGCTCGGTTGACGAGAGCCAGCTGCGGCGACGCCGCACGCACACCAATAGTTTTGGGGGACGACCGCATCAGTGATCCCAAACCAAGGCCGTCCCAGGCGGCTCGCCGAGCCGATCCACCACCTGTCAAATCTACCAGTATCGGGGCGACGTCCGACCCAATAGAATTATGCGGCCATATCGTCGAACCGGCGGCCATTACGTCCAACCGGCGAATGAGCGCGACCCGTGAGACCTCCCGGCTGGCCTGCGGACAGTGACACAGAAAACGAAGCAAATGGTCTCGCTGCGGCTGTCTTGCGTCAATGCCGGTAGCAAGCATCCTGCAGTCAAACCCGATTGGACCGAGGAGCGCGAAGCAGCCCTATCGCAAAAGTGATCGATATCCGCACCTAGGATGACGTTGGCGTGATCTCCCTGCGCATTCTCTGCGCCCGCCCATCCCGGCCCAAACAGTCCCTCCTTGTAATTGAGTGACCGTCCGCGAGTTGATTGTATGTGCCGATGGGCACTGATGATCTCGAGCCGTCGAGCACGCCTGCGGGGATTCCCAAGAGCGGCTGCACTAAGCAGGGCCTTAGTCGTGATCAGCGTAGCCACACATCATCAATCCACGTATCCGCCAAACAGTTCAGGACAAGCACACTCCCCAGACGAACAAAAACGCTGCGAAGTCGTGCGCGCAGAACCCGATCATCTTTATCGCGACTTCGCTAACATGCTCGATGTGTCAAAGCGCCTCGAAGGCGTTGGCCCGCACGATCCGCTTCGCCTTTCGGTGGCAGCGGCCACGGCTTTTCCCGATGGATCGATGACGGCGTCGGGGCTGCGCAGAGAGAGCGCTCGCGGAAGGCTCGTCATCGAGCGCATTGCGGGCAAAGATTACACGACACTCTTCCATATAGAGAGGATGAGAGAATTATGCCGCGTCGAAGCAAGGGGGCCAGGCTCCAACTCAAGGCCGCCCGACGAGACAAAGCCGGCAGGATTACCCACAGAGCCAACTGGATCATCCGGGATGGCGGCAGGGATATCAGCACAGGCTGCGCTTCAGATGAAGTTGCGGCCGCGGAACAAAAGCTGAAGGACTACATTGCATCGAAATACATCCCCAAGCGCAAGGCCCAGGACATTGAATCGATCCCGGTCGGGGATGTGCTTTCGATCTACCTCGATGCAGAACTTGCCAAACTTCGCGATCGTTTCAAGGTCATGGAAGACGACCAAGAGACAATTCCAGGCATCCGCAAATTCAAGAAGCGGATTGGGCGGCTGAACGACTGGTGGGGTGCGAAAATGCTTGCCGATGTTGACGGCGAGCAGTGCCGTCAATTCGCAAGGGAGCGCGGCAACAGAGGAGGCTCAAGGCGCGATCTCGAAGACTTGCGTGCAGCGATCAACCATCACGCTGCGGAAGGCTATCATCGAGGGATCGTCAAGATCACGTTGCCCGCAAAGGGCGAGCCGCGCGATAAATGGCTGGCGAGATCCGATGCCGCGAAGCTGATCTGGACGTGTTGGCGGTACCGCGAGATGCAGAAAATGTCACGGGGGCCACTGAAAGGCGAGAAAGTCGCAACGGAAAAACGGCCCTTGCGGCATCTGGCGCGGTTCATTTTGATCGGCGTCTATAGCGGATCCCGAGCCGGCGCTATCGCTGCAGCCTCGCCCATTCCGGCAGTAGGCCGTTCGTTTGTCGACCTGGATCGCGGCATATACTACCGGCGCCGCCAAGGCGACGCGAAGACCAACAAGCGACAACCGCCAGTGCCGATCCCGCCGCGCCTGCTTGCGCATCTCCGGCGTTGGCATCAGATAGATTATGACGCAAAGCACTTCGTGGAGTTCAATGGAAAGCCCGTGACATCGGTAAAGACGGCTTTCAAAACTGCCGTTCGACTAGCCGGCCTCGGCGCGGGCATTTCGCCTCATACACTCCGGCATACGGCAGCAACCTGGTTAATGCAGCGTGGCGCCGATCCGTGGCAGGCCGCAGGTTACCTTGGTATGTCGCTCGACGTTCTGCTCAATACCTACGGCCATCATCACCCCGACTATCTTTCGGACGCAGTCGAGAAGATCGCCAAACGAGACAGGAAGGTCCAAGGAAGCCGTGGCAGTTTCGGTTCAGTGTTGCAACTGCGTAGACAGACGATTTAGTTCAGTACCAGTTTCGGCAGCCTCGGGGGCCACTCCAATTGTCGGCTCGACCGGAGCTGTCATTTACGGTTTGCGGCGCCCCTCGCATAAGCGACGGCGTCAAGCCATTGCGGCCAGAGGCGTGCGCACGAGATCAATATGATCTCGCAGTGCATATAAACTGCCTGCATAAACATTTGGCAATTGCAGAGGGTTTCGCGCGTCGATCAATCGGATCAAGTTCGTGTTCGGTTCGCCGAGGTCGATCTTCACTTCTTGAGCCTCCATCTCGCTCTCGATCAACGTCAATTGGAGTACCAGCCTGGATATTGCACGCGGGTGACCTCCATGCAGCAGCGCTCGGCGGCGGACCCGCCGCGCGCCGAGCGACGCCGGATTTCTTCTTACGACGGTTGAGGAACGATTCTGCTGCGCCTGAGCGCCGCTGCGATGGTCGGCGCAATAACGGCCAAAATGCACAGCGCCGTCAGCACCGCGCTGATCGGACGCGTGACGAAGATCGACAGCTCGCCGCCGCTGAGGAACAACGTCTCGCGCAGCGCCTTCTCGAAAATCGGGCCGATCACGAGCCCAAGAATCATCGGCGCGAGATCGAATCCGATCTGGCGCAACACCAAGCCCAAGATGCCAAAACCGACGAGGACGCAAAGATCCCAGTAGCTGTTGCGCACGGTGTAGACGCCGATGAAGCTGATCGCGAAGATGAAGGCGATGAGCGAGTATTGCGGCACGCGCAACAGGCGAACCCACATGCCGACCAACGGCAGGTTTAGCGCGAGCAGCGCGATGTTGCCGATATACATCGACGCGAGCAGACCCCATACCACGTCCGGATGCTGCGACAGCAGGAGCGGGCCCGGCTGGATCCCCTGGACGATCAGGGCGCCGAGCATCAGCGCCACGTTCGGCGTGAAGGGAATGCCGAGACTGAGAACCGGCACCAGCGCCGAGGTGGCGACCGCGTTGTTCGCAGCTTCCGGTCCTGCGAAGCCTTCGACCGCTCCCTTGCCGAACTCATGCTTGTGCTCGCCGGCGATGGCCTTTTCGACGCCGTAGGACGCAAAGGTCGACGTCAGCGAACCCGGGCCGGGCAACAGTCCGATCAGGAAGCCGATGCCCGATCCGCGCACGATTGCCGGCCAGGCGCGCGACCACTCGGCGCGCGTCGGGATCATGTCCCGCAGCCGCACCGTGTCGGCCCGCGGAAATCCCTCGTTCGACGCCAGCACATGGAACAGCTCGCTTAGTCCGTACAGGCCGAGTGCGACCGGAACGAGGTCGAAGCCGAGCGCCAGGCTGCCGGTGTTGAACGTGAAGCGGGTGTCCCCGCTCACGGCGTCGACGCCGATCGTCGCCAGCGCGACGCCGATCACCAGCATCAGCATGTTCTGCGTCGGATTGTTTCCGGTAATGCGCACCAGCGTCAGGCCGCCGAGCACCGCGAGAAGGCAGAATTCGGGCGACGAGAAACGCAGCGCGACATCCGCCAGCAAGGTGGTGAATAGGCTGAGGCCCACGATACTGATCGTGCCGGCGATGAACGATCCGACCGCGCAGATCATCAGCGCGGAGCCGGCGCGCCCCTTGCGCGCGAATTCGTAACCGTCGATCGTCGTGACGATGGATCCGCTTTCGCCGGGGATGCGCAGGAGGATCGCCGTTGTCGATCCGCCATACATCGCGCCGTAGTAGATGCCGGCCAGCATGATCAGGCCAGTCACGGCCGAGAAGTGGATGGTGATGGGCATCAGGATGGCCATCGCGCCGAGCACGCCGAGCCCCGGCAGCACGCCGGTGGCAGTGCCGACCAGCGCACCGAGCAACGCGGCCGCGACGTTGATGGGCTGGAGCGCGACGGCGAAGCCGCCGAGCATGTTGCCGAGCAATTCCATGATCAGCCCCTCAGAACATCGGACACGAGCGAGCCGTAGGGCAGCGACACCTTCAGACCCCACGAAAACACCACCCAGAATGCCGCCGGCGTCGCGACGCTGAGGATCAGCGCGCTCTTCCAGGGCGAGCCGGCGAGGCGCGCCATCAGCAGAAGAAAGATCGCGGTTGTCAGGAAAATTCCGAAGAACGGCAAGGCGGCGATGAAGGTCACGCACAGCAGCAGCGTCGCCAGAACGCGCAGCGCCTCGCGCCCGCGCGGCCAGAGCCCGCTCTCCGGCGAAGCCTTCGGGATGCGCAGGGCCGAATAGGCACCGAACGCGACCCAGCAAATCCCCATCAGCAAGGGAATCGCGCCGACGCCCGTGCCCGGCGGATCGCCGAGCGGCAGCTGGCTGGCGTGATAGAGATAGAACAGTCCCGCCGCGGTAAGGATGACCGAGGCAAGCCGCGCTCCCGTCACCGGTGCCGAAGCATTCACTTCAATCGGAACTTCAGTGCCGACGACCGTCATCTGATCCATTGCGTCCTACTTTCCGCTCACGGAGGACGGGGCCGTGGCGTTGAAGACCTCCGTAAACTGACGGGTCATCTTGTCGCCATCGGTGAACTGCACCTGGATGTTCTGGGTCGCCAGCACCTTGATGAAGTCGGGATCGGAGACCGCCTGCTTCACCGCTTCGACGAGGACCTTCCGCTTGGCCTCGGGAATGCCTTTCGGCGCATAGACGACGTAGTCGCTGGTCGTGACGACGTCGTAGCCGAGCTCGTTGAAGGTCGGCACGTCCGGGTTCGAGCTCATCCGCTCGGGACCGAATACGGCCAGCGGCCGGGCCTTTCCGACCTCGACCTGCGCCTTCAATCCCGGCCAGGTCAGCGCCGCAAGCTCGGTGTTCTTGCCGAGGAAGGGGGCGACGCCATCGGCATCGCCGCTATAGGGCACGAACCTGACATTGATGTTCGCTTTCCTGGCGAACGCATCCCAGGTGTACTGATTGATGCCGCCGGCGATGCTCGCGACCTTGAGCTTGCCCGGATTGTCCCTGGCGAATTTCACCACGTCGTCGAGCGTCTTGAGCGGCGAGTCGGCCTGCACGACGACCGCATTGTAGACGATGCCGATGCCGCCCAGGATATCGTAGGTACTGGGATCACCCCAGGTCAGGCCCTTCACGGTATGCACGGCAATGGTCATCGGACTATTGGTCGCGACGCCGATCTGGTACCCGTCGGGCTGCGCCGTCACCACCGCGGTTACACCGCGAGTGCCGGCGCCGCCGGCGACGTTCTCGATCGCGACCGGCTGCTTGAGCGGCTTCTCGAGCGCGCGGCCCAACGCACGGGCGATCGCATCGGAGCCGCCGCCGGCACCATAATTAACAGTCAGAGTAACGGGCTTTGTTGGAAATGACTCGTCGGCGCCATAAGCGCAAGAACCGGCGAGAGAAAGACTGGCGAAGGCGATTACAACTAATTTGCGCATCGTGAGCGATCCCGTCGAGTAATCGAGCGACGATCCGAGGCCGGGCACATCCCGCTGTATCCCAGCTCCGAGCTTTTTTTCGCCCGGGGCGCGACGCTTCCCCAAAGATCATCCGTGACGACGCTATTTGGATGATTGCTCGTATGCAAGCACAAAACTTGTTCGCAAGCGCACAACTTGCAAGCAAGCACCGCACTGCGGTAAAACATCGCAGAAACACAGGTAACGCAGCATCGGAGCTCGCTGACGCTCGCGGCATCCGTTCGAAGGCGCAGGAACTCCATGACTACCGTTTCGAAGAAGACTTGCTCGACCGGAAAAGCACCGGAAGCCGAGGCGTCCTATGCATTGGATGACCAACCCGGCTTCCTGCTCCGCGTTGCGCTGCGAACGCATACGACCGTGTTCACGGCCAAGATGATCGACGGCCTCACGGCACCGCAATTCTCGACCCTGGCCAAACTCAAGGAGGTCGGGCCTTGCTCTCAGAACTATCTCGGCCGTCTCATTCACTATGACTCGGCGACGATCACCGGCGTGATCAACCGACTGAAAAGCCGCGGACTGATCGAGAGCATCGTCGATCCCCTCGATCGCCGCCGCGTCGCGATCGATCTGACCGAGAACGGCCGGCTTGTTGCCGATCGAGCCATTGCAGCGGTGAAGGAAGTTTCACGCGAAACATTCTTTCCGCTATCTCCTGCCGAACACGCGACGCTGACCGCTCTTCTCAAGAAGATCATTCTCAGGTAGGTCATCGATTCTGCCGACAGCAACTATAGGAGAACTGACGGTCTGATGACCGACCGAATCAGGCAGCTTTCTCTGGATGACCTGCAGACCCGTCTTTCGCGCAACCATATGGCACGCTGGATGAGCTTGAGCGTAGTCCCGGCAGCCACCGGCAAGTTCCGCTTGGCATCCCCGCAGCGAGATTAATTCATCTCCAATCCCGACCATCGTTCGCACATGGTGGCATCCTCGCCACGCTTCTCGATACGGCGGGATGATACGGGTCGCGACATTCCTCGGCCGGCCATCACAGACAGACGATATGCGTGGATTTCTTTGCGACCTCGCTTTGAGACCGGTATGAAAGGTCGAAGCCCAGTGCTGAATTTCGGACGCACCTGGCTACAGCAGATGCGTCAGTATTCGTCCTTTGGCGAACGAAAGTTCGGTTGCAAGCGGAACAAATCGCCGGACGCCGGCAGAAGATTCACACGCGCGATACCGAGGCAGCGTCTTTCGTAGCCGTTTCAGCCTCCGCATCAACCTCCGCCTTGAAGCCTCTGGCGGACAGATCCCGACCAAGGGTTTCGGGCAAGATCAGCGATGCGATGATGAAGACGGCCGCCGCAGGAAGCGCGACCGCCACCATGCCGTTGAGGAGGCTACCGCCGAGATGCGCGGCGGCCAAGGGTACGATCACCGGCGCAATACTGCCGAGCCCACGACCGCCCATATAGAAGGTCGACACCGCCGTTGCACGCAGATTGACCGGATAGAGTTCCGATATCCAGACACCGGTAACGCCGAGCGCGACATTCCCCATGCCGAAGGCGATATAGAGCCAGAACATCGGCCACTCGGTCTTCGACCCCGCGTAAAGCTGGCCTCCCCACATCGCCATTCCGACCAGAGATCCGACCCAGAACAGCGCGGGCACGATCGCGCCTGCTCGGCGACCGGCGCGGTCGTTGAACAATCCATTCGCGAGATAGCAGATTCCGCTCACGAATGAGAGCAACACGGCGGTTGTCCGGACAACATCTCCGGGCGTGTGCATGTCGCGCAACAGAAGCGTCGGGATGAAGGACACCACGCTGTAATAGCAAAGCATGTAGCTCATCAGCCAGATGAAGGCGACAATGGTCTGGCACATGAAGCCGTTTCGGAAGATGTCGGCAAGCGGCAGGGTGCGCGGCTTCGCAGCACCGCGGCTTGCTCGGCGCCCGGCATCGTATTCCTGCCAGATCTTGGATTCGGGCATGAAGAAGCGAATGAAGACGGTGAGAAGAATGGGAGCACCACCGGTGAGAAGACCGATGCGCCAGCTCCATTCGTCGCTGAAGGTGGCGATCAGCCAGATACCGACGATCGATGCGGCCGAAGATGCGATGACGGCGCAACCTTGTAGCGCGGCGGCGCCGAGGCCACGGCTGTTCTTCTTCCAGGCTTCGTTGAAAAGAACCATTCCGACGCCATATTCGCCGCCAAGACCGATTCCCGTGATCAGCCGGAGCACCGCAAGCGACCAGTAATCCCAGGCGAAGGCGGAGATCAGGGCGGCCACGGAAAACAGGAGGATGGTCAACTGCAACGACGTCTTCCTGCCGAACCGATCGCCGACGATGCCGAAGATCGCACCGCCGATCGCCGATCCGAACAAGGTCAGCGCCTGGAGCGAACCCACTTCGGTGAGCGACAGCGACATCGACCGCTGGATGGCCGGAAGCAGGAACGGAAAGATCAGCACATCGTAGAAATCGAGAATGTATCCCAGCATGGCCGAGATCATGATCGCGTAGCGCTGGCTCGCGGTGTAGTCATTCGACTGAGATATCGTTGCTGACATGGTCTTCGTTCGAAATTGAGAGGTGAAGTGCGCGGCATGGCCGGACCCGAGTTGTGGAGTCCGGCCATGGGCCTATTGTCCCTGGAGCTATCGGCCCGGTGCCCTCAGCTCGGGATAGGCGAACTCACCCTTGTCCAGGACGTGGATACCGTCGAGCCACAGGCTGCAGCCGCGCAGAGGAATATCGAGATGGCACGGCGTGTCGTTGGTGCCACCAAGTTCCGTATTGGGACCGGTCGAGAAGAGCACGTTACCGTAGAACGACAGCGCGTTCATGATGTGCTCCGACGACAGCTGCTGCGAAGCCGCGATATGATGCCAATGCGCACGCTCGTTGGAGCCCCAACCGATATGGGAGATCGCCCAACCGCGCGGATCGCCGAAGCTGTCGATATAGTTCTTGATCAGGATCGCATCGGTCCCGTCACCCCGGATATCGGTGATGTATCCCTCCTTCACCGTCAGCGTGACGGGCGATTGGATGTATCGCTTAAAGGCACAGAGGATATCGCCGGGCATGAGGACCACCGTGCCGTTCACCTCGCCGTCGGTCGCCTGCGTGAAAGCGAAGCCCGATGGGAAGTGGTCCCAGCGGCCCGGCTCGTCGGTGTATCCGTACTCCGAAATCACCGGATACTGCTTCAGGCCATAGGTCACGTCCGTGCCCCCCGGCGACGTGATCCGCATCTTGTTGGCTGACTGCAGCAGCTTGCGCGACAATTCGGTGCGGCGGCGAAGGTCTTCGGTCGGGAACATCTTCTTGAGGATATGGAACGGCTCCATCACGCGCAGGATGCGCGCGCCGGCGTCCTGGATCTCGGTCTGCTCCCGGGAAAACAGCAGTCCCAGCAGATCGATCACCATATCCGCGCGCTTCAGCGTATCGATCGCCGGCTGGTTTCCGGTCAGCGCGTGGCGGCCCTGCTGGCCGGCAACCTTGCTCTGGCCGTATTTCGGAACGTTAAGATGGAAGGTCGTCGCGCCGAGCGCCTGCGCGGCCAACATGAAGGTCTGAGCATATTCGGGCTGGTCTTCGCCGCCACTGAGAACGACGACGACTTCACCTTTCTTGACCTTGCAGAGCTCGAGCTCGGCCTTGAACAGATCGAGCATTTCAACATCGACGCGTTGTCTAGACATTGTGAAAGACCTCCGGATAGAGACACATGGATTTGCAGTCCCCTAGAAGTGGGGCTGCGCGAGCAATTCCTGGACAATGGCGAGGAAGCCCTCGGTGTCGTCGATCTGCATTTGATGACCTGCGCCTTCTAGCCGCCGGATCGCGATCGATGGCAGAAGCCTGAGGATCTCGGCCTCATCCTCGGATCGAATGACGCCCCCACGCCCCGCAACGATCAGGGCGGTGGCGACGTCAAGATTTGCGAGGTCGAAATGAATGTCATCGTGATGAAAGCCCCTGTGGCTTTCGATCAACGCGCGCTCATCGCATGTATGCATCCACTCGGCCCGCATCCGAATATGCCGTTCGGGCCATTGCGGGGCATCCGATGCGCGAAGCGCCGTCTCGGCTTCGCCGCGCTGCGCGCTATGGAGCAATTTCAGGAGGGGCTCGACCGGGATCGGATAACGGCGGCGCCCAGGACCCGACACCGGCGGATCGATCATGATCAGCCGTTCGATGAACGACGAATGCCAGCGCGCTGCACGGATGCCGATGCGCGCGCCCATGGAATGACCCAGTATCGTATATGGCCCGATGCCGACCGCTTCGGCGAATGCGACGAGATCGGATGCGCAGGAATCGAGCGAATAGCTGAGATGTGGTCCGCTTTCGGAGAGACCGCGGCCGCGAACATCGAGGACATAGACGTCGCGCCCGGCACATAGGCGCTCGGCAATGAACGCCCATTGCGCCGCCGCGGTCGAAATTCCCGGGACGATGACCACCGCCGGCCCGCTGCCGCCGAATCTCAGATAATGCTGCCGGATGCCGTTGGCGCGCACATGGGCGCCATAAAGCAGACTGGTCGTCGATGCGTCTCTCACGTCGCGTTCTCCGACGGGAGCGCTCGGATCCGCTCGATCACCGCCTGTGTCGGCAGCACATCGGCATATTTGCTCGCGATATCGAACAGGTTGACCGCGTGAGACGTAGGCGACCGGTCGTAGACCGCATCGCTCGGCACCATGGATTTGAAATTAAGCGCGCACGCATCCACGACGGATGCACGCACGCATCCGCTGGTCGTACAGCCCGTTACGACGAGCGAGTCCACGCCGCCACCGATCAGATAGGTGGCGAGCGGCGTGCCGAAGAACGCACTGGCCTGGGTCTTCGGCAGCAGCAGCTCACCGGGTTCCGGAGCTGCTTCCCTGACGAAATCGTAGCCCTCAGGCGGAATCCGCATGATGCCCGGGATCTTTGCCGAGAACGCGCCGTGGTCATGGTCGATCTTTCGCGCGACGTGGGGGAAGATCACTGGCAGCTTTTCTTCCCGAAATATGCGCAACAGAGTCGATATATGCGCGACGGCTTCCCATCCCGCCTCGCCGCAGCTTGTAGGGTATTGCTTGATGGCTTCACGGATCGGCATCGGCCGGTTGCCGACCGATCGATACTGGACGTCGATCACGAGAAGTGCGGGCCGCCTGCCGAAACCGGCCGCGCCGCCCAAGCCGGCCATCGCATAGGTTTCCTGCTCTTCGAGCGGAATGACGTCGTCCCAGGGCTGTTTCGTGGTCATGCCTGCACTCCGGTGATCGCGACGTCAGTGAAGCGGAACGGTGGTCGCGTCGTACTGATAGATCCAGTCGTATCGCGCCGCCGTTGCCGAGGGCGCCCATTGCGTCTTGATGTAGTCGCCTGCCGTCGCGACCGAATTGAGCGCCGGATTATGGAAGACCGGCAGCATACCGGCCGCGGACTTCACGACCCTGCTGGTGCGGTCGAGCCGCAGGTCCTGATAGGTCCGGAAAGCCTTGGCCAGATCGTTCGGCTGGTCATCGAAGCAGCGCGCAAGAACCGAGGCATCCTCCAGCGCCATATTCACGCCCTGGCCGAGATAGGGCAGCATCGAATGACAGGCGTCGCCAAGCAGCGTGACGCGCCCCTTGGACCACGTCTCCAGTGACGGGCGAACGAACAGGCCCCATTTGTTGAGCGTGTCGACATTCCTGATCAGCTCGATGATGTCGGAATGCCAGCCCTGGAAATCGCCGAGACATTCTTTCACCGAACCCTTCTCCGACCATGACTCGAGCAGCCAGTCGGCACGATCGACCTGCCCGGAGAATGTCATCAATTGCGTATCCTGCCATTTCACCGGATAGGCGGTGACGTGCGCAGTCGGCCCGATCCAGGTGGAGACGACGTGCTCGCGCTGATGCGGCGCGAGACGCTCGACCGGCACCAGGCCGCGCCATGCGATGGCGTTCGTATATTCGCTCTCGATATTTCCAATCAGGCCGAGGCGGACCTTGGAGTGAGCGCCATCGGCCCCTATGAGCGCGTGTCCCTGGATTTCAGTGCCGTCGGCCAGCTTCGCCCGAACACCCTCGTCATCCTGGATGAACCCGACCACATGCGCATTGAGGTGGATCGCACTGGGCTTCAGGCGACGGACGCCTTCGACGAGGATCTTCAGCAGATGCGCGCGCAACAAGAGATAAGGCTGGTTCCCGGCAGCGTCGGAACTCCGGTCATAGAGCGGCCAGCTTTCACCATTGCTCCAGAGGCGAATGTCTCGGCGCTCGGCTGCGATACAGTTCTGCTCCACCTGCTCGGTCAGCGCGAGGTCTCTCAGAACCCGCACGCCATTCATCGAGATCCACAGTCCGGCGCCGACTTCACGCAGTTCGGATGACTGCTCGAGAATATCGCAATCGATGCCCCGGCGAAGCAGCGACAGCGCCATCGCAAGGCCGCCGATACCGGCGCCGGCGATCAGGACGCTCGACTTACTGACCTGTTCAATGCTCATGGTTTCTCCGAACGAAAGCGATGATTTCTCTTGATGGGTTAAGGGGCGCCTTCGGAGGCGTTCTCTGCGGCAAGGCTCTTCAGAGTCTCAAAAATCTTGACGTATCCGGTGCAGCGGCAGAGATTGCCGTGCAGGTAATGACGGATCTCCTCGTCGGTCGGATGCGGCGTCGCTTTCAGCAGGGCCGTAACGGCCATGATGAAGCCCGGCGTGCAGAAACCGCATTGAAGGCCGCCGTGAAGCACGAAGGCCTTTTGAACGCGTGACAGGCCGACGCGAGGCGTAACGCCCTCGATCGTCGTCACCTCCCGCTGATCCACGTCGACAGCGAGGGTCGTGCAGCTCGAGATCGGTTCGCCGTCGAGCAGCATGGTGCAAGCACCGCAGACCTCCATGTCGCAGGAGCGCTTAGTCCCCTTCAGGCCAAGACGATCGCGAACGAGGTCGATCAGCAATGTGTGGACAGGCACTTCCAGCGCGACGACTTGGCCGTTCAGCGAGAACGAGATGGGCAGAACGTAGGTCACGGCAGGTTATCCCTTCGAGACACGGCCTCTTCGACGTTGCGCATCAGCAGGACGCCGGCAAGATGACGCTTGTAATCGGCTCCGCCGTAGCGATCCTGGTTGACGTCAAGCTCGCCCAATGCTGCATCGAGCACGACTTCGATGGCCGAGCGTACATCTGCGAGAGCGCATCCCAGGAGGACGTCCTCGACGGCCTTCAACGGCTGCGGCCGCGGACCAATCGCACCGACGCGCACACGCGCGGCCTTGATCGTGCTGTCGGCGTCCACCGACCAGGCCATCGCGACGTTTACCGAGGGACGCTCCCCATGCTTGAACCGTCGGTAGGTCACCGGCCCGGTCGGGCGCGGAAACACGATCTTCGTCAGAAGCTCGTCCGGCTCCCTCACCGTTTCGAGTTCACCGCGAATGAAATCGTCGGCGCAAACCGCGCGGGTTCCTTTGGGCCCCTGCAGCATGAGCCGCGCGTTCAATGCGGCCAGCATAGTCGGCGGATCCGCATGCGGTTCCCCGAAGCACAGATTGCCACCCACCGTGCCGACACTGCGCACCCTGACATTTGCGACATTCGCGCAAAGCGAGGACAGGGCCGGGACATGCTGACGGATGAGGGCATTCGCGGCGATGTTCTTGTGCGTGCAGCGCGCGCCGACCTCGATCTCGTTCGCGTCGTTCAACGCGATAAGGTCGAGGCCGGGCAGCGCCTTGATGTCGACGAGCCGCTCCGTGTGGATGACGCGCATCTTCATGGCCAGCAGCAGCTCGGTGCCACCAGAATAGAACATGCCATCGCCCTCCTCACCGACCGCCGCAATGGCCTCGGTGATCGTGGTCGGCTTTTCGAATGCGAAGGGCGACGGCAGCATGTTACGCCGCACCGAGCAAGCTTTTGAGCTTGGCCTCGAATTCTTCAAAATTCCGATCGACCCGGCGCCTGATGACTCCGAGGCCCATGGTCGCGAGGCGCCCCTGGATGTCGACCTTTGCATCCACGGCGAGGGTGGATTCGGATCCGTCCGGTGTTACGTTGACGTCGAGAATGGCCGTCAGCCTGGTGCCCGTAAATTTGTCTCGCCCCATCGCGCGGATGCGGACATTCGATGGTTCGGTGACCGATTCGACCACAATGTCGGCAGGCACTTCGACCTTGAACGGGCCGATCTTCTGCTTGACCGTCGCCTTATAGGTCGCGAGCCGCTCGATCTCCTCGACGTTCTCGCAGCCCGGAATGCAGGACGAGATGCTGGGAACGTCGATCAGCGCGTCCCACAGCTGCGCTGGCGTCGCCGGCACCACCATCGACATGTTGAATTCCATGCTTATTTCCTCTGCTGCAACGCGCGCCACACTTTTTCTGGCGTCATTGGAAGGTCGGTGATCCGAATGCCGTAGGTTGAGAACAGCGCATTCGCGATTGCCGGCGCGACCGGAAGGATCGCGCCCTCGCCCATTCCCTTCGCACCGCCGGGACCTGGTCCGTCGCCGTTTTCGACGAGGATGGTGTCGAACGCCGGAGGCACGTCGGAGATGCGCGGAATCGTGTAGTCGATCGGCGTCGCGTTGACCGGCTGGCCGTCCTCGAACTCCAGCTCTTCGTAAAGCGCATGCCCGAAGCCCATGGCAGCGGCGCCTTCGTCCTGCCCTTCGGCGGCGACGCGATTGATCGCACGCCCGATATCGGCTGCGCTCGCATATCGCGGCACTTTGATCTGACCGGTGTCTTCGTCGACAACGATTTCGACGAGGCCTGCAGAGGTCTCCCAGAACAGCGGCGACTCGGCCAGCGCACCGTTCTTCGATCGCGGCGTAATCGCGCCGCGACCGACGACCTCGCCGGAGTCGATCCCAAATGTGCGATGGAAGATCTGATGGAAGGTTAGAGTTTCAGGGCCCGTCGAGACGCCCCCCTCGACCAGCGACAGGGTTTCCTTGGGCACTTCCCAGACGTCGGCCACCATGTCGAAGATCTGATCGGCGGCATCGAGCGCCGCGCTCTCCACGGACAGACCGACAACGACGGTGGAGCGGCTCGCCCCTGTTCCCCAATCGTAGGGCGCGACCGCGGTGTCGGTGCGTAACGTGCTGACTGCGGAGAACGGCTGATTGAGCGTCTGCGCCGCGATCCGCGCCATCGTCGCGTGCGCCCCTTGGCCGACTTCGATGCTGGAGACGGACACCAGGATCGAGCCGTCGATTTTCAGACGAACGAGCGCGTTTGCGATGGGCGTATTGGCCGGATCGGTGGCGGCCACCGCAAGTCCGCGCGCGCGCCGGTTCGACCCCTGGGCCTCGAACACGGATGACTGGCTCACGCACGCGACCAGCTCGCTCATATCCATATCGAGCGGCCGCAGGTCTGGTCGCGTCCGTTCCCCGCGGCCGGCGAGATTGACCAGCCGGAATTCGGCCGGATCCATTCCGATGGCGGCGGCAACGTTGTCCATGTGGGATTCCTTGGCCCAAACCGCCTGCGGTCCGCCAATGGACCGAAAGGCCGCGCCAGGGACTGTGTTGGTGTAGACCGCCGACGCCTCGAGGCGCAGATTCGGCGTCACGTACGGTCCCATGATCCGGTTCGCCGATTTGGTCGCGACGGCCGAACCCGTATCGGAATAGGCACCGCCATCGAGCAACAGCTTGGCGCGCTTGGCGAGAATGCGCCCCTTTGAGTCCACCGCGGTACGGATCGTGATTTCAGCACCGAGCCGCCGGCACGTCAGCATCGATTCGGATATCGATTGGGCAACGCGAACCGGGCGCTGCACCTTCCATGATGCTGCCGCGACCAAAGGCTCGATTTTCACGGAAGCCTTGCCGCCGAAGCCACCGCCCACGAACGGCACGATGATGCGAACCCTGGCTATTTGCAGGCCGAAAAGGCGCGACAGGACCTTCTGAACCGCGGTCGGCGTCTGCGCGCCCGTCCAAACCGTCAACGCGTCGCCCCGGAAATCCGCGATGACCGCGTGCGGCTCCATGGCAAAGTGAGAGATCGCGGGAAAGGTGAAGTGATCTTCATGGACATAGGCGGCAGTCGCTTCGGCGGCGTCGACATCACCGACATTGTTCCGATAGGTGTGGAAGACATTGCTGCCCTGGGTCGGCCGGGCACCGCCCTTGAAGTAAAAATCCTCAAGATTTTCGTGGTGCTCATGGATTAGCGGCGCGCCTTCGGCCATCGCCTCTTGAATCGTCGTGGCGCGCGGCAGCTCGTCATATTCGACATCCACCAATTCTGCGGCTTTTTCCGCGATCTCGACCGTCTCGGCGATGACGATAGCCACCGGTTCGCCGACATAGCGCACACGCTCGACAGCGATGATCGGCCGATCCTTCAGCACCAGGCCCCAACGGGCGAACGCGGCCACATCCTCGCCGACAAGCACATCAACGACCCCGTCGACCGATTTGGCGGCAGCCGTGTCGACCGAGACGATGCGCGCATGGACGGCCGGCGATCGCACGACGAAACCATGCAGCATTCCCGGAACAACGAGGTCCGTAATGTACTCGGCACGCCCTGTGACCTTCTCGATCAGGTCGGAGCGAACGGAATCCATGCTGTCTGTGGCGTGAGACATCCCGCGGCCCCGCATCGCTTCTGTGAAACTATCGCCACCACCGTTAGGCCAATTACCACTTGTATGCAAGCGCTATGCTTGTACACGACCGATGAATTTGTAATCAACGATCGGCCGGGATCGGGGATCAGGAGGGCAATAATCTGCGGCAGGACGTCAGCAACCGGCGATTTCGAAATTTTGTGCGCAAAAGCCGCCATACCGGCACGACAAGAAGAAATCCGTCGGACGGCTGTCGATGCCGTCCGGGCCGGGACCGCCGCCAGATGCCGAACGGGGATGGATTCTGGAATTGGGGGAATGTAGACAATAAACCGGTGCCGCAAGCTCTCGGCGCCGGTCGTCATTTCGCTAAACGAGCCCACGGCGTCGTGCCGTTGAGGGAAGAAAGTCTTGCCATCAAAAACAAAGGCGCGTTCTGCGGAAAGCTCGAAGCAAGCCCAACCATATACGCTGGATGACGCACCAGGCTTCCTTTTGCGTGTCGCGCTCCAGACGCATACGTCGATCTTCACCACGAAGATGATCGAAGGGCTGACGGCTCCGCAGTTTTCGACCCTTGCGAAGTTGCGCGAGGTCGGACCTTGCTCGCAAAATCACCTTGGGCGTTTGATCTACTATGATTCCGCCACGATTACCGGTGTCATCACGCGTCTCAAAGCCCGCGGCCTGATCACGAGCTACAAAGATCCGCTGGATCCGCGACGACGGGAAATCGACCTGACCGAGAAAGGCCGGCGAATAGCCGATGCCGCGATCGAGACCGTCGGAGAGATTTCCAGTGAGACATTCTCCCCACTAAGCCAGCAAGAGTTTCGAACGCTTGCGGAAATACTGAAGAAGGTCATTCGCCGGTGAGAGACGATTGAGGCATGACGATACTGCAAGCTGTCGCATGCATCCGTCCGCGCAACAAAAAGGGCCCGGCAATGTCAGCCGGGCCAGGGGGAGGAGCGGAAGACATCATCTTCCGTCACGCGAAGACGCCAACCCCGATTGAACGCTCTGCAAACGGGGTCCGCAATCAAAGTATCATCGATCGCAAGCCGCATTTTGTGCCGAGGTAAATCGCACCATCCACTTTCATCGGCACTATCTATCGCGTCATGATCGCGAGCATCGCTCCCGAGCCTGCCCGGCGTCCCCGGAGCATCGGCCAGCGCGTCCTGCGCGGCATGCCGAGTCGGCGTTGCATCGCTTCATGATGCACATTTTGTCGCAGATTGCGGTGCGGAGGATGCGAGTTTTTCGTGGCAATGATGGGAGAGCCCGCTATTCTTCGCAAACTCGACGCCAGCCTGCCTCGGCCGGTGGCGCAGTCGCCCTAGCCTCCAAGAGTGGATGGGATGCCTTCTTCATTCCCCCCCGAGACGGGCCATGGCTTGGCCCGAATGGATGTACCGGAGCTCCGGATCAATTACACTCCGGTCGATCCGGATCAGTTCGACCGCCCCATCAATTCCTTCTGCATCGAGACGGGCGAGGAAAATGACGAGCTTCCGTTGCATTCGCACCGGAAAGGACAACTGGTCGTCGCCTCGCACGGATCGGTGATGTGCCGGGCACCGGGCGGGCTGTGGATCGTTCCTCCGCAAGGCGCCGTATGGATACCCGCCGGTATCCTGCACAGCAACTGCATCTCGGACTACGGGAAGGTATTCGTCGTCTTCATCGATCCTAAGGCGAGCAATCTCCCGACGACCTGCTGCACCTTTACGATCTCGTCGCTCGTTCGCGAGCTGATACATCGGCTATCGGCTTTTCCGCCTCTGTACCCCGTTGAAGGTCCCACCAACCGTCTCGGACGCGTCCTGCTCGATGAACTCGTGCAGATGTCCACCGAACAGATGTATCTGCCGATCTCACCAGATAGTCGGCTTCAGCACCTTGCCGCATCGCTTCTCAACGATCCCAGTGACCGTAGCACCATCGAGGAATTGGCGGCTCGTTACGCGATGAGTGAGCGAACCTTCGCGCGATTGGTGCTGAAGGAAACTGGGATGACATATGGGCGCTGGCGGCAGCGCCTGCATGTTCTGGTCGCGTTGCAGCGGCTGTCGGCAGGCGCGACCGTCCAGACGGTGTCCGTCGATCTCGGCTATGAGGCACCGAGCGCCTTCATCACGATGTTCAAGAAGATGATGGGTAAGAGTCCGCGCCGCTTCCTCGCCGAACGCGCCAGCATCACCAGTCGTGAAGATTTTGCCTGACGTGGCAAACGGATATAGCGCCCCCGAGGACATCACTCTCGGTCACAAGGTCGCGTTGCTACCTGGCGCTGAAGGGAACCAGTGGATATTGAAGCAAGGCCTCGGCTTCGGCTTTCGGCGCCACAACCCGCGGCATTCCCTTCTGCGCCTGCAGCATTGACACTGCGCAATTGATGTTCTGGCCGCTTGCGTCGAACTTGATGTTGCCGGTCGCCATGAGGATCGGCTTCATGTCTGACGCCTTGAGGGCGGCATGAATGGGCGTCGATTCCGACGCCCCCGCACGGCTCACAGCGTCGCCAACAATCTGCACGGCCTCGAACGCACAGGCGGCGTTTCCATCGAGCCATTCATTCGGATAGTCCGCGGCGAACTTCTTCAGGATGTTCTCCGTATCCGGAGCCTTCGGATTGTACCAGATTGCCGACTGGATGGCGCCGTCCGCATATTTGCCCAGCGCGTCGTAATACGCCTTGTCGACCACGCCGTTTGAATTCGCCGAATAGATCATCTTCGGATCCCATCCCTGCTTGACGCATTCCCGTGTAATCATGATCGCGTCGTTGACGCGCGTAATCGGGACAAGGGCGTCGGCGCCGGAGGCCTTCGCCTTCGCCACCTCCACCGAAAGATCCTTCGCCTTTTCGTCATACGATATGTATTCCGTGATCTTCAACGGAACATCGACTTCCGCCCAGGCCTGCTTGATGCTTGCGGCGGTCGACTGGCCCATAGTGTTGTTCAGATGCAGGATAGCTGCGCTGGTCGGCGCATCTTTCAGCGTCGGCAGCAGCGCCTTGAAATCGATCAGGGACTGCCGAACGATCGTCAGTGACGTCGGATAATATCTGAAGACCTGTGTAAATCCTTGTGACGTCACCTGGGTCGCGCTCGCGATATGAACGACCATCGGAACGCGCGCGGCTTCCGCCGCCTGGAGCGCCGATATCGTGGCGCCGGAATCCCATGCACCGATCAGGACCGTACATCCCTGTCGGATGAGATTTTCGGCCGCAATCCGCCCGTTCTCCGGCTTGCTTTGGGTATCCGCGTGGACGACCTCGACATCGAGCCCGTATTTTTCCTTGGCGAATTTGACACCGAGGTTAATGCCGCGAACGCAAGCCTGCCCCGGAAATGCCAATATGCCGCTACTCGGCATGATGGCGCCGATCTTTACCTTCGTCGGCACCGCCGCCCTTAACGATCTCGTCAGAAGACCGGCAGCAACCCCTACTCCGGTGCCGAGCACCGCACGACGCGACACAACAGTCTGAATACGACCCTTCATATGACTATCCTTCGGACTTGCTACGTTGAAATCGATTTCACGGATCAGGGTTGCGCTCCCATCTCGGCCTTGATCAGATTCTCCTCGCTCTCATCATAGAGCGTGTCGATCAGCGGCCTATATCGCTCGAGCAACTGCTTTCGCCGTTTCTTCCGCGTCGGCGTCATGACGCCGTTCTCCGGGGAGAGTTCTTCCGGAAGGATCCTGAACGCCTTGATCTGCTCTGCCCTGGCCAGTCGACTGTTAGCCTTGGCGACCTCGGCCTCGATCAGGCGGACGACGATCTCGGACTCTGCCAGATCGGAATATCTTGTGATCGGCAACTCCCGCGATTTCGCCCAATCCATCGTTGCGGTCGCATCGACCTCGATCAACGCAGTCAGGTATTTGCGGCCTTCGCCGATGACCGCCGCTTCGGAAATGTACGGGCTGTGACGGATTTCGTTCTCGATCTGAGTCGGACTGACGGACTTTCCGTTGGAGGTATTGATGATCTCCTTCTTGCGATCGATCAGCTTGAACAGGCCGGTTGGCCCGATCTCGACGATGTCGCCAGTATAGAGCCAGCCGTCGCGCAGCGCTGACTTGGTCTCTTCGAGCTTGTTCCAGTAACCGACGAACAGGCCCGGACCGCGCACGATCATTTCGCCATCTTCGAGAACCGCCGTCTCCCACGCGGGATCATGGAGCGGCACTCCGACATTGCCGGCTTCCGGCCATTCCGCCATCTGGACCAGATTGGCGCCGACCAGCTCGGTCTGACCGTAGCACTCCTTCAAATGCAGGCCCCACAACTGCCACAGCGACATCAGCTCGGATGGCATCGCCGCCGAAGACGTGAATGCGACCTTGAGCTGATCGAAGCCGACTTCGGCGAGCAGCGGAAGGAAGATCTGCTCCTGGCAGACCTCGAACAGCTCCGAGACAAATGGATCCGGCGCGCTGCCGGCCCGCCGATTGTCGAGCGCCTTGCGGGCGATCTTCATCGCGAACTGATAGTCCTGCTTCTGCTTGGTCGTTCCCGCATGCGCCCTGCTGAGGATTTGCGCGGCAAACCGCTGATAAAAGCGAGGCGGGGCCATGAAATAGGTCGGCCGGACCTCCTTGATCGTCTGGGCGACGTCGGCCGTGCTCTCACCGAAATACGGCATGATGTTGAGGATCAGCGGCAATGTCGTCGCCTGCGCGCGGGCTACGGTATGCGACATTGGCAGGTGGACGACCACGCGATGGGCATCGGCGCGCATGCCGGGTCCGAACGTCGTAACGCAATGTGCGCCTGCTAGGATCGACAGATGCGTCAGCATGGCGCCTTTCGGATTTCCCGTGGTCCCGGACGTGTATCCGATGCTGACGACGTCACTGGACTTCGCCATCGTACCCTGTTTACGCAGGAACCTGCCCGCATCGGCGGCGATCGTCCCGCAAAACCCGTCCAGCGCGACGACGTTATCCGGCACAGCATCGCCTGCCCAATCCGGATCCAGCACGATGATCGTCTTCAGGCCGCTCGACTGGCCAGACCCGAGAATCACGTGAAGCTGTTCCTCGCTCCCGGCGAAGGCGAACGTCGCGCCGGAGTCCTTGAGGCAGTATGCGACCTCCTCCGGCGACGACGTGAAATAGACGCCGACCATTACGCCGCCAGCGCACATGGTCGCCATGTCGGCGATCAACCATTCCTGCGATGCATCACCCATGATCGCGACCCGGTCGCCGCGCCCCAGACCAGCCCGTTGCAGCGCACTCGCCAGGTTTGCCACCCTTTGCGCGTAGTCCTTCCATGTCACTGCCATCCATTCGCCATGACGCTTCTGTTGATACGCGACGGCATCAGGCCGATCCGCCAGTCGCGCGTTGAAAAGCTGCGGAACGGTGACTTCGGCAAGCTCGGCTCCGGAGGTGATGGCATCGACATTCATGTCATCTCTCCGCGAAGCGCTTCCGCTTCTCAGCGAAGGCGGCGACGGCCTCGCGGCGCTCGGGCAGCGCGAAGGTCAGCATCTCCAGCGCGCCCGAGGTGTCGAGCACCAGATGCGCGTACTGCTTGATGATCTTGTTGACGCTGTACTTCGTCCAGATGATCGACTCCCGAGGGCCGCTCGCAAGCATCTCGGCGTACTCGATCGCCGCATCCTTGACATCCCTGCCCGAAACGACCTCGTTGATCATGCCCATGGCGGCGGCCTTCTCGGCGGAGATAAACTCTCCGGTCATCAGGTAGTGCTTCGCACGCACCGGCCCCATCAGCAGCGGCCAGATCACCGCGCCGCCATCACCCGCAACCACGCCGGCCGTCACATGCGTATCGGCAAAACGCGCGGTCGGGCTCGCCAAGATGACATCGCAGAACAGGGCAAGCGTCGCCCCGAGCCCGACCGCAACACCATTGACCGCCGCCAAGACCGGCACCTCGACCTCGAGCATATTGCGCACCAGATGGCGTCCGCTCCTGGTCGGCGACGGCAACGGGCCCTTGTCCAGCGACTTCTGATCGCCACCCGAGCAGAAGCCACGGCCCGCTCCGGTCAGCACGATCGCGCGAACCTCCTTGTCGTGATCCAGGTCGACGAAAATCCGCTCGAGCTCCTCGTGCATGTCCCAGTTGATGGCGTTCAGGACCTCCGGCCGGTTCATCGTGACAACGGCAACGCCGCTGACGCGCTTCTCGACGATGAGATATTTGTAGATATGCTGTGACATCGTTCTCTCCATCCTGTGTTTCCTTGGGCTTATTTCTGGGGTCGCATAGCCCGGATCTGCGCAAGAATGTCTTCCGTCGGCCGCACGACGTTATTCCTGTCGTTGAAGTGCGGGATGACGTAGCGGCCGCACATCTCGATCGCTTCCATGATCTTCTCGTGGTTCACGGAATCGAGGTGAAGCAACACCTCGTCGATTCCCAGCGCCTGGAATTTCTCGAGCTGGCGAATAACGGTATCTGGACTGCCGCAGACGGTTGTCGCCGAGTGGTTCAGAAGATAATCCCAGTCTCTTCCGGCGCGCTCCATGGCCGGCACACTCTCGCTCATGTAGGCATAGTCATCGGCGAGCTTCGCCAGACGAGGATAGGCGTCGGTGGAAATTCTCGCGTAGTGCATCAAGGGCTCGGCGTAATCGTCCTTCGCTTTCTGGTCCGTCGAGCCGATGCCGAAGAACAGCGGAATGCCGGCACGAGGGCGCTCTAGCGGACCGTCTTCGTCGCGTTTCCACGCCTTGCGATAGGCGCTCAGCATCTGTTGCTGGACTTCCCAGCCCTGATAGATCGTGGCGCTCATCAGGGCCAGACCTTCGGATCCCGCCCAGCCATGGCTCCGCTCGCTGGTCGCAGCGATGCCTATAACCGGATGCGGCTTCTGTAGCGGCTTCGGCACCAGCATGCGCGGCGGGATCTGGTAATATTTGCCCTCGAAGGTGAAGATGTCCTCGCGCATCGATTTCTTGAGAAGTGCGATGCCTTCTTCCATCTGGGCAAGCGTCTCGCTCGGATCGACATTGAAGGCGCGCATCGCGATGGTCGTGTTCGCCCGGCCGCCATAAAACTCCATGCGGCCATGAGAGAGAATGTCGGTGACGGCGAGCCGTTCTGCGGAGCGCAGCGCGTGATTGATCCGCTGCGGCATGAGAGTAACCGCCGACCGCAATTTCACGCGCGAGGTGACAGCAGCCAGGTAGCCGAACACCACTTCGGGCGCCGAGCTCGAAATGCCGCCCAATGCCACATGCTGTTCGGAAAGCGCGACGCTGTCGAAACCGACGCTCTCGGCGAGACGCACTTCGTCGACCAGCTCATGAAGACGGCGCGCGTAGCTTTGTCCGACCTGGGTTTCCTGCTCCGACCAAAACCCAAACTTGAGTGCCATTTTTCAAAATCCTTCAGGGAGTTCGAGGTTGGCACAGTGTTTCACACGGACGACGATATTTTCATTCGAAAGCTGTCCGAGCGGACATGAACTTCCGAACATTATGCTGCACGGATCAAATTGAATTCGACGCGAAAGCAACGCATCAATCTTCCCACACTTGCATTGCCGGCAGTCTGCCATCACACGCACCATCGACAATTCCATCGACGACGACGATCTATTTCGTAAATGATCGGACAAGAAGGTCAGTGATGGCATCGAGACAGTTGCATCCTATCGCGGTGCTCGATCCGTTCGGATCCCCGATGATGCCGTTCGCCGAGATCGACTTGATCCCATTGGCCCACATCAAGCGCAGCTCGCCTTCCGAGAGAGCACCGCGATATCCGACCTCAAAGCCCTTTTGTCTGACGCTCTCAGGGCGCAAGACCATCATGAGCGATGTTTCCGCGATATCCGCGTGTCCGCCCACCGCGTCCGGATTGCCACCGGCATTCTGGACGGCAAGGCGCCAGCGGTCGATCCACGCGATGGAATCGCAGAACGCGTCGATTTCGACGTCATCCGGCATCGCCTCGCGCAATCGAGGGAGCATGTCCTTGAGCACGGGAAAATTTCCGATATGCCCGGAGAACAAAAGAATGCGTTTGAAGCCGTGCTTGGCGAGGCTCGTACAGTAGTCGAGGCATATCGCTTCGAGAGTTTCCGCGCGAAGTGAGATCGTCCCCGGAAATGCCAGATGATGAGCGGAGCACCCCACCGTGACGGTCGGCGCGATCAAGGTGGCTCCGAGATCGCGGGCGATGCGCTCCGCCAGCGCATTGGCATGATCCGTGTCCATGCAGAGCGGCAGATGCGGCCCATGCTGCTCTACGGCGCCGCAAGGGATCAACGCTGTCGTATATTCGTTCTTGAGCGCGGTGACGACGTCCTCGAAGCTCATGAGTTCCAGGCGGATTTGATCTGACTGGCGCGCGACGTTCATACTATCCGCCTCGCGTGTTCTTCGAGAGGAACCGGGTGCGGGCCTCCGCGGAGCTGTCGCCAGTCAGATAGGCGTCGAGGTCCCGAACGGTCATCTCCTCTAGCGCCGCGTCGTCCATCCGCGCCGTCAGGTTCAGTGAGCGCTTGATCGCGGCGAAAAGCTTCTGGTCCTTGCCACGCAGCGTCCGGCAGACATCCACCGCCCGCGCCATGACCTCGGCGGTCGGCACGATCTCGTTGATGGCCCCGATCTCCATCGCCTTGCGGGCATCGACGAGTTCGCCCCAATAGAGCAGCATCTGCGCCTGCCGCAATCCGAGCCTTTCGCTAGCCTTGCGCATGCCCTTGGTGGCGGGAAGCAGGCCGTGATTGATTTCCGGAAACGAGATCCTGCACTCTGCGTTAGCGACGACATGGTCGGCATGCAGCAAAAATTCCAGCGCGCCGCCGACGGCGTAGCCCCGCACGGCGCAGACGATCGGTCCCGAATACTGCTCCATCGCACACAGCAGGGCATGGAATATTCTGATGCGCGGCGCTGCCGTGTCGCCCGCCGCGACCTCCTTGATGTCGCCGCCGGCGCTGAAGAACCGGTCGCCCTGTCCCGTCAGCACGAGGCCAGGTGGTACGTCCTCGGCTGCCAGAGCACGAACGCTTTCCAGCAAGGCCGCGGTGAGATCGAAATTCACCGCATTTGCCGGCGGACGGTTCATAGTGAGTGTGACGAGGTCACCGTCGCGTTCGGTGACGAGAATGCCGCTTGTGTCCATGTATGAAACCCAAAATTGCTCACATGCCGAGAAATGCGCGTTGCACATCCGTGTTGTTCAGCAGTTCATCGCTCTGCCCCTGCAGCACGACACTGCCATTTTCCAGGACATAGCCGCGATTGCTTAGCGCCAGCGATTTCGCGACATTCTGCTCGACAAGCAGCACCGTGATGCCTCTTTGGTGCAGCGACTTCACCACGTCGAACATCATGTCGGTCACGGCCGGCGACAGACCGATCGATGGTTCGTCGAACATGACGATCTCGGGCTTCGACATGATCGCCCGCCCGATCGCCAGCATCTGCTGCTCGCCGCCCGAAAGCGTTCCCGCGAACTGGCGTCGACGCTCGCAGAGGCGGCCGAACAGCCCGTAGACGAATTCGAGCGCTGCGTCTTGATCGGCTATTGCCCGCTTCAGCGATCCCCCGATCAAGAGGTTCTCTTCAACCGAGAGCGCCCCGAAAATCTGACGGCCCTCGGCGACCTGGGCGATTCCGAGTTCGCAGATGTCCCATGGCGGCAACTTCGTGATATCGACGCCGTTCATCCTGACGCTGCCGCTAAATGACGGGACGATGCCCGCGATCGACCTGATCAGGGACGTCTTGCCGGCCCCATTTGCGCCGACGACGCAGATCAACTCGCCCTTCCTGATTTTAAGGGAGACGCCGTTCAGGGCGTTCGATCCATCATATGCGACGCACAGGCCGTCGACCGAAAGAAGAGTGTCATCAAGCATGGAAGCCGGTCCCCAGATAGCTTTCCAGCACCCGCGGGTCGTTCACCACATCGTGGGGCCGTCCCTCCGCGATCTTCGCGCCATGGTGCAGGACGATCACCTTCGACGCGACTTCCATCACGATCCGCATGACATGCTCGACCAGCAGGATCGTCAGTCCGCCCTCCGCCAGCTTCTGCAACACGTGGACGACGGCTGCGGCCTCGGTCGGCCGCAGCCCAGCCATGACTTCATCGAGCAACAGCAGTTTCGGTCTAGTCGATAGCGCCTTGGCCGTCTCCAGCATCTTGCGGTCCGGCAGCGTCAGCTGATCGATCCGGGCCTCCGCCTTGCCGGCCAGGCCGACGCTTTCGAGCGACTGGTGCGCGGTCAACCGCGCCTCACTCACGCTCTTCGTCCAGCTGAACGCGCCCACCATCGCATTGTCGAGGACGGACATATCCCGCATCGGTCTTACGATCTGGAATGTCCGCGCGATCCCCATCCTGCAGACGCGCTCGGGCGGCGTGCGCTCGATCGAGCGCCCCTCGAACAGAACCTTGCCGCTGGTCGGTTTGAGCGCGCCCGCCACGAGATTGAAGCAGGTCGTCTTGCCCGCGCCATTGGGGCCAATGAGCGCAGCAATGCGACCAGGTTGCAGCGTGAAGCTCACATCATTGACGGCGACCAGGCCGCCGAAGGATCGGGTGATATTCTGGACCTCGAGCAGACCCGTCATTCCTCGACCTTTCTCGGCTGCGGGAACCACGGGCGCGACGGCAACTGCACGCCGCTGAAAAGCCGAACCATCGTAGGCCAGATTCCGTCCGGCAGAAACCAGACGACCGCGATCAGGATGACGCCGTAGGCGACATTGTTCAGGCCCGGGACGCCGAGACTGTCGCCGAGCGCCCCCATCAGATGATTGAGTGGAATGGCGGCAAGCGATCCGATCAGCGGGCCGAATGCAGTGCCGAGCCCGCCGACCACCGGCCCGATCAGAACCTCGACGGACACGCCCATGCCCATCATCGAATCCGGAAATACCGACCCCTGCACAAGCGCCAGAACTCCGCCGCCGACCGCCGCCGTCGCGGCGGAAATGGAGATGACTAAAATCTTATGCCGAAAGGTGCGAACGCCGAGCGCGCGGGCCGCCTCGTCATCGTCCCTCATCGCACGCCAGACATAGCCGAGATATGAGCGGGAGATGATCTCGGTGCCGATTACCCCCAAGGCGGAGAGCGCAAGCGCGACGAAATAATAGAAGCGCGCATCGCCACGCAGCATGAGGAGATCGGTCGTGCCGTTTGGAGCCTGAAAGAACAACCCCTGCATTGCGCCGACAAATTCCCAGCCGCCGAACATGATGCGGGCGAATTCGGCCGCCGCGATGGTCAACAGGGCAAAATAGATCCCCCTGACTTCGAAGCGGAAGCTGAGCCAGGCCAGCACGGCGCCGACCGCGCCGGCAATCAGCATGCCGACCATCAGGCCGATCCATGGCGAAACCCCGTATTTGATGTACAGGACCGCCACAGAATAGGCTCCGAGCCCGACAAAGAGCGCGTGACCGATCGAGAGCTGGCCGCCGATGCCGAGCATCAGATTCCACGACTGTCCCATGAAGGTGAACAGCAGGACAATCGTCATCAACGAGATGATGTAGGAGTCGGACAGGATGCCGACCAGCGCCAGGGCAACGAAGACCGATGCCCCGGCGAGCCAGCGCTTCATGCCGTTCGCATCGTCAGATTTCTTTGGCACCGAAGAACCCTCGTGGGCGGAAGATCAGGATGATGATCAGGAGCGCATAGGGAAGCGCCGTCTTCATGGACGGGGTGAACAGGAGCGCGGCGATCGCCTCCGCCACGCCGATGGTCAGCCCGCCGAGCAGCGCGCCGCCGAAACTGCCGAGGCCGCCGACGATCACGGTCACGAAGGCCAGCAACGTGAAGTCGACGGCCAGATAGGGGTGAGCGTCGAATAGCGGCGAGATCAGCGCTCCGGCGACGCCGGCGCAGGCGGCACCGATGCCGAACGTCACCGCGTAGATCCGCGGGATATTCAAGCCCACGATGAAGCCGCCGAGGCGATTGTTGGCCGCCGCGCGCACCGACCGGCCGAATGAGGAATACTTCAGATAGGCGCCAAGCAATGCGATCAGCAGGCCGGCGGTTCCGGCGGCCTGCAGCCGGGCCAGGTCGAACGTCAGGGGACCAAGCGACACTGTGTGGAACGACAATTGCGAAGCCGTCGGCCGCGGATCCGGGCCGAATGCGATCAGGAGAAATCCGCTGAACAGCAGCGACAGACCGATAAAGACAATGAACTGGTAGTGATGCGGACGATTGACGAACCGCTTTACGATCAGTGTTTCCAGCAGATAGCCGAAGACGAACATCACGAGCGCAGCGATCGCCGCCGCCGCAATGATCGGCACGTCCCAGATGCGGACGGACCAATATCCGAGATAGACGCCGAACACGACCATCTCGCCATGGGCGAAATTGACCACGCGCATGACGCCGAAAACGATAGTGAGGCCGAGCGCGATGAGTCCGTAGACAAAGCCGAGCAGGACACCACTCGCAAGAACATTGAGCCAGAGCGACAGCATCAGCGCGCTCCGGCCGATGCGGGAACCGGCTCGTGTGCCTTTGGTACGGCGAAACAGCCCTTGACGTAGAGAAGCGGTTCGCGGTCGGAATTTACCGCCTGCGCCACGACCTGACCGATGAAAATGGTGTGGCTTCCGGCATCATGCGCCGCGAGAACACGGCAATCGAAGCTGCAAACCGCCCGGGTCAGGCTCGGTGCACCGGTGGTCAGGTGTTGCCAAAGGCCGTCGGTGAAGCGGACATCGCCCTTGCTGCCGTCCTGACCGGAAAATGTCTTCGCGAGCGCGAGATGCTCCTCTGCCAGGATGTTCCAGCAAAACACCCGGCTATCCCTGATCGTATCATGCGCTCCAGCCGACTTGTTGACGCAGACCAGCACGCTCGACGGCTCGGTCGATACCGAACAGCCGGCCGTCAGCGTCAGACCATGCCGCCCCGGCCTTGCACCGGTCGTCACGATCGAGACCGCGCCCGGCACATTGCGCATCGCATTTCGAAATTTTTCAGCGTCAAGCGAGGACGCTTGTTGGATGGACATCGGCGATACCTGCAAAGTCATGTTTGTCATGGGCCTCGTGGTGATGATCGAGGATCTTTCGGCATTTCGTCTCGTATCAACTGCGCGCAGGCTGAAAGAACTGGATGTCGTTGCCGCGCGGATCGCGGATATGCGCTACCCGACCATGAGAACCCATGTCGCGAATGGCACCGATGGCTTTGCCACCCGCGGCTTGCGCGCTTGCGACCGTCGCTTCCAGGTCATCGACCTCGAATACAGGAACGGCGCCCCGTGATTGGTCTGAAGCAGACTCGCTTGGACCGGCGATGCAAAACGCGCTCGTGTCGCTGACGAATTGTATCCACCTCCCGGCATCCGCGAAGCGCACGCTCAGACCGAGCGCCTCGTAGAACCTGGCCAGATCTTGCGGATCGGCGGCAGTCAAATAGACCTGTTTGAGCCTCACGTGCTTCCTTCCGTCCCGTCTGTGTGACAGCGCGCCATATTTTTTGCGCGCGGGATTATTCGGCGATAGTTGTCGCTTTCGGTCGGAATTTGTGTTCGAACAGGCCGCTGCCTTGGGCATCGATCAGCATTTTATGCTGATCGCCCAGCTCGCGATCGCGCTTTCATTCTATTCGGTGAATTGCAGACGCCCGTCTTCAAGCGTCAGTGCCGCTAAGGGGCCAGCGCATCGCTGGCGTGGATAATTCGCACGCAATTGATCGCACCTCGCGATCGACCGTCGCTTCGGTGCTTCATTCCTCGGTGGGCTGGCGTATTTCTTGAACGAGCTAGAACTTCTTGTTTCATACGACCTCGATGCCGGAGAGCCGGACCCATGACGTCATGCGACGACAAGGTGAGATGACGAATGAGGTCGATGCTGCGACAACGAGATTTCCGTCTCCGTCGCGGTCGTCGCCGGTCAGGACGACGAGTTCACCAAGTGCGAAGACTCTCAGGCCTCGGTAAAGGGAGCGTCATCGCCGCACTGCTATGCTACGATCGATCGTCTGTCGCTCGCGCGGGAAGGGCCCGCCCTGGCCGGGCCGATGACACACCGGCCATTGGCGGCGCGGCTACAGGACGCCCGTCGAGTGATGCGCGAATTCGCGGAACATCTCGCTATCTCCCCGCGACTGGGCGGCGGCGTCATAGCGCAATTTTGTCGGTCGCTCCTGCCGCGACGAGTTGCACGCCTTCACTGTCACCGGACCGCTGGTGTCGATGGGGAGCACCGTCTTGTGGGATATTCGCTTCAAAGCAAGGTTGGAGCGAATGCTGCATACGCCGGGAATACGCGAGAGCTTGTTGACGATCAGATCTTCCAGATCTTCCACATCGGAGGCCATCACGCGCAGCAGATAGTCGCTATCGCCGGTCATCAGGTAGCATTCCATGACCTGGCTCAGCCGATCGATGGCACGCGTAAAATTATCCAGGGAGACCTGCACCTGTTTCTCAAGCTTGATCGAGATAAAGGCGGTGACGCCGATACCGAGGACGGCCGGGTCCAACACGGCGATACGGCGATCGATGACACCGAGCTTTTCGAGCGTCTTGACTCGCGCGAGGCAGGGCGACGGTGAAAGATTAACGCGAGAGGCAAGCTCGACATTGGTCAGACTTGCGTTCTGCTGGAGCTCATTGAGAATTTTGATATCGATTCTGTCGAGAGCCGTCGTCGTCATGTCGCTGTCTCCCCGAGGGCAAAACGGTCGCTTATCGAGGCCCCGCCCCGCCCGTTTGTCTCGCGCGGTGACATCTCGATGACAGCGATGCTAACCGCAGTCCAGACTGTCGAATTTCGACAAAGCGACGACTTGTATCGAAAAACAGTCAATTTGCGCTTGCGCTCGCAGCTCCGAACCGGCACGTGTTCGCAGCGAGCTCGCATCACTCGCCTTGCCACTAGGACATCCGGTGTGCCGCGACGAAGTCGGCTGCCCGGAGCGCTTTTGCAATGCTTCCCGCCGGAATCTCAAGATCCGAAACGGCGCTACTGCATTCGGCAAGATTGCGCTGGTATTGAGCGGAAGGGGGCCGGACGATGCAATCAGATTGTCCGGCGTTAAGAGGTCATTGGCCTCCTTCGGCTTGCGCAAGCCATGCTCTGACGACGCCAGTCGAATGATCCAGCACTGCTGGTGTAACGCACCACGGAATCAGCCGCGAACAGCACACGTCGGACAAACACAGATTCACGACGACGACCGGAGGAAATATGCGCTTCCTCGCTAGACTGTTCGCCGCGCTGAGCGTCTCCCTGCTGGCGCATCAACTATTTGAGCCAGGCGACCGGCGCGTCGATATCGAGATTCGCCAGCTCATATCCTCGCCTGAAGTCGACGATATGCTTCTCCATCCAGGATCGTGCGTCGACAGCGTCGCGCCGGCTGAGTGCCTGCAATATCTTCTCATGGGCAAAGACGAGGCGTTCGCCGGCATTCAAGCGCGAGAAGACTTTCAGGAACGCTGGATAGAACAGCTGGCTCATCGGCTCGCGGCTGAGTTGCAATGCGCGGTTGCGTGACGCGCGCGCAATGATCTGATGAAATTCAATGTCGAGCTCGACCAGGCTTCGCTTGTCTTCAAGGGCCGCCCTGGTCTGATCGACGTTGGCCTGCAGAGCAGCCAGCAGATCACTGTCAATTCGATCGGCCGCGCAGACAGCAAGTGCCGGCTCGAGAAAGCTCATACTCTCCCAGAGTTCGAAGAAGGTGATCTCATGGAGCACGATGGCGGCCGTCACCTTGTCCGAGATGTCGGCCTCACGAGGCGCGGTGACGTAGAGAAGCTTGCCACCATCCTGGCGGCGGACGAGACCGTTTTGCTCCAGGACCCGAATCGCTTCCCGGACCGTTGATCTGTGAACGCCAAAGTCGGCCGCCAACGTCGTTTCTGCTGGCACCCTGTCACCGACAACCCATTCGCCGGACATGATTTTGGTTTGGATACTACGGACCACTGTCCGGTAAACGGGTTCACTTCGGGACGCCATTGCTCCCGTATCTTGGTCTGCAAGCATTTTCAGTCCGACAATTATACCAAGCTGCGGCGACAGGTTTTGGCATTATAGCATCTTTGGCCAGCGCTGAACTACAACCATAGGCCGGAATTGACAAAAGATCAAATTGCCTCCAATTATTGTCGGACAATAAATTGTCGGACAATAATTTGGGGAGGAAGTCTTGCGTCACCTATTGGCAGCCTGCGTCGCGATTGCACTCCATCATGCGACGCCTGCATTCTCGCAGGCGTCGAACGACGTGGTGAAGATCGGAGTTTTGAACGATCAATCCGGGCTCTATTCCGATCTCAGCGGCCCCGGATCTTCGGTAGCAGCGAAGATGGCTATCGAGGATTTCGGCGGTGCGGTTCTTGGCAAGCCCATCGAGCTTATTTCGGCAGATCACCAGAACAAGCCCGACGTCGGCAGCACCATCGCACGGCGCTGGATCGACACCGAGAAAGTCGATGCGATTGTCGACGTACCGCATTCCGCTACAGCTCTTGCCGTACTCAGCGTGACACGGGAGAAGCAGAAGGTTCTGCTGCTCTCTGGCCCCGCCTATGTCGAGTTCACCGGCAAGGACTGCTCGCCAACGACGGTCCACTGGACCTATGACAGCTATGCGATGGCTAATGGCACCGCGCGTGCGATGGTCAAGCAAGGCGGCGACAGCTGGTTCTTTCTCACTGGTGACAATGCAGGAAGCCATTCCCAGGAGCGAGAAGCGATGGCATTCGTGCAGAAGGCTGGAGGTACGGTACTCGGAAGCGTCCGTCATCCGCTGAACACATCGGATTTCTCGTCATATCTGCTGCAAGCCCAGCAGTCCAAGGCCAAGGTGATTGGGCTTGCAAACGCGGGCGGTGACACCGTCAATGCCATCAAGCAGGCGAACGAATTCGGCCTGGTGCAAGGAGGCCAAAAGCTCGCTGGCCTCCTGATGTTTATTACCGACGTCAAGGCGGTCGGGCTTGAGCAGGCAAAGAGCCTGGTCATCACCGATGCCTTCTATTGGGATGCGGACGACCGTACCCGGGCTTGGTCTCGCCGATTCATGAAGCTGCACAATGGACGGGCGCCAACCTCGATCCAGGCCGGCGTATATAGTGCGGTCCTGCACTATCTGAAGGCGGTGCAGGCGGCCGGCACCGACGAGGGAGTGGCGGTTACCGCCAAGATGAAGGAATTGCCGGTCCGCGACTTCTTTAGCGACGACTACCGGATTCGTCAGGACGGCCGCCTGGTGCGCGACATGTATCTGCTGCAGGTCAAGGCGCCGGAGGAATCCAAGGAGCCGTGGGACATCTTCAAGGTTCTGGCGCGAATTCCCGGCGACGAGGCGTACCGACCGATGGCCGATGGCCACTGCCCTCTCGTCAAGTAAGGCCGATCGCCGCGAAGCCAGAAGCCCCGGTAAGTCGAACGTGACCGCCGGAACGCGCAACCGATGCTGCAGGAGATGTATCGCTGTGAATGATCTTGATTTCAATGGGAAAACAGTTCTGGTCGTCGGTGGATCGAGCGGAATAGGCAATGCGATCGCGCAGGCGTTCCGTCGGCGCGGCGCTGCCGTTCACATCTGGGGCACCCGCGCCGCGGCGTCGGACTATCGACCCGACGACGGCTCCGATCTGACCGGACTGCATTACGCGCGGATGGACGTCGGCGACTTCGATGCGATCACCGCCTCTGCGCCGTCGTTCGATCGCCTCGACGTGCTGGTGCTTTCGCAAGGGATCGTTCTCTACAATCGACGCGAATTCGAACCCAAAGGCTTCCAGCACGTCATCGATGTCAATCTCAACAGCCTGATGGTCTGCAGCCTCAAATTTCACGACCTGCTGAGGGCGAGCGGCGGTTCACTCATCATTCTCAGCTCGATGGCCGGCTTCCGCTCGACCAAGGGCAACCCGGCCTACAATGCCTCGAAGGCCGGCGCGATCGGATTGACGCGCACGCTGGGAGAGGCATGGGCCGAGGACGGCATCCGCGTCAATGGCATTGCGCCGGGGCTTATCGAGACCAAGCTGACCAAGGTCACGACCGATCATCCGAAGCGGCGCGAGGCGACAGAGCAGCGCGTGCCGCTGAAGCGGCTGGGACAGCCGGACGACATCGCCGGCACAGCGCTGTTCCTTGCCTCGCCGCTGGCATCCTACATTATCGGCCAGACCATCGTGGTGGACGGAGGCCTGACGCTCGCCTGAATGGTAACGTTCACCGCGTGCCGCGAACACGCGCGTATTCGCGGTCGCGCAACTCGCGACGCCGGATCTTGCCCGTGATTGTCATCGGCAGTTCAGCGACATATTCGATCGCCCGCGGATACTTGTAAGGAGCGGTGACCGACTTGACGTGGTCCTGCAATTCCCGCGTCAGCTCCGCCGCGGGCATCGCGCCATCGCGCAAAACCACGAAGGCTTTCACGATCTCGCCGCGCTCTTCGTCGGGGCAGCCCACCACCGCGCAGAACTGGACCGCCGAATGCTCGGCAAGCGCATTCTCGACCTCGATCGGACCGATACGATAACCGGCCGAATTGATGACATCGTCGGAGCGTCCGCGATACCAGAAGTAACCGTCAGCATCCTTCTCGGCGCGGTCGCTGGTAAGAAACCAGCGCCCGTCCGGACCGTCGATAAAGCAGGCTTGCGTCCTGTCCGGGTCCTTCCAGTAGCCCTGCATCAATTGCGGATTCGGCAGCTTGAGCGCGAGATCCCCTTCCTGTCCTGGCGGCAGGCGATTGCCGAGCCCGTCGACTACGTCGAGATTGGAGCCCGGTGACGGCCGCCCCATCGAGCCATACCGGACCGGCTCGCTCGGATAGTTCAGCGCCACCATCAGGGCCTCGGTCTGGCCGTAGGCCTCGTCGATCCGGATACCGGTGGCGCGCTCCCATCGCTCGGCAACCACCGGATTCATGGCCTCGCCGGCGGTCACAACGCGGCGCAGCCGCCCCAGATCGCTCCGCGACGACACCTCGTTCACGACTTTCGACAGCTCAGTGCCAGGCGCACAGTAGACTGTGACCTGATGCTTGCGCAGCAGTGCCGGACGATCCTTGGGGACGAACGAACCGTCAAAGATGAACGAGCACGCGCCGCAGCTCAGCGGACCAAAGATGATGCTGGTTCCGGCCTTGCTCCAGCCGGTGTCGGCCGTACACCAGATCACCTCGCCCGGACGCAGGTCGAGCCAGTAAAGCGCCGATATCCGCCATGCGTAAATGGCATGCGCGGCGTGCACGACGCCCTTCGGGTGGCCGGTCGAGCCCGACGTGTAATACATGATCGCGGGGTCGTCGGCATCGACGATCGCCGGCTCGGCAACATCGGATGCGCTCTCGAGCTCCCTGTCCCATGCCAGCCAACCAGAGACGGCGCCGAGAGCAATTCGCACCGGTATCGCGTTTTCCACCGCGGCAAACTTGGTGGCCTGCCCGGATCGGCAGATCACGGCCTTCACCTCGGCATTGCTCACGCGGTATTCGAGATCCCGCGCGGTGAGCATCTCGATGCACGGGATCGGCACCGCACCGATCTTCATGATTGCGATCAACGAGACGAACCATTCCGGCAGGCGCGGCAGCATGACGAGGACGCGATCGCCCTTCTCCACACCATGCGCGCGCAACACATTGGCCAGCCTGTTCGATAGCCGCGACAGGTCTGAATAATTATAGGTGCGGGTGTCGCCGGCCTCGTTCTGCCAAATCAACGCCGGGCCATCGTGCTCGCGAGCCCAGCGGTCGACGATATCGGCGCCGAAATTGAAGGTGGCCGGAACGTCCCAGCGAAAATTCGCGCGCAACGCCTCGTAGCGTTCCGCGTCCGGCTCTTTGGTGTGTGTCCATATATCTCGCATTGTTGTTTCCTCCCGCTTGGTGCGGTTCTTGTTTTTCAATGGGGTCGGCGTGTTGCGATCATCTAGTTCCCGCCGTGGGTCAGAATGCGTCGTCCGATCGCCCATCGATGCACTTCGGAGGGGCCGTCATAGATGCGGAAGGCACGGATATCGCGATAGAACCGTTCGACGATCGTGTCGCGCGTCGTTCCCAGTCCACCCAGGATCTGCAGCGAACGGTCAGCAACGCGAGCAATCGCCTCGGAGCAAATCACCTTCGCCATCGAGCTTTCGCTGGACGCCCGATCTCCCCTGTCGAGCACCCATGCCGTGTGCCAGATCGTCAGTTGCGCCAGGTGAATGTCCATCGCGTTGTCGGCCAGCATGAAGGAAACTCCCTCATGCTCGCCGATCGGCCTTCCGAACGCGGTACGGCGGCGCGCGAATTCGGTCGCGATCTCCTGCGCGCGGATTGCCGAACCGAGCCAACGCATGCAGTGCGTGAGCCGCGCCGGCGCGAGACGAACCTGCGCATACCGAAAGCCCTGCCCGACCTCGCCAAGCACAGCGCCGGCAGGAACCCGGAGTCCATCGAAGCGAACGACTGCATGGCCGCCTACAAAGCTCGAATCGATCGTGTCGAGCGTACGCTCGATCCTGATGGCTGGATCGGACATATCCGCAAGAAACATCGTGGCGGCACTTTCGGTCCCATCGCCATGCGCCTTCGCCATGATGATGGCGAATGCAGCGCCTTCGGCGCCGGTGATCAACCATTTCTCGCCATCTATGACCCAGTCATTGCCGTCACGGCGTGCCGTCGTCTGCAACAGACTCGGATCGGACCCAGCACCGGGAGCTGGCTCCGTCATGCAAAAGCAGGAGCGCACCGTACCCGTCGCGAGCGGCCTCAGATAGCGCTCGCGCTGATCGGCGCGAGCAACGACATCGAGAAGATGAATGTTGCCCTCATCGGGCGCGGCGCAATGCAGTGCAACCGGTCCCAGCATGGAGTAGCCCGCAGCGGTGAATACGGCAGCACGACCGATATGAGACAGATGCTGACCGCCATATTCCTCTGGCGCATGCGGCGCAAAGACGCCGGCCTCACGCGCGAGCGCATTCAACTCGCGGCGCAGGTCATCAGTCGGGCCGTGATCCGTCCAGCGCTTGTCCTTCTCGAACGGAACAACCCTGTCCCTGACGAACGCCTTCACGCGATACGCCAGTTCCGACACCTGCGGCGGCAGTGAGAAGTTCATGTCGAGCTCAGCCATTATTAGCCTTCAGATCCGTTTGAGACGTCGCGCGCAATCAAGAGAATATCTTCGCCGAGAGCCGCGAAATCGGCATAGCGGTCGTCCTTCACCGCCCCATTCAGCCATTGGCGGTGCAGTTGCAGAAACACGATCCCGAGCTTGAACAGCGCGAGAACGCGCATAGCAAGCAGGTCATCAAGGTCAGTTCCCGTCAGCGCTGCATAGCGCTCCGCAACCCTGGCGCGTCGCCAAAATCCTGAATTTACCGTGGGCATCTGTTGAAGACGATGCAGCGCCGGCGGATCATTCGGCTCGGCCCAATAGCTGAGCAGTGTCGCCAAGTCGAACAGCGGATCTCCCCGCGTTCCCATGTCCCAGTCGACCAGCGCCACCGGCGCCAGCGTCCGTGGCTCGAGGATGAGATTGTCGAGCTTGAAATCACAGTGAAGCAGCGTCGGCGGGCGTACCCGAAACGTCTGCCGCAACAGCCAGCGAGAGTTGTCCTGCAACAGGGCCTGCAACGCGGCGCCATCGGCCACCAGCACCCCGCGCCTTGACCATCCGGCAATCGCGCGCCCGATGAATCCTTCGGGCCGGCCGAGATCTTCCAGCCCCGCCTCGCGCGCGTCGACGCCGTGGAGCGCCGCCAGCGTCGCAACCAGCATTTCGGAAAGGGCATCGGGAGCACCCTCGCGCCCTTCCAACTGCGACAGATCGGTCCCGCGAATAACGAGGCCGGGGCGATACTCAATCAGTTGAAAGGGAACGCCGATGACGCTTCGGTCGTCGCAGTAGTGCAGGCATCTCGGGACGAACGGGAGGGCATTGGAAAGTCGCGACAGGATACGATGCTCGCGCTCCATGTCGTGTGCGCCCGGCGGCAGCTCGCCATCCGGCGGACGACGCAAGACGGTTGGCTGCCCATCCAAAACGACGAGGTAGTTGCGATTGGCGAGGCCGCCGGCAAATCGCCGGATCGGCTGCGAGAGGTCGAGACTCATGCCGAAGCCGTTCAAATACCGCGCAAGCCGCTCCCAGCCGGACTGCGCGCTATCCGCAGCCGGCATCAGATCCGCGCTTACCAGTTTCGATCGGACGACCTCCAAGTCCAGGCTCCAAAATCTGCGTTATTGTCCGACAATACACACATCTCAGAAAGTGACGTTCAGGTCAAGGCCTCAGTTTCATGTAATTCAGCTCCAAAAAAGCGCTTGCTGAATATTTTATTGTCGGACAATAATTGTCAGATACAGGGGGTCCGACGGCAATGAAGTCAAGGGCGCTATCATGACAATATCTCCGACCGACCGCAGCAACCAAGCGGTCGTCATCCCTCCTGGTGCACTGGCCCTGCTGCGCCAGCCATCAGTGCATTACGGCGCACATGCCGAAGACGCGGTCGAGCGGCTGGCGAGGGACTGCGGTTCGACCCGCATTCTGCCGATCGTCACGTCGTCATTGCTTCGCAATCCGGTTGTCGAAGCCACGCTCAAGCGCCTCGGACCTTCGGCGCTCCCGGCCTTCTTCGACCTGAAGCCCCACACGCCATTCGACGTCGTGCTCTCGCTCATCGAAACGATCGAACACCAAAATCCCGATTTGATCATTGTGTTCGGCGGAGGGAGCGCAATCGATGCCGTTAAGATCGCTGGCCTTGCGGCGGGTGCGAGAGTTCGGGATCGGGTCGCATTGCTCGGGCTACGTTCGGTGCCCGACAACCTCGGAATCTCTCGCCCCTCGCCTGGAGTGCGCAATATCCCGATCATTGCCGTGCCGACGACGCTTTCGGCGGCCGAATTCGGAATCATCGCCGGCGCGACCGACGTCGAAACCGCCGTAAAGCACATCTTCATGTCCGATAGCCTGGCGCCGAACATGATTGTTTACGATCCGTGGCTCGGCGCGCAGACCTCTCTCGATCTCTGGCTGTCGACCGGTATACGCTCCATTGATCATGGGATTGAGACCGTCCTTTCGCGAGACGGCAATCCGTTTACCGACGCCCTCGCCATGCGCGGATTAGCGCTGTTGCGCGAGGGTCTGAGTGCAGCGCACGTCGATCCCGCCGACGTCGAGGCTCGTCATCGCTGCCAGCTCGGCACCTGGCTCGCGGGCTCCAGCATCGGCCGGGTTCGCTACGGCGCCAGTCACGGACTCGGACATCAGTTGGGAGCAATCGCTGGCGTCCCGCATGGCATGACGTCCTGCGTGCTGCTGCCCGCCGTCCTTGCCTTTAACGCACCGGTATCTGCCGCACAGCAGGCCGAGCTCTCGGTGATTTTTGGCGAACCTGGGAAATCGGCGGCGGATGCCGTCCGCCGTTTCATCGAATCGCTTGGGCTCCCGACCCGGTTATCGCAGCTCAGCGTAGATGAAAGCACCCTGCCGCGGGTCGCGGAGACAGGTCTGAACAATGCGTTTGTCAAAGCGAACTTGCGCCCAATTGAAACGGCAGCCGATATCATGACTATCCTTCGCGCTGCTTGCTGACGCCCCCTTGGGAGAAGGTTGTGGACGTCAAACATCGGCTTGGACGACGACACAGACTCTCAACGCGGCGACGCCGTCACTTTCGGCAACCGCCGCGTCGCTAACCCTCAAGGTTTGCCAAAGAACTCGGCAATGGTGCGAGCCACAGCCTGCGGATCGTTTTCCATCGGGATGTGGCCGGCCGCCTTGATCCGGACCAGCCTGCTTGCCGGAATCTCGCGGACGAACCTCTCGGCATAGTCAATCGTCTGGAACTGGTCATCTTCGCCCCAGACCAGCAGCTTGGGCGTGTTTGACCGGCCGAGCCTGGGCAGGAGCTCGAGCGTATGGCGATGATCAGCTGCGCCCGCGAGCGCCAGCCACGACCGCGCGACCCGCGGATCGGTCCAGGGCTGCAGATATTCGGCCATCTCGGCCTCGCTTGCAGGCCGCGCAAGCGCCTTGGCAACGGCCTCCCGGCGCGCCGCCACGACATCCTCGGTCGAGGTCGCAGCGGCCACCGCCGGATCGCGGAAGCGAGCGACCGTCGGCGCCGGCCAAGAGTCGTACATCACGGCATTCACGAGCGCCAGGCGCGAGACGTCAACAGCGCCGTTGACCAGCAGACACTGCGCGACGCCGCCTCCGATATCGTGACCTGCGACCATGACCGGTCCCGTATGACCGAGCGCGGCAAGGAAACGAGGAATCCAGGCGGCCAACCGCGGAACCGATGCCTCCGCCCCTTCGAGTGCACCTCCGGATCTTCCAAAGCCCGGGAAGTCGACCGCAACCGGACGCGGCCCGGCCGCTGCGATATCGTCGAGCACCGGCTGCCAGACGCGGCTCCAATACGTACCGTGAAGCATCAGCACCAACGGGCCGCTATTGCCAGCCGCCAGGTAGCTGATCGGAATTCCGTCGACGTCAATTGTCGCGCGCGCCGTCATCGAACCATCCTCCTGATGTACTCGTCGCCGATTCCGACTTTCTTGTAGTGTCGGCTCATTTGTTCAAGCTTGGTGAAGGAGTCTTCGTAACCGAGTGCAACACCATGAGGATCAACATAAGTGTAGCCGCTGGTGACATGAAACAACGTCACCATTTCCGCCACGTCTTCAGGCACGACGAGGGTGTGAGTCTCACCGGGAGGCTCAAAAGAGTAGTCACCGGCAGATGCAATCCAATCGTGCTCCAGATAGTGCCACTTGCCGCGGAGCGTAAAAGCATGAACCGGACCGGCGTGCCGATGGCGGGACACGACACCCGAGGCACGCACCCGGATCAGGTTGATGAAATAGCCCTGGCTGACATTAAGCAGCAGCGGCTTGAATGAGACGTCTTTCGCCTGCGGCACCCACAGGCGCTCGTCCCCACTGAGGTCGAGGGCCGAAGCAACGAGGGTGTCGGCGAGCATACCCGTGGGCTGCGGCAGCTGGTACGGCACCTTGCTGTAGTCGATCGAGCGCCGCTCCGGCGCGGGAGCCGCTTCAACAGGGGGTGTGACAGTCATGTTTTTTCCTCGCTTTGTGAAACAATGTTTGGATGCGGGCTCGAATGACGGGCATGATTTGGATTAAGATGACCAGCAGCGCGATCATGTTGCCGTCTCAGATCCGACCTCGAAGGCGCGATGCCGTTTGTCCGAACAGCACGGATTTCGCGTTCTCGGTCACTGTCGGTCGGGTGTTGATCGTTTGGGCAAGTTCGTAGGCCCTTGACGTGGCGGGCCGCTCCTGCACGGCCCGAAACCAGCGCTTCAGATGAGGAAAATCATCCAGGTTCTGCTGTTGCCGCTGGTGCGGCACGATCCAGGGGTAGGACGCCATATCGGCGATCGTGTAGTCGGCGCCGGCGATGTACTCGCGGTCTGCAAGCCTCCTGTCGAGCACGCCATAGAGGCGGTTGGTCTCGTTGACGTAGCGCGCCATGGCGTATGGGATGCGCTCCGGTGCATACCGAACGAAATGATGGTTTTGCCCGGCCATGGGTCCGAGACCTCCCATCTGCCAGAACAGCCATTGCAGCACGTCCGCACGTGCTCGCACGTCACTCGGAATGAACCGACCGGTCTTCTCGGCGAGATAGAGCAGGATAGCGCCGGACTCGAACAGAGAGATCGGCTCTCCACCTGCGGCTGGCGCATGGTCGAGCAGTGCCGGAATACGGTTGTTCGAGGCGATCTTGAGAAACTCGGGCTGGAATTGCTCACCTGTCGAGATGTTCACCGGAATGACGCGATAAGGCAGGCCACTCTCCTCGAGGAAGATCGTCACCTTGTGGCCGTTTGGCGTGGTCCAGTAATAGAGATCGAGCATGATCCGCGGCCTCCCAGATTGTGCTTTGTCCCCTCATATTGGTGGGCTGGCTTTTCGCTGTGAATTCGCTAGAACTTCGCAGTCGATGTGAATTTTTGCACAATGGCCGACTGGGAAAACTTGAAGTCTTTCGCCGCCCTTGCGCGCAACGGCACGCTCTCCGCCGCCGCACGTCTGCTCGCGGTCGAGCATGCGACCATTGCGCGCCGTATCGCGGCGCTTGAACAGGAGCTTGGGCTGCGACTGGTGGACCGCCGTGGGCGGCAACTATTGCTGACCGCGGCGGGCAAGCGCGTCGCAAGCCTCGTCGGGCCGATGGATGCACAGGCTCAAGCGATTGAGCGGACGGCCTCTGGCGAACGAGCAGAGGTCTCCGGGGAAGTCACCATCAGCGCAACGCCGGTGCTCGCGGCCACAATGCTGGCGGAGCCGATTGTCGACCTGCGCCGGTCACACCCCAGGCTTACAATCCGGGTCTTGGCCGAGACGCGCTACTCGTCACTCAATCAGCGCGAGGCTGATATCGCTGTACGTTTCAGCCGCCCGATCGAAGGCGATCTCACGGCTTCAAAGGTCGGCGCGGTAACATTCCATCTGTATGGGAGCCGGGCTTATCTGGAGACCACCAGCGCTTCGGACTGGACGTTCATCGGCTACGACGAAGTCCTGGAAGGCGCGGCCCAGCAAGCCGCCCTCCGCCGCGTTGCCGGCGATAAGCCGCTGGCGCTCCGGTCGAGTACCCTCGAGCTTCAGGTTGCGCTTGTTCGCGCCGGCGGAGGGGTAGCCGCGCTGCCCGACTTCATCGCCGCCAGAGATCCGGTCCTCGCGCGGGCCCGGCGGGAGAAGATCGCACAACGCGACGTGTGGCTCGTTTTTCATACGGACCTGAAGCGCTCGGCCCCGGTTCGAACCGTAGCGACCTGCTTGCGGGAATTCCTACGAGAGAAGCTCGCAGCTACCGCCCGCTAACACCGCAAACACAATCTTCAGTCTTGGAGCCCGACTCCAATCTTGACTAAGTGCGCGAGCTGAAATCCCGTCCCTCGCCGGCATGACTTCGTATCGCGCCGAGTTTCAATTAAGGCGGGACATCCGTCGATCTCCGATCGGTCAAAGTCGATTGCTTCGCTTACCCTCGATGAGGTCGAGAACTGCCCTGGCCGCCTCGAGCACGTTAGTGCCTGGCCCGAAGACAGCGGCAACGCCGTTGCGGAATAGCGCATCGTAATCCTGCCGCGGCACAACTCCGCCGCAAACGACAATGACGTTGCCTCCCCCAATCGCCGCCAGCTGCTCAATGACCTGTGGGATGAGCGTCTTGTGGCCAGCTGCGAGCGACGAAATGCCGAGTACATGCACACCTTCACGAACCGCCATCACCGCCGCTTCGGAAGGTGTCTGAAACAACGGACCGGCGATGATATCGAAGCCGACATCTCCAAACGCTGACGCGATGACCTTCGCGCCTCGGTCATGCCCGTCCTGACCTAGCTTGGCGATCATGATCTTCGGCCGCATGCCGATGGCCCGCGAGATTTCGCCGACCCGGGATACGAGGTTGGTAAACTCGGGATCGCCTGCATAAGCCTGACCGTAAACATCCGAGACAACTGCCGGGGTCGCCTCATGGTCGCCGAAAGCCTGCCGCATTGCGTCCGACATCTCGCCGACGGTGGCGCGCGACCTGGCTGCTTCGACAGCCATCTCGAGCAGGTTTCCCTCGCCTGTTCGGGCCACCTGGGTCATTGCCGCCAGCATTGCACGAACTATCTCAGTAGCCCGCATCTTCTTGGTCTCGGCAAGACGCTTGATCTGGGAAGCGCGGACGGATGAATTGTCGATCTCCAGAATATCGATCGGTTCTTCATGATCGAGACGAAAGCGATTGACTCCGACGATCACTTGATCTCCGCGGTCGATGGCCGCCTGCTTTCGCGTGGCAGATTCTTCGATCAGACGCTTAGGCCAGCCGCTCGCAATTGCTCGGGCCATCCCTCCCATACTCTCGACCTCTTCCATGAGCTGCCATGCCTCGCGGGCGAGCTCATCGGTGAGGCGCTCCACATAATAAGAGCCGGCGAGTGGATCGACGACATCGGTAATTCCGGTTTCATGCTGAAGTATCAGCTGGGTATTGCGCGCAATCCGCGCCGAAAATGGGCTGGAACTCCGCCATCACGCGCGACCAGATAAGTCGGGCGGCTCGCAGCTTGGCGGCCTCCATGAAGAAATTCATCCCGATCGCGAAAAAGAACGACAGCCGCCCGGCGAAATCGTCGATATTGAGCCCTTTGGCAAGCGCCGAGCGAACGTATTCGCGCCCGTCGGCGAGTGTGAAGGCAAGCTCCTGGACTAGCGTCGCTCCGGCTTCCTGCATGTGGTAACCCGAGATCGAGATCGAATTGAACTTCGGCATGTAACGTGCCGTGTAGGCGATGATGTCCGCGATGATGCGCATAGATGGTTGCGGCGGATAGATATAGGTGTTTCGAACAATGAACTCCTTGAGAATGTCGTTCTGGATCGTTCCGGACAGCGCCTGTCGTTGAACGCTCTGCTCTTCAGCCACGACGATGAACGTCGCCAGAATCGGAATCACCGCGCCGTTCATGGTCATCGATACAGAGATCTCGCCGAGAGGGATACCATCGAAGAGGATTTTCATATCCTCGACTGAATCGATAGCGACCCCAGCCTTGCCGACGTCACCGACGACACGGGGATGATCGGAATCATAGCCGCGGTGTGTGGCCAAATCGAAAGCTACCGACAATCCTTTTTGTCCCGAGGCGAGCGCACTTCGATAGAACGAATTCGACGCTTCCGCGGTAGAAAATCCCGCATACTGCCGAATTGTCCACGGCCGGCCGCTATACATCGTCGCACGCGGTCCGCGAACGAACGGCCACATTCCGGGCAACGAGTCCAGATGGGCAATACCTGCCAGATCCGACGCGGTATAGACGGGCTTGACCGCGATATTCTCAGGCGTCTCGCGCACGAGCGTCGCGGGATCGCCCTTTAGTTCCCTTTCTGCAATCTTCTTCCACTCATCGGGAAACACGAGCATCTCCTTTGGCACGTTGTGCTGATGCTCCAGCCGCTCTACGCAAATTCCAGGATCAGCGCGTCGACCGCGAGCGTGGCGCCGGCGGCGGCGTGGATCTTCTTGACCGTGCCGTCACGCTCGGCGCGCAGCACGTTCTGCATCTTCATGGCTTCGACCACCGCGAGCGTCTCGCCGGCCTTGATCTCTTGCCCCTCGGTCACCGCGATCGACACCACGAGACCGGGCATCGGGCACAGCAACTTCTTGCCGGTGTCGGCGGCCGAGACCACCGGCATCAACCGCGCCGAGGTCGCCTCGGTCTCGGTGAAGACATAGATCGGGACCTCAAAGCCCTGATGCGCGAGGCGGAAGCCGTTGTTGATCGACCGCACCTGGACGGCGACAAAGTTGCCGTCGATGGTGCCCTGCCAGACCGGCTCGCCCGGCACCCAGCCCGACACCAGATTGTGCGGATTGCCAGGGAGCCCGTCGGCGGCAATGAAGCGCACCGCGATGGCGTCACCCTCGCGGGCGACATCGAGCGCGATCTCGGCGCGGTCGAGCCACACCGCGCGGCGGCGCTCGCGCAGCACCACGCGGCCGCCCATCTGGCCGGAGATCTGCCGCTTGCGCTCGCCCAGCACGTGGTCGATGGCAGCGCCAACCGCGGCCAGCCGCCGCGCGATCTCGCCCTCGGGCGCGCGCGCCGAAAATCCCTTGGGGAATTCTTCCGCGATAAAGCCGGTCGACAGCCGGCCCTCGCGCCAGCGCGGATGGTTCATCAAGGCCGACAGGAACGGGATGTTGTGCCGGATGCCGTCGACATAGAACGCGTCGAGCGCGGTCGCCTGCGCCTCGATCGCCGCGGCGCGCGACGGGGCGTGGGTGACGAGCTTGGCGATCATCGGATCGTAATGGATCGAGATCTCGCCGCCTTCCTGCACGCCGGTGTCGTTGCGGATCGTGATGCCGTCATGGCTGGCCTCGGCCGGCGGACGGTATTTCACCAGGCGCCCGATCGACGGCAGGAAGTTGCGGAACGGATCCTCGGCATAGACGCGGGATTCCACCGCCCAGCCGGTCAGCGTCACGTCCTTCTGCGCGATCGCGAGCTTCTCGCCGGCGGCGACGCGGATCATCTGCTCGACGAGGTCGATGCCGGTGATCAATTCGGTGACGGGATGCTCGACCTGCAGGCGGGTGTTCATCTCCAGGAAGTAGAAGCTCTTGTCCTGGCCGGCGACGAATTCCACGGTGCCGGCCGAATCGTAGTTCACCGCCTTGGCCAGCGCGACCGCCTGCTCGCCCATCTTGCGGCGGGTGGTCTCATCGAGCAGCGGCGACGGCGCCTCCTCGATGACCTTCTGGTTGCGGCGCTGGATCGAGCACTCGCGCTCGCCGAGATAGATCACATTGCCGTGCTTGTCGCCGAGCACCTGGATCTCGATGTGCCGGGGATCGACGATGAATTTCTCGATGAAGACGCGATCGTCGCCGAACGACGACTTCGCCTCGGCCTTGGCGAGGTTGAAGCCTTCGGCGACTTCCGCCTTCGAATGCGCGATGCGCATGCCTTTGCCGCCGCCGCCGGCGGAGGCCTTGATCATCACGGGGTAGCCGATCTCGTCGGCGATCTGGACGGCGTGCTTGTCGTCCTCGATGACGCCGAGATGACCCGGCACGGTCGAGACCTTCGCCTTCGCCGCGGCCTTCTTGGATTCGATCTTGTCGCCCATCGCGGCGATGGCGCCGGGGTTCGGGCCGATGAAGACGATGCCGGCGGCTTCCAGCGCGCGCGGGAACGCCTCGCGCTCCGACAGGAAGCCGTAGCCCGGATGCACCGCCTGCGCGCCGGTCTTGCGGCAGGCCTCGACGATCTTGTCGATCAAAAGATAACTCTCGGCGGCGGCGGGCGGGCCGATCAACACGGCCTCATCGGCCATCTCGACATGCAGCGCGTCGCGGTCGGCCTCGGAGTAGACGGCGACCGTCTCAATCCCCATACAGCGCGCAGTCTTGATGACCCGGCAGGCGATCTCGCCGCGGTTGGCGATCAGGATTCGTTTGAACATGCTTCTATCACAACGGCAAATTGTCGTGCTTCTTCGCGGGGATTTCCACCTTCTTGTCCTTCAGCATCGCCAGCGCCCGTGCGATCCGCCGCCTGGTCGAATGCGGCATGATGACGTCGTCGATGTAGCCGCGCTCGGCGGCGATGAAGGGGGACAGGAAGCGGTCTTCGTATTCCTTGGTGCGGGCGGCGATCTTGTCGGGGTCGCCGATGTCAGAGGCGGAAGATGATCTCGACTGCGCCCTTGGCGCCCATCACGGCGATCTGGGCGGTCGGCCAGGCGTAGTTCATGTCGGCGCCGATCTCCTTCGAGGCCATGACGTCGAAGGCGCCGCCATAGGCCTTGCGGGTGATGATGGTGACGAGCGGCACCGTGCACTGCGAATAGGCGAACAGCAGCTTTGCGCCGTGCTTGATCAGGCCGCCATACTCCTGCGCGGTGCCCGGCAGGAAGCCCGGCACGTCGACGAAGGTGACGATCGGGATGTTGAAGGCATCGCAGAACCGAACGAAGCGCGCGGCCTTGCGTGACGCATCCGAGTCGAGCACGCCCGCCAGCACCATCGGCTGGTTGGCTACGAAGCCGACGGTGCGGCCGGCGATGCGGCCGAAGCCGGTGACGATGTTTTTCGCGAAGGTCTCCGAGATCTCGAAGAAGTCGCCCTCGTCGACGACCTTCAGGATCAGCTCCTTCATGTCGTAGGGCTTGTTCGGATTGTCGGGGATCAGCGTGTCGAGCGACATATCGACCCGCCCGATATCGTCGAAGCTCGGCCATTCCGGCACGCCGTCGGTGTTGTTCGACGGCAGGAAGTCGATCAGCCGGCGCATCTGCAGCAGCGCGTCGACGTCGTTCTCGAACGCGCCGTCGGCGATCGAGGAGCGTGTCGCGTGCACCGAGGCGCCGCCGAGCTCCTCGGCGGTCACCACCTCGTTGGTGACGGTCTTCACCACGTCGGGGCCGGTGACGAACATGTAGCTGGTGTTCTTCACCATGAAGATAAAGTCGGTCATCGCGGGCGAATAGACGTCGCCGCCGGCGCAGGGGCCCATGATGACGGAGATCTGCGGGATCACGCCTGACGCGATGACGTTGCGGCGGAATACATAGGAATAACCCGCCAAGGCAGCTACGCCCTCCTGGATGCGCGCGCCGCCGGCGTCATAGAGGCCGATGATCGGCGCCCTCGCCTTCATCGCCATGTCCTGCAGTTTCGTGATTTTCAGCGCGTGGGTCTCGGAGAGCGAGCCGCCGAACACCGTAAAATCTTTGGCGAAGACAAACGTCTTGCGGCCGTTGACCGTGCCCCAGCCGGTGACGACGCCGTCGCCGGGGATCCTGGTCTTCTCCATACCGAACTCGATCGAGCGGTGCTCGACGAACATGTCGAATTCCTCGAACGAGCCCTTGTCCAGCAGGAGCTCGATCCGCTCGCGGGCGGTCAGCTTGCCGCGGGCGTGCTGCGCCTCGATGCGCTTTTCGCCGCCGCCCAGCCTGGCGCCGGCGCGCCGCTCTTCGAGTTCAGCCAATGTACTCACGATAGCGCGCGTCCTCATGATCGGGCCCGATCTACTGCGATCCGAGAGAAGCTCTCTTCACAGAACGAGCCTTGGTTGAGCGTATTCGCCGATGTGCGTCCTCGTCGGCCGACCTGGAGGTCATCCCGACCCACGCACTTGTAAGGCGACTGACCGGCCCTGGCCGGCGGCCCAGCAACCTTTGCACCCCCGTCTAATGTATGCAAAGTTAGCAAAATGAGCTCAGCGAGAGGAGCAAAGAAGTGCGTATTATTGCTGATAACGCTTCGCTTTTTGTAAAGTTTGCGAAGTGAAGCATCACAAGATTTTTGCCGGCGACCGGCTGCGGCGGCTGCGCGAGCAACGCGGAATGACACAAGCGGAGCTCGCAGATGCTCTTAGGATTTCGGCCGGCTATCTAAGCCAGATGGAGGGGGACCAGAGGCCAATCACGCGCAAGCTGCTTTTGGGGCTCAGTCGGTTACTGGACATAGAAACGAACTACTTCGCGGCCGACGACGATTTGCGGCTCGCAAGCGAACTGCGTGAAAGCGCCAGCGACCCACTGTTTGGGTCCGCCATCTCGGCAGACGAGGCTAGTGCGGCGGTAAGGGTCGCACCCGACATCGCGCAGCGCTTTCTCCATCTTTATCGCGGCTATCTTGCGCTCGAAGAAGAGCATCGCTCCCTGCAATCGCGCGTCGCTGAAAGCGACGTGGGAGCTGCGAGCCGCTTTCCCTACGATGAGGTCCGGGATTGGGTGCAATCCCAGCGAAACTATTTTGATGCGATCGACCGCGCCGCCGAAAGACTTGCTGAAGTGAGAAACTTCCATCCCGAGAATCGCAGCGACGATTTCATCAAGTATTTGCGCGACAGGTATGGAATCCGAACAGAGCAAGCCCCGGAGGATCTCGGCAAGGGGATGATCTGGCGGCTTGATAACAACGCCAAGACGCTCTTTCTGTCGCAAGATGCTCCCTTGGAAAGCCGGCTGTTCTGGATTGCTCACGTCATTGGCCTCCTGGAGCAGCAAGGCAGCATCGAGCGCGAGGTCAAGCAGGCACGACTGAGCAATGAGGAGGCTGCATCGCTGGCACGGGTCGCGCTCGCCAACTACTTTGCCGGTGCGCTGGTGATGCCGTACGGACCATTCCTCGCTACCGCGCGCGAAGTTCGGTACGACATTGAGCGCCTTCAACGACGCTTCGGTACGAGCTTTGAACAAGTCTGCCATCGCTTGAGCACGCTTCAACGGCGAGACTCGCCAGGAATTCCGTTCTACTTCCTGAAGATCGACATCGCTGGAAACGTCCTGAAGCGCAGCAGCGCTACGCGCTTCCAGTTCGCACGATTCGGAGGCCCCTGCCCCCTGTGGAACGTGCACCAATCGTTTTCACATCCCGGGCGCATCCTGGTCCAGCTCGCTGCGACACCGGATGGGACGAAGTATCTTTGTGTGGCTCGGACCGTGAGCCTCTCGGCGGGGTCCTATCTCAACCGTCCGCGCGCGGTTGCGGTCGGACTCGGTTGCGAAACTGCCTATGCAGGCGAGACGATCTACTCCAAAGGCCTCGACTTGGACGCCCCCGACGCGACCGACCCTATCGGTCCGGGATGCAGGGCCTGCGAACGCAAGGATTGTCGTCACCGTGCGCTACCGCCGATCGGACATCCACTTGACGTGGGCACAATCGAAAGAGGAGTCGTCCCATATCAGATCGACACCAAGACCTTACGAACCAGCAGGATCAGATGACAGGCCGGGCCGTGCCAGCCTTTCACCGACGCGCCGTTGCCCCAGTTCATGATCTATCGCGTCGCACGCTCTCGCGTCACTCCACTGCACCAGTTTCGCACCAGAAACGGCGTGATTCAAAGGCAACGGATGCAATCAAGCGACACAAAAATGCAGCAAAATCAACGAGTTCGCTCGACAGCCTGCCGCTCATAACGGTCTGGTTGCAGGTTCGAGTCCTGCCGGGCCCACCAGCAAATCGACTGTAAGTTCGTTATCGCAGCTTGCCGAGCCACAGCGCGGTGAGCGCCGAGCGATTGCGCACGCCGAACTTGGCGTAGATCGACTTGACGTGGAAATGCGTGGTGTTCGGACTTTGGTCAAGCCTCTGCGCGATCTGCTTTTCCGTGTGCCCGTCGAGCAGTGCGAGCAACACCCTGCGTTCAGCAGGTGTGAGGGGTGCATTGGCGATGAGCAGGCCGTGGCTGAGCAGTTGCTGACGGTGAAACCATCTCAACCCGCGCATCACGAAGCCCAGACGTTGGCCGTCCTGCGCCGAGAAGCGAGGGGCCTCCGCATCGCGAAATACGAACAGGCGAATCCTCACGTCGTCATTGAGCGCAATGCGCACGGAAATGCTGTCGGCGAAGCCGACGTCCAAATAGTGCCGCCGATAGTGCTCGCCCTCGAACCATTCCGGCGGCAGCGCTTCGAACAGCAGGCGGACGCGGAACGGCTCATCTCCCGACATGGAAAGGATCTGAGACAGGTCGACGTTGCGGGACCAGAGCGTATCGAACTGCTGCTGCACGGATGCTGCCACCGCCGGTATCGGGTCCAGTACCCGGACGAGGCGCGGACGCCAACCGAGCAAGGGATCGGCCCGCTTCGGCGAAGGCAATCGCACGACTACACCCCATAGCACATTGCGTGCCGACAACATGGTACGCAGTGCGGCTAGCAGATGTGTCAGTGCGGCGTCGGCGTCGCCGACGGAGAACTCGGCCAGCCGATCCCAAAGTGCATAGACATCTTGATTCTGCGGATTGGTGGAATCCGTGGATAGATACATGTCCCCCCCGAAACGAGTGCGCAGGTCACCGACCTTCGAGCAAGCATAGGAGACACCGGACCACCTTTCTAGGTGGTTCCCAGACGCATCAAGTGGCGAGATATTCAGTGCGGTGTTGGGAAGACTGGCCTTCTCACCGTCACGATATTCGGAGATTAACGATGCGCACAGCAACGGGCGCGCGCCGACTTGACACACCCGACGACGACCGGACGGAGCGGCGGTGGCGTCTCGGCTTTTTCATCGCCCTATTATGCGCCGTTTTGATTGCACTCGCGGTCTTCGCGCAGGAGCAACCCGCTAAAGCGTTGATCCGCCCCACTGGCCCGCTGCCGGCGATCAACATTCCCTGATCGAGGCGCTGTTGGCGCGCCACTTGCCTGGAGCCGAGATTTCATTTGCATTGGAAATTGTGTGATCCAGACCGTTAGCGATCGGGCATCTTTGCCCATGCTGATTTCAGTTTGCCTTGGGGGCCTGCTTTGTCTGGGCGTTCTAGAAGATCGAAGAAACCCTCCGTCGCCGAGAGCGGAATCGCGAGCTCATGCGTGAAGCACGACGCTCGCTAACGCCCAGTCATTAGCCAACTTCTGGAGATCATCATGCGCGCCGTTGCAGTTGCTGCGATTGCAAACGCTTTTGTCCGGGTATTCCCCGCATCCTCATTGCAGGCAAACGTCCTCAAGCAGACCGCGTTGTTCTGTGGAGCCGCCCTCTTGGTGTGGCTGCTGTCGGTGACTTATGGGCTGGATCTCAGTGCCGGATTCTTCTAGCCGATCAGCATCTGATTTTTGCGTTTTCTTCGGTATCCAAGCCCGTTGACCCACATGTACAGGGGTCGTCGCGCTCTTCAGGGGCAAGTTCATAGAAGGACGCGGAAATGCGCTGCTCAGACGTTTTGTTCTGCAGCTCGAAGTCCTGGGTTGAAGCCGCCGGCTATCTCGCATCTCTTCTCGTCTTCGCCACGTTTTGCATGAAGACGATGCTCCAGCTCAGGATCACGGCCATCTTGAGCAATGTCGCGTTCATCGCATACGCGTTCTTCGACGACTTGTATCCAATCCTCGTCCTTCACTCGGTTCTGCTGCCTCTTAACGCCGTCCGAACAGTCCAAATGCTCCGCGTCAGGCGAATTGTGGAGCAAGCATCCAAGGGCGAATTCACAACCGAACCGCTATGCCCGCTCATGGTTGCTGGTTCGAGTCCTGCCGGGCCCACCAGTAAATCAATGGCTCGGCACTCACGATCGCCGGAGGTCCTGTCTACTCCACGCAAAAAAGATGCCGCGCCCGAAGGACACGGCAAGTTTCAGGGAGGGTGAACCGGCAGACTTCCGGTGCATGCCTGCGACCCCGGCCCATCGTCAGTCAGGGCGCAATCTGAAAATCAGCGGCCGCCCACCAAGGCGGTCACCATTTCAATGCGGCCGTACGCACGGGATGATCCCAGAGCACGGTGGTCTCGCTGTCGAGCAGGCTCACGGTGAGCGAGCAACCCGCCATGTCCAGCGATGTGACGTAGCTGCCGACCAGCGAACGGGCGATGCGCAGACCTCGCTCCTCGAGCATCCGGCGCGCCGCGTTGTACATCAGATAGAGCTCGATCGTCGGCGTGCCGCCGAAGCCGTTGACGAGCAGCAGCGCCTCGGAGCCCGCGGGCGCCGCGAGATCGCCGGCGATCGCTGCCGTCATCTCCGATGCGATCGCATCGGCCTCTGCAAGCTTGACGCGGCGGCGGCCCGGCTCGCCGTGGATGCCAACGCCCATCTCCATCTCGTCCACGCCGAGCGCGAAGGTCGGCGTGCCCGCGGCCGGAACGGTGCAGCTGGTCAGCGCCACGCCTATCGAACGTGTTCGCGCGTTGACGCGCTCGCCGAGCGCCACGCAGGTCTTGAGATCGGCGCCTCCCTCGGCGGCGGCGCCGACGATCTTCTCGACAATCAACGTGCCGGCGACGCCGCGCCGCCCGATACTGTAGGTCGACTTCTCGACCGCGACATCGTCATCGGTCACGATGGTGGCGATGCGACCCTCGGCGATCTCGGCTGCCATCTCGAAGTTCATGCGGTCGCCGGCATAGTTCTTGACGATGAACAGGACACCGGCATCGCCCGCGACCGCCTGGGCGGCCTCGACGATCTGGTCCGGCGTCGGCGAAGTGAACACCTGGCCGGGACAGGCGGCATCCAGCATGCCGTAGCCGACGAAGCCCGCATGCAGCGGCTCATGCCCGCTGCCGCCCCCCGACAACAGCGCGACTTTCTTCGAGTTCAGCTCGCGGCGACGGACGAATTTCCGCTCAGCGCCGAGCATGACGAGGTCGGCATGCGCGGCGGCAAAGCCGTCGAGGCTCTCTGCGAGCATGTTATCGACCGCATTGATGAACTTCTTCATTGTGTCCTCCCCGCTTCGTCCGTTTGGCGTTTCTCGCCTATTTTTCCCGCATGATGCCAATCAGTCGCCGCGTGAACTCCTGGAGCAACGTGTCGAGCTCGGCGTTGCGCTTGGCGCTGCCGAGGTCCGGCAGATGCAGCGTCAGCGCCCGCTCGTGCGAGCCTTCGCTCAACCGGCCGACGCGGCGCGGATGTGCGCGCGCATAGGCGCGAAGGAAGGCTGCCTTCGCCTGTGGCGGAAAGTGGCAGACATCGAAGATCGTGTTGAGATGCTGCACCGGTATCGGCACCGGATATGCGGGATTGCTGATCTGGCTGACGAAGCTGCGGTTCTTGCCCATGGCATGGGCCAGCCGAAGCCGCATGCCGGAGGGACGGCTCTCCAGCACCTCCTTGAAGATGCGCTTGTAGACTGCCACCGCGCCGGCTTCGGGCGCGTCATCGGCCGCCGTGTCAGCCAAGGCCGCCTCCGCTGCTCAGCCGGTCGATGGTCTGCTTGATCTGCGCCAGCGCCGATGCATTGACGGAGAGTTCGCGCAGGCCACAATTCAGCAGGGCGGGCAGGCAGCGCGGATCACCCGCCATGTCGCCGCACAGGCTGACGCTGATGGCGGCGCGGCGCCCATGCTCCGCAGTCCGCGCGATCAGTTCGAGCACTGCCGGATGCAGCGGGTCCATCAGGGGGGCGAGAGCTCCGTTGGAACGGTCGCAGGCCAGCACATATTGCGCGAGATCGTTCGAGCCGATCGAGAAAAAGGACGTCTTGAAGCTCGCGATTGCCAGGGCCGCCGCCGGAACCTCGACCATGATTCCAAGTTCGGGCAGCATCGCGGCAATGCCGTCCGCCTGCAAGTGCTGCACGACATCTGCGAACAGCTTCCGCCCCGCCTCGAGCTCGTCCGCCGAGGTGACCATCGGGAACATGACCTTGAGATTGCCGCGCACCGCGGCCCGCGCCAGCGCGCGGAGCTGAACCGCAAAGATCTCGGGCCGGGCGAGGCACAGGCGCAGGCCGCGCACCCCGAGGAACGGATTGGCTTCGCCGTCCACCGTGAAGCCCGGCACCGGCTTGTCGCCGCCCGCGTCAAACGTGCGAATGGTGACCGGTCGCCGGTCTGCCCAACGCAACACCGCATCGTAGGCCTGAAACTGTGTCTCCTCGTCGGGCAGGCCACCACGCTCCGTCAGCAGGAACTCGGTGCGCATCAGGCCGATGCCGTCGGCATATTGCGCGTCGGCATGCTCGAGATCCTCGACGCGCTGGATATTGATGAAGAGCTTGATCCGCTCGCCGCGCCAGGAGGCTGTCGGCCGCCGCAGGATCGCGCGCGCGGATGCCCTGCTCTTGAGATGGCTGTCGCGCCGCTTCTCGAAAGTACGGACCTGTTCGGCATTGGGATCGAGCTCCAGCGTCGCGCCTTCGCCGTCGAGCAACGCCGTGGTGCCGATGTCTGGAATCGAACCGAGCTGCACCACCATCGGGATGCCGCGCGCGCGCGCCAGCATCGCGACATGGCTGGTCGGGCTGCCGCGCAACAGCGCCAGGCCACCGCCGCCGGACCAGTCGATCTCGAGGAAGCGCGATGGCGGCAGATCGTCGGCGCAGACCACGCCCCCGCTCGGGACCTTCAGCGGCTGCCCCTGGTCGCCACGCAGAATGTGGACCACGCGGTCGCGCAAATCCGCAAGATCGGAGGAACGCGCTTTCAGATAGTCGTCCGGTGCGGAATTGTAGTCGGCGATGTGCGCGTCGAGCGTCGAACGCCATGCGATATCGGCTGGACGTCCCTCGCCGATCGACGCGAAGATCGCCTCGATCAAATCCTCGTCCTCCAGCAGCGCAACCTGGAATTCGAGAATCTGCGCAGCTTCGCCGCCGGCGCTGGCGGCAAGATCGGCGATCTGGCCACTCGCGACGTCGATCGCATTGCGCAAGGCCAGCGCCTCCTCGACCAGTGTGCCGGCCACGCGCTCGCCGGCCGCGCCCGCATCGACACGGACAAACGGGCCATGGGCAAAGCCGATCGAGGCGGTCCTGCCGCGGTAGGCCAGACCTGCAGCGCCGCCCTGCATGCTATGGTGCTCCATCCGGAAAATCGCTTGCGATCAGATCGACCAGCGCCGCGACCGCGGCCTCGGCGTCGCTACCGGAGGCCTTGATCTCGATCGTGCTGCCATGTGCCGCGCGCATTGCCATGATCTTGGCCACGCTCTTGGCATTGATCCATTCCGGCGCGCCCGCGACCCGCACGGAGATCTGAGCCTGGAACTTCTTGGCGAGCTTGGTCAGCTTGACCGCGGGGCGCGCGTGCATGCCGACTGCATGCACCAGCCGCACATTGCCGGTGAAGATCTGTCCGTCCGCTCTATCAAGCATGCTCATCATCCATTAATCGCATCGCCGACATCTCAATCGGCAGAGAGTTCCTCGGCCACGGCTCTGACCTGGGCCAGCGAGCTGCCGCCCGCAGCTTCGGTCGCCGCCATGACGGCGCCCTCGACGATCGGCGCGTTGCAGACGACAACGAGATCACGCCTCGCCGGCTCCAGCATTTCGACCGCCATTTCGCTGTTCGTCTCGGCGCCGCCGAGGTCGACAAGTACAGCAACGCCTTTCGACGACCAGGCATCGTTGATGGCGTCGATGATCAGCGGCACGCTGGTGCCGAGACCACCATCGGGATTGCCGCCGCAGAAGGCGACCTTGACCTCGCTGCCGACCATCTGCCGCACCATGTCCGCGGTTCCCTTGGCGATATCCCGGGAATGCGAGACGATCACGATCCCTACGGTATCGGTCATTGCCGCGCCTCCAGGCCAGCGCACACAGCGTGCAGCAGAACGCAGCTCGATCGCGCCCCGGGATCGACATGACCGACGCTGCGCGCACCGAGGAACGACGCCCGGCCCTTGGTGGCTTGCATCGGCACTGTGCGCTCGACCGCTTCAGCTGCGGTGATGCGCACCCGCGCGATCAGATCGGGCTGGCCGGCGCCCGCTTTCAGTGTCTCCAGCACCGGAACGAGCACATCGAGCATTGTCTTCTCGCCGGCCTGCGAGCGACCGCGCGCGCTCACCGCGTCCACTCCGCTGCCGAACACGTCGGCGAGATCGTCAGGCAGGTGTTTGTCTTGCGACAGCGCTTCGCCCGCGGCGAGAAAGAAACTGCCATAAAGCGGGCCGGAGGCGCCGCCGACCGTCATGACAAGGGTCTTGCCGATCGCCTTGAATGCCTCGTTCAGCGGCTGCGCCGAGATGGCATCGAGCTTGCCGAGCACGGCCTCGAAGCCGCGCTTCATGTTGGTCCCGTGGTCGCCGTCGCCGATCGCCTGGTCCAGGCTCGTGAGCTCCGGCGCGCTGGCGATGACCTGCTCGGCGGCCGCCTTGAGCAGCGACTTGAATGTCTCCGGTTGCACAGACATCTATCTGAACCTCTCGCTCCTCTATTGGACCATCGCGCCGATGCGTTGCCCCGCACGGTCGAAACACAGCGGACGCAGCAGCTGGAATTCAACCTCCTGGCCGGCCCGCAACGGTTGATGCGGATCCGCCAACGTCACCAGCGTTTCGCCCTTATAGTCGAGGTGAACGTGATTCTGCTCGCCCAGATGCTCGACGCGATGCACCCGACCGACCATCTGCCCGCCGTTGCGCGCGGCGATCTGGAGGTGCTCGGTGCGGATGCCGACCGTCTCCGTTTCCGGCGGTATCGCCACATCGGACAGCAGCCGTGCGGGGAGGAAATTGATCTGGGGCGTCCCGAGCCGCGACGCGACGTAGCTGCTGGATGGATTTTCGTAGATCTCCCTCGGCGTGCCGAGCTGAAGCAGCCGGCCGTCCTTGATCACGCCGATCCTTGACGCCATCGTCATGGCTTCGACCTGGTCGTGGGTCACATAAAGGATGGTCGCGCCGAGCTCAAGCTGGATCCGTTTCAATTCGAGGCGAAGCTCGGCGCGAAGCTTTGCATCCAGCGACGACAGCGGCTCGTCCATCAGATAGATCGAGGGATCGCGCACCAGCGCGCGGCCGATCGCGACCCGCTGCATCTCACCTCCCGACAGGCGAGTGGCGCGATTATTCAGCTTGCTGGCGATATGCAGGAGCTCCGCGGTCTGCTCGACACGCTTGCGGATCTGTGGCTCCGGCACGCGCCGCGCCGGAGAGCGCAGCGGGAACGCGAGGTTGTCATAGACCGACAGATGCGGATACAGCGAATATTGCTGGAACACGAATGCGATGTCCCGTGCACCCGGCGGATCATGCGTCACGTCGCGCCCGCCGATCATGACCGAACCGGCGTCGGGCCTCTCGAGCCCGGTGATCAGCCGCAGCGTCGTGGTCTTGCCGGCACCGCTCGGCCCGAGCAGGACGAGGAACTCACCGTCGTTCACCGTCAGTGAGAGGTCGCGCACCGCCTCTACCGCGCCGAAGCGCTTGCTGATATTGCGCAAGCTGACGTCAACCATGGCGCCCCCCCTCCTCGCCGGCGGTCCTGATTGCAAGGCCGCTGCCGGCATCGAACAGTGAGAGCCGAACGGAGTTGAATTCGAGGCCGACGGTCTCTCCGACCCGCACCGAGGCGCTCGACGGCAGCCGCGCCGCGACCCGTCCATAGGCGGTGTCGATTGTGACGATCTGCGTCGTGCCGAGATATTCCGCGCCGAACACCTCGCCACGAACGGATCCGGCGTCGCTGAAGCGAATATGCTCCGGACGAATCCCGAGGGCCAGCGCAGCGCTGGCCCGGTCCTCGCGGATCTCGGGCACCACGAGCCTGGTGTCGTGAAACTTGATCGCCCGGTCACCAGATCGCAGGCCGCCCTCGAAGCGCAGGAAGTTCATCGGTGGCGAGCCGATGAAGTCCGCGACGAACATGCTGGCAGGCCGGTCATAAACCTCCTGCGGCGTGCCGATCTGTTCCACGCGCCCCTTGTTCATGATCGCGATCTGGTCGGCCATCGACATCGCTTCGAGCTGGTCGTGGGTGACATAGACCGTGGTCGCCTTGATGCGATCGTGCAAATCGCGCAGCTCGCCGCACATCAGATGACGAAACTCGGCATCGAGCGCGCCCAGCGGCTCATCCATCAGGAAGGCCTTCGGGCGCCGCACCATGGCTCGCCCGAGCGCGACACGCTGGCGGTCGCCGCCCGAGAGCTTCGATGTCTTGCTCGACAGCAGATGCTCGATCCGCAGCATCCGCGCGGTCTCCTGCACCCGCTCGCGAATCTCGCGCCGCGCCATGCCCTGGCACTTCAGGGGGAAGCCGATATTCTGCCCGACATCCATATGCGGATAGAGCGCGAACAGCTGGAACACGAACGCGATATCGCGGGCGGCGGCACGGTGGAACGTGACGTCCTCCCCGTCGAGCAGGATCTTGCCCTCGGTCGGCAGCTCGAGGCCGGCGATCATGCGTAAGGTGGTGGTCTTGCCGCAGCCGGAAGGGCCGAGCAACGCAAAGAAAGTGCCATCGTCGATGGTGAAGGTCGACCCTTCCACCGCGGTGAACTGATCGAACGACTTGCGAAGATTTTCGATGCGGATCTGAGCCATGACCCTATTCCGGAAAATGGCTGACGACGACGAAGCCTACCGTGCCGGCCAGAATCGTCACGAATGAATAGCTGTAGAGATCGATCGAGAAGGGCTGCACCAGCATGAAGATGCCGCCCCCGATCAGGGTCATCGCAACGGCCTCCCAGCGCCCGCGACTGAAGAAGCAGGGCAATGCCCCCTTGGTTCCCTTGGCACCCCTAATAACAGCAGAACCGCTCATTTGCGCACCGCTCCGAAGGTGATGCCGCGCAACAGATGCTTGCGGAGCAGCACGGTGAACATGACGATCGGGACGACGAACAGCGTGGTCGCGGCGGCAACCGCCGGCCAGTCCTGCCCGCCCTCACCGATGATGAAAGGAATGAAGGGCGGCATGGTCTGCGCCTCGCCGCTGGTCAGCAGAACCGCGAAGGCGTATTCATTCCAGGAGAAGATCAGGCAGAAGATCGCGGTCGCCGCAATTCCGGTGACGGCCTGCGGCAGCACCACCTTGCGCAGCGCCTGCAGCCGCGTGTAGCCGTCGACGAGGGCCGCCTCTTCGTACTCGCGTGGGATCTCGTCGATGAACCCCTTGAGTAACCAGACTGCGAGCGAGACGTTCACGGCGGTATAGAGCAGGATCATTCCGAGCCTGGTGTCGGTCAGGTTGAGCTGCCGGTACATCAGATAGATCGGGATCGCGACCGCGACCGGCGGCATCATCCGCGTCGACAGAATGAAGAACAAGAGATCGTCGGCCAACGGAATGCGGAAGCGCGAGAATGCGTAGGCCGCGAGCGTACCGAGGAAGACGGCGAGGAAAGTCGAACCGAACCCGATGATCAGCGAGTTGACGAAGCGCGGGACGACTTTGGACGGTCCGGCAATGACCATGTCATGCTTGCGGACCAGCTTGTCATACCAGGTCTCCGGGGGCGGCAACTTGGCGATGAAATCAGGTGTCTGGCGGGTGCGCACCGTGAACAGGTTGACATAACCTTCGAGCGTCGGCTCGAAGATTACCTTGGGCGGATAGGCGATCGCATCGCTTTGCGACTTGAAGGCGGTGGCGACGATCCAGAGCAGCGGCAGGATCGTGATCAACGCATAGAGGATGACGAGAGCACCAGCGAATGCCTTGGTGCGCGGCGAGGCCTCGACGATCGAGTGCGCGCTGGATCTGGCCAGGACAGGTTTGGCTACGGCAGCGGTCATCGTTGCTTCACCTTGTTGAGCGCTTTGACGTAGATGTTGGCGGCACCGAACACGGTCACGAACAAGATGATGGCAAGCGCGGACGAATAGCCGGTGCGCCACTTCTCGAATGCCGCGCGCTTCAGTGTGATCGATACGAGCTCGGTGGTCGACCCTGGTCCTCCCGACGTCAGCAGGTTGACCATGTCGAACATCTTGAAGTTCTCGATCGCGCGAAACAGCACCGCCAGCATCAGGAACGGTACCGTCATCGGCAGCGTGATCGACCAGAACTGCCGCCAGGCCGAGGCACGATCGACTTCGGCCGCCTCGTAGATGTAATCCGGGATCGAGCGCAGCCCCGCGAGACAGATCAGCATCACGTAGGGCGCCCACATCCAGGTGTCGACGAGCACGATCGTCCATGGCGCGAGCGCGACCTGCCCTGTCATGCTGAAGGAGCTCGGCGGCACACCGGTGAACAAGCTGATCAGATAGTTGAACGGGCCGATCTGCGGCTGCAGCAGCAGCGTCCAGAAATTGCCGACAACCGCCGGCGACAGCATCATCGGCAGCAGGATGATCGTGGTCCAGAAACTGTGGCCCCGGAACTGACGGTTGATCAGAAGCGCGAGCCCAAAGCCGATCACGACCTGCACGGCGACCGAGCAGATCACGAATTGCGCGGTGGTCTGGAGCCGGAACCAGACGTCCTCGTCGTTGAGTATGTCGCTGAAATTGTCGAGCCCGACAAACCGCAGCGGCAGATAGGACATGCTGAGGTTGAGGCTGGTGAAGGACAACCGGATCATCCAGACCAGCGGAAAGATGTTGATCGCGAGCAGCAGCGCAATCGTCGGCGCGACGAACAGCCACGCAATGGTCCGGTCGGACAGACCATGGACGCGGCGCGCGGCGCGGGATTTGGCTGGCTCGCTCACGCCCGGGATCGTAGCATGGTCGGGTTGCAGGATCGTCGTCATCTTGTCCATCGGCTGGGCTGGTTCGGCTTCCCCGAGGCTGACCTCGGGGAAGCCAGTTCAGTTGGGACGCGGCGTTCGGGCTATTGCGAGGCGACTTGCTTGCCCTGTTCCTTGAACACCTTGGTCCAGTCCTTGACCAGGAGATCGAGCGCCTGCTGCGCGGTACCCTTGTCGGCGACGACGTAGTCATGCACCCGCTTCTGCATATCAAGCAGCAGCTGGGCGTAGGACGGCTCGGCCCAGAAGTCCTTGACGATGCCCATCGACTCCAGGAATTGCGGCGCGAACGCCGCGCTCTTCGGGAAGTCCGGCGCGTCGACCACCGCCTTGAGCGCCGAGTAGCCGCCGATCTGCCACCATTTCTGCTGCACGGCGGGCTGCGCGAACCACTTGATGTAGGCGAGCGCGTCGTCCTTGCGGTCGGAGGTCGCAACCACCGAGATGCCCTGTCCGCCGAGCTGGGTGAAGTGCCCGTTCGGGCCGGCCGGATTGACGAAGAAGCCGATCTTGTCGCCGCCGACATTCGGATCCTTGTAGAGACCGGGGAAGAAGGCGAACCAGTTCATTTGCATCGCCACCTGGCCCGACTTGAAGGCATCGAGCCCTTCCTGCATGTAGGCGTTGGTCATGCCCGGCGCGGTGCAGCACTTGTAGAGTTCCTTGTAGAACTCGAGCCCCTTGGCCGCCTCGGCGGAATTGACGATGCCTTGCATCTGGTACGGCTTCTTCGGATTGTCGTAACTGAAGCCGTAATTGTAGAGCACGTTGGTCACGCCCATCGTGATGCCTTCGGAGCCGCGCTCGGTGAAGATGTAGGCGCCATAGACCTTCTTGCCGTCGATCTCGCGGCCCTGGAAGAACTCCGCGATCTGCTTCAACTCGTCATAGGTTTTCGGCGGTGCCAGATCACGACCGTACTTGGCCTTGAAAGCCGACTGAATGTCGGGCCGCGAGAACCAGTCCTTGCGATAGGTCCAGCCCACGGCGTCGGCCATCGCCGGCAGCGCCCAGTAGTTCGCCGAATTCTTTGGCCACTGCGAATAGCCGACAACGGTCGCCGGGACGAAGTCGTCCATCGAGATGTGCTCTTTGTCGAAGAAATCGTTGAGCTTGACGTACCACTTGTTCTCGGCGGCGCCGCCGATCCACTGGCTGTCGCCGATGATCAGGTCGCAGAGCTTGCCGTGGGAGTTGAGCTCGTTGAGGAAGCGATCCGCGTAGCTCGTCCAGGGGACAAACTCGTACTTCATCTCGATGCCGGATTGCTTGGTGAAATCCTTGCCGAGTTCGACCAGCGCGTTGGCCGGATCCCATGCCGCCCAGCACAGCGTGAGCTGCTTACCCTGGGCCGCAGCTTCGCCTCCGCCAAATATCCCCAGCAGCGCCGCCCCGAGAACCGTGGTGGCCGCTGAGCTTCTCAGCCAATTGAATGTCCGCATATCCGTTTCCTCTCTCGTTGAAGCGTCCAACCCGCTCAGCGCGCCCTGCCGGAGCGACGCCAAGACCCTGAAACCGAGTTTGAGGAGCGATGAGTGAAGGACGAGACGGACCGCTGCCGGAGACGGCTCCGGCATGGCTTGGGCTCCTCCTGCACATCAGCGCTCGATGCGCCATGTTCAGTTTTTTGTATTACTAAACGTAGTACTAAATTTTTTGGCCCGTCAAGCCGGTTCTCGCGACCTTGGCGAAAATATTCCCGACGCTCGCACGCGCAAGCGTCGACGTTCGCAATGCAACAAATTGCCCAAGGATTGCAGCGAATGCGGCGAACAACGATTGCCGACCTGGTCCGGCGGACGCAATTCGGCGCGTCCCGATAACAGGAAAGCCAGAAGGTCAGCCACAGCCAGAATGTTTAGTATACGACTTTACTGAACGTTCAACAAAGCGATTGAGCGCGCGAACAGCCTCCGCGTCGGCCGAAATCAGCCATTGCCGCGAACCGCACCGGTTTCGCGCCAGAAAACGACCTCGCCAAAGCGCGACGAACGCATTCGAACTCAAGCATGGTGCAGCAAGATCAACGAAGCTGATCTTGCTCCACCGCTCATAACCGGTCTGGTTGCAGGTTCGAGCCTGCCGGGCCCACCACTCGTGTTATCGACCGGACACCGGGATCCTGAGGCTTGCGGTCAAAATGCACCCCAATGCCAACGCCACACCCACGCCTGCGACACAGGCGGCCCATCCGAAATGGTCGAACAATTGACCAAGCACCGCGCTGCCGACCAGGCCGCCGAAGAAATAGCAGGCAAGGTAGGTGCCGCTGGCAACCCCGCGGTTTGTTCGCGCCGCTTGCCCGACGAAGCCCGTGGCGCAGGCTTGCGCAAAGAACGTGCCGACCCCGATCAGCACCATCCCCGCGAGCACGTCCGCAAGGTGCGATGAGAGCATCAGTGGCAGGCCCAGAGCGGCGATTGCGAGACCGCCCCAAAGTGATAGGCGCATGCCGAACAGTGCCACCGCTTTGCCAGCCAGCAGCGTCGTGACGACGGAGGGGAGAAATACGAAATAGACAAAACCCACCCCCATCATGCCGAGCGACAGTGGGGCACGGACCAGGATGAAGTTGACGTAGGTAAAGGTGCCGATGAACGCGAACAGGATGCAGAAGCCAAGGCCGTAGGCCGCGCGCAGGGCCGGATCGTGCCAATGCTCTATCATTGCCGAAAGTGGCGATTGCGCCGGGCCGATGGAGTGCATGGGCTGGACGCGCTTGATTGTGAAGTGGACCAGCAGCGCGCCTGCGAGATTGAGCACGGCAAAGAAATAGAAATTCGTCGCCAGGCCCAGATTGTCGGACACGGACGCCGAGATGAGACGCCCGATCAGATTGCTTGCGACGTTCCCGGTGATATAGGCAGCGAAGGCGCCGCCAGCATCCATTGCGCTGCACTGTTCGCCCAGATAGGCAAGGGTCAGCGTAAAGGCTGACGCCATGCAGAGGCCCTGCATGATGCGAAGAAAGGTGAAGACGGTAAGGTTCGGTGCGATCGCAAGCAAGCTCGTCGGAATCGCGAGCAGAAGCAGGCTTGCCAGAATGCCGGTCCTGCGATCGATGTGCGGGCTGAAGGATCCGACCACCAGTCCTGCGACTGCCATGCCGATGGTGCTGGCATTGACGGCGAAACCCATCGCACCGGGCGCGACGCCGTAGTGCCGCGTCAGAGTTGGTAGAATTGCTTGAGTTGCGAACAGGTCGACGACGGTCAGGAATGCGGTGAGGCCGATCACCAGAGATCGCAGCGCCACGCCGGTTGAATGACCGTGCTCTTGCATCGGTTCTGCCGTGACTCCCATCGGCATGTCGGCCATCGCGGCAGCTCCTGTAATCGAAAGAGGGGATGTGACGCCGGGCGTGCGGGGCCAACACGGGCTCCCGGGTCGTCACATCCGGTAACGAGGCGTGGGGCGGAGCACTCGTTACATGTTGTGGTCGGTCGGATCCTTGCGGACATCACCCACGTAGAGAATGACGGTCTCTTTGCCGAGGTTCTTCCACCAATGCGAGGTGCCGTAGACCTCCGGTCGCAGGTCGCCAGCCTTGTGCACAATTGGGTCGACGCAGTTGCTGGCGTATTCGACGACCTCGCCCTGCTGGACAAAGATCAGTGCCGGCCGGTCGTCGTGGCTATGCCAGGGCACGATGCCGCCGGGCTCGATGGTCAGCTTGCGGAAGCGCAGTTCGCGTCCCTCAATATGCGCGGGCTGCTTGCCGAGATCGATGGAGCCAAGCGTCACGTCGGCAACACCAACCGGCTTGTAGTCCACCATCGAGCGAGCATTGGCCTTCATCTTGTCGGCGGGACATTCACCGGCGAATGTCGCGGATGCTGTCGCGAGCGAAATGGCAATGGCGCTTGCGACGCCGAGAGCTTGCCAGATCTTGCGCGCGGTTGCGATGTCATTGAACATGTTGTTGTCTCCTCGATGTCGCGGCCCCGAAAGGCTGGCCGGCGTGTCAGGAGCATCGCGCAAGGCCTTTGCTTCGGGAAATGCCCGTTGGCTGTTGAGTCGATAGCGGCGAGCTATGCGACTCAAGCGGTGCCGGGCATGTGCTTGATGTCGGACGCGAAGGTCGGACAGGCGGAAATGTGGTCACGAAGCTCGCTCGCGCGGATGCCGAGATTCACTGCAAGGCCGAACATATCTCCAAGCTTATAACCGGCATGGCCCACGAGGTGAAAATCAGGAAAGGAAAGGTAGCGAATTTGCCAAATCACAGTACGTTATGGCGGGACATAGAAAACCCCTCGGGGGACGGCTATCCTCGCTCAGACGTCCAACATGAAATGCGGGCGCGCTCTGATATCGATAGCCCAATGCTATCGTGCTTTGTGCAATGCTCCTGGCGGAGACAAAGGCGCCTCTGGTGGGCGGTCCGCGCAGGATTGCCATCTGAAGGTCAAACATACGGGAGCAAGGGATGACATCGCTTTCCCCAGCCGACGCCGAGCGGCTCAAGGTCGCCTTTCAGCGCTGCCGGGAGATGGAAGGCACTCTCAACGAGCAGCTCCAAGCCTATGCGGCAGCAGGCCGGGAAATCTTTCCGGCCTATGGCGACGCAGTCGATCGCCTCGTTATCAGGGTCAACGAAAATGGCGGCGGCGAAAACGCGCCGCGTCCTGGCGAGCCGATGCCACCTTTCGTGCTACCCGACGAAAGCGGTCGCCTAATCGCCTTGCCCTCTCTGCTCGAGCGAGGCCCGCTGGCGGTGATGTTTTTCCGCGGCCATTGGTGCCCGTATTGCCGGCTCAATGTCAGGGCAGTGATCAAGGCCCATGACCGCATCAAGGCTCTGGGGGCGGACGTCGTCGCCATCATGCCCGAGACACAGGAATATGCGGCAGAATTCAAGTCCGAAGCCGGAGCACCGTTTCCAGTGCTGACCGATCTCGACAATGGCTATGCGCTGTCCCTCAACCTGGCGATCTGGCTTGGTGCAGAGATTGAGCGGCTTCTCTCTTATCTCGACATGCCGAGCTTTCACGGCAACGACGGTTGGGTGTTGCCAATTCCTGCGGCCTTTGTGATCGGATGCGATGGCATCGTCAAAACGCGTTTCGTTGATCCCGACTTCCGGCGCCGCATGGCGATCGAGGATCTACTCGGAGCTCTGAAGGACGCGAGGTAGGCACTTCCGGGCGACCCGCGTGCATTGGTACTCTCACGCGGCTCGGCTCTTCTCCAAAAACTGCCGCCAATCCGTGCCACGCAGCATGCGCATGACGGCAGATGCGACCGCAGTTCGTTCGCGACCGGCGATGCCGTAGAGATTGACCGTGCGTCGGGCATCGAGTCCCTCGACCGAGGTACGTTTGAGCGTCTGCGGTATCCGCGAGGTGTCAGGAACCACGGCGATGCCGATACCAGCCTCAAGCAGCTCAATGAGATCGCGCTCGCTCGAGATCTCGTGGCAATGACCGACGTCTATGCCGTGCTCTCGCAAGACGGTGTTCAAACGCAGGCCATACTCGCAGTACTCACGCGACAAAAGCTGTTCGGAACGCAGATCATCGAGGTCGATGCTGTCCTGACCGGCGAGCCGGTGGTCAGCGTTGACGACGAGCTGAAAGTCCTCCGTAAATAGCGGCCAAGTGTCGAGCCGCTCCCAATTCGGGTCGAGCTCAGCTGCGATTCCAAGCTCCGCCTCACCTTTCCTCAGCATGTCTCCGACTTCGCGGCCATTGCCACGGAGAAAACGGAATTCCAACCAATTGAACTGGCGCTTGATCTGATCGAGGAACGGAATCAGCAGACACAGATCGATCGAGTGGGTGAGCGCGATTCTCAGCGCGCCGATTTCGCCGCTTTTGAATGACGAGGCGAGCGAGCGCGCGCCGGCGGCGGCCTCGTAGCATTGCTTCAGCAAGGGGTGCATGCGCTGACCAAGCTCGGTCAATCCGGCCGGACGCTCGCGGCGAAACAGGTCGCCGCCAAGCTCAGCCTCGAGCTGCTTGATTGCCCGCGTCAGCGATGGCTGGGTGACATTGCACTCATCAGCAGCACGCGTGAAATTGAGCGTCCGCGCGACCGCGAGGAAGTACCGAACCTGATGCATTTCCATGGCCGAACTCCCCTGATCCGGCTCACAGTCTAGCCGATTGAGGGCCAAGGCGGCCATAGCGCGCACCTATAGTTTTGGAAGTCAAAGGGTATTTCCGTAAGTCCATTTTGCGATGCAGATTTTGGCGACCGTCGGATACCGCCGACGATGCAAGCGGGATTCAGAAGATGAATGTCCAGATCAAATCGCATGCCGACGTTGACGCAAAATTGCTCGATGGCAGGGCCGCCGTCGTGACCGGCTCAACCAGCGGGATCGGGCTTGGCATCGCCCGCGCGCTTGCCGCGGCTGGCGCAAACGTGATGCTGAATGGCTTCGGAGCCGCGGCCGAGATCGCCAGGACGAAGGATGCGATAGAAGCCGATCATGGCGTCAAGGTCGGCTATTCAGCGGCCGATATGGCGTCGCCGGATGCAATCGCCGAGATGGCCACAGTGACGCTGGCTGAATTTGGCCGGCTCGACATTCTCGTCAACAATGCCGGTATTCAGCACGTCGCACCGCTCGAACAGTTTCCGGTCGAAAAATGGGATCAGATCCTTGCGATCAATCTATCGTCCGCGTTCCACACCACGCGGCTGGCACTGCCGGCGATGCGCAAACAAGGATTCGGCCGCATCATCAATGTGGCATCTGCGCATGGGCTGGTCGCCTCGCCGTTCAAGGGGGCCTATGTCGCCGCCAAACACGGCATTGTCGGTTTGACAAAGGTAGCAGCGCTCGAAATCGCCGAGGAAGGTATTACGTGCAACGCCATCTGCCCTGGCTATGTCTATACCCCGCTAGTCGAAGCCCAGATCGATGGACAAGCCAAGGCGCATGGGATCTCCCGGGATCAGGTGATCCGCGACGTGCTGCTGGCCCAGCAACCGAATAAACGCTTTGCGACAGTCGAGGAGATCGGTGCGCTGGCGGTTTTCCTGGCGAGCGAAGCAGCCGCGTCGATTACCGGAATTGCTTTGCCGGTCGATGGCGGTTGGACAGCACATTGAGACGACGCTCGTAACAGAGCCGGGCACGCTTGCGAAGATTAGACCAGGCCGAAATGGGAGCACAACATGCAGGACAGAACTTCGTCGCGAAATATCAAATCGCTGGCCAAGGATCTCCCCGGCCAGGTCGTTCTGGTGTTGCAAGGCGGCGGCGCCTTGGGCTCGTACCAAGCTGGCGTCTATCAAGCCTTGCACGAAGCAGGCATTGAGCCGGACTGGATCATCGGCACATCGATCGGCGCCATCAATGCCAGCCTCATCGCCGGCAATCCGGTCGAGAACCGGCTGTCACGCCTTGAGGAGTTCTGGAAGCGGATGGAGCAAAATCCCGTCTGGAATATCCGGACGGCCTTTCCCGGCTTCAATGACCGGCTATCCTACTGGGCGACCATCACCCACGGAATTCCCGGATTTTTTCGTCCAAATGCCCTTGCGCATGCGGGTGACAGCTACCCGCTGGGTGCCGAACGGGCCGGCTATTACTCGACCGCGCCACTGGAGCAGACCCTGTGCGAACTCGTCGACGTCAAGCTGCTCAATAGCTGTGCGCCGCGTCTGACGGTCGGGGCCGCCCACGTGCGGACCAGCCAGATGCGCTATTTCGATAGCCGCGACGGCGAACTCACCATCAGGCATATTATGGCCTCCGGCGCGTTGCCACCGGCCTTTCCCGCCGTCCGCATCGACGGCGAGCTCTATTGGGACGGCGGTATTCTGTCCAACACGCCGACTGAAGTCGTGTTCGATGACGATCCCCGCAAGAACTCGCTGATCTTCGCTGTCCATCTGTGGAATCCTGCAGGCCTGGAGCCGACCACGATGGCGGAGGTGCTGAATCGACACAAGGATGTCCAATATTCCAGCCGCATCATGAGCCACATCGCACGCCAGCAGCAGGCGCATCGGTTGCGTCACATCATCAACCAATTGGCCAAACGGCTGCCCGACAGCGAACGCAACGCCCCAGAGGTGCGCGAACTGGTCGGTTACGGCTGTCAGACACGCATGCACGTCGTGCGTCTGCTTGCGCCGCAGCTTGATCGCGAAACCCACACCAAGGACATCGATTTCAGCCCGCGCGGCATCTTGCAGCGGTGGGACGCTGGTTACTCGCACACGAGAGCAGCCCTTGAACACGCGCCGTGGGTCGGCGAGTTTGATCCGCTGTCGGGCGTGATCCTGCATGAGCAGATGGAATTGATGCCGGTAGCGGCGGAATAAGGTGCGCTCCAGGAACAGGATTGCGTGATGAGGAGAATTGCTCGTCCGATCCAGCTTCCTCAGCGGAGAGGTCCTTGACGGCAAGAGGGACGTCACCCAGACACGCCGATCTCATCGCCCCGTGGACGAGCGAACCGACAGCCCACGAATAGGGCCTCCCCTTGACCGTGGTCAGGCTTATTTCCCGCCAGAACTCAGGATTGACCAGCGGGCCGGCAACGACGTCCTTCTTCGATATCGAATGCTGCCGCTTTCGAGCATAGCCAGCATCCAGTCGTCTGCCTGGTACCGGCGGATCGGCTATTTTGATTGAAGTGTCACGACGGGTGACCACGTGTCGTCAACACCCGACTGCTCGAGGAGCTTGCAGCGGTCGAGCATCAGTTCAGTTGGCCTGTCGTGAGGACGCTGGCGCAAGACAGCCTCGAAGCAGCATATGGCGCTGGCGAAGTCGCGCTTGCGATATTGAAGTAGTCCCTGTTCGTAATCGATGATCCAGGCCGGGTAAGCGTCGCCTGTAGCCGAACCGATCAGTTCATGCACAGCGAGGCCTTCTGTCTTGCCGTAGACGGCTATGCGATCAATCTCGCGTGTGATCATGGCCCCCTCAACGAGGCGCTTGGTCTCGGCGCCGATCAGAATTTGCGTCTCATAGCGCTTGTTGGCGCCTTCGAGGCGGCTCGCCACGTTCACGGCATCGCCAATCACGGTGTAGTTCAGCCGCAATTCGGAGCCGACATTGCCAACCAGCATGCGGCCGGAATTGATGCCGATCCGGATTTGCAGGGGATGGCCCTGGTCGTCCCTGACGCCCGCGGCCTCAATGCCCTGGCGGCAGACGAGTGCTGCACGGCAACAGAGCAGGGCATGTTCGGCCTGCGCTGTCGGCGCGCCCCAGAATGCCATCACAGCGTCGCCAATGAATTTGTCGATGGTGCCGCCGTGGGCGACGATGACTTCGGAGGCGACGTCGAGATATCGCGACAACAGCGGCACAACGCGATCCCCCATGCGCTCGGAAAGCCCGGTGAAGCCGGCCACATCGATAAACATTACCGTCAGCTCCTGGATCGAGCCGCCAGGTTTCGCCTCGATGCCCTGGCGAAGGAGCGACCGGACCAGATCGGCCGGGATGAATTTGCGGAAAGCAGACAAGCCCTGCGCCATCTCGGCTATCGCGCCCGAAAGGCTCGAAATCTCGGCGAGCCGCGACGGGTGGCGGCGCACCTGGTCCAGCGTAAAACTTTCCACATGTCGGATTTCGCCGACCACACGGGCGAGCGGTGCGGCGATCACCGACCGCGCCAGCATCGCAGAGAACAGGGCGGCGAGCAGCGCACCGATGGCAAGACCGATGATGAGCCGTCGCAACGTGGTTTCGACCGGGCCAAGAAACTCAGCCTCAGGGATCACGGTCGCCAGGCACCAGCCGGTAAATGGTAGGGGCGTGAGCCCAACCTCATAGGCTGCGCCATCGAGGGTAAGCCGCCGCCGCCAGGCTTCCTTGCGACCGTCCTCGCCGGCCAGTGTCAGAGCCATGCGCGCCAACGGCAACAGATCGATCCTGCTGTGCGCGGGATGCAGTTCGTCGGCGTTCTTGTCGGGAGCCGCGATCAATTCGTCGCCGGCACCGAGGATGAAAGCCGTTCCGGTGCGGCCGACTTCGAGCTGGGCGAGGAAACGGGAGAGCCTGGTGTACTCGATGATGATCGCAAGGACGCCCTGACGTTCCTGATAGACATCGATCGGCCCCGCGAAGGCGATCGATGGGCGCGGGCCGATCGGATGGTCGACGACCCCGAACCACTGCGGGCCCTTGGCCTCCATGCCGATCCTGAACCAGTCCTGCATAGTGACGCTAAAGTCTGTGGGTTCGAAACGGCGGGATTCAAATTCGATGTCGCCGGGGATAACCTGATATTCGTCGATGCGGCGCTGGCCGACGTGGTCGATCTTCGAGATCTCCATCATCTCGAGATGGCCGTCACCGAGCTTATGTGCGGCGAAGAAGGAACCGTCGGGCCACCCGAAGGCGACCCAGGAGATCGTCGCTTGCGACTGCAATTGTGATAGGAACACGAACTCGCGCTTGTCGGCCTCGCGGGTATCGAGCACGTTCTGCAGGAACAGCGTGCGCACGGCGGTGTGGGCGGCGCGCGCTTCATTGACGATCGCGGACACCTCCTTGCGAACGGCAGCGACGATCTGTTCGTTGATCGTCGAGGCGAGCTGCCGGCTGATCGATTCGGCCGTGCGCCACCAGAGCAGGCTCGAGGCTGCGGCGGTGAACAGGATCGCCGTAAGGACCAGCGCCGAGACGGCAAGACGAATGCTGATCGTCAGCATCCTCGCCGAAGACGGTGACCGCGGTCGTTCGAGGGCGCTTGAGCGTTCAAAGGCGTTCATGTTGGCCTTCGCCGGCGGTCGGAGGGCTTGATGGCGATACGCTTGCGTCCGGCAGATTGTTACGTCTCGGAATTATAACAGGCGGAGCGTCGCCATCGCCAATGCTCGACCCGCCCGGTTTCCATAGCGACAAGGCATTGGAGGCTCCGGTCGATGTCGGCGTATTTGATTGGCACGCAGACGGCACAAGAGCCATTTGCGTGACACCCCGCAGCGAAGTCACGGATTCGTGAGCCGCCAAAACCGTAATGGCAGCAGCGAACGGAACGAACCTGTCGATGCGCCCCCGACGCCTCAGGAGGCGACGCAAAATAACGATGTGGAGAGATCTATGAAGAATGTCATCAGCTCGCTTGTCCTTGCCGGCGCCGTTTCGACCGCGCTTGCAACCCTTGCCACCGCCGCTCCCCTCACCAAGGCCGAGGCGGATGCAGCGACCGCGGCCCACAAGGAGAAGTGCTTCGGCGTCGCGCTGAAGGGCCAGAACGATTGCGCGGCCGGCCCCGGCACGACCTGCCAGGGCACCTCGACGGTCGACTTTCAGGGCAATGCGTGGAAGTTCGTGCAGGGTGGCACCTGCACCAGCATCCAGCTTCCGAACGGGAAGACCGGATCGCTCAAGCCGGTCTAGTCGCACCGCACGGCAGACGTTCACGATCATAGGGAAAGCGGAGAGACGACATGAACGCTGCGATCTTGTCCCGGTTGCCCGCAGCCGAGCCTGCCCGCTTTCCCGCGCTTGCCATACATGGCCTGGCTGGTACCAGCTTCAAGCCCGAGCACCTTGCTGCGATCCTTGGCGCAGGACGGCAGCGTGGCTTTTTCGAGGTGCATGCAGAGAATTACATGGGCGCGGGCGGGCCGCCGCATCGCGCGCTGGAAGCCGTGCGCCGCGATCATCCGGTATCATTGCATGGTGTGTGCATGTCGATCGGCGGCGAACGGCCGCTCGACAAGGCGCATCTGAAGCGCTTCCGCGATCTCGTCGAGCGCTACGAGCCCGCGCTGGTATCGGAACATCTCGCCTGGTCGACCCACGACACCACCTACTTCAACGACCTGTTGCCACTGCCCTATACCGAAGCGACGCTCGCACGGGTCTGCGATCATATCGATCAAGTGCAAGACGCCATCTGGCGGCCGCTGCTGCTGGAAAATCCGTCGACCTATCTCGCATTCATCGAATCGTCGATGAGCGAGACCGAGTTCATCCGCTGCGTCGCGGAGCGCACCGGATGCGGACTGCTGCTCGACATCAACAATGTGTTTGTCTCGGCAAACAATCACGGCTTCTCCGCGCTCGACTATCTCTCCGACTTTCCGTTGTCACGCGTCGGCGAAATCCATCTCGCCGGTCATGCCGAGCAGCTCGACGATGAAGGCGACCTGCTCCTGATCGATAGCCATGACGGACCGGTCACGGACTCGGTGTGGAAGCTGTTCGAGATCGTCATCTCGCGCTGTGGTCCCGTCCCGACGCTGGTCGAATGGGACAGCAAAATTCCGGACTGGCCAGTGCTGAAGGCCGAAGCGGCTGCGGCGCAAGCAATCCTCGACCGCCACCAGCGGGAGATGCGCTATGCTGCCGCTTGAGGAGGAGCTCTCGTCTTACGCGGCGCGCTTCGCGGCTGCGCTGATCGACCCCGGGCGCGCGACGCCCTCGCTCGTCACCGGGCCGAACGGAAAGGCGGCGGTCCGGCGCTACAATGTCTATCGCAACAACGTCACGGTCAGCCTGATCGATGCGCTTGCCGCGATCTACCCTGCGGTCCAGCGCATCACGGGCGTCGAGTTCTTCCGTGCCATGGCGCGTTTCCATGTCCGGGCCTCGCCGCCAACATCGCCGCTCTTGCTCGACTATGGCCGCGACTTTCCCGCGTTCATCGAAACTTACGAATATGCCTGTGCCATGCCCTGGCTAGCTGATGTCGCGCGGATCGAGCGGGCCTGGCTCGATGCCTATCATGCCGCCGATGCCGCGCCACTGTCACGGGATGTGCTCGCTCTGGTTCCGCCGGAGCGGCTGGCGGATGTGGTGTTCACCGCACATCCCGCAGCAGGAATCGTCCGCTCGCCTTTCGCGGCAGTGACGATCTTCGCCGCCAATCGCGGCGGAGAGATGCCGGGTCGGATCGACGCGGGAACGCCGGAAGATGCTCTGATCACCCGGCCCGGGATGGACGTCGTCGTGCGCCATCTGCCCGATGGCGGCGCGGTGTTTCTGACAAACCTGATGTCGGGACGGCCGCTCGGCGACGCAGCAGCGTCGGCACTTCAGTCCTCGCCCGGCTTCGACATCGCGGCGAACATCGCGGGCATGATCGAGGCGGGTGCTTTCACATCAATCAATTTCGGAGAAGCATGATGGTCATCTATCAGCATTTTGGCGCCAGTGAACGCCACCGGCTGAGCCACCTCGCTGACAAGGCCGAGCACCTGATCCAGACAGTGGCCTTGCCGTCGCTGGTTCAATTCGTGATGCGCGTGGCGCTGGCGGTGCCGTTCTGGAAATCCGGCATCCTGAAATGGACCGGCTTCCTCAAGCTGAGCGACACCGCGGTGACGCTGTTCACCGACGAGTTCATGCTGCACCTGCCAGGCGGGCCCTATCACTATCCGCTACCTGCGGTGATGGCATTCCTGTCCGGATGCGGCGAGATCACCTTTCCGGTGCTGCTGGTGCTCGGCCTTGGCACCCGCTTTGCCGCACTCGGGCTGTTGTTCATGACCATGATTGTCGAACTCACCGTGCCCGACGGCTGGCCGATCCACCTCACTTGGGCGGCGATGGCGCTCGGGATCATGGCTTGGGGACCGGGACGCATCTCGGCGGATCATCTGATACACGGATTCCCTCGGCAAGCGAACTGAGCACATCAAGCTTACGTCCTGTACGTCTTTGACTGTGGCGCGTCCGTCGGCTGGGATCTGGCTCTGACATATCCAGACCGTGTTGCCGGAATCACCAGCCGGAACGGGAACGCCTATGTCGACGGCCTAAGGAAGGAAGCTTGAACCTTCCATTACAGCGAACCGGGTCCAGTTCACGCATCGCTTCGCTCACGTGCACACAGACCGTTTTTGTCCGGCAGAACACCTGGGATAACGGCAGTCGCAGGCTTTCCTCTGCAGGTCCGAGTCCTGGCGGGCCCACCAAGACAAGTTGAGCCGTCACCATTTCAATAGGCGCGCGCGAAGTCCCCCTCCTGCTTGATGTCAGTGAATCCCGGAAAGCGCGCTTTCCATGGCGTGCCCTTCGCCGTCGTCAGCTTGTTGAGCCGCTCAAGCACGCCGAGGCCATCCTTGCGCAGGCTCGCCGAAACCGACGCAAGGTCCGGGAAATTCTTCAGGACAGCATCGAGCCAGATGGTGCGGCCCGCCAGGAAACCGCCCGCGCCCGCGGCATAGGCGAAGTCGAGGACGCGTTCGAATTTTTCCGGCGCGGCGCCACCCGACAGCAGGACCCAGGGAATGCTCCGCTCGCGGCAGATATCGCCGATCGCATCGAATTCCTTCTGCGCGGCCTTGGCTTCGGCGCTGCCGTCACGGGCCGGCAGGCTGTTGGCCGCGAGAGGGCTCTCAAGCTTCAGGAGATCGACGCCGTATTCGGGCCTGGCAAACTCGCGCACGCTATCGATGACGAGGCCCGGGAGCTTGCCGGGCGATTCCACATAATCGGCGGTGTGATTGGCGCTGCCAAGGAACGGATAGACCAGCAGTTCAAGAACATAGGGAACATCGTGGCGGGCGCACTCCTCGCCAATCTCGCGCACGAAGCGCTTCTGATGCTCGTTTACCGCGGCGTCCGCATCCGGCCGATACCAGGCCAGCACCTTGACGGCGTCGCCGCCCATGGCGCGAATTTTCTCCACACTCCAGTTGGCGATCGCGCGCGACTTGCGACCGCCCGCGGTCTCCTCGACGCGATGCTCCTCCAGCGTCATGATCAGGCCGCAGCGCGGCGGCAACAGATCGATCGCGGCGGGCACGGCAAAATTCGGGTCGAACAGCATCGAGCTGCAATGCGGCGCAAGGTTTTCGACGAGCAGCCGCTTGGCCGCCGTGACGTCGGAATATTCGACCTGATCCCGCGTGATTCCCTTCGCCTTCGCAATGGCATCGAACAGCGGCGGCCGCTGATCCAACGCGACCATGCGAAAGTGGCCTTCCGCATCAGCAAGGCGTCCCAGCCCGCGGTTCTTTCCAATCGTTCTCATGGCTTCGTCCTCATGAATGCAAGACAATCGTTGATGGAGGGGATTCCGTTGCGGCCACCGGCGTGGCGACATTTCATCGCTGCCGTGGCTGCAGAAAACGCCATGGCATTGCGCACATCGAGACCGACGCCGATCGCCAGTGCATAGGCGCCATGGAAGACGTCGCCGGCCCCTGTGGTATCGACGACATCGACGGCATAGGCGGCGTGCCGGTGCAGCTGGCCATTCTCGTACCAACTGACACCACCCTCGCCGCGTGTGACGGCGATGACACTGCAGCCGAAGCGCGCCAGTGCTGCGAGAGATTCGTCTTTGGCAGATCCGGCGAACGAACCGAGCGCGGGCTCGGAGAAGACCGCGTGGTCGGTCAGCGGCAGCAGTCGCTCGAATACCTCGGCATCAGCCATGTCGCCGTCGAGCACCGTCGGAATGCCGCGCGCACGCGCCTCGCGAAACAGCGTCGCGGCGCCCTCCACCCAGCGCGGATCGGCCAGCACCGAGGATGCGCGAGCGACGGCCTCAAGCGGAAGCCAATCGGCCGCTTCCGGAAAGAAACCACGGTAGTTCACGATCTGCCGCTCGCCTGACCTGTCGACAATGATCCCTGAGACCGATGAGCGGCCATCGGGAAACAGCCGAAAATTCTCGACGTCGACACCTTCGGCAGCAAAAGCCGACCGCATCTCGTGCCCGGCGGCATCGTCCCCTGCCCGCCCCCAGAACGCGACGGAGGCACCAAGCCGTGCGACCGCAACCGCGGCATTGGCGGCCATTCCGCCGCCAAGGGTACCGTAGTCGATGGCCTTTATCTTCTCGCTGTTGCCCGCAAAGAGCCGATCGACGCGCCAGACCTGATCGAGCGCGGATAGCCCAAGGCAGATCACCTGGACGCCCCTGGCTCCCGTCGCCACATCCGCGAGCGCCGCAAGAGCTGCTATGTTCGCCGATGCGCTCACCGCAAGACCTGCCCGTTCGCTGCATCGAACAAATGCGTTTTGCCCGGCTGCGGCCGCAAACTGAGGCGATCGCCGAGCTTTGGTCGCAACGCTGGATCGACCCTTGCGATCGCGGAGACGCCGGCGAGATCGAAATGGATCAGCGTATCCGAGCCGAGCGGCTCAACGAGCTTGACATTGATGGCGATGCCGTCCGCCGCATCGGTCGCGACGGCAAAATGTTCAGGACGAATGCCGAGCACGGCATTTCCCGCCTGCTGGAGGCGGCTTGCGGCCTCGCCGTCCAGCGGCGCCACCGTTGCGCCTTGTGAAAGGATCGCGCGCTCCTCACGCCATTCGACCGGGAAAAAGTTCATGGCCGGCGAGCCGATGAAGCCGGCGACGAACTGGTTGGCCGGCCGCTCGTAGACCGTCTCCGGCGTGTCGTATTGCTGGATCGTACCGTTCTGGAGCACCACGATCCGGTCGGCCATCGTCATGGCCTCGATCTGGTCATGGGTCACGAAGACCATGGTGGTCTTGAGCTCCTGCGATAGCGCCTTGATCTCGGCCCGCACCTGTCCGCGCAGTTTTGCGTCGAGGTTGGACAACGGCTCGTCGAAACGCCTTGGGATTGCGCACAATCGCACGGCCCATGGCGACGCGCTGGCGCTGCCCGCCGGAGAGCTCCTTCGGCTTGCGATCGAGATAGGGCTCGATGTGCAGGAGCGCGGCGGCACGCTTCACGCGCGCGTCGATCTCCGCCTTCGGCGTTCCCCGCAACTCCAATGCGAACGACATATTGTCGTAGACGCGCATGTGCGGATAGAGCGCGTAGTCCTGGAACACCATCGCGATGTCGCGCTGTGCGGCTTGCACGCCGTTGACACGCTTGTCGCCTATGTAGAGGTCACCGGACGTGATCGGCTCGAGACCCGCGATGATTCGCAGCAGGGTCGACTTGCCACAGCCGGACGGCCCCACGAAGACGACGAATTCATGGTCCGCGATCTCCAGATTGAGATCGGGGATCACGGTGAAACTGCCGTAGCGCTTGACGAGGTTGCGGATCGAGATCGAGGCCATGATCGCTAATCCAGCGCCAATACCGGCTTGATCAGCTCGCCCCTGGCAAAGCGGGCGAAATTCTCAGGCAGGGCCGGCAGGCCGAACTCGCCGTCGACGAGGACGCGGTATTCGTCCTTGAACTTGCGCAGCAGCTCGATGTTCGGCTCGAAATCCGAGACCGGAAAGTAGAAGGTCCGGATCATGTAGAAGTCCTTGCGGCGGAACACCTTGCCCTCCTCGATGGTCCAGGGTGCGGCGTTCTCGCCGACCAGCACCAGCGCGCCGCGCGGCAGGACGAGCTCGATGCCGAGGTTGCGCGCCGCATGCGCGCCGGAGCATTCCATGATGAGGGCGAAGCGCTTCGAGGTGTCGCCCACGGGATGCGCCTTCGCGCCGAAGGATTGCGCGATCTTCAGCCGCGTCGCATTGGGGTCGGCGACGTGGATGTCGTTGTAGCCGAGCGCGCGGAGCGCCAGCACAACGCCGAGACCGACTGGCCCGGCGCCCATGACAAGAACAGGTCCGGCCTCACCCGGCGGCACCACGCGGCTGACGAAGCGCACGGCGTGGCCCGACGTGCCGATGGTGTCGAGCAGGAGCGGCGCGAGGCTGTCCTCGATGTCATCGGGCACCGGCAGCAGGCAATTTTCCGGCACCGGCACGAATTCGGCGTAGCCGCCCGGCCGGTTCCAGCCGATCAGGCTCGAGACCTCCAGGCACATCTGGGTATCGCCGCGTTTGCAAGCCGCGCAATGGTCGCAGTGGAGTGGAATATAGACGGCACAGCGGCGACCATGCAGCCGGTGACCGGGCTGCTCGACCACGCCGAAAATCTCATGGCCGGCGGTGAACTCGGCGCCCTTGTGCCAGAGCTTGAAGTCCGAACCGCACAGCGCGGTGCGCGAAACGCGCACGAGCACTTCACCTGTGCCGACGTCGGGCATTGCCACGCGCTCGATGGTGATGCGGTCGCCGCCGTGAAAGACCGCGGCCTGCATGATCGAATTCGGACGGGGTGATACGTTCATCAGATACCTAGCCTTTCACCGCACCGAGCGTCAGTCCGGACACCAGCCAGCGCTGCACCAGAGCAGCCAGCACCAGCGGCGGCAGCGCGATCAGCGTCGCCGCGGCCATGAGGGCGCCCCATTGCGTCGAGCCTTCGCCGATGAAGTTGAAGGCCGCCGCGATCAGCGTCTTGGTGTCGCCGTTGGAGAGCACCAGCGCAAACAGGAAGTAGTTCCATGAGAAGACGAAAGCGAGGATCGCCGAGACGGCGACGCCGGACGCCACCAGCGGCAGCGCGATGCGCCAGAGGATGCGCGTGACGCTGCATCCGTCGACCTGCGCCGCCTCGAAGACGCTGCGCGGGATGCCGTCGAAGGATGGCAGCAGCACCCAGATCACGATCGGCAGCGTGATGACCGCGTGGCTCAGGATCAGCGCGGTGTAGGAGCCGATCATCCCGACCTGCCGGAACATGACGTACCACGGCAGCAGGAACAGCGTGCCCGGCGCCATGCGCGCTGCGAGCGTCAGGATCGCCGGCCACGAGATCCGTGTCCAGGACACGGCGAAAGCGGCGGGGATGCCGAACAGCAGCCCCAGCGCCGTCGAGCCGACGGTGACGATGAGGCTGTTGAGCGCATAGCTGAGGAACGGCGTGGTCTTGGTCAGCTCGACATAATTGTCGAGCGTCGGCGTGAAGATCAGCGTCGGCGGATAGGCCGTCACCTCGAACGACGGCTTGAACGAGGACAGCACCATCCAGACCGTCGGCGCCATGATGAGCACGCCGGCGAGCACGAGCTGCACGGTATTGAGCCAGCGGATCCAGCGGTCGGTGTTGGCGGCATCCGTCATGACATCACCACGCCACGGCGCCGCGCAGGCGGTTGAAGGCGAGCACGGCGCCGAACACGATCGCCGTCAGCGTCAGCATCAGGGCGCTGGCATAGCCGATGTTGAAGAATTCGAAGCCGACCCGGAAGCCGTAGATGTTGAGCGTGTTCGAGGCGTTGCCGGGGCCGCCCTGGGTCGTGATGTAGATGATGTCGAAGAAGCGCAGGAGATCGACGCTGCGCAGGATGGCTGCGGTCACGATGGTCGGCCAGAGCAGCGGCAGCGTGATGCGCTGAAAAGTCTTGAACGGCGAAGCCCCGTCGATCTGCGCGGCCTCGTAGACGCTCGGCGGCAGCGATTGCAGGCCGCCCAGCACGATCAAGGCGACATATGGCGTCCACTGCCAGCTGTCGATCAGAGCGACGGTCGGGATAACCCAGGTCGGCGACGCCAGCCAGTCCGACGGCGGCAGGCCGAACGACTGCAGGATATAGTTGGCCGCGCCCAGCGAGGGATCGAGGATCACCAGCCACATCATGCCCGCCACCACCGGCGGCATCATGAAGGGGGAGATGAAAAGCGAGCGCACGATTCCCGGCAGGCGCTTGGCGTGAAACAACACCAGAGCCAGCCACACGCCAAAGACGAGCTGGAGCACCAACGACAGCACATAGAGCGCTATGGTGATCCAGAGCCCGTGCCAAAACTCGTAGTCGGAGATCAGCTTTGAGTAATTGGCGAGGCCCGCAAAGGACTGCTTGCCGGTCGAGGAGAATGTCTGGAAGCCGAGCCAGATCGTATAGATGACCGGAAACGCGATCATCGCGACCGTGAAGATCACGGCCGGCGCCGAGAGCGTCGCCATTTCCAGCTTCTGCCGGTCCTGCGTGAGTGTCGCAGCCGCGTCCGACATGCGTCCGTTTCCTTGAGAGTGAGGCGCCGGCAGGCGCAAGCCTGCCGGCATCAAGCGGTTACTTCTGGGCGATCAGCGCATCGAGCGCCTTGTCGGCATCAGCACAGGCCTGGTCGATCGGCTTCTGCTTCAAGATCAGATCCTGCACAGCCTGGCCGATGAACTCGCGCGATTCCGGGTTGGCGATGATGGGATAGCCGACCTCGGAGGAGCCCTTCGTGGCCAGCACGTCGAGCGCAGCCTGCCATTCCTTGCGGACGGGTTCTTCGTCGATCCACTTGCGGTACTCAGGATCCTTGGCGACCGACGGCCGCGGCGGCGCAATGCCCTGAAGCGCCATTTTCTTCTGCACCTCGGGGCTGGTCGCCCACTGCACGAAGTACCAGGCCGCGTCCGGCTGTTTGCTGTGCGAAGACACCGCCATGCCCCAGCCGATCGTGGTCGGCACCTGGCCGGCCTCGCCCGCCGGGAACGGCAACAGGCCGGTGTCCTTCAAGCGCGCGCCGCCCTCCATCACCGTGCGCAACTCATTCGAGGATTCGAACGCCATCGCGGCGCGGCCGCTGCGGTAGAGCGCCGAAATCTGCTGGAAGCTGTAGTTGACCACACCCGGCGGACCGAAGTCGCGCAGCAGCCGGCTATAGGTGTCGAGTGCTTCCTTGGCCTTGGCCGAGCAGAGGTTCGACTTGCCGCCCGCGATGTAGCTGCCTCCGATGTTGTGCAGCATGTTGCTGAAGGTGTAGGCGACGGCGGGTTTGAGGCCGCGCGAGACAAAGGGCGTGACAGCGCTGTCGCAGGTCTTGATCTTCTCGGCCGCCGCCTCGACATCCTTGATGGTCTTCGGCGCCTCGATGCCGCACTTCTTGAAGATGTCGGTGCGGTAATAGAAGATCGGACCTTCGATGTTCATCGGCATGCTGGTCAGCTTGCCGCCGAAGGTCGCGGCCTTGAGCAGAGCCTGGCTCAACCCGGCCGGGTCGTATTCCTTGGCCACCTCGTTCTTGGCCATCGCAGTGAGATCGCCGTACCAGCCCGCCGCGGCGAACTGCTCGCCCTCGCGCGAAGGTAGCGTCATGAACACGTCAACCTCGTCGCTGTTCGCATTCATGACGGTGACCAGACGCTGGCGCATCTGTTGTTCCTGATAGCCGTCGACCTTCAGGGTCATGCCGGTCAGCTTCTCGAAATCGGCCTTGTAGGTCAGCAGCGCCTGCGCGACCGGATTGTTATTGGCGAGAAAGGTGACGGTCCTGCCCTTGAACTTCATCCAGTCGAAATCGGCCGCATGAGCCTGCGCGCTGACGGCGACAATCGCGAGAACGGGCAACGCGACGTGGGTCGCGAGCATCCTGACCTTCATCGAACTCTCCTCCCGGCTGGCCGCCTTAAGCTGACGGGCCATTTTGAACGCAGCTTGAAAACGGTTACAATCTAGACCTCACATCGGTTGTGTCAAGCAATGGACAAACCGGATATTCTGCGGCAAATTTACGAGATTACCGCTGCCACGCGGTTTGCCTCATCGAATGTAACGTTACATTGATGCGATTGACCAACGCCAAATCCGTGAAACAGGGCATCCGCGCCGTAGCAGCCCGTGCCGGCGTCTCAACGGCCTCGGTGTCGCGCGCGCTGAACAATCCCGATGCGGTAAGCCCTTCCTTGCGGGCGCGCATCGAACAGGCCATCGACGCGCTCGGCTACATCCCGCATGCGCCGGCGCGCATCCTGTCGTCACGGCGCTCGCGCACGCTCGGCGCCATCGTTCCGACCATCGACAACACGATGTTCGCGCGCGGCATCGCCTCGCTTCAGCAGTATCTCTCCTCGGTCGGATACATGCTGTTTCTCACCACGAGCGGCTACGATCTCGACGTCGAATTGCAGCAAGCGCGCAATTTGATCAGCCGCGGCGTCGATGGACTTGTGCTGCGCGGTGATTGCCATCACGAGGGACTGCGCAAGTTGCTTGCGGACAATGCGGTTCCCTTCATCAATGTCGGCATCTACCAGCCTGATCGACCCCACCCGTGCGTCGGAACCAACAACGAAGCGGCGGCCCACCGCGCCGCCGCGCATGTCATCGAGCTTGGCCACCGCCGCATCGGGATCGTCTCGGCGCTCCAGCGCAACAACGACCGCGCCAGCGCTCGCGTCGCCGGCTTTCGCCGCGCGCTCACCGAGAACGGCCTGGAGCTTCCGCCGCAATGGCATGTCGAGGTGCCCTACACGCTGGACGACGCGCGCGAAGCGGCCCGCCATCTCCTCAGCCTGAAGGATCGTCCGACCGCCGTCGTCTGCGGCAACGATGTCATCGCCTACGGGGTGTTGCTCGAGGCGGAGCGCGATGGATTTTCGGTGCCGCGCGACCTGTCGGTGGTCGGCTTCGACGATCTCGACTGGAGCCGCCATTTGCGGCCGAGCCTGACCACGATCCACGTACCGACCGGAGAAACCTGGCAGCGCGCCGGGGAGTATCTGGTGCGCAGCCTCGCCGGCGAGCAGACCATCATGCATCGCGAGATCGACTTCTCCCTGGTGGTCCGTGAATCGACGGCTCCCCCTCTCAAATCCTGAAGCGAGACCCCTCCGATGCGCTCAAATTTCTCTCTTGCGCCCGACTTCCATGCCGTGGTGATCGGCGGCGCCGGCGACATTGGCGCCGCAATCAGCAATCAGTTTTGCGACCTCGGCGCGACGGTGACCGCAACGGCGGCCAACGAGACCGATCTGGCGCGCACTTTGCTGAAATCGTGCGCCGGACTTACACTGGCGACGCTCGACGTCACGAACGACGACGCTGTCGCTTCTTTTGCCCGACAGCAAAAGCGCGTCGACGCGCTGGTCAACTGCGCGGGAATCCTCGCCCGCGACAAGGAATACGAGATCGAGACCTTCATAAAAGTGCTCGACGTCAATCTCACGGGCACTTTTCGAACCTGCATGGCGTTCCGTCCGCTTCTCGCCGAGAGCAAGGGCGCGATCGTCAATCTTGCCTCGATGAATGCGACATTGGCGCTGCCGCGAATCCCGGCGTATTGCGCCAGCAAGGGCGGTGTCGTGATGCTGACCAAGGCGCTCGCCTTGGCATGGGCCGAGCAAGGCATCCGGGTCAATGCGGTTGCGCCCGGCTATATTGAAACGGCGATCAATGCGGCCGGCCGCACCGATCGCGCGCACTATCAGCGCATCGCCGACCGCACCGCGCTCAAGCGCTGGGGTCAGCCGGAGGACATTGCGGGAGCCGTCGCATTCCTCTGCATGCCGGCATCACAATATGCTACCGGCACCGTCGTCGCGGTGGATGGCGGGTTTCTTGCCGGATGAGCCAGGAAACCAACGAATACGGCCTGCATAATGTCGCCGGAAATGTTTGGGAATGGTACGAGGACTGCCTCGCACCGCCGGGAGTCCCCTTGAATCGCGAGCCTGCACCGAACCGCTCGACGCGCGGTGAATCCTGCCTCGAGTCCTACGGCAGCCGCCACCGCTTCGCAGCGCGAAACCCGAACGCATCGGTCGGCTCGTCGGGCAAGACCGGCTTCCCTGTCGTGCGCACCGAGCAACTGCGGGATCCGGCATAGGATGACGCTGGCGACAAATGCCGCGAAGCCGGCACCTGCTCCCGGCACCCGTCTGTTGCCGCAGTTCTTGCGCAATTTCGTGCGCAATCGCGAGACCGGCCTCGTGCTGGTCGGCATTGTCGTCGGGTTGCTGAGCGGCGTCCTCGTTGCCGCGATCTCGGGCCTCAGCCAGGCTTCGCACGCGCTGCTGTTCGACATTCCCCTCGACGCACATCTGAGCGCCACCGGCGTAATTTCCTGGCAGCGCACGCTGCTGATCCCGGCAGTTGGCGGCGTGGTCCTGGCGCTGATCGGGCTGTACTTCGCGCGGCGCGTGAAGGGACAGCAGCTCGCTGACGCGATCGAAGCCAACGCGCTCTATGGCGGCCGGGTGTCCTTCCGCGGCAGCCTGCTGATCTCGATCCAGACGCTGCTGTCCAACGGGTTCGGTGGATCGGTCGGACTGGAAGCGGGATACACGCAGATCTGCTCGATGTTTGGCTCCCATGTCGGCCAGCGCCTCGCCGCCCGTCGCAACGATATGCGGCTGTTGGTGGCCTGCGGCGCGGCGGGGGCGATCAGCGCAGCATTTTCGGCTCCGCTGGCTGGCGCCTTCTATGCCTTCGAGGTCGTGCTGGGAGCCTACACCTCGGCCGCTCTCGTGCCCGTCATCGCCAGCGCCGTCACGGCCTGGCTGGTGGCGCGGGAGTTGACGCATCAGTCCTTTCTGATGGTGCCCGGCTTCCCATCGCCCGTGTCCGTCGAGATGATCGGACAGACCGTGCTGATCGGCATCATTTGCGCATTCATCAGCATCCTGGTCATGCTCGCGGTCGCATTTTCCGAACGCTGCTTTCAACGCGTCACGCTTTTCAGCGGCTTCGTGCGTCCGATCCTCGGCGGCCTGCTGCTCGGCGGCCTCGCTTTGCTGACGCCGACCGTGCTCGGCGCCGGCCATGGCGCAATGCAGATCCTGCTGGTCAGCAATCCGACCTGGCTCCTGCTCACGACGACCATCGTGCTCAAGATCCTGGCATCGGCCATCTCGCTCGGCTCCGGCTTTCGCGGCGGCCTGTTCTTCGCCTCGCTGCTGCTCGGCGCGCTGATCGGGCAGCTCTACAGCGTCGTGCTGACCGGCCCCTTCCCCACGCTCGCGCTTCAGCCCGGCACCGCCGCCATCGCGGCTCTCGCCGCGCTCGGGACCGGCGTGCTGGGCGCACCGTTCAGCATGGTTTGTCTCGCACTCGAGATCACCGGCGATTTCTCCGTGACCGTGGGAGCGGTGGTCGCATCATCGGTCTGCGCGCTCATCGTCCGCGAGTTGTTCGGTTACAGTTTTGCGACATGGCGCTTCCACCTGCGCGGCGAGGTGATCCGCGGTCCGCAGGACATCGGCTGGGTCCGTCAGATGAGCGCAGCCTCCCTGATGCGCGCCGACTTCGAGAATGCACTGACGACCATGCCGATCGGCGAGGCGCAGAAGCTGTTCTCGCCTGCGCAGGTCCGGCAGGTCGTGCTGCGCGATCCGAACGGCAGCTATGCCGGCATCGTTGCGGCGGCGACGCTGCATTCCGTCACCAATCGGGACGACGATCCGCTCGGATCGCTGGCGCAGCAGCAGGATGAGTACCTGCTTCCGACCACGTCGGTTCGCGAGATCCTGAAAGCCTTTGAACGGAGCGAAGCCGACGTCCTCGCGGTCATTGACCGTGCCGACCATCGCGTCACGATCGGCACCTTAAGCGAATCCCATGTGCTGCGCACCTATGGGGAAGAGCTCGAACGCCGGAACCAGGAGCTGTTTTCGCGGTGATGTTTGCGCGCTATGGTCTTAGATCCATGTCGATCCGCACAAAATCGCCGCGATAGGTGACTTCACCGAGATAGATCACGGTGCGATCGCTCGCCGTGAAGACACGGCGGACTTCGGCAACCGGCGAGTTCAGAGGTACGCGCAGCAGCCGCGCCGCCTCGATATCCGCGGTTCCGATGGTCAATGTCTGGCGGGCGCTGGCAATCGCCGGATCCCTGAGATCGTTGAGGATCGGGATCACCGTCTCGTTGCGAAAGCGCTTGGGAGACCTGCGAAAGATCTTCTCATCGAGATAGATGGAAATGACGCAGTAAGGCTGCTTCTGGCGCGAGTGCAGACGGCGCATGAAGACATATTTCTCGGCCGGCTTGCCGTCTTCGGGAAGCAACGGCGCATCGCTCCGGCTTTCCGAGATGTTGATGATTTCCGGCGAGGTGTCGCGGTACATGTCCGCGAGATCGGACAGGGTGGTCTCGACCTTGAGCCAGCGGTCTTGCCGCACGGTGCCGGTGACGAAGGTGCCGCGGCCCTGCTGCGCCTCGATGACACCGTCGCGGGCGAGCAGCTCGACGGCCTGCCTGATGGTGACGCGCGAGACGCCGAACTCGGCCGCCAGATCCTCGTTGGCCGGCAGTCGAAAACCTTGACTCCAGACACCGCGCGCAATCCGCTGGCGAAAGATATCGGCAATCTGCGCGTATTTGGGGACGTGACTGTCGGAACTCAATTCCATCTCGCCCTCCGGAAATCAAGCGGCCCAATCACGGCATGACAAGGGCTGCACCGCGTTCCCCGATCATCAGGCTGGTCGCATTGGTGTTGGCCGAGGTGATCTGCGGCATCACCGAGGCGTCGATCACGCGCAGCCGCTCGACGCCGCGCACCCGCAGCTGCGGATCGAGCACTGCCCGCTCGTCGCTGCCCATGCGGCAGGTCCCGACGCAGTGAAACACCGTGCCGCCGGTGTTGCGCGCGAAATCCCATAGCCCGGCATCGTTGCGTGCGGCCTCGCCCGGCACCATTTCGACGTCCCAGAGCGGGCGGAACGCCTTTTGTTGATAGATCTCGCGCAAGATCTTCAAGCCGGCAACAATGGTCTTGCGGTCGATCTCCTCGGCGAAATAATTGGGCGCGATCAGCGGCTGCTCGAACGGATCGGCCGAACGGATCGCGAGCTGTCCGCGCGACCGGCCGTGGCATTGCCAGACCGAGGCCGTGAATCCGGAATAGCTGTGGAGGGGTTCGCCGGGCTTGTCGACGGAGAGCGGCATCACGTTGAACTGCACGTCCGGACGGCCGCCGACTGCATATTCGGTACAGGCCGCTCCGCCCACCTGTCCCGCCCCCACCGTCAACGGCCCCCGCCCGGCCAGCATCCACTGCAACCCCATCTTCGCGAGCGCGACGGGATGACGGACCTGGTCATTGAGCGAGATCCGCTCCTTCAGGCGCACGATCAGCCGTGCCTGGTAATGGTCCTGCAGATTGGAGCCGACTTCGGGCGAGTCGGTGACGACGGCAATACCGTGCTTGCGAAGCAGGTCGGCCGGACCGACCCCGGAAAGCTGGAGGATTTGCGGCGATTGCAGCGCGCCGCCGGACAGGATGACCTCGCGATCGGCTGTCGCGCGATGAACCTGCCCCTTGCTGATCCACTCGATGCCGGTCGCGACGCGGCCGTTGAAAGTGACTTTGCTGACCTGTGCATGCGTGATGACGGTCAGGTTGCGCCGGTCGGCAATCGGTCGAAGAAAGGCAGATGCCGAGCTGGTCCGCCAATGCCGCCCGATACCAAGCTGATAGGAACCGACGCCAAGCGTCGTCGCGCCGTTGAAGTCGGGATTGCGCGGCAGGCCGAATTGCACGCCCGCCTCCACCCAGGCCCTCGACGCCGGATTGTCGTTCCGGAGGTCGGAGACCTCGAACTCACCGAGGCCGCCATGAAACTGGCTCTCGCCGCCGCGATAGCGCTCGTAGCGCCGGAAATAGGGCAGCACGTCGCGATAGCTCCAGCCGTCGGCGCCGAGACGTTCCCAGTCGTCAAAATCCTCGTGCTGGCCGCGGATGAAGATCAGGCCGTTGATCGACGACGATCCGCCGAGCACGCGGCCGCGCGGCCAGACGATGGCGCGGCCGCCGCTTCCTTCCGACGGCTCGGTCTTGAACAGGCGCGAGAAGCGCTCGTTGTAGATGGTCCGGTAATACCCGACCGGCAGCTTGAGCCAGAAATTCCGGTCCGATCCGCCGGCTTCGAGCAGCAACACGCGGCAGGCAGGATCGGCTGACAGTCTGTTTGCGACCAAACAGCCCGCCGACCCCGCACCGACGATGATGTAATCGTAGCCAAGCCCCGACATCACGCGGTCCGGTATTGTTCGATCGAGGCAAGATCGGGCGCGATGCCGAGACCTGCCTCGTCGCCGAGCTCGATCATTCCATCGCTGACGTGAAGCACGGGGCCGCAGAATTGATCCCGCAGCGGGTTCTCATTGCTGTCGACCTCCAGCAGTCCCTCGCCGCCGACGCCCGCCAGAAGATGCGCCGACGCCAACAGGCCGATGCCGGCGCCGAGATAGTGCGGACAGAACATCTTGCCTGACGTCAGGATACCGCGGGCGATGCCGGCGCAAGCCGAAAGCCCACCCCACTTGGCGATGTCAGGCTGGACGACACCGAGAACCGGCTCGCTCAGCACCTCGGCAAAGCCAGCGTGGCTCGCGATGTTCTCACCGGCCGCGAGCGGAAAACGGATCGTCTCGTGGAGCTGCCTCCATTCCTGCCGCGGACGGTCCGCGCGGATGGGCTCCTCGAGCCAGGCAAGGCCGAACGGCTCGAGCTGCGGCGCACGCTCGAGCGCCTGCGCGATGGTCCAACCCTGGTTGACATCGGCCGCAAGCATGCCATCGCCGACGAGGCGGCGCAGCGCGGCGAGATTAGCCCGGTCGCCTGCCGGATCGAAGCCGATCTTCAGCTTCAAGGCGCGATAGCCGCGGCCGAGCGCTGCTTCCGCCGCCCGTTCCGATCCGACTGGATTGATGCCGCTGGCATAGACCTTGATCCGGCTCCGCGATCCGCCGAGCAGTTTCCACAACGCTACGTTCCGGCGGCGCGCATGGAGATCCCAGACGGCGAGATCGATGCCGGCGATCGACTGCGCGAATGGGCCCGCTTCGCCGGATTGCAACGCGAGCACCGAAGTCCCCTGCGTCAGCCGCTCGAATGCGGCACCAGGTTCGCTTGCCCTGAATCCGACAAGCGCCGGTGCCAAGACCTCGTTGACCAGCCGGACACGATGCTCGGCGCCCGGCGCGGGAAAGTTGCACCAGACCTCGCCCCAGCCCACGTAACCGTCCGTGTCCTCGACCCGAACGAACACGGCAGGCCGGTCCCCCATCCGCCCGAACGAGGTGATGACCGGTGTCGTCAGAGGATAGCGAAAGCCAAAGGCCTGGACGCTCCGGATGGTGAAAGGCGGCGATGTCATGCGCGGAAAAGCCTGCGGCGCCTACGACCAAAGCGGCGCTTGTATGGTCATCCTATTTATAATATGACTTGGGCAAACATCAACTGCAATCTGGGTGGTCGCGTCGAATGGACGGAGCTGGCGTGAGACGCTTTGGTCTCGGGTTGATACCGTGGGTCGGTGCGATCCTGCTCTGGTATGCCGTGCGCTGGAGCGGCTTCGTCAACACATCGCTGATCCCCGCCCCGCACCAGGTCGCCGCGAAGTTCGTCGAGCTTCTCACCAAGGAAGGCCTCCTGATCGACATCTTCGCCTCGACCAGGCGCGTCTTCTTCGGCGTCTCGCTTGGAATTCTCGTCGCGGTGCCCGTCGGCTTTCTGCTCGGATGGTATCGCCCGGCCCGCACCTTCGCCGACCCCATGATCAACTTCTTCCGCGCGCTGCCGCCGATCGCGCTGATCCCGCTCGTCATCGTCTATTTCGGCGTGGACGAGCTCGCAAAGCTCGTCATCCTGTTCTACGCCTCGTTCTTCTCCGGCGTGATCGTCATGTATGAGGGGGTCTCTCAGATCACGCCGCTCTATATCCGCGTGGCGCAGACGCTCGGTGCCAATCAGGCGGAGATCTTTCGCAAGGTGATCATTCCCCTCACCGTTCCGCACATCCTCACCGCGCTGCGGGTCGCGCTTGGGGTAGCCTGGGCGACGCTGGTGGCATCCGAACTGATCGCCGCCCAGCGTGGGCTTGGCGCCATGATCCAGAATGCATCGACCTATTTCCTGCTCGATGTCATCTATGTCGGCATCATCTGCATCGGCCTGATCGCGCTGATCATGGACATGATCCTGCGCAAGATCACGGCCCGGTTGCTGGTCTGGCAGGATCGGGCCATCGCATGACCACGCGTGCACGGTTCGACAAGGTTTCGCTTGCCTTCGAGACCCCGAAGGGACGCCTCAACGTCGTCGAGAATGTCAGCTACGATATCAACGATGGCGATTTCATCGCGGTGATCGGCCCGTCAGGCTGCGGCAAGACCACGATGATGAGCATGCTCGCCGGCTTCCAGAAGCCGACGACCGGAAGCGTGTCGTTCGACGGACAGCCCGTCGCTGGTCCCGGTCCCGAGCGCGGCGTCATCTTCCAGGAATATGGCGTCTTCCCGTGGCTGACGGTGAAACAGAACATCGCTTTCGGCCTGACGCTCCGGGCCAATCACGTCGCGGCCGGTGAGCGCGATTCGATCTGCGATCACTATCTCGGCCTGATGGGGCTGTCCGACTTCGCCAACTCCTATCCGAAGCATTTGTCCGGCGGCATGCGTCAGCGGCTCGCGATCGCGCGGGCTTACGCGGTGAAGCCGCAGTTCCTGCTGATGGACGAGCCGTTCGGTGCGCTCGACGCCCAGACCCGCTCCAACATGCAGAACCTGCTGCTCAAGGTGCTCCAGACCGAAGGCAAGACGGTCATGCTGATCACCCACTCCGTGGAGGAGGCGATCTATCTCGCGTCCCGTATCGTGGTGGTGACCGCGCGGCCGGCGCGGATCAGGCAGATCATCGACGTGCCGTTCGCCTATCCGCGCGATGAATCGATCCAGGAACGGCCCGAATTCGGCGAGCTGCGAAGCTATATCAAGCATCTGGTGATGGACGAGTATCGCGCCCAGCAGGCGCAGATGCGTCCGGCCTCATTCTCGGAATAACAACACAGCGGAGGACGACCTATGGATCGGCGACAATTTCTGACCACGACGGCCGGGCTTGCCCTGGGGTCCTTCACCGCCGCAGCCCCGGCGATTGCGCAGGCAAAAACAAAAGTTCGGGTCGGCTATCTGCACACCGTTGCCGTCGACGGCCAGATCTGGACCGGCATGGACCGCGGCTCCTTCGAAAAGCAGGGACTGGATCTCGAGCTGCGGCAGTTCAATACCGGCCTCGAAATCTTCCAGGCGCTGATCGGCGGCAGCCTCGACGTGCTGGCGACGGGCGCCGTGCTCTCGAACTTCCCGGCCCGCGGCCAGGGCAAGGTCTTCCTCATCAACGACATCGAGGTCGCGACCGCACAGCTCTGGGTGCGCGGCGATCAGGGCATCAAGTCATTCGAGGATCTGAAGGGCAAGCGAATCGCAACCGCGACCGGCACCACCGCGCATGTGTTCCTGGACACCGCGTTGCGCGCGAACAAGGTCGATCCCAAACAGGTCGAACTCGTCAACCAGACCATGCCGGCCGCCGTAACCGCGTTCATTTCAGGCGCGGTGCCTGCCGTCGCGCTCTGGGTGCCTTTCAACGTGACGGTTCGCGACAAGGTGCCGGGCGCGGTCAAGCTCGCCGACGCCTCAGCCTATTATCCGAAGGCCGCGATCATCGGCGGCTGGGCGGCGGCCAACGACTATTACGAGCCCAACAAGGAAACGCTGGCGAAGCTGATCCGTGGCTGGGCCGATGCCAATGACTACATCATCGCGAATAGCACCGAAGCGATGGAAAAGCTGCAGAAGGGCCATTACAGCCAGACGCCGATGGCCGACATCGACGAATCGTTCAAGGCGCAGAAGATGTTCTCGTCGCGGGACTGGAAGCGGATGTATTCCGACGGCACGGTCACCAACTGGCTGCAGCAATCGACCGACTTCTTCATGGCCAATGCCGGCATCAAGGACTTTACGCCGGCAAGCAAATATTTCGATCCGAGCCTGTATCTGAAAACGATTGCGTGACGCACCTGGACGCGAATCGCGTCCTAAAGCGCGATGAGATTAGGTTGAATCGTCATCGCGCCTTAGCTCTTTGTTTGAGCATGATCTTTTCGGAAAACCGCTTCGCACTTTTCCGGATCATGCTTTAGAGGTAGTTTTCGAACGCGACCCGCTGCGCGGGCGTCAAGTGCAAGCCGTGCTTGGTGCGCCGGTCCAGGAAGTCGGCGGGCTGCCTCGCCCACTCATTCTCGCGGAGATACACCGCTTCGCATTCATAGAACTCGGCGCCGAAATGACGGCCCAGGTCGGCGGCGCTGCGGACCGGACCCAGCAGTTGGCGCGCGCGCGTCCCATAGAGGCGGGCATAGTGATCGACGAGCGTTCGCGGCAAATCGGGATAGTCGCGTGCCAGCCGATTTGCGAATTCATCGAAGCTGCCGCCGATGTCGCCGCCCGGTAACGGCCGGTGCGCGGTCCAGGCCGACGACAACTTCGGAAACCACGGCGCGAAGCGCTGCAGCGCCTGCTCCGCCAGCCGGCGGTAGGTCGTGATCTTGCCGCCGAAGATCGACAGCAGCGGCGGCTCATCCTGCGCGCCGTGAACTTCGAACACATAGTCGCGCGTCACGGCCGACGGATTGTCGGCGTTGTCGTCGTAGAGCGGCCGGACCCCGGAGAACGCGTGCACGATCTCGCTCGCCTGCGGCGGCGTCTGGAAATAGCGGCGCAAGACCTGCAACAGGTAATCGATCTCGTCCTCGCCGATCGCGACGTCCTCGGCGCGGCCGTGATAGGGAATGTCCGTTGTGCCGATCAAGGCGAGATCATCCTCGTAGGGATTGACGAAGATCACCCGGCGATCGGTGTTCTGCAGCAGATAGGCCTGCGGCCCGCTCCAGAATTTCGGCACCACGATATGGCTGCCCTTGACCAGCCGTACACTCTGGGCCGAGTTCAGGCCCGTCACGCCCTGGATGACATCTTGGACCCACGGCCCGGCCGCGTTGACCAGCGCGCGCGACCGCACGACCTGCGTTGTGCCGTCGTCGCCGTGCATTTCGAGCAGCCAGGTCTCGCCGTCGCGGCGCGCGCGCACCGCCCGCGTGCGCGGCAGGATGCTGGCGCCGTTCTGCGCGGCATCGATCAAATTGAGGATCACCAGCCTGCTGTCATCGACCCAGCAGTCCGAATATTCGAAACCTCGCCGGAACTCCTGATGCAGCGGCGCGCCCTCCGGAGCGCGCGACAGATCCAGGCTGCGGCTCGCCGGCAGTTGCTTGCGGCCACCGAGATGGTCGTAGAGCAACAGCCCGGTGCGGACCAGCCACGCCGGCCGCTGCTCCGGCGAATGCGGCAGCACGAAGCGCATCGGCCAGATGATGTGCGGCGCCGACGCGAGCAGCACCTCGCGCTCGATCAGCGCCTCGCGCACCAGTCGGAACTCGTAATATTCGAGATAGCGCAGCCCGCCATGGATCAGCTTGCCCGAGCGCGACGAGGTGCCCTCGGCGAAATCATCCTTCTCGCAGAGCAGCACTTTCAGTCCGCGGCCGGCGGCGTCGCGGGCGATGCCGGCACCGTTGATGCCGCCACCGATGACCGCGATATCGACCAGCCCGTGATCTGTACCTGCGACCGGCGCAGTGCCCGTCATCGCTTGCTGCTGCGCCGTTTCTCGGCGCGGCGCGGCGCCGCCTTTGCCGTCGCGCGGGCCTTGTTCGGCTTCGGCGCCTGCAGGCCGTAGGTGGAGAACCCCTTCGCAGTGTCGGCAATCTCCTCGTCGGTCAGGATGACGCGCGACTCGAGCGCGAGCGAGAGGTAGTACTGCCGCGCGATGGTCTCGAGCTCGACCGCGAGCCACATCGCCTTGTCGAGATTGGCGCCGAGCGCGATCATGCCGTGATTGGCGAGCAGGCAGCCATTGCGTCCTTCGAGCGCCGCGATCGCATGATCGGACAATTCCTTGGTGCCGTAGCGCGCATAGCCGGCGCAGCGGATCTCGGTGCCGCCGAACGCCGCCATCATGTAATGGCAGGCCGGGATCGGCTTGCGCGCGATCGCGAGCACGGTCGCGTAGGTCGAATGGGTATGGACGATGGCGCCGACGTCGGGCCGGGCGCGCGTGATGTCGAGATGGAAGCGCCATTCGGTGGACGGCTGCAGCGGTCCCTCCCACGCGCCATAGTCGCCCTCCAGCGGCATCGAGGCGATCATCTCCGGCTTCATCGAATCGTAGGGGGTCGCCGACGGCGTGATCAGCATCCGGTCCTTGTAGCGGGCGGAGATGTTGCCCGATGTCCCCTGGTTGAGACCCGACGCATTCATCCACCGGCACTTGGCGATGATCGCCTCGCGCAATTGTCGTTCCTCACGGGTCATACCAACTGCCTTTCTCTTCAGCACGGATTGCGTGGCGGCTCGCCGGCCAGGAAGCGACGAACCTCTTCGGCCGCCTGTCCGGCGGCCACGGTGACGGTACGCACGGAGGCGCCGGCGATGTGCGGCGTCAGCGTGACGTTGAGGAGTTGCAAGAGCGGCCAGTCCGCCGGAACCGGCTCGACCGCGAAGGTGTCGAGCATGGCGCCGCCGAGATGCCCCGACACCAGCGCATCATGCAGCGCTTCGTAGTCGACCAGCGGACCGCGCGCCGTGTTGATCAGGAACGCGCCCGGCTTGATCCGCGCCAGCGCCTCGCGCCCGATGAAGCGGGTGGTCTCCGGCGTCACCCGGGCGTGCAGCGTGACGACGTCGGCGCGGCCGAGCAATTCGCCGAGCGCGACATGCTCGACGCCGTCATTGCGGTCCTGGGCGCTGAGCTGGACATAGGGGTCGGCGACCAGGATCTTGCAGCCGAAGGCCTTCAGCAGCTTGACCACGCGGCTGCCGATCGCGCCGTAGCCGACAATGCCGACCGTCATCTCGCCGAGCTCGCGCCCGGTACGGTCGGCGCGATAGAGATCGCCGCGCCATTCCCCGCCTCGCAGCGCCTCGTGACCGCTGCGGATCAGGCGTGTCTCGGCCAGAATGGCGCCGATGGTGAACTCCGCGACCGCACCCGCATTGCGGCCGGGCGTATTGACCACCAGCACGTTGTGGTCGCGCGCCGCCTGCATGTCGATGTTGACCGGGCCGCCGCGCGACACCGCGATGAACTTCAGCTTCGGCAGCCGCTCCAGCATCGACCGCGAGATCGGCGCCAGATGAGTGACGAGCAGTTCGGCATCGCCGATGAAACCGATGATCTCGTCGGGCTGCCCCATGAATTCCTTCAGACCGTCGAGCTTCGAGCCGGCGTAACCGTGCTCCATCGGCTCGTCCGGCCAGGGCTGCTCCAGGGTGCGGATATCGACGCCGTCGCCGCAGGCTGACCGGATGTGCTCAGCGAACACCGAGGGCAGCATGAAGCGGTCGCCGACGATGGCGATGGACTTAGACATGATCGCCTCCGGCGCGCAGCGCGGCGAGTTGCTTCCAGACCGGCCGCGACGCCAGCCTTGCCTCGAGATAGGTCGGGAAGATGCTGGCATAGCGCTTCGCCAGCGCGGCGTCCGGCGATTGCGGGCTACTGAGATGCGGCGCGACCCACTGCTCGGCACAGGCGCGCATGTCGGGATAGGCATCGATCGCGACCGCCGCGATCATCGCAGCGCCTGCGGCGCCGGCCTCGGCGCGGCTGCAGATGCGGACGTCGCAATCCAGTGCGGCCCCGAGGATGGCGCCGAGCGCACGGCTCTTCGCCGCGCCGCCTGTGATCCTGACATCGCGCGGCAACGACCCCATCGCCGCGTAACAATCCCGTGCGGCGAAGGCCAGACCCTCCATCACGCCGCGCATCAAGTCGCCATAGCGGTGACGCGAGCGCAGGCCGAAGAATTGCGCGCTGGCCTCATGCGCGACGAACGGACCGCGCTCGCCGGCATCGGAAATGAACGGATGGAACAGCACCTCGCCGGGCCTGGCCCGCAGCACCTGATCGTCGAGCCGGCGGATCAGCTCGGCGCGCGTGCGCGTCACGCCTTCCGTCGCCAGCATGTCGCAGGCGAGATCGAGCATCCAGTCGATATTCAGCGTCGCCGCCATGTTGGACTGCATCTGGGCATAATGACCCGGCACCGGGAACGGCATGGTGTAGCCGGTGGCCTCCCGGTTCAGCGTCACCGCGTCGGCGCTCGGAACCAGCCGCATATGCATGCCGGTCGAGCCGATGATGGTGCAGCCGACATCGGGTGACGGATCGTAGAGCCCGGCGCCGAGCGCATTGCAGATCACGTCCACATAGCCGAGGCACACCGGCACACCTTCCGGCAGGCCGATCTCGATGGCGGCGGCGGCTGTCAGTGGATGCGTCATCATCGCGCCGTCAACGACCGGCGGGAACAGGCGCGTCAGGTCGGCGATACCGATCAACCGCGCGGTCTCCGCATCGAATGCTCGCTTGCGGAAATCACCGCAGGAGAACGTGGCTTCCGACGGATCGGTTGCGCGTTCACCGGTAAGCAGGAAATAAAGCCAGTCCTTGCAATGGAAAGCCGTTGTTGCGCGGGCGATCGTGTCGGGCATATGGGCCTGCAGCCACGCCAGTTGCGGTCCCTGCTGGCAGGCATTGAGCCCGGAGCCGGTGCGGCGGTAGAGGGCCGCGTTGCGCTCGCCGGCGCGAATCTCCTCGACCAGCCGGCCGGCGCGCGAATCCAGCCACAGCAGCGCCGGCGCGACCGGCCGGCCGTCGTCATCGATCAGCCAGGTGCCGTCGCCCTGCCCGGTGACCGCGACGGCCGCGATCCGCGCCGACAGGTCAGGCACTGACTTCGCCAGCGCACGAATGACCGCGACCGTATCGCTCCAGGTTTGCGCCATGTCCTGCTCGACGTGGCCGCTCGCCGGGCTAGCGTACGCGTTCGGCCGCGAGACATCGGCAAGCTGCTCGCCGGTCAGCGTGAACGCCACGGCCTTGATCAGGGAGGTGCCGGCGTCAATGCCGATGATGACGTCGCGGCTGGCCGAACCAGTCATCGTCACGCTCCCTCCGCATGGCGAATGCAGGTCCCGTCGCCGCCGAAGATGTGCAGGTGACGCGGCTCCAGCGCGAACGAGATGATCTCTCCCGGCCGCGCGGCGACGCGGCCCGGCGTGACCGCGATCAGCATGCGGCCGCCGCAATCGCCGGCGACATGCGATTGATCGCCGAGCCACTGGTTGGAGACGACCTTGACCCTGACGTCACCGGTCCCGACCACGATCTTCTGCGGACGAATGCCGATCCGCACCTGCGGCGTGGCCGCGAGCGTCTTCGCCGCCTCAACGTCGAGCCCGGCGCCGGCGATATCGAAACGCATGTCGGTTCCGACCGACAGGCGGAAGCCGCCATCCGACCGCGTCACCTCGGCGTCGAGCAGGTTCATCGGCGGCTCGCCGATGAAGCTTGCAACGAACAGATTGGCGGGTCGGCCCTTCAGCTCCTTCTCGCTGGCAAACTGCTGCAGCACGCCGCCTTCCATGACCGCGATGCGGTCAGCCAGCGCACTCGCTTCGGTCTGGTCGTGGGTGACGAAGATCGCAGTCATGCCGCGCTCCGCGAGCAGGCTCTTGATCCGGCCGCGCAGCACCGCGCGCAGCTGCGGTTCGAGCTGCCCCATCGGCTCATCGAGCAGATAAAGATCGGCGTCGCGCACCAGCGCCCGTGCCAGCGACACGCGCTGCTGCTGGCCGCCGGAGATCGCGCGCGGATAGCTGTCGAGGATGTCCTCGATCTCGACCAGGCAGGCGATCTCGTCGACGCGGCGCGTTACCTCCGCGCGTGGCAGCTGGGCGGATTTCAGCGCGAACGCGATGTTCTCGCGGACCGTGAGCGGCGGATAGAGCGAGTAGCCCTCGAACGCCATCGCGACCTTGCGCCGCGCCGGCGGCAGCTCGTGGATCCGCCGCCCGCCGAGCGCGATCGATCCGGCGGAGACGTCCTCGAAGCCTGCGATCATGCGCAACGTCGATGTCTTGCCGCAGCCCGATGATCCCAGCAGTGCGACGATCTCGCCCTTCTCGACCGCCATGTCGAGTGCGCGCACCGCATGCACCGGCTCTTTGCCGCGGGTGCGATAGACCTTGTCGATGCCTCGAAGCTCGAGCATGTCCATGACCATCCGCTCCTATGCCGCCTTGAGCCGGTGCGACGCCCCGATCCGCAGCCCCGTCGCGCGATCGAACAGCATCGCGGCGTCGGGCGCGAAGCGAACGAAAACGGCATCGTCAGCCGCGCCTTGCGGTGCATCCGGCGGCAGCGCCGCCAGCCATTCCGTTCCGTCGGCAAGACGGAGCAGCAGCACCGCCTTCTCGTGCATCGGCGTGATCGCGAGAATGCGCGCCGGGATGGCGTCGTCGGTGGACGCGGACGAAACCGCGAGATCCTCCGGCCGGACGCCCAGCCAACATGCACCGGCAGGCGCTGCGCCATCGGCCGCCCCGAGCCGCATCCTGGCGCCGGCGACCGTGGCCAACAACATGCCGTGCTCCGCCACCGGCGATACCTCGGCGAGGTTGATGGTCGGATCGCCGAACAGGCGCGCGACGGCGACCGACGCGGGCTGGGCATAGATATCGGCGGGCGTCGCGACCTGCGCGAGCCGGCCGTCGATCAAGACTGCGATGCGGTCGGCGATCGCCATCGCCTCGCGATAGTCCTGGGTCACATAGAGCACGGCGGCGGTACCGCGCCGCAGCAGGTTCGGCAGCTCGAGCCGCATCTCGTAGCGCAGCTTGGCGTCGACATTGCGCAAGGGATCATCCAGCAGCAGGACATCCGGATTGCCGATCAGCGCCCGCGCCAGCGCCGTGCGCTGCTTCTGTCCGTTCGACAATTCGCGCGGCGCGTGACCGAGCACGTGCTCGATCTTGAGCAGCCTGCTGATCGCGGCAACGCGGCCGGCGACATCGCCGCCGCCGGCCTTGGCGCGCAGGCCGCTTGCGATATTGTCGCGGGCGGTCATGTGCGGGAACAAGGCAAAGTTCTGGAATGCCATGCCGATCCCGCGCCGCTCCGGCGGAGCACCGACCACCGAGCGGCCGCCGACGAGGATATCGCCGTCGTCGGGCTCGAACATGCCCGCGATCATGCGCAGCAGCACCGTCTTGCCGCTGCCGGACGGTCCGAACACCGCCACGATCTCGCCGGGCTCGACGGCCAGCGACAATCCGTCGGCGGGCCGTGCCGCACCGAATGCCTTGCTCACCGAGTTGATCTCGAGACGCGCCATCGGATCAGCCTTTCACCGCGCCGAGCGAGAGACCTTCGACCAGGTAGCGCTGCGCATAGAGCGCAAGCAACAGGGTCGGCGTCACCGACAGCACGATCGCCGCCGCGATCTGGCCGTACTGGATACCGGACGCGGTGACGAAGGCGAGCGCGCCGACCGTCACCGGCTGCTTGTCGGCGGAGGCCAGGATCAGCGCGAAGACGAAATTGTTCCAGCAGAAGATGAACGACAGCAGTCCCGCCGCGGCGATCCCCGGCCCCGCCAGCGGCACCGCGATCCTGGTGAAGGCCTCGCGCCAGGAATGCCCGGCCAGTCGGTAGGCATGCTCGATATCAGGGCTGATATCCTCGAAATAGCCGCGCACGATCCACAGGATCAGCGGCAGCGCGATCAACTGATAGACCCAGACGATCCCGAAGTAGGTGTCGTTCAACCCTAGCTCCTGGTAGTACAGCGACAGCGGCAGGAGCACGAGCAGCGGCGGCGCAAAGCGGAACGACAGCAGCGTGAACGCAATGCTCTCGCCGAGACGGAATTTGAAGCGCGCAAAGGCGTAAGCCGCCGGCACGCCGAGCAGCAGCGCCAGCAGCACCGCCGCGCTCGACAACACGACGCTGTTAAACAAATTGCGCATGAAGGAGATCTGCAGATTGCCGGCCGCGGTGCGCAGCTGGCCGGAGATCAGCGCCTCGTAATTCGCAAGCGTCGGCTCGAACAGGATCCGCGGCGGGATCCGCAGGATCTGCTCGTTGGTCTGGAACGACATCAGGAAGATCCAGACGATCGGAAACATGAAGAAGATCAGGATCAGCGTGAGCGCCACGCCGCGGAAGATGCGCGACCGGCAAGGCTGGAATGTTCCATCGCTCCCCTCCCCGTCACGCGTGGCCGTGCGCACGCGCGCGCAGCCGCAGCCAGTTCTTGATGAAGATGTTCGACAGGATGTTGGTGATCAGCCACAGGATCATCAACAGCGCCGCCGATCTGCCGACATTGGTGTACTGGAAGAACTCCAGATAGGCCTGCACCTGGAACACCATCAGCCGGTCACCCGGCCCGCCCTGCGTCATCGCATAGATGATGTCGAACTGCTGGATCGAATCGAGCAGCCGGAACAGCGACGCCGTGATGATGTAGGGCGCCAGCATCGGCAGGGTGATGCGGAAGAACACGAAGCTCGCCGGCACGCCGTCGAGCGCCGCGGCCTCGAACGGCTGCCGCGGCAACGAGCGCAGCCCCGCCAGCAGCAGGATCATGATGAAGGGTGTGTAGACCCAGACGTCGACCAGCACGACCGTGAACAGCGCACTCGATGGATCGGAGGCCCATTTGAACTCGGTGACGCCGAACAGGCCGACCAGATAGGACAGGATGCCGAAGCTCGGATTGGTCATCAGCTTCCACATCAGCGCGGCGATCGCCGGCGCCGTCATCAGCGGCAGCAGCAGCATGATCGACACCGCGTTGTGGAAGCGGGTCGGCCGGCGCAGCAGCAGCGCGATGCCAAGACCGAGCAGCAGCTCGAGCACGACCGTGACCACGGTATAGGTGATCGAGACGCGGAACGTATTCCAGAACGCCGGGTCGGACAGGAAGTCGATGTAGTTTCCGGCGCCGATAAAGCCGCGCAGATGAGGCAGGTTCAGCCGGTAGCGCTGCAGCGAGTAGACCGCCGCGGTCACGAACGGAACCAGGATCGCCACGCAGACGAGCAGCGCCGGCAGGCTGAGCAGATAAGGCAAGAGGCGCACGCGCGGCCTTGGTTTGGCCGGCGTTGCCTGCGCGTTCGTCTGGAGAAGTTGGACCATGCTCATGATGATAAGAGATCGCGTTGGGCTGGCAAACGCCGCCGGCTCGGATGGGACAAGGGTCCGAGCCGGCGGATGGGTGCGGTGCGGGGGATCAGGCACCGCACAGTTGATCCGTCAGCCGAGACCGGCCTGCTTGAGCTGGCGGTTGATGCTGTCGGCGAGCTTGTCGAGCCCCTCGTCGACGCTGACCTCCTTGGCCACCATCTTCTGCAGCGAGGCGGCCCATTCCGTCGTCAGATCGAAGAACAGCGGCTGCGCCGTGAAGTAGATCTTGGCGCCGGGCGACGACATGTCGTGCTGCTCGAGATAGCCGGGATAGGATTTCGCGATGCGGTCGCGGAATTCGCTGTCCTTCCACACCGATGCGCGAACCGGGTTGACGAAGTCCATCTTGCGCGCGCCGAACAGGTCGTGCTCGACGGATGCCGCCCACTGCATGAACAGCCAGGCCGCCTCCTTCTGCTTGGAGAAGCTCGACATCGCGAGCGACCAGATCCAGACATTCGGAGTCGGCGCCTTGGCGGCCGGATTGGCCGCGAACGGCGCGTAGCCGAGATGCCCCTTCTCCTTGTTGTCGCCGCCGTTCATGAAATAGCCGAGGATGTCGGCGTCGAAGATCATGCCCGAGGCGCCGGCGCCGAGATCGGTGCCGACCTGGTACCAGGTGTAAGTCGACCAGTTCTTCGGGCCCGAGGTCTGGATCATCTTGACCCATTTGTCGTGGAAATCCTTCGAGGCCTTGGTGTTCATCGCGGCCTTCAGCTTGCCGCCCTCCATCACGAAATCCTTCTGGCCGAAGTTCGAATAGGCCGACAGGAAGCCGGGATGGATGGTCGCCCAGGAGCGCGAGCCGCGCACGCCGACGCCGTAGGGACCGCCGGCGTCCTTGGTGATCTTGGCCGCGACCTCCAGCATCTCGTCGAGGTTCTTGGGCGGCTTGACGCCCACCTTGTCGAAGACGTTGCGGTTGTAAGTGATGTTGTTGAGCTCATAGCCCCAGGGGATGCACCACTGCTTGGCCTTGCCCGAGCCGAGCTCGGAGCCGGCGACGCCGTCCCACGCGGTCGAGGCGCGCAGGCCCGGCAGCACGTCGTCCCAGGCGAAGGCCGGGTTGGTCTTGGCCGGATCCTTGATGTAGGTGTTGAGGTCTTCGATCCAGCCCGCCGGACCATAGGTCCAGGTCATGTAGGCGCCGGTCATGAAGGCATCGTACTGGTCCGACTTCGACGACAGCGCCGCCGTCACCTTGTCGAAATAGACGTCCTCCGGGAAGATGTCGTAGGTGACGTTCATGCCGGTGAGCGTCTTGAACGCCTCGATGTCGCCGATCATCGCATCGACATAGGGATGCTTGTTGAGCAGCAGCTTGACGCTCTTGCCGCTCTGGGCCTTCCAGTTGAAGTCGGCGGCCATCGCCTTCGACATCGAGGAGGCGAAGGCGGCGTTGGCGGCGATGCCCGCGATGCCGAGCTTGGCGGCGCCGTCCAGGAGATCGCGGCGGCTGATGCGTTTGGCAGCGTAGGAGTCGAACAGATTCTTCTCGCGATCGAACATGTATTTCCTCTCCTTGTTGACGCTTGTTTTATGTGTCCTTCCGGGTCTTGCTTCTTGTCTTGCCGGATGTGGTCTCCGGCTTGTCGGTGGCGAGCGCCTTTGCGGTCGCTTCGTCGATGATGAGGCCGTGCAGAACGCCGCTGCGCAGCACGCCGCGCAGCGCGGTCACCTTGGCCGGCCCGCCGGCGATGGCGACGATCCGGTGCTTCCTGAGATCGGGCATGCTCATTGAGGTGGCGCGGGCCGACAGGTCGGTGTCCAGCACCGTTCCGTCGGCGCTGAAGAAATGCCCGAGCAGGTCGGCGCAGGCGCCGACGCGCTTCAGCTCGACGACCTCGTCGGGCTTGATCATGCCGCTCGACACCAGGAAGCCGTCGCGGCTGACCTGGCCGATGCCGACGAACAGCAGCGAGGCCTTGCGCGCCAGAGCGAACACGTCGGCGATGCCGAATTGCTGCATCAGAACGGCGCGGTCGGCGACCGAATTGGCGAACACCGGCACCGGCAGCAGATAGGCTTCCGCGCCGGTGCGCTCGGCGAGCTTGTGAATCACGTCGAACGGATTGGCGGCAAATTTCCGCGTCAGTCCGCCGAGCAGCGACACGAACTGCGCGTCACGCGCAGGCGTCTGCGGCATCTGCTCGACGACGGCTGCAAGCGTGCGGCCATGACCGACGCCGATCACCTTGTCCTGGCCGCGCTCCAGGATCTGGCGCAGGAAGCTCGCGCCTTCCAGCGCCAGCGCCTTCAGCGGCAGATCGCCCTCGCCGAGATCAGGCGCGACGCGGCAGAACGAAAGGCCGAAGCGCTGCGCGATATCGTTCTCGAGCGCGACGCATTCGGCGACCGGTCCCTCGACGAACACGCGGATCATGCCCTCACGGCTGGCGCGCGCGATCAGGCGATGCGCCTTGGTGCTCTGGATGTTGAGGCGATCGGCGACCTCCGACTGGGTGAGCCCCGCCGCGAAATACAGCCACGCCGCGCGCGTCGCGAGCGACGCCTCGCCGTCGATCACCGGCAACCTGTCGGGCGGGGGTGCCATATCAGGAAAAGTCCGCTTGCAAATTTCTTCACGTCCTCCAAAAATTGCAGAGGCCGAACGGGGCGTCAATCCCCCAAACGTGCTGCAGCGCAACCAATGTCGTCGCGCACGCACCAGAGAGCGATGAGGTCGCATGGGAGGTCTGTATCTCGGCATCGATGTCGGAACCGGAGGCGTGCGCGCCTGCGCAATCGATCCGCACGGCGGCATCCGCGGCGTCGCGTCCGTCGCGCTGCCTGCACCGCGCGTCGACGGCAACGCCATCGACCAGACACCGGAGCTGTGGTGGCAAGCCGCGACGGCGGCCATCCGCGAGCTCGGCGAGACCGTCGCTCTCGGCGACGTCACACGCATCGTCGTCGACGGCACGTCGGGCACGCTGCTGCTGGTCGACGCCGCCGGCCGCCCCTGCTCGCCGGGGCTGATGTACAATGATGCCCGCGCCACGCGTGAGGCGACGCGCGTCGCGGCGGTCGCCCCGCGCGAGAGCGGCGCGCATGGCGCGAGCAGCGCGCTCGCCAAGCTGCTCTATCTGCAGAATGACGGCTATGTCGGCGATGCCCGCCACGCCGTTCACCAGGCGGACTGGATCGCCGGCCGGCTCGCGAACCATCACGGCATCAGCGACGAGAACAACGCGCTGAAGCTCGGTTACGACCCGGTCGCGCGCACCTGGCCATCCTGGCTCGAACAGCTCGGCGTGCGCGACGATCTGCTCCCCGAAGTGCTGGTGCCGGGCACGCCATTTTCCGAGATGGATCCGCAGATCGCGCGGTCGCTGGGACTGCCCCCGACAGCGCAGGTCGCCGCCGGCACCACCGATGGCGTTGCGGCCTTCATCGCAACGCGCGCCGACCAGCCTGGCGATGCCGTCACCTCGCTCGGCACCACGCTGGTGGTGAAGCAGCTTGCGACCCAGCCGATCTTCGCGGCCGATCAGGGCGTCTATTCGCACCGGCTCGGCGAACGCTGGCTCGCCGGCGGCGCCTCGAACTCGGGCGGCGCGGCGCTGCTGATGCATTTCACCGCCGCCGAGATGGAGCGGCTGACACCTCAGCTGACGCCGGACCAGCCGACGGGGCTCGACTATTATCCGCTGCCAAAACCCGGCGAACGCTTCCCGATCGCCGATCCGGCGCTGGCCGCGCGGGTCACGCCGCGCCCGGCGGAAGATTGCCGCTTCTTCCAGGGCCTGCTCGAGGGCATCGCCTCGGTGGAAGCCCTCGCCTACCGCCAGCTGGCGCAGCTCGGTGCGCCGCGCCTGCGCCGCGTCATCGGCATCGGCGGCGGCGCGAAGAACGACGCATGGACCAGAATCCGGCATCGCGTTCTCGGCGTTCCCGTTTCGGTCGCCGAGCAGACCGAAGCAAGCTACGGCGCCGCGCTGCTCGCGCTGAACGGAGGCCCGCCATGAAGGCCGACGCGACCGCGATCGCCGGCCTTCACGCCATCGCCGACCGCTTCGATCATGTGCTGCTCGACCAGTGGGGCACGCTGCATGAGGGACTGGCGGTGTTCCCCGCGGCGCTGGAGTGCGTGGCGCGGCTGCGCGAAGCCGGCAAGCGGATCCTGATCCTGTCCAATTCCGGCAAGCGCGCCGGCAGCAACCAGCGGCGGCTCGCGACGCTCGGCTTGCCGTCCGACGCCTATGACGGCGTGCTGTCCTCGGGCGAGGTCACCTGGCGCGGCCTGCATGCGCGCGAGCAAGCGCCCTTTGCCGAGCTCGGACGCGCCTGCTTCCTGATCTCGCGCGACGGTGACCGCTCGATCGTCGACGGCACCGACCTTGTGGTGGTCTCGAACATGCGCGAGGCCGATTTCATCCTGCTCGGCGGTCTCGACGATGACGCGGCCGAGCCCGAGCGATGGCGTGAGCTGGTGGCAACCGCTGCCGCACGCCAGTTGCCGATGCTGTGCGCCAATCCTGATCTCGTGATGTTCGGCGTCGCGGGCCTGATCCCCGCGCCGGGCGCGCTCGCCGCATTCTATCATTCGCTCGGCGGCACCGTGCTGTTCGTCGGCAAGCCGCATCCGCCGATGTTTGCCGCCGCGCTCGATCAATTGGGGCATCCGCCGCCGGAACGGATCCTCGTCATCGGCGACTCCCTCGATCACGATATCGCCGGTGGACGCACCGCCGGCATGCTGACCCTGCTGATCGGCTCCGGCGCCCACCGCGCGACGCTTGCGCAGGCGAGCGATCTGCCGCGGGCGATCAAGACCGTGGCCGGCACAGCGGCGCGGATGCCGCACTGGACGATGGACCATCTGACCTGGTGAGAACAGCCCCGATGCGACCGCCTCAAATGCTGGATGAACTGCGCCGCATGTCGGCACGCGTCGGCAGGAATATCCTGCTGGTGCAAGGCGCCGGCGGCAATTCGTCGGTCAAGGATGGCGACGTGCTGTGGGTGAAGGCGTCAGGTACCTGGCTCGCCGATGCCGAGGACAAGGAGATTTTCGTGCCGGTCGCCTTATCGGCCGCGCGCGCGGCGCTGATGCATGGCGACGAACGCGTGCCGCTGGCGCCCAACGCCGGGACGACGCTGCGCGCCTCGATCGAGACCTCGCTGCATGCGTTGATGCCGCAGCGGATCGTGCTGCACGTCCATTCCGTCAACACCATCGCATGGGCGGTGCGCATCGACGCCCGCGACGAATTTGCCCGGCGCCTGGACGGACTGGCGTGGCGTTACCTCGACTATCATCACCCGGGGCTGCCGCTCGCGCGCGCCGTCAGCGACGCGATCGCCGATGATGCGGTCGATGTCCTGATCCTCGGCAATCACGGCCTGGTGGTCGGTGCGGCCAGCGGCGACGCCGCCGAGGCTTTGGTCGCCGAGGTCGAGCAACGTCTGGCCCTCGAGCAGCGCAGCGCGCCGGCGGCAGATCACGACGCGCTCCGCACGATCTGCGCAGGCACCAATTATCGCCTGCCCCGGGATCCTCGCGGCCACGACATCGCCACCGACCGTTACAGCCGCGCGATCGCGACCAGCGGCTCGCTGTATCCCGATCACGTCGTCTTCCTTGGCCCCGGCCTGCCGGTCCTGGAGCATCGCGAGAAGCTGAGCGTCATGATCGCGCAGACCACCACGAACGGACTGCCGCCGCCGGTTGCGCTTCTTGTCCCTGACCTCGGCAGCCTCATCCGCGACGATGCGAGTGACGGCGCGGAAGCCATGCTGAGCTGTCTCGCATTGGTCACCTGCCGCCTGCCCCTGACCGCACGGGTCAACTATCTGACGGCAGAGAACGAGCATGCGCTGCTGAATTGGGACGCCGAGCGCTATCGCCAGCAACTGACGGCCGATCGCTGACCGCTGGCCAACAGAGACGCTCGGTGCTTCATCCCTTCTCGGCGGAAAGAAACGGGCGATAGGCCGGATTTTCGCTCTCGTTCCAGTAGGGATAGCCGAGCGCATCCAGCGCCTGAACGAACCGGGCGCGCTCGTGAGGCTTGACCTCGATCCCTGCCAGAATGCGTCCGTAGTCGGCGCCGTGATTGCGATAGTGGAACAGCGAAATATTCCAGTCCGGCGCCAGGCTCTCGAGGAATTTCAACAACGCGCCGGGACGCTCCGGAAACTCGAAGCGGTAGATGACCTCGTCCTTGAGCAGCGGAGCGCGACCGCCCACCATGTAGCGCACATGGTCCTTGGCCATCTCGTTCTCGCTCAGATCGAGGATCGGATAGCCTTCGCGCCGAAGCAGCTCCATGACTTCCCGCTTCTCGACCTCGCCGCGGCTCAGCGCGATGCCGACGAACAGTTGCGCCGGCGCGGTGGTCTCGGCAAAGCGGTAGTTGAATTCCGTGATCGCGCGCGAGCCGAGGATGCGGATGAAGTGCCGATAGCTGCCCGGCTTCTCCGGCACGGTCACGGCAAGCAGCGCCTCGCGATGTTCGCCGACCTCGGCGCGGTCGGCAATGGTGCGCAGCCGGTCGAAATTCAGATTGGCGCCGCTGTTGACGGCAATCAGGCTTCCGTCGCTCAGCGCGCCACGCTCGGCGTAGGCCTTGAGGCCAGCGAGCGCCAATGCCCCGGAGGGTTCGGCGACCGATCGCACGTCGTCGAAGATGTCCTTGATGGCGGCGCACATCGCATCGGTGTCCACCGTGACAACCTCGTCGAGCAGGTCGCGGCAGAGCCGGAAGGTCTCGGTTCCCACCTTGCGGACGGCGACGCCGTCGGCGAACAGTCCGACCTGATCCAGCGCGACAACGCTCCCCTTGGCGAGCGCGGCCGCCATCGACGCGGCGTCCGCCGGCTCGACGCCGACGACCTTGATCGACGGGTTGAGGAACTTCACGAAGGCAGCCACGCCGGCCGCCAGTCCGCCTCCGCCGATCGGCACGAAGATCGCCTCGATCGTATCGGGATGCTGGCGCAGGATCTCCATCCCGACCGTTCCCTGGCCGGCGATCACATCGGGATCGTCGAACGGATGCACAAAGGTCAAACCACGCGCGGCCTCGATCTCCCTGGCCTTGGTCTGTGCGTCGTCGAACGTATCGCCATGCAGGACAACGTCACCGCCCAAGCGCCGGACGGCCTCGACCTTGATGGCGGGCGTCGTCCTCGGCATGACGATCGTCGCCGGAATCCCAAGCTTGCGCGCCGACAGCGCCACGCCCTGCGCATGATTGCCCGCCGAAGCGCAAATGACGCCCAGCCTGCGCTGCGCGTCCGGCAGCCTGACGATCTTGTTGTAGGCGCCGCGAAGCTTGAACGAGAAGATCGGCTGGAAGTCTTCCCGCTTCAGCAACACCGTGCGCGACAATCGTTCGGAGAGCCGCGGCATGGGATCGAGCGGCGTCTCGACCGCCACGTCGTAGACCCGTGCGGTCAGGATGCTTTGGGCGTAGTCGCGGAGCGCATTAGAGGTCATCGGGTCGCTTCTGCCGATGGGGGGGCAATCCTTATCGGTTGCACCTGCCCATCGTCGGCGCCGACCTGGCGAGCAGACGGCACGGAGCCGCCGCTACATCCAGCTCGAAGCATCGCATGGCCGAAGGCTCGAGTGAAGCCAAGACCGCCGGATCAATCGCCTGGCCGAGCGCATATGAAGTCATCTGGGCCGTCGCATGGGCGCCGCCAAAATATCGAAAACAACCCCATGCAAAGTAGCCGGCGGCGGCCGGCGTCGACCGGGCAACTTGACACGTCGGGCAATTCAGGGATATATTTCTAATATTCCGAACTTGACCCCGCAGCTGAATCGGTGTCCCAGCCCAAAATGCCGCCCTGGCGTTGACCGCTTCACGCCATGAGACGCGATGAATTCCATTCCCTGCCATGGTCACCGGGCGCTTCCCAGCCCGATTCGGAGACGATCAGGGTGTCCTCGAGCTTGATGTAGCCGCGCGTTGGATGCAGCAGCGCGGTCTCGATCGAGATCACCATCCCGTGTTCCAGCGGCCGATCAGCGTCATACGGCGAATAAGGTACCGGACCCGTTGCAGTCAGGCGCGGCGCTTCGTGGCTGACGAGCCCAATGCCGTGTGCGGTGAAGTCGAGCACGGCGCGATGCGGCGAGGCTTTGACGGCCGCCTCGCCCGCCGCGATGATGTCGCCACCCATGGCGCCCGGCCGGATCGCGCGCCGGACCACCTGCTGGATGTCCTCGACCTGTTGCAGCAACTCGCGCAGCTCGCTGTCGGGCTCACCCAGGATGCCCATGCGGCTGAGGTCACCGATGTAGCCCCGGTAGTTTCCGCCGGAATCGATCGAGATCACGTCGCCTTGCTCGAGACGCTGGCTGGAAGGCGCGCGGTTATGGCTCTTGCCCGCGGCAATCAGGCAGTATTCGAAAACCAGATCGCGCTCCTGCTCCTCGCGGCGCAGACGGGCGACGACGTCGCTCTTGGTCATGCCCGGTGCGCAGCCCTTGAACGTGGCCATCATCGCATCGACGACCCGTTCGGAAGCCTCCCTGATCAGGTCCAGTTCGGCGGGAGATTTTACGGCACGAAGCCGTTCCAGCGTGAAATGGGCCTCGCGGAACTCGACGTCGCCAAGGCCGGTGCGCAGATGATCCCTGGCATCGGCCGGCAGGAAGGCTGCCTCGATGCCGATGCGCTTGGTGGAGCCCGCGAGCTTCCTCGCATGATCGATCGCAAGGCCGATCGCATCGATCGTTCCCCACGCCTCCGCCTTGACAACCGGCGTCCATATCCGTCCGAGCGCGTGCTCGAACTTCTCCATGCGGTTGCCGATGTAGGCGGAATTTTCCAGGTGTCCTTTCTGATAGACGAACACCGGCAGATAGCGGCCGGTGCCGATTGCCTCCATGACGTCGAAGAAGAAGAAGCGATATCCACCGAGCAGATACTGCACATTGTGACGCGAGGTGACGATCAGGACGTCGAGCCCCGCTTCATCCATCAGCCGATCGAGCTTTGCAGTATCGAACGGCGCCGCCGTTGCGATCGTGTCGAAAGCGTTGTCCATGTATGACCTTTCGTCTTTCACTGTCCCGCGGCCGGCTTTGCGGCCAGCGATTTCGGTGCGGCGCTCGCGCCCGCGTTTTCGCCAAACAGAACCACCGGGCGCCCGTGCGGCTCAACGCCGAGGAACGTGAAGGCAAGGCCGATCAGGAGGCCCGCGCCGGCAAGAAAGCAGAACGCCGGCATCACCGCCGCGGCGGTCGCACTTGGATGCACGAGATTATCCGCACCGGCGATCAATGCGAGACACAGGGGACCTACGATCTTGCCGATCCCGTTCGAGAGCTGGGCAAGGCCGACCGCGCGTCCCGACAGCTGAACCGGGAAGATTTCCGCCGGATAGGGTCCGATGTTCGAAAATCCGCCATCGAAGAACACGGCGCCGACGATCAGGAAGACCAGGAACAGCGGTACCAAGCCGGCAAAGTCGTTGTGAAAATAGGCGGCGAGCGCCAGCGACACCGCGGTGCCATATCCCATCAACTGGCCACAGGGCTTGCGGCCGATCCGATGGGCGAGGAAGGCGAAGCCGGTCCGGCCGAACACGCCGGCGAGGCTGACATAGATGAACATCCTGGCCGCATCCTGGGGCGCGACGCCAAGCAGTAGCGCCACGATCGTCGGTCCCCACAAGAACACACCGTAATTCGCCGTGCTGGCGCCGAACCAGATCAGGACTGTCAGCCAGAAGCGCCGCTGCTCGGCAAAGAGATCGGCAAATGTCGCCGGGCTCGCCGGCGGCAGCGCAGGCAGCACGAAGGACTCGCCACCGACCCGGTAGAGTTTCCGGATGCTCGCCTGCGCCTCGCGCACGCGGCCCTTGCTGATGAGCCAGCGCGGCGATTCCGGCATGACGATCATGGTCAGAATTCCGAGGAGGATCGGCAGGAAGCCGACTGCCGCCAATCCGCGCCAGCCAACCAGCGGCAGCAGGAAGCTCGCCGTAACCGACGCCGACAGCACGCCAAAGGCGACCGGGACGACCACGAGACTCGTGACCAGCGTGCGATGGCGGGTCGGTGCGAATTCGACGATAGCAGGAACCGCCGCCGCCGCGCCGGCGGCAAGGCCGAAGCCGACGAAGAAGCGCAGGATCGCAAACGCAACCCAGCCGTCTTCCGGAATGAACGCGATCGCGCCCGAGGTCAGGCCGCAGAGCAGAACGCCTGATATCGCCAGCGGCTTGCGCCCGAAACGATCCGCGAGGACGCCCGCGACGAAAGCCCCCAGCATCGCTCCGATGCCGGCGCTCATCAGCATGATCGAGGTCTGCCCAAACGTCAGGTGCCATTTCGGCGCCAGCACCGAGACCAGGAATCCGACCACAAAGAAATCTAAGAAATCGACCACGCCGGTGACGGCGAAGATGATGATCGATAGCCAATAGCGCGTCGTTACCGGCGCTTCGTCGAACGGCACTGCGCTCGTTTGCTCCGTCATGGTCTCCCCCTGTTGTTGTCAAGCCGCCTTCTTGTTTGAATTTAGAAATGCCGTCACCGCCTCCGCCACCCGCTCGGGGGCCTGGATCGACGCGACATGGCCGACGCCTGCGATGGTCCTCGTCTCGACGCGCGCAAGATCGCGGGCGAGCGCAAATGTTTCCGCATTCGGGATCAGCCGGTCATCACCGCCCGCCAGCAAGAGCGTCGGGCGATCAAAGCCGGTCAGATCGGTGGCGACGGGCTGCGCAAGCAAGGCGCCACGGCGCGCCTTCTGACCCTCGTCGCGGCTGGAGCCGCGGAAGATCTCGATCAGCTCAGGCCGCGTGCGCAGATATGCTGGCGGGAAGAAGAACTCGGCAATCTTCGACGCATTGGCGATTGTATCCGCGCGCCAGGAAGCGAGCTTCCGGAAGGCATCCGCATTGACGTCGAGCGGGCTTCTGTTGACCTTCCAGGTGCTGCTCAGGATCAGGCGGTCGATGCGGTCGGGATGACGGGCCGCCAGCACCTGCGCGATCTGCCCACCCAGCGAGGTTCCGAAGACATGGGCACGATCGTAACCGAGCCCTCCGATCAAGGCCGCGGCGTCGTCGGCCAAATCGGCCAGCGAATAGGACGACGGAGAGTTTCGGCTGGCGCCGGAGTCGCGCTGGTCATAGGCGATCACCGTGAAGTTCGCCGCAAGGACAGGCGCAAGGCCGTCAAACATCGCATGATCAGCCTCGCCGCCATGCAGCAGCACGATCGGATCGCCGCGCCCGGTTTTCTCGAACGCCGTGACGACGCCGTTGGATTCGAACGATTGCATCGGGGTCCCCGCTAATGCAGCAGCGTTGAAAGCGCGCCGGCCAATTCCTTCGCGGGATCCGATGGCAGCCACGGCATCCGCCACGCCACATGCCCATCGGGGCGCACCAGCACGGCGCCGCGCATGCCGAGCTGGAATCCGTCCGCCGGATCGGCTGAGGGCAACTGCTTCAGCGACAACGGCAAGGCGGTCTTCTCGGATACCTGTTTTCCCGCTTCCAGCCACTCGCTGCCGAGTGGGCCCGCGACGACGGTGAACTCCTTGTCGAACCAGTCGAGCGTCGATTTCTTGCGCGAAGGCTCCAGCCACATGTGCGGAAATCGCGCGCCGGGACGATCCGTCGGCGTGTAGTAGCGGGAGTTCAAGGCCTTCGCGACGGTGCCATCGGGGATCACCGCGCCCTCCTCGTAATTGTGGCCGAGGTTCTGCCCGATGCTGTGCAGGTGATTGTCCATGTCGTTGATCCAGAACCTGATCCGGTCCGGATTGCGCGATCGCACGGCGTCGTCGGTCAGCCCGAATCTCAGCCGATTGCCGTAGCTGAAATTGGCATTGGATTGCGCGATCGGACGTCGCTCGCTGGAATAGCTGTCGAGCAGCTTTTCGTCTGCAAGGCCCTTCAGCACGAAGGCCAGCTTCCACGCGAGGTTATGCGCGTCCTGAACACCGGAGTTCAGGCCGAAGCCGCCGGTCGGCGGAAAGCGATGCGCGCAGTCGCCGACCAGAAACACCCGGCCCCTTCGAAAGGTCTCGGCCACCTGCATGCTGACGCGCCAGATCGAGCGGTTCAAAAGCGTGACATCGAGATCAGGAATGCCGACATGGCCGCGCGCGATCTCGATGAACTCCTGGTCGGTCCAAGGCCGCTCGCGATCGTCCTTGGTCAGGCCGATTTGCGTCACCGTCAGCCAGCGATCGCGGCCATTGGTGTTCAGGATGCCGGCGCGCGGCAGATCGGGTCTGTCCGGGACGATGATGAAACCGGCGGCCTCGCGCGCGATCGGCAGCCGCGACAGATCGGCACGCCAATACTCGTTCGACATCACCGCCAGCGTCGAGGGCCCGACCATCTCGATCCCGGCGCTGCGCCGCGTCTGGCTGCCCGCGCCATCGGCCGCGATCAAATATGTCGTCGTCCACTGCGTCACTTCGCCGGTCTTTTCGCAACGTGTCGTGACGTTGACGCCGCTGTTGGTCTCCTCGAACGATTCACAGGCCGTGTTGAACAGGACCGTGGCGTGCCTGGACTTTTCGACCACCCGCAGGATTTCCTCCTCGACGGCGTCCTGGGCGACCAGGCTCTTCCAGGCGGGGGTATGACCGACATTCGGCTCGGGGCGGGTGCGGCCGAACTCGTGGCCGGCGATGCTGTCGAGGAACACGAACATGTCGGAATTGTCCTGCAGGCCGCGGTCGCGGATCGCCTGCTCGATCCCCCACTGCCGGAAGATCTCCATGGTGCGGACCCAGCAGCCGCGCGACTTCGGATGATCCGTCGTCGTCGGGCTCTTCTCGACCACCACGCAGTCGATGCCGAAGCGATCGAGCAGCAGCGACATCGCAAGACCGACCGGCCCGCCGCCGGCGATGAATACGGACGTCTGGCGTGCCTCATCGGTGGCGATGCCCATCCTCGTCTCTCCTCCGTTTGATCGTTGCGAGGAGACTGCTCCTTTTTTGGTATCTCACAAGAATATGTTTGATATGGTATGCATCTCGATTTGAGATGGAGTGTGCCCGCCATGGACCTGCGGCAGATCCGCTATTTCGTCGCCGTCGCCGAGCGTGGCGGCTTTGCCGCTGCAGCGAGCACGCTGAACGTCGCCCAGTCGGCACTCAGCCGCCACGTCAAGGAACTCGAAGACGAATTGGGCGGTGCCTTGCTCGAACGCGGCGCGCGCGGGGTCTCGGTTACGGAATCCGGCAAAGTACTGCTCGCGCGCGGGCGATGGCTGCTTGGTACCATCGACGACATCAAGGCCGAAGTACGCACGGAAAATCGGGAGCCAAGCGGTACGGTGCGGATCGGCGCGCCACCGAGCCTCGGCGATATCCTCTACCCGCCGCTGGCCCAGGCCTTCGTGAAGCAATTTCCACGCGTGCGACTCGAACTGAGCGAGGGCCTGACGGAAAGCGCATCCGAACGCCTACTACGCGGTGAACTCGATCTGGCGATCGTGACGACGCCATCCCCCAACGATCACCTCGACTACGAACTGCTGGTCATCGAGCAGGTGTTCCTGATCGGACCGGCGCGCGATCCGCTGCTGAAGCGCGGCAGACTGACCCGCAAGGAGTTCGACGCCCTGCCATCCGCGGTGGCCCCGCTCAGCCGCAACCCGTTCCCGTCGACGATGCTCTGCGCGGTGCGGGTCGACAACAGCACACCGATGAAGCGCATGGTGGCATCTGGCCTCGGCTACGCGCTGCTACCATTCTCCGGCATTCACCAGGAGGTGGCTGCCGGCGTGCTGTCGGCGGCGCTTTTGCCGTGGATGCGCGCCGACCGCGTCCTGGCGCTGCCGCGTGGACGGCCCGTGAGCCGGGCCACGCGTGAAGCGATTGCCGCGCTGAAGAAAATCTGCCGCGCCCTGATCGACGAGGGAATCATCCTGACCTCGCCGGCGCGCAAGAGCTGAACCCGCCGCTCCACGCAAGCGGTCTGCTCATTCCTCGCTGTAGCCCGACGCACGGGCCGTATCCGTTGCGTCCGGCTCTAGCTTCCGATCGACCAATCCGTCTTGACCATAGTTGTCATGACAACTATAGAGTCATTCCAAGATTGGCGATCAAGCCGGCTGTTCCCGCCGTGAAAAGACGCGAGCCGTGACGCGGCTCTGCGGGCGACTTTTCACGGCCGGCAGTTAGTCGAAGGGAGAACGTTATGAACGCTGCTTCGCAGATCCATGCGGCAAGGCTGAGCGAGATTTCCCGGCTCATCGATGACCGCCCCGGCGAACGCATCTTTGAAGTCGATCGCCGGATCTTCACCGATCCGGCCGTGTTCGACGCCGAGCTGCGATATATCTTCGAGGCCACGTGGAATTTCATCGGCCTGGAATCCCAGGTCGCCCGGCCCAACGACTTCGTCACCACCCATATCGGCCGGCATCCCATCCTGGTGATGCGGAGCGCTGAGGGAAAAGTCGGCGCCTTCCTCAACACCTGCCGGCATCGCGGAACGATCGTCTGTCCGTTCAAGCAGGGCCGGCAGAAATTCCATGTCTGCCGCTATCACGGCTGGGCCTACGATTCGGGCGGGCGCAACATCTCCGTGACGGAGGAAGCGAGCGGACAGTATCCGCCGTCCTTCTCGAACAGCAATCACGACCTTCTTCCGGTCGCGCGGCTGGGTTCGTATCGCGGATTCCTGTTCGCGAGCCTCTCGGCCGACGTTCCACCGCTGGAAGAATTTCTCGGCGACACCCGCGCGTTCCTCGACCTTATCATCGATCAGAGCGACAGCGGTGAGGTCGAATTCGTGCCGGGCGCCAGCACCTACACGTTCGATGGAAACTGGAAGCTGCAGTTCGAGAACGGTCTCGACTACTATCACTTCGCGACCACGCACAGCTCCTACGTCGATATCCTGAAGAAGCGCAATGCAAGCGCCGGACCGGATGCCGGATTCACTGCGGAGCCGGAAGGCGAGCAGGAAGGGCAAGGCAGCTTCAGCTTCGATTACGGCCACGCCGTCAACTGGTCGATCAAGCGCACGCAGCTCTATGGCCGGCCGCTAGGCATGGATCCGGCGCGTCTCGATGCCGTGCGGCAGCGCGTCGGCAGCACCCGTGCCAAATGGATGCTGCGCCAGCGCAACCTCACGATTTTTCCGAACCTGCAGGTCATCGACATCCTGTCGGCGCAGGTGCGGACCTGGCGGCCGCTGGCACCCGACAAGACCGAGATGGTGTCGCATTGCCTTGCTCCGGTCGGCGAAAGCGCCGCGGCGCGCACTCTTCGTATTCGCAACTACGAAGACTTCTTCAACGCCTCCGGGCTGGCAAGCTCGGACGACAACGTCATGTATGAGTTCTGCCAGACCGGCTACGACGCGACAACCGCCGCGCCCACGCAAGGCTATTTGCGCGGCGTCGCGGAAGTCGGCCATGGCGAGAGCGCGCACACGCGCGAGCTCGGCATCACCCCAACCGAATGGTCGTTCGGCCCCGCCAGCTTCGGCGGCGAGACGAATTTCCATCCCGGGTATCGCGAGTGGCGCAGGCTGTTGCAGCACGCCGCCGGGGAGACGGCGTGATGGCGGCCGACGCAATCAGGGAAGCCGATGCGCGCGCGATCGCAGCCGCGGTCATCTTTCGCGAGGCGCGCCTGCTCGACGCCGGCGAATGGGCCGATTGGGTCGCGATGTACAGCGAGGATGCCGTCTATTGGGTGCCGGCATGGCTCGACGAGTACACTACCACCAATGATCCCGACACGCAGGTCTCGTTGCTCTACCACGATGCGCGGCGCGGGCTGGAAGAGCGGATCGCACGCATCGAGTCGCGCAAATCGATCACCGCGCTGCCGCTGCCGCGCACCGTGCACCAGATCTCGAACCTGGAAGCGTCGGAAACCGGCGCTGATCAGATCACCTGCCATTCGGTGTTCTCGGTCCACGTCTACGACCCGCGCGTGGCCAAGGAGCATCTGCGGCACGGGCGCTATGAGCATACGCTGCGGCGTGACGGCGAGACCTGGAAGATCGCACGCAAGGTCATCACGCTGGTCAACGACCGCGTCCCGACCGTGCTCGACTTCTACAGCATTTGAGAGGGCACATGACGGACGATCAGGGAACCTGGCACGAAGCGGCCGCACTCAGCGCGCTGAACGAAGGCGAGCCGTACGGCATCGAAATCGGCCGTCACCATGTCGCGCTCTATCGCATCGGCAATGAATACTACGCCACGAGCAACATCTGCACGCATGCGGAGGCACTGCTGTCCGACGGCATTCTGGAGGGCTGCGAGATCGAATGCCCGCTGCACATGGGCCGCTTCGATATCCGGACCGGCGAGGCGCTGACCAGTCCGGTCGAGATCGATATCCGGACCTATCCGGTGCGCGTGGTGGGTGACAGGCTCGAAGTCTGCCTGCCCGCATAAGAGAACCATCAAAAATCAATAATTCGGGGGAAACAGGGATGACCGAAGTCGTGATGGACAAGGCGGCGATAACGACCGCCGATCCGCAGATCGAACGCACCACAATCCGCAAGGTCGCGCTGCGCCTGATGTGGTTCGTCATGGCGATGTATTTCCTCGCCATTCTCGACCGCGGAAACATCTCCTTTGCCGCACTGCAGATGAACAAGGAGCTCGGGCTCAATGCCGAGATGTTCGGCATCGCGGTCGGCATCATGTACTTCACCTATTCCATCTTCGAGATTCCGAGCAATCTCATCCTCAGCAAATACGGCGCGCGCGTCACGCTGACGCGGATCGCGATCCTGTGGGGCATCGCCACGATGCTGATGGCATTCACGCAAGGCCCGTTCAGCCTCTATGCATTCCGCGGCTTCCTCGGATTTGCCGAGTCCGGCCTGTTTCCCGGCGTGATGCTGCTGCTGAGCCTCTGGTTTCCGTTCAAGTACCGCGCCCGCTACAACGCGATGTTCAACTATGCGGTGCCGATCTCCTATATCTTCGCCTCGCTGATCTCCGGCGCGATCCTCGAGCTGAACGGAACGTTCGGCATCTCGGGCTGGAAATGGCTGTTCATCCTCGAGGGCTTGCCGCCCGTCGTTCTCGGGATCGTCGGCATCTTCTATCTGACCGACCGCCCGCAGCAGGCGAGCTGGCTGTCGACGGCGCAGCGCAACTGGCTGACCAGCGCGCTGGAGCGCGACGCCAAGGCGACCGGGGTGGTGCATGCCGAAGGCGTGCTCCGGACCATCACCAAGCCGATGGTGCTGCTGTTCGGCCTGTGCAATTTCGGCCTGTTCTGTGGCCTGGCTTCGCTGTTTCCCTGGCTGCCGCAAATCATCAAGTCGTTCGGGCTGCCGAATTCCCAGGTCGGTTTCGTGACCGCGATCCCGCCCGTCGCCGGCCTGATCGGCATGATCGCGTTGTCGCGGCACTCCGACCATATCGGTGAGCGCTTCTATTATGCTGCCATGACCTTCGTGATCGCGGCGGCCGGATTCGCGATAGCGGCCTTTTCAACATCGCCGGTTTGGATCATCATCGGATTCATGGTTGCCAATGTCGGTGTCTATGGTACGCAGGCGGTGTTCTGGACCATTCCGCAGTCCTACATGTCGCGGCAGAGCGCGCCGGGCGCGATCGGCCTGGTCAGCACCATCGGCAGCATCGGAGGCGCCACCATCCCGATCGTGATCGGACGCGCCAAGGACGCCTCGGGCAGTTTCACCATCGGATTCCTCGTGGTAACAGGCGTTCTCCTGGTCGCGGCGACGTTGGTCTTGATCGCACGCACCCAACTCGTGAAAGAATGAGCAGTCGGACCGCCACAAACCGTACCAAGGCCCCTGCCCCGCGCCGCGCCGCGCAAGAGGATGCGCGCTCGGAACTGGTGATCGATTTCGAGCGCTATGTGCCCACGGTGCTGTCCAGCCTGGTCGCGAAGTTGCGCGCCAATGCCAACGCCTTCTTCCCGCAGGCCTACGGCGTATCGCTCGCGGAATGGCGGGTGCTGTCCTTTCTCAGGGAGCATGAACCGGCAAGCGCCTACGACATCTGGACCAATGCGCAGCTGGACAAGGCCGTCGTCAGCCGCGAGACGACCTCGCTGAAGAAAAAGGGCCTGATCGAGCTGACGCCGGTGCGAGGCAGCGCCCGGAACCGGACCGAGATCCGGCTGACATCGCAGGGCGTGGCGCTGCTCGACCGCAGTCTGGATGAAATCCTGCGCCGGCACAGCAACCTCACGGCCGGTCTCGACGCCAAGGCACTGGAGAGCTTCTTCCGGGTCGTGGCGCATATCGAGCACCGCATTCCCCACATGGCCGACCAGACCTCGAATGCCGTGCCGGCCCACGCGCCGGTCAAACGCATTGCGAAGCGGAGGCCGCCGACCGGCGCCTAGCGACACTTGTCCGGTGAGGAACCCGCGTAATTTATGTTTCAGTAAGCAAGTTGTAGCTAGGATCGACCAGTGAGTTGCGTATGGGAGACTTCCAGTGATCGACTTTGACGAACTTCGTAGTATCGCCGCGGATGTTCGTATCTTTATCGACGCGTCGGAAGACAAGGGTGGCGCCTTGAAGGCCATCATCGAGGCCTACGACGTCGTTCTCGGGATTTTCCCGGCCGGCCAGGGAATGGATCTTCACGTGGTCAAGGGCACCGAGGTCCTCAACCACATCGCGCAAACCCAGGCCTCGTCGGGCTTTACCCACACCGCCATCGCATTCCAGACCCGTGAGCAGGCTGTTGCGCTTCAGCAACTGATGGCGGCCTAGCCACCGGCGTTGCGCGCCCGCGTTGCGGGGCGGCCGAAGCGATCGCATCGGCGATCGCGCGACCCGATCGATGACCGAAGCGGTCCTGGAAGATCGAGGGTCGGATCAAAAATTCCTCACCCCGCTTCTCAGTGCGCCGGCAGATCAAGCAGCGGTTGCCGAACGGCATTGCGCAGTCGTTCAGCATGGTATTGCGCGACGCCATCCCGGGGGTACTCGACCAGGAAATCGGCAATGCGCAGCGCCGCCACGGCGGGCTCCGCGTACCGGATCGAACTGTAGACAGCTTCCCAGCGCGCGCAGAACGTCAGCTCCGAGTCGCCGCGTTCGCCGCACAGCTCGTAGACCGTGATCGCGTCGGCAAAGCCCTTCGGCCGGATCTGGTCGACGCTGCGGAACGCGAATCTGTGTTCGGCACGCGCCTTCACGGCTGCGCTCACCAGGACCTGCGTGCCGTAGTTCTTGTTGAGGCCTTCGAGACGCGAGGCCAGATTGATGGTGGCGCCGAGCGCGGTGTAGCTCATGCGGGCGGCGGAGCCGACATTGCCGACCACGGCATCGCCGAGATGCAGTCCGAACCGCGTGCCATAGGCCGGCCAGCCTTCGCTGCGGAAGGCCCGGTTGAGCTCGGCATTGCGCTGAACGCAGTCAAGCACGGCCTCGCAGGCATGAACGACGTGATCGGGATCCTCGTCCGGCGCGTTCCATAGTGCCATCACCGCATCGCCGATGAACTTGTCGATGGTGCCATGGTGTTTCATGATCGCCTCCGACATCGCGGCGAAATAACGCGAGGTGTAGATCATGACCTGGGAGGGGTCCGCCTTCTCGGTCTTCGCGGTGAAGTCGGCGACGTCGGTGAAGAGAACCGTGACCTCGCGCCTGATGCCGCCGAGCTGCAGGGAGGCTCCGGATTCCATCAGCTGACGGACGATCGGCTGCGGAATGAAGCTTGAGAAGTTGCGTACGACGGTGCGCATCGTAAACACCGAGCGCCCCAGTTCATCGATCTCGTCGATGGCCGATTGCATCCGCGGCCGGTCGGCGAGCTGAAAGCGCTGGATCTCGTCGGTCTGCCGCGCCAACTCGCGCAGCGATCGGGCGAGCAGCGAGCCGAGCCAGAACGCGAAGGGGAGCATCGCGATCACAAAGCCGAGCGCGATGGCGAACAGCGCGCGCCGCTCCGAGATGATCTTGGCGAAAAACTCGTCGAGCGGGGCGACCACCGCGAGGTGGATGTTGGCCGCGCCGGCCGTCTCGATGCGGTGAAAGGCCGCCACAAGGGTCCGTCCGTCGGCGTCCGTGAAGAACTGCTGGGCGAGTCCGTCGGTGCGCCAGGCCTGGATCGCCGCGGACAGGCCGGGAAGCTTGATGGCATCGATCCGGGGCAATGCGTCGCTGCGTTCCGCCATCAGACCGCGCATCTCGGGATGGCCGACGATACGGTCGGCGTCGTTGAACAGGAAGGCCAGCCCGGATTTTCCGAGCTTTTGCCGGCTCAGCATCTCCTCGAGGCGATTGAGCAGCAGGTCGGCGGCCACCACCCCGCGGCGGCCCTCCCTCAGCGGCGTGCGCAGCGTGTAGCCGGGCTCCCCGGTCGCGTAGAAAACATAGGGCCCGGTGAGCAGCGTCTTGCGATCCTTTAAGGCATCGACATACCAGGGACGCCGCCGCGGGTCGTAGCTATGCGGCCCCGCCACCTCGGCGACCTGGGTCAGGTTTTCCGACAGGAACAGCGTCACCGGCGCCGCGGCGGCCGCCCCGGTGCGGGCAATCACGACGACGCGGTAGACAGCGTCAGCGGCGACATTCAGCGCCGTGCGGAATTGCGGCTTGGCGCGATCGATGACGTCCATCTCCAGGAAGGAGCCGTCTTCGTAGCCGACATAGAGATTGAAGATCTGCGGATTGTTGCGCAGCATCGAGGCCAGCAGCGCGTAGAGCCTGACATTATCGGCGACGTCGGCCTCCTGGATGGCCGGTATTCCTGCCAGGATCTCGAGGCTGTCGCGCACATTCTTGAACTGCGCGTCGATGCGATCGGCGCCGATTTGCCCCACCTTGTCGATGAAGGTGCTCGCAGCCATCTGGGTGATCGACGAGACCCGCCTGAAGCTGAGATAGACCAGCGTCAGCCCGACCACCAGCACCGCGGCGATGAACACCGTGATGATGGAGGCACGAAAGCCGATACGAACCGGCCCCCGGCCGGTCTCGCGCGCATCACTCATCGAGCTCGTCGTTCGCCTCCGCTAATATTTGCGCACGATCGGCTTGGTCGGTGTAGCAGCCGGCGCGGCCGGCGAGAGCTGGAACGTCACCCACGCCGTCCACCCTTCCGGCCGGTTCTCTGCGGCGAAATCCTTGTAGCCACGAAGGTTCAGATAGCCCTGGTAGCCGTCGGCGACCGGGAAGATGAAGCCTACCTGCGGGCCGATGCCGGCGACGCGTCCCTTGAAGTCACCGAGCTTCGCGCCGGCACCGCTGTCTCCGGTGAGCTGCTGGAAATAGTAGCCGGCGACACCGACATGGACGTTCTTGGCGACGAACTTCGAAAGTCCCCAGTCGACGTGGAAGTCGATGCCGTTCTGGTACTGCAGATCCTTGTTCATTCCATTGTAGGTGACGCCCGCCAGCACCGAGAACTCCTGGCCGGTTTCCGGATTGAGATAGGTATAGGCGCCGCCGACGTCGATCGCAGTGAATCCGAAACTGAGATTGGCGAGCCGGCTGCTGTCATAGGTCCCGCTCGGGATGTTGCCGAAGATGTAGACCATCTCGTTGTTGACACCCTGATTCCATTTCAGCGTGCCCTGGTAGAAGACATCGGAGACCGTGTTGCGGTTGTCGGTTGCGACGCCCGAGACCGTATTGCCCCGCGGCCCCGTCAGCGTCGCGTCAACCCCGACGCCGACATTTCCCGGCGCAGCAAGGAAGGTTACCGCGGCCTGGCCCCCAAGCACGGACTGAGCCCAGGTGTAGGTAAATCCCTCCACGAGAACGTCCGCATGCGCGTTGAGACCCGCCACGACCGATCCGGGCACCCGGTTGCCGATGACGAAATTCTTTCCGGCGTTGGCGCTTTGGTCGAGGTGAATGTAGATCGTCTCATACGCCCAGCCCGGCATGGCCGGCGCCGCGGTCAGGCTCGCGAACGCGCCGGGCAGCCAGAAGCTGACCCCGCCGGCGTCGGCCAATGCCGCGCGCGGCGCTGCCGACAGTGCGAGTACACCAACTATGCCCAGTGCGGCGCGCCTGTGATTCTTGACCATCCTCATCCCGATCTCCCCACTTCGTTCAAGACACCGTATCGGATTCGCGTGCGCCTCAATTCGCTTTTCTGACCGGCGGCGGCGTCCAGCTGCCGTCCAGGGCTGCGCGCTGCGGCGAGTAAAGCCGCATGGCGAGGTTGAATTCACCCGCCGGAGCCGGCAGCCAGTTGGACTCCCTGTCCGCGCCGGGGCTTTCGTTCTGGAGATAGATGTCGAGCGAGCCATCCGCGTTGAACTTGAGCTTGTCGCGGTCGCCGAGCGCAAAGCGGTTCAGCGCGTTCGGCGCCTGGAACCCGTCCTTGTCATAAAGCGTGACCGACCAGAAGGCGCTGGCCGGTGGCAGCTTGCCATTGTCGAAATGCAGCACGTAGCGATTGGCGCCGCTGTAGGGCTTGCCATCGCCGTCCACGAACGATGCCGGATAGACCGCATCCTCTGGCAGATTCACGCCGAGCCCGATCAGCGTGCCCATCCCGCGGAGCTTGTAGGCGGTGCCATAGGTGCCGACGGTGCTGGTCTGGTAGAACCAGCCATTGACGTGAAGGCCGATGCCGGCGCCGCTCTTGCCGGACTGCTCCAGATCCGCGAGCGCATCCTTGGCGGCAGCATTGATCGTCTTGACCAGCGCCGGGTCGAGCTTGGCGGCGTCGAACGGCTTGCCGGGCTCAAGGCCGATCTGCCGCATCCGGAACAGGATCGGATAATCGTTGGCGTGCGGTGGATGTTTCGCCATCAGCTCGGCCAATCGCCCGAGCACCGCGACGCCGTCTATCTTGTTGACCTGCACAAGCGGCGGTGTCTTGTTGTCGATCGCCGGATCGGTCGGCATGTCGGCCTGGGGCGGAATGGCCTTGCCCCATTGGCTGAGCGGCGTCAGCTTGTAGCCGTCCTGAACCTTGTGCACGTTATCGTAGTCGGCCGGACCGTTGGTCTGCGTGCGGCCAAGAATCCAGATGGTCGGCGTTGGCGCCACGATCTTGGTCAGGCCTTCGGGCAGCGTCCCATTCCAGCCCGGCGCGACGATGGCGAAACTCCCCGCCCTGGTTCCGGTCGTGCGCGAGCCCACGACACTGAACACATCAGTCCACATGTCGAGCATCGGCAGCAGATAGTAGCGTCCGCCCGTATCGGGAACCGACAGGATGATCGGCTCCGGCGAAATATCGAGCCACACGGGCGAGTAGAGCGTGTCGAAATTGTAGCGCACGACATCCCTGTCCTCGGCGCGCGGATAGGTCCGCGCATGTGCGAACTGGTTGATCGGGGCACGCAACGGGACCGTGTTCGCGTTGGGCACATTGGTCGACTGACGCATCGAGATGTCCATGGTGACGATCGGATAGGCGAAGACATAGGCATCGCGTGCGATCTCGTACGCCTGCTGGTCGGAGATGCTTTGCGCCGAGGCCGGCAGGCCTGGCATCGATCCCAGTCCCAGGACAATCAATGCAAACGCCGATCTGATCATCTATGGTATCCTTCTGCCAACTAACCCGGAGTCTCACTCCGCATCGACGATGTTTGTCGTCGAACCGTCAATTCGCCACCTGCGCCTCCGGAAACTTCCATTTGCCGTTCAGGATTTCCGCACGCGGCCGATAGAGCCGGACGGTGTAGTTCCAACCCTTGGTGATCGGCAGGCAGTTTTGGATCTTGCCGTCGCAGCCGCCGAACTGAATCGCGATGGAGCCGTCAGGACCCTTCACGCCGGTGACGTTGTTCAGCGTGTAGGCGTCATAGGGATTCTTTTCGAAATATCCTTTTTCGTTGTAGACGCTGATCGACCAGAACGCGTCGACGGGGACGTCGCGAACGGTGAGCTTGTAAATCGTCGTGCCGTCGTTCTTGGTGGGCGTGACGCTCAGATAGGTGGCGTCCTTGTCAGGATTGCCGCCCCAGCCGGCGGCGGTGCCGATCAGATGCCTGACAGGATCGACGAGCCCCTTGGGTCCGAAAGCATGCGCGAAGCCGCCGGTGTAATCGTTGAGCACCAGAAGCGAATCGCGGATCCTCTTCTGACTGGCCTGGTCCCAGTTCGGAACTTCGAACTTGCCGGGGTCCTTCTGACCGATCTTGATCGCGTCTTGCAGCGCGTGCACTTTCCCGATGTCTTTTGAATCATTTGGGTCGACGAGCGTTCGAAACGCGATCAAGGCATAGCGCGTACCGACCTTTTTCCGGTCGTAAGTGTACGCGCCGGCGCGGTACTCGACGTTGCCAACGACGTAATGATCTTCGTTGATCACCTGCATTGACCGGAAGCGCTTGCCGGCGTCGGGCAGCGTAATGGTCGCGGGACCGGCGTCGAAATCGACGACGGCCGCGGAATAGAGCGTATCGCGATTGGAACGAATGACCGTCTGCTTGTCGATCTATCGGCTCCCGATGATGGAGCAGCTTGCCAATGCCCCCCGCATCCTTGACAGCGCCACCGAGGTAAAGATCGGACTCGGCGCGGGCGAAATTATCGACGGTGACGGGCACCGGCGCTTGCGCCGACGACGTGCCCTGGCCCGCGAGCCAGAGAATACCTGCCAGGACATACCTGAAGTTCATTGCTTCACTCCACTTCCGACCGCGGTAGTGATCTTTTCCAAATCGGGCAACATCCACCTCTTCTCGAAGAACTCCTTCTTCGGCGCGTAGAAGCGTGCCATCAGTTCGAACCTGCGCGCCGGATCGGTCGGCACCCAGTTCGGCTCCTTGCCGGGTGGCGCCGAAGGACCGAAATAGAGATCGACTGATCCGTCGGCGTTTCTTTGCAGTTCGGGGATTTGCGAGGAACGGCTAGCTCGTGCGACGTGCTTGATCAGTGCATGAGTCTCGCGATCATACGCCGTCACGGACCAGTACTGCTGGACAGGCACGTTGGCCGGCACGTTCAACCGATATGTCTTCGCGCCGTCATATACCTCGCCGTCCTTGTCCTTGATGTTAATGAGGTAGAACTGGCCCGCGCCCAGCCGCTTGATGGCGATATAGGCGTAAGTATAGGCGACGCCGCGCGCATCGACGGCGTATTTGTCGCGATCGGCGTAAGTCGAGCTCTGCCCTTCGACGGCTTCGAGCAGCGCCGGCGAAGTCCAATGTGTACCGGCGTAAAATGCCGGGAATCCCGCGTCATACGGCGCAGCGAGCAGGAGCTTCGCCTCGCCGATCGCGCTGCTCAGAATCGCCTGCGCCTTGGGGTCCGGAGCGAACGGCTTGCCTTTCTCGATGCCGATGGTGCGGAGCTGATCGATCATGGCGCGATCCCGCTCGATCCACGGCTCGCCCTGCACGACGCGGTTGAGGTTCTCGAAGAAGCTGAGATCGTAGCGGACGGTCGAGTCATACTCGACATCCTTGACGTCGGTGAAGACGGTCGCAGGCGGGTTATCGGCGGCCGACAACGGATAGACCTTGACCCGCTTGCCATACGCGATCGCGGCGGCGACATCGGCATCGCCATGGCTCTTCATGCTGGAACGCAACAGCGCATACCCGCCGAACGTATCCGACGGCAGAGCGCTGTAGCCGTCCGGCACTTTTTCCTTGTAACCCGGTGGCAGGATCACGAACTTGCCGCCGGCGCCTTTATCTATGCCAAGCAGACCGACGTCTTCGAGCGAGGTCTGCCAGACCGTGACAATATTGCCGTTAAGCGAACCGTTGGCGTCGCCCGACGGCACGTCGATCACGATCGGGCCGACGTCTTTCGTGTTGAAGAACGCCATGAAGTAGATTGCGTCGGGATTTGGCGTGAGCGTCTGGTTGTGCCAATCCAGCGGACGGCCCCAGTATATGACCTGGTTCACCTTGCCTTGCGTCTTGGTCAGCATCTCCTGCAGCATCAATTCGGTGTTCACCGCCGACATGCCCCAGACCACCGCCTCGATGGCGCGGCGGTTGATGTTGCGCGCAGCAAGCTCCTCCGGCGAGATCGTTTGCGCATGGGCGCCGGCGGCCGCGAATATGATGGCGAGAGCCCCGAGGATTGATCTTCTCATCCTGAACTCCATCATTCAAAACGGATTGACATAATTGACGATCGCGAGCTGGCGCAGGATCACGCGACGCACGATGTGGGTCGGCTTCATGCGATCGGTGTAGATGGCGGCCGTACCGGTCGCGCCCGCCGGCAATCGATCGGCGAAGGCGGCATCGTCGAGCTTGACGCGCACCACGAAGGGCACCGCCTCGATCGCCTTCGGCGCAACGGCGGTCCCCGAGGTCGTGGCCTGGCCGGTCGCCACCGCCTGCAGCACGCTTTCGACCTTCCCCGAATAAATCTGCCCGGGCGCGAATTTGAAGGTCACCTCGACCTCCTGCCCCGGCGCGACGTAGCGCGCATCGATCTGGTTGATCTCGACGCCGATGATCGTGTTCGAGGTATCGATGAACGCCATCACCGGAGACAACGGCAAGTTCGACACTCGCGCACCCTTGCGCAGCGCAACGTTGGTGACATAGCCATCGGCCGGCGCGCGGACGACCGTCTTGTCGCTGTTCCACTGCGCGGCCTCGAGCTGGCCGCTGAGCTGGTCGACCTCGGACTGCCGCTGCTCGACGTCGAAGCCACGCCCCGCATCGCGCTCATAGAGCGTCGTCATCTGCGCAAGCCGTGTCTTCGACAGCTTGAGCTGCGCCGTGATCGCCTTGACTTGCGCGTCGTAGGGCGTCGGATCGATCTTGAACAGAACGTCGCCGGCCTTCAGCGGCGCGTTGGCAACGACGGGGACCTCGGTCACCTCGCCCGCGACGTCGGGCACGATCGACACCGCGTTGCGCACCACCAGCGCGGAACCCTGCGGCGCGCCCCAGCCCATCGGCACCATCAGGCCGAACAGCGTCAGAACGATCACCAGGAACGGCGAAAGCTTCCAGAACATGTTGAACGGCACGATCTTGAAGTGCACCAGAAGGAACAGCAGCACGAGATAACTGTTGATGATCGCGACAGCCATCACGCATCTCCCGACCGGCGCGGCGCCGGCACGTCGACATAGGCCCAGATGAAGGCGAGCGGCCAGAGCGCGAAGCCGCAGATCAACGTGATCCAGCCGGCCACCGCGACGGCCTGCGCCCAAGGATGACCACGGGTTTTGGCGATATGCCCGGGCAGCCAGCCTGCGATGCAGAACACGCCGATCGCGCTGGCAACCACGATGACGAGCACGATCCAGGCGAAGATGTCGTAGCCGCTCATGGCTTCACCTCCTTTGCGGCGCCGGCCGCGGTCAGGGACGGAAAGACCTCCTTCCAGTCCCGCTTCATGTCGACGACGGTCCAGCCGCTCGCGGCGGCTGCATCGAGCGCCTTGTCGAGCTTGCCGACCTTCGATTGCCGGTCGTAGGCATATTCACGAACCTCGTCCGTGTGATGCACGATGCCGGCGAAGCGCGCGCCCGATCCTGCTGTGGTCCATTGCAGCATTTGCAGATCACCATCCGAGTTGCCGAACGCGAAGATCGGACGGCGGCCGATGAACCGGTTGATGCCGACCGGCTTGCCCGGGCCGTCATCGATGAACTCGACCTTGGCTTCCTTCATCAGCACCGGCTTGCCGTCGGCGCCGATCTGGAATTTCACCACGCCGGACGAGCCGACCACCTGCTCCGGCGGGATGCCGTAGACCCGCTCCATCCACGGCCGCATGAATTCGACCCCGCCACCGGAGACGACAAAGGTCTTGAAGCCGTTGGCCCTGAGATAGGCCAGTAGCTCCAGCATCGGCTGATAGACCAGACTGTCGTACGGCCGGTTGAAGCGCGGATGCCTGGCGGTCGCGAGCCAGTCGCGCACCAGATTTGCGAACGCATCGGTGGTCATGCCGGCATGCGTCGCCATCACGATCTGCAAGAGGCCCTTCTCGCCGCTCGCGGCCAGCGCCTTGCTGTCCTTCTCGAGAAGCGCCTTGAAGGGTTGCCGCGTCTTCCAGTCCGGATGCTCCGGCGCCATCGCCTTGACGCGGTCGAACGCGAAGGCGAGCTGGAAGTAGAACGGCTGCTCGGTCCACAGCGTGCCGTCATTGTCGAACGTCGCGATGCGCTCGGCGGGCGGCACGAAGTCCCGTCCGCCTTGCGCCGTGACGCGCGCGACGAAATCGGAGATCGCCGTTTTCGCCGCGCCGTCGTTCCAGGATGGCAGGGGATCCGCCGGCTGCGCCATCGCAACGGAGATGGATGCAAGATACGCAAGCAGCACAGCGGCGAACCGAACCATCATCGCACTTGTCCTTCCTCTTACCTGTTGCTTCGTCTCCGCCTCACTGTGGCTTCATCCGTTCCAGGTCATTGAGCCGCTTCAGCGCATCTTGTTGCCGCAGCAACGCATAGTTGATACCACCCGCATTCAGCGAGCTGCCGGTTTGATACGGGAATTGATCGAAGTCACTGAAGAACTCCTTGACCTTTCCCTGGATAGGCACGAGCAGCCAGATATTGCGCGCCAGGAACTCGATAGCGCCGCCACCTTCCTCGAGACCCTTTTCGTACGGATCCATGCGCAGATTCGCGATCAACGCCCAGGCCGACGTTTCGCGAACCCCCGTTGCGATGTTACCCTTGGTGGTCGCGAAGCTGAGCTTCCAGTCGTTCCAGCGGATGGCGTTGAGATTCCCGCCCTGGTCGAAATAGTAGATCGCGTCGCGAGGCCCCTGCTTCTCCTCGCCTTTGAAGTAGGGCAGGAAATTGTAGCCATCGAGGTGGACCTTGAAGGTCTTCCCTCCCGCACCGGCAAAGCCGGTCTTCATCTTTTCCTTGATGTCGGGCACACCTGCAGCCGCCAACAACGTCGGAAACCAATCCATCAGAGAGATGACGTCGTTGTACTGAGTGCCGGGTTTGACCACACCCGGCCATCGCACCATCATCGGGATGCGGAAGCCGCCTTCCCATGTCGTCCCTTTTTCGCCATGGAACATGGTCATCGCACCGTCGGGCCAAAGCGCGATTTCGGCGCCATTGTCCGTGGTGTAGACCACGATGGTGTTCTCGGTGATCCCGAGTTCGTCGAGCTGCTTGAGCAACTCGCCGACCATGGCGTCGTGCTCCACCATGCCGTCGGCGTGAATGCCTTTGCCGGTCTTGCCTAGCGACGATGCCTTGAGATGCGTGAAGACGTGCATGCGCGTGCTGTTGAACCAGCAGAAGAATGGTCGTTTGGCCCTGGCCTGGCGGCCGATGAAATCCTTGGCCGCCCCAAGGAACTCCTCGTCGACTGTCGGCATGCGCGCGATGTTCAAGGGACCTGTGTCCTCGATCTTTCCATCGGCCGTGGATTTGATGACCCCGCGCGGTCCGTATTGCCTCCGGAAAGCCGGATCCTTTGGATAGAAGTAACCTTCCGGCTCCTCTTCGGCATTGAGGTGATAGAGATTGCCGAAGAACTCGTCGAAGCCGTGCTTGGTCGGCAGATGTTCATCGCGATCGCCAAGGTGATTCTTGCCGAACTGTCCCGTGGCATAGCCCTGCGTTTTGAGGGCGTCGGCAATGGTCGGCATCCAATCCTGAATACCATGAGGGTCACCAGGCATGCCGATGGTCAGAAGGCCGGTGCGGAACGGCTCCTGCCCCAGGATGAACGACGCGCGTCCCGCCGTGCAGCTCTGTTGACCGTAAGCATCAGTGAAGATGGCTCCTTCCTGGGCGATCCGATCGATGTTGGGCGTGCGGTATCCCATCAAGCCCATGGTGTAGGCGCTGATCTGTGGAACACCGATGTCGTCGCCGAAGATGACGAGGATATTCGGCTTGCCGCCGCCGGCCGGCCCCGCGGCAGGCGCGGCTTTCTGGGCTTGCGCCAGAGCCTGTGACGTCAGCGCGGCAGTGGCAGCAAGCGATGACGTGCCAAGCAGCACGGCCCGGCGATCAATGTTCGCGGCACCGGAAGTGGAATCGGCGCCGGCGTCATGTTTCTTCGTCTCACTCATTCGATACTCCTGAGTTACTCTAGGGTTGCTCGCTCCGGTGATTACGAATCATGCGTTCTGCTCGATCGGTCTCAATGTGCTTCGTTCATCTGGCGGGCCTTGGTCGACCAAAGGACGTGGTGGAGGAAAGCCCGACCGGATTCAGGTTCTGAAGTAGGCGCGTGTCTTCGCGGCGTCTCGCACGCCGACGCAGATTGCGTCGGGCGCCGCCGACCTGGCGCAGCAGCCGGTGCGGTGACCAGCGCACCGCGCCGGCAGACGGCGCGAACAGCTCGCGCTCGACCGCGCCGATCTCGTCATCGAGCGCGGCATCATGCGCGGCGGCCTTGAACGCCTCGACCGTATGCTGCGGCGCGACCGGCTCGAACCGCTGCAGCCAGTCGAGCAGCGCGAAGTAGACCGCCTTGGCGTCGCCATGGCGCGCGGCACGCCGCAGCTCCCTGAAGGCGAACGGTTCCGAGCGCCGATAGGCCTCGCGATGCCGGCGAAGACGTGCCGCTATCGTCCGCACCATCCGCGGCGTCAGCCAGCCGAGCCCGGCAAGCGCCAGCAGCACGGCCGCGGTCGACTTCCAGTGATCGGCGACGACATCGCGCAGCGCGCCCCATGACCGGTGCGGGCCGGAGGTGCCGATTGACGACGCGGCGCCGGCTGCGGGGTTCGCCTCCACCTGCAGCGTCACCGGGTCGAGATGCGCCACATCGATGCGTTGCGCGTCGATGTTCCACCAGCGCAGGTCGATCGGCGGCAGCACATAGTCACCGGCCTTCTCGAGCATGTAGACGCCGCTGTCGGTGCGCGCCGAGGACAGCACATCGGTGCGCCCGTCTGTCTTGTCCTGGAGCGACGGCTGCGCGGGGTAGAGCTTGAGCCCGTCGAACGCGGTGAACTTCACCGGCGGCAGCAGCATCGCCGGAATGCCCTCGGCCTTGATGGTGACGGTCCGCGTCACGGCATCGCCGGTCTTGAGCTGATCCGACGAACGGTTGACGGTCTGCTCGATCGATAGATTGCGCGCAGCTAGGAACGGCTGCAGGGCGGAGGCCGCGTCCGGGATGAAGGCCTCAAATGCGATCGGCGGCAGCGCAAGCGTGGCCTCGCGCGTCGCCGGCGGCTCGGCGGCGTATTTGATGGTGATCGCCTGGCCGGCGATCGCGTAGCTGCCCGGCTCCTGCGGATGGATGGCAAATTCGAACCGGACGCCGGCATAGGTGACGCCGTCCCGCTGCTCGTTCTCGTTGATGCTCCGCAACTGACGGGTCACGGCGTTGCGGACCTGGAAGTCGGGCAGCTCGGGCGGCGCCGTCATGTAGTTCGGCGCCAGCACGTCGATCCGCAGCGCGGCCGCCTGCCCCACCACGACGCGCGGCGGATCGATCGTCACCCGCAGGATCGGCTCCGGCGCGCTTTGCTGCGCGAGTGCTGCGCAGGGCATGAGCAGTCCGAGCATCAGGGCTGCGGCGGCGAGCGGCTGCCTCATGGCTTCGCCCCCGCCGGCCGCGCCGCGTCCTGAATCGCAAATTTCAGCTTGAGGAAGTCGGCCGGCGTGGTCTGGACCTGACGCATCCAGGCTTCGGCGGCGCCGGCGGTGGTCAGATCCTGTGGCGTCACCTGGATCTTCTTGCCGCCCTTCTGGTTCGGATCGACACGCGTCTCGTCGGCCTTCATGTCCGGCGGCGCGCTGTCATCCTGCTCCTGCTTCCTTCGCTTTTCTTCCTTCGCCTGCAGCGCCGCCACCACGATGGCACGGTTGGTCTTCGCGGCGACATGGCCGGGCGCGATCTTCAGGACCTCATCATAGGCGGCGATCGCCTTCTCATAGGCGTGGTTCTGCGCCTGGGCGTTGCCGAGCGCGAAGTGTCCCTGGAGCGTATCGACATGGGCGAATTCCTGCGCGGCAGTCAGGAAGTCGAACGCACGATAGGCGGCGATGCCGCGCCACATCGGATCGGAGAAGCGCTTGGCCGCGGTCGGATAGTCGCCGCGATCGAAGGCGATGCGTCCTTGCTGGTCCGGCGTCAGCCACAGGTCGGCAAAACGGCGCGGCTCCTCCGCCCTCGCGGACGACACGTGCGACAGGCAGACGAAAGCGACAACCCAGGCCACCGTGGTGCCGCGCCGGAACCAGAGCAGGCTGAGCAGGGCAATCGGCAGCAGCAGCCAAAAGCCCTCGTCGCGCCATTGCGTACCGAACGCGTCACCCTGCGCGGCCTGATAGCGGGTTTCGATCCGGCGCTCGAGCGCCGCGATGTCGGCGCCATCGATGCTGACCTGGACGACGTCCGAACCGAGCGCGAACCTTTCGGCCTTGCTCGGCGTGACGCTCAGCTTGACCAGGCCGTTCCGTCCGGCAGCCTGACGAACCGCGCCTTCCGCGTCACCGGGATCGTCGGCGACGAGCAGGATCGTGCCGGGCACCGTTTCGGCCGCGAGCGCCTCCGCAGCGAGCGCCGCGGCCGCGACGGCGTTCTTTCCGGGCGACGGCATCAGGCCCGGGGCAAGCGCGGCAAGGAAGGGTTCGATGACGGCGCGATCGTCGGTCAGCGGCATCACCAAATGCGCGCTGCCCGCATAGGCGATCAGCCCCGTGCGCGCGCCGGCGCGCGCCGCGAGCAGATCCCTGATCTTCTGTTTGGCGCGTTCGAGCCGCGTCGGCGCGACGTCGCTCTGCCCCATCGTTGCATCAAGCGACAGCGCGATCATCAGCGGCGCCTTGTCCTCGACGAAGGGCGGCAGCTCACGCCGCCAGGTCGGGCCCGACGACGCGACGATGCCGAGCGACATCGCGGCGGCGACCAGATAAAGCGGGCTGACGCCGCGTCCCGTCCCCGGTTGCACGATGAGATGGTTGAGCAGATGCGGCGCGATCACCCCGCCCCATTGCGCTAGCGGGCTCTGTCGCCACCGCACCCACGCGAAGACGGCAGCGACAGGAATCAGCGCGAGCAGCCACAGCGGCCGCAGCAGATGGAACGGGATGGCGGCCGCGTCATGCATGGCCGGGCGCTCCCCTTCGTCCCAGCCCGCTTTCCAGCGAAAGGCCGAGCCACAGCAGCAGCGACAGCACCACGGCGGCGCCGAGCGGCCACTGGAACAGCGGCTGCTTCGGGCGCCAAGACAGTGTATCGAGCTTGGCCGGCGCGAGACGGTCGATGTCCGCGTAGATCGCCTGCAACTGCGCACCGTCCTCGGCGCGGTAGAAATGGCCGCCCGTCGTGGCGGCGACCGACCGCAGGACGCCGAGATCGACGCGGTTCTCGCCGGTCGCGGCCGGATCGCCGACGCCGATCGTGTCGATCACGACGCCGTTCTGGTGCGCGATGTCGGCGGCATGCTCGGGAGGGACGCGGCTCGCGGTATCGTTGCCATCGGTGAGCAGGACGAGAAGCTTCTCGCGCGCCTTGCTTGCCTCGAAGGTCTTGATCGCAAGCCCGATGGTGTCGCCGATCGCAGTCTGCTGTCCGGCCATGCCGACCTCGGTCTGCGCCAGCAGCGCGGTCGCGGTCTGCAAATCCTGCGTGAACGGCACCTGCACATAGGGCCTGGTGCCGAACAGCACGAGCGCGACGCGGTCGCCGTGCCGGTGTGCGATGAAATCCGTGACCACGCGCTTGACGCCGTCGAGCCGCGTCAGCATCGCGCCGTCGCTGCCGCGGAAATCGCGCTGGTCCATCGAGCCGGAGATGTCGATCGCGAGCATGAGATCGCGCGCCGAAACCTCGCGCGTGACGGGGTCGCCGACCCATTGCGGCCGCGCCAGCGCCGCGACGACGAGCGCCCAGATCAATGCGGCCGTCACCATCTGGATGCGCCGCCGCTGCAGCACGACGGCGCCGCGCTGCGGGGTCTGTCCGGTTGCCGCCGCAAGGCGGTCGAAGAACGGCACCATCACCGAGGCCTGCCGCGCGCGATACGGCGGCAACAGCCACCACACGAGGATCGGCAGCGGCAGGAGCGCGAGCATCCAGGGCCATGCGAACTCAAACATGGTGCCCCCTGATCCAGCGCCGCACCAGATCCTGCAGCGCCGTTAGATCGCCGGCATCCGCCGTCGTCCGCCCGTACGGCGCGGTCGCGAGCAGCCGTCCCGCGCCTTGCGAGAATTCGTCCCCGCCATAGCTGCGGTCGAGGAACGCAAGCCAGCCCGCGCCGGCAAGTGGCGCGATGGTTTCGCGCGGAAAGGCATCGAGCGCAGTCTGCCGCACGAGCAGCGCGAGGCTCGCGGCCATTCCCTCCGGGGCGCCGCCTTGTGTCTGCAGCAGCCGGTCGAGCTCCGCGAGCGCCGCGCGCCGATAGCGGTTGGCGCGGAAACGCCGCAGCAGGCGCCACGCCGCAACGGCGACCCCCGCGGCGACCAGCACGATCACGATCCGCGACGCCCAGGTCGCCGGAAGCAGGCTCACCGACGGTGGCAGCGGGATATCGATCAGGCCCGCGACGGGATCCACAATGACAGGTTGGGTGTCAGCCAAGAGCCGCCTCCGCTCTGGCGTGACCGCCACCGCGTCCGTGCCGGGCCGGCAGCCCGCCCAGGAGACGCCGGAGTTGCGGCGCCGTTTCCTCGGCTGTGCTCAGCGGCAGCACCGGAATGCCAAGCTCGCGCGTCCACGCGAATACGCCGCGCAGCCGCTCCTGCGAGGCCTGCGCGATACTTTTGCGGACACTCTCGCGGCCGACTTCGAGCTGGATCTGCAGCTCGCCATCGGTGACGGTCATCCGGCTCGAGGCCGGCAAATCGCTTTGCAAGGGATCGTGGACCAGCACCGCGACCACGTTGTTATGCCGGGCGATCGCCCCGATCATCCGGCGCGTTGCGGTATCCGCGCCATCGAAATCGCTGATCAGGATCACCGTGGCATCGTGCATCGTCCGCCGCTCGGCATGTTCGAGCGCCCGGTTGAGCATGCCTGACGCCGGAACGATGCCGCGGCCGACGCCGAGCGCCTGGTTCTGCGCGACGATGGTGGACAATATCTGCAACACCGTCGCGCGACTGCGCCGCGCCGCGAGCTCGACGACATCGCTGTCATTGAACACGATCGCGCCGACCCGGTCGCCGACGCCGAGCACACGCCAGGCGCCGATCGCGGCGGTTTCGGCTGCGGTGACCGACTTCATGGCGCGCCGGCTGCCGAAGAACATCGACAGCCGCTGATCGACCACGAGCAGGGCCTGACGGTCGCGCTCCTCGTTGAAGACGCGCACATGCGGCTTCTGCAGCCGCGCCGTGACCTTCCAGTCGATCTCGCGGACATCGTCGCCCGGGCGATAGTCCCTGATCTCCTCGAAGTTCAGCCCGCGGCCACGCATGCGCGAGGCGAACCGGCCCGACAGCAGACTATGCACGGGCTGGCGCGGCAGGAACGAAACCCTGCGATCCCTGAATTCGAGCGCGATCAGATCGTCGAGACTGACGTAGACACCGGGCATTCTGGCTGATGTCTCCGTCATCACGGCCCTCACGCTGCAGCGACAAGCTCGGTGATCTTGTCGATCACCTGGTCGGGGCTGATGCCCTGCGACACGGCCTCGTAGCTCAGGATCAACCGGTGCCGCAGGCAGTCGTGGATGACGGCGCGGATGTGGTCAGGCGTGACGAAGTCCTGCCCGTCGAGCCATGCCCGCGCCCGCGCGCAGCGGTCGATGGCAAGGCTGCCGCGCGGGCTGGCGCCGATCTGGATCCATTTGCCCAAGGGTTCGCCGTAACGGCCGGGAAACCGCGTCGCATAGATCAGGTCGACGATATATTTCTGTGCGAGGTCGGAGACGAAAATGCCGTCGAGCTCGCCGCGCGCATCGAGGATCGCCTGCTGCGGCACCGCCGGCGGCGGGGCGGAGCCGGCTTCCTGTTTCTGCGCATTCTCGGCGCGATTGAGCTTGATGATCTCGCCTTCGGTCGCCTCGTCGGGATAGGTGATCACGACATGCATCAGGAAGCGGTCGAGCTGCGCCTCGGGAAGCGGATAGGTGCCTTCCTGCTCGATCGGATTCTCGGTCGCGAGCACCATGAACAGGTCAGGCATCTTGTAGGTCTTGCCGGCAACGGTGACCTGACGTTCCTCCATCGCTTCCAGCAGCGCCGACTGCACCTTGGCCGGCGCGCGGTTGATCTCGTCCGCCAGCACGAGGTTGGCGAAGATCGGCCCCTTCTGGAACTGAAACTGGCCGCCCTTCTCGGTCTGCAGGTAGATTTCCGCGCCGGTCACATCCGACGGCAGCAGGTCCGGCGTGAACTGAACGCGCGACAGGTCCGCGGCAAGGTTCTTCGCCAGCGTCTTCACCGCCCGCGTCTTCGCAAGCCCCGGCAGGCTTTCGATCAGGAGATTGCCGTTGGCCAGCAAGCCGATCAGCATGCTCTCGACCAGATGATCCTGCCCGAGCACCGATCTGCCGATGCGCGCCTTGAGATCGAGCACGGCGTCGCGGGCCGCGGAGTCCTGGGCAGTTCGCCGCGCCGGGGCGGCCGCTAACGGTGTTGCGGCGTGATCTGACATTGCACTACGGCTCCTTGGACCCCGTAAACCACCTGTAATAGGGGTTTCGTCTCGCCGCTTGGCTGAGGCTCGCCATCTCGCGCGCGTAGGCTTGCCGGTTGCCCGCATAGGCGCTGAGGCCGGCACGATAGAACGCATCAAGATCTCGCCTTTCGCTCAGCAGCGAAGTGGTGAATTGCTCGTCTGCTCCCTTGAGCGGCGGCTCGCTTCGGTACTGCCAGATGTGCGAAATCGTTCGGCTGAACTCGTCCGGACGAACCCATGTCGCGTATTCGATCCGCGGTCTGTCGTCCGTCACTGCCGGCGCGTCCGCCGCGTAGCGCACGAGCCCGTCGCGGTCGGTGATCCAGGTTGCGATCAGCGCCGCGACCGAATTGACGCCGACCGCGGAAAGCGCCGCAGACGTCTCGGACTGGTTGAATCTCGCGCTGATGCGCTCCGCATCCAACTGAATCGGACGGCGCGACCCGACGAGCAACATCTCGTGCAGCTCCGATGTCCATAGAGACGCGTACGGAAACACATCGGTGAAGCTGCGAACCAGTGAGCGCGTGTCCTCATCGTTCTGTGTTGGCAGCGGCAACCACTGCGCGACGATCCCGTCGTCGTTCAGTCGCGACGAAGCCAAGCGATAAAAGTCGCGAGAATAGAGATTGACGACGCCCACCGCCGATGGCGGCGGCGGCTCCAGCGTGATCAGGTCGTAGGTCTGGCTCTCGCGCTGCAGGAGGCGACGGCCGTCGCCCAAGCGCTTCTCCAATCCCGGGTCGGACGCGGCGTTGAAGGTGCCGTCGAATATCGGAGCCGCACGAAGGACCGCCGGGAGCAGCTCACCCACCACCCTCCTGTCGAGAGCGGGGAATTGTGAGAGAGCGCCGGCCGTAATGCCCGTGCCGTAGCCGATCACCAGGGCGGATTTCGGCTCGCCATTGTGAATGATGAGAGGCAGGAGCGCTTGCAGCCGCATGTAGCGCAGCGACGGCATCGCGTCGCCGGAATTGGATACGCCCTGGATATAGAGCCGGCGGAAGCGGCCGGTGTTGACCACCGCGACCGTCCCACCCGGGCTCTCCTCATAGAACATGATTTTTCCCGACCGCGTTGCCGGCAACAATTGGGCAAATCGGTCGGACGGCGTGGCGACCGCGGCGACGATGCAGGCTGCGCCGACCGCGAATGCCAGTCCAAGACCGGCGCGGCTCGAGCGACCGCCCCAGCAGGCAAGGACACCCAGCAGGCCGGCGCCGATTGCGAGCAATGCAAGGGTGTGGACAAGCCCAAGCCAGGGCAGAAGCACGAAGCCGGTGAGAAGCGCGCCGCCCACACCGCCCAGCGTATTGACCGCCACGACCGCGCCAACGTCCTGCCCGATGTGCGCATCCCGCACCACCAGACGCAGCGCCACCGGAAAGGCCGCCCCGAGCAGCAAGGTCGGCAGGAATACGATACAGAACGCTGCCACCGCGAAGCGGGCGCACATGCCGGCGAACTGGTTTTCGGTAAGCCGGAGCACGAACGCTTCGGTCGCCGTCTGCGCGACCACGAGCCAATGGCCAAGTACCGCGATCTCGATCAAGGCCAGGAACCCGGCAGCGGCGATCAGAAGGCCAAAGACACTCCAGGGGTCGCGGATCCGGTCGATTGCCCGCGCAACGATCGCGGCGCCCGCCGCAAGTCCCGCGAGGTACGTCGCAAGCACCACGGAAAACGCGAAACTGCGCGTACTCATGAACTGAACGATGGACTGGGACCAGATGACCTCATAGCCGAGGGCAATTGCGCCGGCGGCGGCATAGAGGGCAACAGCCAATCCGACCCGGCGCGGTTGATGCGCCGCCGCGCCGCTGGCGGACCTGATCCTCGCCGAAACCACGGGATTCCGGGCGAGCACCGCTGCCCCCGCCGCCGCGAGGGCATTGAGTGTCGCCGCCGCGATCGAGGTCCCTTGCACCCCGAACAGCGGAATGAGGACAAACATCGGCAGCAGAGCGCCAAGAATCGCGCCGGCCGTGTTGGCGGCGTATAGCCGGCCGCCGACGGGGCCGGCATCGCGAGAGTTATGCAGCACCGCACGCACAAGGACCGGTAGCGTCCCACCCATCAGAAGCGGAGCGATGCCGACCAGAACGAACACCATGGCCCATGCGAGCAAGCCGCTCGCGCTCTCGATCGCCACGAAGACCGGCGCAATATTCGCCAAGATCAATGTGGTGGCGACGCCGGTTATGCCGATGCCGATCTCGATCGCGATGTAGACTTTCGCCGGCTGGCTGGCCCGGTCGGCCCTTCCACCGAAGATCAGGCCGCCCAACGCCAGGCCGGTAAAGAAGGCACTCACGGCGGTCGTGATGGCGTAGACATCAGCGCCGACGACGAGCGAGAGCTGCTTGATCCAGATCACCTGGTAGATCAGGCCGGCGGCACCCGAGACGAACGCCAGCGCCGCTGCGACAAGCCTCCGGCTCGCACCGGCGTCCAGTCTCTTTCGGTGTGCTCGGGTCGCGGTCGATGCAGACCCTATGCTCGATCGAGCATCCATCCGCTAGTCCCCTTGGATGCAGTGCGAGACAGGCCGATACCACTGGCCTGTCTCGCAGGGCCTCGCGACTATTCGAGACCGCGCTTCTTGAAGGATTCATCGACCTTCTTGTCGACCGCACGACGAATCTGGTCGATGCTGAAGCTCGCAATCCGCTGGCTTGGCGGATATTCAACAAGGGTCTGCAGGAACGCGGCCGCCTTGATTTGCGCCTGAGCGATCATGTACGCGTTCTCTACCCGCCATTGATCGTACATGCTGCCCGATATCTCCGCGTGTTCGTACGGATCCATGCGCAGATTGAATATCTTTGGCACGCGCAAAGGCGTGAACGGGTGAGCCCAGACGTCGAACTGGCCAGGCTGATCCTGCCGTTCAAAGGTGTGTTTCCAGTCGCCGTTTCGCATCGCAACGAGATCACCGTCGTCGTTGAAATAATAGAACTCGTTGCGCGCGCTCTTGTCGGCCTTGCCCGTCATGTAGTCGAGCTGATTGAACCCATCGAGGTGATTGCGGAAGGTGGTCGAGCTGCCCTGCGGCTGCCAGCCGGCGAGCAGGCGGTCCTTCACCCCGGGGTCGCCGGCGGCGGCAAGGAGCGTCGGGAACCAGTCGAGACCTGACACGATTCCGTTGGCAACCTCGCCTGCCTTGACATGGCCGGGCCAACGGATCATCGCCGGCACGCGGAACGCGCCTTCCCAATTTGTGTCCTTTTCTGACCGGAAAGGCGTCGTCGCTGCATCCGGCCAGGTAAACGCGTTCGGGCCGTTGTCCGTGCTGAAGACGACGATCGTGTTGTCCGCGATCTTCAGGTCGTCGAGCGTCTTGAGCAGCTTTCCGACGTTCATGTCCATCTCGACCATGCCGTCTGCGTACTCATTACCCGGCATGCCGCTTTGCCCGCGCATCGAGGCACGAACGTGGGTAAAGATGTGCATGCGAGTGAAGTTCATCCAGGTAAAGAACGGTCTGTTGGCCTTTGCCTGTCGCGTGACGAAATCGATGGCCGCGCCGGTGGTCTCGTCGTCGACGGTTTCCATCCGCTTCCTGGTGAGCGGGCCGGTATCCTCGATCTTGCCGTCGGCGGAAGCCTTGAGGACGCCACGCGGCGAATAGGCCTTGACGAAGGCTGCGTCGTCCTTCGGCCAGTACGGCCGTTCCGGCTCTTCCTCGGCGTTCAGATGATAAAGATTGCCGAAAAACTCATCGAAGCCGTGATTGGTCGGCAGGTATTCGTCCCGATCGCCGAGATGGTTCTTGCCGAACTGACCGGTGGCGTAGCCAAGGGGTTTCAGGGCCTGCGCGATTGTTATGTCGCCCTTCTGCAGGCCGACCGGTGCTCCCGGAATACCGACTTTGCAGAGGCCGGTCCGCAGGCAGGCCTGGCCGGTGATGAAGGTGGAGCGACCGGCCGTGCAGCTATTCTCGGCATAATAGTCCGTGAAGATCATGCCTTCGTTGGCGATACGATCGATGTTCGGCGTCTTGTAGCCGACCACACCGCGCGTATAGGCGCTCAGATTGGATTGGCCGACGTCGTCGCCGAAGATGACGAGGATGTTCGGCTTTGCCGCGTTCGGCTGCTGCGCTGACGCGGGAGACCCGGCAAATGGCGCCAGGCTTGTCGCGACCAACGCCGCCGCGAACAAGCCACGAAGCAACCCTCCGCGACTACCGGACGGCCTGGCAACAATATTGCTCTCATCGCTCATTCTGACGCTCCTTGCTTGTCGAACGGTTTTTGTGACGATTGAGAATCGGCTCGCCGCACCACGCAGCGAAAGCCGACATGGCTGGTCGAGGTGTCGACCGGTTCGGCATGGCGGGCGGCAGGGCGATACCGGCGGCAGTAATTCGGGGCGCACAGATGCGAGCCGCCCTTGAGGACCTTGCGCGGAATCTTGATGGCGGGCTGGGCGGGGTCGTAGCTCGCATCCTCGCGACCGCCGCGCGGATTCTGCGGGATGCAGCAGGGCTTCGTAGCGTCGGCCTCATGACGGGCGGACCACCAGTCGGCGGTCCACTCCCAGACATTGCCGATCATGTCGTGGACGCCGTAGCCATTGGGCGGAAACGCGGTCACCGGCGAGGTCCGGTCGAAGCCGTCCTCGCAGAGGTTCTGAATCGGGAAATTGCCCTGCCACGTGTTGGCCATGTGCTTGCCGCCGGGCGTCAAGGCATTGCCCCAGGCGAACTCCTCGGCCTCGAGCCCGCCGCGCGCCGCGAACTCCCACTCGGCTTCGGTCGGAAGGTCCTTGCCGGCCCATTTGGCGTAGGCGAGCGCATCGGCATAGGCGACGTGGACCACCGGATGGCTGCCGAGCACGTTGATGTTGCTGCGCGGGCCGTAGGGGCGGCGCCAGTTCGCGCCCTTCATCAAGGTCCACCATTGGCTCCAGTCGCGCAGCGTGGTGACGCGGCGCGGCGGCTGAAACACCAGCGAGCCGGCGTAGAGCATATGCGGCAGCGCACCCGGATATTGCGCAGGATCCGGCGGTCGCTCGGCGACCGTGATGTGCCCGGTCTCACGCACGAATTCGCGGAATTGAGCGTTGGTCACCGGGGTGCGGTCGATCCAGAAGCCATCGACTGACGCCCGATGCGCCGGCGCCTCCTCGGGATAGTGATGGTCGGAGCCCATGCGGAATGTGCCGCCGGGAATCCAGACCATGTCGTCGGTCTGGACGCGGTCGTCACGCTCTGTTTCGGCGGAGGTGATCTCTACCCGGGACATGGCGATGCACCCCTTCGCGCATTTACCGTGAGCAGTAGTCCCAGAAGCCCTGTGTTCGCGACGGGTCGGTGTAGTACCAGCACATGCCCGCTGCCGGCGGCGGTCCCGCCCAGGCGGCTGCGCTCGCCGCGCTGACGAAACCGATCGCTGCGCCGGCCGCAACCGCGCCCCCGATCGGCCAGCCGTACCAGCCGGGCCGCGCCCAACCTCCCGGCCGCGGTCCAACCCAGCGCGTGCCGGCGCCGTGCCAGCCGGGCCTCACTCCTGGGCGCACCACCGTCCGGCTGCGATAGGCAACCGCACCGCCGCGCGGTCCGACGGCAACGCCGCCGCGGCGCGCGACAGCGCGCACCTGCACAACGTTACCGCTGCCTTCCTGCTGTTTGATGATCGGCAATGAAGCGGAAGAGCCGATGCTGACCGCCGACGCCGGGCCTGCTTGCGTGACGATCGCGGCTGCTCCAATGACTGCCAGACGGAAAATCTTGTTGAAGATCGCAGGCTTATGATCTCGGTGACCGAACGTCGTGCATGATTGCGTCGTGCCTGAGTGCATTGTCGCGCCCTTCCATTTTTCTGTGCTGCACTTTTCGGCAGCGTTGATCCGTCAGGCCTTCTTCCCTTTCTCCTCCGTCGCTAATCCGTGTGCACACTTGCGTGCACAATGTTCTCCATCGTGACTCGTTCCACTGGACGTTGTCACGAGCGAATTCTGCTGTCAGTTCAAACGATAGCGGAACGCACTATACAAGTGATGTGCACTTTGTGCCAATCTCAACCCCGAGCCGTGCAGGCTTAACGAAAGATGCTCCAATTCGATCAATCCGGCCCGGTCGGCCTTATTGCTTTCTCGGAAAAACAAGCGAAAATCTGCAGGTTTGCAAATCCACATCACGATCTCGCCATGCGACTCAAGCTAACGTAGGAGCATTGTCGCGGGGCAAACTGTTTGTACTGACTTCAAGCATTTGGTTTTAGTAGATTAATCGCGCTGCAGTTGTGAACGTGGATATGGGCCAACACCTGACGGTTAGCACCGGCGAGCTTGACGGCTTCGAGGGTCTCCACGATGCCGTCAAAGGCTCGCATGTCGAAGTCATGCAGCTTGAGCGCGGCAAGCTGCGCGGCACATTGTCTCACGTCGGGATCGGTGATTTTTCGCTCAGCATCGGCGCATTCAATGTCGGGGTCCGTACCCAGCGCATCTCGACCGACCCCAAGCTGATCATCGGGATGCTGCTGCGCGCGACCGACCGCGTCACGCATTGGGCATTCGACATGCAGCCGGCCGATGTGCTGGTGATTCCTCCGTCGGTCGAGCATGACGGGGTCTTTCACAGCGCCTCGTCCTACGCCGCCATCCGCTTCGACCTCGCCGACCTGCCCGATATATTCGGCGGCGAGCCGCGGCTCGCCGACGCCGAAACCTGGCAGGCGAAGAACCACTTTCGCGCCGACCCCACGATCGGCATGGGCGCGGCGGACAAACTGCCGCGGATCGTCGCGCATCTCGCGCGCTATCCGGACGCCTTGACGGACGCGTCGGCCGGCTTCTGGAAGCGCGCGATCGTCGACTGCGTGACCGCGACGGTCGTGACATCGCTGCCCCCCGACGGAACGAGCTATCTGCCGTCGGCGATGCGCTTGGTGCGCCACGTCGAGGACTATCTGCACACCGCGGGCACGCGCCCGGTCCACGTCTCGGAAATCTGCACCGAGCTTCGGCTGTCGCGACGCAGCCTGCACCGCGCCTTCCACGAGGTGTTCGGGGTCGGCCCGGTGACGTTCCTGCGCTACAAGCGGCTCTGCATGATCCGTTCGATCCTGCGCGAAAGCACCCCGGACCAGACCACCGTCTCCAAGGTTGCGATCGAACAGGGCTTCATCGAGCTCGGGCGCTTCTCGCAATATTACCGCGCGATGTTCGGGGAATATCCGTCGCAAACGCTTGGCTACGCCGGGTAGAGCATGATGAGATCAAGTTGAATTGGAGCGGCGTCGGAGGTTCACCTCTCCCTTGGGAGAGGTCGGCGCGCAGCGCCGGGTGAGGGGCTACGGTCCCTCGTGAGAGCTGCGGCCCCTCACCCGATTTGCTCCGCAAATCGACCTCTCCCCGCTGGGGAGAGGTGAGCCGAACCCGAGGCCAAACCGATTCAACCTCACTTCATCCCGCCATAGCGCAAAACCAGCCGCTACGCGCGCAAGCTCATTTCGGTCGCCCCGGATCGCCATTGCCCGACAGCACCTGCGCGGCGCCGCCGATGCCGCGGCGGAAGGCTTCATCGAAGGTGACGCCGCGAAACTGCCATTTGTAATCCTTGCCGTGCCAGGCCATCCGCCATTGCGTGGCCCAGCCGAGATTCTTGTCGTCCCAGACCAGCCGACCGAGCAGGGTGGCCTCGCCGCCATGCGGCGCGACGATCGCACTCAGCTTCGCCGACGGCGTCTTCAACAGTTCGGCGGCGGTGAGGTTGGCGCTCGTCAACGCGGTTGTATCAGGCAGCACGAAGCGCATGCCGCGCTTGCCGGCGGCAGCCGCAAGCGCGTCGCGCTGCAGGTCGGACTGCGTCCCGTCGGATGTGACGATGTAGTCCTTTGGACCGTGCTGCATCTCGGCGAAGACGCCGAGCACCGGCCGCTGCGATCGCCACGGCTTGAGACCGAGCCTGGCGAGAATGCCGTCGATCTTCTTCTCGTCGAAATCCACCGTCAGGTCGTACGGCCGGTCGCGGGTGCCCTGCTCGTCATGATGCGGCTTGCCGGCATATTGATCGTGATAGTCGAAACTGCTGACGAACGCCTTGGCCTTCGATTTGTAGGCGGCAAGCCGGCGGTCGCCTGCCAGCATTGGCTGACCGGAAATCTTGATCAGGACGTCCTCCAGACATGCCCCGAAGCCAATGATGCGGTTCGGCTCGCCCTGGCCGGTGACGACGGTCTGGGCGCGGTAGAGACTGTCGTCTGCCGCGGCCATCGCACCACCGCAAGCGATCCATGCAGCGGCAAGCAGCACGCGGACCGCGCCGCGTGCGAGCGTTGCGATCAGATCGCCGTTGGTCTCAAGCAAGGCAGCCATCGTCACCTCCGCTCGGTCCCTTCATTGACGGCACAGATTGGCGGTATTTTCGGGCACCGCCAACGCGTTCGGACATGGGCGCCATTCCATCGGCTTCACTGCGCGCTCTGGCCACGCGCGGCGGGCCTGACATATGCTCGGCACATGCGCGGCGGCGCCGCGAGCGCTGCCCAACACAAGAGCACCGAGCAGGAGACGTTCCGTGAAATGCTATGAGTTGCAAGGCCCCGGCGGCGTCGACGCGCTGGCGCTGGTCGACAAGCCGGTTCCGCAAGCCGGCCCGGGCGAGGTCCTGGTGCGGCTGAAGGCGGCGACGCTGAACTATCGCGACCTGCTCACGGTCAAGGGCGGTTACGGCTCGCGCCAGAAATTTCCGCTGGTGCCGGTCTCCGACGGCGCCGGCACGGTCGAGGCGGTCGGCGTCGGCGTCAGGAGCTTCGCACCCGGCGATCGCGTGATCGGCAGCTTCTTCGAAAGCTGGCTCGCCGGCGAGCCGAGCGAGGCGCGGATGCGCGCGGCGCTCGGCGGCAGCGTCGACGGTGTACTGACCGAGTACCGGGTCTTCCCCGCGCATGCGCTGGTGCGCACGCCGGATCATCTGAACGACATCGAGGCCGCGGCACTGCCATGCGCCGGCCTCACGGCGTGGAGTGCGGTGGTCAAGCTCGGCGACCTCAAGCCGGGGCAGACGGTGCTGACCCAGGGCACCGGCGGCGTCTCGCTGTTCGCGTTGCAATTCGCCAAGATGTGCGGCGCCCGCGTCATCGCGACATCCTCCAGCGACGCCAAGATCGCGCGGCTGAAACAACTTGGCGCCGATGTCACGCTCAACTACAAGTCCACGCCCGATTGGGGCAAGAAGGCGCGCGAGCTGACCGGGCGCGGCGTCGATCTCGTCGTCGAGGTCGGCGGCGTCGGCACGCTGAACGAATCGATCCGCGCCACCAGGATCGGCGGTACCATCGCCTTCATCGGCGTGCTCGCAGGTCCCGCCGCGTCCGACACGCGGCTGCCGCTGATGGTGATGCAGCAGCAGCGGCTGCAAGGCGTCACCGTCGGCTCGATCGAGGACCTGCAGGCGCTGTGCGACGGCATCAGCCTGCACGGCGTCAAGCCCGTGATCGACAAGGTGTTCGCCTTCGACCAGGTCAAGGCCGCGTTCGCCCACATGGCGAGCGGCGCGCATTTCGGCAAGATCGCGATTGCGATCGGCTAGCGTGCCTGCGATCAAGGATTACCTTCCCGTGAACTGGGCCTTGCGTTTCTCGACGAAGGCCTGGCGGCCTTCCCTCGCGTCGGCGCTTTCGCGGATCACCTGCTGCAGCTCGATCTCGCGGCGGAACTGATCGGCGTAGCTGGCGTGCTCGCTCTCCTCGAGCAGCTGCCGCGTCGCGACCAGCGCGCGCGTCGGTCCGTCCGCGAGACGGCCGGCGAGCGCCTTCGCCTCGTCGAGCAGTTTGGCATCGTCGACCACGTCGCGCACCAACCCCCACTCCTTGGCCCGTTCGGCCGGCAGCGGCTCGTTCAGCAGCATCAGGTCGAGCGCGCGCTGGCGGCCGATCAGGCGCGGCAACAGCCAGGTCGAGCCGAGATCCGGCACCAGGCCGATCCGGCTGAACACCTGGATGAAGCTCGCCGAGCGCGCCGCCAGGATGATGTCGCCGGACATCGCGAGGCTGAAGCCGCCGCCGGCCGCGACTCCGTTGACCGCGACCACGACCGGCACGCGGCATTCGCGCAACGCCTGCATCGCCGGCCAATAATGCCTCATCACGCCGGTGTAGATGTTGTCGCCGAGCGACTGGAACGCCTTGAGGTTCTGCCCGGAGCAGAAGGCGCGTCCCTCCCCGGTCAGGACCAGCGCGCGGATGTCCGGGTCGAGGCTCATCTCGCCGACGGCGCGCGCGAGATCGCCGAGCAGTTCCGGCGTCATGGCGTTCAGGCTCGCGGGATCGTTGAGCGTCAGGATGCCGACCTTGCCGTCCCGTTCACGCTTCACACCAGTCATTTTTCCGCTCCCTGAAATTGGTTCTTGTTGTTGCACTGACAGTGCCATGCTTGGCATGCTACGCCAACGTGCCCCACCCGCAACAAGAACAGCGAAAGCAACGCCATGTCCGACCAGTTCTCCAACTCGCAAGTGATCCGCAAGCCGGCCGTCAGCGCCAAGGGCGGCATCGTCGCCGCGCAGTCGCGCAAGGCGGCCGAGGTCGGCGCGGAGGTATTGGCGGCGGGTGGCGATTGCGTCGACGCCGTGATCGCAACCACCTTCGCGCTTGGCGTCGTGGAGCCGTGGATGAGCGGCGCCGGCGGCGGCGGCGCGATGGTGCTGTATCGCGCCAAGGAGAACCGCGTCGAGGTGATCGACTACGGCATGCGCGCGCCCGACGGCCTGCGCATCGAGGATTATCCGCTGACCGGCGGCGCGGCCTCCGACCTGTTCCCTTGGGCGCGGGTCAAGGACGACCGCAACCTGCACGGCCCCGGCTCGATCGCGGTGCCCGGCGTCGTTGCCGGCATGGAGGAAGCGCATCGCCGTCACGCCAAAATGCCGTGGAAGGACCTGCTGGCGCCGAGCGTCAAGCTCGCCGGCGACGGCCTTCTGGTCGATTGGTGGACCACCGCGATGATCGCAAGCTCCGCGGCCGATCTGCGGCGCTATCCCGCCAGCGCCGCGGCGTATCTGCAGGACGGCCTGCCGCCGAACGCGCAATGGGGCATCAGGTCGGTGGTCCGCATGCCGCAGGACAGGCTGAAAGCCACGATGGCGCAGCTCGCCGCGGCCGGTCCGCGCGATTTCTACGAGGGCGATCTGGCGCGCAGCATAGCCGACGACATCCAGGCCGCCGGCGGCGCGCTGTCGGTGCGCGACCTCGCCGCCTTCCGCGCCCATCTGCGCGAGCCGCTGAAAATTCCCTATCGCGGCGGCACGGTCTATGCGACGCCGGAGTTGACTGCGGGTCCGACCATGGCGCGCACGCTCGGCCTTTTGCAAAAGGCGCTGGCGCCCGCGCAGGGCGGTCCGGATGCGGCGGCCTACGCTGCCTATGCGGAGGCGCTGCAAGCCGCCTATCGCGAACGGCTGAAGGACATGGGCGACGTCGACGGCCGGCGCGCGCTCGGCGCCGAAGCGATCGCGCCAAGCTGCACCACGCATTTCTCCGCGGTCGACCGCGACGGCAACATGGCCGCGGTGACGCAGACCCTGCTGTCGACCTTCGGCTCCAAATTCGTGACGCCGAACACCGGGCTGACCATGAACAACGGCATCATGTGGTTCGATCCGGCGCAAGGCGCACCGAACTCGCTCGCGCCCGGCAAGCGCTGCCTGACCAACTACACGCCTGTCGTGGCGCAGGCCGCCGACGGCCGCACGCTCGCCGCGGGCGCATCGGGCGGCCGCCGCATCCTGCCGGCGGTGTCGCAACTGCTCTCGTTCGTGATGGATTTCGGCATGGATCTCGACGCCGCGATCCACCAGCCGCGGATCGACGCCAGCGAGGGCGCCGTGGTGATCGGCGACAAGCGCCTGCCCGCCAGCGTGCGCGAGGCGCTGCGCGGCCGCTTCGACTTCGAGGAGGCCCGCATCCAGACCCTGCCGATGAAGTTCGCCTGCCCGAGCGTCGTGCTGCGCGACGGCACCACCAACAGCGGCGTCACCGAGCCGTTCCAGCCCTGGGGCGACGCAGTCGCGGAGGGGTGAGTTATACGCACGACTCCTTCTCCACCGTCGTCCCGGCGCAGGCCGGGACCCATACGCCGCAGCGGGAATTGTGGATCGCGCTGGTCGTTCCAGCATCGCGAAACAACGAGCATCGGTGGTTATGGGTCCCGGCCTTCGCCGGGACGACAGTGAAGGTGTTGCGCGACCTGTGAGTCATACGCCCGCATTCCCGCGCCATGATCTGCCCGAGCTTTGCTCTTCCTTCCGCCCTCTTGCTTGCAGAGGGCGCAGGAAAAGCCGGGTGCCGATCGCACCCATGGGCCCCGTGCAAAAGGTCGGGCAACTCAGGGATTTGGCGCTTTTCGCGACCCGCGCCCGCGGACATTGCATGACCCGAACGGGCTGATACATTTGGACCGACAACAATTGCGGTGACCGGCTTGAGTGAAGCAAGCGCAGACGTGCCGCCCGGCGCGCAACTTCTTGGACGCGAGTGGCTGGGCTTCGACGGTGAAATCGCCACAGTCCGCTTCGAGGCGCAACCCTTGTTCACCAATCGCCACGGAACGATCCAGGGCGGTTTCCTTGCCGCGATGCTGGATTCAGCCACGGGCCTCGGCGCGCTCGCAGCGCTGCCCGCAACGCGAACCGTCGTGACCAGGACCCTCACCACGCGGTTTCTCAAACCGGCGCGCATCGGCCCGATCACGGCCAAGGCGAAGGTCATCTCGCAGACCGACCGCGACATGATCGTCGAAGCCGATCTGATCGACGCCAACGACGTGACGGTCGCCAGCGCCACGGCCGAGTTGCGGATTCTGGACAAGCGATAGCCGTGCGGCAGGCTTCGATCGCGTCACGCCTCTCGACCTGCTCTCATCTGCCTGGGCTGACGCAGGTCCGATCGATCAGCAATCCCTACATCGCGCCAGCAGGGTGACTTCGTTCATTCCGTAGCCGTCGACGGTCTCGACGGTGCAGCCAAGCTCGCGTTCGCAATAATCGATCCACGGCTCGGGGCTGGTGCAATAGAGCTGCACCGGCGATGCATCGTCGGCCGCCGTGCCTTCCGTTCCGCCGGTGACGAAGTTGACGCTGAAGCCGCGCAGGCTGGCGCGGCGCAGGTCGGCCAGCATCCCGGCGACAAATGCCTCCCAGGATCGGCGGCAGCCGCCGACATCGACATTCATGATGCCGCTCGCGACCGAATAGGTCGCGCGACGCAGGCCGCCTTTGCCGACCTTGAAGCGGCGCCCCGGCGCCGAGAAACGGCGGCGCGCGCGGCTGATCATGGCGAGCGACAGGTCGATCCCGAGATAGTCGATCTCCGCTTGCGGATGGCGCCTTGCGAGATAGGCGCACAGCGCGCCGTATCCGCAGCCGATGTCGTTCAGGCTGAACGGTGCGGAGAAGTCGCAGAGCTTCAGCAACTGGACGAAGCGCAGGTCCTGGGTGGCCTGGCAGGACCAGTCCACTCCGCGCGGGGTGGCGCCGTATTTGGCGACCCGCGCGCTGTAGTAGGATTCGACATCGGCATAGAGATCGGAGAACCGCGCCCGGTCGTCGTCGGCGCCGAAACCTGCGGTCTCCGCTGCGATGCTCACGTCTTGCTCATTTCTTGGCTTTGGCCCGCCGCTGCTTCGCCATCGCCGCAAGCTCCTTGCGGGCGACCTGGCTTGGCTTGGTCGGGATCGACAGAACCCGATACGACTGGGTCGAGTAGATCAGCGGCGTGTGGCCATCGGCTGCAAACGTCACCTTCGGATTTTCCTTCATGGCGTGAACGCTAACGAGCACCGGCAGATACGGACTCTGCGTGAGCGCCTGCCGGAACGCCTGGACCACCCGTTTGTATCCGCTCACATTGGGCTGATCGGACGGATAGTCCTTCAGCGTGCCGAGGAAGGTATACCAGCGCTTCCGCTCGACCCGGTCGGCGGGCTCGATCCCGATCAGCCTGAACGACTGCTCGAGCGGATGATTGGGAGAGAAGATGTCGAACTCCTTTTGCAGCTCGACCATCTCCATGATCCCGCCGGGACCAAACCGCTTGTTCAGCAGATCCAGGACATCGCGCGTCGTATCGTCTTGAATCATCCGTCCCATTGAAATCCCCTCAATACCTTGTTTCCAGAAATGAAAAAATCGTCGCGTCTAGCGGCGTCGCTCAAGATGCAATCGAAGCTGATCGAGTTGTGGTGTGAAATAGACTGCCCCCGAGACATCGAGCAGATTCTGAGCGCCGCCGACAATCTCGTCAAGCTCCTCATGTGACGTGCTGCCCAAGGCGCAAACGATCAGGCCGCGCAGCACGGTCGCGTGCAGCTCGGCGATGCGATCGGTCCTTCGCCGCGCGACCGTCAGCGCCTCGTCGACCGCTTGCAGGGCCGCATGGTGGTCGGCGGCGCGATAGAGCGCTTCGGCCAGATCGGCCAGCATGCGCGCCTCGAATTCGAGGCCGGCTCGCGCAGAGCGCGCAAAGTCGATCGCTTCCTGAAGCTGGGCGGCGGCAACCTTGAAGTCCCCCGCGGCGCCGCTGGAGAGGCCGGCGCTGGCGAGCGCCGCGACCCGCAGATAGGGCGTGCCGGACTGCTCGGCCAGTTCGGCGATCCTCGCCGCATGCGGCTTGGCGAGCTCCGGTCGGCCGCGGCTCCAGCCCATCTCCACCATTGCAAAATGCGGAATGAACTGCACGACGGCGGCGAAGCGCTCCGGCTCGGCCCGCAGCACCTCGGCGATCCGCCGTTCGGCTTCGTCGAACCGGCCGAGCCGCACCAGAATTCTGGTGCCGAGACACCTGATCCAGTGCTCGACGTCGAAACCGAGAATCTGGTTCGGGTTGAGACCCAGTGTGACGTTGTTGTGAAAGCCGCCCTGCTCGGCAATCGCGGCAACCGCCACCTGCCCGGCGTCGAGCGCCTCGGCAAGACGGCCCGACAGGAAGAACGCCTGGCTCAGCATGGCGTTGACCGTCGCAAACCGTCCGACGTCCCCGGTGCCGGAGGTGAGCTTCAAGGCGTCCTGCACGAGATTGACATAGTCGTCGGCCGCCGCGGTCGCGGCCAGGATCCTGCCGTAGGCGCCGAGCAGGATCGGCTCGTGCACCGGGTCCGCCGCGCGTGCGTATTTGATCGCCTCTTCGGCGTAGGGCTTGACCTCTTCGGCGGACATCCCCTCACGCCAGCCGAAGTTGAGGATCTGGCCGCTCGACATCGCCCGCAGCCGGTCGACATATTCGGACGGGGGCTGGTCCTGCAGCAGGGCGCGAACCTTTTTCCAGCTTTTCATTGCCTCGGCGGAGTTGGTCTTGCCGATCCAGCGCGCCGCCCGCTGCAAATGGGTGACCGCCTCCAGCGGCTGGCCCGCGGCCTCGTAGTGATAGGCGAGCAGCCCGGCAAACTCGTCGAGCTTGCCCCAGTCGAAGCCCTCGATCGCCTTGGCGACGGTCGCATGCAGCGTGGTCAGCCGCGACCGCAACTGAGTTGCATAGGCGACCTCCTGGATCAATGGATGGCGAAACGCCAGCAATCCCTTGTCGTAGGGCGGCAGGTCGTACAACAGCTCGGCCTGACGCAGCTGCGCGATGGCGTTCTGCAAATCGTCGTTCGGCAGCGCCGCGACCGGGCGCAGCACCGACATCGCGACCAGCCGGCCGATCACCGCCGCCGTCTCGAGCACCTGCTTGGCGATATCCTCGAGGTGATCGATGCGGGCGGCCACGACGGCCTGCACCGTTGCGGGCAGCGGCACCGCATCGACGCCATGCTTGAGCCGGTAGTTGCCGCGTTCGCCCTCGACATTGCCGCGCTCCACGACGGTGTTGGCGAGCTCCTCGATGAAGAACGGATTGCCCTGCGCGCGTTCGATGACATTGCTGCTCAGCGAGGCCAGCGAGGGATGCCTGCCGAAATGCTCGCGGAGCAGCTCGTTCGAATCGGACCACGGCAGCGGCGGAATTGCGATCTGACGGTAGTGAGACCGCTGCATGAAAGGTGCCGTGAAGCCCGGCCTGAAATTGACCACCAGCAACGTCGCGGTGCCGACGATGGCATCGACCAGCGTCTCGACGAACTCTTCGCTCGCGGCGTCGATCCAGTGCAGGTCCTCGATCATGACGACCGCCGGCGCGTCGCCGGGGCGCGCGCGCACCAGCGTTCGAACCAGCTCGAGCAGTTGCAGCCGCAGCGCACGCGGATCGAGCTTCGGGGCCGGATACGCCGGATCGGCGAGCCCGAGGAATTCGAGCAGCACCAGCAGTTCCTGCTCCGATGAGGCCATCTCGGCGAAACGGTCGATGACGCGACGCCGGGATGTCTCGATCGGCTCCTTGGCGCGGATGCCGAAGATGTCGCGCAACAGCTCGAGCACGGGCTGGAACGGTGTTGCGCGGCCATGCGCCAGCACGCGGGCCTCGTAGACGCGAATGCCCTTGCGGCGGCAATTTTCGGCGAACTCGAAGCAAAGCCGGCTCTTGCCGATGCCGGCATCGCCGACCATGCCGACGACCCGGCCGTCGCCGCCAACTGCACGCGACAGCTCATGCTCCAACGCCGCCATCTGCTCGGTCCGGTTGACCATCGAGGTCAGGCGGCGGCCGCTGCGGAAAACGTCGCTCGCGGGCGCGCTGAGCAGCCCGGTCAGCCGAAAGACCTCCACCGGCATGGAGATGCCGCGAATGGTCTGCATGCCGAGCGGCGTCACCTCGACGAATTGCCTGGCGCCGACATAGGTGTCGCGCGTGATGAGGATCGCGCCCTCATCGGCCATCTGCTCCATCCGGTTGGCGATATGGACGTTGGCGCCGGCGGCGTCGTAGGTCTGGTAGATGGTGTTTTCCACCGTCTGCACCACGACTTCGCCGGTGTGCAGCCCGACCCGGATCTGCATGCCGGGATCGGCGAGCCTGGCCACCGAATCCTGCATGGCGAGCGCGGCGAGACAGCCGCGGACCGCATGATCTTCATGCGGGCGCGGCGGCGCGCCGAACAGCGCCATGACGCCGTCGCCCTGGATCTTGTTGACGATGCCGTCGTAGCGGTGGACGGCTTCCTTCATCAGGTCGAGCACCGGCTCGAGGCGCCGCATGCCGAGTTCGGGATCGCCGAGGCTGTCGATCAGATTGGTCGAGTTGCGGATATCGGCAAACAGCAGAGTGAGGTTCTTGCGTTCGCCGCCCTTGGTGCTGAGCGAACGCAGCAGGCGCTGCGAGGGCGCGTCGGGACGGACGCTGCCCGCGGCGAGCACGGTCCCGCAGCGGCCGCAGAAGCGGCTGGAGGGCCCGTTCACATGCTGACAGGAGTCACATTTGAGGCCTAATGGCGCACCGCAATCTTCACAATAATCGTTGCCAGCCCGGTTTGCGTGACCGCATCGCTCGCATTGCATGAACAGCCTTCCAGTAAAGACTGCGAATATATCCGACGCACGAGATTAGCCCAGCACATTCTGTAATTGTGTTAAATGCCTCACACACCGAGGCGGTCCCGCACCCGGCCGGTCAGCACGGCCGCGGTGACGCCGACCCGCCAGAAGGCGTGCATCGGGATCGGCTTGATGCCGGTCACGGGCATGTCGATCTCGGCCTTGGGGCCGCCGATCAGCCGGCGCGCCAGCTCTGCGCCCATCGCGGTCGAAAGCGCGACGCCGCGGCCGTTGCAGCCGAGCGAGATCAGCAAATTCTCCGCGGGCTCATGGACATGCGGGTAGTGATCGGCGGTGATGGCGAGACGGCTGTTCCAGCCGTGGGTCCAGCTGACGCCCTTGAGCTGCGGCCACAGCCGCTCGGCGTAGCTGATCAGATAGGCGACGTCGGTCGGCTTGCTGATCCAGCGCATCGGGCCGCGGCCGCCCATCAAGAGCCGATTGTGCTGGTCGATGCGGTAATAGACCGTGATGTGGCCGCTTTCGTAGAGCACCGGCCGGGTCGGCATGATCGCGCGCGCGATCGTCTCGGACAGCGGCGCGGTCGCCGCGATCGATGAGAACACCGGCACGATGCTGCGGCGGAGCGCCGGCCAGAGATCATCGGTAAAGCCGTTGGTCGCGAGCAGCACCTTGTCGGCGAGCACGACCGCGCGCGGCGTCTCGATCCGCCAGCGGCCGCCGTCGCGGCGGAGCGACAGCGCCGGGGTCTCGCCATGGACGGCAACGCCGGCCCCGATCGCAGCGCGCGCAAGACCCCGCGCATAGCTCAGCGGATGCAGGTCGCCGCCGCGCGCATCCAGCATGGCGCAGAGGTAACGGTCGCTGCCGGTCATCTGCCGCATCTCGGCGGCGTCGAGCAGCTTCACCGGCATGCCGCGCCGGATGCACTGCTTTGCGGTGGTCTCGATCGCCGCTGCGCTGGCTTCGTTGTACGCCGCGCGCAGCGTGCCGTTCTGCCTGGCCTCGCAGGGGATCTGGTAGCGGCGGATCAAATCATGCGTGAAGTTGGTGGTGCCGTAGGAGAACTCGATCATGCGGCGGCCGAGATCGGCGCCGAAATCCCGCTCGATCTGGTCGGGGTCGTTCTTCAGTCCGGGATTGGTCTGCCCGCCATTGTTGCCGGACGCGCCCCAGCCCGGCTCCTGCGCTTCGAGCACGGTCGCAAGCACGCCCTGCTCGGCGAGGTGCAGCGCCGTCGACAGGCCGGTGAAGCCGCCGCCGATGATCGCGACCGGTACGCTCCTGTCCGACGTCAGCAGAGGCGTCGGCGTCGCCTGCACCGCGGTGTCGGCGTAGAGGCTCGGTGGCAGCGGCAGGCGAATAGGCGCGTTCATTGCAGGCGACCCGATCACAGCGGATGCAGCACGCGGCGCAGGAAATCCTGGGTGCGCGGGTGCTGGGGTTGGTTGAGGACGGATTTGGCGGCGCCCTGCTCGACGATGACGCCGCCGTCGATGAACAGCACGCGATCGGCCACGTCGCGGGCAAAGCCCATTTCATGGGTGACGACGACCATGGTCATGCCGTCGTCGGCGAGCTTGCGCATCACCGACAGCACCTCGCCGACCAGTTCCGGATCGAGCGCGGAGGTCGGCTCGTCGAACAGGATCGCCTTCGGCTGCATCGCCAGCGCCCGCGCGATCGCGACGCGCTGCTGCTGGCCGCCGGAGAGTTTTGGCGGATGCACCTCGGCCTTGTCGGCGAGCCCGACCTGCGCGAGCAGCGTGCGACCACGGGCGATCGCCTGCTCGCGCGGCTCCTTCTTCACATAGAGCGGCCCCTCGATAACGTTCTCGAGCGCGGTGCGGTGCGGAAACAGGTTGAAGCGCTGGAACACCATCGAGACCTGGGTGCGGATCGCCACGATCGAGCGGTCATTGCTGTCGACGCGCGCACCCTCGACGCTGATCTCGCCGCGATCGTAGCTCTCGAGCCCGTTGATGCAGCGCAGGATGGTCGACTTGCCGGAGCCGGACGGACCGACGATGCAGACCACCTCGCTCCTGGCGACGGAGGCGGTGATGCCCTTCAGCACCTCGACCTTGCCAAAACTCTTGTGGACGTCGCGGAGCTCGATCATTTGCGGTTCGCCTTGTTCTCGAAGTGCCGAACCAGCAGGATGAGCGGGATGCTCATGGTGAGGTACATCAGCGCCACCAGCGTGAACACGCTGGTGTTCTTGAAGGTCGAAGAGGCGATCAGCTTGCCCTGCAGCGCGAGCTCGGCGACCGTGATGGTGGACGCCTGCGAGGAATCCTTCAGCATCATGATCATGATGTTGCCGTAGGGCGGCAGGATGATCCTGACCGCCTGCGGCAGCACCACGCGGCGCATGGTGAGCCACCAGCCCATCCCGATGGTTTGCGCCGCCTCGATCTGCCCCTTGTCGATCGCCTCGATGCCGGCGCGGAAATTTTCCGCCTGATAGGCCGAATAAGCAATGCCGAGCCCGATGATCGCGGCCTGCAGCGCCGACAGCGCGATGCCGAAATCGGGCATCACGAAGTAGATGTAGAACAGCAGCACGATGATCGGGATGCCGCGGATCACATTGATCAACGAGGCGCTGAGGCCGACCAGGAAGCCGACGCCGGACACCCGCATCAAGGCCCACACCAGCCCGAGCACCGTCGACAGCAACAGTGAGCCGACGGTGACGACGATGGTCAGCCAGACACCCTGCAGCAGGATCGGCACGAACTCGACGGCGTCATGGAAGAATTTTTGCATCGGCCAATCGTGTCTATTCCGTCACCCGCGAGCCTTGCGGCGCGCTTGCGCCGCTGGGCGAGCCTCGAAGGATGAATCGGCCCGGCTAGTGGCCGTCGACCCTTCGAGACGCGCTGTGCGCTCCTCAGGGTCACGGGTCACTCTCGCGCAGCCCGGGCGGAGTGAAAGCAACACAGGCGCATCAGGACGCGTTGGCCTTCTGGCCCCACTTTTCTAGGATCTTTGCGATCGCCCCGTTCGCCTTCAGCTTCGCCAGCGAGGTGTTGATCTTCGCGAGCAGCTCCGTGTCGCTCTTGCGGACGCCGATCGCGACGGTGCCGACGGTGACCGGCTTGTAGCCGTCGACCAGACGGACGTCGGCGAAATTGCCCTGCTGCAGATTGTAGGCGAGGATCGGATGGTCGGCGAAGCCGGCCTTGAGGCGGCCCGCATTCACGTCGCGCAGGATGTCGGGAATGGTATCGTAGACCTTGACCTCGCTGAACAGCCCGGTCTTCTTCAGCGCGTCGACAAAGGCAGTACCGACCTGGGCGCCGACCACGGCGCCCTTCAGATCCTCCTGCGAGGCATAGGCCTTGGTGTCGGCCTTCGGCACCACGAGGCCCTCGCCATAGGTGTAAACCGGCTCGGAGAAGTCGATCACCTCCTTGCGTGCGGCGGTGGCGAACATCGCGGCGGCGATGATATCGATCTTGTTGGATGTCAGCGAGGGGATCAGCGCCGAGAACTGCATCGGCTCGATCTGCACGGTAAAGCCGGCGTCCTTGCCGATCTCGGTGGCGAGATCGACCATGATGCCCTGGATCGAGTTGGTCTTGGTGTCGAGGAAGGTGAAGGGAATGCCGGTCGGGGTTGAGCCGACCTTGAGCACCTGCTGCGCCACTGACGGCGAGGTCAAGGCAAGGGCAAGCGCCGCCACCGCGGCCTGGACGAGACGCTGAAACGACATCGCAACACCTCCCGAAGCTGGCCTTGGCGCCGCATCGCCCGCGCGTTTCGCGCTTTTGGTTGCGGTCGACGCCGTTCCGGCCTATTTTCACCAATATGAAATTGTGGTCACGAAACCGCGGCCAATGCAAGCGGTTTTCATGCACATGAAGGAAGCGGATTGACGTGAGCGGCGGCAAGAGAATGCGTAAAGGCGCGGCAGCGAAGCCCGCAACGGCACGCCGCGCCGCCAGAAAGCCGGCCAGCAAGCCGGCCGAGCCCGCGATGGATCTCGCGGTCGGACGCCGCATCCGCGACCTGCGCCGCAGCAAGGAGATGTCGCTGGAGGTGGTTGCCGCGCGCACCGACTTGTCGATCGGCTTCATCAGCCAGATCGAGCGCGGCCTGTCGTCGCCCTCGCTGCGCGTGCTGGCGACATTGGCCGACGTGCTCGGCGTCGGCATCGCCGCGCTGTTCGGCGCGACGCCCAAGGATGACGGCGCCGGCGGCGTCGTCACCCGCGAGGTGCAGCGCGCCGAGCTGAAGCTGTGGCGCACCGGAATTTCAAAGCAGCTGCTGAGCCCGGCCGGCAGCGAGAGCCGGCTCAATCTGTTCCTGGTGCATCTCGAGCCCGGCGGCAACACCGGCGACGAGTTCTATACCCATGACGGCGAAGAGGCCGGTCTGGTGCTCCAGGGCGAGATGACGCTGACGGTGGACACGGAGACCTGGACGCTGAAAGAAGGCGACAGCTTCCGCTTCGCCAGCCGGCGTCCGCACCGCTTCTCCAATCCAGCGCGCGATGCCAAGGCCGTGGTGCTCTGGGTGAACTGCGTGACGGCGGCGGGGTGACGGCCCTACTCTCTCCACTCGTCGTCCCGGCGAAAGCCGGGACGACACCTGTTATTACGGAGCCCTCACGTCAAGCCGCATCACTTCAACCCCATCACCACTTCCTCGATCTTGATCGGGAAATTCCGCACGCGGATGCCGGTGGCGTGGAAGACGGCGTTGGCGACGGCGCCAGCGCTGCCGGTGATGCCGATCTCGCCGACGCCCTTGATGCCGAGCGGGTTCACATGGGGATCGTGCTCGTCGACCGTGATCACCTCCATCGGCGGCACGTCGGCATTCACGGGCACATGATACTCGGCGAGGTTCGCATTCAGGATGCGGCCGGACCTCTTGTCCATCACCGCCTCCTCGTGCAGGGCGAAGGAAAGGCCCCAGATCATGCCGCCGCGGAGCTGGCTCTGCACCATCAACGGATTGATGATGCGCCCTGCGGCGAACGCGCCGACCAGCCGCGTGGCGCGGATCTGGCCGAGCTCCGGATCGACCTTCACCTCGGCAAAGACAGCACCATGCGCGTGCATCGCATATTGCGATTGCGCCGCCGGATCGGCCGCACCTGTGCCGGCGGCCTCGATCTCGGCAACGCCGGCGCGCGCCAGGATCTCGGCATAGCTTTCGCTGCGCGCGTCATCGTCGCGGCGATAGAGCCGCCCGGCCCGCGCCGCCACGCCGGCATTGCCGGCGCCGAACAGCGGCGAGCGCTGGTCGGAGGTCGCAAGCTCGGCGAGTTTTGCGATCACCGCCGCGCCGGCATTGTGGATCGCGGCACCGACCGTCGCAGTGTGCGCGGAGCCGCCGGCGATGCCGGCATCCGGCAGGTCCGACGTGCCGGACAGGAACGAGATCTGCTCGAGATCGAGCGCGAGCGCGTCGGCCGAGATTTGCGTGAGCGCAGTCCAGGCGCCCTGCCCCATGTCGTGCGCGCCGCTTTCCATCACGCCGCGTCCGTCGGCGCGGATCACGGCGCGCGCATTGCCCTGGAACATCAGCGCCGGGAATGTCGCGGTGCCCATGCCCCATCCGACCAGAAAGCCGTTCTCGTCGCGCATCTGCCTTGGCTGTAGCGGACGTCCCGCCCAGCCGAAACGTTCGGCGGCCTTGGCGTAGCACTGCCGCAGCGCCTTGGAGGAAAACGGCTTGCCGGTGGTCGGCTCGACCTCGGCGTAGTTCTTCAGCCGGAATTCCAAGGGATCGATGCCGCAGGCGAACGCCGCCTCGTCGATCGCGCTTTCCAGCGAGATCGATCCGGTGGCCTCGCCCGGCGCGCGCATGAACAGCGGCGTGCCGGTGTCGACGCGCACCGCCTCATGCGCAGTGCGGATTGCCGGGCTCGCATAGAGCGTGTGCGAGGCGTCCGCCGCCGGCTCGTAGAAATCGTCGAAGCTCGACGTCGTGACGCGCGCCTCGTGATCGAGCGCGGTCAGCAGGCCGTCGTCACCGGTGCCGATCCGGATGCGCTGGCGGGTCTGCGGACGATGGCCGACCGGGCCGTACATCTGGCTCCGCCGCAGCACCAGCTTGACCGGACGCCCGACCAGCTTCGCCGCCATGGCGCCGAGCACCTGCGGCCCGGAGACCAGGCCCTTGGAGCCGAAGCCGCCGCCGAGGAACGGGCTGTTGATGTGGATGTTGCCGGGCGGAATGCCGAACAGGCCGCCGATCCGCATCTGCGCCATCGCCATGCCCTGGCTCGGCGTGTCGAGGAACAAACGGTCGCCGTCCCACACCGCGACGATCGCGTGCGGCTCCATCGCGTTGTGATACTGCGCCGGCGTCTCGTAAGTTGCGTCGATCCGCTTCGACGCAGCGGCAAGGCCCGCATCGATATCGCCGTGGCGGACTTCGGCAGGATTGCCGATGCCGACCACCGGCGGCGCATAGGCCTCCCCGGCGTCGAGGCCGACACGCGCGATCTCGACCTGATAGCGCGGCGACAGCAGCGCGGCGCCTTCGGTGGCGGCCTCCAGCGTTTCCGCGATCACGACCGCGATCGCCTGGTTGGCGTAGCGCACCTCATCGCTCTGCAACAGCTCCATGCGGAAGGCGAACGGATTGCCCTTGGCGTCCGGATCCTCCGCGAGTTCCGGCTTGTGCGCCGGCGTCATCACGTCGATGACGCCGGGGTGGCGCTTGGCGGCAGCGACGTCGAGTGCGGTGACGCGGCCGCGCGCGATGCAGCTGGTCGCGATCACCGCATAGACCATGCCGGGCGGATGATTGTCGGCGGCATAGCGGGCCTTGCCGGTCACCTTCAGCGTGCCGTCGGTGCGGGTCAGCGGCTGGCCGATATTCGAGCCGTGCCTGAGATGGGCGGGATCGCGGGTCAGATTGAGTTCAGCCGTCATGCGTTACACTCCTGCAACGGATGAGAAGGGAGAGCCCGGCAGCGCGGGAATGCGATCCGGCGTGCCTGCGGCAGCAAGGCTGAGCGCGCGCACGACGATGCGCTGCGCGAGCTCGATCTTGAAGGCGTTGTCGCCGGACGGTTTTGCGACCACGAGCGCGGCGCGCGCCGCCTCGCGGTAGGTCGCCGCATCCGCCGCGGCGCCCGCGAGCACCTGCTCGGCCTCGCGCGACCGCCACGGCTTTGCCGCGACGCCGCCGAGCGCGAGACGCCCCTCGCGGATTTTGCCATCCTCGATGCGCAAGGCCGCAGCGGCCGAGACCACGGCGAACGCATAGGACGTGCGCTCGCGTACCTTGATGTAGCGGGCATGCCCGGAGAAGCCTTGCGCTTCGGCCGGCAGCCGCAGCGCGACGATCAGGTCGCCGCGCTCCAGCGCGGTCTCGCGCTCCGGCGTCTCGCCCGGCAGACGGTGCAGCGCCTCCAGCGGCAGCTCGCGCCGGCCGGTCTTGCCCTCGATCTCGACGACGGCGTCGAACGCGACCAGCGGCACGCAGAAATCCGACGGATGGGTGGCAATGCAGCCCTCGCTCCAGCCAAGCACCGCGTGCAGGCGGTTCTCGCCCTTGAGCGCGTCGCAGCCGGCGCCCGGCCAGCGCCGGTTGCAGGCGCTGCCGGCGTCGTAGAAATACGCACAGCGCGTTCGCTGCATCAGATTGCCGCCGACGGTCGCGGCATTGCGCAGCTGGGCGGATGCGCCCGACAGCAACGCCTCGGCGACCGCCGGATAGTTGCGCGCGAACTCCGCGTCATGCGCGAGATCGGCATTGCGCACCAGCGCGCCGATCCGCAGGCCGCCGTCGGCCAGATGCTCGATGCGGTCGAGCCCCGGCAGACGCGTGACGTCAACGAGAAGGCTCGGCCGGCTGACGCCGCCCTTCATCAGGTCGAGCAGATTGGTGCCGGAGGCGAGATAGCTTGCGCCCTTTTCGGATGCCGCCGCGATCGCGTCCACGACGCTGGCCGGCCTGACATAATCGAAGTTCATCATGCGGAGCGCCTCTGCTTGGTCGCGGTGATGCTGGCCTGCGCCTCGAGCACGGCCTCGGTGATTCCTTGATAGGCCCCGCAGCGGCACAGATTGCCGCTCATGCATTCGCGCACGCGCTCCGGATCTTCGCCGGCCTGGCCCTCCTGGATCAGGCCGATGCCGCTCATGATCTGGCCCGGCGTGCAGAAGCCGCACTGGAACCCGTCATGGGCGATGAAGGCGGCCTGTACCGGATGCAACTGGTCGCCGCGCGCGACGCCTTCGATGGTTGTGATCTCGGCGCCGTCATGGCTGACGGCAAGCGCGAGGCAGGAATTGATGCGGCGGCCGTCGACCAGGACGGTGCATGCGCCGCACTGGCCGCGGTCGCATCCCTTCTTGGTGCCGGTGAGATCGAGGCGCTCGCGCAACAGGTCGAGCAGGGTAACGCGGGGGTCGTCGAGGGCAATTTCCCGGCGGACACCGTTGATGGTGAGGCTGAGTGGGAGATTCATGCAGGGCTCCGATCCGTGTATGGTCGGGTTGAATCGAGGCAACGGAAGCCCGTGGCCACCGATGCAGGATCGGCGCGCCTTGTCAGGTCCGGTGCTGGTCGCCATATACGGAGGCATCCTCCGTTTACAAGGGAGGGTGAAAAGAAAAAGCGATGGCCGGTCGATCACCAGAAATTGCACGCAAGCCCCGCGCCGACGCCGTCCGCAATCGCGAGCGCGTGCTGGAATCGGCCAAGGCCGTGTTCTCGGCCGGCGGCAGCGAGGCGAGTCTCGAGGCGGTGGCGCGCCATGCCGGCGTCGGCATCGGCACGCTGTATCGCCACTTCCCGACCCGCGAGGCGCTCTACGAGGCGGTCTATCGCCGTGAGGTCGAGCAGCTCGGCGATCTGGCCGAGCAACTGCAATGCGCCCCCGAGCCGGTCGAGGCGCTGCGCCGCTGGCTGCGCGCCAATGTGGAATTCGTCGCCACCAAGAAGGGCATGGTCGCAGCACTGGCGCTGGTCGCCCACGGCTCGACCGAATTGCACGCCTATTCGTTCGACCGTCTGACCAGGGCGATCGGCACGTTGCTCGCGCGCGCAGTCGCGGCCGGCGCGATCCGCAACGATATCAGCGCCGAGGACGTGCTGCGGGCGCTGATCGGCATGTGCTACATGCACGACCAGCCCGGCTGGCAGACCACCGCGCTCAGGCTGTTGGACGTATTCGTGGACGGCCTGCGGGTGCAGCCGGCGGTCACGATGACGAAGTCGGAGAGCCCAAGGCCGGCGCGGCAGAAAGCCAAGCCGTCGCGCTGACCCGGCGAGGCCTGTTCAGGCCGCCATGTTGAAGAGAATGCCGAGCGGCAGCCGGGGTCCTGCCGGATTGACATGAAGCACCGCATCGATGGTGCGCGCGGCGGAGGATGACGGCTTCATCCAGTCAAGATGACCGGCGAGCCAGGATCGCGGCTCCGCAGCCAGCACGATCGCCGACCCCCAGCTATCCAGCGGATTGTCGCGGGCCAGCGCCTGCTCGCGGCCGGGAATGGTTGTGCCGGCAGCGCCCATCAGATGATGCAGCACCGCCTTGGCAAGCAGGTCGTCGAAACGTCCGTCATCGACCCGTTCGCTCCCGACCGCATCGATCGCGAACAGCGCGTCGGCTTCGGCGCGACTGACCGAATGCCCGGCGCGACCGGCGGCACAGAGGATGCGCGCGCATAGCGCGGCGTCGGCGGCGTCGATCGTTCGCGAGAAATGCGCCCGGCCGGCCACCGTGGGTCCCTCGCCCGCAATGATGTCGCAACATACCACCGCGAGCGCCGCGGCGCTGCGCGCTGCAGCGTCGGAGGTTGACCTCGCGATTTCGGCAACAAGATCCTCCGCGCCGCGAGGCGCATGCGGGGACAGCTCTAACTCATGGGCACGCATCGATTGCTCTGCTGTTGATTGCCGCCCGCCCCACGACGGCGGCGGCCACCGCTCAGGGACGTCCGGTGCGTGGCCGCAGCCACCGCATGATGATTTCATGCGGTGTTCGCCGGCTGCTGCGCGGCAGGTCGTGCCGCTGCAGCGCCGCCCTTGCAAAGGCAGCCGCCTGCTCGCTGGATTGCCGTTTCTCGCGCGCCAGCAGCATCCATTCGCGGATCACGGCGCGTCGCACCTTGGACATGGCGATTTCCCTTCGCGATAGCCGCGTTCAGCGCCTCAGGCCGCCAGCTGCAGCGGATGGGTTTGCGACCTCCGTGCCGACAGCGCGCAGCCGCATTCATGCACGATGCCCTGCTCGACGACGAAGCCGCGCCGCTCCAGCGACGCCCGCAGGCTTTGGTTGGCCGAGGCCTTCTGGGCATCGACCCACACCACCAGCACCGCACGCGCGCTGAGGACATTCGTCAACCAGTCCAGCGTCGGCTCGAGTGCGAGAAGCGTGCGCCGCCGCCAATCGACCAGCGCAACGTCGTACTGACCGGCCGGGCGGCCGCAATTGCCCGACGCCGCCGCGCGCGCATAGCCGCGCCGCTGCAGCTCGAACATCAATTCCATGCTCCTCGTGCCGGCCACGACGATGCGCTGTTGCGTCGTGCAGCCGGCAAGCGCGATCATCGGCTCGATGATCCGGTCGCCGATAGCAATCTGAAGCGAAGACATGACATCACCTGTTTCCCGTTCGCTCACGCGCGTGCGGCCGAGCCTCGGCGGCCTGGCGTCCGCGGGAGCGCTTGCATCGGGCTCAATATCTTCAGGGCGGGATATGAATTCGAGAGCGCCGCGGCCTCCGCGGCATATGAGCCGCATAAGCCCGCGGCCGGATGCGATGGCGGCGGTCGCTAGGCATGGAGGCCGCGCAAGTGTGCTAAAGTGCACAGACGATCAGATTGCCATTAGGTTAGATCGTCGCGTTGCCAAGCCTCGTACATACATATCTGTTTATATTCGCGATCCGGCCCGGCCATCGTGCCGGGCTTTTTCGTTGCCCATCGCGCCGTAACGAAAAGCCCCGCACTGAGGCGGGGCTTTCGCGATCATCGCGGATTGGTCCGCGTTCCGCTGTTGTTGCCGGGCAGGTTCGATGTCCCGGTCCCGGTCGCGGAATTGTTGTTCGGGTCGGTCGAGTAGTTCGGCGTCGAGGTGCCTGGGTTGTTCATGTTGCCGGTCGTGCTGCCGGGCGGATTGCTCATTCCCGAGCCTGTTCCCATCCCGGTGGTGCCGCCGGTGCCGGTTCCTGTGCCGGAGTTTCCGGTCCCCGCCCCTGCACTCGCGCCGCCGGCCGATCCTCCACCGGCGCCGCCGCCACCCTGCGCAAAGGCGAGCGAGGTGGCCAGCATCATGGCCGCAGCCAATCCGATCGTTGCCAGTTTCTTCATGTGAGGTCCTTTCCTGGTTCGACCGGAAGCAACGTGGACCGCAAGGCGGACGTTCCTGGACGGCAGGACACGCATCCGGCGCGCGCTCGCGAGGAACATGACGCTGGCTGTCCTGTTGAGCAGGATAGCGTTCCCGGAGATGCATGATGAAGACACTTCAAATGCAGCACGAGATCACGGCCGAACTCGAAAGACGATCCGGTGTCACGGGCCTGAAGCTGATCCGGCTCAAGGGCTATACGCCGAGCTGGGATCTCGGCGGCACCCGCGAGACCGCGCTGGATGAGGCGAAGGAAAAAGAGCTTCGCGACATCGTGACCAGGATGCAGGACGAGTTCGACATCGCCTAGGACCGCTGCACGAGCAAGTTGCACCGGACAGGCTGCGCCTGAACAATCGTGACGCTCTCTCGTGGCGTCGAGCCAACCGCGCGCGCAATTCTATGTCGTTCCACGATATATTTTGCGCCAGCGATATTTTTGACGCTTCCGAAACGGCGATAGCGGCACGAAATTCCGGCCATTGAACGAACGTCGAATGGCCGGTCCGACGTTTCCATTCGCGCGGCGCCCCCCGGAATGATTATGCTGGCAAAAAACAGGTAGACGCGGAGGCAAACTCCGCGATCTGCCGATTGGCCATGGCGAGGAAAACGCGCGTTCGCGCTCGAGCTTTCGAGCACGACTCCCGACCTTCGGGAAAAGATGCGCCTGCCGTTCATTTGGATCGCAGAAATGAACGAGAGCATCTCATCTCGGTTTATCCGCTACCCGATCGGCACCTCGCTGCTGATGGCCGGCATTCTGTTCGTCGGAATGGTCGCCTATCCCCTGCTGCCGGTCGCGCCGCTGCCGCAGGTCGACTTTCCGACCATCCAGATCTCCGCAAGTCTGCCCGGTGCCAGCCCGGAAACCATGGCCTCCTCGGTTGCGCAGCCGCTGGAGCGGCAATTCGCGCAGATTCCGGGCATTGCCCAGATGACCTCGACGAGTTCGCTCGGATCGACCGCCGTCACCATTCAATTTGATCTGAACCGCAGCATCGACGGCGCCGCCAACGATGTCCAGGCCGCGATCAATGCCGCAGGCGGCCAGTTGCCCAAGAACCTGCCGTCGCCGCCGACCTATCGCAAGGTCAACCCGGCGGACTCGCCCGTCCTCATCTTGTCGGCGACCTCGGACACATTGCCGCTGATCAAGGTGAGCGACGCGGTCGACGCCCAGCTCGGCCAGCAGATCAGTCAGATTTCGGGCGTCGCCCAAGTGTTCATCGGCGGCCAGCAGAAGCCCGCCATTCGCGTGCAGATCGATCCCGCCAAGCTGGTCGCCAAGGGATTGTCGCTGGAAGATATCCGCGGCCAGATCGCCATCACGACGACAGACAGTCCGAAGGGCAACATCGACGGCACCAGCCGCGCCTACACGATCTACGCCAACGATCAGCTGCCGGAGGCCAAGGACTGGAATGACGTCATCGTCGCCTATCGCAACGGCGGCCCGTTGCGTATCCGCGACATCGGCCGGGCCGTCGCCGCGCCGGAAGACATGAAACAGGCGGCTTGGGCGGACGGCAAACGCGGCGTGTTCCTCGTCATCTTCAAGCAACCCGGCGCCAACGTCATCGGGACGGTCGACAGGATCAAGGAGCAGCTTCCAAGGCTCGTTGCCGCCATTCCGCACGCCATCAAGATCAAGATCATCAGCGACCGGACATTGACCATCCGCGCCGCCGTCGAGGACGTGCAGATCACGCTGCTGATCACCATCGTTCTGGTCGTCATGGTGATCTTCCTGTTCCTGCGCAGCTTCTGGGCGACGGTGATTCCTGCCGTGACCGTGCCGCTCGCGCTGCTCGGCGCCTGCGCGCTGATGTGGGTGTTCGGCTATACGCTCGACAACCTTTCGCTGATGGCGCTGACGATTGCGGTCGGCTTCGTGGTCGACGATGCCATCGTGATGCTGGAAAACATCACGCGATATGTCGAGCAGGGTCAGCGGCCGCTCGCAGCGGCACTGCAAGGCGCCGGCGAGATCGGATTTACCATCCTGTCGATCAGCATCTCACTGGTCGCGGTGCTGATCCCGCTGCTCCTGATGGGCGGCGTGATCGGCCGGCTATTTCGCGAGTTCGCGGTGACGCTCGCGATGGCGATCTTCGTCTCGCTGGTGGTGTCGCTGACGCTGACGCCGATGATGGCATCGCGCTTCCTGCGCGCGCATGCCGAAACCAGGCACGGCCGGCTCTACCAATGGAGCGAGGCGGCATTCGACAGGATGCTGCATGGCTATCAACGCGGCCTCGACCTGGCGCTGAGCTGGAGCCGCACCACACTCTGCATCTTCTTCGCGACGGTGGCCCTGTCGGTCTACCTGTTCGTGATCATTCCCAAGGGATTCTTCCCGCAACAGGACAACGGCTTCCTGATCGCCGTGTCGCAGATGGCGCAAGATATCTCGTTTGCCGACATGAAGCGGCATCAGGAAGAGCTCAGCAGCATCGTCCGGGCCGATCCCGCGGTCGACAGCATGGCCGAGTTCATCGGCGGCGGCGGTACCGCGCTCAATTCGGGCCGCATGTACATCACGCTGAAGCCGCGCGAGGAGCGCGACGCGAGCGCGCAGCAGATCATCGAACGGTTGCGGCCGAAGCTTGAGGCGGTCGAGGGCGCGCGGCTCTACATGCAGGCGTCCCAGGACGTCCGGCTCGGCGGCCGCGCGACGCGGACCCAGTTCGAATACACGCTGCAGGATGCAAAACTCGACGAGCTGAACGAATGGGCGCCGAAGATTCTGGCCAGAATGAAGACGCTGCCCGAACTGCGCGACGTCGCCACCGACCAGCAGACCGAGGGAACGACGCTGACACTGACCATCGATCGCGACACCGCGTCGCGCTTCGGCATCCAGCCGCAACTGATCGACGACACGCTTTACGACGCGTTCGGCCAGCGCCAGGTGACCCAATACTTCACCCAGCTCAACAGCTACCACGTCATCCTGGAGATCCTCCCGGAATTGCAGGGCAAGCTCGACACGCTCAACAAGATCTACATCAAGTCGCCAACCACGGGGGACGAGGTACCGCTCTCCGTGTTCTGCAAGTGGACCACCATTCCGGTGCGCCCGCTCGCGATCGCACACCAGGGGCAGTTTCCGGCCACCACGATCAGCTTCAACCTCGCGCAAGGAGTGGCGCTCGGCCAGGCCACCGATGCGATCCAGAACGCGGTCGCCGATCTCGGTGCTCCAGCCACGCTCAGCTCGAGTTTCCAGGGTACCGCGCAGGCCTTCCAGCAGTCACTGAGCTCGGTGCCGCTGCTGATCCTGGCCGCGCTGGTCGTGGTCTACCTGATCCTCGGCGTGCTCTATGAGAGCTACATCCATCCGCTCACGATCCTGTCCACGCTGCCATCGGCCGGGGTCGGCGCGCTGGCGATCCTGATGGCGTTCGGGTTCGATTTCAGCCTGATCGCGCTGATCGGCATCATCCTCCTGATCGGAATCGTGAAGAAGAACGGCATCATGATGGTCGACTTCGCGATCGCCGCCGAACGCGAGGAGCATCTGTCGCCGCGTGAATCGATCCGGAAAGCGGCCCTGCTGCGCTTCCGTCCGATCATGATGACGACGATGGCGGCGCTGCTCGGCGGCGTGCCGCTGATGCTGGGCACCGGAACGGGATCGGAAATCCGCCAGCCGCTCGGCTATGCGATGGTGGGGGGCCTGATCGTGAGCCAGGCGCTCACGCTGTTCACAACGCCGGTCGTGTATCTCTATCTCGACCGATTCTCGAATGCGCTGTCGAACTGGACGGCAACGAAGCGAGACGACGACGCCGAACCGCCGATGAACAGGAACGCCGCCGAATAGTAGCTCGCGCGCGGCGATGAGGCCTACCCGAACCTGACATCGTAGCGCTTGATCGACAGCTCCTTGGTGTCGATCTCGGGTTTCTTCCCCGAGAGCATGTCCGCCAGCACCCGGCCCGAGCCGCAGGCCATGGTCCAGCCGAGCGTGCCGTGGCCGGTGTTGAGGTGCAGGTTGGCAAAGCGCGTCGCGCCGATCACCGGCGGGCCGTCCGGCGTCATCGGGCGCAGCCCGCACCAGAAGGTGGCCCTGGGAAGGTCGCCGCCGCGCGGAAACAGGTCGGTCAGCGAATGGTCCAGCGTCGCGCGCCGCGCGGCGTAGAGCTTGGTCGAATAGCCTGATATCTCCGCGGTGCCGCCGACGCGGATGCGATCGCCGAGCCGGGTGATCGCGACCTTGTAGCTCTCGTCCATCACGGTCGATTCCGGCGCGCCGGACGCGTCCTTGATCGGAACGGTGATCGAATAGCCCTTCACCGGATAGACCGGCAGCGAGATGCCGAGCGGCCGCAGCAGGATCGGCGAGTAGCTGCCGAGCGCCAGCACATAGGCGTCCGCCGTCATCATCCCGGCGCTGGTCGCGACGCCGGTGATCCGGGCGGTATCCGCATTCAGTCCGTCGATGCCGACATTGAAGTTGAAGCGCACGCCGAGCTTCTCGGCTTCCAGCGCCAGGGCCTGCGTGAACATGTGGCAGTCGCCGGTCTCGTCATGCGGCAGCCGCAGCCCGCCGGCGAATTTTTCCTTCACACCGGCCAGCGCGGGCTCGGCGGCGATGCAGCCCTCGCGGCCGAGCACTTCGAACGGCACGCCGTACTGCTTCAGCACCGCAATGTCGTCGCCGGTGTGATCGAGCTGGGCCTGCTCGCGAAACAGCTGCAGCGTGCCGCGCGCACGCTCGTCATAGCGGATGCCGATCTCGCTGCGCAGCGCCTGCAGGCAGTCGCGGCTGTATTCCGCGATCGGGATCATCCGGCTCTTGTTCACCGCGTAGCGCGACGTCGTGCAGTTGCGCAGCATCTTCAACAGCCAGAGCCACATCACGGGATCGAGCTTGGGGCGGATCACCAGCGGGCCGTGCTTCATCAACAGCCACTTCACCGCCTTGACCGGCACGCCGGGGCCGGCCCAGGGCGATGAGTAGCCCGGCGACACTTCGCCGGCATTGGCAAAGGAGGTTTCCAGCGCGGGCTTGGGCTGACGGTCGATCACCGTCACCTCGTGACCGGCGCGCGCAAGGTAATAGGCAGAGGTGACGCCGATCACGCCACTGCCGAGAACAAGGACCTTCACTTTTCCTCACATCCTGCAGCGAAAACGCAATCGCCGCTGCGAAACCACTCTGCTTCGCAACGGCGACAGCAATTTGTAGAGCCAGCTAAGATATAGCTAGCAATTATCAGGCCACGCGCTTGATGGAGTCGCCAAGGATCGAGACGATGTCGTCGATGTGCGACTTCTCGACGATCAGGGGCGGCGACAACGCCAGCGAGTCGCCGCTCATGCGGAAGTAGAGGCCGCGATTGAAGCAATCGACCATGATGTCGTAGCCGCGCGCGCCGACGGCACCATCGCGCGGCGCGACTTCGACCGCGCCCATCAGGCCCTGATTGCGGATGTCGACCACGTTCGGCAGGCCCTTCAGCGAATGCAGGGCATCGCGCCAGTAGTCGGCGAGCGAGGCGCCGCGGGTCAGCAGAGCCTCGTCCTTGTAGATGTCGAGCGTGGCAAGACCCGCCGCGCAGGCCACCGGATGCGCCGAATAGGTGTAGCCGTGGAACAGCTCCATGGCGTTGTCCGGACCAACCATCAGCCCGTCGTGGATCTGGCGGCTGGTGAACACCGCGCCGCACGGCACGGTGCCGTTGGTGATGCCCTTCGCGGTCGTCATCATGTCGGGCGTCACGCCGTAGAAGTTGGCGGCGAACGGGGTGCCAAGGCGGCCGAAGCCGGTGATGACCTCGTCGAAGATCAGGAGGATGCCGTGCTTGGTGCAGAGCTCGCGCAGGCGCTGCAGATAGCCCTTCGGCGCCGGCAGCACTGCGGTCGAGCCCGGCACCGGCTCGACGATCACCGCCGCGATGGTGTCGGCGCCATGCAGCGCCACCATCCGCTCGACGTCGTCGGCGAGCTCGGCACCGTGCTCCGGCTGGTCCTTGGCGAAGGCGTTGCGGGCGAGATCATGGGTATGACGGATGTGGTCGACGCCGGGCAGATGGGTCGCGAACTGGCGGCGGTTGGCGACCATGCCGCCGACCGACATGCCGCCGAAGCCGACGCCGTGATAGCCGCGCTCGCGGCCGATCAAACGGGTGCGGCTCGGCTGGCCGGCGGCGCGGTGATAGGCCAGCGCGATCTTCAGCGCGGTATCGACCGATTCAGAGCCCGAATTGGTGAAGAAGACGCGATCCAGCCCCTTCGGGGCGATCTCGGCAAGCCGCTCGGCGAAATCGAACGCCAGCGGGTGGCCCATGTTGAACGAGGGGGCGAAGTCCAGGGTCGACAGCTGCCGCTCGACCGCGGCCGCGATCTGCGGGCGGCCGTGGCCGGCGTTGACGCACCACAGGCCGGCGGAGCCGTCGATCACCTGCCGGCCGTCGACCGAGGTGTAGTACATGCCCTTGGCGGAGGAGAACAGCCGCGGCGCCTTCTTGAACTGCCGGTTGGCCGTGAACGGCATCCAGAACGAGTCGGTCTTGATGGTGTTCGGAATCTGATGAACGGTCACGGCGGCGCTCCATTGCTGACTGACGCTAGTCGGACCACTCTTCCAGGCACTCAACAAGTCCTTTTCTGCCGCACCGCAAGCCATTGATCTTGTTGAGGCGGTCTGCGAAGATTTGTTCGATCCGCAACACCTGCAACAGGGATTTGCCAAGGGGACTGCCATGAGCGTCGACATCGGCGGTCGGCTTCGATTCATCCGCGCGCGGCACAAGCTGTCGCAGCGCGAGCTCGCCAAGCGCTCCGGCGTGACCAATTCGACGATTTCGCTGATCGAATCCAACCAGATGAACCCGTCGGTCGGCGCCCTCAAGCGCATCCTCGACGGGATTCCGATGGGGCTCGCCGAATTCTTCGCGATCGAGCCGGAGCGGCCGCGCAAGGCGTTCTATCGCGCCGACGAGCTGACCGAGATCGGCAAGAAGCCGATCTCCTATCTGCAAATCGGCGACAGTCTGTTCGGCCGGGCGTTGCAGATCCTGAAAGAGCGCTACGAGCCCGGCAGCGACACCGGCCGGGTGCCGCTGGTGCATGAAGGCGAGGAAGGCGGCATCGTGGTCTCGGGCCGGCTCGAGGTCACGGTCGACGACGAGCGGCGGGTGCTCAACGCCGGCGACGCCTATTACTTCGAAAGCCGCCGCCCGCACCGCTTCCGCTGCATCGGCGCCAAGCCGTGCGAGGTGATCTCGGCCTGCACACCGCCGACATTTTGAACCCGGCGCGCGCAGCGGGCGACCCAAGCCGCAGGGGCCGCATGGCGCGGCTGGGTGAAGAGCCAGACGCAACAATATCCGGAATTCCTGCACCCGGCCTGGAACAAGCAGAGCTCCCAGGTTCACTTCACCGTCGATGCGCGCGACCACGTCGACGGATTGCAGCGCGAACGCCTGGCGCTGCTCGAAGGCTTTGACGACAAACGCGGCGGGCTTGCCGGCATCTGGCTCGCCCATAACGCCATCATCAAGATCACCACCGAGAGCAACGGCGCCGTGAAGGCGATGGGATGGAAGTGGGACCAGGGCGACTGGAAGGCCGGCTGCGACTACGAGATGACGGGCAAGATCGTCGGCGGCACGTTCCGCTCCGACGAGCAGCGCAAGAATCCCGACACGCTAGAGCGCGACCACGCCATGCTGATCGTCAACCGGCAGGACGATCTGTTCGCGACGAAGCGCTACATCAATCGGACCGGAAAGGCTCTGATCACACGACAGTATCACAGATCGCGCGTCTGCCGGTCGCCCCACGCAATAACGGCGGCAATTGTGGCGAACATCGCTGTGACCGCGATCATGACAAGGATGGTGTCGAGAGGCATGGGTCGTCTCCTGCATATCATGGAGAGACCTAGCGCGCCTGCGCGCCCATTGCCTTGTGCTGGATCAAAAAGCCGACGCCGAAGCGTCAGCTCGCGCCGCTCAGCTTGAGCCGTTCGAGGTCGAGCAGCCGCACGCCATCGGGCACGATCAACACCACCTTCTCGCGCGCAAGGCGGGTCAGCGTGCGGCTCACCGTCTCGATGGTGAGACCGAGATAGTCGGCGATGTCCTGCCGGCTCATCGGCAGCGGCACGGTGACGGACACGCTTCCGATCCGGGCGTACCGCGCCTGCATGTTGAGCAAGAATGCAGCGATCTTTTCCTCGGCACTGCGCCGTCCGAGCAGCAACATCTGGTCCTGCGCCAGGCTCAACTCGTGCCCCGCGAACTCATGCAGGCGGCGCAGCAGATGCGGCTTGCCGTCGACATAGGCGAGGAACGCCGATCGCACGAAACGGCAAACCGCGACCTCGTTGACCGCCTCCGCGGTGACGCCGTAGCGGTCCTGCAGCGCAAGCCCGAGGAAGTCGCCCGGCAGCGCGAAACCCACGATCTGGCGGCGGCCGTCGGGCAATGATTTGTAAAGCCGCACGACCCCGTCGGTGACATTGAACACGCTGCCCGCCAGCGCACTCTGCTCGAACAGCGTCGTTCGCGCCGGAACCTGCTTTGCCTGGCTGATCCGGTCGAGCTCCTCGAGCTCGGACTGCTCCAGCGCAGCGCAGACGCTGAACAGCCTGACCTTGCAGTCCTCGCAGCCATTCGTGGCGCGGCCGTGCCTGCAGTCGGAACGCGTCGCGCCTGCACACGAATCCTGCAGTGGCTCGGCAATGCTCATGGCTTCGGGTGTCCGCTTGGTTAGGTGCTTGACACTATCAACCCCGATTTGATCTGGATCAACCGCCGGCGGCATTGATGCAGATCAATGCTGCGCCGCGCTTTCCCCCGCAGTTTCGCCATCATCGGGGAATCCGGCGATGAACGAGCAATTCCAGGCACTTCCGATCGACCATCAGCATGCGATCGTGGCCTATCCGCTGGTGTTCATGCATGATGCAAGTATTACCACGGATCAGTGGCTGCGGTTCGTGCGCCGGCGCTGCCGCGGCAGCTCGCCCGAGACCGGGCTGATCGCGATCCGCGATCGCCGCGGCGTGATCCATGCCCTGTTCAGTTACCGCATCGACAACGACATGCGCGTCCGCAAGCGCCTCAGCATCGGCGACCTGATCGTCGCGCATCTGCCCGGCTCGCGGATCGACGACGCGGTGTCGAACGTCATCGCCGAGGTTTCGGCGCAATACGGTTGCCAGATCGTCACCATCGAGCAGCCATTCGCAACGCGTCATGCGCGGCACGCCGGATGCCCGACTGCTGAGGCGCTGCGCCGCCATCGGCGCGTCAACTGACATCGCGCTGCTCGGTCGTTCGGAGCCAGCCGCCGCAGGCCCCCTGCTCCGTTGCCGCCGTGGTCGTGCGGGAGTAGCCTTGCGGCGACTGGAAGGTCCGACTGTCGACGGTGCCACCGCATGCGCATCATCCTGATGTTCGTCGCTATTCTGCTTGGCTCGCTCGCTCCCGCAGCGGCCGACGACGTCGGCGCCGCGCAGGCCGTGATCCGCGCCCAGGAGCAGGCGTTCGGCCGCGACGACGCCGCGGCGGCCTATTCGCATGCCGCGCCGGCGATCCGCCAGATCTTTCCGCAAGCCGACATCTTCATGTCGATGGTGCAGAACCAATATGCGCCGGTCTATCGGCACAGAAGCTTCGAGTTCGGCGAGGCGCGCAGCGACGGCGACCGGATCGCGCAGCGCGTCAATATCGTCGACGCCAATGGCGAGGCGTGGGAGGCGCTCTACACGCTGGAGCGGCAGGCCGACGGCAGCCTGAAGATCACCGGCTGCTCATTGCTCAAGGCCGGCCAGTCGGTGTGATCGAGAATCATGCCAGCGCCACCCGCTGCCGCGCCCGCATCATGAGCAGCAGGATGATGCTGACATTGAGCAGGTTCCAGGCGAGGCCGTTGGCGAAGGCGGCGGCATAGGAGCCGGTGGCGTCGAAGATCACGCCCGAGATCCAGCCGCCAAACGACATGCCGAACACCGAGGCGAAGATCACGATGCCGATCCGCGTCGCGGCCTCCGACGCCGGCATCGCCTCGCGCACGATGATCGCGTAGCTCGGCACGATACCGCCCTGGAACAGGCCGAACATCGCCGAGATGATGTAGAGCGAGGTCAGGCTGTCGAAGAACAGATAGAACAACAGCGCCGCGCCTTGCGCGATCGACCCGATCAAGAGAGTGCGGATACCGCCGATCCGGTCGGCGAGGAAGCCGGAGCCGATCCGGCTGATGATGCCGAAGCCGAGCATCAGCGACAGCATCTCGGCGCCGCGCGCCACGCCGTAGCCGAGATCGCCGCAATAGGCGACGATATGGACCTGCGGCATCGACATCGCCACGCAGCAGGAAATCGACGCGAGCGACAGGATCGCGGTCAGCGCGTTGGTGGAAAGCTTGAGGTCGACCCGGGGCGGTGCCGCGTTGCCATGGGTGCGCCTGGTCGCTGCGCCCATCAACACGCGCAGCACCATGAGTGCGAGCAGCATCGAGACCGCGGTGAAGATACCGATCGCAACATGGGTGGTGCGCCAACCGACACTCTGCATGCCGAAATTGACCAGCGGCGGCCACACCGTGCCGCCGACGTAATTGCCGCTCGCGGCGATCGCGACCGCGAGGCCGCGGTAGCGCTCGAACCAGTGCGACGCCTCCGCCATCAACGGGCCGAAGGTCGCCGCCGACGACAGGCCGATGGCAAAATGCAGCAGGATGAAGGCCCAGATCGACGGCGCGTAGCCGGCGCCGACATAGCCGAGGCCGAGGATGCCGATACCGGCGCCGATCGCCGCGACGATGCCGTAGCGGTCGCTGATCTTGCCGGTCACGACCTGGCCGAGGCCGAAGCCGAGCATCACCATGGTGAAGGCGAGCGAGGCCGTGCCGCGGGTCGCGCCGAAATCGGTCTGCACCACGGGCAGCGCCACCACGACCGACCACATGCCGACGCTGCCGAGCGAGCCGATCACCACGGCCACGACAAGGCGCAGCCATGCCCGGCGCGAGTCGGGAATGAACGTAGCGACTTCAGGGGAATATTCAGAAGAAATTACCACGGCAGACGGAACTTCGTCGGCATTTGCCTCCGGGTCAAGCCACATTGCCGAGAGATTAGGCATGCGCGAACAACGGGACGCGCGTCCTGCGACGAGAAAGTGAGCCGGATCAATTGCCGAAATTGAGATCCTGCGACTGGAACGGGCCGCACTTCGCGTGCTTTGCGAACCGCTGGTCGAAATCGACAATGCCGCCAGTGACCGGTATGCGGGTGGGCGGCAGGCCCCGGAGGTATTGATCGACGGTCACGGTCTTCTGGTCGGTGCTCAACGTGACACGCACCGGCTCAAGCGGCTTGCCCTTGTTCACGTCGGTCAGATCGAGCGTGTAATAGCGATGACGGATTGTCCGCCCCGCAAATGGCGGTCGACCGAGAGTGGCAGATACACCTCCATCCGGACGCCCTCGCCGTCGCAGGTGATCATGCGGATCATCACCGCCTCGGCGCCGGGCGGCTTGGCGGCTACGGCGGTCGCACCGCAAATGCAGCAAACGGAAATAGCTGCGACGAGGCCGCGTCGCACCAACGCATATCCGTCAGGCACTGCAACGGTACGGCGCATCGGTTTTGACATCCGGCATCCCTGAGCAAAGACGTTCAATTTGCGTTTGGTCGAACGCCGGGCCGGGCAAGTTCAACTCCGGCGCGGTTCCTGGCGAACCCGGGAATAACGGCCGTCGAACTGTGATCCATGCTGACGAAGAAACTGCTACAATGCGAACCGGTTCACACTGGCGGCCCGCCATCCGGACCTATCATCCCGCTGGATGGCGCGCAGTTCGCAAGGTTGAAGGATCGAAGCGCTTAACTGTCGGAGGGTCATCATGCATTCGTCAGCAGAGTGGTTACCCGTTGCATCAGCGCCGTCGGACCGCGAGCTCGAAGTCTGTGTCCTCGATTATGATGGCATGGTCCACGCGCTCATGTTCCCGTGCCACCGCGACGGCGCCGAATGGGTCGACCATGCCGGCAGCAAGCACCTCGACATCCAGCCGACGCATTGGCGCAGATGGACGCAGTCGGCCAACTAGCGCCGCTGTGATCGGCCGAGGCGACCGGCGCCGATCTCGCGCCGGTCCTCACCTTGAGCTAGAATGGCGACGTGGGTTCAGGGTGGGCCAGGAGGCTCGTCATGGAATCACACGTGGTCCCTTTCGAAAATCGCTGGACCAACGGCAAGCATGCCTGGGAGTGGCATTGCGAGCTCGAGCGGCTGGGCGTGCCGACGGTCCGGACGATGTATTGCGAACATGAGACGCACCACCGCGACGAGCTTGCGGTGGTGTTCGACATTCCCGCCGGCTTCGTTCGCGACTGGCTGACCTTTCATGACCGGCGCGCCGCCCGGCAGCAGTTCTTGTGGCGCGCCAGTGTCATCATGCTCGGCATCATCGCCGCATCGGGCGTCGTGCTCGGTGCGCTCAAATAGAGGCCGCGAGCCATCCCCGAACGGCCGGACGGTCCAGCCTACCCGGCCGAACACCTGACGCCTCGGGCCTGCGACGTCCGCGCAACCCCCTCCGCGCGGCCCCTGGACGACACTTATTAACCCTTTGCTAACCATACACCCGGCAAGAATTGCCGAGTGAAGTCGAGTGTCGTCGAACGCGTCTAACGGGCGGAGATCCCCGTGAACGCCAGCGCGGTGCCTCACTTTCGGAACGGCGGCCCTACGGCCGTCGCGCAGACGCTTGGCGGCCGCAGCCGCCAGTCGCGGGGGAGAGCGGCTACCATGGTCGACATCACGGCGGGTCAGGGCACGGCAGGCAAGAGCGGATTGCCGAGCCTCGGCGAGATCGGCGACATCCTGAAGCGCGGCGATATCGCGCTGGCGATCGGCGTCCTCACCATCCTGGTGGTGCTGATCCTGCCGCTGCCCTCGATCGTGCTCGACCTGTTCCTGGCGGTCTCGATCACGGTCTCGATCCTGATCCTGATGACCTCGCTGTTCATCCAGGCGCCGCTGGAATTCTCGTCGTTTCCGACCATCCTGCTGATCTCGACCATGCTGCGGCTGTCGCTGAACATGGCCTCGACCCGGCTGATCCTGAGCCACGGCCATGAGGGCACGGCGGCCGCCGGCCACGTCATCGAGGCGTTCGGCAACTTCGTGATGGGCGGCAACTTCGTGATCGGCATCATCGTGTTCGCGATCCTGGTGATCGTGAACTTCGTGGTCATCACCAAGGGTTCGGGCCGCATCGCCGAAGTCGCCGCACGCTTCCAGCTGGACTCGATGCCCGGCAAGCAGATGGCGATCGACGCCGACCTCTCCGCCGGCCTGATCGACGAGAAGGCCGCCAAGGAGCGCCGCAAGGCGCTGGAAGACGAGAGCGGTTTCTTCGGTGCCATGGACGGTGCCTCGAAATTCGTCCGCGGCGACGCCATCGCCGGCCTCCTGATCGTCGGCATCAACATCGTCGGCGGCATCATCATCGGCGTCGCCCAGCAGGGCCTCTCCTTCAGCGAAGCCGCACGCACCTACACCGTCCTGACGGTCGGCGACGGCCTCGTCACCCAGGTGCCCGCGTTGATCGTCTCGACCGCCGCCGGCCTCCTGGTCTCCAAGGCCGGCATCACCGGCGCCGCCGACAAGGCGCTGATGCGCCAGCTCTCCGGCTATCCGCAGGCGCTCGGCATGTCGGCCGGCGTGATGCTGGTGCTGGCGCTGCTGCCGGGCATTCCGACGGTGCCGTTCCTGGCGCTCGGCTCCGGCGCCGCGGTGCTGGCCTGGAACGCACGCAAGCAGAAGCGGGCAGCGAAGGCGGCCGAAACGGCAGCAGCCGCCGCCCCTGCTGCGGCCGCGGCCGCCGCCGCTGCAGCCGCGGAGGAGCCGATCGCCGCCGCGCTCAAGATCGACGACCTCAAGATCGAACTCGGCTACGCGCTGCTGCCGCTGGTCAACGGCCCCGACGGCACCGACCGCCTGACCGAGCAGATCAAGGCGCTGCGCCGCTCGCTGGCCATCGAGATGGGTTTTGTGATGCCGGCGGTGCGCATCCTCGACAACGTCCAGCTCGAAGCCAACAGCTACGTCATCAAGATCAAGGAAGTCGACGCCGGCACCGGCAAGATCTGGCCGAGCCAGTTCATGGTCATGGACCCGGCCGGCAACCAGGTGCAACTGCCCGGCATCCACACCATCGAGCCGACCTTCGGCCTGCCGGCGACCTGGGTCGATGCCGGCCTGAAGGAAGAGGCCGCGCTGAAGGGCTACACCGTGGTCGACGCCGCGACAGTGCTGTCGACGCATCTGACCGAGCTGCTCAAGACCAACATGGCGGACCTGTTGTCCTACGGCGAGGTGCAGAAGCTCTTGAAGGACCTGCCGAAGGAGCAAGGCGAGCTGATCAAGGACATCGTGCCGGGCCAGGTCACGGTGTCGGGCATCCAGCGCGTGCTGCAATTGCTGCTCGCCGAGCGCATCTCGATCCGCGATCTCTCGACCATTCTCGAAGGCATCGCCGACGCGCTGGCGTTCTCGCGCAACCCGGCCACCATGGTCGAGCACGTCCGTGCCCGGCTGGCCCGCCAGATCTGTGCGCAAAACACCTCGCCGAACGGCTATTTGCCGCTGATCGCGCTGTCGGCGCGCTGGGAGCAGGCGTTTGCGGAGTCGATCGTAGGCACCGGCGACGACCGCAGCCTGGCGATGCAGCCCTCGAAACTATCGGAGTTCATGACCGCCGTGCGCAACGCCTTCGAGCAGGCGGCGCGCGAGGGCGAGGCGCCGGTCTTGGTGACGTCGGCCGCGATCCGGCCGTTCGTTCGTTCGCTGGTGGAACGGTTCCGCTCGCAGACCACCGTCCTGTCGCAAGCCGAGATCCATCCCAGGGCCCGGCTGAAGACGGTCGGCAGCGTTTAGAGCCTGTTGTCCGGAAGCGTTTTCTGCACGCGAGCCGGGTGTCCACTTCGCGCGAAAACGCGCTAGCGGCCGCAAATCACTTGCGTTTTCGTCTGTGTTTTCTCGCCACAGGCAACTGATTTATCGGGAACAGGCCGGAACGGCCCTATCTGGGATGCAGCATTCCAGTGCAAGTTCAAGATACTGATATTAAATAGCTTTAATTACCAAAGGGTCATTTTTGATCGCGGCCGATCACGTCTCATCACGGCCTTGTGATGACCTCTAGGGAACGGAATCGGCAAATCCTACGTTAGCGGGGCACGAGACGTTGAACCGGACAACAGACCGAACCGACAGATTACCGAGAGCAGGAAGGCGGCAGGAGACTTCCATGAACCACTCGATCTACAGCGCCGATCGTATGACGCACCTGAAGATTGTGGTTGTGGCGTTGTTCGCCGGTATCCTGGTCGCGGGCTTCGGCATCGCAGCACATAATTCGTCGGATGAGGGATACACGCAGACGGCGCGGGTCATGAAGGCCGGCAAGCCCGTCGCGATCACCAGCTCCAGCAACTCGCTGGTCCGCTAACAGGAGAGTTTCACGAATTCACGTAGTGTTCTTTACAGCCCCCCAAAGTCGCTGCGTGGATATTTAAGACCCCCAACTACCCCCAAGTTGACTATCGAAAACGCCCGCTCCCCACGGGCGTTTTCTTTTTTTGCGGGTGGTCGACGCGACATCTTATCCAGGTCATTGGCGAGCGCAGCCAAGCAATCCACTGTCACCGCTCATGCGGAAGGATGGATTGCTTCGCTCCGCTCGCAATGACGGACCACCACCATCGGCAACCTATGACGATGGGCGGCTGGCCTATCGCGGCGGCGAACCCGACGCGCCCGGCACGGTCTCGATCAGCTTCCCGGTAAAGATCGGCGCCGAGGTCGGCTGGCCGTTCGGCGAACCGCCGGCCTGCTCGACGGTCACCGCGTAGGTGGCGCCGTTGATCACGTCGGGATCGTAGCCCGACAGCACCGGCCGCGCGGTGAAATCATCGGCGCCGATCACGCCGAGCGAGCGCGGCTGCGGCAGCTTGTCGGAGATCAGCCAGAGTTCGAAACTCTTGCCGGGCTCCGACGGGGCGCCGACCTTGCGGACGGTGAAGTTCTTGGTGGCACCGTCGATGGTCATGATGAAGGCCGGCCCGCCATTTGGCCCCTGCAGCAGCGCGACATATTGCGCCGACGGCGCCAATGCCGGCGCCGGCGTCTTCACTTCGACGGTCTGGATGCGCGGCTTCGGCCGGATCGCATTCGGCAGAGCGTCGGGCCGATAGATCTGCAGACCGAGCGTGACGAGCAGCGCGGCCGCGATCGCGGTCGCGGCCGACGCGATGCCGCGCCAGCGTTTCACGCGGCCCGTCAGCGCGGTCACGTTGCGCTCGTCGAAGATGACCCGCGGCGGTCGGGCCTCGGGCAGCCTCCGGGGCTCGGGCGACTGCGCAGGCTCCGGATCGAACGCCGAGCCGAATTCGGGATCGTCTGTGACCGGCGAAGGCGGCGGCGTCACCGTCGTGGCCGGCGTCTCCGGCAGCACCAGCGGCGCCTGCGGCGCGCTCGTGGGGCCGATCGCCGCCTTGATGTTGTCCCAGACCACCTGACGCGGCTCGACCAGGCCGACCATCTGGTTCAGCGGCCCGAGCCTGAACTGCCAGGCCTGCACCAGCGCGGCGAATTCGCTGTCGACGGCCATCATGGTCTCGACCTGCGCGCGCTCCTCGGCATCGAGCGTACCGAGCGCATATTCCGCGGCGAGCGCGATATGGTCTTCGCTATAGGCCATCAATCAGAGTCCAAGACACTCCCGGATATCCATCAGGCTGCGTCGCAGCCAGGTCTTCACCGTGTTCACCGGCGTCTCGAATTTTGCGGCGAGTTGCTCGCGGCTCCAGCCGTTGTAATAGGCGAGCAGCACGAGCTTCTGACGATCCGGCTCCAGACGACCGACGCACTCCAGCAATCGCTTCAACTCTTCCGTCATCTCCCGTCGCGCCAGCGGATCGGGCTGGTCGGCTGCGACCTCCATCGCCGCCGGCTCTTCCTCCAGCGAGGCCTCGCCGCGCTTGCGCACCACGTCGATGGCGCGGTTGCGCGCGATCGACGTCATCCACGTGATCGGGGACGACAGGGCTGGGTTGAACTGCCCGGCGCTGTTCCAGATCTTGACGTAAGCCTCCTGAATGACCTCCTCGGCGAGGTCCTGTCGCCGCAAGATACGGAGCACGACGCCGAAGAGTTTCGCGCGGGTCGCGGCGTACAGGCGCTCGAAGGCGGCCTCATCCCCCTTGGCGACGGCGGCGATCAGCCAGACCAGCTCAGCCGGCGTCAGCATCTTGCGCCCTCCAAGCCCCGGTCCCCCATCGCCTCATTGCCACCGTGCTGCCGATCATCCGTCCTGACCGGTGGTAGCATATTTTGGGACACCACGATCCGCCAAGGGGCTAACAAGTGGCCAGCAGGCTGGCGGCTTGTGGACAGCGCCCAGCAAAAAGCCCGGGCGATCGGCCCGGGCTCTCAATCTGGTCAGCGGAGGGAGCGAGGGTTCAGGCGATGACGCCGAGACGAGCCCGCATCAGGCCGATCGAATCCATGTCGGCTTGTTCGCGAGCGCTCTCCTCCGCGCGTTCGCGCGCCTGGTCGCGCTCGTCGAGCAGCTCGACCTTCTTCAATTCCTCGAATGCCTCCGACAGCAGCGCCTTGGCGTCGTCGAGCTGGGCGCGCAGTTCGTCGGCCGAACGGGTCAGGTTCTCGCGGCGCTGGATCGCGGCCTTGGCATAGGTCGGATAGGCGAAGTGCGTGGGGTCGTTGATCCCGGCGCGCTCCTGCTCGGTCTGGATCTCGCGCTCGAGCTCGACCGACATGCGCTGGAAGTCGGCGATCATGCCTTCGATCTGGGTAACCCGACGGCGCTTTTCGTCGACCTGAAATTTCTTCAGGCGGATCAGCGTTTCACGTGACTTCATCGACTCATACTCCCCAGAAGTCCCAAATCTGAACGCGGGACAGAGCCGGCTCCCCGCTGGGCCCCGCCGGCATAGCTATGGTGTGCCGGCGATGATGGCCTGACAAAGTTAGCGTTCCGTTTCCAAACCCGACAGGATTTGAGCCAGTTGCCGGTAGCCGTCGGGAAGGCTGGTGGACTCGTCCTTGGCCTGGCGCAGGTAGGCCTCGAGCGGCTCATGCAGCCGGATCGCCTCGTCGACCTCCGCGCTGGAACCCGGCCGGTAGGCCCCAAGCCGGATCAATTCCTCCATGTCGGCATAGGTCGCCATCACCTGCCGCGCCTTGTTGATGTAGGGCAGGAAGTTGGGGTCGGCCGACCGCGGCATGGTGCGCGACACCGACTTAAGGATGTTGACCGCCGGATAGCGGCCGCGCTCGGCGATCGCCCGCTGCATCACGATATGACCGTCGAGGATGCCGCGCACCGCATCCGCGATCGGCTCATTGTGATCGTCGCCGTCGACCAGCACCGTGAAGATCGCGGTGATGGTGCCGTCGCCGGTGCCCGGCCCTGCCCGCTCGAGCAGCTTTGGCAGTTCAGTGAACACGGTCGGCGTGTAGCCCTTGGCGGTCGGCGGCTCGCCCGCCGAGAGGCCGATCTCGCGCTGCGCCATCGCAAAACGCGTCACCGAGTCCATCAGGCACAGCACGTCCTGGTCCTCGTCGCGGAAATATTCCGCGATGGCGAGCGTCAGATACGCCGCCTGGCGCCGCATCAGCGCCGGCTCATCCGAGGTGGCGACCACCACGACCGAGCGCGCCAGCCCCTCCTCGCCGAGATCCTCCTGGAGGAATTCCTGCACCTCGCGGCCGCGTTCGCCGATCAGCCCGATCACCGAGATCGCGGCATCGACATTGCGCGCCAGCATCGACAGCAGCACCGACTTGCCGACGCCGGAGCCGGCGAAGATGCCGAGCCGCTGGCCGCGGCAGCAGGTCAGGAAAGTATTGAGACCGCGCACGCCGAGATCGAGCGGCGGGCCGACCCGCTTGCGCGAATGCGCCGGCGGCGGCGAGTTGCGGTAGGACATCGGCGAGGCGCCCTGCACCAGCGGGCCCTTGCCGTCGATCGGCTCGCCCATCGCGTTGACGACGCGGCCGAGCCAGGCCGGCGACGGCCGCACCTGGCTCGCCGCGTTGGCGATCACCGCGCGGCAACCGCGCCTCACGCCATCTAGTCCGCCGAACGGCATCACCACCGCGTTCTCGCCGGAGAAGCCGATCACCTCGGCGGGGATGAAGCGGCCCGCGCCGACGTCGATCACGATGCGGGCGCCGACCGACATCGCGTGAATGGGGCCAGCGATCTCGACCATCAGCCCGCGGACGCCGACCACGCGGCCATAAATATTGACGCCGTCGATGTCGCCGATCTGCTCCGCGAGCGCCTTCATTGCGAAAACCTTAAGTTTCCGCTTTTTTGCTCCGGCCGCTTAACTTCGTGTTTACCCGCATCATTAATCATTGCGTCACTGTCTTTGGTGACTGAGGTCGCTTGCCCATCAGAAGAAGGGCGAGTCGCGAGAGTCGGTTAGGCCCGTCTCTTAATGTGGAAACTGAACGGACGCGGTTAGGAAAAGCTTCTTCTACGCAATATCTTAGGGCGATTCGACAAAAATTGCACGGTTAGAGCTTGCGTGGAGGAATCAGTTTTTGTTAACCATATCTCGTCAGGATCCGAATCAGTTGTTCAAAGGCGTTTTGTGAGTGCCGCAAGTGCGGCCGACCTGACGCCCGGAGCGGCGACTATAGGGGACTGGCATGCGCGTTTTGCTGATTGAAGATGACAGCGCCGTCGCGCAGTCGATCGAATTGATGCTCAAGTCCGAGAGTTTCAACGTCTACACGACGGACCTCGGCGAAGAGGGCGTCGATCTCGGCAAGCTTTACGACTACGACATCATCCTTCTCGACCTCAACCTGCCCGACATGTCCGGCTACGACGTGCTCAAGCAGCTCCGGGTGTCGAAGATCAAAACTCCCATTCTGATCCTCTCCGGCCTCGCCGGCATCGAGGACAAGGTCAAGGGTCTCGGCGTCGGCGCCGACGACTACATGACCAAACCCTTCCACAAGGACGAACTGGTCGCCCGCATCCACGCGATCGTGCGCCGCTCCAAGGGTCACGCCCAGTCAGTCATCCAGACCGGCGATCTCGTGGTCAATCTCGACACCAAGACGGTCGAGGTCGGCGGCCAGCGCGTGCACCTGACCGGCAAGGAATACCAGATGCTGGAGCTGCTCTCGCTCCGCAAGGGCACCACGCTCACCAAGGAAATGTTCCTCAACCATCTCTACGGCGGCATGGACGAGCCGGAGCTGAAGATCATCGACGTCTTCATCTGCAAGCTCCGCAAGAAGCTCGCCAACGCCTCCGAAGGCCGCAACTTCATCGAGACCGTGTGGGGCCGCGGCTACGTGCTGCGCGAGCCGCACGAGGCCGACGAGCGCATTCCCGCCTGACCTTCAGGGCCCGCAGAGAACCGCAAGGTTCGCTCCTTTCGACCTGAACCCCGCCGCAAATGGCGGGGTTTTTGTTTGGGATTGAACCGGCTGTCGGCATGCGCCGACCAAGGGAACGAGCAATCCTGCCTCGCGCGAATCCCGACGAACTCCCGGACCGCCCCGACATGATCCTGCAATCCCTCGCCGGCCTGCCGGCGTTCCTGGTCTATTTCTGCACGGCGCTGATCGCCGTGGTCGCCTACCTCTTCGTCTACACACGCGTCACGCCGCATGACGAATTCCAGCTGATCCGCGACAACGATCCGGCGGCGGCGATTGCGCTGGGCTTGAGCCTGCTCGGCTTCGTGCTGCCGGTGGTCAGCGCGATCGCCCATTCCGCCAATGTGGTGGACTGCCTGGTCTGGAGCCTCATCGCGCTGATCGTGCAGATCATCGTCTATTACATCGTGAAGATCCCGGTGCCGAACTTGTCGGGGCGGATCGCCTCCGGCGAAATGGCGCCGGCGATCTGGCTCGGGCTGTCCTCGCTGGCCGCAGGCGCGCTGAACGCGGCCTGCATGATCTACTGAGCCGTTGAGCCACCATGGCGCGCAAACCGAACCCGGACTTCGGCAAACGGCGACCGGTCGTGCCGGCGGTGCCGACGCCGCCGCGGCCGGATGCGCCATCCAAGCGCTCCAACCATGTCGCGCTGCTCTTGATGGGCACGCTCGCGGTCGGCGGCAGTGCCTACGCGCTGATGCCGCGGCCGAATTGCCAGCCGGTGCCGCCGACGCCGCCGGGCGTCACCGCACCGGGCGTCGCCACACCGGTCCAGCCACAACCCGGCGTCGACTGCACGGCGCGCAGTTCGTCGTCCGGATCGGGCGGCAGCGGCGGCTCGTCACGCAGCAGCTTCTTCAACAGCAGCTCGTCGTCGAGCGGCTCCTCCTCGTCCGCGAGCTCGTCGTCAAGCTCGTCGGTGAGCCGCGGCGGCTTCGGTTCATTCGCGCATGCGTTCGGCTTCAGCGGTGGCTGATGCATGTTGCCGTGTCATCGCCGTGTCATCGCGCTTTCGCTTGCCCGGCGAACGCAGCTGATGGAAACTCGGCATGGCTCCGCAGACGGCAAGGCAGGGATTGCGTCCATGAAACGCTCGCGCCGCGTATGGCTGAAATTGATGGGAAGTATCGCGATCGGCGCGGCGGCGATCGGCCTGACGCCAGGCCATGCCCGCAGCCACCACCATGCAGGGCACGACGCGAAGCGAAAGCCCGCCGAACGCTCGCCCTCCGGCGGCTTCGGCGGCGCGCCGCGCACCATCGCCCGCTACGGCGACGACGATCCGTCGCATGGCGGAAGCTGACACCAGGCTGACGAGCGAGCGCGGTTTCCCCTCATGCAACGCATCGCATGTCCCGAACGCGACGATTGGCGGACGACTGCCGAGAATGCCGGCTTCACCTTCCACACCATCGACGGCGAACGGTACTGGGACGAGCGCGCCTATTACGCCTTCACGCTGGACGAGATCGAGCGCTCGATCGAGGCGCCGACCGGCGAGATCGACGCGATGTGTCTCGAACTCGCCGGACGCGCGGTCAGGGATGAGCGCTATCTGCGCCGGCTGAAGATACCGGAGGCGTTCTGGGATCTGATTGCGGCAAGCTGGCGCCGCAAGAATCCGAGCCTGTACGGTCGGCTCGATCTCACCTTCGACGGCCGCGGCCCGGCCAAGCTGCTCGAATACAATGCCGACACGCCGACCTCGATCTTCGAGGCCGCGGTGTTTCAATGGACCTGGCTCGAACAGGCGATCGCGCGCAACATCGTCCCGAAGCGCGCCGACCAGTTCAACTCGATCCACGACCGGCTGATCGAGGCCTGGAAGAGCATCGGCGCGACCCACCCGCTGCATCTCACCGGACTGACCGGAAATCCCGAGGACGCCGGCACGCTCGCCTATCTCGAGGACACCGCAGCGCAGGCCGGGCTGAAGACCACGCTGCTCGACATCGAGGAGATCGGACTGCGCGACGACGGTCAGTTCGTCGACCTCGACGAACGCCCGATCGCGCTCGCGTTCAAGCTCTATCCCTGGGAATGGATGTTCCACGACGCGTTCGGCAAGAACCTCTCGACCGCGCCGACGCAATGGATCGAGCCGCCGTGGAAGGCGATCCTCTCCAACAAGGGCATCCTGCCGCTGCTCTGGGAGATGTTCCCGAACCACCCCAATCTGCTGCCGGCCTATTTCGAGGACGACCCGCAAGCCGCCCGGCTCGGCACGTCGTTCGTGCGCAAGCCGATCTATTCGCGCGAGGGCGCCAATGTCGAGCTGGTCAGCGCCGGCGTCACGCTGGTCGCCGAGCAAGGCCCCTACGGCACCGAAGGTTTCATCCGCCAGGCACTGGCGCCACTGCCGAATTTTTCCGGGCAGTATCCGGTACTCGGCAGCTGGCTGGTCGATGGCACGCCCTGCGGACTCTCGATTCGGGAAGACGAGAATCCGATCACCGGCAACACCTCGCGCTTCCTGCCGCACGCGATTTTGTAGCTCATGAACGTTGAAACGAACGCGGCTCTGTCGCTGTCATCCCCGCGCAAAGGCTTCGCCTTTGTCGCTGGAGGTACGAGCCCTTGCGAGCCTCGAAGGATGCACGGCCCCCGCTGGTGGCCCTCAACCCTTCGAGACGCCGCTTCGCGGCTTCTCAGGGTGACGGAGTTAAAACGAGATGTCTCGCCTCACCGCGCAGCGGACGCAACCGCCTTCAGCACATGCAGCGCGGCGCCGGCGCGCGCGACCGGCGCAGTGTTCGGCTGATAGAGCCCGCGCCGGTCGGGATAGGGCCTGAACAGGTTGGTGATGCCGACCACGGATTCCGCCGCGCCAAGCGCCAGCACGCCGTCGGGCTCGAGCATTCGGGCCACCTTGCCGAAGATACCGGCCTTGGTCTGCTGATCGAAATAGATCAGCACGTTGCGACAGAAGATCACGTCGAAGGTGCCGAGATGCGACAGGTCCTGCAACAGATTGAGCTGGCGGTGCTGCACCATGCCGCGAATATCGGCATTGAGCTGCCAGAGCTCGCCCTTCTGCACGAAATACTTGACCAGCAGCTGGATCGGCAGGCCGCGCTGCACCTCGAACTGGCTGAACAGGCCGGCCTTCGCCTTTTCGAGCACCGCCTGCGACAGGTCGGTGGCGATGATCTCGATCCGCCAGCCGGCAAACAGCGCAGTCATCTCCTTCAGCAGCATCGCAATTGAATACGGCTCCTGCCCGGTCGACGACGCCGCGCACCAGATGCGCAAGCTGCGGCGCGCCGCGCGCGCCTGCGCGAGCGCGGGCAGCACCGCTTCCTTCAGATGGTCGAACGGGATCTTGTCGCGAAAGAAGAAGGTCTCGTTGGTGGTCATCGCTTCGACCACCTCCGATGTCAGCAGCTCCGCGCCGCCCTTCATCCGCTGCACCAGCTCGGGAATCCCGGCGAGGTTCGACCGGCGCGCCAACGGCAGCAGGCGGCTCTCGACCAGATACTGCTTGTCGGCGGAGAGATCGAGGCCGGAACGCTCCTTCAGCAGCTTACGCAGATACTCGTAGTCCAGCAGCGTCACGAACGGTCTCCCGCAAATACCCGAACAAGCTTCGGTGCGATCTGATTGAGCGGCAGCACCGCGGCGCAGATGCCGGCATTGACCGCGGCGCCGGGCATGCCCCACACCACGCTGGTCGCTTCGTCCTGGGCGATCACGCTGCCGCCGGCGGCGACGATGTCCTTGCCGCCGCGCATGCCGTCGGAGCCCATGCCGGTCAGGATCACGGACATGATGCTGCCCTGCCAGACATCGATCGCAGAGGTAAACATCGGATCCACCGCGGGCTTGCAGAAATTGACCGGCGGCCCGTCGTCGAGCGCGATCGTGGCATCGACGCCGTGGCGGGCGACGCGCATGTGGCGCCCGCCTGGCGCCAGATAGATCTGGCCCGGCCTGATGCTCTCGCCGTCAATCCCCTCATGCGCCGGCCGCTTGCTGGTGCGCGCCAGGTGCTCGGCGAGAATGGTCGTGAAGGTCGGCGGCATGTGCTGGGTGATCAACACCGGGAAGCGATCAATCACCGGGCCGATCTCGGCGACCAGCGTCATCAGCGCCTGCGGTCCGCCGGTCGACGAGCCGATCATCAGCACCTTGGGCGGCAGCAGGCCGAACGAACGGCGCGTGGCCTGGGCCGGCGCCGTGTGCGCGGCAGCGGGAATAGACGGCCGCGGTCTGTCATGACCGGGCGCAAGCGGCGGGCTTGCCGTCGTGTGCACCGGGCTGCGCCGCACTTTGGCGCCGAGATGACGGATCTTCTGGATCAGGTCGTGGCGGAAGGTTTCCGCGGCGGTGGCCTCGCGCGTGCTTTCGGGCTTCGGAATGTAGTCGGACGCACCGAGCGAGAGCGCCTTCAGGCTGATCTCCGCGTTGCGGCGGGTCAGCGTGGAGGCCATGATGACGACGAGATCGCGCTTCTTCGCCAGCAGCTGCGGCAGCGCCGAGATGCCGTCGAGGTCGGGCATCTCGATATCGAGCACCGCGACATCGGGGTTGATGCGTTCGAGCTGGTTGACGGCGTCGAGGCCTGTGCGCAGCGAGGCGACGACCTCCATGTCGGGCTCGGCGCCGATCCAGCGCGAGATCATCCCGCGGATCACCACGGAATCGTCGACCACCATCACTCGCACCTTGTCGGATCGGGTCGATGTCGGGACCGCAGTACTTGTCAACGCAACACTCATGGCTTCACCAGCGACGCAACACGACGCACAACAACCGTTGAGCCGAAGGCTTCTGCCGCCGGATCGAACGGAGAATCTAAGTCAGCATGATCTTCTCGGAAAGCCGGTTCCCACTTTTCCGGATCATGCTCTAGATCAGCCCGACTTCCTGGAACTTCGCGGTGACGATGTCCCGGTCGAACGGCTTCATGATGTACTCGTTGGCACCGGCATGCAGCGCGCGTGCGATATGCGCGACATCATTCTCGGTGGTGCAGAACACGACCTTGGGCTGATCGCCGCCGGGCATGCGGCGGAGATTGCCGAGAAACTCGTAGCCGTCCATGACCGGCATGTTCCAGTCGAGCAGCACGGCTTCCGGCATCGCGCGCTTGCAGGCCTCGAGCGCCTTGGCGCCATCCTCAGCCTCGACGATCTGGAAGTCGAGCCCTTCCAGGATGCGGCGGGCGACCTTGCGAATGACGCTTGAGTCATCGACAACAAGACAGGTTCTCATCTGCGACCTCTACTTCCTCATCCCCGGTGGGATGTTTCAGTTCTTCAGTTCGGGCGGCCCTGTTCACGCCGCTTTGGCATCGGGCACCAGTTCGAGCACGCGATCAACGTCGAGGACGACCATGAGCTGGCCGTCGAGGCGGTGGACGCCGCCGGCGAGCTTGGCCATGCGGGGATCGAGGTTGACCGGGTTGTCCTCGCGGCTGTCGTCGGGCAGCCGCAGCACCTCGCCGATCTGGTCGATCAACAGGCCATAGGATTCGCCGCGCTGGTCGACGCCGACCGCCATCGGCAGCTGGCCGTCGTCGGCCTTCGGCAGCCCGAGCCGGGCGCGCATGTCGACCACGGTGACGATGCGGCCGCGCAGATTGAGCACGCCGGCGATCTCGCTGGAGGCCAGCGGCACCCGCGTCAGCCGCTCCGGCATGAACACGTCCTGCACCCGCGAGATCGGCAGGCCGAACAGCTGCCCGCCGATCACGGCGGTGACGTATTCGGCCATCGCGCCTTCGCTTGTCTCGGTCTTGCTGGTCATCAATCCTTGTCCTTATCCCGTGTCATGCCGCCCGGCGCAGTTCGGCGGTCTGCTCTTTCAGCGCCGCGATCAGCCCGGGACGGTCAAACTTGGCGACATAGTCGTGGAAGCCGGCCTGCCGGCCGCGCTCGATCGCCGCCGGCGACACCATCGCCGACAGCGCGATGATCGGCAGCCCGATCAGATTGTGGTCGCTTCGGATGTTCTCGGCGAACTCGAAGCCGTTCATCTCGGGCATCTCGATGTCGGTCAGCACGACGTCGAAGCTTTGTCCCGAACGCAGCGCGGCGAGCCCTTCCTGCGCGCCGCCCGCGGTCCTGACCTTGTAGCCGGCGGCCTTCAAGACCGGCGCCAGCATGTTGCGGAAGAACGCTGAGTCATCGACCAGCAGTATCGACTGCGCCGAGGCCGACGGGCGCATCTCCTTGCGCGAGAACCAGTCGGCGAACGCCATCGGCAGGAAGTGGCCGACGTCGATCACCTCGGTGGCCTGGCCCTTGATCACGGCCGAGCCCAGAATGCCGTCCTGCGAACCCGCGACCTCGATGTTGAGCCGCTCCTCGACGATGTCGATGATCTCGTCGACCACGAGCCCCATCGAGCGGCCGTCGTCGGCGAACACCAGGATCGGCTGCGAGCCCTGGCTCTGCACCTCGACCCCGGCCATCTGCACCAGCGGCATCAGCTGCTCGCGGTACTGCACCATGTAGCGGCCGTTCGAGAGCTCGATCTTGTCGGTTGCGATCTCCTCCAGCCGGGTGACGAGGCCGAGCGGCACCGCCTTGGGCTGCGAGGAGCCGGCGCGGAACACCAGCAGCGAGGTCAGCTGCTCGCCGCTCGCCGCATGGGCGTTCGCATTGTCGTCGGCCAGGTCATGGGCCGAGGAGCCGGACGCGCCCAGCGCCTTTGCGATGCCGTTGGGATCGATGATCATGATCACGGCGCCATCGCCCAAAATGGTGTTGCCGGAGAACATGTCGATGTGCCGCAGCTTGGTCGACATCGGCTTGACCACGATCTCCTCGGTGTGGAACACGCCGTCGACCACGATGCCGAAGGTCTGGCTGCCCACTTGCGTCACCACGATGAAGCCGTTCTCGGCGTCGGTTGTGGTCGCGCCGTCGTCGATCTTGAGCAGCTTCTTGAGGTGGATCAGCGGCAGCAGCTTGTTGCGCAGCCGCAAGACCGCGGTGTCCTTGATGCGCTCGATGCGGTGCTCGGAGTTGGCGCGGGCCCGCACCAGCTCGACGACAGACAATTGGGGAATCGCAAAGCGGTCGCCGCCGGCTTCCACGATCAGGGCGGAGACGATCGCAAGCGTCAGCGGGATCTTGATGGTGACGGAAGCACCCTCGCCGGCCACGCTCTTGATGTCGATGGTGCCGCCGATCTGGTCGATATTGGTGCGCACCACGTCCATGCCGACGCCGCGGCCGGACACCGAGGTCACTTGCGCGGCGGTCGAGAAGCCCGGCGCGAAGATGAACTTGTGGATCTGGGCCTCGGTCATCTTCTCCAGTTCAGCCTCGGTGACGAGACCGTTCTGAAGCGCCTTGGCCTTGATCCGCTCGGTGTTGAGCCCGCGGCCATTGTCGGCAATGCAGATGATGATGTGGCCGCCCTCGTGATAGGCGGACAGGCGAATGGTGCCCTGTTCTCCCTTGCCGGCCGCGACCCGCTCGGCGGTGGTCTCCAGCCCATGATCGGCGGAGTTGCGCACCATGTGCGTCAACGGATCCTTGATCAGGTCGAGCACCTGGCGGTCGAGCTCGGTGTCGGCGCCGTGCATCTCGAGCTCGATCTGCTTGCCGAGTTCGCCGGAGAGGTCGCGGACGATGCGCGGCAGCTTCTGCCAGGCATTGCCGATCGGCTGCATGCGCGTCTTCATGACGCCTTCCTGCAGCTCGGCGGTGACGTTGGAGAGCCGCTGCAAGGGCACCTTGAACTCGGTGTCCTCGTTGCGGCGGGAGATCTCCAGCAGCTGGTTGCGGGTCAGGACCAGCTCGGAGACCATGGTCATCAGGTGTTCGAGGGTGTCGACATTGACCCGGATCGACTGGTTGGCGATCTTGTCGCCTTCCTGGACGTCCTCACCGGCGGCCTTGCGGGCCGGCTTCTTCACAGGCTCGGCCGGCTCGGCGGCGGCAGGTGCAGGCTTCACGACCGGCGCCGGCGCGGCGACTTCGGTCTCGGTCTCGCGGAAGGCGCGCTCGAGTTCGTCGAGCGAGACCTCGCCCGGACGCAGCGGACGCTCCAGCGTCTGCACCACCAGCGTGCCCTCGGTCATTGCCGCCTGCACCGACGGGGCTTCGACGACAGGCACGTCTTCAGCAGCAACTGCCATCGCCGCCATGCCGTGCTCGACCATGGCCTCGAGCTGATCGATCAGATCGCGGTCGTTGCCCTCGGGCTCGGCCTCGGTCGCCTCGAGCCCTGCAAGGATCTCCTTGATGCGGTCGATCGAGGACAGGATCAGCGTCACGGCTTCCGCCTTCACCGGCATGCCGTCGCGGAATTTGCCCATCAAGGTCTCGCCGGCATGCGCCAGCGCCTCGAGCCGCGGCAGCCCGAGGAAGCCGCAGGTGCCCTTGATGGTGTGCACCAGCCGGAAGATGTTATCCAAGATCTTCGCGTTGTTCGGATCCTGCTCGAACTGCACCAGCTGATTGTCGACCGTATCCAGGCTCTCGCTGCTCTCCGTCAGGAACTCGCGCAACAGATCGTCCATGAAACCAACCTTCGAAAAACGCCGAAAACGCAGCGGCGCGCAACATCGACGCGCCTGACGGAACTCAGGTCAGCTTCTCCGCAAAGCGTTTAAGTTTGGTTGAGCAAATGGAAAGGAACGGGATCAACAAAGAGATAAGGCCGCGCGATCGAATCGCGCGGCCGGTCGTAACCTTTGATTAATGATATCGGCGCGGCCGCGGTCAGGACGCGGCAATGATGACCTTGTCGCCGTCGAGCGCGAGCGTCACCTTCAGCCCGCAGGCTTCCGCCAGCAGGCGGGTGTAGTGCGGTTGCACCGCATGCGCATCGACCGTGTTCGGCGAGGTCGCATTCAGGAGATCGACGATGTTCTGCGGCACGCGCGCATTGAGGCCCGCGGCCGTGATGCGGAAGCTCATCGCCTCGCCTTCGCCGACCGGATCAATCGTCAGCGTGCCGCCGCGCGGGATCGTCTGCTGCGCGACGACCAGCATGTTCAAGAGCAGCTTGACCCGGTTCTTGGGCAACAGCAGCCGCGGCAAATTCCAGGTCAGCGCCACCTTGCCGTCCTCGATATGCCCCTTCGCCATGTTCTGGGCGTCGCCGAGGTCGATCTGCGCGCCGGAGGAACCGGCCGCGCCAAACGCCAGCCGGCAGAACTGCAACCGCGCCGAAGCGGTCTTGGCGCTCTTGCGAATCAGATCGAGCGCGAAGTCGCGATCTTCGGGCTTGGGATTGTCGTCAAGGACCTCAAGCCCATTGACGATCGCACCGACCGGACTGATGAGATCGTGACAGACCCGCGAGCACAAGAGCGCCGCGAGCTCGAGCGCGTCGGGAGCGGGACCGGGAGACGAAGTGCCAGACATCAATTGTTTCCTGGAAAGCCGCACGCCGACCGAGGAGTGCGAATCACGCATGCCTGTGGGCTTGATACACTGCGCAGACGGATGCTGCCAGCTTGCGACGGGGCTGATAAACCATGATCCGGAAAAGTGGAAACCGGTTTTCCGAAAAGGTCATGCTCAAACAAGGAGATGAGATCATGATGCGATGCTCCGTCATCGCATCATGATCTCAGGGAACACAAACAGGATATGCGATCCGCTGATATGAGACCCGCACATGAATAGGGCAAAGCCGTCCCTGATCGGCTGCGAGGCCGCCGCGACGCTGCTCGAATCGCTGACCGAACTGGTGATCCGCGCCGGCGAGGCAATTCTTGCCGTCAATCGTTCCGCGATGAAGGTGACCGGCAAGAGCGACGGGTCGCCGGTCACCGAGGCCGATCTCGCCGCCGACCACATCATCGTCGAAGGGCTGACACGGCTCGCGCCGCAGGTGTCGCTGCTGTCGGAGGAGCGCGTCCATCTGGCGACGCCGCCTTATAAGGACAGTTTCTTCCTGATTGATCCGCTCGACGGCACAAAGGAGTTCGTTGCCGGCCGCAATGAATTCACCGTCAATGTGGCGCTGGTCACGCAGGGCGTGCCGCTGCTCGGCATCGTCGGCGCACCGGCGCTCGGCCTGATCTGGCGCGGCATCGTCGGCAAGGGCGCGGAGCGGCTGACGCTGCAGGCCGGCGCGGTTTCGCAGGCGGTGCCGATCAAGACCCGTCGCTGCCCGCCGCGCGGCGCCCCATGGACGGTGGCAGTGAGCCGCTCGCATGGCGATGCACGCACCGAAGCCTTCATCGACGAACGCGGCGGCGCGGTCCGCGCCGTGCTGGGCTCGGCCGTCAAATTCGGCCGCGTCGCCGAGGGCGAGGTCGATATCTATCCCCGCCTGTCGCCGACATCGGAATGGGATGTGGCGGCCGGGCACGCGGTCGTCGTTGCGGCCGGCGGCAAGGTCACCGATTCGAACGGCAGCCCGTTGCATTTCGGGCTGGGCCGCGAAGACTTTCTGGTGCCGGAATTCATTGCCTGGGGCGACCCGGCCGCGGCGCCGTGATCACTGCGCGAGATTGTCTTCCAGCTCCGGCCAACGCACCAAGGCTTCCTTCAAAAAGCGCGCGGGATCGGCGGCGAACGCGTCACGGCTGCGTTCCCGGTTGAACAGGTAAAGCCTGTTCCCGACGACGGCCCAGAAGCGCGGATTGCCCGCGCAGGTGACGCCCCGCACCAGATCGGTCGGATCGTAGCCGCCGAATTGCGGGCCATAGATTTCGGGATGCGCCACGAACGAAGCGCGGTTGCCCTCGTTGCGGAATCGCCAGACCACGCCGTTCTCTGCGGCCTCGAATTCCGGCCGCCCCTGGGTGGCGGCGGCATCGGTGAAATAAGCGACGGGATCGAATCCCTCGATCGCCAATCCGGAGTAGCGGTTCGTCACCACGCGCTCGGTTGTGGTGGCCTGAACAGGCAAAGAGGGCCAGACGGCCGCCAAAATGCCCGCCAACAGGCCGAAAAACGCCATCCCGCGGCACGATCCATATCTTTCCTGCCGTTGTGCCGTCATAGTTGATACCGATAACATCCGAGTCGAGGGGACACCGGGCGCAACCTAGAGCCGTGCCTGTTGGCATCAGGTTAAAGGGCAGCGCCCGGATTTCGATAGCAGGGGTTCTTAATGACTTTCGCATCACGCCTTGCCGCGGTCGCGTTTGCCGCGCTGATGTGCTGGAGCGCAGGGGCGTCCGCGCAGCAGGGCCCGCCACCGCAATATCCGCCGCCACAGCGTGAACCGACCCCGTATACTTACGGGCCCGACGAACTGGTCAATGCCGGACACAAGTTCTTCGGCAATGTCTCGCGCGGACTCGCCTCGGTCATCGAGCGCGCCGTCAGCCAGTGGGGCCTGCCCAACGGTTATGTGCTCGGCGAGGAAGGCTCCGGCGCCTTCGTGGCCGGGCTGCGCTATGGCGAAGGCACGCTCTACACCAAGAACGCCGGCGACCTCAGGGTCTACTGGCAGGGTCCCTCGGTCGGCTTCGACTGGGGCGGCGACGGCGCGAGGACCATGACGCTGGTCTACAACCTGCCTTCGACCCAGGCGATCTATCAGCGCTTCGTCGGGATCGACGGCTCGGCCTATATCGTCGGCGGCTTCGGCATGACGGCGCTGACCGCCAACAACATCGTGCTGGTCCCGATTCGCTCGGGCATCGGCCTGCGGCTCGGCGCCAGCGTCGGCTATCTCAAATTCACCCCGCGCGCGACCTGGAACCCGTTCTAGAGCGTTTCCAGCGCATTGGACGGCGGTTCGCATCAAGAAAGCGCATCAAGACAGAATCCAGAGCCTCGTTCCGATTCATCGGAACGAAGCGCGAGGTCGCAGCCCTGATCGGACGATGAGGCCGGCGCTCCGGCACGGTTAGCAATTCAGGTTAACGCGGCAATCGGGCTGGCCTTGGGCCAGCCCGCCGTGGCATTGTGATTAACAAATTCCTTCTTTTCTTGGAGTGACCCTTCATGATCGAGCCGATCATGTACGCGGCGATCGGTTTCCTGATCTCGATGCTGTGCGGCCTGATGATCGTTCCGCTGGTGCACAACCGGGCGGTGCGGCTAACTACGCGCCGCATGGAGGCGGCCACCCCGCTGTCGATGGCCGAGATCCAGGCCGACAAGGACCAACTCCGCGCCGAATTCGCCATGTCGGCCCGCCGGCTCGAGATGAGCGTCGACCAGCTCAAGAGCAAGACCACGAGCCAGCTCGCCGAGCTCGGCAAGAAGACCGATGCGATCAACCGCATGAAGATCGAGCTCGGCGAGAAGAACGCCGCGATCTTCGCGCTGGAGGCACGCGAGAAGGCGATGAAGGAGCAGCTTCGCGCCACCGAGGAAGAGTTCTCGGCCAAGACCGAGCTGTTGCGCAACGCCGAGCAGGCGCTGACCGACAAGCAGGGCGAGCTTGGCAAGATCAACGCCGAGCTCAACGACCGCGCGATGACCGCCGACAGCCGCCAGATCGAACTGGTCGCGGTGCGGACCCAGGTCGAGGAGCTGAAGAACCGGGTCGGCGATGCCGCCAGGGAATTCGCGGCAACTGAGGCCCGCCTCGCCCAGGAGCGCAACCAGTCGGAAACCGCAACGCGCGATCTCACCGACGCGCGCGGCCGGGTCGAGAATCTGAGCCAGCGCGTCACCGACCTCGACCGCCAGCTCGTCGCCCAGGTCAAGGAAGCCGAGCTGCTCGGCAACCGCGTCAACGACCTCGAGACGCGGCTTGCGACCCAGGGCAAGCTGCTTGCCGAGCGTGAATTCGAGAACGGCCAGTTGAAGCAGGCCAACGCCGCCGCCGAGCGGACTGTGCAGGAGCTGCGCGAGGAGATCGCAGCAGTGGGCGGCGGCAAATCCTCCGCGCTCGACAAGCTGCGCCAGGAGAAGACTCAAGTCGAGGAGCAGCTGCGCACCGTCAGCGACGAGCGCGGCAAGCTGCAGCGCGACATCAATGCCATCCAGCAGCAGGCCGAGAGTTCCTGGGCGACCGAGCGGATGGAGAATGCGCTGCTGCGCGAGCGCATCAACGACATCGCCGCCGAGGTGGCCAAGCTCGCGATCCAGCTCGAGGGCCCGAATTCGGCGATCGAGGCCATGCTGGCGGCGGAGCCGACGGTGCCGGGCAAGGCGGCGGCCAAGCCCGCCAACGGCGTCTCGCCGGGCAGCGGCATGCCCGAGGGCGGCGGCACGCTCGCCGAGCGCATCCGGGCGCTGCAGTCACATGCCTCCCGCGCCCGCCAGCAAGGGGCGTAATTCCTATAGGGTTTGGCTTGACACCCCTACCCGGCACTTCGTAAATCGCACGCTCTGACGAAGCGCCGCACTCGACCGGCCGCCGACCAGCGGCCTTTGGCACGTCACATCCCGGACGCATAGCTCAGCGGGAGAGCGTTCCCTTCACACGGGAGAGGTCCAAGGTTCGATCCCTTGTGCGTCCACCATTCCCCTTCGGGACCGCCTCATCAAAAATGTCGAAAACAACCCCATGCAAAGTAGCCGACGCGTTAGCGGCGGCGGCCGGCCTTTCCAGCTCACTGCCGGCGGCGGTGCGGCGCGGGTGACGGGTTGGCGGTGCGCCGGCTGAGTTCGCCGAGCAGGTCGCGTACCGCGCCGTCGAGTTCATCGGGTGGCGGGATGGCGTGATCGGCGCCCTGTGTGCCGGTCGGCCGATACCAGCCGCGGGCGGAGCCATCGTCATTTGCGGCGCGAACCTGCGGCGCGCGAACGTGAACGCGCAGGGCAGACCGCCGTCTGCGGCGAGAGATCAGCTCGCGCACGCCGTACCCCGATACGAACCCGATCCCGGCGACGAGAACGACAATCAGAAGCTCGAGCATCGTGTTGTCCCCAATCGCCGTGCCGCAACGCAATATGCGCGACAATACGGCGGCGGCTTGACCGGGCCGGTTCCTTTTCACTGTATCGAGCACAACCCTGCCCCTCGGAATCGTACGGGGTTTTGTTTGCAGGCCTCCTCGGCTACCTTCCCGGAACTCGCTGGGGCCGGGAGTCTCGATGCGCAAGGGCAACGACTACATTTTGAAGCTGCGGCCTTGGTCGTTGTCGACATTCGTCGTCGCCCTGCTTGCGGTGGTGCTGGCCACCGCGACCCAGGAGATGTTCGCAAGCTTCGGCATGCAGTTCTATTTCGCGGGCTTCGTGCCGGCGATCCTGATCGCCGGCCTGATGGGCGGCGCGCCCGCCGGCGCCTTTGCCACCATCATCACGGTACCGATCGTCTGGTGGGCGTTCATGCCGCCCTATTTCGAGTTCGCCTGGCCGACGGCCGGCGACTATGACAGCCTGGCGATGTTCCTGCTGTCGAGTGCGCTCTTGGTCTGCTTCTCGCAACTCTATCGGGAAGGGCTGGCAATTCTGCGGAAGTAGCGGGCGGCGCAGGCCGCGACCGGCCGCCAGCGACAGCGCGCCGGCTGCCTTGTCGTGGATCGTTCAACCTCAGATCCCGAACATCCAGATCGCGACGATGGTGGCCAGCGTCGCCACGCCGCTGATGGTCCAGCCCGCCGCGTAGAAGGTATCCTCGGGGGCGGTGTCGAGCACCGTATTGGTGGTTTCCGTCACTGACCGCCAGCGCATGGCGTCTCTCCTCGGAACTCCTGCCCGGCCAGATAACGCGGCGCCCGGTTCCCGGTTCCGCGATGGCCATGCCGTTCACGCAGAGCTCACGGACTGCTGATCGGCGCCGCGGAACCCTGCGACATTCTGTCCCGTTGAGGCTCGCCGGAAACCAACTTGGGAGAACATCCGATGCGAACACTGATCCTCGCCGCCACCGCCCTTGCCTTCGTCTCGTCCACCGCGCTCGCGCAGGACAAGGCGGGCGGGAGCCCGGCCCCCCTTGCGCAAAGCGGCGACACCGCAACCAAGGGCGAAGCGGCCAAGGCGCCGAAGAAGAAAGCGAAGAAGACCGCCAAGAAATCGAGCGCCAAGACCGGTGCCAAGACCGGTGCCACGACCGGTGCCGCCACGACCGGCAGCGATGCCACCAAGCAATAAATAGAAACAATCGCGCTCGGTGATCCACTTGGCGATCACGGACTTCGCGATCACGGAAAAGGCCGCCCGAAGGCGGCCTTTTTACTGTCTCGGTGCGGATGTCGCCTCGGCCGTCGCGTCGCAATCAGGTGCGCCGACCACCTCAGGCCGTGGAAGTTGGGGCGTTGGAAGTTGGGGCAGTGGAAGTTGGTTCAGTGCAAGCTGGACCAGCGAAAGTCAGACCAGCGAATTCAGGTGCGGGAGGGGGAGCGAAAGAGTTGCGAAGCTGATAATCCGCACCGCCATCGGATCGTTCTGAAAATTGACCACCAGCTCCAGGAATTGCTCCACCTCCCGCATCTTCTGTTGTGCCGCGCGTGCAGGGGCCACGCATGATCCAAACGGGCTATCACTGCAACGCGGAGAAAGATTCATCGGTAGGCTAAATGCGGAGCGCCATTGTCGCGCCTGTTCGCGAGCCCGCTCTCGCGGAGCCGCTCGGCAAACCAGAGCGATGTCGCGCTATCGATGGCTCCGCCGGCATAGACCTCGGAAAAGCTCACCCCGCTGTGTCCGACGATCACCAGCACGCCCATCGCATAGGCAAACCAGACATTCGGATCGGTCAGCGCCTGCAGCTTGCGCTGATCGTGCTCGATCGGCTGGTGATTGCTGTCCTTGCGCAGTTCGATGGCCAGGAGATTGTTCGGGATGTCGCGTTGATGCACGACGATATCGGGATAGATCGACTTGCCGAGATGGTCGTCGGTCGAGCTCCCCGAGCCGCGCGGCAGCCGCAGCGTGCGCTCGCCGAGCCGGTCGTAGTTGCAATCGACCTGCCAGCCGGAAAATTGCCGCTCGACGTAGACCGCCAGCCGGTGAGTGAGCGTTCGCTCGCCGAGATCGCGCTCCAGCAGGAACATCTCCTGCGCATAGAATTCCTCCACGGCGGCGATCACCTTGTTCAGCTCGGTCTGCATCGACGCCTCCGACTGGACTAAAGCGCGATGAGATCAGGTAGCCCATCATCGCGCTTTAGCTTGTTGTTTGAGCATAATCTTTTCGGAAAACCGCTTCGCACTTTTCCGGATCATGCTCTGGGCCGCCGCCGCAACTACGCCCTTACATCTGCACTTCGATCAGCCGCGGTCCCGGCTCCGCAACGGCTTCCGCGAGCGCCTTGTTGAACTCGTCGGCCGTCGTCACCGCCCTGCCCGGCACCCCCATACCCCGGGCGAGCGCGACGAAGTCGAGCGTCGGCCGGTCGATCTTCAGCATGTCCTGCGCCCGCTTGCCCGGCTCGCCGGCGCCGACGCCGTCGAACTCGCCACGCAGGATCTGATAGATGCGGTTGGCGAACACGATGGTCACCACGTTGAGTCCCTCGCGCGCCTGGGTCCACAGCGACTGGATCGTGTACATCGCGCTGCCGTCGCCGACCATGCAGATCACCTTGCGGTCCGGACAGGCGACCGCGGCGCCGGTTGCCACCGGCGTCGAGAAGCCGATCGAGCCGCCCATGTTCTGCAGCCAGTCATGCGGCGCGGCCGCGGCGGTCGGCGGGAAGAAGCCGCGGCCGGTGGTGACGGATTCATCGACCATGATGGCGTTCTCGGGGATCGCGCACGCAATCGCCTGCGCGATCGTGGCGTGGTTGAGCGCGCCGGTCGGCTTGGCCAGTTCCTGCAATTGCTGCGGCTTGACGTCCTGCGCGGTCGCATGCAGTGCACCCGCGAGCGCCTCGAGCGCCGCGACCGAATTCTCGCCCCAGGCGGTCATGCGATGCACCTCGCATCCTTCCGCCTTCAGCATGCTCGGCTTGTTCGGATAGGCGAAGAACGCCACGGGATCGTTGGCCTCGACCAGCACGATGTGACGGAAACTCTTCAGGATCGGCAGCGCCTGCTCGATCACATAGGGAATCCGGTTGATCGAGAAGCGGCTGCGGCCGCGCGCCATCCGCGGGTGATAGGTCTGGCCCATCACCGTGCAGCCGGTCTTGCCGGCGATGCGCTCGGCGAGCGCCAGCCCGTGCTCGGTCAGCGCGCTGCCGGTGACGAGCAGCAGCGTATGCGCGGCATCGCCGTGCAGGATTTTCGCCGCGGTATCGACCGCCTGCGGCGAATAGCTCGGGCGCTGCGTGTCCACGGGCACCTCGGCGGTGCCGTCGGCTTCGTTCCAGGCGGTGTCGGCCGGCAGGATCAGGGTTGCGATCTGCGGCGGCGCGCTCCTGGCGGCGGCGATCGCGGCCGCGCCGTCGGCGGCAACCGACTTGGCATCCGGCGAGGTGCGCACCCAGGACGACATCGGCCGCGCCAGGCCCTCGATGTCCGATGTCAGCGGCGCGTTGTAGCCGATGTGGTAGGTGGCATGCTGGCCGACGATGTTGACGATGCCGGAATGCGCCTTCTTGGCGTTGTGCAGATTGGCAAGGCCGTTGGCGAGGCCGGGCCCGAGATGCAGCAGCGTCGAGGCCGGCGTTCCCTTCATGCGGAAATAGCCGTCGGCCGCACCGGTCACCACGCCTTCGAACAGACCGAGCACGCAGCGCATGCCCGGGACCTTGTCCAGCGCCGCGACGAAATGCATCTCCGAGGTGCCGGGATTGGTAAAACAGACATCCACGCCGCCTGCGACCAATGTCCGCACCAGACTTTCCGCACCGTTCATGCTCTCGCTCCCATTTCGAGATGTTCTTGAGGTCGCTCAGAGCACGATCCGATCCGATTGAATCGGATCATGCTCTCATCCTTTTGTTTGGTCGCGTTTTCTTGACGCGAACCGGTACCCACTTCGCTCGAAAACGCTCCAGATCAACCATTCTTCAGCGGCTTCGTCAAAGGCTTGGCCGGACAATGCAGGTATCGCTTCCGATCTGTTGCCTTTTTAAACCGTGTTGTTCGAAAATGCCTGAGGTCACGGCTTCGTCGCTTGCGAAACGCCGGTAATTGTGGCCTCTCTGACTGCATATTTGATTGTTCGCGAGGACGACGACCATGCGCCCGATTGCCTTGATGTTTGCCGCGCTCACGATCCTGGCAGGTGCCGGCCAGGCCCACGCCCAGTTCTTCGATTCCCGCGGCTATCAGTCCGAAGCCCCGAGCTTCTTCGGCGGCGGCGGCGCAAGCCCGATCCCGCGCACCACCGTCAACTACCCGACCAACTACGCCCCCGGCACCATCGTGGTGAACACCGCCGAACGCCGGCTCTATCTGGTGCTGGCGAACGGCCAGGCGCTGCGCTACGGCATCGGCGTCGGCCGCGACGGCTTCCGCTGGAGCGGTGTCCACCGCATCTCCGCAAAGAAGGAATGGCCGTCGTGGACGCCGCCGTCGCAGATGCTGCGCCGCCGCCCCGATCTGCCGCGCCACATGAACGGCGGCATCGAGAACCCGCTCGGCGCGCGCGCGATGTATCTCGGCTCGACGCTCTATCGCATCCACGGCTCGAACGAGCCGGAGACGATCGGCCAGGCCGTCTCGTCGGGCTGCTTCCGCATGACCAACGACGACGTCACCGATCTCTATGGTCGCGTCTCGGTCGGCACCACCGTGGTGGTGAAGAACAATTGATCGCGTCGATTTCAACGGAACCAGGCGCCGCCATTCGGCAAGATCGCTGATCCCGCCTTGCGCTGCCGCAAACCTTGCGGCAGCGTTGTCACAATGCCCCAGCACCGTCCTTCGATCCTCGTCCTTATCGCCGCAACGCTCGCCGCTTGCCTCGCTGATGCCGCGCTGCCCGCGGCCGCCACCGAGGTACCGGCGATCGCCGCGCGCCAGCGCAACGAGAAGAAGGTCTTCACCGACGCCGAGATCGTCGAGGGCTTTCTGAAAACCGCGTTCGGCGCCGAATATCATCTCGCCGGGCGGGTCGACCGCATCCGCAAGTACGACAGTCCGGTGCGCGTGTTCGCCGACGGCAGCCGCGCCGACCGCAAGGCGCAGCTTGCCAAGGTCGTCGCCGACATCCGCAGCAAGGTGCAGCATCTCGACATCGCGATGACCGAGAACAACGAAGCGGCCAATGTCGTGGTCAAGCTGGTGCGCGACCGCGAGCTGTACCGCACGATCGCGACCTTCTACGGCCAGGATCGCGCCAGGGAGATCCGCTCCTCGCTCGACCCGCAATGCCTGTCCGGCTTCCGCAAGAACGAGAACTACGAGATCGAGCATTCCGACGTGATCCTCACCGTCGACAACGGCGATTTCGTCTTCCTCGACTGCGCCTATGAGGAGTTGTTGCAGTCGCTCGGCCCGATCAACGACACCGCCACCGTGCCCTGGACCATGTTCAATGACAACGTCTCGATGGGCTATTTCGACGTCTACGACCAATATCTGCTCAACCTGCTCTACGACCCCCGCATCAAGCCCGGCATGACCGTGCAGGAGGTCAAGGCCGTGCTGCCCGCCGTGCTCGCCGACGTCCGCGCCTGGGTGGCGAAGGTGAACCATCTGGAGTGAGTTGCGGCTTTTTTTGGTGCGCAATGCTCGTCGCGCACAACACCGTCGTCCCGGCCCCCGTGCGCAAGTGCGCACTAGGCCGGGACGACACTGGGTTTGTTGCGCCGCTTGTGAATCACGCAGCCGCGTTCTCGCGGCATGAGCGTGCGCTCTCCCCAATCGTCGTCCTGGCGAAAGCCAGGAGGTGGATTCACATTCGAAGTGCAACACTTGAGCAAAAGCCTCGGCAGGCGTGCGGTAGTCAAGGCATTTGCGCGGGGTGTTGTTGTAGGCGGCGATGAACTGGCGGAATCTGGCGGTCGAGAGGGTTACGAGATCGGTCTTGCGGGGAATAAAGCGGCGCATCCTGCCGATGGCGTTCTCGATGCCGCCCTTCTGCCAGGGGGCGTGGGGATCGCAGAAGAAGGTCTCGATCGAGAGGCGGTGCAGCGCCAGGTGACCGGCGAACTCGGTGCCGTTGTCGAAGGTCACGGTCTGGCGCAGCTCTTGTGGCAGGGTCGCGAAGAAGCCCACGAGATGGCGGGCGACACCGCGCGCGACCTTGCTGGCAAGGCGGATGCCGAGCAGCAGACGCGAGGTGCGCTCGTGCACGGTCAGCACGGCCTGACCGTATTTCGAGAACATCATCAGGTCGGCCTCCCAGTGTCCGGGCACGCTGCGGTCGGCCACTTCGATCGGCCGATTTGCCAAGGAAACACGGCCTTCGATGAAGCTTGCGGGGCTGCCGCCCCTCTTGCCGCGGCGGCCGCGCTTGCTCTTGGCGCGCGGCAGATAGCGCCGCCAGTTGAAGTTCGTGGTGCGCCTGAGTTGGGCATAGATGAAGCGGTAGATGGTCTCGTGCGAGATCACCTTGCGCCCGGACTCGCGGGCCAGCCGGCCGGCGACCTGCTCGGGCGACCAGCCCCGGCGAAGGCGTTCCAACACCGCGCGGCGCAGGCCGGGCTCCCGTTCGAGGCGTCCGCCCGTCCAGCGCCGCGCTCGCATCTGGTGCTGGGCATAGTTTGGCTTGTAGCCGACCTGGCTCCCCCGATTGCGCCTCAGTTCCCGAGAGACCGTTGATGGCGAGCGATCCAGAGCTGCCGCGATTTGCCGGACCGAGCTGCCATTGGCCGATAGGCAGGCAATCTCGCATCGGTCGTCCAGAGAGAGCTGCTTGTAACTCCGCCCCATGGCAACACCTCCTCAAGGAAGTGTTGCACTTCGTTTGTGAACTCAGGGGACCCATAACCACAGAACTTGATAATGAACGAGATCGCGGCCACAGCATCGCGCAACGATTGACATTTGGGGTAATGGGTCCGGCTTTCGCCAGGACGACGGCGGTGGATGGTCCTCGATTCATAATGACGAACACGCGGTATCATTACCCGCGCATGCACGTGATCCAGTATTCCAGAGGCCTCTGAGTTCAATCCGATAGACTGCGGCGTAGTGGACAACCCGGACAAGCCGGGCGATGACAGATGAGGATGAGCATATAGCTTCGCATTTTCGCGACATGTTTTGCCCGAGCTTTGCATCTCGTTCCGCCCTCTCCTCAAGGAGGGCGCAGGGAAAGCCGGGTCCCGATCGCACCCATGGGTCCCGCGTAACAAAAACGCGGGAGGTAGGACCACAGGTGCAACCGGGAACAACCCGGCCTTTCCTGCGCGATGGGTTACGGCTTATACGTGCTCTCCCCGGTGAGACTGGGCTTTGTGGTCACCGTCTCGCGAAGATGCTTCGTGCCTCGCTTCGCCCGAGGTCCGCGCGCGCACCGAAGGCATGGTCGCGTGGCGGCCGTCCTGACTTCTCGCATTGGTTGTATTATAATCGCATGACAATGCACGACGCAGGTCGGATGCGCGCCAAAAAAGTGTGCTATAAGCGTGCGCGATGATCGAGCTTCCCCGTACCCAGGCCTTGCGTTGCTTCATCACGGTTGCCCGTGAGGGCACGGTATCGCGCGCAGCGGCGATGCTGAAACTGACCCAGCCCGCGGTCAGCCTGCAACTGAAGGCACTCGAGGAAAGCACCGGGCTGCAGCTGTTCAACCGCACCCCTGCCGGATTCACCCTGACCGAGGCCGGCGCCGCGCTGCTGCCGCTGGCGCACCGGGCGGTCGCGGCCGCCTCCGATTTCAAGGCGATGGCGGACTCGCTGAACGAGGCACAGCGCGGCACGCTGCGCGTCGGCACCATCCTCGACCCCGAATTCACCCGGCTCGGACCGTTCGTGCGCAGCCTTGCGATGTCCTCGCAGCGCACCGAAGTCTTCCTGCGCCATGGCGTGAGCGACGACGTGCTGGCGCAGATCGGCCGCGGCGAGCTCGACGTCGGCTACTATGTCGACGCCACGCCTCAGGACCAGCTCGTCCATCACAGCTTCACCGAACGGACCATCGCCGACGGCCGCTACCAGCTCGCCCCGCTGCTTTGCTACGACTACCGGGTGATCGCACCGATCGCCTGGCGCGACCGGGTGATGGGCAAGGGCTGGGTCGAGCTCGCCGAGCTGCCCTGGCTCGCGACACCGCCGCACTCCGGCCACCGGCGGCTGCTCGACGACATCTTCCGCCCGCTCGGCGCATTGCCGAAGCGAATCGGCTACACCGACCAGGAAGAGGCGATGATCGACTTCGTCGAATCCGGCCTCTGCCTCAGCCTCGCCCGCGACAACGTGCTGGCGCCGCGGATGGCGCGGCCGCATCAGTTCGTGGTCGCCGACAAGGTGAAGCTGACCTGCGATCTCTCCTTCGCCAGCCTCGCCGCCCGCCGCCAGGAGCCGGTGATCGCGCACGCCTTCGCGAGCGTGCGCGCGGTGTGGAATATCAAGCCGGCAATCGCCGGCGCCGGACCGACGCGGACACGGAAGGTTGCGAAGAACGTGTGACGCGGACGCTCGGCTTAGGCCGCGACGACCAGCGGTCTCGTCATCTCCGCCATGGTCGGCACCAGCGACGGCGCTTCGCAATCCTGCAGAGCGAGCTCGTCGACGAGCTTGCGCAGCCTTGGCGGCAGATCGGCGTAATCGCCGCGCAGGGCATGGCGCAGCCGCTCGCCAATCTCTTCGCAGATAGCGCGCGCGTGCTCGGACGCAATCGGATGAGGCTCAATCATGGACGTGGACCGCCGGCGATGACTGCGCGCCGTCCCACCGCACTTCCGCAACCACGGATCCCGCATGTGCACATGCGATCAAGACGAGGATCCGAACAATGCTGAACATGGTTCGTACTCCCTTTTCCTGTCCTTCAATAACAGCAGGTCGTTGCCGCCCGATTAGGGAAACTGGTTCTCACGGCCTTTAAGGGATTGGTAAACGCGAGGTTCATGGCGGGCGGAGCCCGTTCAAGAGCTCCGGACGGCGTCGGCCTCGCCATTCCCGTTCGCCGTTCCGGCACTCCAGCCGATCAGGGCTGAACTCGAGCAGGCGCAGACCCTGCCCGCGTCGCCCAATGTCCCCAATCAGGGGGACAGACGGATCGGGCGGAATCGATATGATGCGCGAGCGGACGGCGGTCGGCTATCATCGGCCGCAGATAAAAAAACCTGCTGGGAGGATTTGTAATGAAGCTGGCCATGGCCGGACTGTTGACATTTGCGAGCGCGATCCTGGTCGCGCCGGGCGCGCGTGCCGACATCAAGGTCGGCGTCGTGGTGTCCGGATCCGGACCGGGCTCGGCGCTCGGCCAGCCGCAGATGCGCACCATCGCCGCGCTGCCGAAGGAGATCGGCGGCGAGAAGGTGACCTATATCGCGCTCGACGACGAGTCCGACCCGACCAAGGGCACGCAGAATGCGCGGCGCCTGGTGATCCAGGACGGCGTCGATATCCTGATCGGCTCCTCGCTCACCCCGGTGACCATGCCGATGCTCGACGTCGCCGTGGAGAGCAAGACGCCGATCATCTCGCTCGCGGCGGCGACCGCGATCGTGCAGCCGATGGACGACCGCCGCCGCTGGGCGTTCAAGGTGGTGCCCAATGACGACCTGATGGCGGCGGCCGTCCTGAAATACATCGCTAAATCCGGCATCAAGACGCTCGGCTATATCGGCGTCTCCGACGGCTATGGCGAAGGCTATTACAAGGAGGTGTCGCGGCTCGCCCCTCAGCTCGGCCTCACCGTGACGACGCATGAGGTCTATGCGCGCGCCGACACCAGCGCGATGGGCCAGGCGCTGAAGGTAATCGCGACCAATCCGGAAGCGGTGTTCATCGCCTCCGCCGGCACGCCCGCCGTGCTGCCGCAGGAGGCGCTGCGCAGCCGTGGCTATGCCGGCAAGATATTCCAGACCCATGGCGTGGCCTCGGAGGAGTTCATCAAGCTCGGCGGCGCCAATGTCGAGGGCGCGATCTTCACCGGCGAGGCCTTCACCATCGCCGACGATCTGCCGGCGAACGATCCGTTCCGCCAGGTGCGCGACGAGTTCGTGTCGTCCTACGAGAAGGCCAACGGGCAGAAGCCGAACATCTTCGGCGCGCATCTGTGGGACGCCGTCACGCTGTTCAAGCGGGCGGCGGCGAATGCGCTGAAGACCGCAAAGCCCGGCACGGCGGAATTCCGCGCCGCGCTGCGCGACGAGCTCGAGCGCGGCAAGGACGTCTACCTGAACAACGGCCTCTCGACGATGAGCCCGACCGATCACAACGGCTATGACGAGCGATCGGCGTTCCTGATCAAGGTCGAGGGCGGCAAGTTCCGGCTGGTGAAGTAGGACGTAGGCCCGTCAGCCAGCAAAGACGTAGCCCGGATGAGCGAAGCGACATCCGGGATGCGCTTGACCCGCATGTCGCTTCGCTCATGCGGGCTACTTGCTTCGCCGTCACACCTTGCCCTTGCCAGATCCGCAGATGCCCTTCAGCGCCTGCCATTCGGCCGAGGACAACAGCGGCGGACCGTCGGGCCGGCTGGCGGCATCGGCCTTGTCCATGCGCGCGAGGCGGTCCTCGGTCAAGGGGTGGCTGGAGACGAGCGAGAGCCCCTTGCCGCCCTCCTTGCCGGTGACGCGAAACATCAGTTCGCCCATCGGCTTGGCCGGACGGCCGAGTTTGTGCATGGTCTCGATCGCGAAGCTGTCGGCGTTGGTCTCGGCGTCGCGGGAATAAGACGACGTCACCAGCGAGCGCGAGGCGAAGATCAGCGCACCGGAGCCGGTGACATCGCCGAACAACAGCCCGATCAGGAACGAGGTGCCGCCGTTGTGGATCAACTCGCGCATGCTGTCGCGGTGCCGGAGATGGCCGAGCTCATGCGCCAGGACGCCGGCGATCTCGTCGGGGTTCTCGGCTTTCTCCAGCAGCCCGTCGAACAAATAGACCTTGCCGCCGGGCAGCGCGAAGGCGTTCGGCACCGACGTCGCCAGCACGCCCGACTGCACCGACGTATCGAAGCCTGCGGACTGCCGCAACTTGCCGACCAGCTTCGCGAAGGCCGCCTGGCCGGCCGGATTGCTGCACGGCTTGCCGTCGAACAGCACCTTGACTTGCGCCTCCGCGACATCGCCGATGCGACGCTCGAACGAGTCGGGCACCAGCGGCGTCAGCCGCTCGGCGGCGAGCGGCACGCCGAACAGCACCACCAGCACAATCGACACCGCGGCCGCGAGCGACCAGCCGACGATCGCGGCGACACCCCTGCGGTTCGGCAAATCCGCCTCGAGCGTGTCGCAGCGCGCGACCAGCGCGGCGATCAGCCCGGCGTCGCGGATGTCGAGCCGCGCCAGAGGCGGTGCGGTCAGGCAGCTCAGCCGCAACAGGCCGGACGGGCTGTCGGCGCGGCGGATGTCGTGAAACGCCCAGCGCGCGAGCAGCGCGCCGTCTTCACGGATCTCCAGTGAGTCGGACAGTTTGAGCGCGACGATGCGCCGCCGGTTCGACACGCCGTCGAAGAAGACACCGCCGGGAGCCGGCGCCGCTGCGGAATTGGTCTGGCCGGAATCGGATTCCATGTAGCTAGAAGCCCCCGACGTCGAGGCCGTCGGCAAAGCCTTCGCCGAGCGCGTTGGCGAGCTCGCCGCGCGCGGTGACGTTGGCCGCCGCCCCGATGTTGTGCACGATTGTCGAGGACAGCACCCGGACCCAGAGATCGCGCATCAGATAGACGCGCAATACCACGTTCAGCGCCAGCGCAAAGGCGAGATAGCCGATGCCGAGCAGCACGATCAGCGGAATGCTCCTGGCGAACGCCTCGGTCCTGAAGAAGTCCGCGATCGAGGAGCCGTCCATGCTGGCGACCAGCAAGGTGCAGAGCGCGAGATAGGCCGCGAACACGACGCCGAGCAGCACGACCCAGCCGATCACCTTCCAGTACAGGCCGATCAGCGCGCCGCGGCGGAGGGTGGATTCCAGCCTCACTTCGCCGAAGCGGATTCCCGACAGCCACCAGCGCCACTCGACCGCCTTGAACGCGGCATAGGCGAACGGGGCGAAGATCGTGCTGTAGAGCGCGAACGGCATCAGGACCCAGAGCCACCAGCCCCGCTTGAAGAACTCCCAGCCGCGGCCGTCGAACGAGCCTTGCAGATCGCCGTAATAGGAGTGCCGCATCTTGTAGCGTTCGAGCGCCGCCTCGCGCCACGGCAGCGCGAGGCCGAGCGTGATCACGACCAGCACGCCCCAGAGCGAGGCCTTGAGCGCATAGACCCAGCCCGAGCCGCTCATCCAGAAGCGAACGCCACGCCACACCGTGCGGGTCAGGCGGTATCGCCGCGCGCGATAGATCGCGAACTGGCCGAACAGGTAGAAGAAGGCGACCAGCGGCAGCGAGGCGAACGCCTTGAAATGCTCGGCCTCGATGCCGATCAGGAAATAGCCGAGATAGATCGGCACCAGGATCGCGAGCGCGACCAGGAAGCCGATCAGGAGCTCCTTGCCGCGGCCGGTATATTCCGGCGCGTCGCCATCGATCTGGCTGTTCGACCACAGATGACGGCGGATGTCGGTGGTGAGCCAGAACCGGTAGAAGCCGACCGTGACCAGCTCGAGCCCGGCGCCGCGCGCGACCAGGCGGAAGAACTCCTTCCGGTTCCCTGAAAACGCCACCGGCATCGGCGGCGGAGCCGGTTGCGGAGGCGGCTGCGGCGGCCCGAGCGGGGTCCAGCTCATGTCGTTCACGGGATGGCTCCTGGCGGGACAATCTCTGGGTATCAAAAGCACAGATTGGTCGTCGCGAGTGTGATCCAGGTTTCACACAAGGTCGAGATCGCGGGACGACTTTTGGCGGGATGCGGTTGGCCATGCCTTAACGGCAATGCCGGAAAGCGCGCAGTCCTGGATCGACCGCCGGCGTCGAACCCCAAGGCAGCAATGACATACTTAACGATCAGGCGATGGAGGCGAAGACGCCGCCGCAAAGCGAGGAAACCGGAGCGATGACCAGATGGATCTTGTCGGCATGCTTCCTGGCGCTCACGGCAGCTCCGGCTGCTGCCGTCGACGTGCGGCTGGATTCCTATCGCAATCCCAAGAGTGAGAATTTCCGCATCTTCAATCATATGTACCTGGACGGCGTCAGGGGCGGCCTGATGGCCTCCAATGCCTGGCTGAAACGGCATGGCGGCCAATTGTTGTTCTGCATGCCCGACGACCTCGCACTGAGCAGCGAGCAGACCGAAGAGATCATGCTCAAGTCCGCCGACAAGCGCTCGGCGAAAGGTGAGATGGTGATCGCTCTCCTGCTGCTGTGGGGCATGCAGGACACCTACCCCTGCGAAAAACCCGCCGGCGAGAAAACCGGCAGTCAATAAACGGCGCCCGCACCATTCGCAGGCCGCCGCCCGCCCCAATCAAACGCCGTTTCAAACGGGCGTGGTCGCGGCCGCGGCCCCTTCCCCACCGGAAAAGCCCGGATTCGGCCGCTTTGGCCTGACATCAATGCGGCCAAATGCGCGTCGAGAGCCCTTGCGCAAACCGCGGAATGAGAATGTAATTCGGTAAAACATGCCGCGCCGGCTATGCCCCGGCAGCTCAAACGGTTGAGGAGCCGCTCATGCACGGGACCATCGATCTCGCCGACAACACGAATCTGGACGCCGCACGCGAACGCGCCAACTCGCTTGCGCTTTCGGACTACGATCCCGGCAATCCCGAGCTGTTCAAGACCGATACCTTCTGGCCGTATTTCGATCGGCTACGCCGCGAGGATCCGGTGCACTACTGCAAGGAGTCGATGTTCGGTCCGTACTGGTCGATCACCCGCTACAACGACATCATGGACATCGAGACCAATCACTCGGTGTTCTCCTCGGCCGCCTCGCTCGGCGGCATCACCATCCGCGACGTGCCGCCGGATCTGCGCCGCGAAAGCTTCATCGCGATGGACCAGCCGCGCCATTCGGCGCAGCGCAAGACCGTGGCGCCGATGTTCACGCCGACGCATCTCGACGATCTCGCCACCAACATCCGCAAGCGCTCGACCGAGTGCCTCGACAATCTGCCGCGCGGCGAAGTGTTCGACTGGGTCGACAAGGTCTCGATCGAGCTGACGACCCAGATGCTCGCGGTGCTGTTCGACTTTCCCTGGGAAGACCGCCGCAAGCTGACGCGCTGGTCCGACGTCGCGACCACCCTGCCCGGCGCCGGCGGCCTCGTCGCCACCGAAGACGAGCGGCAGGCCGAGCTGATGGAATGCGCGGGCTATTTCGCACGGCTGTGGAAGGAGCGCTCGAGCCAGCCGCCGAAGAGCGATCTGCTCTCGATGATGGCGCACAGCGACGCCACGCGAAACATGGACCCGAAGAACTTCCTCGGCAATCTGATCCTGCTGATCGTCGGCGGCAACGACACCACGCGCAACACGCTGTCCGGCAGCATTTATGCGCTGAGCAAGCATCCGGAGCAGTACCGCAAGCTCAAGGAGAACCCGGCGCTGATCGACAGCTTCGTGCCCGAGGTGATCCGCTGGCAGACGCCGCTCGCCCATATGCGGCGCACCGCGCTCGCCGACTACGAATTCCGCGGCCGCCAGATCAAGAAGGGCGACAAAGTGGTGATGTGGTACGTCTCGGGCAACCGCGACGAGGAAGCGATCGAGAAGCCCTACGAATTCCTGATCGACCGCGCCCGGCCGCGTACCCACATCTCGTTCGGCTTCGGCATCCACCGCTGCGTCGGCCTGCGGCTTGCCGAGCTGCAGCTCAAGATCATCTGGGAGGAGATCCTCAAGCGCTTCGACACCATCGAGGTGGTGGACGAGCCGCAGCGGGTGTATTCCAGCTTCATCAAAGGCTACGAGACGCTGCCAGTGCGCATCGCCGCCTGACGCGTCGCGAGCCAACCGGGATCAAGGAACATGAACGTCCAGACCGCCATCCGTGCCGACCGGGCCGAGTTGCTGCGCCAGGCCCGCGAGGAAGCGTATTCGACACCGCTCAAGGACTTTCATCCCGGCGCGCCAAAACTGTTCCAGAACGACACGCTGTGGCCGTGGTTCGAGCGGCTGCGCAAGGAAGAGCCGGTGCACTACTGCACCAATGCGCCGATCGAGCCGTACTGGTCGGTGGTGAAGTACAACGACATCATGCATGTCGACACCAGCCACGGCATCTTCTCCTCGGACTCCACGCTCGGCGGCATCTCGATCCGCGACGTGCCGCCCGGCTACGACTATCCGAGCTTCATCGCGATGGACCAGCCGAGGCACGCACATCAGCGCAAGACCGTCTCGCCGATGTTCACGCCCACGCATCTCGACGAGCTGGCAAAGCTGATCCGCCAGCGCTCGGCCAGCGTGCTCGACAATCTGCCGCGCAACGAGACCTTCAACTTCGTCGAGCGCGTCTCGATCGAATTGACCACCCAGATGCTGGCGACGCTGTTCGACTTCCCCTGGGAGGAGCGGCGCAAGCTGACGCGCTGGTCCGACGTCTCCACCGCGCTGCCGAAGAGCGGCATCGTCAACTCGCCGGAGCAGCGGCGGCAGGAGATGGACGAGTGCTACGCCTATTTCTCCAAGCTCTGGAACGAGCGGGTCAACGCCCCGCCGCGCAACGACCTCTTGTCGATGATGGCGCATAGCGACGCCACGCGGCACATGGACCCCGACAATCTGATGGGCAACATCATCCTGCTCATCGTCGGCGGCAACGACACCACGCGCAACACCATGAGCGGCTCGGTGCTGGCGCTGCACGAGCATCCAGACCAGTTCAGGAAGCTGAAGGACAATCCCGCACTGATCGACACCATGGTGCCCGAGGTGATCCGCTGGCAGACGCCGCTGGCGCATATGCGGCGCACTGCCCTTGTCGACACCGAGATCGGCGGCAAGACGATCAGGAAGGGCGACCGCGTCGTGATGTGGTACGTCTCCGGCAACCGCGACGACGAGGTGATCGACCGTCCGAACGAGTTCATCATCGACCGCCCGCGGCCGCGCATCCACCTGTCGTTCGGCTTCGGCATCCACCGCTGCGTCGGCATGCGGCTCGCCGAGCTGCAGCTTCGGATCGTCTGGGAAGAGATGCTGAAGCGCTTCGACCGCATCGAGGTGGTCGGCGAGCCGAAGCGGGTCTATTCCAGCTTCGTGCGCGGCATCGAGAACCTGCCGGTGCGAATCCCGGGCTGACGCGTCCGACGTCGGATATTCTGCTAATGTCGGAAAAGCGAGGCGTTTGGCCACAAACGCGATCAGTGCGCGTCTGTTGGAAAGCGGTTTCCCGCCGCGATGCATGAGCCGCAGCGCAGACCTGCACGGCGGATCCCCGGCGCCCGCCTCACCGTCGTGCCGAACGCCAAGCACCTCGTGCAGGAGGACGCTCCGGAGGCGATTGTCGGAGCGGTGCTCGACTTCTGGCAAGAGCAGCGGAGCCGTCACGCACGCTAGCTCGCGTACGGTCGTCTGAATGCAGCTCCGGACTATCTGGGAAGAATTGCTGAAGCGACGCATCAAGGCGGCCGGGCCGCCAATGGGGCCCCTGCGGCTTCGTGCGCATCGAGAAACTTCCGGTGCTGATCCTGGCTGAACCTAGATAGTTCTTGGCCACCAACGCGATCGGCCCTATGTCTTTGCCGGGCGGTTGATGCGCCGCGTCTTGCAGTATGGGCCAGTTGACGGAACATGAACCGAAAAGAGCGGCGTGCGGCCGATAAACAACGGGACGCGTCCAGCAAAAACGCACCAGCCTTCGTCTCTGCGGGCGTCAGCATTGCCGATCTTGCCATCGAGGCCAGCCGCTTCTACGGGATGCGCCGCTTCAACGAAGCGCAGGAGATCTGCCGGCAAATTCTCGCGCGCGACCCCACCCATGTGCAGAGCCTGAATCTTCTCGGCCTGATCGCGCAGGCATCCGGCGAGCACCGCGCCGCGGTGAAGATGTTCGCGAAGGCGATTGCTGCGGACGAGGTGAACGCCGCCTGCCACTACAATGCCGGCAACTCGTACCAGGCGCTGGGCAACCGCAGCAAGGCGGCCGCGCATTTCAGCAAGGCGCTTGCGCTCGGCATGGATGCGAGGGCGGTCGGCTTCATCCTGCAGAGCCCGACCGTCACCAGCTATGTCGGGCGGATTGCCGGCAAGTGGCCGCTACCGGTCACAAGCGCCGAATTGTTCGGCAGCGAGGGCGTCGCCCCGCTCGCGAACGACCTGTTCCTGCGCTGCGCGATGGAAACGACGACGCTGGCGAGCATGCAGCTTGAGGTGCTGCTCGGATATGCGCGGGCCGAGTTGTTGCGGCTCGCGAGCAGGCCGGATCAGGATGAAGTCGACGACGATATCGTAGCCTTTGCGTGCGCGCTCGCGCGGCAATGCTTCATCAACGAATATGTCTATGCGCAGACCGCGGCGGAAAGCGAAGGCGCGAGCGCGCTGCGCGACCGGTTGCTGCCGGACCTGGCATCAGCCGCTGCGATCACGCCGCTCACGCTGGCCGTTGTCGCCGCTTACTTCCCGCTTCATGCCCTGCCCGCGGCGGACGCGCTGCTGCGCCGGGATTGGCCCGCGGCCACGGCCGGCCTGCTCAAGATGCAGCTTCGCGAACCCCGCGAGGAGATGGAAGAGCGCTGCGCTATTGCAGCGCTCACTCCGATCAGGAACGACATATCCGTCGAGGTGATGCGCCAATACGAGGAAAATCCCTATCCGCGCTGGACCGTCAACCCGTTGACGGCCTTCGCAGCGGATCGGGCGCAGGGACGGACCGTCGCAACCGCGGACCAGCGAGCCGAACGGGATATCCTAATTGCCGGCTGCGGCACCGGCTCGCATGCGATCCAGATCGCGCAGGTCTATCCCAACGCCCGCTTGCTCGCGGTCGACATCAGCATGACCAGCCTCGCCTATGCGCGCCGCAAGACGCGGGAGCTCGGCTTGTGCAACATCGAGTATGCGCAGGCGGACATCCTGGAATTGGCCTCGATCGATCGCAGCTTCGACAGCATCGAGTCGGTCGGCGTGCTGCATCATCTTGCCGACCCCTTGGCCGGCTGGCGCGTTCTGGTCTCGCTGCTGCGGCCGGGCGGCGCGATGCGCATCGGGCTCTACAGCGATCTGGCGCGCCGCGTCATCGTCGAGGCTCGCGATCGCATCGCGGCGCGCAATTATCGCGCCACCGCCGACGACATCAGGCGTTGCCGGCAGGATATCTTCCGTGAAGCTGACAAATGGAAACCCCTGATCGGCGCCAAGGATTTCTACAGCATGAGCGGCTGCCGCGATCTGCTGTTCAACGTCATGGAACATCGGCTGACGATTCCGGCGATCGCGGCATTCCTGAACGAGCATGGCCTGTCGTTCGAGGGGTTCGAGCCGTTTGACGATCCGGCGGTGCTCGAACAATTCCGCAAGCAGTTTCCGGGCGCGGCCGATGAGGCCAATCTCGATCAGTGGCACGGCTTCGAGGTCGATCATCCCGAGACGTTCTGGGACATGTACGTGTTCATGGCGAGCAAGAGCACGCGATGAGGGCAAGGTGCTGGAGCGTGAGGAGAGTAACCTCTCTAGCGAGCGTGCTGGCCCTTGCTGGTCGGCAACGGGCATTTGGTGCAGACCCTGTCGTCGCACATCCGGCAGATCGTGAAGCGATCCATCTCGGATGTGTCCTGCCTTGCCAGCAGCTCATGGATCAGCGTCGCAAGCTGCTTCCGTTCGGCGGCTGACAGCACGTCCAGCAGCGACGTCACGGCTGAAATCCGCGACGCCAACAATTCGTTCCGGGACGCGGCGCCTGACGCCGTCAGGTGCAACGCGACCTCGCGGCCGTCTTTGCCCGGACGGCGTTCGACAAGCCGATCCGAAACCAGCCGATCCACCAGGCGGACCGTTCCGGAGTGTGACAGGCCAAGAATCCGCCTCAGCTTGTCGTTGGTCATGCCCTGACCATAGCCGATGACGATGAGCGCCGCGGGCGTTTCGCCGCCACGGCCGACGACCTCGCGCGCGCCTTGCTCGATACGATCCATGACGGCGAGCGACAGCGCGCCCAGCAGATTGGCGATTCCGTTTTCCATACCGGGAATAATATGTGCGCTGCGCACAAAAAACAACTTGACCATATATGTGCGCTACGCACATATTTAACCGGGAGAGCAACGACGACATGAATGGAGAGCAGCGATGACGACCCGAAGCACCGCACTGGCAACGCCTGACGCCGCCGGCAGCGAACCCGCCCTGAAATACGTGCAGGCCAACGGCGTGCGATTTGCCTATCTCGAACAGGGCAGCGGACCACTCGTCATGTTCATGCATGGCTTTCCCGACAACGCCTGGTCGTACCGAAAGCAGCTGCAGGTGTTCGCGGATGCCGGCTATCGCGCGGTCGCGCCGTTCCTGCGTGGCTATGCGCCGACCGAGATTCCCGCCGACGGCATTTTCGATCCGATCGCGCTCGGAAAGGATCTCGAAGCATTGATCGCGGCGCTGAGCGACGACGGACAGGCGCGCGTCGTCGGCATGGATTGGGGCGGCACGTCGACCTTCCAGGCGCTTGCCACGGCGCCATCGGCGATCAAGGCCGCCGTGGTGATGAACACCGCGCACCCCGTCACGTTCTCAAGCATCAGGAAGGATCCCGACGCCGTTCGATCGTTGTTCCATTTCTATTACTTCCAGCTCCCCGGCGCCGACTCGTCGGTCAATGTCGAGGGACTGCCGTTCGTCGATTATCTCTGGCAGCTGTGGTCGCCGGCGTTCAAGGACGACGCGCATCTCCGCTCGATCAAAGAGACGCTGTCGTCTCCCGGCACCATGACGGCGGCGCTCAAATATTATGGCGGCCTGTTCCACGCGGGACGCGAGCGCCGGCTGCCGATGAACGAGATGCATACGCCGACGCTGACCATCTATGGCAGCAACGATCCGACGGCCAGATATGCGGCGAAGGAAGAGCCGTTCTTCAAGGGCCCCTATCAACGCATCGTCCTGACCGATGTCGGCCACTTCCCGCACCTCGAGCGTGAGGCCGAGGTCACAGGTCTGATCATGGACTGGTTCACAACGCACGCCGCCGACTGAACGGACGCCGCCACCTGCGGCCGCGTCAGCCACCATCTTTCGAATTCTCTGACCAGGAGTGCGCGCAATGGACGCCACGACACAGCAGCACTACGCCGAAGCGTTTCACCTACTTCACAAGCGGGGCGATCCGCTTGTCCTGTTCAACGCCTGGGACGTCGCCACCGCCAAGGCGATCGCGAAAACCTCGCCGGCGGTGGCGACCAGCAGCGGGGCGGTCGCGGCCGCACTCGGCTACGCCGACGGCGAAAATGCCCCGCTCGACATCGTGGAAAGCCTGGTCTCGCGGATGACCGCGTCGGTGCCGGTTCCGGTGTCGATCGATCTGGAGGCGGGATATGGCGACACTCCGGATGCCGCCGCGCATTCGGCGGCGAGGATCCTGAAGGCCGGCGCGATCGGCATCAACATCGAGGACGGGCTTGTTGGCGGAAAGCGGCAGCTCGTCGCTCCGGAGCAGCATGCCGCGAAGATCAGGGCGGTGCGGGACGCCGCGCAGAAACTCGGCGTTCACCTCTTCATCAATGCGCGAACCGATCCGTTTCTGCTGAAGTTCGGCTCGCCCGAGCAATGCCTGAATGAGGCGGCGAGACGTGCGAAGGTCTATGCCGATGCGGGCGCCGATGGAATTTTTGTGCCGGGGCTCACCGAGCTTGCGCTGATCGAGAGATTCGTTCAACTGACGCCCCTGCCCGTCAACATCATGGTGACGCAAGGCGTGCCCGAAATCGGCGAGCTCGCCCGCGCGGGTGTTCGCAGGGTGAGCCTTGGACCATGGCCCATGATGGCGGCAATGCGTGTCATCGGACAGGCGGCCGCCGCGCTCGCCACGAGCAAGCAATACGGCGCGTTTCTACAGCCCAACAGTTGAGCCCGTGAGCGCATGCGATGCCACGGTCCGGCCGGACCATTCGGTCCGTGCCGGCCGGACTACCAGGTTCATGAGCGAATGGCTCATTCGATCACTTCGTCTGCGCCGCTGACGACTGAAGGAGAGAACTCGTGGCCGAGCAGTTTGGCGGTCTTCAAGTTGATGACGAACTCGACCTTGGTGACCAGCTGGACCGGAAGATCAGCAGGCTTCTCACCTTTCAGAACCCGGCCCGCGTAGATGCCGGCGCGTCGATGCGACTGCACGAAATCTCCGCCATAGCTCATCAAGCCTCCGGCTGTCGGGAAATCCCGGGTCTGCGTGACGGCGGGAACACGATACTTCAGTGCGAGATCGGCCAATCGCCGGCTGCGAAATGCAAAATAGGGATCGGAGGTGAAAACAAGCGCGTTTGTCGACTCTCTCGCTACGGAAGAGAATACGGATTCAAACTCCTCTTCCTTGCTTGCCCTCAATATCTGCAGATGGACCCCCAAAGTTTCGGCAGCGGCCTGAAGCCTCTGCAGTTGCGAGCTGGCGGTTGGACTTGTCGGGTTGGTCACGACCCCCAACGTTTTCGCCGCCGGCAGGAGTTCGTGCATCAACTCGAGCCGCTTCGGCGACACGTCGACGCTCAGGCTCGAGATTCCCGTGATGTTGCCTCCCGGCCGCGACAGGCTATCCACCACACCCAGCTGAACGGGGTCGCCGCCCATCTCGAAAACGATTGTCTTGGTGACGCCGGCCGCCTTGGCGGCAAGCGCGACGGGCGCGCCGCCGGGTGCAACCACCACATCGACGTCGCGCGCGATCAATTCGCCGGCCAGTGCAGGTAACTGGGCATATTGCCCATTGGCCCATCGATACTCGATCGCAACGTCGCGGCCCTCGACAAAGCCGGCTTCACGAAGTCCCTGGTGAAAAGCCTTCAGCCGGCTGCCGAACAACTCCGGCGATTCCGGACAAAGATAGCCGATCACAGGCATCGACGGCTTCTGCGCCCGCGAGGATGTGGTCCAAGCCGCGGCGGCGGCCATCAACAACAGGACCTCACGGCGGCTGCCGCGTCCGTGGGATGTGGCTGCACGAGAATGAGCGCAACTCATGCTCTATCGACCCGCTGGCGTTCGCCGTCGGCGGAAGTATATCCCACGATCCGAAACCAGTCGCCAATGGACTGCACCGAGCCGCTCCGGCCGGCATCGGCCGACGCACATCAAAAAGATATTCCGAACACCGGAATGGCGTCATCGAAACCCTTGATTTGTCGACTCCCGATATCCTGCAGGGAGCGCTTGCCTCCGACGCTTGCGGCGGTCCCTGCGTCCATCAGGATTTCCCGATCTGCGGCAGATGCGCACAGGCGGGCGGCGAGATTTACGACACTGCCGATGGCCGTGTAATCGAGCCTGTCTTCGTAGCCGATCCGCCCGACCGTCGCCGATCCACTCGCAAGCCCTATTCCAAAGCCAACCTGGTAGCCCCGCGACCGCCAGCCGCCGATCAAGCCCTGCACGCGCTTCTGCATTTCGGTCGCAAGATCGACGGCTCTCAGCGCCGGCTCTTCGACCGGCACGGGTGCGTTCACCAGCACCATCAGCCCGTCTCCCGAGAAGCTGATGAGCGTTGCTTCGAACCGCGCAATGACCCTGCCCAGAACCTCATAATATTCGGACAGCACGCTCATGACTTCCTCGGGGGCGACGCCCGCGGAAAACGCGGTGAACCCGCGCAAGTCACAGAACACAACGACGACGTCAGTGCGGCGGCCGTCCAGCACGCTGTCATCGCCGGCACGGTCGACGAGATCGGCGACTTGAGGCGCGAGAAACCGCTTGAGCTTCGCGATCCGCTCCTGGTGCTGCTGCGCCAGGGCGAGTTCGCCAGCCATCCTGTTGAAGCTGCTTGCCAGACGCTGAAATTCGTCACCAGTCTGGATCGAAATGCGGTGCTCGAACGATCCGGCGCCGATCCGCTCCGTCCCCTCCTCGAGCAGCCTGATCGGCTCGGTCATCCGGTGCGCGAATGCATAGGCGAGCAGCCCTGCAAATACGGTGCTGCCTGCGAGAAGCACGGTGGTCCGTCGCAACGCGGCATAGATCGGGGCGTATGCCTCGGAGAGCGGCTGCGCCACCACGACGGTCCAATCGGGCCCCGCCACAGGAGCCGCTCTGGCGGCGACCGGACGTCCCTGTCCGTCCCGGCCCGTCGCAAAGCCCGCTCCCGGGCCGATCGCGTCGCGTATGGTGCGAAACGGCTGAGAGGTTGTTTCCTCCAGCCCGCGGAGGACGAGGCTGATGTCGGGATGGGCAATGAGACGTCCCGGCCGGTCCAGCACGAAGGCGAGGCCGGTCTCTCCCACCTTGATCGCCGATACGACATCCCAGATCAGCTTGAGATTGACTTCGGCGATGACTGCGCCGACCGCGGATCGGTTACCCACGAGCGCAATGGTCAAATACGGTTCTGAGCCTCTGTTGTAGCTGACATCGCTGAACCAAACCTGGCGCGCATGGGCGCCGACCAGCGCAGGTTCAGCCGATCGGTCGGTCCGACTTTCAATTCGATTGAGGCCGACCCGTGAGACGTAGAGACGCTCCAACCCATTGTTGTCGATGAGTGTCAGGCTGACGACGGCCGGCGCCTGGCGAAACAGACGCAACGCATCGGTTCGGCGTCCCTCGTCGGCCTCGTCGGTCCAGGGAAGCTGGACCAGCCAGCCAAGCTGGCTTGCAATGTCGGAGATGAAGTTATGGATTTCAGCGGCCGCGGAAGTCGCCTGAACGCCAAGCAACTGGTCCAGCCTTGCGCGCTGATCGCGGTAACCGAACCAGGCTTCGATCGACCCGTTGATCACGAGCGGAAACGCGACGGCCAGAAACAGTGCGAGAAAATACTTTGGGAAGAGGCCGCGAAACCGATCTCGGACAATCATGCCCTGATCCCTGAAAATGCGACGGATATATCGATATGCGAAATGAAGCCTTGAAAATGTAGCCCCGGCGTTGCCGCCAATCGGCGTCTTCTAGCATAGAGCGTCGTTTTAGGCCGTAATGGGGCTGTTGTTCGACCCGACCAAAGGACGCAGTCGGCTCCGGCCGCCATTTCGCTTGCGTCGGCCCCTGCAAAACCCTGGCCCTATAAAATTCCGGCATAGCTGGGCGAGCCAGATGCGAAGAGAATAAACCCCTGACCTGGCTTAAAGCCAGCGCTGTGAGGACGCGCCCATGCGCGTCCCGTACCGAGGCCATGATGGACCAGATTGCCGTTCACCAGGACAGCGCGACCAGCCGGGACTGGCCGGTTGCGATCTACCGCACGCTGAAGAGCTTTGGCGTGGCGCAGGTGTCCTACGTTCCCGATGCGGGACATTCCAAGCTGATCAAGCTGTCGCACGCGGATGCCGATATCAAGACCACGGTGCTGACGACAGAGGAAGAGGGCGTGGCGCTTTCGGCCGGCGCCTGGCTCGGCGGCGACCGCGCGGTGCTGTTGATGCAATCGAGCGGCGTCGGCAATTGCGTCAACATGCTGTCGCTGATGGCGAGCTGCCGTTTCCCGCTGCTCACGCTGGTGACGATGCGCGGCGAATGGGCCGAGTTCAATCCCTGGCAGATCCCGATGGGCCGGGCGACGCCGCAGGCGTTCGAGATCATGGGCACCACCGTGCTGCGGCTGGAGAACCCCGATGACGCCGAGGAGGTGATCTCGGCCGCCGCCTCGCTCGCCTATGACGGCGACCAGCAGGTCGCGGTGCTGATCTCGCAGCGGATGATCGGCCGCAAGAAGTGGACCAAGGAGACGCACTGATGTCGGCATCAACAGGCACTCTCGATCGCCGCGCCGCCGTGAAGGCGCTGCTCGCCGAGCGCGGCGATTTGCTCGTGATCTCCGGGCTCGGCTCCTCCTCCTATGACGTGTTCGACGCCGGCGAGCATCCCGGTAATTTCTATCTGTGGGGCGCGATGGGCGGCGCGGCGATGGTCGGGCTTGGCCTCGCGCTGGCGCAGCCGAAGCGCCCGGTGCTCGTGATCACCGGCGACGGCGAGCAGCTGATGGGGATCGGCAGCCTGCTGACGATCGCGACCAAGCAGCCCGGCAATCTCTCGATCGCGGTGCTCGACAACGGCCATTTCGGCGAGACCGGCATGCAGCCGAGTCACTCCGGCCTCGGCGCCAGGCTCGAAGTGATCGCTGATGGCGCGGGCATCGGCAATGTCTGTGAGATCGCCGACATGGCCGGCATCGAGAACTTCCGCACCAGCCTGCGCGATCTCGGCGGCGGCCCGCGGCTGGCGCGGATCCGGATCGCGGCGGGCGAGGTCGAGCGCGCCCTGCCGCCGCGCGACGGCACCTACCTGAAGAACCGCTTCCGCGGCCATCTCGGCTTCAAGGTGAGCTGATGCGAAGCCGCGCTCAGGCGAGCTGGATATCCCAGAGCCCCTCGGCGCGCAGCGCGGCGACCTCGTCGCGCAACAGCTTCGCGATCAGCGTCATCGCGTTGGAGCCGGGATGCTCGACCGGCGAAGCCAGGGTCAGCTCGCGGCGCGGCGCCGGCCGCGCGATGGCGGCGGTCTCGAGCCGGCCCTCCGCCACCTCGGCGCGGACCGAGGACGGCGGCAGCAAGGTATATCCGAGCCCCTCCTCGACCAGGCTGGTCAGCACGCGAAACGAATCCGCCTCGAGCTTGACGTCGAGATCGATCTTCTTCTTCGCCGCGGCATGTTCGAGCAGCGCACGGAGGCCGTGCGAATGACTTGGCAGCACCAGGCGCTGGCGCATCAGCCAGCCGAAGTCGACCTGCTTCTTCGGCTTCAGCCCGCTGCCGCGCGGGCCGACCGCGACGATGCTGTCGCGGCCGAGGCTCTGCACCGCCAGATGCAGATCGACCGAAGGGCCGTAGATCACGGCAAGGTCCATCTCGCCGCGATGCAGCCACTCGATCAGATGGCCGCTGTAGCTCTCGACGATGCAGAGCGAGATGCCGGGATAGCGCTCCACCGTGCGCCGCGCCAGCCGCGCCGACAGCACGCAGCTCACCGTCGGCACCAGCCCGAGCACGACGCGCCCGGACGGTGCGCCGCCGGCAGACTGGATGTCGTCGCGGATCTGGTCGATCTGCCGCACGATACCGCTGGTGCGCGCCAGCAGCAGCCGGCCGGCATCCGTCAGCACCATGCCGCGGCCGTTGCGCGTGAACAATTCGGTGCGCAGCTCGTGTTCCAGCAGCTTGATCTGCCGGCTCAGCGCCGGCTGCGCGACCCGCAAGGTATCGGATGCCTTGCTCAGGCTGCCGAGTTCCGCGACGCACGCAAAGGTCCTAAGCTGGCGGAAATCCATACTTGCCAATCCTGGAAGGCAGGTTCATACGCTATAACAAAACAGCATAGGGAGTTTACCGGGGCCCCACAACAGCGGGCGATTTGCCCGCAACCAGAGCCATTTCCGTTCCCCGCTTCGCTCGAACACGCTCTGGCGCAACCTCTCGACAAGACGAAACAATGACCGCACACGATCAACACATCGACGACCATTCCGACATCCGCGACGCGGTGGCCAAACTCTGCGCGCAGTTTCCCGGCGAATACTGGCGCAAGCTCGATCGCCAGATGGCCTATCCGAAGGAATTCGTCGATGCGCTGACGGAGGCGGGCTATCTCTCGGTGCTGATCCCCGAGGAATATGGCGGCGCCGGCCTGAAGCTGTCGGCGGCAGCGGCGATCCTGGAAGAGATCCAGCGCGCCGGCTGCAATGGCGGCGGCTGCCATGCCCAGATGTACACGATGGGCACCGTGCTGCGGCACGGCAATGATGCGCAGAAGGCGAAGTATCTGCCGAAGGTCGCGACCGGCGAGTTGCGGTTGCAGGCGTTCGGCGTCACCGAGCCGACCAGCGGCACCGACACGTCGTCGCTGAAGACCTTCGCGCGCCGCGAGGGCGACCATTACGTCGTCAACGGCCAGAAGATCTGGACCAGCCGCGCGGAATATTCCGACCTGATGGTCCTGCTGGCGCGCACCACGCCGAAGGAGCAGTCGAAGAAGCGCACCGACGGGCTCTCGGTGTTCATCGTCGACATGCGCGAGGTGAAGGGCAAGGGGCTGGAGATCCGCCCGATCCGCACCATGATGAACCATGCCACGACCGAAGTGTTCTTCACCGACATGAAGGTGCCGGCGGAGAATCTGATCGGCGAGGAAGGCAAGGGCTTTCGCTACATCCTGTCCGGCATGAACGCCGAGCGCATCCTGATCGCGGCCGAATGCGTCGGCGACGCAAAATGGTTCATCGCCAAGGCCACCAACTACGCCAAGGAGCGCAGTGTGTTCGGCCGGCCGATCGGCCAGAACCAGGGAATCCAGTTCCCGGTCGCCAAGGCCTACGCCTCGACGCGCGCGGCCGAATTGATGGTGAAGGAAGCCACCCGCAAATATGAAGCCGGTCTCGACTGCGGCGCCGAGGCCAACATGGCCAAGATGCTGGCGGCAGACGCGTCCTGGGAAGCCGCCAATGCCTGCGTGCAGACCCATGGCGGCTTCGGCTTCGCCGAGGAATACGACGTCGAGCGCAAATTCCGCGAGACCCGGCTCTACCAGGTGGCGCCGATCTCGACCAATCTGATCCTGTCCTACGTCGCCGAGCACGTGCTCGGCATGCCCCGCTCCTACTGAGTTGCTTGATCATGCTGCCGCTTGAGGGATTGACCGTCATCGCCGTCGAACAGGCGGTTGCCGCGCCGTTCTGCTCGTCACGCCTCGCCGACGCCGGCGCCCATGTCATCAAGATCGAGCGGCCCGAGGGCGACTTCGCCCGCGGCTACGACGCCGCCGCAAAGGGCCAGAGCAGCTATTTCGTCTGGCTGAACCGCGGCAAGGATTCCGCCGTGGTCGACCTCGCCACCAAGGAAGGCCGCGCGCAGCTCGAGGCGCTGATCGCCGGCGCCGATGTGCTGCTACAGAATTTAAAGCCGGGCTCGATGGACAAGCTCGGCTTCTCGCGCGAGCGGCTGCGCAGGGATTATCCGAAGCTGATCATGTGCACGATCACGGGCTATGGCGACACCGGCCCCTATGCCGACCGCAAGGCCTATGACCTGTTGATCCAGGCCGAGAGCGGCCTTGCCTCGATCACCGGCGGCCCCGAGGGCGCCTCGCGCGTCGGAATGTCGATCGTCGACGTCGCGACCGGCGCCACCGCGCATGCCGCGATCCTCGAGGCGCTGATCGGCCGCGGCCGCACCGGAGACGGTGCCGACATCCGGATCTCGATGTTCGACGTGATGGCCGACTGGCTCACCGTGCCGCTGCTCAATGCCGAGGACGGCAAGTCGCCGAAGCGGATCGGCCTCGCCCATCCCTCGATCGCGCCCTATGGCGTGTTCCGCTCGAAGGACGGCAAGGAGATCCTGATCTCGATCCAGAGCGAGCGCGAGTGGAAGACGCTGTGCGCCAAGGTGCTGGGCCAGCCCGGCCTCCCCGACGATCCGCGCTTTGCCAACATGGTCGAGCGCGTGCGCAACCGGGTGTTGACCGACGGAATCGTCAGCGACAGCTTCGGCAAATTGACGCGCGAGGAGCTGCTGGCGAAGCTTGCCGAGGCCGACATCGCCTTTGCCGAGGTCAACAGCATGGACGACCTCGCGAAACATCCGCATCTGCGCCGCATCGAGGTCGACACGCCGAACGGCAAGGTCAGCTATCCGGCGCCGGCCGCGATCGTGGTCGGCGAGGACAGGCACTACGGCAAGGTGCCCGCGATCGGCGAGCGCACCAGACGTTCCTGAAATCCCTCCTGCCCGGGCAACACAATCATGAGCGACAAACTCGACCTCGATCATCTCCGCCAATGGATTGGCAAGACCACGGAGGCCTCCGACGTCGTCACCAAATATCTCGTGATGGGGCTGCGCGCGACGCTGTTCCAGGAGATCGGCGAGCCGAAGGCCGGTGACGCCGCGCCGTGGACCACGCATTGGTGCCTGGCGCAGCCGGTGTTTCCGATGTCGCAGCTTGGGCCCGACGGCCACCCGACCCGCGGCGGCTTCCTGCCGCCGGTGCCGCTGCCGCGGCGGATGTGGGCCGGCGGCGAGCTCGAATTCTTCGACAGCTTGCGCATCGGAGATGAGGCCAAACGCACCTCGAAGATCGTCGACGTCACGGTCAAATCGGGCTCGACCGGCACGCTGTGCTTCGTCTCGGTCAATCACGAGGTGACGACGTCGCGCGGGCTTGCGGTGCGCGAGCGGCAGGACATCGTCTATCGCGAGATGACGAGCACGCAGGGCGCAGCGCCCGCCAAGGCGCCGCCGCCTCCGCCGGTCGCGCAGCACCGCGAGAGCCACGTCTCCGACCCGGTGCTCTTGTTCCGCTACTCGGCGCTGACTTTCAACGGCCATCGTATCCATTACGACCGCGACTACGTCACCAAGGTCGAGGGCTATCCGGGGCTGATCTTCCACGGCCCGCTGCAGGCTTCCTTCATCGTCGAGTTCGCCGCCAAGCTGCGCGGCGGCAAGCCGCCGAAGAAGCTCGCCTATCGCGGCGTGCAGCCGCTGTTCGAGGGCAGCGAGTTCTCGATCAATGCCAGCGACAAGGACGGCGGGATGGAGCTGTGGACCGCGAATGCCGAGGGCCAGCCGACCATGAGGGGCACGGCGACCTGGTAACGCGCGAGCACGACGCCTGTCATGATGCGAGGGAATAAAGAGGCGCTTTCATCAGCGCCTCGTATTCCTTATTGTGATCGCGTTCATCCCTGGATCGCAGATCATGAGTCGCTTTTGGAGTTCGGTCGTCCACAATCTGTCGCCATACGTGCCCGGCGAGCAGCCGAAGATCGACGGCCTCATCAAGCTCAATACCAACGAAAATCCCTACCCGCCGTCGCCGCGCGCGGTGGCGGCGATCACGGCGACGACGGATCGCCTGCGGCTCTATCCGGACCCGCGCGCAACCGCGCTGCGTGAGGCGATCGCGAGGCGCTACGGCGTCACGGCGGACGAGGTGTTCGTCGGCAACGGCTCGGACGAGGTGCTGGCCCACGCTTTCCCGGCGCTGCTGAAGCACGATGCTCCGCTGCTGTTTCCCGACATCACCTACAGCTTCTACCCGGTCTATTGCCGCCTCTATGGCGTGAGCTACGAGCAAGTGCCGCTCGACGCCGCGATGCGGCTGAACCTTGCCGACTACCGGCGGCCCGGCAGCGCCATCCTGCTGTGCAATCCGAACGCACCGACCGGCACCGCGCTGCCGCGCGCCGCGATCGAGGCGCTGCTCGCCGAGCATCCCGATCGGCTGGTAGTGGTCGATGAGGCCTATGTCGACTTCGGCGCCGAGAGCGCCGTGCCGCTGGTCGCGCACCACGACAATCTGCTCGTGATCCAGACGCTCTCCAAATCGCGCGCGCTGGCCGGGTTGCGGGTCGGCTTCGCCATCGGCCAGCGTCCGCTGATCGAGGCACTGGAGCGTGTCAAGGACAGCTTCAACTCCTATCCGCTGGACTGCTTCGCGCTCGCCGGCGCAGTCGCCTCCATCGAGGACGAGGCGTGGTTCGAGGAGACGCGGCAACGCATCATCAGGAGCAGAGAGGCGCTGGTCCGCGGCCTCATTGAGCTGGGCTTCGAGGTCCTGCCGTCGCAGGCGAATTTCGTGTTCGCTCGCCGTGGCGGCCATCGCGGCGCCGATCTCGCCGCGAGGTTGCGCGAGCGCGGCGTGCTGGTGCGGCATTTCCAGAAGCCGCGGATCGAGGATTTTTTGCGCATCACGGTCGGCACGGACGATGAGTGCGGCCGCCTGATCGGCCTGCTGCGCGGCATGGTCTGATAGCCGTTCACAAGCGACGCAACTTGCGATCGATGGCTCCAACCTGCATAGTGACCGTGCGGCAAGATGCACGGTTCTCCGGGAAGGAGCGGTCATGCGATTTGCGATCGGCGACGCCACAGTCGACGTCATCGTCGACGACGACGATTTCGGCCTTCCGCTCGCCGAATTCCTGCCCGGCTACGATCGCGACTTGATCGAAGCGCATCGTGCCACGCTGGAGCCGGTGTTCATCGACCTCGCCCGGGGCGTCGCGAAACACGCGATCCAGAGTTTTGTGGTGCGAACCGGCGGCCGAACGCTGCTGATCGACGCTTGCATCGGCGAGCACAAGGACATCCCCGAGATTCCGGCCTGGCATCGGCGGCGCGGCAGCGGCTTCCTCGATCGGTTGCGCGCGTGCGGCGTCGACCCGGCCGGCATCGACGTCGTATTCTGCACCCATCTGCATGTCGATCATGTCGGCTGGAATACCCGCCAGGACAACGGCCGCTGGCAGCTGACCTTTCCCAACGCGCGGTATCTGTTCGGCCGCCGCGAGCTTGCCGACTGGATGACGCAGCATGATGCCGGGTGTGCCCCGCCGATCCATGCCCGCGCCCTGGAGCAGAGCGTCATACCGATCGTCGAGGCAGGCCGTGTCGATCTGGTCGACGATGGCCATCAGTTGGGACCGGGCCTGCGGCTGGTCCCGCTGCCGGGCCACACCAGCGGCCAGATGGGGCTGATGGTGGACTACGCACAACATCGCGCGATCTTTTGCGGTGATGCCGTGCACAATCCGGTGCAGGTCTTCCAGCCCGATCTGTCGACATCATCCTGTGCCGACCCACAGCTTGCGCGCGAGACGCGGATGAAGATCCTGGCGGAAGCCGCGGACAGCGGCCGTCTCATCATACCGGCCCACTTCCGCGGCTCGCGCTGTGCTCATATTCGTCGAGACGGCGGTGGCTACGCGCCGGTGTTCGACGCGCGGCATGGGTAAGATGCAACACCCGGAGCCACAGCTCACCGGGTGAAAGCCGGGTGTATCATCCGGCCCCTTGGAACCGAATGCCGGCCTGCGCGTTCCCCGCCCTGACGGAGGACGCCATGCTTAGAGATGAACAGGTCGCGGTTCTCTGCGACATCGCCCAATCCATTGCCTTCGCCGACGACGTGCAAGGCGAGGTCGACCGGCTCATCAGGGAGGGGTACGTCGCCAAGGACGGCGACCTCTACGAGCTGACGCCGAAAGCCGAGAAGGTTTTGTCCGAGCGCGGTGCCAGCCTTAAGGCGTGACGCTGCCTACCAGGCCGGCGTACATCACGTCCCGGCAACCTTGACGCCGAGCGCGGCGGTCTGCTCGCGAAACCGCGCGATCGATCGCGCCGCCATGACGGATACTCCTGTTTGATCGCTCACTCCGGCAGCGGTTTGCCCGCCTGTTCACGCACGATGTAGTCGGCGTACCAGTCCGGCCAGTTCACATCATGGCCGCCGGTCCGCTTCTCGTGATCGCCATGGGCTGCGGCTGCGCGGCGCAGCGCAGCGGCGAGATCGGCCGATGAAGCGAAAGTCGTGCTGTTTCCGTCGACGCGTCCGGGCAGACGCTGCGTGACTTGCTGGAGCAGCCAGGCATTGCCGTCGGGATCGTTGAAGGTGGCGAGCGAACCGTAACTCGGCCGCTCCGGATCGGGTCCCTTGACGCGGCCCGCCGCCCCGCGATGAAACACCTCGCTGACATCGACGCCACGCGCGATCAGATCGGCACGCGCCGCCTCGATGTCGCTCACGATCAGGAAGCGCGGCAGCGCGGATCCCTTGTCGAGATGGAGCGAGGTCGGCGAGCCCGGCGGCGTCAGTTGCAGCGCCCGGGATCCGTCCGCCCTGACGAAATCGGCGTCGAGCCGCCAGCCGAGATTTTCATAGAAGCGCTTGGCGCGGTCGACATCGGACACCGGAATCACCACGACCTCGAGCTTCATGTCGATACCCGGTTTCTTGCCTTCGGTACTCATGGCGCGCTCCTTGAAATGTGAGGGACCGGGCCGGAAACGCCCGTTGCACCCACATTGACGATAGCCCATATTGCTATGAAAATCATAGCAACAATGCCGGATGAAGAAAACGTGATGGCAAGGCCAAAGGGCAACCCTGCTGACCAAACGCTGTGTCCGGTGGCGCGCGCCGAAACCGTGGTGGGCGACCGCTGGACCGTACTGGTGCTGCGCGAGCTGTTCGCGCGCAACCATCGTTTCGAGGAGATTCAGGCCCATACCGGCGCGACCCCGCAGATGCTCACCGCGCGGCTGAAGAAGCTCGAGGCGGACGGACTGGTGACGCGGCGCGTCTACAACAAGCGGCCGCTGCGCCACGAATATCATCTGACGGAGAAGGGCGCGGCGTTCTTCCCCGTCATGTTCGCGCTGCGCGCCTGGGGCGAGACCTGGTGCAAGTCACCCAGGGACGGTCTTTCCATGAACTATACGCATCTCAGCTGCCGCAAGCCGGCGGGGCTCGGTCCGATCTGCCAGTCGTGCGGCAAACCGCTGCATTGGGCGGACATGGTCGCGGAGCGAACGCCCAAATATCAGAAAGAGCGCGATGCGCGCTGGGAGGCCTTTAAGGCGGCCCGCTGAACGCACCGACGCCGCCGGCGCAAGCGAACAATGCCCATTTGCACTGTCGCACATCCCGATCACGCGGGGCCGAGCCCCGCATCACACAGGAGACCACCATGCCATTCGTTCGCATCGACCTGAAGCGCGGCAAGTCCGCCGAATATCGCAAAACCCTTGGCGAGATCGTCTACAAGGCGATGCGCGACGTAATCAACGTGCCCGAGAACGACAAGTTTCAGGTCATCACCGAGCACGACCGCGGCGATCTGAACTACGCCGACAACTATCTCGGCAACACCTACAGCGACGACCTCATCTTCATCCAGATCACCATGAATGCCGGGCGCACCGTCGAGATGAAGAAGGCGTTCTACAAGCGGATCGTGGACGACTATCAGAGCCCGCTGCAGGGACGGCCGGACGATGTTGTCATCAACCTCGTCGAGGTCGCCAAGGAGAACTGGTCGTTCGGCCACGGCATCGCCCAATACGCGAGCTGAACGCAGAACAGGAATGCGCCGGACGGACGGCCGCCTGCCCGGCGGCTTGCGGTCCGCAGCTTGCGCCCGGCGTTGCCGGCACGCATAGTGCCGCCCGTGCACGAACAACAACAAGCAGGGAGGCAACCATGAGGACGATCGCAGCCGCGCTGTGCGCGCTCACGCTGATCGCAACCGGTGCGCAGGCTCAGACGCTCAAGGACTTCATGGCTGTTGTCATGAAGAAATGGACCGCGCCGTTCGAACCGTTCCAGCTCATCGACAATATCTACTACGTGGGCACTGACGGGATCGCGGTCTACGTCATCAAAACGTCGCAAGGGCTGATCCTGATGGACACGGCGATGCAGCAGTCGACCGGCATGATCAAGGACAACATCGCCAAGGTCGGCTTCAAGGAGGGCGACATCAAGATCATCCTCAACACCCACGCCCATCTCGACCACACCGGCGGCTTTGCCGAGATCAAGAAGGAGACCGGCGCGCAACTGATCGCCGGCGAGCGTGACAAGCCGCTACTCGAGGGCGGCTATTATCCGGGCGACGAGAACAACACCGATCTTGCCTTTACGCCGGTGAAGGTCGATCGCACCGTCAAGGAAGGCGACAAGGTGACGCTCGGCGACACCACGCTGACCGCGCACACCACCCCCGGCCATTCGCCCGGCTGCACCAGCTGGGAGATCACGGTCAAGGATGGCAGCCAGGCGCGCAACGTGCTGTTCTTCTGCAGCGGAACGGTAGCGCTGAACCGGCTGGTCGGCCGTCCGACCTATCCTGGTATCGTCGACGACTACCGCTCGACCTTCACCAAGGTCAAGGCGATGAAGGTCGACGTGCTGCTCGGGCCGCATCCGGAGGTCTACGACATGCAGGCCAAGCGGGCGCAGATGAAGGACGGCGCGCCGAACCCGTTCGTCAAGCCGGGCGAAAATGCCACCTACGTGGCCGGGCTGGAGCAGGATTTCGACAAGCAGCTCGCCAAGCAGACCGCCGCGCTGCAGAAGGCCAACTAGCCGCAATTTGCGGCCGTTGCCGCAGCAACTATGGGCCCAGCGGCTTGACATCGTCAGGCAATCCATCGACAGGTGGATTGCCTTTCCGCTTTTGCCGCCCGCAATGACGGAACGTAACAAGACAGAAATGGGAGCCGCCCGATGTCGTCGCGCAAACCCGCCGCCAGCAAAGGCAAGACCGTCACCGTCAAGGACGCCACCTTCGGCCTGCTTCGCGCATGGGGCATCAAGAAGGTGTTCGGCAATCCCGGCTCGACCGAGCTGCCGTTCCTGAGCGACTGGCCCGACGACATCGACTACGTGCTCGGCCTGCAGGAGGCTTCCGTCGTCGGCATGGCCGACGGCTATGCGCTGGCGACGCGCAATGCCGGTTTCGTCAATCTGCATTCGGCGGCCGGCGTCGGCAACGCGCTCGGCAACATCTACAATGCCTATCGCAACCAGACCCCGCTGGTGATCACCGCGGGCCAGCAGGCGCGCTCGATCATGCCGCTGCAGGCCTTCCTCTATGCCGAGCGGGCCTCCGAATTCCCGCGGCCTTACGTGAAATTCGCGGTCGAGCCGGCGCGCGCCGAAGACGTGCCCGCCGCGATCGCGCGCGCCTATTATGTCGCGATGCAGCCGCCCTGCGGGCCGACCTTCGTCTCGGTGCCGATCGACGACTGGGCGCATGCGACGCAGCCGCTCGACGCGCGCCGGGTCAGCCGCGAGATCGGGCCCGACCTGTCGGCGATGCAGGCATTGGTGGCCGCGCTCGGCGAGGCCAAGCGCCCTGCCCTCGTCGTCGGACCGGCCGTCGATCGTGCCGAGGCGGTCGATCTCATGGTGAAGGTCGCCGAGAAATCGAAAGCCGCGGTCTGGGCGAGCCCGTTCTCGGCGCGCTGCTCGTTCCCCGAGCGGCATCCGCAATTCGCCGGCTTCCTGCATGCCGCGCCGGGCCAGCTCTCGGATGCGCTGCGCGATCACGATCTTGTCGTCGTGATCGGCGCGCCGGTCTTCACCTTCCATGTCGAGGGCCATGCCGCGATCTTCGACGGCTCGACCACGATCTTCCAGATCACCGACGATCCGGATGCCGCCGCGATGACGCCGACCGGCCACAGCATCGTCGCGACGATGAAGCCGGCGCTGACGGCGCTGCTCGAGATGCTGCCCGAGACGAAACGCGCCGCGCCGACCGGCCGTGTCCTGCCGCCGGCGCCGGCCACCGGCGACCCGATCCCCGCCGAATATGCGTTGCACGCGCTCTCGGCCGCGATGGGGCCGCATGATGCGCTGATCGAGGAAATACCGTCCCACCGTCCGCTGATGCAGAAGGCGATGCCGATGCACGGCCAGGACAGCTTCTACACCATGGCGAGCGGCGGCCTCGGCTACAGCCTGCCGGCCGCGGTCGGCATGGCGCTCGGCCGACGTCAGGGACGCACGGTCTGCCTGATCGGCGACGGCTCGGCGATGTATTCGATCCAGGCGCTGTGGACATCAGCGCAGCGCAAGCTGCCGCTGACGGTCGTGGTGCTGAACAATTCCGGCTACGGCGCGATGCGCTCGTTCAGCCAGGTGATGCAGGTGCGGAACGTGCCCGGCCTCGATTTGCCCGGCATCGATTTCGTCAAGCTCGCCGAAGGCATGGGCTGCGACGCCGTGCGGGTGACGAAGTCGGCCGAGCTCGCAAGCGCCTACTCGCGCGCGCTGTCGCATCAGGGCACCAGCCTGATCGAGGTGATGGTGGATTCCGCGGTGCCGCTGCTTTACACACAGAAGGCGTGAGCAAGGGTCCGTAGGATGGTGGAGCGAAGCGATACCCATCGTTCTGCCCGCGGATAGGATTTGATGGGTTTCGCTTCGCTCTACCCATCCTGCGAGAGTGCGTGTTGCTGCTCCAGCGCCGCCGCCGCCGACGGCGTCGGCACCTCGCAGCCGGTTGCGCAGCAGCGTCCTGGCTGCTTCGACACCCGTTGTCCCTGGTCGACAAGGCCGCGGCCGAGCAAATTCTCGACCAGCTCGGCCTTCTCCATCACCGGATAGTTGCGCCAGATCTCGCGCTTCATCGCCTCCGGTGAGCCGCCGCCGTGCAACGAGATCACCGAATACCAGCCGGCTTCGTGCGAGACGGTGAGGTCCTCGATCAGCCGCGCCACCTCGGCGCGCTGCTCGGCCGGGATATCGGGACGTCCGCCCATGACAGCGGCAAGCGAGGCGCGCGTTTCCGGATTGTGATCCTCGTCGGGACCCGGCAGCGCGACGATCAGCCCGCCGGAGACGTAGTGCGCGACGCGGTGCATGTCGTAGATCTTGGTCGCGAGCAGCAGCTTGCCGATGTTGGAGAACACCGCATCCGGCATCACCGAGCCCGCCGGATCCTTCGTGCAGTAGACCGAGGAGGCGACGCCGCAGGCGTAAAAGCTTTCGGTGATGGTGATGAGCTCGACCATCGCCTCGCGGATATGCGCGTGCTTCTCGGCATCGAGCCCGTTGGCCTCGATCATCAGCGCGCCGGCGCCGATCAAGAGATCGCCGAAGCCGGCACGGGCGCCGATGCAGGAATGCCGGTGATGCGTGGCGTAGGACGTCGTCAGGAAGCCGCCCTCCTCGGTCTCGCCGGCGAGGAACACGCGATCATGCGGCACGAACACGTCGTCGAACATCACGACGCCGACCGACTGGCCGTACTTGGCGGAGAATTTCGCCGCGGCATCACCGGGCCGGCCGGCCGGACGCGCGACGATGGTGACGCCGGGCGCATCGACCGGCACGGCGCAACAGACCGCAAAATCCTTGTCGGCAGGCACATGGGTGCGGCACGGCATGACAAGGAATTCGTGCATGTAAGGCGCGCCGGTCACGATCGCCTTGGTGCCGCGGATCACGATGCCGTCGGGCCGGCGTTCCTTGATATGGACGTAGACGTCCGCATTGGCCTGCAGGCCGGGACGTTTCGAGCGGTCGCCCTTCGCATCGGTCATGGCGATGCCGAGCGTCAGATCCTGGTCCTGCACCTCGTGCAGATAGTTGAGGAAGCGCTGGCTGTAATCGGTGCCGTGGCGATCGTCGGTCAGCCTGGTCGCCTGATAGAGACCGTTCAGCGCATCATGGGTCAGGTAGCGCTGCGCGCAGCCCGACGTCCTGCACACCAGCCGCACCGCCTCGAGCTTGTCGAGCAGGTCCTGCGAGCTCCGATTGATGTGGAGCATGCGGTTGACGGTCTTGCCCGAGGTGCCCTGCCGCGCCGTCATGATCGGCACATGCTCGGGCTGCAGCGCGAAATCATAGGTCACGCCGACGCCCGCCACGCCCGGCGCCAGCAACGGCTCGTCCGCGACGCTCGCAACGGCCGCGCCGTTGACGAACACACGCGGCTTGTAGCGGCGCAGGGATTCCCGGTAGTCCGCAGCCGTCATCAGCATGGCGCTTCTCCCTTGCTCATTTATTCTAACACTGTTAAATCATCTAACGCTGTTAGAATTGAGTCAAGAACGGATTCGCCGGAACATGCAGATGCGCGAGAGCAGGAAGGAAGCGGTCAGCCGCCACAAGCGGGAGCTGATCCTCGACGCGGCGCGCAGCGTGTTCGCGGAGGAAGGCCTCGAGGGCGCGAGCCTGCGGGCGATCGCGACGCGGGCCGGCTACACGCCGGCGGCGCTGTACTTCCATTTCGATTCCAAGGAAGCGATCTACGCCGAGGTGCTGCGGCAATCGCTGGCCTCGCTCGGCGAAGCCGTCAGTGCGGCAGTCGCGACGACGCGCGGCGCCAGGCAGCAGCTGCACGCCGCAGGCATGAGCTTCTTCCGCTATTACGCGGACAACCCGCGCGACCTCGATCTCGGCTTCTATTTGTTCCGCGGCGGCATGAAGCCGGCCGGGCTCGGCCATGACCGCGATCACGCGCTGAACGCCGCGCTGGAGGCGGCGCTGCATCCGATCGCCGAAGCTGCAGAGGCGCTCGGCGCCTCCAGGTCGAAGGCGAACACGGTGATGGTGGACTGCTTCGCGCATGCGACCGGCCTCCTGCTGCTGTTGCACACCGGCCGCATCAGGATGTTCGGCGCCTCGGCGCCCGATTTGATGGATGCCTATCTGCGCGACAAGATCGCGCAGATCGCAAAGGATTGAGGCCGCCTCAGTTGCGCGGGCGATATCGTAGCCCGGATGAAGCGCAGCGAAATCCAGGATTCACGCGCGCACGTTCGACCCGGATTACGTTTCGCTCCATCCGGGCTACAGGTCTCACTTCCCGTGCGCTTCCCGCATCTTGGCCTGAATCTTGGCCATGCCGCCGATCCAGCGGTCGTAATTCTCGGTCTTCTTGCGCATGTAGCCGAGCACCTGCGGATGCGGCAGGATCAGGAAGGTCTCCTGCTCGATGCCCTTGAGTGCATCCTGCGCGACCTGCTCGGCGGAAAGATCGCCGTCGCCGGACTGCGGGCCCTTCGGGATCGAGCGCAGCATGTTGGTGTCGACGCCCTGCGGGCAGAGGATCGAGACCTTGATGTTGTCGGCGCGGTGCGAGATCGCGAGATTTTCCGCAAAGCCGACCGCGGCGTGCTTGGTGGTCGAATAGGCCGGGCTGCCGACCTGCGACAAGAGGCCCGCGGCCGAGATCGTGTTGAGGAAATAGCCGCCGCCGCGCGCCTTCATGCGCGGCACCAGATGCCGCGCCGCATAGACATGCGCCATCACATGGATCGCCCAGCTCCGCGACCACGGCTCGTCCGAGGTACCGCCGGCATTTTTGGACAATGGGTCGAAGCCGCCGCCGATGCCGGCGTTGGAGCAGAACAGCGCGATCGGGCCGAACATGCGCTCGGTCTCGTCGATCACATGCAGAATGTTCTTCTCCTGCCCGACGTCGCATTTGAAGGCGGCACCGCCGACCGTTGCCGCGACCTTCTCGGCCGCGCCATGATCGAGGTCGACGACCACGACCTTCGACGCGCCCGCGGCATGGAATGCCTCGCACAGCGCCTTGCCTATGCCATTGCCACCGCCGGTGACCACCACAACCTTACCTGCCACCTGCATGGCCATCCTCCCGATATCTTGATTTTAGCGCATGATCCGGAAAGCCGGTCTCATGTTCAAACAGAGGGATCATGATATCCCATCTTTTGCCGATGCATGATCTTTTCGCGAGGCCGGCCCGGCCCTGTGCGTAACGCCGGCGGACCGCTCAGCTCGCCAGCACGACGTCGAACACGGCCGTGTAGTGGCAGGCGGCCCCGAGCAGCACGAAGCAGTGCCAGATCGCGTTCTGGAAGCGCAGCCGCCGCCAGGAGTGGAAGATCACGCCCAGGCTGTAGAGGATGCCGCCGGCCAGCACGAAGCCGAGCGCCATCGCCGGCAGCGCCTTCACGACGCGGTCGTAGAGCATGATGCCGCTCCAGCCCATCGCGAGATAAAGCCCGACCGAGAGCCGGTCGAAGCGGCCCGGATAGCGCAGCTTCAGCCAGATCCCGACGATCGCCACGCACCACACCCCGACCAGCAGCGCGATCGCGAAGGTGCTGTCCTTCAGTTCCACGATGAACGGCGTATAGGTCGCGGCGATCAGCAGATAGATCGCAGAGTGATCGAAGCGCCGCAGCACCCATTTGGCGCGCGACACCGGCCAGAGATTATAGGTCGCCGACAGCACCAGCATCGCGAGCAGGCCGGCGACATAGACCGACACCACGGCGATGTCGAACGGACCGGCATAGACCGCGGTCAGCACGATCAGCGCGGTGGCGGCCACCAGCCCGAAAGCGACGCCGACGAGATGAACGACGCCGTCGGCGATCAGTTCGGCACGGTCGTAGTTCCACAGCGCGGCGCCGGCCGCGTGGATCGAGGTCGAGGCAAGTTGCTTCAGGCGGAAGACCGTCATGCAGGCTTTCCCGTAGGCCGATGGACGATGGGGAGCGCGGGCGGTGTGACGCGTTCAATTCCCGTGCCCCCCACAATCCCCTCGCCTGCAAAGGCGCCGGAAATGTGAAGCTTGATTTTGGCCCGATAATCGCCACCTTGCGGGTGATCGCCCGCCCCTTTTGGTCCCTCCTGCCGGGTTTTCGTTAACCCTCCATGCCCCCCAGCTTCACTGATATCGTCGAGGAAGCCCGTCTCTCGGCGCGGGCACTGCTCGACTATGGCGAGGGGTTCTTCAACCCGACGGTGCGGCTCGGCGTCACCGGCCTATCGCGCGCCGGCAAGACCGTGTTCATCACCGCGCTGGTGCACGGCCTGACCCGCGGCGGCCGCTTCCCGGTGTTCGAGGCCTATGCCTCGGGGCGGATCGCGCGCGCCTATCTCGCCCCGCAGCCCGACGATGCGGTGCCGCGCTTCGCCTACGAGAACCATGTCCGTACATTGGTCGAGGAGCGGCGCTGGCCGAGCTCGACCACCGACATCTCCGAACTCCGTCTCGTGATCGAGTATCAGCGGCAAAATGGCGCGGACCGCACGCTGACCCTCGATATCGTCGACTATCCCGGCGAGTGGCTGCTCGATCTGCCGCTGCTCAACAAGAGCTACGAGCAGTGGTCGGCGGAGAGCCTTGCGCTGTCGCGCGAGCCGCTGCGCGCAAAACTCGCGGCGCCCTGGCATGCGCATCTCGCGACGCTGAAGCCAGAGGGCAAGGAGGACGAGCAGGCCGCGCTGACCGAAGCAAGGCTATTCACCGACTATCTGCGCGCCTGCCGCGACGAGCGCTTCGCGATGAGCCTGTTGCCGCCCGGCCGCTTCCTGATGCCTGGCAATCTCGCCGACACACCGGCGCTCACCTTTGCGCCGCTCGACGTGCCTGCAGACGGCAGCGCGGGTGACGGCTCGCTGTGGGCCATGATGCGGCGGCGCTTTGAAGCCTACAAGGACGTCGTGGTGCGGCCGTTTTTCCGCGACCATTTCGCGCGGCTCGACCGCCAGATCGTGCTGGCCGATGCGCTCGCCGCATTCAATGCCGGCCCCGAGGCGCTGCACGATCTCGAGGCCGCGCTCGCCGGCATTCTCGACTGCTTCCGGATCGGCCGCAGCACGATCCTGAGCGCGCTGTTCCGGCCGCGCATCGACCGCATCCTGTTCGCGGCTACCAAGGCCGACCATCTGCACCACCAGAGCCACGACCGGCTGGAGGCCGTGCTGCGGCGGATCGTGGCCAAGGCCGCCGAGCGCGCCGAATATGCCGGCGCCGACATCGACGTCGTCGCGCTCGCCGCGGTGCGCGCCACGCGCGAGGCGCAGGTCCAGCGCGGGCGCGACCGGCTGCCGTCGATCCTCGGCACGCCGGCGCCGGGCGAGGTCGCCAATGGCGAGCCGCTTGACGGCGAGACGGAAGTTGCGACCTTTCCGGGCGACCTGCCCGACAATCCGGAGGAGCTGTTGAACGGCGGTTTCCGCGGTCTCTCAAGCTCGGACACAGAGGCCGCGGACTACCGCTTCCTGCGCTTCCGTCCGCCAAAGCTGGAACGAAACGGCGATGCAGAGCCGGCGCTGCCTCACATCCGCCTTGACCGCGCCCTCCAGTTCCTGATCGGAGACAAACTGCAATGAACGAGAAGACGCCCCCGCGGCGGCCGGCGACGTTCAAGCTCGACGATCCCGGCGTGGTCGTGATGGATCCGGACGACGGCGGCCGCCTCACCCGCGGCACGATCCAGATCGTGCCCGAGGCCGAGCCCGCGCAGCTCCCGGTGCCGGTTGATACGCCGCTGGCGCCGGCGCGCCGCGGCTTCCGTTGGGGCACGCTGTTCTGGAGCGCGGTCGCGGGCCTCGTGGTGCTCGGCACCGGGCTTGGCGTCATCAATCTGGTCGAGGACCTGTTCGCGCGCAATGAAGGCCTCGGCTTCCTCGGGCTCGCGCTCGCCGTCATCGCCGCGGTGGCGCTCGCGGTCGTGACCACGCGCGAACTCGTCGGCCTGGCGAGGCTTGCGACGATCGAGAAGCTACATCTGCGCGCCGCCGAGGTGCTGATCAGCGACGACCGGGCCGCAAGCCGCGCGATCGTTGCCGATTTGCTCAAGCTCGCGCACCAGACCCCGCAGCTCGCCCGCGCCCGCAGCGCGCTGCAGAGTCACACCAACGACATCATCGACGGCGCCGATATGATCCGACTCGCCGAACGTGAATTAATGACGCCGCTCGACGAGGAAGCGCGGCGGCTGGTGTCGAAGGCGGCGCAACGCGTCTCGGTCGTGACCGCGGTCAGCCCGCGCGCGCTGTTCGACGTGCTGTTCGTGTTCGTGGCGAGCCTGCGGATGATCCGCCAACTGGCGCGGCTCTATGGCGGCCGGCCCGGCGCGCTCGGCATGATCCGCCTGCTGCGCCACGTCATCGCGCACCTCGCCATCACCGGCGGCATGGCCGCCAGCGACAGCCTGATCCAGCAGATGCTCGGTCACGGCATCGCGGCAAAGCTGTCACAACGCCTCGGCGAAGGCATGCTCAACGGCCTGTTGACCGCCCGGCTCGGCCTCGCCGCGATCGACGTCACCCGCCCGCTTCCCTTCAACGCCCTGCCGCGCCCGGCGCTGACTGATCTCGCGAAGGACCTGATCCGCAAGCGCGAGGAAGAGGAATGAGGTGCTTGCCTCGCCCCGCTTGCAGGGAGAGGCCGGAATTTTCGCGAAGCGCAAATTCCGGGTGAAGGGGAGTCTCCGCGAGACCAATTCTCGCCGTCCCCGCGGAGACTCCCCCTCATCCCGACCTTCGCAGAGCGAGCTCTGATCGTCTCGTCCCCGCAAGCGGGGAGAAGGAGGCGGCCAGCACCCGCCAGCGGAAGAAAGTGGTGTCCGGCGGCGGCGACAGATCGGGGGTCCAGCCGCTGATCTTCTCCAGCGCATAGGTGTCCATCGCCATGCCGCGCCAGCTGCGCGTCACGCGCTCCAGCGGCTGGCGCACCGCTGATGTCTCGCGCCACAGCGGCAGATTGTTCTCGGGCTCGCGCCCGACATAAATGCCGGCGTGATCGCGGATCTTGCTCATGCCGGGATCGGCAAAGCCCTGGAAGCGGCCCCGCTCGTTGATTTCGATGACCGTCACCTTCCCGCGCAGCAACCAGCGCAGCATCGCATAGGTGCGATAATCTGTTGTCGCGACCCAGGTCGCGCCGGTCGCCTCAACCTGCGCCAGCGTGCGCGCGGCCACCACATCGTAGCCTGCCTCGGTGCTGATCGGATCGGTGCGCCCGATCAGATTCCACGGCGCGAACATGTAATAGAGGAAGACGCAGACGACGAACACGACGCCTGATGTGATCGCGGTCCGCGCCCAATAGACCGTCGATTTGACGAGCCCGACCGACCAGCCCTCGAACGGCATCCGCGTGACGTTGATGGCAACCGCCGCGAAGCCAGCCGGCCACAGGAACATCGGCCAGGTGTCGCCGACCCGCAGCGTCAAGGACTTCCAGAGGAAGTAGATGAACGGCACCAGCACCGCGGTCGCCAGCAGGATCGCGACCGGCTCTCGCTTGCGGTAGCCGCGCCATGCCGTCAGCGCGGTGCCGAACAGCGTCACCGGCAGCAGCACGAAGCCGACCAGGCCGAACTGCATGCCGATGAACTCGCCGACGGTGCGCAGCGTGAAGGCACGCTCTGCGGTGGCGCGCACCGCCTGGAAGCGGAACGAGGCCCAGTCATGCTCGGCATTCCAGATCAGCACCGGCGCGAACACGACGATCGCGATCAACGCGGCGAAGTACGGATACGGGCTGCGCAACCAGCGCCAGCGCCAGTCCGGCACCAGCGCAAAGGCGAGCACCGCCGGCGCGAACATGATCGCGGTGAATTTCGACAGCAGCGCCAGTCCGGCAAACAGACCCGCCGCGAGCCACCAGCGTCCGTCACCACTTTGCGCAAGCCGGACCAGTGACCACAGCATCGCCACCGAAAACGGTATCAGCGCCGTATCGGGCGCGACCTTGGCCATCAAGAGGCCGTAATACAGCGCCGCCTCCGGCAGCAGCAGCGCCAGCATCACCGCGCGGATGTTGTTGGCCGTCACGCGCCGGACGATGTCGGCGAGCAGGAGCTGGGTGGCCAGCATCGCCACGATGCCGCCGAGGCGGACGCCGAGATTGGTATCGCCGAGGATCGCGGTCCCGAAGCGGATGAACCAGGCGACCATCGGCGGATGGTCGAGGAAGGACAGCACATTTTCCTTCGACCAGGTCCAGTAATAGGCCTCGTCGGTGCGCAGATCGAGCGCATGGGCGTAGACCAGCCGCATCGCGGTCATGGCAACGATCACGGCGATGACGCCCCGCCAATCCGGCGCGCGCGAACGGGCCGGCTTAACGCTGTTGTTATCGGCTCCAGGTTCGGTTTGGGCTATCGTCACGGCGCGCTTTTTGTTCGACTCTTAACGGAGTGTCAACGTGCCGCGCGGCCTGCCCTCACGGCTCGTGCGGACCCGCGGTGGTGTTCAGCGCGGGAATTAACCACTAGACTTGCCGATCATGAATCACATGGCCTCCCCCTCGCGCGAGCACTTGCAGGACATGGCCCGCGGTATCGGCCTGCGGCAGGTCCGCATCGTCACGGGGGCGATCATGTTCGCCTACCTGATCAGCCATTTCCTCAACCATGCGCTCGGCAATATCTCGACGCAGGCGCTGGCGATCGGGGTCTACTACCACACCGAGTTCTGGCAGTTCCTGCCGGTCGCGATCGTGTTCTACATCGCCTGCCTGGTGCATACCGGGCTCGGCATCTGGGCGCTCTATCAGCGCCGCGAGTTCCACTGGAAGGCGATCGAGCCGCTGCAGCTCACGCTCGGCCTCAGCATCCCGATGCTGATCGTTGCGCACGTTGTCGGCGTACGGCTCGGCCAGACCCTGTACGGGCAAGAGAAGCTCTACCCCCAGGAGCTGTACACCTTCTTCATCGCCTCGCCGAACCGGCTGTGGCAGATGCTGGCGGTGCTGGTGATCGCCTGGGTGCATGGCTGCATCGGCCTTTATTTCTGGCTGCGGCTGCGTCCGTTCTTCAAGCGCGCCGCGCCGTTCCTGCTCGCCGGAGCCGTGCTGATCCCGACCCTGGCGATGCTCGGTATCTACCAGGGCGGCCGCGCTACGATCGCGGATTATCAAGATCCCGACTGGCGGCGCGAGGAGCTGTCGGTGCAGAAGCTCGGCACCGCGGCGCAGGGGACCACGCTCGAGAAGATCACCGACGGCCTGACCATCGGCTATCTCGGCCTGCTCGGCCTCGTGCTGCTGGCGCGCGGCGCGCGGGCCCTGCTGGAGCGCCGCGGCGGCATGATCGCGCTGTCCTACGGCAACGGTCGGACGCTGCGGGTACCGAAGGGATTGAGCGTGCTGGAAGCAAGCCTGCGCTACAACGTGCCGCATGCGAGCGTCTGCGGCGGCCGCGCACGCTGCTCGACCTGCCGCATCCGCATCATCGGCGATCACGCCGGCTTGCCCGAGCCCTCGCCGCGCGAAGCCTTCGTGCTGCACCGGGTCGGCAATGACGATCCGTCGATCCGGCTGGCCTGCCAGTTGCGGCCCACCGCCGACCTGAACTTCTTCCAGCTGTTCCTGCCGAGCACGACGTCGGCCAACGCGCACGCCGCCAATCCGGCACGGGTCGGCCAGGAGCGCTATCTGGTCAGCATGTTCGTCGACATGCGCGGCTCGACGCAGCTTGCCGAGAAGCGGCTGCCGTTCGACACGGTGTTCATCGTCAACCGCTTCCTCGGCGCGGTGTCGCAGGCGGTGCTGGAGGCCGGCGGGCGGCCCAACCAGTTCATCGGCGACGGCATGCTGGCGCTGTTCGGGCTCGCCACCGACCGGCAGGTGGCCTGCCGCCAGGCGTTGCGCGCGGCGGCGCTGATCGCAACCCATATCGACGAGCTGAACCAGTTCCTGAGCCACGATCTGCGCGAGCCGATCCGCTTCGGCATCGGCATCCATGGCGGCGAGGTGATCGTCGGCGATATCGGCTATCGCGACCACATGGTGTTCACCGCGCTCGGCGATGCCGTCAACGTCGCGGCACGGCTGCAGGACATGACCAAGGCGCTGGCCTGCGAGGCGATCATCTCGGACGAGGTGCGCGTCACCGCCGGGCTAGCCGACGACGCCCTGCCGGCGCAGGAGGTCGCGATCCGCGGCCGCAACGAGCCGATGACCGTGCGCACGGTCGAAAAGACGCAGCTCCTGTCGACGCTGGTCGACGACCGGCGTGCCGTCGCGGCCTGACCGGTTCATCTCCGCTTTAGCCCAATGTGACCTGCCGCACATCCGACGGTGCGTTCAGCAGAGATGCTCGAACGTGCCCGGTGCCGGATGCGACTGACTGGCGATGGGTAACACTGCAACCGCGCCGCGACAGAGCTCAACGCGCATCCGAAGGAGAAGACCATGTTTCGCAAAGTCACGCTCGCTCTCGCCACTGCCGCAACCCTCGGTGCCGCCGCGCTGGCGCCGACCGCAGCTTCCGCCAAGCCGTTCTTCTGGCATCCGCATCACCATCACTTCTGGGGCGGCCCGGGCGTTGCCGTCGGCTTCGTCGACTCCGGCTGCTACGCCACCCGCCTGGTGCTGACGCCCTACGGCTATCGCTATCGCACCGTGAACGTCTGCTACTGATCGAACCTTCTACTTGGATGGAAACGCCCCGGTCGTCCACGCGACCGGGGCTTTTCGTTGTTGCGACGCAACGCTGCGAAAGCTCAATTGACTCGCGGTTGTCAGGTGCGACATTTGGACCGCGCGCATTCCATGATGCGAAGGCGCGCAAGGCAATCTGGGCCCGGTGATGACCGGCTCACGACAGAACAGCTTCGGAGGAAGCGGAATGCTCGATCGACGAGACTTGATGAAGCGCGCCGGATTGGCCGCTTTGGTGACGGGGCTGGGATCAAGGGGCGCATTCGCCCTCGACACCGTGACGCTGCCCTTCGGCAACGGCGAGCGGCCGCTCGTGCGCTACCCGCAAAAGCGCCCGATGATCGGCCTGACCGCCCGTCCGCCGCAGCTGGAAACGCCGTTTGCGATCTTCAACGACGGCCCGATCACGCCGAACAATGCGTTCTTTGTCCGCTATCATCTCGCCGACCTCCCTTACAATCTCGATCCGGACAAGTTCACGCTGGAGATCAAGGGCAAGGTCGACAAGCCGCTGAAGCTGTCGCTGAAGGACATCAGGAAGCTGAAGGCAACCGAGATCGTTGCCGTCAACCAGTGCTCCGGCAACAGCCGCGGCTTCTTCAGTCCGCGCGTCGCCGGCGGCCAGCTCGGCAACGGCGCGATGGGCTGCGCGCGCTGGCATGGCGTGCCGCTGAAGGCCGTGCTCGACATGGCCGGCGTGCAAGCCGGCGCCAGGCAGGTCACCTTCAACGGCATGGACGGTCCGGTCAGCGACAAGACGCCGGATTTCGTCAAGGCGCTCGACGTTGATCACGCCCGCGACGGCGAGGTGATGCTGGCCTGGGGCATGAACGGCGAGGACCTGCCGTTCCTCAACGGCTTCCCGCTCCGCCTCGTGGTGCCCGGCTATTACGGCACCTATTGGGTGAAGCACCTCAACGAGATCACCGTGATCGACAACGTGTTCGAGGGCTTCTGGATGAAGTCCGCCTACCGGATACCGGATACGCCGAACAATGCGGTCGAGCCCGGCACCGCACCGAAGGCCACGATCCCGATCAATCGCTTCACGGTGCGCTCGTTCATCACCAGCGTTGCCGACGGTGCCAAGCTGAAGGCCGGCCGCAGCATGCTGCGCGGCATCGCCTTCGACGGCGGTAAAGGCATCAAGGAGGTGATGGTCTCGACCGACGGCGGCAAGAGCTGGACGCCGGCCAAGCTCGGCAAGGACCTCGGCAAATACGCCTTCCGCGAATGGAAGTTGCCGGTGAAACTCGCAGCCGGTCCCGCAGAGCTGAAGGTGCGCGCCACCAACAATGCCGGCGACACCCAGCCGATGGATCCGTTGTGGAATCCGGCCGGCTATCTGCGCAACGTCGTCGAAACCGTGCGCGTCACCGCAGCGTGAGGAGAAGCATCATGACCAGCAAGCTGCTTCCATCCCTCGCCGCGATCGCCGCGCTGTCGATCTGCGCCGCCATCGCCGCGCCCGTGAACTACACGGTCCCCGAGGAGATCGCGGCCTTCAAGCCGGGTCCCAACCTCGACGTGGTGCAAAACAACTGCACGGCCTGCCACTCGGCCGACTACATCAAGACCCAGCCGCAGGGCGAGAAGTTCAAGAAGGATTTCTGGCAGGCCGAGGTGACCAAGATGATCAAGGTCTACGGTGCGCCGATCGACGAAGCCGACGTCGGCAAGATCGTCGAATACCTCTCCGCGACCTATTAAGACGCGGCCGGTCGATCCCCGCGCGCCGGCCGAAAAGGCAGCGCGCGGGACGATCGATCCAGTTCGGTACACTGGAACCGATCCGTTTTTGCAGCGCATCAATTGACCACGAAACGGGCAATCCGACGTAAAACCCCCGCAAAGCGGGTTGTTTCCGGCCAAAAACACACCGTCGTTTGATCTACCCAGCTTTTTTCAAACTGCTATCCTGTCGTTGCGGACAAGCCGGTTTTTGCGGGGACCGACTGGTCTGTTTTCGATTGATTCCGCGGAGACGACTGGAATGCCCAAAGGTACAGTGAAGTGGTTCAACCCGACCAAGGGTTATGGATTCATCCAGCCCGCAACGGGCGGCAAGGACATTTTCGTGCATATTTCAGCAGTTCAGAAGGCTGGCCTTCAGACCCTCAACGAAGGTCAGTCGGTTGAATACGAAGAGATTGCAAATCGCGGCAAGACGTCAGCCGAAAACCTCAAGGTCTAGCGTCACAGCGCCAGATCCGGCGGCGCACTCTCGGACGCCATCCGGGAGTGGGGGCCGATCCACACACCAGACAACGTGACGTTCGGCGGGGCGGGCACGCTGCCCGCGCGCCACGGCGTTGAACTATTTCGGCGGCCACCGCTCGCGCGCCGACGACTACCTTTTGCGCCGGGAAGCGCGCGGCTGCGCGTTGCAGCATCACAGGCACGTGCCGCTCTGGCCGTTGCCGCACGGCACCCTCTTCGACAGCTCCTGGACCTTGCGCTTCGACTCGGCCTGCGCCAGCACGTCGAACACGCTTGACGGCGTGAGCCGCGTTGCCTTGCGGAAGTCCTCGGTCGCCTTGTCGGCATGGTTGAGCGCCTCATGCGCCTTGGCGCGGGCGAACAGGCCCTCAACCGTCTCCTTCTGCGCAATCGCCCGGTCAAGATCCTCGACCGCCTTGTCGTAGTTGCGCAACGCCGACCAGGTGATGCCGCGCAGTGTCAGCGCCGGCTGATAATCGGGCCGCGCAGAGAGGATGAAGTTGAGATCCTTCATCGCGTTATCCGGCTTCTTCAGCCCGAGATAGGCCCGCGCGCGCAGCACATGCGGGAAGGCATCGTTGGGCGCCCGCGTGATGATCTGGTCGAAGGCGGCGATGGCGCGGTCGTACTGGGAGGAAGTCAGCATCGCGAGCCCGCGGCCGAGCTGTGCCGTCGGATTGTTCGGGCTTCGCTCCAGCACAGCGTCGATATCGACCAGTCCCTCATCTGCGCGGCCCTTGAGCATCAACGCGAGGCCGCGCCACGATTTGGCGATCAGATTGGTCGGCACCAGCGCCAGGGCCTGATCGAAATCCAGGAGCGCCTTGTCGAGCTGGTTGAGGCCGATATGAGCGAGCCCACGCTCGGTGAAAGCGAGCGTCTCCTTGGGATTGAGCGAGATCGAATGATCGTAGTCGGCGAGCGCGTCCTGCACCTTGCCGGTGCCGGCCTTGACGAGGCCGCGCGCCAGATAGGCCAACGAATTGTTCTGATCGAGCGTGATGGCACGGCCGGCGTCGGCCATCGCTTCATCGAACCGCCGTATGCCGGCGGCATTGAGCGCGCGGGACGCCAGCAGCTGCGGATCGTCCGGCTTGAGCTTGAGCAGGGCATTGAGATCGTTGCGCGCGTCCGCCGACCGGCCGAGCTTTGAATAGGCCAGTGCACGCAGGCGCAGCGCAGCCTCGTTGCGGGGATCGCCGCCCAGCACCTGGGTGAGATTGGCAACGGCGCCCGCATAGTTGCCCTGTGCGACGAGCTGCTTGGCCTGCTCGACCTGCTGGTTACCCGCCGCCGGCGCCTGTGCGGCGGTTCGCGGCGCCGTCGCGCCTGGAGCTGGCGTCGCCGGTGTCGGCGCGGCATGCGGCGGCGTGCCGCCGCCTGCCTTGGCCAGTTCGGCCTGCATCGCCAGCGCCTGCTGACGCTGCTGCTGGATCTCCTTGTTGTCGGGAAGCATTGTCAAGAGCCGGTCGAAGTCGCCAATGGCCCTGACATAGTCGCCCTTGGCGCTGTAGAGCTGGGCACGGGCGAAATAGGCGTTGCGCTCGGCCTGCGGCGCCTGCGCGATCGCGCGCGAGAAATCCTCGATCGCTTTATCCATGTCGCCCTTGCGGCGATAGGCCTGACCGCGCCAGTAGAATGCATTCGGCGTGCCGGCGTTGACGGCAATCGCGGTGTTGGCGTCGGCCAGCGCCAAATCGGGCTGTCCGGTTTCGACATAGGCCCGCGCACGCCCGACATGCGCCGCGGGGAGATCCTGCCGCAACGTGATCGCCTGGCCGTAATCCGAGATCGCATCGCTCCAGGCGTGCTGGTCGGCGCGCAGATTGCCGCGCGCCAGGAAGCCGAACGGGTTCTTCGGTTCGAGTTCGATCGCGCGATCGAAATCGGCGCGGGCCTGATCCAGGCTGCCCTTGCGTTGCTGGACATAGCCGCGCGCGATCAGCGCCGGCACGAATTGTCCATTCAGCTGCACCGCGGCATCGGCATCGCTGAGGGCCTGATCGATCTTGCCGCGCGCGATGTCAAATCGCGAGCGGCCGGTGAAGGCTTTGGTACGGTCCTCCGTGGAGCGTGCGGTATCGTTGATGATGCCCGAGCAGGCCGCCTCGGCCTTGTCCGTCGGCGGCCCGCCGCAATCCTCGACATCACCTGCGCGGGCCGGGCCGGCAAGCGCAGGCCAAAGCAGCAGCGCAATCGCCAGCAGCAGTGGGAAACGAACGCCGCCGCTGGCGGCATCAATGCAGATCGAACGTGAACGCATGTGGTAGCCTCGGGTTGACCGAATGCTGCCGGTGTTAACGCGTCACTTGGTTCTTATGGTGATCGGCGCTGAACGTATTTTTTGGAACCATATCGTTCGAAGCTATTGTTCGAATCTTGGCATTCGGTTCCCAGCGTCACGCGGACCGCTATCCTGCGATCAATAAGGACGGAACAGCGCGGAACGCGCAGCTGCGACGCTCAGCCGTTCAATCTTCCGTCACCCATTTGGCGACGGTCATGACATCAGGCGGTTGCAGATAGCCGCGGGGCCAGAGATCGACAGCCCATTCCACCTTGGTCGCGCGCTCGACGAGAACGGCGGTGTTGTGCGGCGTTTGCGCCAACGAAAATCCGCGGTAGTGGGGATCCCCGACGTCATGAAACTTGAACAGGTTCCACGCCTGCATCACCAGCATCAGGCTGGTCGTGTTCCGCGTCGTGTCCCAGCAATCATAATTGTGCTTGTCGTCGTTGGCGCGGAAATCCGCTTTCGCCACGCGCTTGTCGGTGCCGAGGATCGGCCCCATGCGCCGGTCGAACCAGATCACGGCCTTTTGCACGGCCGCGCGTTCGGCGGCGGCATTGGCACGGCCCGTGGCCATGATCCTGGCCAGGGCCGCCCGGTCGGCTGCGCTGAAGTCGAGCATCTCGCGACGCCGGCAGACGAAGCCGTAACAGACGGTCATCCCCGTCGCCGACGGCGGATAGATCGAGACCGAGGTGTAGAGCTGCATGATGCCGGAACTGAGCTCGGCCGCGCGGACCGGCATGGCCGATGGCAACGACAGCATGAGCACAGCAAGCGCGCCGGCAAATCCGGCCCGCTTCATTCGTATCGGCTGATCAGCATCTTTCATGAACCACTGCCCCAACTCGACCAAAGGATTATCGCGGGCGTGTCGCGATGCCAAGACATCCGGCGCATGGATCGGGGCATATCAGCCGACCGGCAGCGGCGCGTCGCGCTTGACTTCCTCCATCACCGCGTAGGTTCGCGTCTCGCGCACGCCCGGCAGCGCCAGCAGGGTCTCGCCGAGAAACCTGCGATAGGCGGTCATGTTGGCGACCCGCGCCTTGACCAGATAGTCGAAGCCGCCGGCCACCATATGACACTCCAGCACTTCCGGCGCGGTCTGCACCGCCTTGGCGAACTTCTCGAATACATCGGGCGTGGTCTTGTCGAGCAGCACCTCGACGAACACCAAGAGACCGAGGCCAAGCCGGTGCGGATTGAGCCGCGCGCCATAGCCCTCGACGAAGCCGTCGCGCTGCAGCCGCTTCAGCCGTTCGCCGACCGAGGTCGGCGACAGGCCGATCCGTTCCGCCAGTTCCACATTGGCAATCCGGCCATCCCCTTGCAGGATCGAGAGGATTTTGCGGTCAGTCTTGTCGATCTCTGTCATATCTGCGGTAATTCTCTAATTGGTCCTTATTTTCTAAGGCAAATCTGCTAATTTGTCTATCGAACTACGGTTCGCTAGCGCGTACGTGTTCCCACACAATCTCAAGGAACCGCCATGCCAGACCCGTTGCCGCCCCCGCCCCCGTTCAGCGCGCCCTACGCGCCCGACGACGCCGTCATCGCCGCCCGCCTGCGCCAGGATGCAACGCTCGGCGCGGAGGCGGAGGCACGGATCGACCGCACCGCGACGCGCCTGATCGAGGCGATCCGGGCCAATGACGATCCGCTCGGCGGGGTCGAGGACATGCTGCGGGAGTTCGCGCTGTCGACCAAGGAAGGGCTGGCGCTGATGGTGCTGGCGGAGGCGCTGCTGCGGGTACCCGACGCGCGCACCGCCGACCAGTTCATCGAGGACAAGCTCGGCCAGGGCGACTTCGTCAACCACGAGACCAGATCGAGCGCGTTCCTGGTCAACGCCTCGGCCTGGGCGCTCGGCATGTCGGCGCGCGTGATCCAGCCCGGCGAGACGCCGCAGGGCACGATCGGGCGGCTGACCAAGCGACTCGGTGCGCCGGCGGTGCGCGCCGCGACGCGACAGGCGATGCGGCTGATGGGCAGCCATTTCGTGCTCGGCGAGACCATCGAGGCGGCGCTGTCGCGCGCGCAAGCGCACACCGCGCGCGGCTCGCGTTATTCGTTCGACATGCTGGGCGAAGGTGCGCGCACCGCCGACGATGCCCATCGCTATTTCGAATCCTACGCCCGCGCCATCGATGCGATCGGCAAGGCGGCCGGCGATCAGCCCCTGCCCGACCGGCCCGGCATCTCCGTCAAGCTATCCGCGCTGCATCCGCGCTTCGAGGCGGTGAGCCACGCGCGGGTGATGACCGAGCTGGTGCCGCAGCTGATCGATCTCGCGCGCCGCGCCAAGGCGTTCGACCTCAACTTCACCGTCGATGCCGAGGAGGCCGACCGGCTGGAGCTGTCGCTCGACGTCATCGCCGCCGCGTTCGCCGACCCCTCGCTGGCCGGCTGGGGCGGCTTTGGCCTCGCAATCCAGGCCTATCAGAAGCGCGCCGCCGACGTCATCGACTATGTCGATGCGCTCACGCGCGCCCTCGACCGCAGGATGATGGTGCGCCTGGTCAAGGGCGCCTATTGGGACACCGAGATCAAGCGCGCGCAGGAGCGCGGGCTCGACGGCTATCCGGTGTTCACCCGCAAGGCGATGACCGACCTGAACTACGTCGCCTGCGCGCGCAAGCTGCTGACGCTGCGGCCGCGGCTGTTTCCGCAATTCGCCACCCACAACGCGCTGACGGTCGCGACCATCCTCGAACTCGCCGCCGATCCCTCAAGCTTCGAATTCCAGCGGCTGCACGGCATGGGTGAAGCGCTCTACGCGCAGCTTGGCGAGGACAGGCCCGAGATCGCTCACCGCACCTATGCGCCGGTCGGCAGCCACCGCGACCTGCTCGCCTATCTGGTGCGGCGGCTGCTCGAGAACGGCGCCAACTCGTCCTTCGTGGCGCTGGCCGCCGACAATCGCGTGTCCATCGTGGACCTGCTGCGCCGCCCGGCCGAGATCGTAGGTCGCGACGACAAGGCGTCGCATTCCGCGATTCCGTTGCCGGCCGAGCTTTATCGGCCGCAGCGCGAGAATTCGCACGGCATCGAGTTCGGCGAGCGCAAAGCGCTCGACACGATGACATCGGCGATCGCGGCCGAGCGGAAGGCCCCGCCTTCCGTCACCCCATCAACAACCGAGCAGGCGAATGCCGCCGTTGCCGCGGCGCGCCGCGGCTTCAAGGCCTGGAACGCCACGCCGGCGACAAAACGTGCGGCGATCCTGGACAAGGCCGCGGACCTGCTCGAACAGCGCCGCGCCCATTTCCTCGCTCTGCTGCAAAGCGAGGGCGGCAAGACGCTCGATGATGCGCTATCGGAAGTGCGCGAGGCGATCGACTTCTGCCGCTACTATGCCGCGCTGGGGCAAAAGCTGTTCGGCGAAGGCGAGACGATGCCGGGCCCGACCGGCGAAAGCAATGTGCTGGAGCTGCACGGCCGCGGAGCGTTCGTCGCGATCTCGCCGTGGAATTTCCCGCTCGCGATCTTCCTCGGCCAGGTGACGGCGGCATTGATGGCGGGCAATGCGGTGATCGCAAAGCCGGCCGAGCAGACGCCGCGCATCGCGGCCGAAGCGGTCGCGCTGCTGCATCAGGCCGGGGTGCCGCCATCGGCGCTGCATCTGGTCCAGGGCGACGGCGCGGTCGGCGCCGTGCTGGTGGCGCATACCGCCATTGCCGGGGTCGTCTTCACCGGCTCGACCGAGGTCGCGCGGTCGATCAACCGCACGCTCGCCGCCAAGGACGGCCCGATCGTGCCGCTGATCGCCGAGACCGGCGGCATCAATGCCATGATCGTCGATGCCACCGCGCTGCCGGAGCAGGTCGCCGACGATGTCGTGACCTCGGCGTTCCGCTCCGCCGGCCAGCGCTGCTCGGCGCTGCGGCTGTTGTTCGTACAGGACGACGTCGCTGACCGCATGATCGAGATGATCGCGGGCGCCGCGCGCGAATTGAAGATCGGCGATCCCTCCGAACCGTCGACGCATATCGGACCGGTGATCGATGCCGAGGCCAAGCAGCGGCTCGATGCGCATATCGTGCGGATGAAGCAAGAGGCGCGCGTGCATCTCGCCGGCGAGGCGCCATCAGGCAATTTCGTCGCGCCGCACATCTTCGAGCTGTCGGCGGCCGGGCAACTGAAGGAAGAGGTGTTCGGGCCGATTCTGCACGTCGTGCGCTACCGCGCCGACAAGCTCGGCGAGGTGCTGAGCGCGATCGAGGCGACCGGGTTCGGGCTGACGCTCGGCATCCATTCCCGCATCGACGACACGATCGAGCACGTGATCGACCGCCTCCAGGTCGGCAATATCTATGTCAACCGCAACATGATCGGCGCGGTGGTCGGCGTGCAGCCGTTCGGCGGCAACGGCCTGTCCGGCACCGGCCCCAAGGCCGGCGGCCCGCATTACCTCGCGCGCTTCGCCAGCGAGCAGACGATCACCATCAACACCGCCGCCGCGGGCGGCAACGCGGCGCTGATGGCGGGGGTGGAGTAAAGTGCGCACCCTCCCCTGGAGGGGGAGGGTCGACTCGCATTGAGCGAAGCGAAATGTGAGTCGGGGTGGGGTGATCTCTCCGCACGGGCAACACACGAGTGGAGAGACCGTCACCCCACCCCGCCGCTCATTTCATTCGCGTCGACCCTCCCCCTCCAGGGGAGGGTAAAGGGGAGGGTAAGAAAGTGCCGTTGCATCGTGCCCCCCAGATGGGTCAAATGGCGGTCCGATCGGGATCATCGCTTTGCGATAATTCCAGCTACCGGAAAAAACACCAACAAGCGCCACGGGAGCGACGGCACGATGGAAAAAGGCATTTTTGACGGGCTCAAGGTCCTGGACTGCGCGAGCTTCATCGCGGCGCCCGCGGCCGCCACCGTGCTGTCCGACTTCGGCGCCGACGTCATCAAGATCGAGCCGCCCGGCGCCGGCGACCCCTACCGCAATCTGCCCAATCTGCCCGGCTATCCATCGAGCGAGCACAATTTCGCGTGGATGCTGGAGGCCCGCAACAAGAAGAGCCTCGCGCTCGACCTCACCAAGCCTGACGCGCAGCAGGTGCTGTACAAGCTCGTCGCCGAGGCCGACGTGTTCATCACAAACATGCCGCCGCAGGTGCGCCAGAAGCTCGGCATCACCTACGACCATCTCGCCCATCTCAACGACAGGCTGATCTACGCCTCCTTCACCGGCTATGGCGAGAAGGGCGAAGAGGCCAACAAGCCCGGCTTCGACTCCAACGCCTATTGGGCCCGCTCCGGCCTGATGGATCTGGTGCGCGCCGACGAGGAGACCACGCCGGCCCGTTCCGTCGCCGGCATGGGCGATCACCCTTGCGCGATGGCGTTCTACGGCGCGATCGTCACCGCGCTGTTCCAGCGCGAGAGGACCGGCAAGGGCTCGCATGTCTCGACCAATCTCATGGCCAACGGCGTCTGGGCCAATGGCGTGCTGGCGCAGGCCAAGCTCGCCGGCGCCAAGTTCAAGAAGCGCAAGCCGCGCGAGGAGGCGCTGAACGCGGTCACCAACCACTACAAGTGCAAGGACGGCCGCTGGCTGATCCTGTCGCTGCTCAACGAAGACCGGCAATGGCCGACGCTGGCGCGCTGCATGGGTCGCGAGGACCTCATCGCCGATCCGCGCTTCGCCACCAAGGCCGACCGCCATGCGCGCTCGGTCGAGCTAATCAAGATCTTCGACGAGGTGTTCGCCGGCAAGGACCTCGCCGAATGGCGCAAGATCCTCGACGGCAATGGTCTCGTATTCGGCGTCGTCGGCATCCTCGACGACATCCCGAACGACAAGCAGATGATCGAGAACGAGGTGCTGGTGCGGTTCGAGAACGACACCATGCTGACCGTCAACAGCCCGATCTTCATCGACGGCGCGAGGAAGGTGCAGCCGCGCAAGCCGCCCGAGGTCGGCGAGCATTCCGACGAGATCCTGCGCCAGGCCGGCTACGACGAGGCCACGATCCAGAAGCTGCGCGCGTCAGGCGCGGTGGCGTAGCGGATCGATCTCCGTCGAGCGTCGCTTCAGCGCTTCATCCAGGCCCAGACCAGGGCCACCGCAATGATGCCGATGACGACCGCGAGCCCGATCGCCCAGGTGCTGACGCGGACGGCGCTGACCGCCTGACGCTCGGCCTCGTTGGCCGCAATCTCGCGGTCGCGCTGCTTGTCGTCCTCGGGAGCACTCATCGGCCGGTCTCCGCTCAAGGCTGGGCTGTTCGGGGCGTGGTCGCGACGCGGAATGTAGCATCGAATAATGACGCGCAGCCGCTTCGGTTCCGGCCGAAATCACCGGCCCTTCACGAAGCACATGCCGATGTGCGAAGTCTTCCCGGCCACCTGGCAGGCAAGGCCCTCGGCGCAGGTCCAGCCGCGGAAGCTGCGGTCGCTCTCGGCGGGCCTGGCGCCCGGCAGATAGCAGTGCGCGCCCCAGCCGTCGCTGTATTCGGTGCCGGCGAGCTCGGTGCTGCCGCGCAGCTGCGGCCGGTTGGAGAAGCCGCGCGAAAAGTCCGGCGCCTTGCCGTCGCGGAAGCTTGCAAGGATATCGCGGCGGCGAGGCTGGTCACCGAAGAAATGCGGCGAGGCCGGCACCACGGTGGAGTTCGACGGCTTTGCCGCCATCCAGTCGACGCCGGGGAAATGGAAGCCGCCGATGCCACGGGTCTGGTGGCAGCCCGCGCAGGTGACATCGTTGAGGCGCCGTTCGAAGCCGGCCAGCGACTGGATGTTTTGCAGCTTCGTTCCGTCGGCTGCAGCCTTCTGCAGGGCGCCGACGACGTCACCATCCGAGAACACCGCATTGCCGGCAGTGCCCTCGCCCTGCACCATGCCGAACTCGGGCTCCAGCTCGCTGACATCGAAACCGGTCGGCGTTGGCGCGACCGCTGCGGTCGCGAGGAAGCGATCGGGGATCAGCAAGGTGCCGCGATCGAGCTCGGCAAAATGCTTGGGATCGAGCAGCCACGCCTTGAAGTCGCGCCTCAGTGTTCCGTCCGCCAAAATGCGGTCGCGATCGATCTGGTTCTCCAGCGGCGCTTCGGCAAGCCGCTTTGCCCCGCCGTCATAATCGAACACTTTGAGCAGATAGTCGGTGCGGAAATCGCGCACCGCGGATTTCGGCGCGTGCGCGATCTGCAGATTGGTCTCGATGCGATCGATGTTGCGCGCATCGATCAGGTCGAGCGGACCATCCTTGCCGAGCAGTTTCTCCATCACCGGCGGTGCACTGCCGGTCGCGAGCCAGCGCCGCGCGATTTCGCGGCAGCCGAGCGATGCGTCACTGCCGTCACCCCTCGCCTTCAGCACGAGGTTCAGTGTCATCGGCAGCCGCTGCGACACCGCGTTCTCGCCGATCGGCGGCACATCGGTGCGGGTCAGCCGATAGATCAACCGGATCTCGCCGCAGTCTTTCGGCGCCACATAGGCACGGTCCATGCGGTTGACGATGCCTGCGAGAACGAAGCGGACGTCGGGGGATTCAAGCAGCGCGCGATCGAACAGCTGAAACGCAAAGCCGTCGCCGACGCCAATGCTCTCGTTCGGCAGGCTTGCCTTATGCTTTGCGACATAGCGATCGAATTCGCGATCCAGCGCCTCGCGCACCGGCGCCATTGCAGCGAGCCCGAACAGATCACGGTTGGACAGCGGCGTGTCGGCGGAACGCACCGGCGCGAGCATACGGCCGAGGTAGAAGCGGCCGTGATCGAGCTCGCGCAGGATGGCGGGATCGATGACCGCGGCGCCGCGCTCGAGCGCGCGATCCTCGGCGGCACGTGCAGGCGCGGCGCCGCAGAGCAGAACGGACATCACCAGGAGGCATTTCAACGCACGGCTCATGCCCCAATAACACCGCGCGGCAAACCCTATTCAAGAAAAAAGGCGCTTCACATCGCGGTGAAGCGCCTTGGTATGGTCGTGTTTCGCCGATCAGCGCGAAACGATCAGGCCCTTGCTGGTGACGACTACCCAACGGCCGTCCTGCTTGCGGATGGCGTCGACGCGGCCGAGACCCGGGACGGGGTCGCCGGCGTAAACCTCGTAGATGCCGCCGCGGCCTTCGATCAGCGCGCCGCCATTGCCGACGTCGCGCAGCGACCAGCCGTCGACCACCGGCAGGCGGCCGACCTCGGGCCTGGGGGCGGCCGGCGCCGCCGCGGCAGTCGCCGGGGTGATCGAGCCCGTGACCTCGCGGGCGGGCGTCGCCGCGGCGACGGTCGTCTGCGGCGTAGCGCGGAGCTTGTCGACCGCCTCGCTGAGCTTGTTGAGCTTGGCCATCGGCTCGGCCTGGGCCTTCTCGACCTTCTCGATCCGGTCGCTGGCCTTGCTGAACTGGGCCTGGCCGGCCTTGGCGGTCTGCTCGACGCTGGCCTTCAGCGCGGCGACCTCGGATTCGATCCGGGCGAGCGCGGCATCGGCCGCCTCATTGTTGGCGGCGGCGTCCTTGGCAGCCACATCCCTGACGGAAGCAGCGGCGGGGGCGGCAAGATGGCCGAGCCCCGCGGTCGCGAGCGCACCGCCGATGGCGCCGGCCACGGTCGCCAGCGCGATCACCGCGGCCATCGCGCCGATCCGGCGCGTGCCGGCCGGCTTGCCTGCCGCCTTGGCCGCCTGTTCGGCGCCCGGCCTGGATGCCGTCGCCTCATGGTCCCAGGTGCGGTCACCCGGCGCCATGATCATCAGCTTGCCCGGAAAGCGCGGCTCTTCCCGCTTGCCGGTCTCGACCTCAGGCACGTCCATATTGGTCGGCTCGACCTTGGCGTCGATCTTGGCATCGATCTTGGCCTCGATCACAGGATCCAGCCGGGACGGCTCAACCTTGGGGGCTTCGGCCTTCGGCGCGTCCATCCGGGGCGCGTCCGCCTTCGGCGACGTCTCTTCCTGCTCGGGCGCAAGCCGGGGAGCTTCGACACCGGTCGCGGCCATCACGGGCTCGCTCTTCGCCGCCGTTTCGGCGCCGGTTTGACCGCTGACCGGCTCGCTCTGCTGCTCACTCACGTTCAAAGTCTCCAGACTAGGTTGACAATTCGGTAACTTTTATTGCTTGCGAAATGGTTACCCCGCTCCGCCATTACCTAAATTTTAGGGAGTTTTCCGGGCCGGATTTGGGCGATGCTGCCCTGCGGCAATCTGCGTCGCTTCCGTTTGCGCGCGGCGCTTTCCCGATTAACATACCGTCATCTTCCAGCCAGAAGGCAGGAGAGCACCATGACGATCGAGAAATGCATCAAGGAATTTGGTGTCGATGACGTCATCTTTGAGGAAGGCTCGACCGGCCGCGAGCTGTTTGTCGTGCTCGACGGCAAGGTCGACATCGCCAAGATCGATCGCGGAAACAAGACTGTTATCGTCAGCCTCGGCAAGGGCGAGTTCTTCGGCGAGATGGCCGTGATCGACGGCTCGGCGCGTTCGGCGACCGCCATCGCCTCCGCGCCCGCAACACGGGTGATGCGGATCAACCACGCCCGCTTCGTCTATCTGGTCAGCCAGCAGCCGGCGTTTGCGCTGATGGTGATGGATGCGCTCTCGAAGCGCCTGCGCGCGTCCAACGCGGTCACTTACCGGACGGCGGCAACCCCATGAGCGACCGCAAGCCAAGCCCGTTCAAGACGCTGTTCGACGCCGAGGTCGCAACGCTGATCCAGGCCGCCGACGACGTCTATCAGATCCGCTTCAAGAACCGTGCGGCGAACGCCTATCTGGTGCGCGGCAGCAAGCGGACCATCATGATCGACGTCGGACTGTCGAGCAATTATCCGTCGCTCGTCGCCTGTCTCAACCATCTCGGGGTGACGCCCGAGATGATCGACATGGTGGTGCTGAGCCATGAGCATCTCGACCACATCGGCGCCGCCTATCATTTCCACGGCAGCGCCTATATCGCCGCGCATCGGCTCGCCGCCAACAAGATCATGCTGCGCGACGATTTCTCGATGCTGCGCAAGATGTTCAACGAGCCGAACGTGCCGATCGATATCGACATCTGGCTCGAGGAAGGCAACCTGATCGACCTCGGCAATTTCCGCCTCAATGTGATGTACACGCCCGGCCACACCTCGGCCTGCATCACGCTGTTCGACCAAGACAAGGGCCTGCTGTTCGCCGCCGACACGCTGATGCCCGGCGGCGTGATGGGCGGTGTGTTCGGCTCCGGCTCGATCGCCGACTACATCCAGTCGCTGGAGCGGCTGAAGGGCCTCAACTCGAAGATCCTGCTGTCGGGTCATGGCCGGCTATCCGACACGCCGCAGGACGATGTCCGGATCGCGCTGCAGCGCTCGCACGGCCTGCTCGAGGACACCGCGCAACTGTTCGATGCACTCGATGCGCGCTCGAATTTCGAGCCGATCATGCAGTCGGTGCGCGACCTCAACAAGCTCGACGATTGAGCTTCGCCTCCTTCGTCATTGCGAGCCAACGGGTCGCGCGAACGCGCGCCCGATGACAGGCTCCGCGAAGCACCATGGCTCTGCATAGCTGGAAGGATGGATCGCTTCCTCGCAAACGCTCCTCGCAATGACGTTTTGAGGGCTGAACACCTTCACATTTGACAAATCCGCACGCGGCCTGTTCAACAGCGGCAATAACAACGCCTAGGAAACAGGGAGCGAGGATCATGAAGCTTTACGACTCGATCGGACCCAATCCGCGCATCGTGCGCATGTTTATGGCGGAGAAGGGCATCGAGATACCCAAGCAGACCGTCGACCTGCGCAAGGGCGAGAACCGCGAGACGGAACACCTGAAGCGCAATCCGCACGGCCAGATGCCGGCGCTCGAGCTCGACTGCGGCAACTACCTCTCCGAGATCACGGCGATCTGCGAATATCTCGAGGAGAAGCACCCCTCGCCCGCGATGATCGGCACCACGCCGGAAGAGCGCGCGGAATGCCGGATGTGGACGCGCCGCGTCGATCTCAACATCGCCGAGCCGCTCGCCAACGGCTACCGCTTCGGTGAAGCGCTGAAATTCTTCGAGAAACGCATTCCCGTCGCGCCCGAAGCCTCGCCCGGCCTGAAGATGATCGCCGCCAACCGCATCAAGTGGCTGAACGACCAGATGGCCGACGGCCGCGAATACATCTGCGGCAAGCGCTTCACTCTCGCCGACATGCTGCTCTATTGCTGGCTCGATTTCGGCAATCAGGTCGGCCAGCCGCTGGACCAGTCGAACGCCAACATCGTCGCCTGGTTCAACCGCGTCGGCGCGCGGCCATCGGTGAAGGCGTAGGCTCTCCCTTATCCTCCCCTGGAGGGGGAGGATCGGTTCGCATGAAGCAATAGCGCAATGCGAACCGAGGTGGGGTGAAGGTCTCTCGTTACGGGCGGCGTCCGAGTGGAGAGATCACCCCACCCCGCTGCGCATTCCGCTTCGCTGCATGCACAGCGACCCTCCCCCTCCAGGGGAGGGTGAAAAGACACTGAGCACACCCAGCTCCTCAAATCACCACCGGCTTATCCGGTAGCTCGTTCGGGCCGGCCGGAGGCGGGAAATGCTCTGCCAGCTCCCGCGACACCGCCTCGATCCCCTTGATCACGCCCTGCTCGAAGCGGCCGGAACGGAAATCCGTTTCCATCGTGCGGCAGATCGCCTCCCAGCCGGCATGGCCGACCTTCGCGTCGATGCCGCGGTCGGCGACGATCTCGACGTCGCGGTCGGCGAGCAACAGATAGATCAGAACGCCATTGTTGTGATCGGTGTCCCAGATCCGCAAATGCGAGAACACGTCGAGCGCACGCTCCCGTGCAGGCTGATTGCGGAACAGCGGCACACCGTCGAGCGCGCCCTCGACGACGAAACGGATCTGGCCGGAATGAGTGGCCTCGCCGGCCTTGATCGCCCGCTCGATGGCGTCGAGCACGCGCGGCGGAAAATCACGCCGCACCCGCCAGCGGTGTTCGATCAGATGCTTGCCGATGCGCTTGATGCCCATGCCTACCAGCTCCCCGAGGCGCCGCCGCCGCCGAAGCTGCCGCCTCCGCCGCTGAAACCGCCGCTATCGCTCGAGCTCGAGCCGCTGCTCCAGCCCCCGCCGCCGGACCAGCCGCCGGAATAACCGCCGCCGCGCCGGTACGGTCCCGAGCCTGCCGCCGGACCGCCGAAGTTCAATCCGCCGAAGATCAGCGCCGCGACGGCGGCGAACAGGCCGACCACCAGCGCCGTGGCGAGCGAGCCGGCCACCATCCAGGTGAAGACGCCGACAACACCGCCGGTCGCGACCGAGCCCAACAACCGTCCCAGTATCCCGCGCAACACGCCGGCCACGATGATGACGATAAAGATCGTCACCGGATTGGCGAAGTCGACCAGGTTCGGCCCTTGCCAATGCTCGGGCTCCGGCGCCGGCAATTGCTCGCCATTGATCAGTCGGATCATCCGGTCGACGCCGGCCGAGATGCCGCCGGCGAAATCGCCGGCCTTGAATTTCGGCGTGATGTCTTCGTCGATGATGCGGTGGGTGACGGCATCGCTCAACGCGCCTTCGAGGCCGTAGCCGACCTCGATGCGCAAGTGCCGGTCGTTCTTGGCGACGACAAGGAGCGCACCGTCGTCGACCTTCTTGCGCCCGATCTTCCAGGCCTCGGCCACGCGGATCGAGAACTGCTCGATGGTTTCTTCGCCCGTGGTCGGCACGATCAGGACCGCGATCTGGCTGCCCTTGCGGGCTTCCAGATCCTTCAGCCGGCCGGTGAGCGAGGCGACATCGCCGGAGGACAGTGTCCCGGTCTGGTCGACGACGCGGCCGGTGAGCGGAGGCACCGCGACCTCGGCCCATGCCGGGCACACGAAGCCCAGCAGGAAGGCGAGCAGGATGACGCGTGCGGCGGTCATCGCGATGCGCGCGCGCCGGCGCTATTTCGACGGCGCAGGGGCCGGCGACGGATTATTGAAATCGACCTTCGGCGCGGTCGATATTTCCTTTTCATTGTCGACCGTGAAGTTGGGCTTCTCCTTGTAGCCGAACGCCATCGCGGTCAAATTGTTCGGGAAGGTGCGGATGCCGACGTTGTAGTCCTGCACCGCCTTGATGTAGCGATTGCGCGCCACCGTGATGCGGTTCTCGGTGCCCTCGAGCTGCGCCATCAGGTCGCGGAACAGCGCGTCCGATTTCAGCTGCGGATAGTTCTCGGTGACGACCAGCAGCCGCGACAGCGCGCTGGTCAGTTCACCCTGCGCCTGCGTGAACTTCTGGAACGCGGCCGGATCGTTGAGCACCTCGGGCGTTGCCTGGATGCTGCCGACCTTGGCGCGCGCGTTGGTAACGCCGAGCAGCACGTCCTTCTCCTGCTGCGCAAAGCCCTTCACGGAGTTGACCAGGTTGGGCACGAGATCGGCGCGCCGCTGGTACTGGTTCACCACCTCCGACCAGCTCGACTTGACCTGCTCGTCACTGGTCTGGATCGCGTTGTAGCCGCAGTTGGTCAGGCTCAATGTCGCCAGCGCTGCGAGCACGGTCCAAAGCTTGCGCATGAAGATGGTCCTCCCCGGGTGGATTCCGCATCAGCTTAACAGATTTTCGCCGGATAATCCCGTGCGGCGGATTTCGCGGCTCCTTTTGCGGATGATGACGCTTGCCTATCCCTGCCCGCGCCGTTCATCATGGCGAAAAAATCGATCGCGGGAGGATCCATTGGCGTCTGAACAATTCGAGACGATTGTTGTCGAACGGCCTGAGCCCGCGATCGCGCGGATCGTGATGAACCGCCCCGAGGCCCGCAACGCCCAGAACCTGCAGATGACCTACGACCTCAACGCCGCCTTCGACCGGGCGGTGCAGGACGACGCGGTCAAGGTCATCGTCCTCGCCGGCAACGGCCCGCATTTCTCGGCCGGTCACGATCTCAGGCCAGGGGCCAAGAACCAGGCCGGCGCTGATTTCCCGCCAGTCGGAAATTGGGGCGGCTTCGCCGAGCCGAACGCCCATGGCCGCTTCGCGCGCGAGCAGGAGATTTACCTGCAGATCACAAGGCGCTGGCGCAATCTGGCAAAGCCGACGATCGCCGAGGTGCACGGCAAGTGCATTGCCGGCGGGTTGATGTTGGCCTGGGCCTGTGACCTGATCGTTGCCAGCAACGATGCCGAGTTCTGCGACCCCGTGGTGACGATGGGCGTCTGCGGCGTCGAGTGGTTCGTGCATCCCTGGGAGCTCGGCGCGCGCAAGGCCAAGGAGATGCTGTTCACCGCCGACGTCTGGAGTGCCGACGAGGCGCATCGCCTCGGCATGATCAATCACGTGGTGCCGCGCGGCGATCTCTCGTCGTTCACGCTGGCGCTGGCGCGGCGGATCGCCGCAAAGCCCGCCTTTGCGCTGAAGCTTTCGAAGGAAGCGGTGAACCGCTCGATCGACATCATGGGGCAGCCGGCCGCGATCGATCAGGCCTTTGCGCTGCATCAGCTCTGCCACGCCCACAACCTTCAGGAATTCGGCATGGTGGTGGACCCCGCGGGTCTGCATCCCTCCGTCAAGAAAACCGCCAACGTGTAGCAAGCCAGATGGACCTCACCCTCAGCGACGAGCAGCGCCTCCTGCGCGAAAGTGCCGACCGCTTCGTGGCGGAAACCTTTAGCCCTGAGCATCGCAAGAAAGCGGCGAACGATCCGCTTGGCTATTCGCCCGCGATCCGGAAACAGTTCGCCGAGCTCGGCTGGCTGGCGCTGCCGATCAGCGAAGCCCATGGCGGGCTCGGCGGCGGCGCGATCGAGATCGGACTGTTGATGGAAGCATTCGGCCGCGGACTGGTGTCCGAGCCGTTCCTCTCCACGGTCGTGATCGGCGCCGCGCTGGTCGCCGAATGCAGCACCGAGGCGCAGAAGCAGGCGATCCTGCCTGATGTTGCCGAGGGCAAGCTTACGCTCGCCTTCGCGCATTCCGAGCGCGCCGCGCGCTTCGATCTCGCTCATGTCGACACGACGGCCGGCAAGACGGCCGATGGTTGGCGTCTGAACGGCAGCAAGATCGCCGTACTCGACGGCGCGGCAGCCGACCAGATCATCGTCTCGGCCCGTATCGCCAACGCCAATGGTGCGTCCGGCAAGCTTGGCCTGTTCCTGGTGCCGGCGGGGACGCCCGGGCTCACTCTGCGCGACTACGCGCGGCTCGGCGGCGGGCGCGGCTGCAATCTCGATCTGAAGGATGTGCAATTGCCCGCCGATGCGCTGCTCGGCGACGGCAGCGATACGCTGCCCGCGATCGAAACCGTGGTCGACCGCGCGATGGCCGCGCTCGGCGCCGAGGCGGTCGGCATCATGCAGACGCTGCTCGACACTACGCTCGAATACACCAAGATCCGCAAGCAGTTCGGCCGGCCGCTATCGGCCAACCAGGTGATCCGCCATCGCCTCGCGGACATGGCGATGCAGGTCGACGAGGCGCGCTCGATGGCGTTGCGCGCCGCGCTGATGGCCAATGCCGAGCCTGTGGCCCGCAGCCGTGCGGCGTCCGGCGCCAAGGCGAAGATCGGCAAATGCGCGCGCTTCGTCGCCGAGCAGGCGGTGCAGCTGCACGGCGCGATGGGCGTCACCGAGGAGCTCGACATCGGCGCGTATTTCAAGCGGCTGCTCGCCTTCGATACGCTGTTCGGCAACAGCGCCCATCATTATCGCCGCCACGCCGCGCTGAGCGGCCGCGCGCACGCCTAACGGAGAGCGCACCATGGATCTCACCTTCAGCGCCGAGGAACGCGCTTTCGAGCAGGAAGTCCGCGATTTCATTGCCGGGAGCCTGACGCCGGAGATGAAGCGCGCCACCGCGCTGACGCCGTCGGTGTTCTCCGATCCCGACATCGGCATGGCGTGGCAGCGCGCGCTGCATAAGAAGGGCTGGGGCGCGCCGGGCTGGCCGGTGGAACATGGCGGACCGGACTGGACGCCGGCACAGCGCTGGATCTTCGAGGCCGAATGCGCCCGCGCCGGCGTGCCCAATGTCAACGTGATGGGCGTCAAGATGGTCGGCCCCGTCATCATCGGGTTCGGCTCGCCCGAGCAGCAGAACTTTTACCTCCCGCGGATTCTCTCCGGCGAGGATTACTGGTGCCAGGGCTATTCCGAGCCGGGCTCGGGCTCCGACCTCGCCTCGCTGAAGACGCGCGCGGTGCGCGACGGCGACGACTACGTCATCAACGGCACCAAGATCTGGACCACGCACGCCCATCACGCCAACCGCATGTTCGCGCTGGTGCGCACCAGCGACGGCGAGCGGCAGCAGGACGGCATCAGCTTCATCCTGATCGACATGAAGACGCCGGGGATCACCACCCGCCCGATCCTGACCATCGGCGGCGACCACGAGGTCAACCAGGTGTTCTTCGACGACGTCCGCGTGCCCGTCGCCAACCGCGTCGGCGAGGAAGGCAAGGGCTGGACCTACGGCAAATATCTGCTCGAATTCGAGCGCGGCTCCGGCATCGCGTCGGCCAAGCTGCGCGAGGCGCTGAAGACGATCTCCGATCTCGCTGGCTCCGAGGTCACCGGCCGCGCCATCGAGGATCCCGATATCGCGATCCGGATGTCGGAGGTGGAGGTCGACATCGATGCGCTCGAGATGACCGAGCTCAGGGTGCTGTCGGCGCTGCAGACCGGGCAGAATCCCGGCGCGGTGTCGTCGCTGATCAAGCTCCGCGTCAGCGAGATCCGCCAGGCGGTGACGCGGCTTGGCGTCGACGTGATCGGCCAGGACGGGCTTGCCGTCGAGCCGGCGCGGCCGTTCTACCGGCTCAACCACGAGCCGGCGATTCCGGAGGAGCTGCTGCCGGTGGTGCCGGAATATCTCAACGGCCGTGCCTATACGATCTTCGGCGGATCGTCCGAGATCCAGCGCGACATCATCGCGAAGATGGTGCTCGGGTTGTAGCCAGCGTTTGAGCGAGTTCGCCCTTCCTCTTACCCTCCCCTGGAGGGGGAGGGTCGACGCGACTTAAAGAAGCGGCGGGGTGGGGTGAAAGTCCCTCCACGCGAACACCGCCTCAGTTGAGAGATCACCCCACCCCGTCACGCATCTGGCGATGCGTGACGACCCTCCCCCTCCAGGGGAGGGTGAAGGAGACTACGCCCCCGCCTTCGCGTTCTGGATCGCCTGCCAGATCTTCGATGGCGTCAGCGGCGTGTTCAGCTGCTTGATTCCGACCTCGCTCAGCGCATCCATCACGCCGTTGGTGATGCAGGGCGGCCCGCCGATCGCGCCGGACTCGCCGCAGCCCTTGGCGCCCAGCGGATTGGTCTTGCACGGCGCGGAGCCATCGAGCGTCACCGTGATCGGCGGAATGTCGTCCGCGCGCGGGATGCAATAGTCCTGATAGCTCGCGGTCAGCAGCTGGCCTTCCTCGCTGTAGGCCACGCCTTCGTACAGCGCCTGGCCGATACCCTGGACAACGCCGCCATGCACCTGCCCCGTCACCAGCATCGGATTGACGGCAACACCGACGTCATCGACCGTGGTGTAGCGCGCCACCCGCGTGACGCCGGTCTCCGGATCGATCTCGACCTCGCAGATATGGGTGCCGTTCGGCCAGCTCGGCCCGTCGACATTACCCTCGCTCTCGACCGAGAGCTTTGCGCCGTTTTCCTTCGCCGCGATCTCGAACAGGCTGATGCGCCTGTCGGTGCCGACCACGGTGAGGAAGCCGTCGCGATACTCGATGTCCTCGACGGAGGCTTCCAGCAAATTGGAGGCCTTGTCGCGCGCCTTGTTGATCATGTCGTTCGAGGAGACCGCAACCGCGGTGCCGCCGACGAACAGCGAACGCGAGCCGACGCTGCCGAAGCCGGTGGCGAGGTCCGTGTCGCCCTGAATCACGTCGATCTTGTCCATGGCGATGCCGAGCGTATCAGCGATCATCTGGGTGTAGGTGGTGGCGAGGCCCTGCCCCATCGCCATGGTGCCGGAATGCAGGATGACGCGGCCTTCCGCGGTCGCATGCAGCGAGACGTTCTCGGTGTGGGCGCGGCCGCCGGTCCATTCGATGTAGCTGGTCAGGCCGCGGCCGTAGAGCAGGCCCTTCTTCTTCGCCGCCTTCTTGCGCGCGGTAAAGCCGTTCCAGTCCGCCAAATCAGACGCGCGCTCCAGCATGTGCGCGAAGGCACCGGAATCGTACACCTGCCCGACCGCGTTGGTGTAGGGCAGCTGCGCCGGCTTGATGTAGTTGACCTTGCGGATGGTGCGCGGGTCCATGCCGATCTGGCGCGCGGCGGCATCGAACAGCCGCTCGACGATGAACACCGCCTCGGGCCTGCCGGCGCCGCGATAGGCCCCGACCGGCGCGGTGTGGGTCATCACCGACTTCACCTCGAAATGCACCAGCGGCAGGTCGTAGACGCCGGTCTGCACGAACGGCCCGAGCACCAGCGGGATGATGTTGGCGGTGCCTGACGAATAGGCCCCGGTGCCGCCGATCGAGCGCACCCGATAGGCCAGCACGCGGCCCTTGGCGTCGAGCGCGAACTCGCCGGTCGAGGTCAGGTCGCGGCCATGGGTGCCGCCGACGAACTCGTCGGTGCGGTCGCCGCGCCAGCGGATCTTCTCGTTCAGCTTGGTCGCGGCATAGGCGACGATGCCGTCCTCCGGATACAGGCTGGTCTTCTGGCCGAAGCCGCCGCCGATGTCGCCGACCAGCACGCGTACGCTGTCCTTCGGTCGCTTCAGGATCGATTCCGCCAGCAGGTCGCGGGTCGAGCCCGGGGTCTGCGACTGCACGTGGAGGATCAGCCGTCCGGTCTTCTTCTCGATCTCGGCAATGGTCGAGCGCGGCTCCATCGCCGACGGCACCAGGCGCTGGCTGACCAGGTCGAGCGACACCTTGTGCGCGGCGTTGGCGAAGGCTTCCTCGACCTTGGCGGCATCGCCATAGCTCATCGCGGCCACGACGTTGTCGGGTGCCTCCGGCCAGACCGCCGGCGCGCCCGGCTTGATCGCCTCGACCGGATCGACCACCGAGGGCAGCACCTCGTAATCGATCTCGATCGCTTCGGCCGCGGTCTGGGCCAGCACGCGCGAGGTCGCGACCACCGCCGCGACGCCCTCGCCCGCGTAACGCACCACCTCATGCGCCAGCAGACGTCGCGGCGGCACGGTCATCGGCGAGCCGTCGGGCCGCTTGAAGATCGCAAGCGTCGGCAGCGTGCCGATATCGTCCTTGACGAGGTCGGCGCCGGTATAGACGGCCTTGACGCCCGGCATCTCCAGCGCCGCCTTGGCGTTTATCGACTTGATGTTGGCGTGGGCATGCGGCGAGCGCAGCACGTGCAGCCAGAGCGCACCGTCCTGCGGCTTGTCGTCGATGAAATGCCCCTTCCCGGTGACCAGCCGCTGGTCTTCCAGACGCTTGACTGGCTGGCCCGCACCAAAACGCATATTGCCGGGAAGAATGTTCATCAGAGGGTCCTTCGAGCTTCCAAGAATTTCCAGAGAATTTGGCGGGGGTTTTAGCGGATTTTGGCGGCCTGACAACCACACGCCGGCCGAAGGACAGGCATCTCGTCGCGCGGCGCGCCGAAGCACAATCCGGCGGCACGCGTCAGGGCAGTGACGACATTATTGCGTCCGGCCGATATCGACGATGGCGACCTCGACATCGCGCGCCGAACCGTCGCGGTTCACGCTGAGCCGCACCTTCTTGCCGACCCCGATCTGCTCGAGCTGGTCGGCCAGATCGGAGAGCCGGTGGACCGGCTTGCCGTCGACCGCGGTGATCACGTCGCCGAGCTCACCGGTCGACATGTCGACCCCGCGTATCCCGGCGCGCTCGGCCGGCGACCCCGGTGTCGTGCGCACCACGATCAATCCTTCGGCACCGATACGGGTGGCGACGGCCTCATTGGCGGTGACGATGCCGATCCCCGGCGTCGGCACGCGGCCGTTGCGGATCAGCTCGGGCACCACGCGATTGACGATGTCGACCGGGATCGCGAAGCCGATGCCGGCATTCGAGCCCGATGGCGACAGGATCGCCGTGGTCACGCCGATCAGCCGGCCGGCGGAATCGAGCAACGGGCCGCCCGAATTGCCCGGATTGATCGCGGTGTCGGTCTGGATCACGTTGGAGATCTCGCGGCCGCTGGAGGTCGGCAGCCGGCGCTTGAGCGCGCTGATGATGCCGCTGGACATCGATTGATCGAGCCCGAACGGGTTGCCGATCGCATAGGCAAACTGGCCGACCTTGAGATCGGACGAGCTGCCGAGCGCCAGGGACGGCGGCAGGTTGCGCGCGCTGCGGATGCGCAACACGGCCAGATCGTAGTTCGGCGCCGTGCCGACGATTTCGGCGCGTACCGCCTCGCCGGAGGCAAAGCGGATCGCGACCTGGCTCGCATTCTGCACCACGTGGTTGTTGGTGACGACGTGGCCGTCATTGTCCCAGACAATGCCGGTGCCCGACGCCGCGCCGCCTTCCTGATCCTCGCTCAGCGGATTGGCGGCAGTTTGCGTCACCACCTGCACGACCGACGGCGAGACCTTCTCGAAGATCTCGACATTGGCCTTTTCGGCGTCCGACAGCGCGCCGCGCTCGGCGACCGCGCGGGCAGCCGGGCCGCTCCACGGCGCCTGACGGATGCTGCCGGCCGCGAATATCAGCAGAACGGCCGCGATCACGGCCAGGACAAGGACGGTACGCCGATTCATTGCTGTGCTCCACGCAACAAACGCGCTGACCAAGCGGAGGTTTCCGGCATTGCCAAGGCGGATTGCCCGGCATTTTGCCGCGTGGCCCCCGACGGCTTCAGGCCAGATCGCGCAACGCCGCCTCGACCACCTTGCGCTGCTCGGCCGTGAGCGGCGCCTGCGGCGGCACGGGATCGCCGACGTCGTAGCCCTGGCTCGCGAGCCCGGCCTTGATGCAGGCGGCGAGGTTGAAGCGGGCAAACGCCTCGTTGATGCGCCACAGCTTGCGCTGCAGGGCCATCGCCTCATCCCAGCGGGTGCGGCGGCACAGATTGTAGAGCTCGACGCTTTGCCGCGGGATGATGCAGGCCGGGCCCGCCATCCAGCCGTCGCCGCCGATCAGCATCACCGCGGCCGGAATATGGGCGGAGGCCGAGAACACCTTCAGGCTGTCGCCGCAACGGTTCATGATCGACAGCAGCCGCCCGGTGTTGGTCGAGGCGTCCTTGATGTAGCCGATGCGCGGATGCTCGGCGAGCCGCGCGATGACGTCGAGCGTGAGGTCGGAGCGCTGGAAATTCGGATTGGTGTAGATCACGACCGGAATGTCGACGGCATCGGCGATGGCGCGGAAATAGGCTTCGACCTGCGCATCGCCGACCGGAAAATACGCCTCCATGATCGCGAGGATGCCGGTCGCGCCGCGCTTCTGGTAGGCCTTGGCCTGCGCCACCGCGTCTGCCGTCGAGGTCGAGGCGACGCCGGCGACCACGGGCACGCGGCCCTGCGCGGCCTCGATCGTGGTCGCCACCACCTGCATGCGCTGCGCATTGTTGAGGTAGGCGAACTCGCCGGTCGAGCCGAGCGGCGTCAGGCCGTGGACGCCGGCCTTGACCAGATCGTCGCAGAGCCGGCCCAGCACCTCGGTGCGGACATGGCCGGCAGGGTCGACCGGGGACACCAGATACGGAAAGACGCCGTGGAAATCAGCCATTTGCGAGCCTCGTTGACGGCGAGACATAATCGGGATCGTGCGCAAAGGGAAGCGGCGTGCCGCTGCGCAAGGCGCCGAGCACCGCTGCGAAATCCGTGCCGGCGCGGAAACCGAGCAGCCGTTCGGCCTTGCTCGCGTCGTAGATCCGGCCGATCGATTTCGGCAGGTGCCAGCCGCGCCGCGCGAACAGCGCCGGCGCATCGGGGAAGGTGCGCGCGATGACCCCGGCCGCGTCCGTCTTCAGGTCGGCGACATCGCTGCGCGCAAACGGCGTCGGCGCGCTGATGACAAAGACCTCGAAGCCGCGGATCTTGTCCAGCGCCGCGACATGAGCATCGGCGGCGTCCTCGACGGTGAGGCGGCGGTACAGCAGCTCGGTCGCCTTCAGGTTCTCGCCATGGATGTCGCGGATGGTGTCGTCATCCTCGGGGAAGAAGCGGCTGGTGCGCAGCACCGCGCAGTTCAGCCCGTGCTCGCGGCTGTACAGCCGGCACAGCCCTTCAGCGGCAAGTTTTGTCACTCCGTAAATGTTGCGCGGCTCGAGCGGTCCTGTCGTCTCGTCGAGCCACACCGCAGCATGGCCTTCCTCGTCGCGGATCGCCTGCGAGATCATCAGCGAGGTCGTCGAGGTGAGGACGAAACGGTCGTGGCCGGCAGCAACGGCTGCCTGCAGCAAATTGAGCGTGCCTGACACGTTGACGTCGACAAAGGCCTGCGGCGCGAACCGCGCGATATCGGGCTTGTGCAGCGCGCCGCCATGGATCACGGCCTCGATGCCGTAATCCGCGAACACGCGCTCGACCACCGATCGTTCGGCTACCGAGCCTGTGACATCGGTCGCCTCGCCCGGGACGACGTCGAGGCCGACCACATCATGGCCGGCCTGTCGAAGCCGCGGCGCGAGGAAACGGCCGAGCCAGCCGGAGGAGCCGGTCAACAATATTCGCATGAGGTCCGCCCGGCTCGCGCGTTTCAGAACACCTTGGCGATCGCGGCCTGCGCGTCGCCCTGGATCTGCTTGAGATGATCCGGCCCGCGGAAGCTTTCGGCGTAGATCTTGTAGACATCCTCGGTGCCAGAGGGACGCGCGGCGAACCAGCCCGCCTCGCTCTCGACCTTGATGCCGCCGAACGGCTGGTCGTTGCCCGGCGCCTTGGTCCTGACCGCCCGCACGGCATCGCCGGCGAGCTGCGTCATGTTGAGCTGATCGGGCCCGAGCGCCTTCAGCGCGTTCTTCTGCTTCGGCGTCGCCGCCACATCGATGCGCTCGTAATAGGGAACGCCGAGTTCGGCGGTCAGCTCGCCAAACAATTCGCTCGGATCCCGGCCGGTCTTGGCGATGATCTCGGCCGCCAGGAGGCCGAGGATGATGCCGTCCTTGTCGGTGGTCCACACCGAACCGTCGCGCTTCAGGAAGGATGCGCCCGCGCTCTCCTCACCGGCAAAGCCGAAGCCGCCGCTGCCGAGCCCGTCGACGAACCATTTGAAGCCGACCGGCGTCTCGACCAGCTTGCGGCCCAGCTTCGTCGCGACGCGATCGATGATCGAGCTCGACACGATGGTCTTGCCGATCGCGGCGTCCTTGCTCCATTGCGGCCGGTGCGCGAACAGATAGGCGATCGCGGTGGCGAGGAAGTGGTTCGGGTTCATCAGCCCGTTCGAGCGCGTCACGATGCCGTGGCGGTCGGCGTCGGTGTCGTTGGCGAAGGCGACGTCGAAACGATCGCGCATCCCGATCAGGCTCGCCATCGCATAAGGCGACGAGCAGTCCATCCGGATCTTGCCGTCCCAGTCCGCGGTCATGAAGCGGAAGGTCGGATCGACCGCATCATTGACGACCGTGGCGTTGATGCCGTAGCGCGCGATGATCGGCTGCCAGTAGTGCACCGCCGCGCCGCCGAGCGGGTCGACGCCGATCTTGACGCCGGCGGACTTGATCAGCGCGAGATCGACGGTGTTGCCGAGATCGGCAACATAGGGCGTGATGTAGTCGTGCAGATGCGTGGTCGCTGCCTTGCGCGCGCGATCATAGGGCAGCCGCGCGACGCCCTTGAGGCCTGCCTCGATGTAGCGGTTGGCGTTCTTCTCGACCACGGCGGTGACGTCCGTGTCGGCCGGGCCGCCATGCGGCGGATTGTATTTGTAGCCGCCATCCTCCGGAGGATTGTGTGACGGCGTGATGACGACGCCGTCGGCAAGGCCCGTGCTGCGGCCCTTGTTGTAGCTCAGGATCGCGTGCGAGATCACCGGCGTCGGCGTGTAGCCGCCCTGCGCATCGATCATGGTCTCGACGCCGTTGGCCGCGAACACCTCGACCGCGCTGGCCAGCGCCGGCTCGGCCAGCGCATGGGTGTCGATGCCGATGAACAGCGGCCCGGTGAGGCCCTTCTCGCGCCGGTAATCGCAGATCGCCTGTGTGGTGGCGAGGATATGGTCCTCGTTGAAGGAATTCTTCAGCGACGAGCCGCGATGGCCCGAGGTACCGAACGCAACCCGCTGGGCGGGATCGCCGGCGTCGGGCTTGCCGGCGAAATAGGCCGTGACCAGCCGCGGCACATTGGCAAGCGCGGCGGGATCGATGGGTTTGCCGGCGGCAGGATTTGGTGCAGTCACGTGACCTCTCAGATCTGGTATCGCCGGCCATCAGCACAACGAGTGATGCCATCGCGTAATATCTTGGCGTGCTACCATGGCGGCTTACGTTCAATCAAGCCGAGGGCTTTTCGTTCCTTGCCCATCGCAGCCATGCTTCAGCTTCTTGTTTGAGCATGATCTCCGCGCAAACGCTTTGCGTTTGTCGCGAGGGAAAACCGCTTCGCACTTTGCGCTAACGCGGCCGTTCGGGTCCGGATCATGCTCTACGACACATCGATCTGCTGCACCTTCTCGCGCAGTTCGTCGACCAGCACCCGCTTGTTCTCGGTATAGTCGATCGGCACCACGACAAGATGCACGCCGCCGCCGGAGAAGGCGCGCTCCAGGGTCGGGACGATCGCATCCGTGCTCGCGATCCGCGAACCCTTGGCGCCGTAGCTCTCGGCGTATTTGACGAAATCCGGATTGCCGAAGGTCAGGCCGAAATCCGGGAAATTGTCGACCGCCTGCTTCCAGCGGATCATGCCGTAGGCGGAATCCTCCAGGATCAAAATCACCAGATTGAGCTTGAGGCGGACGGCAGTCTCGAGCTCCTGCGAGTTCATCATGAAGCCGCCATCGCCACAGACCGCGAGCACGCGGTTCTTCGGATACAGCATCGCCGCCATCATCGCCGACGGCAGGCCGGCGCCCATGGTCGCGAGCGCGTTGTCGAGCAGCAGCGAGTTCGCGAGCAGCGTGCGGTAGTTGCGTGCGAACCAGATCTTGTACATGCCGTTGTCCAGCGCGACGATGCCGTCCTCCGGGATGACCTGCCGCACATCGTGCACGATGCGCTGCGGCGTCGGCGGCCAGCGGCCCTCGGTGGCGCGATCGGTGACCTTGGCCAGAATGCTCTCGCGCAGGCTGAGCAGCGCGCTGGCATGCGGCAGCTTTCCCTCGACCCGATCAGCCAGCAATTCGAGGCTCGGCCCGACATCGCCGATCACCTCGCATTGCGGGAAATAGACCTGCTCGACCGTTGCCGGCATGTAGCTGACATGGATCACCTGCGGCCCCTTCGGGCCCATGATGAAAGGCGGCTTCTCGACCGTGTCATGACCGATCGCGATGATGAGGTCGGCGCGGTCGATCGCCTCGTGCACGTAGTCGCGCTCACTCAGCGCGGCAGTTCCCATATACTGATTGGTGCCGCCCGACACCGTGCCCTTGCCCATCTGCGTCGTGAAGAACGGGATCTTCGTGCGCCGCACGAAGTCGCCGATCCCGGCGGTGGAGCGCGGACGCGATGCCGCAGCACCAAGCATGATCAGCGGGCGCTGCGCCTTCAGGATCATGTCGGCGGCGCGGTCCAGCGCGGCGGCGTGCGCGATCGGAATTTCGATCGGATGCGGCGGTATCATTTCGACCGGCGCAGTCTCCTCGCCCGCGATGTCCTCCGGCAGTTCGAGCAGCACCGGCCCCGGCCGTTCCTGCGTCGCAATGCGAAAGGCGTCGCGGACCAGCGTCGGAATGGTCGCGCCGCTGACGATCTGCAGCGACAGCTTGGTCAGCGGACGAAACGTGTTGACGATGTCGACAATCTGGAACTTGGCCTGCCGGCTGCTCAAGATGCCCTTCTGGCCCGTCAGCATCACCATCGGCATCGCGCCGAGCAGCGCATAGGCGGCGCCGGTGGTGAGGTTGAGCGCGCCGGGGCCGAGCGTCGTCATGCAGACGCCGGGCTTTCCGGTCAACCTGCCATAGGTCGCCGCCATGAATGCCGCGGCCTGCTCGTGGCGCGTCACGATCAGGTTGATCGAGGATTTGCGCAGGCTCTCGACGACGTCGAGATTCTCCTCGCCGGGAACGCCGAACACCCGCTCCACGCCCTCATTCTCGAGGGCAGCGACCAGCAAATCGGAACCTTTGACCATCTCAGCCTCGCATCGTTGATTACATGCCGCGCACGGAGCATAGCCGCATCGCGCGCCGCCGGAAACTCCCTCGCGATCTCACGGCTTGTGCGCCCTGATCCAGGCGTCGGCGGCGGGCAGCACGCGCGCGGCAAGATCGGCCGAGATTGCGATCGCCTGCACCGATCGCGCCACCATCACCCGTCCGCCGGTGGTCGATTGCGACGGAGCGAACGCAGCCAGTTCCGCCGCGTGTGCCTCATCGGTAAAGTTGGTCATGAAGTTCGGCACGAACTGGTCGCGGAAGTTCGGCCCCTGCCTCGCCAGCAAACTATCGAAATTGGTCCGGACGAAGTCCCAGGCGAGCTGCGGCTGCTCGCCGGCGGACGCAACCGCGTTGATCATCCCCGTCACGATCGTGTCGGGCAATTCGTTGGTCAGCGTCAACGCCAGCGTTGCCCGCGCCAATTCGGCATCGCGGGCACTTGCCGCCGCGAGATAATAGCGCAGCCGTTCATTGGTTGCCGTGCTGTTACGTGCCAGCGCCAGCAGCTGGTCGTAGGTCGCCCGATCGGCGGTCACACCGACAACATGCGTGACGGCGTCGCGCAATGCGGTCGGAAGCGAATTGGGATCATCGACGAATGCCGCAAAGCGCCGCTTCGCTTCCGCCAGAATAGCTGCATCCCCGAGATCGCCAAGCGTCGAGATCAGGCTTGCACGCAACAACGCAATGTCATCGTCGCCTGAACCGGCGCCGTCCCATCCGATCCGATCGAACACCGGGCGCAGCTTGGCGCGGGCATAGGCCTGGATCACCGGCCGCTCGGTGCGGTCGCGAGCCAGGCGGTTCAGCGCCGCAAATGTCGAAATCACCTGGTCCCACACCGCGCGATGGTCACCGGCATCGAGCGCATCGAGCAGCGCGAGATAGGACGGCGCCTCCGCGCGGCCCGCCTGCACCAGCGCCCAGCTGTCGGTAACGACATTGAGACGGTCGGCGACCTGCATTTGCGGGAATGCGTTCAGCAACGCCGCACGGTTCTTCGGACCGTACTCGACCCTGAAGTAACCGACGTCGCCGAGGTTGACCTTGATCGCATCGCCGCAGGCGCCGGCCGGCATATCGGTGCTTCCCTTCAGCAATATCTCGTCAAACGGCTTGCCATGCGTCGGTCCGACCGCAACGGGGATCTGCCAGTTGCGGGCCGGCAGCGGCGGATTGTTGGCCGGCGCGATCACGAAGCGATCTTGCCGCAAGGTCAGCCGTTGCGCCGCGCCATCGCAGTCCGTCTCGGCCACGACCAGCGGCACGCCGTCCTGCTCGGTGAAGGAGGCGGCGATCCCAGTGATCGCCTTGCCGCCGCTACTCTCGAGCGCCTGCCAGAGATCAGCGGTTGTCGCGTTGCTGTAGGCATGCGCGGCCATGTATTTGCGGATGCCGTCGCGGAACGCCGGTTCGCCGAGATAGGTCTCGAGCATGCGGATCAACGCCTGCCCCTTGTTGTAGGTGATGGCGTCGAACGCCGTCACCGCTTCGCTGTGATCGGCAATCGGCTGCTGCACGGGATGCGAGGTGCGCCGCGCATCGAGCGCCATGGCAAACTGCTTCGCGCCGTAACCGTTCAGCCAGCCCTGCCACTGCGGATAGAACTGCTCCGAGGCCTTGGTTGCCATCCAGCTGGCAAAACCCTCGTTGAGCCAGAGATTGTCCCACCACGCCATGGTGACGAGATCGCCGAACCACATATGAGCCATCTCGTGCGCGATGATGGCGAAGATGCCGCGCCGCGCGGTCTCGGCGGAAGTCGCAGGATCGAACAGCAGCCGGCTCTCGAAGAAGGTGATGCCGCCCCAGTTTTCCATTGCGCCGCCGAACCCGCCGGGAACGGCGATCAGGTCGAGCTTCGGCAGCGGATATTTGACGCCGAAATAGTCGTTGTAATAGCCGAGCAGCTTCACCGCGCTGTCGAGTGCGAACCGGCCCTGCCCGCTCTTGCCCTCCGTCGTCACCACGCCGACTGTGACGCCGCCGGCATCCGCTGTGACGCGCTCGAGCTCGCCGACCGTGAGCACGAACAGATAGCTCGACATCTTCGGCGTCGGTGCGAACGCAACCTTCTTGAGATCGCCGGCGACCGGCTCTTCGCTGGTCACGGGCATGTTGCCGACCGCGAGCAGATTGCGCGGAATGACGACGGTCAGCGCGAAGCTCGCCTTGAACGACGGCTCATCCCAGCACGGGAAGATCCGCCTTGCATCGGCTGGCTCCAGCTTGCTGGAGATCATCCGCTTGATCCCGGTCCCGGTCGGGTAGTCGACCGAGAACAGGCCGGTGCCGAATTTGTTGATCTGCGCCGTGAAGGCGATGCGCAGCTTGTGGCGGCCGGCCGCAAGCGGCCTGGCGAAGGTCAGCGTTGCGGTCTGCGCGGCGGCATCGGTCGCGACCTCCGCGCGCTGCGCGCCGTCATCGATCGTAACCTCTGCGAATGTCGTGTTGACCGCGTTCAGCGTCAGCTGCGCGGTCGCCTCGCGCGCCTCGATGTCGACGGTCTCGACGCCGGGCAGAGCGAGGCCCGCGATATCAGGCGTCAGCTCGATCGCGTAATGCAACGGGACCACCGTCTTCGGCAACTTTCCGGGCGTGCGGTCGAACGAAAATGTCTGCTCGGCCTGCGCGCTTGCGGCCATCGCCAAAGCCAAGCCGATCGCAGTGGCAAGACGACGCAGCAGCGCCCTTCGGACATGGGTTGCAGGCTTGTTCATCGCGCGCAGCTCACGGGAATTTCGGGGATATTCGGATGTCATTGCGGAAAGACGTAGCAGGCAATCTAGTAGAGAAAATGTCGCCACAAAACTGACAACTCCGCGACATTGACATCGCAATGGTTCGCATTGATTGGTACGCCGCTCGCCACGGCGCTTGGGCCTGCCGACCCCTTGTTGCTCAACGGCGGGATGGAAGGTTAACCTACGGCCCGCATTCCAGCCGCAGCGTTCGGCGACGGGAGACAGCAATGTTCGGAAAGTTCTCGCGCCGGCAGTTTGGGGGCCTTGCAGGCCTTTCGGCGCTCGGTTTGAGCGGCCCTGCCGAGGCTGCAAACCGTGCGCCGCGGCCGGACGGCACGAACTTTCCCACGGGCTTCGTCTGGGGCACCGCAACTTCGTCCTACCAGGTCGAGGGCGCGGTCAACGAGGACGGCCGCGGCCCGTCGATCTGGGACACTTTCACCCATACATCGGGCAAGATCGAGGACGGTTCGACCGGCGACCGCGCCAACGACCACTATCACCGCTACAAGGAGGACGTTCGTCTCATCAAGGATCTCGGCGCCAAGGCGTATCGGTTTTCGATCGCCTGGCCTCGGGTATTTCCCGACGGCTCCGGCACGCCGAACCCGAAGGGCCTCGACTTCTACAACCGCCTGGTCGACGAGCTGCTGGCGAACGGCATCGAGCCCTACGCCACGCTCTATCACTGGGACCTGCCACAGGCGCTGCAGGACCGCGTCGGCGGCTGGCGCTCCCGCGACACCTCGAAGGCATTCGGCGACTATGCCGGCTATGTGGCGCAGCGACTGACCGACCGCGTGAAGAACGTCTTCACCCTCAACGAGGTCGGGCGTTTCCTCCCCTTCGGCTATGCGCTCGGCGTCGACGCCCCGGGGCTGAAGCTGCCGGCGGGCGAGGTGAACCAGGCGCGCCACCATGTGGCGCTGGCGCATGGCCTTGCGGTGCAGGCGATCCGCGCCAAAGGCCGTGCCGGCACGCGGGTCGGGCCGGCCGAGAACATCACCGCCTGCGTGCCCGCCTTCAACACGCCGGAGAACATCCGCGCCACCGAGATCGCGACCCGCGAGCTCAACGCAGGTTTTCTCGGTGTCGTCCTCGAAGGCAAATACACCGAAGGCTTCCTGCAATATGCCGGTGCGGATGCGCCCAAATTCACCGCGGACGAGCTGAAGATCATCTCGCAGCCCAATGATTTCGTCGGGCTGAACATCTACGCGCCGCAATGCTACATCCTTGCCACCGAGCATGCCCCCGGCTGGAAGCCGCTCCCGATGCCGGCTTCCTTCCCGCACATGAGCTCGGAATGGCTGCGGATCGCGCCGGAGACGATCTATTGGGCGCCGCGGATCGCCGCCAAGCTGTGGAACATCAAGAGCATCTATATCAGCGAGAACGGCACGTCCGGCGAGGACAAGGTGCATCCGGACGGGCAGATCTACGATCTCGACCGCATCATGTTCCTGCGCAACTACCTTGCGCAATTGCAGCGCGCGACCGCCGACGGGGTCCCGGTTCACGGCTATTTCCTGTGGAGCCTGATGGACAATTTCGAATGGATCTTCGGCTATGAGAAGCGCTTCGGCCTCTACCGGGTGGATTTCGAGACCCAGGCCCGGGTGCCGAAATTGAGCGCGGCATTCTACCGTGACGTGATCGCGCGCAACGCGATCGGGGTCTGATCATCCGGCCTGCGGCCGCGTACCGGACCACGCGCGCTTCAGCAGGTCGCGGATGCCGCTCTCCTCGATCGGCCGCGGATTCCAGTAAGGATTTTTGGTGGCGAGCGCAGCGGCCTTTGCGATGCCGTCTTCGGGCATGCCGATCTCGGCGAGCGAGCGCGGCGCGCCGAGCCTTGCCGACAGATCGAACAAGCCGTCGGCGGCGCTGGCCGCTCCAAGCGCCCTCGCCGCGCGGCTAACTGGATCGCGCGCGGCCGGCGTATTGTAGGCGATGGTGTGCGGCAGCAGCACTGCATGGGTCTCGGCATGCGGCAGGTCGAACAACGCGCCGACCGTATGACAGAGCTTGTGGTGCAGCGCCATGCCGACGGTGCCGAGACAGACCGCGCACAGCCACGCGCCATAGAGCGCGTCCGCGCGCGCATCGAGATCGCGCGGCCGTGCGATCACGTCCGGCAGCGATGATGCGAGCTTTGCGATCGCCTCTTCCGCCATCAGCGAGGTGATCGGGTTGCCGTCCCGCGCGTACAGCGCCTCGGCGGCATGCGCGATCGCATTGAGGCCGGAGATCGCGGAGAATTTTGCCGGCATCGAGATCGTCAGGTTGACGTCGTAGATCACGGTCTCGGGCAGTATCCTTGGCGATGATTGCGTGGTCTTGACGCCGTCGACGGTCTCGCCGAGCACCGGCGTCATCTCGGAGCCGGCATAGCTGGTCGGCACGATCAGTTGCGGCAGGTCGGTGCGCAGCGCAATCGCCTTGCTGAGGCCGGTCGCGGCGCCGGCGCCAATCGCAACCACGCCGTCCGGCTTGAGCTCGCGGACGATCTCCATCGCATGTTCGGTCACCGCCACCGGCGTATGCACCACTGCGCCGTCGAACAATCCGGCCACACGGCCGCCGGTCAGGTCAGCGAGATCGCCGAGCTCGGCTTGCTGCCGCCGGCTTGCCAGCACCAGCGCGCGGCTGATGCCGAGCCGGTCGAGCTCGTCCGCCAGCTGCGCGACCGTGCCGACCCCGAACACGACCCGCATCGGGCTGACCTGGTAGGTGAATGGTTGCGCCATGGCGATTTCCGAAGGGTTGGTCAGCCGCGGCGCCAGTCGCGCGGCGTGCAGCCGAAGCGGTGCCTGAAGCGCCGCGTGAAATGCGACAGGTCGGAGAAGCCCCAGTCGAACGCGATGTCGCCGATCGCGCGCCCCGAGAGCGCGGGACCCCTCAGATCGCGCGCGGCGCCGTCGAGACGGCGGTCCATCACATGGCTGGCGAATGTCGTGCCGGCGCGCTCGAACAGTTTGTGGACATAGCGCTCGCTGATGCCGATCGCAGCCGCAACGGCGGCAACGCCGAGCCCGGGCTCGCGCAGCCTGCGGTCCACGGCACGGCGCAGCGCAAGCCACGTCGCATCGGCAAGGCTTGCGCTCTCCGCGACGCCTGCGCGACCACTGCACGACAGGCTGAGCGCGACCAGATCGAGCAGCACGCCGAACAGCCGCGCGTTGTCCGCATCCGAGGCACGGAGCGCGGATGTGTTCAGAACCTGCGCCGTCTCGGTGATGAGATGGCCGACGAAGGGATCATCCGAGACCCGCGCCGGCGCGACCTCGGGCGCCGACGGCAGCCGTTCATCCAGCGCCTCGGCCGGCACCCAGAACGAGGCGACCTGCAGCGCCGGGCCGCGGTCGTGCAGCAGCGCGAACCGCTGGCCGCTGTCGAAGATTCCGACCTGCCCCGGCGACAGGCTGATCTCGCGTCCCGCCTGCCGGATCCGGCAGCGGCCGGCGAGCTTCAGATTGAGGTAGTAGCAGCGCCGGCTGGACACGGCGATGTCGGCAGCCGAGCGCCGCACGACATGCTCCGGGAAGCTGACCCGGTTGACCGCGCCGTCGCCGAGCCCAATGGTCTCGACGCGGGCAAGGAAGCCGGGCGTCGCCGGCGGCTCCGGCGTCAGGTTCATGAAGGCCCGGCAGATCGCCTCGCGGTAATACGCGAACTGCTCGCCGGGCCTCGTGTCCGCGGTATTCCAACTCAGCCTGCGCGAGCGATCCGCGGCGGCGATTTGCTGCATCAGTTCACTCCGAGCCCAGTCCGGTTCGCTCACAGCCAAGCGCGTTCCGCGGGTCCAGGTCAATATCCATCAGGAAGCGAATGAAACTTGCGCGTATCCCGGTCCGTCCGGACGCGGCAATCCAGACAGGGAGGTACAACATGTCGACCTATGTTCTCGTCCATGGCGCCTGGCATACCGGCGCCGAGTTTGAGCCGGTTGCGGCTGCCATCCGCAAGGCCGGCCATGTTGTCCACACCCCGACCATCAGGGGCAACCGCCCCGGCGACCAGAAGGACTCCGGGCTCGCCGAGGCGATCCAGTCGATCGCGGATTATCTAGCCGAGCATAATCTGAGCGACATCGTGCTGGTCGGCCACAGCTATGGCGGCATGGTCATCACCGGCGTTGCCGACGCCGCCGCGAACCGCATCCGCCGCCTCGTCTACTGGAACGCGTTCGTGCCTGATAACGGCGAGTGCCTCAACGACATGGTGCCGCCGCACTATCGCGGCCTGTTCGACGCCATCCACGCCGAGCGTGGCGACGGCTCAGTGGTGCTGCCGTTCCCGATCTGGCGCGAGGCCTTCATCAACGACGCCGATCTCGAGACGGCGCAGCGCGCCTATGACAAGCTCAACCCGCATCCCCTGAAGACCTTCCAGGACAAGATCTCGCTGCGCACCAATCCTGCCGAGATGCCGATCGCAAAGTCCTACGTGAACTGCACGGAGGACACCGCCATGCCACACAGCCTGCCCTGGCATCCGAGGTTGTCGGAGAAGCTCGGGCTGTTCCGCCTGGTCCAGGTGCCGGGCAGCCACGAGCTCTGCTTCTCCAATCCCGAGCGGCTGGCACAAGCCTTCCTCGACGCCGGCCGCGATTAGGCCACCGCCCTGTAAGCGGGCGCAGTCGCGAGGAAGCTGGCATAGGCGTCCGCATCCGGCGGGGTGAACTTTTCGACGAGCGGGTTGCGGCGCGACGCCTTGGTACCGATGTCCGCCAGCAGCTCGTCGAAATGCTTGAAGTGGTACGGCGCGACGCACAGCCCGCCATAGACGCCCGCTGCCGGACGCTCGACGCGCTTGAAGTTCAACATCATCGCGATGTTGTCGTTCATCTCGGCCGCGCTCGGCTGCCGCGCCAGCTGGCCGTCGGCGTAGCGCACCAGCCAGTTCGCGGCGAGATCGGCGCACAGCACGGTGCAGAAGCTCGAATTGAAGCCGACGAAGCCCATGTCGGGCAGATCGGGATTGGCGATCAGCCGGTAGAGACGGTATTGCCCGTCGGGCTCGACCAGCTTGTTCTGATACTCCTCGGGCAGGAACGGCACGCCGAGCTTGTAGCCGATCGCGAGCACCGCGACATCGGCCGCGACGCGCTGGCCGCCGCTCATCACGATGGTCTTGCCGTCGTAATGGTCGAAGGTGCCGCGCACTGCCTTGATCCGGCCGTCGGCGACCATCGGATAGAAGCCGGGGGTTGCGATCGGCACCGAGCAGTTGACGCCGTCCTCGATCCGCTCCTTCGGCACCATGCCGCACTGCTTCAGCTTGAGCTGCACCTTCAGCATGCTCTCGAGCCCGCGCCAGTTCGCCCACACGAACGGCTTTGCCACGACATGCACGAGGCGTGCCATCGGCCCGATGCCCCAGCTGGCAAACATCTGCTCCTGCGCGCGGATGTAGAGGATGCGCTTGAAGTTGACGAGGCCGCCGACGAAATAGGGAATCCGCCAGACCGGTTCGCGAAACACGATGGTGACTTCGCTGGCGCCGGAATTGACCGCATTCACCGCGATGTCGGTCGCCGATTTGGAGCCGCCGAGCACCACCACCTTGCGGCCCTTGGCAAGCGTTGGATCGCCGTATTGCGATGAATGCAGGATCTGCCCGCCCTGCGCCTTGAAGCCGTCCTCGCCGGCCAGCGGCAAGGTCTGCGGCTCGTTGAATTGCCCGGTGCAGACCGCGACGAAGTCGAAATCCTCGTGGCCGGTGGCGCCGTCGGTCGAGCGCAGCGCCAGCGTCCAGCCCGGCCTGCCGTCGGCGCGGCGCTTCATGCCTTCGACCTTGGTGTCGAACCGCATCGCGCCGTCGAGCCCGTGGCTGCGAGCGTAGTCGCGCAAATAGGCATGGACCTGCGGACCCTTCGGCCATTCCGGATAGGACTCCGGCATCGCCTTGTCGGTGTAGCGATAGAGCTCCTTCGGGCTCTGGGTCTGCACGTCGGGATAGGAGCGCGCCGGCTCCCAAACCCCGCCGAGATCGCCGCTGCGCTCGATGATGGTCACCTTGTGGCCGCGACCGGCAAAGGCCTTGCCGGCGGCAAGGCCGGAAATGCCGGCGCCGATGACGCACACATGCTTCTGCTTGACCATGAAACCGCTCCGAATTGAATGAACAGGTCCAATTTCGCTAAGCGCGCGCGTCCCTCATCGCCGGAGTCCAGCTCCGGCGATTGCCGCCTCGCGTGCGTATTGTCTTGTGTCGCTAGCCTAGTCGTTGGCTTCCGGCGGCAGGAAGTCCACCTCGTGCTCGGCGGAGATACGCACCACCTCGGCGGGGTCCTGCAGATTGTGCAGCTTCTCGAACAGCGCCTCGAGCTTTTGCATCGGCGACACCCAGAACAGCGCCCGCACCGGCTTATCCGACTTGTTGAAATAGCCGTGCGGGATGCCGCGCGGCATGCGCACGAGGTCGCCGGCCTTGGCCTGCACCCAGACGCCGTCGAGCTTGAGGTCGAGCACGCCTTCCTGCACCAGGATGAACTCGTCCTGGGTCGGGTGGATGTGCACCGGCACGAACTGGCCGGGATCGCTGTTGGTCTCGAACGCGAAGGTCGAGTCGGTGATCGCCTTCGGATAGTAGACCTGGCCCAGGATATTCCAGGTCTTGCCACCGTAGCCGGTGCCGGTTCGGGTAATGCCTTTTTCGAGCGTGCCCATGTCAGCCTCTCCAGTTTTGATGCGCAGTGCCGACACGGAGCCTGTCGCCGGCCGGTGAGGCTGTCTAGCCGATAAACGAATCCGCACCCGGCACCTTCATGCTGCAATGCGGGAGCATTGCGCCGGCCGGCTGCTGCCCCATGCCGCCGCATCGTCCTGACCGCCGATCGGGCAGATTGCACGACGAAACGGCGTTCCCCTTTGCCGCGGGATGCTCTAGGCTGCCTGATGTTTTAGACCTCAAACAACTCCGGACGGCCGGCGTGACTGCTGTTGGCAACGAGGTTTCGGCAAGCGCGAATTCGGCAAGCGCAAGGCTCAAGGATTTCGCACGCGTCGCGACGGCGCGCGTCGATGACGCGGCGGAAGCGATCGGCCGCATCTTCTGTCCGCACGATCTGACGCCGGTCGATCACTCCGCGAGCGATTTCTCCGCGCATCACAATTGCGCCGACTTCGACGGCTTCTCCGTCAGCTATGTCGCCTATGGCGGGTCGGTCGCGATCAATCCCGGCTGCCTCGATCGCTTCTTCCTGTTGCAGATGCCGCTGTCCGGCTCGGCCTCGGTGCGGACCGCCGCGCACGAGCTCACCACCGGACCACGGCACACCGCCTCGCTGCTGTCGCCGACCATTCCGACCGAGATGACCTGGCGCGGCGACTGCGCCCAGCTGATTTTGCTGCTCGACCGCAAGCTGGTCGAGCATCGCGCCGCGGCGCTTGGTGGCGTGGCGGTGAGGCCGGTCGAGTTCGATCCGGCCGTCGCGTTGGGCGGGCCACTCGGGCAGACGCTCTCGGCCAGAATCGAGCAGCTTGTCGCGGCCGCCGAGCAGCTCGGGCCGCGCAAGACTTTGTCGGCGGTCGCGGCGGCCGATTGGCGCGAGTCGTTTCTCAATGTCCTGCTCAATGAACAGAGGCACAGCCTGAGTTCGGCGATCGATGTCTTCAACGGCCGCACTGAGGCCCAGCCGGCCGCCTTGAAACGCGTGCGCGCCTATCTGGAAAACCGCGCGACCGAGCCGCTGGACCTCGCCGAGCTTGCGGAGATCGCGGGCACCGGCATCCGCGCGCTGCAACTCGGTTTCCGCCGTCACTTCGGCACCACCGTGTCCGAGATGCTGCTCGACATCCGCCTCGCCCATCTCAACGCCCGCCTCAAGACGGCGCGGCCGGGCGAGCGCATCGTCGATATTGCATTCGACCTCGGCTTTACCCATCTGAGCCGGATGGCGAGCGCCTACCGCGCCAAGTTCGGCGAGAGCCCGAAGGCGACCCTGCAGCGGCTGAGCTGAGCGGCGGTTCCGGCGGCCCGGCCACGCCCTGCCCATCCGGCCAGTATCGCCGTCAGCCGCGACATCCCAGATTGAGGGAAGCCAACGGAGTTTCCCATGACCGAAACGAATATCCTGTCCTCGCTGTCATCAGCCCTTGCGGAGACCATTGCGCGCGCTGCGCCCGCCATCGTCTCCGTGCATTCGCATCGCGCGCGCGCCTCCGGCTTTGTCTGGAAGGCGGGCTTGATCGTCACCGCCGACGAAGCGCTGGCCGACGAGGGCGAGATCGAAATCCAGTTCGCCGACGGCAGCCGCAGGCCGGCGACCGTCGTCGGACGCGACCACACCACCGACGTCGCGCTGCTGCGCGTCGAAGGCGATGTCGCCCCCGTCAAGCTCTCGACCGGGAGCCCCGCGCTGGGATCGCTCGCGGTGATCGTCGCGGCCGACCGCGGCGCGCCGACCGCGCGGCTCGGCATGGTCGCGTTGTCGGGCCCGGCCTGGCGCAGCCTGCGTGGCGGCGAAATCGATGCACGGATCGAGCTCGACGTCCGGCTGCGGCACAGCCAGCAGGGCGGCCTCGCGCTGAACGCCGCGGGCGAGCCGTTCGGCATGGCCGTGCTCGGCCCGCGCCGCGTGCTGACGATCCCGGCGACGACCATCGAGCGGGTCGCAGGCCAGCTCGAGAAGAGCGGCCGCATCGCGCGCGGATATCTTGGCGTCGGATTGCAGCCGGTCCGGCTCGACGACGGCCTCGGCGCGATGGTGATGAACGTCGACAAGACCGGCCCCTCGGCTGCCGCCGGCATCCGGCAGGGCGACGTGATCATTGCCGTGAATGGCGAGAAGCTGTCCGGCGTGCGGGCGCTGTCGCGCGGCCTCGGACCGCAGAGCGTCGGCACGGTGGTCGAGCTTACCGTGCATCGCGGCGGCGAGCCGCTGAACTTCAAGGTGACAGTCGGCGAGAGGCCCGAGACGTGAGCGATAAGCCGGCCAACGACATCGTCATCGCGCTCGAGGTCGACGACGCCGTCCTCGCCGACCGGCTGGCGACCCTGCTGGGCGGCGTCGCCGGCCTGCGGCTCGCCGCGCCGGGCGAACAGGCCACGGCGGCGGTCGTCGCGCGCAACCGCGAAGCAGCGGGCGCCAGCGACTTCGAGCTGACGCCGCGCGAGCTCGACGTGCTGGCGCTGCTGGCGGAAGGCGCGTCCAACAAGATGATCGCACAGCGGCTCGGGATTTCCGTTCACACCGCCAAGTTTCATGTCGGCTCGCTGCTCGACAAGCTCGACGCCACCGGCCGCACCGACGCCGTCGCCCATGCCGCGCGGCGCGGGGTGATCAATTTGTGAGGGGTGGGATGACTGTTGTAGTGACACTGAGCCGAGATCTCTCCACTCGTCGTCCCTGCGAAAGCAGGGACCCATAACCACAGCATTTGATTGTGAACGAGATCGTGGCCCCAGCGTCGCGCAACAATGCGCACTTGGGGTAATGGGGTCCTGGCCTTCAACAGGACGACGGCGAATCTTCGTGCGCACTCGTCAGTTGCACGCAGCCACTGAACAGCGACCCCAAATCAGCGATTTGGAAAATTCCGCCCTGCGGACACCCGACTCAGTATTCGACCGGATACAGACGCCTTCACGATCTGGCTATGCAATCTTCAGCCAACAAGAAGAAACGGCATGAAGAAGCTGATCGGTCGTCATCGGGACATTCAATACACACTCACCAACATCGAACCTGACCTCTGGGCTTGGTCGTTCGACATCAACGGCAAGACCAGGCAAGGCAGCACGCGCGCGCGGCTCGACCTGCTGGCGCGGCGGCGCGTCTGCACGCTGATCGATCGCGAATTGAAACGCGCGGAACGTACCAGGCCCAACCAGCCTGACTAATCGCTCTCCCCGGTGAAAGTCCGTTGGACGGGCCGCGCCTATCAGAAATGAAAACTCCCGCAGCGCCGGCCGCGGGAGTTGTTGGCATCGGTGGCCGCGGGGAGGTCCAACCACCGCTGCCGACATACGCTGACCCTGGTCAGGCTGTTTTGGCGAACATCGTCAGCACGCCATCGGCAATGTTGATAGCGACGACCTGCGACGAAGTCAGGCCTTTGGCCTTGAGCGCGGAGACCGCCTGCGGTGTCGCGTCAATCGACTTCCGAAGCGACTGGATGTCGTCCTCCTTGGTCTTTGCCATCGCATCCTCGATCTTCGATCGCATCTCGGGCTTGAGGTCCTTGATGTCGACGACCTGTATGCTCCGAATGACAGTGGATTGATCAGATGACTGCGGCGGCGCCTTTGGTTGCGCGCCTTGCGCTTGCACCAAGGCGGGCGTTCCGAGGGCGAGCGCGGCAACAGTGACGAATGCTGTGAGATTGCGCATGGTCGATTCCTTTTCGAGGTCAGCAAGCGATAAAACCTACGCGCGAAGTTTGGCTGGCGTCTGATTTTTCCGTGGCCATTCATTGGAGCCAATGCGACCGCAATGCGGGCGTCGTGGCCCGCTCAGCCGCAGCGCCGACGTCCAGCGCGTGGCATCGCTCGTCGCCACGACAGCCGCATGGTCCCAGTCCGTTATGACCGCCGATCTACATAGCGGTCATATGCCTTGCATCTCCGAAGGCACGCCGATCGCTCAAGGCAGACATTCGCAGGCGCAAGGTTGCAGGCAGCCGGCGCTTTTGAGATCGTGTGTCACGCATTGCATTCGTCCCATGACAAGGAGTTCCGGCGTGGCCATCCTCAAGGACCTCAGCATCGGATTCTACAAGATCCCGCTCCCGGTGGTGCTGAGCGACAGCACGCATGGCGAGATCAAGGCGTTCGAGCTCGTCACGATCCGCGCCCGCGATGCCGACGGCGCGGAAGGCACCGGCTACACCTACACGGTCGGTCGCAATGGCGGCGCCATCGCCGATATCCTGGGCCGCGAAATCACCGAGATCGCGCGCGAGATGGAGGCCGACGACACCGAGCAGCTTTGGCACAAGGTGTGGTGGGCGCTGCATTATGGCGGCCGCGGCGGCCCGGCGGTGCTGGCGCTGTCCGCGCTCGACATCGCGTTGTGGGACCTCAAGGCGCGGCGGGCATCGATGCCGCTGTGGCGGCTGCTCGGCGGCTTCGACCGCCGCGTGCCCTGCTATGCCGGCGGCATCGATCTCGATCTGCCACTGGATGGTTTGCTGAAGCAGACCGACGACAATCTTGCCAAGGGCTTTCGCGCCATCAAGATGAAGGTCGGCCGGCCGAGCCTTGCGTCCGACGTGGCGCGCGTGAAGGCGATGCGCGGCCATCTCGGCGACGAGTTTCCGCTGATGGCCGACGCCAACATGAAATGGACCGTCGAGGAAGCGATCCGCGCCGCGCGCGCCCTGCAGCCGTTCGACCTGACCTGGCTCGAGGAGCCGACGATTCCGGACGACGTCGCGGGACACGCCCGCATCCTGCAGGCGGGCGGCGTGCCGATCGCGGCCGGCGAGAACCTCCGCAGCCTGTGGGAGTTCAAGCCCTATATCGCCGGCGGCGCGCTGTCCTATGCCGAGCCCGACGTCACCAATTGCGGCGGCGTGACCAGCTTCATGAAGATCGCCCGGCTCGCCGAGGCCTTCAATATTCCCGTCACCAGCCATGGCGCGCATGACATCACCGTGCATCTGCTGGCGGCGTGCCCGAACCGGTCGTATCTCGAGGCGCACGGCTTCGGCCTCGACCGCTATATCGAGCACCCGCTGGTTCTGGAGCAGGGCATGGCGATCGCGCCGGATCGCCCGGGGCACGGCATCGCCTTCGACTGGAAAGGCCTGGAGCGGCTCGGCGCCGCCTGACGCAAAAACATTTCTGCACACCAAGACGTGACATTCGGAAAAGCAGGTCTGCCGGCGCGCGCTAGGCGGCGTCGCGACAAGCTGCTAGCGTTTCGCGCTTCAGATTGCCCAACGCGCGATGAGATCATCGCGCTTTGGCTCATTGTCTGAGCATGATCTTTTCGGAAAACCGCTTCACACTTTTCCGGATCATGCTCTAGCGTTAAGGGATCGGAGCAAATGGACAACCGTAGTGATGTTTGGCGCGGCGTCGACGCGATCAAGCCGCGTTTCATCGAATTGAGCGACCGCGTCTGGGCGATGCCCGAGGTCTGCTACACCGAGGCGCGCTCATCCGCCGAACATCTGGCCGAACTGCGCCATCAGGGTTTTCGCATCACCGAGAACGTTGCCGACATCCCGACCGCGGTGATGGGCGAATGGGGCAAAGGCGGCCCGGTGATCGCCTTCCTCGGCGAATATGACGCCCTGCCTGGCCTCAGCCAGGAGGCCGGCGTCGCCGAGCATCGCCCGGTCGAGAGCGGCGGCCACGGCCATGGCTGCGGACATAATCTGCTCGGCTCCTCCGCGCTGCTGGCCGCGACTGCGGTGAAGGACTGGCTCGCCGCCAACAAGGTGCCGGGGCGCGTGCGCTATTACGGATGCCCCGCCGAGGAAGGCGGCGCGGCAAAGGCCTTCATGGTGCGCTGTGGCGCGTTCGAGGACGCCGACATCGCCATCACCTGGCATCCGCACAGCTTCTGGGAGGTGGCGGTGACGCCGTCGCTCGCCAATACCCGCGCCGATTTCATCTTCACCGGGCGCACCTCGCATGCGGCAGCCTCGCCGCATCTCGGCCGCAGCGCGCTCGATGCGGTGGAATTGATGAATGTCGGCGTCAACTACATGCGCGAGCACATGCCAAGCGACGCGCGGGTGCACTACGCGCTGCTCGACACCGGCGGCATCGCGCCCAACGTGGTGCAGGCCCATGCCCGGGTGCGCTATTCGATCCGCGCCCGCGACCTGCCCGGCATGAACGAACTGGTCGAGCGCGTGCACAAGATCGCGCAGGGCGCGGCGCTGATGACCGAGACCAAGGTGGAGATGAAGATCATCTCCGCGGTCTCCAACATCCTGCCCAACACGCCGCTGGAACAGACGCTGCACCGGATCATGGAAGAGCTCGGCCCGCCGCATTTCGACGATGCCGACAAGGATTTCGCCGGCAAGATCCGCGCGACCCTGACCGACAAGGACATCGCCTCGGTCTATTACGCGATCGGCATGGAGCCGACCGACCGGCCGCTCGCCGATTTCCTGGTGCCGATCGACGCCAAGCGCAATCCGCTGATCGGCTCGACCGACGTCGGCGACGTCAGCTGGGTGGTGCCGACCGTGCAGGTCCATGCACCGACGGTTGCAATCGGCACGCCGTTCCACACCTGGCAGGTTGTGGCGCAGGGCAAGACGCCGGCTGCGCACAAGGCGATGGTGCAGGCCGCCAAGGCGATGGCCGGCCTCGGCGTCAAGGCGCTGATGGAGCCGGAGCTGATCGCGGCCGCCAAGGCCGACCTCACGAAGCGGACGACAAGAACGCCGTATGTCAGTCCGCTGCCGGCGAATGTTGCACCGCCGTTGGACATGTCGATCGCCTGAGAGCCGCATTGAGCGGGCCGGGCCTGCTCTCCGGGATCAAGCAATCGCATACCCGCATCGTCATGGCCGGGCTTGTCCCGGCCATCCACGTCTTTCTCACGCGGAAACGGAGATGTGGATGCCCGGCACAAGGCGGGGCATGACGAGTTTGTGGACGGATCGAGCGCATATGCGATAGCTCGGCCTTCAGACGCGAACTCCGGCCCGCGTGGCAAAAAAGCATCTCGGAACAAAGGATAACGAACAAATTTTCCGCACTGCGAGGCGCGCAAGGGCGCGCTTTTGGCGCCGATCTGCTGAACCGATGTGCGGCAAGGGGAGGTTCTGCACAAGCGATAGCCAAAAGACCTAGGCGCTGAACGGCGGGAGGCGTTGACCTTCGCGGTCATTCGGTGTGCCATCCTGCCGCCAACACGGCGGCCGGTTCCACGGCCCGCCGCAATAACCAATTGAGCCGGACCGAGGGGACAATGTTCGACAAGAATCTGCGTGGCATGATCGACGACGTGAAGGACGGGCGGATGGATCGCCGCGCCTTCGTCAAGCGAATGATTGCCGTCGGCCTCACCGCGCCGATGGCCAACCAGATCCTTGCGATCGGCGGCGTCGCGATGGCGCAGAGCCCGAATCCCTACAAGCCGACCAAGCGCGGCGGCGGCGGTCCGCTGAAGCTGTTGTGGTGGCAGGGCCCCACCCTGCTCAATCCGCACTTCGCCACCGGCACCAAGGACCAGGACGGCTCGCGACTGTTCTACGAACCGCTGGCAAGCTGGGACGTCGACGGCCACCTCAACCCGATCCTCGCCGCCGAAATCCCCTCGATCCAGAACGGCGGGCTTTCCAAAGACGCCAAGACGGTGGTCTGGAAACTCAAGCCCGGCGTCAAATGGCATGACGGCAAACCCTTCACCGCCGACGACGTCGTGTTCAACTGGGAATATGCCACCGATCCCGCGACCGCAGCCGTCTCGAGCGGAACCTATTCCGGCATGACCGTGGAGAAGGTCGACGACCTCACGGTCCGCATCAAGTTCAAGGATCCGACTCCGTTCTGGGCCAACGCGTTCGTCGGCGCCTATGGCTGCATCATCCCGAAGCATTTGTTCGCTGAGTACAAGGGCAGCAAGTCGCGCGAGGCGCCGAACAATCTGAAGCCGGTCGGCACCGGCCCCTACAAGTTCGTCGAGTTCAAGCCGGGCGATCTGGTGCGCGGCGAGATTAATCCCGATTACCACATGCCGAACCGGCCCTATTTCGACACGATCGAGATGAAGGGCGGCGGCGATGCGGTGTCGGCGGCGCGCGCGGTGATCCAGACCGGTGAGTATGATTTCGCCTGGAACATCCAGGTCGAGGACGAGGTGCTGCTGCGGCTGGAAAAGGGCGGCAAGGGCAAGACGCTCTATGCCGTCGGCGGCGACATCGAATTCATCGCCATCAACTTCACCGACCCGAACACCGAGGTCGACGGCGAACGCTCGTCGATCAAGACCAAGCATCCGATCCTGTCGGATCCGGCGGTGCGCAAGGCGCTGGCGCTGCTGGTCGACCGCGACTCCGTCAAGAAGGTGATCTACGGCCGCGCCGGCCGCACCACCGCCAACTATCTCAACGGCCCCGAGGAGTTCGTTTCCAAGAACACCAGATGGGAGTTCTCGGTCGAGAAGGCGAGCGCGCTGCTCGAACAGGCCGGCTGGAAGGTCGGCTCCGACGGCATTCGCGAGAAGGACGGCAAGAAGCTGAAGCTGCTGTACCAGACCTCGATCAACGGCCCGCGGCAGAAGACCCAGGCGATCGTCAAGCAGGCCTGCCAGAAGGCCGCCATCGACGTCGAGCTGAAGTCGGTGGTGGCCTCGGTGTTCTTCTCGTCCGACGTCGCCAACCCCGACACCTATTCCAAGTTCTACGCCGACATCGAGATGTTCCAGATCCCGATGACGCAACCCGACCCGGGCCTGCACATGCGCCGCTATCTGTCGCGCAATGCCGCGACCAAGGAGAACAAGTGGCAAGGGCAGAACTTCCCGCGCTGGGTCAACAAGGATTTTGACGCCGCGATCGAAGCGGCCGATACCGAGACCGATCCGATCAAGCGGGCTGAGCTCTACATCAAGTGCAACGATCTGATGTGGCAGGACACGGTGGTGATCCCGGTGATGCACCGCCTCGCGGTGGAAGCCTGCTCCAACACGGTGCGGCCCGCGCTCTCCGGCTGGGCCAACCAGACCGACAATCTGCAAGACTGGTATCGTGAAACCTGAGACACGAGGACAGGTTCGGAGTTGAGTAGGTGCATCTTCTCCCTCTCCCCGTTCTTACGGGGTCGAGACGAGCGGAGCTCGCTCTTGGAGGGTTGGGGTGAGGGGCTTTCGCAGCAAATACCGTGAAAGATGAGTTCGTGGAGACTCCCCCTCACCCGGAATTCAAGCTGTGCTTGAATTCCAACCTCTCCCCGCACGCGGGGCGAGGTGAAGCTCGCCATTCGACTGGAGGCAAGATCAACGTGCTCAAGGTGCGAGCGTTAGTTAGATGATCTCTCGATGAGTCAATATATCCTGCGTCGCCTGATGATCGCGATCCCGAGCCTGCTCGGGATCTCGCTCGTGCTGTTCGTGGTGCTGGCGCTCGCGCCGGGCGATCCGTTCAGCGAGCTCGCGACCAACCCGAACGTGCCGCCCGAGGTGCAGGCCGCGCTGCGCGCCAAGTTCGGCCTCGACGACCCGATCTATCTTCGCTACCTGCACTGGCTCGCGGCGATGGCGCAAGGCGACTGGGGCTTCTCCTTTGTCAGCCGGATCAATGTCGACACGCTGATCCTGCAGCGGCTGCCGACCACGCTCTACGTGATCGGCTCGGCGCAGCTGCTGGCGCTGTTGATCGCGATCCCGGTCGGCGTCTATGCCGCCACCCGGCCCTACTCGATCTTCGACCAGCTCGCCAATACCTTCGCCTTCATCGGCTTCTCGCTGCCCACCTTCTTTACCGGCATCCTGTTCATCCTGGTGTTCTCGGTGAAACTGGACTGGCTGCCTTTCGTCTATACCGACGTGCCGGGCAGCGGCATTCCCTGGCTGCTGGAGATGATCCGGCAGGCGATCATGCCGGTGATGGTGCTCGGCCTGTTCCAGGCGGCGTCGATGACCCGCTTCGTGCGCTCGGCGATGCTCGACGTAATCCGGCTCGACTATGTCACCACCGCCCGCGCCAAGGGACTCGGGCAAGCCAAGGTGATCGTCAAGCATGTGATGCGCAACGCGATGATCCCGGTCGTCACGCTGATTGCGCTGCAAATGCCGGCCGTGTTCGGCGGCGCCATCGTCACCGAGCAGATCTTCCGGATTCCCGGCATCGGCTCGCTCCTGATTTCTTCCATCCTCGCCAATGACACGCCGGTCGTGATGGCCGTGACTTTCGTCTTCGCGTGTCTCGTGGTGCTGTTCAACCTGATCGCAGATGTCCTCTATGGCTGGCTTGACCCTCGCATCTCCTTCCGCTGAGCGGCGCGGCTATTCGCCCTGGCGCGAAACCTGGCGGCGCTACCGCCGGCACCGGCCGGCCGTGGTCAGCGCCGTACTGCTGCTGCTGCTGATCGCGGCCGTCGTGATCGGCCCGTTCGTCTGGCGCGTCTCGATCAGCGACATGGACGTCGTGGCTGGCCTGCAGGGGCCGTCGCTGGCGCATCCGTTCGGCACCGACGATCTCGGCCAGGACCTGCTCGCCCGCATGATCTATGGCGGGCGCATCTCGCTCGCGGTCGGTCTCGCCGCGATGCTGGTCTCGGTGTTCGTCGGCACGCTGATCGGCGCGCTCGCCGGCATGTCGCGCGGCGCGCTCGGCTACGCGCTGATGTGGCTGACGGACTTGTTCCTGTCGTTGCCGCAGCTGCCGCTGCTGCTGATGCTGATCTATCTGTTCCGCGACGGGCTGAAGGCGATGTTCGGCCCGGAGGGCGGCATCTTCATCCTGATCGTGCTGGTGATCGGCGGCTTGCGCTGGATGCCGGTCGCGCGCCTGGTGCGCGCCCAGTTCCTGTCGCTGCGCGAGAAGGAATTCGTCGAGGCGGCGCGCGCGCTCGGCGCGAGCCCGGTGCGCCAGGTGGTGCGCCACATCCTGCCCAACGCGCTGGGACCGGTGATCATCGCCGGCACGATCGACGTCGCCGCCGCCATCATCGCGGAATCGACACTGTCGTTCCTCGGCCTCGGCTTTCCGCCGGATACGCCGACCTGGGGCCGCATCCTCTATGACGCCAAGGACTTTCTCGACATCGGGCCGCATTGGGCGCTGTTTCCGGGCGGCGCGATCTTCATCGCGGTGGTCGCCATCAACTTCATCGGCGACGGGCTGCGCGACGCGCTCGACGCGCGCAAGGTGATCTGATGGCGCTGCTCGACATCAAGGGCCTGAAAACCCATTTCAGCACCGACGACGGCATCCTCCAGGCGGTCGACGGCGTCGACATCAGCATCAACCGCGGCGAGACGCTGTGCGTGGTCGGCGAATCCGGCTGCGGCAAGACCGTCACCGCGATGTCGATCCTGAAGCTGATCGCGATGCCGCCGGGCAAGATCGTCGAAGGCGAGATCATCTTCGAGGGTCGCGACCTGGTGCCACTGACCAGCCATCAGCTCGACGACATCAGGGCGAAGGAGATCGGCTTCATCTTCCAGGAGCCGATGACCTCGCTCAATCCGGTGCTGACCATCGGCGAGCAGATCGCCGAGAGCCTGCGCCGCCACGAGGCGGTGACCAAGAAGCAGGCGCTCGAGCGCACCATCGAGATGCTGAAGCTGGTGCAGATCCCCAACGCCGCGGGCCGCGTGCATCATTATCCGCACCAGTTCTCCGGCGGCATGCGCCAGCGCGTGATGATCGCGATGGCGCTGGCGTGCCGGCCCAAGCTCGTCATTGCCGACGAGCCGACCACCGCGCTCGACGTCACCATCCAGGCGCAGATCCTCGATCTGTTGCAGGACATGAAGGAACGCTTCGGCATGGCGGTGATGCTGATCACGCACGCGATGGGCGTGGTCGCCGAGACCGCGCAACGCGTCGTCGTGATGTACGCCGGCAAGGTGGTGGAGGAGGCGCCGGTCGACGAACTGTTCGGCAATCCGCGCCATCCCTACACCCAGGGCCTGATCCGCTCGATCCCGCGCATCGATCTCGACGCCGCGCACAAGACGCGGCTGGAGGCGATCGGCGGCTCGGTGCCGATCCTGATCAATCCGCCGCCCGGCTGCCGTTTTGCCGCCCGCTGCAAATACGCCATGAGCATCTGCACCGAAAAGGAGCCGCGGCTGCGCGAGATCGCGCCCGGCCATCGCATGGCCTGCCACCTCGGAGACGTGTCATGAGCGAGCCGCTGCTGCGCGTTTCCAATCTGAAGAAGCACTTTCCGGTGCTGGGCGGCCTGCTGTCGCGCGAGGTCGGCCAGGTCTATGCGGTCGACGGCGTGTCGTTCTCGGTCAATCGCGGCGAGACGCTCGGCCTCGTCGGCGAATCCGGCTGCGGCAAGTCGACCACCGGCCGCTGCGTGCTGCGCCTGATCGAGCCGACCTCGGGCGAGGTCGTGTTCGACGGCCAGAGCGTGACGGGTCTGGGCGGCGGCGATCTGCGCGCCATGCGGCGCAACATGCAGCTGGTGTTCCAGGATCCGTTCGCCTCGCTCAATCCGCGCATGACGGTCGGCGCGATCCTTGGCGAGCCCTTCATCATCCATAACCTCGTGAGCTCGGCCAGCGAGCGGGAGGACCGCGTCGCGAGCCTGTTGGTCAAGGTCGGACTGAAGGCCGAGCACATGCGGCGCTACCCGCATGAATTCTCCGGCGGCCAGCGCCAGCGCATCGCGATCGCCCGCGCGCTGACGCTGGAGCCGAAGCTGATCGTGTGCGACGAGCCGGTCTCCGCGCTCGACGTCTCGATCCAGGCCCAGGTCATCAACCTGCTCGAGGATCTGCAGGCCGAGCTGAACCTCACCTATCTGTTCGTCGCCCACGATCTCTCGGTCGTGGAGCACATCTCCGACCGCGTCGCGGTGATGTATCTCGGCCGCATCGTCGAGCTCGCCAAGGCCAGCGATCTCTACCGCAACCCCCAGCATCCCTATACCAAGGCGCTGCTCTCGGCCGTGCCGGTGCCGGATCCCAAGGCGAAGCGCGACCGCATCCGCCTGAAGGGCGACGTGCCGAGCCCGATGAATCCGCCCAAGGGCTGCCACTTCCACACCCGCTGTCCGATCGCCGAGGAGCGCTGCCGGCAGAGCGCGCCGGAACTGCTGGAAGGCAGGAACGGGCATTCCGTGGCGTGCCATCTGGCGTAGGTCGCGCGCCAGATGCGATAGCCAGCCGGCGCGGGAGCGCACCGCCAAAATATCGAAAACAACCCCATGCAAAGTGGCCGGCGGCTGCGGGCGTTCGACACGGCACTTGACATGTCGGGCAAATCAGCGGCATTATTCGATAATTCCGAAATAGTGGCGACGATAGTTGAAATCACGTCGTCAGACGTTAACGCCGCTTGGTGTTGGTCCGCGGCTTCGGTCCGGCCTTTGTCTTGATCTTCCGCCGCGGTGCGGGCGCGACGGCGTCCTCAACCTCATTCACCTCCGTCCGCAGCGTCTCGAGCAGCCAGTCGCGAAACGCGCGCATGCCCGGCGTCACCTCGCGCGATTTCAGCCAGGTCAGCCAGTAGGATCCCGCCGGGACATCGGCCGCGAACGGCCGCTTGAGCCGGCCGGAGGCCAGCTCATTGTCGAACATCGCGATCGGCACCAGCCCGACGCCGACGCCGCGCGCGGCGGCCTCGGCCATCGCGACCGAACTGTCGAAGATCGGCCCCTGGATTTTCGGACACGGCGCGCCGGCGACCGCAAACCATAGCGGCCACTCCTCGGCGCGGTAGGAGCGCAGCAGGAATTCCTGCGCGAGATCGGACGGCTTGCGCAGCCGGTCCGCCGCGTCGGGGCAGCACACCGGCGAGAGCGGTGCGGACAACAGATGGATCGCCTCGGTGCCGTGCCACGAGCCGTCGCCGAAGCGCAGCGCGAGATCGAGCCCGTCGCCTGCGATGTCGACGCGGTTGTTGTTGGTGAGCAGACGCAGATCGATATAGGGATGCGCGCGCTTGAAGCGGTCGACCCTTTGCAAGAGCCATCCGGTCGCGAACGTCGTGACGCAGCCGACGGTCACGACCTCGCGCGTGCCCTTGGCCTCGATGCGGTCGATCGCGGCGCCGATCCGGTCGAGCGCGTCCGACAGCACCGGCAGCAGCGCCAGCCCCTCGTCGGTGAGCACCAGCCCGCGCGGCAGCCGGCGGAACAGGCTCGTACCCAGGAGGTCCTCGAGCTGCTTGACCTGATGGCTGATCGCGGTCTGCGTCACGCGCAGCTCCATCCCGGCGCGGGTGAAGCTGAGCAGCCGCGCCGAGGCCTCGAAGGCGCGCAGCGCGTTCAGCGGGAGGTGCCGGCGCACGGCGTCATGACCAAGTTTTCCTCATGCCTCGCTGTATAAATGATTGTTTGTGCGCCGTCACGCCGCCCGGCAGGTTCGCGCCGCCAACGGGAGATTCGACATGCTGACGAGACGGACATTTGGATTGCGCGCGCTGGGCCTTGCGGTGTCCTGCACCCTGCCGCGGCAAGGCACAGCGGCAGGACCAGGCGAGCCGGCGCAGCGGCTGCAGCAGGAGTTTGCGCGCATCGAGCTCGCGACCAGCGGCCGGCTCGGCGTCGCCGTACTCGACATGGAGACCGGATTGCGCGCGAGCCGGCGCGGCGACGAGCGGTTCCCGATGTGCAGTACCTTCAAGGCGTTGGCCTCGGCCGCGGTGCTGCACCGGGTCGACCGCGGCGAATCCAGCCTCGATCAGCGCGTACAGATCGAGGCCAAAGATATCTTGGCCTACGCGCCGGTCACCAAGGGACGCGTTGGTTCGGCCATGACGCTGTCCGAACTCTGCGCGGCTGCGATCAAGCTCAGCGACAACACCGCCGCCAACCTGCTGCTGCGCGAGATCGGCGGGCCCGCCGGCTTCACCAGCTTCTTCCGCACCATCGGCGACAATGTCAGCCGGCTCGACCGCTGGGAGGTGGAGCTGAACGAAGCCGTGCCCGGCGACCCGCGCGACACCACGAGTCCTGTCGCGATGCTGAAGGATTTGCAGCGCGTGCTGCTCGGCGATGTCCTGTCCGCGGCCTCGCGCCAGAAGCTGGTGGACTGGATGGTCGCCAACAAGACCGGCGACGCAAGGCTGCGTGCCGGCGTGCCTCGCGACTGGCGGGTCGGCGACAAGACCGGCACCGGCGAGCGCGGCACCTACAACGATATCGGCGTGTTCTGGCCGCCCGGCCGCAAACCGATCGTGGTGACGGTCTACCTGACCGGGGCAAGTGCCCCAATGGAGAAGTGCAACGAGGTGATCGCCAATGTCGCGCGCGCCGTCGCGAATGCGAGCACCGGTCAGAGCGGCTAAACCTGCGACGCCGCGATCAGCGTCGCCGACAACGTCAGGCCGGCCAGCGACCAAGCAAGTCGCTCGCCGCCTCGAACAACGCCGCAACGCGCAGCAGTTCGGCATCGGCCCGGAAGCGGCCGACCAGGTGCAGTCCGATCGGCAGGCCGTCGCGACCGAAACCTGCGGGGATGCTGACGGCGGGATGCCCGGTCATGTTGAACAGCATGGTCCAGGGGAACCAGTGCGGCCGCACGCTGTCGAAACTCCGGCCATCGATCTCGATCGTGCCGAACAGGTCCTGGTCGATCGGCAGCGCCGACCGGGTCAAGGTCGGCATCGCCAGGAGATCGCCGCGTGCGAACAGCGACTGCACCCGGCGGAACAGCACGGTGCGCTCGAACATCGCCCGCTGGTAGTCGACACCGCTGACCTGCGCCGCCAGCGCGAGCTGCTTCAGGAAGGTTGCGCTGAGATCATTCGGATGATCGGCCGCGAGCTTCTCGAAGCGGGTGCGCCAGACGGTGTGGTTGATCGCACGCCAGATCGGCTCGATGTTAAAGCCGTCGCCGGAAAACTCTTCGAGCTCGGCCCCGAGGCTCGCCAGCCGGTCGAGGCTGGACTTGAACGCCGCGGCCACTTCGGACGTGACCGGGCGCCCCGGCGGCGACACGCAGAACAGCACCCGCCGGCCCCTGAGGTCGCCACGCGGCGCGGCAAGCCCGAGATAGTCAGGCACCGGCACCCCGATCGACCAGGGATCCGACGGATCCTCTCCCGCCATCGCCTGCATCATCAGCGCCGTATCGGCAACGGTGCGCGTGGTCGGTGTGACATAGGTCTGGTTGCCGAAAGCGTCCTGCACCTGGCTATGCGGGATTACCCCGTTGCTCTGCTTGATTCCGACCACGCCGTTGCAGGCGGCCGGAATCCGGGTGGAGCCGCCGCCATCGGTCGCAACCGCCAGCGGCGCGATGCCGCTCGCGACCGCGACCGCCGCGCCGCCGCTGGAGCCGCCACTGGACCGCTCGGCACTCCATGCATTGCGCGTCCGTCCGAACAGCGGCGAATCCGTCAGGCAGTTGCTGCCGAACTCCGGCGTCGTGGTCTTGCCGATTAATATGCCGCCCTGGGCACGGAGGCGGGCCACGGCGATGGCGTCATTGTCGGGCACGTTGCCCCGGTACGGCACCGCGCCGAAGGTCGTCCGGACGCCTTTGGTGTTGACGATGTCCTTCACCGTGAAGGGGATGCCGTGGAGCAGACCGAGCGGCTCGCCAGCCGCGATTTGCCGCTCGGCGGCTTTCGCCTGCGCCATCGCCGCATCGCCGCACAGCGTGATGAAGCAGTTCAATTCGGGTTGCAGCCGCTCGGCACGGGCGAGCACCGCGCGCGTAATCTCGACAGGCGAGACCTCCTTGCGGGCGATGCGCCCACGAAGCTCAACGGCAGACAGCAGACACAGATCGTCGCTCATTTGGGCGTGGACTCGCGTCAAAGATGGTCGACGGACGCATCGTGCCGCGTGGCATGCCGCAAGTCCATCGGCTCGGACGCATGGCGTGCCGCCACGGAGCCGCGACGGCGCATGGCCTGCCGAATCGGCGGGCCCTTCCCTGCCGCGCGGCTTGGCAGCGACCGAGGATCATGCGACGCTCGAACCGAATGGCGCTGCTGTCAGCATGACGGAGGACCACGCCTTGTATCGCCGCATTGCCCTCGCCGCGCTGATCGTTGCCGGCAGCGTGCACGGCAGCCTCGCGGGGCCCGATCCGGCGCGGTGCCGCGAGCTGATCCGCAAATACGAAACCGACAAGGCCCAGCTCAGCGCGGTCGAGATCTCGCTGTCGCTGTTTGCGGCCGCCAACGCCGATTGCATCAACCTTGCCACCGAGCTGCTCGATCACGGCGCCTCGGTCGATGCGCGGGACCGGCTGGGCGCAAGGCCGCTGAGCCACGCCGCCCGCTCCGGCCATCTCGCGATGGTCGACCTGCTGCTGGCGCGCGGCGCGCCGCTCGATGCGCGCAACCTCGCGGGATCGACCGCGCTGTACTTTGCCGCCGAGCGCGGCCATGTCGCGATCGTGCAGCGCCTGATCGACCGCGGTGCCGACGTCAATCTCACCGGACGCAGCGGCGCCTCCCCGGTCGCGGCCGCGGCCTATGCCGGCAGGGACATGGTGGTGCGCATGCTGCTGGCGCACGGCGCCGACGGCCGCAAGGCAGACGACACCGGCAAGCCGCCGGTCGTCTATGCCGCGGCGGGCGGCCAGCTCGGCATCGTCAAGCAGCTGCTCGCGCGCGAGATCGAGATCAACGCGCGCTACGCCAACGATCTGACACTCCTGATGTGGGCCGCCGGCCCTGACGAGACCGTGCCGGAGGCGCAGGCACTGGAGGTCGTCTCGTACCTGCTGGACGCCGGCGCCAAGGTCGACGACCGCGATGCGCGCGGCCGCACGGCACTGATGATCGCCGCCGAGGGCAATCATCCTGCAATCGCGAAGGCATTGCTCGCTCATGGCGCCGATGCGGCGCTGGCCGACAAGGCCGGCAAGCATGCCGCCGATCTCACCATCCTGTCGGCGCTGCGCGAGGAGCTGACGCCGCGTTGAGGCATGATGACCGTGCTCCTCTCCAGAGAGCTGGGGTGAGGGTCTATCACCGCGTACACAGCAAGAGACGGGTTTGCGGAGACTCCCCCTCACCCGGATCGAGTCTCACGATGCGACATAGCCGAAGCTCTGCTTCGGCGTTCCAGGGCATGTACTCATTAAGCGGCAGCGGCTGAAGAGCGGACATTCCCTGAGGTCGCAGATGGGCCATAAGCAGACTCCCTTGCAGCTTGCCATCCAATAGGCCAGCATCAACACTCAAGACGTTCGATACTTTCCACTCGCGGTAGGGGAAGTCATGTCGGTCCACGAACATTGGCAAATGGATGCCAGCGCGCCGGAACTCTACGAACGCTATCTTGTACCAGCCATTACTTCGGTATGGGCGAGTGACCTGCTCGACCGCATCGCACCTAGGCAAGGCGAAAGCGTGCTCGACGTCGCCTGTGGGACCGGCATAGTCGCGAGGTCGACGCAGCAACTAGGCTTGGCGGGACGAGTGGTTGGCCTTGACCTCAATACTGCGATGCTCGCAATTGCGCGCTCGAAATCTCCAAAAATTGAATGGGTTGAGGGGAGCGCGCTTGACCTTCCGTTTGAAGCAGACTGCTTCGACGTGGTGCTTTGCCAACTTGGGCTTCAATTTTTTCCAGACCGGCTTCTTGCGCTAAAGGAAATGGTGCGGGTGCTGAAGCCCGCAGGACGCGCTGGGTTCAGCGTCTACAGCGCAATTGAGAAAACTCCAGCAGCACACGCTTTTGTGCAGGCACTCGATAAGTGCCTGGGAAAAGAGGCGTCGCGCACCAAACGTTCCGAGCACCTCTCTTGCGATGCTCAGGAGATTGCCGATTGGACGAAACAGGCGGGCTTTGATTTTGTCGATGTGGCCGCTGTGACCCAACAGATTAAGTTCCCGTCAATGTTGGATTATGTCCGCTTTCAGCTCACGGCAACGCCGATGGCTGGCCTCTTGAAGGACAAAGAGGCGCTTGAGCGGGAGCGGCTAATCATCTCGATTTCCGAGGATGCTGCCTCTCGTCTCGACCATTCGATGCTGGCAGGTGGCAAGCTGACATTTCCGCAGCAATCGTTCGTAGCGATTGCTTCCCTCCGCTAATGTCTGTTTTGGGTTCACTTTTGGACGCCGCGCGAGCGAGCGCCAAGGTTAGCAACGGGCCAAGAACCAGTGAGGCTGAGCGGTCTGACGGCAGCTGGCTCGACCTCCCCCGCAAGCGCATGGCAATCGCATATGGGCTCGATAGCTCCACAAAACTCGTCATGCCCGGCCTTGTGCCGGGCATCCACATCTTGGTTTCCGCGAAAGACGTGGATGGCCGGGACAGGCCCGGCCATGACGGCGCGGAAACACCGGTGCTGGAGCCATATGCGATTGCCCTGCCCGCAAGCGGGAGAGGGAGCGCACCTCCATCGCGCGCTATCCGACCTCATCCCATTAGCCTGCCCGCCGCTCACAGCCCCGCCAGATAGTCCACCAGTGCGGCAAGGTCGTCGGGCGACGTTGCCAGCATCAGGTCGGACATGCCGGGATTGTTGCCGCGCGCACGGGTGCGGAAATCGGCGATGGTCTTGGCGAGGTAATCCCGCCCCATCCCGGCCAGCCGCGGCACCGTGCCGTCGCCCTGGAAGCGATCGAGATGGCAGGCCGGGCAGCCGACCGAGCGGCTGGCGCTGACCGCCTTCTCCGCCACGTCCTTGGGCGCACGCGGCTGGCCGAGGTCAGGCCACGGCTTCTGCGAAAAATATTCCGCGATCGCCAGCATGTCGTCGCGCTCGAACTGGGCCGCGATCGGCTGCATGATCTCGCTCTTGCGATCGCCGCGCTTGAAATCGCGCAGCTGGATGTAGAGATAGCCGGCCTGCTGGCCCCAGATCGTCGGAATGGTCTTGTCGACCGGCTTGCCGCTCTCGCCGTGGCAGCCGGCGCAGACCTGTACTTTTTCCTCAATCGTCTCTGCGCGCCCCTGCGCCGCCATCAGCAACAGCGCGACGCCGCAAATCATCCATCTACTGAACATCTGCTCATCCGTAGAAAACAGAGGCGGGACCGAACCGGTCCCGCCTCGCCGTCAATGTTTGCACGCGTAATGATGCATCAGACCCAGGCTCAGTCGAGCGTGAAGGCGATGATGTTGTTGCCGCGCTTGTAGTCGAGCTGGGTGTTACCGCCCGCACCGACCACGATATATTGCTTGCCGCCGACCATGTAGCTCGACGGCGGCGCATTGACGCCGGCGCCGGCGCGGAAGCTCCACAGCTCCTTGCCGTTCGACGAATTGTAGGCCGCGAACTTGCCGTTGCCTTCGCCCGTGAAGACCAGGCCGCCGGCGGTAGCGAGGATGCCGCCGATCATCGGCTCGGGCGTGTTGACCTGCCATTTGATCTTGCCGTTGTTGTAGTTCACCGCGGTGATGTTGCCCGCCTGCTTCTCGCCCGGGATCACCTTGAAGGCGCCGCCCAGCCACAGCTTGCCGTTCGGATAGGCCGAGCTCTCGACGTGGTAGGTCATCGGCTGATGCAGGTTGATCGCGTAGGCCAGCTCCTGTCCCGGATCGGTCGCGATCGGCGACCATTCGACGCCGCCATTGGCGCCGGGCAACATGCGCGCGCCTTCCTTGGTCGGCAGCACCCACATGTTCTCCTGCGGCACCATCGCCTCGGAGAAGCGGATCAGGCTGCAGTCCTTGCGATCGTGCACATAGATGTGCCCGGTCTTGCCGGCATGGATGACGCCGGGAATCGTCTTGCCGCTCTTGTCCTTGACGTTGACCAGCACCGTCGGGCTGACCGCGTCGAGGTCCCAGACGTCATGGGCGATGTACTGGAAGTGGCAGACATACTTGCCGGTGTCGAGATCGAGCGAGACCAGCGAGTTGGTGTAGAGGTTGTCGCCGGGCCGGTTCGAGCCGTCGAGGTCGGGCGACGGGTTGCCGACGACGAAGTAGATCCGGTTGGTCGCGAGATCGACCGACGGGTTCTGCCACACGCCGCCACCGAGCTTGGCATAGGGATCGCCGATCTTGGCGAGCATGTCCTTCTCGGCCTGGATATTGCGATGCATGTCGCGGCCGGTGGCGTCCTTGGTCGCCCAGACACCGACGGAGTTCTCCGGAATGGTGTGGAAATTCCAGAGTTGCTTGCCGGTCTTGGCGTCATAGGCGCGCACGAAGCCGCGGATGCCGTATTCGCCGCCGTTGGTTCCGATCAGCACCTTGTCCTTGACCACGGTCGGCGCCATCGTCTCGCTGTAGCCGAGCTCGGGATCGGCGATGTTGGTGGTCCAGACCACCTCGCCGGTCTTGGCATTCAGCGCCATCAGCTTGGAATCGAGCGTCGCCAGATAGACCCGGTCGCCGAGCACCTGGACGCCACGATTGTTGGGACCGCAGCAATAAACCGTGATCGGGCCCATCTTGTGGGCATAGTGCCAGAGCTGCTGACCGGTCTTGGCGTCGAGCGCATAGACATGGCTGAACGACGTCGTGACGAACATCACGCCATCGACTACGATCGGAGATGTCTCAAGCGATTCCTTGACGTCGGTCTGGAAGATCCATGCGACGTGCAGGTTCTTCACATTGTCCCGGCTAATCTGCTTGCCCGGATAGAATCGCGTCTGGGCATAGTTGCCGTTGGTGAGCAGGAAGTCCCTGGTGCTCTTGTCGGCGGCGTTGAGCTGCTCCTGGGTCACCGGAGAAACATTGGCGTTGCCGAGGACCGACTGCTTCTCCTGCTTGACTTCCTGCGCGATGGCGGCGCCCGACAACAGGCCAACGCCGAGTGCGGCGGCGAATGCCGCAATCCCTTTCACATACATATCTTCCCCCGTTATTTCTTGGTTGCAATATTAGGGATGCGTGTCTGCTACTTCCCTTCGAGGCCCGGTCGCCCTGGCGAGCCCGCAACCCGTTGCGTGGCCTGGTTGCGCTGCAATAGACGATCAAAAAAAGACGACGACAGGTATCGATGGATGGGTTCCATGTTAGCGCGGTCTTTCACAAAGACAACCGATGCGCTCAAAGCGAAGCCGAAGCAGCATGACTTCGCACGCTCGAAACGCAGCGATCGCGGGTTGGCATCAAATCCGAGCGATATCGGGTGCTTCGGACGCCTTCACGCATCGCCGGGCAGATTTGCCTTCGCAGGCGCAGCACGCAAAATGAGACTAAGCGTCAAGCGACGGCATCGCGCGGGACGTCGCGCCGGCTGAGGCCGTGCATGCCCTACCAATAGTCGGCCGGCAACTCCCGGCTCCGTGGCGGATCGGCGCCGGGCCGCGTGCAGGTGAAGGCGGCGCATTTGCAAGCAAAGGACAGCGCACGGGTCAACTCGGCCGCGGAGACGTCGCGCAACCGCGGCTGCGCGATCCGGTCCAGCCGATGCAACGCGGCGAGCATCGCCGCCTGAAAGCTGTCGCCGGCGCCGATCGTATCGACGACGTTCACCACCGGCGCTTCGGCCGCGATTGATCCGGCCTTGCGATGCCAGGCACAGGCGCCATCATTGCCGCGCGTGATGACGACGAGCGATGCGCCGCCCGACAGCAGCGCCTCGGCCCGCGCAGCATAAGCCTCGTCACCGAACAGATAGGCGAAGTCGACGTCGGACATCTTCACGATGTCGGCCTTGCCGCAGAACGCAAGCATGCGCGCGCGATAGGCGTCCTTGTCCTTGACGAGGTTCGGCCGGCAATTCGGATCGAGCGAGATCGTCACGTTCGGCCGCGCATCCTCGATCAAGGCCAGCGTCTCCGCAGCACCCTTGTCATGGACCAGCGTGGTCGAGCCGGTATGCACGCAGGTGACCTCGTCAAGCGCGACCGCATCGCGCCGATAGGTCCAGTTCCGCGATGCGGTGTCGGCGTCGTAGAAGGCGTATTGCGTCTCGGTGCCGGTGACGCGCGCAAACGCCAGCGTCGCCTGGTGATCGCTGCGCGTCGCCCGGCTGAGATCGACGCCTGAGGCTACGGCATGATCGGCGATCATCCTGCCGAAGGTGTCGGTCGAGATGCCGCCGACAAAGCCGGTGGGAACATCGAGCCGGGCGCTGCCGATCGCGATGTTGAGGCAGGAGCCGCCGACCGCGGGCGTCATGGCCTCGCGTCCATCCGCCGTCTTCGACGGCAGGAAATCGATCAGTGCATCTCCGCAACTCAGCAGCATGGGCAACCTTACGTCGGCGCTTCGCCGGGCGCCGGCCTCATCGCCTCGCGGCTGTCGCGGTCAAGCTCTCGCAGCATCTTGTGCACGCCGCGCTTCTTGCGGTGGAACTCGGCAAGTTCCGGCCTGGTTGGCTCGCTCAACCGCCCGAGCGCCGACATGCCGGCCATCGCCGCATTGATCGAGTTGTGCGCGCCGCTGGCGACCGCGCCCAGCATCGCTGCTCCGAGCAAGACGGGTTCCTGCGTCTGCGGCAGCGCCACGGCGTAGCCTGTCGTGTCGGCCATGATCTGGCGCACCAGGGGGCTGCGGCTCGCGCCACCGCCGATCACGATGGTCTTGCCGTTGACGCCATGCGCCTGCAAGGCGTCGATGACGTCGGCAAGGCCGTAGGCCAGCCCGCACAGGCCGGCGATGAACAGCCGCTCCAGCGCCGATACGTCGGTGTCGAGATCGAGCCCCGCGATCACTGCGCGCGAGCCGGGATCGGCATAGGGCGAACGGTTGCCGAGAAATTCCGGCAGAACATGAACGTTGCGCGCGAGCAGCGCCGCAGCACCGGCATGGCCGCTGCGCGCCAGGATGCGCTTCTCGAGGTATTCGATGACGTCGACGCCGTCGGTCTTCGCCGCGAGCGCAACCCCGGCATGCGCCGGATGCGACTTGAGCAGGTGATCGATCGCAGCGCCGGCCGCGGATTGGCCGCCCTCGTTCAGCCAGAAGCCCGGCACCATGCCTTCGAAATACGGCCCCCAGACGCCGGGCACGAAGCAGGGATCGACCGTCGTCGCCATGATGCAGGCCGACGTTCCCATGATGTAGGCGAGCCGTTGGCAGACATCGACCGCGGAGCCGGAGCCATCGCGGCCGCCGATCGCGCCGACGCCGCCGGCATGGGCATCGATCAGGGAGGCACCGACCGCGGTTCCCGGCACGAGGCCGAGATCGCGCGCGGCATCCTCGGACAGCCCGCGGCCGAGCGGCGAGCCGGGCGGCACGATCTCGCTGCCGATCCGCCCAAAGCGGTTAGCCGCGAGCGCCTCGAGCCCGACCCGCTTGAAAAAGGATTCGCTCCAGCCGCCCTCGCCCGCGACATAGGTCCATTTGCAGGTGACCGTGCAGGTCGAGCGCGCCAGCGAGCCGGACGCGCGGAACGACAGATAGTCGGCAAGATCGAAGAAATGCCCGGCGGCCTCGAAGGTCGCGGGCAGATGCCGCTTCAGCCAGAGGATTTTCGGGATCTCCATCTCCGGCGAGATGGCGCCGCCAACATAGCGCAGCACCTTGTCGCCGGTCGCGTTGACGAATTCGGTCTCGTCCATCGCGCGGTGATCCATCCAGACCACGACATTGCGTACGGGATCGCCGGACGGGCTGACGGTGAGCGGCCGGCCCGCTCTGTCGAGCACGACCAGCGAACAGGTCGCGTCGAACCCGATGCCTTTGACGTGTTCGGCCGCAATTCCAGCCTCCCGCATCGCTTTGCCGACGGAAGCGGCACAGGCCGCCCAGATGTCATCGGACGATTGCTCGACGATATCGCCGGGCTCGTGCCAGACCCGGATCGGATGCCGGGCCGAACCCAATAGCTTCCCCGACTCATCAAACACGCCCGCCCGGGCGCTGGTGCTGCCGACGTCCACCCCGATATAGGCTTGCCGCATGACCGCTCTATCTTCCGTTGAGCATGATCCCCGGGCGCAAGCCTACCAGCAAGTGTAGCCGCCATCGACCAGAACGATGCTTCCGGTCATCAGACTCGCCGCCTCGGACGCCAGGAACAGCACCACGGAGGCGATCTCGTCGACCTGCCCCATCCGCGCCATCGGGGTTCCGCCGATCCAGGCGTCGTACATTTTGGGGCTGTTCTTCACGAAGGCGTTCAGCGGCGTCTCGATATAGGTCGGCGCCACGGCGTTGACGCGAACCCCGCGCGCGCCCCATTCGGCGGCGAGCGATTTCGTCAGGTGATGCACCGCGGCCTTGGAGGCGTTGTAGAAGCACTGTTCCTGCGGCCTGTTGACGATGAAGCCGGACATCGAGCCGACATTGACGATGGTGCCCGATTTCGCCTTCAGCATGTGATTGCCGAAGGCGCGGCAGCACCAGAAGGTGCCGTTCAGGTTGACGTCGATGACGTTGAGCCAGTGCTCGTCGGTTACGGTTTCCGCCGGCGTCTCGCTCCGTGCGATGCCGGCATTGTTGACGAGGATGTCGACCTTGCCATACTTGCCGACCAGTTCGTCGGCGACCGCGGCGACGCGAGCGGAATCCGTCACGTCCATCAGCGCGATGTCGGCGTCGAAGCCCTTGGCCTTCAGCGCCGCCTGCGCGTCATTGGCAACCTTGGCGTCGCGGTCGCCGATGATGACCTTGGCGCCGGCTTCGGCGAGCGCTTCGGCGCAGGCGAGCCCGATGCCCTGACCCGCGCCGGTGATGATGGCGGTCTTGCCGCCGAGCCTGAATTTCTCGAGATACATTTTCTTCTTCCTTAGCTTCTTTTGAGCATGATCTGTTCGGAAAACCGCATCACACTTTGCGCTAACGCGGCCCTCCGGGTCCGGATCATGCTCTACGCGTGAATCGATTTTCCGCTGTCGTCGAAACGGTGGATGCGCGCCGGATCCGGGATCAGCGACACCCGGTCGCCGGGATGCAGGTCGAGTTCGCCGACATAGCGCGCGGTCAGCATTCCCAGCGGTCCGGCGTCGACATAAAGGAAGGTGTCGCTGCCGAGATGCTCGGCGACCGAGACGGTGCCGTGCCAGCCGCCCTGCCCGTCGCGCTCGACCCTCAAATGCTCGGGCCGCACCCCGATGGTCGCGGCGCCCTGCTGCTTGGCGATCTCACCGGTGACGAAATTCATCTTCGGCGAACCGATGAAGCCGGCGACGAACAGGTTGGCCGGCTTCTCATAGAGCTCGAGCGGCGAACCGTATTGCTCGATCTTGCCGCCGTTCAGCACCACGATCTTGTCCGCCATGGTCATGGCCTCGACCTGGTCGTGGGTGACGTAGATCGCCGTGGTGCCGAGCTGCTTCTGCAACCGCGTCACTTCCAGCCGCATCTGCACCCGCAGCGCGGCGTCGAGATTGGACAGCGGCTCGTCGAACAGGAACGCCTTCGGTTCGCGCACGATGGCGCGCCCGATCGCGACGCGCTGGCGCTGGCCGCCGGACAGCTCGCGCGGCTTGCGGTCGAGATAGGGTGTCAGGTTGAGCGTCGCCGCGGCGGCCTCGACCTTGCGGTTGATCTCGTCCTTGGCGATCCCGGCCATCTTCAGGCCGAACGCGATGTTGCCGCGCACGCTCATATGCGGATAGAGCGCGTAGGACTGGAACACCATCGACAGCCCGCGCTTGGCCGGCGGCACGTCGACCACATTGCGTCCGTCGATCAGGATGGCGCCGCCGGTGACATCCTCGAGCCCCGCGATCAGGCGCAGCAGCGTGGTCTTGCCGCAGCCGGACGGACCGACGAAGACCACGAAGGAGCCGTCGGCGATATCGAGATCGGCGCCCTTGATGATGTGGACCGGCCCGAACGATTTTTGCACACCCTGCAGCGTAATCTGACCCATGGCGAAAGCCTTTCTGCTACTTGACCGCGCCGAAGGTCAGGCCGCGGACGAGCTGCCGCTGACTGAACCAGCCGAGCACGAGAATGGGCGCGATCGCGAGCGTCGACGCCGCCGACAATTTCGCCCAGAACAATCCTTCCGGGCTGGAATAGGACGCGATGAAGACAGTGAGCGGCGCGGCCTCGAGCGTCGACAAATTGAGGGTCCAGAACGCCTCGTTCCACGCCAGGATCAGGTTGAGCAGCAACGTCGAGGCGAGCCCCGGCACCGCCATCGGCGTCAGCACGTAGATCAGCTCGCGCCCGATCGTGGCGCCATCCATCCGCGCCGCCTCGAGGATGTCCTTCGGGATCTCCTTGAAATAGGTGAACAGCATCCAGATCACGATCGGCAGATTGCCGAGGCACAGGATGAAGATCAGGCCAGAGCGGGTGTCGAGCAGGCCGAAGGTGCGGTAGATCAAGTAGATCGGCACCAGCACGCCGACCGGCGGCATCATCTTGGTGGACAGCATCCAGAGCAGCACGTCCTTGGTGCGCTTGGTCGGCGAGAACGCCATCGACCACGCCGCCGGGATCGCGATCAGCATCGCGATCAGCGTCGAACCGCCGGCGATGATGATCGAGTTGAGCGCGTGGTGGAAATAGTCGCTGCGCTCCTGCACCGTGGCGTAGTTCTCGGTGGTCCAGTGGAAGAACAGGAACGAGGGCGGGATCGCGAACGCCTCGAGCTCGGTCTTGAAGCTCGCCAGCACCATCCAGAGGATCGGGAAGAAGATCAGGAAGCCGACCAGCCAGGCCGCCGCCGTCGAGATCACCTTGCGCCGTGTCGTGACCATCCGCGCCATGACGTTACGCCTCCAGATTCCGGCCGACGATACGGACGAGGAAGAAGGCGACGATGTTGGCGAGCACCACCGCGACCAGGCCGCCCGCCGAGGCGCTGCCGACGTCGTACTGGATCAGCGCCTGCGAATAGATCAGGAAGGCGATGTTGGTGGTCTGCAAGCCGGGGCCGCCGCCGGTGGTGACGAAGATCTCCGCAAACACCGTGAGCAGGAAGATGGTCTCGATCAGGATCACCACGGTGATCGGGCGCGCCAAGTGCGGCAGCGTGATGTAGATGAAGGTCGAGATCGCGCTCGCGCCGTCCATCTCGGCCGCCTCCTTCTGCTCCTCGTCGAGCGATTGCAGCGCGGTGAGCAGGATCAGGGTCGCGAACGGCAGCCATTGCCAGGAGATGATCAGAATCACCGAGAACAGCGGCGCGTCGTTGAACCAGTCGATCGCCGGCAGCCCGAACAGATGCGCGATCCAGGCGAACAGGCCCGACACCGGATGCATCAACAGGTTCTTCCATACCAGCGCGCTCACCGTCGGCATCACGAAGAACGGCGCGATTACCATCAGGCGGACGATCGAGAGCCCGACCACCTGCTGGTCGAGCAGCAGCGCCAGCGGCACGCCAAGGATGATCGTGATCGCGAGCACCGAGCCGACCAGCACCAGGGTGTTCTGCAATGAGGCGAGGAAGGCCGGATCGGTCAGGAAATAGCGGAAATTCTCCAAGCCAACGAATGATTCAGAGCCGGGATCGAGCAGATTGTAATGCAGGGTCGCAAAATAGATCGTGAGCGCCAGCGGCACGATCATCCAGATGAACAGCAACGCCACCGCGGGCGTGAGCAGCGTGCGTGCGAGCAGTTGGGTCTGCTGGGTCGCCATCCCCGCCTCCTTCTCAAGGAAAGGAGCGACCATCCCGCTGCGGGACAGGATGGTCGCAAGTGGCCCAGCTCGGGAGGTCTAAGCTGGTCGGGCGGCCAAGGCGGCTGTCGCGCCTTGGCTATCGAGTCGCGGCTTTGTTTTGAGCATGATCTTTTCGGAAAACCGCTTCACACTTTGCGCTAACGCGGCCCTCCGGGTAAGGATCATGCTCACTTGATGTAACCCGCGCGCTTCATTTCGCGCTCGGTGGCGGACTGCGCCGCGGTGAGCGCCGCATCGACGGAGGTCGAGCCGGACAGCGCCGCGGAGAACTGCTGGCCAACCTGGGTGCCGATGCCCTGGAATTCAGGGATCGCCGCATACTGCACGCCGACGTAAGGCACCGGCTTCACCGTCGGCTTGTTCGGATCGGCGGCATCGATCGAGGCCAAGGTCAGCTTGGCGAAGGGCGCGACCTTCAGGTAGTCGGGGTTCTTGTACAGCGAGGTGCGCGTGCCCGGCGGCACGTTGGCCCAGCCTTCCTTCGACGCGACCAGCTTGGTGTAATCCTTGCCGGTCGCCCAGGCGATGAACTTCTCGGCCGCGTCGACCTTCTTCGAACCGGCAGGAACCGCGAGACTCCACGCCCACAGCCAGTTGGCGTTCTTGCCGAGCCCGGTGTTCGGCGCCAGCGCGAAGCCGACCTTGTCGGCGACCTTGGATTCCTTCGGATTGCTGACGAACGACGCTGCGACGGTGGCGTCGATCCACATCGCGCATTTGCCGGCGTTGAACAGCGCGAGGTTCTCGTTGAAGCCGTTGGAAGAGGCGCCGGGAGGGCCGGCCTGCTTCATCAGGTCGACATAGGTCGTCAGCGTCTTCTTCCATTCCGGCGAGGTGAATTGCGGCTCCCACTTCTCGTCGAACCAGCGCGCGCCGTAGGAATTGGCCATCGCGGTCAGGAACGCCATGTTCTCGCCCCAGCCGGCCTTGCCGCGCAGGCAGATGCCATAGACGCCGGCGGACTTGTCGGTCAGCTTCTTGGCTGCGTCGACCACGAAGTCCCAGGTCGGGCTCTCCGGCATCTTCAGGCCGGCCTTGTCGAACAGGTCGGTGCGATACATCACCATCGAGCTCTCGCCGTAGAACGGCGCGGCGTAGAGCTTGCCGTCGACCGAGACCGCATCCTTGATCCTGGGCAGGAGGTCGCCGACGTCGTAGTCGGCGCCGAGCTTGTCGAGCGGCACCAGCCAGTTCTTCTTGGCCCAGATCGGCACCTCATAAGTGCCGATGGTGAGCACGTCGAACTGGCCGCCCTTGGTGGCGATGTCGGTGGTCACGCGCTGGCGCAGCACGTTCTCCTCGAGCGTCACCCATTTGACGGTGATGTCGGGATTCTTCGCGGTGAATTCGCTGGTGAGCCCCTGCATGCGGATCATGTCGCCATTGTTGACGGTCCCACCGTCAGCGTGGTCTGGGCGATCGAGGGGGCAGAGATCAAAACAGCAGCCGCGCCCGCAACGGCGCAAAGGACGTTTTTCAAGGTGACCTCCCTTATGTCACGTTGAGCATATGCCCACGTGTTGAGCGTATGTTCATCCCGTCACCAAACTTTGTCAAGCGCGAGGGAGCGCCGTCCCGCGCGATAGCGGGTTCCGCTGCACGCTGGAATGGAGCTGCTTGCGGAGGCGAAAAGAGCGGCTAAGCGCCTGAGAAGTCGAACTGCAACCACGACGGGACTGCACTCCCTCGCCCTGTTCTTACGGGGAGAGGGTTGGGGTGAGGGGCTCTCTCCGCGCATACGGACCCACGGGAATGCGTGGAGCCTCCCCCTCACCCGGAACGCATCTGACGATGCGTTCCGACCTCTCCCCGCAGGCGGTAGGGCAATCGCATACGGCCGTTTGAGGCAATCGGAGTTCCCACAAACTCGTCATGCCCGGGCTTGTCCCGGGCATCCACGTCTTCGTTTCCACGCAAAGAAAAGACGTCATGGCCGGGACAAGCCCGGCCATGACGGCGCGGAAGAATCGGTTCATTCCAAATGCGATTGCCCTGCCGCAGGCGGGGCGAGGTGAAGCCCGATCCGTGGCGCCTAGCGATCCAGCACCGCGCGGGCGGTGGCCTCATCGGTGATGAGGCCATTGACCACCCGGCCCGCCAATGCGGCCTTGATCGACGGCACCTTGGCGGCGCCGACGGCTGCCGCGATCGTGGTCGCTTCCGCGGGGATCTGCGGCGGAATGCTCGTCAACCGCTTGTTGGTGCCGCCCTTGATCAGGCGGCCCTTGGCGTCATAGGCCCAGCCGGTCACCTCGCCGACCGCGCCGAGCCGCATCATCTCCAGCAGCTCCTCGCGGGTGACGAAGCCGTCGACATGGACCTGGGCCTTCTGATCCATCTGGCCGATGCCGATCAGCCGCAGATCGGCCTTGGCGGCGACCGCCCTCACCCGCGCGATCGGGTCGATGCGGACCATGCGATTGCGCTCGTCCTCGCTCGACATCAGGAACGGCAGCGGCATCGGGTAATGGCGCGCGCCGGTGCGGTCGGCGAGCCGTCCCACTGTGTCGTAGAAGCTCGCCGAGCCGTCGGCGGAGATGTTGCCGACCAGCGAGACGATCTGGTGATCGGGCCGCTCGATCGGCGAGACCCGCTCGACTGCGGCGCGCACCGCACGGCCGGTGCCGAGCGCCACGATCACGGGCGTCTCCGAGCGCAGCGTCGTCTCCAGCAGGTTGGCGCTGCGTTCGGCGATCCCTGCATTGGACAGCAGTGCCGCCGGATCGGTCGGCACGACGTCGCAATGCACCAGATCGAACCGCGCCTTCAGCCGGGAAGCCAGCTCCATGCAGGCCGCAATGGGATGTTCGAGGCGAAACGTGATCAGCCGCTCCGCCAGGCACAGCGACACCAGGCGCTGCGCCGAGGCGCGCGACACCTGCAGCATTTTCGCAATCTCATCCTGGGTGTGGCCCGCGATGAAATACAGCCAGCCGGCGCGCGCCGCATCGTCGAGACGAGACTTTTCGTTGTCGGGCGCAGCCATCGTCTTGCGTCAGCCTTCCATCCAGAAATCCGTCATCGCGGCGAAGATTCGATCGGCCCCGGCCTGCCGCAGCAGAGCACTGCCATCCGCCAACCGATAGTGGGCGCCGCCGACAAATCCCCACACTTTCATGCCCGCCGCCTTCGCGGCCATCACGCCGCTGACGCTGTCCTCGATCACGAGCGTGCGGCGCGGCGCAGCGCCCATTGCGCCTGCCGCATGCAAGAACAGATCGGGGGCCGGCTTGCCGTGCTTGACCATCTGCGCGGTGTAGAGCCGCGGCCCGAAGCTGGCGGCGAGGCCGGTCAGCTCCAGCGAGAACTTCACCCGATCGAGATCGCTCGACGAGGCGACACAATATGGCAGCCGCAATTCCTTGAGCAGCGCCGCGATGCCGGCGGTCGGCTTCAGCCGGGAGCGGAAGGTCTCACGGACCTGCAGCGCCAGGTCAGGCAGAAACGTCTCGGGCAACGGCTTTCCGACGCCCCGGCAGTAGTCGACCACGGCCGCGGTGCTGCGGCCGAGGAAGAGTTGGAGCGCCCGCTCGGTGCTCATCTCGATGCCGGTTTGGACCATCGCCTCGGCAAGACAGCGGCAGCTCAATTCCTCGCTGTCGACGAGCACGCCGTCGCAGTCGAAGATGACCAAATCAGTCTCGGGAAGCCGCGGATCCATCCCGGCATGAGATCATATGCTCACGTTATGAGCAATAGATCACAATTTTCGCGCGGAATGCCGCGCCTCAAATGGTCGCGGTGCACCGCCAGGGATGCTGTGCGACAAGGCGAAATGCCGCATGACACACCTCTGATCGCGACCGTCGTCGCGGGCCTCGGCCTCGCTTTTGTCTTCGGAACCATCGCCCAGCGCTTTCGGGTTCCGCCACTGGTCGGTTATCTGCTCGCGGGCGTGGCCGTCGGTCCCTTCACACCCGGCTTCGTTGCCGATCAGGCGCTGGCAACCGAGCTCGCGGAGCTCGGTATCATTCTCCTGATGTTCGGCGTCGGCCTGCATTTCTCGCTCAACGACCTGCTGTCCGTGCGGAAGATCGCGGTGCCCGGCGCGATTGCGCAGATTGCGGTCGCCACATTGATGGGCCTCGGCCTCGCGCTATTGATGGGCTGGACCGTCGGCGCCGGTCTGGTGTTCGGCCTCGCGCTGTCGGTCGCAAGTACCGTCGTGCTGTTGCGCGCGCTGCAGGAGCGCCGTCTGATGGACACCGAACGCGGCAAGATCGCGGTCGGCTGGCTGATCGTCGAAGACCTCGCCATGGTGCTGGCGCTGGTGCTGTTCCCGGCGGTGGCGAGCTTGCAGGGCGGCGATGGCGCGGCGCTCACCTCCGATCCGCTCGCCGCCCGTTTCGGTCTCGGGCTCACCGGCGTGCTGGTGCTGACGCTGATCAAGATCACCGTGTTCATCGCGCTGATGCTGGTGGTCGGGCGCCGGCTGATCCCGTGGGTCCTGCACTACATTGCGCATACCGGCTCGCGCGAGCTGTTCCGGCTGACCGTGCTTGCGATCGCGCTCTGCATCGCGTTCGGCGCGACCAAGCTGTTCGGTGTCTCGCTGGCGCTCGGCGCCTTCTTCGCCGGGATGATGCTGCGGGAATCGCCGCTCAGCCAGCGCGCGGCCCAGGAAACCCTGCCGCTGCGCGATGCGTTCGCGGTGCTGTTCTTCGTCTCCGTCGGCATGCTGTTCGATCCACTCAGCGTGGTTCGCGAGCCCTGGCCGTTCGCAGCGACTTTGTTCGTCATCGTGGTCGGCAAGTCGATTGCCGCCCTTCTGATCGTCGTGCTGTTCCGTCATCCGATGGCAACCGCCCTGATGATCTCGGCGAGCCTCGCCCAGATCGGCGAATTCTCCTTCATCCTGGCCGAACTCGGCGTTGCGCTCAATCTGCTGCCGAAGGCCGGCCGCGACCTGATCCTGGCGGGTGCGATCTTCTCGATCATGCTCAACCCGCTGGTGTTCGCGGTGGTCGACTGGCTGACGTCGCGGCTCGAGAAGCCGCAGGCTTCCTCGCCGACCGCCGCAGCCTCTGAACCGATCCCGGTCACCGAATTGCAGGATCACACCATCCTGGTCGGCTACGGCCGGGTCGGCAGCATCGTCGGCGATGCGTTGCATCAACGCAGCGTGCCGTTCCTCGCGGTCGAGGCGTCCGACGACATGGTCGCCAAGCTCAAGGAGCGCGGCATCGAAGCCCTGATGGGCAACGCCGCGCGCGCCAGCGTGCTGCGCGCGACCAATCCGGCCGCCGCGCGGTCGCTGGTCATCGCGATTCCCGAAGCCTTCGAGGCCGGCCAGATCGTCGAACAGGCGCGCGCCGCGAATACCGAGATCCAGATTATCGCCCGTGCGCATTCCGACGCCGAGGTCGATCATCTCAAGGCACTTGGCGCCGACATCGTGATCATGGGCGAGCGCGAGATCGCCCGCGGCATGATCGAGGAACTCGACAGGGCGCGTCCGGCTGCGATGCGAACGGCCGAGCAGGATTCGGCAGCTTGAGATAGATTGCGCCCGCCGTACCGATGCGCGCCGCGCGTCACGCGATGAGGGAGATCGAGCGATGGCCTTCAAGAGCCCGCATGTTTCGCTGGTGTCGTTCTCGGTCGAGATCGGCGCCACTGACACGACAAATATCATGCAGATCGAGACCGACCTGCATCTGAACACCCGTCATCCGAGCTATGACGCGGCCGCCGTGGAGCGACTGGTGCGTGACGCACAAGCCTATCTCGTCGGCAATGCCGGTCAGGTCACCCGGATCCGGCTGGTCTCCACCCGCGGCGGCCAGACCTGAAGCCTCCTTATTTGAGCATGATCTCCGCGCAAACGCTTCGCGGTTGTCGCGAGGGAAAACCGGCTTCCACTTTTCCGGATCATGCCCTAGCCGCCAAGGAATGCCGGCGCCAGATCTTCCTGCACGATGATGTTGGCGGCTTCCGTCGTCAGCTCGCTGCCGACCAGGTCAAGATTCTTGGCGGCCTCGAACAGCATCGAGCGGACGTCGTCCGGCGTCAGCACGCCTTTCGCGATCAGCTTGCGCACCAGCGCCTGCAGGATAAGAACGTCGATCTCGCCATGGGCCAGCGGCGTCGGCTTGTCCGTCATGATCGTCTCCGAGGCTGATCCCAAGGCTGAGGTTCGTCGCAAGTGAGGCGCCTAGCGCGGTGGTGATGACGCCATGTCCTTGTGCAATTGTTCGAACGCGCGGCGCAGGCCGTGCAGCTGATCGACCAGATGAAGGATGACGTCGATGCCCTCGTCGTTGACGCCGAAGTCGCCCTTCAGGTCGCGGATCAGATGCGCGCGCGCCACGTCGGTGTCGGAGAAGCTGATCTCGCTGGCGGTCTCGTCCGGGACGAGCCATTGCTGCTCGATCCAGAACTCCAGGGTCTGCACCTCCAGACCCGCATCGATGAGGAACTGCTGCTTGTTCATGATGCACCATCCTCGCGCGGATCGAATGCCTTTCGATCCCAATTCGACACAAACGCCTCGAGCTCGGGATCGGGTCCCTTGGGCAGGACCACCTTGAGCCTGACGAGTTCGTCGCCATGGCTGCCGCCAACGCGAGGCGCGCCCTTGCCGCGCAACCGCATGGTCGTGCCGGTGTTCGATCCCTTCGGAACCGTCATGGTCACGGCCCCCGTCGGCGTCGGAACGCGGACTTTTCCGCCGAGCACCGCCTCGGACAGCGAGATCGGCAGTTCCAGCGTAATATCGTCACCCTCGCGGGTGAAGCGCGGGTCGGGGCGAACTTCCACCTCGATCAGCGCATCGCCGGGACCGCCCTTGCCGCTGCCGGGCATGCCCTTGCCGCGCAGACGAATGATCTGGCCATCGACGAGCCCCGGCGGGATCGTCACATCGAGCGTACCGCCGTCGGGAAGCGTCAGCCGCTTGCTCGCACCGGTGATCGATTCCGCGAAGTCGATCGCGAGAGCGTAATGCAAATCGCGGCCGCGCCGGTTGGCGCGCGCCTGCTCGCTGCGCCGGAGCAATTCGGCGAAGGCGTCGTCCTGGTCCATGTAGTCGGCATAGCCGGAGCTGTCGGCATAGGGATGCCCCGCATCGGCGGTGGCGAAATCCCGGTAGTAGCGATGCTGCGGCCGCTCGGCGCCATCAGCATCGATCTCGCCGGCGTCGAAGCGCTTGCGCTTCTCGGCATCCGAGAGCAGATCGTTCGCAGCCGCGACTTCCTTGAATTTGTCTTCGGCCGCCTTGTCGCCCGGATTGAGATCCGGATGCAGCTTCTTCGCCAGCTTGCGATAGGCCTTCTGGATATCGGCCGCAGACGCCGTCGGGGCAACGCCAAGGACCTCGTACGGATTTCTCACAACCTGCTCCGCAACACCGTGAGTGCACCTGCAATCATGAGGGCGCAAAAGCAGGCGATTTGCAAGTGCGCAGGCGCGCCGCCCGGAAGCGGCCGACGCAGCATGCGCTCACGTCACATGGCAAGTTAAGATGTATGTCCGGGGTCCAGATAGTTCGGCATGTTCTTTTGCTGCTGCGGCGTCATCTTGGCAGTATCCGGCTTGCCCGGCACGCCCCGCGGACCGAGGAGGGCCCGCTGCATGTCGTCCTCGCTCAAACGCGGCTTGCCATCGTCGAGCTGTCCATCGCCACCGTGACTCTGTGCCATGACCAACCTCCAGTGATGATCGCTTGGACAGGCGGAACAATACCGCGCTCCGCCGAAACGAGCCAGCGGAGCGCGGACGTGCCCTAGTGTTGCTCCTGCCGCTTCTCCTCCGCGGGATGACCTGCCGCGGGCGCGGCATGCGGAGCGGCGTGCGGCTCCGGCCGTGCCACCGGCTGGGGATGGGCGGCCTGCGGCTGCGGATGCGGCTCAGGGCGCGCCATCGTCTCCGGTCGCGGTTCGGGCCTCGCTGGCTCGGGCCGCGCGACGGGCTTCGCGGCAGGCTCGGGACGCGGCTCTTCCTTGCGCACCTCTTCGGGCCGCTTCTCCTGCACGGCAGGCCGCGCCGCTTCTGCAGGATGCGGCTCGAGCTTCGGCTCGGCGGCAGGCGCTGCGCGCTTCTCTTCGACCGCGGGCCTGTTCACTTCGGCGGGCGGATGCGCCGCAACGCCCTTCTCGGGAACCGGAAGTGCATGGGATCCGGCAGACGCCGGCGCAGCAGGATGCGGCTCGGCCTTGGTCTCGGGAGCAGGTGCCGCGCGCTTCTCCTCGGCCGCGGGCTTGTTCGCCTCGACGGGTGGATGCGCCGCCGGAAGCTCCTTTCCCGGGACCGGGAGCGCATGGGAAGCAGCCGGTGCGGTTGCGGGTGCGGCTGCAGCTCCCGGGTGCCCCGACTCCCCGGTCGCCGGCCGTGCGGCGTTGGCAGGCACCGCCTCGCCGGCCGGCCGCGCGCGAACCACGCCCGGTCCCTTCAATTCGCCGGGACGCGCCGTTGCGGCGACTGCGGGCACGCCATTGTTGGTCCGCTTGAACAGGCTCGGATCCTGGCTTGCGGTCTCGACCTGCTTGCGTTGCAACGGCGTCGCCGCGAAGTGCTGCTCCTTGGCGACCGCGCGCTCGGCCGGCGTCGGCCGCACCTCGATGCCGCCGCGGCCGCCATTGTAGCTGACGTTGTTGACGGTGGTCTGATTGATCGTGACGTTCTTCTCGTAGACGTTGGTGATCCGCGCACCCTGCAGATTGTTCACGGTGCGATTGTAGAAGAAATTGCCGTGATCCCAGCGGCCGCCTTCATAGCCTGCGCCGCCGTAGCCGAATCCGTAGTTGATGCCGCCATAGAAGCCGACGCGATCACCCCAATAGCCCTGATGGAAAATGAAGCCGCCACCGAATGCGCCCCAGTAGCCGGGCGTCCACAGCAGTCCGACCCGCGGCGGCTGCACCCAGGTGCCCGGCACCCAGTAGTAATCGCCGCGATCCTCGTCCCACGACCAATTGCCCGGCGACCACATGTAGCCGGGACCAGGCACCGGCGGCTGATCGTAGGTCGGCAACGGCGGCGGCGCAGTCTCGACGGCAGAGACCGGCGCGCATGCCGCATCCTGCGCGATTGCCGGCACCGCAATCGCAGAGAACAGCGCCGTGGCAATCGCTGCACACGACACGGTCGAAAGGAGACGAGTTGTCATTGGGAGCCTCTTCGATGAGCACGTTCGACGTGAGACGGAACAAAAGTTCCGTGCGTCGGCAATGCACCGACACACTTCATCGCTAGCGCCTTGACCTTACACCAGCCTGAAACGCATCGACGCGACAGGAAACGCGCTCGTCCGGTATTCATGGTCAGTTCAGAGTGCGCCGTGATGCAACGTTGCGCGATGCAGTGGAACATCGCGCGTTGCTTCTCTGCATCATCGATGCAAGCTGCGCGAATCGCGACGTGATCGATTCCGATAGCGTGTCACGATCATGACTTTGGCCTTTGTACGATCACGGCGATCCATGCTCATCCAGCACTCGCTTCGCGAGCCCGGCGATCCATCGAACCGCAATCAGCGCGACGCGTGCATCCGGCTTGCCGGCGCGGCTGTAGCAGTGCCAGCGGATGAGTGCCAAAGACGAACATCAACCCTCGCAACGGCTTAATCGCAGCATCCCAGCGAGCGCGCTCCGCGATTGACACTCTCCCGAAAGGACCACACGATGCGAGATGCGGCAGCCTTTGGCCCGCGGTTTTCCGCCGGCGCAATTGCACGGGGCTGTTGCATGATGGATGTCATCGTTCCGCCATCTGTCGCCGGCGGGACTGCGTGGCTGACTTGATCTCGACGAGCCTGCGCTGCCTTGAGGTGCCACGATGAACATTGAAAAATATACCGATCGCGTTCGCGGCTTCATTCAGTCGGCACAATCGCTCGCGATGCGCGAGGGCCATCAGCAGTTCTCGACGCTTCACATCCTGAAAGTGCTGCTCGATGATCCCGAAGGCCTCGCAGCCGGCCTGATCGACCGCGCCGGCGGCAATTCGCGCGCGATCCTCAAGGCGACCGAAGAGGCGCTGGCGAAGGTACCGAAGGTCAGCGGCGCCGGCTCCGGACAGATCTATCTGGCGCCCGAGACCGCGCGCGCCTTCGCGGCGGCGGAACAGGCCGCCGACAAGGCCGGCGACAGCTTTGTCTCGGTCGAACGCTTGCTGCAGGCACTCGCAGCCGACAAGGACAGCGAGGCCGGCAAGCTGCTCGCCAAGGGCGGCGTCAATCCGCAGAACCTGAATGCGGCCATCAACGCGCTGCGCAAGGGCCGCACCGCCGACAGCGCATCGGCCGAGAATGCCTATGACGCGCTGAAGAAATACGCCCGCGACCTCACCCAGGCCGCGCGCGACGGCAAGCTCGACCCGGTGATCGGCCGCGACGAGGAGATCCGCCGCACCATCCAGGTGCTGTCGCGGCGGACCAAGAACAATCCCGTGCTGATCGGCGAGCCCGGTGTCGGCAAGACCGCGATCGTCGAGGGCCTCGCGCTGCGCATCGTCAACGGCGACGTGCCGGAAAGCCTGCAGGACAAGGCGCTGCTCGCGCTCGATCTCGGCGCGCTGATCGCCGGCGCAAAATATCGCGGCGAGTTCGAGGAACGGCTGAAGGCAGTGCTGCAGGAAGTGACCTCGGCCGAGGGCGGCATCATCCTGTTCATCGACGAGATGCACACGCTGATCGGCGCCGGCAAGGGCGACGGTGCGATGGACGCATCCAACCTCCTGAAGCCCGCGCTCGCCCGCGGCGAGCTGCATTGCATCGGCGCCACCACGCTCGACGAATACCGAAAGCATGTCGAGAAGGACGCGGCGCTGGCCCGGCGCTTCCAGCCGGTGTTCGTCTCCGAGCCGACGGTCGAGGACACCATCTCGATCCTACGCGGTTTGAAGGACAAGTACGAGCAGCATCACGGCGTGCGCATCGCGGATTCAGCGCTGGTCGCAGCCGCCACGCTGTCGAACCGCTACATCACCGACCGTTTCCTGCCCGACAAGGCGATCGACCTGATGGACGAGGCTGCGGCGCGGCTGAAGATGCAGGTCGATTCGAAGCCGGAAGAACTCGATTCGCTCGACCGCGAGATCATCCGGCTGAAGATCGAGCAGGAAGCGCTGAAGAAGGAGACCGATCTCGGCTCCAAGAGCCGCCTGCAGACGCTCGAGAAGGATCTCGCCGACCTGGAAAAGAAATCGGCGGACATGACGTCGAAATGGCGGTCGGAAAAGAGCAAGCTCTCCGATGCGCAGAAGATGAAGGGCGAGCTCGAACAGTTGCGTACCGAGCTTGCCAATGCGCAGCGCAAGGGAGAATTCCAGAAGGCGGGCGAACTGGCCTATGGCCGCATTCCCGAGCTCGAGAAGAAGCTCGCGGCGGTCGAGGCCAGCGAGACCTCGTCCGCCAGCGAGACCGTGACTGCCGACAATATCGCGCAGGTGGTGTCGCGCTGGACCGGCGTTCCGGTCGACAAGATGCTGGAAGGCGAGAAGGACAAGCTGCTGCGCATGGAGGAGATGCTCGGCAAGCGCGTCGTCGGCCAGGCCGAGGCGGTGCGCGCGGTGTCGACCGCGGTGCGCCGTGCCCGCGCGGGCCTGCAGGATCCCAACCGGCCGATCGGCTCGTTCATGTTCTTAGGTCCCACCGGCGTCGGCAAGACCGAGCTCGCGAAAGCGCTTGCCGAATATCTGTTCGACGACGAGACCGCGATGATCCGCCTCGACATGTCCGAATACATGGAGAAGCACTCGGTCTCGCGGCTGATCGGCGCGCCGCCCGGCTATGTCGGCTATGACGAGGGCGGTGCCCTGACCGAAGCGGTGCGGCGGCGGCCTTATCAAGTGGTGCTGTTCGACGAGATCGAGAAGGCGCATCCCGACGTCTTCAATGTGCTGCTGCAGGTGCTCGACGACGGCCGCCTGACCGACGGCCAGGGCCGCACCGTCGATTTTCGCAACACGCTGATTATCATGACCTCGAACATCGGCGCCGAGTATCTTGTCAACCAGCCGGAAGGCCAGAGCACGGGCGCGGTGCGCGAGCAGGTGATGAACATGGTACGGGCGCACTTCCGCCCGGAATTCCTCAACCGGATCGACGAGATCATCCTGTTTCATCGGCTGCAGAAGAGCGACATGGGCCGCATCGTCGAGATCCAGTTCTCGCGGCTGCGCAAGCTGCTCGAGGATCGCAAGATCGAGCTGGAGCTCGACCCGAAGGCGCGCGACTGGCTGGCGGAGAAAGGCTGGGACCCGGCTTACGGCGCCCGCCCGCTGAAGCGGGTGATCCAGCGCAGCGTGCAGGATCCGCTGGCGGAGATGATCCTTTCCGGCGACGTGCGCGACGGCTCAGAGGTAAAACTCTCGGCCACCAGGGCCGGCCTCACCTTCAACGGCAAGAAGCCGGAGAACGCAGCGGCGGACGAATTCGAACCGGTGTGAGACAGGCCGGATTGCCCACGACGCGCTGTCATCGCCGCGTCGTCTGGGCGCATCATATGCAAGCCGAATATACCAGCTGACCTGCAACCAGGAGAGCGCCATGACGCAGCACAAGATCAAGGACAACATGGAGGTCATCGGCGCCGATGGCGTGCATGTCGGCACCGTCGATCACGTCGAGGGCAACCGCATCAAGCTCAAGAAAAGCGACAGCGACGGCTTCCACAAGGGCCATCACCACTTCATCGAGCTCGGCTTCGTGGCGGGTGTCGAAGGCTCCAAGGTTCGGCTCTCGGCCAACGCCGCGATTGCGGTGACCCTCGAGGAAGAGAAGTCCGGCAAGCCCGTCGATTGAGGCAGGTACCTCTGCAAGAGCGTGAGCCATTCGAGCCCTTGTAAAGGTTCCACTGGCATGCTCCTCTGCCGCTGTCTGGACGCCGATCCGGCGTCCAGCGCCTGCCTTTTGTCCTCGTGGAAGTGCCGTTTAGTCAAGGAGACATGCGTGCCATCAGCCGTTCCGCAACCGGTCGCTGCGAAGCTGACGCGCGCGGCCATCTTCCTTGCGGTCACGCTCAAGCCCAATCCGGAATATGATGCGGTGGTGCGGTCGCTGTGCGCCGACCTGGGCGCGCTCCTGCGTGCCGTGGGCTTCCGCGATCTCGAGGGCCGGCTGTCATGCGTCATGGGCATCGGCTCCGACGCATGGGACCGGCTGTTCGGTGCGGCGAAGCCGAAAGGCCTGCATCCGTTCCGCGAGATCAACGGCATCCACCACGCCGTCGCAACGCCGGGCGACCTGCTGTTTCACATCCGCGCCGTGCCGATGGATCTGTGCTTCGAGCTGGCGACCCAGATCATGACGCGGCTCGGCGATGCGGTTGCGACCTCCGACGAGGTGCACGGCTTCAAATATTTCGACGAACGCGACCTGCTCGGCTTCGTCGACGGCACGGAGAATCCGGAGGACCAGGCGGCCACCGACGCCACCATTATCGGCGAGGAGGACGCGGCGTTCGCCGGCGGCAGCTATGTGATCGTGCAAAAATACCTGCACGACCTGAAGAAGTGGAACGAGCTGCCGGTCGAGATGCAGGAAAAGATCATCGGCCGAACCAAACTGTCCGACATCGAGCTCGACGATGCGGTGAAGCCGAGCTACGCGCACAACTCGCTGACCACGATCGTCGAGAATGGCGAGGAGCTCGATATCGTCCGCGACAACATGCCGTTCGGCAATATCAGCAAGGGCGAGTTCGGGACCTATTTCATCGGCTATGCCAAGTCCCCGCACCGGATCGAGCGGATGCTCGAGAACATGTTCGTCGGCAAGCCGCCGGGCAATTACGACCGCCTGCTCGACTTCAGCCGCGCCGTCACCGGCATGCTGTTCTTCGTCCCGTCGGCGACTTTCCTGGAGGATGTCGCGAGCCAGGCGCCGGCACCTTCGCCCGCCGAGCCGTCGCTGGACGACGCCGGGGCCGACAACGCACCTGCACCAGGAATACCGCCGGCCGACGGCTCGCTCGGGATCGGCTCACTGAAAGGAGAGGCTGGACATGAATAATCTTCATCGGGGACTCGCCCCTATCTCGGACGCGGCATGGGCCCAGATCGAAGAGGAGGCCTCGCGCACGTTGAAGCGCCATCTGGCGGCGCGCCGTGTCGTCGACGTCGACGGTCCGAAGGGAACGGATTTCTCCGCGGTCGGCACCGGTCATCTCAAAAAGATCGCGGCGCCGGGCGACGGCGTCGAGGCGACGCAGCGCGACGTCCGCGCGCTGGTCGAGCTGCGCGTGCCGTTCGAGCTCTCGCGCCAGGCGATCGACGATGTCGAGCGCGGCGCGAATGATTCCGACTGGGATCCGCTCAAGGATGCCGCGCGCAAGATTGCCTTCGCCGAGGATCGCGCGGTGTTCGACGGCTACGCGGCCGCCGGCATTGAGGGTATCCGTCAGGGCACCAGCAACCCGGTGCTGACGCTGCCGTCGAGCGTCAAGAACTATCCCGCCGTGGTCGCGCAGGCGGTCAGCCAGCTGCGGCTTGCCGGCGTCAACGGTCCCTATACGCTGCTGCTCGGCACCGAGCCCTATACCGCGATCGGCGGGGCGACCGACGACGGCTATCCGGTGCTGCAGCACATCCAGCGCCTGATCGACGGCAAGATCATCTGGGCGCCGGCGATCGAGGGCGGCGTCCTGCTGACCACCCGCGGCGGCGATTTCCAGCTCTCGATCGGCCAGGACCTTTCGATCGGCTATCTCAGCCACTCGGCGAAATCGGTTCAGCTGTATTTCCAGGAGACCATCACCTTCCTGATGCTGACGAGCGAGGCGTCAGTGGTGCTTGCGCCGGAGGCGAAGAAACCCGCCTAGTCTTACCGGCGTTGACTCATCCGGGAAGTCTCCGGCCATGGCCGGAGCTTCCGTTGAACTGCAACGGAGAGGAGGCGCGCAATGGGACTACGATCTCTACATCAATCCGAAGAAGACATCGGTCGGTCTTTATGTCCGCAAGGGCGCCGGCCTTCCCGACCTTGCCGATGCCAAGGACTGGGTGTTCGACGGCACCTCGGCGCAGGCCAATCTGCCGCCGCAGCTCGTGAAGGAAATCGAGGCCAACGGCCACGCCTTTCGCGACATGGATTGAGCGCGTCTGCCGGCGCCTTGAGCCTCATCCGTTCCGATTGAATCGGAAGGGGAGCTCAAGATTTTTGTTGGACGCGTTTTCTTCACGCGAACCGGTATCCACTTCGCTCGAAAACGCTCTATTTCTCGCCGAGCTTCACCGGGGCGGTCTCGGGCATCAGGCTCATGGCCACGATGCCGACCGCCGCCGCGAGCAGGAGATACCAGGACGGCGCCAGCGGATCCCCTGACACGTGCAGCAGCCACGTGACCACGAGTTGCGCGGTGCCGCCGAACGTCGCGATGGCGACCGCGTAGATCGTGGCGAACACGCCGCCGCGAATGCTCTGCGGCAGCGCTTCGGTGAAGGCGGCATAGAACGCCGTGAACGGCAGCGATCCGATGAATGACAGGATGCCGAAGCCGAACAGCAGCGACCACGCGCCGGGGTCCTGGACGATCCACAGGAAGGCCGGATAGGTCAGCACCAGCACGACCAGCTGCGGCCAGATCATGATCGGCTTGCGTCCGAGCCGGTCGGCAAGCCAGCCGCCCAGCACCGCGCCGATGATCTGCAGTCCGTTGCTGACCAGCGATACCGTGAACGCCCGCGACGGCGACACATGCAGCGTATTCTTGGCGTAGGTCGTCATGTATTGCGTCACATAGGTCGAGATCGTGCCGCTGGCCAGGATCATCACCGCCAGCACGATGACGCGAAGATGCCGCCGCGCCAGCGCCACATGGCTCGAGCGTTCGACCTGCCCGGCGACGTGCTCGCCGTGCGAGACCGTTTCCGGCAGCGTGCGGCGCATCCAGATGCCGAACGGCAGACACACGGCCCCGAGCAGGAACGCGATGCGCCATCCATAGGCCTGCAGCATGTCGGGTGCCATCGCGCTGCTCAGGATGACACCGACAAGCGCGCCGACCGTCGCCGCGATCTCCTGGCTGGCGGGCTGCCAGGCGACCACGAGGCCGCGGTTCCTCGGTGAAGCGATCTCGATCAGATAGGCCGTGGTCGGCCCGACCTCGCCGCCCAGCGCGAACCCTTGCACCATCCGCGCCAGGATCACGATGATCGGCGCCACAATGCCGATGGCGGCATAGGATGGCGTCAGCGCGATAGTCAGGATCGCACCGCCCATCAGCGCGAAACTCATCAGCATCGCCGGCCGCCGCCCAACGCGGTCGGAGAAAATGCCGAGCACGATGCCGCCGATCGGCCGCGTCAGGAAACCGGCGCCGAAGGTCGCAAGCGACAGCATGAGGCTGCCGTATTCGCTGTGCGCGGGGAAGAAGGTGCGGCCGATCTCGGTCGCAAAGAAGCTGTAGGTGATGAAGTCGTAGAACTCCAGCATGTTGCCGATGGTCGCGGCAAAGGCTGCGCGCTTGACATCGAACTCTTCCCTGCTTGCAATCTCCGGCAACGCTCTCGGTTCCTTGTCTGCTTGTGCGAGCGGAGTATTATTCCTCCGACCATGTTAGGCAAGGCATGGAGAGCCGCGCGATCTGCATGCGACGCAAGCGACCAGAGGAACAGATCCGATGCCAGCCGACAAACTCTTCATCAACGCCAGGTTCGGTGACGACGCCAGCCGCGATATGCTGGTCCGTGGCGGCCGCATCGTTGCGATCGAGGCGAACGGCGAACGCCCCAGCGGGGTCGAGATCGTCGATCTCGGCAATGCGCTGGTCGTGCCCGGCTTCGTCGAAGGCCACATCCATCTCGACACCAGTTTTTACGGCGATACATGGCGGCCGCACCGTCCCTGCACCGACGGATTCGACGTCCATGAGCGGGTGGCGTTTCAGGCCGAGAACCTTGCCGGCGCCGCGCCGATGGACGTGCGCGCGCGGAACCAGCTCGACCTCTGCATCGGCCATGGCACGACGCAGATGCGCAGTCACGTCATGGTCGACGGTTCCGTTGGGCTGAAGTCGCTGGAGACCATCCTCGGGGTTCGCGAGGAATACAGCGACTTGATCGATATCCAGCTCGTGGCGTTTCCCCAGAACGGCATCCTCACCAGTCCCGGCACGCCGCAACTGCTCGACGAGGCGATCAAGCTCGGCGCCAACGCCGTCGGCGGGCTCGATCCGGCAAGCTTCGACCGGGATATCGAGGGCCATCTCGACGTCGTCTTTGGCGTCGCGCAAAAGCACGGCGTCGATGTCGATATCCACCTTCATGACGGCGGCATGCTCGGTGCCTTCGAGGTCGAGCAGATCGCGGCGCGCACGCGTGCGCTCGGCATGGCGGGCCGCGTCGCCGTCAGCCACGCTTACGGGCTCGGCGACATTCCCGCCGATGCGCTGAAGAAGACCGCCGACAGTCTGGCGCGTTCGGGCGTGGCAATTATGACGAATGCGCCGGGCAGCCGGCCGTTCCCGCCGGTCGCCCTGTTGAGGAAGGCCGGCGTCACGGTGTTCAGCGGCAACGACAACATCCGCGACTCCTGGTGGCCCTATGGCGACGGCGACATGCTAGGCCGCGCCATGATGATCGGATACCGCTCGGGCTTCTACACCGATGAGGAGCTCGCGATCGCGTTCGACATGATCACCGCGGCCGGCGCCAAGGCGCTCAGGCTCGAGGACTACGGCCTGCATGTGGGGGCCAAGGCCGATTTCGTGACACTGAACGCCGTGCATATCCAGGAGGCCGTGGTGGCGCGGCCGTCCGGGCGTTCAGTTTACAAGGGTGGCGTGCTCACCGCGCGGGACAACCGCGTCGTCAAGGCCGCCGGCCGATCCTGAAGCGGACGCTGCGTCCAATCGAAGGGCTTAGCGGACCGGAGGGATGATCGCGCGGAGGATATCCGCCTTCCAGCGTTGCCGGGCGCCGTCGAACGCCGCAAAATCGTGGTCGAACTGCCAGTAAGCCCACGCCCAGCCATTGCGTTCCGCGCGTCTCGCCATGAACGACAGATACTTCGCGCGGCTCTCCGCCGGCGCGCGCTCATAGACGCCGAACTCGCCAAGATAGATCGGGCGCTGCTCCTTCTCGGACCAGGATCGGATCTTGTCGAAATCGGCCGAGGCCGTGGCCAAGTCTTCCGCGGAGCCCCAGCTCAACGGACCGATCTTCGAGAAGGTCGGCGACCATGGCGCGCCCTGGTGGGTGAATCGCAGCGGCAGGTAATAGTGGAATGTGACGATGAGGTTTCGGTCGCCGGCCGGCAGCACCAGCTGATCGATCGGCAGCTCCTCGGTGTTCAGGATCGCGACCACGACGTTGCGCTTCGGATTCGCATCCCGGATGATGGCAAGGCAATCGCCGAGCAGCGCATTCCATTCGGCCGAGGTCATGTTGCCACCGGGCTCGTTCAGGATATCGAACACCAGCGCCGGGTATTTCCCCGCATAGCGCGATGCGATCTGGCGCCAGAATGCCTTGAGCTTCACGCCGCATTCGGCCACGTCGCGTTGGCAGAGCTCGGTGTCGTGCTCATCGAGGATCGGAACCAGCCTGCTGGCCAGCACCTGCTCGATCACGGCATCGAGGCGCCGCAGGACGGCATCATCGAGGATGTTGCCGGAGTCCATATGCCTGAAGCCGAAGAAATTGATCCGGACATGGGAAAAGCCGGCCTTGCGAATCGCGGCGAGGTTTTCCAGGCGGAACGGCGCATTCTGGTAGCCTTCCCAGATGCCGTCATAGCCGAGAATATTGATTCCGCGCCCCAATGCCACGGCGACCGGCGATACCCCCTGCCCCGCCGCCTTCGCCGGCGCGATCAGCGGGAGTGCAAGTGCCGCCGCCGCCAGCATGACGAAGGCTCTTTGCAGAAGCGATCGGAACGCGATCATGGCTGCTCCAATTCGCGCGGCTCTACGCGCGACGACGGCACCGGCCGGCAAATGGCGAGGAAGAATGCGATCAGCAGCACCGACGTGAACATCGTCGAGCGAAGGAAGACCGTCTCGGTGAAATTGGTCTGGCAGTTGAGGAAGACGAACCCGATGATCAACGCGCAGTGCAGACGGTCGATCGCCCGCCCTGCGATCAGGCAGAGCACCTTGTAGGAAAACAGGAAGACGCTCGCCGTGAACAGGAAATAACCCAGGAATCCGGTCTCGACGAGAATGGCGATATAGCCGTTGTGATAATTGTCGAGCACCCAGCCGTGGTTCTGATTGAAATAATCGTAGATCGCCGGATTGGTCCAGAATCCGTTGATGCCAAATCCGAGCAGCGGCGCGTCATCGAAGTGGCTGATGGCGTACTGCCAGATGAAGGTTCGCTCGGTGAAGTCGATCGTCGTGTCGAAGGCATGAATCGAATCGTATCCGGTCGTATAGAAATACAGGATCAATAGCGCTGCCGCGACGCACATGACACATGGCAGGATCGCGTAGACCTGCATGCACCGGACCGACCACAGGGAGGTGAGCAGCAGCGCGCAGGCAACCAGCGACAGGGTGCCGGCGCCGCGCGACTCCGAGAGCATGACGCAGGTGGAGGCCAGCATGAACGTCACGAGGAATGGCAGCCATCCCTGCCCGGTTATCTTTCGATAACAGGCAAAGAACATGAGATAGGCCCCGGCGAAGCCCAGGGTTTGCTTCGACTCGAAGACGCCCTGCCACTGTCCCTTGTGCATCCAGGTCTGATCGACCCCGATGTCCGGGAGGATCACCGCGCAGAGCGCAGAGGCCGCGATCAGCACGAACAGGCCGCGGGTGGCCGATGTCACGATGTCGTCGATATCGACGCGGGTGATCATGCAAAACGCGCCAAGCGTCGTGATTGCGAGCGCCGCGGCCTTCATCAGGGCCGCCACGCCGAGGTTGGTCCACAGCACGGAAACAGTGGCGAACGCATAGAACGCGACGATCACGAGCGTGTCGAGATTGGGGGCCAGCCGCAGGCAGGGACGGATGAACAGGCTTGCGTAGATCAGGACGCCCCACATCAGCAGGGCGACGGCCTGCTGCACCAGGGTCAATTCGGTCGGAAGCAGCGCGGCGTGGAAGGTCCCCATCGACATGATCACATTGATGGTGATCGACCAACCGACGACGGTCCTGGCGAAATTTTCCGCCCCGACGCCGGGTGCCTGCCAGATCGAACTGTCGATCGCACGTCCGTCCATCCGGTTGTACTCCGCTCATGGAATGAGCTTGCTGCTCCGGTGGATCGGAGCAGCACATTGCACTCGTTAGAGGCGTCAGTCTTTCATTGACGGAGATCGGGTCCGGTTGAAGAGCAGATAGAGCGCGTGCGGGTTGGTCGTCAGGTAGCGCCAGAACAGCCGCCGCGGCTCGAGCCACAGGCGCCAGGCCCACTCGAGGCCGACGATCTGCATCCATCTCGGCGCACGCGGCCGAGAACCGGACAGGAAGTTGAAGAGCCCGCCCGAGGTCTTGATGACGCCGACATTGCCGAGCCGAGGCATGAATTGGTCGACGAAAGCCTGCTCATAGGGCACGCCGAGCGCGACCCAGAGAAAATCAGGCGCCAGGGCGTTGATCTCGTCGACTTTGGCCCGCAGCGCGTCGCCGCGCAGATAGCCGTGCGAATGGCCGACGATCTTGAGTGCCGGATAGGCCCGGCGGACATTGGCGATGGCAGCCTTGTTCTCGGCTTCGTTGGCGCCGAACAGGTAGAAAGTCAGCCCGAGCTCTTCCGCCTTGCGCGCGACGTCGTGAAACAGATCCGTGGTCGCGACGCGCTCGGGAAGCGGATTCGGCGACCGTAGCTTGGACACCATGACCAGCGGTTGCCCGTCGGCGTTGATCAGGTCGGCGGTACGGAACAGCCGGTCCGTCATCGGCTCGGTCGAGCAGCGCGACAGCACCTCGCCGTTGGCGGAGGTCAGATACAGCGGACGATTGGCGCGCCGGTTCGGATGCACAGCCTCGACCATGAACTCGGCGGTCTGCTCCCGATCGAGCACGGCGAGCCGCAGCCCACCGATGGTCGCCCGGGGGACACCGGCAGTCGCAGCCCTGCCGACAGGATTGATACGCCGCTCCCGCGCGCCGTGCGGCAAAGATCCGATCTGCGCCGGCGCCGAGGACATTTGCTCGGCCCGCGACGTGTCGCAAATCCGGACAGGCGGAGCAGCCATGTCCGAATTGAGACGCCGAGGCGGCTTGCGGTCGGCCTGCGGGGACGAAATTGCGTAGGAAGCGCGGGTTTTTTGGCTGTGACTCAGCATTTCGGCGGGACTCCAGGACTTGCGAGCCCTTAACTGCAATATCCGGTCCAGACCGGGTGCGATATCTCACCACGGCGCGATTGAACGCATCCTTAAGGGATTGTTAACGATGCCGATCCCTCGGACGCGGCCACGTTGAGATGACAGTCGATCGCAGTCGATGCGATGAAGCCAATGGCTCGACCCAGCAACAATGTGCAAAGGTCGACGCATTGCATTAATACAAATCGTATTCTGCCGCTGCCCGAGCCGATCGACCTTTGCTATAAGGGCGGCGTGCCGGATACAATCGGCGCTTTGAAACTGTCGTTTTGTTTGGTCTCACATGAATAAGAATGATGACGCGTTCGATGTCAGCATCGACGACGCATTCGACTTCCTGTCTGAAGAGTACGTGAAGTTATTTGAAGGCTCGGACGCGACCGCCTTCCAGCATCCGCTATGGCTGGACAGCCTTTATCGCAAGCTCGCTCCCGCCGCGTCGGCCAAGCCGCTGGTCGTCGCCATCCGCCATCGTGCGAACAAGTCGCTTGCGGCCGTACTGCCGATGCTGCGCGTGCGGCGCGGCCCGATGCGCACCATCGAATTCGCCGATCTCCGCGTGTCCGACTATCTGTCGCCGGTGTGCAGCATCGCGACCTTCACCGACCTACTGCAAGACCAGCGTGCCTGCGAAAGGCTTCGACAGCTGCTGCGGCCATTCGATCTGCTGCGCATACCCAAGCTGCTCGATGCGAGGATGCCGATCGAGAATCTGCTCGGAGCGCCCCATCGCAGCCTGATGGATACCAATGCTTACGCGACGGTCCTGGTCGCGCCGTTCGAGCAATGGCAGGTCAATGCAATGGGAAAGTCGTACCAGAAGGAGCTGGCAAAGAAATGGCGCCAGATCCACAGGAAGGGCACGCTCACCTTCTCAAGCTGCGACGATAGCGCTTCGATCGATGAAGCCATGGAGACGATGAGAAAGTTTCGCGGTCCGCGGTTTCACGAACAGGGTGATGGCGACCTGTTGCAGCGACCGGAGTATTTCGATTTCTACTCGAGCGTGGCGCTTCGCGGCATGGGCTCGTTTGCCCGGCTCTACGCCATGAAGATGGACGGCAACGTCATCGCGGCGGCCCTCGGGCTGGTTCACCGTGACAGCGTCCTTGTCGTCATGACGGCGTTCGATGTCGAGGGGTACAAGAGCCAATCGATCGGCGCGCTGACATTCGAGAGCGTCGCCAGGGATTGCATCGAGCGCGGCGGCCGGGTGCTGGACTTCACCATCGGTGACGAACCCTACAAGATGCAGTTCGGCGGTCAGCCGACGCCGATGTCGGCCGTGACACAGGCCGGGAGCGCCGCCGGCTCGCTCGCGCTGTTTGCCTTGAAGCAGGCGCCCTGGATCAAGCAGGCCGCCAAGCGTGTGACCGATTTCAGGCCGGTCCGCACCTCGACCGGCACGCGCTAGCGCCGCCCGGCGCTGGCAGCCCGGTCAGCGGAGCGCGCTGCGGACGCGCATCACCCATCCCGGACGAATCCGGTCCACCCGGTGCGTGATCGTGCGGCGCAGGAAGTGCAGCTTCCGCCGCAAGTTCCAGCGCACATCGGTGTTCGACGTCAAGGCCTGGCGGAAGTTCGCCAGTTGCAGCGAGTGGTGATCGGCGGCGAGCTTGTCCCGATCGGAATAGAACTGCGCAATCTTGTCCACGCCCATACCGGCGGTCTCCAGCCAGCGCGGCACATAGTCCGTGCAAAGACGTTCGACATCCACCAGCAGGCGGCCCACGCCGGTTCCGGCTGCGGGACAATTGGTCTGAAACGCGTCGCCGATCAACACGACGCCGGGCTGCAGATGCCCCTCGGTCACGGTCAGATCCATGACCCAGTTCTGCACCTGGCCGACCACCTCGAAATCGCCGAGATAGGGCTGCAATCCCGGCATCAGGCGAAGCAGCGTCCGTCTGGTGTCGCGGCGCAGCTCGCGCATGATCGGATCGGTCGGATCGCGGAACATGAACAGGTTCGCCCGCATGCCGCCCGACATCGGAAACAGGCTGAGATAGTCGACGCCGTCAGCCGCCTCCTCGCCATAGCAGGTCAGCGCATCGAAATCGAACGGCGCGTTGTCCGGCCGTGCGATCGTGAAGCCGAACGAGACAGAGTGGCGCGCAGCAAGCATCTGCCGACGCATTCCGAGACTGTGGCCGAGCACGTTCGCCATGCCGGTCGCCAGAACGACCAGGCGCGAGACGACCCGCTTGCCGGAGGCCAGCGTCAATTGCTGACGTTCCTCGCTGCAGCTGACATTGGTCACCTGGTCGAGCAGCAAGCTCGACGCATCGGGCGTCAGGCCGCGTGCCATGTTGACGAGGTTGGCATAGGAAATCCCGTAGGACCGGCCGACGCCGATATCGACCAGCTTGCCGCTCCTGATGTTGAGCACCCGGTCATAGGGCGCGGCAATGGCCTCGACGTCGTCGATGAAGCCGAGGCGGCGCAGGATATCGATCTGCCGTCCGGCGATCTTTTCGACCCGGAATTCGTCCGGCGGGATCGATCGCTTGTCGATCAGGACGACGCGGTATCCGGCTCGGGCGAGCACAGCCCTTGCAAGCGACCCTGCCAGACCGGCTCCGACAATTGCGACGTCCGCTTCGATGACCTCGGTCTCGCAGGCCACGATCGGCTTGGTCGCATTTTTCTCGGCAATCATGTTTGTCCGCTCCGACGGCTAGAGCGTTTTCGAGCGAAGTGGATACCGGTTCGCGTGAAGAAAACGCGTCAAAACAAGAATCTAGAGCGCCGTTCCGATTCGATCGGAACGGGAAAAGCTCTGGTTGGCCGCAGAACTGCAATTTCCTTGCCTGCGGTGTCGCCTTGCCGATCGAGCACGGCGAGTTCCAGAATTGAGGTTAATGAAAACGTCCGGACCACGATCAGTGGTCTCTCGGCACATGGCTTGCACGACGGTCAGCCATGAAACTGAACCTTTGCAGGCTGCGCAGCGGGACGGCGAGGCGATTGCCAGGCCATCGAGCAGCGACAGATGGCGTTGACGCGCAAGCGCAGTCTCATTCGGCAAACTCCGCGCCACTGGACCGGGCGCTGGAGGCAAATCCGACCTGCGCCGTTTGGGGACAGGGCAGACGGCGCCGTTCCAGAATGGAGCAACGCGACCTGGCCCTGTTCACAACTGCGTTGGGCCCGGCAGCCATTCGAGAGGAACGGAATCTTAGCAAGAGAACATTAACACTCCAGGCTTCACCGATTGCTGCGGTCAACAGCCCCACTGGATATTGAGACGTCTCTGGTGATTGCCTCCGTGCTCCAACTGTTACGGCGCGACGTTACGCGCGGCGTTGCCGGGACCATCCTGCTCAAGGTTGGTAGCGGCGGGCTCGCATTCGCGTTGTTCTCGCTCGCCGCGCGGGCGATGACGCCCGACGCGTTTGGAAACTTCGCAACCCTGCTCTCCGTCGCCCAGATCGCCTCGGTGGTGGGCCTGGTCGGCCAGGAGCTGCTCCTGGTTCGGTTCCTCAACGAGTATGAGGTGCGCGGCCAGACCGAGTTCACCAAGGGTGTGCTGCTGTCGAGCCTGAAGAACTCCGCCATCGGGATGCTGATCTCGATCGCCGCGATCGCCGCGGTGGCAAGCATTCGCGGCGAGTGGTGGCTCTTGATCCTGTCGGTCTCGGCGTTCACCGCAATCAATGCAGGGCTCATGCTCGGCAGCCAGATCGCGCGATCCCTGGTCAGCATCCTGATGGGCGAAGGCAATCGGGAGTTCTTCTGGCGCGTCGCCGTCGTCCTGTTCCTGATCGCGGTGCTGTTCGGCCACCGGCAGCTCACCCCCGCCGAGCTGTTCAGCGCGATGTCGGGCGCGATGGCCCTCGGGCTCGTCGTGCAAATCGTATCGATCATGCGCGTGCTGCCGAACCTGCGGTCGGTCACGGCGCGCTTCGAGGCCTCGCGCTGGAACAAGAGCGCATTCCGGTTCTGGCTCGCCTCCATTCTCGAGGCGGCAAACCAGTATTTCGACGTCATCCTGGTCTACTGGATGCTGGATCCGGCCACCGCCGGCGTCTATTTCGCCGCCTCGCGGCTGGCGAACATCTTCGCGATGTTGTCGGCTGCACTGTACACGTTCGGGGCGCGCCGTCTGCCCTCGCTGTATTTCAGCAAGAACCACGGCGAGCTCGAGCATACGTTGAAACTGATGGCCGAGGTGACCGCGCTCTGCGTGCTCAGCGGGCTCGTCATTGTCTGGGTGGGTGCTCCCTATCTGCTCGGCCTGTTCGGGCCGCACTTTGCGGCGCAGCAGTGGGTGCTGATCGTGCTCGCGATCGGAACGGCCTTCCAGGCGGCAGGCGGGCCCTCTGCCGCTGTTCTGCAGCTGACAGGCCATGAGCGCGATTATGTTCCCGTCGTCGCAGCCAACGTGGCGCTACGGCTGCTGGGATTTGTCGTGCTGATCCCCTGGCTCGGCGTGCTCGGCGCCGCGATCGCGGCGACGGCTTCGCTGGTCCTCGCCACCATCGCGCTCAACGTGTTGTGCCGGCGGCGGACCGGCGTCGACCCATCCATTCTGGTGCTGTCGCATCTGTGGCCGTCGAAAGGTGATGCCTACGCGGTCCGCGTTGCCGACAGCAACGACTAGAGCATTTTCGAACGAAGTCGATACCGGTTCGCGTGAAGAAAGCGCGTCAAGACAAGAATCCGGAGCCGCGTTCCGGTACCATCAGAATCGAAAGGCTCCCGCTTCAGCTGAACCGCCTTCAGCTCGCCAGGCCGAGCGCCTCGCCCTGGCGACCGCGAACGGCGTCATTGACCGCAACGCGATTGACGACCAGCGCGGTTGGGACCGAACCATACCCGGATAGATCGGCCCGCGCCTTGCCGATCGCGGCCGAGTTGGCGGTCCCTTCGCGAACCACGAGGATCACCAGGTCGGCATGGGCAGCCAGCGCCACCGCGGCAGGCTGCAGGGCAAGCGACGATGCGTCGACGATGATCAGGCCGAAATCGGCGCGAATATCGTCCGGCGGATAGGGCGGCGCCTTGCTGCTGGCGCCCAGCAGCTCGACGACGGACGGCAGATCGGCCTTGATGATCCCAAATCCTTGCGGCGGCGCGCCCTCGGCGCGCCTGGATTCCATCTCGATCAGCACGCTGAGCATTCCGTTCTTGACCGCGGATCGGTTCAGCGACCGCGCGACGGTGCTGCCGCCGGCACCGGCCTCGACCGACAGCAGCAGCGCCACCTTGCCGTGGTCTCCCGGAAGCTGCTCGATGTTCTCGATCAGTAGCACAAGATGCGCACTGAGATCGGGCTCGGCCGTCGACGAGATCGGGGTCTGCCAAACGCTCCTGACCGCGTCCGGCGACGCGATGTTGGGAATGCGGGCCAGCACGGGCAATCCCGGCGGCAGCGCAGGTTGCGGCGCGGCCGGCGCAAGTGCGGGCGCCTCGGCCTGACGCAGCGGCGGAATGGCCTTGATCGGGAGCTGCTTCAGATTCAGACCGGGAACGGCGACGATCGCCGTCGACGTCAGCAGCGAGACGATCGCGAGCGCGACCAGCAACAGCGGAAGCGGCGGCAGCGTCGAGCGCACCGGCGGCGTCGCAGGCGATGCGACCTTGGTCTGCGAGCTCTGCAGCAGCCGCTGCTCGTCGGTGGTCTTGTAGCGCGAGAGGAACTGCTCGTAGATATTCTTGTTGGCGTCGGCGTCGCGCTGCAATTCCTGCAGCTTGACCAGCGCCTGACCGTCGATCAGGATTTGCTGTTCGACCGCCTTCTGCTGATCCTCGAGCGCTTTCTGCTGATCGCGCTGCGCCTCATATTCCGACTTCGCGGTGTCGATGTTCTTCTTCCGCTCGATCTCGATCTGGCGGTTGAGATCGCTGAGCTGGCTGAGGGCCATCACGAGGTCCGGATGACGATCGCCCAGCACCCCGCGCTTTTGTGCGATCTGGTCGTTGAGCGCGGAGCGCTGGGCGCGCAGCGCGCTCAGCAGGTCCTGCTTGACCGGCCCGTCGACATTGGCCTTCAGGTCGCGCTGCAGCTGCTCGTAGCGAACCTTGGCCTCCTCGGTGCGGGCGCGCGCGGCGGCGACCTGCTGGGTCAGATCGGTGACGCGCAATTGCTGCGTCGTCGATTCCTTGCCGGCGTTGACGATCCGGTGCTCGAGCTTGAACTTCGCAACGGCATCTTCCGAAGACCGCAAGCGGTCGTTCAACGTCTTGAGGCGGCTCTTCAGCCAGTCGGCGGCTTCGTCGGTCGCCACGCTGCGCGTGCCGCGCTGGCTGGCGACGAACGCCTCAGCCACCGCGTTAGCGTAGTACGCCGCGCGCTGCGGGTTGTTGGACGTGAACTTGATGGCGATGACATAGGTCAATCCGCGCCGGGAGATGTCGAGCCGGTTGCGAAACCTGTCGAGCAGGCGCGTCGGGTCGGTCCTGCCGCCGGAGATGTCGCTGTCCTCGGCGACCTTGAGTTGCTCGATCAGCGGCCCGAGAAATCCGTCGGATTTGGCGATCTCGACATAGCTCTGCAGTGCTGCGGCATCCTGACCGATGCCCGGCAGGACGTCCTGATCGGTGGTCACGCGCTGCTCGCGCGGGTCGACCACGACGAGCGCGGTCGCGGCATAGCGCGCCGGAATCAACATCAGCAGAATGACGCCGACCGCGAAGATCACCGCGGCGAGCATTAGAATGCGTTGACCGTTCTCGCGGAAAAAAGCCACCACGCCGGGAATGCTAAGCACGCCTTTGGTGGTTTCCGCAGAGGATTGGCTGGTCTGCACGCCGGCAGTTTCCCACGACGCGGCGGGTTCCGTGGCTTCGGAACGTCTCGGGCCTACGCGGCTACCGAACTTCATGGGGCTGTGACTCGAATTCAACTGACAGTACTGCTCCAACGTAAATATCTATGGTTAATCCACGGTTACCCCCTCCTCATGCGGACGTAACCAATTAGTTAACGAGCCGGCTGTACCCTATGTGTGAAACAATGGCTCACGATTGCTGGCAATGTCTGATCGCACGAAATGAGCAGTAACCTCAACACGCGCTACTCGGTCTACGAGCGCGCCTCGCGTGATAAGTACGCGCGCAATAGCGAGGGGGACGATTCCACTCCTTCGACGGGTGAGGAAGCCGTGCTCCATTACAGGCCAAGCACAGAATTGCGCGAGGCATCGACCGCATCACGCGATCAATCGAACGTGGGCAAGCCAAAGCTGCGTGTCGTCCTGGTGCAGACCCAGGCCGAGAACGCCGGCGCGCAGGAGATATCGCGGCTGCTCGGCGCGGGCCTCAGCGCGCGCGGCTATGACGTCGCCAACCTGTTCTTCTTCCGCAAATCGGATTCGTTCGACGAGCCGCCCAATACATTCTATTGCGCGCCGAGCCGTCCGGGAAACCCGCTGGCGCTGCTGCGGATGCTGTGGACGCTCGCCGGTCATCTCAGGACCCTCAGGCCCGATGTCGTGCTGACCTTCCAGCACTTCGGCAATGTGATCGGCGGAGGCGTCTCGCGCTTCGTCAGCCGCGCCCCGGTGATCGCCAACCAGGTGTCCTCGGCGATGTCGATGAGCATGCCGGTGCGAACCGCCGACATCATCATGGGCTCGACCGGCTTCTTCCAGTGCATCACGCTGAACTCGCGCGACATGGAACGTGAATACGCGCGCTATCCCGCGACCTATCGCGCGCGCATGACGCACGTCCCCCATGGCTTCGACGACAAGTCGCACAGCCTGCCGAAGAACGTCGCGCGGCAGCAGTTCAAGCTACCCCCGGATCGCACGCTGCTCGGCTGCGCGGCAAGGCTGCATCCGCACAAGCGGCTCGATGCATCGATTCGCCTGCTGGCCGCCGACCAATCCTGGCATCTTGCCCTCGCCGGGCAAGGCGCGGATGAGGAACGGCTGCGAGCCCTGGCGAACGAGCTTGATGTCGCGGACCGGCTGCACTTCATCGGCGAGATTCCACCGCGCCAGATGGCCGAATTTCTGGCGTGCCTCGACGTCTTCGTATTTCCGACGCAGGCCGAAACCTTCGGCCTCGCCGCGGTCGAAGCCGCGAGCGCCGGCATCCCCTGCGTCGTCAACGATCTACCCGTGCTGCGCGAGGTGCTGTCCTATGACGGACGGCCCGCGGCGGTCTTCGTTGACGCGGCTAACGAGACAGAGTTTTCGGCCGCCGTATCGAAAGTCCTGACCGATCGTTTGTTGAGCGACCAGCTGCGGCAAAGCGCCGTAGGCCTGAAGTCGCGTTATTCGTTGGATGCCATGATAGAGGAATACGTCCGGATTCTCGGCAATGCCGTAGGAGTGGACGCGCACTAGGAAATTGGGCTGGACATGATTATCGAGTTTCGCTGCGATCGAGCGCAGGCGCGGCTCTGGATGCGTCGCGAGACGCTGCGCGTCAACGATCAGGATATTCCCGTTCAAATCGCCTGGACGACGACGCCGGGGCCCAGGCCCGCCGGCCTCGACATGCTGTTCGAGCTCGAACGCATCGTGCTGCGCAAGGGCAAGGCGGGCGAGGCCGACAGGCTGAAAACGATTGCGGAACGACCGCGCATGGGCAACCCCGATGTGGTGGTCGACTTCACCACTGCCGCGCGGGACCCGAACTGCTCCGCCGGGCTCTACCTCCGTCCACGCTTCAACGGACAGGCGGGCGAAGCCGCCGCACTGGCCGCCATTCTCGCCGGCGACCTGCCGGTGATTGAAATCGTCAACGAGCTCGACGGCGCGGTGATGGACCGCGGCCATCCCTCGGCGGAAATCGCCGCCGGCCTGAGCGGCGGGCTCGAAACGGTGATGGCGCGTACCTTGTCCATGCTGCCGCCGATCCTGTCGGGGGCTCCGCGACTGGTGCCGCAACTGGCTGTGCCGGCGGCCAGCGCGCCGCGAAATCCCGCGCCCTTTGTCCTGCGCGGCGTCGCGACCTCGATCGCGAAGGAAATCTACCGTCTCTGCTGCTACGCGCCGCATTGGCATGTCGGATGGCGCTACGCCGACAACGCGGATGTCTGGCGGACCGGTGACCTGTCGGGACCTGCCTGGAACGTGCTCGGCGATCCTGGCAATCACTTCTATGCCGATCCCGTCCCGGTGAAGTGGCAGGGCAGGACCTTCGTGTTCTTCGAAGACCTCGACCACCGCACCGGCAAGGGCATCATCTCCACGATCGAATTCGACGGCAAGGGTCCGGTCGGCACGGTGCTGCCGGTGCTCGAAGAGCCCTGGCACCTGTCCTACCCGTTCCTGATCGAGAACAACGGCGAGCTGTGGATGATCCCGGAAAGCACCGCGCATCGGGACGTCCCGATCTACAAATGCGTCCGCTTTCCCGACAAGTGGGAACGGCAAGGCACGCTGCTGTCAGGGCTCGAACTCGCCGACGCGACCATCACGCAGCATGACGGCCTCTACTACATGTTCGGCGCCTGGCGCGACGGCACCGGCGGATATTCCGACACGCTGGCGATCTATTACGCCGAGCAGTTGTTCGGCCCCTGGCGTCCGCATGCAAGCAATCCGATCCTGATCGATCGCGCGACGACGCGGCCGGCCGGCAATTTCGTGACCATCAACGGCAAGCTGTGGCGGCCGGTGCAGGACTGCAGCAACGGATACGGCGCGGCGCTCGGACTTGCGGAAGTGCTCGAACTGTCGCCGACGACTTACCGGCAGGCCGTGCGCCATCTGCTCAAACCCGGGCCGCTGTGGACCGGACGCAAGCTGCACACGCTCAACCGCTGCGGCCGGCTCGAGGTGATCGACGGTTCGCGGGTTCAGCCGAAGACCACAGCCTTGCTGAATAGCCTGCGGTCAAGCGACCAGTCGGCGCAGCGGGAATGGCAAAACACGCTAGCGAAGCCGATCGCACGTCGGCTCCACTAACGCCTCGGTCGACCCGGTTCAGTTCAGGTCGGCACTCAGTACGCCGCCGAACTGCTCCCATGAGCTTCCGGTCCAGCGTTGCAGCTGAAGCTGCGTATAGGCCATGCTGTTGTCGGGACCTGTGTTGATGGCGATGCCCGGCATCAGCGTCGGCAGCACGAGCCCTCTGATGTTGCGCGCCTGCTTGACGATGTTCTCGCGCGACAGGTCGTCGCCGCACTGCTTCAGCACCTGCTCCAGAATCTGGCCCTGCTGGGTGCCAAACAGATAATTGTTGTCGCCGATATCGGCGCCGGGAAGATACTTCTCGAAATGGGCGCGATACCATTTCATGCCGGGATCGTCGGCCCACTTCCTGTCGTTCGGGTCCTTGGTGATGGTCGCCACCACAACGCCCACCGCCTTGTCCGCCCCCGCCGGCACGATGGTCGCGGAAACCGAGCTCGACACGTAGTTGACGATGGTCAGCGGCGACCAGCCGATCTCGTTCGCCTTCTTGATCGCCTGGGCCGCGAATTTCGGCGTGCCGGCGATCAGGAACGCCTGCGCACCCGACGCCTTTAGCGTCACCACGCGGGATTCAATGGTCGGCTCGGTGACCTCATAGGGAGACGTCACGACCTTCTTGTCGAAATCGGCCTTCAGCACCTCCTTGAACGCGACGACGAAATCGCGGCCGAGATCATCGTTCTGGTAGAGGATCGCGACCTTCGCGTCGGGCGCCGTTTGCGTGATGTATTTTGCGTAGATCTTTCCTTCGGTGTTGTAGCTCGGCAGCCCCGTGGTGGTCAGCGGAAACTCGGTGAAGTTCGCAAACTTGGTCGCGCCGCTGACGACGAACAGATGCGGCACCTTTTTCGCGGTGACGTATTTGATGGTCGCGCCGATGCCGGGCGTGCCGAGCGGGCTGAACAGGAACGCCACCTCGTCGCTCTCGATCAGCTTGCGGGTCTGCTCCACGGCCTTGGGCGGCGTGTAGGCATCGTCATAGGTGATGAGGTTGATCTTGCGGCCGTTGATGCCGCCGCGGTCGTTGACGGAATGGACGTAGGCGATCAGGCCCTTGCCGGTGTTGCTGAGCGGCGATGCCGGCCCGCTGAACGGGAACGTCGCACCGACCTTGATCTCCGACTCCGAGACCCCTGGTGTTTCGGCGCGGACTGGAGCCGCGGCAAGCGCCGCAAGCATCGCAACGGATACGGCAAACGTCTTCAACAACATGAAATTCCCCCTGAGCTTTTATGAATTGACCAACTCTTGCGACCGACGTGCGGCGCCTACCAGGCTTCTCCGAACGGCCTAATCTCGACATTGAACGACCACGCGCTGCGATCCTGATGGGCGACGTGCCAGACCTCGTCGGCGATCGCTTTCGGCTTGATGAAGAAGTCGTCCGGCCGATCCGGCCAGCGCTTGCGCGTCCACTCCAGATCGATCACGGCATCGATCACGAGATAGGCGACATGAACACCTTGCGGCCCAAGATCGCGGGCCATCGCCTCGGCGAGAATCCGCTGCGCCGCCTTGGTCGGCGCGAACCCCGCGAAGCCGGCCTTGCCGCGCAATGCCGAGGTGTTGCCGGTCGCGACGATCGCGCCCTTGCCGGCAGCGATCATCGCCGGGGCGAACCGCCGCGCCAGGTACAACAGTCCCATCGTGTTGACCTGGAAGTTGCGATTGAGAATCTCCGGATCGATCTCGCGGAAGGTGCCGAATGCCCCGCCGACGGCGTTGTGTATGACCACGGCGGGATTGCCGAGATCGCGCTCCACGGCCGAGGCCACCGCCTCGACCTGCGCGGGATCGGACACATCGCACCGATAGGCCTTTGCGCCCGGCAGCTGCTGCTCGAGCGCAGCGAGACGCTCCGCGTTCCTGGCGAGAAGCGCGACGTGATAGCCGCCCTCGGTGAATCTCCTGGCGAGCGCCGAACCGGTGCCGGGCCCAACGCCGGATATCAGACAGACAGGTGCGGTCATGCGATCAACCCTCCGCGTTGCGGCCGATGGCCTTCATGGTCAGGCGGCTGCCTTCGACAGCAGCTTCTCGACATAAGGCTTGAGGTCCGGTCTGACGTGCTCATGCGCGATCAGGCGATCAAAGTGAGCAAACATCAGCGGATACTCATCCTGCGCGCCCGGGTGCAGGATTTTCGTCAATCCCTGCTTTTGCAGCTGCTCGGTCCGCGCATGTTCATTCATGAACAGCGCGAGTTCGGCGGCAAAGCAGATGTCGGCAATCGAGACACCGTTCCCGACCAGCGCCTCCCGCCGCGGCGACAGCGCCTGCTCGATGCCGGACGCATAGATCGCGAACGCATCCTTGGCCCGCGCATGAATGGCCGCATCGACGGTGCCGCCCGAGAGCGCCAGCAGATAGATTTGCGAGTCCCGCGCGAACACCAGGCTGACATCGAGAAAACTGTCGATCCGCGACGCCTCATAGGCGTCGCGCCCGTAGAGCGGGAATGCTGCCGCGCCGAGCCGCGCCACCGCGCGCATGATGCTGTTCGATTCGAAGATCCCGACCTTGCCGTCGGCGCCGAACGCCGCCGGCACATTGCCGAACGGCTGTGCCGCCATGAACGCATCGGTCTTGAAGAGCTGCGCGCCGGTCAGTCCGACCCGCCCGGTGCGCGCCAGCGACGACAGCGAGGCGCGCTCGTGCTCCGCCAGCGGGCGGGCATCATAGTCCCACAACCAGTCCCGCAGCTCCTTGCCCGAGGCGCCCCTGACCTCGACATCGACACCGCAGAACCGCGCCGCGATGGTCGCCTTCCAGACGCGCGGGTTCGGCAGATAGGAGAAGATGCGCAAGGCGGCCATGGCGGCTGCTCCGGTGCTGATGCCTCAGGCGGCGAGCTTCAGGATCTTGACGACGTCGCCGGGCTCGCGGATCGGCTGCGGGTTGGCCCGCGTGAAGATCGACAGCATGGCGTTCCGGCCGATCAGCTCGAAGCGGTCTTCGCCGACGCCGACATCGGCAAGCCGCCGCGGCAGGCCGAGCTCCGCGATGAACGCCGCAAACGCCTCGCCGGCGTCGCGCCCCGGCGCGCCGAGCGCAGCGGCGATCGATTGCTGGGCGGCCTCCGTCGCCGGGCGGTTGTAGCGCAGCACGCTCGGCATCATCACCGCCGTGCAGAAATAATGCGGCACGTCGCAGGTGCCACCAAGCACATGGCCGATGGCATGACTGGCGCCCATCGGCACCCGCGACTGCAATCCGAACGCCGACAGCCAGGAGCCGAGCTGGCAGCTCAGCCGCGCCGCCTCGTCATCGGGGTGGGCCTTGGTGCGCAGCAGACCATCGTGCAGATAGCGCAACCCCTGCTGGCACACCGCATCGACCAGCACATTGGGACGGCTGGAGCAGATCGCCTCGATGCCGTGATCCATCGCCCGCGTCCCGGAGCCGAGCCAGAGCTTCTCCGGCGTATATTTCGTGATCGCGGGATCGAGGATGATGCTGCGCGGCATCATCATCGGGTGGTTGAAGATCTGCTTCAGCTTGCGGCTGGTGTCGGTGACCAGCGCGCCGGAATTGTACTCGCCGCCCGAGAGCGTGCTGGGGATTGCGATCATCCGGACCTTCGGCGAGCGGAACGGCCCGAAGCGCCGGTCCGGCGTGGTCTCGAAGCCGTCGAGCCCGGCCGGCTCGAAGATCGCGTGCTCGATGCACATCAGCACGATCTTCGCCGCATCGACCACCGAGCCGCCGCCGATCGCGACGACGAGGTCCGCCCTGGCCTCGCTGGCCTGCCGCGCGATCTGCGTCACCACGTCCCGCGTCGTATGCTGCGGCACGCCGTCGAAGGTCGCGACATGGCGGTCGCCGAGGGCGTCACGGATCTTCTCGATCTCGTCGGTCGTGGTGTTCAACGTCCGGCTGGCGATCAGGTAGACTCGCCTGGTGCCCAGCCGCTCGGCCTCCTCGCGCAGCGCCTCGGCTGCCGGCTTGCCGTAGATCACGGATTCCATGGCGGGATATTGATGGCTGCCGATGACGCCCATGCTGTTCACTCCCTCGATGTGTCCGTGAGTTACGCCGCCGGTCAGGCCGACAGCTTGGTGAAATCGGGCTGACGCCGTTCGGCGAAGGCTGCAAAGGCCTCGCGCGCCTCAGGCGTCGTCAACCTCTCCTTGAACAGCACGCCTTCCTCGGCGATCTGCGCCGCGATCCGTTGCTGCTCACGCATCAGCTTCTTGGTCATGCCGAGCGAACCCACCGGTCGCCTGGTCAGCGCGATCGCCGCGTCATGCGCCCTCTGGCGCAGATCGGCCTGCGGCACCACGGCATTGGCGAGGCCTGATGCCAACGCGCCCTGCGCGTCCATCGGCTCGCCGAGCGCGAACATCGCATAGGCGCGCGCGTGCCCGATCCGCAGCGGCAACAGCCAGCTCGACGCCGCTTCCGGAACCAGGGCGAGATTGACGAAGGGCGTGATCAGCCGGGCGTTCTCGGCGAGATAGACCAGGTCGCAATGCAGCAGCATGGTGGTGCCGACGCCGACCGCATTGCCCTGCACGGCCGCGACCAGCGGCTTGCCGACCTTGCTGATGGTTTCGATAAAGCGATGCGCGGGGCTATCGACTGCGCTTTCGCCGCGTGCCTGGCTCGCGAAGTCGGCAAGGTCGTTGCCCGCGGTGAAGCTGTCGCCGTCGCCCTGGAACAGGATCACGCGGACGGCCGGGTCGGTCTCCGCCTGCCTCAGCGCCTGCGACATGGCATTATACATAGCGCCGGTCAGCGCATTCTTCTTCTCGGGCCGCTGCAAAGTCAGCGTCATGACGCCGGCGGCGATCTCAACCTTGACATGCTCGGTCATGGCACTCTCCCGTCAGGCGACCGCGCGGGCCGGCGTGGTTTCGAACTTGCCGTCGAGGAAGCCGGTCAACCGCTGCCGGATGATGGCTTCGGCTTCAACCATGATACGGTCGATCAGCTCCTTGACGGTCGGGATGTCGTGGATCAGGCCGACCACCATGCCGCAGCTCCAGGCGCCGGCATCCATCTCGCCGTCGATCATCACCTTCGGATAGACGCCGGCGACCTGCTCGTGGATATCCTCGATCTTCAGCCTGGCGCCCTTCTCGCGCTCGATCTCGAGCAGCTCATCGACGCCCTTGTTCTTCAGCACCCGCTCGGTGTTGCGCAGCGCGCGCATCACGAGACGGGTGTCGAGTTCGTCGGCGTCGAGCAGCGCCTGCTTCACATTAGAATGAACCGGCGCTTCCTTGGTCGCGATGAAGCGGGTGCCCATGTTCATGCCGGCAGCGCCCATCGACAGCGCCGCGACGAGGCTGCGCGCGTCCGCCATGCCGCCCGAGGCGACGAACGGGATCTTCAATTCGTCCGCCGCGCGCGGCAGCAGGATCATGTTCGGGATGTCGTCCTCGCCGGGGTGACCGCCGCACTCGAAGCCGTCGACGCTGACCGCGTCGCAGCCGATCTTCTCGGCTTTCAGCGAATGCCGCACCGAGGTGCATTTGTGGATCACCTTGATGCCGGCGGCCTTCAGCGCCGGCATGTACTGTTCCGGGCTGCGGCCCGCGGTCTCCACCGCCTTGACGCCGCCCTCGCGGATCGCGGCGATGTATTCGGGATAGGGTGGCGCGGTGAAGCTCGGCAGGAAGGTGAGGTTCACGCCGATCGGCTTGTCCGTCATGTCGCGGCAGCGCGCGATCTCCTTCGCCAGCAGCTCCGGTGTCTTCTGCGTCAGGCCGGTGATGATGCCGAGGCCGCCGGCGTTGGACACCGCCGCCGCCATCTCGGCGAAGCCGACAAAGTGCATGCCGCCCTGGATGATCGGATGTTGGATACCGAACAGTTCAGTGATTGCTGTCTTCACAAGTTTCTCCCGCGTTTCCGCTCAGTGGACGATCTCGAACAGGCCGGCAGCGCCCATGCCGCCGCCGATGCACATGGTCACCACGCCGTATTTCGCCTTGCGCCGCCGGCCCTCGATCAAGAGGTGGCCGGTGAGCCGCGCACCGGTCATGCCGTAGGGATGGCCGATCGCGATCGAGCCGCCGTTGACGTTCAGCTTGTCCGGATCGATGCCGAGCTTGTCGCGGCAATAGATCACCTGCACCGCGTAGGCCTCGTTGAGCTCCCAGAGATCGATGTCGTCGATCTTGAGGTTATGTCGCTTGAGGAGTCGCGGGATCGCGGCAACCGGGCCGACGCCCATCTCGTCCGGCTCGACGCCGGCGGCGACGAAGCCGCGGAAGATGCCGAGCGGCTTCAGGCCCTTCTGCGCGGCGATCTTGTCGCTCATGATCACGCAGGCCGAGGCGCCATCCGAGAGCTGGCTGGCGTTGCCGGCGCTGATGGTCTTACCCTCGAACACCGGCTTGATCTTGGCGAGCCCATCCGCCGTGGTATCCGGCCGCGGCCCCTCATCCTTGGCCAGCGTCACCTGCTGATAGCTGACCTCCTTGGTGTCCCTGTTGACCACGGCCATTTTGGTCGTGATCGGCACGATCTCGTCGTTGAAGCGTCCGCCCTGCAGCGCGGCGCCGACGCGGCGCTGGCATTCGAGGCTGTATTCGTCCTGCTTGTCGCGGCCGATCCCATAGCGCTCGGCGACGACTTCCGCCGTCTCCAGCATCGACATGTACATCTCGGGCTTCATCGCCATCAGCTCGTCGTCGACGGCATGGAACCTGTTCATGTGCTCGTTCTGCACCAGGCTGATCGACTCGATGCCACCGCCGATCGCGATCTCGACGCCGTCTGATATCACCGAACGGGCTGCGACCGCGATCGCCTGCAGGCCGGAGGCGCATTGCCGGTCGATGGTGGTCCCGGCGACCGTCACCGGCAGCCCGGCGCGGATGGCGCCCTTACGCGCGACGTTCATCACCATGGTGCCCTGCTGCATGGCGCAGCCCATCACCACATCCTCGACCTCGCCGGGCGCGATGCCGGCGCGCTTCACCGCCTCGGCCATCACATGGCCGGCCAAAGTCGGGCCGTCGGTGTTGTTCAGCGCGCCGCGATAGGCCTTGCCGACGCCGGTGCGCGCGGTGGAGACGATGACTGCATCTTGTGACATGCTTGCCTCTCTGAATCAGGCGGCCGCGTCGAGCTGCGCATAGCGCAGCACGTGATAGGCGGGATCGCCGAATTGGATGTTGATGGAGGAAATCCGCTTGAAGTAGTGGCCGACATTGAGCTCGTCGGTCATGCCCATGCCGCCATGCAGCTGCACCGCCTGGTCGGCGACGAACTTCCCGGCATAACCGATCTTGGATTTTGCGCCGGCGGCCAGCCGGGAGACTCCGGCCTCATCCTCGCTGAGACTGAGGCTGAGATGCTGCATCAGCGACAACGCCTCCTGATGCGCGATGAACATGTCAACCATCCGGTGCTGCAGCACCTGGAAGCTGCCGATCGTGACGCCGAACTGCTTTCGCGTCTTGGAATAGTCCAGCGTCGCGGCGTTCAGTTCGCCGATCGCGCCGACCGCCTCGGCGCAGAGCGCGCCGATGGCGCGGTTGCGGCAGGCTTCCAGCGCGGCGACGCCCTTGCCTTCGCTGCCCAGCAATTCCGCGTGCACGCCGCGCAGGCTGATCTCGGCCGCCCTCCGACCATCGATCGTCCCGAAGCTTTGCAGGTCGAGATTGGCGGCGCGGCGATCGACCACGAACAGGCTGACGCCACCGCGATCGTGACGATGACCCGAGGTGCGCGCGGAGACGATCAGATGATCCGCCCATGGCGCGGCCATCACCGCCGTCTTCTCGCCGGTGAGGACGTAGCCGTCGCCGTCGCGGCGTGCCGTGGTGGTGACGGTGGCGAGGTCGAAGCGCGAACCCTTCTCGGTCCAGGCCAGCGCCCAAAGTTTCGTGCCTGCGATGATGTCGGCAATGAACGCTTGCCTCTGCGCGTCGGAACCTGCCTGCTCGATCAAGCCACCCGCAACGACGACCGTCTCGACGAACGGCTCGACCACGAGATGGCGGCCGAACTCCTGCATGATGATCATGGTCGACAGCGGCCCGCCGCCGAGCCCGCCGACCGCTTCCGAGAACGGCGCGCCAAGCAGGCCTAGTTCGGCGAATTCAGCCCATTGCTTGCGGCCAAACCCCTCCTCGCTCGCGACGATCTTGCGGCGGGCGTCGAAATCATACTGATCGCGCAGCAGCCGCTGGACGCTGGACCGCAACAATTCCTGCTCTTCCGTGAACTGGATATCCATCCGATCCTCGTTGCCGCTAAAGCGCGATGAAATGCGCCTTAGCTCCTTGTTTGAGCATGATCTCCTCGGAAAACCGCTTCACACTTTTCCGGATCATGCTCTAGAGACCAAGCACCGCCTTGGCGATGATGTTGCGCTGGATCTCGTTCGACCCGCCGTAGATCGAGAGCTTGCGCGAGTTGAGGTATTTCTCCGACGCGGTGTGGCCGTAGTCCGGGCCCGGCATGAAGTGATTGGCGCTGACGGGATGCTCGCGGATCGCAAGCCCGTAATTGCCGATCGCCCGATGCGTCAGCTCGGTGATATCCTGGAAGATTTCGGTGCCGCGGATCTTGAACAGCGAGGCCGCCGGTCCCGGGTCGATGCCGCGCGCCATCTGGGCGACGACGCGAAGCTCGGTCGCCTCCAGCGCCAGCACGTCGAGCTCGACACGGGCGATATCCCTGATGAATTCCAGATGTGCCGGATCGTCTTCCGGAATCTCCGCTTTGACGATCTTCTTCAACCGCTCGATATAGCGTGTCGAGCGACCGATGCCGGCCATGCTGGTGCGCTCATTGCCGAGCAGGAATTTGGCGTAGGTCCAGCCCTTGTTCTCCTCGCCGATCAGGTTCTCGGCGGGGACGCGGACGTTCTCCAGGAAGACGTCGTTGACCTCGTGCGAGCCGTCAATGGTGATGATCGGGCGCACGGTGACGCCCGGCGACTTCATGTCGATCAAGAGGAACGAGATACCGGACTGCGGCTTGGCCGTGGGATCGGTGCGCACCAGGCAGAAGATCCAGTCGGCATGCTGCGCCAGCGTGGTCCAGGTCTTGTGGCCGTTGACGATGTAATGGTCGCCGTCGCGCACCGCCTTGGTGCGCACGGTGGCGAGGTCGGAGCCGGAGCCTGGCTCCGAATAGCCCTGGCACCACCAGTCCTCGCCGGACAGGATACGCGGCAGGAATTTCCTTTTCTGCGCGTCGTTGCCGAACGTGTAGATGACCGGGCCGACCATGGTGACGCTGAACGCCAGCGGCGGCATCGTGCCGGCGCGCGTCGTCTCCTGCTCGAAGATGAAGCGGCGGGTGATCGACCAGCCCGGCCCGCCATATTCCTTCGGCCAGAGCGGCGCGATCCAGCCCTTGTGGTGCAGGATGCGATGCCACAGCAGCATCTGCTCCTTGGAGAGATCGGTCTCCGGATTGGCGACGCGCATCTCCGCCGGGTAGTTGTCCTTGATGAAGGCGCGAACCTCATCGCGGAACGCCGCATCTTCAGGGGATAGCGCGAGCTCCATCTGACCGGCTCCCTACCACTTCTCGCCGAAGGGCCGGATTTCCAGCTCGAAGGTCCAGGCGCTCTTCGGCTGCTGATAGAGCTGCCAATAGGCGCCCGCGACCGATGCCGGCGGCATCAAGAGATCGGGATTGTCGAGCGCGTTCGGGCCGAGCGCCTCGATGCGGCGCTGCCGGACCCATTCGGTATCGACGCCGGAATCGATGATCAGATGCGCGACATGGATGTTCTTCGGTCCGAGCTCGCGGGCCATCGCCTGCGCCACGGCGCGCAGGCCGAACTTGGCGCTGGCAAAGGCGGCATAGCCGCTGCCGCCGCGGAGCGACGCGGTCGCGCCGGTGAAGAAGATGTTGCCCTCGCCGCGCGACATCATCAGCCGCGCCGCCTCGCGCCCGGCGAGGAAGCCGGAGTAGCAGGCCATCTCCCAGACCTTGCGGAACACCCGCTCGGTGGTCTCGAGGATCGGGAAATTGACGTTGGCGCCGATATTGAAGATGCAGACCTCGAGCGGCGCATGCTTGTCGGCGTCGTTGAGGAAGGCCGTGATCTCCTCTTCCTTGCGCGCATCGAGCGAGCGGGCGTGGATCTCGCCACCGGCGGCCTCGATCTCCTTGACCAGCGGCGCGAGCTTGTCGCCGTTGCGGCGGCCGGCGAAGATCGTAAAGCCTTCGGAGGCGAACTTCTTGGCGATCTCGCCGCCGATGAAATCACCGGCACCAATGACCGCCACCGTCCTGTTTCTCTTCTGCATGGTGTACTCCGGTTCCGTTTGAGTGAACTGGCTTGCGGCGGCTGGGTCTCAGCCGCGCAGCGACTCCGCCAGCTTGTGCTTCAGCAACTTGCCCGTCGATGTCGCGGGCAGCGCGTCCATCAGGATAATCTCCGACGGACGCTTGTACGAGGTGAGTTGCGGGGCAATATGGGCCATCAGGTCCTGCGCGGTGGCGGTCGAGCCCTTGATCAGCTGCACGAAGGCGACCACCTCCTCATTGCCCTCGACCGGCCGGCCGACCACCGCGCACTGCACCACGGCGTCGTGCGTGCTCAGCACCGCCTCGATCTCGGCCGGATAGACGTTGAACCCGGAGCGGATGATCATCTCCTTGGTCCGCCCGACGATATAGAGCGCATCATTCTCGAAGCGGGCCAGATCCCCGGTGTTGAACCAGCCATCGGGATCGATCGCCTTGGCGGTCAAATCGGGCGCGCGGTAATAGCCGCGCATCACGTTCGGACCGCGGACGTGAAGCTCACCGACTTCCCCTGCCGCAACCGGCTTGAGGTCACGGCCGACTAGTTTTGCCTCGAGGCCCGGCATGACGGTGCCGACCGCATGATCCGCACGCGGATTGTCGGGCCGGACGCCGGAGATGCCCGGCGAGCATTCGGTGATGCCATAGCCGTTGAGCAGCGGCAGCCCGAGCTCCTGCTCGACCCGTGATTTGAGATCGAGGTCGAGCGGCGCGCCGGCCACCGAGATCACGCGCAACCGGCCGCGATCGAGCTTCGGCAGGCCGGCATTGCGCCGGTATTCGAGCAGACGCTGATAGGTCGCGGGCACGCCGTTCAGGATCGTGATGCCCTCTTCAGTCATCGCCTTGACCAGCGCGGCCGGATCGTATTTCGCCACCAGACGCACGGTGGCGCCGATCATCAGGGTCATGGTCAGCAACGAGATGCCGACGATATGCGAGATCGGCAGCACGCAATACTGGACGTCATCGGCCGCCATCTTTCGGAAGCTTGCCGTCGCCCGGGCGCTGAACAACAGATTGCGATGGGTCAGCATCACGCCCTTCGGGGTGCCGGTGGTGCCGGAGGTGTAGATGAGGACCGCGACCTGGTTGGCGCCGTCGGCCTCGACCGGCTCCGCCACGGTTGCCAGGTTCAGGCCGGTGACGGCGATGCCGCGGAGCGGGCCGACATCCTGCACGGCCGCCTCGTAACGCGCGGCATGCGTAGCCGCCTCCTGCGAGACCTCGGCGGTCAGCAGCACGCGGCGGGCGCCGCTGTGATCCCTGATCTGGTCGAGCTCACGCGGCGACAGCCGCGGATTGACCACGATGGACCAGACATCGAGCCGGCTCGCCGCCAGCAGCAGGCAGGCTAGCGGAATCGAATTCTCGCTCACGATCATCATGCGGTCGCCGGCACGGATGCCGAGTGCCCGCAACGCCTCGGCGACGCGACCGACCGTCCGATCGAGCTCGCGGTAGGTCAGCCGCATCTTGTCGTCGATCAGCGCCGGCTGATCCGGCGTCGCCCCGACGTGGTGATCGATCACCTCGTGGATGCGGTTCGGCAAGCCTTCCACACTTCCTTCAGCAACTTGTTCAACAACTTGGGTCGACGCCTGCACTGAAACCTCCCTGTGGCAGCCCTTTGGGCTTGATTTGTTGTCTTGAGGAATTTTCCCGCTCAGGCGGTCCTGCGCTGCGGCGCAGCCAGCTGCGCGACGATCTCCTCCTCGATCTCGCGCAGCTTGTCCTTGCCGAAGAAGATCTCGTCACCGACAAAGAAGGTCGGCGAGCCGAACGAGCCGCGCGCCACCGCGTTGCTGGTGTTGTCGATCAGCTTCTTCTTCACCTCGTCCTGCTGGGCGCGGGCGATGATGCGGTCGATATCGAGGCCGGAAGACAGGAACGCTTCGCGGAACACCTGCGGATCGTCCATCTTCTTGGGCTCGGACCACATGTGGTGATAGGCGGCGCGAAAGTACGGCTCGAACAGCCCTTCGAAATCGGCAGCGACGACGCCGCGCATCAGCATCAGCGTGTTGACTGGAAAGAACGGGTTGGTCTTGAACGTCGTGATGTTGTAGCGGCGCAGGAAGCGCTCGGTCTCGAGCACGTTGTATTCGGGCTTGTTCTTGATGCCGCGCAGCGACTCGCCGGGCGACATGTTGCCGGTCGCCTTGTAGACGCCGCCGAGCAGCACCGGGATGTAGTCGAATTTCACGCCGGTACGCTTCTCGATGTCGGGCAGCGCCAGTTCCGCCAGATAGGCGTTCGGACTTCCAAAATCGAAATGGAATTCGACCTTGAGCGGAGCAGCCATAGAACGCCCTTCCCTTTGAGTGCCAGCGGCCGTCAGCCGCCGCGTTGATCGAGCCGGGACCTTAAGTTCTATTTTAGAACTGTCAATATGATATTTGTCATCTAATGACTAAGTCGCGGCTCCAAGCGACGCATCCTATTGAAATGACGTTAGTTCTGTTTTAGAATTTAATCGGTGATGTCGGCGCAGACCGCAGGAGATGCTGATGAAATGGGATGCCCTCGAGGAGGAGCCGTGCTCGGTGGCCCGCACGGTGGCTGTCATCGGCGACCGCTGGAGCCTGCTGGTCCTGCGCGAATGTTTCCTGCGCATTCGCAGGTTCGATGACTTCCAGGCCTCGCTGGGGATCACGCGGCATCTGCTCGCCGACCGGCTGAAGAAGCTGGTGCGGTTCGGGGTGCTGCGCAAGATCCCCTATCAGGAAGCGCCGAAGCGCTACGAATACATCCTGACGCAGAAGGGGCTCGACCTCTATCCGATCATCATGTCGATCGTGCACTGGGGCAACGTCCACATGGTCGATTCGCGCGGCCGGCCGATGCTGCACGAACACAAGACCTGCAAGAAGATGTTCGATCCCGTGATGGTCTGTTCGGAATGCGGCGAGCCGCTGAGTGCGAAGGCGGTCCACGTGCATCCGGGCCCCGGCGCCCGGAAATCATCACCGGTGCACGCCAAGGCGCAGGAGCGAGCCAAGCGAGCCGCTGATTAGACCTGGATGCTGTTTACGAAGCCGGCGCCTCGCGCTGACGGCTGCTCAGCCTGACGGCGCAGCCATCAGCGCGACATTGCCGCCAAGCAGGCAGCCGACGGGACGGCCGCCGGCGAAGCCGATGCGGACGCGGATCTCAGACAGCCGCCCCATCGCCCTGCCCTGCAGGATTCGGATCTCGTCGTCATCAGGAGCGACCAGGCCGTAGTCGAGCAAGCCGAACGCCAGCGCCGCGGCCGCAATGCCGGTCGCGGCATCCTCGCGATAGCCGGAGGAGCGCGGGAATTGCCGGGCCTCGAACAGGCGCGCCTTTCGGTCGATCACGGCGAATGGATAGAGCCCGGTCGATCCGATCCGGCCGCAGACCGCCTCGACGTCCCCTATCGCGGGATCAAGCGCATTCAGCGCTTCGGGGGAGCGCATCGGAACGAGTGTCTTGATCCGCGATGTGACGGCATTGCACGGTGTCACCGCGTCGATCGCTTCCGGCCCGACCGCGAGCGCCCGCAGCACGTCATCGCGTTGACCTGCAGTCAGCGGAACGGTCTTCCCGGCCGGCTGGGTGATCTCGACACTGGGCTCGCCGTGACGATCACGGCTGATGAAGCCGGTGACCGGACCGCTGCGCGTCGAGATCCGGATGGTGTCGCCCGGCAGCCTTCCATGGCGTGCAAGCAGCCAGAGCGCGCCGATGGTCGCGTGGCCGCACATTTCCATTTCGTGATTCGGAACGAAAAAGCGGAACGTGGCGTCGAAATCGTCGCTCTGTGCCGGCAGCACGAAGCCGGACTCGTGACCGTGGCGGCGGGCGACGTCCTGCATCTCGGATGCGCTCATGCCGCTTGCATCCACCACGATCGGACAGGGATTGCCGCCCTGCCCATCGACCGTGAACACGCTGACCAGTTCGGCTGTCGTCATGATGTCGCCCGCGTGTCTCGCCGTCCCTACTTGACCAGCGTCGCGCCGGTCTCCGGATGCTGCAGCCAGCCGAGCAGCGCCTCGTGGAAGCGCACCGGCGCCTGGATCTGCGGCGAGTGGCCGAGGTCGGGGAATTCGATCAGCTGCGCATGCGGAATTCGCTGCGCGGCCTCCTTGCCGAGCACCGGATAATTGCCGAGCGTCTTGCGAATCTCCGGCGATGCGGTGTCCTTGCCGATCGCGGTGGTGTCCTTGTCGCCGACAAAGAGCAGCGTCGGCGGCTTGATCTGCTCGAACTCGTAGAACACCGGCTGGGTCGCGATCATGTCGTAGAGCCGCGCCGAGCTCGATGCCACGGCGGCGCGGCCCGGGCCGCGATACATGCCGGCCAGCATCTGCACCCAGGTCTCGTAGGACGCATCCCAGGTGTCGGCGTAATAGGTGGCGCGCTCATAGGCGCGGATGCTGTCCGCGGTGACGCGCGTCTCGCGCTGCATCCAGCCGTCGAGGCTGAGCCACGGCACGCCCTTGGCCTTCCAGTCTTCGAGCCCGATCGGATCGACCAGCACCAGGCGGTCGGTGGCCTCCGGATACATCAGGGCGTAGCGCATCGCCAGCATGCCGCCGGTCGAGTGGCCGACCATGATCGAATGCGCGATTCCGAGCGAGGCGAGCAGCGCGCGGCTGTTGCCGGCAAGCTGCTGGAAGGTGAACTGATAGCGCTCCGGCTTGCTGGACTTGCAGAAGCCGATCTGGTCCATCGCGATCACGCGATAGCCGGCGCCGTTGAGCGCCTTGATGGTGCCGTCCCAGGTCGCGGCACAGAAATTCTTGCCGTGCAGCAGCACCGCGGTCTGGCCGTTCGGCGTCGCCGGCTTGACGTCGAGATAGGCCATGTCGAGCTCCTGCCCCTGCGAGCTGAAGCGATAATGCTCCACGGGATAGGGATAGTCGAAGCCCTGCAGCTCCGGTCCATAGGCCGGCTCGGCGGCCGATTGCGCCAATGCGTTGGACGAACCGAGCACAACGGTCGCAGCAACGGCAAGATGAAACAGGGTTTTCAGGGGCATCTCGGCAAATCCAGAACTCAGGGGCGATCTCGTGATGCCGTAGCCGAACGCGTGGGCGCCATCCAGCGCCATCAGATGATTTGTTCGTGATCCCGCGTGAAATTACGCCGGATCGAACGCGCGGATCGGCGGCAGATTGCCGTTGAACCGCTCGACCTCAACGCTTGTCAGCTGGCCGGTGCAGCCCTGCGCGAAGGATGACGTGCCGATGTCACGCGTCAGCACGTTCGGATTGCCGTGCACGCAGAGCGGCGCCTCCTCCTCGGGATCCATCGGATCGTACCAGGCGCCGGTCGGCAGCTGAACCACGCCGGGCGCGATGCCGTCGGTGACATGCACCGCGGCGAGGCAGGCGCCGCGCGCGTTGAAGATGCGGATGATGTCGCCGTCGGCAATGCCGCGCGGCTTGGCGTCGCGCGGATTCATGCGCGCGACCTCGCGGCCGCGGTGCTTGGCGTCAAGCGAATGGCCGCCGAAATCGAGCTGGCTGTGCAGGCGCGTCACCGGCTGGTTGGCGACGAGGAAGCACGGCGCGCCAGGCGTCGGCGTGTCGGTCTTCTCGAGCCAGACCGGATGGCCCGGACAATCGGCATCGCCGTGGCTAGCGATCTTCTGCGAGAATATCTCGATGCGGCCGCTCGGCGTCGGCAGCGGCCGCGCCACCGGGTCCTCGCGGAAACGGCGCAGCGAGCCGCCGTCGTCGAGATGCTGCGGCACGACCAGGCTGCCGCGCGCCCAGAACTCCTCGAAGCTCGGGGCTTCGAGCCCGCGCGCGGCGAGCGCCTTGCGGGTCGGCTCATAGAGATGTTCCAGCCACTCTCGCGACGTGCGCCCCTCGGTGAAGGGCTCGCGGGCGCCAAGCCGCTCGGCGAGATCGGCGAAGATCTCGTAGTCGTCGCGCGCAAGGCCGAACGGCTCGGCGATCCGGTGCATCGCGACCATCAAGGGATCGTTGCTGGAATAGCCGATGTCCTCGCGCTCCAGCGTCATGGTCGAGGGCAGCACGATGTCGGCGTGACGCGCCGTGGCGGTCCAGGCGAGTTCGTGCACCACCAGCGTGTCGAGCCGCGCAAACGCCTTGCGCAGGCGGTTGAGGTCCTGGTGATGGTGGAACGGATTGCCGCCGGCCCAGTAGACGAGGCGGATATCCGGATAGGCCCGCGTCTCGCCGTTGTAGCGATAGCTGGTGTCGGGATTGAGCAGCATGTCGGCGATGCGCGCCACCGGAATGAAGTCGGCGACGCCATTGCGGCCCTGACCGAGCGTCGGCCCGGGCATCGCATTGACGCGGCGGCCGTAGTAGCCGATCGCGCCGAGCGAATAGGCGTAGCCGCCGCCGGGCAGGCCGATCTGGCCGAGCGCCGCCGCCAGCACCATGCCCATCCACACCGGCTGCTCGCCATGCTCGGCGCGCTGCAGCGAGTGCGACACGGTGATCAGCGCTCTGCGGCCGGCGAGCCGGCGCGCGAGCGCCTTGATGGTGCCGGCATCGATGCCGCAGATCGCCGCAGCCCATTCGGCGCTCTTGGGCTGACCATCGGCCTCGCCGGTCAGATAGCGCAAAAACACCGGCCAGCCCTCGGTGTAGCGATCGAGGAAGGCCTGATCGTGCAGGCCTTCGCTGACGAGCGTATGGACGATGCCGAGCATCAGCGCGGTGTCGGTGCCGGGTGTGGCCGTCAGCCATTCGGCGCCGGCCTCGACGGGCAGATCGTCGCGCAATGGACTGACCAGGACGAACGCGCAGCCGCGCCGCTGCGCGGCCTCCATCGCGCCGCGCTCGACATGCTTGCTGATCGAGCCGCCGGCCACCATCGAGTTCTTCAGCGCCATGCCGCCGAACGCCAGCACGATGTCGGTTTCGGCCGCGATCTGCTCCCAGGTGACGTTGCGCTTGGTGATGTCCTCGTAGCCGGTCAGGATCTGCGGCAGCAGCACCGAGGACGCGCCCGAGGAATAGGTGTTCACCGAGCGGACATAGCCACCCATGGCGATGTTGAGGAAGCGGTGCACCTGGCTCTGCGCGTGATGGAAGCGGCCCGCGCTGGACCAGCCATAGGAGCCGCCGAACACCGCGCCGGGGCCGATCGTGTCGCGGATCCGCGTCAGCTCGCCGCCGAGCAGGTCGAGCGCCTGCTCCCAGCTCACCGAGACGAACTCGTCGCGGCCGCGGCGATCGTCCGGACCGGGCCCCCGCTCGAGCCAGCCGCGGCGGATCGCAGGCCTCGCGATGCGCGCCTGATGGCGCAGCGCGCCGGGGAAATTGTTGATGATGCCGTTCGGATCGGGATCGGCGGCATAGGGCCTGACTTCGAGACCCGCCTTGCCGAGCCGCGCCGAGAACACGCCCCAATGCGAGGTGTGCGGCTTGAACCCGTCGGACAAATCGAGGCCGGGATCGGGGTGGCCAATGGTCTCGCTCATCGATGCTCCTTCATCCCAGGCCGGTTCATCCCAGGCCGGCGCCGCGCCACGCCTGTCGCAACGTCCCGGCCAGTATAATGATCCAATCGGCGCACGGTACCCGCTAACACGGATCGCACCGTGCCTTGCCGGCATGACTGCGGGCGACGGCGGCGGAACTCCCCACCGGGGCCGCGCCGCCAAAATATCGAAAACAACCCCATGCAAAGGAGCCGGCGGCCGGCGGCGCTCGAATGGCGACTTGACACGTCGGGCAAATCAGCGGCACACTTCCAATATTCCGAAATCGTCTGACCGCCCCCCTCGCCCGCAACAGCCGGCGCGCGGATGGCGCTTGCCGCCCAAAACCCTCCCCCAATCGACATCGCACCGGCTGCCGCAGCGAGCGATCGTCTGCGCGCTTGCCGCGCGCATTCCAGGGAATACCCGACATGGATACTGCACCCGACATCGCCGTGCCGACGATGGCCGCCGCAACCGGCCAGACCCAGGCCGCCGCAGCCCCGCGGATCAAATTCTCCTCGCACGGCTTCTGCATCGACCATCCTGATCCCGAGCTCGGCGCGCAGCTGATGGCGAACGCGCTGGGGGTCGCCGATCGCGACGCGATGGACGGCATCCTGCGGCAATTGGTCAAGGCCAGCGTGAGCGGCGGCAAGCCCTGCGAGGTCAACCTCTCCTTCATGATCTCGATGGTGAGAAGCATTCGCCCGCGGGATTCCGTCGAGGCGATGCTGGTGGCGCAGATGGTGTCGGTTCATGTGATGGCGATGCGATGTGCCCATCACCTCGCGCATGCCAAGGACCTCACCCAGCACGACAGCGCCGCGCGCGCATTGGGCCGGCTCGCCCGCACCTTCCCCGCCCAGATCGACGCGCTGAACCGCCACCGCAGCCATGGCGAGCCCGCCATCACCGTGCAGAACGTCAACGTCGAGGACGGCGGCAACGCCATCGTCGGCAACGTCACGCAGCATGCGAGCGTGATCGTGTCCGACAACAGCCCGGCATCCGCGGCGCGGAATGCGCCGAAGGCCGTGGGCTCGCGGCGACGGCGGAATTCCGCCGATGGCGGGCGGGACGCCCAGGCATGAGCCAGCACATCGGACATACCGGCCCGATGCTGGCGAGCCCGCGTTGCGGCGCCAGGACCCGCACCAGTGGCGCGTGCCGCGCGCCGGCGGTGCGCGGCAAGACGCGCTGCCGCATGCATGGCGGCGCAAGGGGATCCGGCGCGCCACGGGCGAACCGGAATGCGCGCAAGCACGGCCTGTTCACTCGGGAAGCGATCGCCGAGCGGCGGCAGATACGGGCGTTGTTGGGAGACGTGCGGAGGATGCTGGAGGGGATGAAGTGATTGCGTTCCGCAAATGGCCGCGCGCAAAAAACGGCATTTAGGAACGCCGATCTTCGAGGCGTGTTGCAACAGCTCGAGAGCAAAGGAAACGTTCAAATGAAAATTGCGAAGATCGCACTGGCAACGGCATTCATATTCGGGTCAATCGCGGCGGCCAGCGCTCAAGGCAGTGGTGGGGGTGGAGGCGGCGGTGCCGGTGGAGGCGGTGGCAACTCTCCCGCTGCGACCACTGGTCAAGGTGCATCCAGCAGCCCCGGTGCGGCAAACCCGGGCGCGACGATGAACGATCCGAAGTCGAAGGAAGGCAGTGGTAGCGGCAGCGCCATGAAGCACGAGACGATGCCGAAGGACCACATGAAGAAATAGATCGCGACCGAACTGATGGTCGTTCGCCCGCACTCCTCAACGACCAATGGGCCGCCGGGCGTGAAACCCCGGTGGCCCATCCTCGCTAATGGATCACAAGGGCTGCGGCGATGCCGAACGCCGTGAGCGTTGCAACGGCCAAACTCATCAGGGTTATCGCTACAGGTCTGGGCATGACGATTAAACCCGCTGACGCAGTGAAAGGCTACTGATTGCGGACATCGCCGCGTGCCGAAGACGACAACGCAACCGGTTGCGGCCCCGCCAGCAAAGATCCGGATTCCCGGCGGTCAGTGCACGAAGGCCATGATCAGCGCAATGGTGACCAGCGCGTAAGTGCTGGTAACGGCGATGCCCAAATACAAACGCTCCATTGCGGCCTCCTGACCTCAAGGCGCCGCCCCCGCGCCATCAACCTAGCGCGCGCTCCGGCGCCGAGCAGTTGGAATTCCGGATCATGGTAAATCTACGGGCAGACCGTCCGGACTAGTCCTGTAAGCTGCCGGCGCCAACGCTATGGGCTCATTGCATCCGACTGAGGAAGTAATCCTCTCTCTCCATTGCCGGCCTGTTGGGCTTGCCGTTTAATGTGGGGGCGAGAAAGGCTGGATTGGCTCTCCAATCGCGCCCCTCGAAGAGCGGGCCACCTGCTTCGGAAGCACAGGCGGGTGGCCCGTTGCCGGGGCGCGATCGCGGCAAGTTCTCGCACAACGCCCGGATGAATGCGTCGCGATGGCCGGATGCGACCGGCCGGCGGCGCGCCTGCACCCTTCCCGCCCAGATCGACGCGCTGAACCGCCACCGCAGCCATGGCGAGCCCGCCATCACCGTGCAAAACGTCAAGGTGAAGGACGGCGGCAACGCCATCATCGGCAACGTCACCCAGCATGCGAGCGTGATCGCTTCCGACAACAACCCGGCCTCCGCGGCGCGGAATGCGGCGAAGGCTTCGCGCGCCAGGCGACGGCAGAATTCGGCTGATGCCGGGCGGGACGCCCAGGCGTGAGCGATCAGATCGGCACCACCTGCCCCGATGCTGGCGAGCCCGCGTTGCGGCGCCAAAACCCGCACCGGTGCGCGCCAATACGCGCTGCCGCATGCACGGCGGCGCACCGGAATCCGGCGCGCCAAGGGCAAACCGGAACGCGTGGAGGCACGGCCTGTTCACTGGGGATGCGATCAGTGAACGGAGGGGGATTCGGGAGTTGCTGGGGGAAGCGCAGAAGGTGTTTGAGGAGATGAAATGATGGGGCTTTCGCAAACGTTGCCGAATCATCCCGACCTATTCGTCCCCTTAGCTGGGGGATTATCATTTTGACTGAACCGGAAGGAGGACGGTACGCTAGCCAAGCTGCCCGCCTAGATAGCTATTGGACCGCGTGGCAAGCTACGGCTGATTCGCGCCCGGAGACATCTATGCTGGAAGCCCAAACCCTTCGAACGCTTTACCGTGTCTCTGACTTCGTCGGTTGGCAGCGTGAAGGCACACTCGAACTGAACCCGAATTTTCAACGCCGATCGGTTTGGAAAAAGGGTGCGAAATCATTCCTGATTGACACCATCATTAGAGGGTTTCCGGTCCCAATCATATTTTTGCGGGACAAGAAGACCGACCTTAAGACCCTAAAAGGCAAGCGCGACGTTGTTGACGGCCAGCAGCGTATTCGCACTCTCCTTTCGTTCATCGATCACAATCTACTGCCGGACTATGATCCGCAGCGCGATGATTTCGAAATCAATAAAACGCACAACAAAGATTTCGGCGGCAAGAGATTCCATCAACTCACGATGGAGGTTAGGCAGCGCATTCTCGATTATCAATTCAGCGTACACTCTTTCCCAACCGATACTGATGACCGGATGATCCTGCAAATCTTTGCAAGGATGAACGCCACCGGCGTCAAGCTTAATCCCCAAGAACTCCGAAACGCCGAATTTTTTGGCGAGTTCAAAACCAGCGCGTATGAGTTGGCTACCGAACAACTGTATCGGTGGCGCGACGATTGGGAGGTGTTTACCCTTTGATCCATAGGGATTAGTAAGCTCATATAAGCATGAAGAAACTTCGCGAAAAGCTTGGCCGGTCATTCAAGCGGCGTTTGGCAAAAGCCCTTTTGCCCATGTCCGTGCTCCCGACTAAACTCACCCTGCGGAAAAAGTCCCCCCTCCGGATCCTTGTCGATAGCTCCGTCCTAGCCCATGGAATTACGCATGAGGGCGGCTGGATTTCCACGGGATCAGTGATGTGGGGTGGCAAGGTCGAGGTTCCAACAGGATATTTGGCCAAGATACCGATCCACGCTCCAGGTAACGACACGCCGCTCTACAACGAGGTTCAATACCTCGCAGGAATCGCCCACCTAGCCCGCGCAGGTTATCTTAAGCTCTGCACGTCGGCCGAGCTTAAGGCAGAACAATTCCGGCAACCAATTGGTCGGTTTCAGGGATATGGCTCCGCCGATCACAACGTTTTTGCCAGCATCAGGTTTGAAAGCGTCGATGGGTTCAAGCTTGATCTAAACGACGCTAAGCAAGCTCAACTGGATCGCATCGCATCCTGTGCTGATCCGACTTATCAAGCGTTGCTTGCACAACTCGGTCAAAAGCAGAGCCTAGACGCATACCACATCTACACGGCAGAGAAGTTTGACCTGTTTGCGTTTCTGCATATTGATTTCAAGCTCGATAGCTCTCTACAGAGAAAATCGAAGTCAACGCACTTGAACGACCTAAAGACCCGCGTCCTTCTGCCTTCGCAATTTGCGAAGATGATCAACCTGCTACCTGTCCATACCAACCTGCTGACCTTAGCGGACGACGATACTTTCTTTCGTACTCGTGCCGCCTTGCATGCCCACGACCAAAAGCGCCATCGTCCAAACAGGTAGGCTTATAGGCGGCGGCGAGATCGTCCTTGGACACGAAGCTGCGATCAAGACTCGGCTTGGTGACGCCGGTCCGCTCGACGACCTCATCGACGGCGGCAATGTCGACGGCGCTTGCAGTTGCTCACCGAATCTGCCGGCACGTCCCGCGCGTCTCCATCTCAAATCTGCTCGTCATTTTCAGAAACAAATTTCCGGGCGAAACGGGCGCCCGAGTGTGTCATCACAGCAGAATTCCTTGCTCAATAGACAGGACGACCTAGGAACAATTTCATGATTGTGCGGGGCTTCTTTTTGCCGTCCTCACCATTTTCCCGGCAAGCGCAATTGCCAGAAGCTGGTTTCTCAATGGCCTCGGGAGCAGCGGCATTTATCACATCTGGGAGTTCGGCGACGACGGCCTGGTGTCGAGCCTGACGCCGGCGCTGTCGCCGCCCGATGGCGTTCTTCACCTCGCATGGCCATCCGCGATCGCGCCGGATGCGCACACGCGGCGTCTTTATGCGTCAGCCTATACGACGGGCTGGTTTCAGCTGCGGCTCTGGACGTCGACAAACGAAGGAGCCTGGATACCGCAAGGAATCGCCTTTCAGTCGGACACGTCCGAGCCCGGCGGGATCGGCCCGGCGCAGGTGGTGTATGAGCCCGGAGCAGCCGAGCCGTACATGATCTATTACCTCGACCGCGCGTCGAACCAGATCAAGCTGGCGACCAGCGTCGACGGCATGACATTCACGCGCCACGGCGCCGTGATCACGCCCTCACTGCCCGAGGAAGCGTCCGGGCTGTCGATCAGCTATGCCTGCCGGCGCGCGAACGGCGAGTATGTCATCTTCTATCACGGCTACTACAACAACACGCAGAACGCCGTCGCGCTGGTTGCCACGGCAGATAGCCCGCACGGCCCGTTCACGAAGAAGGCCATCATTGCGCGGCCCGATGGTTTTGCATCGACGCTTTCCGCCCACCGTCTCAATGCAACCGCCACCGCTGATGTCGCGGTGCCGCTGGGGATTCCCCTGCTGGTGGGTGGCGGCACGGCACGACAGGAGGCCAATGTCGCAATCAAACAGGACGAGACGACGATCTGGTTCGAGCGGCCATTCGTGTTCGATCACGTTTCGGATCGTCTGGTTTCGGTCTCGCGAAACAAGGTGGAGCTGTCCTACGCCCAGGAGCAGCCGGACGGCAGCTGGCGCGGAGTCTTCTCGCTCTACAATCCAGACCCTGGCGTCGCTTCAGAATATACGACGGAGGGCAGCGCCCGATCCCTGACCGCGCCATGGTCGTATGCGAGAACCGGGTTTCGTTTCAAGCCATGGTATCGCGGCGGGGAAAATTCGACCGAGAACCCGACGCCGCTGCTCAGCAACGACGCGTGTTCGAGCTAGAGTGGCAGGCGCATCGTGACTGCGACTTTGATGCTCCAGACGATGCCCCCGCTTCCGTCGTGACCGTCCACGGTTCGGCTGCGGCCGACGAGGCAGCCGCAGGGCTGATCGAGGACCATCCGCTTCAGCCCGACTATTCGCGGAGCTGTTCCTGGAGGCCGTTGCGCAATCGAGGACGATCTGCCAGTTTTCAACCTTTAATAGACGGGCGATCCTTATCGCGGGCACAGGATGCGACGTGTCTGCCAGCGTGAGGCCAGGACCCGGACACGGAGCGCGTGAAGACGTCTGATGCCCGAAACAGGTGGATTTCAAAGATCCAGTTCGACCGCCTTGCAGCGCGCCTTCGCGCAGGCTGTCGCGCTGCATCAGCGGGGTCAGTTGGCGGCAGCAGAAAAGATCTATGAAGACATGCTCCGACAGCAGCCCAACAACTTCGATGCACTGCACCTGTTGGGCCTGATTTCCGCGCAGACCGGCCGCAGCGAGCGCGGCGTCGACCTGATCCGGCGAGCGATCAGGCTCAACGGCAACGTCGCGGACGCGCACAGCAACCTCGGCAATGCGCTGCGCGCGTTGCGTCGCTTCGACGAAGCGCTCGCGAGCTTCGACAGGGCGGTCGCGATCAAGCAAAACCTTGCGCCGGCTCTCTACAATCGCGCAATCACGCTTGCGGACCTCGGGCGCAACGAGGAGGCGCTCGCAAGCTACGATCGCGTGATCGCGCTCGTGCCTGACCATGCAGATGCCCATCGAAACAGGGGCACCGCGCTGAGAAAGCTGGAGCGGCCCGAGGAGGCCCTGGCGAGCCTGGACAGGGCGATTGCGCTCAAGCCCAACGATGCCGGCGCACACAACGATCGTGGCAACGTGCTCAACGACCTCAAGAGGTTCGATGATGCGCTCGCGAGCTACGACCGGGCGCCGGGAATTGCCGGCGCGTGCTACAATCGCGGCAACGTGCTGATCGAACTGGATCGTCTCGAAGAGGCAATCGCGAGTTACGACAGAGCGATCGCGTTGCGGCCCGACTATGCCGAGGCCTACAACAACCGCGGCTCGGCGCTGTTCAGGCTCAGGCATCATGAGGCGGCGCTCGCCAGCATCGACAAGTCGATCCAGCGCAAGGGCGACGATGCGGCTGCCCACGCCAACCGCGGCAAGGTTCTATCCACTCTGGCGCGCTACCACGAGGCACTCGCCGCCTATGACAAGGCCGTCGCGCTCAAACCGGACCAGGCCGACATCGAAGGCTATCGTCTGCACGCCAAATCCCACATGTGCGACTGGGCCGACCTTGACGCCGAGTGCGACCGACTTATCGAGTCGATCAGGAATCGCAACGCGACGACGCCGCCATTTCTGTTTTGTAGCGTTCCTTCATCGACCGCCGATCAACTGCTATGCGCCACGCGATGGACCGCGAAGAATCATCCGCCGTCTGCAAGCCAGCGCTGGCGGGGCGAGCGCTACCATCACGATCGAATTCGCGTCGGCTATTTCTCGTCGGATTTTTGCAACCACGCGACATCGCTCTTGATGGCAGGGATGTTCGAGTGCCACGACCGGTCGAAATTCGAGACGGTGGCAATCTCATGGTCGCCCAACGACCCCTCGGAGATGCGTCGACGGCTGGAGGCGTCGTTCGATCGATTTGTCGAGGTCCGGGACATCAACGACGATGAGGTCGCCGACCTGATCAGACGATCGGAAATCGACATCCTGGTTGATCTGAAAGGCTTTACCGGGGGATCCCGCACCAGAGTCCTTGGCCGCCGGCCTGCCCCCATCCAGGTCAATTATCTGGGCTATCCGGGAACACTCGGCGCCCCGTTCATCGACTACATCATCGCCGATCGTACCGTGATCCCGGATCATCATCGCGAATTCTACAGCGAAAAGGTGGTCGCCCTGCCCAACAGCTATCAGGCCAACGACGACAAACGTGTCATTGCCGATCGCTTGTTCACGCGCGGCGACGTGGGGCTGGCGCCGACGGGCTTCGTGTTCTGCTGCTTCAACAACAACTACAAGATCACGCCTGACATGTTCGACCGGTGGATGAGGATTCTCGGCCGGGTCGAAGGCAGCATGTTGTGGCTCCTCGAAGCCAATGCCGAATCTGCCGCAAATTTGCGCAAGGAGGCGGTCGCGCGTGGCGTCGCTGCGGAGCGCCTTGTGTTCGCACCGCGTATGTCGTTACCCGACCATCTCGCACGCCATCGCCTCGCCGGCCTGTTCCTCGACAGCACTCCCTACAACGCCCACACGACCGCCAGCGATGCGCTATGGGCCGGGCTGCCGGTGCTGACCATTCTCGGCGACACGTTTGCCAGCCGGGTCGCGGCGAGCTTGCTCCATGCGATCGGCCTGCCCGAGCTTATCGCGCAATCGCCGGAGACTTATGAGCGCATGGCAGTCGATCTTGCGACCCGTCCCGAAAAGCTCGCGGCGCTCAAAACCAGGCTGGCGGCCAACCGGCTGACGGCACCGTTGTTCGATACCAAACGTTTCACCCGGCATGTCGAGGCCGCCTATACCGCGATGTATGAGCGTCACCAGGCGGGCATTGCGCCGGACCATATCGTCGTCCCGGCGTGATCGTTGCTGGCTACTCGCCGCCTCAGCGACGCGAGACGCTTGGTCCAACCATAGCCGACTTTCGTGAGCAGCCGGACGCGATCTCCGTCGCGCTCGAGGCGCAGGCGGTAACCGTTGTTCTTGATCTCATGGACCACTCGGGAACGGCCGGGACCACCTATGCATAGCCCAGAGGGTATCGTGGTTCGCTTTTACGAATCTGGCTGGTTCGTTAGGCCCTTCGCTAAAATCTCAGCTTGTTCCTTGGTCAGCTTTTCGGCAAAGGGGCCATTTTTCCTTATCTGAGCTGGCCCTTTGAGTTCGCTGTCGTAGACCATCCAGCCGATGCTTCCTTGCCGAACGAGGAACCGGCCTCGCATCGGGCGTCCAATAAATTCCATTGCTACCACCACCTGCAAAATACGAGTTCGACATTAGCTCGCGGGATGGAGCGCGCGGCATTGAACTATGTGAATCGTGGCGATCGAACAATGTTTGCGCTTTCCCGTCGAATTGAAAGCGGCCCCAACCTGAGGGCCGCCAACCCGAGCAATGCGGGTTTTCCTCCGGCAGTCGGGGGGGCCTGGCTGACCGGAAGCGTCAATTAGACGTCCTGTCCGCTCGATGGTTCCTACCTGCCGCGCATTTTGGGAAAAAGCGGCAATCGCCGTCGCGATTAACACCGGTTATTTCCGGAACGAAGGCGACCACTTTGAAATGGCGGTCGGGGATGACGACCTTGGGCCTCCACGGCGTAGCGGCCGTTTGCCCAGCTGCAGGATAACTCTTCTCACGATCGATAAGATCGATGCTGTACTCGACAGCTTACGCTACGGGCTGTTCGGCAATAGTCCAGCAGGTCACCCGTAGGCATCGTGATCGGCGATGACGCTGCAACTTCCGTCCTCTCGGAAGAACAGGCCGTTGCCCGCGACTTCCTTCCACCAACCCCGGCCAATCCGAGATCGACGCATACTCACCACGCCAAAGCGCCACGCGCTCATATCACCCTGGAATGGCTGCTCGGAGAGCAAATCTTGATATCCCGGAACAGGCCAGGTGTGATCCAGCACATCCCACTCGGTGAGATTGCCCCCAAGCCAAGCATCGAAATGATCCCTGATTTTCGTCCCGGGAGGATTCGGAAACAGGGAATTGATGCAGGCTGTTCCGTCCGCGTCCAACCTCGTGGGAAGAGCCTCGACGACCCTTTGCAGAAGCTCGGTACCGTCTATTCCACCGCTCCAAAAATTGTCGCTCGCCTTGGCGGCAGTGTCCGGTGCGTAGGGAACGTTGGATACCAGCAGATCACATGTTCCGGCGATCGAATCGAAGAGATCGCTTATGATAAAATCGATGTTAGTCTTTTCGTTTAGCGCTGCATTGAAGTTGGAGAAGGCGATGGCGCGCGGACTGACGTCTGCGCCCACTACCCTCTCGGAATGGTCGCTCGCCAGAATAGCGTGCACGCCGGAGCCTGTTCCCAGATCAATGGCGCGCCTGCGGGCGATCCTCTTGACCATGCCGCCGAGTATAAAGCTCTCTCCCCACAGCCACATGACTTGATTGATTGCGGTGTTCTTCTCTCCATGATCCGTGACGAGGTATTTCCCATAACATGGGAACAGACTGAAGTCCGACCGCAACACGTCGCCGTCTTTTTCAACCAATCCCATTTCGAGCGCCGCATCAACAAAGAGCGACGAAATCCGTTTCGCGACGATGTCTGCGCTCACCTGCTGGCCATCGATGAAGAGCGTAATGAGATTGTCGATTGGATCTTCCTCTCGAGGAGTCCAAGACGTTCGCATTTTTTGCCAGAAATTCACCCCGATGCGAGGAAGTACCTCGAGGCGTTCGGCACAGCTTGCAAGGTCGTAGCCGCAACCCCGGAGTTCCTTAACGAAGCGGCTCATGCATTCGCGCTGTGCCGGGATTATCGGCAACGGAACTTGCCTGGAAATTGTCGGCAGGAGCGCTCCTGTCCCATCCTCGCGCTCGATGGGCAGGGAATCGGCCGGACCGCTCTTCGGCGTCTCCGCCTGCCGCAACCAGGCGAGCAGATCCTGCTTTCGGTCCGCCAGTGTCGCGCGCAACTCTGCGTCAAGAGCGCCAGCGGGAGCGCTGCACTTAAGGCGTTCCCCTTCGATCCATACTCTGACGTTCCGCTCGCGGAGAATCGATAAAAGCGTGGCTGTTTCCATGTCAGGTGCCTCGCCTTGGGATAGCCCGACCTGAGCCGGGCAGACGCTATCCCAAGCTCTCGGCGCCTGGTCAATTATCCATATGGCCGAGAACGCCCAACGCCGCCCGCTTAAAATGCATGCGGGCGGCGTCGGCCTTGCCCCAGGAGGAAGTGCAAATTCCTGATGATTATCGGTACGTTCGAAACGCAAAGGGTTGATGACGATGGGGCCGCAATACGGGGGAACCCAGAGGTGGGTGCTGTTCTACGCGAACGAGTCTTTGCCGGCCTGCGTTTTGCGTCCCATCAGGATACGCGCATTGACCGATATACGTTAATGCGGTCACTCGGAACCTGGGGCAGGCTGGCTTCCATATTCAGGACCGATCTCGACGGCGTTGAGTTCAGCCTCATCGGCTTAGCGGGGACATCGCTGATCGCGCCTATCATCAGCTTGGGCTGGCTATGGTCTGCTGAACCTGCCGTACCTCATGGATGACATGTCGGCTTGGCCTCGGTGTCGATGCCTCTCGCGCGGCCATTTTCTCTTGACGTCAGGGTTTCAACTGCCGCCAACTGAGGCGCCCCTTACTCTTTCGCCGCCGGATGGAGTGATCCCTTCTCGGCTTCGTGTTCTTCGATCAGGCATGCGATGCCGTTTTTGGTGCGCTGGTCCGTCACTCGCAAGGCTATCGACTTGTAGTGTGCGATCCGATCATCCAGCTCGGCGCAATTTCTCACACATCGAATCGATCATCGCCTCCTCGATCATCGCCTCCTGAATGGATAGCCGCGGACCTCCGAGCAATCCTTGCAGCGCATGTAGCGCTCGAGCTCGCGCACGGGCGTAGACTTCGGCCGGCGGACGATGGTCAGGTCGACAGTCTGGCGGGTCTCACAGCCGATTCATTTCACTTCGAGGCGGCGGTACATGGGTTTCGGCCGCAATCTACTGACCACGATCCTAATCATTGAGACCGCCAGACGAACGGAGCGCTGGAGGGAAGGTAATCCCTTGACGTCCGGTCGGTCGAGATCATAGATGACGGTTATCATATAAAACAGACCCGACGCCCGGGCAAGTTCGAATCCCGGCCATGCCGGTTCGCACCAAGGGCGCGACAGGAGAACCATGCGTCGAATTGTTGTGACGGGCCTGGGGACGGTGTCTCCGCTGGGCTGTGGCACCGAACTGGTGTGGTCGAGGCTGCTTGCGGGGCATTCCGGGCTTACGGCGTTGCCCGAGTGGGCGGCCGCGCTGCCGGGGCGCGTCGCAGGACAGGTTCCTGACAAGGCCGGGGATGCCGAGGGCGGGTTCGATCCCGATTCCGCGGCCCCGCGCAAGGACCAGAAGAAGATGGACCGGTTCATCCTGTTCGCGCTGCTCGCAGCGGCCGAGGCCGTGGCGCAGGCCGGCTGGATGCCGGCCGAGGCGCGTGCGCAGCAGCGCACCGCCACCGTGATCGCATCCGGGATCGGCGGGTTTCCCGCGATCGCGGACGCCGTGCGCACCGCGGAGAAGAGCGGCCTGCGCCGGCTGTCGCCGTTCACCATTCCATCCTTCCTGGCCAATCTCGCGGCCGGGCACGTCACCATCCGCTACGGCTACAAGGGTCCGATCGGCGCGCCGGTGACCGCCTGCGCCGCCAGCGTTCAAGCGATCGGCGACGGCGCGCGCCTGATCAGATCCGGCGAAGCCGACGTCGCGATCTGCGGCGGCGCGGAAGCCTGCATCGATCCCGTGAGCCTCGGCGGCTTTGCGGCGGCGCGGGCGCTGTCGACGTCGTTCAACGACACGCCCGCGCGGGCGTCGCGGCCGTTCGACCGCGAGCGCGACGGCTTCGTCATGGGCGAAGGCGCAGGCGTGCTCGTCATCGAGGAGCTCGAACATGCCTTGCTGCGCGGCGCGAAGCCAATCGCCGAGCTCGTCGGCTACGGCACGACGGCGGACGCCTATCACATCACCGCAGGCCCGGAGGATGGCGACGGCGCCCGGCGCGCGATGGAGGCGGCGCTGCAGCAGGCCGGGTTGCGGCCCGACCAGATCCAGCATCTCAACGCGCATTCGACATCGACGCCGGTCGGCGATCTCTCCGAGCTCGAGGCGATCAAGCGCGTGTTCGGGCGCGAGGGAGGAATTGCCGTCAGCGCGACCAAGTCGGCGACCGGACATCTGCTCGGCGCCGCCGGCGGCATCGAGGCGATCTTCACCATCCTGGCGCTGCGCGATCAGGTCGCGCCGCCCACGCTCAATCTGGAGAACGCCGATTCCGCGGCGCAGGGCATCGACCTCGTCGCGAACGTTGCGCGGCGAATGACAATCGAACACGCGATCTCGAACGGCTTCGGATTTGGCGGCGTCAACGCCAGCCTGGTGTTTCGACGGTGGTCTTGAGACAGTCGGGCTTTGCTCGCACTGGAACGATACCGCGCGTGTCGCGTCATCTACAAGAGCGGAGCTGCCGATTGATCCGAATTGCCTAACCGCCCGCCGCTGCGTTGCGCACGCCAATCCGTTCCCCGTCCTGCTTGCGGACGTAGAGATGACGTTCCAGCACGGACTGCATATTCTCGAACATCGAATAGAGATCGTCGCAATAAACCGACGGATTGTCGAAACCGTTCTTCGTGGAGAAGCGGTGCGGAAGATAGCCTCCGCCGCAGGCGTTCATGAACTTGCACTGCCGGCACTTCTCGCAAAGATTGACCGACGCATCGCGTGCGGCTTTCCAGCGCGGCTCGTTCCTGACGTCGTCGATCGCGTGATCGAAGATGTTGAACCTCGTGTTGGTGAAACCGTCACCCGCAATTCGCAACACGTCGTGGGCCTCCACCGTGCCGTCGGTCATGACCGTGCAAAGCTCGACCGGCTTGTGGCCCACGCCTTCGGTCGGCGCGTTGTTGCCGATCAGGGCCGCGACCATGTCGGAAATGATGCGGACATTCGATGTCGGCGTCGTGCGATTGGCTTCCAGCCACAGGTCGAAGAGGCCGTTATAGAACGGGGCAATGGACGACGGCTTCTCGTCCACCGTCGCGTCGGGAATCATGATGTCGTAGTTGGCGATGCCGCACGCCGCGAAAAAATCCGCATACTCCTGCGGCGCGTAGGCCGGGTTGCAGACTGCGAGGGCGATCACGCCAATGTCGCGCGATACCAGCATGCGGGCGGCGCGTTCCACGGCGGCATGGGTGCCGGTACCCTGAAACGTCTTGCGGTGAGCGTCGTGAATATGTGCCGGCCCATCGATACTGATCGCCACCGAAATATTGCGGGCCTCGAAGCAGTCGAGCCATTCGTCGTCAATCAGGACGCCGTTTGTCGTCACCGCGATGGGGATCTCACAGCCGGTCCGGGATGAAATGCCCTCGCAGCCCTCCGCAAAACGGTGAAAATTATCGACGCCCCAAAGCAGCGGCTCACCGCCGTGCAGGATCACGGGAAAGTCGACGAGGGAGTATCTGGCGACGTGCTGTTCGAGGCGCAGCAACAGCTGCTGCAGCACCTCCGCGCTCATCAGCTTGGGCTTGTCATAGACGGCCGCATCGCGAAACCAGTAGCAATAGGAGCAATCGATGTTGCACCTCGCCGCCACCTTGACCAGCAACTGCGTGATCGGCTGCTCCTGGAACGCGACGGAATTTGAAGCGTCAACCGACATGCGGATACCAGCAAGCTGCGATCGGCCTAGTAGCCCCTGACGAAGCCACCTCGTCGGAACGCGCCTGCTCCGGGATAATATCCGCCGGCCCTGCGAAATGCGCCGGCGCCCGGATAGTAGCCGCCGCCCCTGCGAAAGCCGCCCGCATAGGGCCCCCTGGCAAAGGCTCCGCGCCTGAAATAGACCTGGGTTGCCTGGGGCTGTTCGGAAACCACCCCCAACTGCAAGCTCTCTACGTCTTGAGGACTCTGTTCTTGAAAGCTCTGTTCTTGAAAGCTCTGTTCCTGAGCGCTCTGTTCCTGAAGGCTCTGCTCGCGCACACCACTCAGCAATGCGTCGATACCCTGATGATCGCTTTCGATTGTCGCACCCGGCCCGTGCAGTTGCAGCAGGCTCGCCAAGACCGTCAGCGTAATCGCCATCGTCGAGCTCCTTTTCGCGATATGACAATCGAACGAAATGTCGGCGCGTGCTTCACGCCGGTCGAGCAACTGAAAGTATAGCAGCGGATTTGCAGCGGAGTCTAGGCATCGCGTCTGCGCCGATCAGCTCGCACGGGGTGAACGACCAGGGCACGCTCTCGCGCGAGCCCGTTCCGAAAGACCTGCGCAATCGCTCATGCCGGTGATCGCGGCCCACGGCACCGCGCAATTTGAATCGAGAGCCGCAGGCACGTGCTCGAAATCGCCGCTTTTGCGTGCCGAGCGGGTCAGTTCCGGGTTTGCGGATGAGGGCTCAAATGGCGCTCCCTAGGGAACTGAAACAAGATAGCTAATTCAACGCCTTACGGAATTGTTTGGGTAAGATACGCCTCATTGTTTTTCAAGGCGTTTCAAAATGGCCGCCCAAACTGGAGAATGAGAGTTGTAAGATCCCAGCTTACTTTTCCATGACTGTCGAATGGGTGAACTCCAAATATGGGAGCGAAACTCGAGCAGGTGGTCTTCCGATAGAGCCGCGGATTAGACAGTCAGCTTGAATGAATACAGGAAGATCAATCCCCTTCCGGCAGCTGTCTCCTATGTTCCGATGGTGTTTGCTCCAAAATCTGCCCGCGTCGGGACGAACGATCGGTAGGCCCCAATCTTTCGCGGTAGGTCGGGGACCGTTCCCCCGAAGATCCGTTTTTACAATCTTTCGAGCCGGACCGACCGCATGATCAGTTGCATGGTCGGCGTAGACGCTGTTTGTAGCCTGCATCCTGCGTGTTCTTTTGTAGCCTTAATCCTCGCCTGCCACGAGGCCCACATCACCGTGACTTTGCCAAAACCACTGACGGCGGGCGCGCCAAGGCGGATGGGCGCGTCGGTAAGCAAGACTTTGCGTATTTGGCGGAGGAAGACGCCTATCGCTGTCCTGCTGGGGAGCGGCTGCCATATTGTTGACGGCAATATGCTGCGGCGCTACTGGACCGCAGCCTGTCAAATTGTTCGCTCAAGCCCCAATGCACGGCCGGACCGGAGCGGCGGCTTACACCATGGGAGCACGAGCATCTGCTCGAGGCTGTGCAGCAGCGTCTTGACGCAAACCCAAAACCCATGCGTCAACGCCGGGAGATGGTCGTTCCCGAAAGTAGCCGCCGAGATGGCTCTCTCGATTGTGGCCTACAACCTGATACGGTCATGAACATTGTCGGCATTAAGCCACTGATCGCCGCGACCGCGCTCTGAGCCCCCCGCTTCCTGGCTGCCAAGACCGACATCCCTAAGGCCGTTTTTACACGACCAAGGCCCTTTGCTGACCTCCCGCCAACTGCGGCTCCGGTCTGCTGTTTGGGTCGGAGCCGCCATCTCGTCCATATCCAGCCCCAACTGATAAGCTTTTGTATGAAGGCCTTGTCAGCCCGCTCCGCTCTCTAGCCGACGCTCCAAACCGCCGCGATGAGTCCTGATCGTCCGACGTGGAGCTCGTCTCGGTGACCCTGTATTGCGGGTTTATGGTGCGCTCGGAGGGCGTTCGTCTTTGCTACAGTTTCAAGTAGTTGCGGATGTGGACTACCAGGCAGGGGCATTTCCGTCCGCAACGTGCCTTACGGTCGAGCTTTTTTCAGCGACCTTTCCTACGACACCGCTAGTGTGTTGCCTTCTCCAGATATTCCCTTCCGAGATTAACCTGACTGCTTGAGCACGTGACTTTTAATCATGGCGTCGAGGGTTCGAGTCCCTCCGCATTCACCATAAGCATCGCAAAAACAAACACTTAGCTTCATCGACACTTCTAGCCCGGTTGGCAATCTCGGCCAAAAGTTGGCAATCCAAATTAGAGCAGCAGAAGAAATCCCCTTCTTGGTGGCCGATTACAAACCAGAACCGATCAAAAAAACGACCACGCTGAGGATAATAATCTCCATCGGCTTAAGTTCAGACCGCGGGCCCGTGACCACCAACCCTCAGGCGTCTCAAGTCGCCACACTTTACTTTTTTAACCAGAATGTGCATCATACTTAAATCGATCCACGATTTAAGAGATTCGCATGCTAACCGACGCCGATGTTGTGGCTGCGCTTTGGTCCACCTTGCTCAAGGACACAAAGCTGACTTTTTGGAAGCGGCTTCAGAGCGCAATGGAATGGGCATACGAGGATTCTTACCAATCAGTTTTGAACGATCCACGCATTCTGGAGGACCAGCGACCGGCTAATTTGCTCGATCTGAGGTTCTATGTAGCCGAGACAGCACTGCAGCGGTCCGCGACTGAAACTGGTCTCGTTTCTACGGGGCAAAAGATCAGCATCAACGGTTGGAATTACACGCTCGTACGCGGCGGCGGCGTGTCGATGCTCCAGTCCTACGTTCAGACGCCGATTGAACTGGCCCGACCGGCAAAATTCCGAGAAGCGCATTCGGCGGTCAACACATTCTTGAGTGCACCTCAGTTCGATTTTGGCGATCTTGATCCCAAGATTTTTTCGGTCGCATTAGTCAGTGGAATTGTTATTCACGGCCCGGCGGGAAGGAACTTTGATCTGGAAAATCAGCGGCTCGGGTTCCTTAATTTTGCCGTTCCAGATGAGACCTACAGAACGTGGGGACTCAATTTCTCAGTCCAGGAGATCATTGCTCGGTTCGAACAGGCCGAGGTGGGAGTGGAAACTCCGCAGCGCGACATCGCGCGACCACTCATTAAACGCCCCGCGAGGAAAAAGGGCGATACGGAGGACTAGATGACAATAGGGACACAAGGATTCGCTGGCGCGCGCCTCACCGAAGCACGCCAGGCTTTTGGCTTGACCAAAGTAGCGTTGGCCGAAATGGTCAATGTAACGCCAGTCGCCATCACTCAGTATGAGAATGGTCCCCAGTCGCCACGTGCTGACGTCATGGACCGCATTTGCGATAAGCTCGGATTCCCAAGATCATTTTTTCTCAACCGTCCGACCGAAGACGACGAGAACCCGCTTTTCTGGAGGTCGAACGCTAGCGCCACTAAGATGGCACGTGAGAGGTGCTATCCGAGGTTGCGTTGGCTGAAAGAGATCACCGAATATCAGAAGCAGTTTCTGGATTTTCCTCGGCTTGATTTGCCTCGGCTCCATGTGCCGGAGGATTTTAGGTCGCTCACGTTCTCACAGATAGAGCACCTCGCCCAAGAATGTCGCGAGTGGTGGAATTTCGGCAACGGGCCCATTCCCGACCTGCTGCTCGAAATGGAGAACAGCGGTATCATCACCGCTCGTATCAACGTTGCGGCGGATTCCCTCGACGCATTCTCACAATGGTCTGCCCTTGGCACGCCGTTCGTGGTGTTGGGCAAGGACAAGGCAAGTGCAGTAAGGTCACGCTTCGACGCGGCGCACGAACTCTTTCACCTCCTGTTCCATAGGAAGGTAGACCGTCGCCGGCTCAAGAACACGTCGGACTGGAAGCTCCTGGAGGAGCAAGCTCATCGTTTCGCCGCCGCCTTCTTACTGCCGTCGAAGACCTTTGTAGAAGAGCTCTGGGCTCCGACCCTAGATGGAATGCTAGCTCGCAAGGAACGCTGGAAGGTCTCAGTCGCGATGATGATTGTTCGTTGCGAGACGATAGGCCTGCTGAATCAAGATCAGACAAAGAGGCTATGGATCAATTACAATCGTCGGGGTTGGCGAGGTGAAGAGCCTCTCGACAACCTGCTGAAATTCGAGGAGCCGCGCGTTTTACGACGAGGGTTTGAAGCTCTCGTCGATGAGAACGTCCGTAGTAGAGACCAAATCATAGACGATTTGTGTTTGCCCACGCGCGAGATCGAGCAGCTTAGCGCATTGCCAACAGGGTATCTCGCAGGAGGCAGGGCTGACGTAAAGGCGTTCCCGAAACTAAAATCGGCGCCTTCTGCTGAGGAGAAAGGCGAATCGGCCGACATAGTTTCCCTCTGGGATAGAAAGAAACTTACGTAGCATCGGCATCTATCGCCCTACTCGACCAATCAACCGGTGCAGCCCTGGAGGTTGCATCGGTCATCGTAGCTAGCGATAAACTTCGTTGAGGACGGCGTCGATTTCCAGATCCGAACTACCAGGAAATCTGCTGCGAAGCGCCTTGGCGGCCTCGGCGCGGCTTAAGCCGACTTTATCTTTGCAATCTTGCGCATAAAATTTCATTCGCGGCCGCGACATCGTCTCCCCCTTACGGTGTCGGCTGTTCTTAAACTGCCCTTTGAGCTGCCGATTAGCCGGCAGCCGGCCGCAACCGCAGCTCTTCCGAGACGTTCGTCAGGAAGTCGTTCGCCGCGCGCTTACCTAGAACGTCAGGCAGTGTCTTGTTTGCCCACTCGGCGTTGCCGGCCTCATAGGCCTGCTCAACATCGTTTCGAATTGCCGTGAGCTGATCTTCGGAAATCTTGAACTTGCTCTCGAAAATCCTCAGGAGCTCATCCTTGATCACTGTGTCACGAAGATAGAATAGTCTCGACGTGTTCATCAGTTGTCTCCGTTCGAGTCTTGCGAGGCTGTGCACGACGCGCCGGCATCGATCTACGTCGCGCCCTCACTCGCCGCCGCGCTCGATGCTTTTCTCTCAAAACATGCCAGTTCGAGACTGATAAAGATTCAGCGATTTTCTTATCAGTCAGCGAGACTTCATCTGCTTATCAGTCGGTTTGAACGGATCCAGCGAAGCCATATCTGGAAGATTAGCGCCACCCAAACGAGCCCGCGTACCTCACCGAGGCACGATTTGTCGCCTGACAACGGCCGGAACCCTTAATCTCTAGTCTGACAGCACCGCCGCGCGGACTATATTGTCACGATTGGTTGGCGACGCTCTCCCGCGCGGTCGACATGACTCGGGCATGAACGTCAGGACCGCATCAGGCTTGCATGTGACAATGCACACACAGGCCAAGGGCTACGAGGTAATATGCGATGAGGGCATTCTCGATTTGGACCATTTCAAAACTCGTCTCAGTGTTCCGATTTGCACTCGGAAGCCGCCGATTGTCCCACGAGCGAGCACGCTCCGCTTTCACAGTGGAAGCCTTCGCTTGTACTAATAGCAGCTCGGAATGGACGATATTATGACACTCGAAGCGACGCATTGATCGCGTATGGGAGAGCTCGAACTCGCTGAGTGGAGCGATGACGAAGCGATTCTTACAAAGGTCCGTATACTCCCCCAAGGTTAGTTAGCTTTGCCATGGCCGCGCAAAGCTTCGACCGCTCGAATGTTGAGGTCGTAACATCACCAGAAAAATTGGCTCGCCTCAGACCATCGGAAGGCTCGCGTGAACTTGGACCATCGACAAATGCACGACACTTGGATCTAGGTGACTTAGCCTTAGCATGGCCAGAGCGCATCTCTCCCCAGGTCTGGTTTCGCGTGATATGCCTATCCGCCTGTCTGCTGCCGCATCGTTGGCTTTTCCAGACGGATCGATGACTGCTTCTGGCCTGCGACGAGAAGCACGCCGCGGCCGACTCGAAATAGAAAGAATTGCTGGCAGAGATTATACTACGCTCGAAAACATCGAGAAGATGAGGGAGCTGTGCCGCGTCAAAGTAAGGGAGCCCGTCTCTATAAGCGAAAGGCACGATATCGCGGCGGAAAGCTCGTCGCCCGAGCCGTCTGGATCATTAAAGACGGCGAGCGCCATAGCGCCACAGGCTGCCTTGCGAGCCCGTCTGAAACAAAGCCGCCTCGAGAAGCAGAGCAAGCGCTAGCGGATTATATCGCGCAAAAGTACCAGCCCGAGCGCAAGCGGCGGGACATCGACGACATCGATTGCGCGGACGTGCTGTCGATCTATTTGACCGACGTCGGTGAGCCGGGCGACCAGTTTGAAATTGAAGCGAGGATTGAGCGGCTCAACGATTTCTGGGGTGGCAAGAAGCTGTCGGCAGTTAACGCGCAAACCTGTGCCCGTTACGTCAAACATCGTGGCAGCAAGGGCGGCGCGCGTCGGGACCTCGAGACTTTCCGCGCCGCGATCAACCATCATGCAAAAGAGGGCTTTCACCGCGGCACGGTTCGCGTATCCCTCCCGGCTAAAGGTGAGGCACGCGATCGATGGCTGACACGCAGCGAGGCGGCAGGACTGATTTGGCAGTGTTGGCGCTATCGCGAAAAGCAGACCATCCACGCCGGCAGCTCAAAGGGCGACCCGGTACGGACTGACCGCCGGCCACTGCGACACGTGGCCAGATTTATCCTGATCGGCCTCTACACCGGAACGAGGGCGGGTGCGATCGCGGCGGCATCACCGTATCCCGAACTTGGGCACTCGTACGTCGATCTCGAGCGTGGTATCTTTTACCGGAGGCCGATCGGCAAGCGAGCAACCAAGAAGCGTCAGACGCCAGCCCCGCTTCCACCCCGGCTACTGGCTCATATGCGTCGTTGGAAAGACCGCCTGCTGATGAGCACCTGCTTCGTCGAGTTCAATGGCAAGCCGGTCGCTTCCGTGAAGAAGGGCTTCAAATCTGCCGTGAATCTGGCCAGGCTGCCCGGGAAAGTCACTCCGCACACGTTGCGCCACACGGCGGCGACCTGGTTGATGCAGCGCGGCGTGCCGATCTGGGAGGCGGCCGGGTTCCTCGGCATGTCGCCGGAGGTCCTGCAGGAAACGTATGGCCATCACCATCCCGATCATTTGCACGGGGCGGCGGCAGCCATTGGCCAAAAAACGCGGTATGTTTCGGTGGTCAAATCGGTGGTTGACTCGGGAACGGCCACCGATGAGAACAAAAAACCTAAGGAAATCTGGTCGGAGTGGCAGGATTCGAACCTGCGACCCCTGCGTCCCGAACGCAGTGCTCTACCGGGCTGAGCCACACTCCGACTGAGGGCCGGCTTATAGCGTCGGGCTTCGGGGACCGCAAGGGACCACAAGGCACCCAATTGAGGAATCTAGTCACAGTGGATACAGGTTTGAAAACGCACGTTTTGTCCGCCGGCGCCGCCGCCACGGCGACCGCCGCCGGGGTCCTGGCCGAGGGCGGCCTGGTGGCGTTTCCGACCGAGACGGTTTACGGCCTCGGCGCCGATGCCGGCAACGCCGCCGCGATCGCCCGGCTTTACGAGGCCAAGGGCCGGCCGGCCTTCAATCCGCTGATTGCCCATGTCGCCGATCTCGGCGCCGCCCGCCGGATTGCCCTGTTCAATGGGCAGGCCCTGCGATTGGCGGACGCGTTCTGGCCGGGTCCCCTGACCCTGGTGCTGCCGAAGGCGCTGTCCTGCCCGGTTGCGGAACTCGCGACCGCCGGGCTCGATACCGTCGCCATACGCATCCCGGCCCACAAGGTGGCGCGCGACATCATCAAGGCTTTCGGCGGTGCCGTGGTAGCGCCGTCGGCCAATCTCTCCGGCCACGTCTCGCCGACCACTGCCGAGCATGTGAACGGCGATCTCGCGGGCCGCATCGATCTGATCGTCGACGGTGGGCCGGTCGAGGTCGGCGTCGAATCCACCATCGTCGGCTGCTTCTCCGATCCGGTGCTGCTGCGGCCGGGCGGGCTGACGCGCGCCGAGATCGAGCGCGTGCTCGGCCACCCCTTGCAGTCGCCGCCGCAAGACCCGGAAAGCGAGGCCCAGCCGGTTGCCCCCGGCATGCTCGCCTCGCACTACGCGCCGCGGACACCGGTCCGGCTCAATGCCAGCGACGTCCATGTCGGCGAAGCCCTGCTGTCGTTCGGGCCGGCCAAGGTCGCGCGGCGCGAATGCGCCTCGGTGGAGATGAACCTGTCCGAGCGCGGCGATCTTGCCGAGGCCGCCGCCAATCTATTCGGCTACCTTCGCACCCTCGACAAGAGAAACGCGGATGCGATCGCGGTGATGCCCATTCCCGAGGAGGGATTGGGCGAAGCCATCAATGACCGGCTGCGCCGCGCAGCCGTTGGGCGGTAACAAGCATGACCCGGACCGGAACGGCCGCGTTGGCGCCAAGCGGGAACCGGTTTTCCCTCGCGACAAACGCGAAGCGTTTGCGCGAAGGGCATGCTTAGGCAAAGATCCCCGACTGAGTGAAAGACCAAGAAAAAATGAACATCGTCCAATCAGCGGTGCCGCCGCTTCCGCCCGAATTGCTTGAAAAATTCCGCGCCATCGTCGGCGCGAAATATGCGGTGACCGACGCCGCCGACATCAAGCCTTACGTTACCGAGGAACGCGATCTGTTCCACGGCCGCTCGCCACTGGTGCTGCGCCCGGGCTCGACCGCCGAAGTCGCTGCGATCTGCAAGCTTGCAACCGAGCACAGGATCGCGCTGGTGCCGCAGGGCGGCAATACCGGCCTGGTCGGCGGCCAGACGCCGCACAATGGCGAGGTCGTGGTCTCGCTCCGGCGTCTCGACAAGATCCGCGACATCGACGTCGAATCCAACACCATGACCTGCGAGGCCGGCGTGGTGCTGCAGATCGCGCAGCAGAAGGCAGCCGACGTCGACCGGCTGTTTCCGTTGTCGCTCGGCGCAGAAGGCAGCTGCACGATCGGCGGCAACCTCTCGACGAACGCCGGCGGCACCGGAGCGCTTGCCTATGGCGTGGCGCGCGAAATGGCGCTCGGGGTCGAAGTCGTGCTGGCTGACGGCCGCGTGCTGAACGCGCTGTCGAAGCTGAAAAAGGACAACACCGGCTACGATTTGCGCAATCTCTTCATCGGCGCCGAAGGCACGCTCGGCATCATCACCGCAGCAACGCTCAAGCTGTTTCCGCGGCCGCGCGCGGTCGAGACCGCCTATGTCGGCTTGGCTTCGCCGGCGGCCGCACTCAAGCTGCTGTCGATCTCGCGCGATCAAGCGGCCGGTGCGTTGACGAGCTTCGAGCTGCTCGCCGACGTCGCGGTCGACTTCTCGATCCGCCACGGCATCGATATCCGCGATCCGCTTGAGAGCAAGCACCCCTGGTACGTGCTGATGGAATTGTCGTCGTCGCGCGACGATGCACGCGACACGCTGGAGGCGATCCTTGCCCAGGGCATGGAGGACGCCATCGTCGATGACGCCGTCATCGCCGCCAATCTGAGCCAGCGCCAGGCGTTCTGGAAACTGCGCGACGAGATGTCGGCGGCGCAGAAGCCGGAAGGCGGCTCGATCAAGCACGACATCTCGGTGCCGGTCGCCGCCGTGCCCGCCTTCATCGAGGAAGCCAATGCGGCCGTGGTGAAGCTGATCCCGGGTTCGCGGCCGGTGCCGTTCGGCCATCTCGGCGACGGCAACATCCACTACAATGTCAGCCAGCCGGTCGGCGCCAATGCGGCCGACTTCCTGGCGCGCTGGCACGACGTGAATGCCGTCGTGTTCGAGATCGTGCTGCGGATGGGCGGCTCCATCTCGGCCGAGCACGGCATCGGCGTGCTCAAGCGCGACGAATTGCCCGACGTCAAGGACAAGGTCGCGATCGAGCTGATGCGGCAGGTCAAGGTGATGCTCGATCCGCTCGGCATCATGAACCCGGGCAAGGTGCTGTGACCGCGCAGGCGACGATGCCCTCCTCCTCTGCCTCCCTCGCCATTGCACCGATCACCGACGCCGACATCGCCGATGTCGTCGCGCTGTGGCAGGCCTGCGGCCTGACGCGGCCATGGAACGCTCCCGCTGCCGACATCGCGCTGGCGCGGCGCGGACCGAATTCAGCCGTGCTGGTCGGCCGCGACGACAATACGATCGTGGCGACCGCGATGGTCGGCCACGACGGTCATCGCGGCTGGGTCTATTACGTCGCAGTCGATCCCAACCGCCAGGGCATGGGACTTGGCCGCACCATCATGGCGGCGGCCGAGGACTGGCTGCGGGCCGCCGGCGTGCCGAAGCTGCAATTGCTGGTGCGACGGGAGAACGCCAAGGCCGGCGCGTTCTACCAATCGCTCGGCTATGACGAGTCGACCTCGGTGATGCTGGCCAAATGGCTCGACGGGCGCGAAGCGACGCCGTGAGAGGGTTGAGGACCGACGCATGAGCATCGCCGACCGCGTTCGCGTCAAGCACGTCGAGCTGCTTTCGAAGCGCCGCTACGAGCTGAAGAGCGCGACGTTCGACTACCGGCGCGCCAACGGCGAATGGCAGACCCAGGTGCGCGAGGTCTACGACCGCGGCAACGGCGCGGCGCTGCTGCCCTACAATCTGACGACCCGCAGCGTCGTGCTGGTGCGCCAGTTCCGCTACCCCGCTTTCGCCAACGGCTATGACGATCTCCTGATCGAGGCTGCCGCCGGCATGCTCGACGATGCCGAGCCGGAAGCGCGCATCCGCGCCGAAGCGGAGGAAGAGATCGGCTACCGGCTCGCGCATGTGCGCAAGGTGTTCGAGGCTTTCACGTCTCCGGGCGCGGTGACCGAGAAGCTGCACTGCTTCGTCGCCGAATACGACGCCGCCATGCGCATCGGTGACGGCGGCGGGCTCGCCGACGAGGGCGAGGACATCGAGGTGATCGAGCTCTCGATCGACGACGCGCTCGCCATGATCAGCGACGGCCGCATCGTGGACGCCAAGACCATCATGCTGCTGCAATACGCCGCGCTGCATTTGTTCAGGTGAACGCCGCCTCGTCCTGGCCTGTGCCGGGATGACATCACGCTCACCCAACGCTCTAGACTAGCCGGCCGCGTTGCGGACTGAATCCGGCTCGGCGATCAGCAGTCGCTGGTGCCGCTCCACACCGTCAATTCTAGCGCATCGTGATCGCAAGGCCGCTCAGATCGGCATTGGCCATCAGACCGACCTGGTGGCCGGTCAGTTCAAGCACCGCGCCCTTCTGATTGGTCAGCACGATCGCGCGCGCGCCGCGTCCGACGGCCAGCCCCGCGCCGGCCGCACCGTAGACGCCGGCAACATCGGACGGACGGTTGATATTGCTGACCCGGCCGCGCAGCACGGTCTTGGAGCCGCCGAACACCAGGCCGTAGTCGAGGCCGCCGGTGGAGAGCCGGTAGGAACGGCCGCGGAAGGTCAACACGCCGCCGCCGCCGGAGCCGCCGATGATCCATCCGGCCTTGTAGATCGTGAGCGTCACGAAGCCGCTGTCGGCACGGGCGGCGGAAGAGAACGCAAGGCCGGTGAACGCCAGCAGCGCGACAAGCGCAGCACGCAGGGTGGATGAAGGTTTCATGTGCGGTCTCCCCGAGATTTACTCACGTCGATTTGCTCTCGTCGATTTGCTCGCGTGGTGACACGGCTGCGAATCGCGATGCTCCGACTGTAGCAAGCGCGTAAACAGGCGCAATTTGGCACAGCGATGGCCGATTTGTTGACGGGTGCTTTCGCACGACCGGTGTTGAACCTGTTCCCCGGGTTGCAATACTCACTGCATGTCCGGGGCGATCGGCCCCTGAGCTCCAGGATTTGCCCGCGGAGCATTCATTTTTCAAACCGGAGATTTCCCATGCGTCGTCTTGCGATTGCCTGTGCCGCCATTGCCGCCACCGTGTCCGTGCTTGCCACGGCAAGCCCGGCCAGCGCCACGCCCTATCATCTGATCCGCTGGCAGGACACCGGCTTCTGCCAGATCTGGGACCAGAGCATCCCGACCACGCCGTGGCCGGCGAACTTCTCCATCGTCAGCGAGCAGCTGCCGACCTTCGACGCCGCGTTCAGCTACAAGACCGGCCTCCTGAACAACGGTACCTGCGCGTTCTGAGCGATCGCCATTCGATCACGCGCAACGGCGGGCCCGCGGCAACAGCGCGGCGCCCGTCCTTTTGCTGTCAGGTATGACGCGATCCAGCGTCAGTGATGCTTGATCAGGGCGTCGCGCGCGGCAGCGAGTTCGAGGAATGCCGCGCCGTTGCCGCCGCCGTCGGGATGCACCGTCTTGGCGGCGCGCTTGAAAGCCTGCTGGACTTCGGTCGCAGCGAGGCGGCGGCCCAACGGCAGGCCGAGCAATTGCCGGTACTGCTCCTCCTGCGTCAGCACCTTCGGCGTCAGGCCGCGCCGGCCGAACCGCGGCGCCGACAGCATGTGCAGTGCGTCGCTGACGATGCCGAGACGGCGCTGTGCCATCGATTTGGTGCGGCGGTCGGCCGATTTCAGCGCCGCCTGACGCAGGATCGGCAGCACCTGTGCGGCCGCATGCCGCAGTGTCTCGTCGATGTCGGTCGCGGCGATCTCGGCGACCATTTTTGCCATCTCGCGATAGTCGGGATCCGGCGCCGCGCAAAAGCGCTCGATCGCAACTTTCCAGTGTCTGATGTGCGGGTCCATGTCCGCGGTCCGTAACTGTCATCCGAATCCGGATAACAGCAACGCGCAAACACGGCTTGGCGTTTCGGTTGGCGCAGTTTTGAATAGTGTTGTCGACAACGCTTACAATCATAACGAGGAAACGCCATGGCCCTTCTCGACAATCACATCGCCGTCATCACCGGTGCAGGCTCGGGTATCGGGCGTGCCATCGCACTGGGCTACGGCTGCGAGGGCGCGCGCGTGGTGCTGCTCGACATGAACGGCGATGCGGCGGCGGAAGCGGCCAAGGAGATTCGCAGTGCCGGCGGCAAGGCGGAGAGCTTTGCACTCGACGTGACCGATCGCGATGCCTGCGTCGCGATGGCAAAGCAGGTGGCCGACAAGGTCGGGCCGGTCTCGATCCTGGTCAACAATGCTGGCATCGCGCGCCGCAACGGCATGCTCGGCACCGACGAGGCCGTGATCAAGGATTGGGAAGACATCATCTCGATCAATCTCACCGGCGTGTTCAACGTGACGCATTCGTTCCTCGCGCCGCTGCGCAAGAACAAGGGACGCATCGTCAACATCGGCTCGATCCAGTCCTTCGTGCATCTGCGCACGCCGAGTTCGCCGGCCTATACCGCCTCCAAGCACGGCGTGCTCGGCTTCACCAAGGCGTTGGCCGCCGAACTCGGCAAGGATGGCGTGCGCGTCAATGCAATCGGGCCGGGCTTCATCGAAACGCCGTTGAACGAGAAGGTGCGCGCCACCAATCCCGACCTCGTCAAGGTCTTCATGGACCACACCCCGCTCGGCCGCGCCGGCAAGCCGGAGGACATCGTCGGCCCCGCCATCTTCCTCGCCTCGGACCTGTCGGCCTATGTCTCGGGATCGATCGTGATGGTCGATGGCGGCTACCGGACATTGTGACGGATGGAACCGCAATCGTGGCGATTTCTGGGTATTTTGCTTACAGAGCAGGGAGTTAGGGACACGTTAAGGGCTTGTTAACCAAACCGGCACACCGTGGATCTACGGGGTAGTTGGTTCTCGATGTCTTCGCTTCACCGACGAAGCGGGCGTTGATCGGGAGGAGTTCATGTCTTACGCGTCCACCGTACCGTCGCCGGAAGCTCTGCTGCCGTCGCTGGCTCCAAATGAAATCGTCCCACTGCTGATCGGCGCGACCGTCGATGAAGTCGAGCGCGAGCTCGTGCTGCAAACGCTTGCGCGCTGCGACGGCAACCGCACCCGCGCCGCGCGCGTGCTCGGGCTGTCGGTTCGGACATTGCGGAACAAGATCCGCGAATATTCGGCCGACGGCATCGACGTGCCGCTGAGCGAGCACGCCGCAGCCTAGAGCAAGATCCGGAAACGCGCGAAGCGGCTTTCCGGGACGATCATGCTTGGACAACGAGCGAAGCGTGATGACGATTCAACCGGATCGCATCACGCATGAGCGGCACGTCGACGCTAGATCGGCAGGTCGATCGCAAGCCGCCGCCAGCGCGACAACAGCTCGCTGCCGTCGGCATCGAGGCAGCGAGCGAGACGCACCTCGGTCGTCGCGGCCCGTTGCAGCGTCTGTGCGACCAGCGCCGTCGCATAGTCCCAATAGTCGCGCCGCCCCTTCGGATCGTCGTCGACCAGCGATTTTGCGAGGATCTCGACATAGATCGCAGCGACGGCTCTTTGCCAGAGCTCACCTGCGCGCTCGCCCTCCGCCGAGGGCGCGCCGGTCCGCGACTGCCAGGCCAACCAATAATTTTCCTCCGCGCTGCCCCAAGCGGATGGCAATAGCGATGGATCGAGGCATGGCGAGCGACACTCAAGCGGCTGCATGCCGCGCGCGTCGCAGAAGAAGCAATAGCCGAGCTTGTCGTACCAGCTGACGCGCAGCAATCTGCGAATCTCGGTCTGTTGATCCGCTGCGAGCTGCCTCACGCCCGTCCGTTCGAGATCACCGATGACCGCCGCCAGGCGATCGCGATCATACGGCTCGACCTCTAGCACCACACCGATATTGCGTGGAAACAGGGCGTCGAGCATCTCGATCATCTCGCGATAGAACCGACCCGCCAGGCCGCCGCCGCGCCACGTCTTCGCGACGCCGACATAGTTGCAGTAGATCAGCTCGCTTGCGTGATCGTAGGTGAAGAAGCCGAGGCCGATCGCGCGCCCTTCCGCGCGCAGGATGAAGCAGCGCGAGTCGAGGCAATATGACAGCTTCCGACCGCCGACGCTGAATTCTCGTCGTTCGCCGACATCATCTGACAGCACCCAGCGCACAATGTCGTCGGGGGCGTCGCGCTCGTTCGGAGGAAACAGCTCGGCATACAGATCGAGGACGCCGGTGTTGCGAAACGCCGCTTCATCGCGCAGATCGTGCCGCGTCACCACGATGTCGAACGTCAGCGCCCCTGTTGCGTCACCTGCAACTGCCCCGCGCCTGTCGTTCAGAATCCGCAACGCGTCCTCCCGTCACAATCTTCGCATCGAATTATGACTGTTGATCGCTTGCATCGGCCGCGCCGGGCAGAATTGAAGCCGTCATCCAACCTCTGTTACAAGCGGCTTGAAATCGCGACGGAGCATATCAGTGGCTGACGAGACAATCTCCCGCCATGGGTCACGAGGGGCGCAGGGACCGCAGGGTCGTCAGGGCGAGCCGGGCCGGCCCGGTCCGCAAGGGCATCCGGGGCGGCCGGGGCCGGAAGGTGCGCGCGGCAAGCCGGGTCCGCAGGGCAAGCCCGGACTGGTTGGAAAGGCAGGCCCCCAGGGCAAGCCGGGAGCACAAGGCAAGGCGGGCGTGCAGGGTCCGCGCGGCGAAGCTGGCCCACAGGGACCGCAGGGACCGTCCGGCCCGCGCGGTGAAGCCGGCCCGCCCGGACAATTGCCGTCGATCGAGCAGGTGATGCCGTGGCTGCACATGATCTTCGACGCCTGGGAAGACTACAAGCGCACCAAGGAGCGCGAAGCCGCCGAGTTCGCCGAGCGCGATGCCGCCGAGCGCGCGGCAGCGGAGGCGATCGCGCTTGACGTCGACGCCATCGACTTCGCGGAAGATGACGACGAGGACGACGATCACAAGAAAAAGAAGAAGCACCGCAAGAAGGACAAGAAGTAATCCTTCCTGTCCTGGCGCGGCGACACGGCCAGCTCTGTCCGTGTCGCGCCCGATGCCTACTGCTCCGCGCCCGGATTGGCCGGAGGATCGGAGGGGCGAGCGAGGTGCATGAGCTGGAAGACCCAGCGCATGGCGTAATACCAGGCAACGCCCGCGAGCGCCCCGCAGGCCGACAAGATGATGACGTTGGCAAGGTCGATCGTCCCGCTCGACCACAGCATGCCGCAGGTCCAGAGCACGGCGAACGCAATCGAACAGGACGTGAGCAGGGCAGGCTTCATGGCGTCGCTCCGGGATCGGGTGAACGGCACCGATGCCCGGACGCGCGAAGCGGTACCGTGATCTGCATCACGGTACGCCCCCGCCCTCAGCCAAACCGCAGGCGCGAACGCTCCCTCGCCTTCTCCGCCTCCACCTCGCGATCGCGCGCTGGTGCCGTGGTCTGCAACGAGATCAGGAGCCTGCGCGCAGCGTTCGAGACGTCGGTCACGGCGAGGTTGAAGGCGGCCTCATTGGACTGCGACGGCTTGTTGAAGCCGGACAGTTTGCGCACGAATTGCAGCGCCGAGGCGTGAATCTCGTCCTCGGTGGCGGGCGGCTCGAAGTTGAACAGCGTCTTGATATTGCGGCACATGTCGGTCTCCCTCGCCCGCGGCAACGGGGCGGCTCTCTCAAGGACGATCGGCTGCTGCAAAATACGACATCGTGGTCTATTCTGGCAGTGTCATCGTCCACGGTGGAGCGAGGTTCCGGATGAGCCACGTGATCTACAAGGTCGTCCAGCACGACGGCGGCTGGGCCTATACCGTCAACGGGGTGTTCTCGGAACCATTTCCTACCCACGCCGCGGCACTCGCCGCTGCCCGACGCGCCGCCAACGAGCAGCGCGTCCCCGGCCGCACCGAGGCGATCCAGTACGAGACGTCGGACGGCAAATGGTTGACCGAAACCGCATCCGGCAACGACCGCCCGGAGACCGAGGTCGAGGACGGCCGCTAGCTCACCTCGTCGCCTTCAGAACGGAACCTGGACGCCAAGCCGGTCGAAGAACGCCCGCCCCCGCTCGGTGATCCGCAATGCGCGCGGAATCCGATGCGGCGCAACGCCGCGCATCTCGACCAGCCGCGCCAGCACGGCATTGGCAAACGGACCGGCGAGATGCGGCACGCGCTCGGTCCAGTCATTGCAGAGCCGCAGATGCGGCTGCCGCGCCGGATCGAAATCGATCGCCTCGGCCCGGCACCAGGCCAACCCCTGCTCGGTCACGCGACCATTGCGGCCATCGATCACGACGAGGCGGCGGCGGATCAACGCATTCGACAGCAGCACGCCGAGCTGACCCGCAAGGTGGTGGTAGCAGGTGCGCGATTGCCTGAGCTGCTCGGCCGGCATCGCACGCCGCCGCCCGACGGTGGCCTTGGCCGCAAGATCGACGAGGTTCTCGATCAGCGCCGCGACGTCGTCGTCCCTGATCCGGTAATATCTGAACCTGCCCTGTGCCCAAACCGACAGCACGCGGGCGTCGACCAGCTTCTGCAGATGCGCGCTGGCGCCTTGCGGCGAAATGCCGGCAACCGCAGCAAGCTCGCCCGCCGGCAGCGCCTTGCCGTCGGCCAGCGCACTGACCATCGCCTCGCGCACCGGATCGCCCAAAGCCTCGGCGATCCGCGAAAATCCTGTCTGCAAGGCTTGGGATGATCCCACCGCGTCGTCCTCCGGATCGCGCCGAAATGTCCTACCCGCATGCGCCGTGCCGCGCAGCTCATTTCAGATTTTCCTGAAACGTCACGGCGGCCTCTTCCGCTCAAATGGGCGGCAGTCGACGAAACGCAAGGGAACAATCATGACAGCTGACAGCAACGACGCGGAACGCATCTACCGGCTCTGGGATGAAGCGCTCGGCAACAAGGACCTCGAGGCGGCGCTCGCGCTCTACGCACCCGACGCCTCGATCGAGAGCCCGCTGGTACAGCATTTGATGCAGACCAAAGACGGGATCGTCCGCGGCCGCGACGCGCTGCGCGAGTTCATCGCGCGCGTGTTCCGCACCAACCCGCCGCAACGGCGGCGCTTCAAGCAGGGCTTCTTCAGCGACGGCCGCGTTCTTACCTGGGAATATCCGCGGCAATCTCCGGACGGCGATCAGATGGATCTGGTCGAGGTCATGGAGATCGATGACGGCCTGATCCAGCGTCATCGCGTCTATTGGGGATGGTATGCGCTGAACGTACTCAAGGAGAGCTAGCCGAACACATCTTCGCCAGTCGTGCCGACGTACTCTCGGACATCTCCTTCCCCCATGCTAGGCTTGCACCGAAGCGGCTGGACAAACGCGCCGCGCGTGGGAAGAAGCATGATGATCCGTTGGTGCGCGGCGCTCGTGGCCGCTCTCGTCTCGATATCGGTACCGGCCATGGCTGCAGATTACCCCACGCCGCAGGACCGCGAGTGGATCGCAAAGGACTTCAAGTTTCACAGCGGCGAGGTGATGCCGGAACTGCGGCTGCACTACACCACGGTCGGCGCGCCGACCGGACAGCCGGTGCTGGTGCTGCACGGCTCCGGCGGCTCGGCCGCCAGCATGCTGACGCCGACCTTTGCCGGCCAGTTGTTCGGCGCCGGCCAGCCGCTCGACGCGGCGAAATACTACATCGTCATCCCTGACGGCATCGGGCACGGCAAATCGTCGAAGCCGTCGGACGCGATGCGGACGACCTTTCCGAAATACGACTACAACGACATGGTCGACGCGCAGTATAGGCTCGTCACCGAAGGGCTCGGCATCAAGCATCTGCGGCTCGTGATCGGCAACTCGATGGGCGGCATGCACACCTGGATCTGGGGCGTGCGGTATCCACGGATGATGGACGTGCTGGTGCCGATGGCCTCGCAGCCATCAGCGATGGCAGCACGCAACTGGATGCTGCGGCGGACGATGCTGGAAACGATCCGCAACGATCCCGACTACAATGGCGGCAACTACACCAGCCAACCGCGGATGATGAAATACGCCATCGCCGCCTATCGCTTCGCCAGTGCCGGCGGCACGCTCAATTACCAGGCGCTGGCGCCCACCGCAGCGCAGGCCGACAAGATGGTGGACGACCAGCTGGCGCTGCCGGTCACCGCGGATGCCAACGACTACATCTATCAATGGGAGGCCTCGCACGACTACGATCCCTCCGCCGGACTGGAGAAGATCGAGGCAACCCTGCTTGCCATCAATGCCGCCGACGATGAACGCAACCCGCCGGAGACCGGCGTCACCGAAGCTGCCGTGAAGCGGATCAAGAACGGCAAGATTGACCTGATCCCGGCAAGCAGCGAGACACGCGGCCATCTCACCACCGGCGATGCGAAGTTCTATGCCGGGCAATTGCAGGAACTGTTGCAAACGGCGCCGACGATGTAGCGATCGAGGTCAGGGCAATGTCCGCTGATCGCTTCCGCCGCATCGCGCTCGACCTGCCCGAGGTCGTTGAAGGCGCGCATCACCGCACAACCGATTTCCGCGTCGGCAAGCGCATCTTCGCGACGCTCGGCTATCCCGACCAGGATTGGGGCATGGTGAAGCTGACACCCGAGCAGCAGGCGATGGTGGTCGAGGCCGAGCCGAAGATCTTCCGGCCGGTGCCGGGCGGCTGGGGCAAGAGCGGCAGCACCAATGTCCGCCTCGCGAAAGTGGATCAGGTTACGCTGCGCAGCGTGCTCAAAATGGCGCGGGACAATATCGCGGTGAAGGCCGCGAAGAAGCGCGCGAAGCAGCCAATCTGAGCGCAACCATCTCGCACTGCATCAAGCAAGACACGCGGATTCGCTGATTCTTTGAGCATGCATCCCGCGCGCGGTTCGTGCCTAATCGCGCAAACGCCGGATTCGCGCGACGCTATGCGCGGTCACGTAGAAGTCTTCGCCGGAGGAAGGCAATGCGACGGCTTACGCATGTTGCGGTGCTTGCGTGGCTCGCCATGATGGCGGGCGCTGCACTGGCGTTCGACAACGGCCAATACGATAACGTGCCGCCCGACATCCGCGCCTGGTTCAAGAGCGTAATCGCGCCGAATGGCGTGCCGTGCTGCGACATCTCCGACGGCCATCGCACCAGCTACGACATTCGGGGCGGCAGTTATTGGGTGCCGATCGAGGGCGAGTGGATGATGGTGCCGGAGCGCGCCGTGATCCGCGATCGCGGCAACCCGGTCGGCGAGGCCGTGGTGTGGTACGTGCACCACCGCGGCCACATCATCATCAGCTGCTTCGTTCCGGCGGATGCTGTCTGAACGGCGCCCGTCGCCTGCGCGGGAAGCCCCGCGTGCGAGATCGCGCCAATTTGAAACAGTTACTCTCTGTTAACCTTACTTTTTAACCAATAATTAAGGATGAGTTTGCGGGCGCCGTGAGGCGCGGCCTAGCGTCTGCAGAAATGCTTCGTAACCGCGAGTTGGTGCGTGCCATGAGCTTTCGAAGGTTGGCGTATCGAACAACTGGGGCGCTGATGGCGTCCCTTGGCGTTTCCCTTGGCGTTTCCCTTGGCGTTGCAGCGCTGCTGCTTGCTTACCCGACCGAAACCTATGCGAGATCCGGATCCGCAGCGCGCGGCACGTTCTCCTCGCATCATCCAGCCTTCCGCCATCATGTACGGGTGCCAGGCATCGTGTTGCCGGACGCGGGCGGATATTATGATGGCGCGGCGAGCGTTCCCTTCGCTGCCGAGGTCCCGGCGCCGGTCTCGAGCGACGTCCGTTACACCTACACCCAGGACGTACCCTGGGATTGGGCGCATCGCTATCCGCCGGCCGTGGTGCCGTCGGATCGGCCCTATGTGTCGAGCTGCCCCACCGAGAGCGTCACGGTGCCCGGCCGCGGCGGCGACCGCACCGTCAACATCACGCGGTGCTACTGAGAAGCTTCTCCCCAATCAGAAGCGCAAAAACAAAAGAGGCCGCCCGCAAGGGCGGCCTCTCGTATTTTGGCAGACGCTCGGCGCGCTGGCTGACAGCCGGTCAGGAATCCTCGCCCTTCAGATGACCGACGTGCTTCTGGGTGTAGAGCTCAAGGCCGATGCGCTTGATCAGGTCGAGCTGGGTCTCGAGGAAGTCGATGTGGTCTTCCTCGTCCTTCATCAGCTGCTCGAACAGGTCGCGGCTGACATAGTCCTTGACGCCATGGCAGTAGGTCGCCGCCTCCTGGTAGAGCGTGCGGGCGCCGATCTCGGCGGCGAGGTCACACTCGATGATCTCCTTGACGTCCTGGCCGATCTTCAGGGGATCGAGCACCTGCAGATTCGGGAAGCCGTCCAGGAAGAGGATGCGATCGACGAATTTGTCGGCGTGCTCCATCTCCTCGATAGACTCCTTGCGCCAGACCTTGGCCATCTCCAGGAGGCCCCAATTGTTGAGCATCCGGTAGTGCAGCCAGTACTGATTGATGGCGGTCAGTTCGCTGCGCAGCCCCTTGTTCAGATAATCGATGACCTTCGGGTCGCCTTGCATGATCCACTCCACCTGTCGCGGCCAACCTTGGCCGACGCTAAACTTAGAACGTTTCTAAATGAGATTACCGGCAAGAGCAACCCTTCGCAGAAACAGCGCGTGGATAACCGGATTCGAAGGATTTGGCGCAGCGTCTTCCAGCGAAGCGGAAGCCGGTTCGCGCCAGGAAATGCGTCGAAATAAGAAGCTTTAGCAGGCCGCGAGCGCGAATTCGGCCGGCTCGGCGTCCTCGTTGGCGGCGTGAGGATGGCTGCTGTGGGGGCAGCCGGAGCAGCAGGCCTTGGCGCAGGGACCGAGCGCCTCGTCGATGATCGCCTTGATGGTGCGCGCGCAGCGGCCGCATTCGGCACTGCAGCCGAGACAGCCGTACACCTGCTTGGCATTTCGTGTCACGGACCCACCGCCATTGACGGCATTGCGGACATCGTGGTCGCTGAGGACGTTACAGGAACAGACAATCATCGGAGAAAGGCGGGGTCCAACGGTGATGCTTGGCAATATGGATATTGTCGGCTCCCGCGCGATGCAAAAGGAAAAAGCGGTTTTTGTAGCAATTCCAAACTGATGCGGGATTCATATTGGAATGAGTCTAAATCGGTCGGAGGTCAGGAATCCGACACCCGCCGGGTGGCTGACGGGCCAATAACCGCTTCCTTCGCCGCCGGCCCCCATGAGCACACGCCTCGCCGCGGCGCTGTCGGGCTCGTGCGTTGCAAGATATTGCAAAAGCTGCAAGCATTTGGTCGCGAATGCGGCGGCGTCGTTCATTGATCATTCAAGGTGAATATGGAACCCTCCAGTGAGACAGATCGCCAATGCACGCTGTCCCTGCTGCCGCGAGAAAGGTGAGGCCATGAAGAAGACATTGCTGGCGCTTTGCGCCGTTGCCGCTGTGGCGGCTTCGACTGTGGCGGTGCCCGCCCCCGCCCAGGCACAACGCGGTGTCGCCGCCGGCGTCGCTGCGGGATTGATCGGTGGCGCCATCGTCGGTGGCGCGATCGCATCGCAGAACCGCTACTACGGTCCCGGCTACGGCTACTATGCGCCCGGTCCGGCCTATGTCGCCGAGCCCGGTTATGGTCCCGACTGCTTCTGGCAGCGCCAGCGGTTCTGGGACGGCTACACTTGGCGTGTTCGCAGCGTCCGCGTTTGCGATTGATCGCCGTTCATCTCGATTAAATCGAACCAAATGTCCCGGAAAACCGACTGTTTCTCCGGGACATCTGCTGCAGATGGCCAGAAAAAACCGCTTTTCTGCGCGATCAGCCTGCGGACGTTTACTTTCGGTTGACTGTTCTGCGCTGTTTAGCAAGACAGCAGTTCGAGATCAGCGTGCGAGTCACCTCAACCCGGCGCCGAACCACGACGCCACCACCTTCCAGGAGAGCCAAAGACATGAAGAAGACTTTAGCTGCCCTTGTCGCCGTTACCACGATTGCCGGTTCGCTGGCCGTTGCTCCGGCTGCCAAGGCTGGTGACGGCGGCGCCGTCGCAGCCGGCGTTGCCGGCGGCCTGATCGGCGGCGCCTTGCTGGGCGGCGCTATCGCAGGCGCTCGCCCCGCCCCGGTCTATGTCGCACCGGCACCGGTTTACGTCGAAGAGGCCCCGTGCCGCATGGTTCGTGAGCGCTTCTGGGACGGCTACGGCTGGCGCTTCCGTCGCATCCAGGTTTGCGACTGATCGACCGACACGTTTTCAGCATCGCACTCGAAAACCCGGCCTCGCGGCCGGGTTTTGCTTTTACGCCACCAGGCGGTCTTGCGAGCCAGCCCGATCAGCGCTGCCCGTGCATCGCGCGCAGCACCGTCTCGCTCGGCCAGCAATCGACCTTCAGCCCGGCCTGCTTCTGATAGGCGCCAAGCGCGGCGCGGGTCTGCATCCCGGCCTTGCCGTCGAGCTTGTCCTTGTAGAGACCGATCTTCGTCAGCTGCTGCTGCATCGCCTCGACGTCGCCGGAGCGCAGCTGCTTCGATGCCGACCATGGCGTCGCGAATGGCTGCGGGCTCGTCATGCGGTCGGCGAGGTGGCCGACGAACAGCACGTAGAGATCGGAGAAATTGTATTCCTTGATCACGAAGTAGTTCGGCGTGGTCAGGAAGGCGGGACCGTAGCTGCCTTCCGGCTGCAGCAGCGACGCCGATTGCGCCTGCTCGGCGGCGCTGAGCTTCTGTCCGCGCACCGGCACGAAGCCTGCGCGCAGCCACTGGCTGATCGGCTTCGTCACTTCAGGCACGCCCATCGTGCAGTCGGCATTGGCCGGCGCCTGCACCTCATAGGCCCAGCGCACGCCGGGCTGCCAGCCCTTGTTGACCAGCTGCTGCGCGGCGGAGGCGAGCGCGTCCGGCACCGAATGCCAGATGTCGACACGTCCGTCGCCGTCGAGATCGACGCCATGCTTGTAATATTCCGACGGCAGGAACTGGGTGTAGCCGGTTGCACCGGCCCAGGAGGAGCGCATCTCCTTGCGCGTCACCGCGCCCTCGCCGAGGATCTTCAGCGCCAGGATGAACTCGGTGCGGTACTGATCCTTGCGACGGCCGACATAGGCCTGCGTCGCCACCACGCGCAGCGTGTCGTAGGGCAGCGAATAGCGCCCGTAATCGGTCTCGCGGCCCCAGATCGCCAGCACGACGGTGGCCGGGACGCCGAACCGCTTCTCGATCGCATCGAGCGAGGAGCGATACTTCTGCAACAGCCGCTGCCCTTCGGCGGCGAGCCGCGCGATCGAGGCTTCCTTGATGTAGTCGGCCGGCACCTGCACGAACTCGGCCTGCGCCGGTGCGCCGGTCTTCGGACGTCCGGGCAGGATCAGGTCGGGCAGCTTGTAGTCGGGCTCGAGCGAGCGTGTCTCGCGATCGAAGGTCTCGCGCGACACGCCGGCGGCCTTGGCCTCCGGCCACAGCGAGGCGATGAACTGGGTGAACGCAGCATCGGCGGCGAATGCCGGCAGCGGCGCACACAGCAGCAGCGCGAATGCGACGATGGTGGCTGGCCATTTCATGATCGATCTCACCCTGCGGAAACGGGCATTGCAACGCGGATTCGGCAATTGTCAGAATTCAATTCTGGGCGGTAAGTTTTGCCGTGCGCATATTTCTGTCATTTCCCTCCGAACTGGAATCGCAGGCTGACAGCATCGCCCAGTCCCTGCGCAATTGCGACCATGACGTTTTCTTTTCGCACGACGATCTTCCGCCGGGCGACAGCTTCGATGCGCGCGTCGAAAAAGCCATCGAAAGCAGCGATTTTATGGTGTTCCTGATCAGTCCGGAATCGGTGACCAGGGGACGCTACACGCTGAGCGAGCTCGCCTTTGCCCGGAACAAATGGCCGAACCCCAGCAATCGCATGCTGCCGGTGATGATGGCGCCGACCCCGCTCGACCAGGTTCCGACCTATCTCAAGGCGGTCACGATCCTCGAGCCTCGCCCGGCCAGTATGCGAGAGCCGTGCCGATCGAGGGCAATGCCGCGAACCCGGCCCAGACCACCGAGGCGCTCGGCAACAATCCCTGCATGGGATTTTTGATCGGCGGCATCGGCGGCGCCGTCGGCGGAGCCATCACCATTCTCGGCGTGCTCCTGACCAACCCCGCGTTCAGGCGGATCGACAGCGTCGTCGTGACCTGGATCGCGGCCATCGCAGCCGGAACGGTTTACGGCGCGATCGCCAGGCTGCCGACCTTGCCGGGCTGGCTGGTGCTGTTCGGCGTCTGGCAGACCGCGTTCGTCCTCGCGATGGCCCGCGGATTTCCGCGCGGCGCGGCGCAAATCCCCGAATGGCTCGGCAGATCCGCGCCGGCATTGTTTGGCTCGCGCGCGGCGCGGTGACGCCGCGCCGCCGTTCATCCCTAATGCCCAACCTGTTGCTTGGCGCCTTCGATCGAGTCGTTCGACAGCTTGTCGACGATGGCGATGCCGATCGCCGACAGGATGAAGACGCAGTGGATGATGGTCTGCCACATCACGCCGGTCTCGGTGTAGTTGCCCTTGCCTGACGACAGTGCACCGGCCTCGATGAAGGTGCGCAGCAAATGGATCGAGGAGATGCCGATGATCGCCATCGCCAGCTTGATCTTCAGCACGCTGGCATTGACGTGGCTGAGCCATTCCGGTTCGTCCGGATGGCCCTGCAGATTGAGGCGCGAGACGAAAGTTTCGTAGCCGCCGACGATCACCATCACCAACAGGTTCGAGATCATGACGACGTCGATCAGGCCGAGGACGGCCAGCATGATCTGCTGCTCGCTGAAATCGAAGGAATGGGCGAACAGGTGCCATAGTTCCTTAAGGAACAGCACGACATAGACGCCTTGGGCGATGATCAGGCCGACATAGAGCGGCAATTGCAGCCAGCGCGATCCGAAGATCAGCATCGGAACGGGACGCAGCGACCGGCCCTTCAGGGGGGTGCGCGCATCTGAAACAGCGGACATGTTGGAGTGCTCGCAGGATTAAAAATTGCGGAGCGCTCTATCTACGCAATCCCGCGCGCTTGAAAAGCGACAACTGGCCGCAGATTGCGCCGCGGTGCCGTCACGATCCTGCCAACGAGCAACGGTCGAACGCGGCACGATGGCCGCGCTCGACCGCTTGAACCAATCAGCGCGTCAGCTTCTTGTACTTCACGCGATGCGGAATGATGCTGTCCTGGCCGAGCCGGCGCATCTTGTCCTTTTCGTAATCCTGGAAGTTGCCCTCGAACCACTCGACATGGCTGTCGCCCTCGAAGGCCAGGATGTGGGTCGCGATGCGGTCGAGGAACCAGCGGTCATGGCTGATGATGACGGCGCAACCGGCGAAATCCTCCAGCGCCTCTTCCAGCGCGCGCAGCGTGTCGACGTCGAGGTCGTTGGTCGGTTCGTCGAGCAGCAGCACGTTGGCGCCCGACTTCAGCATCTTGGCGAGATGCACGCGGTTGCGCTCACCGCCCGACAGCGCACCGACCTTCTTCTGCTGGTCGGCGCCCTTGAAGTTGAACGCCGAGCAGTAGCCGCGCGAATTGACTTCCTTCTTGCCGAGCAGGATCAGCTCGTTGCCGCCGGAGATTTCCTCCCACACCGTCTTGTTGCCCTCGAGTGCGTCGCGCGATTGGTCGACATAGCCGAGATGCACGGTCTCGCCGACCGTGATGGTGCCCTTGTCCGGCGTCTCCTGCTCGGTGATCATCTTGAACAGCGTGGTCTTGCCGGCGCCGTTGGCACCGATCACGCCGACGATGCCGCCGGGCGGCAGCTTGAAGGTGAGATCGTCGATCAGCAGGCGATCGCCAAATCCCTTGCTGAGACCTTCGAAGTCGACGACGTTGGCGCCGAGCCGCTCGGCGACCGGAATGATGATCTGCGCGGTCTGGGTCTGCTTCTCGCTCGCCTTCTTGAGCAGCTCCTCATAGCGCTGGTAGCGCGCCTTCGACTTGGCCTGGCGCGCCTTCGGCGAGGACGCCACCCATTCCTGCTCGCGGGCCAGCGTCTTCTGATGCGCGGCGTCCTCGCGGCCTTCCTGGTCGAGTCGCTTCTGCTTCTGCACCAGCCAGGACGAGTAATTGCCCTCGTAGGGGATGCCGCGGCCGCGGTCGAGCTCGAGGATCCAGCCCGTGACGTTGTCGAGGAAGTAACGGTCGTGGGTGACGATCAGGATCGCGCCGGGATAGTTGCGCAGATGGCCTTCCAGCCACGACACCGACTCGGCGTCGAGGTGGTTGGTCGGCTCGTCGAGCAGCAGCAATTCCGGCTGGTCGAGCAGCAGGCGGCACAGCGCCACGCGGCGGCGTTCGCCGCCGGACAGTTTGGTGACATCGGCATCGTCGGGCGGGCAGCGCAGCGCGTCCATCGCCTGGTCGACCTTGCTGTCGAGATCCCACAGGCCCTGGGCCTCGATCTCGTCCTGCAGCTTGGTCATCTCGTCGGCGGTCTCGTCCGAATAGTTGACCGCGAGCTCGTTGTAGCGGTCGAGGATCGCCTTCTGCTTGGCGACGCCCTGCATGACGTTTTCGCGCACCGAGAGCTTGGGATCGAGCTGCGGCTCCTGCTCGAGATAGCCGACGCGAGCGCCCTCGGCGACCCAAGCCTCGCCGTTATACTCCTTGTCGAGACCGGCCATGATCTTGAGCAGGGTCGACTTGCCCGAGCCATTGACGCCGAGCACGCCGATCTTGGCGTCCGGGTAGAAGCTCAGATGGATGTTATCGAGCACCTTGCGGGTCGGGTACGCCTTGGTCAGACCCTGCATGAAATAGATGAACTGGCGAGCCATCCGCTGTCCCTGGAATTGATCCGATTTGTGGAAATTTTGCTGCCGCCGATGTAACGGCCGGCCCCCGAAAGCGCAACCGCGGGACCTCTGTTTTCCGTCCGTTCACCACGTTTCGCGGCTTCACCACGGGTGATTACGGGTTCGACGCCATGTGTGCGCCGAATCACGACAATTGAAACCATCTTTTAATAAATCAGGCCAAAACTCGTTCTCAACGCCGAAAAACGGCGATTTTCGCGGCAGAACCGCGGCCAAAACAGTTGAGGCCACGTCATGGCTACCATCATTTCAGCACCCCTTTCGCGCCCGGCGACCAAAGCCGAGGCGACGCTGTTCGCCGAATTCAGCGCATTTTGGCGCGCCTTCGTCGCCAGGGCTTTCAATCCCTACCGGCCGGAACTGCACTATATGCGCGGCCCCGGTCCAGCCTGCCGCGCCAAGCAGATGGCGCTGTCGCCGGCAGTCCGCTCGATGCTCGCCGATATCCGCGCCACGAAGACGCAGAAGCCGTCGCCGCGCGTGTGACAATCGCCGCTTTTTGAAACCGCGGCCGCTTGCGCGCCTGCCGATTGCGCGCGACCATGACGGGTATCCCGACGGTTGATCTCCCGCCGTCGTCCTCACCCTGAATGGACCTCCCCGATGACGCGGCTCCGCTGTGCAATCCTCGACGACTATTTTGACATCGCGCTTTCGGTGGCCGACTGGCCGAAGGTCAAGGACCGGGTCGACGTCACCGTGTTCGACAAGCCGTTCGCGAGCGAGGCGGAAGCGGCAACGAAGCTGAAGGATTTCGAGATCATCTGCGCGATGCGCGAGCGCACGGCGTTCCCGAAGAGCCTGCTCGACGCGCTGCGCAAGCTGCAGCTCGTGATCACGTCAGGCATGCGCAACGCGGCGATCGACATGGAGGCCGCCAAGGACCGCAAGGTGGTGTTGTGCGGCACCCAATATAACCGCGATCCCACCGCGCCGCTCACCATGGGCCTGATCCTGGAACTGACCCGCGGCATCGGCCGCGAGAATGCGCGCATGCACGCCGGCGAGGCCTGGCAGACCTTTGCCGGTGCCGAGATCGAGGGCAAGACGCTCGGCATCATCGGCCTCGGCAAGCTCGGCAGCAAGGTCGCCGGCATGGCCAAGGTGTTCGGCATGAACGTCATCGCCTGGAGTCCCAATCTGACGCCGGAGAAGTGCAAGGAGGCCGGCGTCGGCTATGCCAGCAAGGACGAGCTGTTCGCGACATCAGACATCATCACCATCCATGTCGTGCTGAGCGCGCGCTCGCGCGGACTGGTCGGCGCCGCCGATCTCGCCCGCATGAAGCCGTCGGCCTATCTCGTCAACACCGCACGCGGGCCGATCGTCGATGAGGACGCCCTGTTCGCGGCGCTGCGCGACAGGACGATCGCCGGCGCCGGCATCGACGTGTTCTCGGTCGAGCCGCTGCCGTCGGATCACCCGCTGCGCAAGCTCGACAACGTCGTGATCACGCCGCATCTCGGCTATGCGACGCGCGAGAGCCTGCAGGCGCATTATCAGCAGATGGTCGAGTGCATCGATGCCTTCACCAAGGGCAACGAGCCGCCGCGGCGCCTGGCCTGACAGCAGCATTCACTGCGGCTAGCCGAGCCAACGGAACGCGCGTTCGAGCTCGGCGCGGCCGTCCCGGTCATACCAGCGCCCGTGGGCGAGGATAATCCGCTCCGGATCCCATTCGATCATGCGGGCGACCGCGGCCTTCATCGCGTCCCTGTCCTGCAGGAAGGTCGAGCGCAGATCCGTTGGCGTGCTGCCGTCAGGATCGCGCACGCCCCCGAGCCAGATCAGGAACCGCATCAACGGCGAGCGAACTCGCCCGGCCTCAAAATTCTCGATCAGGTCCGTCAGCAGCAATGTCCGCGACGGCAGATGGAAGAACACGACCTCCGTCATGTAGCTGCCTGCCACCGGCAGCGTCGCGATCCACTCATCCCAGGGATAACCGGATGATCGTTCCAGTGGCTCGCCTTCGAAGGTCAGCCCACTGCCCGCCTGTTGCTTGATCCCGGGCGCAAGGAAGATGCGCGCGTCGGGATAGGCAGCATGCCATTCCGGAATCCACCAATAGTGCAGACGATTCGGACCGATGATCCAGCACGGTACGCCCAGCTTAACGACTGCGGCCTTGAGTTCCGCCAGCAATGGTGTTGGCGAGTGAATGAACAGACGCCCACCCGGCAGACGAACGATTGTCGCGCGCGTTGGAAACGGCATCTTGAACCAGCGCGGGCCGAACCGGATGATCGGACCATCGATCATCCATACGTCATCGGCGACAGGCTTTGGCGCACTCAGCGGCGGATAGGTCTCGCAGACGTCCTGCATCGCATTGCCTCCCGGGCGGCAACGTCGAGATGCGCGGCTTGCTGCAACAAAAAAGGCGCGCTGTTCGCGCGCCTTTTTCAACGATGAAACTTGCCGGTTAGCCTAGCGCACCGTCACCGGTGCGGGCAGCGGCTGCACCGTGGTCGGCTGCGTGCCGGGCAGCGGCGCCGCCGCCTGAGCCTGAGCCGACGCGGGAGCCATCGGGTTCGGGGGCGCGGCAGAAGCCGTCGCCGTTCCCGGCGGCGGACCACCGGGCAGCACAACCACGCGGGTGCCGACCTTGGCGCGTTCGAACAGGTCGGAGACGTCTTCATTCAGCATGCCGATACAGCCCGACGAGACGAACTTGCCGATGGTCGACGGCTGGTTGGTGCCGTGAATACGATACACGGTCGAGCCGAGATACATCGCGCGGGCGCCGAGCGGGTTACCCGGTCCGCCGGCCATGAAGCGCGGCAGATAGGGCTGACGCTCGATCATCTCGGTCGGCGGATGCCAATCCGGCCACTCGGCCTTGCGGGTGATCTTCTGCACGCCGGTCCAGGTGAAGCCGTCGCGGCCGACACGGACGCCGTAACGGATCGCCCGGCCGTTGCCCAGGATGTAATAGAGGTAGGTGTTCGACGTATCGACGACGATCGTGCCTGCCGGCTCCTTGGTCGCGAACGACACTTCCTGGCGGCGCAGATTCGGCGGCAGTTGCGCCGGGGCGTCTTCGGGCTGCTCGTCCGGCGGCAGCGCCGCGATCTGCACCGGCTTGCCGTTGGCATCGACCGGCGCCTGCTGCTGCGGCACGGCTCCGGTAACGCCCTCGGGCGGACGCATGCCGCCGCGGTCGTCGCCGTAGGAAACACCGGCGGCCGGAACGCCATTGTCGCGGTTAGCTTGTTGCGCACCCGGACGATCGCCGTAGATCACCGGCGGCGGCCCCATCGGCCGGCCATAGCGGGGATCATCGGGCGACATCACCGGGCCAGTCGGCGCGCCACGGTCGGAATAGACCGGAGGACCATTTATCGGACGGCCATAGCGCGGATCGTCCGGCGACATCACGGGGCCGGTCGGCGCGCCACGATCGGAATAGGTGGGCGCATTCGCCGGACGGCCATAGCGCGGATCGTTCGGCGACAGCACCGGACCGGGCGGCGGCAGTGCAGCCGAATCCTGCCCGTCATCGTCATTGAGAGCGTCGAAATCCGGCATGCTGCCCTGGGGGTAGGGCTGGGGCGCCGTCGAATAGGCGGTGCCCTGGGGCGCCGGATAACCCTGCTGCGCATGCGCAAGCGAGGTTCCTGCCACGCCGAGAGCCGCGGCAGCGCAAATCGTCAGAATGCGGTTGATCATCATTGCTCTGTTATAGTCCCCAAGCCACACCGGACTGTTAACGGCCCAATGCAGGAAGATAGCGGCGCATTCAAGACAAATCCGCGAAACCCGGGCTATTCCGGGCCTTTTGTGATTTCGCGTCAACGCTGCGGCAAAGATGTCTCACGGGTCGGCAAAGTCCGTCCAGATGGCCAAAGTCATCAATCACCCGCATTTTGTAACAAACAGTGCCGGGACGTTGCGATATCTTCGAATTGGCCTGATTCGCGCTCGCGACGCCGGCTTTCTTGTGTGGTCACCGCGTTCCCTCGACATCGAAGACCCTCCCGCAGAAGGGGGAACCCGCGCCCATGCTCCCCGGCCTTCGTTTTCTGTTCGCCGCGATCGTGCTGGCGACCTCGCTTCTGGTGTTCGGGTTAGGGGCAGCCGCGCTGTTTCGCGCGGCGCATGAAGAGTTCGCAAGCATTCCGGCCCGCCGGGCGCCGCCGCCCGAGCTGCAATTCGCGCAGCAGCCCGAGACCCCGCCAGTGCTTGCCATGGTCCGGGTCGACCCGCCCGCCGCCGACAAGGTGACGACCGAAACTCCGGCAGCCCCGTCCGAGCCGGCCGCGTCCGAACAACCGGCTGCTCCCGCTGAAATCAGCCCTGCAGCCGAGCCGGAGAAGGTCGCCGCCGTGACGGCGGATGATCCGGTCCCGACCGCCCCGCCGAAGCCGGAAGCCCAAGCCACGGAGACCCCCGCGCCAGCTCAGCCCGCCGACAGCGCGGCGCAGATTCCGACCGCAGATCCGTCGCCGGCATCGGAGCCGACGCCCGCTGCCGCCGAAGCCGCACCGGGGGCCACCGAGGACAAGGTCGCCGCCGTCGCCGATCCGCCCGGCCCCAGCGAGCCAGCGCTTCCGCCGCCGGCACCCGCGATGGCAGCGCCCGAGCCCGCCCCGCCGCCGTCACCCGAGGCGATGGCGGCCGCGACCAGGATCGCAACGCTGGGCGGGCCCGAAGTTGTTGTCGAAGCGCCGGTGGCGCCGAAGGCCGCTGAGGCGAAGAAGCCGGTGCGCAGCGCGGTCAGCAAGCCAGCACATCGCAAGGAGCGGCGGCGGATCGTCCGCGCGCAGCCGGTTCGGCAGGTCGTTCAGCAGCAGCTCGATCCGTTCGGCCAGCCGACCCTGGTGCCGCTCACCCGGCGCTAGCAAGCAGGAATGACCTGTCAGGCCGGTCCCGTCGCGATCGGCGGGCCGCTCGCCTGCCCCCATTCCGACCACGAGCCGTCATAGAGCGCGCTCTCGGTGACGCCGAGCCGGTAGAGCGCCAGCGTCAGCACGCCGGCCGAGACGCCGGAGCCGCAGCTCGTGACGATGGGCGCATCGAGCTTTACGCCGGCACCCGCGAACGACTTGCGCAGGTCATCGAGCGGCTTCATCTCGCCGGTCGCGGCATCGAACAATTGGTTGTAGGGCACGTTGCGGGCGCCGGGGATGTGGCCGGCGCGGATGCCCGGCCGCGGCTCCGGCGCGCGGCCCTCGAAGCGATCGGCGGCGCGCGCATCGATCACCTGCTCGGCACGGCTTTCGACATTGGCGATCATCTGCTCGATGCTGCGCACGCGCTTCGGATCGTAGCTCGCCTTGAAGGTCGCAGGCTTCGGCTTCACCTCGCCGCTCTCGACCGCCCTGCCCTCGGCGCGCCACTTCTTCAGGCCGCCGTTGAGAATGCGCACGTTGCGATGACCATAGGAAAGGAACATCCACCAGGCGCGCGGCGCCGCAACCCAGCCGCCGGAATCGTAGATCACGACGGTGTCGGAATTGCTGATGCCGAGCCCGCCGACGTCGCGGCCGAACTGCTCGGCGCTCGGAAACATGTGCGGCAGCGGATTGGCATGGTCGGACACCGCGTCGACATCGAAGAACACAGCACCCGGCAGATGCGCGGCAAGATAATCGTCCTTCGGCAACGGCAGCACGCCGGGCAGCTTGAAGGTCGCGTCGAGCACCTTGACGTTGGCATCGCCGAGATGCGCAGCCAGCCATTCGGTCGAAACGAGCGGATCGTCGGTCGTCGTCATTCGGCATTTCCTTCGTCATTCCGGGGCTCGCGCAGCGAGAACCCGGAATCTCGCAAGACAACCTCTGGATTCCGGCTCGCGACTGCGTCGCGCCCGGAATGACGGTGGATGGAGCGTTCAGCCCTTTTTCTTCGGCTCCCATGCCTCGATCGGCCCGCCGGCCTCGCGCCAGGCGGCAAAGCCGCCGCCCATATGCGCGACCGGCTTCAGGCCCATGTCCTTCGCGGTCTTGGCGGCGAGTGCCGAGCGCAGGCCGCCGGCGCAGTGGAAGATGAACTTCTTGTCTTCCTGGAAGATCGGCTTGGCATAGGGGCTGTTCGGATCGATCCAGAACTCGAGCATGCCGCGGGTGCAGGAGAACGCGCCGGGGATCTTGCCGTCGCGCTCGATCTCGCGGGGATCGCGGATGTCGACGATGACGACGTCGTTCTTGCCGATCAGCGTGATCGCGTCGGCCGCGCTGATGGTCTCGATCTCGGCATTGGCCTCGTCGATCATCACCTTGATGCCGCGGTGGATGTTCTGTGGCATGGGTTACTCCCTTTGTCTTTGTGCTTTCGCGTTTTCTGCCACCGTCATTCCGGACGGACGCAACGCGGCCGATCCGGAATCTCGAGATTCCGGGTTCGCTTCGCGCCCCGGAATGACGAAATCAAAGTCAGCGCACCAGCTCCCGCATCGCGTTCTCCAGACCTTCGATCGTGATCGGATACATGCGCTCGGAGAACAAGCGGCGGATGATGGTGGTCGATTCCGAATAGTCCCAGTGCTTCTGCGCCACCGGATTGAGCCACACCGCGTGCGGATAGGTGCGGATGATGCGATCGAGCCAGACCGAGCCGGCCTCTTCATTGACATGCTCGACCGAGCCGCCGGGAACCATGATCTCGTAAGGCGACATCGAGGCGTCGCCCACGAACACCACCTTGTAGTCGTGCGGGTACTTGTGCAGCACGTCCCAGGTCGGCGTGCGATCGGTGAAGCGCCGCTTGTTCTGCTTCCAGACGCCTTCATAGAGGCAGTTGTGGAAGTAGAAATATTCCATGTGCTTGAATTCGCTCTTGGCGGCCGAGAACAGTTCCTCGACCTGCTCGATATGCGAATCCATCGAGCCGCCGATATCGAAGAACACCAGCACCTTGACCGCGTTGCGCCGCTCGGGGCGCATGTGCACGTCGAGATAACCGTGGTTGGCGGTCTCCTTGATCGTGGTGTCGAGGTCGAGCTCGTCCGGCGCGCCGGTGCGCGCGAACTTGCGCAGCCGCCGCAGCGCCACCTTGATGTTGCGGATGCCGAGCTCGACATTGCCGTCGAGATCCTTGAACTCGCGCTTGTCCCACACCTTCACGGCGCGGTTGTTGCGGTTCTTCTCCTGTCCGATCCGGACGCCCTCGGGATTATAGCCATGGGCGCCGAACGGCGAGGTGCCGGCGGTACCGATCCACTTGGTACCGCCCTGGTGGCGGCCCTTCTGTTCCTCGAGCCGCTTCTTCAGGGTCTCCATGAGCTTGTCCCAGCCCATGGCCTCGATCTGCTTCTTCTCTTCCTCGGTGAGATATTTCTCCGCGAGCTTCTTCAGCCACTCCTCGGGGATCTCCGCCTTGCCCATGGCGTCGAGCAGGCTCTCGAGCCCCTTGAACACGGTGCCGAACACGCGGTCGAACTTGTCGAGATTGCGCTCGTCCTTCACCAGCGCGGCGCGCGACAAATAGTAGAAGTTCTCGACCGTCTGCTCGGCGAGATCGGCGTCAAGCGCTTCCATCAAGGTCAGATATTCCCGTAGCGTCACGGGGACCTGGGCGTCGCGCAGCGATGTGAAAAACTGCAGGAACATATTTACTTAAATCGCCCGCCCTGCCGGTGCCGTCAAGGGCCCCTCCCCCGGTTGCGGCTGCGGATCAGCCATTCACTTTCACTTAACCACCCCGGCCAGCTTCGGCTCCCGGCGGCGAAACGTGACATTAAGATCGGGCGTTGATCACTGGAGGCGACACGACGCCAGTGGACCCGACCGACTTGTCCAACAGCCCTGCCAAGCTGCCGAAACTGTTTTCGCCGACAGCGATCGTCGCCGCCGTGGTGGCGGCCATGAGCATATTCGTGCTGGGTCTGTTGATCTGGAAGGCGGTCGAGGCGCGCACCACGGCGCTGGCCCAGGGCGAGCACGACATCCGCAACCTGACCCACTCGCTGGCGGAACACGCCTCGCATTCGGTCCAGGCGATCGACGTGGCCATGAACGCCATGGTGGATCTGCTGAAATACCAGAAGCCGCGCGTCGACCGCTTCAACGCGGCGCTGCGCAAGACCGCCGACGCGCTGCCGCAGATCAAGGAGATCGGCGTGATCGACCCCGACGGCAACAGGATCTACTCGTCGGCCGCGGAGCTGCCAGCGCACAACAATGCCGATCGCGGCTATTTCATCGGCCATCGCGACTCGACAGATGCATTGCTGCATATCAGCGAGCCATTGCAGTCGCGGCTGACCGGTCAGCCGACCATCGTACTCTCGCGACGCGTCACCAGGGAGGATGGCGGCTTCGGCGGCGTGTTGTTCGCGACCATCGAGACAAGCTATTTCGACAACTTCTATCAAGCCTTCAAATTCGGTCCGCATGCCGGAATTACCCTGCTTCGGCTCGACGGCATGGTCTTGGCGCACTGGCCGGCGGGCAAGTGGAACAAGGAGGTTTCCGCGGCTTTCAAGGCGAGGATCGAGCAGGACCGGACGGGCTACACGAAAACCACATCGCCGTTCGACGGACGCGTCAAATATCTTGGCTTCGAGCGCGCTTCGCAATATCCGATCGTGGTCACCGTCGCCTTGCCGGAAGCCCAGGTTCTCGCCGCATGGCATGACGATTTGCGCAACGACCTGCTTGTCGCCGTCATCCTGATGGGAGGCGTCATCCTGTTCGCGATCCTGCTCGGCAAGGAGTTTGCCAAGCGCACCAGGGTCGCGCGGATGCTCAGGGAACGCGAGGCACGCTACCGGCTGCTGGCCGACAACATCGCCGATGTGGTGATCCTGCTGGACCGTAACGGCAGCTTCCTGTTCGTGTCGCAATCGGTCGAGACCATCCTCGGCCGCAAGCCGGACGATCTGATCGGCAAATCCTGCTTCGAGTTCGTGCACCCCGATCATCTCGCCGACGTCGCCAAAGCGACATCGGAATTGACCAACTGGACCACCACCAAGACCGTCGAATTCAAGACCTTCCGCGCCAACGGCAGCGAGGTCTGGGTCGAGATTAATTTCAAGCTTGCGGGCGCGGCGGAAGATCACCAAGCCATCGAGGTCGTCGGCGTGCTGCGCGACGTGACCGAGCGCCGCAAGATGGAGGACGAGCTCAACGCGCTGAACATCCGCCTGTCCGAGCTTGCGACCACCGATGGCCTGACGGCGCTCGCCAATCGCCGCAGCTTCGACAGCGCGCTGCCGCGCGAGTTCCGCGATCGGGAGCAGATCTCGCTGATTATGCTCGACATCGATCACTTCAAGGGTTTCAACGACACGCAAGGTCACCAGGCCGGCGACGAATGCCTGCGGCGCGTGGCGCGCGTGATCGCGGGCGCCACCGACAACACCACGGCGCTGGCGGCGCGATACGGCGGCGAGGAGTTCGCGATCATCCTGCCCGGCGTCGGCGAGCAGGATGCACTGAAGGTCGCCGAGGCGATGCGCCTCACGGTACGGTCGCTGGCGATGGCCAATCCGGCCGCGCGCCGCGGCGTGGTTTCGATCAGCCTCGGGATCGCCAGCCGGTCGGCCGCGACCGCGAGCGAGACCGAACTGCTCGGCCGGGCCGATCTTGCGCTCTATGAGGCGAAACGTTCGGGACGCGACCGCACGGTGCTGGCCTCGTCGCTCGCGGGTGACAATCATTCCGCGGGGCGGAAACAGTACGCCTGACATACTATGCGCCCGGTGCCGTCTAGGTACCGCTGCGCTGCGGAATCCGCGCTAGACCGCCCGGCTTTTTCAACTAGAATTGTACCGGACAAGATATCGGAGAGGACATGCGACCGCTGCGAGAGCGGTCGTTTCGTGTGGGGGCCGGGGCCGCCGACGAACGAAGCAAGGCAAACAGATAGATGAAATTCACGGGTACCAAGGACTACGTCGCCACCGATGACCTCAAGGTCGCCGTCAATGCCGCCATCGTGCTCGAGCGCCCGCTGCTGGTGAAGGGCGAGCCCGGCACCGGCAAGACCGTGCTGGCCGAGGAAGTCGCCAAGGCGATCGACGCGCCGCTTTTGACCTGGCACATCAAGTCGACCACCAAGGCGCAGCAGGGCCTCTACGAATACGACGCCGTCTCGCGGCTGCGCGACAGCCAGCTCGGCGACGCCCGCGTGTCCGACATCAAGAACTACATCAAGCGCGGCAAGCTGTGGGAGGCCTTCACCAACGAGAAGCGTCCGGTGCTCCTGATCGACGAGATCGACAAGGCCGACATCGAATTCCCCAACGATCTGCTGCTCGAACTCGACCGCATGGAATTCCACGTCTACGAGACCGGCGAGACCATCAAGGCGAAGCTGCGCCCGATCGTGATGATCACGTCGAACAACGAGAAGGAACTGCCGGACGCCTTCCTGCGCCGCTGCTTCTTCCACTACATCAAGTTTCCCGACACCGAGACGATGGGCAAGATCGTCGATGTGCACTTCCCCGGCATCAAGAAGCGGCTGGTGGAAGAGGCGCTGCGGATCTTCTTCGAGGTCCGCGAGGTGCCTGGCCTGAAGAAGAAGCCGTCGACCTCGGAGCTGCTCGACTGGCTCAAGCTGCTGTTGAACGAGGACATCACGCCGGAGATGCTCAGGGAGCGCGATCCGCGCAAGCTGATCCCGCCGCTGCATGGCGCGCTGCTCAAGAACGAGCAGGATGTGCATCTGTTCGAGCGGCTGGCTTTCCTCAGCCGCCGCGAAGTCTAGTTCCGATATCGGCAAACGCCGGGGCGATGGCTCCGGCGTTTTGCTTCTGCAGCTCCACAAACAAGAAGACCAGGGAAGATGAACGTCCAGACCCAGATCCGGGCCGCCGAGCCCGTCACCACAGAGCACTTCGACGTCCTGATCGCAGGCGCCGGCATCTCCGGCGTCGGCGCCGCCTACCACCTCGCCACGCAATGCCCCGGCACCAGCTTCGTGGTGCTCGAGACGCAGAAGACTTTTGGCGGCACCTGGTCCACCCATCGCTATCCGGGCATCCGCTCCGACAGCGACCTGCACACCTTCGGCTATCGCTTCAAGCCGTGGACCAGCGCGCCGATCGCGACCGCTGCAGAGATCCTGAAGTACATGGGCGAGGTGATCGAGGAGAACGACATCGCCCGTCACATCCGCTATCGCCACACCATCACCGCGGCGAAGTGGTCGAACGAGACCAATCTCTGGACCATCGATGCGACGCGCATCGACACCGGCGAGCGGCTGCGCTTCACGACCAATTTCTTCTGGATGTGCCAGGGCTATTATCGCCACGACGCGGGCTATACGCCCGAATGGACCGACATGGCGAAGTTCAAGGGCACCGTCGTGCATCCGCAGACCTGGCCCGACGACCTCGACTACAAGGGCAAGCGCGTGGTCGTGATCGGCTCCGGCGCCACCGCTGCGACGCTGATCCCGGCGATGGCCAAGGACGCCGCCCATGTCACCATGCTGCAGCGCTCGCCGACCTATTTCCGCACCGGCCGCAACGCCATCGAGATCGCCGAGGAGCTGCGCAGGCTGCAGGTCGACGAACACTGGATCCACGAGATCACCCGCCGCAAGATCCTGTTCGAGCAGGACGCCTTCACCAAGCGGACCTTCGCCGAGCCCGAGGGCGCCAAGAAGGACCTGCTCGCAGCGGTCGAAGCCGTCCTCGGCAGGGACTACGACATCGCCACCCACTTCACGCCGAGCTACCGGCCGTGGCGGCAGCGCATCGCCTTCGTGCCGGATGCCGACCTGTTCCACGCCATCAAGGGCGGCAAGGCGTCGGTCGTCACCGACGAGATCGACCGCTTCACCGAGACGGGCATCCTGCTCAAGTCCGGCAAAGAGCTCGAGGCCGACATCATCATCACCGCGACCGGCTTCCACCTCTCGGCCAATGGCGGCATCGACTTCGAGATCGACGGCAAGCCGCTCGACTTCGCCGATACCGTGACCTATCGCGGCATGATGTTCACCGGCGTGCCGAACCTCGTCTGGGTGTTCGGCTATTTCCGCGCCAGCTGGACCTTGCGCGTCGATCTGGTCGGCGACTTCGTCTGCCGCCTGCTGCAGCACATGAACGCGACCGGCGCGAAGAAGGTGACGCCGGAGCTGCGCCCCGAAGACCACAACATGCCGCTGCTGCCATGGATCGATCCGGAGAACTTCAACCCCGGCTACATGATGCGCGGCATGCACCTCTTGCCGAAGCGCGGCGACAAGCCGGAGTGGCAGCACAACCAGGACTACTGGGCCGAGAAGGACGAATTCCCGGCGATCGACCTCAAGGACAAGGCGTTCGTCTACAGCTGAGCTCCACCGTCTACGGCTGAGCTCCACTATGTTTCGCGTCATCCTGAGCTGCTAAAGCATGATCCGGAAAAGTGCGAAGCGGTTTTCCGAAAAGATCATGCTCAAACAAAGAGCTAAGGCGCGATGACGATTCAACCTAATCTCATCGCGCTTTAACGGCCACACACTCTCCGCTGTCGTCCCTGCGAAAGCAGGGACCCATACTCCGCGGCGGATGTTGTGGGGTGGGACTCGTCATTCCACCGGCACGCAACAATAACCATCGGTGGTTAGGGGTCCCGGCCTTCGCCGGGACGACGCTGAACGGTTATTGTCGTACGTATCAACTCCCTCACGCATACTCCGGCAGCTTCGCAGCCGCCTCCGGTGCCTTGCCGCGGATCATGTCGGAGGCCTTGTCGGCGATCATCAGGGTCGAGGCGTTGAGATTGGCCGAGATCATCCGCGGCATGATCGAGGCGTCGATCACGCGCAGGCCCTCCATGCCATGGACCCGAAGCTGATCGTCGACCACCGCCCACGGCGCGTCCGCCGGTCCCATCCGGCAGGTGCAGCCGGGATGGAAGGTGGTGGTGCCGCGCTGGGTCGCAGCGGCGAGCAGTTCGTCGTCGCTCGTGACCTTCGGACCCGGAAAGTCCTCATAGGCGTAGTACGGACTGAGCGGCTCGGAGGCGAGCAGCCGGCGCGCCAGTTTCATGCCGGCGACGACGACGCGGCGGTCGATCTCCTCGGCGAGATAGTTGGTCTGGATGATCGGCGGCGCGAACGGATCGGCCGAACGGATGCGGACATAGCCGCGGCTCTCCGGCCGCTGCTGCCATGACGCCACAGTCATGCCGGGCTCGTCCTCGAGCTGGCCCTGCACGCCTTCCTTGTAGCTCGCCGGAGTGAAGGTGAGCTGCAGATCGGAGCTCTCGGTGGTCTCGCCGGAATGCCAGAAGCAGTAGACCATGGTCGGCGACAGCGACAGCAGGCCGCGCCGCGTCGCCGCCCATTTGATCGCCTCGCCCCACAGGCTGAAGCCGCGGCGAAGCTCGTTGATGGTCCTGATATTCTTGACCCGCGCGACCGAGCGCGGCGCGTAGTGATCTTGCAGGCCTTCACCGACGCCAGGGAGCGCGTGGCGCACCTCGATGCCGTGCGCCTGCAACAACTCGGGCGCGCCGACGCCGGAGAGCTGCAACAGCTGCGGCGAGTTGTAGGCGCCGCCGGAGAGGATGACCTCCTTGGTGGCGCGGATCTCCAGGGGATCGCCGTGCTTGCCGCCGCGATTGTAGCGCACGCCGACCGCGCGCTTGCCCTCGAAGACGATGCCGGTGACATGCGCATGCGTGCGCACGTCGACATTGGGCCGCCGCCGCGCCGGATGCAGGAACGCGGTCGCGGCGCTGACCCGGCGTCCATTCAGGATGGTGCGCTGGCAGTACGACACGCCCTCCTGGATCTGGCCATTGTAATCAGGATTGCGCGGAATACCGAGGCTGACCGCGCCTGCCATGAAAGCCTCGCAGAGCGGGTCCTGCCAGTCCATCGTGGTGACGGTGAGGTTGCCGTCGCGGCCGCGATAGGTGTCGTCGCCCTCGCCGATCCTTCTCTCCATTCGCCGGAAATAGGGCAGCACGTCGGGATAGCCCCAGCCGCGATTGCCGAGCTGCGCCCAGGTGTCGAAATCCTGGCGCTGGCCGCGATTATAGATGTGGCCGTTGATCGAGGACGAGCCGCCGAGCGTCTTGCCGCGCGGCGCATAGATGCTGCGCCCGCCGGTGTAGGGACCCACCTCCTGCTGGTAGGCCCAGTTCACGCTCTTCATGTGGAAGGTCTTGATGAAGCCGGCCGGCAGATGGATGTAGGGATGCCAGTCGCTCGGCCCCGCCTCGAGCACGCACACCCTGGTGCCCGCGTCTTCACTCAAGCGGTTGGTCAGCACGCTCCCGGCGGAGCCCGCGCCGATGATCACATAATCGAACGTTTCCATCGTCTCGTTTCTGGCGCCGACTATCGTGTCAGCGCGGCTTTTCGTTGAGTTGATAGGTCAGATGCGCCTTCACCGTCGGCCATTCGCTGGCGATGATGCTGTAAACCACGGTGTCGCGCAACGTGCCGTTGGGTGCGATCTGATGGCTGCGCAGGATGCCGTCCTGCTTCGCACCCAGACGCTCGATGCCGCGCCGGCTCTGGTGATTGAAGAAATGCGTGCGGAACTCGACCGCGATGCAGTCAAGCTTCCCGAAGGCATGAGTCAGCAGCAGCAGTTTGCACTGCGTGTTGACCGCGCTGCGCTGCACACGCTTGGCGTACCAGGTCGAGCCGATCTCGACGCGACGGTTCGGCGTGTCGACGTTCATGTAGGTCGTCATGCCGGAAATCTTGCCGTCGGCGTCGAACACCGTGAACGGCAGCATCGATCCGGCCTTTTGCAGGCCGAGCCGGCGGTCGATCTCCTTGGCCATATTCTCCGGCTGCGGGATCGCGGTGTACCAGAGCTTTGACAGCTCGCCGTCCTTCACCGCGTCGACCAGCCCGTCGCAATGATCGTAGGACAGCGGCTCCAGCCGCGCATGTGCGCCGCGAAGGGTGACCGGTTCAAGCCAGGGCATTCGAGATCTCTCCATCCTTGTCATTCCGGGGCGATGCGCAGCATCGAACCCGGAATCTCGAGATTCCGGGTCTGGTGCTTCGCACCATCCCGGAATGACGATTGCGCTTCGCGAAGCGCAATCGTCATCTATTCAGAAAGTTCAGCGGCAATCCCGGCCGCGGCCAGTCCATCGCGATCAGCTCGCCCTTGCCCGACAGCGTGATGTAGGCGGTCTTCAGCTCGGGGCCGCCGAAGGCGATGTTGGTGGTGACGCGGTCGCCGGTCGGCACCTGCTCGACCACGGTGCCGTCGGGCGCTATCACCGAGATGCAGCCCGAGACCAGCGTCGCGACGCAGACATTGCCCGATGCCTCGACCGCGAGCGAGTCGAACATCTGGTAGCCGCCGAGGCCGGCGATCGGCTTGCCGCGCTCGCCGCGATAGATCACGTCACGCGGCTTGACGGTGCCGGGCTCTGAAACTTCATAGGCCCACAGCCGCGCGGTCGGCGTCTCCGCGATGTAGACGGTCTTCTCGTCCGGCGACAGGCCGATGCCGTTGGCCGGCAGGATGCCGTGCACCGCCTCGACGATCTCGTTCATGCCGGGCCTCAGATAGTAGAACGCGCCGACATCCATGTCTCGCGCGCGGCGCTTGCCGAGGTCGGAGAACCACAGGCCGCCTTGCCTGTCGAACACCAGATCGTTCGGCCCGCGCAGTTCGTGCTCGCCGCATTTCGTGACGACGGTCTCGACCTTGCCGGATTGCAGATCGACGCGCTGGATCGAGCCGCCGAGATAATCCTCCGGCTGCGGTCCCGGCATGATCATATTGCGGGTCGGAATCCAGGAGAAGCCGCCATTGTTGCAGATGTACATCTTGCCGTCGGGGCCGAGCGCCGCGCCGTTCGGGCCGCCCGGCACCTTGGCGACGATCTCCTTGCGCCCGTCGGGATAAACCCGCGTCAGCCGCTGGCCGCGGATTTCGACCAACACGACCGAACCGTCGGGCATGACGACCGGACCTTCGGGAAACTCCAGATCGGTGGCGAGAACTCGGATATTGGCCATGGCATCCTCCCGGCTCTTTGGCTGCAGGCGGATTCCGAACGGTCCCGCACGCGCAACGTTGTTGTTTCATCCCGTTATGGCAAACGGGGTTTGGCTTGCCAAGCAATGGCCCCGCAAGGCTGCCCGGCGTTGAGGTGGGATGGGCGCGCCGCAAATGCCCCTGTCGTCCCTGCGAAGGCAGGGACCCATACTCCGCGGCAGATATTGTGAATGGGACTCGTTGCTCGGGCGTCGCTCAACGGTGACGGCCTGTGGTTATGGGTCCCTGCTCCCGTGCGCAATTGCGCACTAAAGCGCGATGAGATTAGGTTGAATCGTCATCGCACCTTAGCTCTTTGTTTGAGCATGATCTTTTCGGAAAACCGCTTCGCACTTTTCCGGATCATGCTTTAGGCAGGGACGACACCGAATAGGTGGCACGGACAGTGAGTCAAACTTCCGCATTCTCGCGACATGATCTGTCCGAGCTTTGCTCTTCTTTCCGTCCTCTCATCAGCAGAGGGCGCAGGGAAAGCCGGGTGCCGATCGCACCCATGGGCCCCGAGCAATGGGTAGAAGGCTCGGGGGTAGGACCACAGGTGTAACCGGAAGCAACCCGGCTTTCCCTGCGCGATGGGTTACGGCTTATACGTGCTCTCCCCGGTGAGACTTGGCTTTTTTGTCACCGTCTTCACAAGACACGTTCGCGTTTTGCGAAGAGACACCTGCCGCTAGGGCGTCAGGCCTGCACGATTTCGCCGTCCGCCTTGCGTGCTCTCGTCAGCACCACGCGCAGCGTCCACCGCACCTCGACCCACGTTCGTGACGACCGCGAAGCGCCCCTCAATCGGGTGAGACGGCTGCTTCTATAGCACTGAGTTGCGCTTCTGATAAAGCGAAATATTTTCGCGTGCGAGGATTGACAGGTTTTGCTGGGTTGTTTTGTCGCACCCCTCTCCGTCGTCATTCACGGTGCGCAATTGCGCACCTGAGGGCGCGCCTCCTGGCGCAAGCCTCGGAATGACGGAGAGAGAATGGCCACGCGCTAGCTCAGCGTGCCCGCATGCACCCACCAGCCGGGGTGATCGGCGCGGAGTTGTTCGCCGGCCGCCTCGGCGTCGGCGTCGGTTCCGAACACGGCAAAGCAGGTCGCGCCCGAGCCCGACATGCGCACCAGGCGAACGTCCCGGGTCTTACGCAGCGCGGACAGCACGTCACTGATGACGGGCTGGATGCGCGCCGCGGGGGCTTCGAGATCGTTGGTGCCGCGCTCCAGCGCCGCGATCCAATCGTCGATCGCGCGGCCGGCTTCCGGCCACGACGGCGCCTGCATCACGACATCGGTGGCGCCGATCAGGAGTTCGCCATTGCGCAGACCGAGCGCATTGAAGACGTCCCTGGTCGCAACCGGCACGCGCGGATTGACCAGCACGCACGGCATTTTCGGCAGGTCGAGCGGCAGCAGGCCTTCGCCGACGCCGGTCATGTCGCAGGCGCGCGAGGCGACGCACACCGGCACGTCAGCGCCGGTCTGCAGCGCGACCTCCATGATCCTGCTATCGTCGAGCGAGAGCTCATTGAGCCGCGCCAACAGCCGCAGCGCCGCCGCGGCATCCGCCGAGCCGCCGCCGATGCCGGCCGCAACGGGCAGCACCTTCTCCAGCGTGAAATGGCCGACCTCGAGGTCCGCGACGCGCTCGCCGAGCAGCCGCGCGGCCTTCAGCACCAGATTGTCCGATGTATCGCCGCAGGCATCGGCCAGCGGTCCCGCCATCGAAAGCGACAGCTCCGGTCCCGGCTCGAGCGTGAGACGATCGGCGCAATCGGCAAACGCGACGACGCTCTCCAAGTCGTGAAACCCGTCGACGCGCCGCCCGACAACCTTCAGCGTCAGGTTGACCTTGGCACGCCCTTCTTCAATCAGCGCCGGCACGGCGATAAACCCCTAAAAAACAAACATCGTGATGCGATTAGCGTAAATCGCCGCACGATCCTATCCCTTTGTTTGGATGGAAATTCCGCCATGACTCGTCATGCCCGGGCTTGACCCGGGCATCTATCAACCAAGAACGAATTTCTCGAAGGGATGGATGGCCGGGTCAAGCCCGGCCATGACGGGCAAACGTCAATGCCCGGGACTAGCCCGGGCATCACGGTATTTTATGAAGATGCAACGCGACGACCGCCGCTCAGCCGCCCTTGCCGTCGTCGTCCTTCTTCTTCTCGGCAGCGGCGGCGTTGGAGGTGTCGTCCGGCAGGCCGTTGTCGATCTTGGCCTGGATCTTCGGCAGCTCTTCCGGCTCGGGCTTGAGGTCGCGGGCATGCGCCCACTGGAACTTGGCTTCCAGGGTGCGGCCGACGCGCCAGTAGGCGTCGCCGAGATGGTCGTTGATGGTCGGATCTTCCGGCTTCAGATCGATCGCGCGCTCGAGGTTCTTCACCGCCTCCTCGTAATTGCCGATCCGGTAATAGGCCCAGCCGAGCGAGTCGACGATGTAGCCGTCGTCAGGGCGCTGATCGACGGCACGCTTGATCATCTTCATGCCTTCGTCGAGGTTGATACCCTGGTCGATCCAGGAATAGCCGAGATAGTTCAGCACATGCGGCTGCTCGGGCTGCAGCTCGAGCGCCTTGCGCATGTCGGCCTCGGCCTTGTTCCACTGCTTGGAGCGCTCCTCGCAGATGCCGCGATAGTAATAGGTGACCCAGGCGTTCTTGTCGCCGCCGGCCGGCAGCGCGTCGATCGCCTGCGAATAGGTGGTGGCGCAGTCGGCGAACTTCTTGCGGCCGCGCTCGATATTGCCGAGCGCCAGGATCGCCTCGATGTCCTTCGGCTGATCCGATGTGACTTCCTTGAGGATCTTGATCGCCTCTTCGCTGCGGTCGGCGGCATCGAGATTGGTCGCGAGCTGGATCTGCGCGTTGCGCTTCAGCGGCGAGGACGCCGGCATCCGCTCGTAGACCTTGATCGCCATCTGCGGCTTCTTCACCGATTCATAGAGATCGGCAAGCGACAGCAGCGCCAGCGGATGGTTGGGCTGCAGATAGAGCGCGAGTTGCAGATAGACCAGCGCGAGGTCTTCGCCGCCGCGGCGGGTCAGCGTCGCGCCGATGCCGTACAGCGCCTCGGCCGCGCCGGCCTGCGGTGACTCGACCAGTGGCGGCAGCTTCTTGCCGGCCTTGGTCTCCTTGATGCCTTCCAGCACCAGCGGGTGACGCGGCAGCTTCTTGTCGAACGCCTCGTACATCGCGGTCGCGGCGGCCGCGTCCTTGTTGCGCGAGGTCCAGCGCGCATATTCGTCGACCGTGCGCAGCATCGAATCGTCGAGCTTGTAGACGCGCTCGAAGCGGGCGCCGGCATCCTTCTCTTTGCCGGACAGCTCATAGATCATGCCGGCATGGAGGTCCTTGAAGATCGGGTACCACTCGGGGCCGGTCAGCTTGTCGATCGAGGCGACCGCGGCTTTGCTGTCGCCGGCGCCATAGGCGGCCCAGGCCGACAGCAGCGTCGCGACGAGATCGGTGATCGGGCCGCGCACCGACTGGTTGATGTTGGACTGCGCGGCGGCATATTTCTTCAGCTTGAGATCGCGCACGCCGACGACGAGGCGCGCAACGCGGTTGGCCTTGTCCTGGGTGAGGATGCGGTCGGCAAGCTTGACCGCCTCCTCGATGTCCCCGTCGGCGAGCGAGGAGATGAAGGCGCGGTCGAGCAGCTCGGAATTCTTCGGGTCGGTGCGCAGCGCCGAGCGGTAGAACGCCGCGGCCGAGGTCGCATCGCGCTCGACGCTGGCGTGGCGGGCGGCGAGATAGCTACCGGCGGTGGTCAGCGACTTCAGGTCGTTCTTGGACGGGAATTGCGCGGTATTGTCGGTCGGATGGTCCGGCGTTTGCGCTGCAAGCTGCGCAGGCACGGCAAGTGCCGCGGCAGCGAGAACGGCAATCGTCAGGCGGTTGAATCGAGTGGACAGCATCACGGTCGCCTTGCTCCAGGGATTTACGCCAAGATGGAATTTATGGCCAAGATCTTGCGATCAGTCTCAAAATGCGAACCCAAGCGGCGGCATCACGGCGGGGCGACAATGCCGCTTTTGGCGCTTATCCGCAAGGATCGCCCAAAGGCAACCCATGACGAATCAATTGGCAGATTAGGCCTTTAGGCCCGCCGATCCAGCCAGCCCCCGCAAGACGCCCCCACTATGGCGGTATCGTGACCGGGCCGGGCATATTCGCGTGCGGACGCAAAAAGCGCGAGATACGGGTGCCACGGCACCCTTTTCTGCGTCTTCTGTTGTCGCCGGTGGTGCAATCCGGCCGCTCCACACGCGGAGAGGCCAAGCGGAGGTTGCGGCAACGCGCGCGTCGGCCTCACGCAAATGTGGTCGGCCGCCTCACCTTACATCGCCTCGTAGTTCGGACCGCCGCCGCCCTCCGGCGGAACCCAGGTGATGTTGCCGTTGGGGTCCTTCACGTCGCAGGTTTTGCAGTGGACGCAGTTCTGGGCGTTGATTTGGAAGCGCGGGCCTGAGGACTCCTCGACCCATTCATAGACGCCGGCCGGGCAATAGCGGTTGGAGGGACCGGCGAACACGTCGTGCTCCGAGGTCTTCTGCAGATTGAGGTCAGCGACCTTGAGATGGACCGGCTGGTCCTCCTCATGGTTGGTGTTGGACAGGAACACCGACGACAGCTTGTCGAACGAGATCTTGCCGTCCGGCTTCGGATAGGCAATCGGCTGGTGCTGCTTGGACGGATCGAGCGTCTTGCGATCCGGCTTGGCGTGCGACTGCGTGCCGAACAGCGAGAAGCCGAGCGTGTTGCACCACATGTCGAAGCCGGACAGCACCGTTCCGAGCAGGTTGCCGAACTTCGACAGCAACGGCTTGGCGTTGCGAACCTTGAACAGGTCCTTGCCGATCGCCGACGAGCGCCAGGCGTTCTCGTACTCGACGAGCTCGTCATTGGCGCGTCCGGCGCCGAGCGCGGCCGCGACATGCTCGGCGGCGAGCATGCCGGAGCCCATCGCGTTGTGGACGCCCTTGATGCGCGGCACGTTGACGAAGCCCGCCGCGCAGCCGATCAACGCGCCGCCGGGGAACGAGAGCCGCGGCACCGACTGGTAGCCGCCCTCGGTGATGGCGCGCGCGCCATAGGCGAGCCGCTTGCCGCCCTCGAACAGCTCGCGGACATCGGGATGGGTCTTGAAGCGCTGGAATTCGTCGAACGGCGACAGATAGGGGTCATTGTAGTTCAAATGCACCACGAAGCCGACCGCGACCCGGTTGTCGTCGTAGTGATAGAGGAACGAGCCGCCGCCGGTCCTGTCGTTCAGCGGCCAGCCGAGCGTGTGCTGCACCCGACCCTTCTTGTGCTTCGCCGGGTCGATCTGCCAGACCTCCTTGAGGCCGATGCCGAACTTCGGCGGCTCGGAGTTGGCATCGAGATTGAACTTCGCGATCAGCTGCTTGGACAGCGAGCCGCGCGCGCCTTCGGCGAACAGCGTATACTTGCCGAGCAGCTCCATGCCCCGGGTGTAGGAATCCTTGTGGCTGCCGTCCCTGGCAATGCCCATGTCGCCGGTGGCGATGCCGCGCACCGCGCCCTTGTCGTCATAAAGCACTTCGGCCGCGGCAAAGCCCGGATAGATCTCGACGCCGAGCGCTTCCGCCTTTGGGGCCAGCCAGCGGCAGACATTGCCGAGCGAGCCGATGTAGCAGTGATGATTGTTCATCAGCGGCGGCATGATGAAGTTCGGCAGGCGGAACCAGCCTTGCGACGTCGTCCAGTAGAAGCGGTCCTGCTTGACCTGCGTCTTCAGGGGACAGTCGGCGTCCTCGCGCCAGTCGGGCACCAGCTTGTCGAGGCCGGCCGGATCGATCACCGCACCCGACAGGATGTGCGCGCCGACTTCGGAGCCCTTCTCCACCACGACGATCGAGAGCTCCGGATTGAGCTGCTTCAGCCGGATCGCGGCCGACAGGCCCGATGGGCCGGCGCCTACGATGACGACGTCGAATTCCATAGACTCGCGCGGAGGAAGGTCTTCAGCACTCATGATCTTTGATCTCAGCCCATTGAGAACGCTTCTAAGCTTTTCAGGGGTCGTTGTTTCCGATTTTTGGCGGAAGGACAACCATGGAATTGCGCTTCCATGGGTTTGCACGGCCCGGGTACCGCAGAGAATAATCTTTTCCGAAAAGGAGCCTGCACTTTTCCGGATCATGCGCTCGATCACGATGCGTTCCCGCGGAATCGCATCATGATCTCATCTCATTGTTTGAGCATGATCTTTTCGGAAAACCGGTTTCCACTTTTCCGGATCATGCTCTAAATTGCCGCGATCATGGCCCTGATGCCCGAGCCCACCCCTACACTGCAGCAATTGCTGGCCTTTTACCTCGAGGCCGGGGTCGATTGCGCGCTTGGCGATGCCCCCATCAACCGGCTCGAGGAGCCGGAGCCAGTTCCCGCCCCTGCCGCGCCGCGTCCATCGACTGTGCTCAATCCGCTGCGTCCGCCGCCGATGCCGTCAGTTCCGCGCAGCGAAATCACCGTGGCGCCGGATGCCGCGATCGCTTCCGCGCGCGAAGCTGCGCGGACCGCGCCGACGCTTGAAGCCCTGCGCACGCTGATGGAGAATTTCGACGGCTGTGCGCTCAAGCACACCGCGACCAGGCTGGTGTTCGCCGACGGCAATCCGCAGGCGCGCGTGATGTTCGTCGGCGAGGCGCCGGGCCGCGACGAGGACATCGAGGGCCTGCCGTTCGTCGGCCGCTCCGGCAAGCTGCTCGACCGCATGATCGCCGCGATCGGGCTCGACCGCAGCAAGGCCTATATCGCCAACGTGATCCCGTGGCGGCCGCCCGGCAACCGCACGCCGACGCCGCAGGAGACGCAGGTGTGCCTGCCCTTCATCCAGCGCCATATCGAATTGGTGAATCCCGACGTGCTGGTGACGCTCGGCAATCCCTCGACGCAGGCGCTGCTCGGCACGCGCGAGGGCATCATGCGCACGCGCGGCAAATGGATCGACTACGACACCGGCACCCGCACGATCCGCGCCGTCGCCACCTTCCATCCGGCCTATCTGCTGCGCTCGCCGTCGTACAAGCGGCTGTCGTGGCAGGATCTGCGCGCGATCGCGAAGGTGTTGCAGGTGGCGAGCGCGTAGCTTCGTAGCCTGGATGGAGCGAAGCGCAATCCGGGTGGATCAGGTGGCGTGAAAGAGCGGCCCCGGATTTCGCTCCGCTTCATCCGGGCTACGGCTCCACGTCAAATCACGTCCCCTTCGGCCGCACGATCGCCCAGCCGATCCGCAGCACCGGCTGCCGTCCGTTGACCAGCCGGTCGAACGAACGCGGCACTTCGGGCACGAGGCCGGGGAAGCGCTGCGCGATGTCGGGCGGCGGCGTGCCGGCGGTGTCCTGCGCGCGCCAGACCACGACGCCGCCGGTCTCGTTGAATTTTGCGACCGACAGCCACGGCGTCCGCTGCGGCGCCGCGTCGAGCAAAAGATGCGGGCGGCGGCCGTTCATCGCAATCAGGCTGGCAAGTTCGGGATCGCCGGCCACCGCGCGCAGGCGCTGGTTGGTGCGGCGCTCATAGCTGTCATCGAAGAAGCGGCCCATCGCGGCTGCCGGCAGCGAGGTGGACGCCTCAGTGGTGCTGGTCCAGGGCAGGAATAGCGCCGCCGCCAGCGCGAGCGCCGCAGGCGCCGCGACCGCCAGGGCCCAGACCGAACGCAGCAGCCGCTGCCGCCTGAGCGGGATCAGGTCGCCGGTCGCGACGACGACCGCGAGCCCGGACATCAGCAGCGCCACGCCGGCGCCGCCGAAGGCGCGATCGAGATTGAACAGGCCGGAGACGAAGCTGCCGGCGATCGCCGGCGCGAACGCGAAGAAATACACGAATTGCCGCGCCAGTTGGCTGACCGGCGGACGGTAGATGATCGGAGCATCCTCCGTATCGCGGGCGAACCAACGCGAATTGAGGATCGCCAGCATCGCGATCGCGGCGGTCGCCACGATCAGCCCGCCGAGCACCACGCCCCAGCGCAGCGCGTGCGCCTTGAGATCGGCGAGTGCCGGCAGGGCCGGCAGCGCCAGCACGTCGGCGCGGAGCAGCCAGATCAGGTAGGGCAGCGCCAGCACGATGATCACGAGCAGCGCGTAGATCGGATCGACCGATTTGAGCATGCGCCGCCCGCGCTCGGTTCCGAGCGCAAAGCCTGTCACGAGCAGGATCATGCCGATCGCCGCCGGCGTCGTCAGCAGCAGGAGGCCGCAATCGATCGACCAGGCGAACCAGGCGCTGCGCCGGTTCTGCCCGATCAGCTGCCAGGAATGCAGCAGCAGCAGCGCCCAGAGCGGGCGCGCCAGGATCAGCGGGCCGAACTCGACGCTTGGCGAGGAGAACACCACGACCGTCATCGACAGCAGCACCGCCAGCACGCCCTGCGGGCCGCCGACGATGGCGCGCGCCAGGGCGTAGAAGGCGATGAAGGTGACGATTTCGCAGACCTGCGCCAGGAGATAGACGCCGAACACGTGATTGCCGACGGCGCGGAAGGCGATGTCGGCGAGCCAAAACGCGAGCGGCGGTCCCATGTCGGTGCCGACCTGATATTCGCGGCCGAAGGCGAGGATGGTGGCGAGGTTGCCGGGCGGACTGCCGTAGAAGATGGCCGGCAGGAACAGCCAGATCGCGGCCTGCGCCAGCACCACGATCCAGACCACGAGGCGCGGCCGGGCGCGGATCAGTTCGACAACCAGGGAGGTAAACCGCATGAAACGCCTGAAATGCCCCAGCCACCCCTATCAAGCGGCACCATCTGATCCCGAGGGTTTTTGATAAACGGCGGCGGCGGTGGAGGCAACCGGGGCTGGATGAGTCCACGGTGCAAAGTCAAATGCAGGTGTCATGCCCCGCGAAGGCCGGGCATCCAGTACGCCGCGGCGGCCAGGCTTGAGCACAACTGTCTCTGGAATACTGGATCGCCCGGTCGAAGCCGGGCGATGACATCGAGAGTGCGGCGCCGCCGCGCTTTACGCCGCTTCGGATGCCGCGGCTTCGCTTTCGGCGTCCACCGTGAACAGGTCCGGCTCGGCCGGGACCGGGAAATGCTTCAGCCGCGCCGCGACGACGGGCGCGAAGAAGCTGCGGTGATGGCTGCTCGGCCCGAGCCGGTCAAGCGCCTCGAGGTGCTCCGGGACCGCATAGCCCTTGTGCTGCTCGAAGCCGTAACCGGGACAATCCAGCGCCAGCGCGCACATCAGGCGGTCGCGCGTCACCTTGGCGATGATCGAGGCCGCCGCGATCGAGGCCACGATGCCGTCGCCGCCGATCACGGCATCGCAGTCGCAGGACGTGGCGAGCTTGTCGCGGCCGTCGACGAAGACGTGCTTCGGCATTTCCGGCAGCGCATGCACGGCGCGCGCGAGCGCCCACAGCGAGGCGCGCAGGATGTTGTCGCGGTCGATCCGCGCCCGTGACGCCACCGCGACCGAGAACGCTGCTGTCGCGCAGATTTCCTCGAACAGTTCCTCGCGGCGCTCGACGGTCAGCCGCTTCGAATCATCGAGCCCCTTGGGAATCCGATTTGGGTCCAGCACCACGGCGGCGGCGACCACCGGACCCGCCAGCGGCCCGCGCCCGGCCTCGTCGCAGCCGGCAACCGGCCAGACACCGCGCTTGATCAGCGCGCGCTCGCGCCGAAAGCTCGGCCGCGTCACCACGATGACGCGCTTGTCCGGCTTGGCCGGTTTCTTCTTCGACGCGGTCTTGGACGTGCCGCTGGACTTGTCCCGAATCATACCGGGATGGTGATCAAGCCCGGCCCGTGGCGCAACCGGGAACCTGGCGCCCTTCCCCGTTATTCAATCCGCCGCTCCAATCGGGATCGGCGCTCTAATCGGGAATTGACACCCGGCGGTCGTCGCGAACCTCAAAGCCCGGCGCGCGCACCACTTCCCAGGCGTGGCCGTCGGGATCGCCGAAATAGCCGCAATAGCCGCCATAGCTGGTGGGCTGCGCGGGCTTCAGCAGCCTGGCGCCTTTCGACAGCGCGAACGCCATCACACGATCGACCTCGGCGTCGTCGTTGCAGTTCCAAGCGATCGCGACGCCGCGGAACGCTAACGGCCGTGGCTGATCCGGCAGCCCGGCATCGGCGGCGAGCAGATGCCACGGGAACAGGCCGAGCACGGTGCCGCCGGTCTCGAAGAAGGCGACCTCCTCGCCGGTCGCGCGCATCTTCCTGGTGAAGCCAAGCGATTCATAAAAGCCGATGCTGGCGCGCATGTCGCTGACGCCGAGCGTGAGGACGGTGAAGCGTGCGGTCGGGGTGTTGCTCATGTTTGCACTCACTCATTGTTATGTTCGTAGCCCGGATGGAGCGAAGCGCAATCCGGGAAAGCTTCAGCCAGGAGTCGAAGAGCCCCGGATTTCGCTGCGCTTCATCCGGGCTACGGGTCTTAACCTAGAACAGGCTGAGCTGCTGTCCGTTACGCTTCGGCTTGGCGAAGTGATCGGTGGTCAGCTTGGTGCGCCGCTTGTTGAGGCCGAGCTTTTCGCAGGCGATCTCGAAGCGGCGGCCGATCATCCAGGCCATCGGGCCGGTGCCCTTCATCCGCGTGCCCCATTGCGAGTCGTAGTCGCGGCCGCCGCGCATGTCGCGGATCAGCGTGAAGACGTGACGGTAGCGGTCGGGATAGTTCGCCATCAGCCATTCGCGGAACAGATCGCGCACCTCTAGCGGCAGGCGCAGCAGCACGTAGCTCGCCTCCCTGGCGCCGGCATGCGCGGCGGCATCGAGGATGCGCTCGATCTCGGAGTCGTTCAGCGCCGGGATCACGGGTGCGACCATCACCGTGGTAGGGATGCCGGCATCCGCGAGCCGCCTGATCGCCTCGAGCCGCTTCGGCGGGGTCGAGGCGCGCGGCTCCATGGTGCGGGCAAGCTTCGGGTCGAGCGTCGTCACCGAGAGCGCGACCTTGGCGAGATTGCGCTTGGCCATCCGCGACAGGATGTCGACGTCGCGGGTCACCAGCGCCGACTTGGTGACAATGCCGACCGGATGGCCGGCGCGCTCCAGCACCTCGAGGAGGCCGCGCATGATCTTCCGGTCGCGCTCGATCGGCTGGTAGGGATCGGTGTTGGTGCCGATCGCGATCATCCGCGCCTCGTAGTCCGGTGCCGCCAGCTCCTTCTCGAGCAGCGCGGGTGCGTCCGGCTTGGCGAACAGCTTGGATTCGAAATCCAGCCCCGGCGACAGGCCGAGATAGGCGTGGGTCGGCCGCGCGAAGCAATAGACGCAGCCATGCTCGCAGCCGCGATACGGATTGATCGAACGGTCGAAGCCGATGTCGGGCGAGTCGTTGCGGGTGATCACCTTGCGCGAGGTGTCGAGCGCCACGCTGGTCGTGAACGGCGGCAGGTCCTCGAGGCTCTGCCAGCCGTCGTCGAAGGCAACGCGGGCCTCGGCCTCGTAGCGGCCGCTGGCGTTGGACTGCGCGCCGCGGCCGCGCCGCCGCTCGCGCTCGATCGCGACCGCAAGCTCGGGAAAGGGGGAAGGTGCACCCGCCGGGTTATCGGAGGGCGCCGTTACCGGCGGGTGCTTGAGGGCATGAGAGGATGCTCGGCTCATGCTTTGAAGCTAACACAGCGCTAGAACAAATCAAGAACATGAACTGAGAAATTCCACAGAACGTTGCTACATAATTCTGCACGCGAACAGGCTGCTTTGAATATGACAAGGTGATAACACGGCCGGAGTTTCTCCACCGTTTGAGCCATCGAAGCCTCAAAATCATGCTGAGCGTGATCATTCCAACCGACGGCGTCGAGCGCACCGCGGTCGCAACGTTGGCGGCGCTGGTGCCGGGCGCGGCCGCGGGCGTCATCCGCGAAGTGCTGCTGGTCGACCGAAGCAACAGCGACGTGATGGAGCGCGTCGCCGACGTCGCCGGCTGCCGCTTCCTGCGCTTCGAGGGCACGCGCGCCGCGGCGCTTGCGGCAGGCGCGCGGCAGGCGCGGTCGCCCTGGCTGATGTTCCTGCATCCGGGCGCGGTGCTCGATGCCGGCTGGATCGAGGAAACCACGCAGTTCATCCAGATGGTGGCGGCGAGCGGCAAGGACCGCGCCGGCATCTTCCGCTACGCCCGCGCGCCCTACACCGACCCGGGCCTGCGCGACGGCCTCAAATTCGTCGCCCGGATGATCACCGGCCCCTCGGCTGAACAAGGGCTCCTGATCGCGCGCGAGCATTACGAGCGGATCGGCGGCTACCGGCCGGACGCCCGCCGCTCCGAGGCGCGCCTGCTGCGCCGGCTCGGCCGCTCCTCCCGCACCATGCTGCGCAGCCGGATCATGGTAGCCTGAACAAAGCGCTTGCGGATTATTTGATTCCGTCAAATAATATATTTGATGAAATCAAATTCCCATGACACCACGCTCGAGAGCCAGGTCGCCGCTGTCCGCGGCTTTAGCCGGTTCTATACCCGCAAGCTCGGCATCATCGAGCCGAAGCTGTTGCACTCGACATTCATGCTGCAGGAAGCGCGGATCATCTACGAGCTCGCGCATCGCGAAAATTGCACCGCAACCGATCTGGTGCGCGATCTCGACCTCGATGCCGGCTTCGTCAGCCGCACGCTGGCGGCGCTGCAAAGGCGCCAGATCGTGACGCGCAAGCCGTCTAAGGCCGACAAGCGCGTCAACGAGGTGGCCCTCACGGCCAAGGGCCGCACCGCAGCCGCCGATCTCGACCGCCGCTCGCGCAGCGAGGTCGGGGCGCTATTGAAGCAGATGGACAGCGACCGTCGCGCCGCGGTGGTGCGCGCGATGGGCACGATCGAGCAATCGCTGGAGCCGCCGGCCGAGAAACCGGTCGGCTTCCTGCTGCGCAGCCATCGCGTCGGCGACATGGGCTGGGTCGTCTCGCGGCAGGGACAAGCCTACGCGGAGGAATATGGCTGGGACATCAGCTACGAGGCGTTGGTGGCCGAGATCTGCGCGCAGTTTCTGCGATCGTTCGATCCTGCCCGCGAGAATTGCTGGATCGCGGAGGTCGACGGCGAGCCGGTCGGCTCGGTCTTCCTGGTGGACGGCGGCGACGGGGTCGCCAAGCTGCGGCTGCTGCTGGTGGAAGAAAAGGCGCGCGGACTCGGCGTCGGCCGCGCACTGGTCGAGCAATGCATCCGCGTCGCGCGCGAGAAGGGCTACACGAAGATGACACTGTGGACCCAGAGCATCCTGGTCGCCGCGCGCGGCATTTACGCCCGCGCCGGCTTCGAGCGGGTCAAGGAAGAAAAGCACCACAGCTTCGGCGTCGACCTGGTCGGCGAGACCTGGGAGCTGGAGTTGTGAATCCGCAGCGCCGAGGCGCCTGGACTGCGTAGCCGGGATGGAGCGAGCGCAATCCGGGAGCGGTGCTGCCGCGGAAGAGACTGCCGCGGATTTCGCTTCGCTCCATCCGGGCTACGGAAGCTCACCCTTGAGATTCGGGTTCGTGGTTCACACGCCCTCAGATGCGCAATTGCGCGTCGGGATGACAAAAAAGCAGCGGCTAAGCGCTCGCGCCTTTCGCCTTCGGGCGGCGCAGATGTTCATCCAGCCGCGGCATGATCTCGACGAAATTGCAGGGGCGCGTGCGGTAGTCGAGCTGCGCGGCCAAAATGCCGTCCCAGCCGTCGCGGCAGGCGCCGGGCGAGCCGGGCAAGCAGAAGATGAAGGTGGCGCCCGCAACGCCGGCGGTGGCGCGGCTCTGGATCGTCGACGCCCCGATCTTGGCGTGGCTCAGCATGTGGAAGGCGATCGAAAAGCCGTCCATCCGCTTCTCGAACAGCGGCTCGACCGCCTCCGGCGTCACGTCGCGGCCGGTGAAGCCGGTGCCGCCGGTGGTGATGACGGCATCGACAGCGGGATCGGCGATCCAGCGCCGGATCACGGCTCTGATCGCCTCGACATCGTCGGTGACGATCTCGCGCGCCGCGAGCTTATGGCCGGCGGCGGTGAGACGGTCGGCCAGCGTGGTGCCCGACTTGTCATCCGCCAGCGAGCGGGTGTCGGAAATCGTCAGCACCGCAATGTTGAGCGGGATGAATGATTTGGATTCGTCGTGTGAGGACATTTACACCTCCTTCCATCCCGCTGACGTCATCCCGAGGTGCTCGCCTTACGGTGCACCTGCATCACTGGGCGAGCACCTTAGGATGGGCCACGGGCTCCGTCATCCTTCGAGGTCGCCAAGAGGCGAACATATCCCGAGTGAGCGCATTCGCGCTCATCCGGGGATGACGCTACCGGCACGCGGCTACAAGCTACCGCCGAACGTGTTGCAGGCCTGCACTGTGCCCTGCTGGTAGCCCCTCATGAACCACTCCTTGCGCTGCGCCGCGGAGCCGTGGGTGAATGAATCAGGCACCACCCTGCCCGTCGCCTGCCGCTGCAGCGTGTCGTCGCCGATTGCGTTCGCGGTGGTCAGCGCGGCGTCGATGTCGCCGGCCTCGAGGAAGCCCGGCCGCTTCTTCTCCTCGCGGTTGACCCAGACGCCGGAAAGGCAATCGGCCTGCAGCTCGACCTTCACCTGCAGCGCGTTGGCCTCGGCCTTGCTGCCGGCCTGCTGCTGCAGCCGGTTCACGCGCGGAATGATGCCGAGCAGGTTCTGGATGTGATGGCCGGCTTCATGCGCGATGATATAGGCCGCGGTGAACTTGCAGGCGTTGCCCGAGCAGCCGCGGAAGCGCGTCTCGACCTCGCGGAAGAAGCCGGTGTCGAGGAAGATGGTCTTGTCCGGCGGACAGTAGAACGGTCCCATCGCCGACTGCGCCATGCCGCAGCGGCCGCCATTGGTGGCATTGCGGAACAGCACGATCTTCGGACCGGTGTAGGTCTGGCCGCTGGCCTTGAAGATCTCGCTCCAGCGATCGTCGATCTCGCCGAGAATACCGGCGATCATGCTGCCCATCTCGTCGGTCGGCGCGCCGCGCTTGGCCTGCCCGCCCGACGACTGCCGGTCGGTCTGGTAGGTCGGCGCCTGGCCGCCGCCGGTGAGAATCTCGGCGCCGCCGATCAGGATGCGCGGGTCGATGCCGAAGGCGTAGCCGAGCAGGCCTAGCACGATGATGGTGCCGATGCCGAGCCCGCCACCACCCATCGGAATGCCGAAACCGCCACCGCCACCTCCGCCCATCCCGCCTTCGTCGCGACGGTCTTCGATGTCGTCGCTGCGGCGGAAATCATCATAGCGCATGGCGGTTTCCCTTCATTCCAGTCGGCGACCCAACGCGGGACACTCCAACCTAAAATTTCCATTCTGTTAATCAATATCCTGCCCGGCAATAATTGCCTAGTCCGGAAGAGGCGCATCCCTTGCGGTGCAAACGGCTGCGAATGAGGGCGAATCTACCGCGCAAATCGTGCCGGTTTGATGATCCGCAAATTTTTTCGCCGAACGCGCTGATGTTGCAGCACAACGCCGACGGCACTGCGCCATAACGCGCAAAAGATGCTGCAATCTTTTGCATGAAGATTTCCAATTAAGTCGATTTTTACTTTGCCGGGTCAATGTGACGCCAGTCGGTTGTTTAGTCCCGCGTCGCCGACAGCGTCGCCTGAGTCAGAGTTCTTGAGTCATGGTAGTGTCGCGTCGCGGGGCGTCTGCAAGGGCGCCCCGCACTAAATTTGAGAGTGCCCCATCGAGCCACATCGTCATTGGCGATTGCGTGGCCGAATTGTCGAAGCTTCAGGCCGGCTCGGTCGACCTGGTCTTCGCGGATCCTCCCTACAATCTGCAGCTCAAGGGCGACCTCAAGCGCCCCGATGAGTCGCATGTCGATGCCGTCAACGACGACTGGGACAAGTTCTCGTCGTTCGCTGCGTATGACGATTTCACCCGCGCCTGGCTGCTGGCCTGCCGCCGCGTGATGAAGCCGTCGGCAACGCTGTGGGTGATCGGCTCCTATCACAACATCTTCCGCGTCGGCGCGATCATGCAGGATCTCGGCTTCTGGCTCCTGAACGACATCGTGTGGCGCAAGTCCAATCCGATGCCGAACTTCCGCGGCCGCCGCTTCACCAATGCGCACGAGACCATGATCTGGGCCGCGCGCGACGAGAAGGCCAAGGGCTACACCTTCAATTACGAAGCGCTGAAGGCGTCCAATGAGGACGTGCAGGCACGCTCCGACTGGCTGATCCCGCTGTGCACCGGCGAGGAGCGCCTCAAGGACGGCGACGGCAAGAAGGTGCATCCGACGCAGAAGCCCGAGCAGCTGCTCGCCCGCGTGCTGCTGTCGTCCTCGAAGCCCGGCGATCTCGTGATCGATCCGTTCAACGGCACCGGCACCACCGGCGCCGTCGCCAAGCGCCTCGGCCGCAGCTATATCGGCTTCGAGCGCGACAAGACCTATGCCGCCGCCGCCGAGGCGCGCATCGCCGCGATCGAGCCGCTGCCGGAAGCAACGCTGGCGCCGTTCATGACCGCGCGCGAGGCGCCGCGGGTGGCGTTCTCCGAATTGATTGAGCGCGGCATGATCGTGCCGGGCGCCAGGCTGGTCGACGCCAAGAAGCGCCACGGCGCCCTGGTGCGCGCCGACGGCGCCATCATGCTCGGCGACAAGGTCGGCTCGATCCACCGCATCGGCGCCGTCGCGCAGGGCTCCGGCGCCTGCAACGGCTGGACCTTCTGGCACGTCGAGACCAAGAGCGGCCTGCGGCTGATCGACGAACTGCGCGCCGAGATCCGCTCCGAGATGGCCGCGGGCTGAGGCAAGCCGGCTAATCTTCCTCGTCATTCCGGGCTCGCCGCTTCGCGGCGCCCTCAGATACGCAATTGCGCAGCCGGGAATGACACGTTGGGGAAGATGACGCCGTCTTGAACGCGGGCCGCCTTGTTGCGCCGCGACGGCGGGACTAGATTCGGCCCCATCACTTGCCGCTTCGATTGGTCGCCGATGCGAAGACAATCCGAGACCTTGCTGCTGGTGCCGCTGCTGCCGGTCTTCCTGCTCGGCATGTTTCCGATGCTGCTGATCGGCCTGCTCGGATTCTTCGGCCTGATCATTTTAGGCATCCTGCTCGTCTGCGTCGGGCTGACGCTCGCCCTCGAGGCGCATGGCGAGTTCAATGAAGAGATCATCGTCCATGGCTACGCGCGGGGATCAGAACGCGCGACGCAGGTCTCCCATTTGCGTGCTGCGACCCGCTCCGCCGCCGCGCTGGACGTCGCGGGCATCGCGCTGGTCGTCGCGGGTATCCTGGGCTTCTTCTGGGCCGGCTGACCAGCGCGCCACGCGACCCTGATTCACAAACTCGTCGCTTGCGCAGCGCAGCGAAATTTGCGCATGAGGGGATCGTCTGCGGCCTTCCCCGCCGCATCCCGATCTCGCCGGCTACAAGAACCAAGGGAGTCCCTTCATGATCAAATTCTATTTCAACGGTGCGCCGAACCCGAACAAGGTCGCGCTGTTCCTGGAAGAGTCCGGCCTGCCGTTCGAGGCGATCCCGGTCGACACCCGCAAAGGCGAGCAGTTCGCGCCGGAATTCCTGAAGGTCAACCCGAACGGCAAGGTGCCGGCGATCGACGATGACGGCGTGCTGGTGTTCGACTCGAACGCGATCCTGCTCTACCTCGCCGAGGAGCACGGCAAGTTCCTGCCCGCCAATACGCCGGCCAACCGCGCCGCGACGCTGTCCTGGCTGATGTTCATCGCGACCGGCCTCGGCCCCTATTCCGGCCAGGCCGTGCACTTCAAGCACTTCGCGCCGAAGGATCTCGACTACGCCAACAACCGCTACCAGTACGAGGCGCACCGCCATTACAAGATCCTCGACGATCACCTGGCGAAACAGCGCTACATGGTCGGCGACAGCTACACGATCGTCGACATGGCGTTCTGGGGCTGGGCGCGGATGGCGGCGTTCATCCTCGGCGAGGAAGGCTACGCCAAATATCCGAACGTCAAGCGGCTGGTCGACGAGATCTCGGCGCGGCCGGCGGCGGCGCGCGCGATCGCGCTGAAGGACAAGCACACCTTCAAGGCCGAGATGGATGACGCGGCGCGCGACATCATGTTCGGCCACCTCAAGTCCAAGGTGGCGTAAGCCAATCCACAAGACGGCAAGACGACGGCGCCCGGATGGGCGCCGTCTTCGTTTGTGCCGCCCATTGGCGGCGCGCCGCTACGCAGGAAACGCGCCGAGCGCCCTCTCGGTCAGGACCGAGTCGCAATATTCCCGCACCTCCTTGATCCGACCGTCGTCGAAGCGGAACACCAGGCAGTAGTCGTTGTCGTAGCGCTGACCTTGCTTGGTGAGGTTGTCGCCCTTGGCCTCGATCACGACGATGTCGCCGTCGGCGATGATGCGATGGGCGACGGTGCGGCCGCGCTCGACCAGTTTCGAGCGGACATGGCCGTGCAGATCGTTGATGATCGACTGCTTGCCGGTGAAGGAACGCGACCAGGAATATTGCCCGGTCACGGTCCAGATCGCGTCGTCGGCAAGCGTTGCCATGAACAGCGAGTTCTCGCGCACCGCGGGATCGGGACTGCCTGCGATCACGAACATCTCCTGCACCAGTTTCTTGTTGTCGGCTGCGCTCATGGCGCCTCTCCTTGCGATTGATAGACCTTGATTTCAGGCGTTTGCTCACGCGATACGGTCTTCGGCTCGCGTGAAAAATGCCTTGCCCGCAATCCTGCGGCGCCTGCGCGCATTCTTCCAATCGATAGGTGGTATGATATATATTCACGGGATGAATTTGAATTCGCTTGACCTCAATCTGCTGGTCGCGCTCGACGCCCTGCTGCGTGAAGCCAATGTCAGCCGCGCCGCGATGCGGCTCAATCTGTCGCAGCCCGCGACCAGCCACGCGCTGCAGCGGCTGCGCGACCTGATCGGCGATCCGCTTTTGGTCCGCAACGGCGCGCGGATGGAGCTGACGCCGCGGGCGCAGGCGCTGCGCTCGCCGCTGGCCCATGCGCTCGACCAGGTGCGTACGCTGTTCGTCTCCGACGATTTCGACGCCGCGCGCAGCGACCGGCACTTTCGCCTGATGATGCCCGACCTCGCGGTCGAGCTCCTGATGCCGTCGCTGATGGAAAAGGTGACGCTGATCGCGCCGAACGTCACCATCGACGTAGTGCCGTGGCGGGGACCTGCGATCTTCACGCCCGAATTCGCCCGCACCATCGATCTCGTGATCTCGATCGGCGACTCCTTCAAGGGCTTTCACCGCCAGCGGCTCTACACCGACAGCGATGCACTCGCGGTGCGCCGCGGCCACCCCGCCGGCACGAAGCTGAAGAAGCGCGAGGCGTTCCTCGCCGCACGCCATGTCGCCGTGATCATCCGCGGCCAGAACGAGGACCTGATCGACACCTGGCTGCGCGCCAAGGGCATCGAGCGGCGGATCGCGCTGGTGGTGCCGGGCTATATCGAGGCGCTGCACGTCACCGCGCGCACCGACCTCGTCGCCTTCGTGCCGCGCCGGCTGATCTCGGCGCTGTCAACGCAATTATCGCTGATGACGGTGACGCCGCCGCTCGATCCCGGGATCGACGAGCAGCACATGTTCTATCCGACCCGCGCGCAGATGGACCCCGGCTCGCTGTGGCTGCGCAAGCTGATGCTGGAGACCGGACGCGAGTTGGAGACGGGGAAAGTGTAGCGGCGCGCTCTATCCCCGCGTCGTCCCGGCTTGCGCCGGGACGACAGCGAGTTCTTGGCTTCCGCCTTGTCCTCCGCGCTTACACCCTCTGCTCCGCCAGCACCTTCTGCACCGCCGGGCGGCTCTCCATCGCAGCGCGATGCGCCTTCACCTTGGGCAGCGTTGCGATATCGACGCCGTCGCCGTCGAGCCAGAGGGTCAGCGTGTAGAGATAGGAGTCGCCGACGGTGTAATTCTCGCCCATCACCCACGGGCCCTTCAGCATGTCGCGCTCGATCAGGTTGAAACAGGCGCCCATGGTCTTCGGGACCATCGCCTTCATGTCGGCGAACGAAGTCTCCTGCGTCGCCCAGCGCGCACCGCGCATCTTGTGGGCGTGGCAGATATGCACCGTGGAGCACAAATAGGAGTTGAAGGCCTGCAGCCTGGCGAATTCGAAGGCGTCGTCGGGCGCGAGCTTCGCCTGCGGAAAGGTCTGCGCGATGTAGGCCAGCATCGCCGGCGTCTCGGTCAGCACGCCGCGATCGGTCACCAAAGTGGGCACGCGGCCCTTCGGATTGATCTTCAGGTATTCCGGGCTGTTCTGCTGGTTGGTCTTGAAGTCGATCTTCTCGGTCGTGTAGGGAGCGCCGGCCTCGGCCAGCGCGATGTGAGACGCGAGCGCGCAGGTGCCGGGGGCAAAATAGAGCTTGAGCATGTCGTTGTCCTCTCCGGGCCTTGTCGGCTCGCTCTGAACCCGGCCCTGGCTTTTTATGGGATGCAACGGAGGTTAGCGGCAGCCCCCTTTGCCGTCCACCCCGCGCGCCGCGGAGCTTGCCCGCGGCGGTGCCGTCGTGCGATGACCATGGCCAATCGAGGGGATTTTTCATGACTGTGCTCATTGCAGGCGGCGGAATTGGCGGGCTGACGCTGGCGCTCAGCTTGCACCAGATCGGCGTGCCGGCCCGCGTCTTCGAGAGCGTGCCCGAGCTGCGGCCGCTCGGCGTCGGCATCAACGTGCTGCCGCATGCGGTGCGCGAACTGATCGAACTCGGCCTGCACGATGTGCTCGACGCTTCAGCAGTGCGCACCCGCGAGCTCGCCTATTTCTCCAAGCACGGCAAGCCGATCTGGAGCGAGCCGCGCGGGCTCGAGGCCGGCTACAAATGGCCGCAATTCTCGATCCATCGCGGCCGGCTGCAACAGCTGCTGGTCGATGCCGCGACCGAACGGCTCGGCGCTGAAAACATCCTCACCAGCCATCACCTCACCGGCTGGACCGAGACCGCCGACGGCATCCGCGCCGACTTCATCGACCGCGCTACCGGCAAGTCCGCCGGCAGCTATGACGGCGCGGTGCTGATCGCCGCCGACGGCATCCATTCGGTGGTGCGCGAGAAGCTCTATCCGCAGGAGGGGCCGCCGATCTGGAACGGCCGCATCCTGTGGCGCGGCATCACCCGCGGCGATGCCTTCCTGACCGGACGCACCATGATCATGGCCGGCCATGAGATCCTGAAATTCGTCTGCTACCCGATCTCGAAGGAGGCCGGCCCCGACGGCAAGTTCGACATCAACTGGGTCGCCGAGCGACACATGCCGCCGACCTATCAATGGCGCCGCGAGGACTACAACCGGACCGCCAAGCTCGACGAGTTCCTGCCGTGGTTCGAGAGCTGGAATTTCGACTGGCTCGATGTCCCCGGCCTGATCCGGAACTGTCCGCACGCCTACGAATATCCGCTGGTCGATCGCGATCCGATCCCGCAATGGACGTTCGGCCGCGTCACGCTGATGGGCGACGCCGCGCATCCGATGTATCCGATCGGCTCCAACGGCGCCTCGCAGGCGATCCTGGATGCGCGCGTGCTGACGCGCGAGATCCTGGCGCGTGGCCCGACCCAGGCGGCGCTCGCCGCCTATGAGGCCGAACGGCGGCCCGCGACCACGGACCTCGTGATGCTGAACCGCCGCAACGGCCCGGAGCAGGTGATGCAGCTGGTCGAGGAGCGCGCGCCTGATGGCTTCAACGTCGTCACCGACGTGCTGTCGCAGCAGGAGCTGGAAGACATCGCCGCCAACTACAAGCGCGTCGCCGGTTTCCAGGTCGAGGGACTGAACGCCAAGCCGCCGATCGTGCAGCGGGCGGGCTAAGTTGTAGCGCGGCGCACTATCTATCACCGTCACCTGAGGAGCCGCGAAGCGGCGTCTCGAAGGATGAACGGCCCGGCTGGTGAGGCTCGCTCCGCTCGCACCTCAGCATGACAGCCTTACCAATGCGGGCGCGGCTTCACCGCAGCGCGCGCGCCGCCTCCACCAGGCGGATGCTGCTGCTTGCGGTGGCGAGCAGTGTGCCGTCGACGGCGATCAGCTTCCCCTCGACGAAGGCGATGGTCTTGCCGAGCTGGGTCACCGTCGCCTCGCCGGTGATCGGCCCCGGTTTTGCCGGCGCCAGGAAATTCACGGTCATCGTGATGGTCGTGGTGAAGAGCCGGCCCTCGGTCATCACGAACACCGCCGGCCCCATCGTATCGTCGAGCATTGCCGAGAGCATGCCGCCTTGGATGAAGCCGGCCGGATTGCAAAAATCCGGCTTGCCGTCGAACACGATCCTGATCCAGCCCTCCCGCGGACGGGCGTCGACCACGCGCCAACCCAGTAGCTTTGCGACGGACGGCATCGGAATGCGGTCGAGTGCGGTTGCGATCATGGCGGCCTCCGGTTTCCGGAGGTAATAGCGAAGCCCTGCTGCCAGCATGGTGTCAGCAGGTCAGAGCATGATCTGGAAAAGTGGGAACCGGTTTTCCGAAAAGATCATGCTCAAAAAAATGAGCCGATGATGTGATTCATCCCATCGTCAGAGATCGAGCCCATGCGCGACAACCTTGCGCATCAGGTTCGGAAACGCCTCGCCGTCCAGCGTCGCCACCGGCACCCAGCGCATGCCGTCCGGCGCGCGGCTCCGCGGCGGCACGCTGGCGGTATAGACGACGAGCTCGAGCGGGAAGTGCGTGAACACGTGGGTGACGACGCCCGCCTTGCGGTGCCAGTGCGTGACGCCCTTCAGTTCCGGCGCCTGGGCAAGTGCCGCAGCGTCTTCCTGCCCGGCCAGCCATTGCGATCCCGGAACCTCGGTCATGCCGCCGAGCAGGCCCTTTTCCGCGCGCGAGCGCACCAGGAGCTCGCCGCCACGCGTCACCACGAAGGCCGCGCCGCGGCGCAACGTGCCGCTCTTCTTCGGTGCCTTGCGCGGGAACGACTCCTGGTCGCCGCGCGTGCGCGCCGCGCAGTCGTCGTTCAGCGGACACAATGCGCAGGCCGGCTTCTTCGGCGTGCAGATCGTGGCGCCCAAATCCATCAGCGCCTGAGCACTGTCGCCGGCGCGGGACGGGCCGAGCAATGTTGCCGCCATCTCCTTGATCTGCGGCTTGGCCTGCGGCAGCGCCTCCTCGATGGCGTAGAGCCGACTGACCACGCGCTCGATGTTGCCGTCCACCGGCATGGTGCGGCGGTCGAAGGCGATGGCGGCGATCGCGGCAGCGGTGTACGACCCGATGCCGGGCAGCGCGCGCAGGCCGTCTTCGGTGTCCGGAAACACCCCGCCGTGGTTGCTCATCACCGCGACCGCGCAGGCGTGCAAATTGCGCGCCCGCGAATAGTAGCCGAGCCCGGCCCACATCCTCAGGACGTCGTCGAGCGAGGCACGCCCAAGCGCGGTCACATCGGGCCAGCGCGACATGAATTTCTCGAAATAAGGCCCGACCGCCCGCACCGTGGTCTGCTGCAGCATGATCTCCGACAGCCAGACGCGGTACGGATCGGTCCGCTGCCCCGCCACTGCGCGCCACGGCAGTGTCCGGCGATGCCGGTCATACCAGGCGAGCAGCCGCGCCGGGCGGTCGGCCTGCTGATCGGTCGATTTGATTTTGGCGGCCGCGCGAGAGCTCATGAACGTATCTTAGCCACATCTCGCCATGTCATGCCCGGGCTTGACCCGGGCATCCACGTCTTTTCTTCGCCCGGCACGGAAACGCCGGCACAATGATGAACACGGTTTCAGCCACATCACCACCACTGCTATAACCCTCCCATGTCCAGACCCGGCCCGATCAGCGCCAAGCCCCTGTCGATCCTGCTCAGCGACGTCTTCACCGACGCCTACGCCAAGCAGGGCTTTGCCGCGCGCGAACTGGTGACGCGCTGGACCGAGATCGCGGGCGAGCGGATCGCGGCCTATTGCGAGCCGCTGAAGATGCAATGGCCGCGGCCGGTGGAGGGACAGCCGCAGGAGCCGGCGACGCTGGTGCTGCGGGTCGAAGGCCCGATGGCGCTGGAGATCCAGCACTCCTCCGACGTCATCCTGGAGCGGGTGAACCGCTTCTTCGGCTGGCATGCGGTCGGCCGCCTGACCATCCGGCAGGCACCGCTCTCGCGCCGCAGCCGCCCGGTACGGCCGCGCCCGCCGGACGCCAAAACCGTGGCCCGGGAGGCGGCAAACCTTGCGGCCGTCGAGGACGACGATCTGCGCGCGGCGCTGGCCCGTTTGGGTGCCTCGATCAAGCGAAATTGACGCTTTTCGGCAGGCCGGTCGCGAGACCGCGGCATTGCCACCATGGCCGTTTCAAGCTAGCGAAGGCTTCTTTTTCGGGACCCCTTCATTGTGGCGTGAATGCGCCAATCCGGGAGCTGACCTTGATCATCACGCGCCGCGCTTTCACCACCGCTCTCTCGCTGACCGGGCTCGCCGCCCTCGCCGGCCTGTCGCCGCTGCGCCTGATCACCGACGCGTTCGCGCAGACTGCCGCCGAGGTCGCCAAGCCGCAGTCGCTGCCGGACATGGGGCTCGGCCCGCAGGACGCCAAGGTAACCATCATCGAGTACGCCTCGATGACCTGCCCGCACTGCGCCAATTTCAACGAGACAGTGTTCCCGAAGATCAAGTCGACCTACATCGACCCCGGCAAGGTCCGTTACGTGTTCCGCGAATTCCCGCTCGACATCAAGGCCGCCGCCGGCTCGATGCTGGCGCGCTGCATCGCCAAGGACGACGCGCCGAAGTTCTTCGCCGTGATCGATTTGCTATTCCGCCAGCAGAACGACTGGGTGGTCAAGAACACCACCGAGACGCTGACGCGGATCGGCAAGCAGGCCGGCCTCAGCCAGCAGCAGGTCGAGGACTGCCTGAAGGATCAGAAGCTGCTCGACAAGATCGCCGCAGACCAGAAGTACGCCAACGAGGTGCTGAAGGTGAACTCGACGCCGACCTTCTTCGTCAACGGCGAGATGCTGAAGGGCGAGACCTCGTTCGAGGAGTTCAGCAAGCACATCGATCCGCTGCTGAAGAGCTGATCGGGAGCCCGCGAACCTGACGTCTTTGTGCCTCGCTTCGAGTCGAGGCACGATAATTGTGGATGATTTGCGATCACGGCACGCGACCGTCGCATCATTTGGTTGTTGAAAACTTGATTCGCACGATGCGAATCGTCGAGGACATGCAAGGGCCATAAAACCCTGCAAATCCCTTGGGAAAAGCTTGCTCAAGCGGTTGCCCTCACGCGCTCGCATCGCCATTGTCGCCGCTCATGAGAGCTGCACGCAGCAACTCACCCACACACCGACATTGCCTTCCATGGTATTGTCACGGCAGGGAGATTCGCGCCCGGCCAAACGAGATTTGTGTACATGAAGCTCACGCGCCTCCGCCTGCACGGTTTCAAGTCGTTCGTTGAACCCACCGATTTCATGATCGAGCCGGGCCTGACCGGCGTCGTCGGACCGAACGGCTGCGGCAAATCCAATCTCGTCGAAGCGTTGCGCTGGGCGATGGGCGAGACCTCGCACAAGTCGCTGCGTGCCGCCGACATGGATGCGGTGATCTTCGCCGGTTCCGGCAACCGTCCGGCGCGCAACCACGCCGAAGTCGTGATGACGATCGACAATTCGGATCGCTCGGCGCCGGCTGCGGTGAACGACAGCCAGCTCCTGGAAATCTCCCGCCGCATCGAGCGCGAGGCGGGCTCGGTCTACCGCATCAACGGCCGCGATGTCCGTGCAAGAGATGTGCAGATCCTGTTCGCCGATGCCGCCACCGGCGCGCGCTCGCCGGCGCTGGTCCACCAGGGCAAGATCGGCGAGATCATCCAGGCCAAGCCCGAGCAGCGCCGCCGCGTGCTGGAAGACGCCGCCGGCGTGGCGGGTCTGCATGCCCGCCGCCACGAGGCGGAACTGCGGCTGAAGGCGGCCGAAACCAACCTCACCCGCGTCGAGGACGTGATCGGCCAGCTCACCGGCCAGATGGAAGGCCTGAAGAAGCAGGCGCGCCAGGCGATCCGCTACCGCGAGGTCGCGGCCAAGGTGCGCAAGTCCGAGGCCATGCTGTTCCATCTGCGCTGGATCGAGGCCAATGCCGACGTCAACGACGCCGCGCAGACCCATGACATCTCCGTGCGCGAGATGGCCGAGCGCACCCGCGAGCAGGCCGAATCCGCCCGCATCCAGGCGATCCGCGCCGCCGAATTGCCGGCGCTGCGCGATGCCGAGGCGCGCGCCGCCGCCGGCCTGCAGCGCCTGACCAACGCGCGCGAGATGCTCGACCGCGAGGAGCAGCGCGCCAAGGAGCGCGTCGGCGAACTCGATCGCCGCCTCACCCAGTTCGCCCAGGACATCGCGCGCGAGCAGCAGCAGACCTCCGATGCCGACATCGCGCTGCAGCGGCTCGACACCGAAGATGCAGAGCTGAAGGAAGAGATCAAGTCGCGCGTCGAGAAGCGCTCCGGCGTCGACGAGCGCGTCGCCGAGGCCGAGGAGATCCTGGCCGCGACCGAGCGTCAGTTCTCCGAGCTGACCACGCAGCTCGCCGATCTCACCGCCAAGCGCAACCAGCTCGAAGCCGGTGTGCGCACGCATCGCGACAGGCTGGCGCGGCTCGATCAGGAGATCGCCAGCGTCCAGGCCGAGGAAGCCAAGCTCGCGCAGGAGACCGGCAATCTCGGCGACATCGACGCGCTGGCCGCCGCCATGGAGATGGCGCAGCAGACGCTCGCCGAGTCCGAGGCCGCCGTGCAGACCAGCGAGGCGCATCACGCCGCCGCGCGGCAAACGCTGGAAGCCTCGCGCAATCCGCTCACCGAAGCGGAGAAGCGCGTGCAGCGGCTCGAGACCGAGGCCCGCACCATCTCCAAGCTCGTCACCAGCGAGACCAAGAATCTGTGGCCACCGATCATCGACGGCATCACCGTCGCCAAGGGCTACGAGAAGGCGATCGGCGCCGTGCTCGGCGACGACCTCGATGCGCCGGTGGATTCCTCGGCGCCGATGCGGTGGACCAATATCGGCGTGGCCGGCGAAGATCCTTCGCTGCCCGATGGCGTCGAGCGGCTGGCCGACCATGTCCAGGCGCCGCCGGAATTGGCACGCCGCCTGGCCCAGATCGGCGTCGTGGCCAAGGAACGCGGCGCCGCGCTGGTGTCGCAGCTGAAGACCGGCCAGCGGCTGGTGTCGCTCGAAGGCGACGTCTGGCGCTGGGACGGCTTCGTCGCCGACGCGCATGCCCCGACCGGCGCCGCCCGCCGTCTTGCCGAACGCGCCCGTCTGGTCGACATCGAGCACGAGCTGGAACAGGCTCGCATCGATGCCGCCGCCAAGCGCCAGGCGCTGGAGACGGCTGAAGAGGAACTGCGCTCGGCGGCCGCCGCCGAGGGTGCCTCGCGCGAAGCCGTCCGCGCCGCCCGCCGCGAGGCCGACGCCGCGCGCGAACGCCATGCCGCCACCGAGCGCGAGATCAACCGCCACGCCGCCCGCAAATCGGCGCTGACCGAGGCGCACAGCCGCGTCGCCGCCGACCGCGCCGAGGCCGAAGCCGCGCATGAGAGCGCGGCTGCCGCGCTCGCCGAACTGCCGCCGGGTGTCGAGACCGAGGCCCAGCTCGCCGCGGTTCGCGCCGAGATCGACAACCAGCGCCGGGCCGCGGCGCAAGTCCGCGCCGAGGCGCAGGCGCTGGCCCGCGAGGCCGAGCTCGCCGACCGCCGCGTGCAGGCGATCGTTGCCGAGCGCAATGAGTGGCAGAACCGCAAGACAAGCGCCGCCTCGCAGGTCGAGACCGTCGAGGCGCGCATCGCCGAGGTGTCGGCCGAGCGCGAGGAACTCGCCAACGCGCCCGAAGTCTTCGCCGAGAAGCGCAGCGCGCTGATCACGGAGATCGAGCACGCCGAAGGCGATCGCCGCATCGCCGCCGACGCGCTGGCGACCGCGGAAGCCGCGATGGCGGAAACCGATCGCCTCGCCAAGGCCTCGCTCGAAGCGCTGTCCTCATCCCGCGAAGCTACCGCGCGCGCCGAAGAGCGTATGGAAGGCACGCGCCGCCGCCTCGCCGACATCGAGCGCGAGATCCACGACATGCTCGAGGTCGAGCCCAGCGCGGTCGTCGGCATGGCCGAGATCGAACCCGGCCAGGAGCTGCCGCCGGTCGCGCAGGTCGAGGAAGAGCTCGAAAAGCTGCGCCGCGACCGCGAGCGGCTCGGTGCCGTCAATTTGCGCGCCGAGGAAGAGCTCAAGGAAGTCGAGACCCAGCACACCGCACTGACCACCGAACGCGACGATCTCGTCGAAGCGATCAAGCGGCTGCGGCAGGGCATCCAGAGCCTCAACCGCGAGGCGCGCGAGCGCCTGCTGACCTCGTTCGAGACCGTCAACAACCACTTCAAGCGGCTGTTCACCGAGCTGTTCGGCGGTGGCGAGGCCGCACTGCATCTGATCGAGAGCGACGATCCGCTCGAGGCCGGCCTCGAGATCATCGCCAAGCCGCCCGGCAAGAAGCCGCAGACGCTCTCGCTGCTCTCGGGCGGTGAGCAGGCGCTGACGGCGCTCGCGCTGATCTTCGCGGTGTTCCTGACCAACCCGTCGCCGATCTGCGTGCTGGACGAGGTCGACGCGCCGCTCGACGACCACAACGTCGAACGGTTCTGCACCCTGCTGAACGAGATGACCGGCTCGACCGAGACGCGCTTCATCATCATCACGCACAATCCGATCACGATGGCGCGGATGAACCGGCTGTTCGGTGTCACCATGGCCGAGCGCGGCGTGTCGCAGCTGGTGTCGGTCGACCTGCAGGGCGCGGTGGACATCCTCGACCAGAACGTGGCGTAACGATTAAATGCCGTCATTCCGGAATGGTCCGAAGGACCATATCCGGAATCTCGAGATTCCCCGGGGGCGCAATTGCGCCCCTGGGGTTCGATGCTGCGGCATCGCGTCGGAATGACGTGCAAATGACGGCGAGCCATGACCTCACCCGACCTCCCCGCCGAACTGCGCGCGGCCCTCAACGCCAGGCTCGAAGGCCTGTCGCGCAGCGACGCCGCCGGCCGCGCGGCGGTGATCTCGCAGACCTATCGCGAAGGCGGCGGCTCCTCGACGATCAGGACCGAGACCGATGCGCTGGCCTATGCGCTGGCGCGGATGCCGGCGACCTATGCTGCGGTCGTGGCATGTCTCAATGCGCTGACCGAGATCAGGCCGGACTTCGCGCCGGCGCGCCTGCTCGATGTCGGTGCCGGTCCGGGGACCGCGACCTGGGCCGCCGCGGAAGCGTTCACGTCGCTGCGGGACTTCACTCTGCTTGACGCCAATGGCGCGTTGCAGACGCTCGCCGAGGGGCTGTTTCACGGCAGTATTCGCCTGCATGACATCAGCTACGAACTCGGCCAGGCGCGTGCCCTGCTCGGTAAGGCCGAGCCCGCCGACCTCGTCGTCGCCAGCTACATGATCGGCGAGCTCGGCGACGCGGAGCGCGGGGCGCTGGCCGATGCGCTGTGGTCGAAAACCAGCGACACGCTGCTGGTCGTCGAGCCCGGCACGCCCGCCGGCTATGCGCGGATCATCGCACTCCGCGCGCGATTGATCGCTGCGGGTGCGCATGTCGTTGCCCCCTGCCCGCATGACGGCGGCTGTCCGCTGGTCGCGCCCGACTGGTGCCATTTCTCGCAGCGCCTGCAACGCTCCCGCGCGCACAAGCAGCTCAAGGGCGCCAACGTCCCGTTCGAGGACGAGCGCTTCGCCTATGTCGCGCTGAGCCGCACCAAGGCCGCGGCACGCCTGTCCCGCGTGCTGGCGCAGCCGGATCTCGGCAAGGTCGAGATCGCGGCCAAGCTGTGCACGCCCGAGGGCGTCACGGTCGCCAGAGTGCCGCGCCGTGCCAAGGGCGATTACGCCCGCGCGCGGCACTGGCGCTGGGGCGATGCGGTCTAGTTACTTGCGTCGTCCCGGCGAAGGCCGGGAGGTGGATTCACATTCGAAGTGCAACACTTGAGCAAAAGCCTCGGCAGGCGTGCGGTAGTCAAGGCATTTGCGCGGGGTGTTGTTGTAGGCGGCGATGAACTGGCGGAATCTGGCGGTCGAGAGGGTTACGAGATCGGTCTTGCGGGGAATAAAGCGGCGCATCCTGCCGATGGCGTTCTCGATGCCGCCCTTCTGCCAGGGGGCGTGGGGATCGCAGAAGAAGGTCTCGATCGAGAGGCGGTGCAGCGCCAGGTGACCGGCGAACTCGGTGCCGTTGTCGAAGGTCACGGTCTGGCGCAGCTCTTGTGGCAGGGTCGCGAAGAAGCCCACGAGATGGCGGGCGACACCGCGCGCGACCTTGCTGGCAAGGCGGATGCCGAGCAGCAGACGCGAGGTGCGCTCGTGCACGGTCAGCACGGCCTGACCGTATTTCGAGAACATCATCAGGTCGGCCTCCCAGTGTCCGGGCACGCTGCGGTCGGCCACTTCGATCGGCCGATTTGCCAAGGAAACACGGCCTTCGATGAAGCTTGCGGGGCTGCCGCCCCTCTTGCCGCGGCGGCCGCGCTTGCTCTTGGCGCGCGGCAGATAGCGCCGCCAGTTGAAGTTCGTGGTGCGCCTGAGTTGGGCATAGATGAAGCGGTAGATGGTCTCGTGCGAGATCACCTTGCGCCCGGACTCGCGGGCCAGCCGGCCGGCGACCTGCTCGGGCGACCAGCCCCGGCGAAGGCGTTCCAACACCGCGCGGCGCAGGCCGGGCTCCCGTTCGAGGCGTCCGCCCGTCCAGCGCCGCGCTCGCATCTGGTGCTGGGCATAGTTTGGCTTGTAGCCGACCTGGCTCCCCCGATTGCGCCTCAGTTCCCGAGAGACCGTTGATGGCGAGCGATCCAGAGCTGCCGCGATTTGCCGGACCGAGCTGCCATTGGCCGATAGGCAGGCAATCTCGCATCGGTCGTCCAGAGAGAGCTGCTTGTAACTCCGCCCCATGGCAACACCTCCTCAAGGAAGTGTTGCACTTCGTTTGTGAACTCAGGGGACCCATAACCACCGAGGTTTGTTGCGAGTGAAGTCGTCGCCGCTTGCGCCCCTTCCGCGGGCCGCGGCGTATGGGTCCCGGCCTTCGCCGGGACGACGATATTGAACTAATTTGCGGCCATCACCGACTAACGCTTGCCCACCTTTCCGCGGCGGGCTGCCCTGCGCCCCGATCTTGGGCTACGGTGCCGCCGTCTCGTCCATCAGGAGCTGCCCCGTCATGTCGACCAGCTGGATCGTTATCGGCGTCATCGTGCTTCTCATGCTGTTTGCATTCGGCGCTTACAACCGCCTCGTGGCGCTCAGCCAGCGGGTCGGACAGGCCTTTGCCGACATCGACGTGCAGCTCAAGCAGCGTCACGACCTGATCCCGAACCTGGTCGAAACGGTGAAGGGCTATGCCGCGCATGAGCGCGGCACGCTCGACGACGTCATCAAGGCGCGCAATTCGGCGATGTCGGCGCAGGGTCCGGCCCAGGTCTCGGCGGCGGAGAACCAGCTCTCCGGCGCGCTCGGCCGGCTGATCGCGCTGTCGGAGGCCTATCCGGACCTCAAGGCCAACGCCAATTTCCAGCAACTCGCCTCGGAGCTGTCCGATCTCGAGAACAAGATCGCCGCCAGCCGTCGCTTCTTCAACAACGCGGTCCAGGAATACAACACCGGCATCCAGCAGATGCCGGCCGCGCTGTTCGCCGGCATGTTCGGCTTCACGCGCAAGGATTTCTTCGACCTCGGCGCCAGCCGCACGGAGGTCGAGGCGGCGCCGAGCGTGAAGTTCTGATTACTTCCTTCGAGATGACGCCCCTTCGGTCATTCCGGGGCGATGCAACGCATCGAACCCGGAATCTCATCTCACTCACTAATCTCGAGATTCCGGGTTCGCGCGTGCCACGTGCCCCGGAATGACGGTGGAAGCGGACGCGCACCATGGCCGCCTATGGTCTCTACACGCATATCGCATCGAACAAGTTTCGTTCGATGCTGCTGCTTGCCGGCCTGTTCCTGCTGATCTACGTGCTGGTCTATGCCGGCGCGCTGGTCGCGGAGGTGATGATCGATAGCGGCCGCACCGTCGACTATTACCTGACGCGGGCCTCGCGCGACCTGGTCTCGGCCTTCCCGTGGGCGACGATCGCGGCAGCGGCCTGGATCGTGATCGCCTATTTCTTCCACCAGAAGATGATCGATGCCGTCACCGGCGGCGAGAGCGTGACGCGGCAGCAAGAGCCGCGGCTCTACAATCTCCTGGAAAATCTCTGCATCTCGCGCGGCATCCCGATGCCGAAGCTGAAGGTGATGGACAGCCTGGCGCTGAATGCGTTCGCGACCGGACTGAACCGGAGCCAATACGCCATCACCGTCACCACTGGCCTGTTGAAGGCGCTGAACGATAAGGAGATCGAGGCCGTGCTCGGCCACGAGCTCACCCATATCAAGAACGGCGACGTGCAGCTGATGGTGATCGCCGTGATCATCGCCGGCGTGGTCGGCTTCTTCGGCGAGTTGTTCTTCCGCCTGTTCACAAACCTGTCGTGGAACTCGAGCGGCGGCGGAGGCGGCTGGTCGTCTTCATCCTCTCGCTCCTCGTCATCCTCCTCGGACCGCGACAGCAAGGGCTCGGGCGGCGGCGCGATCATCGTGATCATCATCGCGGTCGCGCTGATCGTGCTGGCCTGGCTGCTGTCGCAAGTGGTCAAGCTCGCGCTGTCGCGCTCGCGCGAATTCCTCGCCGATGCCGGATCGGTGGAGTTGACCAAGAACCCCGACGCGATGATCTCGGCGCTGCGCAAGATCGAGAACCGCGGCGAGCTGCCGGACGCCACCTCGGCGGTGATGGAACTCTGCGTCGACAATCCGCGCGAGGGGTTTGCCGACCTGTTCGCCACCCATCCCTCGGTGAAGTCCCGGGTCGATGCCCTGGTGAAATATGCCGGCGGCCACGATCCCGGACCGCTGGCGCTGTCGGACGAGACGGAGCCGCAGGATGAGCCGTCCGCGGCAGGCGACCAGCCTCCGCCGGCGACCCATGGCCCATGGGGCGATACGCCGCCGGCGCAGCCGAACAATCCGCCGCCGCTTCCGGGCACAACTCCCAGGCAGGGACCGTTTGGTCCGCTACAAGGTCCGCTCCAGGGCCCTTGGGGCCCGCGCCGCTGACCGCTTTAGCGGTTTGATTTGACCATGATTGCCTCGGAAAATCGGCTGCGCATTCTTCCGGATCATGGCCCTAGCTTACTCAGTCCATTAAGGAAATTCCCACCAAACCGATCGTGGGCGCCTTAAGGAATTGAATTCTCCCTCGTTTCTGCCATGTTCGCGCCCAAAGCAGTGTGGGGACTTGCCGATCGCCATCGCGATCGGGAGCGCGCTTTAAGGGACTTCCATGGCAAAGCCGGTTGTGATTGTGGTGGGTGCCGACAAGGGCGGGGTCGGCAAGACCACCGTCTCGCGGACGCTCCTCGACTATTTCAGTGCCAATAACGTGCAGACCCGGGCGTTCGACACCGAATCGCCGCGCGGGACGCTGAAGCGCTTCCATCCCGACATCACCGAGATCGTCGACATGACGACGACCGCGGACCAGATGAAGATTTTCGACACGCTGAACTCGGGGCCCTCGGTCACCGTGATCGACGTCCGCGCCGGCCTGTTGTCGCCCGCGCTGGCCTCGTTGCGCGATATCGGCTTCCTCGACGCAGCGCGCTCCGGCCAGATCACCTTCGCCGTGTTCCATATCCTCGGCCCGTCGATCGCCTCGCTGGACGAGATCGCCGAAACTGCCAACTTCATGAGCGGCGCGAAATATTTCCTGGTGAAGAACTTCATCAACGACACCCAGTTCTTCCAGTGGGACCAGGCGACCTACAATTCCTACTTCCACCGCATCAAGGATGCCGTGGACCTGACCATCCCGAAGCTCAACGAAATGGCCTATGAGCAGGTCGAGGTCTCCTCGGTTCCGTTCCTGAAATTCGTCGCCAACAAGGGCATCAACGACGACGCCGCCAACTACTCCTTCGTGCTGCGCGGCTATGTCCGGCACTGGCTCGCCAATGTCTGGAGCGAGTACGACCGGATCAAGCTGACCGACCTCGTCGGAGCCAAGTCGGCCAAAGGCGAAAAATAGTCAGATCTTCGACCTTGATGGGGCTGGATTAGGCGAAAATTTGGCCTGATATAGCGGGCGATGTCATCCACGCCCGTTTACATCATCTGCTCGCCCCGCCCGCAGGTCGGCAAGACGCTGATCGCGCGGCTGCTCGGCGAATTCCTGTTGCTCAAGAACGGCGACGTGGTCTGCTACGACATCAATCTGAAGGAGCCGTCGCTGCTCGACTACCTGCCGCGGATCACCGAAACCGCAGACGTGATCGACACCTACGGCAAGATGCAGCTGATGGACCGCGTCATCGTCAATGACGGCATCGGCAAGGTGATCGACCTCGGCTACCACGCGTTCGACGAATTCTTCAGAATGTGCGACGAGATCGGGCTGATGAAGGAGGCGCTGCGCCGTCGCGTCGCGCCGGTCATCCTGTACGTCGCCGATACCGACCGCGCCTCGGTGCGCGGCTACCAGACGCTGCTCGGCATGATCCCGCCGAATGCGCTGATCGTCATCGACAACGAGTTCGTGGTGCGCGGCGAGCTGCCGCCGGTCATGACCGCCAGCCGGGTGCTGCGCTTCCGCGCGCTGCCGGTGTTCCTGAAGACCTATATCGACCGGCTGAACTTCTCCTTCACCGGCTATCTGCGCCAGGAAAAGGATTCATCGACCGAGCTGCATCAATGGATCCGGCGGAATTACACGACGTTCCGCGATCTCGAATTGAGCGTGCTGTTGCAGCGGGGATGACCGTCGTCCCGGCCAAGCGAAGCGCGAGCCGGGACCCATAACCATCGCTGCGCGTTTGGCGAAAGCTGCGCCTACAGCGTCGCTCCACAATCACTGGTCGTGGTTATGGGTCCCGGCTTTCGCCGGGACGACGCGTGGAGGGAGCGGCGCTAATGTCCCTCGAACGCCATCAGCGTGCGCACCGGCACGTCCATCGCGCGCAGCTTGGCCGCGCCGCCGAGGTCGGGCAGGTCGACGATGAAGCAGGCAGCGACCACGTTGGCGCCGATCTGGCGCAGCAGCTTCACCGCGCCCTCCGCAGTGCCGCCGGTCGCGATCAGATCGTCGACCAGGATCCGCGCTCGCCGGGCTGCACGGCGTCGGCATGCATCTCCATCTCGTCGATGCCGTATTCCAGCGAATAGGCGATCCGCACCGTGGTGTGCGGCAGCTTGCCCTTCTTGCGGATCGGCACAAAGCCGGCGGAGAGCTGATGCGCCACCGCGCCGCCGAGGATGAAGCCGCGGGCCTCGATGCCGGCGACCTTGTCGACCTTCGCCCCCGCCCAGGGATGCACCAGCTCGTCGACCGCACGACGGAAGGCCCTCGCATCCGCCAGCAGCGTCGTGATGTCGCGAAACAGGATGCCCTTCTTCGGGTAGTCCGGGATGGTGCGAACGGTCGCCTTGATGTCGTGGTCGAAGGTCATTGGTCTCGCTCTGAGGGTCATTCCGGGGCGATGCGAAGCATCGAACCCGGAATCTCGAGATTCCGGGCCTGGTGCTAACGCACCATCCCGGAATGACGATGGTTAAACTTTGCCTTCACTTGCTACTCACATTAAGCCGGAATGCATTCTCGACAATGCGCAGGCCCACCTCGTTGCCGAGCGACATCAGCGATTCCGGGTGGAATTGCACGCCGCCGACCGGCAGGGTCTTGTGCTCGATCACCATCGCGACGCCGTCTTCGGTGGTCGCGGTCACCGCCAGTACCTCGGGCACGCTGTCGCGCTCGACAAACAGCGAATGGTAGCGGCCGATCACGATTTCATTGGGCAGGTTCCGCATCAGCCGGCCGCCGCGCACCTGAACGCGCGAGGGACGGCCATGCGCGGGCTGGCCGAGCTGGCCGAGCTGCCCGCCGAAATACTCGCCGATCGCCTGCACGCCGAGGCAGACGCCGAAGATCGGCAGCTGCTTCTCCAGCGCGGTGTCGATGGTCTTCGCGATGCCGAAATCCTCCGGGCGACCCGGCCCGGGCGACAGCACCAAAAGGTCCCAGCCCTTCTTCTTGAGCATGTCCTGGGCATGGACGTGCCTGACCACGGTGACGTTGGCGCCGACCTGGCGGAAGTAATCCGCCAGCATGTGCACGAAGCTGTCGTCGTGATCGATCAAGAGCACGTTCTTGCCGGAACCGGTGGCGTCGGGCGCGAAATCCGACAGCGGCTTCGGCGGATCACCGCGCAGCGCCTGGAACAGCGCCGCCGCCTTGACCTGGCACTCGCGATCCTCGGCAGCCGGATCCGAGTCAAACAGGCAGGTCGCACCGACGCGCACCTCGGCGAGGCCGTCCTTCATCCGGATGGTGCGGATAGTGAGCCCGGTGTTAATGCTGCCGTCGAAATTCACGCAGCCGATCGCGCCGGCATACCAGCGCCGCGGCGACCGCTCGTGATCCTCGACGAATTGCATCGCCCACAATTTCGGCGCGCCGGTCACGGTCACGGCCCAAGCGTGGGTCAGGAAGGCGTCGAGCGAATCGAAGCCCGGCCGCAGCATGCCCTCGACGTGATCGACGGTGTGGAACAGCTTTGAGTAGGTCTCGATCTGACGCCGCGCCAGCACCTTGATGGTGCCGGGCACGCAGACGCGCGCCTTGTCGTTGCGGTCGACGTCGGTGCACATGTTGAGCTCGAACTCGTCCTTCTCCGAGTTCAACAGCTTGCGAATCTGCTCGGCATCGCCGATCGAATCCGAACCGCGCGCGATGGTGCCCGAGATCGGACAGGTCTCGACCCGGCGGCCGTCGGAACGGACGAACATCTCCGGCGACGCCGAGACCAGGAATTCGCCGTCGCCGAGGTTCATCAGCGCGCCGTAGGGCGACGGGTTGATGCGGCAGAGCCGCTGGAACACTTCCGCCGGCGAGCGCTCGCAGGGCTCGGCAAACAGCTGCCCAGGCACCGCCTCGAACAGATCTCCGCGGGCGAACGCCGCGCGCGCGACCTCGACGGTCGCCTGGTACTCGCCCGGGGCGTGATCGGCAAAGCCCTGCCGGCCGTTCCTGGCGTAGAGGCTCGGCGCGGTCTCCTGCGACAGACCAGCCGTGGATTTGCCCTTCCACGCGAACTCGTAAGTGAGCGCCACGCCGCGGCCGGTGGCGCGGTCATAGGCCAAGAGACGGTCCGGCACGTAGAGCACGATGTCGCGCTGGTCGGCCTCGCGGGCGCGCTTCTGCACGAGATCTTCGATCTGGAACACGAGGTCGTAGGCGAAGGCGCCGAACAGGCCGAGCAGCGGATCGGCATTGGAGGTGAACGCCGCCACCATGTCGCGCACCAGCGACATCACGCTGGCGCGACGCGTGCGTTGGTCTTCCTCGACCGGCGCGGCGCCGCGGATGATATGGCCGGCGAGCCGCGTCGCACTCCGCTCCGAGATCACGACGCAGGGTTCGCGCAGCACGTCGCCGAGGAAGGCGATCAAGACCTCGCCGCGCGGGTTCAGCGCCTGCAACGAGAAGTTAGTGCCCGACGTCTCCAGCACCAGCGGCGGATCGGCGAAGCCGAGGTCAAAGCTCTCGTAGCGGCCCGGCACCGTCGTGCCCGAGGACAGCACCACGCCGCGGCGGCGGTCCAGCAGCGCGATCAAATCGTCGAGGCGGTTGGCGCCGCCGGTGAACTGCTCGACCACGCGCGCGACCGCAAGGCCGCCATTGGTCAGATATTCGCTTCGAGCCGGCAGGGAGAAGACTGTCCTGTTCATGTGATCCTCTTACGAGACTTGCCGAGAGAGCGCCACACAGGACAAACGAAGGGCAAATAAACGAACCATCGGTCGCACTGCGATGGCGACCTTCGACGTTTGTGAAAAAAGAAAACGCACCGGCCACCTATGAAAAGGTGGGCCACCAACGACGGGATGGGCTGGCAACGGTGCTCATGGCCCGTTACTCACCACCCGGCGCGGGCCGTGTCAAGGGATGGCGCGGCACCCCTGCCCCAGGGCGGGACGCCCCCTGGATGGCATTTTCGGGGTTTGAAGGGGCAAGAAACCGCGTAGCATTTGTCGAAATGGCGGCCGGTCGGCCGTCCAAAAAACAGACAGATGGCGGAGGCGCAGATGGCGATTTTGGGTCTCGGATATGCCGGCTTCGGCTCCGACGCGCTCGACGACTGGCGGCAGTTCGGCACTGGCCTCGTCGGGCTGCAGGCGGTCGAGCGCGGCAACTCGTTGCTCGCGTTCCGGATGGACGACCGCAAGCAACGCATCGTGATCGACCGCGCCCAGGGCGAAGGCACGCGGTTCTTTGGCTGGGAGGTGGCTGACGGTGTGGCCCTCGACGCGCTGGCGGCACGGCTGGAGCGCGCCGGCGTCGCGGTGATATCAGAGCCGCAGGCCCTCGCCGACGCGCGACGGGTGCGCGGCCTGATCTCGTTTCGGGATCCCGCCGGCAATCGTCTTGAGGCGTTTCATGGCGCCGAGATCGACGACACGCCGTTCAGGCCGGGCCGCTCGATCTCGGGCTTCCGCACCGGGCCACTCGGCCTCGGCCACGCCGTGCTGACCGTCGAGCACATCGCACCCGTGATGAGCTTCTATGTCGACGTGCTCGGCTTCGGCTTGAGCGACTACATCGAAAAACCGTTCCGCGCCTATTTCTTCCACATCAATGCCCGCCACCACTCGCTGGCGCTGATCGAGACCGGCACGAACGGCATGCACCATCTGATGGTCGAGCTGTTCTCGCTCGACGATGTCGGCCAAGCCTATGACGTCGCGCAGCAGGAAGACCGCGTCAACGTCACGCTCGGCCGCCACACCAACGACCTGATGACGTCGTTCTACGCGAGGTCGCCGTCCGCCTTCATGGTCGAGTGCGGCTGGGGCGGCCGCGAGATCAATCCCGCGAACTGGACACCGTTCGAGATGCATGACGGCCCGAGCCTGTGGGGCCACGAGCGGGTCTGGCTGTCGCCGGAGGACCGGGCGGTCGCGCGCGAGATGCGGATGCGTGCAGCCGCCGAGGGCAAGCGCGCACCGGTGCAAGTGATGGAAGGTAATTTCAAGCTGATGTCCGGGACCTGCCCGTGGTGGGACGGGGTGCGAAATAACAGCTGACAATCGGTAGCCCGGATGAAGCGCAACGCAATCCGGGCGACGAGCTATGCGTAGTGAGATGGCGCGCCTCACACTCACCTGTCGTCCCGGCGAACGCCGGGACCCATAACCACAGGGTGCAGTTGCTGGCGCATGACTACCAATCTGCCCATTACGGCGGTCGCGGCGTATGGGTCCCTGCTTTCGCAGGGACGACAGCTTGCTTGAGGATACACCTACCCTAGGTGCTTCTTGAAGAAGTCCGTGGCGCGGCCCCAGGCGAGTTCGGCTGCCTCGCGGTCGTGCACCGACTGGCGCTGCTCGTTGACGAAAGCGTGCTCGGCGTCATAGCGGAACAGCTCGAGCGACTTGCCGGCGGCCTTCATCGCCTTCTCGAAATTGCCGACGAGTTCCGGCGTGCACCAGTCGTCCTTGTTGGCGAAATGCGCCTGCAGCGGGATCCTGACGTCGGCGGGCTTGGCGGCCTGCTCCGGCGGGATGCCGTAGAACACGACGCCGGCGGTCAATTCCGGCACATGCACCGAGCCGATGATGGTCACCGCGCCGCCGAGGCAGAAGCCGGTGAGGCCGACCTTGGCGCCGTTCTTGGCGAGATACTGCGCAGCGCCACGCACCGTCTGCGTGGTGGCGTCCATGAAGTCGAGCGAGTTCATCTCTTTGCCCGCGGCATCGGTGTCGTGATATGGCACCACCTTGCCCTTGTAGAGATCGGGCGCCAGCGCATCGAAGCCAGCCACCGCGAAGCGGTCGCACAGGCCCTTGATCTGGTCCGACAGGCCCCACCATTCCTGGATCACGACGACGCCGGGCGCGTTGCCGCGCGCCGCATTGGCGAGATAGCCCGACGCTTCCTTGCCGTCCGGACGCTTGAAGCTGATGCTGGTACCCATGAGTTCCTCCGCAATGTTTGCCGGCTGATTGGCCGGCATCTTGTCCGCACTCGGCGGTCGACGCAATTGACGACACTGTCATTCCGGGTTCGATGCTACCGCGTCGCCCCGGAATGACGGAGAGATTGCAAACAAAAAAGCCCCCGAAGGGGCTTTTTCAAACTCGATATACCGTACCCCGAGATCAGTGGGCGTTGGCCCAGACCTTGCGCTTGGTGAAGTACATCAGGAAGGCGAAGACGACCAGGAAGAAGAACACCTGCATGCCGATCCGCTTGCGCTCCTCCATGTGCGGTTCGGCGGCCCACATCAGGAACGTGGTGACGTCATGCGCATACTGCTTGACCGTCGCCGGCGAACCGTCGTCGAAGGTCACCTGACCGTCGGACAGGGGCTTCGGCATCTTGATGGCGTGGCCGGGGAAGTACTTGTTGTAATACGAGCCCTCCGGGATCGTGACGCCGGCCGGAGCCTTGTCCTCGAAGCCCTGCAGGATGGCGTCGACGTAATCCGGTCCCTGCTCCTGGTACTGGGTGAAGAAGTCGATCGCGAACTGCGGGAAGCCGCGCTTGTAGGACCGCGCCTTGGTGATCAGCGAGAGGTCGGGGGGCGCCGCGCCGCCGTTGGCCGCGCGCGCGGCCTGCTCGTTCGGGAACGGCGACGGGAAGTAATCCGCCGGGCGGCCCGGACGCTCGAACATCTCACCCTGGTCGTTCGGGCCGTCCTTGATCTTGTACTCGGACGCGAAGGCCGCCGCCTGCGCCGGCGAATAGCCGGGGCCGCCGGGATCGGCAAGGTTGCGGAACGCGACATAGGACAGGCCGTGACAGGCCGCGCAGACTTCCTTGTAGACCTTCAAGCCGCGCTGCAGCGAACCACGGTCAAACTTGCCGAAAGGGCCGGAGAACGACCACTTCTGGGCCGGCGGCGCAGTGCCGCCCTCATCTGCCTTGGCGTTCTGGGTGCCGCCGACGAGCAGGCTGCCGGCCACCACCATCGCGAGCATTACAGAGGCCGCGGTCGCGGCCCTGCCCTTGCTCTTCGCCAGCACGTCGTCGGCGATCGAGTTCGGCACCGGGCGCGGCGTCTCGATGCGGGCGAGCAGCGGCAGCACGATCAGGAAGTAGGCGAAGTAGCAGACCGTCAGGATGCGGCCGGCGATCACATAGATGCCCTCCGGCGGCTGCGAGCCGAGGTAGCCGAGCAGGATGCAGACCACCACGAAGATCCAGAAGAACTGCTTGGCCAACGGACGATACTTCGACGAACGGGTCCGTGCGCTGTCGAGCCAGGGCAGGAAGCACAGGATGATGATCGCCGAGAACATCGCCACGACGCCGGCGAGCTTGTTCGGGATCGAACGCAGGATCGCGTAGAACGGCAGGTAGTACCATTCAGGCACGATGTGCGCCGGCGTCACGCCCGGGTTCGCCGGGATGTAGTTGTCGGCATCGCCGAGATAGTTCGGCATGTAGAAGATGAACCAGGCGAAGAAGATCAGGAAGCAGGACACGCCGAACATGTCCTTGATCGTCGCATACGGCGTGAACGGCACGGTGTCCTTCTCGGTCTTGGCCTCGACGCCGGCCGGGTTGTTCTGACCCGCGACATGCAGCGCCCAGACGTGCAGCACGACCACGCCGGCGATCACGAACGGCAGCAGATAGTGCAGCGAGAAGAAGCGGTTCAGCGTCGGGTTGCCGACCGAATAGCCGCCCCACAGCAAGGTCACGATGCTCTCGCCGAAATAGGGCACGGCCGAGAACAGATTGGTGATGACGGTGGCGCCCCAGAAGCTCATCTGGCCCCACGGCAGCACGTAGCCCATGAAGCCCGTCGCCATCATCAGGAGATAGATGATGACGCCGAGGATCCACAGCACCTCACGCGGCTCCTTGTACGACCCGTAATAGAGGCCGCGGAACATATGGATGTAGACGGCGAAAAAGAACATCGACGCGCCGCAGGCATGCATGTTGCGCAGCAGCCAGCCATAGTTGACGTCGCGGACGATCAGCTCGACCGACTTGAAGGCGAGGTCGGCGTGCGGCGTGTAGTGCATCGCCAGGATCACGCCGGTCAGGATCTGCAGCGCCAGCATCATCGACAGGATGGCGCCGAAGGTCCACCAGTAGTTCAGGTTGCGCGGCGTCGGATAGGCCACGAACGAGGAGTGGATCAGGCCGAAGATCGGAAGGCGCCGTTCGATCCACTTCAAGGCGGGGTTGCTCGGTTGGAAATCAGATGGTCCGCTCATTGATGCGATCCTGAAGAAGAAAAACGACGCGATGGGTCCAAGTGGAAGCTGAAATCCCGGAGGGGCCGGGACTTAGCCGATCTGGATTTTGGTGTCGGAAAGGAAGGCGTAGGGCGGCACCGCCAGGTTGGCGGGCGCCGGCCCCTGGCGGATACGACCGGAGGAGTCGTACTGCGAGCCGTGGCAGGGGCAGAAGAAGCCGTCGTAATTGCCCTCATGGGCGATCGGGATGCAGCCGAGATGGGTGCAGATGCCGATCACGACCAGCCACTGGTCGTGGCCGGCCTTGACGCGGGCCGAGTCGGGCTGCGGATCGGGCAGGCTCGAGAGCGCCACGCTCTGGGCCTCCTGGATCTGCTTCTTGGTGCGATGGCTGATGTAGATCGGCTTGCCGCGCCAGAAGACCTTGATGTCCTGGCCCTCGGCGATCGGCGTCAGATCGACCTCGATCGGCGCACCGGCCGCGATCGTCGCGGCATCCGGGTTCATCTGCGCAACCAGCGGCCAGACGGTGGCGGCTGCGCCGACCGCGGCGGCAGCTCCGGTTGCAACAAAGAGAAAATCACGGCGTGTCGGATGGTCCGCCGAAGACGCTGTCGTCACGATTCCTAGCCCTTTCTTTTCTGCAGCCGGTGGAACCGCCCCGGAGACGCAGGACGCGCCCCAAGAAAGGCTGCCGGCGCCCGCGGCCCCCGCGGCGGCAGAAAACCGCTATTCCCCACCCCAAATGGCGGAACAGCAGTCCAGAATCGTTCTATTGGCACCCTTGCCGGACGAGCGCAAGCCCGCTATCGGCTCGCACACGTGCAATGCACGAAATCCGCGCCGAGCGATGTTTTATTGAGACAATTTCATCCGGATTTCACAGGCCGCCCGCACCATGCAGATCGCGCTGTTCCAGCCCGACATCCCCCAGAATACAGGGACGATTCTGCGCCTCTGCGCCTGTCTGGACGTGGCAGCCCATATCATCGAACCGGCGGGATTCGACACCTCGGACCGGAATTTCCGCCGGGCGGGTATGGACTATCTCGACCATGTGCGGTTGAAGCGTCACGACTCGTGGTCGAAATTCGAGGAATGGCGGGCCGAGGCCGGATGCCGGCTGGTGCTGTTCACGACCAAGGCGGCGAAATCCTATCTTGATTTCGCGTATACGGCCTCCGATGTGCTGCTGTTCGGGCGCGAGACGGCAGGGGTGACCGACGCGGTGGTGGCGGCTGCGGATGCGCGGCTGGTGATTCCGATCCGGCCGACGATGCGTTCGCTCAATGTGGCCGTCACGGCGGCCATGGCCGTCGGCGAGGCGCTGCGGCAGACCGGTTCAGGAAGCGCCGGTTCGGGAATTGCCGGTTCGGCAACTTAAGGGATTTTTGGTGAGCTACGCGGTCAAGGAGATCTTTCTCACCCTGCAGGGCGAAGGCGCCCATGCGGGCCGCGCCTCCGTGTTCTGCCGCTTCGCCGGCTGCAACCTCTGGAGCGGCCGCGAGCAGGACCGCGCCGGCGCCGTCTGCAAGTTCTGCGACACCGATTTCGTCGGCACCGACGGCACTCTGGGCGGCCGCTATGCGACCGCCGAAGAGCTTGCGGGAACCATTGCCGCGCAATGGACCGGGGGCGAAGCCGACCGCTACGTGGTCCTGACCGGCGGCGAGCCGCTGCTGCAGGTCGACGCGGCCTTGATCGATGCCCTGCACGGCCGCGGCTTTGCGATCGCGATCGAGACCAACGGCACCATCGCCCCGCCCGACGGGCTCGACTGGATCTGCGTCAGTCCCAAGGCTGCAGCCGAGCTCGTGGTGCGCAAGGGGCACGAGCTCAAACTGGTCTATCCGCAGGTGGAGAACACACCGGAGGATTTCGCGGGGCTTTCCTTCGAGCGCTTCTCGCTGCAGCCGATGGACGGGCCCGACGTGATCGAGAATACCGAGCGGGCGATCGCCTATTGCCTGAAGCACCCGCAATGGCGCCTCAGCGTGCAGACGCACAAGTCGCTCGGGATCAGATGAACTAACAGAATCGGATTGTTGAACGAGATGTGGGAATTGACGAAAGCGTTTCGGTTCGAGGCTGCGCATGCGCTGTCCGGAACGACCTTTGGCGCCGCCAGCGAGGAGATTCACGGTCACTCCTTCCGCGCCGAAGTCACCGTACGCGGCACGCCCGATCCGAAAACCGGCATGGTGGTCGATCTCGGCCTGCTCGAACGCGCGATGGCCGAGGTGCAGAAGACGCTCGACCACAAGTTCCTGAACAAGATCGAGGCGCTCGGCGTGCCGACGCTGGAGAATCTGTCGCGCTTCATCTGGGAGCGGTTGCAGCACGCAGGCAAGCTGACCCGCGTCAGCGTCCATCGCGACAGCTGCAACGAGAGCTGCACCTATTTCGGCCCGCAAGGTTAGTCATGCTGCCAACAGATCCCGCCATCATCGAGGACCGCAAGGCGCGTGCGCGCGGCTGGTTCGAGGCGCTGCGCAACGACATCTGCGCCGCCTTCGAGAAGCTCGAGGACGACGCCCCGTCCACGCTTTATCCCGGCGCCGCCGGCCGGTTCGCGCGGACCCCCTGGGACCGCACCGACCACACCGGCAAGCCCGGCGGCGGCGGCGTGATGTCGATCATGAAGGGCCGGCTGTTCGAAAAGGTCGGCGTGCACTGCTCGACCGTGCACGGCGAGTTCGCCCCCGAATTCCGCGCGCAGATTCCCGGCGCGGCCGACGATCCGAGGTTCTGGGCGTCGGGCATCTCGCTGATCGCGCATTTGCGCAATCCGAACGTGCCCGCCGTGCACATGAACACCCGCTTCGTCGTCACCACCAAGGCCTGGTTCGGCGGCGGCGCCGACCTGACGCCGGTGCTGAACCGCCGGCGCACCCAGGAAGACCCCGATACGGTCGCCTTCCATGCCGCGATGAAAGAAGCGTGCAGCGGGCCGAACGGCGTCGCCGACTACGACAAGTACAAGAAATGGTGCGACGAGTATTTCTATCTGCCGCATCGCAAGGAAGCGCGCGGCATCGGCGGCATCTTCTATGACTGGCACGACAGCGGCGACTGGGAGGCCGATCTCGCCTTCACCCAGGACGTCGGCCGCAGCTTCCTGAAAATCTATCCCGACCTGGTGCGGCGCAATTTCGCGGCCGCCTGGAGCGCCGAGGATCGCGACGAACAGCTTATCCGCCGCGGCCGCTATGTCGAGTTCAACCTGCTCTATGATCGCGGCACCATCTTCGGCCTGAAGACCGGCGGCAATGTGGATTCGATCCTGTCGTCGCTGCCGCCGGAGGTGAAATGGCCGTGATGAACCTGCCGCGCGCGATGCTGATCGACATGGATGACACTATCCTTTCGGCCTATGGACGCCCCGAGATCGCCTGGAACACGATTACCACGGAGTTCGCCGCGGAACTGGCGCCCCTGCCCCCGGACCAGGTCGCGACGGCGCTATTGGCCTATGCACGGCAATTCTGGTCGACCGCCGAGCCGATTTGGCGGATCAAGCTCGGCGAGGCGCGGCGGCTCACCGTGAAGGGCGGCTTCGCGGCGCTTGCGGCGGCCGGTCACCGCGCGCTGCCCGACGATCTCGCCGACCGCATCGCCGATCGCTTCACCGCCTACCGCGAGGAGGAGATGTTTGTCTTCCCCGGCGCGCATGAAGCGATCGACGCGTTGAAGGCCCTCGGCATCAAGCTCGCGCTGGTCACCAACGGCGCCGCCGACATGCAGCGCGCCAAGGTCGAGCGCTTCGCGCTCGGCCATCGCTTCGATCACATCCAGATCGAAGGCGAGCACGGCTTCGGCAAGCCGGAGGAGCGCGCCTACCTGCACGCGATGGAAGCGCTCGGCGTCACCGCACCGGACACCTGGATGATCGGCGACAATCTCGAGTGGGAAGTCGTGGCGCCGCAGCGGCTTGGCATCTATGCGATCTGGATGGACGTCCATGGCGTCGGGCTGCCGCCGGGATCGACCATCAAGCCGGACCGCATCATCCGCTCGCTGGGCGAACTGGTTCCTGCCGCGCGCAAATAACGCAGCGGCTGATTTCACAGCAAATCCACTGCGCCAGGCGCCGGCCGTGATTTGACTGTCATCACCGGTCGCTAGCCTGCCGCCCGCGTTATCCAGCGCGGAGGGAAAATCATGGAACTGAAACCAGGCGATATTGTCATGCTGAAGTCCGGCGGCCATCCGATCACGGTCGTCGAAATCGACGAGGACAAGGTCGAGTGCCTGTGGATGGGTACGGACGGCGATCTGTTTCGCGAAACCTTGCCGCTCGTCGCGCTCGAATCGACCGAGCTCGATCCGGAGGACGATGAAGAGGAAGACGACGAAGACGAGGACGACGCGGAAGAAGAGGACGAAGACGACGACGGCGACCGCAAGAAGAAGCGCAAGGCGGCGTGATCTTTTGGCGCGATGCTGACTGGCAGGTGCCGGCAGCATCGTCTCCATGCGACGTTCGACCGATCGTCGTTCAGCCAATTGCCACCGTGCCGCCGCGGATCACGGCGGCATCGAGACGCCGGCAAGAAAACTCAGAGGAAATTCAAAGCCGATGATCGCGGGTGAAACGGGCCGCGGTCTGGTCGGCGATATCGGACAGTATCTTCGGCTCCAGCGGAAAGTCCGCGGCCAGCCAGGCATCCTCCGCCAGGGTCAGGACATGCCCCAGTGCTGGTCCCTCGGCAATGCCGCGTGCGATGAAATCCGAGGCCCGCAATGGAAAGTGAGGGGCGCGCCAGCGCTCTGGCAGCGTGGCGAGCGCGCGCCACTGATCGACGTCCTGGCCCGCGCCGGTTCGCGCCCAGGCCAATAGCACCCGGTCGCGATAGGGCTCCTCGTCGAGCCGGTAGAGCCTGCGCCTGGCATGGGCCTCGTCCATGCCGGGCAAGCGCCACCAGCGATGGCCCATCGAATCGAGCGCCTTGGCCTCGGCGTTGGAGAGCCGCAGCCGGCTGGCGATACGCCGCGCGTCCTCCGTCACGGCGACCGTCAGCGCGGCGAGCCTTCGCATCGCACTCGGCGCGAGCGCCATCAGCCGCTCGATTTCGATCATCGCCGCGAACGGCCCGGTATAGGCGACGCCGCCGAACAGCGGCTGCAGCAAGCCGCCGTCACCCATCGCGACCACCGCGCTCGCGGCGCCGTTCGCGACCACGAGCTTGAGCATCTCCATACGGATCCGCTCAGCCGAGAGGCCGCTCAAGCCGGCGCGCCCACTGACGCAGGCGAGATAGCCGGTGCGATCGACCTCGCTCGCGCCATAGGCGGCATGGAAACGGAAGAAGCGCAGGATGCGCAGATAGTCCTCGGCAATCCGCTGCGCGGGGTCGCCGATGAAGCGCACGCGCCTCGCCTCGATGTCGGCGAGGCCGCCGACGTGATCGTGCACGACGCCCGAAGCGTCGACCGACAGGCCGTTGATGGTGAAGTCGCGCCGCTCGGCGTCACGCACCCAGTCACGCCCGAACGCCACCCTGGCCTTGCGGCCATAGGTCTCGGTATCCTCGCGCAGCGTCGTCACCTCGAAGGGTTGGCTATCGACGACCAGGGTCACCGTGCCGTGCTCGATGCCGGTCGGCACGCTCTTGATGCCCGCCCGCTTGGCGCGGCGGATCACCTCCTCCGGCAGCGCCGTGGTGGCGATGTCGATGTCGGCGAGCGGAATCTGCATCAAGGCGTTGCGCACGGCCCCGCCGATCACCCGCGCTTCCTCGCCGTCGGCGTTGAGCAGGTCGAGTACGCGCGCCGCAGGCCCGGAAGCGAGCCATGGCGCGTCGGACAACAGGCGCACCTCGCTCATTTCTCAACTCCCGGCACCAGCTTGCCGTTCTCGATATGGGCTGGAACGTAGGTCGAATTCGGCGGCGCGCCAGTCAATTCGGCCAGCAGCACGAAGCTCACGATGACCATCACCAGCGCCACCAGCGTCAGCTTTGCGATCATGTCGAGCGGCCATGACGCCGGCAGCGTCACGCCGGACCGCGTCGCGATGAGGAAGATGGCATAGACCGCGAACGGGACCAGAAAGATTCCGATCTCGGTCAATACCGTGCGGATCATGACAGATAGATCCGCTCATACAGCACGCGCAGAATGCCCGCGGTCGCGCCCCAGATGTAGCGCTCGGCGAACGGCATCGCGTAATAGGACCGGTCCATGCCGCGGAATTCCTTGGTGTGGATCTGATGATTCTCGGGATTCATCAGGAAGGCGAGCGGCACCTCGAACGCATCGACCACCTCCGCCTCGTTGATCGCAAGCGTGAATCCCGGCTTCACCTTCGCGACCGTCGGCAGAATGCGGAAGCCGAACGCGGTGCCATAAAGGTCGAGATAGCCGACCGGGTCGATGAATTCCCGCTTCAACCCGACTTCCTCGCAGGCCTCGCGCAGCGCGGCATCGAGCGGCGAGGCGTCGGTGGCGTCGATCTTGCCGCCGGGAAACGAGATCTGGCCGGCATGGCTCGACAGATTGGGCGAGCGCTGCGTCAACAGCACGGTCGGCTCGGGGTGATCGACCACCGGGATCAACACCGCGGCCGGCCGCACCGGCTGCTCCTGCGCCACGATCTCGAGCATGCGGTCGTTGCCGGAGTCTCCGGTGCGCGGAATGATATGCGGATCGACCAGGCCCGGCGGCACATCGAAAGTGAGCCGCGTGCGGGCCCGCGCGAAGAATTCCGTCGAGCTGATCGTCGCCGGCTCCACCTTCAGCAACGGCTCGTTCAAAGTGCGTCCCTCACCTGACTGGCATCGGCCATCGCGAAGAACTCGCCGCCGGACTCGATGCCGAACATCTCCTGACCATCGACCATCCGCTGCTCGCCCATGTCAACCAGATCGTAATAGAGTGCGCGGGTGACCTTGGCCCACAAATCGGCGCGGACATGCAGATAGGGCGTCAATCCGCCGTCCTCGGCCGCCTCGAATCTGAGGCCGTGGCCTTTTTCGCAATCGACCCAATCGTCGACATTGGTGCGGAACCTGAGCAGGCGGCCGCGCACGTCTTCCCCGGTCTGCATTTCCACGGCAAGGAACGGCGCGTCATCGACGCGGATGCCGACCTTCTCCACCGGTGTCACGAGAAAGTGCTTGCCGTCCTCGCGCTTCAGGATCGTGGAGAACAGCCGCACCAGCGCGGGGCGGCCGATCGGCGTTCCCATGTAGAACCAGGTGCCGTCAGGCGCGATTCGCATGTCGAGATCGCCGCAGAATGGCGGATTCCACAGGTGAACCGGCGGCAGGCCCTTGCGTCCGGCCGGACCCGATGTCGCAGCTTGATTGGCGGCCGTGGTGAGCCCTTCGAGACCCTTGCTCCCGAGGCCCGTAGTTTCCCTGCCGGAATCGCTCTGCCCTTGCTTCGCCATTGTTTGCCTTAAAGTTTCCTACCTTCAATCTGGCACGTTTGGTGCACATATCCTGAGATGTGGTCGGGATGTCATTCTCGCCACATCGTGATGCTGTTCATACCCTGAAACACCGATAAGGTGGGGATAGTTTAATTCAACGAATACATGGCCTTCGCTCAGGTTTAGCATGAGGGCCGAGATGACGACAGATGATGACGACGCGCCAATGTGCGCGCATCGTCAAGAAGGAGCGGATCGAATGGCTGGTGCAGACAGCGTCGAGAAACTGGAGGATGTGATCGTCCGTTCGGCCGAGCAGGTCGCGGGCCAGATCAAGGCCGCCAAGGAAGCGGTCTCCACCGTCATCTTCGGCCAGGACCAGGTGATCGAAAACACCCTGGTGACGATCCTGTCCGGCGGCCACGCGCTGTTGATCGGCGTGCCCGGCCTCGCCAAGACCAAGCTGGTCGAGACCCTCGGCGTCACGCTCGGCCTCGATGCCAAGCGCATTCAGTTCACCCCGGACCTGATGCCGTCGGACATTCTCGGCGCCGAAGTGCTCGACGAGAGCTCGGCCGGCAAGCGTTCGTTCCGCTTCATCGCAGGTCCGGTGTTCGCGCAGTTGCTGATGGCCGACGAGATCAACCGCGCCAGCCCGCGCACCCAGTCGGCGCTGCTGCAAGCCATGCAGGAGCAACACATCACCATTGCCGGCGCGCGGCATGATTTGCCAAAGCCGTTTCACGTGCTCGCGACACAGAACCCGCTCGAGCAGGAAGGCACCTATCCGCTGCCCGAAGCGCAGCTCGACCGCTTTCTGATGGAAATCGACGTCGACTATCCCGATCGCGACGCCGAGCGGCGCATCCTGTTCGAAACCACCGGCGCCGAAGAAGCCGCGGCCAAACCGTCGATGGATGCCGAGACGCTGCTCACCGCGCAACGCCTGGTGCGGCGCCTGCCGGTCGGCGATTCCGTGGTCGAGGCGATCCTGACGCTGGTCCGCGCCGCGCGTCCCGGCACTGAGGGCGGCGAGGCCGGCAAGCTGATCGCCTGGGGCCCAGGTCCGCGCGCCAGCCAGGCCTTGATGCTCGCGGTGCGCGCCCGTGCATTGCTCGACGGGAGACTCGCGCCGTCGATCGACGATGTGCTCGATCTCGCCGAGCCCGTGCTCAAGCACCGCATGGCGCTGACCTTCTCGGCGCGCGCCGAGGGCCGCACCATTCCCGACGTGATCAAGCAACTGAAGACCCGGATCGGTTGATGGCCGCAGACAACAGGCACCAGAACGAGGAGATCCTTGCGGTTCGACGTGCCGATGGCGAAAGCCGAACGCTCGCCGCATCGCTGCCGCGTCTGGTTCTTGAGGCCCGCCGTGTCGCTGCCAACGTCATCCATGGCCTGCACGGCCGCCGCCGCGCCGGCTCGGGCGAGAATTTCTGGCAATACCGCCGCTTCGTCTCCGGCGAGCCGTCGCAGCGCGTCGACTGGCGCCGCTCGGCACGCGACGACCATCTCTATGTCCGCGAGCAGGAGTGGGAAGCCGCGCACACGGTGTGGATCTGGCCCGACCGCTCGCCGTCGATGGCCTTTGCCTCGCGCGAGGCGCGCGACAGCAAGCTGGAGCGCGGACTAATCGTAGCCTTCGCGCTCGCCGAGCTGCTCGTTGCGGGCGGAGAACGCGTCGGCATTCCCGGCCTGCTGAATCCGACGGCAAGCCTCAACGTGATCGACAAGATGGCGGAAGCGATGTTGCACGACGAGAAGACGCGCGCGAGCCTGCCGCCGTCCTTCGTGCCGTCGTCGCTGGCCGAAGTCGTCGTGTTGTCGGATTTCTGGTCGCCGATCACGGAGATCACGGCGATGCTGGCCGGGCTTTCCTCCTCCGGCGCGCACGGCACCATGATCCAGGTCGTCGATCCGGCCGAAGAGACCTTCCCCTATTCCGGGCGCGTCGAATTCGTCGAGCCGGAGATCGGCAGCGTTATCACCGCGGGCCGCGCCGAGAGCTGGGCGAGCGATTATGTCGCCCGGGTCGCGCTGCATCGCGACCAGATCCGCGGCGAGACCAATCGGCTCGACTGGCTGTTCTCGACCCACACCACCACCCGCTCCGCGGCCGAGCTGTTGTTGTTCCTGCATGCCGGCATGATGGTGAGCAAGGGCGGCGGCCGCTCAATAGTCAAGGCGGGACGCAGCGCATGATCGCAGGCCTCCCCCTCTCCTTCGCCGAACCGCTGCTGCTGCTGGGGTTGGTCAGCCTGCCGGTGCTGTGGTGGCTGTTGCGCGTGATGCCGCCGCGGCCGCGCCGGATCGAATTCCCGCCGACGCGGCTGTTGTTCGACATCGCGCCCAAGGAGGAGACGCCGTCGCGCACGCCGTGGTGGCTGACGCTGCTGCGGCTCGCCGCCGCCGCGCTCGTCATCTTCGCCGCTGCCGGCCCGATCTGGAATCCGCAGACTGGCGTTGCCGCCGGTAAATTGCCGCTGGTGATCCTGCTCGACGACGGCTGGAGCGCGGCCTCGAGCTGGGACGCGCGGATCAGGGCCGCGGACGAACTGATCGCCAACGCCGACAGCGACCGCCGCGGCGTCGCGCTGGTGCCGCTGTCCGAGCCCGCGCGCGACATCACCCTGATGCCAGCCGGCGCCGCGCGCGTCGCGCTGCGCCAGCTCGCACCAAAGCCCTACTCGGTCGATCGGGTTGAAACCCTCGGCGCGCTTGGACGTTTCCTCAAGTCGACCGGCGACTGCGATATCGCCTGGCTGTCCGACGGCGTCGACACCGGCCGCGGCAGCGAATTCACCGAGGGGCTCGGCAAGGTGATCGAGAGCCGCAATCTGACGATCTATGCGGGCGGAGCCCAGTCGGCGCAGGCGCTGGTCGCGGCCGAGAACGCCGCCGCCAAGATGACGGTGAAGGTGCTGCGCACCGAGAGCGGCATCGCGGCGGGAACGGTGCGCGCGGTCGACGCCAAGGGCTCGCCGATCGGCGAGGCCCGTTACACATTCGGACCGCAGGATCGCGAGACCGAAGCCGCCTTCGATCTTCCGGTCGAATTGCGCAACGACATCGCACGGCTCGAAATCTCCGGCGAACATTCGGCCGGCGCCGTGCAGCTGCTCGACCGGCGCTGGCGCCGCCGCGCCATCGGCGTGGTCTCGGGTGCGAGCAACGACACCGCGCAGCCACTGTTGGCGTCGACCTTCTATCTCTCCCGCGCGCTGTCGCCATTCGCCGATGTCAGGCTCGGCGATCGCGGCGCGCCGCAGCAGGTGATCGGGCAATTCCTCGACCAGCGGCTGCCGATGATCGTGATGGCCGACGTCGGCACGCTATCGCCGGAGATTCGCGACCGGCTCAATGCCTGGATCGAGCAAGGCGGCGTGCTGGTGCGCTTCGCAGGTCCGCGCCTCGCCCAGGCCGATGACGACCTCGTTCCCGTCAAGCTGCGCCGCGGCGGACGCACGCTCGGCGGCAGCCTGACCTGGGAGAAGCCGCAGCACATGGCCTCGTTCGCCGCCGATGGCCCGTTCTCGGGCCTCACCGTGCCGAAGGACATCACCGTCAACCGCCAGGTGCTGGCCGAGCCCGACGCCGTGCTCTCGACCAAGAGCTGGGCCTCGCTGGAGGACGGCACGCCGCTGGTCACCGGCGAGCGTCGCGGCAAGGGCGTGGTCAGCCTGTTCCATGTCGGCGCCGACATGCGCTGGTCGGACCTACCGATGTCCGGCACCTTCGTCGAGATGTTGCGCCGGCTGATCGACATGTCCGGCTATACCTCGAAGCCCGGCCCCGGCGTCGCCAGCGATCCCAATGCCGAGACGGTTGCGCCGCTGCGCACGCTCGACGGCTTCGGCGTCTTCGGCCCGCCGCCCTCGAGCGCCAAGCCGATGTCGGCGGACTATCGCGATCGCGGCACGGCCGACCATCCGCCCGGCTTCTACGGCACTGCCGAGAGCCCGATCGCGGTCAACACGCTCGCCTCCGCCGATCGGATCGCGCCGCTCGACACCTCGGCCCTGCGCGCGACGCGTGCGAGCTACACCAACGCCGAACCGCGCGACCTGCGCGGCATCATGCTGTCGACGGCGCTGGCGCTGTTCCTGCTCGATGCGATCGTGGTGGCCTTGCTCGGCGGCGGCCTTGCCGCGCTGGTCCGGCGGCGCGCGGCGCCGGCCGTTCTCGCGTTGGCCTTCATCCTTGCGACCACGATGGTGCCCGCGCCGAGCCGCGCGCAGAACGCCAGCAGCGACGACTTCGCCATCAAGGCGGTGTCGCAGACGCGGCTCGCCTACGTCGTGACCGGCAATGCCGACGTCGATTCCATCGTCAAGGCGGGGATGTCCGGACTGACGCTATTCCTCGGACAGCGCACCGCGCTGGAAGCCGGCGATCCCGTCGGCATCGATCCCGCGCGCGACGAGCTGGCGTTCTTCCCCCTGATCTACTGGCCGATCGTGCCGGGCGCGGCGAAGCCGCCGCAGGATGCCATCAACAAGATCGACGCCTACATGAAGCAGGGCGGCACCGTCATCTTCGATACCCGTGACGCCGTCGAAGCGCCGCCGGGGGACAACGGCTCATCGCAAACGCCCGGCATGCAGACGCTGCGCGAATTGCTGTCGACTCTCGACGTGCCCGAGCTCGAGCCGGTGCCGCGCGAGCACGTGCTGACCAAGACGTTCTATCTGCTGCGCGACTTCCCCGGCCGCTTTAACTCCGGCCAGACCTGGGTCGAGGCGCTGCCGCGCGAGGACGACGACGAGGCTGCGCAGCGCCCGGCGCGCGGCGGCGACGGCGTCTCGCCGATCATCATCACGTCGAACGACCTCGCCGGTGCCTGGGCGATCCGCCCCGACGGCCAGCCGATGCTGCCGCTGACGCCGGGCGAGCCGCGCCAGCGCGAATTCGCCTTCCGCGCCGGCGTCAACATCGTGATGTACACGCTGACCGGCAACTACAAGGCCGATCAGGTGCACGCGCCTGCCTTGATCGAGCGGCTGGGACAATAACATGAACTACGGCATCGCGTTCACACCGTTGGTTCCTTCGCTCGTGCTGTGGCTCGCGCTCGGCGCGATCGTCGTCATCGCCGTGTTGCTCCTGGTGTCGCGCGCGCGGGGCGCCGCGGTGCGGGTCGCCGCGCTGGCGCTGATCCTGCTGGCACTGGCCAATCCCTCCTTCACCCGCGAGGACCGCGAGCCGCTGTCCTCGGTCGCTGCCGTCGTGGTCGACAAGAGCCCGAGCCAGAATTTCGGCACGCGCAACCAGGAGACGGACAAGGCGCGGCAGGCGCTGGTCGACAGCCTGAAGCAGATCAAGGGCCTCGAGGTCCGCGTCGTCGAGGCCGGTCAGGCCGATGGCGAGACCGATGGCACCAAACTGTTCGGCGCGCTGACGTCGGCGCTGTCGGACGTTCCGGTCGAGCGCGTCGCCGGCGCCTTCATGATCACCGATGGCCGCGTGCACGACATTCCCGCCAACGCCCAGGCGCTCGGCTTCCAGGCGCCGGTCCACGGGCTGATCACCGGCCGCAAGGACGAGCGCGACCGCCGCATCGCGATCACAGCCGCGCCGCGCTTCGGCATCGTCGGCCAGACCCAGACCATCACCTTCCGGCTCGATGACCAGGGCGTCACCGGCGAGCGCGCCAAGGTCACGATCCGCCGCGACGGCGAGGTGATCAACGAGCGCACGCTGACCAGCGGCCAGACCTCGAGCGTCGACATCGACATCAAGCACGCTGGGCCCAACATCGTCGAGATCGAGGCCTCGCCGCTCGAGAACGAGCTGACGCCGGTCAACAACCGCGCCGTGGTCGCGATCGACGGCGTCCGCGACAAGCTGCGCGTGCTACTGGTGTCCGGCGAGCCGCATTCCGGCGAACGCACCTGGCGCAACCTGTTGAAGTCCGACCCCAGCGTCGATCTCGTGCACTTCACCATTCTGCGTCCGCCGGAGAAGCAGGACGGCACGCCGATCAACGAGCTGTCGCTGATCGCGTTTCCGACCCGCGAGCTGTTCCAGCAGAAGATCAACGAATTCCAGCTGATCATCTTCGATCGCTACGCCCGCCAGGGCGTGCTGCCGATCGCCTATTTCGACAACATCGCGCGCTATGTCCGCGCCGGCGGCGCGGTGCTGGTCTCCGCGGGTCCCGACTACGCCTCGACCACCAGCATCTGGCGCACCCCGCTGGATTCGGTGCTGCCGGCCGAACCGGTCGGCGTGACCGAGAAGCCGTTCTACGCGCACTTAAGCGATGCCGGTAAACGTCATCCGGTGACGCGCGGGCTGGAAGGCTCGAATGCCGAGCCGCCGCATTGGAGCCGGTTCTTCCGCACCGTCGATACCCGCAACGCGATCAATCCGCCGGTCATGACCGGCGCCGACGGCAAGCCGCTGCTGCTGCTGTCGCGCTTCGGCGAAGGCCGCGTCGCGCTGCTGCTCTCCGACCACATCTGGCTGTGGGCGCGCGGCTACGAGGGCGGCGGCCCGCATCTCGATTTGTTGCGGCGGGTGTCGCACTGGCTGATGAAGCAGCCCGACCTCGATGAAGAGGCGCTGCGCATGCAGGTGCAGGGCAAGGATCTCATGGTGGTGCGCCAGACCATGGCCGACACCGTCTCGCCGGTCACCGTGACGTCGCCGAGCGGTACCACGCGTGAACTGACGCTCACCGCCGGCGATCCCGGCGAGTGGCGCGCGACGCTGCCCGCCAACGAGCTCGGCCTGTGGCAGGCCACCGACGGCACGCTGAAGGCGCTGATCAATGTCGGCCCGACCAATCCGAAGGAATTCTCGGAGGTCACCTCGACCACCGACATGCTGAAGCCGCTGGCGCAGGCGACCGGCGGCGATGCACGGCGCATCGTCGACGGTTCGAGCCTCGACATGCCGCGCGTCGTGCCGGTGCGCTCCTCCTCGATCTTCCGCGGCGACGGCTGGCTCGGCGTCAAGATGCGCGACGCCAGCGTCGTCAAGGGTGTCGGCGTGCTGCCGATGTTCGCCGGCCTGGTCGGCCTGCTGCTGTTGCTCGGCGCATTCGCGGCAACATGGCTGCGCGAGGGACGCTGAGTCCGGCCGGGCTCACGTCTGCGTTGCATCAAGCACACACAGGCAACGCATCGACACGGTTTGTCTGAACGCTGGTTGACATCGCGCAAGCCATCCGATGTTATAATGTAACATCGGAGCGCTGGGGTGTTGATGCGCTCCCGATTGGGCGGGCGTTATCGGCATGCAGTGGTTCCGGCGACACATCAAGACTGGCTCACGGCTGGCGCTGTTCGCGCTCGCCGTCCAGTTCTTGCTGTCATTCGGGCATTTCCATCCGATCGCGGCTGCGCAAGCGGCGCCCGCAGTCCAGACCGGGCTGTCGCTGGTCGATCTCGCCTATATCGGGACCTCGGCGACGCCGGACCTCGCCGTCCAGGTGACCGGGACGCCACAGCCTGCCAATCCCGACAACGACCGGCATCCAACCGACAATTGCGCGATCTGCGCCGTCATCTCGCTCGCGAGCAGCATGCTGTTCACGGCGCCGCCGGTGCTGTTGCTGCCGGAAGCCATCGAGCTTCTGTTCCGCACCACCAATGCCGAATTTGCCCATCTGAAATCGGCGCCGGCGGCCTTCCACTCCCGCGCACCTCCCCTGTCCTGACATCGACTGATTGCTGCACGCCCTGAGCGGACGGTCGCGTCACATTCGCGGCCTGCGCCAGCGGGGCAAATCGGAATCGATCCGTCATTTCGACGGGCCTGGATCGGGACAATGACACTTCAGAAGAAACGAGCACTCCACATCGGGAGCGTGAGCTGGCTATTGCTGGGCGCGATGAGCCACAATGCGCTTGCCGACGACACGCCGACGCAACTCCCTGACATCACCGTGACGGCACCGAGCCCGATCCAACGGCACCGGACCGCGCCAACGCGCACGCCGAGCCATGTTGCCCGGTCCGCGCCGAGCCGCAACCGCGAACGCGCCGCGGCCGTGCAACCGGCGCCTGCGGCACCGGCGCCGGCACCGCAGCAGGGGGTGCTGCCCGTGGTGACCGATCAGTTCGCCACCGTCACCGTGATATCCAACGAGGAACTGCGGCGCTCCGGCAGCGCCACGCTCGGCGATCTTCTGTTCTCCAAGCCCGGCATCACCGGTTCGAGCTTCGCGCCCGGCGCGTCGAGCCGGCCGATCATCCGCGGCCTCGACGTCAATCGCGTCGGCATCGTCGAAAACGGTCTCGGCGGCGGCGGCGTGTCGGATCTCGGCGAGGATCATTTCGTCCCGATCGATCCGCTCTCGACCAACCAGATCGAAGTGGTGCGCGGTCCGGCCGCGCTGCGCTACGGCTCGACCTCGATCGGCGGCGTCGTCAGCGCCACCAACAACCGGATTCCCGATGCGATACCGACCTGCGCGGCGGCGCCGTTCCAGAGCTACGGATTGCCGGTGAAGGCTCCGCTGGCCGACGCCGGCGCGCCGGGTTGCCTCAATGTCGAGACCCGCACCTCCGTGAGTTCGGTCAACCGCGGCGTCGAGGGCGGCATGCTGCTGGACGCCGGCGGCAACAATGTCGCCGTGCATGCCGACGTCTATGGCCGCACCACCAGCGACTACAGCATCCCGAGCTATCCCTATTTATTTGTGCCCGGCCAGCCATTCAACGGCCGCCAGCCGAACTCCGCGACGCAGTCGGACGGCGCGTCGGTCGGCGCCTCCTATTTCTTCCAGGGCGGCTATATCGGCGCGGCGATCACCCAGAACGACTCGCTCTACCACATCCCCGGCACCGACGGCGCCGATCACCAGACCCGGATCGACGCGCACCAGACCAAGATCGCCGTCAAGGGCGAGTACCGGCCCGATACTGCTGCGATCGATGCGGTGCGGTTCTGGGTCGGCGCGACCGACTATCGCCACAACGAGCTCGGCCTTGCCGATCCGACCGACCCGTTCAGCGACGGAGTGCGGCAGACCTTCACCAACAAGGAGCAGGAAGCCCGCGTCGAGGTCCAGATGATGCCGTTCAACGCGCGTTTCGCCACGGTGACAACCGCGTTCGGCGTGCAGGCCGGGCATCAGGAGCTGACCGCGCCGAGCCCGGACGATCCAGGCTCGCTGTTCAACGGCCTGTGGAGTCCGAACAACAACAACCGCATCGCGGGTTACGTGTTCAACGAGTTCAAGTTCACGGATTCGACCAAGGCGCAAATCGCCGGCCGCATCGAGCATGTCGACCTGCACGGATCGATGCCGAATTTCCCGGCGGACTATCTGCCTGACGGCGCACCGCAGAGCTCGATCGCACGCAATCCGTCCTACACGCCAGTCAGCGGCAGCATCGGGCTACTGCAGAACCTGCCCGGCGATCTCGTCGGCAGCATCACCGCGCAATATGTCGAACGCGCGCCGAAGCCTGCGGAGCTGTTCTCGCGCGGCGCGCATGATGCGACCGCGACCTTCGACATCGGCAATCCGAACCTGACCATCGAGACCGCGAAATCGGTCGAGATCGGCCTGCGCAAGGCGACCGGACCGTTCCGCTTCGAAGCCACCGCCTACTACACCCGCTTCAGCAACTTCATCTATCGCCGCCTGACCGGCGTGATGTGCGGCGACGATTTCGACTCCTGCGGCAATGGCGACCCCAACAATGAGGCGCGGCAGGCGGTTTATTCGCAGCGTGACGCGATCTTCCGCGGCGCCGAATTCCAGAGCCAGTTCGACATCGGCCCGCTCAACGGCGGCATCTGGGGCATCGAGAACCAGTTCGACGTGGTGCGCGCCACCTTCACCGACGGCACCAATGTGCCGCGAATTCCACCGGTGCGGCTTGGCGGCGGCTTCTATTGGCGCGACAGCAACTGGCTGACCCGCATCAATCTGGTGCACGCCTTTGCGCAGAACGACATCGCCGTCATCGGCGAGACCCCGACCGCGGGCTACAATCTCCTCAACGCGGAGATCACCTACAACACCAAGCTGAATTCGTCATGGATCGGCGCGCGCGAGATGACGCTCGGTCTGGCCGGCAACAATCTGCTCAACCAGAACATCCGCAACTCCGTTTCCTATACCAAGGACGAGGTGCTGATGCCGGGCCTCGGCGTGCGGGCGTTCGCCAATCTGAAGTTCTGAGCCAAGCGTATCCCTCTGCCGCCAGCGGCAGAGGGATTTTGCGATCGCGTAGCCCGGATGGAGCGCAGCGCAATCCGGGAGATTGCTCCCGCGATGAGACTGATCCCGGATTTCGCTTCGCCCCATCCGGGCAACCAGCGTCTCTGAGGGGAGCCGCGTAACCTGCTCGATCAGTGGCCGACGACGACTTCGCTGATCTGGATCACCGGCTGCAGATCGGTGTAGTTCGGGATGTCCCCCATGATCTCTTGGGCGTGCTTGCCCATGCCGGCGGCAAAGGCCTCAACCGAGTCACAGAAGATGTGGCACATTCCGACATAGGTTGCGGGTTGCCCCGGGGCGCCGCCGGCGAGGCCCTTGTCGACGGTGTAGTATTTGCATGCGTCGCCCAGCCGCGCCTTCACCAGCGGCATGTGCTTGTCGCGATAATAGTCGTGATCAAAGCGTGCGCCTGGATTATTCGGATACATCACACTGACCTTGATCATGGCGCACACTCTCCCTGTTGATATGACATGCGCCGGTCTTGTCCCGGCGCTTGCCTCAACTGTGCTTCAGTTTCCGATGGTGCGCAACCGTTCCGGCACCGCTCGCGCGGATGTCAGATCGCCTTGCTCCAGTCCGGCTGGATCGGCCCGGATACGCCCTCGAACGCGCCGTCGACCAGTTCCATGACAAGCAAGCGACTGTAATCGACCGGGCCGGGCATGGTCATGCGTCCCTTCGGGACCGGCTTGAAGCCGATCCGCGCATAATACGGCTCGTCGCCGACCAGCACGATCAGCCGATGGCCCTTGGCGCGGGCATCATTGATCGCACGCTCGAGCAGCGCACGGCCGACGCCGCGGCTGCGGAACGGCGGCTCGACCGTCAACGGCCCAAGCATCAGGGCCGGCGTATCGCCGATCGTGACCGGCAGCTGGCGCACCGAGCCGACCAGCAGCGTGCCGATCCGCGCCGTGAAGGAGACATCGAGCAGATGGTCGACATGCTCGCGCAGCCGGTAGGCGCTGAGCACGAAGCGGCCGGGCCCGAAGGTGCGCTCGTGCAGGCGCTCGATCGCCTGGGCGTCTTTCGGGGTCTCGGTCAGGATGGTCAGGGACAATTCGGTCATTGTGGGGCGCGGGATAGCATCTGGCGCGGGCGCGGTCCATCACCGCCATGTCGCCGTCGGCGGCTTGCCCTCGAGCACCTCCGCGATCCGCAGCCGCGTGCCGGGGGTGGTCTCGTCAGGCAGATCAGCCGGATCGAAGAAGCCGCAGGCCACGATCTCGCGATTCGGCTCCGGCAGGCGGTCCTGCCGATAGTTCCTGACGACGTAGACCGCGACATGATCGCGCGGCGAGACGTGGCTGTTGTGGAAGATGCCGTGCAGCGCCGGCTCACCCTTGAGCTCGATCCGCCCTTCCTCCTCCAATTCGCGCCGCAGCGACTCGATAAAGCTTTCGCCGACCTCGACCCCGCCGCCGGGCAGATACCAGCCGTGGACGTAGCTGTGCTTGACCAGGAACACCCTGTTGTCGGCATCGAGCACGACGGCACGGACCCCGAGCGTCATGCTGCGGACCAGCCGCCAGTAGAAATGAAACACCCATCTGATCTGCGGCTCGTAGCGCTTGCGTAAATCGAGCAGGACCGTCACTGAACCCTCGACATCATGGTGCTTTGATCCGTGCATTGATCCTTGCGCGCCTGCGCGGCTCTTGCCAATACAGGGCAGGACGTTCGGGATAGCACGACATGACCGGCTGCCGGCCACTTTTCGCGGACAATCCGAAGGGAATCGCATGATGGCGGCGTTCCGCCTCGCGCATCTGTCGGACCCGCATTTGCCGCCGCTGCCGGCGGCGCGGCTGCGCGATCTCGCCGGCAAGCGCGCCTTCGGCTACCTGAACTGGACGCGCAACCGTCACAAATATCACCGCCGCGACGTGCTCGACGCGCTGGTGTCGGACATGCAGGCGCAGCAGCCGGACCATGTCGCCGTGACCGGTGACCTGGTCAATCTGGCGCTGGATGCCGAGTTCAATCCGGCCCGGCAATGGCTGGAGGGCGTGGGTTCACCTGCCGACGTCACCGTGGTCCCCGGCAACCACGACGCCTATGTGCGTGCGACCCGGCATCGCTTCGTCAGTCACTTCGGCGACTATCTGCGCGGCGACGCCGACGGCGCGGCAACGCATTTTCCGTTCGTGCGCCGCCGCGGGCCGCTTGCGCTGATCGGCGTCTCCTCGGCGGTGCCGACGCCGCCGCTGATGGCGACCGGCTGGCTCGGCCATCCCCAGCTCGATGCGCTTGATGCGATTCTCGCGCAGCTGTCGCGGGAGAACGCCTTCCGCGTCCTCCTGGTGCATCACCCGCTGCACTCCGACGGCCGCGCCAAGCGGCTGACCGATTCGCATCAGCTGCTGGCGCTGCTCAGGCGCCACGGCGTCGAGCTGGTGCTGCATGGCCACGACCACATCCATTCGACGATGTGGTTCGACGGCCCGGAGCGGAGGATCCCGGCGATCGGCGTGCCGTCGGCATCGGCGCTGGCGCGCAAGCACTATCCGGCTGCGGCCTACAATCTGTTCACGATCGAGCGTGACGGCAATGGCTGGCGCTGCGAGCAGACCGTACGCGGCCTCGGCGATCACGCCGGCATTCGCGAATTGAAGCAAGTACGACTGTCCTAATCGCCGCCCCCGCCGCCGCCACACCCACCGCCGCCGCTGTCGCCGCCGCCGCCGTCACCGCTGCCACTGCTCCCGTCGCTGCCGGCATCGTCGAAGCCGGCTGACGATCCGTCGATCGAGGAGTCGGAGAAATCGCCGCCGCAATAGGGACTGCTGCCACCGATGCCGCTGCGGCGCAGCGCCTCGCAGTCGGTGTGGTAGATGAAGCCGTTCGCGATGTTCAGCTTGGCGTCGAGCGCGAACAGCAGCGGCAGCCGGGTCGGCCTGACCGGATCGATGTTCTCGTATTTGCAGCAGTACCACCAGACCCGCCGCAGCCCCTCATTGCTCCTGCGCCGCTCCTTCACCAGGACGACCGCGGGGGTGTGATGCAGGAAGCCGCCGAAGGCGCGGCGGCAGAACGCGTCGTATTCGCGGGTGTAGAGAATGAATTCGTGCCAGAGGTCGTCGGCCGCCTGCGACGGCATCGAGACGTAACGCCTGCCGCTCATCAGATAGGCGAGGAAGAACTGCCGCAGGCCGCGCGAGACCAGCGCGCTGTCCTTGCGGGTGAAGCCGGGGTGACGCTTCTCGAGCCGCGCCAACAGGCCCGCCGGCCAGTGAAAGGTGCGGATGTATTCGGCACGCCGCAACGTCTGCCACTTGCCGAACAGCACGGCGCTGCCGACCACCGCGGCGGCCGCGAGGACGCCGAAAAATGCCGAGGCGGGTGTTATGACCACGATGCCCCGCCCCTCGAGCGGCTAGAAGTTTTGCAAGCTCGCAAACAGCGCGAGGCCGAACAGCGCGAGCGCGCCCATGACGAAGCCGAACACGAACACGCCGATCCCGCCACGGCGCTTCGGCGCCACCGGGACGGGCGGCGGCGCCGGCCGCTCGGCAACCGGAAGCGGCGTTGCCACCATCGCATGCTCGCGCTCGATCAGGCGGCGCGCGACATAGTCGGTGACGGCATCGACGATCGCGGCCACGTCATGCGATTCGGCGAGCACGATGCGGCCGAACCTCGTGTCCTGCACGAAGCGGTAGATCCGCTTGTCGCGCCCCATCAGCACATGCGCGACCACGTCGATCCACAGCCGCGGCGTCTCGCCCTGGCTGATGCCGCGGTCGAACAGATCGACCTTGTCCGGCACCTGCGCGAACAGCGGATCGAGCGCATCGTTGAGGATCTCGAGCCGCGCCACCTCGGCGTCGCGCAGTTCGACGACAACACCGGTGCGATCGGCCGCCTCGATCCGCGCCCGCCGCAGCGCCTCTCGCAGCGTCGGCCGCATCTCGCGCGCCTCGCTGCCGGTGTTCTGCGGATCGGACATGCCTTGCGGCCTCGTGGTGACGGGTTTCCTGCGCATTAACCTATCAGCAACCAAGATGTCCGCAAAGGGCGTTGGTTCCCAAGCACTTAGGCCGCCACTTATCCCCAGATCAAGGGCCTGACGCTGTCCCAAAAGCGGTCGACCCCACCCGGATGAAACCGGATGGGGCCGCCGTCCTTGGACGTTTTCTTAGCTGCCTCACGATGCGATCGCGTATCGCGACGTCATCTCTTGTTTGAGCATCATCTCCGCGCAAACGCTTGCGTTTGTCGCGAGGGAAAACCGGTTCCCACTTTTCCGGATCACGCTCGCTCAGGCCGAAACCCGTGACGGCTCCTCGACGATGGAGAAGCGCACGCCGGCCTTGTGGCGGCTCTCTTCCGAGACTTCCTTCCAGCACTCTTCGGCTTCCTTGCGGGTCTTGAACGGACCGCGGACCTGGGCCGAGCCTTCGACGAGCTTGTGGAAGTTCATCGACCCGAACTCGCCGCCGATCACCCAGAAATTGCTGCCTTTGCTCATCGTCAGTCTCCTTCAAAAAATCGGGCTGCCTTTGCCCAGCCGCCTGCACCTTAATTCCCGCAACTGTTCGCCGCATCGACATTCTTGACAGCGCATTGCGAATTGCGTGTCAGGAGATAAACGCGAAAACGCGAAGTTCGTACAGATGCCTTGTTTTTTATTGGTGATGTCATGTAACATCTGAACTTGTAATAAATGTCGATTTGTAAATATTGTCACAACATAGGTCAGGAAGCCTGCCATGCCCGCCGGTTTTTCTTCTCCCTCTCCCCGTTCTTACGGGAAGAGGGTTGAGGTGGGGGGCTATCTCCGCAGCGAGACTCGCGGAGAGTCCCCCTCACCCGGATCGCATCTGGCGATGCGATCCGGCCTCTCCCCGCGCGCGGGGCGAGGCGGTCAGAATTTGCTGCGACAATCGAGACCAACCCGTGCCCGGTGAATCCGGCAAGAAGCTGTTCGTCGGTCCGCGCTTCCGGCGGATCCGCCAGCAATTGGGGCTGTCGCAGACCCAGATCGCCGAGGGGCTCGGGATCTCGCCCTCCTACATCAACCTGATCGAGCGCAACCAGCGCCCGGTGACGGCGCAGATCCTGCTGCGGCTGGCCGAGACCTACGACCTCGATCTGCGCGACCTCGCCACCGCCGACGAGGACCGCTTCTTCGCGGAACTCAACGAGATCTTCTCCGATCCCCTGTTCCGCCAGATCGACCTGCCGAAGCAGGAGCTGCGCGACCTCGCCGAGCTCTGCCCAGGCGTGACGCATGCGCTGCAGCGGCTCTACGCCGCCTACACCGAGGCCCGCCGCGGCGAGACGCTGGTGGCGGCGCAGATGGCCGATCGCGAAGGCTCGCAATTCGACGCCAACCCGATCGAGCGGGTGCGCGACCTGATCGAGGCCAACCGCAACTATTTTCCGGAGCTCGAGACCGCCGCGGAGAATTTGCGCGACGAGCTCAACGTGCCGACCGAAGGCCTCTTCACGGCGCTGACCACGCGCTTGCGCGAAAAACATTCGATTCTGACCCGCGTGATGCCGGTCGACGTGATGCGCGAGACGCTGCGCCGTTTCGATCGGCACCGCCGGCAGCTCTTGATCTCCGAACTCGTCGACAGCTCCGGCCGCAGCTTCCAGCTTGCGCTGCAGATCGGCTTTGTCGAGTGCGGCGCCGCGATCGACGCCATCGTCAGCCGCGCCGGCCCGCTCGACGACACCGCGCGCCGGCTCTACCGCATCACGCTCGCCAATTACTTCGCAGCCGCCGCGATGATGCCCTATCAGGCGTTTCATTCCGCAGCCGAAGCCTTGAGCTACGACGTCCACGTGCTAGCGCAGCGCTTCAACGCCGGCTTCGAGCAGGTCTGCCACCGTCTCACCACGTTGCAGCGGCCGAACGCGCGCGGCGTGCCGTTCTTCCTGCTGCGTGTCGACAATGCCGGCAACGTGTCGAAGCGGTTCTCCTCCGGCACCTTCCCGTTCTCCAAGTTCGGCGGCACCTGCCCGCTCTGGAACGTGCATTCGACCTTCGACATGCCGGATCGCCTGCTCAGCCAGGTGATCGAATTGCCGGACGGCACGCGCTACTTCTCGATCGCGCAGATGGTGCGCCGGCCGGTGGCGCCCTACCCGCAGCCGCAGCCGCGCTTCGCGATCGGGCTCGGCTGCGAGATCCGGCATGCGGCCAAGCTCGTCTATGCCACTGGCATGGATCTGGAAAAGGTCGAGGGCACCCCGATCGGCGTCAACTGCCGGCTTTGCGAGCGCGAGAATTGCAGCCAGCGCGCCGAGCCGCCGATCACGCGCACCTTGATCCTGGACGAGACCACGCGGCGCGTGTCCTCGTTCGCGTTCTCGAATGCGCGGGAGTTGTGAGCTCAGGATCAATCCACCGCGGCAAAGGCCTTGCACCAGCCATCCTTGCTGATCGCGCCCCGACCACCTTGCAGCCATCGGGCGCGACAAACAGCGTGCACATGCCGCAGGAGTAGATGCCGTTCGGCGTATCCTGATATTCCGCCTGCGGTTTGGTCATCTTGTCGGAGGCCGCGGCGGTTCGCGGCAGAAGTGTCGCAGGAAGCCCTGCGATGGCGGCGCCGATGAAAGTGCGGCGCGAACGTCCGGGTTGTTGTTTGGCCATGATGTTCACCCCATGCGTCGTCCCTGCGAAAGCAGGGACCCATACGCCGTGACGGACATTGTAGACGGGACTCGTCGTCCCAGCGTCGCTCGACAATCAGCATTGGTGGTTGTGGGTCCCTGCTTTCGCAGGGACGACACCGAGCTTGTGGCTCAGCCACTGAGTCATGCCTCCGCATTCTCGCGACATGAGACATCAACGGTCGCACAACTAGTCGCTCATTGTTTTAGACATGTGACGCGCGCCGAGATGCCGGCGGTGCGATGCGCGCGTGACTCAGGAATGGCGGCGATTTTCGCCCGACGACATGCCGAGCGAGGCGGCGGACGTCATGCGACGGCACAACCAGCCGGGGCTTGCGAGCCGGCATGCGCGCAGGACATCCGCCTGAGCGACTGCCCATCCGTCGACCGCGCCCCGGATCTGTGGCGCGCAACGGCCCTCGCCTTCGCGCGGCGCGCTGGCAAGCGCCGCCGCGCGAGAGAGACAACAGCGTCAGATCGATCTGCGCCGTTTTGGATCGCTCGGTCTGCTAGCCGCCGGGCGGCGTGTAGGCGGTCTTGAGCTTGGTCGCGTGCTGACGCACCACCTTGATCTCATCCTGGGTAAAGAGCCGGACCAGCCGCACATTCTGCATGGCGCCGGCCGCCACGACCACGCCGCTGATCGCAGGCGCGAAGCTCGGATCCGGCACGTCGAAGATCACCATCACGCCGGGGCCATCGGTCGCCGTGCTGTACATCGAAATCAGCTTTCCGCCGGCGGCCTCAATCAACTTCTTCGCGGCCTCGTATCGATTGGTCGTCGGGTTTTCCATGATGTTGTTCAGGGAACGCGGGGTGTATTCACCAGAGAAGCAGAAATGCATGGCAATCGCTCCGTTTGGTTGGAATGAAAAAAACATTCACCCAGGCGCGCGGCCCGAGCAGAGCATTTCGTACTGAAAAATGAGAAGAAATGGCCTGCCGATGGCCAGTCGCGCTGCCGCTCATTCTCCGGATTTCGGCGCAACCGGTGGCAGCTCGCCGCGCAATCTACATCAGACCCGCGGCAAATAAAATCGCGTTTCTGCTCTGCGACGAAATCTCTCCTTGGTCGATGCGGCACCGAGGGGCAGCGCGCCTGACCTGACCGACGAACGGATCCGATCCATCCGAGCTGGCCAAGCGACGCATGGGCGCCTGCCAGGCGGTTACGGGACGACGCCTTGCAAACAAGGGCGATCTGCCTCAGTGTCCGGCGCCCGCTATCAAGAACAAGCGAAAGAAAATTCATGAAGCATCGCGCGCTCGGCCGCTCCGGCCTCACTGTTCCTCCCCTGTGCTTCGGCTGCAATGTATTCGGCTGGACAGTGGACGAGACGTCGTCGTTTCGCCTGCTCGACACCGTGCTCGATCAGGGGCTGACATTCCTGGATACGGCGGATGTCTATTCGCGCTGGGTGCCGGGCCACAGCGGCGGCGAATCCGAAACGATCATCGGCAAATGGATGAAGGCGCGCGGCAACCGCAACCGCATCATCCTCGCCACCAAGGTCGGCATGGACATGGGCGGCGGCAATGTCGGGCTGAAGCCGGACTACATCGCGCGCGCCGTCGAGGACTCGCTGCGGCGGCTGCAGACCGATTTCATCGACCTCTACCAGTCCCACAAGGACGATGAGACAACACCGCAGGAAGAGACGCTCGCGGCCTATGACAAACTGATCAAGGCCGGCAAGGTCAGGGCGATCGGCGCCTCGAACTTCTCGGCGGAACGACTCCAGAGCGCGCTCGACATTGCCAAGGCGAACGGCCTGCCGCGCTACGAGAGCATGCAGCCCGAATACAGCCTCGCGGAGCGCTCAAGCTACGAAGGCGCGCTGCAACGCGTCTGCGAGGCGAACGACGTCGGCGTGATCACGTTCTTCTCGCTCGCCGCCGGATTTTTGACCGGCAAATATCGCTCGGAGAGCGACTTCGCCAAGAGCCCGCGCGGTGCACGCAGCATTCCAAAATACATGAACCCGCGCGGCATGCGCATCCTGGCCGGTCTCGACGAGGTCGCCGCGGAAACCCACGCCGAGCCGGCCGCGGTTGCGCTCGCCTGGCTGATGGCAAAACCCGCCGTCACCGCGCCGATTGCCAGCGCCACCAGGCCCGAGCAGGTCGCAACGCTGGTCGCGGCGACCAAACTTGAGCTGAGCAAAAACCAGGTCGAACGGCTGGATGCCGCGAGCGCGTAGCGCGGCTCCACTTCACCTCGCCCCGCGTGCGAGGAGAGGCAGAGGCCGCCTTCGGCGGCCGTTCTCAAGAACGCCGAAGCAAGGCTTCGGCTATGACGCATCGCTAGATGTGTTCCGGGTGAGGGAGAGCTTCCGCGAATGCAGCTACCGCCGTATTTGCGGAGACAGCCCCTCACCCCAACCCTCTCCCCGTAAGAACGGGGCGAGGGAGCACACCGCCTTCGCGGCTGCCGTCCAATCCCGCCTCACCTCACCCTAGCCCCACGGGCCGCGCTGGCCGGATCCGCCCCACGGGCTGCGCGGCGGATAGCTTCCACCGGCCGGGCGCGGCGCGGTCTGGGTGCCGAGTTCGGCGGCGAGCTGCTGCAGCGCGGCGATGCGGTTCGCGGTCGAGGGGTGGGTCGCGAACAGGTTGTCGACGCCGTGGCCCGACAGCGGGTTGATGATGAACATGTGCGCGGTGGCCGGATTGCGCTCGGCCTCCATGTTCGGCACCTGGTGCGCGGCGTTCTCGATCTTCGCGAGCGCCGAGGCAAGCCACATCGGCTGGCCAACGATGCGGGCGCCATAATTGTCGGCGGCGTATTCGCGGGTGCGGCTGATCGCCATCTGCACCAGCATGGCGCCGAGCGGCGCCAGGACCATCATCGCGATCGAGCCGACGATGCCGGGTCCGTTGTTGTTGCGGTTGCCGCCGAAGAACATGCCGAACTGCGCCAGCATCGAGATCGCGCCGGCGATCGTCGCCGTGATCGTCATGGTGAGCGTGTCGTGATGCTTGATATGCGCAAGCTCATGCGCGATCACGCCGGCAAGCTCCTCGCGGCTGAGCTGCTGCATCAGGCCCGTGGTGACGGCGACGGCCGCATTCTCCGGATTGCGGCCGGTCGCGAACGCATTGGGCTGCGCCTCGTCCATCAGGAACACGCGCGGCATCGGCAGCGCGGCGCGCTGCGCCAGCTCGGCGACGAGATTGTAGAGTTCGGGCGCCGAGCCCGCATCGACCTGATGGGCGCCGTACATCGACAGGACCATGCGATCGGAATTCCAGTAGGTGAACAGATTTGTCGCAGCCGCGACCATCAGCGCGATCACGGCGCCGGTGCCGCCGCCGATCAGATAGCCGACCCCCATGAACAGGGCGGTGAGGCCGGCAAGCAGGAGCGCGGTGCGGAAATAGTTCATCGTGGTTCCCTGACGGCAGACGGAATGCTGCCACAACTGACGCCACTGAGGTAGGGATTTTGCCGCTGACGCCGCAAGGGGAACCAGTGCGTCGCAGCGACGCGGCGCGGGTTAACATCGGTTATGTGCAAGCAGTCACCCCTAGCCCGGATGAAGCGCAGCGAAATCCGGGATCGCTTCTGCGGCGCACATTGCCCCCGGATTGCGCTTCGCTCCATCCGGGCTACAGGGGCGCGCCTACGCCGCCGGCTCCTGCGCGATCGCCGCTTCGTCCTCGCGCAGCGCGACGCGCAACATACGGGCGAGCTCGGCGCGGCTGTAGGGTTTTGCCAGGAACAGGATGCCCTGCTCGAGCTTGCCGTCCTGATCGATGGCGTCATCGGTATAGCCCGACGTGAAGAGGACGCGAAGGCCGGGGCGGCGCTTCCGCGCCTCGGTGGCGAGGTCGCGCCCGTTCATCGCGCCCGGCATGATGACGTCGGTGAACAACAGATCGATCGGCGCGCCGCTGTCGAGCACGGCAAGGGCTTCGCGGCCATTATTGGCCGACAGCGTGGTGTAGCCGAGGCTCTCGATCTGGGTCAGCACATAGGAGCGCACCAGTCTGTCGTCCTCGACGACGAGCACGATTTCCCGCGCGCCGCGCGCGTCCGGCTGCCGCCGCTCGGGTACTGCTGCCGCAGAGACCACCGCCGCGCGCGGCAGATAGAGCATTACCCTGGTGCCGCGACCGATCTCACTGTCGAGCACGACGTGGCCGTTGGATTGCTTGACAAAGCCGTAGACCATGCTGAGGCCGAGCCCGGTGCCCTTGCCGACGTCCTTGGTGGTGAAGAACGGTTCGAACACCTTGGCCAGATCGGCTTCCGCAATGCCCCGGCCGTTGTCGGTCAGCGCGATCGCGACGTAGTCGCCGGCGGCAAGCCCGTCATGGCCGTTCACGTCCGATGGCTTGAGCTCGGCGGTGCGGGTCTCGATCGTCAGCCGGCCGCCCTTCGGCATCGCGTCGCGCGCGTTGAGCGCAAGGTTGATGATCGCGGTGACGAGCTGGTTGCCATCGACCAGTACGCGCGGCAGATCGGGTTCGGAGCGAAAATCGATGTCGACATGGTCGCCGATGGTCGGCCGCAGCAGCTCGATGGTGTCGACCATCAACGCGTTGACGTCGATGTCGCTCGGCTGCAGCGGCTGCTTGCGCGCGAAGGCGAGCAGATGCCGCGTCAGCGATGCGCCGCGCTCGGCGGCGTCGCGGATCAGCGCGGTGATCTCCGTGAGCTGGCGGTTGTGAGTGACCGCCTCGGCCAGGATGTCGATCGTGCCGGTGATGACGGTGAGGATGTTGTTGAAGTCGTGCGCAATGCCGCCGGTGAGCTGGCCGACCGCTTCCATCTTCTGCGCCTGACGGATCTTGCTCTCATTGGCCTCGGCCTCGCGGAAACGCTCGAGCAGGAATTCCGAGCGCTGGCGCTGCCGTCCCTCCTCCGCGAGCGCGACATGGGCCTCGCGCAGCTGCTCTTCGGTCGGGATCGCGAGGATCCGCGGGATCAGCGGCCAGAGCAGCACTGCGGTGAAGATCGAGGCGACAGCGGTCAGCGCCTTGAGCAGGCCCTCGAGACCGTAGATCGGCACCCACAGCGTGTAGATCGAGAACACATGGTTGAGGCCGCAGGCGAGGATGAACGCGGCGAACGGCCACGCCATCCAGCCGAACTGGAAGTCGCGCCGCTTGGAGACGAGGATCGCCAGCGCAAACGGAATCGAGAAATACGAAGCGGCAATGATCGCGTCTGAAATCACGTGGAGCCAGATCAGCTCCGGCTCCCACAACAGGCAGATGCCGTGCGGCGAAAACGTCGACGAATCCAAGAGACGCTCGAGAAAACTCCACATGGGTCCCTCCGGGCGTGATCGATCCGCCGACACCCCTGCCCGCGAATCACCCGCCGATCATAGCGGCGGCGTCTTGCCGTGCCGAAGCCCAATTGGTCTAAGAGCGGCACCCCCGTTGTTGCCTGGTGTCGCCCTGGTGTATGCAGATTGGGCTTCAATTCCCCTTTTTCCAACCGGTGACATCGATGCCAGCCTTTCCCCTCCGCGCCCCGATCATGATCGCAGCGATCGCGGGGGCGCTGGCGCTCTCTACCCTCGCCTCGGCGCAGCAGCCGTTGCCCAGCCCCTTGAATCCCGCGCCGGTCAGGCCGCGCCCTGCCGCCGTCGCCTCGCCGAGGGCTGCGTCCTGCCACAACGGGCAAACTTTCGATCGCTTCCTCGCCGAGCTGAAGCAGAAGGCGGTTGCCGCCGGCGTCTCGCAGCGCACGATCGCGGAGGCCGCGCCCTACCTGATCTACGACCAGGGCATCGTCAACCGCGACCGCGGCCAGCGCGTGTTCGGGCAGATCTTCACCCAGTTCGCCGGCCGCATGGCCGCGAACTATCGTATGCAGCAAGGCCAGCAATACATCCGGACCTATGCCGCCGCGTTCGCGCGCGCCGAAAAGGAATATGGCGTGCCGCCGGCGGTGATCGCGGCGTTCTGGGGACTGGAGAGCGATTTCGGCGTCCAGATGGGCAATTTGCGGACGCTGAAATCGCTGGTGTCGCTGGCCTATGATTGCCGCCGCTCGGAGATGTTCCAGGGCGAGACCATCGCCGCGCTGAAGATCATCGAGCGCGGCGACCTGACGCCCGACGAGATGATCGGCTCATGGGCCGGCGAGCTCGGCCAGACGCAATTCTTGCCGACGCATTATTTCAACTACGCGGTCGACTATGACGGCGACGGCCACCGCAATCTCCTGCAAAGCGGCCCCGACGTGATCGGCTCGACCGCGAACTACATCGCCACCGGATTGAAATGGCGGCGCGGCGAGCCGTGGCTGCAGGAGGTGCGTGTGCCGCAGGCGGCAAACTTCCCGTGGGACCAGGCCGACCTCACCATCAAGCTGCCGCGCTCGACATGGGTATCGCTCGGCGTCAGCTTGACCGACGGCAAGCCATTGCCGAATGACGAGATGCCGGCCTCGCTGCTGCTGCCGATGGGCCGGATGGGTCCGGCGTTCCTCGCCTATGCGAATTTCGCCGCCTACACCGAGTGGAACAACTCGCTGATCTATTCGACCACCGCCGGCTATCTCGCCGGCCGCATCGCGGGCGCACCGCCGATGCAGCGGCCGCACGCGCCGGTCGCGCAATTGCCGTTCAATGAGATCAAGGAGCTGCAGGGACTGCTCGCGCGCGCCGGCTACGACGTCGGCAAGATCGACGGCGTGCTCGGACAGGCAAGCCGCAGCGCGGTGAAGGCGATGCAGATGAAATACGGCCTGCCGGCGGATTCCTGGCCGACTGCGGAGCTCCTGACGCGGATGCGCGGCGGGCCCCGCACCCAGCCGGCCGCCGATGCCGCGGCACCGGGGATGCGGTAGAGCGAACGCCCATTTTCCGTAGCCCGGATGCAGCGCAGCGAAATCCGGGACAAGCCCCGATGCGCCTCCCCGGATTGCGCTTCGCTCCATCCGGGCTACGCGGCCTCGAACGATCCGTCACCCTGTGAAGGCGCACGGCTGGGAAATATTTGACCAACTGTTACAGCCGCCCGCAGTTGTATTCTTCCCTTCGCCGCCCCACTTGCAGCATCGCCGTTCGGTAACATCCGAATTTCATCAGAACAGGGAGCATCACATGTCCTTTCATGACGCCGTCGTCCCCGCCTACCTGCAGATCCTCAATAGCCTCACCGGCGAGCTGACCAAGGCCGAGGTGCATTGCGAGGCGAAGAAGATCGCGCCCGAGGTGCTGCTGGGATCGCGGCTCTATCCCGACATGCTGCCGCTGACCAAGCAGGTGCAGCTGGTCTGCGATCACGCCGCACGGGGCTGCGCGCGGCTGACCCATAGCGAAGTGCCGTCGACGCCCGACACCGAGAAGAGCTTCAGTGAACTGAAGCAGCGGCTCGCCAGGACGATCGACTATGTGAAATCGTTCAAGCCGGCGCAGTTCGACGGCGCCGACGCCAGGGACGTCACCTTCCCGATCGGCCCCGATCGCACGATGACCTTGAAGGGCCAGCAATTCCTCAGCGCGTTCTCGTTCCCGAACTTCTATTTCCACGCCGTGACCGCGCACGACATCCTGCGCCACAACGGCGTCGAGATCGGCAAGCGCGATTTCCTCGGCGTCAGCTGACGCGTTTCGGCGATCATATTCCCCGCGACGGGATTTTCGCTTCACGCCCTCGCCCGTGCTACTGCTCCCTGACAACAACAAGACGTCAGGGAGCACGCCATGTCGACCACAACCCACGCACCGAAAGCCATCGATCCGTCCGCTTCGCTGCATGCCGAAGCACTCGGGCTGGCGAAGAACCACGGCCGCCTCGCCGGGCGGCGCATCATCGTGGTCGGCGCGGGACAGCGCACAACCGTGGATGAAGCGCCGCCGATCGGCAACGGCCGCGCCATAAGCGTGCTGTTCGCGCGCGAGGGCGCGTCGGTCGCCTGCCTCGACGTCAACAAGGACGCCGCCGACGATACCGTCGCGCAGATCACAGGCGAAGGCGGCAAGGCCTTCACCGATGTGGTCGATGTCGCCGACGTCGCAGCGATCGCGCCCGCGGTCGAACGCTGCGCGCAAAGGCTCGGCGGGCTCGACGGGCTGGCGCTCAATGTCGGCATCTCCTCCGGCCTGTCGCTGCCCAAGATGACGGCCGAAGCCTGGGACCGCGACTATGCCGTCAATGTGCGCAGCCACATGCTGTTCGCGCAGAAGGCGCTGGAGGTGATGGCGCCGGGCGGCGCGATCATCCTGGTCTCCTCGATGGCGAGCCAGCGCGCCGGCGGCCGCAACCCGGCCTATGAATCCTCCAAGGCGGCGCAGATCGCGCTGGGGCGGGCGATCGCGCGGGCCGGCGAGGACAAGGGCATTCGCTGTAATGTGATCGCGCCCGGCTTCATGGACACGCCGATGGGGCGCGACGCCAGCCGCAGGCGATCTGACCGCGCCGTGACAGTGCCTTTCGGCCGCCAGGGCACCGGCTGGGAGGTCGCCTATACTGCGCTGTTCCTGATTTCGAATGAATCCTCCTACGTCAACGCGCACACCCTGTTCCTCGATGCCGGCCACATGGGCGGAATTGTGCGCAGCTAGCCTGCGGAGCGCGAATGCCTCGGGCATTGCGCTCGTCGCGGCAATGCACAATTCTCCTTCATCAGTCATTCTCTGGAACATTTACATGAGCCAATCGACCAAACTTCTCGAGCCCTACAAGCTCGGCCCGCTGACGCTGCCGAACCGCCTGGTGATGGCGCCATTGACGCGCAACCGCGCGGTGCCGCCCGGCATGGTGCCGAGCCCGCTCGCGGTGGACTATTACGGCCAGCGCGCCTCCGCCGGCCTTCTGATCACCGAGGCGAGCCAGGTCTCACAGCAGGGCCAGGGCTATCAGGATACGCCCGGCATCTATTCGAAGGAACAAGTCGAGGGCTGGCGCAAGGTCACCGATCGCGTGCACGAGCGCGGTGGCCGCATCTTCATCCAGCTCTGGCACGTCGGCCGCATCTCGCATGTCGCACTGCAGCCGAACGGCGGCGCGCCGGTGGCGCCGAGCGCGATCCGCGCCAAGGGCAAGACATTCGTCAACGGCACCTTCGCCGACGTGTCCGAGCCGCGCGCGCTGGAGCTGTCGGAAATTCCCGGGATCATCGAGGACTTCAAGCGCGGCACTGCGAATGCGCTGGCGGCCGGCTTCGACGGCGTCGAGATCCATGGCGCCAACGGCTATCTGCTCGACCAGTTCGCCCGCGACGGCACCAACAAGCGCACCGACGCTTATGGCGGCGGAATCGAGAACCGCGCCAAGCTGATGCTGGACGTGTCCAAGGCGGTCGCCATCGAGGCCGGCGCCGATCGCACCGGCATCCGGATCTCGCCGGTCACGCCGGCCAACGACATCACCGACTCCAATCCGCAAGCGCTGTTCGACTACATCGTCGACCAGCTCAGTGCGCTGAAGCTGACCTATCTCCACGTCGTCGAGGGTGCAACCGGCGGCCCGCGCGATATCGCGCCGTTCGACTACGCCTCGCTGCGCAAGCGCTTCAAGCAGGCCTATGTCGCCAACAACGGCTACGATTTCGCGCTGGCGGAGAAGGTGCTGGAGGCCGGCGCGGCCGACCTGATCGCGTTCGGCAAGCCGTTCATCTCCAACCCCGACCTGGTCGAGCGGCTAAAGGCCGGCGCGCCGCTCAACGAGTGGGACAAGGCGACCTTCTACGGTGGCGGCGCCAAGGGCTACACGGATTATCCGACGCTGAAGGCGGCCGAGGCGGCGGAGTAAGGTCGACCAAAGACTGTCATGCCCCGCGAAGACGGGGCATCCAGTATTCCAGAGACGACAGCGATTGATCGAGACGCCGCGGCGTACTGGATCGCCCGATCAAGCCGGGCGATGACAGCGGAGAAAACAAAAAGGCCGGGATCGCTCCCGGCCTTTCGTTGTCTTCGGATGGCGTGGGCTGGTACGCCTTTGCTTGCTGCCTTACTTCGCTTCGGCGCGCTTCGGCGGGTTGGCCGGCCACGACTTGATCAGCGTGTCGTAGTCGACCGTCTCGCCCTTCGGCTTCTCGTTCGCGAGCTTGCGCTGCGGAGCGATGGTGCCGTCCTTCTCGGCCTTCTTGTACCAGAACTCGGCGGTTTCCTTCTTGTTCAGCTTCGGTCCGCAGGCGCCCTGCACACCGGACTTCTCAAGACGCTCCATCACCGAATCCTGGGCCGCGGCCAGCGCGTCCATCGCCTGCTGCGGCGTCTTGGTACCGGACGACGCATCGCCGATGTTCTGCCACCACAGCTGCGCGAGCTTCGGATAGTCGGGCACGTTGTTGCCGGTCGGGGTCCACTGCACGCGCGCAGGCGAGCGGTAGAACTCGATCAGGCCGCCGAGCTTCGGCGCACGCTCGGTGAACGACTTGTCCCAGATATCGGACTCACGGATGAAGGTGAGACCGACATGGCTCTTCTTCAGCGACACCGACTTGGAGATGATGAACTGCAGATAGAGCCAGGCTGCCTTGCGGCGATCCGGCGGGGTCGACTTCAGGAGCGTCACGGAGCCGGCGTCCTGATAGCCGAGCTTCATGCCTTCCTTCCAGTAAGCGCCGTGCGGCGACGGAGCCATACGCCACTTCGGCGTACCGTCCGCGTTCATCACGGCGATACCCGGCTTCACCATGTCGGCGGTGAAGGCGGTGTACCAGAACATCTGCTGGGCGATGTTGCCCTGCGCCGGCACCGGACCTGCTTCCGAGAAGGTCATGCCCTGGGCCTGCGGCGGGGCATACTTCTTCAGCCAGTCGAGATATTTGGTGATCGAGTAGACCGCGGCCGGGCCGTTGGTGTCGCCACCACGCTCGACCGAGGAGCCGACCGGGCGGCAGCCTTCCATGCGGATGCCCCACTCGTCGACCGGCAGGCCGTTCGGGATACCCTTGTCGCCGTTGCCGGCCATCGACAGCCAGGCGTCGGTGAACCGCCAGCCGAGCGAGGGATCCTTCTTGCCATAGTCCATATGGCCGTAGATCTTGACGCCGTTGATCTCCTTGATGTCGTTGGTGAAGAACTCGGCGATGTCTTCATAGGCCGACCAGTTCACGGGAACGCCGAGCTCGTAGCCATACTTGGCCTTGAACTTGGCCTTGTACTCGGGGTTGGTGAACCAGTCGTAGCGGAACCAGTAGAGGTTCGCGAACTGCTGGTCGGGCAGCTGGTACAGCTTGCCGTCCGGCGCCGTGGTGAACGACTTGCCGATGAAGTCGTCGACGTCGAGCATCGGGTCGGTGACGTCCTTGCCCTCACCCTTCATGTAGTCCGACAGGATGATGGTCTGGCCATAGCGGAAGTGGGTGCCGATCAGGTCGGAGTCGTTGATCCAGCCGTCATAGACGTTCTTGCCCGACTGCATCTGGGTCTGCAGCTTCTCGACGACGTCACCTTCCTGGATGATGTCGTGCTTGAGCTTGATGCCGGTCAGTTCGGAGAACGCCTTGGCCAGCGTCTGCGATTCATATTCGTGCGTCGTGATCGTTTCCGAGACGACGTTGATCTCCATGCCTTTGAAGGGTTCGGCGGCCTTGGCGAACCACTCGAGCTCCTTCTTCTGGTCTTCCTTCGACAGCGTCGAGGGCTGGAATTCCGCGATCCACTTCTGGATCACGGCTTCGTCGGCGGCGCGGGCCGGCGTGGCGACCGCGAGCGAGGCGGCGATCAGCGCGGCGGCGCTGGTCATAGTCAAAAGACTATCCTTTGTCGTTCTCAAATGTCGCATTATGATTCCTCCGGTTGCAGCGACAAACAAAACCCCAGGCCCGGGTAGACCCCGGATCTGCTCTTCTTCGCTTTCGTCAGACGGTGCGAAAGATCGCCACGGCTGAAAGAAGCGAAATCAGCGTTGCGAGCCACAGGCTCGAAATTTCCACACCCTCGCCGATCGGCAGGGTGAGGATCGGATCGGTGCCGACGAGGCCGATCCACACCAGGTGGATCACCGCCGCCAGCACCAGCGAAATGAACAAACGATCGCCGCGCGTGGTCGGGATGCGCAGCACGCCGACCCGCTCGGCCTCGGGATAGACCGCCGCTAGCCAGGTCATCACGCCGAGCGTAGAGGCCAGCAGCACGAAGAAGATCGCGGTCGGCAGCGTCCAGGCCATCCATGCGATGGATTCCATAAGTGCCTCCTAGACCCGGCCGAGCGCGAAGCCGCGCGCGATGTAGTTGCGGACGAACCAGATCACCAGCGCGCCCGGAATGATGGTGAGCACGCCGGCGGCGGCGAGCAGGCCCCAGTCCATGCCGGCCGCCGAGACCGTGCGCGTCATGATCGCCGCGATCGGCTTGGCCTGCACCGAGGTCAGCGTGCGCGCGAGCAGCAGCTCGACCCAGGAGAACATGAAGCAGAAGAACGCCGCGACGCCGATGCCGCTTGCGATCAGCGGCACCAGGATCTTGATGAAGAAGCGCGGGAACGAATAACCATCGAGGAACGCGGTCTCGTCGATCTCGCGCGGCACGCCGGAGACGAAGCCTTCGAGGATCCACACCGCCAGCGGCACGTTGAAGATGCAGTGCGCGAGCGCGACCGCCCACGGCGTATCGAACAGGCCGATCGCCGAATACAGGTTGAAGAACGGCAGCGCGTAGACCGCCGCCGGCGCCATGCGGTTCGACAGCAGCCAGAAGAACAGATGCTTGTCGCCGAGGAAGCGGTAGCGCGAGAACGCATAGGCCGCCGGCAACGCCACCGCGATGGAGATGATGGTGTTGAGCACGACGTATTCGAGCGAATTGATGTAGCCCGAATACCAGCTCTCGTCGGTGAAGATGCGCTTGTAGTGCTGCAGCGTCGGCGTGTGCGGCCACAGCGTCATCGTCGAGACGATCTCGGCGTTGGTCTTGAAGCTCATGTTGACGAGCCAGTAGATCGGCAACAGCAAGAAGATCAAAAACAGCGCCATGATCAGGCGGCGGCCGGGGATCGAATGCATCACGCCGCTCCTTCCTTGGCCGGACGCTCGGAGCCGGCATTGACCATCACGGTGTAGAACACCCAGCACACGATCAGGATGATCAGATTGTAGACCAGCGACAGCGCCGCGGCCTTGCCGAGGTCGAACTGGCCGAGCGCGATCTTGACGAGCTCGATCGAGACGAAGGTCGTCGAATTGCCTGGGCCGCCGCCGGTGACCACGAACGGCTCGGTGTAGATCATGAAACTGTCCATGAAGCGCAGCAGCACCGCGATCAGCAGCACGCGGTTCATCTTCGGCAGCTGGATCGCCTTGAACACCGCCCAGCGCGAGGCGCCGTCGATCTGCGCCGCCTGGTAATAGGCGTCGGGGATCGACTTCAGCCCGGCGTAGCAGAGCAGCGCGACGAGGCTGGTCCAGTGCCAGACGTCCATCACGATGACCGTGACCCAGGCGTCGACCTCATTGGACACGTAATTGTAGTTGAGACCGAGGTGGTTCAGCACATAGCCGAGCAGGCCGATATCGGGCCGGCCGAAGATCTGCCAGATGGTGCCGACCACGTTCCACGGAATCAGCAGCGGCAAGGCGAGGATGACGAGGCAGGCCGCGACGCTCCAGCCCTCGCGCGGCATCGACAGCGCGACGACGATGCCGAGCGGCACCTCGATCGCGAGGATCACGGCAGAGAAGAACAGGTTGCGACCGAGCGAGGCCAGGAAGCGGCCGCCGAGATCGGTCGATGGATCGAGCAGCTCCTTGAACCAGCCGACACCGTTCCAGAAGAACTGGTTGTTGCCGAAGGTGTCCTGCATCGAATAGTTCACGACGGTCATCAGCGGCAGCACCGCCGAGAACGCGACCACCAGGAACACCGGCAGCACCAGAAACCAGGCTTTTTGGTTGATCGTCTTGTCCATCAGGCGACCCCCTCCACCAAATGGCTGTCGGCATAGACGTGAACATGCGCGGGATTGAAGATCAGCCCGGCGGTATTGCCGGAGACCGAGAAGCCCGGCGGCACGCGCGCGGCGAATTTGGTATCGCCGACCTGCACGCGGGCGAACTGGATGCGGCCGAGATCGTCGATCCGCTCGATGGTTGCCGACAGCAGCCCTGACGCCGGCGGCGCGACATCGACGAATTCCGGCCGCACGCCGACCTCGATCTTCTTGCCCGCAGGCAGCACACCATAGTTTCGATGCAGGCCGATGACATGGCCGTCGACCCGCGCCTCGTGACCACGGACCTCGGCGGGCACGATGTTCATGCCGGGCGAGCCGATGAAATAGCCAACGAACGTGTGCGCCGGCTTGTCGAACAGTTCGGCCGGCGTGCCGCTCTGCACCACGCGGCCGTCATGCATGACGACGACGGTGTCGGCGAAGGTCAGCGCCTCGGTCTGGTCGTGAGTGACGTAGATCATCGTGAGGTCCAGCTCGCGATGCAGCGCCTTCAGCTTGGAGCGCAGCTGCCACTTCAGCTCGGGATCGATCACCGTCAGCGGTTCGTCGAACAGGACGGCCGCGACGTCGGAGCGCACCAGCCCGCGGCCGAGCGAGATCTTCTGCTTGGCGTCGGCGGTGAGCCGCGTCGCCTTGCGTTTGAGATAGGGCGTGAGGTCGAGCAGATCGGCGATCTGCCTGACCCGCGCGTCGACCTCGGCCTTCGCGACGCCGCGATTCTTCAGTGGGAAGGCCAGGTTCTGGCCGACCGTCATGGTGTCGTAGATCACCGGGAACTGGAACACCTGCGCGATGTTGCGCTTCTGCGTCGACAGCGGCGTGATGTCACGGCCGTCGAACAGGATCTTGCCGCGCGACGGCGTCACGATGCCGGAGATCAAATTGAGCAGCGTGGTCTTGCCGCAGCCGGACGGCCCGAGCAGCGCATAGGCGCCGCCTTGCCGCCAAGTCATGGTGACCGGCTTCAGCGCAAAGGATTCCTGCGGCGCGTCGTTGCCACCGTAGGAGTGCGCGAGATCGACGAGGTCAATGCGGGCCATGAAGCATCTCCCTCACTTGCCGTTGCCAGCTGACGCGTTTGCTGTACGCGCACTGCGATGCACGTTGCCCGAAAACGCGGTCGCAGGCGACGCGACGAGGCGGTCGGCCGCGTCGAACACGAAGATGTTGTCGGGATCGAGCGCGGCGTCGAGCACCTGCCCGGGTTCATATTCGTGCACGCCGTGCAGCACCGCGACCCAGTTCGAGCCGTGGACATGGACGTGCACAAAGCTCTCCGACCCAGTGATCTCGGTCACCGTCACCGCGGCGGAAAATTTGTGGCGGCCGGCCGCGACATTCCCGACCTCGAGCTGGTGCGCGCGGAAGCCGGTCCGGTAGAGGCCGTCGGGCAGATTGGCATAGAGGCCGGCCGCGGGCGCCTGCTCGCCACCGGCATAGATCACTTGCGCCCCCTTCTTCTCGATGCCGATGATGTTGAGCGGCGGATCGGAAAACACCTGGGCGACGCGCAGCGTGTCGGGATGGCGGTAGACCTTCGGCGTCGCGCCGGTCTGCAGCGCCCGGCCTTGCCACATGCACACCGTGTCGCCGCCGAGCAGCAGCGCTTCCGACGGTTCGGTGGTGGCATAGACGAAGATCGCGCCGGAGGCCTCGAAGATGCGCGGCAGCTCGGCGCGCAGCTCCTCGCGCAGCTTGTAGTCGAGATTGGCGAGCGGCTCGTCGAGCAGCACGAGGTCGGCGCCCTTGACCAGCGCCCGCGCGATCGCGGTGCGCTGCTGCTGGCCGCCGGAGAGTTGCAGCGGCGTGCGCTTCAGGAACGGCTCGAGCCGCAACAGGCCGGCCGCTTCCGCTACCCGCCGCTCGATCTCGGCGCGCTGCTTGCCCTGCACGCGTAGCGGCGAGGCGATGTTCTCGTAGACCGTCAGCGAGGGATAGTTGATGAACTGCTGATAGACCATCGCGACCGAACGCTGCCGCACGTCGGCGCCGGTGACGTCCTTGCCGTCGACCAGCACGCGACCGGTGGTCGGCTTGTCGAGGCCGGCGAGCAGCCGCATGATCGAGGTCTTGCCCGACAGCGTCGGCCCGAGCAGCACGCTGAGCGTGCCACGCTCCAGCGTCAGCGACACATCGCGGATGGTCGCAATGCCATCCACGGTTCGCGTGACATTCTGCAGTGTGACGCTCATGCCCGTCCTCCCGCTTCGCGGAGGGGACGTTCACCGGACACGCGGTTGGCGAGCATCCACTCGTCGAGCGCGGCGATTTCACCCGCCGTCATCCGCAAGCCCAGCTTGGATCGTCGCCAGACGACATCGTCCGCAGTCCGAGCCCATTCGTTCGCCATCAGGTACCTGACTTCGCTTTCCGTCAAGGTGGCGCCGAAGGAGCGGCCGAGATCGGCCGTCGATATTGCGTTGCCCAAGACTTTGCTGGCGCGCGTGCCATAGGCATGGGCGAGACGATTGGCGTGCGATTGCGCGAGAAACGGATAGTTGCGGATCAATTCGGCGCTCAGCGCCGCGACCGCGGATACATCCATGTCGCCGCCGGGCAGCGGCGCCTTGCCGGTCCAGCCCTCCTGCGCCTTTGTGCCGCGGAGATAAGGCGACAGCCGCTCCAGCGCCTCTTCGGAGAGACGGCGATAGGTCGTGATCTTGCCGCCATAGATCGACAGTAGCGGCGCACCGCCGGGCGTATCGAGCTCGAACACGTAGTCGCGGGTCGCGGCCTTGGCTTCGCTCGCGCCGTCGTCATAGAGCGGACGCACGCCGGAGTAATTCCAGACCACGTCCTCGGGCTTCACCGGTTTGGCCAGATACGCGCTGGCGGACGCGCAGAGATATTCGATCTCCTCCTGCGTCGCCTTAACCTTGGCCGGATCGCCGTCATAGTCGCGATCGGTGGTTCCGATCAGCGAGAAGTCGCCCTGATAGGGAATGACGAAGATGATGCGGCCGTCGGCATTCTGGAAGATGTAGGCACGATCATGGTCGTAGAGCTTCGGCACCACGATGTGCGAGCCCTGCACCAGGCGCACCTTGGCGCGCGCGTTGACGCCGGCGCCCGAGGCCAGGACCTGTTCGACCCAGGGGCCGCCGGCATTGACCAGCACGCGTGACTGGATCGTGTCGCGGGCACCCGTGACACTGTCCTCGACCGTGACGTGCCAGACGCCGTCGACCTGCCTGATCTCGACCGCGCGGGTGCGGGTGCGGATCTCGGCGCCCCGATCGGCGGCATCGCGCGCGGTCAGCGCAACCAGCCGGGCGTCGTCGACGAAGCAGTCGGAATATTCGAAGCCCTTGGTGTAGCGGCCCGGAATCAGCGGCTTGCCGACCACGTCGCGGGTCAGATCGACCGAGCGCGTCGCCGGCAGCAAATGCCGGCCGCCGATGTGGTCGTAGAGGAAGAGGCCGAGACGCAACAGCCAGGCCGGGCGCAGGCCGGCGTGGTGCGGCAAAACGAAACGTAGCGGCCGAATGATGTGGGGCGCGATCTGCCAGAGGATTTCGCGTTCGATCAGCGCCTCGCGCACCAAACGAAACTCGTAATATTCGAGATAGCGCAGACCGCCATGCACGAGCTTGGTTGACCAGGACGACGTCCCGCTAGCCAAGTCATTCATTTCACAGAGGAAAACAGAGTTACCCCGGCCTGCCGCATCGCGCGCGATGCCGCAGCCATTAACGCCGCCTCCAATGATGGCGAGGTCGTAAATTCGATCCAAAGAACGCTTCCCCCGGCAACCGCCTTCGCTTTGACGGTTTTACTTTCGGATTGGAGTAAATCACAACCAAAAACGAAAGCAAAGTGAAAATGGGGAACTTTCGCTGGGGATTTCTTGGGCGGCGTGCTCACGGTCAGAGCTTTTGGGGAGACGGGAGGGACGACGCTTGAGGCAACGCCGGGCAAGACGGTGGCGGACGATCAGGGACGCTGTGGCGATCGTCCAACGCGCAATTCCGGCAAGGCCTTCTCGGGGTCGTAGGTGCGGCGAGCGCCACTGCCGACCCGCCTTGCACACGCGCGGCTGTCACGCACAAGCCAAACGATGAGCGCAAGCACGCCGATCATCGCGACGGCCGTATGACCGCCGCCGAACAGCACGAAGAGAACCAGGGATGCGACGAAAAGGATCGCATACCATTTGAGGGCGAAGCGGAGATAGATTCGCCCGACGGAGCGATCCCTGTTCACCTGACCACCCGATTGCCTGGCAGCGACGCCGACAGCACGAGAAAGAAAAGCGGAAAGAACACGAAGACCGCGACATAGGCCCAGAGGTGTCCGCCGCCGAGCGCGACTTGCAGGCCGCTATGTCCCGATGATTTTCGGTGCGCCAGGATCGCCCAGAATGCAAAGCAGAACAGCGGCATCGTGAGATACTTCCACTGCTCGCGCCAGTCGCGCAGGATGGTCACGAGGTCGCCAAGCAATGCAATCATGAACAGGGAAAACGTGACGGCATAGAGCGAGACCAGAGGCAGGAAGAGGTGCTCGAACCTCACTCGCGCGATTGCTTCAGCCGACATCGGGATGCCATCCGCAAACATGCTCCCGAACGGCGGGATTGCGAACAACCGCATGTCAAAGCCCATCGCCTGGCCAAGCCAGAACACGACGATCGCCATCAGGCCGATCGCCGACTGCGCGAGGAAGGCCCCGCTCGCGGTGCGCTGACACAGCGATCCCGAAAAGAAGATCCGCGACAGTCCGTAAAGCAGTTTCCTGCCACGGCCGTTCTGCGTTTCCAGCTCTGAAAGCCAGGCCGGGCCGTTCCCGCCGCCGAAGCGAAAGATGTCGGCCCGGACGCTACGCGATGGCGGCTGGGTCTCACCATCGAAAGCGCGCATGACCGCAAGCGCGGAAACACCGCCGGCCAGCGCCGTTGCGCACGCGGATGGACGTTAAAGCCAAGGACGAACGAGACGATACCGAACAGCGCCGCCATGCCCAATGCCGTGACGATCTTGAATTGCGTGCTGACCAACGAACCGCTCCACCTCAGGCAGGCTACAGCAGCAGCCGAAAGGCATCCGAAACAAGTTCGCTAAAACTTGAGTGATCAAGCGCCTTGCGCGCTGCGCAGCGTCGCGGGTGCCGCGTCGGCGGCGTTGTCGTCGAGATCGACTTGCGGCTTGTCCATCGCGACGACCACCTCGATACCGCGGCTATGGCAGATATTGGCGAGGCCTGCGGGGAGCGGTGAATCGGTCACGAAGGTCTGGATCTGGCTCATATGGGCGATCCGCACCGGCGCGCTGCGGCGCAGCTTGGTCGAGTCCGAGACCAGCATCACGTTGCGCGCATTGGCGATGATCGCCTGCGCGACCTGCACCTCGCGATAGTCGAAGTCGAGCAGCGCGCCCTCCTCGTCGATCGCGGATGCACCGATGATGGCGTAGTCGACCTTGAACTGGCCGATCAGCTGCGTCGCGGTGGAGCCGACCACGGCGCCGTCGGCGCGGCGCACCGTGCCGCCGGCCACCACCACCTCGATGCGCGGATGGCGGTACAGCAGCATCGCGACGTTGAGGTTGTTGGTGATGACCAGCAGATCTTCATGTGAGGTCAGCGCGCTCGCGACCTCTTCCGTGGTGGTGCCGATATTGATGAACAGCGAGCAGCCGTTCGGAATCCGTGCCGCCGCGGCCGCGCCGATCGCCTTCTTCTCCTCGGCGGCGACGAAGCGGCGCGCCTCGTAAGCGAGGTTCTCGACGCCCGAGGCGATGATCGCGCCGCCATGGATGCGGGTCAGCGACCGCTGGTCGCAGAGATCGTTGAGGTCCTTGCGGATGGTCTGCGCCGACACCTCGAATCGCTTGGCGAGGTCTTCGACCATGACCCGGCCGAACGCGCGCGCGATGTTGAGGATTTCAGTCTGGCGATGGGAGAGTCCGGCCACGGCGGCCCCCTTGAAACGGCGAGTCGCCCATGGTGCGACCGTTCGGCACGGAGGTCAACGTGCAGTGCCGGGTCAGGGAAGGCCTGGGCGAAGGTGGACGCTTCGCCCAGGCCACGCGCAATGACGCGAAGGCGCGTTCTACGACGCCATCTGCATGGATTGACCGGTGAGCAGCCGGCGCGCCGCGCGCTCGGCCTCGCGGGCATTGCGGAAGATCTGGCCTTCAAGGCGGTCGAAAAGGTGCGATGCAGCAAAGAACTGATATCCACGCGCATCGCGCACCACGATACCCGCCGTCTGCGAACTCACTTCGATCACGTAACTGTCGGACATTGTCAGCCTCGGTTTGACTCCGGCCCGACAACGGAGTCGCTGACTGTTTGTTCCTCGATTATTTGCGCGGCGAAGCGCAATAAACTCCGGGTTTTTGCAATCAAATCACGCTCCGGACTCAGTTTCGACGCGTTTCCTTTCCCACCGAATCAGCGGCACTGGCGCGCGAAAGATGTCAGGTTTCGATCGTCGCACCGTCGCGCTGGATCGGCTGCGGATGGCCCTGCTCGTCGATCGAGACATAGGTGAAATTGCCGTCGGTCACGAGGATCGACTGCTGCTCGCGGCGGCGCAGCACCCAAGCCTCGAGATGCACCGTGATCGAGGTGCGGCCGATCCGCACCAGATTGGCGTGGACGGAGACGAGATCGCCGACATTGACCGCCTTGCGGAAGTTCATCGCGTCGATCGCGACCGTCACGGTGCGCGACTTCGCCGCCTTGGAAGCGAACACGCCGCCACCGAGATCCATCTGGCTGAGCAGCCAGCCGCCGAAGATGTCGCCATTGGCATTGGTGTCGGCTGGCATCGCCAGCGTGCGGATGCAGAGATCGCCCTTCGGCTCGATCTCGCTGCTGAGCGGCGCGTGAGCGTGGGCGTCGGTCACTTGCGAGTCGGTCACTTGCGGATCGCTCACTTGAATGCCTCCCAGCCGGGATCCGGCGCAAATCGTCCGCCGAACTTGCGCATCAAGGCCTGCATGGCCGACACCACATTGTCGACGCCGCGGCTGCGCGCATAGTTGAGCGGGCCGCCGCGGAACGGGGCATAGCCGGTGCCGAAGATCATCGCGCCGTCGACCATGTCGGGATTGTCGACGATGCCTTCGCGCAAGGCGGCAACGCAGACATTCGAGATCGGCAGCACCAGGCGGTCGATCATCTCATCGGTGACCCGGGGACCGGTCTCCGGCAGCGGCGCCTTTTCCGCCTTGCCGTCCTTCCAGGTATAGAAGCCCTTGCCGGTCTTGCGGCCGAGCTCGCCTTTGACGACTTTTTCGCGCAACCATGCAGGCGTCGGCGGCAGGGTGTCGCCGAACTTCGAGCGCAGCATGTCGCCGACATCGAGGCAGATATCGAGGCCGACCTGGTCGGCGAGTTCGATCGGCCCCATCGGCATGCCGAACTCGACGGCGGCCGCGTCGATCAGGCGCTGGTCGGTCTTCTCGTCCAGCATCATCATCGCTTCCAGCATGTAGGGCGTCAGCGCGCGGTTGACGAGGAAGCCGGGCGAACTCTTCACCGGCAGCGGCAGGCGGTCGATGGCGCCGACGAAAGCGAGCGCCTCCTTGAGCATCGTGGCATCGGTGTCGTCATGGCTGACGACCTCGACGAGTTGCAGCCGCGACACCGGGTTGAAGAAGTGCAGGCCGAGCAGCCGCTCCGGCCGTGCCAGCGTGGTGCGCAGATCCTGCAGCGGGATGCTCGACGTATTGGTGGCGAGGATCGCGCCCGGCTTCAGCTTCGGCTCGAGGCCGGCATAGACCTTCTGCTTCAGCTCGAGCTTTTCCGGCACTGCCTCGATGATCAGATCGGCATTGCGGACGCCCTCGCCGTCCATGTCGGGAATCAGCCGGTCCAGCGCGTCGCGCTGGTCGATCCGCTTGCGCATGATCTTGCCGAACAGCTCCGACGCCCGCTTCATCGCGCCCGCGATCGGCTCGGCCTTCATGTCGGCGAGCGTCACGCGCATGTCCTGGTTGGCGCACCACGCCGCGATATCGCCGCCCATCGCGCCGGCGCCGATGACGTGGACGTGCGCAACCTTGTTGCCGCTGCCGGCGAGCTTCTTCATCTGCTCGCGCAGGAAGAACACGCGGATCAGATTCTGCGCGGTCGGCATCACCATCAGATTAGCGAACGAGGCCTTCTCCGCATTCAGCATCGCCGAGCGGTTGCCGGCGTACTTCTCCCACAGATCGATCAGCGCATAGGGCGCCGGGTAATGCTTGCGTGGTGCCGCCTTCTCGGCCTCGCTGCGCATCCGCGAGGCGAGGAAACCACGCGCCGCGCCGAGATTGAGGAGCGAGTTGAGCGCGCCCGGCCTGGCGCGCTTCAGCCGGCCGAACACCGCGTCCTTCACCGCGTTGCGGACATGGCGCTCCTGGGTGACGGCGTCGACCAGGCCGAGCGACTTGGCGCGGCGCGCGTCGATCGTCTTGCCGGTCAGCATCAAGGTCATGGCCTGCATCGGGTTGACCAGCTCGGTGAAGCGCACGGTGCCGCCAAGACCGGGATGCAGGCCGAGCATCACCTCGGGGAAACCGAACCTGGCATCGTCGATCGCGATCCGCATCTGGCAGGCCAGCGCGACCTCGAGGCCGCCGCCGAGGCAGAAGCCGTGGATGACGGCGACCGACGGCACGCGCAGCGCCTCGAGCCGGTCGATCACCGCATGGGCGCGGCCGATCGCGGTCTCGACCGCGCTGGAATCGCTGGCGCCGCGAAACTCATTGACGTCGGCGCCGGCGATGAAGCCGCTTGGCTTGGCCGAGCGCACCACGAGACCGGTCGGCCGCTGGTTCTCCAGCGCCGCGACGATGGCATCGAGCTCCTCGAGCAGATCGGCCGACAGCGTGTTGGCGCTGGCGCCGGCGCGATCGAACAACAGCCAGGCGATGCCATCCTCGTCGCGGGTCAGCTTGAAATTCTTATAGGGGCTGTCGGCGGCAGGCTTCGGCCCGAGTTCGAGCACGCGGCCGGCGAGAACGTCCATGATCCGTGAATCCATGATCACACCGTCTCTATCAACATCGCGCCGCCCTGCCCGCCACCGATGCATTCGGTGGCAACGCCGCGCCTGGTGCCGAGCCGCTTCATCGCATTGACCAGATGCAGCACGATGCGGTTGCCGCTGGTGCCGACCGGATGGCCGAGGCTGATCGCGCCGCCGTCGACGTTGAGCTTCGCGCGGTCGATCTCGCCGGCCGCGCCGTCGAGTCCGAGAATCTCGCGGCAGAATGTCTCGTCGTTCCACGCCGCGAGGCAGCCGAGCACCTGCGTGGCAAAGGCCTCGTTGAGCTCCCAGGTCTCGACATCCTGCAAGGTCAGGCTGTTGCGCTTGAGCAGCGCGCTCGCCGAGAGCACCGGGCCGAGGCCCATGATTGAGGGATCGAGCGCCGACCACTGGCTATCGAGGATGACGGCCTTCGGCGTCAGCCCGTGCTTGGCCACCGCCTTCTCAGACGCCAGGATCACCCAGGAAGCGCCGTCGGTGATCTGCGAGGAATTGCCGGCGGTGACCTGGCCCCACGGACGCTCGAACACCGGCTTCAGCTTTGCCAGGGTGTCGGGCGTCGAGTCCGGGCGGACGCCGTCGTCGTGGTCGTAGAACTTGCCGTCGCGGGAGAACGCGGTCTCGACCTCGCCCTTGAGAAAGCCCTGCTGCTGCGCGTTGGCCAGCCGCTGATGGCTCTCGGCAGCATATGCATCGGACTGGGCGCGGGTGATGCCGAAGAGATGGCCGACCTTCTCGGCGGTCTGCCCCATGTTGAGCTCGGTGATCGGGTCGGTCAGCCCGCGCTCGAGGCCGATGATCGGCTTGAAGTAGCTCGGCTTCACCTTCAGCGCCGCGGCGATCTTGGCGCCGAGCCCCTTGGCGCCGGCGAAGCCGGCAAACCAGCGCACGCCGGAATTGGGCCAGACCAGCGGCGCGTGGCTCAAGGCTTCGGCACCGCCGGCGAGGATCAGGTCGGAGATGCCCTCGCGGATGTAACGATAGCCGGTATCGATCGACTGCATGCCAGAGCCGCAATTGATCTGCATCGTGAAGGCGACCATCTGCTCGCCCATGCCGAGCCTAAGCGCCGCAACGCGTGCCGGGTTCATCTCGTCGGCGATCACGTTGACGCAGCCGAGGATGACCTGGTCGAAGGCGGTGGGCGCGAAAGGCTGCCGCGCCAGCAGCGGCCGGCCGCATTGCACGGCAAGATCGACCGGGGTGAACGGGCCGGGACCGGAGCGCGCCTTCAGGAACGGCGTCCGGCTGCCGTCGACGATAAAGACTGGTCGCGCCATCAGCTCGCCGCCCTCTGCTCACCAAGCTCCTGGAAGAACTGATGCACGTCGGCGGATTTCTTGTAAATCGGGGACAGCGCCTCCGGCGCAAAATCATCGACCTCGATGACTTTGGCGACGGCCTCGTGGGCAGCGGCAAGCTTCTCGCCGTCGGCCTCGGTGATGACGCCTTTCTTGACCGCCTCCTTCCAGTCATGCAGGCGCGCCGCGCGCAGCTGCTTGGCGGCATCCTCGGCCTCGGTGACGAGGCGGAAAGCCTTCTCCAGCCTTGCGATGCCGCCGTCATCCTCGACAAAAGCGAGGTCCGGCGTCAGGCGGTCACGCGCCGCGGAGGGCGACAGCACGAGCTGCGCGCATTGCTGCACGACGCGGTCCGTCGGGCCGGTGACGCGCGCGCCGAACGGCTGGATCAGGAATTTCAGCAGCCAAGCCACCGGACGGTTCGGCAGATTGGCGAAGATTTCCGCAAAGCGGTTCTCGATGGTCTTGAAGCCGGACGCCATGCACCATTGGAGCGCGGGAAGATCCTCCTGCTGCCGGCCCTCGTCCTGCCAGCGCTTGAGCGCAGCGGAGAGCAAATACAGCTCGGACAGGATGTCGCCGAAGCGCGCGGAGAGCATTTCCTTGCGCTTCAGCGCGCCGCCGAGGGTGAGCAGCGCCATGTCGGCGCACAGCGCGAACGCCGACGAATAGCGCGACAGCTGGCGATAGAACTCGGTGGCATCGCCGGCATCCGGCGCCGGCGCGAACAGGCCAAAACTCCAGTTGCGGCCCCAGGCGCGGAACATGGTCGCGAAGCTGTGGCCGACATGCTTCCAGAACGCGGTGTCGAACGCGGTCAGGCCCTTGTCGCGGTCGGTCTCGCCGAGCGCATTCATCTCCTGCAACAGATAGGGATGCGCGCGGATCGCGCCTTGCCCGAACACGATCAGATTGCGGGTCAGGATGTTGGCGCCCTCGACCGTGATGCCGACCGGCACCGAGCGGTAGAGCCCGCCGAGATAATTCTGCGGCCCGTCGATCACGGCCTTGCCGCCATGGATGTCCATGGCGTCGTCGATCGCGATCCGCATCCGCTCGGTGGCGTGCAGCTTCATGATCCCGGAGATGACGGCGGGATGATGCCCCCCATTCAGCGCGGCGCAGGTCAGCCGGCGCGCGGCGTCGAGCAGATAGGCCGTGCCGGCGATACGCGCGAGCGGTTCCTCGATGCCCTCGAATTTCGAGATCGAGATGCCGAACTGCTCGCGGATGCGGGCATAGGCGCCGGTGGTGCGCGCGGCATAGGCAGCGCCGGCGGCCGACAGCGACGGCAGCGAGATGCCGCGGCCGGCGGCGAGCGCCGTCATCAGCATCTTCCAGCCTTGGCCGAGCCGTGCCTCGCCGCCGATGATGTAGTCGAGCGGGATGAAGACGTCGCGGCCCCAGTTCGGGCCGTTCTGGAACACCTGCATCGCCGGCAGATGGCGGTGGCCGATCGAGACGCCGGGCAGATGGGTCGGGATCAGCGCGACGGTGATGCCGAGTTCTTCCTCGGTGCCGACCAGGTGATCGGGATCATAGGCCTTGAACGCAAGGCCGAGCAGCGTCGCGACCGGGCCGAGCGTGATGTAGCGCTTGTGCCAGTTGAGCCTCAAGCCCAGCACCTCGCGGCCTTCGAAATTGCCCTTGCAGATGATGCCGGTGTCGATCATCGAGGCGGCGTCGGAGCCGGCCTCCGGGCTGGTCAGGCCGAAGCATGGAATGTCCTGGCCGGAGGCGAGGCGCGGCAGCCATTTGTCCTGTTGCTCCCTGGTGCCGAACCGCATCAAGAGTTCGCCGGGCCCGAGGGAGTTCGGCACCATCACCGTGACGGCCGCGGTCAGCGAGCGCGATGAGATCTTGCGCACCACTTCGGAATGCGCATAGGGCGAGAAGCCGAGGCCGCCGAATTCCTTCGGGATGATCATGCCGAAGAATTTTTTGGCCTTGATGAAAGCCCAGACCTCGGGCGGCAGATCGCGCCATTCCCAGTTGATCTTCCACTCGTCGAGCATCCTGCAGAGCTCGTCGACCGGTCCGTGCAGGAAGGCCTGCTCTTCGTCAGTCAATCTGGCCGGCGCGAACGCCAGCAGCTTCGACCAGTCGGGATTGCCGGTGAAGAGATCGGCGTCCCACCAGACGTCGCCGGCTTCCAGCGCCTCGCGCTCGGTGTCCGACATCGTCGGCAGCACGCCACGCCGCCCAGGAGAAGATCGGTTTTGTCAAATAGTCGCGGCGGAAGCTCATGGCGGATCCCTCATGAAACGGCGGCGCGGATGGGTGATCTTATCGGAAAGTGCCGTTCACCGGTGAACACTTCGCTTCGCAGATAAAGCGAAATTGACGCGGCCCAGGCGCCATTTTGTTAACGGCACGCCGCGGGTTCAGTTCCGAAAGCTGAGCTGCGACAATCAGGTAGCTGGGGACGGCGCGGAGCCGTCCGATCCGCGCGAGGTTGGCCGAGTGGGGGCGGCAGCGGAAGTTCACCTCTCCCTTGGGAGAGGTCGGCGCGCAGCGCCGGGTGAGGGGTTGCGGTCTCTCCTTGGAGCGGCTCCCCCTTACCCGATTTGCTGCGCAAATCGACCTCTCTCCGCCGTGGAGAGGTGAAGTGAAACCGAGATCAGGCCGGCCCCGCTCCCTGGGTTGCGGTATAGACCGCGTAGAGCGACTGGCTTGCGGCCATGAACAGGCGGTTGCGCTTGGGACCGCCGAAGGTGATGTTGCCGCAGACCTCGGGCAACCGGATGCGGCCGAGCAGCTTGCCTTCCGGCGACCACACCGTCACGCCGCTGTAACCGACCGCGCGACCGGCATTGCTCGAGCACCAGACATTGCCGTTGACGTCGCAGCGGATGCCGTCCGGTCCGCACTTCACGCCGTCGATCGTGAAATCGCTGAACCGGTTGCCGTTGGAAAGCTTGTTGTCGGCGCCGACATCGAACACGAAGACGTCGCCCTTGCCGCCGGGGCCGCTATCGCCCGGTCCCTTGCCGGTCGAGACCACGTAGAGCTTCTTGTAGTCCGGCGAGAAGCAGAGGCCGTTCGGATCCGGCACCTGGTCCTCGCCGACCACGAGATCGACACGGCCGGAAGGATCGATGCGATAGCAATTGGTGGGCAGCTCGCGCTTGGCCGGCGCGAAGCCCGCCGGCTGCCCGATCCGGGGATTGAGCTTGCCGGCCGGATTGCCCGGGCCGCCTGCGGCGTCGGGTTCGCCCTCATAGAGCTGCCCGCCATAGGGCGGATCGGTGAACCAGTAGCTGCCGTCGGGATGCGCGACGACGTCGTTCGGCGAGTTCAGCCGCTTGCCCTGATAGTTGTCTGCGAGCACGGTCGCGGTGCCGTCATTCTCGTAGCGCGTCACGCGGCGGGTGAGATGCTCGCAGGACAGCTGGCGGCCTTGGAAGTCGAACGAATTGCCGTTCGAGTAGTTCGACGGCATGCGGAAGACGCTGACATGGCCGTCATCCTCCGACCAGCGCATCTGCCGGTTGTTCGGAATGTCGCTCCACAACAGATAACGGCCCTGCGAACTCCAAGCCGGGCCTTCCGCCCACAACAGGCCGGTATGGAGGCGCTTGATCGAGGTGTTGGGCTGGGCAAGGTCATTGAAGGACGGATCGACCGCGATGATGTCGGGGTCCCAGAAATAGGTGGTCGGCGCACCGCGCGGACTGAAGTCGCGCGGCGGGCTGGTGATCGTCGTCGGCGGCCCGACCGGCGCGGGCGCGTTCTGAGCCAGCGCACTGCCGATGCCCGCGACGGCGGCGGCGGAAACCGCCAACCCCTGAACCAGCGTGCGTCGTGAAACATTCGGATCGCGTTGTTCTTCGTTAGGATCGCGCCGCGATTGGCGTGTCATCGCATCCTCCCACTCTGTTGGCCGGCCGTTGATCCGGCCTGGCGGGTGGAGGTTAGACTGCTCTCGGAGAGGTTGCGAGTGACGGTTTTTCATCCCCGCGCGCGGAAATTTCACATTGTTGTGGTGCGGGCCGTCGTTGCGGAGCGACGTCTCTTACCTCGCCCCGCTTGCGGGGAGAGGTCGGATTGCATCGCAAGATGCGATCCGGGTGAGGGGGGTACAGGTCTCACGACGATCATAACCGATGGAAGCAGCCCCTCACCCTACCCTCTACCCGTGAAGAACGGGGAGAGGGAGGATAGAGCAGCACTCAATCCGGCCGGATCATCTCGAACATGTTTTCCGGCTTGATCTCGAAGTAGTCGCCGCGGCGGCCGGCGCGGACGATCGGGTGCGCGAGACCGGTCTGGTAGACGCCGTCCTTGATGAAGGCCTTGTCGATGTGGACGGCCACGACCTCGCCGAGCGTCAGCCACGCCTCGGCCTTCTTGCCGTCGGCACCCTGGAGCTGGACGATCTGGCTCACCTTGCATTCGAACGACACCGGGCTTTCGGCGACCCGCGGCACGTTGACGAGCTTGCCGGCGACCGGCGTGAGCCCCGCGAGCTTGAACTCGTCGACATCACGCGCGACATGCGCCGCCGTCGCGTTCATGTGCTTGGCGAGATCCATCGTCGCCAGATTCCAGACGAACTCGCCGGTGTCCTGGATGTTGGCGACGCTGTCCTTCCAGTTGGTGGAGGAGAAGCCGATGATCGGTGGCACATAGCAGAACGCGTTGAAGAAGCTGTAGGGCGCGAGGTTGACGTTGCCGCCCTTGTCGCGCGAGGAGATCCAGCCGATCGGCCGCGGCGCCACGATGGCGTTGAACGGGTCGTGCTTCAGGCCGTGGCCGTTCTTCGGCTCGTAGAAATGCAGGTCCTTGGCGGTCACGGCTAGCCCCTCTCACGTAGCCCGGATGGAGCGCAGCGTAATCCGGGACGGTCTCGCAAGCGGAAGTGGCCCGGATTGCGCTGCGCTCCATCCGGGCTACAAACCCGATTTGCCTGCTATGCCGGAAGAGTCAACTGACGAAAATGTCAGCCCTGGCGCTCAATTGGTGCGGCCGCGCGGCGACAGGCCGGCGATCACGAAATCGATCATCTGATCGATGGTCGGCCCCGGCTTGGTGGCACATTGGGCGATCATCTGCGGGTGGAAGAACCGCATCATCGCGGTGCAGGCGCACAGCGACGCGAGTTGCAGGTCCGTGATCTCGAACTCCCCCGACGCCGCTCCTTGCGCGATCACCTCGCCGATAATGGAGGCGATACACTCCATATGGGCGACGCAGACGTCCCAGTCCTCCTGCATCGCGATCTCGACCATCTCGTGCAGCTTGGAGTCACCGACATAGCGTTCGGTGTTCATGCGATTGATAGTCGTCATCATCTGGCGCAAGCGCGGCGCCGCCGGCCCTTCCGAGCGGGCGATGCGCTGCGCCTCGATCTCGACCTCGCCCATCAGGCCGCGGGCCACGCTTTCGTGGATCGACTTCTTCGAATCGAAGAAGCGGTACACGTTGGCGGGGCTCATCCGCAGCTCTTTGGCGATGTCGGCGACCGTCGTCTTCTGATACCCGATCTGCCGGAACAAGCGCTCCGCCACCACAAGAATCCGCTCGCGGGTGTCGGTTTCGCTATGTTCCGAGATCAGTGTCATGTTGGCCTGCTCAATCTTCAATTATTCGGCCGCCTCAGCAAGCGGAAATGCGCGTTGCGCATCGCCGGCATGCTGCGGCGCAGTATCGATTTGCTCGGAGCCGCTTTCCTCGAGGGTCTTGCGGAACCAGAGGGCGTAAAGGCCCGGCAGATACAGCAAGGTCAGGAAAGTCGCAACAAACAAACCGCCCATGATGGTGATCGCCATCGGGCCCCAGAACGCCGAGCGCGACAGCGGGATCATGGCGAGGATGGCGGCCAGGGCCGTCAGCACCACCGGCCGGGCGCGCCGGACGGTGGCTTCGACGATCGCCTCGCGCCGGGTCAGGCCGGACGCCACGTCGCTCTCGATCTGGTCGACCAGGATCACGGCATTGCGCATGATCATGCCGGCGAGCGCGATCAGGCCGAGCAGCGCCACGAAGCCGAACGGCTGGTTGGCGACGTTGAGCCCCAGCGAGGCGCCGACGATGCCGAGCGGCGCGGTCAGGAACACCAGGAACAGGCGCGAGAAGCTCTGCAGCTGGATCATCAGCAGCGTCAGCATCACCATCACCATCACGGGGAAGAGGATGAAGATCGACGCATTGCCCTTGGCGGATTCCTCGAACGCCCCGCCCGGCTCGATCCGGTAAGCCGGCTCGAGATGGGCCTGGATGTCCTTCAGCTTCGGCGAGATCTGGTTGGTGACGTCGGGCGCCTGCACGCCGTCGACAACGTCGGAACGCACGGTGATCGCCATGTCGCGGTTGCGCCGCCACAGGATCGGCTCCTCATGCGCATATTCGATCTTGGCAATCTGCTGCAGCGGGACGGCGACGCCGTTGCGCGTGGTAATGGTGAGATCGCCGACGCGGCCGAGATCGAGCCGCTCGGACGGCACCGCGCGGGCGACCACGCCGACCTTCTCGATGCCGTCGCGGATCGTGGTGACCGGCGCGCCCGAGATCAGCATCGCCAGCGCCTGCGAGACGTCCTGCGGGGTCAGGCCGAGCGCGCGCGCCCGATCCTGGTCGACAGCGAGCTTCAGATAGGGCGACTGCTCGTTCCAGTCGAGCTGGACGTCCTTGACGTTCTTGTTCTGGCGCATGACGTCGCGGACCTGGTAGGCGATGTCGCGCACCTTGTTGGCATCGGGGCCGATCACGCGGAACTGGACCGGGAAGCCGACCGGCGGACCGAAATTGAAGCGATCGACCCGGACCCGCGCCTCGTTCAGCGCGCCGTCGGCGGCGGCCTGCTCGATCTTGGCCTTGACGCGCTCGCGCGCCTCGACGTTCTTGGCGAGGATCACGATCTCGGCAAAGGCCTCGTTCGGCAGCTGCGGGTTGAGGCCGAGCCAGAAGCGCGGCGAGCCCTGGCCGACATAGGCGGTGTAGGTCTGGATGTCGTCATCGCCCTTCAGCAGCCCTTCGGCCTGCTTCACCGCCTTCTCGGTGACGTTGAAGGCGGTGCCCTCGGGCAGACGCAGCTGCAGGAACAGCTCGGGCCGCTCCGACAGCGGGAAGAACTGCTGCTGGACGTGGCCGAACGCAACGATGGAGGCAACGAAGACGCCGACGGTCGCCGCCACCACCTTGATGCGGTGATCGACGCACCACTGCACGACGCTGCGCAGGCCGCGATACATCCGCGTCTCGTAGATCGCGTGCGGATCGTGGTTCTGGTGCACCTTGATGTTGGGCAACAGCTTGACGCCGATATAGGGCGTGAAGATCACCGCGACGAACCAGGAGGCGACCAGCGAGATCGCCACGATCCAGAAGATGCCGCCGGCATATTCGCCGACCGCCGAATTGGCAAAGCCGATGGGGAGGAAGCCAGCGGCCGTGACCAGCGTTCCCGTGAGCATCGGAAACGCGGTGGATTCCCAGGCAAAGGACGCCGCCTTCATGCGGTCCCAGCCCTGCTCCATCTTCACCACCATCATCTCGACCGCGATGATGGCGTCGTCGACCAAGAGGCCGAGCGCAATGATCAGCGCGCCGAGCGTGATGCGGTGCAGGTCGAGCGACATTGCGTTCATCACGATGAATACGATGCCGAGCACCAGCGGCACCGACAGCGCGACCACGATGCCGGTGCGCCAGCCGAGCGCGACAAAGGAGACGAACAGCACAATCGCGAGCGCCTCGACAAAGGAGTGTACGAACTCGCCGACGGCGTGCTCGACCACCTTGGGCTGGTCGGCGATCTGCTGGATATCGACGCCCTGCGGCACCGCCTTCAGGAACTCGGCGGTCGCCTTCTGGACCTCCTTGCCGAGCTCGAGGATGTTGGCGCCCTTGGCGGTGACGACGCCGATGCCGAGCGCCGGCTTGCCTTCCTGACGCACTTTGAAGCTTGGCGGATCGACATAGCCGTGGCTCACGGTCGCGATATCGCCGAGCCGGAACACGCGGCCGTTGCTCTCGACCGGCGTTTCGGCAACCGCCTTGACGCCGTCAAGCGCGCCGGTGACGCGCAGCGGCACGCGCTGCGATGAGCTCTCGACGGTGCCGGCCGGGGTGACGTTGTTCTGCTTGGCGAGCGAGTCGAACAGCGCCTGCGGCGTGATGCCGAGCGTCGCCAGCTTGGCATGCGAGAACTCGACGAAAATGCGCTCGTCCTGGGTGCCGTAGAGATCGATCTTGGTGACACCGGGCACCTTCAGCAGGCGCTGGCGAAAACCCTCCGCGACCTTCTTGAGCTGCGCATAATTGGCGCCGTCCCCGGTCATCATATAGAGAATCGAATCGACGTCGGAGAATTCGTCGTTGACGACGGGACCGAGGATGCCGGAGGGCAACTCGCCCTGCACATCGACCAGCTTCTTGCGCAGGAGATAGAAGAGATAGGGCACGTCCTTCGGCGAGGTCGAATCCTTGAAGGAGACCTGCATCGCCGTGAACCCCGGCTTGGAATAGGTCTGCACCTTGTCGAAGAACGGCAGCTCCTGCAGCTTCTTCTCGATCGGATCGGCGACCTGCATCTGCATTTCCTGCGAGGTCGCGCCCGGCCACATCACCGAGACGTTCACCACCTTGACGGTGAAGAACGGGTCCTCGGCGCGGCCGAGCTTCTCGTAGGAGAAGAAGCCGGCGGCGGCGAGGATGATCATCAGGAACAGGACCAGCGTCGGATGGCTGACCGCCCAGGCTGAAAGGTTGAAGCGCTTCATCGAACTCTCCAGGTCCCAGAACCGTTTCTGCTGCTATGCGAGGGTTAGAACGACAGCGACGACACGACCCGCACCTTCTGGCTCGGATCGAGTTTCTGCACGCCGAGGGCGACCACCTTGGCGCCATCGTCGACACCGCCCGAGATCACGACGTTGCTGCTCTCATAGGCCTTCACCTTGACCGGCTTCAGCGCGATGTCGCCCTTGTCGTCGACGATGTAGAGCGAGGGATCGCCGCCCTGGCTGTACAGCGCCGACAGCGGCAACTTGGCGACGCGCTCGCTCGCCTTGTCGGCCAGCGTCAGCGTCGCGGTCATGCCGAGCGACACCGCCTCGTCGGCATCCGGCAGGGAGAATTTTGCGAGATAGGTGCGGGTGGCGGGATCGGCCTGCGGCGCGACCTCGCGCAGCCTGGCGGCATAGCTCTTCTTGGCATCCGACCACAGCGTCACCGTGGCTACGCCCGACCTGGCACGAGCAAGAAGCGTCTCTGGGATCGCGACGACAGCTTCCTTCTCGCCAAGTCGGGCGACACGGATCGAAGCCTGGCCCGCGGCAACCACCTGGCCGGGCTCGATCATGGTCGCTGTGACGACACCCCGGGTGTCGGCCACCAGCGTTGCGTAAGAGAGGGAATTCTTGGTCAGCTCGACCGAGCGCTCGGCGCGGTTCAGCCTGGCGCGGGCCTCGTCGCCGGCGGCCTTGGCGGAATCGAGCGCCGCGTCGGTGGTCCAGCCCTTGGCCTTCAGATCCTTGGCGCGCTGCTCGGCGGCCGCGGCCTGCGCCAGCACGCCGGTGGCGGCGCGGAATTCCGCCTCCGCCTGCTCGGCCTGCAGTTTCAGGTCGACCTCGTCGAGGGTGGCCAAGGGCTGGTCGACGTCGACTGTCTGTCCGACCTCGACCAGCCGCTTGGCCACCTTGCCGGCGACCCGAAAGCCCATATCGGCTTCGATACGGGGCTTGATGGTGCCGACAAAGCTGCGCTCAGGGGTTTCAGCTTCATAATGGACTGTCGCCACCAGGACTGGGCGCCCCGGATCGGCGTTTTCGGCCGCCTTTTCATTGCAGCCGGTCAGCGCGAACACCGCGAAAGCCAATGATGCTCCCGTCAAGAGCCTGTAATAGCTCGAGAAAACGGAACGAACGAACATCTGAAATCTCCATCGGGCTGACGACTGATGAAGAGTATCGATTTATCACTGATAAATGTCAATATTCGTCAGTGATAACCAATTCGTGAGGACGGGGTCGGAATCGGGCTCCTCCAACCGATACCGCGACTTTCGTTTCAGCCTTTTACGGTTGCGGAAGCGCCAGCATGCGAGGCTGCGGCCATGTCATGGATCCTTGCCCTTGGTTACGCCGGCTTCTTGATCTGGTTCGTCGGCAGAGCGCGCGAACGCGCGGCTGAACACGCCGCGACTGGAATGCTGCGTTCGCCGCTCTATTGGTCCGGCGCGGGGCTCATCGGCATGCTGGTGATGCTGGCGCTTTCCGAGCGCTACGCCCTGACACAGGGCGGCATCCTGATGTGGACGTGGCTGGCAACGCTCGGCACCACGCTGGTCGCGATCTTCTTCGTCCGGCGCGCGCTGAAGTGGCGCTATCCGGTCTAAGCATTCAAGAACTGTAGGATGGGTAGAGCGAAGCGAAACCCATCCTACGCAGGCGCCACGGCTACTTCGCGCCGGCGAACTCGGTCTTGGTTTCGTGGCTGCCGAGGAAAACCAGCAGGCCCGCCGCGAGCGGCAGCAGCGACAGCACCAGCAGGCCGGTCGACGTGCTGCCGGTGGCTTCCTTGACCCAGCCGATCAGGTAGGGCCCGCCGAAACCGGCGAGGTTGCCGATCGAGTTGATCAGCGCGATCGCGCCGGCGGCGGCGGTGCCGGAGAGCCAGGCTGTCGGCAGCGTCCAGAACACCGCGAAGGTGCAGAACACCCCGATCGCAGCGACCGTCAGCACCACCATCGTCATGACCGGATCGGTGATGTAGCTGGAGACGGCGAGCGCCAGCGCAGTCAGCAGCAGCGGCGCGCCGACATGGAACACGCGCTCGCGCGTGGCATCGGAACGGCGTGCCCACAGGATCATCGCGACGGTGCCGAATGCGTACGGGATCGCGGTGACGAAGCCGGTCTGCGCGTTGGTGAGACCGAACGCCTTGACGATCTGCGGCAGCCAGAACTGCATGCCGTAGAGCGAGGCGACGAAACCGAAATAGATCGCGCTGAGCGCCAGCACCTTCGGCGAGGACAGCGCCTCGCCCAGCGTGAAATGCTTCGCCGCCTGCTTGGCCGCGACCTCGGCGTCGAGCTTCGCCTTGAGCCACGCCTTCTGCTCGGCCGAGAGCCACTCGGCCTTCTCCGGCCGGTCGGTCAGATAAAACCAGGTGACGATGCCGAGCAGCACCGAGGGAATGCCCTCGATGACGAACAGCCACTGCCAGCCCTTCAAGCCCATCACGCCGTCGAGGCCGAGCAACAGGCCGGAGATCGGCGCGCCGATCACGGTCGAGATCGGCACCGCGAGCGCGAAGGCGGCGAGGAAGCGCGCACGATACTCGGCCGGGTACCAATAGGTCAGATAGAGGATGATGCCGGGGAAGAAGCCGGCCTCGGCGACGCCGAGGAAGAAGCGCAGCGCATAGAAGCTGTGCTCGTCATAGACCGCCGCCATCAACGCCGAGAGGATGCCCCAGCTCACCATGATGCGGGCGATCCACTTACTGGCGCCGAACCGCTCCAGCGCCAGGTTGCTCGGCACCTCGAAAATGAAATAGCCGATGAAAAAGATGCCGGCGCCGAACGAGAACACCACCGGCGAGAACTTCAGCTCGCTGTTCATGGTGAGCGCGGCGAAACCGAGATTGACGCGGTCGAGATAGGAGAAGAAGTAGGCCAGGATCAGGAACGGGATCAGCCGCCACGAGATCGCGCGGATCGTCGACGTCTCGATCTCGCTGCGGGCGCCGCGATCAGGCGCGATGGTTGCTGTCTGGCTCATGAGCTTTCCCCGGGTGTTGCTTGCCGTGAGGATTATTGGGTGGCCCCGGCTTGAGCAATGGCAAAAACTCATAGCACACAGCACAAACCGGAACCGAGGCTGTGGTCGATCGCTCCCCAAACTCGTCATGCCCGGCCTTGTGCCGGGCATCCACGTCTTGTTATCCGCGTGAGAAAGACGTGGATGGCCGGGACAAGCCCGGCCATGACGGCGTAGCGGAGCTAATCCGCGAGCTGGAAGCGCTCGAAGCGGTCGAGCTCTTCCTCGATGCGCCGCTTCAGTTCCTTGCGCGAGGCCAGCTTCTTGCCGTTGCCGACCCAGCTCCATTTCTGCATCAGCAGCTTCTTGTTTTGCCGGTCGGTCTTGAGGTCGAGAGCGGCGACGATGTCGTCGCCGATCAGCACCGGCAGCGCGAAATAGCCGAACAGGCGCTTCTCCTTCGGCACATAGGCCTCGAAACGGTGGCCGTAGCCGAAGAACAGCTCGGTGCGCCTCCGCTGGATGATCAGCGGATCGAACGGCGAGAGGATGTGAACCAGGGTGGGATCACCCTCGCCGGTCGCCTCCAGCACCTCGGGCCGCGCCCAATGCTCCTGCTTGCCGGCGCCTTCCAGCCCGACCTGGACCAGCTCCTTGCGGCGCAGGCGCGCCTCGATCAGGCTGCGCACCGCCTTCTTGCTCGGCGCGTCGAGATGGCAGATCGAATCCAGGCTGACGATGCCCTGCGAGCGCAGCGCGCGGTCGAGCAGATAGGCGGTCCGGGCCGAGGCCGGGGCCGGCTTCGGCGGCTTGTCCCAGCCGAAGTGCCGGGTCATCAGCTCATAGGTCTTCAGCATGCCGGCGCGCTCGCTGATCGTGACCACGCCGCCATAGAAGGCGAGCTGCAGCGCGCGCTTGGAGGGCTTGCGGCTCTGCCAGAGATGCTCCTTCTCGGTCAGCACGTCGTCATCGATGTCGCGGATGGTCAGCGGACCGGCACGAAGCAGCCGCAGCACCTTGCGCGTATCCGCCGGGGTCACCGACGAGAACCATTTGTGGCCCTCGCGCTTATGCGCCTTCATCGCCGGCAGGAAGATGCCGATGTCCTTGGACGGAATGTAGGACAGCGCGTGCGTCCAGTACTCGAACACGCTCTTGTCCCGGCTCTGCGCCTGCTTGAGGTCGGCGCGGCGGTAGTCCGGAATGCGGGTGAACAGGATGTGGTGATGGCAGCGCTCGATCACGTTGATGGTGTCGATCTGCACATAGCCGAGATGATCGACGGCGGCCGCGACCGCTGACGCCCCCTCGCCGAACGGCACCTGGGTATCGAGCCGCTGCGCGCGCAGCCAGATATGGCGGGCGGCAGCATTGTTCAACGAAAGGGGTTCGGCGGCGCGGGACATTGCCCCAGCAATGTAGTGAGATTCGCGCTGCTGTGGAGAGCTGCGCGGCGGAAATCAGCTCCGCATCATTCGGAGCGGCTACGTCGATCCGACGACCCGCCGCAACCACGCAACGTCCCCGATCGCCGCCGCGAGCGCGGCGCTTTCTCCATGGAAGATGCGATGCGAATGACCGCCGACCGGAAACCAGCCACTACCATCTTCGACGTCCCGCCGATATTCCTCGAAGCCGATGCTGCCGTCCGGGCGAAGGAAGATATCGACGCAGCGCGAGGCAGCTTCGTCATTGATCGAGCGGAGGACGCGATTGACGTTGGCCATGATGTCCTCGCTTCCCGTCTGCCTGCCTGGCGCAAGGCAGGGCGGCACACTCAACCGTGACCCAGATCACATTCCGGGCTTTGAACCCGTCCTAGTCTCCCAGCATCAAAACGACAGCAAGCCGGATTGGCTAGCCCGACATTTGAGGACGAAAACCATGACCCGCTCTTTTTCCTTGTCTTTTCTGACAATCGGCGCCGCGCTGTCGATGACGGCGGGCGTTGCACTGGCCGGCAGCGAGGCCGTTCCGGCCGCACAGATTCTCAATGCGCTGAAGCCGAAGTCGGCCACCCGCGGCCTTTCCGCCGGCACGCAGGTCGACCTCGCGGCTTCCGCCAAGGAGGCAAGCTTCCTCAACACCGTCCGCAACCGGCAGACCCGTTCGTTGTCGCGCGTTGAACGCCAGGAGATCGCCGACATCGCGGCGAACAAGCCGAAGATCGATCTGGAGATCCACTTCGACTACAACTCGGCCGACATCAGCAAGGGCTCGACCCAGGCGGTGCAGGAGCTCGGCAAGGCACTGTCCGATGCCAGCATGAAGGGCTCGACCTTCGTCGTCGCCGGCCACACCGACGCGATCGGCAGCGAGGCCTATAACCAGGACCTGTCGGAGCGCCGCGCCGACACCATCAAGAAATATCTGGTCGAGCATTACGGCCTGAACGGCTCGGATCTCGTCACCGTCGGCTACGGCAAGACCCGGCCGAAGGACCCAAGTGCGCCGATGGACCCGAGCAATCGACGCGTGCAGGTCGTCAACATGGATACCAAGACCGCGTCGCAGTAATCTCCCGCAGCCTCGATCCGCCTGCCGCGCCCGGCAGGCGGATCACTTTACTTCGAAGACCGTCATATCCAGCCCTGAAACAGCATCAACCGGTTGAACGTCGCCATCGACGTCTCGATCACAGCGGCCGTGACCGGCAGCATCGCAACAAACCCTGCGCATCCAACCGCGACGAACGCCCACAGCAGCCAACGCGGCGCCCCCTTGCGCGTCAAGGCGTAGACCAGCACGAAGCTCGCGGTGGTCGCCGCCGGCAGATAGTAATAGATGAAACCGAGCGTGCGCGGCAGCAGCGCCCAGGCGAGATACGGGCCGAGGTAGAACGCCAGCACGAGAAATGCATCACGGCCGCGCCCGATGATCCAGTCGCGCAGCGCAATGATCAGCGCGATCAATGCCGGCCACAGCACCAGCGGGTTGCCGAGGAGCACGATGGCGGCGAACCTGTCATCGCCGACCTTCTCGAACAGGTACCAGACCGGGCGCAGCAGGAACGGCCAGGACGGCCATGAGCTCATATAGGTGTGCCCCGCGATGGCGGCCGTGGTGTTGTCGGCAAAGATGCGGCGCTGCGCCTCCATGATATCCGTGAACGAGAGGCCGTAGAGCGGCACGAAGGTCGCGAGATAGACGGCCACCGGGATCAGCACGAAACAGACGATGAAGTGAGGAAGACGAAAATCCGGCCATAGCTCCGGCTGATACCAATCCTCCGCATTGCCGTCGGCAAAGCGCGTGCGCCAGCCCTGCATCAGGCGGATCGCAACGACGATCGCGATGCAGGTCGCGAGCACGAACAGCCCGCTCCATTTGCAGGCACTGGCAAGCCCCGCGAAGAGCCCCGCCAGCGCAAAGGCGGATTGCGGCTGCTTTTGCCTGAGGCCGTGGACGAAAGCCGCGATGGCGAACAGGCCGAAGGCGAGCGCGAAAATATCCAGCATCGCGATCCGCGACTGCACGAACAGCATCTGGTTGAAGAAGGCGAGCAGCACGGCAGCGATCGCGCGTTGCTGCGACGCGAACAGCGCAAGCCCGCCGAGATAGACGCCGACCAGCGCCAGCGCACCGAACAGCGCCGCGGGATAGCGCCATCCGAGCGGCCCGTCGCCGAATGCCTTGATCGAGAGGGCGATGATCTCCTTGGCGAGCGGCGGATGCATCGGGTTGAGGATCGGGCCCTCGCGCACCGGCAACAGCATCTGCCGCGCCGCCGGCACATAGTGCACCTCATCGAAATAGAGCTTGTCGGGCGCCGTGATCCCGAGCAGGAGCACGACATGGGCGACGATGAAGATGATGGCAGCGGCGATCGCCGTGCGCGCGGCGCGACGTCGTGGAACAAAATGCGAATTGGATACGATGTTCAAAGGGCAAGCACGGTGCGAGGGGAACGCAGCTTGCGATAATTATACGATATCAGCTGCATCCGCGATCCGTCGCCACGGTCATGTGACGGAACCATCGTGCCCATACTGTCATGCCCCGCTTCATGCGGGGCATCCAGTACGCCGCGGCCTCTCGGCCGAGCATCGAAGTCTCTGGAATGCTGGATCGCCCGGTCCCGTCGACGCCAAGGCTTCGACGAGGCGACGAATCCCCGGCTCGCCGAAGCTTTAGCGAAGGCGGCGAGCCGGGCGATGACAGCGAAGTCCCTACCTCACGCGGCGGACTTGCCCTCATAGGCGCGGCGCAGGCCTTCGATATCGAGCTTGATCATCCCGAGCACGGCCTGCATCACGCGCGCGGCAGCGGCGGCGTCGGGCCCGCCGAGATATTGGCGGACCACTGCCGGCACGATCTGCCAGGCGACGCCGTAGCGATCGCGCAGCCAGCCACACTGCTCGGCGGTGCCACCAGCCGCGAGCAATGCGTCCCACAGGCGGTCGACCTCGGCCTGGTCGACACAGTCGATCGCGAACGAGACCGCGTGGGTATGCTCCATCCTCATCCCGCCGTTCAGCGCCATGAAGCGCTGACCGGCGAGCGTGAATTCGACCAGCAGCACCGTGCCGGCCTTTCCGCCGGGGCTGTCGATGACATTCTTCTGGACGGTCTCGATCCGCGAACCGGGCAGCAGCGAGACGTAGAGGTTCGCGGCCTCCTCGGCCTCGCCGTTGAACCACAGGCAGGGAGATACCTTGGACATGCTTGAGCTCCTCGCGATGGCAGGATGCGATCAGGCGGTCGCCGCGGCGGACTGCGCCTTCATCGCCGCCTCGACGTCCATCCACATCACTTCCCAGATGTGACCATCGGGATCCTCGAAGCTGCGGCCATACATGAAGCCGTAATCCTGCTTCGGAGATGGATCAGCGTTGCCACCCGCACCCTTCGCCTTGGTGACATAACCGTCGACCGCGTCGCGGCTGTCGGCGGACAGGCAGATCAGCACTTCGCTTGTGGTTTTGGTGTCGGCAATTTTCTTTGGAGTGAACTCGCGGAACTTGTCGTGCGTCAGCAGCATGACGTGAATGGTCTCGGAGATAACCATGCAGGACGCGGTATGATCGGAAAACTGTGCGTTCTTGGTCGCGCCGATCGCCTCGTAGAAGGCGGTCGCGTGGACGAGATTGCTGACCGGCAGGTTGACGAAGATCATTGTCGGCTGGGCCATGAGGTGCTCCTGTTGGCGGGGTTGTGCCCCGAGGACGAACCGCATGACCGGCTCCCGACATCGCCGTGCCGATTTTTTCTTGCGGCGTCCTGCCGCAGGGTGACGTCAGGTCACAATCGGTGTCGGCATGGTCAGGAATGCCCGCGTCACATGCCAGAACAGCTCCCGATTGGTGGCAAGCGCCACCGAATGGGCGGTGCCGGGCAGGATGATGAACTGCCGGTCGCCGTTCGGCAGCTTGTTGAAGAACTCCTCGAGGTCCGGAACAGCGGCGATGCCGTCATATTCGCCGCGGACCAGCAGCACCGGCGCCAGCACCCTCTCCGGATGCACGACCGGCAAATTGGCGGTCATGTCGAGATAGGTGCCGGTCGGGATCTGGTCGCCGAACTGCATCTCGACATCGGCCAGCACCTCGACCACGGCCGGGTCCGACGTGCCGGGCTTGTCGCGAGTTACGATCGAGCGGATCATGTCGCGGTCGCGCTTGCGCATGTTGTGGCTGCGGTAATAGGCGAGTTGCTCGGCGCGCTTTGCCAGCGTCGGCGAGCCCTCGCCCCTGTAGGTGAAGGCCGCGAACACCAGCCGGTCGATGCGTTCGGGCGCCGCCATTGCGAAAGCGCCGGCCCGCAACGCGCCCGAGGATTCGCCGACGAAGTGATATCGCCTCTGCCCGGTCTCACGCGCGATCACCTCGACCGCGGCCTTCAGATCCTCGACGCCGCTCGCAATATCCGCATTGCCCGACGTGCGGCCGGACTTGCCGTAGTTCTCGTGGTCCATGGTCCAGCAATCGAAGCCGTAGCGGGCAAATGTGTTCAGCAGCGAATACTCGCCCTTGCCCGGCACCGTGAGGTCGAACACCCTTGATGTCACCGACGAGCCGTGGACGAAGAACACCACCGTCCGCCCCGGCTCGCCCGGCTTCGGCACACCGATCCGCTTGCGGAACATCCACAAGGGGATGTCGCCCTTCTTCGCCCAGTATTCGTTGCTCCATATTTCTCCTTCGGCAGGAACCGCGGTCGCGGCTTGCGCCGACGCTGCGCCGAACGCGCCGGCGGCCGTTGCAATGCCGATGCCTTTGATCATGCTGCGCCGCGAATGGTCAGATGACATCATGGTCCGCTCCCTTCCGGATTTCTTCGTCCGATCCGGTGCGATCGAGCATAGCAGCGGGCAAAGCAGCCCGCGCGACGCCGGCTTCTCACGGCGGCAAATAGGATGCACGATTTTGTGAACGCGGCTTCCGGCCAACGGCGCGGACGACGGACGGACTTGGTCCTAGTCTCCGCGGCGATCCGACCGGAAAAATCCGGCGAGAAGCGGGAGCGAAGAATGAGCAGCAATCTCACCGACGAAGAACTTGCCGCCTTGATGCCCTCCGAACTGTGCCAGCACCAGACGCCGATCCCGACCCAGATCGTCTCCAGCGACGAATTCTATCCCGACCCGCAGAACGAACGTCAGCGCGAGGTCGAGGCGCGGCTGCTCGCGATGGCCGACGATCTCGGCGGCAAGCAGGGCCTCGACCGCCGCAGATTCTTCCAGACCGCGGCCGGCATGGCCACCTCCTTCGTCGCGATGAACCAGGTTTACGGGGAGCTATTCGCCGTGACGCCGGTGGAGGCCGCGACACCCGCGATGGCGCAGGAGCGCGCCAGCGCCCTGAAAGACCAGTTCATCATGGACATGCACACGCATTTCCTGCGCGACGACACCCGCATCATGGGCTTTGTGGAAATGCGCAAGGCGGTCGGCAAGGCCGGTTGGAACAAGGAGCTCAACGATCACGAGCAGACCATCGAGGATCTCAAATTCAACAACTACAAGAAGGAGATGTTTCTCGATTCCGACACCAAGATCGCGCTGATCTCCTCGGCGCCGTCGGATATCGAGCAGGACTGGTTCCTGACCAACGAGCAGATGGCCGACGCGCGCAAGAAAATGAACGACGAGGCCGGCTCGCGTCGCGTGTTCTGCCACGCCATCTTCACGCCCGGGCAGCCCGGCTGGCTCGACAAGCTCGACGCCGCATTGGCGCTGAAGCCGGAATCCTGCAAGGGCTACACGATCGGCGACAACACCCACAAGGAGATCAGCCGCTACCCTTGGCGGCTGGACGACGAGAAGGTCGCCTACAAGGGTTATGAGAAGATGGTGAAGGCGGGCATCAAGAACGTCTGCGTCCACAAGGGACTGTTTCCGCCCGGGATCGAGAAGCAGTATCCGAATCTGCGCGGCTTCGCCGACGTTGCCGATGTCGGAAAGGCCGCCAAGGACTGGCCGCAGCTCAACTTCATCATCTACCACTCGGCCTATCGCCATGTCGGCGGCGACCCGAAGGTCGCGCTCGCCGAGTTCGAGCGCACCGGCCGCATCGCCTGGACCTCGGATCTCGCCGACATCCCGGCGCAGTATGGCGTCAACAATGTCTATGGCGACGTCGGGCAATTGTTCGCGACCACGCTGGTCGCCGAGCCCAATGTCTGCGCCGCGCTGATGGGTATCCTGATCAAGGGGCTCGGCGCCGACCACGTCTGCTGGGGCACCGATGCGCTGTGGACCGGCGCGCCGCAATGGCAGATCGAGGGCCTGCGGCGGCTGGAAATCCCGGAGATGATGCAGAAGAAGTTCGGTTACGCGCCGCTCGGCCCCGCCGACGGGCCGGTGAAGACGGCGATCTTCGGCGAGAACAACGCCCGGCTCTACAACATCCAGCCGAAGCGCGCGATGCTCGACCTCAAGGGCGATCGCTTTGCGATGATGAAGGCGCAGTACGAGAAGGCCGGCGTCGAGCCGTCGAACACGCGTTACGGCTATGTGGTGCCGAACGGGCCGATCGATCACCGGGTGTTTGCCTGAGCCCGTCGTTCCGGGACGACGCGCGAGCGTCGAACCCGGAACCTCGAGATTCCCCGATGCGCAATTGCGCGTCTGAGGTTCGACGCTGCCGCGTCGCCCCGGAATGACGGCGTCACTTCCCTGTAAACCTCGGCTTGCGCTTTTCGCTGAACGCCCTGGCGCCTTCCTTGAGGTCCTCGCTGTCCTTGATGGCGTCGAGCTGCCGGCGCACCTCGGCGACCGTCTCCAGCGGCCCCTTCGGCATCGCGCCACGCGCGAGCTTCTTGAGCGCCTGCACGACCAGCGGCGCGTTGCCGGCGATCTTGGCCGCCAGCTCCTGCGCGGCCGCACGGTGCTGCCCCGGCGGCGTGATCCGATTGACGAAGCCGATCTGGTAGGCCCGCTCGGCCGAGAGCTCCTCGCCGACGAGCAGGAACTCCATCGCGATCTTGTGCGGCATGCGCGCCAGCACCGAGGAGACGCCGCCGCCGGTGGTGCCGATCTTGGCTTCCGGATAGAAGAACCGCGTCGTTTCCGAGGCGACGCAGATGTCGGCCATCTGCACCAGAACGAAGCCGCCGCCCACCACCCAGCCCGACGTCGCCGCGATCACCGGCTTGTCGAGCTCGACACCGAGCCCGGGCACCGCCTTCCACATATTGGCAGGGAAATCCCTGACGTCGGCGCCGACACAGAAATACTTCTCCTCGGCCGAGGCCAGCACCGCGACGCGGTCATCGCTGTCGCGAAAGCGCCGCCAGGCTTGCTGCAATTCGTCGCACAGCGCGTTGTTGAGCGCGTTGTGCGACGCGACGCGGTCCATCGTGATGGTCGCGATGTGGTCGGCGCTCTCGTAACGCACGAGCGTCATGCTGGCCTCCTCCCCTGGACTGTCATTCCGGGGCACGCGAAGCGTGAACCCGGAATCTCGACGCAAATGTCGCGGCTATTTCTTCTCGTCGGGATGGCGGTGCACCGGATCGACCCACAGCACGGTCTCCGGCTTCTCGATCGGCTCGATGTCGAGATTGATCGCAACCGCCTCGCCGTCGGAGCGCACCAGCACGCATTCCAGCACCTCGTCGCGGCTGGCATTGATCTCCTGATGCGGCACGTAGGGCGGCACGAAGATGAAATCGCCGGGGCCGGCTTCGGCGGTGAACTGCAGCTTCTCGCCCCAGCGCATCCGCGCCTTGCCCTTCACGACATAGATGATGCTTTCGAGATGGCCGTGATGATGCGCGCCGGTCTTGGCGTCCGGCTTGATGCTGACGGTGCCTGCCCACAATTTCTGCGCGCCGACCCGGGCAAAATTGATCGCGGCCTTGCGATCCATACCGGCGGTCGACGGCACGTTCGGATCGAGCTGGTTGCCGGGAATCACGCGGACGCCGTCGTGCTTCCAGCGCTCATCGTCGTGATGGTGATGATCTTGGGAATGGGTGTGATCGTGGGAACCGCTCATCATTCTTGCTTTCGTTGGCCTGATTTCCTGCGTGGAACGCTAGCGAAAAGCAGCCGCGCAGGCGAGCGGAAAATCGGAACACCGCCAAATCGGAACATCGCCATGTTCCGGCGCGTTACCTCAGCGTATTCCGAAGGAGTAATTTCATGGGTAGCACGACCGATAGGATGAAAGGCACGGCCAACGAGGCGATCGGCAGGTTCAAGCGGCGTCTTGGCAAGGTCACCGGCTCGCCGGCGATGCAGGGCCGAGGCGCGATCCTGGAAGCCAAGGGCAAGGGACAGAAGGCACTCGGAGGCATCAAGAGGATCGTCGGCAGGGTGACCGCAGCGGCTCACTGGCCTCGCTGAACGAGAGATGACACGGCCGCCCCATCGAGCCGGCCGATCGAGCATGAACGACGCTGCTCAGCCGCGCGGGCGCAGATGTGCCAGCACATCCGGATTGACGACATTGGTCGGCGCGCCGGCCGCGTAAGCCAATATCTGGTCGAAGATGTCGGTGAACTGGATTTCGTACTCGTCGCGCGAGACGTAGCCGAGATGCGGCGTGCAGACCACATTGTCCATGTTGAGCAGCGGGTCCGCGGTGTCGCGCAACGGCTCCTTCTCATAGACGTCGATCGCGGCCATGCCTGGCCGGCCGGCGCGCAGCGCATTGACCAGCGCGCCGGGCTCGATCAACGGCGCGCGGCTGGTGTTGACGATCAGCGCGGTCTGTTTCATTTGCGCGAGGTCTGCCGCCTTGACGATGCCGCGCGTCGCGTCCACCAGCCGCATATGCAGCGACAGCACGTCGCAACGGGCAAAGAAATCCGCCTTGCTGGCTGATGTCTCATAGCCGTCGGCGCGCGCCTTCGCCATCGCGCCCTCGCGCGCCCAGACCAGCACGTTCATGCCGAACGCCTTGCCGTAGCCCGCGACCACGGCGCCGATGCGACCGTAGCCATAAATGCCGAGCGTCTTGCCGCGCAGCGTATGACCGACGCCGATCTGCCACTTGCCCGCCTTCAGCGCCTCCATCTGTTGCGGGATCGCGCGCATCGCCGCGAGGATCAGGCCCCAGGTGAACTCGGCGGTGGCGTAGGACGGCGTATCGGCATGCTGGCTCGACGACACGATGATGCCGAGCCGCGTGCAGGTGTCGATGTCGATATGCGGATAGACGCTGCGCTGGCTGATCAGCTTCAGCTGCGGCAGACGTTCGAGCAGCGGCGTGCGGATCTGGGTTCGCTCGCGGATCAGGACCAGCGCGTCGGTATCGCGCAGCCGCTCGGCGAGCGCATCGACGTCCTGGACGTGATCGTTCCAGATCTTGACGTCATACCCGTCGAGCTTGCGGTAGCAATCGAGGGTACGCAGCGTGTCGAAATAATCGTCGAGGATCGAAATCTTCATCGCTGCGCCCCTTGTTGTTGCGGGCCGGTTACTTGACGCCCATCGGCTTATTTGACGCCGAGCAGTTCGACGTCGAACATCAGCGTGGCGTTCGGCGGGATAACGCCGCCGGCGCCGCGCGCGCCATAGCCGAGGTTCGGCGGGATGATCAGGGTGCGCTTGCCGCCGACCTTCATGGTGGCGACGCCCTCGTCCCAGCCCTTGATCACGTGACCCTGGCCGATCGGAAACTCGAACGGCTCGTTGCGATCAACCGAGGAGTCGAATTTCTTGCCCTTCTGGCCGTTCTCGTAGAGCCAGCCGGTATAGTGCATGACGCAGGTCTGGCCGGTCTTCGGCGAGGCGCCGGTGCCGACCTTGCTGTCGATGATCTGGAGGCCTGAAGCTGTGGTCATGGGCTTTCCTGCAGTTTGGGCCGTTGCCGTCCCGCTGACAACGGACGTGGAGACTGCCGCCGCAAGGCCGGCGAATGCAGTCTTGATGATCGTGCGTCGGGAAGATCGCATCTTGCACCTCTCGTGAAGGACGGCCGTCTCTAGCCCAGTGCGAGCCGAATCCCTAGCCATTTTTCAGTGACCGGCCATGCCGCCGTCGCGGTCCAGTGCAAAATCGTCGAGCAATGGCGACGACGCACCTGCGATCAGATCGCCGATCAATTGCGCCGCCAGATAGGAGAAGGTGATGCCGTTGCCGCCATAGCCATACGCGGCATAGACGCCCTTCGCGCCGGGCACCGGGCCGATCAGCGGCAGGCCGTCGCACGTGGTACCGAACGTCCCGGCCCAGCGATAATCGATCTCGGTCTCCGCAAGCGGCCACAGCGCGGCAAGGCGTTTCGCCAGCGCGCGCGATTTTTGCGGGATCAGGCGGTCGCGTGCGTCGGGCTCGATGATCTCATTGCTGTCCTCGCCGCCGACCATGATGCGGCCCTCCGGCGTCGTGCGCGCGTAGAGATAGTCTTTCGCGCACTCCCAGATCAGCACGCCATCCTTCCAGATGTTCTGCGGCTGCGGCGCGGTCGTGATCGCCCAGCTCGAGGACACCGCCTGGACCCTGGAATGAACGATGTCCGGCATCGCATAGCCGGTCGCCAGCACCACGGCTCTGGCGGCGATTTCGCGGTCATTGTCGAACCCGACCGTGACCGCCTCACCTGCCGGATCGAAGGCCGTGGCCTCGGCATCGAACGCCCGCGCACCGCGCGCGACCGCGAGCCTGAGCAGACTGTGGGCAAGCTGCAGCGGATCGGCATCGGCCGCGCCGGATGACACGATCGCGGCGGCGCGCGCCATGCCAAAGGTCTCGAGCAATTGCCTATGGTCGAGGAAATCGCCCGGCAGGCCGATGCGGCTGCGCAACCGGTGTTCGTCGAGCAATTCCGCAGCAGAGCTTCCAGTTGCCAGATACAGCGAGCGTTTCGCCCTGATCTCGCTGAGAATGTCGTGGTCGCGAACCAGCGTCGTCAGTCCGGTCACGGCCTGCAGGCTCGCCCGATAGACGCGCGCCGCGCGATCGAGGCCATAGATGTCCGTCAGCTCGACCAGCGGACGATCGATCTCCCACAACAGCATCGAGGTGCTCGCCGCGGTGCTGCCGCGGCCTGGATGCTCGCGATCGACGATGACGACGTCGAGTCCCTGACGCGTCAGCCGCTCGGCGACCAGCGCACCGGTGATGCCGGCGCCGACGATCAGCGCATCGCAGGAGAGATTTTCAGCGAGCGGCGGCGGACGCTTCGACGCCGCGCGCCAGGGTGGAGAGCCGCCACGCAGATCGGCCTGTTCGGTCTCGTCTGAATCGAGGGTGCGGATAGCGGACCTCGCGGGGATGGGCTTTCAGCACCAACCCTCGCGATAAAATCTTGTTCCCTCCGCCGAGCCTCGCCGGCCGCGACAATCAGTAGCCGAGCGCGCAGCCGTCCTTGCGCGGATCGGAGCCGCCGGTCAGCGTCCCCTTGTCCCAATCGATCCAGATGCCCTGCCCACCGCCGAGCGGCGCGACCACGCTGGTGGTCTTGTGACCGATCTTCTTCAGGCCTTCGACGATCTCCGCCGGCACGCTGTCCTCGAGCTGGTAGACGCCTTCGTAGTGCAGGCCGCGTGGCATATCGATGGCTTCCTGAATGTCGCAGCCATAGTCGAGCATGTTGGTCAGCACACGGGTCTGACCGACCGGCTGGTACTGCCCGCCCATCACGCCGTACGGCATCAGCGCACGGCCGTTCCTGGTGACCAGCGCCGGGATGATGGTGTGCAGCGGACGCTTGCCCGGTGCGATGCAATTCGGATGTCCGGGCTGGATGCGGAAGCCGCCGGCGCGGTTCTGCAGCAGGACGCCGGTCTTGTTGGAGACGATCGCCGAGCCGAACGAATGCGCGATCGAATTGATGAACGAGCAGACGTTGCGATCCTTGTCGACCACCGTGATGTAGACCGTCGACGGATTCATCGGCGGCGCGACGTTCGGCAGTTCGAGCAGCCGGTCCATCCGGATGTTCTTGATGTGCTCTTCGGCGAATTCCCTGGCGAGGATACCGGCAACGTCGACATGCACGTGCTGGGGATCGCCGATATGCTGCTCGCGCATCATGTAGGCGATGCGCGCCGCTTCGGCCTCGAGATGGAAGCGCTCGATGCTGAGCGGCTTGAACTTGGTCAGGTCGAAGCGCGACAGGATGTTGAGCATGACCAGCATGGTGATGCCGGGGCCGTTCGGCGGGCACTGCCAGACGTCATAGCCCTTGTACATCGTGCCGATCGGCGAGGTCGCCTCGGTCGAGTGCGCGGCGAAGTCCTCGAGCGTGTGCAGGCCGCCGATGCCGCGCAGCGTGTCGACCATGTCGGCGGCGATCTCGCCGCTATAGAAGGCGTCGCGGCCCTTCTGCGCGATCGCGCGCAGCGTCTTGCCGAGCTCGGGCCGGCGGATCACGTCGCCGACAACCGCGGGCTTGCCGTGCGGCAACAGATAGCGCTCGGTGTTGGTGCCGTTCTTCAGCTTCTCGAAGCCGTTCTTCCAGTCGAAGGCGATACGGGGAGCGACCACGTAGCCCTCTTCGGCGGCCTTGATCGCCGGCTGCAGCAGCCGGTCGAAGCCGAACTTGCCGTGGTCCTTCAGGATCACGTCCCAGGCATCGACCGCGCCGGGAATGCTGACCGCATGTGCCGAGGTCAGCGGCACCGAATGGATCTTGCGCTCGAGATACCAGTCGGCGGTCGCCGCCATCGGCGCCCGGCCGCTGCCGTTATAGGCGGTGATCTTGCCTTCCCCCCTCGGCTGGATCAGCGCGAAGCAGTCGCCGCCGATGCCGGTCGATTGCGGCTCGATGACGCCGAGCAGCGCGCAGGCTGCAACCGCCGCGTCGGCGGCCGTGCCGCCCTCCCGCATCACCTCGATGGCCGCGAGCGCCGCTTCCGGATGCGACGTCGCCACCATCGCGTTCTGGGCGTGGACCGTGGAACGGCCGGCGAAATGGAAATTCCTCATGACAGAGTGCTCGCTTGATCGTGATGGTCTGATGCGGCTGCGGCGGATGATGGCAAGTACATGGCACACTCATCCCCGGCTGAGCAATGCCTGGCATGCCAGGGGAATTATCCCGACAATGCATGGCTTTGCGGGTTTCCCCGGCCTGGCCGGCCTGATAAACCCCGGCGATGCCCTTCAAGGTCGCCGCCTTCTACCAGTTCGCCGCGCTGCCGGACTTCCGTGCGCTGCGCGAGCCGCTGCGTACGTTCTGCGCCGGGCTCGATCTCAAGGGCAGCGTGCTGCTCGCCCATGAGGGCATCAACGGCACCATTGCCGGCACCGACCAAGGCATCGATGACTTCGTTGCGGAGCTCAGGCACGGAGCGCTGTTCGGCGGCCGCCTCGACAATCTCGAGCTGAAGTTCTCCGAAGCCGCGCAGATGCCATTCCAGCGGCTCAAGGTGCGGCTGAAGAAGGAGATCGTCACGCTCGGCGACACCACGGTCGATCCGACGCGGCAGGTCGGCACCTATGTCGATGCCGCCGACTGGAACGAGCTGATCGCCGCGCCTGACATCATGGTGCTCGATACCCGCAACGCGTTCGAGGTCGCGATGGGCACGTTCGAAGGCGCGGTGGATCCCAGGATCGCGAGCTTTGGACAATTCAAGGAATTTGCGGCGCGAAACCTCGATCCGGCCAAGCACCGCAGGATTGCGATGTTCTGCACCGGCGGCATCCGCTGCGAGAAGGCCAGCGCCTATCTGCTCGCGCAAGGCTTTGCCGAGGTCTATCACCTCAAGGGCGGCATCCTGAAATATCTCGAGGACACCCCGCAGCAGGACAGCCGCTGGCGCGGCGACTGCTTTGTGTTCGACGAGCGTGTTGCGCTCGGCCACGGCCTGCGCGAGCGTGCGGGTGCGCTTTCGAGCGACGCGGAGCGCGAGAGTGCCCCCTGCGAGGCTGCCGTCCATGAATGACACGGCCAAGCTGAGCGAGCGGATCGATGCGTTGGAGGTTCGCCTGACCTATCAGGACGAGGCCATCGAGACGCTGAACCAGACCATCACGGCACAATGGAAGCAGATCGACGCGCTGACGCGCCAGATCGCCGAGTTGCGCGACCGGCTTCAGGAGGCCGAACGCCAAGCGCCCGGCCCCGCCAACGAGCGCCCGCCGCACTATTGATCGGTGCCGCCGAACCGCGGCAGCACCGGCTACATGTTGCTCACCTGACGCATCGGCTTCGCGCCGCTGAAGAACAGGCTGGACAACCGCTGCACCATCGCCGTGGCGCGGCTGCCTTCGAGACCAGGGCGAACGCATAGCAGGCGCTTCTGCACCGGAAGCTCCGGAAGATAATAGTCCTTCGCGGAGATCAGCGAGGACGGGATCATCCGCTCGGGGCACGCCGTCAGCCCGTACCCGGCCCGGGCGGCTTCCAGTCGCAGCTGGTGGTTCGGGCTCCTGAACACGATCTTGTACGAGATGTTGTGCTTGGTGAGCGTCCGGATCATCCAGTCGTCACCGGGCCAGGCCAGGATCGGGATCGGTGCGCCCGGCCGCAGCACAAAATCGCGCGATCGCACCCACACCGACCGCTCGTCGGCTTCGGCGGCGATCGTCACCTCGTCTTCGTTCTCCTGCGAAGGGTTGCTGTAGACGAACGCGATGTCGATGTAGCCGTCGATCAATCCCCTGATGACGGCCGGTGACATGTCGGCGTGCAGCAGAACGTCGGCGAGTGCATCGGAGGGATGCAGTTTCAGGAATTCCTCGGCGAGCATCGTGCTGATTCCCAGCCGCAACGGCTGGGGTCCTTCGTGATTGCCGCCGAGCCGAAGCAGTTGATCGTTGGCTTCGAGGATGCGCCTCGCCTGCTGCACGGCGACCTTGCCGAGCTCGGTGGTCGTGGTGCCGTTTGCGGTTCTGACGAAGAGTGCGCCACCAATCAGGCTTTGCAGGCGCTTGACCTGCGAACTGATCGCCGGCTGGCTGAGGCCGAGACGCTCCCCGGCTTTCGACAGGCTGCCTGTCTCCGCGATCGCAACGACGGTGCGAACGATTTCAGTAGGAATATTCAAATGCTGACGCGGTCTATGCATCGCGAGCCCTCCAGTCTCAGCACGGGACGCAATTCCAATCTCCACAGTATGTGATCAGGCTATACTAACATTTGGTTGCACTTTCGTTTAGCTACAATTACCGCCAAGGCACTGATATTGCAGGCCATATGTATTGTTACGTGCATTGCTCCGCATATCACGGTATCCGACAACTAGATCTCCACACGCTGCAGCACCTCAACCGCACCACACCCCGGGTTTTTGCGGATATGCATCAAATATTCTGATCGCCCCATAACGTTTCACTGACCCGATAAGTCTGAATTGCGGCCGCTGATTCGTGAAAGCGTTTTCATAGTTTTCCTTAATCAAAGCCTCGCAACGTGACGTCGTAGTTGGCGTTTCGAGGTGTGTTGCAATGACCAGATTTTTTCGCTGCCGAAGCGGTGCGTCCGCCGTCGAATTCGCGCTGATGCTGCCGCTGTTTCTTGCCTTCATTTTCGGCATCATCGTCTTCGGCTCGTATCTCGCCATGGTGCATGGCGTTCAGCAACTCGCCGCCGAAGCGGCGCGGTCATCCATCGCGGGAATGACCGACACCGAACGCAACAGCCTCGCGACGAGCTACGTCACCGCCAACGCGTCGACCTATCCGTTGCTCGTCCCCGGCAATCTCACGGTCAATGCAGCGCCGTCTCCATCGAATGCCAACGTCTACGTCGTGACGGTCAACTACAACGCAGCCGGCAACTTCATCTACAAGCTGCCCTTCGTCCCCGCCCCGGCGAGCACGATCGTCCGCTCCGCGGCGATTCAGTACGGGGGATTCTAGGATGAGAGGCGTCCTCATGCTGATGCGGCGCTTCGGCGCCGACGAACGAGGAAACTTCGCGATGATCAGCGCCGGCCTGATGACGCTCCTGATCGGGTGCGCCGGGCTCGCCATCGATCTCGGCACGATCTTCGCCGACCGGCGCAAGACGCAGAGCACCGCCGATCTTGCCGCGATCGTCGCCGCCGCCAACCTGAACAATCCGGTCAACGCCGCCACCGCGACGGTGACGCAGAACAAGTACCCGGCCAGTGCGCTGGTCAAGGTCGAGACAGGAACCTACACCGCAAACAGCGCCATCGCGCCGCAGGCCCGTTTCGTGACCCCGGCGGTCGGCACTCCCAACGCCGCGCGGGTCACGCTGAACACCCAGACCCCGCTCTACTTCGCGCGGTACCTTACCGGCGCGAGCAGCTTCACCATCAAGACAACCGCCACCGCGACATCGACCGAAATGGCCTCGTTCGCGATCGGGTCGAGGCTGCTCTCGGTCAACGGCGGCGCGCTCAATGCGCTGCTCGGCTCGATGCTCGGCACCACGCTGTCGCTCTCGGTGATGGACTACAATGCGCTGATCAGCGCGAAGATCGACGCACTGGACTTCCTGTCGGCACTGGCGACCCGGGTCAACCTGACCGGCGTCACCTATAGCGACCTGCTGAGCAGCAACATCAAGGTCGGCGACATCGTCGCGTCCGCGCTGACCACCCAGCAGATCACCAACGGCGCCAACGCGGCGACCACAGCGCTGTCGACGATCTCCCAGGCTGTCATCGGCTCCACCACCAAGATTTCGCCGGGCACGCTGGTCGACCTCGGTCCCTTCGCCAATCTCACGGTGGGGCAGAAACCCAAGGTCGGCGCCAGCGTTTCGGTATTCGACCTGATTTCCACGGTGGCCCAGATCGCCAACGGCAACCATCAGATCGCAACTTCGGTCAATCTCGGTCTGCCCGGCATCGCCAACGTATCCGTGCTCATGACCATCGGTGAACGGCCGGTCGGCTCGAGCTGGATCGCGATGGGCACCCAGGGCGTGAGCGTCCACACCGCGCAGACCAGGATCCTGGCAACGATCAATGTGCTCGGCTCCGGCTCCGTGTCTGCGATCAATCTCCCGGTCTATGTCGAGGTCGCCTCGGGTACCGCGACGCTCAACGCTGTGTCCTGCGGCCACCCGAACATCAACACCTCGCAGGTGACGATCGGCGTGACGCCGGGGATCGTGGATGCATGGATCGGCAACGTCACGGTCGCCGACATGACCAACTTCACGACCAAGCCCAATCCGCCGCCGGCGACACTGGTCAACCTCGGTCTCGCCACCGTCACCGGCCTCGCGCATGCCGGCATGGGCAACACCACGCCGACCAATGTCAACTTCAGTTACAGCGACATCCAGTCGGGCACCAAGAAGACGGTGACGACAACCAACTTCCTTTCGTCGCTGACAGGAAGTCTGCTCGGCAACATCTCGCTGACCATCAATCTCGGCCCACTCGGGCTGCCGATCCCGGGATTGGGGGCGCTCGTCATGAGCATCCTGAACGGCGTGACGAGTTCAGTCGATCAGGTGCTGGCCTCGCTGCTCGCGACGCTCGGCATCGGGCTCGGCCAGGTCGACGTTTGGGTGCTGGGCATTCGCTGCGATGGCGCCGTGCTGGTGAACTAAAGCATGATCCGGAAAAGTGCGAAGCGGTTTTCCCTCGCGACAAACGCAAAGCGTTTGCGCGGAGATCATGCTCAAACAAGAAGCGAAAGCGCGACCATCGCGCTTGAGGAGACCGATCGCGACGGGCATCACATCGGGGGTAGGAAACTGCCGTGAGCACAACGATAAGATACAAGACCGACAGCCAACGAACGATCCTGCTGAAGCGCGGGACGATCTTCTTCCGCAACACCAGTGTCGGATGCCTTGTGCTAAACCTCTCGACCGGCGGCGCGGGGCTCGCCGTGGAAAGCGACGTCGCAATCCCGCTCGCGTTCGAGCTCGAGATCGAGAGCGAACCGATCCGGCGGCACTGCATCGTGGCCTGGCGCCTGGAGCGCCGGCTCGGCGTGACCTTCGAATCTGACCGGATGCAGCGCCCCGCAAGCGGCGCCGTCTAGATTATCCCGGCGATCACGGTATGCGGACGGGCCCGGTCGCTCCAAGCCATCGCTCCGCGGCGAATAGTTCGCCGCATGTTGAACTCATGCGGCATCGTGGTTAGCAGCCGCTGGAATATACTAGCTAATTGTCCCGATTGCCGTCGTGCTTCGACGGCGCCGGCTGCGTGGCGCTGACCGGATCGGAGGCCGGGAAGGTATCCTCCAGCCCCTCCTTCAGCCGGGTGCGAGCCTTGCGGTCGGCAGCCTGCGCCTCGTGCGGCTTCTCGGCATGCTTGTCGTGCGGGGCAGGATCGAATTTGTCGGCCATGTCGTCCCTCCATTCGGGGGGACAACGCGGCCACGCAAAAAGGGGTTCCAGAACCGCCTTGGCCCATCGCGCTGCAGCGTGTATCAGGGGCGCAAACTTTGACCTGATCAGGAACTATCCGCGTGCCCCAGGATCCCACCAAAAAGCCGCTCATCGACGTCCTGTCGGGCCACCGGCAGGCCGTGCCGCCGCTCTGGATGATGCGGCAGGCCGGCCGCTATCTGCCGGAATATCGCGAGCTGCGTGCCAAGGCCGGCGGCTTCCTCGATCTCTGCTTCACGCCCGAATTCGCCGCCGAGGTCACGCTGCAGCCGATCCGCCGGTTCAACTTCGACGCCGCGATCATCTTCTCCGACATCCTCGTAATCCCCTACGCGCTCGGCCGCTCGGTGCGGTTCGAGGCCGGCGAAGGACCCCGGCTCGATCCGCTGGCAACGCCCGGCGAGATCGCGACGTTGGCGACCCATGCCAACTTCGACACGCTCGAGCCGGTTTTTGAAGCGTTGCGCCGCGTCCGTCGCGAACTCGCCCCCGAGATCGCACTGATCGGCTTCTGCGGCGCACCGTGGACGGTTGCGACCTACATGGTGGCCGGACAGGGCACGCCGGACCAGGCACCCGCGCGGATGCTTGCCTACCGCCATCCGGATGCGTTCGCCAGGATCATCGACGTGCTGATCGAGAACTCGATCCACTATCTCGTCGGCCAGTTGAAGGCCGGTGCCGACTGCCTGCAGATCTTCGACACCTGGGCCGGCGTGCTGCCGCCGCGCGAATTCGCCCGCTGGTCGATCGAGCCGACCCGGCGCATCGTGGCCGGAGTGCGTAAGCAGGTCCCCGATGCCAGGATCATCGGCTTCCCGCGCGGCGCGGCAGGCATGCTGCCGGCCTATGTAGAGCAAACCGGCGTCGATGCGGTCTCGATCGATTGGGCCACCGAGCCGTCAATGATCCGCGAGCGCGTGCAGAGCCGGGTCGCGGTGCAGGGCAATCTCGATCCGTTGGCCCTGATCGCCGGCGGCGCCGCGCTCGACCGCGCGGTAGACGATGTGCTGGAGAACTTCGGCAAGGGGCGGATGATCTTCAACCTGGGCCACGGCATCCTCCCCGAAACGCCGATCGCCCATGTCGAGCAGATGGTCGCGCGGGTGCGCGCATATAAGGGCTGAGGCCTCGTAGCCCGGATACAGCGCAGCGCAATCCGGGTGCCTGTTGCGGTGTAGAAGGTCCCGGATTTCGCTCCGCTGCACCCGGGCTACGTCACTGCGAGTCTACCGCGCATCCTCCAAAATCATGTCGGACGCCTTCTCCGCGATCATGATCGTCGGCGCATTGGTATTGCCCGACATCAGGTCCGGCATGACGGACGCATCGACCACGCGCAGACCTTCGATACCGCGCACCTTGAGCCGCTGGTCGACCACCGCGAGCGGATCGTTGCCCATCCGGCAGGTCGAGGTCGGATGATAGACCGTGCTGCCGGTGCGCCGGCAGAAATCGAGCAGGTCGTCGTCGCTGACCACCTTGGCGCCGGGATCGACCTCGCCCACTGAATAGGATTTCAGCGCCGGTGCGGCCAGGATCTTGCGCAGGATACGGATGCCGTCGATGAAGGCGCGGCGATCGGTCTCGGTCGCCAGATAGTTGATGCGGATTTCCGGCGGCACGCCCGGGTCCGCGCTCCTGATCTTCAGCGAACCGCGGCTCTCCGGACGCAGCTGGCAGACCGAGGCCGTGAAGCCCGAGAACGGATGCAGCTTCTCGCCCATCTTGTCGGTCGAGAACGGCAGGAAGTGGATCTGGATGTCGGGCGAGGCCAGCCGCGGGCTGGTCTTGAAGAACGCGCCGGAGGTGCCGGCGGCGATCGTCAACGGTCCTTTGCGCAGCGCGGCGTAGCGGAGGCCCGCCATGACGCGGCGCACGGGATGATTGATGACGTCGTTCAGCGTGACGGTCTGCGCGCAGCGCGTGACGATGCGGACCTGCATGTGATCCTGCAGATCGTTGCCGACGCCGGGCGCATCGAGCACGATGTCGATGCCGTGCTGCTTCAACAGATCGGCGGGGCCGACGCCGGAGAGCTGCAACAATTGCGGCGAGTTGTACGCACCGCTCGATACCAGCACCTCCTTGCGCGCCTTGGCCTTGCGCAATTGCCCGTTCTGCTTGTAGGCGACGCCGCTCGCGCGCTTGCCGTCGAACAGGATGCGCTGCGCCAGCGCCGAGGTCTCGATATGAAGATTGCCGCGCGTCAGCGCCGGCCGCAGATAGGACCGCGCCGTCGAGGCGCGCCGGCCGCGCCGCGTCGTGGTCTGGAAGAAGCCCGCGCCCTCCTGGGTCGCGCCGTTGAAATCCGGATTGGTGGGAATGCCGACCTCGGCTGCGGCATGCACGAAGGCCTCCGACAGCGGATCATGATGCCGCCAATCCGACACCGGGAGCGGGCCTCCGGCGCCGTGATATTTGTCGCCGCCGCGCTGCTGATCCTCCGCCTTCCTGAAATAGGGCAGGACGTCGTCATAGCCCCAGCCGGCATTGCCGCGCTGTCGCCAGCGGTCATAGTCCTCGTGCTGGCCGCGCACATAGAGCAGGCCGTTGATCGAGCTGGAGCCGCCGAGCACCTTGCCGCGCGGCTGGAACACCTGCCGCCCGTTCAGGCCCGGCTCGGGCTCGGTCTGGTACATCCAGTTGACGGATTTTTCCTTGAACAGCTTGCCGTAGCCGAGCGGGACATGGATCCAGATGTTGCTGTCCTTCGGTCCGGCCTCGAGCAGCAGCACCGAGTGCTTGCCGTCAGCGCTCAGGCGGTTGGCGAGCACGCAGCCGGCCGAGCCGGCGCCGACGATGACGTAATCATACTCCGCCGCATCATTATTGTTGTTCACTGGTTTCCCCCGGAATTTCTTTCTTCCGGTGGTACAGACAAAGCGGCGGCTTGAAAAGACTAGCGCCCCGTTCCGATGGCATCGGCACGGGGCCCCGGATTCCTGTCTTGACGCGCTTTCTTCGTGCGAACCGGCATCCACTTCGCTCGAAAACGCTCTAGTGCCATGCGCTGAGGTTCTGGAGCAGTTGCCCGACAAGCATATTGAGCTCTTCGGCGCCGCCTGCGGCACCGAACACGTAACGGTCGGGCCGCACGATCGCCGCCACGGCACCATGTTGCCGCATCCATTCGGCGAACAGCCCGTCGCGTTCGACCACGGTCAGGATACCGCCTCGATCGGCAGTTTCGCCTGATGTGGCGATGACGACGCGCTGGCCTGACAGACGCTGCCAGGCGGCAGCGAACGCGTCCGACAGCCACGCCATCGGCTCCGCCGTCGTCGTCACGATCGCGAGTTCCGGTTTCAGCAGATCGTCGAGCCGGCACGTCCGCCCATCAGCCGCGCGCACATGCGGCTGCACGAACAGCCGCCCGGCAAGCGCAGCATCGCGCGCGATCAGGCCGGAGACGAGATCGGGGATGAATTTCTGCCTGATGGTTTCGGCCTTGCCGGCCTTCAGGTCGGCGCGCAGCCGCATGTCGCGTTCGACGGCGGCCACCGGATCGAGCTCGCCGATGATCTTGCCGAACTCCTTGGCGCTGGCGACCACGGCGCGGACATGCGGCTTGCGCTCGATCTCGTAACTGTCGAGCAGCGCCTCGCCCGCGTCGCCGCGAAGAACCAGCCGCAACTTCCAGGCCAGGTTCACCGCATCGCGGATACCGGCGCACAGTCCCTGCCCGAGGAACGGCGGCGTCTGGTGCACGGCATCGCCCATCAGCAGCACGCGGCGGTCGCGCCAGCGCCGGCCGAGCAGCGCGTGAAAGCGATAGACCGCCGAGCGCCAGATCGTGAGGTCGGAGATATCGGTGAAACCCTTGAGCAGCTTCACGACGTTGTCGGGCGCGCCGGCCGCCTCGGGGTCCTCGCCGGGCAGCAACTTGATCTCCCAGCGCCGCAAATTGCGCGGGCCCGGCACGAAGGTGCCGGGACGCGACGGCCAGCAATACTGAAAGCTCTTGGCCGGCCGCTTGGCGGGATCGCTGGTCAGCGTGTCCACCACTATCCACCATTCATCGAAGGCGAGGTCGTCGAGGCCGATGCCGAGTTGCTTGCGGACGAAGCTGTTGGCGCCGTCGCAGCCGACCAGATAGCGCGCGCGGATCAGGAACTCCTCGCCGGACTCGCGGCGCGCCGTCAGCATCACCGCGCCATCGTCCTGCTGCAGCGCCACGCCCGTGGCCGCAAGGAAAATGTCGGCATGCGGATAGTCGGCGAGCTTGTCGCGCAGCGCCTGCTCGACGTCCGGCTGCACGAAGGTCACGTTCGGAATCCAACCGAGCGGAAACGGCGGCGGCATCGGGTCGAAGATCTTGATGATCTCGCCGTCGACGCCGAGATAGTGCGAGCCGTTATGCGGGGCGATCGCCTGTTCCATGAAATCGCCGAGTCCGATCGCCTGCAGCACGCGCAGCGCCTCGTGATCGAGCGTGATGGCGCGCGGCTTGTCGTAGATGTCGGCAACGCGCTCGACGACGGCGACCCTCAAGCCGGATTTCGCGAGCAGATTGGCGAAGATGGCACCGACCGGCCCGAGGCCGACGATGGCCACGTCATGGATGGGATTATCGGCTGGCAATGACATGCTACTTCGCGAGGTAGCTCTCGAGCGTCAGCGGTTTCGGCTTCACCTGCGGCTCGCGGATCGCGACACCTTCGAACGGCGTCGCCTCCTCGAACCAGGCCTGCCGCGCCGGCAGCCCCCACGGGAACGAAATCGTATGGTCGGACGGATCCCAGCCGACCGGCTCGTTCTCGATGTCCATGATCTGGTAGTGCGTGTTGAACAGCTCGACGCGATGCCCGTCGGGATCGCGCATGTAGACATACATCGCGTGTCCCGGCCCATGACGCCCGGGGCCGCGTTCGACGGCCGCGCCATAGCCGAGTTCGCCGGCGACATCGCAGGCGTTGAGCAGATGATGAACTTCGGGCGCGAGAAATGCGAAATGATGCAGCCGCGGTCCGGCGCCGTTGAAGAACACGATGTCGTGCGGATTGCCCTTGCGCTGCAGGAACACGCCGCGCAGATCGAACGTGCCCTCGGGCGCGATATACTCGCTGAGCCGGAAGCCTGCCGCGGTGTAGAACTCGCACGCCTTGCGCACCTCCGGCGTCAGGACCTGGTAGTGATCGAGCCGCAGCGCCGAGCCGCCGGCATGGCGGGTGAATTTGGTGATCATGCGCGGCTCGACCGGCATGGTCGCGCAGAACTCCAGCGGCGTGCCGGCCGGATCGGTCGCATGCAGGGTGCGACCCTGATGCGGCACCTCGGCCCAGGCGGCCCGGCATCCCTGCGCTTCGAAGAAGGCCTTGAGCCGGTCGAGGTCATCGTCCTGAAAGACCCGCAGGCCAAGCCGCGCGCAGGTGGCGCCCTCGCCTTTGCGCAACACAAGGCTGTGATGACAGGCCTCCTCGACGCCGCGGAAATAGAGCGCATCGCCCTCCTCCGCGGTCAGGATCAGCCCGATCACCTTTTCGTAGAACTGCCGGCTCGCCGCGAGATCGCGAACGGTCAGGACGACATGGCTGGCTCGCGTGATACGAAACCCGGGATCGTGGTTCGTGGTCGGGAGGCTCATGCGCACCTTCTGGTTTTTGCCTTGCCGTTCGCGGGAACCCGACTCATTGCGAAAAACCCGCGGTGGATCAAGCAGCGCGGCGTCAGGCCGGCTTTGCCGCTCCGTGACCTCGCGTCACGCATTTGTATCGATTTGTTAGCAATGCCTGCCGGTGGAACCGAAGGAGGGGCCCGCCGCGACACGGTCCGTTCCAATAGTTCATAGTTTGTCAAAGGTTTGCAGAGAATTCTTCGCCACTGCGCCATGGCCAAACCGGGCAGGCAACGTAGTGATGCGTACCCATCTGAGATCATATTTCGCGACCCTGTTCGCGGGCGACCTCGCGGCCTTCGGTGCACCACCGGCGGATGAAGCGCTTGTCGGCCACATCCGCGCCGAACAGGTCTCGCTGGTGCTCGGCTATTCCTTCGGCATCATGCTGGCCAACGCCTGCAACGCGCTGGTGCTGGCGATTGCGCTGTGGCAATCACCGGACTGGGCCTTTGCGCTGGTGTGGGCGGCCGCGGTGGGCAGCGCGGCGCTGTTCTTCGGCCTGCAGGCGCGGGCATCGCGCCGCATCGCCAAGCCGCAATTCGTGTCGCGCCGGACCATGTACCGGCTGGTGCGCAATGCGCTGGCGCTCGGGACGGCCTGGGGCGTCGTCCCCGTCGCGTTCTTCGCGAACGCATCGAGCGGCGCCCAGCTCGTCATCACCTGCCTGTGCGCCGGAATGCTGGCCGGCGGCGCCTTCGCGTTCTCCACCATCCCGATCGCCGCGATTGCGTTCACCGCGCCGATCTTCGTCGGCACCGCGATCTGCCTCGGCCGGGACGGCGATTTCGTCTACCTCCTGATGGCCGTGCTGGTGCTGGTCTACGGTTCGGTGCTGCTGCGCGGCGTGTTCGTCAACGCGTTCGAGTTCAGGCGCCGGATCATCGCCCAGCACGAGGCCGAACGGACGGTGAGGCAGGATCCGCTGACGCATCTGCCGAACCGCGTCGCCTTCAATGAAGCGCTCAACGGCGCACTGAACCGGCTGGCGCGGTCGGGCGAGGAATTCGCGGTGCTGCTGCTCGATCTCGATCGCTTCAAGGAGGTCAACGACAGGTTCGGCCATCCGGCGGGCGACGAGTTCCTGGTGCAGGTGGCGGCCCGGTTGCAACGCTGCACCCGCGCGGCCGAACATGTCGCACGGATCGGCGGCGACGAGTTCGCGCTCATCATGTCGAATCTGACGAGGCCCGAGGAGGCGCTGGCGATCGCCGAACGGTTCGTCGCGGCCTTTGCCGACCCGTTCCCGATCGACGGGCTGGAGGTCAACCGCACCATCAGCATCGGCATCGTGCTCGCGCCCCGGGACGGCAGCACGTCCCACGACCTGCTCAAGCATGTCGACATCGCGCTTTACCGGGCGAAGAAATCCGCCCCCGGCACCATCTGCTTCTTCGAGGCCAGCGACGACCGGTCGGCGCGCGACCGCCGCGCCTTGCAGCGGGATCTCGAGCACGCGATCGAGGCGGACGAGCTGTTTCTGGTCTACCAACCGTTCCTCGACATCCGCAAAGGCCGCGTCACCGGCTTCGAGGCCCTGCTGCGCTGGCAGCATCCGACGCGCGGCCTGATCCCGCCGACCGTCTTCATCCCGATCGCCGAGGAGAGCGGACTGATCCACCAGCTCGGCGAGTGGGTGATCCGCCGCGCCTGCACGATGCTGTCGCGCTGGCCGGATGACATCCGGATCGCGGTCAATTTCTCCGCGGTCCAGTTCCAGAATGTCGGCATCCTGCAGACGATCGTCGATGCGCTGGCCGAGGCGAATGTCGCGCCGAGCCGTCTCGAGATCGAGATCACAGAGTCGATGCTGATCTCGAAATATGGATCGGCGCCCGCGATCCTGCACGCGCTGCTCGAGCTCGGCCTGACGGTCGCGCTTGACGATTTCGGCACCGGCTTCTCGTCGCTGACCTATCTGCGCAAGCTGCCGTTCAGCCGCATCAAGATCGATCAATCCTTCATCCGGGACATGCTGACCCAGCCGGACTGCGCCGCGATCGTCAAATCGGTGATCGGCCTCGCGCAGGAGCTGCAGATCGGCGTCGTGGCCGAAGGCGTCGAAACCGCGGATCAGCTCGAATATCTGCGCCAGACCAGCTGCGACGAGGTCCAGGGCTATCTGATCGGGCGACCGATGTCAGGCAGCGAGATCTCCGCACTGCTCGATCACGATCCGCAGCACTCGGTGCACGCGGCGTAGCCCTGATCGGACGCCGCCCGAGCGCCGCTCGGTTGGGTCAGAGCGCGTCCGACCGATGCAGGGTATCGACCGTGATGGTGCCGCGGGCACGCGAGACGCAGGCGCAGATCTTGCGGCTCTCCTGCTTCTGATGGTCACTGAAGAAGACGTCGCGATGGTCGATCTCGCCGTCGACATCGACCACGTCGAGTGTACAGACCCCGCATTCGCCGCGCCGGCAGTCGCTCATCACCTCATGACCGGCTTCGTTGAGCACGTCCAGCATCGACCCGTCGCGCGGGATGACGAACTCGGTCCCCAGTTCGGTCCCTTGGCCCCTGAGCCGCACGCGGAACGGCTCGGTCGGCAACAGCCCGCTCGATCCAAAGGTCTCGTAGCGCAAATCGGAGAGCGGGCGACCTGATGCCTCCCAGGCGCGCCGCGCCGCGTCCAGCATCCGCATCGGGCCACAGAACAGCGTCATCGTATCCTGCGGCAGCGCCGCAAAGACGCCGCCGAGGTCGAGCCGCCTGCCTTCGTCGCCGGCATGAACGGTGAGGCGGTCGCCGAGCGCACGCTCGAGCGTGTCGAGACAGACCACATCGCCGCGCGTGCGCACGGCATAGTGCAGCGTCACGCCGGCGTCGCGGCGGGTCAGCACCTGTGCCGCACCGACGATCGGCGTGATGCCGATGCCGCCCGCGATCAGGCAATAGTGCCGCCGCGTCCAGTCGAGCTGCACCAGCGAGGCGGGCTGCGTGATGTTGAGCCGCGCCCCCGGCGCGAGCGACCACATGTAGCGCGAGCCGCCGCGGGAATCCGCTGCGCGCCGAACTGCGATCCGGTAGCCCTGCGGATCGACTTCGCCGACCAGCGAATAGGACCGCGTCTGCGGCTGGCCTTCGATGGTGACGCCGACATCGATATGGCTGCCGACGGGATAGGGCGCACCCGCCGCGCCGCCCAGGGAGAGCTGGCGACGACGTGGCGCGATTTTCCGAGACGATGGGAGAAGCAGCTAGGCCGCGCTGGAGGCGGTCAGCGGATCGAAGTCTGGACTCTTCAAGAGCCTGCGCAATTTGCCGGAGGCGCCGGCGCGCGGCCTACGAGTTCGACGCCGCGCGGGTCGAAGCCGACTGAACATCCTTGATGTTGACCACCACGGCGATGCGCTTGATCGTGCCGCTGCGGTAGGCCTGCAGGAACTTGTCGTAGTGCTTGACCGAGATGCAGCCGTTGGAGTCGCCATTCGGTCCGAGCATGTAGCTGTGGACCAGCAGGCCGACGCGCCCGAACGTGTCGCTGCCATCGACCGGGGTCATGCGCAGCGCGGGCACGCCGTGGAACAGCTTTTCACGCGGCTTCATCTCATAGATGCCGGGCGGCGTCGCGCCTGCGTTGCGGGCATTCACGTGCGCCGGGTCGTCGAGCAGATTGCCGAGGCCTGAATGCGCCTCGAACTTGGTGCCGTCGGGCATGTACACGATGCGGCCGGTGATGTCGTAGACCGCCGTCGTGCTGTCATAACCGAGCTTGCCGAGATCGGGACTCGGACCGGACAACAATCCGTCATTCGGATCGAGCGAGGCCAGCTGCAGCTTGCCCGGCATCATATCGGCGATCTTCTGCAGGAATGTCCGGTTGTCACCCTGCTGCACCGGCGCCTGCGGCGGTGGCGGCTGATCGTTACGCGCAAGCAGATTGGCCTCGGCCGGCCGCGACCGCGGCATCGGCACGGAGGACGTCGTCGCTGCGGTCGTGGCAGCGACGGACGCCGTTGCCGACTGGCTGGTCGGCAGTTCGGTCTGCGTGTCGCGCAGCTGGCCGGCCAGCGCGTCCTCGATCTGGCCGAACTCGGAATTGAAATCGCCGCGGCTCGAACGGAACCCGCGGCGCAGTGGATAATAGAGTGAGGCCGAATTGATCGTGGAGCGCGAGCCGAAGCGATCGTCGAAGTTCAGCGAGGCTGAGGTGTTGGCGAGCGCCGGACCGTGAAGCCATGCGGTGGGGTCGATGCCGACCATCCAGGCGGCAAGGCCAGACGACAGGGCAAGCGCGCTCACGGCAAACGCCGTGCTGCCCACCAGTGACATGCCGCGGCTCGACTTACGCCGGGCAGCTTTCGTCGTTCGTTGACCCATCAATCCCCAAGTTCGGTGCTCTGGGGCCTGTTACCCGGCCCACCGGGATTCACCGATCACTCATCATATCAGGGAATTAGAGTAAGGCATAATCGAGACAAAGCGGACAACGAGAGGATTTTTAAACGTTTTTCGGATGGAAAGCGCCAGAGAATCAGCCTTGGGCGGGCTAAATTGACCGAAAAGGTCCCGATTCGGGACGATTTCGGCGGCTCAGGCGATCTTTTCTTCCCAGAGGGTGAGCACCGGGACCGGCTTCCCGATGGCGTAACCCTGGGCGTAATCGACCCCGATCTGGCGCAGCTCGTCCAGGATCGCGAGGTTCTCGACGAACTCCGCGACCACCTGCTTCTGCATGATCTTCGCGGTCTTGGTGATCATCTCGACCATCGCCCGATCGACCTTGCTGTTCAGTATCTCCTTCACGAACGAACCGTCGATCTTGATGATGTCGACCGGCAGGTGCTTCAGATAGGCGATCGAGGACATGCCGGTGCCGAAATCGTCGAGCGAGAAGCTGCAGCCGATCTCGCGCAGCCGCGCGATGAACTTCTGCGCCTCGTCGAGGTTCGAGATTGCGCTGGTCTCGGTGATCTCGAAACACACCGATGCCGGCGAAACGTCAAGTTGCGCGAACAGCCCGGCGACGAAGTCGACGAAGTCGCTGTCGCCGATGGTGGCGCCGGACAAATTGATGGCGTAGCTCGCAATCTTGCGCGGCTGGTGCTTGCGCTCGGCGATGATCTCGAAGGCGCAGCGAACCACCCAGCGGTCGATCAGCGGCATCAGCCCGTAGCGTTCGGCGGCGGGCAGGAAACTGCCGGGCGGCACCAGCGCGCCGCTCTCGTCGCGCAGGCGCAGCAAGAGCTCGCGCCGGTCGTTGCCTTTCAGCGCGCCGTTCACCGGGCGGATCTCCTGCTCGTAGAGGCAGAAGCGCCCCTCGTCCAATCCCTTGCGGATGCGATTGACCCAGCTCATCTCGGCAACGCGCACGGCCATGCCGGTGTCGGACGGGCGGTGCTCCTGGACGCGGTTGCGTCCCTTGTCCTTGGCAAGGAAACAGGCGACGTCGGCAAGCCGCAACGCGTCCTGCACGCCGGTGCTGTCGGCCAGCCTGACCAGGCCGATGCTCGCGCTGATCCGGAAGCTCGACCCCTCATAAACGAAGTTCGACTGCTCGATCACCGCCCTGATCCGCTCCGCAACGTCGGCAGCGACGTTGTGCGTCGCGGAGCCGTCGTCACGCAGCAGAATGCCGAACTCGTCGCCGCCAAGACGCGCGACGAGGCCGCTGCTGCCGACTTCGGTTGCAAGCAGCCTCGCCACCTGCTTCAGCAACCGGTCGCCCGCGATATGGCCGCAGGTGTCGTTGACGATCTTGAACTGATCGAGATCGATCAGCATCAGATCGGCGCCGATGGCCGGCGAGCCCGACATCGCCTTGTGCAGTTCGAACTCGAACTGCCGCCGGTTGGCAAGGCCGGTGAGCGCGTCATGCGAGGCAGCCCACGCCAATTCCTCGACCAGCCGCCGCTCGGCGGTCATGTCGTGAATGATCATGACTCGGCCCGCCGGTTCTCCGGCATGCACGATCGGGGTCTCGACCACCGAGACCGGCACGCTGGAGTGGTCCGGCCGCACCAGGAGCTGCGGCCGGCTTTCGTCGGCGGCGTCGAACGATCCGCGCACCGGCTGTTCGGCAATGTTGAACAGCGACGCCAGCGGCCGTCCCGTCACCTCCTGCCCTGCCGCCATGAGCCGCTGCGCGGCGGCGTTCACGTAGTCGACCCGATCGTCCTGCGTCGTCACGATGACGGCATCGCCGATCGACGCCAGCGTGAGCTGGGCGCGCTCCTTCTCGACCGCGAGCGCGGTCTCGGCAAGCCAGCGCCGCCACAGCATCCGCCTCGTGTGGACCAGCACGATGCCGGCAAGGCAGGCCGCGATCACGAGGTTGACCAGCAGCAGCAGCGCGGAGACCTGCCGCGACGCCTTGCCGAGATGATCGGAGAAATCGACGGCGAGCGTGCTCAGCGCGGCGTCGACCATACCGATCCGTTCGGCCCAATGCCGGATGGTCGCAGCCGACGGGTCGTGCAGCGCGACGTCGCTCGCGGCCTCGTTCCGGATTTCAATCAGCTGATCGAGCAACGCATCCGAATTGCGCCATGCCGTCACCGCGCCGGCCACGTGGTGCATTGTGCGGAAGTATTTGAACAGCCAGATCAGGCCGCCGATGTCGTCATCATGATTACCTGCCCTGGCGAAGCCGGCGCTCGCCACCGCGTCATTGTCGCCAGGCGCCTCCAGGGCGCGCCGCGCCGTACGATCGGCCAGCGGCACCGCGATCGCGGCATCGAACTTCTGCAGATAGAGCGGCGCACCTGTGCTGACATAGGTCTGCAGGTAGTGGATGGCGTCCTTCTGCCCCTTCGACCACATACTCTCGCCGGCCACATAGGCCCTGACCGCGGACATCACCTGCAGGCTGCCCGCCGACAGGCCACCCAGCAACAGCACGATGGCCAGCAGCGGTCCCACCACCCGCCACAACGACCAGCTTCGAAACGAAAAGAACATGCCAAATGCGCCCCGACCCTGAAATTTATCGGGTAGCCTAGGAACGGTGACTTAACCTCACGTTGCAGAACGCGATGAGTTTGAAACGACTTGGCAGCAACGCAATTGCGTCAAACTTTACGCATCCCGACAGCCGGGGCGGCGACGCTCAGGGATGCAGTGTCGGCGACGTGTTCGGCGCGGGCGCCTGCTCCATCTCGGCCACCTCGGGCAGCTTGTCGGCGTGAACGGCCAACGGCGTGCCGATCCAGAGCGGATCGTCGTGGTGGTCGCGGCGCGGATTGGTGGTGTTGGGATGGACCAGGATGCTCAGGCTGCCATGGTTCAGCATCAGCCACGGCACCAGCGTCGGAAACAGTTCGGCCGCAAACGCCACCTGATACATCGCCTGATCGTGCGGACCGACCTTGACGTCGTGCCAGCGTCCGAGCGTGACCAGGAAGCGCTCGCCGATCCAGTTGCGCAGCCGCTCCGCCTCATCCCGGCTGGTCGCGGGGTCGTAATAGACATGAGCGTGATAGCTCGCGATCTCGCCGATCGTCCGTGGCGCGCCCGTCATCTCAGCTCTCCTTCTGACCGGTCATTTGCGCCGCAGCACACTGAACTGGAACGACTGCGTCGCGCCCCAGGGCGTGACGTGCCGGTGCGCCTCATGCGCGATCAACTCGAATGCCGGACCAATGGTCCTGCTGAGCGTCACGGGATCATAGCGCTGCACCGGCAGACCGCTGCACTTCTCCGGGCCGTCCAGCGCAAAGGTGCCGATCACGGCGTGGCCACCTGCTTTGACGCCGCGATGCAGCCGGTCGAGATAGGCCGCGCGATCTGGTTCCTCGACCAGGAAGTGGAACGCCGCACGATCGTGCCAGATGTCGAAGGCCTGCTCCGGCTGCCAGACCGTCGCGTCACCTACGATCCAGCGCACCGCGTCAGCTGCTGCGCCGATCCGCTCCCGCGCGCTCGCCAGCGCCGCCTCGGAGAGATCGAGCAGGGTCACATCATGAAAGCCGCTCGCCAGCAGCGCATCGACAAGTCGCGAAGCTCCGCTGCCGATGTCGACGATCGAGGCGTCGCGGCCGGGCGCAACCGATTCGATCAGGCGCAGCGAGGGCTGCGGATCGGCCTGCGACCAGCTCACCTGCTGCTCGCGCTTGGTCAGATAGACGGTCTGCCAATGCGATTGGCGATCAGAAGCAATCATGGCGATAGGTCCCGAAAGCGGCGCCAGCAACCCGCGTTGCGCACGATTAACCATGAGCTAGGCGCGGACGTTTCCCGCGTCAACCCGCAGCAGCCGACGCGCCAGCCTTGCAGCAGCAAATGCCGCATTTGATTTGCGGCATTTTCAGACTAACCTGACCGGCAGGTTGAGATCGGGGCGCCCGGGGGATGGCCAACTTCGGCTGGACACGCGTCAACAAGCCTGCACAAGCGGAGGACGCCGCCAGCGACTTGCGCGGCCTCAGCGATCCGGCGGCGTTTCTCGCCGCGCTCGACAAGGTGGTCCCGCGCTATCTCGATCTCGCCGACAATGGCGTGCTGGTCTATCCGGCCTGCAAACGCAAGTCCGGCGATCTGCTCGGCGACATCAGTGCGATCTGGGAGCACACGCGGCTTGAAGCGATGCGCTATGTCCCGATGGTGCCTCGGCAGGACATCTCGCTGCTGGTCGATCCGGCCCGCCAGGCGGAGATGATCGATGCTTTCCTGCGCCAGCGCGCACACGACAAGACCGTCGTCGATTTCACCGGCACCGCGATCGAAGACTACGGGATCGCGATCTACGCTGGCTTGAACTGGCTGAACCATTGCGGCGCCCTCGTGGGTGCCGATCCGCAAAAGTTCTCCGGCACATTGCGGAGCTTCCGCAGGGTCATGGTGGTCGCCCAACAGTGGTGGGCGATCGACGGCGCGGCCGAGCGCTGTCGGCAACTGCTCGAAGCGCGCGAACGGCCGCCGCTGGTGTTCTTCCTGCTGTGGGCCGAATGCACCAATTTGGCGCGGGAGATCGCGATCGCTGCGGCCGGTCCGAATGCAACCGAGGACACCATCTCGCGGATGCGCGCGGCCGAAGATCCGGAACAGCTGACCTAGGAAACAGGCGGAGCCCGGCCGTCAGGCGACAGGGTTCCCGTCGGCGGACGCCAGTTGCAATTCCTTGGACTTGCGCGAGATCAGGCGGGCCAGCTCGCTCTGCTTGTAGGTCTCGACGAACTTGATGGCGAAGCCGTTCGGCAGATGCCGGACCACTCGCCCGACGCAGGCGCCGATCGCAAGCGGCATGCCGATCGGCGGCTGCGCCTCGGAGGAGACCGCCGCGCCGGACAGCGACATATCGATGATGAAGCAGCTCTGCATGGTGCCGTCTGCCAGCGTCAGCATGGCATGCGGCGCGACGGGAACGAAACGCGGGTTGTTGCGCGCCTCGCGGATGCTCGGATCCTTTTGCTTCTTCTCGATCCAGGTCAGCTTGTCGGCGAACTTCTCACGCATGGCATGCGTCATCTCGAGCTCGAGCAGGAAGCTGCCGCTCATCGTGTCGGTGATGCAGCCCTCGAACTTGCCGAACTCCTCGAAATACGAAGTCAGCCGGTCGCCGACCTTGCCGACGACGGGCACGTCCACGATCATCCGGAACGGCGAGACGCGCGTGGTGCGGCAGGCGAAGGTGCGCAATTTGCCATGAACATCGTACCAGTTCGGCAACGTGTAGCTGCCGTTGACGGTGATCTTGACCGCGCGTTGCTTGAGAAATTTTTCGACGGACACGACTGAACCTCGCCCGAGGCGATGTGAATGCACGGAGGTCGGGATTGACCGGCTTCACTGCCGGTCCGGTGGAGGGGAAGTCCGCTACCGACGCGATGGTAGCGGGGAGCTGCGGCACGCATCCCAGCGCGTGGCGGAATGGTCTTGGCGCGATGGTCCTGGCGCGCAGGTGCGTACAGCCATACCGTCGAAAAACTAGGAAAAAGTTAAACGGGACGGAGCGCCGGCGGCGCCCTCTATGGCGCAACCGTTGCGCGACGGTTTATTTTGAGAACCGTACAACTACCGGGAGAGTTGCTGTCCGGTAATGCAATCGCGCCGTGCTCCAAACCGCCTGCCTCGGCTGTCGGCCGGGTGCTAGCCTTGGCCGAAATCAGACCGGACCCCCTCATATGCCAAACCTGTCAAACAAATCGCTTGCCGACGGCAAGATCCTGCAAGACGTCGTCGACGGCGTCGGCGTCATCACCTTCAACAATCCCGACAAGCGCAATGCGATGTCGCTGGAGATGTGGGAGGGGCTCGGCGAGGCGCTGACGGCGTTGCGCGACGATCCGGGCGTCCGCGTCGTGATCCTGGTTGGCGCCGGCGCCAAGGCCTTCGTATCGGGCGCCGATATCAGCCAGTTCGAAAAGACCAGGCACAACGCCGAGGCCTCCGAGGAATATTCACGGCGCAGCGCCGCCCAGCGCGCCCTGCTCGCCGACTATCCGAAGCCGACCATCGCCTGCATCCGCGGCTTCTGCCTTGGCGGCGGCATGCAGGTCGCAATGCTGACCGATATCCGCATCTCCGGCGCCAGCGGCCAGTTCGGCATTCCCGCCGCCAAGCTCGGCATCGCCTATGGCTATGACGGGCTGCGCCACCTGGTGTCGCTGGTCGGCCCGTCCTGGGCGCGGCTGATCATGTATACCGGCATGCGGATCGATTCCGCCGAGGCGCTGCGAATCGGCCTCGTCGATCGCGTGCTGCCGGACGCCGAGCTCTGGGACGCGACCATGGAGATCGCGCGCACCATTTCGGGCAACGCGCCGCTGGCGATCAAGGCCGCCAAGATCACCATTGCGCAGGTGCTGAAGGATCCAGCCGACCGCGACATGGCCGCGATCAAGCAGGTCGGCATCGAATGCATGGATAGCGCGGACTTCCGCGAAGGCCGCAGCGCCTTCATGGAAAAGCGCAAGCCGCAGTTCAAGGGCCGCTAACGGCGTCCCCATCCTCACCTGTCATCGCCCGGTTCAACCGGGCGATCCTGAACGCCGCGGCCATCGGCTCAAGCACGACTCGCCTCTGGAATACCGGATTACCCGCATGCGCAGGCGATGACACCGGATGGCTACTGTGATATTTCTGTATAACGGAATAATACCGCCGATTTGCCCGACGCGCTAGGCTGCCTGGTCGAACGCCGGCCGCCGGCGGCTACTTTGCATGGGGTTGTTTTCGATATTTTGGCAGTTTGCTCGCGATTGAACCTGCCCGCTACTTCTTCTCGCTGACCGGCACCGTGTAGTTCAGGATCAACCGCCCGCCGTCGGGATAGATGGTCTGGCCGGTGATGTAGGAGGCATCGTCGCTGGCCAGGAATGCCACGACGGAGGCGACCTCGCTCGGCTCGCCACAGCGGCCGGCCGGCGTCCGCGACAGCACGCTGCGCCGCGCGTCCTCCGAGGAGAAGATCGCCGTCGCCACCATCTCGGTCAGGATCGTGCCGGGTCCGACCGCCACGACGCGAATGCCGTGCGGCGCCAGCGCCACGGCGGCGACCGAGGTGAGCTGCTTCATCGCGCCCTTGGACATCGCATAGGTCGCGAGCGAGGGGATCGCGAGCAGCGCGTTGACCGAGGACATGTTGACGACGACGCCGCCACCGCCCTGCGCGATCATCTGGCGCGCCGCGGCCTGGACGCCGAAGAACGCGCCCTTGAGGTTGATGCCCATCACGTCGTCGAATTCGGCCTCGCTGATGTCGAGGAAGTCGCGGTTGCGCGCGACGCCGGCATTGTTGACCATGACGTCGAGCCGGCCGAACTCCTTCACCGCGGTCGCGACAATGCGATCGACATCGGCGCGCTTGCTGACGTCGGCCTCGACCGCCCGCAACTGATCGATATGTCCGAGTTCCTGGGCGGTGTGGACAAGCCCTGCAGCGTCGACATCCGAGATGACGACCCTGGCGCCGTCGGACAGGAAGCGCGCCGCGCACGCCTTGCCGATGCCGCGTGCCGCTCCAGTGATGGCGACGACCTTGCCGGAATTCTTCATGGGAGTGCCTCCAGAACAAACTGTTCATGGAGCAATAGCGCATTGCGCGTCGGCAGGGAACGCGGCGGATTCTCCGGGCGAGACCTCAGGACTTGATGCGCGCGAGAATCCGGTCGGCCTCGGTACGCCAGTCGGCGCTGCGGGCGAAGTCCGGCGTTCCCTTGGCTCCGAACACGCCCTCATCGGCAAGATCGGCGATCCAGCCCTGCCGCTCGGCGGTGCCGGAGGCGGACCACGGCGCGAGCCCCACCTCGCGCACGGTCTCCGCCACCTCGCGCACCTCCTCGGCGCGCCGCCGGCCGTGCTCGATCACTCGCTGAAAGAAATAGGCGCCCTGCTTCTCCCAGTCGATCGACGGAAAGGTTTCCTTGAGCGAGGCGAGCACCGCATCCTCGACGCCATAGGCGCGTGCGGTGGTGAAGCTCTCGATCACCATGGCCTCCAGCCCCTTGATCATGATGCTGCGGCACATCTTGACCGCCGAGGAGACGCCAAGCTCGTCGCTTGCGACCTTCGCCGCAAAGCCGAGCGCGAACAGCTGCGGCGCGAGCTCCCGCGCGCCTTGGCCGCCGAGCAGCAGCGGCACCTTGATCCGGTACGGCGGCAGCGAGGTCATCACCGCGCCCTCGACATAGCGGCCACCGGCGCCGTCGATATGCGCCGCCGCGCGCCGCTTGGCGCCGGGCGAGGCCGAGTTGAAGTCGAGAAACCAAGCGCCGTTGCGGATTGCGGGCGCGCAGGCCGCGGCCACCGGCACCGCCTGGCTCGCCGTCACCGCCGAGATGATGAAATCGGCCCGCGCCGCGAGATCGGCATGGGATTGTGCGAGCTCGACGCCGATCTCGGCCGCGTGTGCGCGCAGCGCCGCGCCCTGCCCGCGGTCAAGCTTGATGTCGTAGGCCGAAACCCTCACGCCCTGCTGGCGCAGATCCTCGGCAAGGATGCGGCCGACCTCGCCATAGCCGAGCATGCCGATTTGCCATTGCCTCGGATCGCCGGAGATTGTCATCAGTTCAAGTCCCGTGTTGTGTCGTCGAACAGCTCGTCGACCGTGACGTGCCGGGGGATCAACGCCTGGCGCGCGCAATAGTCGATCATCAGTTCGAGCGGCTTGCGGTTCGCCGCAACGCCGAACGGCAGCAGGTCCGGCATGCCGGGTGGTCCGGCCTCTTCCTTGCCGCGCTTGAGGAGATCGTACAGGCTCCGCACCACGTCCGGCCGCGACGCCGCAAGCCGCGATGTCACCACCACCAGATGATTGACCGGCACCACGCCGTGCCGCGCATACCACCGCGCCGCCTCTGCGGCCGGATCGGCGAACAATGGCTTGAATGCCGGATCGCTGGAGGTCTCGCCGAGCACGGCGTCGAGTTCGCCGTCCCTCAGCATCTGGACGATGGTCTTGCCCTTTGGCGCACGCTCGGTGCTGTCGACATATTCCGCGACATGCGGATCCTCGAACGTGACCCAGTTGATCCTGTCGAGGTTCACGCCATGGTCGTTGGCAAGGATGCCGCGCATCCATGCCCCGGTCGTGGTCGTGAACGAGCGGATGCCGACCCGTTTGCCTTCGAGATCGGCAGGCACGAGCGTACCGCGGTCGGCGCGACAGAGCGCATGGCCGTGCTGGAAGCGGCCGACCATCGCCGCCGGCAGCAGCACCAGCGGCTTGCCGTGTGCCCTTGCCATCAGATAGGTCACGATCGCCATCTCGCAGATGTCGAAGGCCTGGTCGCGCACCATCGGCTTGAAAGCGGCGTTGGTCGGCATGAATTCGGTGAAGTCGAGATCGAACAGGTCGGAGCGAAGCTCGCCGTTCTTCACCGCCCGGATGTGCGAATGATTGCCGAGCACGGCGCGTAGCCGAAGTTTCTCCATCGCGACAAGCTCCGGACGTTCAGGTCACCACTCGCCCCGGATTCGCGGCCGGGATCTTGCGCGGCGCCCCTTCGTCGAGCGGCGCGGCCTGCAACGCGGCGACGGTGGCGCGCACCAGCTCCTCGATGGCGTGGCCGGCATCGGTGCCGTCGGCGCTGCCGCGCGACAGGCGCGAGACGCGCTCCGGCGTCACCAGCGTGTAGTAGAGCGCGCCGAGCAGGAAGTGGCTGCGCCAGACCAGATCGGTACGCGGAATATGCGGCAGGCTTTCATGAATCGCGTCGATGAAGGCATGACTGGTGTCGTCGAAGGTCTGCGCGATGATCTTGCGCACGACCTCATTGCCCTCGGCCGACATGATCGCGCGCAATCGCGTGAACCGCGTTCCGCCGCCGGCAAGATCGCTGCCGGACGTAAAGGCCGGCAACACATAGGCGCGCACGATCGCCTCCAGCCGGTCCTGCAGATCGCGCACCCGCCGCGCCGCCGCCAAAAGCTCGGAACGTCTGCGGTTCATCGGGCCGCAATGGCGCCGATAGATTTCCAGCAGCAGGCCGTCCTTGGTCCTGAAATGATAGGTCACGCTGCCCGGATTGGCGCCGGCGGCCTGCGCGATGTCGCGCACCGAGACGGCGTTGAAGCCGTAGGTCGAGAACAATTCCTCCGCCGCGGCCAGGATCGCCTCGCGCATGTTCGGCTTGCGGGTGCTAGCGGCGGCCTTCACGTCAGACCTGGCAGGTTTGCGGACCATATTTGTACTATCGTCCAAATAATCCGGTCGCGTCAACAACGCCGCGCTGCACGCATCCGTCAGGATAGTTTGACGTCGGGCTCGGCACGACCGCGCGCGGCAGCGTCGAGCAGGAACGTCCTGCCATGGTCGGGATCGGCCGCACGCTGCGCCTCATCCATGTCCTGCCAGGCCGAGGTGACCAGCACGCGCGAGAAGTCGCGGCCGACGAATGCCGGGCAGCTCGATTGCCTCGCCGGTACGCGCAGCGAACGCAGATGCCGGCCGGCGGGATCGTAAACGTCGACGGAGCCACCGCCCCAGCGCGCGTTCCAGATCAGCCCGTCGGCATCGACGATCGCGCCGTCGAGCCCGCCGCTACCTCGATGCCTGATCAATTCGGTGAGCTCGCCGACCGGCAGTCCTGTTGCTGGATCGAGCGGCACGCGATGCAGTACGTTGGTCGCGGTATCGGCGAAATAGCCGATGTCGCCCGCGGGCGAAAAGCAGATCGCATTCGGGATGGTGATCCCGGGATACAGCCGCACGATGCGGCCCCGGTGCAGCGCATAGATCGCGCCGGCACCCTGCTCGGCATGGCGCCCCATGGTGCCGAGCCAGAACGTGCCCGACGGATGCACGCGCGCATCGTTGGAGCGCGTCAGCGGATTGTCGGCCTCCAGCGCGGCGAACAGCTCCAGGCGGCCGTCGGCAACGTGCCGGACATAAAGTCCATCTTCGGTCAGGATCAGCTGCCGCTCGCCGTCGATCCGCGCCAATGCACTCGCCATTTTCGGCAATTCATGGATCACAGTGGTGCCGCCTGCAAATCGATGCTCGAACAGGCGGCGCTCGCGGATGTCGAACCACCAGGCGGTGTCGGTTGCCGCATCATAGGTCGGACCCTCGCCGAGATGGCAACGCTCCGCCGACAGCACCGATGTCGGCACCTCTTCCATCAGCGGCTCGGCGGCACGGTCGGTCATTGCGTCACTCACGCGGTTGAGAAGCGGTAGACGATGCTGCGCCGATAGAGCTGCCCCGGATCGAGCCGCGCCGACGGGAAGTCGGGCCGGTTCGGCGTATCCGGCCAGGCATGCGGCTCGAGACAGAGCGCGTCGGATTGCCGGTAAAGACGATCGCCCTTGCCGGCGGTCGAGCCGTCGAGGAAATTGCCGGAATAGAACTGCAATCCCGGCTGATCGGTGAGCAGCTCCATCACGCGGCCGCTATGCGGCGCCTCGAGGCGGGCGGCCAGGCGAAGGTCCGTCCCCTTGGCCAGACAGAAATTGTGGTCGTAGCCGCGCCCAAGCTGGAGCTGCTCGTCATGCATCCTGATCCGCGCGCCGATGGCCGTGGGCTTGCGGAAGTCGAATGGCGTGCCGTCGACCGGCCGCGGCGGGCCCGGTAGCGGAATCGCCGTGGCATCCACCGCGAGGAAATGGTCGGAGACGATCGTCAGGCGGTGATCGAGTATCTGCATGCCCGAGCGCGCGCCCTCGAGATTGAAGAAACTGTGGTTGGTGAGATTGAGGCAGGTCGGCCGGTCGGTCGTCGCCTCGTAGGTGACCGAGAGCTCCATCGGACTGCGCACGCGATAGGTCACGCGCGCCGCGAGATTGCCCGGATAGCCCTCCTCGCCATGCAGGCTCTCGCGCTCCAGCACCAGCGTCGGTCCCGGATCATCCGATAGTTCGACGATCCGCCACAGCTTGCGATCAAAGCCCTGCAGGCCGCCGTGCAGCGCGTTGGGACCGTTGTTGGCGTCAAGCTGCACGGTCTCGCCATCGAGCACGAAACGCGCGCCGGCGATCCGGTTGGCATAGCGCCCGATCGTTGCGCCGAAGAATTTGCGCTGTGCGAGATAGCCGTCGAGCTCATCGTGGCCAAGCACGATGTCGTCGCAATGCCCCTCACGATCCGGCGCAAGCAGCGCTTGCAGCGTGGCGCCGAACGGAAGGATGGCGGCCTCAAAACCGTATTCGCCGCGCAAGATCACGCGCTCGACCACGGTGCCGTCGTGCAACTTGCCGAAGGGGGCGCGACCAATGCTGGCTGATGTCATTGTCAGTCCTCGAACGCCTCGACGAGGCGCCGTCGCCCGAGCATGAAGCTATCGGCGACAAGCCGCAAGGGCGCGAGGTCGACATCGGACTTTCCTTCCGAGGTCAGCGCGACGAAACGGCGGTAGAGCGCGGGGTATTCCTCATCCGGCGCATCGACCACGAGCCTGCCGCCATCGCGCAGCTGCCTTCCACCTTTCGACAGCGTCACAGGCCCAGCCTCGGTCTCGCACAGGATGTCCCAGCTCGGCGATCCGGTCTGGCGGAAATCGAATTCGGCGTGAATTGGCAAGCCACCCGCGTCGGAGAGTTCGATCTCTGCCGCAATCGGCGCCTCCCGATTGGATGGAAAGTCCAATGCCGCACTCCTGATGAAGACCGCACGCGGCAGGATCTCGGTCAGGATCGACAACGCGTTGATGCCGGGATCGAACACGCCGAAGCCACCCACCTCGAAGATCCAGGCCTGGCCCGGGTGCCAGACGCGCACGTCTTCCTTCCAGATGATGGTCACCTTGTTGATGGTGCGTCCCGCGAGCAATTGCCGCGCAGGACCGACCGCGGCCGCATAGCGTGAATGCCATGTGGCAAACAATGTCCGACCCGCCTCCTGCGCGGCCGCGATCAGCGGCGTGAGTTCGCTCAACGTCGTGCCCGGCGGCTTCTCCAGCAGCACATGCTTGCCCGACGCGAGCGCGGCGGCGGCCTGCGCGTGGCGCACCTGCGGTGGCGTACACAGCGCGACCGCATCGATCTCCGGCCCGTCGCGCAACAACTCCTGCAAATCGCGGAAATGCGGCAGGCCGGGCGGGGTTTTGACGGGATCAACCACCGCAACGAGAGCTACGCCTGACGTCTTCGCGATCGCAGGCACGTGCTGCCGGCACGCGATCTCGCCATAACCGACGATGGCGATGCGAAGCAGGTCACCCATGGCCGTCCTCGCGTTGCGGTCGACCCGGCCGGCTGAAACCGCCAGGCAGAATCATAAGCCAGCGCCGAATACCAACGGCATGATGTGATTTTGGTTGCGGACGCGCAAGTCCACGACGCTCTGTTGTGCGCCTCGCGGCCGGGGCATCGGCTTTGATCAAATCAAGGCCGATGCTCCAGATTCCGGTCTTAACGGGCTTTCTTCGCGCGGACCGGTCACCGCCTCGCCCGAAACCGCGTTAGCGCGCGGCCTCAAACCCGCCGAGCACCGCCGTCAGATTGGCGCCGAGGATGTCGGAGAGATAGCCGCCCTCCTGCACCAGCACCGTCGGCAGTCCGAATCGGGCCAGCCCCTCGCCGATGCGACGAAAGCCGTCGGTGGTGACGGCGAGACCGGCAAGCGGGTCCTTCTCGGAGGCGTCGAGACCGAGCGCGACCACGAGCGCAGTCGGAGCAAAGGAGCGGATCGCCTTCTCCGCCGCTGCGAGCGCCTTCATGTAGTCGTCGTCACCGGTGCCCTTGGCAAGGGGAATGTTGAGATTGGTGCCGAGGCCGCCTCCGGCGCCGCGCTCATGCGCATAGCCCCAGACGAAGGGGTAGAAGAACGACGGATCGGCGTGGATCGAGACGGTGAAGACATCCGGTCGCTCATAGAAGATGCCCTGCGTGCCGTTGCCGTGATGCACGTCGACGTCGAGGATCGCGACGCGCTCATGCTTCTGGCGCAGATGCTCGGCCGCAATCGCGCTGTTGTTGAGGAAGCAGAAGCCGCCGGCGAGGTCGCGATAGGCGTGGTGACCGGGTGGGCGGCACAGCGCGTAGACGGCGTCCTCGCCGTCGAGCACCATCTGCGCGGCGGTGACTGCGACGTCGCTCGCGGCGCAGGCGCCGGCCCAGGTGCCGGGACCGATCGGAGCCGCGGTGTCCATCGTGTGCCAGCCGAGCTTGCCGACGATATGAGCAGGGTACGTGCCGGCATTGCGCACCGGGTGGATGTTCGCGATCATCTCCGGTCCGGCATTGCCGAGCGCCGACCATTCGTCCCAGGCGTCCGCGAGAAAGCTCAGATATTCCGGACTATGCACGCGCGCCCGCGGCCCCTGGCCGAACCTGGTCGGCTCGATCAGCGTGTGCTTGCCGGCCTTCAGGCCCGCCAGCAGGCGGTCGGCGCGTTCGGGCTGTTCGGTGGTACGCTGGACCACACCGCGGACAAGGAAGAACTGCGGATCATGGCTGCGGTGCAGATCACTGTAGACGGCCTTCACGGGGACACTCCTGTTCGATCGGCTGAGCTGGACAGAGCGAGGGCAATGTGCCGCACGCAAGCTCTGGCTTGCGCGTTGTACACTATCAGCGACGGCGACGATCTGAAACCGAGCGCGATTTCATGCTATGCCCGCATGCAGCGCAATGATTGAAAGACGCAGGACGCGAAGTCCGGCCATGGCCAGCGGCAAGACGGAGATGGAGGAAACGGCAACGGGGCGGCGCGGGCGGCCGCGCTCCGCCGCGACCACGGCCGCGATCCTGGAAGGCGCCTATCAGCTGATGGCGACGACCGGCCTCGCCGCGACCACCATCGACGCGATCGCCAAACATTCCAACGTCTCGAAGATGACGATCTACAAATGGTGGCCGTCGCGCGAAGCCTTGCTGATCGATGCCTTCCTCGATCAGGCCTCGCGGGCCGTGCCGCTGCCCGAAACCGGCAATCCGGTGGCCCGCGTCCGCCGCCATGTCGCAACCTATGTCGAGGCGTTGCAGGGCGAGTTCGGTCGGGTGCAGCTCGCCGTGATCTCGGAATGCATCTCGAAGACCGGCACAGCGGAACTGTTCTACGAGCGTTACCTCGGCCTGCGCCGCAGCAAGATGCTGGAGATCATCGCCGCCGGCCAGAAGGACGGCAGCATCGGCGCGCCGGGCGTCCCCGGCGACATCTATGACGCGATCTACGGCAGCCTGTTCTACCGCTACGTCTTCGGCATCAAGCCGTTGACGCCGGCCTACGCCCGCAATCTCGTCAATCTGGTGCTGCGGCCACGCGCGGACGCTTGACTATCAAGCAGAGCGCTGGCGCTGACGGCGGAACCAGACCCAGGTCTCGCGCGTCACGGCCCGGTAACTGCTGCCGCGATACACGATGTGGCCATCGACGATGGCGTTGAGCTTCGGCAGCGCATGGAACGGCACCGTGGGATAGGCGTGGTGCTCGACATGGTAAGGCATGTTCCAGGCGAACCATTTCATGATCCTGCCGGTCATCGTGGTGCGCGTGTTCTCGAACGCGCTCCGCGTCCGCTCGCAGCCGGTGTGCTCGGCATAGAGATAGGGGCGCAGGACGAGCTGACCGGCCAGGAGCGGCACGATCCACACAAAGAGCAGGATCGCACTGTGCAGCGCGAACGATGCCGCGAGCAACAGCAGATAGCCCGCGAGATAGAGCCGCGCCTCCAGCACGATCGAGGCGCGCTTGTGCGCCGGAATCCACGGCACGACCACCTTTCCGGTGAGTGCATGCCAAAACATCAGGCGGATGCGAACCAACACCTGCAGCAGTCCCGAATAGGCGATCGCGAGCTGGGTGTCCGACGCAGGCTTGGGGCCGACGATCAGCTCCGGGTCTTTCTCGGGATCCTGCGTGTAGCGGTGATGGTCCCAGTGAAACAGGCAGTAATACTGGTAGGGCAGCCCGATCATGAAGGCGGACAGATTGCCGACGACAAGATTGAGCGCGGGACTGCGGAACGCCGTCTTGTGCGCGGTCTCATGCACCACCATGAACAGGAATGCGACGAAGTAGCCCTGCACGGCAATCAGCGGCAGCGCCCACGGCAGACCGTAGCGCGACGAGACCAGGGAGATCAGCGCACCGACGATGACGATCATCCCGTAATGGCTTGCCGCGCGCACCGCGCCGGCAAGGTTCGACTTGGTCGACAAATCGCGCAAGGTCAGCGGGCTGAGCGGCTTCAGGCGGGGTCCGGCGTCACTGGTCTCTGCGATGCTCATGGTCGTCTCACCTGTCAGCGTTGCAGCAGCGCCGAGATTTCGGCGTTGATGAAGGCGCGGTCTTCGGCGTTGTTGGCGGGATTGCCGGCCCGGTGCCCATGGATCGAGGGAATGGCGTGCAGCGCGGCCGAGCGCGCGTTGACCAGGCGGCCGAGCTCATCCTCGTTGTCGCGCGGGTCAAAATAGCGATCGGTACGCCCCGGCATCAGCAGGATATGCGCCCTGATCGCGGCCAGCGCCCGGTCGACGTCGCCGCCGAATTGATCGCAACGGCTGATATCACCAGCCTGCCAGATCGCGATCTGCGCCAGCAGATCATTCGCATCGCGCCGCGCGAAGGCACCGTCCCACGATCCCGCCAGATAGTCTTCCAGCGAGTTGAAGCCAACCTTGCGCCAGACTTCCTCGCGATAGAACTCATGCGACATCGCCCAGCCGGCGTAGACGCGCCCCATCGCGCGCAGGCCCGCCACCGGCTTGGCGACGAAGCGGCCATCCCGATAGGCCGGGTCGGCGGTCAGCGCGGCCTTCACGCCTTCGAGGAAGACATGACTATACGGCGAGCACCGCGCGCTGCCGCAAACCACGGCTGCGCGCTCCACCATGTCGGGATACCGCGCGGCCCAGTGATAGGCCTGCATGCCGCCCATCGACCAGCCATAGACCAGCGCGAGCCTGGTCACGCCAAACCGCTCGACCAGCAGCCGCCGCTGGATCGCGACCGCGTCATGATAGGTGAAGGCAGGAAACGGCGCGCCGCCCAGCAGCTCGGCGGAATTCGACGGCGAGGAAGACAGACCATTGCCGAACAGATTCGCGATGACGATGAAGTAGCGCTCGGGATCGAGCGCGCCGCCCGGCTGCACCAGCCATTCGATGTCGGTGTGCTGTGCGGCGAACGACGTCGGATAGAGGATGACGTTGTCCCGCGCCGCATTCAGCGTGCCATAGGTCTTGTAGGCGAGCCTCAGTTGCGGAAACACGGCACCGCCCTGCAGCGTCACATCACCTGCCTCGAACACCTCATAGTCGCGCAGCGTGGTCATCAGCATTCGACCTCGAGCAGCAGGCGCAACGCTGCGCCCTCCATAACTGTACTATTCGTACACTAAATGCGGAACCCCGGCAATAGCGGCGAAGGTGGAATGACACCGGGCCGATCCATTCAAAATCGGTATGGATCAATACCCGTTTCGGCTTGGACCCATTGTCGTCATCTCTCTAGGACAGACCCCGAGGAAATTTTCGAGGAGGCGCTAATGAGCGCAATTGTGTCCGCCGCAGACACGCGGCGATCCCGCGTCCGGCTCTTGATCGTGACGATGCTGTTTCTCGTCACCACCGTGAACTATGCCGATCGCGCCACGCTTTCGATCGCCGGCCCCGCACTTTCCAAGGAACTGCATCTCGATCCCGTCGCGATGGGCTACGTGTTCTCGGCGTTCGGCTGGTCCTATGTGGTCGCGCAGGTGCCGTGCGGCTGGCTGCTCGACCGCTTCGGCTCCAAATGGGTCTATGCGATCAGCATCATCGTCTGGTCGATCTTCACCGCGATGCAGGGCCTGGTCGGGTTCCTGTCCGCGGGCGCGGCCGTGGTGCTGCTGTTCGGGCTGCGCTTCCTGGTCGGCATCGCCGAGGCGCCGTCATTCCCGGCCAATGCCCGCATCGTCGCCTCCTGGTTCCCCGGCAATGAACGCGGCACCGCGTCGGCCTTCTTCAATTCGGGGCAGTATTTCGCCACCGTGATCTTCGCGCCGCTGATGGGCTGGATCGCCCATGCGTATGGCTGGCGCCATGTGTTCTACGTGATGGGTGCGCTCGGCATCGTCATGGGCATTGCCTGGATCAAGACCATCTACGAGCCGAAGGAGCACCCCGCGATCAACGAGGCCGAGTTCGACTACATCAAGCAGGGCGGCGCGCTGGTCGACATGGATGCGGCGAAGGCCGGCAAGACGCAAGACAGCGGCCCCAGCTGGGACCACATCCGTCAGCTGCTCGCCAACCGCATGATGCTCGGCGTCTATATCGGCCAGTACTGCATCAACACGCTGACCTACTTCTTCCTGACCTGGTTCCCGGTCTATCTGGTGAAGGAGCGCGGGCTCTCGATCCTGCAGGCCGGCTTCGTCGCGACCTTGCCGGCGCTGTGCGGCTTCATCGGCGGCGTGCTCGGCGGCGTGATCTCCGACTATATCCTGCGCCGCACCGGCTCACTGACCATGGCGCGCAAGATCCCGATCGTCGGTGGCATGCTGCTGTCGATGTCGATCATCGCCTGCAACTATGTCGACGGCCAGGCACTGGTGGTCGGCTTCATGGCGCTCGCCTTCTTCGGCAAGGGCATCGGCGCGCTCGGCTGGGCGGTCGTCTCCGACACCTCGCCGAAGGAAGCCGGCGGCGTCTCCGGCGGATTATTCAACACCTTCGGCAATTTGTCCTCGATCACGACGCCGATCATCATCGGCTACATCCTGGCCGCCACCGGCTCGTTCAACGGCGCGCTGGTGTTCGTCGGTGCCAACGCGCTGGTCGCGGCGATCGCCTATCTGTTCATCGTCGGCGAGATCAAACGGGTGCAGCTGAAGGCGGCCTGAACGCGCTTCACCTCTCCCCGCCCTTCCGCGGGGAGAGGTCGGAATTCGCACAGCGAATTTCGGGTGAGGGGCGAAGCAACACGTCTCCGCAGAGACAGTCCTTCCGACTCGTTCGGATCGCGCGTGCACATCGAGGCGGCCGTTGCGCAGAGAGAGCCGCTCACCCCAACCCTCTCCCCCGTAAGAACGGGGAGAGGGAGCAGAAAACCAAACGGCGGCTTCGGCCGCCGTCTTTGTCTGCTTGTTTGTCTTCTTGGCCAGTGGGAGGCATCGATGCTAGAACGTACAAATCCCCGCGCGATCAATTCCGGGCTTGCATCGATGTTCGACCTGAGCCAGCTTCGCTGCTTTGTCACGGTGGCCGAAGAATTGCATTTCGGCCGCGCCGCGGCGCGGCTCAATATGACCCAGCCGCCGCTGAGCCGGCAGATCCAGGTGCTCGAGCACATCATCGACGCGCCACTGCTGGAACGCACCAGCCGCTCGGTGCGGCTGACGCCGGCCGGACGCAGTTTCCTGCCCGAGGCGCGGCGCATCCTCAAGCTCGCGGAATCGGCCTCGCAGGTTGCCCGCCGCATCGCGCTCGGCAAGACCGGCTCGCTCAAGATCGGCTTCACCGCCGCGGCCGCCTACGGCTTCCTGCCCGACCTGATCGCGGCCTGCCGCTCGCGCCTGCCCGAGGTCGATTTTTCGCTGAAGGAGATGGTCTCCGGCGATCAGTTCGAGGCGCTCACCACCGGGCAGATCGATGCCGGCCTGCTGCGCCCGCCGATCGCGCGGCCGGAATTCGCCAGCCGGCGCGTCGTGGCCGAGCCGCTGCTCGCCGCGATCCCGAAGAAGCATCCGCTGGCTGCGGCCGAGACCGTCAGCATCAAGGATTTCGACGACCAGCCCTTCGTGATGTATTCGCCCTATGAGGCGCGCTATTTCCACGATCTCCTGGTGTCGATGTTCACGCGCGCCGACGTGCTGCCGCGCTATGTGCAGCATCTCAGCCAGATCCATTCGATCCTCGCCATGGTGCGCGCCGGGCTCGGCGTTGCGATCGTGCCGGAAGCGGCCGCGAGCCTGAAGATCGCGGAGGTCAAGCTGAAGCCGCTGAAGCTGCGATCACCCGTGCCGGTTGAGTTGTTCATGGTGTGGCGGCGCGATCACGAGAACCAGTTGCTGCCTTCATTGATCGAGATCGCAACCGAAATTGCAGCGCCGCATCTGCGCGGCGATTGATGCAGAGTTAGCATCGCTCGATACCGCGTTTGGCTTGGACGCGCATCGAACCATTCCCTAGAAATTCCGCCATGGACGCGCGCTGCTCGCGCATCCCGTTCCCAGAAACATTCAAGGAGTGGCGCCATGAGCAAGATGACCCCTCAGGAGATGGCCGCTAGAATCGGTGGCGGCCTCCTGTCCTTCCCCGTGACCCCGTTCAACGCGGACTATTCGTTCGACGAGGCGACCTATCGCGCCAACATGGACTGGCTGTGCGGCTATGACGTTGCCGGCCTGTTCGCCGCCGGCGGCACCGGCGAGTTCTTCTCGCTGACGCCGAGTGAAGTTCCCCACGTCGTGAAGATCGCGGTCGACGAGACCAAGGGCCGCGTTCCCGTGCTGGCCGGCACCGGCTACGGCACCGCGATCGCGCGCGAGATCGCGGTTGGCGCCGAGAAGGCCGGCGCCGACGGCCTGCTGCTGTTGCCGCCCTATCTCACGCATGCCGAGCAGGACGGCCTCGCCGCGCATGTCGAGGCGGTGTGCGCATCGGTCAAGATCGGCGTCATCGTCTACAACCGCGACAATGCGATCCTGCAGCCCGATACGCTGGCGCGCCTCTGCGAGCGCTGCCCGAACCTCGTCGGCTACAAGGACGGCATCGGCGATATCGAGCTGATGACCCGCGTCTACACCCGGCTCGGCGACCGCCTGACCTATATCGGCGGCCTGCCGACCGCGGAGACCTTCGCCCTGCCCTATCTCGACATGGGCGTGACCACCTATTCGTCGGCGGTGTTCAACTTCGTGCCGGAATTCGCCACCAGATTCTACGCCGCGGTGCGCCGGCGCGATCATCAGACCATCCATGCAGGCTTGAAGGATTTCATCCTGCCGCTGATCGCGATACGCAACCGCAAGAAGGGCTATGCGGTGTCGATCATCAAGGCCGGCATGAAGGTGATCGGCCGCGATTCCGGCCCGGTGCGCCCGCCGCTGACCGATCTCACCGAGCAGGAGATCGCCGAGCTCGCGGCACTGGTAGCCAAGCTGCCGCAGGTCGCCGCGCAGCAGGCGGCAGAATAAGCCGAACGGCCAGGAAGACAGCAAAAGACGAAGGGAGGAGCAGATGATCCAGGACACGATCCGCACCGGCTTTGCCGGCGCACCTGTTGTCACGGCGATGGAGGTGATCCCGGTCGCCGGCCGCGACGGCATGCTCCTCAATCTGAGCGGCGCGCATGCGCCGTTCTTCACCCGCAACCTCGTTATCCTCACCGACAACTCCGGTCACACCGGCGTCGGCGAGGTGCCGGGCGGCGAGAAGATCAAGAAGACGCTCGAGGACGCCCGCGACCTCGTCGTCGGCCAGACCATCGGCGCCTGCAACAACATCCTGGCCTCGATGCGCCAGGCCTTCGCCGATCGCGACGCCGGCGGCCGCGGCAAGCAGACCTTCGACCTCCGCGTCACCATCCATGCTGTGACCGCGGTGGAATCCGCGCTGCTCGATCTGCTCGGCCAGCATCTCAATCTCCCGGTCGCAGCGCTGCTTGGCGAAGGCCAGCAGCGCACGAGCGTCGAGACGCTCGGCTATCTCTTCTTCGTCGGCGATCGCAGGAAGACCAACCTTCCTTACGTCGAGGGCGAGACCGGCAAGCCCGACTGGTTCGATCTGCGCCACCAGGTGGCAATGACGCCGGAGGCGATCGTGCGCCTCGCCGAGGCGACGCAGGCGCATTACGGCTTTGCCGATTTCAAGCTCAAGGGCGGCGTGCTCAGGGGCGAAGAGGAGATCGAGGCCGTCACCGCAATTGCAAAACGCTTCCCGAAGGCGCGTGTCACGCTCGACCCGAACGGCGCCTGGTCGCTCGACGAGGCGATCCGGCTGTGCAGCAACATGCATGGCGTACTCGCCTATGCCGAGGATCCCTGCGGTGCCGAGGCCGGCTTCTCCGGCCGCGAGATCATGGCCGAGTTCCGCCGCGCCACCGGGCTGCCGACTGCGACCAACATGATCGCGACCGACTGGCGGCAGCTCTCGCACGCACTGCGGCTTGGCGCAGTCGACATTCCGCTCGCCGATCCGCATTTCTGGACCATGCAGGGCTCGGTGCGGGTGGCGCAGACCTGCCGCGACAACGGCCTGACCTGGGGCTCGCACTCCAACAACCATTTCGATATTTCGCTGGCGATGTTCACCCATGTCGGCGCCGCCGCGCCCGGTAAGGTGACCGCGATCGACACCCACTGGATCTGGCAGGATGGCCAGGCGTTGACGCGCCAGCCGCTGCAGATCAAGGGCGGCAAGATCGCAATCCCGGATCGGCCGGGCCTCGGCATCGAGCTCGATCGCGGTGCCATCGAGGCCGCGAACGCGCTATACAAGCAGCATGGCCTCGGCGCCCGCGACGACGCGCTGGCCATGCAGTTCCTGATCCAGGGGTGGACCTTCGACGACAAGCGTCCCTGCCTCGTGCGCTAAACAAGAAAGGTTGGAAACATGACCGCTCACCAGAAGAACTTCATCGCCGGCGAATGGGTCGACGGAACAGGCATCACGCGGGACATCAACCCCTCCAACACCGGCGATGTCGTCGGCGAATACGCCAAGGCCGACAAGGCGCAGACCGAAAAGGCGATCGCCGCCGCGAAGGCCGCATTCCCGGCCTGGGCGCGCTCGACGCCGCAGGAACGCTTCGACGCGCTGACCAAGATCTCGGTCGAAATCCTCGCCCGCAAGGAAGAGCTTGGCCGCCTGCTCGCCCGCGAGGAAGGCAAGACGCTGCCGGAAGGCATCGGCGAGGTGGCGCGCGCCGGACAGATCTTTGCGTTCTTTGCCGGCGAAGCGCTGCGGCTGATGGGCGAGAAAGGCGCATCGGTGCGCCCCGGCCTCGACGTCGAGATCACCCGCGAGCCGGTCGGCGTCGTCGGCATGATCACGCCGTGGAACTTCCCGATCGCAATCCCGGCCTGGAAGATCGCGCCGGCGCTGTGTTACGGCAACGCGGTGGTGTTCAAGCCGGCCGAGCTGGTGCCGGGCTCCGCCCATGCGCTGTCCGAGATCATCGCGCGTTCCGGCATTCCGGCGGGGGTCTTCAACCTCGTGGTCGGCTCGGGCTCGGTGGTCGGCCAGACCCTGCTCGATCATCCCGACGTGGCCGCGATCTCCTTCACCGGTTCGGTGCAGACCGGCCGCAAGATCGCGCAGGCCTGCGTGCTCTCCAACCCCATGAAGAAGTTCCAGCTCGAGATGGGCGGCAAGAACCCGCTGGTCGTGCTCGACGACGCCGACGTGAAGGTCGCGGTCGAGGTCGCCGTCAACGGAGCCTATTTCTCGACCGGCCAGCGCTGCACCGCGTCCTCGCGCCTGATCGTCACCGCGGGTATTCACGACCGCTTCGTCGCCGCCATGACCGAGCGGATGAAGGGGCTTTCGGTGGATGACGCGCTGAAGAGCGGCGTGCATGTCGGCCCGGTCGTCGACCAGAGCCAGCTCGACCAGGACCTGCGCTACATCAAGATCGGCCAGGATGAAGGCGCCCGCCTGCACTGGGGCGGCGAGTTGCTCAACCGCGAGACGCCCGGCTTCTATCTACAGCCAGCGCTGTTCACCGAGGCCAACAACCAGATGCGCATCGCCCGCGAGGAGATCTTTGGCCCGGTCGCCTGCGTGATCCGCGCCAAGGATTATGAAGAGGCGCTGGCGATCTCCAACGACACCGAGTTCGGCCTCGCCTCGGGCATCTGCACGTCAAGCCTGAAATACGCCTCGCACTACAAGCGCAACAGCGAGGCCGGCATGGTGATGGTCAACCTGCCGACCGCCGGCGTCGACTATCACGTCCCGTTCGGCGGCCGCAAAGGCTCGAGCTACGGCGCGCGCGAACAGGGCGCCTATGCCCGCGAGTTCTACACCACGGTGAAGACGGCTTACACGTTCCCGGGCTGAGGCTTGTGGCGTGGGTTCGCCGAAGGCGTAACTCGCCATGGCCACAACGTACCAAACATGACGGGTTACGCCTTCGGCTAACCCGCCCTACAACTTCCGGAGTCCACGATGGACCAGTCGATCGGCGCGCAGGAGCAGCCCCGCTACATCAAGCTCAACGAGCGCGACAATGTCGCGATCGTCGTGAATGATTTCGGGCTGCCGGCCGGCTCGCGCTTCGCCTCGGGCCTGACGCTGCGTGCTTTCGTGCCGCAGGGCCACAAGACCGCGCTGGAAGACATCGCCGAAGGCGCTCCGATCATCCGCTATGGCGAGGTGATCGGCACGGCGCTGTCGCCGATCCTCGCCGGCGAATGGGTCGACGAGGCCCGCATCCGCATGCCCGACGCGCCGCCGCTCGATCAGCTCGAGATTGCGACCGCGGTGCCGCCGGCGCTGCCGCCACTCGAAGGCTTCACCTTCGAGGGCTATCGCAATCCCGATGGCTCGGTCGGCACCAAGAATATCCTCGGCATCTCCTCCTCCGTGCAATGCGTCAAGGGCACGATGGAATACGCAGTCAAGCGCATCCGCGCCGAGCTCTTGCCGAAATACCCCAACGTCGACGACGTCGTGCCGCTGACGCATGCCTATGGCTGCGGCGTCGCGATCACCGCGCCCGACGCCGTGGTGCCGATCCGCACCCTGCAGAATCTCGCGCTCAATCCGAATTTCGGCGGCGAGATACTCGTCGTCGGCCTCGGCTGCGAGAAGCTCGCGCCGGAACGGCTGGTGCCGGAGGGCGTCGGCGACGCCATCGTGCGCATGCAGGACGAGGCCTTTGACGGCTTCGGCGCCATCGTCGACGCCATCATGACCCAGGCCGAGGCCCGGCTGAACGTGCTCAACGCCCGCAAGCGCGAGACCTGCCCGGCCGCCGATCTCGTGATCGGCCTGCAATGCGGCGGCAGCGACGCGTTCTCCGGCGTGACCGCGAACCCCGCGGTGGGCTTCGCCGCCGACCTGCTGGTGCGCGCCGGCGCGACCGTGATGTTCTCGGAAGTGACCGAGGTGCGCGACGCGATCCAGCTGCTGACCCGCCGCGCCGTCAACCAGGATGTCGGCCGCGCGCTGATCCGCGAGATGGAATGGTACGACGCCTATCTCGCCCGCGGCGGCGCCGACCGTAGCGCCAACACCACGCCGGGCAACAAGAAGGGCGGCCTTGCCAACATCGTCGAGAAGTCGCTCGGCTCGATCGTCAAGTCGGGCTCCGGCCCGATCGCGGGCGTGCTGTCGCCGGGCGAGAAGGCGCGGCAGAAGGGCATGCTGTTTGCGGCTACTCCCGCCAGCGACTTCATCTGCGGCACGCTGCAGCTCGCCTCCGGCATGACCTTGCAGGTGTTCACCACCGGCCGCGGCACGCCCTATGGCCTCGCCGCAGCCCCCGTCATCAAGGTCGCGACCCGCAGCGAGCTGGCACGGCGCTGGAAGGACCTGATCGATTTCGACGCCGGCTGCATCGCCAGCGGCGAGAAGACCATCGAGGAAACCGGCTGGGACCTGTTCCGTCTGATCCTCGACGTCGCGAGCGGTCGCACCCAGCCGTGGTCGGACCGCTGGGGCATCCACAACGATCTGACGCTGTTCAACCCGGCACCGGTGACCTGAGCATCCGCGGCTCCTTAACCACCCGTTAGCCACGTCCTGATCGGCCCGGGAACGTGGCAATTCGATTCAATTTGTCTGGGCATGGAGGCACACATGACCCGGACAACCAACGATCTCAGAGATCAGGCCGACCGCGCCGAGCGGCTGGCACGCACCGGCATAGACTCGTTGACGGTCGAGCGCCTGCGTGCCTACGCGGAGGAATGTCGCATCGCAGCGGCCGAGCGGGAGAGGCAATCGGGGGCATCACCACCGGCATAGATGTCCGGTCGTCAAAACGTCTTTAGGCCACGCACTTCCTTGGCGGCGACCTTGATCAGCGGCTTGACCGCCTGCTCCTCTCGGCCGAGCACGACGCCCGAGGCAAAGGCGCTGGCGCGCTCCTTCCGATGCGGGGCCTTCAGCGCCGCATCGACCGCCAGCTCGCGGTGCGCGACAAAATCGTTGAGCGAGCCGAGCGCATCCTGGACCCGCTTCAGATGCCGGGACAGCCGCGCGAGTTGCTTGCGCTCACCCTTGCGCGAAAACAGGCTTTCGAAGAAGTCGATCGCGTATCTGAGCTTCTTGGCCCTGATGCGCAGCTTGTGCCGCTCCTCGGCCGACAGCTCGTCGAGACGCCGGCCATCCTTGCGCAGCTTCCTGATGCGGCGATGCAGCAGCGCGGCGGCGAATTCCTCGATCGGACCGCCTTCGTCCTCCGCGGCAATGGTCTGCCTTGCCTCGATCCATTGCAGCGTGTCGATCAGCATGGACCGATAGCGCCGCGAATTGACCGCGTGCCTCGCGCCGGCAAATGCGCGGTCGCGGCGACCGGAAAACTCCCGCCGGATCGCTTTGCCGCCGCGCCGGAGCAGCGCGTCATGCGATGCAGGCTCGATATCTTCCTTGACGAACACATCAAGCTCGCGCGCCGGCGCGAGCGCGTTGGTGAGCCACTTCAGCTGCGTCTTGATCTCCTCCGTCGGAGCTACGGTGAGGATCTTCGAGAACAGCGAGATCGCAGCGCGCAGCCGCCGCAACCCGACCCGCATTTGGTGAATGCCTTCCGCCTCGCCCTCGCGGACCGCGTCGGCATTCGACGAGAAGTGACGAAGCGCGCTGCGCGCGACCACCCGGAATGCCGCGCCGGCGGTAAGTCCGGCGTCGAGCACGATGCTCCCGGCGGAGACGACGACATGCTCCTCGCCATCGGCAAGTTCATAGCCGTGTTCGGCTTTCGAGCGCAGATCGAGCTCCGCCGCCGCCTTCCGCTCCAGCGCCCTGGCGACCCGGAACAGGTCGAGCGGGCGGCCGCTCTTGAGCTCGAGTTCGACCTCGTCGATTCGGCGCGAACGGTGCCCGGCCGTGGTGTAGCCGCGATCGATCGCGAGTTCGATCTCGCTGCGTTTGGTCCGCAGCGGCACGGTGATACGCCGCACCGACGTTTCGAACACCGGCTTCAGCTTGCGACGCAGCCTGCCAGACGCGAGCTTTTCGAGCGGCGTACCTTCAGCCTTGTCGAGGTCGAGGTTTCCGTCCGCCAGGTCAGTCTCCCATTCGCCCCGTTCAAACTGCGGACCCGCTCCCGACTTGATAGTCTGAACATAGTTGCCGCCATCGCGCCGCACGCGCAGCGTCAGTCCGTGCCGCTTGAGCTTGTGCTTCGCCGTGTCGAAATAGGTCGAGACGAGATCGCTCTCGGATGGTGCACCGCTCCTGCTGCCGGCGACCCGCGGTTTCTTCAGTCCCTTGAGCTTGCGCGCGGGAACGTGGAATTTGAGCTCCGTCTCGGCCGCCATCGTCGCTCCATGCCTGGGGCACCAAGCAGACGTCCGCCGTGACGAAGTCAGCGACGGACGTTCATGCTCACACAAGATCGCCTGAGTTGGCGTCAATCGTCGTCGTTATGGATGACGGTCTTGCTGCGATTGCCGAATTCGTCCCGCTTCTTGATGACCGTGGTCCGGTCATGGCGCGGCTCACGCTCCCTGATCACGGTGGTGCGATCACGATCGCGGTCGCGATACTCGGGCGCCCGACCAACGGTCACGCCCGCGCCGACGGGACCTGCGCGGACACCGATATCATCGGCGAACACAGGCGATGCGATCGCGGTCACCATGGCCGCGGCTAGCAGATACGTCCTCATGCTGTCTCTCCTCCTCCAGTTGCGATGTGAAGAAGGAACGTCGAGTGAGACACACCGTTCCTGTATCGACCGTGTTGCAGACATCGCGCGGGGAACTCGCTGAACAAGCATTCATCTGTGTGGCGAAATACCCATGTTCCACGCGTTGAATAGCCTGAATTGATGTCCCACGTCCTTAACTAATAGGAGGACGTTCCATGAAACAGTCACAGCACTTCCGCGACAATGCGGAGAACTGCGCGCAGCTTGCCGAGCGTGCCGACGACGCGCCGACCTACAATCGCTTCAAGCGAATGGAAGCGGCCTGGCGCGCGCTGGCAAAGGAACAGGACTGGCTCGACGGCGAGACTTCGCCATCGGAAAATGCAGCCTAGATCCAGCCCGGCCGTGGCGGCAAATGCGACGTCGCCACGGCTCGCGGCCTATTCGGCGCTGCGTTGCCGCTGCCAGCGCAACAGATAGGCCTGCAGCCGCCAGATGATCGCCGACAGCACCACACCGACCAGCATCAGCACCACGACAGCAACCATCATGCCCGAGGCCTCGCCGCGCGCCTCCGATTCGATGATGAGACGGCCGATGCCGCGCTCGGCGCCGATGAACTCGCCGACGATCACGCCGATCAGCGCGAAGGAGATCGCAGGCGTCAGCGAAGCGAACACCCAGGCCATGGTCGAGGGGATCACCACCGTCCGGGTGATCTGCCATTCGCTGGCGCCAAGCAGCCGCGCGGCATTGGTAAAGCCCTCGTCGATCGAGCGCGCGCCCTCGAAAGTGTTGAAGAACACCAGGAACACGACGACGATCCACGACGTCACGATCTTCGACATGTCGCCGATCCCGAACGCCAGCACGATGATCGGCGCCAGCGCGATCCGTGGGATCGAATTCACCGCAGTGATGAAGGGCTGAAAGATCGCGCTCAGCCGATCGGATCGTCCCAGGATCAGCCCGGCGACGAAGCCGCTGACCACGCCGGTAACGAAGCCGAAGAAGGTATTCTTCAGGGTGATGGCGGTCGCGGCCCAGAGGTTGTTCTCGTTGCGCGCCAGGCACTTTCCGAAGTCGCCGTTGAACCAGCTGTTGAAGGCGCCGAGCTTCGAGGTCAGGCAGCTCTGGATCAGGAAGTTGTCGAAGATCATCGACGGCTTCGAGATGAAGTAGGGATCGAGCAGGTCGGGCACCAGCCAGGGCAGCTTGGTGCGGAGGTCGTAGCCCCATTGCCAGACCGACAGCACGACGGCGCAGATCAGGACCTGCCAGCCGACCGTGCCGAGCGTGCCGTATCTCTTCATGCGCTGCGGCCCTTGACGAATTCCTCGCCCAGCGAATGCCAGATGTGCTGGAACAGCTCGGCATAATGCGGGGTCTCTCGCACCTTCACCGCATCGCGCGGCCGCGCGAAGTCGACCTCGAACATGTCCTTGATCCGGCCCGGCCGCGCCGAGAACAGGATGATGCGGTCGGCCAATGTCAGCGCCTCGCCGAGATCGTGGGTCACGAACAGCACGGTCTGCTGCTCGCGTTCCCAGATCCGGAGCAGCACCTCGTGCATGTCGATCTTGGTGTGGGTATCGAGCGCGCCGAACGGCTCGTCCATCAACAAGATCTGCGGCTCGACGATCAGCGTCCGCATCAGCGCCGCGCGCTGGCGCATGCCGCCCGACAGCGCCGACGGATAGGCGTTCTCGAATCCCTTCAGGCCCGCCTGCGCGACGCATTCGGCGATGCGCTCCTTCCGTTCGTGAGCCGGCACGCCTGATAGCTCCAGCCCGTAGCCGATATTGTCGCCGACGGTCCGCCATGGAAACAGCGTGTCGCGCTGGAACACATAGCCGACATTGGGCGTCGCCTTGCCGGCGACGACGCGCTTGCCGTCGATCAGGATCTCGCCACCGGTCGGGCGGATCAGCGAGGCGATCATGTTGAGCACGGTGCTCTTGCCGGAGCCCGACGGCCCGAGCAGCGCGACGAACTCGCCGCGGCGGACGTCGAAGGTCACGTCGCGCACGGCCTCGATCGTGGTTTTGGCGAGCTGGAACGACTTGCTCAGGCCCTTGACCTCGACGCGGCGATCGGCCGAGGCGCGCGGCGATACGGTTGCGCTTGTCTCGAGCGCGCTCAACCCGGATAGGCCTTTCGCGCCGCTTCGATGAGGTTCGAGTTGACCACGTCGGCGATCTTGAGCGGCTTGATGCCGGTCATCTCGCGGAACCAGACCTTCTCGCCGCGCGCGAAGCTTGCGGCGTCGATCGAGCCCTCATAGTCCGCGACCTTCTGGATCGACGTGATCTCCAGCAGATTGGCCTCGCGCGAGGTGCTGCCGACATAGGGCTCGATGGCGTCATAGACCTCGGTCGGCTTGTGGGTCTTGATCCATTGCGACGCGCGCCACAGCGCGGTGACATAGGCCTGCATCTTGGCCGGGTCCTTGTCGATGGTGGCCTGCAGCGTGAAATGCGCGGTCACCGGCACCTTGCCGCCGATATGCTTGTTCCAGATCGCCTCATCGGTGCCGTCGAACAGCAATTCGCCCCAGCCCTGCTGCTGTGCCTCGTTCAACAGCGACAGCGAGCTGACGAGGATGTCGACCTGCTTCGACTTCAGCGATCCCAGCATGGTGTCAACATTGCCGGTGCCGATCCAGGTCACCTTGTCGTCGAGTCCCATTGTTTCCATGTAGTAGGACGACCAGACATGGTTGGTGCCGCCGAGCGAGGACACCGAGACGATCGGCTTGCGGCCGTCGGGCCGCTTCCATTGCGTGAACGCCTCCAGCGAGTAGATGCCCTGGTCCTTCAGGTCCTTGCGGATAATGAACATCACCGAGTTCGATCGCGTGTCGACCGGCAACAGCACGCGCGCGGCGCGGCCGTGATTGGTCAGTTGCATCGGATGGGTGACGTCGCCGATACCGATATCGCCCTGCGACGAGGCGATGATCTCGCGGGTCTTCACGCCGCTGCCGCCCTGCACCAGCTTGCAGTCGAGCCCGGCCTCCTTGAAGTAGCCGATACGATCGGCGACGAACTGCGTCTGATAGACCGGCACCGCGACCGGATAGATTGCGCGGCCCGCGGCCGCCTGCGCCCACGCACGCCCGGTCGCTAGCGCGGCGCCGCCGGCGGCGATCACCGTCAGCGCCGACCGCCTTGAAATGTGGGGCATGGTGAGGCGCGCCATCACGCGTGCTCCTTGGCCGAGATCTTGTCGAGCGCGCCGAGCACCGCATCGCCCATCTGGACAGTCGACAGCTTTTTCGCCCCGGCCTCGGCGATATCGGCCGTGCGCGCGCCGGAGGCCAGCGCGGTCTGCACCGCCTTCTCGAGCAGGTCGGCGTCCTCGGGCCGGTTCAGCGTCAGGCGCAGCAGCATCGCGACGCTGAGGATCGAGCCGAGCGGATTGGCGATGCCCTTGCCCGCGATATCGGGCGCGCTGCCATGCACCGGTTCATACAGCGCCTTGCGGCGGCCGAAGCGATCGACCGGGCCGAGCGAGGCCGACGGCAGCATGCCGAGCGAGCCCGAAGCCATCGCCGCGCAGTCGGACAGGATGTCGCCGAAGATGTTGCCGGTCACCATGACGTCGAACTGCCGCGGCTCGCGCACGATCTGCATTGCGGCGTTGTCGACATAGAGATGGGTCAGCTCGACGTCGGAGAACTCCTCCTTGTGCAGCTTGATCACCTCCTCGCGCCAGACCACGCTGGTCTCCAGCACATTGGCCTTGTCGACCGAGCAGACCTTGTTGCGCCGGGTCCGCGCCAGCTCGAAGGCCGAGCGCGCGACGCGGCGGATCTGGTTCGTGGTGTATTGCTCGGTGTTGAAGCCGCGGCGCTGGCCGTCGGGCAGTGTCTCGATGCCGCGCGGCTCGCCGAAATAGATGCCGCTCGTCAGTTCGCGAATGATGACGAAATCGACGCCGTCGAGCACCTCGGCCTTGAGCGGCGCGGAGGCCGACAGTGCCGGGCTCGCCACGATCGGCCGCAGATTGGCATAGAGATCGTACTTGCTGCGCAGGCCCAGCAGACTGCCGGCCTTGCGTGCCGCGGCCGGCACTTCGGTCGTCTCCGGCCCGCCGGTCGCGCCCCACAGGATGGCGTCAGCCTCGTCCATCGCCTCGGCGGTATCCTCGGGCAGCACCTTGCCGGTCGCCAGATACGGGATCAGGCCGTATTGCGCCTCGCGCAGCGTCATCGGCACGTTACGTTTCGCCGCGAACCAGTCGAGCACGCGACGCGACTGCGCGGTGACCTCGGGGCCGATGCCCTCGCCGCCGACGACGGCGACCTTGACCATGTTGGATTGCGCGCTCATGCCGGTGTCCTTGAAGCGGGTGTCCTTGTCGAATGAATCCATGGCCGCGCCGCGCGGTCGGAGGCCTGGAAAGCGTGGATCTCGTCGTCGCGCTGCAGCGTCAGCGCCACCTCGTCGAGCCCCTTCAACAGCCCCTCGCGCCGCCGCGGATCGATCTCGAACGAATGCCGCGCGCCCGACGGCGAGACGATGGTCTGGGCCTCGAGGTCGATCGAGACCTTACCCGCGCCCTGCGTCGCCTCGATGTCGGCGGCAAGCTGATCGACCACCGCCTTGTCTACGATGACGGGCAGGATGCCGTTCTGGAAGCAGTTGGCGAAGAAGATGTCGCCGAAGCCGGAGCCGATGATGGCGCGGATGCCGCGCTCCTGCAGCGACCACACCGCGCCCTCGCGCGAGGAGCCGCAGCCGAAATTCGGTCCGGTCACCAGGATCTCCGCCTCGCGGTATGGCTCGCGGTTCAGGATGAACTCCGGGTTCTCCGAGCCGTCGGGCAGATAGCGCAGCGAGCCGAACGCCCATTTGCCGAGCGTGCCGCGGATCGAATTACCCACCAGCCGCTCGATGCGGATGATGACGTCGGTATCGATATTGCCGCGCATGATCGGCGCGGCGGTTGCGGTGAGCCTGTCGAACGGTTTTGGCATGCTCTAGCGTCCCATCATCCTGACATCGGCGATCGCGCCGGCAATGGCGGATGCTGCGGCGCTCGCGGGGCTCGCCAGATGCGTCCGCGCGCGCGGCCCCTGCCGGCCGACGAAATTGCGGTTCGAGGTCGAGACCGAGCGCTGCCCGGGCGCCACCACCTCGCCATTGGCGGCAAGGCACATCGAGCAACCCGGCTCCCGCCACTCGAAGCCGGCGTCGATGAAGATCTTGTCGAGCCCTTCGGCGACCGCCTCGCGCTTGACATTCTCCGAACCCGGCACCACCCAGGCGCGGACCCCGGCCGCGACCTTGCGGCCGCGGGCAACCTCGGCCGCGGCGCGCAGATCGCTGAGCCGGCTGTTGGTGCAGGAGCCGATGAACACCCAATCGACCGGCGTGCCGGCGATCGGCGCCCCGCCTTGCAGGCCCATATACTCCAGCGCGGTCTCGATCGCGGCGCGCCGCAAGGGATCGTCGACCGCCTTCGGATCGGGAATCACGCCATCGACGCCGACGACGTGCTCGGGGCTGATGCCCCAGGTCACCTGCGGGATGATCTTCTCGACATCGATCACGACCTCGCGGTCGAACACCGCGTCGGGATCGCTCGGCAGTTCGCGCCACGCTTTCACCGCGAGATCCCACATCTCGCCTTGCGGCGCATAGGGACGGCCGCGGAGAAATTCGAACGTCTTCTCGTCCGGTGCCACCATGCCCATCTTGGCGCCGAGCTCGATCGAGAGGTTGCAGATCGTGAGCCGGCCCTCGATCGGCAGCGCGCGGATCGCACTGCCGGCATATTCGACTGCATAGCCGGTGCCGCCGGCGGCGCCGATATGGCCGATCAGCGCCAGGATCATGTCCTTGGCGGTGACGCCGAGCGGCAGCTTGCCCTCGAAGCGCGCGCGCATCGTCTTCGGGCGGCGCTGGATCAGCGCCTGCGTCGCCAGCACATGGGTGAGCTCGCTCGATCCGATGCCGAAGGCGAGCGCCCCTAAGCCGCCATGGGTGCAGGTGTGGCTGTCGCCGCAGACGATGGTCGCGCCCGGCAGGCTCAAGCCGAGTTCCGGACCGATGACGTGGACGATGCCCTGGCCGGGCTGGTCGACGTCGAACAGCGTGATGCCGCTCGCCGAGGTCTCGACCCGCAGCGCCGCCAGCAATTCCAGTCCGATCTTGCTGGTTCCGGCGCGGCCGGGCGCCGTGGACAGCGCGTGATCCGGCGTTGCAAAGGTCAGTTCGGGATTGTGGACCTTGAGGCCCCGGCTCTTCAGATCGAGCAGGCCGCGCGAACCACCGAGATCGTGCAGCAGATGGCGGTCGATATGAAGGAGGTCTGTGTCTTCGCTGAGGCGAGCAATGACATGCTGGCCCCAGATCTTCTCGAGCAAACTTCGGCCGGGCATCCGCCTTCCCCTGCTCTCTGCGTTTCCATGCGCCTTGATCTAATTGGCGCCAATCTGGGCCAAAGTTGTCGTCAAGTGAAGCAGTTTTGCCTTAACATCACATATGTGATGGAAGTGCGGTACTTGCCCCACCGAGGAGCCAGCCATGCCGAATCTGAATAAGACGGCCATCGTCAAGTCGGCCATGCGGACGTTTGCAGTTCTGGAGTTCTTTCGGAAAACAAAGCGGGCTGCTTCCGTGACTGAAATATCGTCCGCGCTGGAGATGCCCCAATCGAGCACGTCCGTGTTGCTTCGCTGTCTCGTTGAATTGAACTACCTGGAATACGAGCGAAAGACCCGACGTTTCATCCCGAGCTACCGGGTCAATCTGCTCGGTGATTGGATCCGTCGTTCTCCGTTCCGTGATACCAAGCTCACCGATCTGATGGAGGAACTCTGGACCGCGACGGGCGGCGAAACCGTCATGCTTGGGCAACAGGCCGGCGCGGCCGGGATGCAATATCTGCACGTGGTCCCTGGCGGCTCTCAGCTTCAGTACACTGCACAGGCCGGTCAAATACGGCCGATGGTTCGGACCGCGCTCGGACATGTGCTGCTGAGCCAAATGCCGAACACCAAAATTCGCGGCATTATCCGTCGCAACAACGCCGAGGAGCCCAGTCAGTCGGCGCGCGTTCGCGAATCCGCCTTTCTCGAGGAGGTCGAGCGCATTCGCCGCCGCGGCTTTTCCGAGTCAGGCGGCCGCACGACGCCGGGCGCAAACACAATAGGCATGCTCGTTCCCCTGCCAAAGCGACGCGCTCCGCTGGCCATCGGCATCGGCGGCCCCATCGAACGTATCGCGGCAAAGCGCTCGCACATCATTGAAGTCATGCAGAGCCGGCTGAAGGAATTGACGGAGGAAGCCGGGCCAAGATTCGTTGAGAAATGACCTCTCGGGACACCTAACGCGTGGTACGGATGGCAAAGCCGCAGCCCGGATGGAGCCAATGGGTCGCTCGAACGCGCGCCCGATGACAGGCTTCGCGCAATCCGGATTACGCGACGGCACAACACACTCGATGTCGTCCCGGCGAAAGCCGGGACCCATAACCACGAACGCCTGTTGCCTTGCTCAGCTGTGTCGACGAATCCCCCCATAACGTCCGCCGCGGAGTATGGGTCCCGGCTTTCGCCGGGACGACAATGGGAAAGGCTGCTCGCAAATGTTACGACGCCAGCGCTTCTTCCGGCATCACGGCCGACAGATGCTGGCTTTCGGCCACGGCGCGGTTGGTGATGCGGCCGCGATGCACGTTGAGGCCGGTGCGCAGATGCGGATCCTCGACCAGCGCGCGCAGTCCCTTCGAGGCCAGCGCCAGGCCGAACGGCAAGGTGGCATGATTGAGCGCGTGGCTCGAGGTGACCGGCACCGCGCCCGGCATGTTGGCCACGCAATAATGCACGATGTCGTCAACGAGATAAGTCGGCGCCTGATGCGTGGTCGGCTTCGAGGTCTCGAAGCAACCGCCCTGGTCGATCGCGACGTCGACCAGCACCGCGCGGCGCTTCATGCCCGCAAGCTGCGCGCGCGACACCAGCTTGGGCGCGCTGGCGCCGGGCACCAGCACCGCGCCGATCACAACGTCAGCCGCGAAGACCTCCTGCTCGATCGCTTCCAGCGTGGCGTAACGGGTGCGGACCCGGCCGAGGAAGAGATCGTCGAGCAGGCGCAGCCGCGGCAACGAGCGGTCGAGGATGGTGACGTCGCTGCCGAGCCCTGCCGCCATCCGTGCCGCATGGGTACCGACCACGCCGCCACCGATGATCGCAACCCGCGACGGCGGAACGCCGGGCACGCCACCGAGCAGCTTGCCCATGCCGTCGGCGGATTTGCGCAGCGCGGCGCCCGCGGCCTCGATCGCGAGCCGGCCCGCGACTTCGCTCATCGGCGCGAGCAGCGGCAGCCCGCCATGCGCATCCGTGACGGTCTCATAGGCGACCGCGGTGCAGCCGGAGGCGATCAGACCCGCGGTCTGCGGCACGTCGGGCGCGAGATGCAGATAGGTGAAGAGGATCTGTCCCTCGCGCAGCCTGATCCATTCGGACGGCTGCGGCTCCTTCACCTTCACGATCATCTCGGCGACGGAGAACACCTCTTCGGCGGTGTCGGCGATCCGCGCGCCGGCCTGGGTGTAGACCTCGTCGCCGGCACCGATGCCATCACCGGCGCCGCGCTGGACCACGACCTCGTGGCCGTGCGCCACATATTCCCGCACCGAGGCAGGCGTCAGCCCGACCCGATATTCCTCGACCTTGATTTCCTTGGGCACGCCGATGCGCATGGTCCGCTCCTTGAAGGATTCGTTTCCGCCGCCCTCAAGGCTATTCCCCGTCACATGGCGTTTCTCAGCGATTTCCGGCTTGCTCACAGCCAGATACGCTCATATCCTTCGCATTCAGCTCAGCTCTTGAAGGAAATCTGCGTGGACGGTCTCGATCGTATCGACCTCAGAATCCTCGCCGAGCTGGTCAGTGATGCCCGCGCGAGCCAGATCGAGCTTGCCGAGAAGGTCGGGCTGTCGCCGACCGCCTGCGCGCGGCGCATCCGCCATCTCGAGGAGATCGGCGTGATCCGCGGCTACCGCGTCGACCTCGAACCATCAGCGCTTGGCCTCGTGACGACCGTCGTCGTCACCATCACGCTGGAAAAGCAGAGCGAGGATTATCTCGCAGCCTTCGAGGCCGCGATCGCGCGCTGCCCCGACGTCGTGTCCCCTGCCATCTGATGTCGGGCAGCGACGACTATCATCTGCAGGTGATCGCCCGCGACATCGCCGACTTCGAGCGCATCCACAAACAGCATCTGTCGCGGATGCCGGGCGTCGCCCGCATCCATTCCAGCTTCGCGATGCGCGAAGTGGTCCGCCGTACCATCCCCGAAACCGCGCTGCGCGGCTGACGGTCACGCACCACCGCACACTGTCACAATCGGGCGCTGTCACAATCGAGCACTGTCATATTAGGACACTGTCATAATCGGACCTGCCCGGTTTGCTCCCACACGCATTTTTTAGTCGTGATTCGCCGCCTTCTATGACAAAATTACTACAGTTCGATATCAGTTCGGTTACGCGCGGAGCGGTGAATGAGCATGGAGTGGCGGGCACGGCCGGTTTCGCTGGCTTGGTCAAATCCAGTGGTCCGGTGGTGGGGCTTCTTGAGCCTCGTCAGCGCCACCAACATCGCGATCTGGTTCGCGCTTTACCGCCAGTTCAATGAACAGGCCAATGGCAGCTTCAGCAACACCTCGGGCATCGGCCTGATGATGCTGCTGTGCGCGGCCTATGTGTTCGGCTGCGCCTTCCGCTCGGTCCTGCCGCGCGCCGACGTGCAGCGCATCTGCCTGTTCGACACCTGGCTGTCGAGCGTCGTGGTCGGCCGCACCGTTGCCACCGTCGCCGAGGTCTGCTTCGCCGCGCAATGGGCGATCATCCTGCATCAGCTCGGCACCATGACCGGCGCCGAGACCACCGTGAACATCGCCTGGATCATCGTGCCGCTGATCGTGATCGCGGAATGCTTCTCCTGGTATGCGGTGCTGACCACCCATTATCTCTGCAACGCGATCGAGAACTCGATCTGGGCCGTGGTGTTCTTCCTGGTCGGGATTGCGCTGTGCCGGCTGCTGCCGGAGTTTCATGGCCCGGTGCGCTGGGCCTTCGTCGTCGCGATCCTCGGCATCGCCGGCTTCCTCGCCTTCCTGATGACCGTCGACGTCCCGATGTATCTGAACCGCTGGCGCGCCAACCTCGCCGCCGGCGGCACGCTGCTGCATCCGCTGGAAGGCCTGCGCGACGTCAGCCGGCGCTGGGTCGTGACCCACGACATCGCCGAGTGGCGCGAGGAGATCGCCTGGATGTCGCTGTATTTCAGCATGGCGGTCTGGTCGAGCCTCGCGCTCTGCGTCGGCTACTCGCTCGAGGATCAGCTGCCGCGCTACCGCACCGTACCTGCGATCGTGACGGCGACACCGGCGAGCGAGAGTACGACGCCGGCGACCGCAAGCATGACGCCGACAGCGCAGCACACCGCCACGATCGACGCGGCGGCACCGTCGCGGAATTGATCGGCGACCGCCACGCACGGCTTGTCGCTGCCGGTGCTTTCGGAGTAAAGGCTGAGGCGTCCCCGCTCATCCGTCAGCGCGCTCCATGCCCCGCATCACCATCATCGAAACCGGGCTCGTCAACCCGCAAGCCCGCGAGCGCCACGGCAGCTATCCGCAAATGTTTGAGCGGATGGTGGCCACCGCCGATCCATCTGTTGGCTGCGAAGTCGTCAGCCTCGCTAGCGGCGAGACACTGCCGGATCCCACCACATTGGATGCGATCCTGATCACGGGATCATCGGCCGGCGTCTACGACGATGTCGCGTGGATCGCGCCGCTCGAAGCCTTCGTGCGCACGGCCCATGACAAGCGCATTCCGACCGTCGGCGTCTGCTTCGGCCATCAGCTGATCGCGCGGGCGCTCGGCGGCACGGTGCGCAAATCCGAGAAAGGCTGGGGCATCGGGCGCCACGTCTATCGGATCGCGCCGGACAACGGGCTGATCGACGGCGAGACGATCGCCGTCGCCTGCTCGCATCAGGATCAGGTAATCACCCCGCCCGCCTCCGCGCGCACCATCCTGTCGTCCGGGTTCACGCCGCACGCCGCCCTGCTCTACGCCAACGGCACGACGCTGTCGGTGCAGCCGCATCCGGAATTCACCGCCGACTATGCCGACGCGCTGTGCGATCTGCATCGCGGCCGCGCGCCGGATGCCCTGATCGAAGCCGCCAAGACCTCGCTCACCGAACTGCTCGACCACGCCACGCTGGGCGGCGTGGTCACGCGCTTCCTCGTGCAAGGAGGCAGCTAGCCCTTGCGCCACTGCGCGGCGGCGTCGCGGGCGAAATCGCGATAGGCCCGCGGCGCGCGGCCGAGCAGCTTCGTCAGGCGTGCCAGCTCGTCGGCCGTCGCGACCGCGCCGTCGCTCTGGTACCGGCCGAACATGAGGCGCATGTCGAGCGCGAGCCATGCCGGCATCGCTGCCTTGAAACGCTGCTCCATCGCCGCGAGATCGTCGCCGCCATAGTGGACCGCGCGGCCAAGCTCATCGCGCCAGATCGCAGCCGCGCCCTCGCCGGTCACGACGTCGGGGCCGACCAGCGCGTAAGTCTCGCGGCCCAGCGGGGCGGACGCGCGCTCGCGGCGCAGCAGCTCGATCGCGGCCGCCTCGCCGATATCGCGGATGTCGACCATCGAGATGCCCTTCGCGCCGATCGGCATGCCGTAGGCGCCGAAGTTCAGCAGCGGCTCCTTCAGCCGAAGATCGTTCTGGATGAAATAGGCCGGACGCAGGATGGTCGCGGGAAGATCGAGCGCCTCGATCATCCGCTCGACCGTGTGCTTGCCGGCGAAATGCGGCACGTCCGCATAGGCCTCGCCCTTGAACACCGAGAGATAGACGATGCCCTTGACGCCGGCCTCACGCGCGGCGGTCAGCGTCAGCATCGCCTGCGTCAGTTCGTCGGCGGCGTTCGGCACCAGCAGGAACAGCGTGCTGACGCCGTCAAGCGCAGCGCGGACCGAATCCACGTCGGCAAGATCGCCGCGAACCGCCGTCACGTACTGCGGAAATTGCGCCTTGCTGGGCGAACGCGTCAGGGCCCGAACCTCGACGCCCTGACCGGCGAGATGATTGAGAACCTGGGTGCCGATGGTGCCCGTGCTGCCTGTCACCAGAATGGTCATGTCGAATACTCCTCTTTGGGGCAGACCGTCTGCCGTTGCGGAGAAGCTATCCGTTCCAATTTTCCTTTGGAGGTGGCATTATCTGAACAGGCCGTTTCGAATATGGAACAGTTGGAACAGTTCGATGGACCTTCAGGTACTCGCCGATTTCAATCTGGTGGCCGCGCATGGCGGGCTCGGCCGCGCCAGCCGCGCTTCCGGACGGGCCAAGGCCACGCTGTCCCGCCGCGTCGCCGAACTGGAACAGAGTCTCGGCGTCCGCTTGATCGAGCGGGGTTCGCAGAGTCTGCGATTGACCGATGAGGGCCGCGCGCTGCACGAGCGCACCAGCGGTCCGCTGTCCGACATCGCCGAGGCCGGCGAAGCCGTGGTGCTCGGTGCGTCGACGCCGCGCGGCCGCTTGCGGGTCAGTGCGCCGGTCTTGCTCGCCCATGTCGCGTTCGGCCGGATCGGTGCGCGCTTTGCGCACGCCTATCCCGACGTCCAGCTCGAGATCGTCGCCGAGGATCGCCTGGTCGATCCGGTCGAGGACGGCTATGACCTCGTCATCCGCATCAACCCGTCACCGGATGAACGTCTCGTCGGCCGCCGCTTCCTGAATGACGAACTGCTGGTCGTGGCGCATCCCGATCGGCAACGACCGACGACCGCCGCGCGCGATCCGGATGGCGTCTTCGTCGATGCCGTTCTGATGTCGCAGACGCCGCCGGACACGCTCTGGCGCATCCAGAATGAACGCGAAGAGATCACGTTCAGGCCACGGGCAGTGTTGCGTCTCTCATCGATGCTGATGATGCGCGATGCGGTGCTCGCAGGCGCCGGCGCGGCCCTGCTGCCCAAGCTGCTGGTCGATGACGACATTGCCGCGGGGCGCCTCGCCTATTGGGGAACGGATGCCAGACCTCCGGTCGAGATCTGGGCACTGCAGAGCTCGCGACGGCTGGTCGGCGCAAAGGTTCGCGCGTTTCTCGACGTCGTCGAGCAGGCATTCCCGAACCGGGTGTTCGTTCCGCCGGCCTGAGTTGCAGCCCGGACGATGCGCCTCAGGTCATGCTGCCCGGCATGAAGCAGCGCACGCGCGGGTGGCCGTCGATATAGTGCTTCCACACCATGGTGCGCCCGACCTTGTTCGGCTCGGTGATCACGGCCTCGTGCGGCACGACAACCCATTCATTGTCGATGAGCACGCGAAAGTGGCCGTGATCCGACTCCCAGTCGGGATCGGCGACCACATAGCCGTCAGCATCCGAGCAGCATTGTCCATAGCCGCTGTGCAGGCTTTCGAACCAGGGCTTTAGCGGTGAATTGGCGTAGCGGCCGTCGTCCCGCGCCAGGGTCGGCGATGTCAGCCACATCGTCCCGAGCAGCAGTGCCGCACGCGTGATGGCGTGCATATCGTCGTCTCCGTAAGCGTCTATCCAGCTGCGGGCACGTCACAGACTGCTCGCCTGCGACGCTGCCGCCGCAGGCGAGCACGCGACACATCCTCGCCCCAGCACCTGACATTGAACGATGCAAGAGCAAGGCCAGACGGGATGCCGGAAGACTAGGGCCGACGAAAGTATAGGGCGTGCGGCGCGATCAACGACTCACTGCCGCAACCTCCGGAACGAGCGGCGGTGCGCTGCGCGACGCCGCCTGCAGCGTGCATTCGACGAACCGGCGCGGCAGCAGCGAAGCGTTGGAGCGCATCGCCACCAGCATGCGGCTCTCCGCATCCGGCGTGTCCAGCGGCTTCGCCACCACATTCATCACGCCGGCCTGCTGGTAGCAGGACGGCAGGATCGAAAGCCCGATCCCGGCCGCAACCAGGCTGAGCACGGTGCGCAGCTCATGCGCCTCCTGCACCACGCGCGGGGCAAAGCCCGCCCGCCGGCACAGCATCGCGGCCTGATCACCGACGCCGCAACCGCTCTCGGCCATGCCGACGAATTCATGCTCGGCAAGGTCGGCCATCTCGAGCGCACCCTTCGCGCCGGCCAGCGGATGATCCAGCGGCAAAAACACCATCAGCCGGTCGCGCCACACCACATGCACCTGCAGATCGGCCGCCGGCCTGAAATCGAGCGGCGGGCGCATGATCGCGACATCGAGCTCGGCGTCGGCAAGCGCGCGCAGCTGCGTTGCCGTCGACATGTGCCGGAGCTCGATCTTCACCCGCGGATAGCTGGCGCGAAAGCTGCGGAACAGCTCGGCGAACATGTCGAGCATCGGGACCGAGCCGGTGAAGCCGACCCGGATCATGCCGGCCTCGCCGCGCGCCGCACGGCGCACCGTCTCCGACGCCAGATCAAGCTCGCTGACCGCTCGCCGCGCATGTTCCAGCAGCAACTGCCCGGCCTGCGTCAGTTCCACCGCGCGCCGCGTTCGCGCCAACAGGCGCGTGCCGAGCTCTTCCTCCATCGCCTTGATCTGCGTGCTCAGCGGCGGCTGGCTGACATGCAAGCGTTTCGCTGCGCGGCTGAAGCTGAGCTCTTCGGCCACCGCGATGAAGTAACGAAGCTGCCTGTAATCCATCGCTTATTCCGATTCCCTATAAGTCGGGGGTCAACAAGGTATTTGACCTCACGGGGCCGTTTCCCGATCTTCGCGCGAAATCACCAGTCCTCCAAGGGAGAAGCGCGCGAAATGCGTCAGGTTCAGGCACGACGGCGCGGCGCTCGCAGCGGGTCAGCCATGCAATATCGCAGCGGACGATAGAAGATGACCATTCCGTTTCGCGTTCTCGTCACCGGCGACAGCCTCGCGCCGGCCGCCGTCAATGTCCTCAGCGAGATCGGCGCAGATGTCGTGCTGATGCGCGATGCCGTCACGCCCGAACGTCTCACGCACGAGATGGCGCGGGCGTCGACGCAGGCGATCCTGATGCGCGGCAATCCGGTGTTCTCCGCCGCCACCATCGCCGGAAATCCGCACCTGCGCGTGATCGCAAAGCACGGCGCCGGCGTCGACAGCGTCGATATCGACGCCGCAACAGCCAGGCGCGTGCTGGTGATGGTCGCGGGCGACGCGAATGCGCCCGCGGTCGCCGAGCACACCATCGCGCTGGTCCTCGCGCTCGGGCGCGATGTCGTTAGCCTGAACGCACGAACCCATTCCGGCGCCTGGGACCGCACCACCTATCGCGGCCGCGAAATCCGCGGCCGCACGATCGGCCTGGTTGGCTTCGGTCGCATCGCCCGCCACGTCGCCCGCGCGGCGGGCGCGCTCGGCATGAGCGTCGTCGCGCTCGGCCGGAGCAAAGGCCGCGTCGATCCGGCGCTGGCGCGCGAAGCCGCCGACCTCGCCGAGCTGCTCGCGGTCTCCGACATCGTCAGCCTGCACGCGCCGCTGACCGATGCGACGCGCGGCATGATCGATGCCGGGCGGCTCAACGCCATGAAGCCCGGCTCCCTCCTGATCAACACCGCGCGCGGCGCGCTGGTCGACGAGGACGCGCTTTGCGCGGCGCTGCGAAGCGGCCATCTCGCCGGTGCCGGCCTCGACACGCTGGCGGAGGAGCCGCCGGCGAAGGACCGGCCGATCCTGCAGGCGCCGAACCTGATCGTGACGCCGCATATCGCGGCCCAAACCGGCGCATCGATCACGCGGACCGGCGTCGAGGCCGCGCGCAACATCGTGGCGGTCCTCACGCAACGCGACATCGATCGCGCCAATGTGGTGAACCCGGCGGCACTCGACGCGCCTTAAATCTCGCAGAAACGGCCCACCAAGAGGCCGCGATATCAAGAGGAAACGAACATGAATCTGGGGTGGCTGTCCAAGCTGTCCGCCGTCGAGCGCAAGACCTTCTTCGCCGCCTTCGGCGGTCTTGCGCTCGATTCGATGGACACGACGATCTACGCGCTGGTCACGCCGGCGCTGATCGCAACGCTGAGCCTGTCGCGGCCCGACGCCGGCATCCTTGCCTCAAGCTCGTTGGTCGGCACGGCCGTCGGCGGCTGGATCGCCGGAATTGCCGCCGACCGGTTCGGCCGGGTGCGCGTGCTGCAATTCACCATCCTCCTGGTCGCGGTCTCGACCTTTGCCGCCGCCTTTGCCGACGGCTTCTGGTATCTGCTGGTCGCGCGCGCCATCCAGGGCATGGGCTATGGCGGCGAGGCCGCGGTCGGTGCCGTGCTGGTCGCCGAAGTGGTTTCGGCCGGCATGCGCGGCCGCGTCGCCGCCGCGATCCAGAGCGGATACGCCGTCGGCAATGCGCTGTCGGTGGCGCTGTTTCCCGTCATCTTCGGCTGGCTGTCGCAGGACATGGCCTGGCGCGTGTTCTTCGCGATCGGAATCCTCCCCGCCCTGCTGGTCTTCTTCGTCCGCCGCTTCGTGCCGGAATCCGCGATCTTCGTCGAGGAGAGGGCGCAGCGCGCCGCCTCGCCGACGCACAGCTTCTGGACCATCTTCACCGGCGAGCATCTGTTCAAGACGCTGGTCGCGACCTTCTTCACCACAGGCACGCTCGGCGCGGCCTATGTGATGATCACCTGGCTGCCGACCTATCTGCAAACCGGGCTGCATCTGCCGGTCACGCACACCGCCGGCTATCTCGCCGTCAACATCTTCGGATCGTTCGTCGGACCGATCGCCTTCGGCCTGATCGCCGACCGCATCGGCCGCCGCAAGGGTTTCATGCTGTTCCTGATCTGCCAGGCGCTGAACGTCGCGGTCTACACCCAGGCGCCGATCGGCCAGGGCATCACCGTCATCCTCGGATTCTTCCTCGGCGCGTTGCAGGCCGGCCTCGCCTCCGGCCTGATGCCGACCTTTGCCGAGCTGTTTCCGACCAGCATCCGCGCCAACGGCGCCGGATTCGCGCTGAGCGCAGGGCGGGGCCTCGGCTCGATCGTGCCGGCGACCGTCGGCATTCTCTCGACGCGGATGCATCTCGGCGACGCGATGGCGATCTGCGCCATCTGCGGCTACACCGCCGCCTTCTGCGCGGCATTGCTGCTGCCCGAGCAGCAGGGCATCGACCTCAGAACAATGGCAGCGGGCGCCGCGCCGGACGAGACCGATCGCCTGCCGCACGAACGAGAGGCCGGACACCCAAACAACATCCGAAATGGCGTCGCGACCCAATGAACGCCATCACAACGAACGGGAGGATTGCAATGACCAGAGCGTCCGTCACTGAGCTCGAGCAGCAGACCATCCGCCGCGTCCATCGGCGGCTGATCCCGATCCTGTTCGTGATGATGTTCTTCAACTATCTCGACCGCATCAATCTCGGCTACGCCGGGCTGACGATGAACAAGGACCTCGGTCTCAGCCCCGCGATCTTCGGCTTCGCGGCCAGCATCTTCTTCCTCGGCTATATGGTGCTCGAGGTGCCGAGCAACCTGATGCTGCACTGGCTCGGGGCGCGGATCTGGCTGGCGCGGATCCTGATCACCTGGGGCCTCGTCGCCGCGCTGACCGCCTTTGTCTGGAATCCGCTCAGCCTCTATGTGATGCGGTTCGGCCTCGGCGTCGCGGAAGCCGGCTTCATGCCCGGCGTGGTGCTTTACCTCACCTACTGGTTCCCGGCGCGCTATCGCGCCCGCGCGGTGGCGGGATACATCATCGCCGGCTCGTTCTCGGCGGTTTTGGGCGGGCCGATCTCGACCAGCATCATGACCTGGTTCGATGGCGCTGCCGGTCTCCACGGCTGGCAATGGATGTTCCTCGCCGAGGGCGTGCCGACCATTCTGCTCGGCCTGTTCACGCTCTATTATCTCACCGACCGCCCGGCCAAGGCGAGCTGGCTCACCAAGGAGCAGGCGGCCTGGCTGGAGGGCGAACTCGCCGCCGAGCGGGCCGAGATCGAGCAACAGGGGCAGCACAGGTTGATCGAATGCGTGCTCGATATCCGGGTCTGGCTGCTGGCGGCGCTGTTCGGCTGCGCACTGGTCGGGATCTACGGGCTCTTGCTGTGGCTGCCGCAGATCATCAAGGGAATGGGCAATCTCAGCAACATCCAGGTCGGCTTCCTCTCGGCGATCCCGCCGCTGCTCGGCGTCATCGGCACCATCGCGGTCAGCCGCAGCTCGGACAAGACCGGCGATCGCAAGTTTCATCTTGCCGCGGTCTATCTGCTGGCCGCGGTTGCGATGCTCGGCAGCGCCTATGTGGCGAGCCCGGTGCTGGCCTTCGTGTTCCTGTGCATCGTCGGCTTCAGCCTCAACGCCGGCAATCCGCTGTTCTGGAGCATCAACGCCTCGCTGCTGACCGGTGCGGCCGGTGCCGCCTCGGTCGCGCTGGTCAACACGCTGGCGCAGTTCGGCGGCCTGATCGGACCCTGGTGCATCGGCCTGATCAAGGACTCCACCGGAAGCTTCTCCTGGGCATTGGTCGGCATCGCCGGCTTCCTGTTCGTCGCCTCCGCCATCGCCGCCACCATGCGCGTCAAGCCGCACGAGACGGAATTGATGGGCGCGATCCCGTCATCCGTCGCCCACTGACAACCTACCAAGGAAGCAACCATGATCATCGATTGTCACGGCCATTACACCACCGAGCCGGCCAAGCTGCAGATATTTCGTGACAAACAGCTCGCCGGCCTCGCCGACAAGTCGCGACGGCCGCTCACCACCAATCTCGGCATCACCGACGAGGAGATCCGCTCTAGCGTCGAGGGCGCACAGCTCCGCCTGCAGAAGGAGCGCGGCACCGACGTCACCATCTTCTCGCCGCGCGCCGCCGGCATGGCGCACCACGTCGGCAAGGAAGCGACCAGCCGCGAATGGACCACGATCTGCAACGACCTGGTGCACCGCGTCTGCACGCTGTTCCCGGAGAACTTCGTCCCCGTGTGCCAGCTGCCGCAGAGCCCGGGCGTCAAGCCTGCCAACTGCATCGAGGAGCTGGAACGCTGCGTGACCCAGCTCGGCTTCGTCGGCTGCAACCTCAATCCCGATCCGGCCGGCGGCTATTGGTGCGATCCGCCGCTGACCGACGAATGGTGGTATCCGCTGTACGAGAAGATGGTCGAGCTCGACGTGCCGGCGATGGTTCACGTCTCCTCGTCCTGCAATCCCTGCTTCCATGGCACCGGCGCGCATTACCTCAACGGCGACACCACCGCCTTCATGCAGTTCCTGACCTCGGATCTGTTCAAGCGCTTCCCGACCCTGCGGTTCATCATCCCGCATGGCGGCGGCGCGGTGCCCTATCACTGGGGCCGCTACCGCGGCCTGGCGCAGGACATGAAGCTGCCGCCGCTGTCGGAGCATCTCTTGAAGAACGTGTTCTTCGACACCTGCGTGTATCATCTGCCCGGCATCGAGCTGTTGACCAGGGTGATTCCGGTCGAGAACATCCTGTTTGCGTCGGAGATGGTCGGCGCCGTGCGCGGCATCGATCCTGAAACGGGTCATCACTTCGACGACACCCGCCGCTATATCGACGCGCTGCCGCTGAGTGCTGCGGACAAGGCCAAGATCTTTGAAGGCAATGCCCGCCGCGTCTATCCTCGCCTCAACGCCCATCTCGACCGCCGCGCGCATTGAGCGACCGCGCCGCCAACACACCGGAGAAAACCGATGGCCATAGGATTTGCTATTCACAAGGCGAAACGGAAAGTGTCGCCCGATCTCGTCGCGCGCTACCGCACCCTACCGGTCGCCAATATCAGCGATTCGATGTCGCGCATCGCAGGCACCAACCGGCTGCGGCCGATGCACGCGGGCGGCTGGCTCGGCGGCCCGGCGCTGACGGTCAAGACCCGGCCCGGCGACAATCTGATGGTCCACAAGGCGATCGACCTGGCGCAGCCGGGCGACGTCATCGTGGTCGATGCCGGCGGTGTGCTGGTCAACGCCATCATCGGCGAGATCATGTCGACGCTGGCTGAGAAGAAGGGCGTCGCGGGCTTCGTGATCGACGGCTCGATCCGCGATGCTGGCGCGATCCGCGCCGGATCGTTCCCGGTGTTCGCCGCCGGCGTCGCCCATCGCGGCCCCTACAAGGACGGCCCGGGCGAGATCAACTGCGCCATCTCGATCGACGGCATGATCGTCGAGCCCGGCGACCTCATCGTGGCCGACGACGACGGCGTGCTCTGCGTGCCCTATGACGACGCCGAAGCCATCTGCAAGCTCACCGAGGCCAAGAAGGCCACCGAGGAAAAGGCCATCCAGCAGATCCTCGCCGGCACCAGCGACCGCCGCTGGGTTGACGAGGCCCTGCAGCGCCTCGGCTGCGAGTTCAAGGACTAGACGACGACGGTCCCAAAAGGCGGCGATGCCTGCCTTTTGGGCACCAATTTGCGCCAAGTCGGCCGGAATCATCCCGCCCGTATCGGGTGCGCTTGCCCATCCATCAAAATCGGGAATTTTTCCCGATTACAGTTGGAAAAGAATCCCGGCCTTCCGGGACTGATGTTGTTTGCCAAAGCCACGCCGCTCCCGCAGTCTCCGAGCCAAGGTTCGTCGGGGATCAAGCGGACCGTGGCTTGGGGGTGGGCGTCATGGCTGGTGCGTTGTTGCGTGCGGCAACACGGTCTTTGTCTTCTTCGGTCTATACGCGCGGCGCTGCGGCCGTGCTGGCTGTTATTGGCTCTGCACTGCCCTCGACTGTCCTGCACGCTCAGACGGCCGATCCGGTCCCCACTGAACTGCCGCCCGTCAACGTGATTGCGCCCACACCGCTGGCCGGCACCCGCAGCGCAAAGCCGGCGGCACGGCCGGTGGTTCGGACCACGCGAACCGCGCGAACCCGAACCGGACCTGTTGCTCCGGCAGCGGGACCCGATGTCGGCACCGCTGCACCCGGCCCCTCCGACCGCGACTCCACCCTGATTGATCGCGACAAGGTCCCGTCCAACACCGCGGTGATGACGACGCAGGATTTCAGCCACAACTACTCGACCAACTTCCTCGATGCTGTGAACCGCAAGCTGCCCGGCGTCACGCTCGGCGACCAGACCGGCAATCCGTTCCAGCGCAATCTCGACTACCGCGGCTTTACCGCCTCGCCGGTCCAGGGCACGCCGCAGGGCATCGCGGTCTATCAGAACGGCGTGCGCATCAACGAATCCTGGGGCGACGTGGTCAACTGGGATTTCATCCCGGAAAAGGCCATCGACAGCGTCGCATTGTTTCCCAACAATCCGGTGTTCGGCCTCAACGCGATCGGCGGCGCGCTGAGCATCCAGATGAAGAACGGCTTCACCTATCAGGGCTCCGAGGCTGAACTGTTCGGCGGCTCTTACGGGCGCGTGCAGGGCAGCGTGCAGGCCGGCGGCCAGAGGGACAACATCTCCGCCTACGCTGCGTTCGAATCCGCGTATGATCGCGGCTGGCGCGACTACGCCAATTCATCGCACATCAACCGCATGTATGTGGATGTTGGCGCACGCAACGACGACACCGAATTTCACGTCAATTTCACCGGCGCCAGCAACCTGCTCGGCAACGTTGCGGCAACGCCGGTCCAAATGCTCAATCAGCGCTGGTCGAGCGTCTACACCTGGCCGCAGACGACGCTGCTTCAGCTCGCCTTCGTCAACGCGACGCTGAACCACAATTTCTCCGACACCTGGTCCTTCCAGGGCAATGCCTATTTCCGCGGCTTCCGGCAGACCCATGTCGACGGCAACGGCACCGACGTGCATGCCTGCGACGGTGGAGACAGTTTGTGCATCGGCGACGACCTGCCGATTTTCGGTCCGGCGGGCGGTCCCTCGGTTCCGAACACGCTGGGCAACGCCTTCCTTGGCGAAGTCGACCGCAACCGGGCCGCGACCAACAGCTTCGGCGGCACAGCCCAGCTGACCAACTCGGACAAGCTGTTCGGACACGATAACCACGTCGTGATGGGCGTCAGCGTCGACCACGGCAACACGAAATTCACGGCGACCAGCGAGCTCGGAACGATCGATCCGAACAACCTGTTCGTGACCGGCACCGGCATCTTCATCAACCAGCCCGACGCCGGTCTCGCCCCGGTCGACCTGCGCGCCACCAACACCTACACCGGCGTCTATCTCACCGATACCTTCGACGTGACGAACAGGTTCTCGGTCACTGCCGGTGGACGATTCAACTATGCCCAGATCGATCTGCAGGACCAGACCGGCACTAACGATGCGCTCAACAGCAGCAACCGCTTCCAGCGCCTCAACCCGGTGATCGGCGGCACCTACAAGATCACGCCGAACCTCACCTTTTATGCCGGCTATTCAGAGGCCAACCGCGCGCCGACGCCGCTCGAGCTCGGCTGCTCCGATCCGGCCCGCCCCTGCGTCATCGATTCCTTCCTGGTGTCCGATCCGCCGCTCAAGCAGGTCGTGTCGCACACCGTCGAGGCCGGCTTCCGCGGCACCTGGGGCAACGACGCCAGGACCGGCATGCTGAGCTGGGGCGTCGGCGCGTTCCACACTCTGTCCGACGACGACATCATCCGGGTGCAGAGCCCCATCGGCACAGGCAATTTCGGCTATTTCCAGAATGCGGGGCAGACCCTGCGGCAGGGCATCGAAGCCAAGCTCGACTACCGCGTCAATCGCTGGAACGCCTATGCCAACTACACCTTCATCGATGCGACCTATCGAAGCGCAAATACGTTGCCGGCTCCCGACAACCCGAACGCCCTGACCGACCCGAACAACGATGACGTCCGGTTCATCAACGTCAAGCCGGGCGACCATATCCCGGGCATTCCGGCGCACCGCTTCAAGGCAGGTGTCGAGTACCTCGCCACCGACGCATGGAAGGTCGGCGCCGACATCAATGTGGTGGGCAGCCAATGGCTGGTCGGCGACGACACCAACCAGAGCCAGAAGGTCCCGGCCTACGCGGTCGTGAACCTGCACACCTCCTACAGGATCACACCAAATATCGAGGTGTTCGGCCTGATCAACAACGTCTTCAACCAGCATTATTATCTCGGCGGCGCGTTCTACGAGACCGGCGGCTTTGCCAGCGCCGGAGCTGCGCCCAACCTGATGGCCCAGCTGACCGATCCGCGCACATTCGTCCCCGGCATGCCGCTCGCGGCCTATGCCGGCATCAGGGCGAAGTTCTAGGGCAATTCCTGAAGACGCTACGCCACCGTCCCGCCGTCGACCGGCATCGCGATGCCGGTGACGAACGACGCCTTGTCCGACAGCAGGAACACCGCGACTTCCGCAATCTCCTCGGGGCGCGCCGCGCGGCCCATCGGATTGCGGGTGACCGCGGCCTTGATCAGCTCCTCCGGATCGGCCTCGTTGTGGCCCGGCTGGTCCGGCCGGTTGACGAACACCCGCAGCATCGGCGTGTCGATCGCACCGGGGCAGATCGCGTTGACGCGGACGCCGTCCTTGGCGTGGCGCTTGGCGAGCGCGCGCGCCAGCCCGATCACGCCGGCCTTGGCCGCCGAATAGGTCGGACTCCACGGCGAGCCGACCAGGCCCGAGGTCGATGCGGTGAACAGGATGCTGCCCTGGCGCCGCGCGGTCATCTGGCCGAGCGCCGCGTTGGTGGTGATCAGCTGCGAGCGCAGATTGAGATCGACGCTGAGATCCCAGCCCTCGAGATCGTCGATCACGGACGGACCGGGAATGCCGAGATGATTCCACACGCAGTCGAGCGCGCCGAATTCCTTCACCGTCGCAGTGACGATATCGCGCGCAAAGCCGTCGTCGCGCAGATCGCCGGCCAGCGCCAGCGCGCGCCCGCCGCCCTTTTTGATCTCGTCGACCACCGCCTTCGCGCCGGCCTCGTTCTGGTCGACCACCGCGACCGCCGCGCCCTCGCGCGCGAGGATGCGTGCCCCGGCGCGGCCGGCGCCCGATGCCGCGGCGGTGACGAGTGCGATCTTGCCCTGCATGTCCATGTTTCGATCCTGACTGTGCCCGTGACTTCGAGCCTTCTTGGTTTGACGTTCTGGTTGAATCAGGACCGCAGCGCTGCCGTCTTGCGCTGACGCGCTAAAGCATGATCCGGAAAAGTGCGAAGCGGTTTTCCGAAAAGATCGTGCTCAAACAAGGAGCTAAAGCGCGATGGCGCTTCAACCTGATCTCGTCGCGCTTTAGCGCCCGCCGAACAGGACCGGAGACTGGCCGGGCAGCAGCTGCGAATGAATGTCGCTGTCCATGCGCTCGGCCCCCTGCTGGGTAAAGCTCGCGCCGAAAGACAGGCTGAGATTCGAAGTCGGCCGGAACTCGAGGCCCGCGCGCGCGGAATAGCCCGCGTTGACACCGGGATTGCCGCTGAACGGCGCCAGCGGTCCGCCGGCACCGGGCGGATTGTATTTCAGCGTGTCGAAGCCGGCGAAGAACGTCACGGGCGTATTACCGACACCCCTGAAATTGTAGCCGAACTGCGCGCCCTGATATTCCAGCGAGCCGAACGCCGCCGATTGGCCGAGCGCGTTCCAGCCGACGCGGCCACCTTCGCTGCCGGCGAACCAGCCGTCGGGCCGGCCGTTCAGATATGAGAAATCGCCGCCTTGCGCGCCGGCGGCGTCAAAGCTCGGAAAGTTTCCGTAGGTATCTGCCTTCTGGCCATCGGCAAGGCTGCCGCCGAAACCGAACAGCGAGCCCGGCGTCCAGTAGCGCACCGGGCCGGCCTGAGCACTGGCCTGCTGGCCGCTCAGGCACAGCGCCAACACTGCTATTGCGAGGCCGAGTTTACTTACCAAAGTGGTCATCAGGTTACCGTCACGAGCGCCGGGATTATACGGCCCACCGAGCGGGAACGCCAGCCTGCACCCCTACTCCGCCGCGAGCAGCTTCTGTTTCAGCAAATCCGTCAGCCAGTCGGCAAACACCTGCAGCCGCCGCGATAGATGCTGGCGGTGCGGATAGAGCAAGGTCATCGGCATCGGCGCGGCGCGGTGCCGCGTCATCAGCTCAATGAGCTCTCCGGCATCGATATGCCGCTTCACGTCGTAGGCGGGAATCTGGATCAGGCCGAGGCCGGCGAGGCAGCAGGCGATATAGGCCTCGGCGCTGTTGACGGTGACGCGGCCGCGCATCGCGACCGTGCGGGTTGCGCCCTGCTCGCACCACTCCCATTCCTCGATGCGGCCGGTGGAGGGCGAGGCGTAGTTGACTGCCCAATGCGCGCCGAGATCGTCGGGCGTTCGCGGCGCGCCGTGGCGCGCGAGATATCCGGGGCTTGCGACATTGATCAGCGTCAGATCGCCGAGCGGCCGCGCGATCAGACCGGAATCGCTGAGCGGGCCGACGCGCACGACGCAATCGGCGGAATCCTCGATCAGGTTGATGGCGCGATCGGTGACGCCGAGATCGATGTCGATTTGCGGATAGCGATCAAGGAAAGCCGGCAACGCCGGTGCGATGATCAGGCGGCCGATCCGCCCGGGCACGTCGACCCTGAGCCTGCCGGACGGTTCGGCGGCGGCGTGGCGGAACAGGGTCTCGGCTTCCTCGACATCGGCAACGACGCGCAAGGCTCGTTCGTAGAAGGCCGCGCCGTCATGCGTGGGCGACACCTTTCGCGTCGTGCGATGGAGCAGCCGCGCGCCAACGCGCTGCTCCAGTTCCGCGACCGCTGACGAGACCGACGAGCGCGGCAGGCGCAGCGTATCGGCTGCCCGCGTAAAACTCGCGCACTCGACGACGCGAGCGAAGATGCGGAACAGGTCGATGCGGTCCAAAATCGTCCTCGATTGTTCGCCATCTCTGACAAGTGAGATCACAATGCATGACTTTATCGGCGAATTCTAGACGATATCGTCGTCTCCAGAAAGCGGCTGCAGGGCGCGGCTGCGAGACCTGGAGAGGCGAACGCCATGACCGACCACAGCATCAAGGGCAAGACCGTCATCATCGCCGGCGGCGCCAAGAATCTCGGCGGCCTGATCGCGCGCGATCTCGCGGCTCACGGCGCGAAGGCGATCGCGATCCACTACAACAGCGCGGCCACCAAGGCCGATGCCGACGCAACAGTGGCGGCGGTGCAGGCCGCAGGCAGCAAGGCGGTCGCCTTCCAGGCCAACCTCACGACATCGGGCGCGATGGAAAAACTGTTCACCGACGCGGTCGCCGCGATCGGCCGTCCCGACATCGCGATCAACACCGTCGGCAAGGTGCTGAAGAAACCGATGGTCGAGATCTCGGAGGCCGAATATGACGCGATGAGCGCGGTCAACGCCAAGTCCGCGTTCTTCTTCCTCAAGGAGGCCGGCCGCCGCGTCAACGACAACGGCAAGATCTGCACGCTGGTGACGTCGCTGCTCGGCGCCTACACGCCGTTCTATGCAGCCTATGCCGGCACCAAGGCGCCGGTCGAGCATTTCACCCGCGCGGCATCGAAGGAGTTCGGCGCGCGCGGTATCTCGGTCACCGCGATCGGACCCGGACCGATGGACACGCCGTTCTTCTATCCGGCCGAAGGCGCGGACGCGGTCGCCTATCACAAATCGGCGGCAGCATTGTCCGGCTTCTCCAGGACCGGGCTCACCGACATCAAGGACATCGTGCCCTGGATCCGCCTGCTGGTGTCGGACGGCTGGTGGATGACCGGCCAGACCATCCTCGTCAACGGCGGCTACACCACGAAGTGAGGCGCGATCTCAGTCGCCTTTACCATTCGAATCGCGTGCCGACTCCGACGGATGTCGAGCCCTTCGCATCGACATCCGACTCGACGCGGATATGGCGCGTCACGTCGACATTGGCCGACACTCCTGACTGGCTGGCGCTCGCGCCCGTCCGCACGCCCACGCTCAGCCTGTCGCCGATCGCGCGCGAGGCACCGACCATCGGACCGCCCGCTCCGGCGCCCACATCCAGATTGTCGACCCCGAGCGAGCGGCGCATGCGGTCCACCGTTCCCTCGCCACCGCTCGCGAACTGAGCGGCGGCCCCTGCGAGTTGCACGGCCTGCGAGGTCGTCAGGCTGCCCGAAGCTTTCTGAAAGAGAATGCGCGACAGGATCTCGTCCTGCGGCAACTCGGGCTGCGAATGGAAGGCGAAGACCGGCGCGGCCGCCGGGCCCGAGATTCCGACCTGCGCGGTGATGTCAGAGGCCTGTATCTCTGCCGCGAAATCGAGCTCGGGCGCGAGATCACCATTGAAGGAGAGATTGCCCTTGGTGAAGGTCAGCGTCTTTCCGAGCACCACCAGCTTGCCCTGATAGAGCGAGAAGGCCCCCTTCGGGACCGGCGCGTTGCTCGTGCCGCCGACATGAACGGAGCCGCCGAGTTCCGCGGTTACCCCGCGGCCATGGATGAAGACGTGGTTGGGCGCCGAAACTGTCACGTCGAGCGCAGCATTGAAAAGCGCCGGACGCTTCTTGTTGCCTTTCGGCGTCTCGGCCTTGCGCGCAGCTGCGAGCCGTGCAGCGGCCTGTCCCGAGGCGTTCACATGGTTGATGCCGTCGATCGGCTTCAGCGTCGACGGCAGGCGATCCGGAATATCGACGTTGACGCGAGTCAAGTCGACGTGACCGACGATCCGCGGATCGCGCGCCAGGGCGCCTGTGACGTCGATAGCGAGATTGGCCTGCGCGGTCGCCAGCGCGCTGGAAGCAAGCGTCGCCTGCTGACCGCGAATCGAGATCGTGCCTGGAAAACCTGCATCCGGGGCGACCCGTACCTGACCGGAGCCGGACAACGTACCGCCGTTGGGCGTTACCGCGGCCAGGCGCTCCACGACGATGCGCTCTCCTCCGGCGGTGATTTTCGCCTCGACGGCATCGAGGCGCGTGCCGAGCATGCTGTCGCGGAAGGTACCCCCGCTCATGGTGGCGACACCGCCGATCTGTGGCTTGGTACGCGTGCCGCCGACACGGGCATCGAGCGTAACGCTGCCGGACACGGTACGGCCGGAGGCGGCAAGCGCAGCATTGGCGACGGCGGCATCGAGGCGGCCCTTCGCGGTCAGCGCGATGAGACCCGTGGCGTCGAGCGGCACCGTGCCCGACGCCGTGATCGCGCCGGCTCTTCCCGCGGCAATTGTGGTGTTCAGGCTCGCGCGGCCGCCATCAAGTCGTCCGTCCGCGGCAACGTCGATCGGCGGCAGGCCGGCGTTTCTGGTCTGTGGCGCCGTGAGCTGCCTGACCGCGACCTTGTACTGGCCGATCGGCGCGCTGATGGAGCCCGCAATCGCCGCTGACGCGTCGAGGGTCCCGCTCAGGCCCAGACCGGGTATCGCGACATCGGCCTCGCCGAGCGGGATCGCGCTCGCCATGACCTTGAGGTCGAGCACCTGGCCGGCTTTGCCGTCCACCGTGAAGCGGCCGCGTCCAATTGCGAGCGCCAGATGCTCGATCAGCACCGTGCGATCGTCGAGCGTGAAGCCCGCGGGGCCCTGCAGCGCAATCGCTTTGGCGCCACGGCGCGCGGTGAAGCGGTTGAGATCGAACCGCACCCGCTCCCTGGTGGTCAATGCACCCGCGGCATCGAGATCGAACCCGGCAGCCCTGGCGGACAGGCCGACCGTGCTCGCATCCGCATTGCCCGTGGCCGCCAGCGTGACGTTTGAGACTGTCTGACCGCCGAACTCGGCGCCATTGACCTGCGCATCAGCATTGAGCACCGGATGGCTGTAGAGATCGGCGCCATCGGCGCGCAGATCGAAACTGCGGACGGTCGCACCCGCGGCACGGATTCCCGCGCCCTTGCCGGCAAGCCGGACCGACTGCTGGCCGCCATCGGCCGAAGCGGCAAGGTCGAGTGAGGCCGAACCGGCGAGCTCTGTAAGGGCAAGCGGCGAGAGGTCGGTGAGCGCCCCGGCTGCGAAGCGAATCTGCCCGCTGGCGAATCTCTGTGCGTCAATCGTTGCCGCCCCCTTCAGGGATACCGACCCGATCGCGATGTCGATGGTCTTTGCGTGCCATCCCGCAGAGGCGGCAGCTGCGCGATCGTCGGGCTCCGACGACCGACGGCTCACCTGAACGATCCCGCGCGCAGGCTTGCCGTCGACGGAGCCGTCGAGCTTGGCCTCGACGGCACAGACTCCGTTAATGTCGTCGACCGTCGCGGCGAGCGCCAGATGCGGAATCGGACGCCGCATCGCGGTGGCGCGATCCACCGAGGCCACGAACGAAACCCCGGGATGCGCGAGCCCGCCGGTCAGGCCGACGTCGAGAGCTCCCGCGCCGGTAAGGCGCGCATCGGCCGCCGAGAGATCCGGCAGGTCGACACGCGCCGACAGGTCACTCGAGTCGCGCGTCAGTGTTCCTTTGGCGCGAACCGCAACATGAGCACCATCGATCGACGCGTCGCGGACCGTGTAAGTGTCGCGGCCATCAGCAGAGATATCGGCTGCAAGTGCGAGCCGCGCGCCCGCGAGCCCATCGAGCGCCGCAAGTCCGGTCGCAAGCTTCTCGCCGGCACCTGACATTCTGATATCAAAGCTGCCACGCTGGAGATCCGTATCGAGATCGAGGCCGAACGCCACCGAGCCCTTGAGCTTCAGCCCGGCAAGGTCGGCAAAGGCGCCGAGGTCGGGCACGGTTCCGGTTGCCCGGCCATTCAGGCGATCGGCGCTGACATCGCCTGCATAAGTTGCCTGAACCGTTGATGTGCCGATCTCGAGACGCTCGATCCTGGCGCGGCCGCCCAGGTCCGTATCGCCGTGGAGCACGATCGACGCGGTGTTGCCGATCGCGGCCGCCAAACTCGCGTCGCGTGGCACAATGCCGGAAGCGCGCAGTTTCCCGTCAAGGACGATACGCGTTGCCGGATCGCTGGCCTCGGCACGAGGAACGGCCGTGATGGACGCATCAAGCGTCTCGACGCCTCCGTCCGGCAGATGAGCACCCGATAGCGCGAGCTTGACCGATGCTGTCGGAGCCTTGATTGGGCCGTTGACGCGGCTGTCGAAGACGAGGCTGCGGATCGAGCCTTGGTCAGTCTCGGTCACGTCGCCGTTGCTTGGCAAGGCGCGGATCGAAGCCGCGAAATCCACGACCTTGTCGGCTGCGAGCTGACCTTTCGCGTCGAGCCGCGCGAGACGGCTCGTAAGCGTCAGCCCATCCAGGGTGACGCTGCCGTCGTCACCAAAATGCGTCGTGCTGTCGAGACTGGTTTCACCGGCGAAGACCGGCGCGGCGATCGCCGGCAACAACGGTTCGAGGTGGCTGGCAAGGCGCGTTGCGAGCACTCGGGCCGTGCCGTTTCGGTCGAGCGTAATCGCGCCGGTCGCATCGATCGAGGGGCCGGCCTGCAACTTCAGGGCACCGCGAAAGCTGTCGAGCGTGCCCTTGCCGCCCAGTGCGAATGTGACGGGCGGCTCGCCCGGCAGATGGCCGAGCTTCGACATGAGTCCGTGGGCCGGCTCGTCGAGCGTGACGTCGAGGGTAAGCGCATTTCCCTGCGGAACGTAGGCGAGAGCGGCCTTGAAGTGGCCCGGAAAATCCTTGCGGGTGGCATCGAGGTTGAAGACGAGCCCTTCCGAAGGCGAGCCGAGCTCGGTATTGCCGGTCGCTGCGACACTCAAAGCTTCACCCAGAATCGACTGTCCCAGCGTCAGGGCCCGCAGGTCGAAAGCCTTCACCTGCACCTTCACCGGAAGGTCAGGCAGGATCGGCTGATCGGACTCGGCGGCAGGCTGGTCGGACGGAAGCGGTTTTCGCTTGATCTCAAGCGTGCCGATCTCGAGACGGTCGATTTCCAGCCGTCCCAGCAACAATGCGCTGCGTCGCCAGACGAGGCGCGCCTTGTCCAGCGTCAGCCAGACACCGTCCTTGTCGGTGATGCTAACGTCGCGGACCGTTGCATCCGAGGACAGCACACCATCGACGGCGCCGACATGGACCTGGGTCGCCGGCGTCGAGAGCGTCCGCGAGACGAGAGTGGCTAGCACATCCTGCTGGTTCTCGCCGCTACCGCTCACCATTCCGTAGAGAACGACACCAAGCACCGCGGCAGCGATGAGGCCCAAGGCCGCGACGGCAGAACCGATAATGAACAGCCGTCGGATGCGCATCAGAAGGCTTGCCCAATGCTGACATAGATCGCGTAACGGCTGTCGCCGGGGCGAGGGTTCAGCGGTGTCGCAACGTCAAGGCGGATCGGGCCGACTGGCGTGAGATAACGCAAGCCAAGTCCCGCGCCGTAGCCCACATAGTCGTCGAAGCCTGGCAGGGATGATCGGGAGGCGGTGCCAAAGTCGAAGAATGGCACGAGACCGATGGTGGGCGTGATCCTGACCCGCACCTCGGCGGAGCCCTCGATCAGGCCGCGACCACCGGTGATTTGGCCGAACATCATCGGCGAAATGGTGTTGAAGCCGTAACCGCGCACGGATCCGCCGCCGCCGGCGAAGAAGCGATGTGCATCCGGAATCTGGTCGAGCGGCGCGCCCGCAAGCGAGCCTGCGGCCAACCGACCCGCCAGAACATAGTCGGCCTGCTCGTCGAGCGCATAGTAGGCCGAGCCCGCAACCCGCGCTTCGAGCAGATCGATCGTGGAACCCATCAGCTTCGGATAGGCATTGACGGTCGCCGAGAGGCGCACACCGCGCGTGGGGTCGAGCGGATTGTCTGTCGTGTCGTAGCGGCCGGTCGCCGTGAAGCCGATCAATGTCGCATCGACCCGCCCCAGCACGTCCTGCGATTTTGATTGCTCGACCTGAAGACCGGCCTGCAGCGAAGCCGCCTCCGAAAAGCGATGGATCACGCCGAATGTGCCGCGCACCGTGTCATCAGTGTAACCGCCGAGGTCGTTGTTGCCGACACGCTCGCGGAACGCGGTGGCCTCGATCAGTAGATCGTTGGCCGTACCGAACAAGCCTGGCTTGATGAAGGTGCCGGTAAACCGTGCGCCAAAATCCGAGCCGCTCAGATTATTGAAGCCGGTGAAGGACGTGCCGTCGATCCGTTGCAGGAGCGAGGCAGACGCTTCGAGCCTCAGGCGCTCGCCGCCGCCGAATATGTTCCGATCCTCGTAATAGCCAGCAATGCCGGGACCATCGACAGTGGAATATTTCGCCGAGAGGCCCACCGTGTGCCTGGGCCTTTCCGCCAAATCGATGAAGACCGGCAGATTGCCATTGGCATCGAGCTTCTCGGCCTCGCGGACGCGAATTCCCCCGATGGCCGGGATCTTTGCGATCGAGGTTTTCGCCAGGGCAAGCCGCTCTGGCGAATAGGGCTCGCCTTCCCTCAGGTAGACATGCGTGGCCACCACTCTCGGATCGACATCTCCGCCCGAGATCATCACGGCGCCGATGCCGGCCTTGGGGCCCGCTTCGACCCGCAACCGAAAGTCCATCGCAGCGGCGCCATGATCGACAGTGGCCTTGACGTCGGCGACCTTCGCGAGCGGATGTCCGTTGCTGCGGAACCAGTCGACGAGCTTCACTTGCGCGGCGCGCAGGTCGGCAGAAATCGCAGGATCCCCGGACTTCAGTGCAAACGCGCGGCGCGGCAAGCCCTGCGGCGCTTGGTCGCGCGGATAATCTACATCAACGGCGCGCAGCTTGAACAACGGACCAAGTCGCGCGATGACCTTGACGGGCACAACCGTCCGATTGCGAAAGCTGTCGGCCCGATGCGCGGCCGCGGCAAGCCCAGTCTCGTCGAGGGAGATTGGAACTCCATCTATCGTCACATCGATCTGGGCGTTGTAGCGGCCAAGCCCCCAAAGTGCATCGAGCATCGGATTGATATCCGCCTGCAGCCGGCGCGCGAGACCATCCCCGTCCGGCGGCGGTTCCTGTCGAAGGCGATAGGTGCCGGCGGCATCGCGCAATGCCTGTTCGGCGTCGCTATCGTTCTTGCCCTCCGGCGTCTTGGCTTCGATCTCCAACCGATAGGACAACGTCGTGGCGCTGACCGGCGGCGGATCGTCGGAACCGAACAGACCAAAGAAGTCGAGCGCGTGAGCCTGCTCGCACAGCGAGCAACCGACGACAGCGACGCACGCCGAACGCAGAACGCGTCGCGCCGCAGCGATGAAATACCTTCGCCTTGCCCGCGCCGGCAAAGGCGGCAGGCATCGTCGCACCACGATTTGCTTGATTGTTCCGCTCCGCCTGCCTGTTGACACGACCCGAGTCTCCGCACCTCGGGTTCCGGCGATCCCCTGTCTCCGCATTCAACAGGCACCACACGCGAAGTTGATAGACTCATGATGGACAATGTTGGGCAAACGTAAGGGAACCTCGATGTTCGTCGCAGTTATCCGACCTCCAATGCGCGCCTCCATCGGTTCCGGCAACCGCATCTTGCGAGCAATCCGCCACGCGCGTGATCAGGATTACGTGGCGCTGATGCTGGAATCGTCGACAGTTAAAAGCAGAGTGCAAGCTCGGCCGATCCAATCCGCAAATGCAGGGGAACAAGTTCAGGCCGAGCCGGCAGGCTGCTGCCGCGGCCGATCAACGCAGAGCCCGTCGGGTGGTGCGTTGCGCAGGCGCATTAACCAATCCGGGCCCTGCCACTGATTTGCCCGACGGCGCAAGCCGCCGCAGCTGTGATCTTACCTCCCGCGTTCTTTATTACGCGGGACCTATGGGTGCGATCGGCACCCGGCTTTCCCTGCGCCCTTTGTTTCCAAAGTGGCGAAACGAAATGCAAAGCTCGGACAGATCATGTCGCAAGAGCGCGGAAGTATGACTCACCGGCGCGCAATACATTCGGTGTCGTCTCGGCGAAAGCAGGGACGACGTGGGGAGGGAGTCGTGTGCTTTCATTCTGCCCGGTATTATGCCCGCGAAGGCGGGCGATCCAGTACGCCGCAGCCTCTCGGCGTCTCTGGACCGGATCACCCGCATGCGCGGTGATGACACAGAACAAGCTCCGCGGCATTGCGCCGCGAGCCGCGCTGCGGCGCAACAATCAAAATGAGACTGCCCGTTAAGCCACCCGGCGCCGACGACATCCGCGCCGCGCCCGCCTTCGGCTAGCTTTGCCGGCAACAACCGGACGTCCACCAGCCTTCGCACGCCAAGCGGACGCCGGCGACAACACAGAGGGAGGAGCGCGATGTTGAAAGGCAGTTTGGGACTGATTGCGTTGAGCAGCCTGTTGCTTTCGGGCACGGCGTTCGCTCAGGAGAAGATCAAGGTCGGCGTCACCGCGACGCTCGAGGGCACCTACACGGTGCTCGGCGAGGACGGCATGCGCGGCTTCCAGACGGCGCTCAACGTGCTCGGCAAGAAGATCGGCGACAAGGAGCTCGAATTCGTCGTCGCCTCGACCGACGCGACGCCCGACTCCGCGGTGCGCGCGGTGCGCAAGCTGATCGAGCAGGACAAGGTGCAGATCCTGCTATCGCCGCTGTCCGGCGACGAAGGCATCGCGGTCAAGAATTTCGCCAAGACCCATCCGGAGCTGACCTTCGTTAACGCCGCATCCGGCGCGCAGGAGACGACCTATGTCGATCCGGCGCCGAACTTCTTCCGCTACAACATGGACGGCGCGCAGTGGCAGGTCGGCCTCGGCAAATACGCCTACGAGACCAAGGGCTATCGCAAGATCGCGACCGTCGGCGAGGACTACTCCTTCATCTACACCCAGGTGTTTGGCCTGGTGCTCGAGTTCTGCGGCGCCGGCGGCCAGGTCACCAACCGGCAATGGGTGCCGCTCGGCACCAAGGACTTTGCCTCCGTGATCGCCGCGCTGCCTGACGATGTCGATGCGATCTATCTCGGCCTCGGCGGCGCCGATGCCGTCAACTTCCTCAACCAGTATCAGCAGGCCGGCGGCAAGGCGCATCTGATGGGCGGCTCGATCATGATCGACCAGACCATCCTGTCGTCGAAGGGCAATGCCAAGAACGCGCTGATCGGCACCATCGCCGCCAGCGGCCAGGCCGATACCTGGGAGGATCCGGGCTGGCAGAAATTCGTCAAGGCCTATCAGGATGCCTTCCCGCCGGCCAAACGCTTCCCGAGCCCGTCGCTTCTCGCGACCAACTATTACGGCTCGACGATGGCGCTGATCCTGGCGCTGCGCCAGGTCAATGGCGATCTCTCCAACAACCAGGCCAAGCTCAAGGACGCGCTGGCGAAGATCGAGATCGACGCGCCGAACGGCAAGATCAAGCTCGACTCCAACCGCCAGGCGATCGGCACCAATTTCGTCACCGAGGTGGTCGATGACGGCAAGGGCGCGCTGTTTAGCAAGGTCGTCAAGGTGATCCCGAACGTCAACCAGACGCTGGGCTACGATCCGGCCGTGTTCGCCAAGATCGGCCTGCCGAGCCGCACGGTCCCGGAGTGCAAGAAGTACTGACGTATTTGTTGCAGTGCAGGCTGAACGGCCGCGGCATGGTGCGCGGTTGCATCAAGAGCCCTGCTCGCCCTTGCTTTCCGCGGGCGGATGATGAACGCTTGTCGAAAAGACAAGAACATCCCGCGGGAGGGGAGGCATGAGCAGGGCGCTTGCCGTCTTCCACGGCCGGTTCGGTCGCGCGACGGTCTATCAGTTGAACCGTCCCTTCAACGTGCATGCGCACCGCGAGGGGCATCTGATCTTTCATGTCGGCGGAACGCCGGCGCAGATCGACGTCTCGGAGCAGCGGCTGCTGCTCAAGGACGATACCGTGGTCGCGGTCAACCCGTGGGAACCGCACAACTTTCTGCCGACCGACATGGACCACGGCGCGATCTTCTTCGTGCTCTATGTCAACGCCGAATGGTTCGCGCCGCAGCCCGCGACGGCACAGGGCCTGCGGTTCGGCCGCACCTTCTTTCCGCGCACCGAAGTGCTCGACCGGCTGATCCGCCGCACCGCAGCACTGGTGTGCGGCGCGCCGTCGCTGCGCAGCCTCGATTGCGAACTCCGGCAGCTGATCGACTCCTGCTACGAGGAGAGCTGGCAGGCCGCGCAGGACGCGCGCGCGGCGGCCGCGGTAACCGACTTCAGGGTCCGCAAATCGATCAAGCTGATGTCGGAAAGCCCCGGCGCCGAGATCGAGCTCGATGCGATCGCGCGCGAGGCCGGGCTGTCCCGGCCGCATTTCTACCGGCTGTTCCGCACCCAGACCGGCGTCACCCCTCACCTCTACATGAACACGCTGATCATGGAGCAGGCGCTCGATGCGCTGGTCGCGACCGAGACGCCGATCGCCGATATCGGCTTCGACCTCGGTTTCTCCTCGCAGAGCGGCTTCACCCGCTTCTTCGCCGCCAATGTCGGCATGGCGCCGACCGACTATCGCCGCGCCGCCAAGGTGTTGCGGCCGTGAAGGAGTTCCGGAGCACACGATAAAAGATACTGTCGATCAAATCCTGAGCTCTCGCCCTCGGTAGGATACTGGACACGCGGCCCGGCAGACGGCCGCGACCAGTGAGGGAACGCGACGGAGATGGCCAGGTTCATCGAACGCCATCCGGCCTGGGCGCTGATCGTAATCATCGCGGTCGCGGTGCTCGCGTGGCTGGTGTTCGCGATCTGGCCGCCGGGGCTGGAGGCCGCGATCGGCCGCAAGCGCGTGTTCCTCAACGCGGTGCTGAACGGCATCACGCTCGGCGGGCTCTACTTCCTGGTGGCCAGCGGCTTCACGCTGATCTTCGGCCTGATGCGCAACGTCAACCTTGCGCACGGCTCGCTCTATCTGTTCGGCGGCTATGTCGGCTACGCGATCAGCAGCTGGACCGGGTCGTGGCTCCTCAGCTTCATCATCGCCTTCATCGCGGTGGCGCTGGTCGGCGTGATCCTGCAGCTCGTCGTGTTCCGACGCATGGAGGGTCAGGACCTCAGGCAGACCATGGTGACGATCGGGCTGTCAATCGTGTTCGCCGATCTGATGCTCTGGGTGTTCGGCGGCGACTTCTACCAGATCCAGACCCCGAGCTGGCTGATCGGCCCGATCCAGCTGCCGCTGCTGACCGCGATCAAATCATCGGGCGAACCGGTCTATCTACAATATCCGCTGGTGCGGCTGGTGATCTTCGCGGCCGCCGTCGTGATCGGGATCGCGATGTGGCTGGCGCTCAACCGCACGCGGATCGGCATGATCGTGCGTGCCGGCGTCGACGACCGCGACATCCTGGCCGCGACCGGGGTGCGGATCCAGCTGGTGTTCGTACTGGTGTTCGCGCTCGGCGCGGGCCTTGCCGGCATTGCCGGCGTGGTCGGCGGCACCTTCCAGTCGCTGTCGCCGGGCGAGGATACGCGGTTCCTGCTCGCCTCGCTCGTCGTCGTGATCGTCGGCGGCATGGGCTCGATCCCGGGAGCGGCGCTCGGCGCCGTCATCATCGGCCTCGCCGAGCAGCTCGGCTCGGTCTACATCCCGACCTACGCCATCGTCGTCACCTTCCTGATCATGGTGCTGGTGCTGGCGCTGCGGCCGCAGGGCCTGCTCGCGAGGCGATGACCGATGTCGCTGCTCCAGAGCGCCCAGTTCCGCCCCGATCCATCCGCCGACGCGCCCCGCCGCGCCTGGGTCCGTGCCTGGCCGGAATTACAGAACCCCGCGGCCTGGCTGGTCGCGCTGGTCCTCGTGATCATGCCGCTGATCGCCAACGGCTTCTTCCTGATCGAGATCTTCGCCACCACCCTGATCCTCGGCATCATCGCGCTCAGCCTGATGTTCCTCGCCGGCTATGGCGGCATGGTCAGCCTGATGCAGCTCACCATCGCGGGCTTCGCCGGCTACATGGTCGCGGTGTTCGGCATCAGCGGCAACGCCAATATCAGCCTCGGCTGGCCGTGGTGGCTGGCAACCCCGATGGCGCTGGCGCTGGCGACGCTGTTCGGCACGCTCGGCGGCGCGCTCGCAGTGCGCACCGAGGGCATCTACACCATCATGATTACGCTGGCGATCGGCGCTGCGTTCTACTACTTCACCAACCAGAACTGGGCGATCTTCAACGGCCACACCGGCATCAACACCGTCGCGACGCCGCATTTCTGGGGCGTCGACTGGCGCGCCGATATCGCCTTCTATTATGTCGCGCTCGGCGTCGCCGCGATCTGCTACTTCGCCGTCCAGTATGTCTCGCGCGCGCCGTTCGGCCTCGCACTGCAGGGGGTCCGCGACAATTCCCGCCGCATGGCGGCGCTCGGCTTCAACCCCAATGCGCACCGCATCGCGGCCTACGCCTTCGCGGCCTTCATCGCCGCGCTCGGCGGCGTGCTGCAGGTCTGGAACTATCGGCAGATCTCGCCCGGCTCGGTCAGCGTCGGCGCCTGCATCGACGTGCTGATCATCGCCGTGGTCGGCGGCATCACGCGGCCGATCGGACCTTTCATCGGCGCGCTGATCTTCGTGCTGCTGCGGACCTTCGCGCTCGACGTGCTGATCAAGTTCGGGCTCGACGGCAATCGCTTCCGGCTGCTGATCGGGCTCGGCTTCCTCGCCATCGTGTTCTGGTCGTCCGACGGCGTGATCGGCCTCTGGGAACGCTGGCGGCGGCGCAATGCATCCTCGACCCAACGCTCAGGCGGAGGCCGCCATGGATAGCGTCGCGCAGCGGCTGTCCGTGGTCGGCGCCGGCGCGGCGCTCGAGTTGCGCGGCGTGACGCGGCTGTTCGGCGCGCTGGCCGCGCTGACCGACGTCACCATCACTGTGCGGCCGGGCGAAAGGCGCGCGGTGCTCGGCTCGAACGGCGCCGGCAAGACCACGCTGTTCAACTGCATCACCGGCGACTTTCCGCCCTCCCTCCGGCACGATCCGCTTCTTCGGCGAGGACATCACCCAGTTCCCGCCCTATGAGCGCATCCGCCGGGGCCTACGCCGCACCTACCAGATCTCGGCGCTGTTCCCCGGCCTCACGGTGCAGGACAACGTCTACCTCGCCTGCCGCGGCGTCTCGCGCGGCCGCTTCTCGTTCCTGCGCCCGGGGCAGAACGATGCGCTGATGCACGCGACCGAAACGCTGGTCCAGGCCGTGCACCTCAGCGGCGTGAAGGACCAGCGCGTCGCCGAGCTCGCACATGGTCAGCAGCGGCAGCTCGAGATCGCGCTGGCGCTGGCCGGCGCGCCGCGCTTCATCCTGTTCGACGAGCCGGCGGCGGGTCTGTCGCCGACCGAGCGGCGCGAGCTGATCGAGATCTTGACCTCGCTGCCGGCGCATATCGGCTACATCATCATCGAGCACGACATGGACGTCGCGCTCCGCGTCGTCGAGAGCGTCACGATGATGCACAACGGCCGCATCTTCAAGGAAGGCCTGCCGCGCGAGATCGAATCCGATCCCGAGGTGCAGGAGCTTTATCTCGGAGGCGGCCATGAATGACCGCCGGGCAGTGCCCGCTCTCGAGGTGAAAGGCCTCGACGTCTACTACGGCCATTCGCACGCGTTGCAGGGCGTCGATCTCACGCTCGAGTCCGGCGTGTTCTCGGTGGTCGGCCGCAACGGCATGGGCAAGACCACGCTGTGCAAGGCCATCATGGGCCTCGTGCGCGCCAGCGGCGGCTCGATCCGGATCCGCGGCGAGGAGGTCACGCGGCTCAATCCGGCGCGGATCGCCCGGCTCGGCGTCGGCTATGTGCCGCAGGGCCGCCGCCTGTGGCGCTCGCTGACCGTCGACGAACACCTCGCGCTTGCCGGTGGCCTGCGGCGCGGCGCCTGGACCATCGAGCGAATCTACGACACCTTCCCGCGCCTCGCCGAGCGCAAGAACAACGGCGGCAACCAGCTCTCCGGCGGCGAGCAGCAGATGCTCGCGATCTCGCGCGCATTGCTGACCAATCCGCATCTGCTGATCATGGACGAGCCGACCGAAGGCCTTGCGCCCGTGATCGTTGCCCAGGTCGAGGACATGCTGCTGCGCCTCGGCGATGAGGGCGACATCTCCGTGCTGGTCATCGAGCAGAACATCGGTGTGGCGACGGCGGTGTCGCGCAACGTCGCCATCATGGTCAATGGCCGGATCAACCGGATCATCGATTCCGCCCGCCTTGCAACCGACCGCGAGCTGCAGCAGCGGTTGCTCGGCGTCGGCACTCATGGCGCTGACGAGACCGACGCCGAGACTGCGCCGGTAAAGATCGAAACGGCCGGCGCGCCGCAGCCGCAGCGCAGGGGACCGACCCGCGTCTACGTCTCCAATCCCGTGCTGCCGACCCGCTGGTCGCAGCCGGTGCCGATCGCCCGCATCGAGGCCGCCGCGCGGACACAGTCCGCCGGAGTCACGCGGCTCGAGGAGGCAACCCGGCAGCGACGCGAACCGACGACCTCCCGAACGTCCGGGCCGCCGGTCGTCCTCATCGTCGGCACGCTCGACACCAAGGGTGCCGAGCTGCGCTTCATCCGCGATATCATCGCCGGCAGCGGCCTGCGCACGCGACTGGTCGACGTCTCGACCAGCGGCAAAGCGGCGAGCTGCGATGTCACCGCGCAGGAGATCGCACTGAACCACGGCCGCGGCGGCTCCGGCGTGTTCGGCGCCGATCGCGGCGCCTCGGTGACGGCGATGGCGGAGGCGTTCGAGCGATGGCTGCGCCGCCAGGGCAATATCGCCGGGATCATTTCCGCGGGCGGCTCCGGCGGCGCGTCCCTGGTCGCTCCTGGCATGCGCGCGCTGCCGGTCGGCGTGCCGAAGCTGATCATCTCCTCGGTCGCGTCCGGCGACGTCGGTCCCTATGTCGGTCCCGCCGACATCACCATGATGTATTCGGTGACCGACGTGCAGGGTCTCAACTCGATTTCGCGCACGGTGCTCGGCAACGGCGCTCATGCGCTGGTCGGCATGGTCAAGGCGCGGCTCGATGAGCAGACCGGCAAGCAGCGCGATGCAGGCGCGAATCTTCCGGCGATCGGCATCAGCATGTTCGGCGTCACCACCCCGGCCGTGCAGAAGATCGCGGCCGACCTGCGCGAGGATTTCGAGTGCCTCGTCTTCCACGCCACCGGCGTCGGCGGCCGCTCGATGGAGAAGCTGGTCGAGTCCGGGCAACTCGCCGGCGTGATCGACCTCACCACGACCGAGGTCTGCGACTTGCTGATGGGCGGCGTGTTCCCGGCGACCGAGGATCGCTTCGGCGCCATCATCCGCAGCCGCGTGCCCTATGTCGGCTCGGTCGGCGCGCTTGACATGGTGAACTTCGGCGCACCCGACATGATCCCGGAACGCTATCGGCAACGCAAATTCCACATCCACAATCCGCAGGTCACGTTGATGCGGACCACGCCGGAAGAAAACGAGCGCATCGGCCGCTGGATCGGCGAACGGCTCAACCAGATGGACGGGCCAGTGCGCTTCTTCCTGCCCGAGGGCGGCGTCTCCGCGCTCGATGCGCCCGCCCAGCCGTTTTGGGACCCGGAGGCCGATGCGGCGCTGTTCCGCGCGCTGGAGCGCACCGTGCGCCAGACCGGCAACCGGCAGATCATCCGCATCAAGCGCAACATCAACGATCCCGAGTTCACCGCCGCTATCGTCAACGCGTTCCGCCCTTTGCTCGGACGCGCCGGTGGTCGGCGGAGAGTGGCGAGGTGACCCATGGCCAGGTTTGAACGCAATGCGCTGTTGAAGAAATTTCACGCCATGATCGCACGCGGCGAGCCGATCGTCGGCGGCGGCGCCGGCACGGGACTGTCGGCGAAATGCGAGGAGGCTGGAGGCGTCGACCTGATCGTGATCTACAATTCCGGCCGCTACCGCATGGCCGGCCGCGGCTCGCTCGCCGGACTGATGCCCTATGGCGATGCCAACGCGATCGTCGTCGAGATGGCCGGCGAGGTGCTGCCGGTGGTGAGCAGGACGCCGGTGCTCGCCGGCGTCAACGGCACCGATCCGTTCCGCGACATGGACGTCTTCCTGGACCAGCTCAAGGCGCTCGGCTTTGCCGGCGTGCAGAACTTCCCGACCGTCGGTCTGATCGACGGCACCTTCCGCGCCAATCTCGAAGAGACCGGAATGTCCTACGCGCTGGAGATCGACATGATCGCGAAGGCGCATGAGAAGAACATGCTGACCACGCCCTATGTGTTCAGCGAGCAGGAGGCCGCCGCGATGGCGATCGCCGGCGCCGACATCATCGTCTGCCATATGGGTCTGACCACAGGCGGCACGATCGGCGCGCAGACCGCGCCGAAGCTCGCCGACTGCCCTGCCCGCATCGAGGCCTGGGCGGAAGCTGCGCTCAGCGTCAATTCGAACATCATCGTGCTCGCGCACGGCGGTCCGATCGCGGACCCCGCGGATGCCGACTTCATTATGAAGAAGACCCGCAACTGCCACGGCTTCTACGGCGCCTCCTCGATGGAGCGCCTGCCGGTCGAGCGGGCGCTGACCGATCAGGTTCGCAAATTCAAGGCGATCGGCGCGCGCTAGCCGCCGTGGACCAAGGGAGGAAGAGATGTCGGGGATGCTGGTCGGTGAATTGATCCTCTGGCTCATCGTAGCAATCGTCGCGATCGTCATCATCGTCTATGTCGTGAACTGGCTGTATCACCGCTCGTCGAAGGAGGTCTCCTTCGTCCGCACCGGCTTCCTCGGTGAGCGCGTGGTGATCAATGGCGGCGCTTTCGTGCTGCCCTTCATCCACGACTACACGCCGGTCAACATGAACGTGCTGCCGATGGGGATCGTGCGCTCCCGGCAGGACGCCGTGATCACCCGCGACCGGATGCGCGTCGACATCGAGGCCGATTTCTACGTCCGGGTTCAGCCGACCCGCGAAGCGGTCTCGATCGCTGCCGCCACGCTCGGCCGCCGCACCATGGAGCCCGAGCAACTCCACACCCTGCTCTCCGGCAAATTCATCTCCGCGATCCGCTCGGTCGCCTCCGAGATGACGATGGAGCAGATGCACGAGCAGCGCGGCGACTATGTGGCGCGCGTCAAGGCCAATGCCGCCGAAGCACTGGCGCAGAATGGCCTCGAGTTGGAGTCGGTCGCGATCACCGATCTCGATCAGACCGACCTCGAATATTTCAATCCCTCGAACCGCTTCGACGCCGAAGGCTTGACCCGCCTGATGGAAGACATCGAGGCCAAGCGCAAGCTGCGCAACGACATCGAGCAGGACTCGATGATCAAGATCCGCTCCCGTAATCTCGAGGCCGAGCGGCAGGCGCTGGAGATCGAGCGCGAAAGCGAGACCGCCCGCCTCGAACAGGAACGCGACATCGAGATGCGCCGCGCCTTGCAGCGCACCGAAGTGGCCCGCGAGCGCGCACTACGCGAGACCGAGGCCGAGCAGGCCCAGATCACCGCGCGCGAAGCCATCGAGAAGGCGCGCATCGCCAACGAGCAAGCGATCACCGAAGCCCGGATCGCCTCGGAACGCGAGACCCGGCACAAGGAGATCGAGCGGACGCGGGCGGTCGAAGAGAAGGAGCTGCTGGCCCGCGAGGAGATCGAGAAGGTCCGGATCGCCAACCAACGCTCGGTCGACACCACCCGCATCGCCTCCGAGCGCGAGGTGCGCCAGCGCGAGATCGAGCGGATGCGCACGGTCGAGGAAGCCGAGATCGCCGCCCGCGAAGCGATCGAGAAGGCCCGCATCCAGCAGGACCGCGTCGTCACCGACGCCCGCATCGCCAATGAGGAAGAGACCCGGCGCCGTGAGATCGAGCGCACCCGCGCGGTCGACGAAGCCGAGATCGCCGCGCGCGAGGCCACCGAGAAGGCGCGTATCGCCCAGACCATGACGGTCAATGTCGAGCGTATCTCATCCGACGAGCGCACCCGCGCGCTGGAGATCCAGCAGGTCCGAACCATCCAGGAAGCCGAGATCGAGGCGCAGAAGGCGGTCGAGGCTGCCCGCATCGCGCGCGAGAAGATGCTGGCCGCCGAGCGCATCGCCGCCGACCACACCACGCGCAAGCTCGAAATCGAGCGCAACCAGGCGGTCGAGATCGCCGGGATCAGTGCCCGCGAAGCCACCGAAGCGTCGCGGATCGCCCAGGAAGAGCACGTCCGGGCCCTTGAGATCGCGCGCACCCGCGCGATCGAGGAAGCCGATATCGCCTCCCGCGAGGCGATCGAGGCGGCGCGGATCTCGCAGGAGAAGTCGGTCGCCGCGCAGCGCATCCGCGCCGAGCGCGAAACCCGCGGGCTCGAGATCGCGCGCACCGAGGCGATCGAGGCCGCCGAGCTGAAGCGCCGCGACGCCATCGAACGGCAGCGCATCGATGTCGAGCTGACGCTGGAGAGCGAGCGGATCGCCTCCTCCAGGACCCGCGAAGTACTCAACATCGACCAGAAGAAGGCGATCGAGCTCGCCGACGAGGAGCGCGTGATCGCGCTCGCCGCCAAGCGCTCCGAGCGGATCGATGCCGACCGGCAAGTCCGGCAGGCCGAAATTGTGGCGCGCAAGGACATCGACACCACCGACGTCTCGCGCGAGCAGGCGCTGGAGACGGCCCGGATCGAGCGGCGCCGTGCGATCGAGCAGCTCGAGGTCGCCCGCAACCAGTCGTTGCAGGAGGCCGAGATCGTCGCCCGCGAGGAGGTCGAGCGCGCCCGCATCGCCTCCGACCGTGGCCTCGACGAGGCCCGCATCGGCCGCGAGCGCGAGCTGCGCAAGCTCGAGGTCAACAGAGAGAAGGACGTCGAGACAGCACTGATGGAGAAGGCTATCGCGCTGCATCAGAAGTCGCTGGAAGAATCCGCGGCGCGCGCCGCGGCCGAGGACGCCCGGATCCGTGCAACCGAAGCGGCCGAGCGCGTCGTCACCGCGCGCGAAAGCGAGATCGCCAAGCGGCGCAAGACCGTCGAGGTGCTGCTGGCCGAGAAGCAGGCCGAGGAGACCAGGATCGCCGCGGAAGCCGAACGCGTCCGCGCCGCGGTCGAGGCCGAGGCGCAGCGCCTGCTCAACGAAGCCGAGAACGTGTTGACCGACCAGGCGCGCTACTCGCTGTTCCGCCGCAAGCTGCTCGACCGGATCGAGGGCATCGTCCGCGAGAGCGTCAAGCCGATGGAGAAGATCGAAGGCATCCGCATCCTCCAGGTCGACGGCCTCAACGGCAATGGCCACGGCAACGGCACCGGCCGCAGCGCCACCGACGAGGTGATCGACTCGGCGCTGCGCTACCGCGTGCAGGCGCCGCTGATCGACTCGATCCTGTCGGATATCGGCGTCGAGGGCGGCAGTCTCGCCAAGATGCCCGGCCTGATCCGCGAGGCCCGCGACATGCAGGGCATCAAGGATTCCGCACGCAAGAGCGGCAGCGATGCCACGCCGACGGCGCCCGAGGGCGGCGGCGAGCCGGCGCGACCTGAGCGCACGCCGCGCAAGAAGGACTGAGCTCACGCCATGGCACGGGTTTACGTTTCCACCGTCGTCAACGCCCGCAACGACCGGGTCTGGGCCCGCGTCCGCGATTTCAACGGGCTGCCGAACTGGCATCCCGCGATCGCCGAAAGCCGGATCGAGGGCGGCGAGCCCTCCGACAAGATCGGCTGCGTCAGGGATTTCCGACTGCGCAACGGCGATCGCATCCGCGAGAAGCTGCTCGGGCTGTCCGACTACGACATGTTCTGCACCTATTCGATCCTGGAATCGCCGATGGGCGTCGAGAACTACGTCGCGACCTTGCGGCTCACGCCGGTCACCGACGGCGACCAGACCTTCCTGGAATGGACCGCCGAATTCGACTGCGCGCCGGAACGCGAGGCGGAGCTCGTCAACAATATCGGCGGCGGCGTGTTCCAGGGTGGCTTCGACGCGCTGAAGCGGGCGTTCGGGGGATAGCGGAATGCATAGATCAGATCTCTCCGAGCAGACGGTCCACTTCTCCCCTTGTGGGAGAGGTCGGATCACATCGCAAGATGCGATCCGGGTGAGGGGTTGCGGACCCTCGTGGGACCTGCGCTCCCTCACCGGGCGCAACGCGCCGACCTCTCCCCGCTGGGGAGAGGTGAGGCACGCGGCTCGAGACATCAAAACCGCAGATATTGGATTTTGACCGTGCCGCATATCGTCAAGAGTACGATCCTGGATGCGCCGACCGATGCGGTGTGGGCCGTGCTGCGTGATTTCAACGGTCATGACCGCTGGCATCCGGCGGTCGCAACCAGCGGCATCGAGCGCGCGCAGCCGTCCGACAAGATCGGCTGCGTCAGGCGCTTCAAGCTGAAGGACGGCGCCGAGCTGCGCGAGCAATTGCTGGCGTTGTCCGATCTTGAGCAATCGTTCAGCTACTGCCTGCTCGATACGCCGATCCCGATGTTCAATTACGTGGCGCATGTCCGCCTGCTGCCGGTCACCGACGGCGACCGCACCTTCTGGCACTGGGAGGCGCGCTTCATGACGCGGACCGAAGACAGCGAGCGCATCACGCAGATGGTTTCGGAAGACATCTACCAGGCCGGCTTCGACGCCATCCGCCGGCATCTGAAGGAGGCCGCGTAAGCGGAGAGCACTATCATGCCAGTCACGGTGAAGACCTTCACCAGCACCCATGACGCCGCGGCGGCGCTGTCGTCGGATCGCAGCGCCCGCTATCTCGGCGGCGGCACGCTGGTGATGCGGGCGCTGAACGAGGGCGACATCTCGATCTCGACCATCGTGCGCGCCAGCGACCATGCGATGACACGGATCGACGCGTCAGGCTCGCGCATCACGCTGGGCGCCGGCGTCACCTTCGCGCGCATCCTGGCCGAACGCGACCTCACCTTCCTGCATGCCCCGGCGCGCTCGATCGGCGGACCGGCGGTGCGCAACATGGGCACCGTCGGCGGCAATCTGTTCGCGCCGGTGCCGTATGGCGACTTCACGGTCGCGCTGCTCGCGCTTGATGCCACCGTGTCCGTCCAGGGCGGCCTCGGCGGCCGCGAGATCCCGATCGAGGAGTTCCTGCAATCGCGCGATCGGCAGGCCGGATCGCTGGTGCTGGCGATCTCCTTTGCCAGGCCCGGCAGCACTGAGGCCTTCCGCTACCGCAAGATCGCGCGGATCAAACCCAAGGGCGGCGCGGTGATCACCCTCGCAGCACATCTGCCGGTCAACGGCAGCCGGATCGTCGGCGCCCGCGTCGCGCTCGGCTCCATGGCGCCGACGCCGATCCGCGCCCGCGCCGCCGAGCGTGCGCTGGAAGGCCGCGCGCTCGACGCCTCCACCATCAGCGCCGCTGCTGCGGCAGCGGTCGAGGGAACGTCACCCGGCGACAATGCGCTTGCCAGCGCCTGGTATCGCCGCGAGATCGTCGGCGTGCATCTCCGCCGCCTGTTGTCCGGTCAGGAATAATCATCATGGCCAAGACTGCCCTTCAATTCCAGCATAACGGCCGCGACGTCGCGATCTTCGTCGACGGCGGCACCAACCTCCTGGTCGCGCTGCGCGAGCTGATCGGCGACATGACGCCGAAATTCGGCTGCGGCCAGGGCGGCTGCGGCACCTGCAGCGTGCTGATCGACGGCGAGCTGCATCTCTCCTGCCTGACGCTCGCCGAGACGGTTGCCGGCCGCTCGGTCGAGACGCTCGACGGCATCAAGGACGGCCCCAATCTGCACCCGCTGCAGCGCGCCTTCGCCGACAATTTCGCCGCGCAGTGCGGCTACTGCACGCCGGGCATGCTGATGGCCGCGAAGGCGCTGCTCGACCGCAATCCGCAGCCAAGCCGCGCCGAAGTGGTCGAGGCGATCTCCGGCAATATCTGCCGCTGCACCGGCTACGAGCCGATCATCAACGCCGTGCTATCAGCCGCGTCCGGCGGCCGGGCGCGTGCGTAAGGGAACAGTGCCATGCTGGAACTGCGCAAGGACATCTTCGCCGACGAGCGCGACGACAATCTGAACGAGATCGGCAAAGGCACGCAGCGCCAGGACATGCTCGGCCATGTCACCGGCACCTCGCCCTATTTCGATGACCACAAGCTGCAGGGCATGCTGCATCTGAAGGTGGTCCGCAGCGCTCATGCGCATGCACGGCTGCGCCGCATCGACACCTCGGAGGCCGAGCGGTCGCAGGGCGTGCGGCGCGTGATCCGCGCCTCCGACGTGCCGCGCAACCTGAACACGCTGCTCAGCCTGATCAATTTCGGCAAGGATGACGAGCCCTCGCTCGCGGTCGACAAGGTGCGCTACAAGGGCGAGCCCGTCGTCGCGATCGTCGCCGACAGCCCGCGCGAGGCCTATGAGGCCATCGCAAAGGTCAAGATCGACTATGAGCCGCTGCTGGCGGTGTTCGACGTCGAGGACGCGCTCAAGCCGGGCGCGCCCGTGGTCAACGAGGTCTATCCCGGGAACACCTTCACCTATCACGAGACCTATGATCACCAGCAGCTGCGCTTCGGCGATGCCGACCGCGCGCTCGCCACGGCCGACCATGTGCTGGAACAGCGCTATCAAATGTCGCCGATCGAGCACGCGCCGACCGAAACCAACGGCTCGATCGCAGCTCCCGACACCAACGGCCGTTACATCGTCTACACCTCGACGCAAGCGCTGTTCTTCTCGGTGGACACCTGCGCGAAGATCCTCGACGTGCCTTCCAACACCTTCCACTTCATCGGCGGCACCGTGGGCGGCGGGTTCGGCGGCAAGGTCGATACGCTGACAGAGCCGCTCTGCATCCTCGGCGCGATGCTGACCGGTCGGCCGGTGCGCTATGTGTTCGGGCGCGAGGAGGAGATGCAGTACGGCCCGCCGCGCGGCGCCGAGCGCATCTACATCAAGGACGGCGTGATGCGCGACGGCCGCATCGTCGCCCGCAAGGTGCGCGCCTACTTTGACAGCGGCGCCTATACGCGGCTGTCGAGCTATGCGGCGGTGAAATGCGCCGCCCATCTGCCCGGCCCCTACACGATCCCGAACGTCCATGGCGACGTCTACTGCGTCTTCACCAACCGGACGCCGGCGACCGCGATGCGCGGCTTCGGCGTCACGGCGATGGATTTCGCCATTGAATGCCAGATGGACAAGCTCGCCCATCTCGTCGGCATGGACCCGATGGGGTTCCGGATCCTCAATGCGTATCGCGACGGCGACATGAAGGCGCACCGCCGCGAGGCAAAGAACACCGCGCTGATCGAATGCGTGCAGGTCGCCGCGGAGAAGGCCAAGTGGCCGCTCCGCGAGGACTTCAAGCGGATGTCGTCGCGCAGGGATGGCGGCGGCGCGCGCGCCGCGGTGACGCCGACCCCGCGCGAGACACATGCGCCGCCGGCCGCGCCGTCCCAGCAGCGCACGACGTATGACCGCGCGCCGGCCGCGACCCGCGAGCCGCCGCCACCGCCGCCCTCTTCGCCGCCACCGTCATCTCCGCCGCCGCGGCCGAGCGCGCCGTCGCATGGCGCGACCCGCTTCTCTTCCGTCTTCGGCACCAGGAGGCGCTGACCATGACCCGGCATCGCGGACGCGGCATCGCGTCGGTCAATTATCCCATCGGCATGAATCTCGGCGGCGATCCGAGCCAGGCGCTGGTGCATTCCAACCCCAGCGGCAAGTTCACCGTTGCGCTGTCGTCGATCGATCTCGGCCAGGGCATGAAGTCGGTGACACGGCAGATCTGCGCCGAGACGCTCGGCGTGCCGGTCGAGGACGTCTATGTCGATACCGCGGATTCCGACACCGGCCCGCACTGCATGGGCTCGTTCGCCTCGCGCGGCACGCATCGCGTCGGCAACGCCGTGATGGCGGCCGCGCGCGAGGCGCGCGGTGTGATGATGGAGGCGGCCGCCGAGGAACTGGAGGTGAATGCCGCCGACCTCGAGACCGACGGCCGCGGCAACATCCACGTCAAGGGCGCGCCGCATCGCTCGATCTCCACCAAGGACGTCGCGATCGCCGCGCAGTTCAAGCAGGGCAAGACCATCTCCGGCCGCGGCATCTTCCTGGTGCCGCTGTCCGACGTCGACCCCGAGACCGGCGAGATGTCGCCTGCGACATGCTACGCGCATGCCTGCCTCGTCGCCGAGGTCGAGGTCGACGACGAGACCGGCGAGGTCGACATGGTCCGGATGGACTCCGCCTATGAGCTCGGCCGCGCGCTCAATCCGCGGCTGGTCGAGCAGCAGCTGGTCGGTGGCGCCTGGATGGGCGTCAGCCACGCGCTCTATGAGACGCCGGAGCCCTATTATCCGGAGCCTGTGCACGGTCCGCGCGATTTCGTCGAATATCTGATGCCGGGTCCGGGCGACATCTGCCCGCACGACATCGCGGTGCTGGAACGCCCGGCGCCCGACGGTCCGTTCGGCGCCAAGGGACCAGGAGAAATGTGCGCCAATCCGGTGTTGCCTGCGGTCGCCAACGCAATCTTCAACGCGGTCGGGGTGCGGATCGACGATCTGCCGATCACGCCGGAAAAGGTGCTGCGCGCCATCAAGGCGCAAGGCGGCGCGCGGCCGCAGCCACGGCGCTGAGGTTTCTCTATGCCGGTCCGCAGCAACATCGTCGGCATCGACAGCCCCGAGGCGCTGGAGAAGGCGCTGCGCGCGGCCTATTACCTTGCCGACGACAGCATCGCGACCGCCTCCTACCTCTCGCTCGCGCTGGGCAAGCCGCTGCTGCTCGAGGGCGCGCCGGGTGTCGGCAAGACCGAGGCCGCCAAAGCGATCGCCGCCGTGCTCGGCCGCAGGCTGATCCGCCTGCAATGCTATGAAGGCATCGACGCCGCCGCGGCCCTCTACGAATGGAACTACCCGCGCCAGATGCTGGCGATCCGGCAGGCCGGTGAGGAGAGCATCGACATCTATGGCGACGCCTTCCTGATCGAGCGGCCGATGCTGGCAGCGCTGCGCGCGCCCGACGCGACGGTGCTGCTGATCGACGAAATCGACCGCGCCGATCAGGAGTTCGAGGCCTTCCTGCTCGAATTCCTCTCCGACTTCCAGATCTCGATCCCCGAGCGCGGCACGGTGCGCGCTGCCGAGCATCCCGTCGTGGTGCTGACGTCGAACCGGACGCGCGATCTGCACGAGGCGCTGCGGCGGCGGTGCGTCTACCACTGGATCGATTATCCGAATGCCGAGCGCGAGGCGCGTATCGTGATGATGCGGGCGTCCAGCGTCGCCGAGGCCACCGCCCGCGCCGTGGTTGCCGCCGTCGGCCGGCTGCGCCGCGAGCCGCTGAGCAAGGCGCCCGGGATCGCCGAGGCGGTCGACTGGGCGGAGGCCGCGACCCTGCTCAACAAGGGTGGCGCGCGCTGGCCGGACGCGTTCAAGCGCTCGATCGGCGTCGCGCTGAAGGACGAGGAGGATCTGCATTTCATTTCACCGCGGCTCGATGCGATCATCGCGGAGGCGGCCGCGTGAACGACGACCTGCAGCTGCCGCGCGCCGCGCGAATATTTGTCTCGTTCGTCGCGCTGCTGCGCGCCAACGGCTTTTCGGTTGCGCCGGAGCAGACGACAAGCTTCCTCGCGGCAATCGAGCTGCTCGGTCCGCGCAATCTTGAGCACATCCGCCAGGCCGGGCTCGCGACGCTGGCGCCGCCGCCGGAGCGCCGCGCGACCTATGACCGGCTGTTCGACATCCATTTTCGCGGCGCCGAGGCGATCGAGCAGGCCGAGGGCGGGGATGAGGAGACCGTTCGCCTGCAGGAGGAAGGCCGCGGCGAGGACGAGCCACCGCTCGCCGACGAGGCCAATGAGTCCGGCCTCGCCGCGGCGCGGGCCGAGGCACTGGTCGAGCGCCGCTTTGCACAGGCCGCGACCAGCGATCCGCTGCGAAAACTGTCGCGCGAGGCGGCAAGGCGACTGCCGCGACGGCGCGGCCACCGGCGACGCCGCGCGCGCAGCGGCCCGTTCGCCGATCTGCGCCGCACGCTGCGCGACAGCGTCCGCAATGACGGCGAGGTGCTGCGGCTCGGGCGGATGCGCCGCCGCCAGCGCCCGCGCAAGATCCTGTTCCTGATCGACGTCTCCGGCTCGATGAAGGCGCGCACCGAGGAGAACATGAAGCTCGCGCATGTGCTGGTGCAGGCGGCGGGCAATGTCGAGGTCTTCACCTTCGGCACAAGACTGACCCGCGTCACGACGGCGCTGCGGCTGAAGCGCCGCGAGCAGGCGCTGAGCGCGGCGTCCTTCCTGGTCAGCGACTGGGACGGTGGCACAAGGATCGGCGATGCGCTGCAGGCGTTCCTCGCCGTGCCGCGGTTCGGCGGATATGCCCGCGGCGCCGCGGTCGTGATCGTCTCCGATGGCCTCGAGCGCGGCGACCCGGCGGCATTGCGCGATGCGGTGGCAAAGCTGTCGCGGCGGGCCTGGCGCGTCAGCTGGCTGACGCCGCTCGCAACCTCGCCCGGCTTCACGCCGCAAACCGAGGCGCTGATTGCGATCCGGCGCTTCGTCGACGATCTCGTGGACGGCGGATCGAGCGCGGCTGTGGTCGCGCATCTGCTGTCGCTTGGAACAAGGAGAGCTGCGTGACTGGCATTGTCGACGGACATCATCACATCTGGCGGCAGGCCGATCTCGCCTGGCTGTCCGGCCCGATGCAGCCGCGCATCTTCGGCCCCTACGAGCCGATCCGCCGCGACTATCCGATCGAGGAATATCTCGACGACCTCAAGGGCACCGGCGTTACCCGTTCGGTCTATGTCCAGACCAACTGGCCAAACGGCCAGTTCGAAGACGAGGCGGCCTGGGTGCAGCAGACCGCGGACCAGCACGGCTGGCCGCACGCCCTGGTCGCCTATGCCGATTTTTCCGTCGCCGACGTCCGCCCGCAACTCGATCGATTGAGGCGCTATCCGCTGGTGCGCGGCGTGCGCATGCAGCTGCACTGGCACGAGAACCCGCTGTACCGCTTCGCCGCCCGTGCCGATCTCTGCACCGATCCCGTAATCCGGCGCAATGTCGGCCACCTCGCCGACTACCGCTGGAGTTTTGACCTGCAGGTGTTCGCGCCGCAGATGGCCGATGCGGCCGGCCTTGCGGAGGCCTGCCCTGACGTGACGTTCATCCTGCAGCATGCTGGCATGCTGGAGGATCTGTCGCCGCGGGGCCGCGCCGCCTGGCGCAGCGGGATGACGCGACTCGCGCAATATCCCAACGTGGTATCGAAACTGTCGGGGCTCGGCACCTTCATCCATCGCAACGATGCCGCGCATATCGCCGGCATCGTGACCGACAGCGTTGCGATCTTCGGCGCCGACCGCTGCCTGTTCGGCTCCAACTTTCCGATCGAGAAGCTGTGGACCAGCTACCGCGAACTCATCACCGCTTTCAAGACGGCAGCCGAACGGCTCAGCCCCGAGCAGCGCGAAGCGATCTTCAGCACAACGGCGGCGCGGGTCTATCGGCTGGGGCCGTAGGCGCACCGCGGGCTCGAACATAACAACGAACACGAATTGGGAGGGAGACAGATGCCGCTAGAGATCAAGATTCTGGACTATGGCGATATCGAGCTGGAATCGAGCTTCCTCGTGCTCGGGCACAATTGCGGCCGCACCCGCCGCGTGCTGACGCTCGGCTTCCTGATCCTCGGCGGCCCCTACCCCGTGCTGGTCGACACCGGCTATCGCTCCAACCAGATCATGGAGACGCTCGGCATGCGCGGGCTCCAGTTCCACGAGAACATGATCGAGAACCAGCTCGCCCGGCACGGCGTGCGGATGGGCGACGTCCGCTTCGTCTGCCACACCCATCTGCACATCGACCATGCCGGCAAGGACGATCTGTTCCCGATGAACACGACCGTCGTGCTGAACCGCAAGGAGCTGGAATACTCCGTCTCCGGCCTGATGCATCCGCAGTATCCGGCGCCCGACATCAAGCACCTGATTGATCGCCTGCACACCAAGAGCGCGCTGCGCTTTCTCGACCTCGAAATCACCGGCCCGGTCGAGCTGATGCCGGGCGTGTATTGCGACGCCGCCAACGCCCACACCGAAGGCTCGATGAACATCCATGTCCACACCGCCGACGGGATTGCGACGATCTGCGGTGATGTGATCTACGATTTCAACGACCAGATCGTGAATCCCTTTAACGAGATCCACGACGCCGAGCCGCGCACCACGGGCAACCACGGCACCAGCAAGCGCGCCGAGAAGGCCGCGATCAAGAAGCTGCTCTCGAGCTCCCGCTATCTGCTTCCGGTGCATGATCGCCCGGCCAAGATCGAGGGCGGCATGGTGGTCGGCCGCCTGCATGACCAGGTACCCGGGCCTGTCGTGCAGAGCCTGCCGCAGCGCAACTGGTTCCCGGCGTAGAGGATCGAGGCGATGACGCATGTCACGCTGCGCAGCGAGTTCGAAGACCTGATCGATCCCTACGCGCCGGTCGGCCAGGTCGGGACCGGCTTCGATTTCACGGAGGGACCGATCTGGCATCCGGTCGATCACTTCCTGCTGTTCTCCGACATGCCGGGCGATGTGCGCCGGCGCTGGGATGCGCGGCGCGGCGTCGTCGAGGTCAAGCGGCCGTCGAACAAATGCAACGGCATGACCTATGACGCGGACCTCAACCTGATCGTCTGCGAGCACGCAACATCCTCGCTGATCCGCGAGCGACCCGACGGGCGGCGCGAGGTGCTGGCTTCGCATTACGAGAACCAGGAGCTCAACAGTCCGAACGACGTCTGTGTGCATTCCTCCGGCGCGATCTATTTCTCCGATCCCTGGTACGGCCGCATGCCGGTCTATGGCGTCGAACGGCCGCGTCAGCTCGGCTTCCAGGGCATCTATCGCGTGCCGCCCGGCGGCGGCGCGCCGAAATTGCTGGTCGACCGCTATCTGTTCGAGCAGCCGAACGGGCTGTGCTTCTCGCCCGACGAGCGCATCCTCTATGTCAATGACACCGTGCAAGCGCTGATCCGCGCCTTCGACGTCACGGCGGACGGCTCGCTCGGTAATCCGCGCGTGTTCGCCTCCGGCATCCGCTCCGAGCTCGAGCCCGGCGTCCCCGACGGCATGAAGTGCGACCAGCGCGGCAATGTCTGGGTCACCGCGCCTGGCGGCGTCTGGGTCTATTCGCCCGCCGGCGGCCTGCTCGGCAAGGTCCGCCTGCCCGAGCTCGTCGCCAACCTCGCATGGGGCGGCGCCGACTTCCGCACACTCTATCTGACCGCGACCCATTCGGTCTATGCGATCCCGACCAAGGTCGGCCCGCGCCACGAGCCCTATGTGAGCGGCAAGCGCGGCGGCGCGGGTGCCGCTTCGTCCACGCCTGCGCCGAATCTCGCCGCCGGCGAGATGCAGCTCGATCCGCAACGCTGCGCGATGATCATCCAGGACATGCAGAACGACGTCATCATGGACGGCGGCGCGTTCGCCGAGTCCGGTGCGCCCGCACACGCCCGCCAGCAGCATGTCGTCGAGAACGTTCGCCGCGTCGCGGAGGCTGCGCGGGCGCGCGGCGTCGCCATCATCCATGTCTGGTTCGTCGTCGAGCCGGGCGCGCCCGGCGTCACCTTGAACGCGCCGCTATTCGAGGGATTGGTCGACAGCAAGGCGATGGTGCGCGGCAGCTGGGGCGCAGCACCAGTCTCGGGACTTGAGCCGCGCCCGGGCGACTTCGTGGTCGAGAAGATGCGGATGAGCGCCTGGGAGGGCACCCGGCTCGAGACCTTCCTGAAGGCAACCGGCCGCGACATGATCATCAATACCGGAGCCTGGACCAACATGTCGGTCGAGCACACCGCGCGCACCGGCGCCGACAAGGGCTATTTCATGATCGTGCCGGAGGATTGCTGCTCGACCATGAATGCCGACTGGCACAACGCCGCGATCAATTTCGCGCTCCAGAACGTCTCCGTCGTGACCAACGCCGACGCCGTGATCAAGGCACTCGGCTAGGGAGGCGCGGTGCCGAAGCTGCTGCACCTTAACTGCTCACCGCGCCCCGATTCGGAATCGGCGGCCGGCGCGCGTGCTTTTCTCGATCGCTTCCGTCAGGCGCGGCCGGACTGGGAGATCGACGCGATGAACCTCTGGCGCGAGCCGCTGCCGGAATTCGAGGGATATCTGCTCGAGGCCAAATACGCCCGGATCGACGGCAAGAGCTTCACCAATTCGCAGCACGACGCCTTCGCAATCGCCGAGCGCCTCGCGCTGCGGCTGTCGCTGGCCGATCGCGTGCTGATCTCGACGCCGATGTGGAATTTCGGCATTCCCTACAAGCTCAAGCAATGGCTCGACGTCATCATCCAGCCCGGGCTGGCCTTCCGCTTCGATCCAGCGCAGGGCTATCTGCCGCTGCTCAAGGACCGCCCGACGATCGTGATCCTCGCAAGCGGCAGCGACTTCGTCACCGGTATGAACCGCGGCCGCATCGACATGGCAACGCCCTATCTGCGCGAGGCGCTGCGCTTCATCGGCATCAGCGACGTGAGCTTCGTGCCGATCGGCCCGACCACCGGGCCCGCCGAGCCGATCCGCGCCGCCCGCGAGGCGGCGCACCGGCGGCTGGCGGAGATGGCAAGACGGTTTTGAAAGAGACTCCACTCCGTCGTCGTCCCTGCGAAAGCAGGGACCCATAACCACAGGATTGCGTTGTTAAAGTGAACTGTGGCCCCAGCGGCCCAAGCCAATCGGTAGCGGTGGCTATGGGTCCCTGCTTTCGCAGAGACGACATCGAATGTATGGCTTGGCCGGCGGGCCATTCGCTTTCATTCTCGCGAAACGATTTTGTGGGCCACTCCGCGCTAGCCCTACGTTTCCGCGGCGGGAAAGACCAACCTGCACAACAATCCCGGCGCATTGTCGCGCAACTCGATCCGCGCGCCGTGCAGACTCGCCACGGCCGCAACCAGGCTGAGGCCGAGGCCGTTGCCGGGCGTGTAGCGGCTCTGTTCCAGCCGGTAGAAGCGCTTGAAGACGTGGTCGTGCTGCTCGGCGGGTATGCCGGGGCCGTCATCGGCGATCGAAATCACCGCGCCTCGCTCATCGTTGTCGCAGGTCACCGTCACCCGCCCACCCGGGCGACCATGCTTGATAGCGTTGTCGACGAGATTGGCAATCGCATCGAACAGCAGGTCGCGGTCGCCGGTGACCAGCACCGCTTGATCGCCGGCAAGATCGAGGCGGGTGGTAACCTCCTCAGCCGCGGCATCGTAGAGCTCGACCACCTCGGCGGCGATCTCGACGAGATTGACGGTGCGAAACGCACCCTTGCGGGCTCGCGTCTCGATCTCGGAAATCCGCGTGATCGACGCGAACATCCCGAGCACCGCGTCGAGATCTGCGATGGTGTCGCCGATCAGCGCAGCATCCCCCTCGCCGCTCCGCGGGGCGTGATAGGCCTTCTCGAGCCGGCCGCGCATCCGGGTCAGCGGCGTGCGCAGGTCGTGGGCGATATTTTCGCTGACCTGCTTGACGTCCCCCATCAGGGTCTGGATCCGGTCCAGCATCAGATTGAGATTCTCGGCGACGCGATCCCATTCGTCATGGCTGCCGCGGAGCGGGATGCGCTGGTCGAGGCCGGAGAGCATGATGGCGCGACTGGTCGCATTGATCGACTCGATCCGGCCGACGGTTCGCCGCGTGACGCCGATGCTGGCAGCAGCCGCAAGCCCGATGATCAGCACGACGACGGCAATGCCGGCGGCCCTGATCTGCGCCATGAAGCCGTCAAGATCGCTGATGTCATGGCCGACCAGCAGCCGATCGCCGTTTGACAGGGTTTCCGTCACGCCTCGCAGCAGGGAGGAGCCCGAGGCAAGCTGTGGCAGGGAGGCACGAAATTCAGCCCATCCCTTCTCGGCAGCGCCCGCCGGCCACTGCCTGAGATTTCCCGCCAGCACGGTCGATCCGGGACCGACCAACAAATACACATGATCGGCAAAGCCCTTGTCCGCGACGCGTTGCGCGATCAACGCGGTCAGTCCATCGCGGCCGGACCGCGCGTAGGCATCATCGAGGCTCGCCTGCTCGGTCATGATCGCGCGGTCGGATCTGTCGCGCACATAGGACAACGTCGACCAGTAAACATAGGCGAAGATCGCGGAGACGATCAGGCCAAAGACACCGATGGCGATCAACGCCAGGCGGAACGTCGACGACTTGAGGGTCTTAGCCAGGAGCACGGAGGCAGTACCCGATGCCGCGGATCGTGTGGATCAGCGGATAGGCTTGCTGGTCGTCGACCTTGCGGCGCAAACGCCCGACATAGACGTCGATGATGTTCGTCGAGGGATCGAAGTGCAGATCCCACACGTGCCGCAGCAGCATGGCGCGCGACACCACGCGGCCTTCGTTGCGCGCCAGATATTCGAGCAGCTGGAATTCTTTCGGTAGCAGCGGAATTCTGCGGCCGCGGCGGCTCGCCGTCCGCGAAATCAGATCGATCGCAAGATCGCCGACCCGCAAGATGGTCTCCTTTGCAACGGTCTCGCTGCGGCGGCCAAGCGCCTCCAGCCGCGCCAGCAGTTCGACAAAGGAGAACGGCTTGACAAGATAGTCGTCGCCGCCGGCGCGCAAGCCACGCACCCGGTCGTCGATTTCGCCAAGCGCGCTGATGATCAGGAACGGCACTGCAATGCCGCCGTCGCGCATCTGACGCATCACCGTGATGCCGTCGATGTCGGGCAGCATACGATCGATGGTGATCACGGCATAGTCGCGCGCCGCACCCTGGCTAAGCGCCTCGCGGCCGTTCGCCGCCAGATCCACATCATAACCGCTGGTGGTGAGCTCCTCGACGAGCTGATCCGCGGTTTCCGGATCGTCCTCGACGACGAGAATGCGGCGGTGGGCACCGGTCATATTCATGAACTCTCCGAGCTGTCTTGAACTCTCCGAGTTCGCAAACTCTCCGAGCGGCCGCCCCGCGACAATCGCCGCCAGACTATCCCATTCCGGGGCTGGATGGAACGTTTGGCGACGACCGCGACAACGGTGCGGTTGGTTGGGCGATCACCAATAGTCCCCGCACACATTGACCCATTGCAGACCGTAGGCCGTCCATACCCTGCGATAGCAGCCATAGTCATAGCCGGCGTAGAGATAGGGCGCGCCGAAGAATGCGAAGCGATGGAAGCGGTGGTGGCGGAAGCCGCCATGATGGAAGAAGCGCGAACCGCGGAATCCGGCGCCGGCAAACCGCGGGCCGATCGCCGGTGCACCGACGAAGCGGGGACCACCAACGTGCCCGCCGGCGAAATGTCCGCCACCGCCCATGGCGGCGAACGCCGCTCCACCACCACGCATCCCGCCGCCGAAACCACCGCCATGCATGCCGCCGCCAAAGCCGCCACCATGCATGCCGCCACCCATGGCACCCATGGCACCACCAACGCCACCGCCGTGGCCGCCACCGAAGCCACCGCCGCCGCCATGTCCGCCGCCACCACCGCCACCTCTGGCGAGGGCAGCGGGTGCAAGCGCAACGCTGACGGCGAGCGTCGCTGCCGTGAGACACTTAAGAAGCCTGTTCTTCATGAAACCCTCCCTGATTGAGACCGCGGCGAATTCGTATCGCCGCACGCGAGCATGATCAGAAGACGCAAGCCGATGCCCGACTTCAACTGACAAATGCGCCAGATTCTGACACCCGATTTAGAATTGGCGTGCCGGCATGCCGAGCGGCGGATGCCTGGATCCGCCGCCACGATTGCGTTGGCCGGGATCGACGGACATTTGGCTGGAATCAGCGGATAGCGCTCGTTGAATCGATCGGCCGCGGTTCTTAATCCTGCAGCTGTCGGAGAACAACGACGGCGTCGAGGGATCGCAGACCCGCTTCACAATTTGTCGATCACCGGACTTTCCCCCTCCCCGCCGGCCGTCATCCAACCCGCGATGCAATCGCCTTTCGCCTGGCCTCCCTGCGGGGCGCTGGGACGGCGAGGTGCTGACCTTCAGCAAGGAGCTTTCGATGAGCGACGAGACCAAAAGACCGTTTCTGACCCACGCCTCCGGCGCCCCCGTTGCCGATAATGTGAACATCCTGACGGCGGGGCCGCGCGGACCTGCATTGCTGCAGGATGTCTGGCTGATCGAGAAGCTGGCGCATTTTCACCGCGAGGTGATCCCGGAGCGGCGCATGCATGCCAAGGGCGCCGGCGCGCACGGCACCTTCACCGTCACCCACGACATCACGCGCTACACCAAGGCCAGCATCTTCTCGGAGATCGGCAAGCAGACGCCGATGTTCGCGCGGTTCTCGACGGTCGCCGGCGAGCGCGGCGCAGCCGACGCCGAGCGCGACATCCGCGGTTTCGCGCTGAAATTCTACACCGATGAAGGCAATTGGGACGTGGTCGGCAATAACACGCCGGTGTTCTTCTTCCGCGACCCCTTGCGCTTCATCGACCTCAACCACGCCATCAAGCGGCATCCGCGCACGGGGGTGCGCGACCCCGACATGAACTGGGATTTCTGGACGCTGCTGCCGGAAGCGCTGCACCAGGTCACCATCGTCATGAGCGAGCGCGGCATCCCGAGAAGCTTCCGTCACCAGCACGGTTTCGGCAGCCACACCTACAGCATGATCAATGCCGACAATGAGCGCGTCTGGGTGAAATTTCATTTCCGCACCCGGCAGGGCGTCCAGAACCTGACCGATGCCGATGCCGAGGCGCTGGTCGGCAAGGACCGCGAGAGCCACCAGCGCGACCTGTTCCAGAGCATCGAGCGCGGCGACTTCCCGCGCTGGACGCTGTTCATCCAGGTGATGACGGATGCACAGGCCAAGGCATTCCCGTTCAATCCGTTCGATCTGACCAAGGTGTGGCCGAAGGCGGATAATCCCTTGATCGAGGTCGGGTATTTCGAGCTCAACCGCAATCCGGAGAACTTCTTCGCCGAGGTCGAACAGGCGGCGTTCACGCCGGCGAATGTCGTGCCCGGCATCGGCTATTCACCTGACAAGATGCTGCAGGCCCGCCTGTTCTCCTATGGCGACGCGCAGCGCTACCGGCTCGGCGTCAACCACCACCAGATCCCGGTCAACGCGCCGAAATGCCCATTCCACAGCTATCACCGCGACGGCGCGATGCGCACCGACGGCAATCTGGGCGCCACGCTGACATACTGGCCGAACAGCCATGGCGAGTGGACGGATCAGCCGCAGCTGAACGAGCCGCCACTCGAATTGTCAGGCGCGGCCGCGCATTGGGATCATCGCGTGGATGACGACCACTGGCAGCAGCCGGGCGACCTGTTCCGCAAGATGAATGCCGCGCAAAAGCAGGCTCTGTTCGACAACACCGCCCGTCAGGTCGGCAATGCGTCGAAGCACATCCAGGAACGGCACGTCGCGAATTGCAGCAAGGCCGACCCGGCCTACGGCAAGGGCGTCGCGGATGCGCTGGCGAGGTTTGCGGCGGGCAATTTGTAGCGAACGCCGGAGCGAATTAAGTACCGCATCCCGTCATCCCCGCGCAATGGCGCAGCCATTGTCGCTGGAGGTGCGCGCGCAGCGCGCCTCGAAGGATGAACGGCCACAGCCGGCCCGTCGTGCTTCGGGACGGCCGCTCCGCGGCCTCCTCAGCATGACGGGAACGGAATTGTGCCCGCGCGGACTAGGTCGGCTTGCCGCGTCCGTTCTTCTCGGCCGCGCGGCGCAGTGCGTCGGCGAGCGCGCCGCCGCCGGACTGCTCCTGCGGCCGGCGCGGAGCCGACGACGTCATCTTGCCGGAGCCGCGCGAGAAATCGCGCGACAGCGCCGCATTGTCCTTCTTCGGCCCGATCTCGTCGTCAAGCCGCAGCGTCAGCGCGATGCGCTTGCGCGCGACCTCGACGTCCAGCACCTTGACCTTGACGATGTCGCCGGGCTTCACCACCTCGCGCGGGTCCTTGATGAAATTCCGCGACATCGCCGAGATGTGCACCAGCCCATCCTGGTGCACGCCGATATCGACGAAAGCGCCGAATGCAGCGACGTTGGTCACGGTGCCCTCGAGGATCATGCCCTTCTTGAGGTCCTTGACCTCCTCGACGCCTTCCTTGAACACCGCCGCCTTGAACGCCGGACGCGGATCGCGGCCGGGCTTTTCCAGTTCGCGCAGAATGTCGGTGACGGTCGGCAATCCGAACGTATCGTCGACGAAGGATTGCGGCTTGAGACCCCGCACCACGTCGGCATTGCCGATCAGCGCCTTGATGTCGCTCTTGGTCGCCTCGAGGATGCGGCGCACCACCGGGTAGGCTTCCGGATGCACGCCGGATGAATCGAGCGGATCCTCGCCATTGCTGATACGCAGGAAGCCGGCACACTGCTCGAAGGCCTTCGGGCCGAGCCGCGGCACCTCCTTCAGCGCCTTGCGCGACTTGAACGGGCCGTTGGCATCGCGGTGCTGCACGATGCTTTGCGCCAGTCCCTGGCCGATGCCCGACACCCGCGCGAGCAGCGGCACCGAGGCGGTATTGGCGTCGACGCCGACCGCGTTCACGCAGTCTTCCACCACGGCATCGAGCGAGCGGGCGAGCTTGGCCTCGCCGAGATCGTGCTGGTATTGGCCGACACCGATCGCCTTCGGATCGATTTTGACCAGCTCGGCCAGAGGATCCTGCAGGCGCCGTGCGATCGAGACCGCGCCGCGAATGGTGACATCGAGGTCGGGCAGTTCGTTCGAGGCGAAGGCCGAGGCGGAATAGACCGATGCGCCGGCTTCGGAGACCACGATCTTGGTCATCTTGCGCTCGGGCAGCCGCTTCACGAGCTCGGCGGCGAGCTTGTCGGTTTCGCGCGAGGCGGTGCCGTTGCCGATCGCGATCAGCTCGACGCCATGCTCGATCGCGAGCTTGCCGAGAATGGCCAGCGCCTCATCCCAGCGCCGCTGCGGCTCGTGCGGGAAGATCGCCGTATGCGCCACCACCTTGCCGGTCGCATCGATCACTGCGACCTTGACGCCGGTGCGATAGCCGGGATCGAGCCCCATGGTGGCGCGCGCGCCGGCCGGCGCCGCGAGCAAGAGGTCGCGCAGATTCGAGGCGAACACGCGCACCGCCTCGGTCTCGGCCGCGGTCCACAGCCGCAGCCGCAAATCGATGTTGAGGTGGATCTGGATCTTGGTGCGCCAGGCCCAGCGCACCGTCTCGGTCAGCCATTTGTCGCCCTTGCGGCCCTGGTTGGAGATCGCAAAGCGGTTCATGATCTTAAGCTCGTAGAGGCCGGGCTGGCCGACGACCGGCTCCTGCGCCTCCGGCTTGATCGCGAGGTCGAGGATCTCTTCCTTCTCGCCGCGGAACAGCGCCAGGATGCGGTGCGACGGCAGCTTCGGCAGCGGCTCGGAGAAATCGAAATAGTCCTTGAATTTCTCGCCTTCGGTCTTCTTCCCGGTGCGGACGGTCGAGGCCATGATGCCGTTCGACCACATCTCCTCGCGCAGCGCGCCGATCAGGTCGGCATCTTCGGCGAAGCGCTCGACCAGGACCGCGCGCGCGCCGTCGAGCGCCGCGGCGACGTCGGCGACCTGCTTCTCGGCATTGACGAAGGGCGTCGCGGCCTCGTTCGGATCGCTCTCGGGCTGCGTCAGAAGTTGATCGGCGAGCGGCTCGAGGCCGGCCTCCTTGGCGATCTCGGCCTTGGTGCGACGCTTCGGCTTGTAGGGCAGATAGATGTCCTCGAGCCGGCCCTTGCTGTCGGCGGCCATGATCTGGGCCTCGAGCGCGGCGTCGAGCTTGCCCTGCTCACGGATCGAATTGAGCACCGCGGTGCGGCGCTCCTCGAGCTCGCGCAAATACGTCAGCCGCTCCTCCAGCGTGCGCAGCTGGGCGTCATCAAGCGCGCCGGTGAGCTCCTTGCGGTATCGCGCGATGAACGGCACCGTGGCGCCACCGTCGAGCAGCGTCACCGCCGCCTCGACCTGTTCGTCGCGAACCCCCAGCTCCTGCGCAATCTGATGATGAATCTTTGCCACGCCTGTCTCTCTGAAATTCCGTTGCGCCGCCGGATCACTGATGGCGCGGAGGCCGCTTATGAACCATCCCGGATTGATTCATCAAGGCGCGCTGTGGATCAAATTGGGCGCGGGCTGCAATCTATTTCCGGGATGTTGACCGTCCGCGGCTTGACAAATAGATGCGCGCCGCATTGCCGCCGAAAATCGCGGCCCTCGCGTCACTTGACAAATCAGCCAGCAAGGTCTCCGCCGCCGCGAGCCAGTGCCCATAGCCGCCCGCGAGATTGACGACGGGCCAGTCGCTGCCCCACAGCATCCGCTGCGGCCCGAAACATGCCAGTGCATGATCCACAGCCTCGCTGAGATCGGCGACCTGCCAGTTCGGTGCCGCCTCAGTCGCAAGGCCCGAGAGTTTGCAGACGACGTTGGATCGTGTGGCGAGGCTTGCGATGTCGTCCTTCCAGGCCGCGATGTCGCCGGTCGCAAGGTGCGGCTTGCCGAAATGGTCGAGCACGAATTGCAGGTCCGGATGGCGATCGACCACCTGAATGAGCCGCGGCAAATGGCGCGGCAGCACCAGCGCGTCGAAGACGAGGTCACGCCGCGCCATGGCCTCGAACGGCGCCGCCAGTTCGGCGCGCAGCAGCCAGTCGTCATCGGCGATGTCCTGCATCATCGGCCGCAGCCCGACGAGGAGCTCGCGCCCGGCGATCGCATCGATCCGCGCCGCGGCATCGGCGGCGTCGAAGTCGACCCAGCCGACCACGCCGCGCACCTGCTCGGCGCCTTTTGCGATATCAAGCAAAAATGCGGTCTCCGCTTCGGTCGGCGCGGCCTGCACCAGGATGGTGCCTTCGATCCCGGCCGCGGCGAGATGCGGCGCGAGATCGGCCAGGCCGAAGTCGCGGTAGATCGGCCCGCGCTCGGGCGTCAGCCAGCCGTAATCCGCGCGCGCCAGGGTCCAGACATGGTGATGGGCGTCGATCCGCATCATGTCGGCACCGGCGCATGCTGGTCGAGCAGCCCCTCATTCTTCAGGTCGCGCCACAGCGCGGCAGGCACGGGCGACGACACCGCGGCGACGTTGCGCTCGACCTCCTGCGGCGTCTGCGCGCCGAGCACGAGGCTTGCCACCGCCGGATGGCCGAGCGCGAAATGCAGCGCCGCGGTCGGCAGCGCCACGTTGTGGGCGCGGCAGACCCGATCGATCGCCGCCACCTTCCGCATCACGTCCGGCGGCGCGTCCTTGTAATTGTACTTGGCACCGGCAACCGCGCCGGTCGCCAGGATGCCGGAGTTGAAGACGCCACCGAGCATCATGCCGATGTCCCTTGCTTGCGCCGGCGGCAGGAATTCGGCGAGCGCGGGTTGCTCGAGCAGCGAGTAGCGGCCGGCGAGCAGCATGGTGTCGAACGTTCCGGCCTTGGCGAAGCGCCCGCACATCTCGGCCTCGTTGACGCCGATCCCGATCCCCTTGACCACGCGCTCGGAACGCAGCTTGTCGAGCGCAACATAGGCGCCCTCCATCGCCTCGCGAAACCGCGCCTCGATCGCGTCAGCTCCGTGGGTCCAGACGTCGACGTCGTGGATCAGTAGCAGGTCGATGCGATCGGTGCCGAGCCGCAGCAGCGACTGCTCCACCGAGCGCATGGTGCCGTCATAGGAATAGTCGAACACCGCGCGATGCGGCGCGCCGCCGGCGAAGTTGGAGCCGTCGCCGCGGCCATGGAACGGGTCCATCCAGCGCCCGACCTTGGTGCAGACGACGACGTCGTCGCGCGCCACGCGGCGCAGCGCGGTGCCGCTGCGGTGTTCGGCGAGGCCATGGCCGTAGAGCGGCGAGGAATCCAGCAGGTTGACCCCCAGCGCGAATGCCCGCTCCACCGTCGCGATCGCAGCAGTGTCGTCGAGCCGTGCGAACAGGTCGCCGAGCGGCGCCGTGCCGAAGCCGAGAATGGAGACATCGAGCCCGGTGCGGCCGAGCCTGCGGCGTGGCAGTGCCGGGGAGCCTGGATCGGAGGATTGTTGTTGGGTCATTATGGCCTCCCGCCTGCGTTTCTTGTTAGCCCCTCATCAGACTAGCGTCGTTGACCGGGATCGTGAAGAGACCTTGGCGGCCGACGCCGCGGTGAGGTCTCTCATCGCGCACGCACCACATCGCTAAAATGCAATGCACAGCTTCACGTTGCCTATCGGCGGGAAATAGGCTATGGGAGCGCTCCGCAACTTCAACGCAGGAGGCGACGATGTTCAGGTCTGCGCGCCTCCCGGGTTCGCCGCGCGATATTTGACGCGCGTCCCGGGATCGTATCCCGGGTGAAATCGCAACACCCACACGCAATCGAATCTGCTGCGAGCCTTCGGCTCCGCGCTTGCGGAACTTTTGTCATGACCTCGACGCTTCCGGTGGCCTCTCGTCGCGAGGCCACACGCTCCGCGCTGCTCGAACGTCAGCTGCAGAGGTATCATCCGAACGTTCAGGGAAAGGTCCGCGCGCTGGCCATGCGGCACACGCGTCTTGCGGACCTTGCCGCGAGCTTTCCTGCGCTGCTGTTCGCGCTGGCGGTCCCGCGAGCCGGGATCGCTTCGGCGCGCGCACGCGCATGCGTCGTCGACGGCCGCTCCCTCGCGGACGCCGCGGCCGCGGCGGGCATTCCGCTGTGGCTGCGCAGATTGCCGCCGGAGGCATTCACCGCTCCGATCACGGGACTGCCCGATGACGAGCTGTTTCGCCGACAGATCGCGAACCACCTGCCGTTATCACCGAAGCTCGCGCCGATCTGGCTGAGATCCGTCGCGGCGGTTGCCGAGCTCGCACATGGACCGGCGGCGGTCTGGATCGCGCGCGAGCTGGTCCGAGCGCCGCCGCGCACCGATCCTGTGCGATTGCGGCTCGTCGGCCTGTGGGCGTGGTTCTCCACGCAGCCGGCGACGCTGGGACATACGCTGATCGACCGGAGGTGGACGCCGAGCATGCAGATCGGCTCGGCGCTCGCGGCCGCCGATGCATGGAGCACGATGATCGCGCTGCATGTCAGCCTCGGCTCGGAGAAGATCGCGGATATGTGGCTGCAGCCGGGCCGCGTTGACGGTTACGACTTCATCCCGCTGAACTCGACCACGGATATCTCGGAGGAGGCGGAAGCGATGCAGAATTGCCTGCGCACCTACGGTCCCAACCTCGCCCACAATCGCTCGCGGCTGTGGAGCATCAGGCGGAATGGGCAACGCGTCGCCACCCTGAGAGTCGCGGCGCGTTTTGAGGGCCCGTTGCCAGGCATCGCCGAGCTCACCGGTATCCGGAACGCCGAGATGCCGCGCGAGGTCTGGTGGGCGGCGCGCCAATGGCTGCATAGCCACGGCCTGTTGCGGATGGAGGTCGAGCAACGCAGATGGGGCACCGCGCCTCTCGACCGCCCGACCTGGCGCGCGATCTGGCGGCCGTACTGGCTCGCCAGGCGGCAGATTCCGGGATGGCTGCCGCTCGCTCCGTCGCGCAAGGCACTCAATGCGCTGTGATGCGCATCCGCCACCGCCGTGTCGTTGCTAATCGTCGGCAACAATCTGCTGGGCAAGGTTGTCGACCACCACAGGACTCTCGAAATAGGTGACGATCGGATCGGCGCCATATTTCTCCCGTGCGCGGGCGCGCCACGCATCGGTGTACAGCGCCTCAGCCTCCACTCTCGAGTTCCAGAAATAGATGCCGCCGGCCGTCATCCCGTCCTCGGACAGCACATAGGTCTTTCGGAACAGCCCCAGAATGCCGCGATAGATCGGCGCGGTACTCAGGAAGATGCCGCGAGCTTCCTCGCGCGTGATCGGCTTCGGCAGCTTGAACGTCGTGACAGCGGTAATCATCCGGATCTCCTGCAGCATCATCCTTGACACGATTGTCAATATTGACATTAATGTCAAGAATGAATCGATGGAGCGAGCCGCATGGTGGGCGTGCGTCAGTTTGACGAAGACGAGATGATCGCAACCGCGCTCGACGTGTTCTGGCGCAAGGGCCTGCACGATGCGACCATGCAGGACCTCGCGGCCGCGACCGGCGTCCAGCGCGGCAGCCTCTACAACGCCTATGGCGACAAGGAAGCGATCTTCCTGCGCGCCTTCGATCAGTATGCCGCGCAATTCCTGGACGCGGCCAGCAGCGCGCTGGCGCAGGGCGATACCTCAGCGAGACTGAGGGACTTCTTTGACATGATCATCGTCAACATGACCGACGGCACGCCGCAGCGGGGCTGCCTGACCACGCGCACCGCGCTCGACGCGGCCATTTCGAGCCCGGATGTGCGCCAGCGCGTGCAGGACGTGCTCACCCGGCTTGAGCAGCTGGTCGGCAAGGCCATCAGCGCGACGCCGAACAGGCGCAGCACGGCCGATGCAAACCGGCTGGCGCGCGTCATCGTGACGTTCACGCGCGGGCTCGCCGTGATGGAGCGCGCCGGATACAGCCGCAAGCAGTTGAGGGAATCCGCCACCACATTCATCGATGCCGTGATTGGCGGCGCCTGAGGCGGCGTCCCTGTCCCGGCGACGGCGTCATCGTAAGGGAGAAACCAGCATGCAGGAACGGAACGGCGGCTGCCTGTGCGGCGCGGTGCGTTACACGCTCAAGAGCGAACCGCGGAGCATCGCGATATGTCATTGCACACATTGCCAGCGGCAAAGCGGCAGCCTGTTTTCGTTCAACCTCGTGATCCGCGAAGCCGACTACCAGCAGTCGGGCGAGACCGTGGTGTTCGTCGACAAGGGCGACAGCGGCCATCCGGTCCATCGTCATTTCTGCGGGCGCTGCGGGTCCCCTCTGCTTGCGAAGACTGCATTGATGCCCGGCAAGGTCGTAGTGAAAGCCGGCACGCTCGACAGCATGGAGGGATTGCAGCCGCAAGCCGAGATCTATACCGATCGCGCCGTCGCATGGCTCGCGCCGATCTCCGGCGCTGCGCGCTTTGCCCGGAACGTGTGACCGGACGCGCCGGTCACGGACGCAGCGGGAAACGATTCAGCCTGGCCAGGGTTGCCTCCGTTCCGATTGCATCGGAACGGAGCTCTCGATTTTGCCTTGACGCGTTTTCTTCACGCGAACGGTACTTCGCTCGAAAACGCTCCGGCGATCATTGACCGGCCGGCAATTCAGCGTAGTTGCCGTCCTTGTCACGGCGGTACACGACGTAGTCGATCAGGCTGATGTCACCCTTCGGCGTGTAGCTGATCTTGCCGAGCACGGTATCCCAGCTTCCGGCCTTGATGGCCGCCGCGACCTTCTTGGCGTCGGTGGTCTGGGCACGGGCCGCGGCCTGGCTCCAGATCTGGAACGCGGCATAGCTGTAGAGCGTGTAGCCGTCGGGATCGATGCCCTTGTCCTTGAACTTCTTCAAGGTCGCGGCCGCGGTCGCCTTCTTGCGCGGGTCGGGCGAGAAGGTGAACAGCGAGCCTTCGGCAAGCGGACCTGCGATCGCGGCGAACTGCTTGTCGACCAGGGCGTCGCCGCCCATCAGTACAGCATTGACGCCCTGCTCGCGCATCTGGCGCAGGATCAACGCAGCCTCGGCATAATAGCCGCCGACATAGACGAAATCGATCGACTCCTTCTTGAAGCGGGATACCAGAGCGGCAAAATCCTTGTCGCCCTTGGTATAGGCCTCATAAAGCTTTTCCTTCACCCCCGCGGCGTTGATGGCGTTCTTCGTTTCGTCGGCAAGGCCTTTGCCGTAGGTCGTCTTGTCGTGGATGATCGCTACGTTCTTGGTCTTGTAGTTCTTGATAATGTAGGCGGCCGCAACCGTGCCCTGCTGGTCATCCCGGCCGCAGACACGGAACGTGTTCCACAGCCCGCGCTCGGTGAATTGCGGATTGGTCGAGCCCGGCGTGATCTGCAGCACATTGCCCTCGGCATAGGCGTCCGACGCAGGGATCGAGGTCGATGAGCAGAAATGCCCAACGACGAACGGAATCCTCGCGCCTGCCATCTTCTCGGCAACCGACACCGCCTGCTTCGGATCGCAGGCATCGTCGCCGACCTCCAGCTTCAGCTTCTTGCCAAGCACGCCACCCGCCGCATTGATGTCGGCAATCGCAAGATCAGCACCGTTCTTGAACTGCTGGCCAAAGCTCGCCTCGGAGCCCGTCATCGGCCCGACCACGGCAACACTGATATCCTGTGCCATGGCGGCGCCGGACAAGGCCAGGCTCGCGCCGAGCGCAAGAAAATATCCTCGAAGTGCAAACTTCATCACATTCTCCTCGATGGTCTCAAGTCGCCTCAATGCATCGCAGTCGACGAATCCGCCGATTGCAACGATCACCGGGGGGCTGCCTTTTAAGCGCGAGACGATTGGCAGGCTCGGACTCGGGCGACGGGGATTGGACATATGCGACATCGGGCAACAATGTGAAACACGTTGTCGTGCATTGGCGTCTGGAATCGCCCGCAGCGGACGTGATTGGGCGGCGATGTTGTGTGCGCGACAGCACACAGGCTGGCGGAGAGCGCTGTTTGCGACGTCGCCCCGAGATCGACCAGATGCCGGACGACGGCGCCGCGCAGCTCGGGCGTCGCGAGCTGGTAGCTGTCGTCAAGCTCCCTGATGTAGAGCGCCAGCAGACGCATCGCCTCGGTGTTCGCGGGCGACGGCCGGATCAGCATGTCCTCGGGATCGCGGACCAGCGATGCGAGCGCCTTGCGCGGCAGCCTGAGACCGACGAAACGGCTCGGCGAGACCGGGACCACCATGTTCCCGGCCTCCGCGCTCGACCGCAGCACGGCCTGCCCCGGGCCGAGCTCAACGTCGCGGCCGCGCGATCTTGAGGTTGCTGCACGCCCAGGATCCGATCCCGAGCCCAGGCAACTCGCGCACATTGGCTTCGGCATGGAACGCGCCTACGCTCGGCGGCTCCGGATCGAGCTTCACGATCATCGGCCCGATCTGCTCGCGAAAGATCGGCAAGCGGTCGCGCTCGCCGAATTCCGCGGTCGAGAACCGAAACCCGGCGATATCCGGCGACTGCATCGTCATCGGCTGATCCTCATCGCGGCGGGAGGTCGCCGCTGATATGCGGCCGATTTGTGGCAGCATGACACCGCTCGAGTGCACGGGACCGTGCTTACGCGTCGGCACTTACACGGATTATAATTGACCGACCGGACGGTCAATAGTAATCCAAGCGCAAGTCACGTAACCTTCGGCCGCCAGAAGCCGCAACGGGAGGTCATCATGGTCAGCGATTTGGTGTTGACCGATATCCGCGCCGGATATCGCGTCGTGACGCTCAACGCCTTTCTCGAAAAGCGCGCGACGCGCTTTGTCGGACGAGCCAAAGCTCGAACGTTCGAATTGAACATTCCGCCGTCAAGGCGAGACGCATCATTGATCACAAGTCAGAAGGTCCAATTGCGATGACACAGCCTCAATCCAGTGGTGCACGGACGGCAGACAACGTCATGAAGCTCGACAACTTCGTGCGCGGAAAATGGTCCGGCCCGGGCGAACCGGCAGCCGAGATTCACAGTGCCGTCACCGGCGACGTGGTGGCGGTCACGACCAGGAGCGATCTCGACATGCGCGAGATCCTCGCCTATGGCCGCGCGATCGGCGGCAAACATCTCAGAAAACTGACGTTCCACCAGCGCGCGGGCCTACTGAAGGCGCTGGCCGACTATCTGACCCAGCACAAGGACCGGCTCTACAAACTGTCATTCCATGCAGGCGCAACCCGCACCGATGCAATGATCGACGTCGACGGCGGCATCGGCACGTTGTTCGCCTATGCCGGCAAGGGCCGCCGTGAGCTTCCGAACAGCAAATTCCTGCTCGACGGCAATGTCGAGGGGCTCTCCAAGGGTGGCGCATTCGCCGGTCAGCATATCGTGACGCCGCTGCACGGCGTCGCCGTGCACATCAACGCATTCAACTTCCCGTGCTGGGGCATGCTGGAGAAGCTGGCGCCGGCGCTGCTGGCCGGCGTGCCCGTCGTGACCAAGCCCGCGACGGTCACCTCCTATGTCGCCCACGAGCTGGTCCGGATCATCACCGAATCCGGCGCGCTGCCCGAAGGCGTGCTGCAATTCATCATCGGATCGACCGGCGACTTGTTCGACCATCTGACCTGCCAGGACGTGGTGTCCTTCACAGGCTCGGCCGACACGTCGCAAAATCTGCAGCGGCATCCGGTCATCGCGCGCGAAGCGGTCAGGTTCATCGCCGAACGGGATTCGCTGAACGCCGCAATCCTCGCTCCGGACGCCGTACCGGGCAGTCCGGAGTTCGACCTCTTCGTCAAGGAAGTGGCGAAGGAGATGACGGTCAAGGCGGGGCAGAAATGCACCGCGATTCGCCGCGCGCTGGTGCCGTCAGCGCAGCTCGACGCCGTGATCACGGCGCTGCGCGACCGCCTGGCCAAGGTCACGATCGGCAATCCCGAAAACGACAAGGTCAGGATGGGGCCGCTGGTCGGGCTCGGCCAGCGGAGCGATGTGCTTGCCCATGTCGCGAAGCTTCGCACCGAAGCCGAACTGGTGGCCGGCGATCCCGGCGACTTCGCGCTGCTCGATGCCGACGCGACGCGCGGCGCTTTCATTCCGCCGCTGCTGCTGCATTGCGCCAAGCCGCTCGCCGCATCCGCGGTCCACGAGATCGAGGCGTTCGGGCCTGTCAGCACCGTGATGGGTTACGACGACCTGGAGCAGGCGATCGCGCTGACCAATCGCGGCGGCGGCAGCCTCGTCGCATCCATCTACACGCACGACATCCCGGCCGCGACCGAACTGGCATTTGGCATCGGCAGTTTTCACGGCCGTGTCGCGATCATCGACCGCGACTGCGCGAGCGAGCACACCGGACACGGTTCGCCGATGCCGCAGATGGTTCACGGCGGCCCCGGCCGGGCCGGCGGCGGCGAGGAACTGGGCGGCGTCCGCAGCCTCCAGCACTACATGCAGCGCACCGCGTTGCAGGGCTCGCCGACGATGCTGAGCGGCGTCACCGGCCGCTGGTTCAAGGGCAGCCCGATGCTCGAAGGCGACCTGCACCCGTTCCGCTATCACTATGACGATCTCGAGATCGGCCGCACGCTGGTCTCGAAGGCACGGCAGATCACGCTCGACGACATCGAGCACTTCGCGCATTTCACGGGCGACACCTTCTACGCCCATATGGACGAGGAAGCGACCAAGGGGCATCCGTTCTTCCCGGGCCGCGTCGCGCATGGCTACCTGCTGCTGTCGTTTGCGGCCGGCCTGTTCGTCGATCCCGACTATGGGCCGGTGCTGGCGAATTACGGCCTCGACTCGCTGCGCTTCGTCAAACCCGTCCAGCCCGGCGAACAGATCCAGGTGCGGCTGACCGCGAAGGAGAAGATGCCGCGCAACAAGCAATATGGCGAGGTACGCTGGGACGTCGAGATCACGACCGGCACCGGCGAAACCGCGGCGACCTACGAGCTGCTGACCATGAACGCGATGCGGGGTTAAGAGGCGCGTCAAAGCAACTCGGCCTGCCGGCTGCGGCCGGCCGATTTCGCCTTGCCGCGCGGCCGGGTGGCGGCGGCCGCGGCATCGTCGGCGCCGGCCAGCACGAGCTGCGCGACGAAACCGGCATATTCGGCGCGGGTCATCGGCCCGCCCTCGCGGAACCACATGTAATGCCAGTTCAACATGCCGAAGACGCTCATCGTCAGCGGCTTGAGCACGCGCTTCTGCTTCGCCGCCGGCACGGCGGCAGCGAGTGCATCCGACATGATCCCGACCAGGATCCGCTCGCTTGCGAGCAGCGGCTGCTGCTTATCCTTCGGCAACAGCTTGAGACTTGAGATCTGGACCTGATGTTCGGCATCGGCATGCCGGTAGAGCTCGAGTAGGGTCGCAACGATCGTCCTGAAGCGTGCGGCCGGATCGCCGGCCTGTGCGCTCGCCTTGCGGAGTGCCGCCAGCAGTTTCGCGAGATGCGACGACAGGATATCGAACAGGATCGCTTCCTTGTCGGGATAATAATGATAGAGCAGAGCCTTCGAAACACCGCAGGCATCGGCGATGGTGTTCATCGACGTGCCGACATATCCCGATGCGGCAAACAGCTCGGCCGAGCGATGCAGCATCGAGAGGCGCTTGTCGTCATAGTCCTTGGCGCGCGATCGGGCCATGTCTTGTCCGTTCCACCAGGCGGCCGTTCGGCCATCGTCCAGAGATGTCAGTCAATAGTCGCAAGGTTCCGGGACCACAGCCCCGGCGCCTCCGAACTGCTATTTATTGACCATCCGGTCGGACAATTCCATAAGCCCGGCGATCGGGCAACATTGCCCGGAATGAATTTTCCTGGCGCAGCGTCGCGAGAGCATCTCTCTGCTGCAAATCGCCTCGTCATGCGCGTCTGATTGCAAAGTTCGCGGCGCCGCCGAGTTTCGCGCGCGTCCCGAACAGGAGCGTGTTATCGTTCATCGAACGGCTCGGAATGCGAAGGAGGCTCTGGGTGCGGACATCCTCTTGGCTCCACGTCCTTCGTCGCGCGGCCCGTCGGCTGAAGAGATGGCAGCGGCGATTAGCGCGCGCTGCCAACCCCGACGGCAAGGACATGCACGAACTCTTTCTGTTTGGTCCTCACGGCTGATCGCTCGTTGCCGCGACGCATGCCCAATCGAGACCGCGGCAGATGTGATCCATCGCCACGCTGACGTCAGTCTGCCTACGCCGCACATGTCGAGCGGCAGGATCACGCACAGAGCGATAGCATGACAGCTCCTCGAGCGCGTCACGTCATCATCATCGTCGGCGGCGGCGCGAGCGGCGTCCTGCTGGCACATCAGTTGCTGCGTCAATCGGCGGACGATGTCCGGGTCAGCCTGATCGAGCAGGGCCCCGATATCGGGCGCGGCATCGCCTATCATACCGGCAATCCGGATCATCTGCTCAATGTACGGTCGCCAATATGAGCGCGCTGCCCGATCAGCCGGATCATTTCTGGCACTGGCTGATCTCGCGCGGGGCGGACGCGACGCTCTGCCCTGATCCCTATTGCTTCGTGCCGCGGCGCATCTTTGGCGACTACATTGCCAGTCTGCTCGAGCAACAGGCGTCCGATCAGGCCGACATCCAACGCCTGTCGATCGTGCACGGCAGATGCATCGCGATCCGCGAACGGCGAGGCGACGTCACCGCCAGCCTCGACGACGGCCGGCAGCTGATCGGCGACATCGTCGTTCTCGCAACCGGGCACGATCCACGCGCGAACAGTCCGGGACATGCCGGTCCCTGGGCGGTACCGTCTGTCGCTGCGATCGCCGACGACGCGACCGTCCTGATCCTCGGCACGGGGCTGACGATGGTCGATTACGTGCTGTCGTTGCTCCGCGACGGGCATCGCGGGCCGATCGTTGCGATGTCGCGCCGGGGCCTTCTCGCGAAACCGCACCGCCGGGTCGACGCCGTGCGCATCGAGGAGGCGGAGGTCCCCTTCGGCTCCGGAATCGGCAGCCTGCTTCGCTGGCTTCGCGGCCGCATCGACCGGCACATCGCAGCGGGCGGCGACTGGCGCAGCGTGATCGAGGGCTTCGCCCCCCACACCCAGCGGCTGTGGCGTGAGCTCCCGCTTTCGTCCAAGCGCCGGTTCCTCGAACACGCACGTGCCTGGTGGGACGTACCGGCACCGGATGGCGCCGCAAGTGGAGGTCCGGATCACTGAAGCAATCTATGGAGGCCGGCTCACCCCGATAGCCGCAAAGCTGATCTCGGCCGAGCCCGACCGGACAGGCGCGATCGTCAGTTACCGGCGGCGCGGCGAGAGCAGGCTCCGTCGCATGCACGTCGGCGCCATCGTCGACTGCACCGGCATCGTCAAGGATCCACGCGCAACCGCCAATCCCGCGGTGCGCAGCCTGCTCGAGCTTGGCCTGGCGCGCGTCGATCCGCTCCGCATCGGCATCGAAACCGATCGCAACTGCGCGATCATCGGTCACGAGCGTCCCATCGCGCCGCCTCTATGCCGTCGGCCCGCTCACGCGTGCCGCATTCTGGGAAATCAGTGCAATTCCCGATATCCGCAACCAGTGCACCGAGCTTGCCGCTCTGCTGGTTCGCTCAGACGAGGAGCGGCGACTCGCACCCCTCGCGCGCGTCTAGAGCTTCGGCTCTGATCAATCAGAACCGAAACTGCAGCCTCTTGTTTTGACGCGCTTTCTTCACGCGAACCGGTGTCGACTTCAACGCCCTAGCTGCCGAAGCCGGCCGGAATGAACGCCGGCAGCTTCTCCTCGATGAAGTGCTTGACCTCGGGCGAGTTGAAGACCTGGATGAAGGCCTTCAGGCGCGGATCGTCCTTCTTGTCCGGCCGCGCGGTAAAGCGCAGCACGAGACCATCATCGACCGTGCGGTCGATCACCAGCGCCGATTTCGGATCACCGCCGGCCGGTATCAGATAGGTGATATTAACGAGCGCAAGCGAGACGTCGTCGAGCGACCGGTAGGTCTGCGCCGGATCGAGCTCGACGATCTTCAGGTTCTTGGGATTTTCGATGATATCAAACCGGCTCACCGAAAAACCCTTGCCCGGCGCCAGCTTGATCAGTCCGGCGCGTTCGAGCAGGATCAAGCCACGCGCGCCGTTGAGCGGCTCGTTCGGGATCGCAACGCTGTCGCCGGACTTGATCTCGTCGAGCGACTTGATCTTCTTCGAGAACAGCCCGACGGGCGCGATCACGCCGACCTTGTCGACCTGGATCAGGTTGAAACCGCGCTGCTTGTTCTGGATCGCGAGATAGGTGGCGTGCTGGAACAGGTTAGCGTCGACATCGCCGCTGTTCACCACCTCGTTCAACGCGACCCAGTCCGACAACTCGACGATCTTGACGTCCTGCCCCTTGTCCTTGGCGAGCTTGGCGGCAAAGGCAGCCAGCTGACCAACCGGGCCGGCGCTGGTCGCGATCTTGAGAGGTTCGTCCGCAACGGCGGCCGCAGTCATGGCAAGCAGCACGCCAGCTGCCTGCGCCAGGCGCAACAATGTCTTCATGGTCTCGGTTTCAACTCCGTCTTCAGGGATCGATCAGGCCGCCTTGCGGCCGCTGCTTCCCGCCTCAGCCTCGTCCAACGCCTGGGTGAGGTCGGCGAGGATGTCGTCGGGATGCTCGATGCCGACCGAAAGCCTGATGTAGCCGGGCGTCACGCCTGCCGCGAGTTGCTCCGCGGCGCTCAACTGCTGATGGGTGGTCGACGCCGGATGGATCGCCAGCGAGCGCGCATCGCCGATATTGGCGACGTGATAGAATAGTTTCAGCGCATCGATGAAACGACGGCCGGCCTCGACGCCCCCTTTCAGCTCGAAGCCGACCAGCCCGCCATAGCCGCCCTTCAGATAGAGGTCGGCGCGGCGCCGGTCCTCCCCGCTCTGCAGTCCGGGGAAGATCACATGCGAAACGGTGGGATGCCGTGCCAGGAAATTCGCGACCTTGATTGCGTTCTCGTTGTGCTGACGCAGCCGCAGCGGCAAGGTCTCGAGTCCCTGGATGAACTGAAATGCGTTCTGGGGAGCGACCGCAGCGCCGAGATCGCGCAGCAGCTTCACGCGTGCGCGCAGGATGTAGGCGATCGGGCCAAGCGGCTTGGCGGCTTCTGTCCAGATCGCGCCGTGATAAGCATCGTCCGGCTGCGTCAGCAACGGGAAGCGTTCGGCGTGCGCCGCCCAGTCGAAATTGCCGCCATCGATGATCGCCCCGCCGATCGATGTGCCGTGGCCGCCGATATACTTTGTCGCGGAATAGACGACGATCGCTGCGCCATGCTCAAACGGGCGCGCAATGAGCGGGACGGCGGTGTTGTCGAGAATGAGCGGCACGCCGAGCGAACGGCCGATATCCGCGACTTCCCTGATCGGGAACACGTTGAGCTTGGGGTTTGGCAGCGTCTCGGCGAAGTAGGCCCGGGTCTTCGCATCGGTCGCGCGGCGGAAGTTTTCCGGATCGGCCGGATCGACGAAGCGAACCTCGATGCCGAACTGCTTCAGCGTCTGCGACAGCAGCGTCAACGTGCCGCCGTACAGATCGGTCGCTGAGACGATATTGTCGCCGGCTTGCGCGATGTTGAAGATCGCGTAAGCCGTCGCCGACTGGCCCGACGCTACGGCCAGAGCGCCAACGCCGCCTTCCAGCGCGGCCAAGCGCTCCTCGAACACGTCAGCCGTCGGGTTCTTGATCCTGGTGTAGATCTGTCCGATCGCCTCCAGGGCGAACAGCCGCGATGCGTGATCGGTATTCTCGAATTGAAAGGACGTCGTTTGGTAGATCGGAACAGCCACGGCGCCGGTCGCCGGGTCGGATCGGTACGATCCGCCATGCAAGGCGAGCGTCTCGACATTCTTGGTTTCGATCGGCATTTCGAAATCTCCTGAAATCCGTGGACCCAGCATCAAAAGGCAGAGAATGATGCGCAGCAGCGTCCGCGACTGTCGAGACATCGGAGAAAATAGCGATGAGCGTGCTGGCGGCGCGTCTGATGGCGTCACTAATTTTTCAGCCGCTGCGCCTATCGCGTAACATTTGTTTCACTGCGCCGCCGTGTTGAACGGATCAGCGGAGTTGGTGAGCCATCAGCTGATCGAGCCTGCAAATCAATACGCAATGTCGCGCAGGCCGTCATTTCGAACAGCACCACGACGTTGAACAAACGAATCTCTGCTGCGCCCGATCGAAGATGGAGCACGATTTTGATCCTGTCTTTGCGAATAGAAAATAAAGCCGCGCAGCGGTCGTGATAAATCACCTCTCAGTCCTCAATTGGGGGAATCGCGCGATGACCAGACCGAAGGAACTTCGTTTCAACGCGTTCAACATGATGGCGCCGAGCCACAACTGGGCCGGCCTCTGGTCGCATCCGCGCGACACTTCACTTAACTACAACTCGCTGGACTATTGGGTTGACTACGCCAGAACAGCCGAACGCGGCCTGCTCGACGGCATCTTCCTCGCCGACGTCTTTGGCATCTATGACGTCTACGGCGGCAGTCCTGAGACGGCGCTGCGTCACGCCGTTCAATTGCCGAACGCCGAGCCGACCCTGCTCGTCTCCGCCATGGCTTATGCAACGAAGCATCTCGGCTTTGGCATCACGTCCAACCTCACCTACGAGCATCCCTACCAGTTCGCCCGCCGCTTCTCGACGCTCGACCACCTCACCGGCGGGCGGATCGGCTGGAACATCGTCACCGGCTATCTCGACAGCGGCGCCCGCGGAATGGGTCTTGAGGCCAACCGCGCGCATGATGAACGCTACGAGGCGGCCGAGGAATTCCTCACCGCGGCCTACAAGTTGTGGGAAGGCAGCTGGGAGGACAGCGCGGTCCGCCGTGACCGGACAGCGCGCGTGTTCACTGATCCGGCAAGGATCCACAATGTGCGGCACCAGGGACTTCATTACCGGGTCGACGGCATCCACCTCGCCGAACCCTCGCCACAGCGCACGCCCCTGCTCTATCAGGCGGGCACCTCGAAGCGCGGCCGCGCCTTCGCGGCGAGGCACGCGGAGGCGATCTTCCTCAACGGCCAGACCAAGCCCATTCTAGCCCGCGCCGTACGCGAGATCAGGGAGGCGGCCAAGGCGTTCGGACGCGATCCCTATGATATCCGCCTGTTCGCCGGCGCGACCGTGATCGTTGCCCCGACGCGCGCGGAGGCCAACGATCTGCTCGAGGAGTACGCAGGGTATGTCGATCAAGCCGGCCAGCTGGCTCTGCTCTCGGGCTGGACCGGCATCGATTTCTCGAACTATCGCCCCGACCAGGCGGTGCAATATGTCGAGAGCAACGCGATCCAGTCGATGGTCGAGAATTTCACGTTGCGGAGCGACCGGCCGGTCAAGGTCGGCGATCTCGCGACGCTGAGCCGGGTCGGCGCACGCTCGCCATTCGTGGTCGGCTCACCCCAGGACGTGGCGGACGAGCTGATCGCCTGGGTCAACGAAACCGACGTCGACGGCTTCAACCTGTTCCGCCTCGTCACGCCGGAATCGCTGACGTCATTCGTCGATCTCGTCGTGCCGGAATTGCAGTCACGCGGGGTCTACAAGACAGCCTATCGCGAAGGCACGCTTCGCGAGAAGCTGTTCCCCGGACGCGGACCCTATCTTGACGCCACGCATCCCGGCGCCGGCTTCCGCCGCGCCTCGCCGGCAGCGCGCACCGATGCCGCTGAATAGATCAGCCTGGAAACCTCCTGGCGATGGGCGATGAACGCCCGTCACCAGGTTGCGATGTAGGTGCCCTTGAAGCGCTTCTCGAGGAACGCCTTGACCTCTTCGGAATGGTAGGCGTCGATCAACTGCTTGACCCAGGGCTTGCCCTTGTCCGCTTCGCGCACGGCAACGATGTTGACCCACGGGCCATCGGCCGCCTCGCGAGCAATGGCATCGGTGGCGGGATTGAGCCCGGCCTGAACCGCATAATTGTTGTTGATCGAGACCAGGTCGACATCTTGCAGTGAACGCGGCAGTTGTGCGGCATCAAGCTCGACGAAGCGCAGATGCTTCGGATTGTCGGTGATGTCGGCAACAGTCGACGCGACGTTGTTGGGATCCTTGAGCTTGATCACGCCGTGCAGCGCAAGGATCATCAGGCCGCGCGCGCCATTGGAAGGATCGTTGGCGATCGCCACCCGCCCGCCATCCGGAAGATCGGCCAGCTTCTTGTATTTCAGCGAGTAGACACCCTGTGGTGACGCAATCGTGTTGGCGACCTTGACGATTTTCCAACCGGTCTTCGATATCTGGTTCTTCAAATAGGGCTCGTGCTGGAATGAATTGGCCTCGAGATCCCCGAGCGCGAGCGCCTGGTTCGGGATCACGTAGTCCGTGAATTCGACCACCTTGATGTCGAACCCATGGCCCGCAGCCACCTTCCTGACGATCTCCAGGATCTCGGCATGTGGTCCGGCCGTGACGCCGACCCGGATCGTCTCGGCCCTCGCGGTGCCGACCAAGAGTGCTACCGCGGCAACCGCCATCATCAGGATACGCATCATCTTCCCTCGACAATTGGATCGGTAACTACCAGCTCGGTAGCACCGCGCCCTTGAACTTGGTCTGGACGAATTCCTTGATCTCGGGCGTGTGGTAGCTATCGACCAGGATCTTGACCCACGGCTTGTCCTTGTCGGCAGCGCGAACCGCGATCAGATTGACGTATGGCCCCTTCGGATCCTCGCGCAGGATCGGATCCTTGACCGGATCGAGACCGGCCTGCGTCGCATAGTTCGTGTTGATGACTGCCGCATCGACATCGTCGAGCGCGCGGGGCGCCTGGGCTGCGTCGACCTCGACGAATTTCAGCTTCCTGGGATTATCGGTGATGTCGATGACGGTCGGCTTGAAACCGACGTCGCTCTTCAGCTTGATCGCGCCCTTGTCGCGCAGCAGCAGCAGGGCCCGGCCGCCATTGGTCGGATCATTTGGAATTGAGACCTTGGCGCCCTCAGGAAGATCGGCCCAGCTCTTGTGCTTGCGTGAATAGACACCGATCGGAAAATTGACCGTCAGTCCCACCTGCTCGATCTTGTAGCCGCGATCGGCTTTCTGGTTGTCCAGATAAGGCTGGTTCTGAAAGGAGTTGGCCTGGATGTCTCCGGCGTCGAGCGCCGCGTTCGGAACGACATAGTCGGAGAATTCGATGAGCTGAAGTTCGAGCCCGCTCTTGGCCGCGATCGGTTTCACGGCCTCGAGGATTTGGGCATGCGGCCCGGGCGTCACGCCGATCTTGATCGTTTCTGCCGCGGCGGCGGTCGACCAGATCGCAACAACGCCTGCAAGAGCGAAAATCGATCGAAGCAACATCTTGGTCTCCATGGAACTGAACTCGCTATGAAGCTCATCGCCCGCGCCGGGGACGAAATCAATGAAATGAGAATCCAAATTTTTCCCCATAACGAGTCGCCGCTGCTGTAGCCGCGATGAAAAGAGAATGGAGCCGGCCGGGCATCTTGGCGCAGCGAGCGACTTATCTGCTGATGCCGGCTGCAACGCGCAGGCCAAAAATACTTTTCTCGCGGACTTCGCTTGCAGAGAAAATTGCACTCGTTCGGACGACTTCTCCGCGATTGCCTCCGGCGCACCGATTGCACACAAATGGCAAAAGATCGAACCGGCTCAGGACAACCTGCCATGCCCATCTTTGCCCGCCCCATCCCTCAAGCGCAGGCCGCATCATCGGCGACTGCGATGTCGCGCCGTCTTGCTGTCGCCGCCATCGGGCTGCTTGCGATGACCTCGCTGGTTCGGCCTGCGGCCGCCGAGGAAATCCGGATCGGCTACCAGAAATCGTCGACGCTGACCGCGATCCTGAAGACCAACGGCGCGCTGGAGAAGGCGTTGGCGCCGCTCGGTATCACCGTGTCGTGGCACGAGTTCACCAGCGGCCTGCCGCTGCTCGAGGCCATCAATGTCGGCAGCATCGATTTCGGAGCCGACGTCGCCGACACCGTGCCGATCTTCGCCCAGGCCGCCGGCGCCAAGCTCGCTTACGTCGCCGAGGAAGCCGCTTCTCCATCGGCGCAGGCGATTCTGGTGCCGAAGGATTCCGCGATCAAAGCGCCGGCCGATCTCAAGGGCAAGAAGGTCGCGGTGACAAAGGGCGCGGGCAGCCACTTCCTGCTGCTGGCGGTGCTCGCCAAGGCCGGACTGTCCTTCAAGGACATCACGCCGGCCTATCTGACGCCGGCCGATGGCCGCGCGGCATTCGTCAGCGGCAATGTCGACGCCTGGGTCGCCTGGGATCCGTTCTTCAGCAGCGCGCAACGCCAGTCCGGCGCGCGCATCCTGACCGACGGCAGCGGCGGGCTCGCAAGCTACAAGCGCTACTATCTCGCGTCGGCCGCGTTCGCCGAAAAGCGGACCGATGCACTGAATGTGATCTTTGCCAGGCTGGTCGAAACCGGCACCTGGGTCAAAGCCAATCCGAACGTGGCAGCGGCGCTGCTCGCCGGCCTGTGGGGCATCGACGCCGCCACGGTGGAGGAGGCCAACAGCCACCGCTCCTACAAGGTCGGCGTAGTCACCCCGGCCGGCCTTTCCGAGCAGCAGCGGATCGCCGATACCTTCACGTCCGAAGGTCTGCTGCCACGCAAGGTCGATACCGGCGACGTCAAGATCTGGGCGCCGAAGGGATCGTGACGGCGCCGCCTCTTTAGCGATGGCGCAGGCGGCGGTTGACGCGGCGCGCTAGATAGTCGCCGGCGGTCTGCACGGTCTGAACCAGCGCGATCAAAACGACGACGACCGCCAGCATCATTTCGGGCATGAAGCGCTGATAGCCATAGCGAATGCCGAGGTCGCCGAGGCCGCCGCCTCCGACGGCCCCAACCATTGCGGAATAGCCGAGCAGGCTGACCACCGCGAGTGTCAAGGCCAGCACCAGGCCCGGCAACGCCTCCGGGATCAAGACCTTGAACACGATCTGCAGCGGGCTCGCGCCAAACGAAGATGCTGTCTCGATCAGACCAGCATCGACCTCGCGGATCGCCGCCTCGACCAGACGGGCAATGAACGGCGTCGCCGCGATGGTGAGCGGCACGATTGCCGCGCCCGATCCGATCGAGGTGCCGGCAATCAGCCGCGTGAAAGGAATGATCGCAACGACCAGGATGATGAACGGCGTCGAGCGGGTCGCATTGACGATCACGCCGAGCAGGCCATTGGCTGACGGCGCGGCGAACAGCTCCCCTTTCCGGCTGGTCGCCAGGAAGACGCCAAGCGGAAGGCCCAGCGTGGTCGCAACCAGCGCGGCCACCGAGACCATGAAAAGGCTCTCGCCCGTGGCCTGAACGATCAGGTTGATGAGTTCACGCGACATGGCCGAGACGCTCCGCCAGAATGTCATGCTGAGAAAGATAGGCGAGGGCCTGCCTGGCCGCGGCTTCACCGCCGGGAATGCCGAGGATCAGCGAGCCCACGTGCCGGCTGCCGATCTCGTCGATGCGGGCCGACAGCAGCGCCACGTCATGGGACAGTTCGCGCGCAAGCCGTGCCACCACGGTGTCGCCGGCTTCGGTACCGCGCACCTGCACGCGAAGGACCGCCTGCCCGCCGGCAACCGGCTGTGGCGAAAGGCGGCTCGCCAGCGAGACCGGAACACTGTCCCCGATCACCTCGGAAAGGAACGCCTGCGTGACCGGATGCCGGGGATGCGTGAAGATTTCCGCGACATGGCCGCGTTCGACGACCTGGCCGCCGTCGATCACCGCGACTTCCTTGGCGAGCTGGCGGACCACCGACATCTCGTGGGTGATCAGCACGATCGTGACCCCGAGCTCGCGATTAATGTTGGCCAGCAGGTCCAGAATCGCGCGCGTGGTCTGCGGATCGAGCGCCGACGTCGCCTCGTCGGACAACAGCACATTCGGCCGCGTCGCCAGCGCGCGCGCGATGCCGATGCGCTGTTTCTGGCCGCCGGACAATTCGGAGGGATAGCGATCGTACTTGTCGGCAATGCCGACGAGCTCGAGCAGCTCGGCCACACGGACGGCGATGTCGGCCCTGGACCAGCCGGCGATCTCGAGCGGCAGGGCGATATTGTCCGCCGCCGTCCGCGACGACAGCAGGTTGAAGTGCTGGAAGATCATGCCGATCGAGCGCTGCGCCAGGCGCAGCTCGCGACCGGCAAGCGCCGAGATCTCACTGTTATCGACGACGACGCGGCCGCTCGACGGCTTCTCAAGCCCGTTGATGAGGCGGACGAGGCTCGATTTGCCAGCGCCGGAGCGGCCGATCACGCCGGTGATCGAGCCGCGCGGGATCGCGAAGTCGATCGCCTGCAAGGCATGCACGCTCGGCTTGTCGCGATAGGCCGGATAGACCTTCGAGACGGCCTCGAAGCGGATCATGGCATCGCTCGCGCCTGATGCGAGCGGGATGGGCGGCAGCGGCGCAACAGCCTGCGCCGTCGTCAGGGATTGATGTACATTCATTCAGTCGATCCAATTAGGAAATGGCTTCGGTCGCCGGGCGCAGCCCGGGCTCAATGACCAAAGAGCAGATAGCTGCGGTCGATGCCGCGGAGACCGCGCGTCTCGTCGGTCCAGCCGACCGCGCGGCGGTAGCTGCCCAACGCGGCAGTCTGCCGCAACGCGACCACGTCGGTCGGGCGAGGCTCCTCCGCATAAGGCGACACGTAAAGCGCGTCCTCGGGACAATACAATTCGCAGAGGAAACAGGTCTGGCAATCGCCCTGACGGGCGATCACCGGGATCCCCTCCGTCTTGTCGAAGACATTGGTGGGGCAGACGTTCACGCAAATGTCGCAGGACGTGCAGCGCTCGGCGTCGATCACCTCGATCATTCCGCGGCCTCTGAGTAGCTGGCATCGGCATGCGGCCGCACCGTGGTCCAGACCTCGTCCAAGCCGCCGCTCGTCACGTAATGGCATTGGCGGTCGTCTTGATAGGGATAGTCGTCGCGGCGATGCATGCCGCGGCTTTCGTTCCGCGCCAGCGCGCTGCGGTACATCCAGCGCGACGTCGCCAGCATGGCCGCGCTCTCGCGGGCACGCAGCAGATCGTCCTTGCTCGCCGCATCGGCCGATGATGCATCGACCCACGCCGCATCCAGCCGCTCGAGGGCGCTTTCGAGACGCGAGGCGTGCCGGAAGTAGTTCAGCTCATACGGGTAGACCTCGTCCTGGACCGCTTTTGTCAGCGTGGCGGGCTCAAACGCGCGACCCGCCTTGCTTCGGAACGCGACGGTGCCGGCGGACGCCAGTCGTCGCTGACGTGCTGGGCCCAGCTGCCTTGCATAGCCGGCAGCGCCCCATCCGGCCCAGGTCCCCGATGACATCGCCCAGGCGGCGTTGTGGCTGCCGCCGCCGGTGAAGCCGCCGCAGATCAATTCGCGCGTCGCTGCGTCACCGGCGGCATAGAGTCCCGGCACGCTGGTGGCGCAGCTGTCGTCGACAATGCGAAGGCCGCCGGTGCCGCGCACGGTGCCTTCGAGCCGCAAGGTGACGGAAAAACGCTCCCTGAAGGGGTCGATGCCGGTGCGATCGAACGGCAGGAAGAAATTCGGCTGCGACGCGCGCATGTGACGCTGCACGTCGTCGTCGGCCTTGTCGAGCCGCGCATAGACCGGCCCCTGAAGCAACGCGCGCGCAATCGCCGATCGCCCGCCCTTGGATGCCGCACCGGGAACGACGCTGCCGTCCTCGTAGCTGAAGGTCGCCCAGCCATAAAACAGCGTCTTGGTCACGGAGCCGAACGCCGGCGAGATCGCATAAGGATTCGAGAATTCCATGCTGCTGAACTCGGCCCCGACCTCCGCGGCCATCAGATAGCCGTCTCCGGTCAGCACATTCGATCCCAGCGTCTTGCTCAGGAACGCGCAGCCACCGGTCGCGATGACGACGGCCTTGGCGCGCACGATCCAGCGATCGTGCTTCTGGCGGCGCACGCCGCTGGCTCCCGCAACCGAGCCGTCGTCATCCACCAGCAGTTCGAGCGCCGGACTGTGATCAAGAATGGTGACGCCGGCCTGCTTGGTGCGCTTGCGCATCAAGCGCATGTATTCCGGCCCCTGCAGCGAGTTGCGCTGCGACGTGCCGGTGTCGTCGACCGGGTAAGGGTAACCCCAGGCGGCCAGACGATTGCTGTCCTCGTAGGTCTGGTCGAGCACGCGCGCCATCCAGCGGCGATCCTGCAGGTGCCCGCCCATCTTTTCGCGATTGGCCATCGCGGCCTCGCGCAGCGCCGGCTTGGGATCGACATACCAGACGCCGGTGCCGGCAGCCGCGGTGGCACCCGACGTGCCGCAAAATCCCTTGTCGGCGAGCACGACGCGAGCGCCGCGCTCGGCGGCGCTCACCGCGGCCCACGTGCCCGCCGGTCCGCCGCCGATCACCAGCACATCAGCGTCGAATTCGACCGAGCCGCCTGGCGCGGTTCGCTGTTCGGCGCGTCGCTCGTGGACTGTCATGGTTCAGTGCTCCGGGCGGCACCAATTGCTTGCAACGCGCCGCAACAGCATCGTTGCGCGCGCAGGCTGCTCTGGCAATTTCAGATATTTGCGCAGACTTGGACGAAGCTTCCCCTGCCGCGGCACGTGGCAGAATATTCATGCGGCGGCGGAGAGGACGTTCCGTTCATCGCAGGAGATCGACACCGGATTTGTCCGCAGATCACGCAGCGGAGACGGATATTTCTTTTTGCATGCACGCGCCGGCCGTTCGTTTTCATGTGGCCTGACAGGCGGTACTTCGTGAGTCGTTTCACCTCACTGCGTGGCAGCCATGTCCGATCGTCAGCTTCACCTCAATGTCAACCTGCTGCACTCCGGCGTCTATGCGTCGGCGTGGCGCCTGCCCGAAAGCGATCCTCGCGCCTGCTTCGACGTCGGCCATTATGTGCGCGTGGCTGAGATCGCCGAGCGCGGCAAGCTCGATGCGATCTTCCTTGCCGACACACCGGCGATCACCGACCGCATCGACTACCGCTCCTTCATGTCGATGGAACCGACGATCGTGCTGGCGTCGGTGGCCGCGGCGACCAGCCATGTCGGGCTGATCGCGACCGCCTCGACCACCTACAACGAGCCCTACAACATCGCGCGCCGCTTCGCGACCCTGGATCTCGCGAGCGGCGGCCGCGCCGGCTGGAATGCGGTGACCACTGCCGACACGTCGGCCAGCCGAAATTTCGGCCTCAGCAACGTGCTGGAGCACAAGGCCCGCTACGAGCGCGCCAAGGAGTTCGCCGAGGTCGTCCATGCACTGTGGGACAGTTGGGAGGACGACGCCTTTGTCGGCGACAAGTCCTCGGCGCGATTTGTCGATACGTCGAAGGTTCATCCGATCGCGCATCGCGGAGCCCATTACGCCGTGGCCGGTCCACTCAACGTGCCACGTTCGCCCCAGGGCCGTCCGGTGACCGTGCAGGCCGGCGGCTCGAGCGACGGGCGTGACCTCGCTGCCGCGCAGGCCGAAGCCGTGTTCACGCTGGCGCAGACGATCGAGGAAGGCGTCGCCTATGCGCGCGATCTGCGCGCCCGCGCCGCGACCTACGGCCGCGCCGGCGACTCCATCGTCATCCTGCCGGGCCTTGCCACAGTGATCGGCAGCACCGAAGCCGAGGCGAAACGGCGGCAGGATGAGCTGTGGGAGCTGGTTCCGATCGAGTACAGCCTGGCGCGTCTCGCGGGCACATTGCAGGTCGATCCTGCGATCCTTGAGCTCGACAAGCCGCTACCCGATCCGCTGCCGCTGCCGGCCAACGCCAACCACACCATGTTCCAGGGCACGGTGAACCTTGCCCGCCGCGGCAACCTCACCGTCCGGCAGTTGTTGCGCGCGCTCGGCGGCGGGGTCGGACACCGCATCATCGTCGGTACGCCCGAGCAGATCGCCGACGACATCGAGGCCTGGTTCAAGGCTGGCGCGGCCGACGGATTCAATCTGATGCCGGACGTGCTGCCGACGGGACTCGAGGTCTTCGTCGACAGCGTGGTGCCTATCCTGCAGCGCCGCGGTCTATTCCGAACCGATTATGCCGGCACCACCTTGCGTGAGCATTTTGGCTTGCCTCGGCCGATCAGCCGCTTTGCACGTCGGACGGAAGCCGCCGCAACCGCGTGACGCAGTTACCGCGAGCTCGCCAGCAGTGCTGGGGTGTCATTCGCAACAGATGACGCTTCGCGGACGCGCGGGATGATCTCCTTCGCAAAGCGCTCCATCTCGGCCTCGAAAGGCTGGAACTGCAGCATGAATAACTCGATGCCTGCGGCATGGAACGCCCCGATCCTGGCGGCCACGTCATCATAGCTGCCGACCAGACCGGCAGCGGTGCCGCCGTTGCTGCCGACCCGCTCCGACTTCTGCATGGTCTGCATCATCACGACCTTCGGGTCGGTGTTCTGTCGCTGGATCGCCTTCATCGAGGCGTCCTTCCGCGACAGCTCAAGCAGCCGCTCATAGGCGGCCTGGGCCTCGGCCTGCGTCTGGCGCGCGATGACGAAGGCGGACAGCCCGAAGCGAAGCGGCGCCGACGTCCGCGGCCGCGCCGCCACGTCGGCAATGAGGCCCGCAACATCCTCGAGCGGCTGACCGTTGATGAACCAGACGTCGCCGCGGTCGGCGACCAAAGCGCGCGCCGGCTCGGACTCGCCGCCGACATAGATCAATGGTCGCGGTCGGTAGAGGCTCGACGGCCGCAACAGATAATCGCGGACATCGAAATGCTCGCCCTTGTAGGTCAACCGCTCGCCCTGCATCAGGCGCGAGACAATCGTGATCCACTCGCGGCCATAGGCGTAACGGGCATCATGCTCGGCAAAGCCGATACCGGCCTTGTCGAGTTCGGGCCGGTTCCAGGCATTGACCAGGTTGATCGCGAAGCGTCCGCGGCTGATGTTCTCGATCCCGAGCGCGAGCTTGGCGAGAACCACCGGATGATAGAGATAGGGCTTGATGGCCGCGATGATCTCGATCCGGCTGGTCAATGCCGCAACGGCCGCCGCCGCGCTCCAGGCCTCGAGCTGATCGAAATCCTCCTGATGCGGATTGATGGTGTGCTGCGCGATCAGCGTGGAATCGTAGCCCAATGCCTCGGCGGCAAGCACGAGGTCGCGATTGCGCTCCCACGATGCGTCATACGGCTCTTCTGGATCCTGATAGGCCGCGCGCGAACCATGGACCAGCGCCCAGATGCCAAAGCGAAGCGGTCGTGTCGACATGCCGTCTCTCCGATTTCCCTGACGTTACGTCGGTGTGTTTTCAAAGAAGCACGGCGACAGATCAAGCAGCGGCGCATCAAAAGATTTTCCTTGCCGCGCCGCGCGCGCCGATAAACCAGAAAACTCCGGACGTAGCGACAATTGGAATACGGCTCTATTTCTGTTCGAGAAAATTCGTGGGACAGTTTGCGTCGCATGAGCCGCGCGCGCTTTCGAACGGACGAACCGTCGATCGAGAGAATGGCGGACCATGCCGCGCGCGATCAATGATGCTCGCGCGCAATGTTAGACGAGGACAGAACAGACTTGAGCAACCTCGAACAGGCTGCGTCATCGATCGCGTTTGAGTCAACGCCGCGCAGCGATCAAACGGCATCGCCGTCCCGGAAGGCACGAGTAGAGATCGACCGGCGCGGCATGCTGCTGCTGTCGTGGCTCGCCCCGGTCGTGCTTCTGATCGTCTGGGAGTTGCTGGCGCAAGCCGGCTGGCTCTCGCCGCAGGTGCTGCCGGCACCGAGCAAGGTCGTCCGGACGGCATTCAAGCTGGCGACGTCCGGAAGCCTGCTGAACGATCTCGGCGTCAGCCTGCTGCGCGCAACGGCCGGTTTTGCGATCGGCGGCAGCGTCGGATTCGCGCTCGGCATCCTCGTGGGCTTCTCGCGAATCGCGGAGGCTGCGATCGACCGCAGCATCCAGATGATCCGCGCGATCCCGTTTCTCGCCGCGCTGCCGCTGGTGATCGTCTGGCTCGGCGTCGGCGAAGCCCAGAAGATCTTCCTGGTCGCGCTCGGCGTCGCCTTCCCGATCTACATCAACACCACGCTGGGCATCCGGCAGGTCGACCCGAAGCTGCTCGAGCTCGGACGCGTCCAGGGCCTCGGGACACTCGAGCTGATCCGGCGCGTCATCCTGCCCGGCGCCCTGCCCTCGATCCTGACCGGTGTGCGCTATGCGCTGGCGACCGCGTGGCTGGCGCTGGTGGTCGCGGAGACCATCGGCGCCCAGTCCGGCATCGGCTTTCTCGCCATGGATGCGCGCGAGTTCCTGCGCACCGACGTGATCGTGCTGACGATCGCGATCTATGCGCTGATCGGCGTCGCCGCCGACGGCATCGCGCGCGCCCTGGAGCGACGGCTATTGGCCTGGCATCCGAACTATGGAAGCGCGCGATGACACTGCACGCCGTGCCCTCACCGGCCGCGATTGCGCCGGCCGTCGTGGTGACGGGACTGCATCGCGCCTATGGCAGTCGCGTGGTGATCGAGAACCTCAACCTGCGCATCGAGCGCGGCGAGTTCGTCGTCCTGCTCGGCGAAAGCGGCTGCGGCAAGACCACGCTGCTGCGGGCGCTGGCCGGCCTCGATGCGATCGACGGCGGGCGCATCACGGCACCACGGCGGCCCGCCGTCGTTTTCCAGGAGCACCGGCTGCTGCCCTGGGACAGTCTGTGGCGCAACGTCTCGCTCGGCCTCAATGCGACCGACGCCCGCCAGCGCGCCGCCACCGCGCTCACCGAGGTCGGACTCGGCGGCCGTCTCGATGACTGGCCGCGCAACCTCTCGGGCGGACAGGCGCAGCGCGTGGCGCTGGCGCGCGCGCTGGTGCAGGAGCCCGAGCTGCTCTTGCTCGACGAGCCGTTCGCAGCGCTCGATGCGCTGACTCGCATTCGGATGCACGATCTGGTGCGCGAGCTGGTCGCCGTCCATCGACCCGGCGTCCTCCTGGTCACTCACGACGTCGACGAGGCGATCGCGCTCGCCGACCGCATCCTGGTGATGCGCGAGGGCCGGATCGCGTTCGAGCATCGCATGAAACGTAACGGCGCAGCGCCGATCGCCCGCACCGACCTGCTGGCGGAGCTCGGCGTCGGCACCTCTCACCCCATTCCTGCCTGAGGACCACTCAATGTCTATCCCCCGGTTCACCAACCCCACCCGTCGCAGCTTCCTTGGCGGCGCCGCCTTCGGCATCGGCGCGCTTGCCGGCTTTGACCTGTCCGAGCCGGCGCATGCGGCGACCGGCCGCGTCACCGACACGGTGCGTCTGACCTGGGGTTTGAGCGGCCTCAATCTGATCGCCAAGGAGCGCGGCGAGTTCGAGAAGCTGCTGGCCAGGGACGGCATCAAGGTCGAGTGGCTCGGGCCGTTCCCCAATCATGCACCGACGCTGCAGGCTGTGACCGGCGGCAGTGCCGATTTCAGCTTCGGCGGCAGCACGACGCCGGCACTCGCCGCGATTATCGCCGGCTCGCCGCTGGTGTTCACCCAATTCGTGGTTTACGAGCCGCGCACCACGGCGATCATCGCGCGGGATGACTCTGGCATAAACAAGGTCGAGGATCTCGTCGGCAAGTCGGTGGCGGTGAACCGCTCGGGTCTCGGCGAATTCCTGCTGGTTGCGGCGCTCGAGAAGCACAAGGTCGACCGCTCCAAGGTGACATTCGTCTATCTCAACCCGCCGGACGCAGCGCCGGCGCTGGCCTCCGGGAAGGTCGACGCCTGGTCGATGTGGAGCCCGGGCGTCGATATCGCGCGGCTCGAATACAAGGCGCACGACATCTTCCTGGAAGGTCGCGATCTCGAGTTCCAGATCGATTACACGTCCTACCTGACCACCCGAAAATTCGCGAACGACAATCCAGCGCTGGTCCGGGCCGTCAACGATGCCTTCCGCGCCGAAGGCAAGTGGATCTCAGCGAACAGCAAGGATGCCGAATACATCGCGCAGAAGGCCGGCAAGTACAGCGACCAGGTCCGCGACCAGTTCATCGCGCTGAACCGGCAGTATCGCTACTTCGCCGCCAACGACGAAAACTTCCTCGCCGAACTGCAAAGGGCCGCCGACTGGCTGGTCGCGCGCAAGGTGCTCCCGGAGCCGATCAAAGTCACCGACCACCTGGCCCAGCTCTGATCAACAGCCGTCATATCAATCAACGCCATTCGGGTGATACCAATGAACAAGCCTCTGTCCGCCACCTCGCTGGAGCCTTCCGACCGCCTGCCCAGCCGCGCACCCGATATCGACGCGCTGCTCGGCCGCATCGCGGAAGGCGCCGCCGACCGCGAACGCGAGCGCGTCCTGCCGTTCGCGCAAGTCGATCTCATTCGCAAGGCCCGCCTCGGCGCGTTGCGGCTTCCGATCGAATCCGGCGGCGCCGGCCTGTCGATTCGCGCATTGTTCGAGATCGTCATCGGTCTCGGCGAGGCCGACGCCAATGTCGCGCATATCCTGCGCAACCATTTCAGCGTCGTCGAACGCCTGGTGCGCCGGCCGAAGGACGATCAGCACAGGCAGTGGCAGAAGGCAGTTGCCGACGGCGCGATCATCGGGCTCGCGGCGACCGAGCTCGACACGCCGAAGATCGGCAATGTCACGCCGAACACGACACTCACTGCCGACGGCGACGACTACCTGCTCAACGGCACGAAATACTACAGCACCGGCACACTGTATTCGGACTACGTCCTCGTTCGCACCGCTGACGCATCCGCCACCAATGCTGCCGTGCTGATTCCGGTCAACCGCGAGGGCATTGAGCTCATCGACGACTGGGACGGCCTCGGGCAGCGGCTGACGGCGACCGGCACCACCCACTTCCGCAACGTGCGCGTCAAGCGCCAGGAAGCCGTGTTCGACGCACCGGATACCGGCTACGGCATTCCCTATTCCAACACATTTGCCCAGCTGTTCCTGACTGCGATCAATGCCGGCATCGCGCGCGCCGTGCTGCGCGACGCCAGCGCCCTGGTGCGGACCCGCAAGCGGACGTTCTACTACGCGCCCAGCGAGCTTCCGGCGGACGACCCGCTGCTGCAACAGACCGTCGGCCAGATCGCCAGCGGCGCATTCGCGGCGGAGACCGTGGTGCTCGCGGCCGCGGAGGCGCTCGATATCGCCACCAATGCTTTCGATGCAGGCGACGAAAAGGCCGTCGATGCCGCGCACAGGGCCGCGCTGCTGTCGGCCAAGGCCAAGATCGTTGCGGACGAGTTCGCGATCCGGAGCGGCAGCCTGCTGTTCGACGTCGGCGGCGCATCGGCCACCAAGAAGGCGACTAATTTCGACCGCCACTGGCGCAACGCGCGCACCCTGGCGTCGCACAATCCAAACACCTTCAAGGCGCGCTCGATCGGACAATACGAGATCAGCGGCACGCCGCTACCCGCCAAGGGCTTCTTCTAGAGTTCCGTTCCGATCGAGTCGGAACGGAGCCTAGATTCCTGTTTTGATGCGTTTCTTCACGCGAACCGGTATCCACTTCGCTCGAAAACGCTCTGGCGAGGTCCAATCCGGCGAGGCAATGCAGGGGAGAATCCTGATGAGCAGGCCGGATATTCATCTTGTGGACGCCGACCACGAGATCGAGCGTCAATTTCGCCTTGTCATGCGCCGCCTCCCGGCCGGCGTTTGCATCATCACCGCAGGACAAGGTGAGGACATCACCGGCATGACGGTGACCTCGCTGACGTCGCTCAGCGCCAGCCCACCCCGGTTTCTGGTCAGCATCAACCGGCAGGCATCGTCCTTCGCACCGATCGCCCGCCATCGGCTGTTCGGCGTCAACATCCTCGGCTCCGACCAGCAGGTCCTGGCCGAGCGCTTCAGCGATGGCCGGCTGAAAGGCAGGGAGCGCTTCGAGGGCACCGACTGGACCCATGGAGCCTCGGGCGTGCCGTTGCTGCAGCGTTCGCTTGCGATGATCGAATGCCAGGTCGAGGAGATCATCGAGCGACATTCCCATGGCATCATCGTGGGCCGCCTCGCCAGCATGGAGTTGTCGCACCGGCTGTCCGGCCTCACCTACTGGAATGGACAGTATGTCCAGATCGACCACGAGGCCGATCTCGACCTATTGGCCGAAGTCAGCATTCCTCTGGCGCATGTTCGGTAGGGCAGAGAAAGGGTGCAGCATGAAACGCGAATTGCCGCCAGCATCGCCTCCGTCCTCAGCCGGCTCAGTCAGCCGACAACCGGGCCGCTGGCAGCTCGACCGGATCGTGGCCGAGTTGCGCACGTCGCGGGAGGAGACCCACAGCATCCGGCAAGACGGCGAGGCTCACCGCGCGCCCTCGCGGGACGCGCTGGAGGCGATCCTCGACGGCCTCACCAAGGCGCTGTTTCCGCGCCACTACGGCCAATCGGACCTCGACGGCGAGAACATCGACTATTTCGTCGGCAATACGCTAAGCACGGCATTGGATTCGCTCAGCGCGCAGATCCATCGCGGCGCGCTGTTCGTTGGCGACGAGCTTGAGCCGGGCTTTGTGCACGAAGAGGCGATCGAGCTGACGCGCGCATTTGCCACCCAACTGCCGTCCGTCCGCGGACTTCTGATCAACGATCTGCGGGCGGCATTCGTTGGAGACCCGGCAGCGCGGAATTTTCCCGAGATCCTGATCGGCTATCCGGGGATGACCGCCATCATCCACCATCGCCTTGCCCATCTAATCTACCAGATCGGCGCGCGGCTGGTGGCTCGCCTGATGTCGGAGATCGCCCACACAAGGACGGGCATCGATATCCATCCCGGCGCCCGGATCGGCTCCGGCTTCTTCATCGATCACGGAACCGGCGTCGTGATCGGCGAAACCGCCATCATTGGCAACAACGTCCGAGTCTATCAGGCGGTCACGCTCGGCGCGCGGCATTTCCCGACCGACGACGATGGCCATGTGATCAAGGGCGATGCCCGCCATCCGATCATCGAGGATGACGTCGTGATCTACGCCGGCGCAACCATACTCGGCCGGATCACGATCGGCCGCGGCTCGACCATCGGCGGCAACGTCTGGCTGACCAAGGACGTGCCGCCGAACAGCATTGTGACGCAAGCTACCGCACGAAACAGCCCGAGCGCCGCCTGAACCACGATCTCACGTCGCAACCTGTGCCTTCCATCGCATCAAGCGCCGCTCCAACGCCTCCAGGACGGCATTGAATGCCAACCCGATCACGGTGATCCCGATTATGCCGAAATACATCTGCGGGATCAGGAAGCTGTACTGGCTGTTGATGATGAGATAGCCGAGACCGGCCTTGGCGCCGACCATCTCGGATGCGACCAGCACCAGCATGGCTGACGCACTGGCGAGCCGAACGCCGACAAAGATCGTCGGAAGCGCCGCCGGAAGGATCACCTTGCGGAACAGCTGCTGTGGGGTCGCGCCCATGGTCCGCGCCGACTTGATCAAGAGCGGATCGACCTGCTTCACCGCGGCGATGGTGTTGAGCAGGAGCGGCCAGGCGCAGCTATAGACCACCATCGTGACCTTCGAGAGCTCGCCGATGCCAAGCAGCAGGATGAACACCGGCAACAGCGCGAGCGGCGCGGTATTGCGGCAAATCTCGATGAACTGGTTCAGCAGATCGCCGAGCCTTGTGTACCAGCCGACGGCCAGCCCGAGCGGGACGAACAACACGACCGACACCAGAAACCCGCTCAGGGCGCGGAGCAGGCTCGCGGAGGCGTCGTCATAGAGCTCGCCGGTTTGCGCGAGCTGCCAGCCTGCGGCGATGACATCCGAGAAGGGCGGCAGAAACACCGCGTCGATCAAGCCGAGCCTGGGCGCGGCCTCCCAGATCGCCAGAAGGGCGATCAGCAGCAGGGAGCGGCGCCCGAAAGCTGCCAGACCGCGGGTCGCGGCGCGGGCCGCGCTCACCAGCGGTGACCGCGCGGCCGCCGGGTGTTCGTCTCGCCGCCCATGCGCGAGCTCCAGCAATGTCAGCATCTCCAGGCTAGACATGAGCGACTTCCTTCACTTCACGGTCGACACGGCCTGCGCTGACCCTGCCCGCCGACTGCCCCTGCTGCGCCTTCTGCACTTCCTCGCGGAGCAGGCTCCAGATCTCATGGCGCACGCGGCCGAATTCCGGCAGCGAGCGCACGTCCTCGGCTTCGCTGCGCAAGGCCGCGGGGATATCGACAATCTCTTTGATCCGCCCCGGACGCGACGTCATGACCACCACGCGCTGACCGAGCACGACGGCCTCGTCGATGCCATGGGTGATGAAGATGATGGTCTTGCCGGTGGCACGCCAGATCCGCAGCAGCTCGCCCTGCAGTGTTTCGCGCGTCTGGGCATCGAGCGCAGCGAACGGCTCGTCCATCAGCAGCACTTCCGGATCGTAGGCCAGGCTCCGCGCGATCGCGACACGCTGCTTCATGCCGCCGGAAAGCTCGTGCGGGTAACGGTCGGCAAAACCGGACAGCCCGACAAGGTCGAGAAAGTGCTGCGCGACCTCTCCGCGCTGCTTCGGCTTGAGGCCGGCAATGTCGAGCCCGAACTCGACGTTCTGCGCGGCGGTGCGCCATGGAAACAGCGCATACTGCTGGAAGACGACGCCGCGGTCGCGTCCGGGACCGATGATCGGCCGGCCATCGAGCAGGATGCGGCCGCTGGTCGGCGTTGCGAGCCCGCCGAGCAGATCGAGCAATGTCGACTTGCCGCAACCGCTTGGACCGACCAGGGCGAGGAATTCGCCGGCGCGGACGTCGAACGTGATGTCCTCGAGCGCGGTGAAATGGCCCGCCGGCCGGCCCTTTTCGCCTCGTGTGACGAACTCCTTGCGGACCTTGTCAAAGCTGATCTTGACCGACGTCATCGCGCCTCCGCCGTCTTTCCGGGACGGAAATAGTTGAACTCGTTGGTGTAGGTGTCCGAGGCCTTGATCTGACCCGGCTTGAGCAGGCCATCCCTGACCAGCCAGTCGACCCAGACCTGCAGCTCAGCATCCGAGATCACGCCGCCCTTGGACGCGACGCCGGTGCTCTTCCAGTACTTGATCGAGGAGGCATCCTCGTTGCGCTTGCGCTCCGCGATGATCCGGTTGAAGCGAGCCCGCACTTCATCGGGCGGCGCCGTCTGCGCCCACTGGATCGCGCGCGAGATCCCCTCGACCAGCTTGCGGGCCATGTTCGGATTGTCCTTGATGAACTTCTCCCGCAGCACATAGGCACCGCCGGTGAACTGTCCGAACAGATCGGTATCGTTGAAGAGCGAACGGATCCCGCCACGCTCCAGCGCCTTGTCGCGCAACACGCCGCTGAGCGCGCTCACCTCGACCTGCCCTTGCCGCAGCGCCTGCTCGGCGGTGACGGGTGGGACCGCCACCAATGTCACCTGCTTGACCTCGACGGCGCTAAGGCCGTTCCGCGCCAGATACTCACGCAGCACGAACTCCAGATGGGCACCAAGCGTATTGACCGCGACCTTCTTGCCGATCAGGTCGCGGGCCGTCTTGATCGGACTGTCGTCCTTCACATAGTAGCCGTAATAGGTGTTCGCGTCGGAGCCGTAGTAGCCGACCACCGCCTTGATCGGCGCCTTGGCCGCGATCAGCTTGATAATCGCGCCATAGAAAGCGCCGCCGACGTCGATGTCGCCCGTGACGACGGTCTGGATGTCCTGCGGTCCGCTGATGGTGTTGCCGATCCATTTGAGCTTGAGGGGCGCAAGGTAGCCGAGGTCCTCGGCGAGCTCGGTGAACGTCACCTGCCCGGCCCAGCCTTGATAGCGGATCTCGGTCTTCTCGAGCGGTGGCTCAGCGAAGGCCGGAGCGATCAGACCCAACGCAAAGGCGCCGGCCAGCAGCAATCGCGCCGCGCGGCGCGCGGCGGCTCGCCGCGCACGCAGAATTCGAATGATGGCTTTCATTGCGTTGCTCCAATAGGAGACATGCTCAGGCTGCCTTCGCCGACTGTAGCTTCGGCGATTTGATGCGCGTCACGCTGTGGCGGCCGTCGACGCTGACCGGAACCTCGCCATCGATGGTGGCGCGGCGCACCACACGATGCTGATCGCCGTAGTCATTGACGGCGTAATGCTGGGTCGCGCGATTGTCCCAGATCACGACGTCCCCCGCCCGCCAGCTCCAGCGCACGGTATTCTCCGGAGCCGTGATGCGGGACTGGAACAGATCGAACAGCTTCTGGCCGTCATATTTCGGCAGGCCGACAAAGCGCTGGACGAAATTGCCAAGCACCAACGTGTGCTCGCCCGTTTCGGGATGGACGCGCACGACCGGATGCTCGGTCTCATAGATCGTTCCGGTGAATACCTCGTCGAAATGCTTTCTGTCGGCGTCGGTGACGCGAGACTTCACCGCGTAATCATAGGCATTGCTGTGAACCGCCCAGAGCTCGTCGGCGAGCTTGCGCAACGGCGCAGGCAGATCGAGATAGGCCGCCGCCGTGTTCGACCAGACGGTGTCACCGCCATAGGGCGGGATTACCACGCCGCGCAGCACCGAGATCTTCGGATAGGCATCGACGAACGTGACGTCGGTATGCCATTGGTCCGCGCGGCCGCCACCACGCCCCGAATCCAGCTCGAGGATCGACGACGTGCCCTTGCTCGGACCGATGGTCGGATGCGACACCAGTTTGCCGAGCCTGACCGCGAAGCGCTCCTGCTCGGCGTCGTCGAGGTGCCCTTGGTCGCGAAAGAAAATCACCTTGTGCTCGAGCAGCACCTGGTTGACAGCGCGGATGACCGCGTCGGGCAGGTCACCCGACAGCTTCACATTCTTGATCTCGGCACCAAGCCGGGCGGCACGCTTGACGATGTCGGCGCGCGGAATGACGTTGTCGATGGCGGTCGTGCTGCTCATGATGTTGGTCTCGTCGCCGCGATCCCCTGGACAAGGCTCCGCCATGCGCCGGTCGCGGAAACGACGGCGGAGATGAATGATGTAGTCGTGATCCTCGCTATTCCGCCGCGATGGGCTGCGGCGGTCGCCAGACAGCCGGTGCATAGAGCTCGGCGGTGAAATCCTCCGCGATCTCTCCGTTGATGCGCGCCTCGTGAGATGCAAGGTCGGCCAGGAACAGATCGCGGCTGATCCTGGCCGTGATCCCCGGAATGTCGCGCTTGAAGCTTGGAACGTCGCCGATCGGCAGGCCGAAGCTGACAAATGCTGCCGGGTTGAAGACGTGAATGTCCTTCAGATACGGCGCGCGGCCCGGAACTTTCTCCAGATACTCGTGCCCGGTCCCGAGATAAGGATAGGCCGCCAGGCGATCGTCCTTCTCGTCGTCAGGCGGCACGAAGCGATTTCGCCACAGCAGGATTTCGTCGGCGAAGTCGCCGAGCTCCGACTGCGCGCTCAGATCGACGGAATAGCCGGTCCCCGCAATCGCGAAATCGAAGGCGAAATCGCCCTGCGGAGTGATCGCGACCGGCCGCACCCCCTTCAATTGCGCCCAGGTCCACGGTGCGCCCAGGTGCAGATGAAAATTGGGGAAGGCTACCGCGCGCGAGATCGCATCCGGCGGCGGGGTCGACCCAGCCTGCCTGAACCGGATCGCCTGATGCCAGCGCACCCCGTCGGGCAGGCTGCAATAATTGTCATAGGCTCCCGGGTAGCCGCGGATCCGAATGACGGGCAACGCGGCCAAGGTTTCCCGGCGTGCAAACAGATGAACATCACGCGCTCCGGCCTCAAGGGCTGCGGCCGCCGCATCGAAGGCCGACGCAGCACTCCCGACCACCGCAACGGAAAGACCTCGCAGCGTCCTGAAATCGATCTTCTCCGATGTGTGCGCACGGAATCGTTTCGGCAGGACCCGCAGCGCGTCAGGGACAAAAGCGCCCCCGCTACCCGCAAAGCCGGTTGCGAGCACCAGCTTGCGCGTGGTCTCGATGGTCGTGACCCCGCTCCGCTCCAGATGTAACCGCAAATGATCGGCTGCGGGCTCGATGCGGAGCAGCCGCGTACCGTAACGAATGCCGGCGCCGGTCACGCGGCGATACCAGTCGAGATAGGCCGCCCAGTCGAGCCGCGGAATCCGATCGAGCGCGTCGAAGGCCGCCGCGCCATGGCGCGTTTCATACCATACCTGGAAACCGAGACCGGGCAGACCGAGCTCCGGACCTGGAAGCGTCTTCGGAGTGCGAAGCTTGTGCATTCGCGCGCTCGTCAGCCACACGCCGGCCTTGCTGGCGTCGGCGGCGGCATCGATCACCGAAACCTTGCCGATCCCGGCGCGCCGAAACGCGAACGCGAAGGCCGCGCCGGACTGGCCACCGCCGACCACGACGACGTTGTGATCGATTCCGTCGCGATCAGGCACCCAGTTCTGCGGGTCGGCCCCGATCAGCCGGAGGGCCTCGCGGGCGACGCTGTCGGGATCGGATTGCGGCATGAATGACCACCTCGCTTTGACGTTGCAAATCGTAAAAGCGATCGACATTCAGTCAATGAAACGAAACCAGCTTTGTTTTTGATAGCAGGCAATGTTCGCGTCGTGGACACCGCGGGCATTGAAATATTTGCGATGATCGCCGCTTGACCGATCACCTCATGTGCGTTGCGACGTGCGGGATCGGCGCGATCGATCGGGAGAACTTCCCAAATCATACGTCGCTGGGATCGGCGCGATCGCACTCATCTCCGGTGAACGACGAACTCGTCACGTTCATGCTCGCTTGCCGTGCAACAACGCAAATTCATTTCACCGCCGCCGACATAGAGTCTGACGCAACGCACGCGCCTGACGTCGACGCGCGGCGAGCAACGATGGATCTCTGGAAATGCCGCGAACTGCTGGCGACATCAGCCTTGAACACGATACTCCGGAGCTCGCCCGCTCCTATGATGAAGCTGGACTCGTTCAATTTCGCCACGGCAAGTTCCTGATCGGGCCGCTCGCCATCAAGACCGGCGAGCACGTGCTCGACATCGGGACGGGAACCGGCCGGCTTGCGGAATTCGTCGCCGGACTGGTCGGTCCGGACGGACGCGTGATCGGTATCGACCCACTTGCCGGCCGCATCGAAATTGCGCGCCTTCGGCAGGGGGATAACCTCCAGTTCGCCACCGGGCGCGCCGAAGAACTGTCGCGCTTCGACGACGCGCAGTTCGACGCGGTCTATCTCAATAGCGTCTTCCATTGGATCTCCGACAAGGATCGCGCGCTGCGGGAGATCCGGCGCGTGCTCAGGCCCGGCGGCCGCCTCGGATTGAATGTGCAGGATCCGTCCAGGCCGCACCAGTCGCGCCAGCTGCTTCGTCGCGCCATCATCGAGGCGGGTCTTGCCGGCGATCGCCAGGACTCGAACCCGGTGCTCGGATCGACCGACGAGGAGCTCAAATCGCAGTTCGCGGCACGTGGCTTCGCCGGCTACCGCAGCGAGCTGCGCGCGCTGATCGATATCCACGACGATGCGGCGTCGCTGCTGCAGTGGTCGGAAGCGAGCGCATTCGGAAATTTCCTCGAAGCGTTCACCCCTCACGAGCGCGAACTGGTGCGTCGCAACTTCGCGCGCCTTGTCGAAGAAAAGCGCACGCCCGAAGGTTTGAAGCTGGAGCGCTACCTGCGCTTCGCATTTGCGCACAAGGCGCCGTTCCACCAATAACGATCAGCAGAACTCACGAGATCCGAGATGAGCAAACGACAGCTTTCCCTTAATCTCTTTATTTATCCCGGCGGCCATCACGAGGCGGCATGGCGCTACAAGGGGTCTGCGGCGGATCGCATCCTTGACGTCAGCTATTACCAAGAGCTGGCGCAGCGCGCCGAAGCGCAGAAATTCGACGCGATCTTCTTCGCCGACGGCCCCGCGCTCGCCGACAATGTTCGCTACGCACAACGCTTCCGGTTCGAGCCGATCACCTGGCTGGCCGCGATCGCCGTCGCCACGAAACGGATCGGCCTGATCGCGACCGCGTCGACGACCTATACCGAGCCCTACAATCTGGCGCGCCTGTTCGCGTCACTCGATCACCTCAGCGGCGGCCGGGCCGGCTGGAACATCGTCACGACCAGCACGGCACAGGCGGCGCAGAACTTTGGCTTGTCCGAGCATCCACCTCACCACGAACGCTACGAGCGGGCGCGGGAATATATCGATGTCATCACGCGGCTGTGGGACAGCTGGGAAGACGACGCCGTGGTGAACGATCCCGCATCCGGCATTTTCGCTGATATGGGAAAGATCCATCCGATCGATCACGTCGGAAAGCACTTCCGGGTGCGCGGCCCGCTCAACATCTCGCGGACGCCGCAGGGACGGCCGGTCTATGTCCAGGCGGGTTCGTCTGATGACGGACGCGCCTTTGCCGCGCGCTATGCCGAAGCGATCTTCACCGCGCATCAGACGCTGGCGAGCGCCCAGGAGTTCTATGCGGACATCAAGCGGCAGGCGCGCGCCTTCGACCGCAGCCCCGATCAGGTCAGGATCCTGCCGGGCATCAGTCCGTTCATCGCTAGCACGCAGGCCGAAGCCGACCTGTTGCAGGACGAGTTCAACGAGCTGATCCAGCCGGAATACTCGTTGACCCAACTTCGCCAGATGATCGGGCTCGACCTCTCCGGCTTCGACCTCGACGGTCCCTTTCCGCGCCACCTGATCGACACCGGCAGCGCCCGCGGGGTCGCCAGCCGTTTCAAGCTCGTGGTCGACATCGTCGATCGCGAGCAGCCGACGATCCGCCAGCTCGTGCAGCGTCTCGCCGGGGCGCGCGGCCACTGGGTGATCGTGGGCCCGCCGGAGAAGATCGCCGACAACATCCAGACCTGGTTCGAGAATGGCGCGGCCGACGGCTTCAACGTGATGCCGCCCTGGCTACCCGGCGGGTTCGATATCTTCGCCGAGCAAGTCGTGCCGATCCTGCGCAAGCGCGGCCTGTTCCGCGACGAGTACAGCGGCACGACGCTGCGCGACCATTACCAACTGAGCCGGCCGCAAAGCGTGTTTTCCGGATCGATCAAGGCGATCGCCTGACGTGATCGAAACCGCCGACCCCGCGTCAGCCGGATCGCTATTTGCCCACAGCCTAAGGATTTGAGAATTCAATGACCACTGCGCGCGTCCTGTTCCTTTCGACCCTGCTCATTCTCGGTGCTCTTACCGGCGCCGCCCTGCACGCGGAGACATCAGCCAAATCCGATCTGAAAGTCGGCTTCGTGCCGGGCCCCTACATCGACGAATTCAAGGTTGGCGTCGCGCCGGAACTCGAGAAGAAGGGCTACCATGTCCGCTATGTCGAGTTTTCGAGCGGGCTGGAAGCCAATAATGCAGTGTTCAAGGGCGAGATCGACGCCAACGTCATGCAGCACACGATCTTCCTGAACTCCTACAACGAGCGGCAGCAAACCGACCTCGTCGGCATCGTCCACGTCCCGACGCCCCCGATGGGGCTTTACTCGAAGAAGCACCCGGTCGGCTCGCCGATCAAGCCCGGCTCGACCGTGGCCGTGCCCAACGATCCCGTCAATCTGCAGCGCGCGCTCTGGATCCTGCGCGATCTCGGCCTCGTCGAGATTCGCGACTCCAAGCCGGTCGATGTCAGCGAACTCGACGTGATCAAGAACCCCGGCGGCATCAAGATCGTGCCGCTGGAAGCGGCACAGGCGCCGCGCGCGCTCGATGACGTTGATTTCGCCGCCATCCAGGGCAACTTCGCGATCTACAGCGGCTTGAAGCTGACCAATGCATTTGCCCTGGAGAAGATGACGACGCCCTATATCAATGTGGTCGCGGTGAAGCAGGCCAATGCAGGCTCGCCGTGGGCGCAGGACATCGTCGCCGGCTACAAATCACAGACGTTCAAGACCACGATCCTCTCCGACCGCTTCTATGACGGGTTTACCTTGCCGGATTACCTGAAGCGCTAGACCCAGCCACCATCCACGATATGGCTCTGGTTGGTGCAGGCACCGCTGTCATCGGCGGCAAAGAAGAGCACGACACGGGCGATGTCATCAGGCACGAGTTTGCGCTTGAGGCATTGGCGCTGCATCAGCTCGGCCACGCCTTCAGACGTCAACCACAGATCCTGCTGCCGCTGGGTCATGATCCATCCGGGCAGGATGGAATTGACCCGTATGTTGTGCGGCCCGAGATCGCGGGCCAGCGCCCGGGTGAGGCCCTGAACGGCTGATTTGGCCGTTGTGTAGCAGGGCATGTTGCCCTGGCCGATCACCCAGCTCACCGAGCCGATGTTGACGATCGAACCGCCCCCTGCCTGCTTCATGTCCGGCGCGACCGCCTGGGCGCTGAAGAACTGGTGTTTCAGGTTGACGGCGATCCGCTCGTCCCAGAATTCCGGTGTGACATCCTCGATCGCGTGACGGTCGTCGCGGGCCGCATTGTTGACCAGGATGGTGACCGGCCCGAGCGCCTCGCGGATGCCGGCGACTGCGCGCCGCAGCGCGCCGATGTCGCGCAGATCGGCATGTTCGAAGTGCACGCGGGCTTGTGCCCCGAGATCGGACAGCAGCTGCTCCGACGACGCCAGATCGATATCGATGAATCCGACCCGCGCGCCCTGGCCGATGAACCGGCGGACGATCGCCTCGCCGATGCCGGAACCGCCGCCGGTGACCAGTACGGTCCGGTCCTTGAGACTTGGATAGATGGCGCCCTGCATTGGCATCCTCTCGATTTTGGCGCCTGAAGGGCGTCGGTTGCGTTGCTGCGGCTCAGGCAAGAGGGCCACAGATTCCGAAGTTCACTCGGTTGTCTCCATGAGGCTGCGGTCCACGACCCGCAGCGTCCGCCGCACCATGCCGTCGACGATGGTCGCCGACTCGCTTGGACGCACATATATCGCCGTGGACTTGAGCAGCCACGGCAGCACCGCCTGGTCGAGCCTCTCCTCATAGGCACTGCGCATCATGTCGAATGCCTGCAGGCCAGGACCTGCGAGGATGACATGATGCGGGCGCAGCACCGATATCGTCGTGGCGACCGCTTCGGCAAGCGCGTGGCCCGCCTGCTGGAACAAGTGCTCGAGACGGGAATCGCCGCTCCGTGCCCGATCGCGTAGCAGAGCCATCTGCGCCTCGGACGGCTGCTGCGACGCCGCCGGCGGCAGGTCGAGAAAGGTGCGGGCATCGCGGTAAAGCGCATAATCGGCAAGATGGGCCTCGATGCAGCCGCGCTGACCGCAGCGGCATTGCGGGCCGTTCAGCGCCAACTTGACATGACCGATCTCACTGCCCGCGCCGGCACCCCAGCGCGCTTCACCGTCGACAATGATGCCCATGCCGACGCCGTGGCCCACCATGATCGTGGCCGTGAGGCCCTGCGCCAGTGCCGGTTCGGCGGCAGCGAGGGACAGCGCGACCGCGACCGCGTCGTTCGCCATCACGACCTCGGCACCGAACGCTTGGCGGATCGGCTTGGCAAGATCGACGTCGGTGATCGACAGCGCCGGGCTCCACAGATGCCGGCCGGTATCGCCGTCGACGATGCCTTGCAGCGCTATTCCGATTCCGAGCAAGCGATGTCGCGGCGTGGCGGTCGCCTCAAGCATGGCGTCGATCTGTGCGATCACGAGCTCGCATAATGCGCTTGCATTGAGCGCGCGCGTCGCGAGTTCAAGTCGCGATTGCGCTAGGGCGGAGCCGCTGAAATCGGCGATCAGTGTCTCGACCAGATTCATGCGCAGCGAGACCGCGATGATGCGGCCAAATTCGGGATTCAGGGTCAGCAGGACTGCCGGCCGGCCGCGGCGACGGCCGCCATCCGTGTCCTCTTCGTCGGCGTCGTCGGGCCACAGCATCGCCGCATCTGTCTCGGCTTCGCACAGCAGGTCTTCCGCCATCAGCTTCGACGTGATGGCCGAAATGGCGGGGAAGCTCAGGCCCGTGCTGCGTGCGAGCTCGACCCGCGGCAACGGCCCCTGGCGTCGCAGGACCTCGACGAGACGGCCGGGGTTCGATCCGCGGGCCAGGCTCGAAGCACGTCTCAACGGCTCGGGCTGTTCGTTCATATTGCGTTTTTTAATTCTCTCGATGAAATTATTCAACGCAGGCTACTCGTTTGCGGGTCAAAAAGCGCGGATAGCGACTGAAATACGTCACTCCTATACTATTATTGGCTGAAGATGTGATCATTAACATCCTTGACTGGACATTTTGTCGCGCTAATTTATTCGTTACGTGAATAAAATAAGGCGTGAAAAGCGCCGAGCGTGAAATCCCCTCACCGGGGGTGTCGACAGGGAGGTGCATATGAATGTCTCAACCAGAAAATTGATCGTGCCGCTCTTGGCGGGCGCAGCCGCGTTCGCCATGGCGACGGGGGTAGCACAGGCACAGCAGAAAAAGACCATTGCGCTGGTGACCAATGTCGCGGCCGACTTCTGGACCATCGCGGGCCGCGGGCTTGAGAAGGCGCAGAAGGAGCACCCGGACTACAATATCGAATTGATCGTCACCAATGAAGGGACGGCGGCCGGCCAGCGGCGCGAACTGGACGATCTGCTGGTGCGCGGCGTCGCCGGTATCTCGATCTCGGTCGACGATGCACCGCATGCAACCGAAGAACTCAACAAGGTTGCGGCCAAGACCGTGCTAATCACCACGGACAGTGACGCGCCGCAGAGCAATCGCCTCGCCTATATCGGCACCGACAACGTCGCGGCAGGGCGGCAGGCCGGCGAGGAGATCAAGAAGGCGCTGCCGAACGGCGGCAAGATCGCGCTGTTCGTCGGAACGATGGACGCCGACAACGCCCGCGAGCGGGTGCAGGGCATCAAGGAAGCGATCGCCGGCACCAAGGTCGAACTGGTCGACGTGTTCACCGACCAGGTGGACTTCACCAAGGCCAAGGCGAACATGGAGAACGTGCTCGTCAAATATCCCGACATCGCGCTGCTGTCCGGCCTGTGGAGCTACGAGACGCCGCTGATTTATGACGCGGTGAAGGCCGCAGGCAAGGCCGGCAAGGTGAAGATCGTCGGCTTCGACGAGGATCAGCGGACGCTGCGCGGCATTTCCGACGGCACGATCGAATCCACGGTCGTGCAGCAGCCCTACGAGTTCGGCTATCTCTCCGCCACCAACATCATCAAGACGCTGAACGGCGACAAGTCCTGGATTCCGAAGGACAGCAAGCTGATCGTGCCGACCGAGGTGATCAGCAAGACCAACGTCGCGGAGTTCGCCGCACATCTGAAGGAACTGCTCAAGAAGTAACTTCAGACGGCTTCAACGCCCGACCGACACAGGCCGCCGGGCGTTGTGCAGGAGGACATGCCGAATGGCGGAAACGCTGCTGGAACTCAGCGGAATCAGCAAGACCTATCCCGGCGTCAAGGCGCTCGACGACGTTAATTTGCGCGTCAATCGCGGCGAGGTGCTGGGCCTGATCGGCGAGAACGGTGCCGGCAAATCGACGCTGATGCGCGTGCTCGCCGGCGTGATCGCGCCGAGCGCTGGCGTGATCCGCATCGGCGGCACCGAGCACGCCCGGATGACGGTGACCGAGGCGATGCGATCTGGCATCGCCTTCGTGCACCAGGAACTGAACCTGTTCGAGAATCTCGACGTCGCGGCCAATGTCTTCATCGGACGCGAGAAGCTGGCCGGCGGCCCGCTGAAGCTGGTGGACAATGCGCAGATGCACGCCCGCGTGATGCCGCTGCTGGAACGGCTGGGCGCCGATTTCATGCCGGGCACGCTGGTCGAGAATTTGTCGATCGCGGAGCGCCAGATGGTGGAGATCGCCACGGCGCTCTCGATCGACGCCCGCGTTATCATCATGGACGAACCGACCTCCAGCCTGACGATTTCGGAGACGGAACGGCTGCTCGAGGTGATTGCCGACCTGAAGACGCACGGCATCTCGGTGATTTATATCTCTCACCGGCTCGGCGAGATCATGAGCTGCGCCGATCGCGTCGTGGTACTGCGCGACGGGCGCACGGTGGGGGAATTGGCGCGCGACGAGCTCAGCCACGCCGCCATGATCCGGCTGATGATCGGCCGCGACCTGAAGGCGCTGTATACACCGCCGTCCTGCACGCCGCAGCCCGGCGGCTGCGATGTCGCCGGCGTCGTGACCACTGCCTTTCCTGACCGGCAGATCAATCTGTCCGTGCTGCGCGGCGAGATCCTCGGCCTCGCCGGGCTCGTCGGCGCTGGCCGCACCTCGCTTGCCCGCGCGGTGTTCGGCGTCGATCCGCTGCTGGGCGGCGAGATCCGGATCGACAACGCCCCGGTCCGCGTCGCCTCGCCGCGTGACGCGATCAGGCAAGGAATCTACCTGGTGCCCGAGGATCGCAAGAAATCCGGCCTGGTGCTGGAACTGCCGATCCGGGAGAACGTGACGCTCGCGAGCCTGCTGGATCATGCGCGGATGTGGCTGGTCAACGGCGCGGCCGAGCGCAGAATCGCCGAAGACCAGGCCAGGCGGCTGTCCATCAAGGCGCCGAGCATCGACATCGAAGCCGTCACACTCTCCGGCGGCAACCAGCAAAAAGTGGTGCTGGGCAAGTGGCTCTCCATGCAGCCGCGCGTGATGTTCTTCGACGAGCCGACCCGCGGCATCGATGTCGGCGCCAAGAGCGAGATCTACGCGCTGATGCGCAGCCTCGCCGACCAGGGCGTCGCGATCGTGATGATCTCCTCGGACATGGAGGAAGTCATCGGCGTCTCCGACCGGGTGGCGGTGATGCATGAAGGCAGTGTCAGCGGCGTGATCGAGCGCGACCAGTTCAGCGAATACAACGTGTTGAGACTGGCGGTCGGCCAAGCACTCGAAACCATGGAGGCCGCTGCGCCATGATGAAGAAGGAACTCGGCCTGTTCTTGCTGCTGGCGGTGATCTCCGCCATCACCGGCGCGATCAATCCGGCCTTCCTGTCGTTCGTGAATCTGCTGAACATGGCCAATCTGATCGGCCTGTTCGGTGTGTTCGCGCTGGGTGAAGGTCTCGTCATCATCACCGGCGGAATCGATCTTTCGCTCGGCTCGATGTTCGCGCTGCTCGGCGTCATCTTCATCGACCTGCTGACGACCTATCAGGTGCCCTGGCCGTTCGCGCTGCTGCTGGTCCTGATGGGCGGGCTTGCGCTGGGCGGCATCCAGGGCTTCCTGATCACGCGGCTGAAAATGCAGCCCTTCATCGTAACGCTGTGCGGCTTGCTGATCTATCGCGGCGCCGCGCGCTATTACACCAGCGATTCGACGCGCGGCTTCGGCTACGGCGACGAGGCGAGCACGCTGAGCAACATCGCCTCCGGTAATATTGCGGGCATCCCGAACACCTTCATCTTCCTGATCATCCTTGCGCAGATCCTCGGCGTCCTGTTGCACCGCTCGGTCTACGGGCGCTGGCTTTATGCCGTGGGCAAGAACGAGGAAGCGGCGCGCTTCTCCGGCATCAACACCAATCTCGTGATCGCGACCGCCTATGTCATCAGCGGCGGGCTCGCCGGCGTCTCGACCGTGATGTTCGTGTTCTACACCAACTCGGTCTCTCCGAGCTCGTTCGGCAACTTCTACGAACTCTATGCGATCGCAGCAGCCGTCCTCGGCGGCTGCAGCTTGCGCGGCGGCGAGGGCTCCATTCTGGGCATCGTGCTCGGGACGGCGTTGCTGCAGGTGCTGCAGAACCTCGTGAACATCCTCGGCATTCCCAATTCGCTGAACTTCGCGGTGATGGGGACCGTGATCCTGATCGGTGTGCTGGCGGATCAGCAATTGCAGGCCCGTCGACGGCGCAAGGCCGCGCTCGCAGGCCTCGCCCGCACTGCGCCAAGACCGAAGGAAAGCACAATTCTGCAAGGCGCGGCTCCGCATAGCGCGGCTGCGTTGCCGACGACGACGGGCGATCAGGCATGACAACTCGAAAAGGAAGGACCCGGACCGGGAATATGGTCGCGGCAGCTTGAGTAGAGGAACGAGGGGAAGGAGTTCGAGGCGCAAGATCAATCAAGCTCGCGGCGCTCGTATCCAGATTGGCGCAGCAGGCCTGGCCCAGCTGAGCCGCAGGCAGACCCCTCGCCGCCGTCTTGAAGGGCTTTGCGCGCGCACGGATTCTATCTCTGGTTGAATGATCGATGCACTGAAACGACCACGTTACCCGCTGAAGGGCTTTGGGCGGGAACGTGGCACAAAAATAGACAAAGCCGGGGACGCTGGGAGCGCAGAAAATGTCACTTAGGTCTGTAAACACCGCGCGGGCGTGCGGCGTGGGGATGGCGTTGTTATCTCTGTTCAGCGGCGGCGGCGCGCATGCGGCCGATCTCATGACGAAGGCTCCGCCGGTGCCTTACACGGAGACCGATGATTTCTGGACAAGACCATATCTGTTCGGCGATCTCGGCAGGACGCAACTAAAGGAGCGAGGGATTTCGCTGGCCCTGACGCTGGGCGACGAAGCCGTCGGCAATTTGTCGGGCGGCAACAGGAACACCGCGACCCAAGCCGGACAGCTTTTCTTTCAGGCCAAGTTCGACATGGCAAAACTTGCCGGCATCCAGGGCGGCACGGTTGGCCTCACGCTGGTCGACCGCTTCGGCCGCAACCTGAATGACGAGGCGGGAATTCCGGCGCTGCAGCTGACCAACGAAGTGTTCGGCCGCGGCAGCATTCTTCGCCTGACCGAACTCTACTACTCGCAGAAGCTGTTCGATGATCGCCTTGAACTCAAGGGCGGCCGTCTTCCGGTCGGCTCCGACTTCTTCTTTGGTCTCTGCGAGTTCATCAACCTGACCTTCTGCGGCGGCCAGCCCGGCAACATCCAGGGTGGCTACATCTACAATTGGCCGGTGAGCCAATGGGCCGGTGTGGTGCACTACAACTTCGCCAAGGAATGGCAGCTTTCGGTCGGCGTCTACGATGCCAACCCGAACTACCTGACAACGTCGGACTCCGCGACTTACTTCCTGCCGGGTGTCCCCGGCTCTAGCCCCGCCTCGGGCGTGCTGGTGCCGGTCGAGGTGGTCTGGGCGCCGAGCGGTCCGTTGAACGGGACTTGGAGATTTGGCGGCTGGTATGACAGCGCATCGACAATTGATGGCGGCCTGCCTGGGATCATTGCGATCTCTCCGGGTACCGGCGGCGTCTCGGACCAGAATCTCGGAGATTCGCGCGGTCGTTACGGCGTCTACGAATCGATCCTGCAGCGGCTGACGGTTGAAGGTCCCAAGGCACAGGGCTGGTACACCTTCCTCAATACGACCGTCGCCGACCACCGCACGTCGTACCAGGATTACCAGATCGCATTCGGCTTCAGGCACACCGGAACGTTCGCCTCCCGCCCGGAGGACGAAGTCGGTTTTGCGGTCGGTACGACCCATGTGAATACGGCTGCGCTCACGCCCAACGCCGGAGGAAACGAAGTTCCGATCGAAGCCTGGTACGGGTGGCAGGCGACGAGCTGGATGAACCTGAAGTTCGACGCCCAGTATGTGATGCATCCTGGCGGGCGCGGGTACAATGCCGCCGGCGTGAAGACCGACAACGCCTGGATTCTCGGTCTGCGCACGCTGGTGCACTTCTGAGCGGAGGTGGCCAGCATGCTTGAGCAAAGCCAGCCTTGGTAACTCCTCACGACGCGGGGCTAGCAGTCCTGGAGTTGAAGGGCATCGGCAAGAAGTTCGGCGCCATTCGCGCGTATGGCGCCGCCATCGCATCTGACGAGCGCTAGGGAACAACGTGAGTCCCGGTCTCGCCGGTCAGCGCGGCCATTGCGCAATTGAGGTGGCTGATGATCGCTCGCTTTCCACCACCCTCGAGAAAACGGATGGCGGCATCGACCTTGGGCCCCATGCTTCCCGGCGGAAAATGGCCCGCGCGATGATAGGCCTTGATCTCCGCCAGGCTGACCTGATCCAGCTCCCTCTTGTCGGGCTTGCCGAAATTGATCGCGACGCGGGGCACCGCGGTCAGGATCAGCAGTTCCTCGATGCCAAGCACGTTGGCGATATGGGCCGAGGTCAGGTCCTTGTCGATCACTGCCGGCACGCCGGTGCGCACGCCCCGTTCGTCGCGGATCACGGGCATACCGCCGCCGCCGCCTGCGATGACGATCGTGCCGCGCTTGACCAGCGCGTCGACCAGCGAAATGTCGCAGACATGTTTCGGTTTCGGAGACGGCACGACATGGCGCCAGCCACGCCCGGAGTCCTCGCGCATTTTCCAGTTCAACTCGGCGCTGATGCGCTGGGCTTCCTGCTCGGTGAAAAACGGTCCGACGAACTTGGTCGGATTGGCGAAGGCGGGATCGTTGGCGTCGACCTCGACCTGGGTCAGCAGGCTGGCGACGTGCCGCCCGTTGCCATGCGCGCGCAAGACGTTCTCGATCGCCTGCATCAGAAGATAGCCGATACCACCCTGGCTGTGCGCGACGCAGATGTCCATCGACATCGGCGGGATCCGGCTCATCGTCAGCATCTGGCGCATCATGATCTTGCCCACCACCGGCCCGTTGCCGTGGGTGATCACCAGCTCGTTGTCGAGCTCGGCGAGCGGCAGCAGCGCCTCGGCCGTATGCCGGGCGACGGCCTTCTGCTCGTCCGAGGTGCCGCTGATGTCTTCGGGGTGGACGGCATTGCCGCCGATCGCGATCACGAGACGGCGCGGGACCTCATTGAGTGTTCGCATAGCGCGGCATCCTGACGTCGTTGACGGAAAGAGCGAGAGCGAGGTCGCAGGCATGGGCATTCGACGGCGCCACCACGATGCCGGCGTCCTCGAGCAGCCTGATCTGCGCCGAACGCACCTGGCGATCGAGCTCGGTCCCCGTCACCGACGCAACCAGGACCGGCGCGTCATCGGCGCGGCCCGCCACGACGGCCGCCAGATGCGCTGCCGGATTGTCATGTGCGCCGTATCCGATCACGAGATCGAGCAGGATGACGGCGACCGCGGGATCGGCCAGCGCCGCCCGCAACGCATCGTCGCGCACCGAGGGATCAATCATCGGATGCGGCCGGCCCTGGGTATGTTCGTCGGCCCCGAGGTCGACGATGCGGTCCCTCCCCTGCGCCTCCGGCTCGCCGAAATGCGGGACGCCGGGAATGGCGGCGTTGGACGCCACCTTGCGGCCGCCTGCGGCAAGGATCACCTGCGCCTCGGCACAGAGCGTGCCGCCGGCGAACAACCCTTCGATGCGCTGCGCCGCCTTGCGTCGCTGCGGTAAACGCGCAGCCACGGCGGCAGCGTCGAACTTGCTTCCAATGCTCCGGCCGTTGCCCAGGGTTTTCTCGGCCGCTTCCCTCAATGTAGCGGCAAAGCGTGCATTTGGCGGCAGGTCCGCCGCGGCGGCGCCGATGAAGCACACTGTGTAGGGCTTCGAGCTCCGGCCGATCCGGCCGAGCACGGCCTTGGCCACGTCCGGATGCGGCGGCTTGGAGATGAGCACGACGCGATCGGTCTCGGGATCGGCATCAAGGGCGTCGATCGCCATCAATGTCGTGATGCCGCCAATCTCCTTCTTCAAATCCCGTCCGCCGACGCCGATGGCGTGGGAAATGCCTTCGCCCGCCTCGGACAGCAGGCACGACACCTCCTGCGTACCGGTCCCCGATGCGCCGATGATCCCGATCCTCCCGCGCTTCAGCCGGTTGGCGAAGGCGAGCGGCGCGCCGCCGATGATCGCGGTGCCGCAGTCCGGTCCCATCATCAAGAGGCCCGCTTCGCGCGCCTGCTGCTTCAGCGACAATTCATCCGCAATCGAGACATTGTCGCTGAACATCAGGACATGAAGTCCGCGGTTCAGCGCCTTGCGCGCTTCTGCCGCGGCGAACTCGCCGGGAACGGAGATCAGGGCGAGGTTGGCGGCGGGCGCGGCCTTGACGGCTGCGGCAATGCTGCGCGGCCGCCACGCCGCTTCGCCGGTGCTGCTCGTCTTGGGACGGTCGAGCGCCTTTTGCGCTTCGGCAAGCGCGGCGCTCGCCGCCGCTTCGCTCTCGGCCTTGATCGCGAGAATCAGATCATTGCCCTGGGCGATCACCTCGCCGTCGAGCAACCCGGCGTTGCGCAGGATCGCCTGGTTGGACGGCGTGCCCATCATCAGCGCGGCTTCGACGACGCCCGCCGCCGACGCGATCTCGCGCGACAACCGCATCAACGCCACCGAGTCGAGATAGAAGCCTTTACGAATTTCGTTCAGGACAAACGCGCTCATGACACCCCCAGATCTTCCGCAATGGCGAGGACGGCCTGCCGGAAGCAGGCCATCGGCGCCCGCACCACGCCGGCGCCGACCTGGCCGATGCCGGGCTCGCGATGCGCGATGCCGGTGTTGATGACCGGTGCAAGGCCGGTCTCCACCACCAGGCGAACGTCGATGCCGGTCGGCACTCCGGCAAAGTCGAGCGCGGGGATCGTCCATTCCGGATTCTGCCCGACGGTGATTTCACTCATTGCCCGCGTGAAATTGCCCGCCGACGACGGCGCCCCGGCGCCGATGAATCCGGCAACCGCCGGAGCTGCCGCCATCGCGAAGCCACCAAGCCCGACCGTCTCGACGATCGCGGAGTCGCCCATGTCGGGATTGGCATCCTTGCGCGAATAGCCCGGGAAATAGAGCCCTTCCGGCATTTCCACCGGCGCCGTGAACCAGCGATCGCCCAATCCGCTGACGCGGACCCCGAAGTCGGTTCCATTGCGGCACATCGCGGTCACCACCGTCGAACCGCGAATGCCGTTGGCGGGATCGGTCAGCGCCTTGCCCATCGCCATCGCGATGTTGAGAAAGAACTGATCGTTCTGCGCGATGAAGCCAATGCAGCTTGCGAGAACCTCGTTGTCGTTCGAGGTGCGCGCCAGCGCCGACCCGATCTCGCGCAGGAACACGCTGGAGCAGGCCAGGTTGCGCTGGTGCATTTCATCGCCCATCGAGAGCCCGCGGGCGATGATCGCCTTCAGGTCGATCCCGCCATGCGCGCGGATCGACCTGGCCAGCACCGGCCCGAAGACGTCACGCAGCCAGGCGAGGCGCGCCAGCACGCTATCGTCATTGCCGCCGAAGCGCATGACCTTGCCGAGGCCCTCGTTGATGGCGCAGTAGGCGCGGTTGCCGTATTTGACGTTCTCGACGACGAACACCGGCATGGAGACCGTGGTCATCCCGGTCATCGGACCGACCGCGCCGAAATGATGGTTGGGGTGGAAGGCGACGCCGCCGCCGGCCGCGAGTTCGAAGGCGGCTTCAAGATCCGGAGCCCAGCCTTCGAACACGATCGCGCCTGCCACTGCGCCTCGCATCGGGCCGCACATTCTATCCCACGTGATCGGCGGCCCGGCATGAAGGATCATGCGTTCCTTCAACCCTTCCAGCACATCGCGTGCCGTAACGATATCGATCAGCCTGGGCTCACCCTCGAGGATGCGGGCCAGCGCCTGCTTGTTGGCGTCTTCGATCAGCTTCATGGCCGCGCTCTCACGTACCGAGCTTGGCGAGCAGCGCCGCCATTTTGGGATCGCCGTCGGCAGGAGGCGTCCAGTCGACCTGCACGACCTCGATATCGCAGTCCCGCAAGTCTTTCACAAAGCCTGCTAGCCCGACGTTCACCACGCTCGGCTTGCTCATCAACAGACGCCCGCTCGGCGTTCCTTCCTGCTTGGTCACCACTCGCGGCCTCCCTATATCCGATGCGTCGATCTTAGTAAGAAGGTTTTTACTTTGTCAAACACGCGCAGCCTTTGGTCCGAATTCCCGTCGCGTCGCATGATCGATTAGGCCCCTGCGATTGATCGCGTCGGCGGTCCGTTGCCGGCGAGACCGGCATGATGCAGCGCGCTGTCGTTGAGCAGGCGGCACTCGATCGCGCGCACCACCATCAACGCACCTGCAAACGCATCCAGTCCGGAGCTTTGCCCGATCCTCGACAGCGCCGCGACCGCGGACTTGATACGATTGACCCGTCCGCCAATCGTCGCGTCGATGGCTTCATGCAGCGCCGCCGCCGCGAAGCCGAGCCCGGCACTTTGCAGGTGGGCGGCACTGATCTCATTGGTGCGGCCGAGATGCGCGCGACAGGTCTTCCACAGCGCGTCGCGCGTCGCGAGACGGCCGAGGCCCGCGAGCGCGACCAGCGCGCCGCCGATCAGGTCGTCGCCGGATGGCGTGAGCCCGGGACCAAGTCCGATCAATTCGACGATCTCCGGGTAGTCACGCGGTGCACATCGCTCTCCACGAAGCCCGGCCTCGATCAATCGCTTGAGCGCGGCGAGCCCCGGCGCCGCGGCAGCGAGCACCCGCGACGGCCTTGCGGCCGGCTCCGCGCCACCCGACGACGCCAGTCCCTGCTCGACCGGCAAGCGACGCCAGACCTGATCGACCATCGCAAGCCCTGCCCGCAAACTGTCGATCGTCCATTCCGGCGAAGGCGGCGGCGCCCATACGGAGGCCGTCTCGAAACCGGCAAACCGCATACCGTCGACGAGCAGCATCGTGTCGAGGATCGCAACCTCTTGTCCGGGAACGAGCAGCCGCGGCTCGATCCCGGTGCACAGAAGATGCAGCGGGCCGGAGCCGAGGTCTTTGACACCGATGCAGATCCAGCGATCGTCGAGCACCGCATAAAGGCTGCGCTCGAACACCGCCGCAATACGGCCGCGCCGTCCGCTGCGCAGCGCGCGGCGCGCAAGCACGCCGACCTCGATCACGGCACCGCCGTCGAATCGTTCTGACACGGGCGCGCCGGGCAGGTCGCGAAACGTATTGCCTGGCCGCATCACACCGATCTCCCGTTGCGCAACCATGGCGTCAGGACGCGAGCACGGCGGTTCGCGGCACGCTACTGCCGTGAGCCTCTCCGCCGAGATAGGCGGCTTCAAGCGAGGGATCCTCCGCGATGATTTCGGCCGCACCGCTCTTCAGGATGGCGCCGGTCTCGAGCAGATAGGCCCTGTCGGCAAGCGCAAGGGCTTGCCCGGCCATCTGGTCGACCACGATCAAGGTCATCCCCTCGACGCGAAGCTGCTCGAACGAGGCGAACAGCTCGTCGACGACGAGGGGCGCCAGTCCAAGCGATGGCTCGTCAAGCATGAAGACCTTGGGCGCGGTCAGGAGCCCACGCGCGACTGCGAGCATCTGCTGCTCGCCGCCCGACAAAAGGCCCGCGCGATGGTTGATGCGCTCCTTCAGGCGCGGAAAGCGGGCAAACATCGCGTCGATCTCCGCATCGAGATCAAGACCCTTGCGTGCGAAAGCGCCGAGCTGCAAGTTCTGCCGCACCGTCAGCTCGGGAAACACCTGCCGTCCTTCGGGTACCAGCACGATGCCGGCCCTGGCGCGCGTATGCGCCGGCATCTTGTCGACGCGGCCGCCGGACAGCCTGATCTCGCCGACCGACCGCGGCGGTTCGAGACCGGCAATCGAGCGCATCAGGGTGGTTTTGCCCGCTCCATTGGCGCCGAGTACGGCGATAGCCTCGCCGGGCGCGACGGCAAGGTCGATCCCGCCGAGCGCCCGTGACAGGCCATAGAAGGCATCGAGTGTGCGGACTTCGAGTGCCGTGCCTTGTTTCGCAGGGCGCGGCGCGCGGCGCCGCTCACCGGACGGCGCGTCGCCGAGATAGGCCTTGCGGACCAGTGGATCGTTGCGGATCGCCGCCGCATCGCCGATCGCAATGCGCTTGCCGCCATCGAGAACGACGATGAGGTCGCTCAGCGACATGATCATCGGCATGTCGTGCTCGACGATGATCACCGCGATCCCGGTCTCCGCGATGCGACGGAGCAGAACCGTCAGCCGCTGCTTGTCACCCTTCGAAAGACCGGCGGCTGGCTCGTCGAGCAGCAGGACCTTCGGACGCAAGGCGAGCGCCCTCGCGATCTCAACCAGTCGCTTCTCGCCATGGGGCAGCGCGTCCGCGCGTCTGCTCAAATCGCCGTCGACACCGGCAAAGCGCAACAGCGACCGCGCAAGGCGCTCCTGCGCGTCATTGTGCAGCGCCGACACGATGCTACCGAGCTTGCCGGCCGCCGCCGCCAGAAGGACGTTCTCGATGATCGAGAGCGAACCGAATAGCTGCGTCGTCTGGAACGTTCGCGCCACTCCGACACGTGCAAGCTGGTGCGACGGCAAGCCGGTGACGTCGCGGTCGCCAAGCTTCACGGTGCCGGATTTCGGACGATAGAAGCCACAAAGCAGATTCAGCGCGCTGGTTTTCCCCGCACCATTGGGGCCGATGACGCTGGTCACCGTGCCGGTTTCGGCGGTAAACGAGACGTCCTGCACGGCGCGGACACCGCCGAACGAGATCGAGAGGTTTGTGACGTCAAGACGCGACGCGCTGCTGGTCCCGATGCCGAGGTCGGCGACCGGCTCGACGTCCCCCGCACCCGTATCGGCCTTTCCCGTCGGCAGGAACCTTGCCGCGAATTGCTCGATCAACCCCATGATGCCAGAGGGCGCGACCCGCAGCACGGCGAAGAGCAACACGCCAAAAGCAAGCAGACGATACTCCGCGAGATCGGACAGCATTTCCGGCAGCAGCACGACCAGCGCCGCCCCGATCACCGGCCCCAGCGCCGAGCCGGCGCCGCCGACCATGACGCCGAACAGTAGCAGGATCGATTGCAGAAAGGGAAACGAACTCGGACTGATATAGCCCTGGAGGGGTGCAAACAGCGCCCCCGCCAGCGCCATCGCTGCCGCCGAGATGATGAACGCCACGGTGCGGACCCGCACGAGATCAATGCCGATCGAGCGCGTCGCAACCTCGGTGTCGCGGGCGGCACGCATGGCGTAGCCCCAGCCGCTGCGCTTCAGGCGCTCGAACAGGATGAGGCCGGCGAACACCAGCACGATGCCCGCGATCGCCAAATGCCGCTCCGACAGCGGAAAGCCGAACACCTGCGGCGGTGCTGTCAGGATCAGGCCGTTGCCGCCGCCCGTGAGGTCACGCCACTCGATCGTGCCGTGCTCGACGATGAAGCCGAAGGCGATCGTCACCATCGCGAGATATGGACCTCGCACGCGCAAGGCCGGCATCGCGAGCAGACCACCGACGACGCTGACAAGAGCAATCGCTGCAGCCGTCGCCGCGAGATAGGGCCACCCTGCCTTCTCCATCAGGAGCACGGTCGTATAGGCCCCGATCGCCATGAAACCGATGTGGCCGAGCGAGATCTGCCCGGCGAGACCGAGCAGCACGTTGAGGCCGATGCAGGCGATCGCCGTCAGCGAGATGGTCGCGACCAGGAACACGCCGTAGCTGTCGGCAGCGGCGGCATAGAGGATGGCGGCCGCGAGTGCCGCGACGGCGGCGAGAACGGAGACGCGGGAGGTCATACCTTTTTCACTCCGGCTCGGCCGAGCAGCCCGTGGGGGAGGACGACAAGTATCGCGATCACCGAGGCGAACGTGATGATCTGGGTGTAGACCGATCCCAGATAGTTGGTCGCGAACACCTCGATCAGGCCGAGACAGAGCCCGGCCAGCATCACGCCCCAGGCGCTGCCGAGGCCGCCGATGATCGCCGCCGCGAAGGCCTTGATGCCGAACAGCGTGCCCATTTCGGAGGACACGTTGAACAGGGGCGCGATCAGCAGCGCAGCAACGCCGGCTAGCATCGCCGAGACCGCGTAGCTTGCCGCGATGGCGCCGCTGACGTTGATGCCCATCAGCCGCGCGGCGTTCGGGTTCTGGACCACCGCGAGCATGGCGACACCGTGACGCGTCCGGCGACTGAGCAGATGAAGTGCCAGCGCCAGCAGCAATCCGACCACGGGAATCAGGAGCTGCAACGGATAGACCCCGGCGCCCTCGACGATCTGGATCGGCTTGGCCGCCAAGACCGACGGAAAGCTGCGCGGCTCCTTGCCGAAGACGAACATCATCACGTTGTCGACGATGATGCCGACCGCAACGGTCGCCATCAGCCAGTTGTCGGAGCCGCGCTGCACGAACGGCCGAACGGCAAGGCGCTCAATCAGCAGGCCGTAGACCGCGCAGACGAGCAGAACGGCGGGAATGCCGGCCGCGGCCGGCCATCCCCACAGCACGAGGAAGAAGTAGCCGGCAACGGCTCCCAGGGTCATCGAGCTGCCCTGGGAGAAATTGACCGTGCCGGAGACGGCGTAGGTGACGTGGAAGCCAAGCGCAAGCAGCCCATACATGCTCCCGAGCGCCAGTCCTGTTATCACCGCGGGAAGAAATGACATCGATGACCACCCTGCTTGTTTGACGGACGATCGCGCGCGGTCAGTTCCGCGCGAACGGCATGATGTGATTGTCCTCGAACCGCGCCCAGATGTAGTCGCCCGCCGTTAGCGCATCGTGCTTGTCCTGCGCGAACGGCTTCTCATAGGTCTTGATCAAGCCGTCCACGCGGTCGATGGCGTAGAAACCGTCACGGACGGCGGTCGGTTCGGTGCCGCCCGCCTTTTCGATTGCTCGCGCAATGACCAGGATGGAGTCGTAGGCGTTGGCGACGCCAACCGCCGGCGTCACGTCCGCAGGCCCCTTGATATCCGAATACTTCGCCTGCAGCGCCGACATCACTCGCTTGCCGACGGGCGACAGGTTCCCGAAGAAGCTGTAGGTCTGGACGAAGATCACGTTCTCCGCGCTCGGCCCGGCGAGCTCGGTGAAACGGCCGCCGGCCGGTCCCCAATGCGAGACGATCGGCGGCGCCCAGCCCATGCGGTCGAGCGATTTCACCACCTGGGAGGACGGTCCGACGTTGCCGACCAGGTAGAGCGTGTCGGCGCCTGCCTGCTTCAAGCGCGACAGCTGGGAAACGACGTCGACGTCGTTGCCTTCAAACTTCTCGACGCCGGCAGGCTCGATTCCTGCGGCCTTCAATGCCGCCTTCAGCCCATGCTCGTTCGACTCGCCCCAGGGATTGTTGACCAGGATGAGCCCGGGCTTCTTCGCATTGTAGGTCTTGCGCGAGAACTGGACGATCGCCTTGTCGACCTCATCGTCCATGGCCGACACGCGGAACACGTAGTTGGACGGGGCGCCGTTCCGCGTGATGTTGGTTCCGGCGGCCCACGGCACGACGAACGGCACCTTGACGTTGTTGACGAACGGCACGATGGCAAGCTCGACCGGCGTGTCGAGGCCGCCGACCAGGACGGCGACCTTTTCGCGCTGAATCAGCTCGCGCGCGGCGATCAACCCTTTGGCCGGATTGCTCTCATCGTCGCGGCGGACGAGCTCGAGCGGACGTCCGAGCACGCCGCCCTTCGCATTGATTTCCTCGATGGCGATCGTCGCTCCGCGGGTGAGCGCCTCGCCGGCGCGCGCCGACTGTCCCGACAGGGCGGTCACCAGGCCGATCTTGATCGGTTCGGCCGCGCGCGCGCCGGACGCGAACGGCAACGCGGCCAGCAGGATCGTCGCTGCGGCGTGCCAAGCCGGCCAACGACGCGCAGGTCCGGACGAAACTATGCTCCTGAAGTTCATCTTCGGTGTTCCTCCGCTGATGGCGGCCTCGGCATCGAAGCCGCCAGTTCCTCCGCTGCCGCTTATGCGCGGACTTGACGGAAGTAAAAACTTTCTTCAAAAATATTCCGATGTCAAGCGAGCGATCAACCGCGCGGGGAAAATTCCGATGGACCCAAGGATTGTCGAGGCCCGCGACGTGTTGATCTCGATCGCGGAAGATGGCGACCGCCTGTCGCGCGGGGAAGCCGTGCTGCGCTCGGATTCTGTCGGACCGGCCCTCGCCGCTCACGGACGCTATCGCTACAGCGCGATCGCGCAACGCCCGGATTTCAATTGGCCGCAAGGACGGCGGCTTGCCGTCTACGTCGGTCTCAACCTCGAGCATTTCGCGTTCGGCGACGGGCTCGGTGCCGAGCTCTGCCCCGGCGGTCCGCATCCGGACGTCCTCAACTACGCCTGGCGCGACTATGGCAACCGCGTCGGCGTATGGCGCCTGATCGAGCTGTTCGACGAGCTGGAGCTACCGCTGTCGGTGCTTGCAAACAGCAGCATCTATCACTACTGCCCTGAAATCATGGAGGCATTTCGCGCCCGCGGCGACGAAATCGTCGGTCACGGCCGCACCAATTCCGAGCGCCAGGGTGTGCTTGCGCCTGACGAGGAGCGTCAATTGATCGCGGAAGCGACCGATGTCATCGCACGAGCCGAAGGGCGGCCGCCGCGCGGCTGGCTGGGGCCCTGGATTTCGCAATCACAGGTCACGCCCGATCTACTGGCCGAAGCAGGCTACGAGTACCTGCTCGACTGGTGCATGGACGATCAGCCGGTGTGGTTCTCGACGCGGAACGGCGGCCGCATCCTTTCAGTGCCCTATCCGCAGGAGTTGAACGATATCCCCTCAATCGTCGGTCGCAAGGACTCCGGCGAGCAGTTCGCCGCCATGATCACCGACACGTTCGAGGAGATGCTGGCACAGTCGAAAGGGCAATCGCTCGTCATGGGAATTGCACTGCACCCCTATCTGGTCGGGCAGCCGCACCGCCTGCGTCCGCTGCGCCGCGCCCTGCAAACGATCCTGGCGCGTCGTGACGAGATCTGGATCACCACCGCTGGAGGAATAGCCGCGTTCTCGCGCGCGCTGCCCGATGGCATCGTCCCAACATGATGGAAACAAATCGGGCCCCGATCGCCTCGCCGTTGCAACGAACCGGAGACGACCAGTGAGCACTGCCGACACGCTGTTTCGAAACGCCCGATTGGGCGATGGACGCACCGTCGATATCGCCGTGCGCGACGGCCGCATCACCTCGATCGCGTCGCACTCGCAATCGCCGGTCGCGGCCGGCGAAACCCTTGATCTAGCCGGACGCCTGGTGCTGCCGGGGCTGGTCGATGGTCATATCCACCTCGACAAGGGCTTCGTCGGCGACGATTGGAGGTCCCACCGCCCCTGCACCGCCGGTTTCAGCGTGCGCGAGCGCGTCAAGTTCGAAAAGGAGGCGCTTGCCGGCGCCAGGCCGATCGCGGTCCGGGCGGCGGCGCTGATCGACCTCTGCGTCGCGCACGGCACGACCCGGATGCGCAGCCACGTCGATATCGACCTTCAGGTCGGGTTGCGCAATCTCGAGCAGGTCATGGCCGCGCGCGACGCGCACCGCGACAGGGTGTCGGTCCAGATCGTCGCCTTTCCGCAAAGCGGCATCGTGACATCGCCGGGCGTGGCCGGACTGCTCGACGAGGCGGTTTGCGCCGGCGCGGACCTAGTCGGCGGCCTCGATCCGGCGGGTTACGATGCCGACATCGACGGGCATCTCGACGTCATCTTCGGCGTTGCCGACCGGCGTGGGGTCGGCATTGACATTCACCTGCATGACGGCGGCTTGCTCGGTATCTTCGAGATCGAGAACATTGCACGCCGGACGAAGGCCCTCGGGCTCGGCGGCAAGGTCACGATCAGCCATGCCTATGCTCTCGGCGAGGTGCCGCGAGACGTGGTTCAGCGCACCGCGCAGCTGCTCGCCGAGGCTGGAGTCGCCATTTTGACCAACGCGCCCGGAGCGCATGCGTTTCCGCCGGTGTTGCTGCTGCGCGATGCCGGCGTCAATGTATTCGCCGGCAATGACAACATCCGCGATTCCTGGTGGCCCTACGGCGACGGCGACCTCCTGGAGCGCGCCATGATCGTCGGCTACCGCTCCGGCTTCAGCACCGATGCCGACCTGGCGGCGGCGTTCAACATGGTGACCACCAACGCCGCGCAGGCACTCGGCCTCCCGGACTATGGGGTGGCCGAGGGCGCGGCGGCGGACTTCGTCGTGATCGACGCCCAGCACGTGCAAGAGGCCGTGGTGGCCCGGCCCAGGCCGCGCGATGTCTACAAGAATGGGCGCCTCGTCGCGCATGGCGGCACGGTCGTGACGGCGGCGCGTTGATCTGGATGTGGAGACCGAAACATCCGGAAGGTTACCCCTTGACGAGCCACCGCAATAGCGATCTCAATCCCGCGAGCCTGCACGGCAGGGCCCCGCATCCCGTTGAACATGATGGGCGGGGACATATTGTCCGCGCTGGGCTCGTACAACCTGAGAAAAGCTTGTCCCGTGACTGAAACGACAGCATCGACCAACCCGGCCCGCAGCGCCACACGCGGCAGACGGGCACGCGATTCCGCGTTGACGAAGGAAGCGATCCTGCACGCGGCGACGTTCGAATTCTGCCGCAACGGCATTGGCGGAGCTCGGGTTGAAGCCATCGCGAAGCGCGCCAAAGCCAACATGCGGTTGCTCTACGCCTATTTCGGCGACAAGAACGGCCTTTATCTCGCCGTGCTCGAACACGTCTACACCGAGATCCGCGCAGCCGAACAGCAACTCAAGCTCGACGACCTCGATCCGGTCGCGGCCATGCGCGAGCTGATCAACTTCACGTTCACGTTTTTCGGGGCGCACCAGAACTATATTGCCCTGATCAACAATGAGAACCTGCAGCGCGGCCGCAACCTGCGCAAATCGCGCAAGATCGCCGACCTCACACTGCCCTTGGTCGCGAGCATCGAAAATATCCTTCGCCGGGGCCTTGCGGTCGGGCTGTTCCGCAGCGACGTCGATCCGGTTCAGCTCTACGTCACGATCACGGCCATGAGCTATTTTCATGTCTCCAACCGCTACACGCTGTCGGCGATGTTCGACAAGGATCTGGGAGAGCCGGACTGGCTGGAGAAGCGTCGCCATCACGCGCTGGACGTGATCATGACCTGGTTGACGGCGACGACGGCCGCAAGCGAGGGAAAACGGAAACCGTCCGCAGCCAGAACACCGGCCGGCGCCGCACGGTAGCTCACGCGCGGCAAAATTCCGAGCAGCCTGCGGATGAGCGGCCAGGGTGCTGGCTTCACCGGGCAGCGACGACGCCGTCGCTGCGGGGATCGCTGGCGCCCTCGAGCAGTCCATCCGGGTGCCAGACGATTGCGCCGGCGTGGCCCATGAATTCCTCGAACGCACCGACCACCTGGATGTCGTGGCCGAGCGCCCGCAGCGCGTCGATGACGGCAGGATCGAAACGCGATTCGACCTTGAGATTGTTGTTCTCCTCGCCCCATGTGCGACCGAGCAGCCAGCGCGGCGCGGTCACTGTCGACTGAAGGTCCTGACCGTGCAACGCGTAGCGTGTGAAGATCGCCGCCTGGGTTTGCGGCTGCCCTTCGCCGCCCATCGTGCCGTAGGACAACAGCCGGCCGTCGCTGAGTTCAGCCATTGCGGGCTGAATGGTGTGGAACGGCAGCCGCCCAGGTTCCAGGCGGTTGATATCGGTCTCGGCGAGACCGAAGCTTGTCCCACGGTTCTGCCAGGTGACCCCGCTTTGGGGCAGGATGACGCCCGAGCCAAACTCCCAATAGATGCTCTGAATGAAGCTGACGCTGAGGCCGTTCCGGTCGGTCGCAGCAAGCCAGACCGTATCGCCCTGGGCCGTCGGGTCAGGCCAGCGCGCTGCATGATCAACGGCAACGGTCTTTTCGAGCGCCGAAATGGACTCGTCGGTGAGAAACTCGGCCGCCGACCGCGCCATGTAGTCGGGATCGGTCACGTAGCGATTGCGGATGCGGAACGACGCCTTCGTGCTCTCGACCAGCCGATGCAGATGATCGACCCCGTCCGCCCCCTTCGCCATGCGCCGGGCATAGAGCGCAAGAATCAACAGCGAGGCCAGGCCCTGCGTCGGCGGCGGCATGTTGAACACCTTGTGCCCGGCCACATCGACCGACAGCGGTGTCACCAGTGCGGCTCGATGCTGCTCCAGATCGGATAGGCGGAGCGGGCTGCCGAGCCGTTCGAGATCAGCGGCCATCGAACGCGCCAGGTCGCCGCGATAGAAATCGGAAAGGCCGGCTTGCGCCAGCTGCCGCAACGTGGCCGCGACGCGCGGCTGCCGCAACCGTGCGCCGACTGCAAGCGGAACGCCCTGCGGCAGATAGACATCGGCAAAGCCCGGCACATCCTGCAGTTCAGCGCGCTTCTTCGAGGTGTTGTCGTGCAGGGTCTGGGTCACGGCGACGCCATCGGCGGCGTAGCCGATCGCAGGTTCGAGCAACCGCGACAGCGGCATGCGCCCCCCATGGCGATCGCGGCTGAGCTCATAGGCCTTCTGCCAGCCATCGACGGTCCCCGCGGCGGTGAGTGCCGCGAGCGGTCCGCGGCTTGGGATGGTGCTGCAGCCATGCTCGCGATACCAGGCGCGGCTGGCGGCCTTCGCCGACCGTCCGCACGCCTGGATTCCGACCGGTGCGGAGCCCGCCCGGCCGACCAGCCAGAAGCTGTCGCCGCCGAGGCCGTTCATGTGGGGATAGACCACCGCGATCGTGGCGGCGGACGCAATCATCGCCTCGACCGCATTGCCACCTTCGGAGAGGACGGCGAGCCCGGCCTGCGCCGCAAGATGATGCGGCGCGGTCACCATTCCGCTATAGCTTCGCTTGGTCTGCAGCATGAACGCGTTCTCCGAAAGCAGCAGCTTGTAATAATATTCTTACTTACATTGTCAAGCGGCCGTCGCCTGGCCGCGGCGGCGCGAACGGCTGGCGGAGGTGCCGCGCGAGGTGATCGTGGCGAAAGCGGAAATCGGCCGCGCAAAGCTGCGCGGCAGCGGCAGCGGGGCGGGTCGCCGGATTCCCGGAGGTCCTGAATCTGTTCCGAAAAAGAAGCAAAAAATGTAGTCTCCTGAACCATGGCGACGATCCACGAATTCGGCCCCTACCGCCTCGACGCGGAAGCCGTGATGTTGTTTCGAGCGTCCGAACCGGTCGCGCTCGGGCGGCGCGCGGTGACGCTGCTTCGGCTGCTTGTCGAGCAGGCCGGAACGCCGGTTTCCAAGGACGCATTGATGCAGGCAGCGTGGCCGGGGCTTGCGATCGAGGAGAGCAACCTGACGGTGCAGATCGCCGCTCTGCGGCGGGTATTTGCCGACGTCGAGGGCGGCGCGACCTGGATCGAGACCCTGCCGCGCCGCGGCTACCGCTATGTCGGGCCACTGGTCGCCGCCGAATCCGGCGCCGGCCTGCCCGCCTCGCCGGCAGCGACGGTGCCGGATGGGCCGTCACTTGCGGTGCTGCCGTTCTCGAATCTCAGCGGCGATCCCGCGCAGGAATATTTTTCCGATGGAATCACGGCAGACATCATCGCCGAACTGTCGCGCTTCCGCTCGCTGTTCGTTGTCGCCCGCCACTCCAGCTTCGCTTACAAGGGCAAGACGCCTGAGATCAAGCAGGTCGGCCGCGAGCTCGGCGTCAGGTACGTGGCCGAAGGAAGCGTACGCAGGATCGGCAGCCGGATGCGGGTGATCGTCCAGCTTCTCGATGGCGCCAGCGGTTACAATCTCTGGACCGAGCGCTACGACCGCGAACTCGAGGACGTCTTTGCCCTGCAGGACGAGATCGTCCGCGCTATCGTCGCAGCCCTTCCGGGCCGGCTCGAGGACGCCGGCCGCGAGATCGCCAGACGCAAGCCGACCCCGAGCATTACCGCCTATGACCTGGTTCTGCTGGGCAACGAGCGGTGGCGTCAATTGACTGTGAAGGGCATGGCGGAAGCCAGGCAGTTTTTCCGGGACGCCGTCGCGCTCGATCCGCAATATGCCCGCGCTCACGTCAACATTGCCTGGACGATCGTCTGCGACGCGTTTCTCGAATCGCCCGGTACGGCGAAGCTCGACGACGCGCTGAGCGAGATCGAGACCGCGCTCGACATCGACGGCGGCGACGCCTGGGCCCATGGTGTCTTCGCGCAATTGCTGTTCCTGCGTCGCGAGGACGCCAAGGCCGAAATCCATTTCAGCCGGGCGCTCGCGCTCAATCCAAACGACGCCGACGTCGCCGCCGTTTTCGCGAACATTCTGGTCTACTGGGGACGGTGGCGAGAGGCCCTCACCTGGATCGGTGCGGCCAAACGACTGAATCCCTTCCCGCCCAATCTGTACCACTGGTACCACGCGCTCGCGCTCTATTCGGGGCGCCAATACGATGAAGCAGTCAAGACGCTGATGGAGGCGCGATCCCCCGACCGTTGGTCGCACAGTCTGCTTGCCGCCTGTTATGCGCAGATGGAGCGGCACAACGAAGCGCGATCCGAAGCCGAAGCGTTCGTCACGGAACGTTGTCGTGAAATGAGCGCGAACGGCGCAACGCCGCCAGCGAACACCCTCGATCTCGTTCGAGCGCGGGCCGAAAGGTACAGAATTTCAGCCGAACGCGAGCACTTCCTCGACGGCTTGCGCAAGGCCGGCCTATCCGGCTGAGCCGTAACGAGGGTCGCAACAGGCTGTTCGAAATTGACCGACAACGGTGCTCCGCCTCGACTTGCTTCGACCTCAAATTTCTGAGCCGCCGCTGCTGTCCGGATTGTGCAATGGTGGAGGATCGACGCTTGGCGTGGCGAAATTCGTAGCCCGTGGTAGCCGGGGAGCGCCGCCGCCATTCCCCGACACTCAGAAAAACGCTTCCAATGCGCGCGGTGCGGAAGCAGCTCGTTATAGAGGTCGAGGACGAAGGGGAGCGTGCCCGCGGAAAACAGCAGCCTCTGATCTTTGAATCTTTTGGATCTGGCCTGGGATCAGCTCAATCTGAGGAGATCGAGCATGGGAAAACTCCATGAAGGCGTCTGCGGTTTCGAATATTTGATCCACGAGCCCGCGATGCTCTGGTTCAATGATGGAGTAAATGTCGGGTTTGTCGCACCTCCACCATCCTGACCATAGTTCCGCTTTCTTCTCATTGGGATCAAAAATAAGGATGAGCGCCCCTCCGTCCTCATAGATGAACTCGGCGGGCACGCAGCCGTGTTTGATCAGCGTTTGCAGAACGTGGCAAAACTCATACCCGAATACGTACACATCGGGCTTTAGCTTAACGACTATGGGTTGGTCTGCGTTATCGTACCCGAAGGAATCGATGCTACTTGGCGGTTTAATCACTTTGATGCTTCCCGCGCTTGCGCCATGAAGCGAATCGCTGAGCTGCCTGCTTGGGATCAGTGATCCTGGTGGGTCAGCCGATACGTCAGGCGCTCACCTCGATACCCTTGAGAGCATTAGCCGACCGTGCCCGACGCTCTGAGATACGTCGCTCTATGCCGCGCCGGCGATCGGGCATCGGAACCTGCGAATCCCGCACGTTGCTCCTTCGCCGGACAAGAATTCGCCGATCAGCTACCCTGCGTTCCGTACCCACTTTTCGGTCGTCTCTCCGCACCACGCTTGTCGATCCGGCGATCGCTCTCTCCGGACGGGCGGCGTAAGCCCTGCGCGCCACCACGTCGCGGAGCGCCAGCCAGATGAACTCGCTGTTGGTGGAAAGATATCGCCGCCATAATTTGCGCGGCTCCATCATCAGGCGCCAGAACCACTCGAGACCGAGCGATTGGAATAGCCGAGGAGCGCGCCTGATAAAGCCGGCCAAGACGTCGAAGCTGCCGCCTACCCCCAGGATGACGGGAACTTGCAGCCGATCCCGATAGCGTTCGCTCCACACCTCTTTGAACGGGGACGGCAAGCCGATAAAAAGAATGTGGGCGCCGCTGGCTCGTATCTCATCGACGATAATTTCGTGCTCGTCCGGACCGAAGTAGCCGTTCCGAAAACCAGCGATCTTCAGCTGCGGAAAGCGCGCCTCGCAGACGCGAACGAGCTTTTCGACGACTTCCTGGTGCGCCCCTAGAAAATAGACACAAAGTCCGTTGGACGCGGCACCCCTTAAAAGTCCTTCCATCAGATCGATGCCGGCCACGCGTTCCGGCATGTGTTGACCTGACGCTCGTATTGCCCAAACCACCGGCATACCGTCCGCCACCGTCATATCTGCCGCGGAACATGCGTGCGCCAACTCCACGTCTCGCCGCATCATGCAGAGATGCGACGCATTGATCGTCATCACGACGTGAGAATTGTTCGAGCGGAGACAGATATCGACACAGCGCTGCGCCGCCTGACCGAGCGTAACCGCATCAAATTCGACGCCCAATAGGCTCGCGTGTTGCTTCATCTGCTCAACTCCCCTGCGGCGATTGCCGGCTGGCTTGCCACCGAGCCACTTGCTCGGCGTCCAGGCGAGCCGTCGCAGCTCGTTTACCCAGTCTCAGGCACGCGTGCTGATACGTACGAAGAAAACGTCTGAACTCGGGGTCATTATAGCGCGGCAACCCCTTTGCCCAGCTGCTGAAGTAACCCCAGAGCATCGCGACGCTTCCGATGAACATTGGGTGCGCGCGAAGGCGGGAAGCCGCCACCGCCAGATAGTAAAAAGGCGAAGTGCCCATGAAATACTGACCGAAGCCAGCACGAATTCTGCCCGCCCAGATGCTCTTCTGGCTGGCCCCTTGCGGACGAAGGTGGACGAATCGAATTGGCTCTGAATCGACGCTCTCCGCGATCCAGCCCAGCATTCTGGCGCGGTGGCAATCGATGCCATCCCACATGACCTGTCGCACGAAACCCCCGATCTGCTCGAAGCACTCAACCCGATAGAATTTCGTCATCCCAACCGACATTTCGTCACCGCAGATCTCGGGCACGAGATCGCCGGTTTGGGGATGAACGAACCAGGGTTTGCCCGAGGTCGTCCCGACGCGCGGATTGCCTTCCATCCGCTGCATCAGCAGTTCGAAGTAGCGAGGCGGCAGGATGAGATCCATATCTAGCTTGCACAAATAGTCGAAGTCGCCGAGCGGCACTTGATCAAGACCATCGTAGAACGCCTCAATCACGCCGGGCCCTACCCGCCGGTGGCCGCGGTCCTGACGGCGCACGACGCGCAGATAAGGCAATCGCGCCGCATACTCTTCCAGGATCCGTGGCGTCTCGTCGGTAGATCCGTCGTCAACGACGATCCACAGCGCAGGCGGCACCGACTGTGCAGCCACGCTATCCAGCGTGTGGCGGAGATAGGGCCCCTCATCGCGGCAGGGCGAAATCAGCACATACCTGCGCGGCGCTACGCCGTGCGGGGACACTGAAGCGCTGTCAAGCTCGTCCACAGGTCTACTCCCGGTAATATCCTTCGGACCTGACGCCATTTCTTGCCTCGATGGTTCTAAGCTCGACGGGATCGATCTGGTTGAGCACAATGGTCGACACGCGCTCACGGATGAGCTGCGTTACCGACAAGGCTTCAAGCACGCTTGTGCGCTTGGTCTGACCGCATTCCACAACGAAGACGAACTCGTCGATGAAGCGTTCGATCAGCCTTGCATCGACGACCGACATGATCGGCGCCACCTCCACTACAATGTAGTCATAAGACTTCCGTGCGACCGCAAGCAGGTTTTCCATCTCCTGCGACCCCAGGAGTTCAGCAGCGTTGGGAATCCGAAGGGTGCAAGCATTCGGCAGGACATCCAGCCCCGAATGCGGCCGCTTGCAAACAAACTCGCCAAGACGGGACGGATCTTCCAGCGCTTCGAAAAGCCCGACCTTCGCATCCGGGGAAAGTGCAGTCGTGAGATTCCGGAGATGAAGGTCGGCATCGATCAGCAGCGTGCGCGATCCAGAGGACGACAATATGAGCGCGGCAAGATTGGCGGCAACGACAGTCTTTCCCTCTTTCGAAACCGCCGACACGACGCCGATGACTTTTCCCCCGGTCGAGGCCGACGAATGGTCGAGCATCGCCTTCACATTGCGAAGACCTTCCGCGAAGCGCGAGAAGGGGGCAGCAAGGACATGCTCCTCGATTGGCAATTGACCAGCATAGACGAAGGGCAGTCCGATGCACCGCGTCTCGGTTACCTGTTCGACGGCCTTGGGCGTACGGAACACATCCGCCATCCATTCGCGTCCGAAGGCAGAGCCTATGCCGAGAAACAGACCGAGAAAAATGCTGCCTGCCGCCACGATGAGGGTTTTCTTGGAACTCTTGGTCAGCGGCGGAACTGCTCTCGTGATGATCTGCGCACTTTGGGCCGGAAGCGTCTCCGCCTGCGCCGCCTCGATCTCCTTATGCTTTTGCAGGAATCCGCTATAGAGATTGCGCAGCGCCTCGGCGGCGCTCTCGAGTTCGCGCAGCTGGCTTCCGGTTTCCGCGGAAAGCTTTGCGGCGGTGTCTTCGAGTTCGGTCTGTCGCGCCTTGGCGACTTCGTATTCGCTGGCGTAGGAATCGGTAATGCGCCCCTCGTCGGACCGAATGGCGGCGTCAACGCTGTTGAGCTGCGCACGAAGCTTGACGACAGCCACGTGCTTGCGACCGACGCGAGCTTCCATCTCCGCAAGCCGAGACGCAAGGTCGCGCTTTTGCGTGCGGAGACGTGCAAGTTCGCTGTTGTTGAGCGCGAAGTTGATGACTGCCGCTCGCTTGTCGTTGAATAGTGCGTCCGTCGACACGGCCGACGGAATCCCGTTTGCCTCTGTCCGCTTGATCCGGTCGAGGCGTTCCTTTGCCTCGACTGCCGCGAACTTGGCATTCATCAGCTGGGTATTCAGACTTGCCAAGAGCTCGGTATCCTGAGCGCCAGTGCTGCTGAGATTGTTAGCCGTCTTGAAGTCCTGCAGCGCCTTGTCCGCATCGGCCACCTGCTTCTTCAGCTCGATCAGCCGCTCCTGCAGCCACTTGCTCACCTTCTGCGTTGACCTCAATTTTGCGTCCTGAAGGGATGCGAGATAGCTATCCACGATGCCGTTGGCGATCTTCGCGGCCTTCTCCGCACTCTGCGACTCGACCGTCACATTGATGACGTTGGCGACATCCTCTCGCGCAATTGTCACGCGCTTCAACAGGGCTTCGAGAGCAGCTCGTTCAGCGGCCGCATTGGCTTCCGCCGTGCTGGAGTTCCCGTCTGCGGCGCTGCCAAGCGCAGATCGCCCGGCAAACTCGCTATCACTGGCCAGACCCAGCGAGCGAATAACCGGAAGCAGGACCCTGTCTGATGACAGTACGTAGAGCTGGCTGCCGACCTCCACTTCGTCCATCGTCGGCTGATCCACGATCTTGTTGGTCTGCAGATAACGATTGAGACTTCGATCGATGAGGATGCGTGCACTGCTCTTGTAGGGCGCCTTCATGACAACAACGGAAGCCACGGCGACCGCCAGCCCAATCAACAGTCCGATAACGGGCAACCGCCATTCGCGGCGTAGAACGTCAACGACGTCCCACAGGCCGAAAGTCGGCCGGGCCACCGCTGGCACAGCGTAATCCTCAGCGAGCTGCTGGCCGTATTCCTGAATAACCAATTGATTGGTTCTGGTGTCCATGGCTTCGTTTGATCAGTGCGCCGGTTGGGAGAGTGGTGGTGTCGGCCGCGACTGCATCTGGGCAGTCGGAAAGCCATTGACGCTCGTGATGTGATCAGTTGGACGTTGCGGCCGACGGACGTTCAGAAGATCACGCACGATGAGTTTGCTGGCTCGCCCGTCACCGAATGGATTGGCACCGAGAGACATGGCTTCGTGCTCCGTTGGCACATCAAGCAGGCGTTCGACGCCTGCGACGATACGAACCGGGTCGGTGGTGACCAGGCGAGCGACGCCGGCGTCAACGGCCTCCATCCGCTCGCTGGTATCTCGCATGACGAGTACCGGCTTACGAAGCGCCGGTGCTTCCTCCTGAATCCCACCGGAATCGGTGAGGATGAGATACGAGCGCGTCATGAGGTAGACGAACTCGGGATAGTTGAGGGGCTCGATCAGGAAGATATTCGACGCATCGCGCAGATGGTCGAATACCGGCCCGCGCACATTCGGATTCAGATGAACGGGATACACGATTTGAATATCGTCCCGCCGACTGATCGTCTTCAATGCCTCGCAGATCTGCCGGAACCCGGATCCAAAGCTCTCGCGCCGATGTCCGGTCACGAGGACGAGCCGCTTCGAGGTATCGAGCCATGAGTATTTCGCTTCAAGCGACCGGCGAAGCTCGCCCGGTTGAGAGATATTTGAAGCCATACGAAGCAGCCCGTCGATCACGGTATTGCCGGTGACAATGACGGCGTCTGGCGGATACCCTTCCTTCAGCAGGGCAGAACGCGCACGCAACGTCGGCGCATAATGCCTCGTCGTTACGACGGCAGTGACCCGCCGATTGGCCTCCTCCGGCCATGGACTCATGAGATTGCCGGTTCGCAATCCCGCTTCGACATGCCCGACACTGACCGACCGGAAGAACGCGGCAAGTGCAGCCGCCGTACTGGTTGCGGTGTCGCCCTGTACAAGAACGTAGTCCGGATTGTAGTCGGCGATGATCGGATCGATTCCAGTCATGACCGCGCTGAACACCTCGCTCAACGACTGGTTGGGTCGCATGATGTTCAGGTCGTAGTCAGCCTTCAACGAGAAGGCCGACATCACGTCGTCGAGCATCTGACGATGCTGGCCCGTTACGCAGACGCGCGTGTCAATTCCTTCTGCTTCGCCCAGCGCCAGCACAAGCGGTGCCATTTTGATCGCCTCTGGACGAGTACCAAATACGCTAAGAATACGCATGAAGCCCGACGCCGCCTGTGTTCAAAAATTTTGTCGTGTTGAATATTCTTGCCGTGTCGAAATGATGCGGCACGCTACCGGATTTTCCCGACGCGTTCATCGCCAACGTTGGCTCGGCGCATGTTAAATGAAATTTATAGCTAATTCTCGGAGTTGCCGCGGAGCGCGTTGCGCATCATCGATGCCGGCTGTTGTCAGGCGGTTCCAGATTTAACCTTTTCGGGTTAACGCGCATCCAGTGATTGTCCGCTGACGTTCTTCCCTACTGCCGGCGAGTTCCAGATTTAACTTCTCCAGGTTAACGCGCATTCGCTGTACCGTTCGCAATCGTCGTCGGTGCATCCTCGTGCTTGCATTCGCAACAGCTCGGCGAGAGTGCAATCGCGCGTGCAATGAATTCCGATGACAGACTCGCATTATCCAATTTCGGGAAAACTTGGACAAAACAAGATTAAATAGCGTATGTGGACTTGCGTAGATTGGCACCGTTCGTGGCGACGATCACTGCGCAACTCGCTCCTGGTCGGGGGATTCCGGAAGTCGTGTGGCCGGCACTTTCCGGCATTTGATAGATCGGAGGCAGCGCCTCGTGGAAGGCAAGGTTTTACTCCTCTCGCAGCGTCGGATTTCCGATCTTGTCGCATTTTGTCTCAGCTATGAGTTCGAGGACAATTTGGCGGCGATGACGCGCACCGATCGGTTCGATGTTCAAGATCGCGCTGCATTGGAGTTCTCGCGGCGGGTCTACAAGTGGACGCGCCTTGCATCAGGATCGACCAAACTGGCAGGTGTGCTGGCACCCTCCCCGCCGCAGCTGCGGCTCCAACGCGATTACGAACTGTTCTTTCCGATCTTCAGCAATGCGTATCAACTCCACGCGCTCGCGGCGATTCCCGACTGGCGCAAGCGGTGTCGCAAGGCGGCGTGCTTCATCACTGAAGTTTGGGCAGACGACATCCCGGAGTATCTGGTCGAGCTCCTGTCCGGATTTGATCATATATTTGTCGGCCTGCATCACTGCGCATCGCAGATCGCGCGAATAGCAGGTCGACCGTGCAGCTATCTGCCGTTGGCGGTCGACGTTGAGCGGTTCGCGCCGAAACCCGAGCAGCAGCGATCGATCGCCGTGTGCAACATCGGGCGTCGTTCGGCGACGACCCACGCCGCGTTGCTGGCCGGCGCCGAGAGAGAGCGGTTCTTCTACTACTACGACACTGTGGCGGCGAGCGGTTCGAACCGAAAGGAAAGGACGTTCCGGGTCGACAATCCGGAAGAACACCGCATCATGATTGCGAATATCTTGCAGCGCAGCCGCTATTTCATTGCCAATCGCAGCCACGTCAACAACCCGGAGTTCACGGCTGGCCGAGACGAGATTTCCGCTCGCTATTATGAAGGTGCTGCAGCCGGGGCAGTGATGGTCGGAGAAGCGCCGCGCACCGAAGAGTTTGCACGGCAGTTCGACTGGCCCGATGCTGTCATTCACGTGCCCTTCGAGTCGCCGGACATTTGCCAGGTCCTCGAAGCGCTGGACGCAGACCCGGCGCGACTGCGAGCGGTTCAGAACGCAAACGTCCGGGAAGCCGCGCTGCGGCACGATTGGCTCTACCGCATACAGACGGTATTCGACATCCTCGGTATTGCTCACACCGACCAGATGAGCGCACGAGCCAACCGTCTGCGCCAGATCGCCGGATCCTTTGAGCTGCCGGCAGCCGCCTGAAATCGTCACCTCGAGTGATACGGAGCAATGCGACATTTCCGCCGGTTTATGGTTAACGCCCTGTTAAGCGGCGGCTGCTACATCCCAGCAGGTAGGCGATCCTTTTCATATGATCGCCAAGGTGTCGCGAACGTCCGCAACGGCGGACAAACGTCAAGCTGCGTATCCAGGCATGAAACGCTCCAGTCAGCTCCCCTCGGCTCAGGCGGCCATCCTCAATGCGCCGCCTTTGCCACGTCAGGCAGACAGGCTTGCTGCACCTCTGCGACGGCGTGGCGCCTGGACACAATTCGTCGAAGCCCGCCTGCGCGAGCCCGTAAATCCGGAACGAAATCCCGCCGAGCCGCCGCCAGACAGTCCGACCGACAAGCAACCGACGATCCTCGGCGACGATCCGAGCTCGCCAAGCGGTGGGCCGACGAATGAAGCCCACCAGCTCGCCGACTTGGAACACCTGCAGCCGATTGCGCTCCCGCAGGATGAGGTCAGTCGGCGGCTGAATGAGGCCGCGGAGAACATCGGCCGTCGGACAAATGTGGCTCCGCCTGATGCCGGACCAGACGACGAGTCCGCCCCCCCTGCGGCCGATCCAAACGATGTTTCAGCGGAGGAATCCGACAACCCCACGCAGCCAGCGCCATCGGACTCGCATGCCGGCTCAGCGGTAGCCACGTACACGCCTGAGGCAGATGAAGGAGAGGGATTCCGTCCGGCCGCGGACCCAGGTCCGAACTCGGTGCCGCCGGCGTCAATCCGTCCAGCAGTGCAACCGCCCGTGCACACAAGCACTGCCGAGGCGAGCGTCGCGGTGCAGGAACAGCAGATCATACTGATCGACAAGCTCATCGCGGAAGAACTTCAGAGCTCGCCGCGGGACCGACGTTCGGTCAGCAGCGAATGGAAAGTGCGCAACTTTGTATGGTTCCTCGCTCCAACAACGGTTCTGCTGGCGATTGGGGCCGGAATGCTCATGCGGGGCAATGTTGCATCCCTGTTCAGCACAGCATCCCAGGTTGTCAGCCATTCGAACGCGACGCCCGTTCAGCCGCCACCGCAAAGCAGACGCAAGCTGAAACCGGCAATTGCCACGTTCGTACATCGTGCTCCGATCGAAACAGCCGCAACCGCACCACCCGCACGTTCACTGCCGACGACATACGGGATTTTTGCGTCAAGCAACGGGCGGATGATCCGGCTTGAGCCGATGAACATCCGCCTTCCCGACAGCCGGATCGCCGTGTCGGTATTGACCACGAAGCCGGGCACCGTTGTGGTGCCGCACGGCCCGCTTTCGTTTGTCGCGTATCAGCGCGAGCTTATGACAAGCGCGCCCGACAACGCACAATTGCGCATTCTCGCCCAGGTCGCACGAACACCGTCGTCACCGGCAGTCGCTATGGCCAACGATGCCTGGGCAATCCGGTCCGTTTCCGTCGACCTGACCGTAGCGCCGGTCCCTGAAAGCCGCGAGATGGTCGAGCTGCAGCCAGTGAACCCCGATCTCGTCCTCTCACCCGGCCGTTACGTGCTGGTTTTCAAAAACCAGGCCTACGACTTTGTCGTAGCCGGCAAGGTTACCGATAAGGCCCATTGCCTCGAGAGGGCGGAAACGCCGGACGGCGACAGGTTCACCGAGTGCCGCAGGCTCCCGTAATATAGGGCGGCCGGTCCTAGGGCGGCGTCGACGCGACCGCGGCCGGCGGCAACTTCGTCGCTTTCGCAGTGGCGGCACCGACGCTGAGCTGGCCGGTCCTACGCCAAAGCAGCAGCCCTGCTCCGCCGCCGATCGTACAGATCGCAAGCAACATAATTTCCCCGCGCCCCAATCCAGGAGAGATCAGCGCGTAGGGCAGCATGCCCAGACCCATCCAGAAGAGCTTTTGCCACTGGTAGGAGTCGTACCTCTTGCCAAGGTTGCGCCGCTTGAACCATAGATCTTTCGCTTCGCGCGAAAACGGAAGAACACGTCGGCACACGGCCGGCACGAGGCGAAGCGCGAGCAGCAGAGCAAGGAACATCGCCAACACGACCACGATACGATCGTCGCCGCCGGACAGCAGTCGGAACACCGGCAAAATGCAAAGGCCGAGGCCGATCCTTAGCAATGCCCCGGCGGACCAGGTGTCCAAGTTAATCAGGAAGCGCTCAAAGGACGTCATGGGCGTAATCCAGGATTAGGAGTTGACTTGCAGTCGTACGATGCCGAAATCGCGTAGCAAGGACCACGCGAGTTGCAGTGGCCGCGTGATCCTGAAGACACCAACCACGACGGTCAGGTAGGCCGTCACGCAGATCACGCTCGCGACCGGGATTCGCAGCAACCGCGGCAATTCCAGCAGAAATGCCTCCTGTATCGAGAAAGCAACCGCGACGGCGACCAGCGCAGCAATGGTCTGCGGCGCAGTCGCGCGCAGGACGTCCCCGATGCTGATCCCGACCGGCCTGCCGGCGTAGACGAGCGCAGGAACGAACAGCACGAACATGGTGACCGTGTAGGCGATCGTCACCCCGACCACGCCGAACGGCAGTCCGGCTGCAAGCGCAACCAATTGGCAGATCGCACTGAAGATGCCCCATCGCATCCATCGATCGGGACGTCCGACCGCAACATGAACCCAACCGAGAGTTCGCTCGATGCAGTCGGCAATGCCTCGAATTGCAAGGATACAGAGCAAGGGGCCCGCGGGAGACCATTTCTCTCCGAGAAGCACGATCACGATGTCATGAGCGCTCACGGCCAGAGCGGCGAAGGCAGGCCCCGAAAAGTAGCAAAGCAGTGACAGCGCGCCTTCCCAGGAGCGCTTCAGTTCGGCTGCACTGTGCTGGAGCTTGCTCAGTCCCGACACCGCGATGTTATGCAGCGGCTCACTGAGAATCGACAGCAGGTTGTTGTAGATCGTGAAGGCGTTCTGAAAATAGCCAAGCGGCCCTGCACCGAGGAAATACCCCATCGCGATTCTGTCCGCCGAACGAGCGAAGTAATCCGTCATGGTGAAGCCGGTCACTCCCAGCCCGAACCGCAGCAGTTCCTTGACCATTGGCGTGAGCCTGGGCCTGCCCGGTATCCATCGACAGGCGGTCCAGGCTCCCACGACGGTCAAAGCCGACGTTATGATCGGCTTGGCGATCAGCGCCCAGTAGCCCCAGCCCGAAAGCGCCAGTCCGACGCTTGCAGCGCTTCCAATGATGTTCGCCGATATGTCGATCATCGCGATGCGGCGAAACTGCATTGCCCGACGCATCAGCGCATAGTGCTGCGTCGACAAAGCCATCATCAGGAAGGTCACCGACAATGCCAACGCCATGCCCGCGAGCGATGGCTCGCCGAAGGCACGCGCTATCCACCGACCGGACGCAGCCAGCACGACAGCCAGCACGACGCCGATCAGCACATTCAGCCAGAACAACGTGCTGACCTCGGCTCGTGAGATGCTGCTCCGCTGGGCGGAGGCCTCGCTCATCCCGAGATCGACGAAAAGGGGCGCGAAGCCGATCAGGGCCAGCATCATGGCCACCAACCCGAAATCATGCGGTCCGAGCAGCCGCGCCAGTACGATCGTCGAGGCCAACTGAACGAAGATATTCAGTCCGCGCGCAGCAATGAACGCCACGCCGCTGTGCAGCGACCTGCGGCCAAGGCCTGAGTATGGCTTGTTGTCCGCAAAATACTGATCGGTACGTTCGTTCCGCTGCACGCGTCGTTCCCGTTCAATTCGCTGGATTCTGGCTTTGAGATACCCGCTCAAGCCAGATTTCCCGCCAATAGGGATAGATGGCGCGCGGGCAGAAGCGGCGGCAGATCGCATAGCGCGCCTCACACACGACATCCTTCAGGATGATCGCGTCCGTCTTGAAACGGACCATCTTGCACGAACCTTCGTCGATGATCTGCTTTTGACGCCTCTCGACCTCGTACTCGCGTTCGGTGAACGGTACCATCTCCGGATCGAAATACAGGCCGCGGTTGCGGTAGTTGCAGTCCAGTGTTTCGAGGATGTCCTTGTACGGCTTGACGCGCACGACGTCGCCCGCCTGCAGATCAAGCCGGGACTGCGGGACCTTGCTCCCTTCCGGCACGCCGAAGGGCCTGATCGGATAAGGTACGCCACCTCTGAAGCGTTGGAATGTGTCGTAGATCCAGCGCATCGCGGTGCCGATGCCCAGCCCTGCTTCGGTGACCGTACGCCAGACCGAGAACGTCAATCCGGCGACGAGGTCCTGCAGCCGAACGTTACCGGAAGCGTAGTCCTCGACATACTGTCGCGGATCCCACCACTTCAGGGGCTGAGTGGCGAATTTCACCTGCGTGTTCTGGCAAACGTAGGTCGGCTCGGTTTCGCCCACCTTCGGCGGATGCTTGATCGTGCTCCACAGCGTTTCCTCGCTGCAGCCGCCAGACCCGAACGGCTTGCCCGCGCCATTCGGCGACGGCCCTTTCTCGCCCGCCGGCTTCAACCAGGCGTCCTTCCAGAATATCAGACAGGCCGCCTCGCAGCCGTCATGAGCCGCGCCGTTGCAGCGGATGTTCTCGAGATGGACCGTGTTCAGCATCTTGCGGCCGCCGATACCGAGCGCGGGATCGCAGGTCTTGTGAGCTCGCTTGCCGACGCGGAGCGTCTTGCCGCAATACTTCAGCATCTCGGGCATGAAGGGCATTTCCTCCAGGCGGCCGTTAGCATCCAGCGTCGCGAGAATCTCCTCCTTGCTTCTGACCTCCACCAGGTCACCAGCGCGAAAGATACTTGAAAATAGCGTGCTCATATCGTGCGCCTTGAGATATACCCTGCAATCAGAAATTCGCCGGCTGCGCGACGTCCGCGCAACCATCGTCAGATCAGTGTCAATTTTCGCCCGAAAAATGCCTCGGCGAAGCGTTCCGCAGCCCTGCACTCCATGCCCCGAATCCGTGCGAGGCCGCGAAAGGTGTCTGCATCGAACCACTGCTTGGATCGCTGCGTCCCGAAATGCTTGAGCAGGAGTTCAATCTTACGATCGAGCGCCGCCGCCGATACCGGCATGTAAACGTTGGGTTGACCGAAGTCGCCATCCCACTTCGGAATCTCATATTCCAGGATCTGATGATCGCGAAACGTGTTCCAGGTCAGGCGGCAGACCTGGCGATGGTCCTGATGGGCATCATCCCTGCGATGCGTCAGAATGACGTCAGGCTCGACCCGCCGCTTCAGCGATTCAAACCATTCCTTGATGGCTTCTCCCCTCTCCGGGAAAAATCCATCGGGAAACGACAGCACCTCGACATTCGCGGATGCAGCCCCGGACAAGAAGTCAGCCGCCGACGCTCTGGCCTCAGCCTCCCGTATGGCGCCACCGCTTAGAACGCACCAATGCACATCCAGCTTGATACCGCGCTCGATCAGCTCCAGCAGCGTCGCTCCCGCGCCGATTTCGATATCATCCGAATGGGCGCCAAAGCACAGGATCGACAGATGGTCTCCGGGCCTGGCAAGCTGCAATGCTCTCATTCCGGTTAAGCCGCGCTGGCTACCGACGAGTGATTCAGCCGCCACGGCGTGTCGCCGCGCTCCACCATGTCCTCCAACACTTGTCTATCGCGCAAGGTATCCATGGCGCGCCAAAAGCCCTCATAGCGATAGGCCATGAGGTGACCGCCCTCGATCAAACGGTTGAACGGTTCCTGGACGAGCTCTTCTCCCTCCTTGATGTAATCGAAGATTTCGTTACGGAAGATGAAGTAGCCGCCGTTGATCCAGATCTCGGACTCCTGACTGGAGCGAATCCGCTGCACCGACCCGTGAGCATCAAACTCGGCAAGGTGGAAGCTGATCGGTGGATGGATCGCCACGAAGCAACCGATCTTTCCGCTTTCCTTGAACTTCTGGATCATGTCAGGTAGCGGCGCGTCGGTCAGCCCGTCGCTGTAGTTCGCAAGGAACATCTCTTCGTCCTTGACGAGATGGCGGACGGCCAGCAAGCGCTGCCCGATGTTGCGCCATGTCCCCGTATCCACCAACGAAACCCGCCAGTCCGGTTGATGTTCGCCGATCAGCTCGACCTTTTTGCCGTACTCCGAAATCACGCAGTCGCTGTTCGCAGTCGCGCGATAATTCAGGAAGTAATCCTTGATCACGTTCGCCTTGTAGCCAAGGCACAAGATGAAATCATTGTGATTGTACTGGCTGTAGTACTGCATCACATGCCAGAGGATCGGCTGATGGCCGATCGGGACCATCGGCTTCGGTATACTTTCCGAATACTCGCGGATCCGCGTACCGAGACCGCCGCAAAAAAGGACAACCTTCACGGCGCAACCTCACGCGGATCAATGATTTCGACGTTAGGAATCGGAACGATGAACTTGCAGCCCCAGTCCGCGACATGCCGCATTTGCGCAACGATTTCCCTCTTCAAATTCCAGGGAAGGATGAACAGGTAGTCGGGACGCGCCTCGTCGATGGCTTCGACCGGCAGGATCGGAATGTGCATGCCCGGCGTATAGCGGCCGTGCTTGTAGGGGTTGCGGTCCACGGTGAAGTCGAGGAAGTCGGTTCCGATGCCGCAGTAGTTGAGCAGCGTGTTACCCTTGCCGGGAGCGCCGTAGCCGCAGATCCGCGCCCCCTTGTTCTTGCTCTCAATCAAGAACGACAGCAGTTCGCGCTTGGTGCGATGAACCCGCGATGTAAACTGCTCGTACTGCCCTATGTCTTCCAGGCCGATCCGACGCTCATGGGTCAGCAGTGCGGTCACCGCGGCGGAGACGGCGTGAATCGCATCGGCGCGGCAGAGGTAGACGCGAAGTGAGCCGCCGTGCGTTGGGATCTGCTCGACGTCGAAAACTTTCAGATCATGCCGCCGCGCGAGACGATCGATCGTTACCAACGAGAAATACGAGAAATGCTCGTGGTAGATGGTATCGAACTGATTTTCGTCGATGAGCCGCTCAAGATGCGGGAATTCGAGCGTAATCACTCCTTCCGGCGCGAGCAGGCACGCCATTCCGGCGGTGAAATCGTTTAGATCCGGAACCTGTGCCAGCACGTTATTGCCGATAATCAGATCGGCCCGCTTGCCATCCGACACCAGCTTCCGCGCGAGCTCCAGGCCGAAGAACTCGACCATTGTCGGGACGTTTTTCTGCCTTGCAACTTCGGCCACGTTGGCCGCCGGCTCGATTCCCGTGACCGGCACCCCGAGCGGCAGGAAGTGCTGCAACAGGTAGCCGTCGTTGCTCGCGATCTCGTAGACGCGGCTCTCGGCACCAAGGTTCAGCCTGGCCTTGATCATCTCACAGTAGCGCCGCGCATGTTCCACCCACGACGTCGAGTAAGACGAGAAGTAAGCATACTCGGTGAAGATATGCTCCGGTTTGACGTATTCCTGGAGTTGCACCAGGAAGCAGGACCCGCAAACCACGGTGTGCAGCGGGTAGTACGGCTCCATGGCGTCGGTCTGGTCGGCTGTGAGGAAACTTTCGCAGAGAGGCGACATTCCCAGGTCGACAAATGTCGATTTCAACGTCGCGCCGCACAGACGGCAGTTACCGTGAGAGGATTTCGACCGAATCGATTCGAATCTCGAGTGAGCGTTCATTGGGCCGTACCATGAATATAGGATTGCCGAATATGAGATTGCCGGCGCTTAAATCGGGCTCGTTAGATTGAATTTTATCGTATGAAAGCGAACAATATGAAGCGATATCGAACAACAAGGTAAACCACGCAGTTGCTGAAAATTTTAGTAAAATTGTATAGAACTGGTCGTCGACAATTGGCCTCTCGGTCGGGAGTGGATGCGTCCCATGCGCTTTGAAGCAACAGGACTTGACGGAGCGTGGCTCGTCAAACTCGAGCCTGCACACGATGAGCGCGGCTTTTTCGCGCGCACATTCTGCGAAGACGAGTTTCGCGCATACGGGCTCGTGACCAGATTTCCCCAGCACAGCATCTCGAGCTCCTCGCGCAAGGCGACATTGCGCGGAATGCACTTTCAGAATGAGCCGCACGGCGAGGTTAAGCTCGTGCGCTGCTTGAACGGATCGATTTGGGACGTCATCATCGATCTGCGTGCGAACTCGCCGACCTTTCGTCAATGGCGCGGCTTCGAGCTTTCAGCGGAGAACGGTTCGCAGCTCTACATCCCCAAGGGGTTCGCGCACGGCTTTCAAACCTTGAGCGACAACGTTCAGGTCAATTATCTGATTTCGGAGTTCTACGAGCCTTCGGCTGCTAACGGCGTCCGATACGACGACCCGATGTTCGGCATCAGCTGGCCTCTGGCCATAAGCACGATCTCCGATAAGGACCTGAACTGGCCGCGCCGGGGTGCGTGAGCGCTTACCGCACAGGCGCGAGGAGCCCGTGGCGCTCGAGCACTTTTGCTGTCTTCAGAATGACCGGGAACGGCAGGTCGGCACGCCTGGCGATATCAAGCAGAGAATGATGCCCATCGGACAGATTTAGGATCCACAGCATCGCCATGTTGGCTGCAGCGGCGTCCTTGTCACCGCCGATCGCACCATAGAGTCCGCGTCTGCCCAGTTGCGGTTCGCCTTTCGGTGACGTGTTATAGTAGCTGCGGTTGCCTTCGAGCAGGTCAATGACTTCGGAAATGATGCGGAAAGATTCCCCGAGGTGCTCCGGCCGAATGAAGCTCAGGTCGTCGGCCGAGGTGTGATACTGCGGGATGGCGCCGAAGCGGCTGCGCTGAAACAATCCCACCGGCAGGTTGAACCCCGGCGAGCAGTATTGCCGCTCATCATAACCGTAGGGCGAAAACTCCAATATCGTCGGCGCCAGTTTGGAATGCTGCAGCGTGTGTATCATTGCACGGTCGATTTCGGCATCGCCCTGCCTGCTCTTCTTGTATGTCGGACCGGCGCCGTCTCCGACCATTGATACCACGAGGCCATGCTTGATACGAGACACACGATGCTCGTTGCGGGCGAGCCAGGTGATCGCGCCAATCGTTCCCGGCGCAAAGAGAAACCGATAGCTGTATCGCGTTCGCATTTGAGAGATGCGGCTTGCGATCTCCGCGAGCAGGGCCAGGCCCGAACAGTTGTCATTGGCAAGCGAGGGATGGCAAACATGCGCCGACAGAAGCACCTCGTCGTCTGACTCTCCCTGGTGAAGATACTCACCATAGGTCAAATGCCCGTCGGCGAGGGTCGAGTCGATCACGACCTCGTAGCTATCGTCCCGCAGTTGCTCCAGCTGTCGGTGGGCCATGCAGAAAGCCCAGTTTTCCTGGTAGTAAGACGTTCGGTATGGGACCAGGTCCGGCTGATCGGGCAATGTGAAGACGTGGGACTTAAGGTCGTCCAGCGGCATGGTGCGGCACACCGGCACGCTGTAGCTCATGACGTGCAGGTTGGATTCGTTGAAATCGACGACCTTCCGGCCCCGCGGGTCCTTGATGTACGCGTCCCGGATGTTCCACTCACGCGGCACGACCCAATCGAGAACGGGTGTACCGGTCGGCACCTCGTGGACATCAAGGGAGATGTACGCACCGATCTCCCGAAGGGTCTGCCGCACACCGTTACCGGTAATACTGCGGCAGATCGGGTATATCCTTTCCGCAAGCGCAAACATCCTCGCGCCTGCACTTGTGACATCGTCTGCCGCCGACACGCCGTCCTCCTGGTGTGTCAAATTGATCGGCGCGTGTATTAGTTCGCGACGAGTGCCGATTGCCCGACGCCCTGCCTCGACTTTACATGGCGGAGATCCGCATCGAGCACGCCGTCCGCCAGCAACTTGTTGACGTGGCTGATGCGCTGATACCGGGGACCTTCGAACTCTTCGAGCGTGATGCCCGAGGCCCGGTACGCCTTATAGAGCTGCTCCGCGCCCATCTTCGCATCCCATTGCGGCTTGAACTCCGGCAGCCGGGTTCGGATCTTTTCGAAGCTCACGCGATAGGACCGCGTGTCGGGACCGGCGCCATCGGCGAATTCGATCTGACAGCCAGGGACAACATCGGCGACGATCTTCGCGAGATCGCGGATCTGGTAGTTGTGCGCCGTCTGGCCGACGTTGAAGGCTTCATTGAACACCGCCGCCTCGGGAGCCTCCATCGCCGCGATAAAGGCGCGGGAGATGTCCTCAATGTGAACGATGGGCCGCCAGGGCGTGCCGTCCGACTTCAAGAGGATCTTTCGCGTTGTCACCGCCCAGGCAACGAGATTGTTCAGCACGACATCGAATCGGAGCCGGGGAGATACGCCGTAAGCCGTTGCCGGTCGCAGGTAGACCGGACAAAATCCGTCACCGGCGAGGCCGGCAATATCGCGCTCCGACTGCACCTTGGATTCGCCATAGGCAGTCACCGGGTTGAGCGCTCCGGTTTCGTCGATCATCCCGTCGCCCGCCTTGCCGTAGTTGCTGCAGGAGGATGCAAACACGAACCGTCGCACACCGGCTTGCTTGGCCAGCTGCGCGAGGCGCACGCTGGCTACGTGATTGATCTGGTCGGTAAGGCCAGGTCTCAGATTGCCGAGCGGATCGTTCGACAGCGCGGCAAGATGCAGGACCGCGTCAAAAGCCTTCAGGTCCGCAAGTTCGACGTCTCGCGTGTCCTTGCAAATGGCCGGCACATCCACGATCGACCCGCCCTCTGCAAATGTGCAGCGAGAGTACAGATCGCTGTCGAGGCCCACGACTTCGTGCCCGGCACGCCGTAGCATCGGGGTGAGCACTGTTCCGATGTAGCCGAGATGTCCGCTCACGAGAACGCGCATCTTAACGCCTCCAAATTTATTCTGTTTCTATCCCCCCTGCTTATTTCAGAATCGCCCGCTGATGCACGTGTTTGTAAAACCTTAGTTAATGGCACGCTTGAAATAGCGGGAACGATCCGCTCAAGACGACGGGAAATGGTTGAGCCGTACGCCATGATCGTTGACGTCGCCGGTCGCGGCGCCAGCCGAGAGACGCCGCAGCAGCGCTTGGGGAACTCTGCGCAGTTGCCGGTGAAGCCGGTAACGAGTGGTGGAACGGCTGACGTCGAAGCGATTGGCCAGTTCTCCGCCGAACGCCACAACGAACTTGTATCGCGCCTCGTTCTCAATTCCGCCGTCGAAATCGAAATGAAGGCCCCGCTCGTGCGCCAGCTCGATGCCACTCCAGAGGAGCAGACTTACTGCGCCTGGATGGGCAATGCTCCTGTCCCGCGATGACAGGAAATAGTGCACGAACTTGTGGTCCCAGACAAAGAAGACCTGGGCGTGGACGTTGTTGTTCGAGTCCACCGCCGCGAGGATCTTGCATTGCTGTCGCTCGCTCGCGGCGGCATAGACAGCTTCCAATCGCGAGAGGTCGAAATACGATTTCGCGCCCTCCAGGTTAGCCTGGTAATACTTCACGAAGTATTTTGGGGACGTGACTTCGCGAATGGCAAGCCGTTCCCGCGCGCGTCGTATCACGTTCTTCGTCTTGTCGCGCAATCCCGACCAGAGCTCGTCTCGGGAGATCGTGCATTTCAGCATGAAAGTCGGATGCGCCCGCACCTCGTAGCCGCACGCGAGGAACGCGGCCACATCGCTGAACCCGGTATCGAGCGTCATCTCGACGTGATCGAAATCCGCGACCTGCTTGAGCAGGTCAGTGATGACCGCATGCGCCAACCGCATGCGCGCTTCCGTCTTGCCGGACTGCAGCGTGACTGTCGGCCCGAGAAAGCGCGTGATTTGAGGCATCTCGCATATGTTCATCCCGCCTTCAGTACGCGTGACGAACCGGAGAGAACCAACAACGCGCCCGCCACGCGAACAAGTGACTTCGCGCCAGCCACCGGGAGCCAGCGCATCCAGCCACCAATCCTCGTGAAAGACCGATTTGCGCATCAAATTCCTCTTCCGGAGACTAACCGGATAGCGAATCGGCAATCTGATTAAACCAAAACGTGCAGAAATGCCCAAGGTCCGCGCGGATCAGAAGGCCTTAGCTTCTATTGTAGTTAACGACGTCTGCAGCATTTAAATCGGGGCGCTCGCCTAGTTAGCCTCTGAGCTCGTCGTCGGTCAGGTGACGCATTGACGCAATACCGCGCCTGTTCAAAACATATTTAATCATTGCCCACGAGGCATGTGCTCACTGCGAACTTTTGCGTGCCGATCCATCCAAATTCGGCTGCACGAACGGCGTGCCGGCGTCATAGCGCGCTTTGGCCGGAAGCACATGAAGCTTCGTCTCTCCGACCGGGTCCACCCAAGGCCAATCGTATCCGCGCCCGACATCGAAGAACGGGGGGCGGCTTGCGAGGTACATGGAAGCAGGCAGGGCGCGATCCTCGCTTCCGGAATCCCAGTGCGTTTTGTTGGTGAGGTAATCAAAATTGCCATATCGAATCGTGGACATCGCAACCTTTGCGTCCGTCGGATATGGCTTCACGGCGTCCCAGCCGAGCATCCAGACGCCGGGCTTTGCATCGGTAAAGCGGGTTTCATACGACCAGCCGTCCATCTGACCGGGAACCCCGAGCACGTTTCCTATGAAAGACATCCAGTAGGAATACGCCATCAGACCGGCGGCGCGCCGCGGCCCATTGCGGGGCTGCGACATATCATCGATGGTCCCGCCAGCCTGATTGTCGAACGCTGCCCGGACGCCGCGTAGATAGTTGCGGAAAAACGTGTGATAGATGCTGTTGCCGTGAGTGTCGTCGCTGTCGGCGTTCTGAGCGTAGTTGCCCTCGAACAAGACGTGATGGGCGCCCACCATGTGGCTGGCGTTGAGCCCGGTCTCAATCCAGGCTCCATTCGTATTGATGTAACCCATGTCCATGTAGTTATAGCCGACCACGGAGCCCGCCCCGGCGGAACGCGCCACCACCAGCTTGTTGGCCCTCACGGCAATTCCATTCTCGATCAGAACTTCCGACGATCCGGCGGAAAGACTAATGGCATATCCGCCTCCGCCGGGTTGAGCCCAGGCCGCGTCGTGCACGTAGAACTCGCGTAGTTCGACCCGGAAGGAGCTGTGAATTGCAAAGCCTTCGCCGTGCCAAACCGAATTGTCGACGTTCTTCGCCCACGAAGAAGCAGCCCAATTGAAGCGAAGATTGCCCGCGTCGCCCCCCTTGAGCGCCAGATCTTCGACGCCCGCGTGCTTCACATGCGGCTGCGCGAACCGTGACAGTTGAGCGGCGTTTGCCTTCCGATAGCTGATGTGAATTGGGGTCGTGAAGGTGATCCTGGAACCGGAGACGGTGCTGATCTCCTTGACCTCGGCAACAGGCCGATCAGGTCTCCCGAACCACGATCCAGCGCTTTGCGGCGTCGATGGAAACGCATCGGGTGCAAAGTCATCGACAGACTGAATCGCAGGTTTGTGCTTTTGCCAGACAACCCTGAAATCTTCCGACGCCCAGATCTGCCCTCGCCCCTGCGGGTCGACACGCCAATTGGCGGCCGACGCCTCGTCGAGCAGCACGATCTGTCCAGGCATAAAGCCCGCAGCATCGTCGACCTCGACCGTTTTTTCGCCTTTTACTGCATCATTCCGAAGGTTCGTCGATCGCACGGCATTGACCGTATCGCTCGTGCTGGAGAAAAGCGACGGTCCCACCACGACCAGCGGAGACGGCCTGGCACCGACTGCGTCATTGAAAGGTTTCGCGCCATCTTGCTTTTCGAGCATCGTCCGGCCCGGACCGGAGCCGCGCAGGGTAATTGCCTTGTTGAGCAGCAGGAAATTGCCGCCATTGATCAGAAACCGTCCCGCCGCCAGTTGCACGACCTGCCCTACCGGGCATGCGTTGATTGCGCCCTGGATTGCCGCAGCGTCGTCGAGTGTGCCGCCACGAGGCGACAGCGTCGCGCAAATGGTTTTTCGAGAGGGTATCCCACCCTCAGCCATCAGGCCGGGTTGCCAGGTCGTCGCGCGATCTGAGGGCAATATTTCCATCGAGTCGAGAGCAAATGCGGACGAATGGCTTGAGCATGCAACGAAGATCATCGTTGCAGCCAAGCACTGCCAGGGCCGCCGCAGCGCCGCTCGCAACGTCTCGTGACCAGGGTTGCGCCGCGTCGCGATGACCTTCCGGTTGAACATGCATCCTCTGGCTTGCGGCGCCGAGCCGACTGGCTTCGCGCCTGCTAGCGTGACCTCACGACGTTGACGGGAGTAGACGGCGGCCTGAACCGCGGTCCGTGGATGCGCCGCATTGCTGGGCGCCTGGCTATCGCCGAATTTGCCGCGGGACGCGCCTGCCCCCAATATCTGGCAGCTTCAACCGCGGCTATAACGAACACGACCCACAGCATTTCGAAGCCGCGCATCCATGTGCTCTCGAGACCGTTCGTAATGGCAACGTAGAGAACGATCGACAGCAGGATCCATGCCCGCGAAAGATCAAAACGCGCCAGGCGGCCAATGCCGTGTATCGTCGCAAGGATGAACCCGACAAGCAGGAAAAATCCCGCATAGCCTAGTTCAAGCAATGTGTCTTCATACCCATTGTGGGCGTTGGGCATCTCCTTGACCCAGCCCGGCGCTTCCACGATGCTCGGCGCGTCGGGTCCGACCAGCCAGAACGACTGATAACCCCAGCCCAGCAGCGGCTTCTTTGCGATTTGCATATTTGCAAAATCCCAAATGATGGTACGGCCCGTGAAAGTCGAATCGCCGTACAGCATGTACGACACGCGATTCATGCTGATGCCGGTGACGAACGAAAAGACCATCCAGCAAATCGGTATCGATACGACAATCACCCACACCGGAACGCGGGTAGCCCTGGAAAGCTTGAGCAAGGTCCAGGCGAACGCCGGGACAAGCACCGCAAGTGCAAGCGCCGTCTTTGAATTGCTCAGCAGGAGCAGCGCGACAGACATGAGCGCGGTAACGATGCCGAGAACCCGTCGCCGTCCGGGATGAAGCAGCTCATGGAGCGCAAGCAGGAATGCAACGGCAGCGCATTCGCCTAGATAGTTCTTGCCCGAGAAATAGCCCGGGTAACCCCATGTGGCGAACTTCACCTCGATCGGCGGCCTGCCCATGACGAACAGCATGTTCAGCACGGCGGCGATAAAGAAGCACCAGAACAAGCCGCGCAGCAGGTCGGTCGATCGAGTTGCAACGATCGCCGGGAGCGCGATCGAGGCAATGATCATGGCCTGCTGCGCAAATCTGATCCCCGAAGCCTCCGGCTTGAATGCCCAGGCAACGCTCGCGCCCGCCAGCGCAAGATAGGCAAACAGTATGATCAGGATCGGCGGAAAGCGGAGTCGCGACCGATTGCGCAGCGCAACGACGAGCGCGACTGCGGACAGGATCGGCCAAAAGATTTTGCTCTCTGGTCGAGCTTCCAAAAGACAAGCCGAGTCCGTCGGACTGCAGGTCACGAGGATCAGGGGAAAAGCAATCGTGGCGTAGACACAGGCCAGCAGCGGGATGATCGCGTATCCGTCGATTACCCGACCGGACGGAGCCGCCAAGCCTGGTCGCTGAGAACGCAATACGGCTTCGTGCATGCTCGGTGCCCGTCAACTCCAGTCGCCAAGGCAGCACGCTGATCGTTAATCGCCTGCCTTGCCGACCGTGGGGCCGCGCAGCGAAACGATCAGCCTCTCAATGGCGCTGGCGCCAACACGTACTCAGACACGGCTCCGAACACCAACGATAAGTCAATCTTTCCTGAATTTTTATAGTGAACGCTTCGTTAACGCTTGTCCCCTAGCGTGGCGCACAGGGCGGGCTGTTTCGCTTGGTCGATTGATATTCCGGGAAATTGTCGATGCCGCGTAAGTACATGTTTACTCGCGCAAATTTCTTCCAAACTTCTATCCGGCGGTACGGCGGTCGATGCCGGACGGCGACGACCGCAAGCGGCGCGCGAGCAAGCACGAAGAAGAGACCGGCGTTTACCAAGACTCCGTTCGTTAATCTTCGTTAACCAGGGTCCAATGTCGTGCCGAGAAGTGCGGGCAAGAATAGTCAACGAACGCCGTGCCTGACCACTCGCGAAGTGGCGCCGGCGCATTCGGCTGGCAATTCCTCGCGTCTCAGTGGTGGCCGCCTATTGGGCGCTTTGGCCGTCACAGCGACAATCGCGCTCGCTGGCTGCTCGACCATGCCGACCTCGGGACCGGCAAGCTCCTATGTCCGCGCGGGGCAGACCGACCCTGAAAGCGTGCACTATGCTCTGGTACGTCTGACGACCGACACCGAGAGGGTGCTGGTGCGCAACTCTACGCGGATCGACCGCGTTTTCACGGATCGCCGCGGCCCGCCCGAGATTCGCTTTGGCATCGGCGACACGGTGAGCGTGACGTTGTTTGAATCGATGGCCGGTGGCCTGTTTACTCCGACCGAAGCCGGTACGCGTCAGGGTAATTACGTCAACTTGCCCAATCAGGCCGTGAATTACAAAGGCAACATCACGGTTCCGTACGGTGGCTCCATCCGCGCCGCGGGCCGGACACCGGACGAAGTCCAGAATGCAATCGTGAAGTCCCTGCAGGATCGTGCGATCGAACCACAGGCGGTGGTTGCGCTGGTGGATCAGAAGGCAACCTCGATCAGCGTATTGGGCGAGGTCGGACAGCCTGCGCGCTTGCCTGCAAGCGCCAGCGGCGAGCGGCTGCTCGACATCATCACGCGGGCGGGCGGGCCCAAAAATCCCGGCTTCGATACCTGGGTGACCCTCGAACGCGATGGACGGCACGGTACTGCACCGTTCGGATCGCTGCTCAGCCAACCGGCAAACAACATCTTTGTTCGTCCCCAGGATACGGTCTACGTGTACACGCAGCCGCAAACCTTCCTCGCGATGGGCGCCGCCGGGCAACAGGGGCAGTTCTCGTTCGGAGCCTGGCGCCTGTCACTGGCCGAGGCCATGGCGAAGGCGGGTGGCCTTAAGGATGATCACGCTGACCCTGGGTCGGTGTTTATCTACCGAGGAGAACCACGCGAAGTTGCCAAGCAGCTCGGCGTCGACTGCACTCGCTATGGCGGGCCCCTTGTCCCCGTTATCTATATTCTCGATTTGAGAGATCCCGGCGGCTACTTCATCGCGACAGAATTCGAGATGCGGAATAAGGATGTCATCTTCGCGTCCAACGCAACATCTGTCGAAGCGACAAAGTTCATGACTTACCTTCGGATGATCATCGGCACCGTGAGCGATCCAATCGTCGCCGGGATCGATGCCTACACGCTGAAGGGACTCGCCAACGGCAGCATCTCCGGCGCGACAACCATCGTTACGTCGTCCCGATGACGACAATTGGCCTGGCGGGATCGACTCCCGCGGCAGGTATGCTGCCGGCAACCGAATCCGCCGAGGCAACTGTCCGCGACCGGTGGCCCCGCCTTCACGGACACATTCCTGCGCTCGACGGAGTGCGGGGACTTGCCATCGTGATGGTGATGCTACTGCACTTCGTCGGCAACACGTTGCCGACCAACGCTGTCGAGAAGATCGTCGTCGGAATCACCAACTACGGCTCGTATGGCGTCGAGTTGTTCTTCGTCCTGTCCGGCTTTCTCATCACCGGAATCCTCTATGATTCACGGGGGGAGCCGAACTTCTTTCGCAATTTCTATATACGGCGAGTGCTGCGTATTTTTCCGCTCTATTATGGCGTGCTCGCGCTCGTCTTCTTCGTCGCTCCGCTTTTGAGCCCGCTGCGTGGTCCGACCCTCGACTATCTGATAGATCGTCAGGCCTGGGCCTGGCTGTACGGAGTCAATGTCTACATCGCATGGAACGGTGACTGGTCATTCTCGTATCTGGAGCATCTCTGGTCGCTTTGCATCGAAGAACATTTCTATTTCTTCTGGCCGCTCGTCGTATATCTGGTCGCGAAGCAACCGAGAAAGTTGATTGTGGTCAGCCTCGGCCTATCGGTCGCTGCGATGCTCGCTCGCCTGGGCGGCTCCTTGGCCGGACTTAGCTGGTGGACAACCTATGTGTTGACACCGTTTCGGCTGGACGGTCTGGCACTCGGCGCCTTTCTCGCCGTGGTGGTCCGACAACAGGGCGGACTTCAGCGACTTGTGGGCGCCCTTCCATACGTTGCGACCACTGCATTTGCCTTGCTATCCCTGACTTTCATCTGGACGCGCCTGGTGACCGACCAAGGTAACGCTTTCGTCCTTCCGGTTCGGTCTTCCATCATCACCGTGCTGTTGGCTTGTCTCCTCATCTGGGTGCTTGTTGCGCCAAGGCGTTCCTTGGTATCGCGCCTTTTCTGCAGCCGACCCTTGATGCTTCTCGGGACCTATAGCTATGGCCTGTACGTCTACCATCACTTCATATCATACTACCTTGTGACTCATCGAACTGAACTGGCACTCGGCGAATGGCTTGGCTCTCACAGCGCAGCCGTGGCAATACAGGCGACAGCGGGCGCGCTCGTCTCGCTGCTAATCGCTTATCTGAGCTATGAATTCGTCGAAAAGCGTTTCCTGGACCTGAAGCGGTTCTTCAACGCTCGGCGCGCCGTTGCTGCTGGCGAAGCGTTGGCGCCTTCCCATCCGTACCGCAACTGATGGCGAGCCTCGTACGGTAAAAACCCTCGAGAGCGCGAGCTGCTGAACTCCAGGCATACTTGCCTTCGGCCAAAAGCCTGGCGGAACGTCCGAGATCCGCAGCGCGATCGGCATCGCCCAGCAGGCCGCTGACACGGGCGGCAAAGCTCTCGACATCGTCCGCGATCATGATGTCACGATCCGGCACGGCCTCGATCCCCTCGGCGCCCAAGGTTGTCGAGACGATTGCCTTGCCCATCGCCATAGCCTCGACAATCTTGAGCCGTGTCCCGCCTCCCAATCGCAGAGGGACGACGACGACTGCCGCCTCGGCAAGATGCGGTCTCAGATCCGGCACGAAGCCGGTGAACTCGATTCGGGGACCTGCCAGCGCTAACAGGGCGGAGGGCGGCGAACCGCCAATGATCTTGCAACGCGCATCCGGATGGCTGGCCGCGATGCGCGGCCATATATCGTTGATGAAGTGGATGACACCGTCGACATTCGGTGCATATGACAAGAGGCCAAAGAACACGACAGTGCGTCCGTCAGGCTTCGGATCGTCGGCACGCGGGCGATAGAACTCGATATCCGCGGCATTTGGAATGACAGTAGTCCTGGCTTCCGGCATTTCTTCAAGCAGCCGACGTTCGTCAGTCGCGCTGCACAGATAGACGCCATCCGCGTCACGATAGGTCCCGAGCTCCTCCTTCCGAAGCTTGCGCCAATTGACCTCGGAATAAAGGCGACGAAACAGACTGTCGCCGCTTTGGGCGTACTGGCGGGCAAGGTCGTAGTCGATGTTGTGAGAATCCACGACCAATACTGGAAGCTTCTCTCCTGCCGGCGCCTTGCGCAGCTCGTAGTGACCAAGGAACGTGAACTCGAGATTAACCACGTCGAAGCGCGTCGACCCCAGCAAGTCGTCCAGCGTCTGACGCACTACGTCTGCCGTGATTCGCAAACGCTCGAAGCTGAGGGGCGATACCAGGGAGCGCAGTTGAAGCAGGCGCTTCGGCATCCCATCGCGACCGAACGGGTTACGCACGAGCACCACCTTGCGGCAGTAGGCCTGCATGGCAGTTCGGCATTCCTCGATGTCGTGCTCGTCATCCACGAGCATGACTGCCGTCAGGTCATGACGTTGAGCCAATTCCGTCATCAAACCGTGCATGCGTGCCTGCGCGCCGATCCGCGGCGGGCTCGCAGGCATCTGTGAGACGAAGAGAACATTTAGGCGGTCTGAGTGCATCGATCCAAACCTGCCTGCCGACATCGACAGGTACTGAGATGCTCGCTGGGCCCACATTTCACACAGCTCGGCTTACTCAATGCTTAAGCTTGAGCCTTGCGTTAATAGTTGCCTCGTTCCTCTTAACGAAACAATGATAGAAAGGCGGCGTATCCATTTATCCGCTTGGATTTTCGACGTAGAAGCATTGCCGAAGCAGTCTTGGTAGGTTCTCCGCAACGTTACCTCGTGCGGGCCAGCTCAAGCTCAAGCCGCGGAGGCGACGATTGAATGTGCGGTATCTCGGGTATCATCGGCCGGCTTGACGAAAACAACCGGGCCGCGCTCGCTCGGATGAGCAAGGCCATGATCCATCGCGGGCCGGACGGCCATGGCTCGTGGGCTTCAACGCCGGATGCCCGCGGCTGGGGTGTCATGCTTGATCACCGCCGTCTCTCGATCCTTGATCTGTCGTCCGCCGGCGCTCAACCGATGGTGGATGATACAACCGGGCACGTGATTTCGTTCAACGGCGAAATCTACAACTATGTCGCCCTGCGCAAACGCCTCGAGAGCGAAGGACAATCTTTTCGGTCTAGCGGCGACACCGCCGTCATGCTGCGGGCACTCGGGCTGCATGGCCTGGAGGCAGTCGGATGGCTACGCGGCATGTTCGCATTCGCAAGCTGGGATCCGCAACAGCGGCGACTTCTGCTTGCGCGCGACCAGCTCGGCATCAAGCCGCTCTATATCGCACAGTCCAGCAATCCGAACACCACGTGGTCGCTGATATTTGCATCCGAACTACGTGCATTGCTGGCCTCAGGCTTGCTCGGAACGCCGCGCCTTGATCCGCAGGCGGTTGCGAGCAACGTATGGAACGGGTTTGTGGTCGGCCCTTGCACCTCGGTCCAGGGTGTTGAACTTCTTGCGCCGGGTCACTACGCCGAGTTTGACGGGGCAGGCCGTAAAATAAGCGAGCACGATTTCTGGCGCATTCCCGGAGAGTCGCCAAAGCCGACAATGGACGAAGCGACGCTTGCCTCGATCCTCGACGAAGGGATGAAGCTTCACCTCGCCAGTGATGTGCCGCTCGCGGTTTTCCTGTCGGGCGGCATCGATTCCTCCGCGATGGCAAATCTCGCGCAACTGACCGCTGACGCCCCGGTTCATACTTTCACGCTCGCGTTCGAGGACCAGCAGTTCAACGAAGCGCCGTTCGCAAGGCGGACCGCTGCGGCAATCGGCACTCAGCATCATGAGGTAGTGTTGTCCGAGCAGCGGTTCGTCGACAGTCTGGACGACGCCCTCGATAGTCTCGACCAGCCAACCTTCGATGGACTGAACGCCTATTTCATCTCCCGGGCTATTCGCGAAGCAGGCTTTACCGTCGCGCTGTCGGGAACCGGGGGCGACGAGCTGTTCGGCGGGTATCCGACGTATCGCGATCTTCCGATCTTGCAGCAGTGGTGTCATCGGGGCCGCGCCTTTCCCAGAAAATGGCAAGCCAAGGCTGCAGCCTTGCTGACATGGCCCTTGCGACGATCCTCGCATCCCGTAGCGCCTCAAACGCGCTGGGCGAAGCTTCCGGATATGGTCGATCGTGGCGAGGATCTGCTGGCGTTATACCAGATGGCCTACGCACTCTTCCTGCCTGGATTTCAGGGTGAATTGCTTGCACCGGATTTCGCGAGCGCGCTCGTGGACGGCCTTCCCGACGCGATGCGCCGGCGGCTGATGGCCGAAACGGCAGGCCGTACCCCTGTTTCCGCTATTAGCGTGATGGAACAACGTCTCTTTTTGGGTGAACGCCTCCTGCGCGATAATGATGCAGCAAGCATGGCCAGTTCGCTCGAGCAGCGCGTTCCGCTGGTCGACCACGTATTGTTTGAAAGCGTCGACGCCCTGTCGGACCAAGCGCGATATCAGCCCTTGGGGCGCAAAGATATGCTTCGGCGGATCGGATTGCGCGGTCTCGATCCTGCGCTCTTCGAGCGCCCAAAGACCGGCTTCGTCATGCCCTTTGACCGGTGGATTCGCCGCGGATTGAAGGACGCCATGGATCGGACCATGCGCGATCCGCAGGCGATCGCGCCTACGGGCCTGAATCCCGCCGCGGTCGAGCGACTTTGGCGAGCCTTTCTCGACGGAGCGCCCGGCATGTACTGGTCGCGGGTCTGGTCCATCTACACGTTTGTCCGTTGGTGCCATCGCAACGGCGTTTACGCATGATCAGCGAGTGCCTTCACCGGCTTTCCCGCCGTTCGCTCTGACCATTCGTCCAATCGATAACGTCGAACTCGAGCCCTCGCTTCAGCATCTCCGCCTCAAGATCGGTGGCATGCCGCTTCCATTCGGCCGTCGACCGGACTCGGAATTTGGGATCTTTGCCGCTTGCCTCGAATTCATCGTCGGCCTCGAGCGCGCCGCGGATAGCTTCATATATCATCCTCAGACTGGGATCGGTGATGGCGCCGCAGGCCATTGGTTTCAGTGTCTCGATCTCGTCGAAGTTTTTGCTCATGACTATGGTCGATCCTCATCCACGCGCGCTAGCGCGCCTTCGATGACCTCGATCTCCTCGCGAAGGATATCGCTCACAATCGACGGCTTGAACCCTGGAATGGTGTGCATCTGAACATCATCCAGCAATTGCTGACGATGGTGCCTCAGCTTTTCCAAGGCTTGGCGATCCTTCAATGAAACGTAGCCGGCAACGATCTGCTCGATGGCTTTCATCGGTAATGCGCTCTACAATAAGAATAACGTACTGCAATCTCTCGAATAAACTGGCCAAATCGCTTCCTGACAAGACCCCCGCCTTTGTGCTCGTGCGGTAGCGTTAACGCTCAGCCCGTAAAAACCCGGACCCTCCACGAAATGATTTCGCCGCCGTTTGTCGGGATCCGGCAAAGCGAAGACGTCAGTTCGATCGTCGTTGCCGAGTCACTTCCACGCAACGCGACGGGGAAGGTGCAGAAGAACCTGTTGTGCGACCGCTTCGCCGATATCTCCTCGGCGGAAGTTCAGCAGCGAATCTGAAACGGACTCCTGCGACCCGCGACATGATGCCCGTCGCGCGGTACTGCGGATCCTCGAAGATAGCAGCGATGCTGCGGGCGGCGTTCCGTTCACCGGCCGCGAGCGACGTGCGTGACGCCAGTCAGGAGTGGCGCATAACGACACCCGTCGGCGTGGCAAAGCCCTGGAGAGTCTTGATCCGCTTCTCGAGCCACCAGCCGAACTCCGGCGACCAATCTTCGAAACGGCTGTTGATGCCGAGATCGTGCGCCCAGTGGTGGGCGATGTTAGGATTGAACTGCGACTGCCGCCCGACGGCAATGAGGTCGGCCTGGCCTTTTTGAAGGATGGCCTCGGCCTGCTGCGCCTCGAGAATGATGCCGACGGCCATGGTGGTGACATCCGCCTCCTTGCGCACGCGCTCGGCGAAGGGAACCTGGAAGCCGAGGCTGCGCGGCACTTGCGCTGCCGTAGCCGCGCCGGAGATTCCGCCGGAGGAACAGTCGACGACGTCGACTCCGCGCGCCTTCAGCTCGTGCGCGAAGGCGACCGTATCATCCATGTTCCAGCCCTCGACAGTGCCGTCGACGGACGAGACGCGCACGAACAGCGGCATGTCCGCCGGCATTTCGCGGCGCACCGCCTCGACGATCTCGAGCGGCAGACGCATGCGGCCAGCGCGGTCGCCGCCGTACTCGTCATTGCGTGTGTTGGAGACCGGCGACAGGAACGAGGCCAGCAGATAGCCGTGCGCGGTGTGGATCTCGATGGTGTCGAACCCGGCGGCAACCGCTCGCCTTGCAGCGGCTGCCCAGGTACCGACCATGGCCTTGCACTCGGCAGTGGTCAATTGCCGTGGCGTCAGCCAGCCCTTGGCGACCGGCTCGGCGGTCGGGCCGACCGGCTGCCAGATCCTGGCGCCGGCTTTCAGATTCTCCTCGGTCAGCGGCCCCATGCCCTGCATGGCGGACTGTGCCGACGACTTGCGGCCGCCATGGCCGATCTGGATGCCGATCGCCGTCCCCTGACGCTTCATGAAGGCGACCAGCGGCTTGAAGCTCTCGGCCTGCTCGTCATTCCAGATGCCGAGATCGTTTTCGTTGGTGAGCCCGACTTCCTCCACCGCCGTCACTTCGACGAAGACGAGCCCGAATCCACCGAGCGCATAGCGACCAAGATGAACGAGATGAAACGCTCCGCAGGTATTTCCCGGTTCGCAGCTGTAATGGACCATCGGCGGCACGACGAGACGGTTCTTCAGCGTAAGGCCTCGAATCGTGAGTGGCTGGAACAGCATCGGCCGCTCGTCTTCTTTGCCGTTGATCATTTCACCACTCATGGAACTGTCTCCTTGCATGCTATGGCCGTCCGGTCGTGCCATGGACGGCAAGTCTTCAGGTACGTCTTGGGGGCCCCAGCGACGCGCGCGGGATGAACTCGTTGGGCACGAGCACGCGCCGCGGCTCGCGCGGACCGTCGTTTCGGATGCGATCGAGCAGCATGCCGGCCGCAATCCGGCCGACCTCCGCCTGATCCCAGCCGATGATGGCGACCGCCGGCGAGACGAGCTCGGCGAGCTCGGAATGGCCCGACGCGATCAGCGACACGTCCTCCGGTATCCGCAGGCCTCGCCCGCGCACCGCGCGCAGCACGCCAGACAGCATGTCGATGCCGCCGGAAATGATCGCGGTCGGAGGGTTGCGCTGGCCGAGCAATGCCGAGGTGATACGAAATCCCGCGCCGGGCAGGAAGCTCCCCGCGTGAACGAGCGAAGGATCAGGCTCGAGATTTCGCGCGGCAAAAGCCTCCTGATAGCCGCGAACGCGTTCGCGCGCCGGATAGAGCCCGGCGTCGCCGGTGATCAGCGCCACGCGCCGATGACCGAGATCCAGCAAATGACTGACCGCGACGCGCATCCCTTCAGCGTGATCGGCCATAACGGCATCAGTCCAATCCGGCTGATCACGATCGATCAGCACGATCGGAATATCGAGATCGCGCAGGAAGGCCTCGAACTCACCGGCGACCGGCGTGTACGGCCCCATCATCACGCCGTCGGCCTGCCGCCGCGACAGCCGGCTGAGCAGCTCCCGCTCACGCTCCTTGCGGCCTTCCGAGTTGGAGATGAGCAGCGAGAAGCCGACCTCGTCCAGCACGTCGTGCGCGGCTTTGACGAAACCCGCGAGTTGCGGAATGTTGATCTCACGCAAGATGCAGCCGATCGTGTGGGTCGACCGGATGCGCATGCTCTGCGCCACCGCGTTCGGCGTATAGCCCAGATCGTCGATTGCGCGCTGGACCTTCCGGCGGATGTCGGGATGGACGGTGGCATTGGCATTGAGCACCCGCGACACCGTGCCGGTCGAAACGCCCGCTGCGGTCGCCACGTCGCGGATCGTCAATTTGCTTCCGCGACCTGCCGTTTGCTGTTCTGCCATCACCATCACCGGGGCTGAGACCTCAATCCCCTGCACAATACGCGGAAGCCAATTCGGCCGCAGGTGCTATCAGCCGGCCGATGGCAAATGATTTGTGCATTTCTCCACCGTGATCCAAACGGCCTGGCCTCCCGTCCTTGTTCCGGAACGATCAGATGGCGTCGGCTTCGACGATATTGCGGCTCATACTTCGAACGCCCACTGCTCCGCCACCAGGCTGTATCGGCCTGCCTCGCGCCGCATATGTCCGAACCCGGGGAAATGCAGATGCATGCCGCCGACCAGCATGTCGTCAGTGACCACCATGTCGAACATCATCTGACGAGCGGCCGCGGCGGCCTCGGGGTCGGTGTCGAATTCCATCGTCACTTCCGGACGTGCAACCTGGATCTCCGGCACATGGACCGTGTCCCCCCAAACCACCATTGATTCGCCGCCGCACGATACGACATAGGCGGCGTGGCCGGGGGTATGACCGTGGATCGGGATCGCCGTGACGCCCGGGAGCACCTCGCCCTTCCGGAAAGTCTTGACGCGATCGGCAGCCATATAGGGCTTCAGCTGGGTGCGGCCGGCCTCGAAATAGCGGCGCCGGGGCCGCTCGGCCGCCTTGGCCATCGCCTCATCGTTGAACCAGTGATTGATCTCGTTCTCATGGACGATGACTTCCGCATTGGGAAACAGCCGCGTTCCGGTTGCGGCATCTGTCAGCCCGTTGGAATGGTCGGGATGAACATGGGTCAGCAGCACCGCGTCGACCGAGGCCGGATCGATGCCGGCGGCAGCGAGATTTGCCGGCAGGCGGCCGCAGGTCGGCCCCATCAGATCCGCTGATCCGCAGTCGATCAGGTAGGTCCGGTTGTCCATGCGCACGGCAAAGGCGTTGACCGAGATGCGCGGCGGCGAGGTGCGATGATCGCGCGCCAGAATGGCTTTGGTTTCCTCCTCGGGGATATTGCGAAAGATCGTGTATCCCATGTCGACGTAACCATCGCTGAGGCCTGTGACCAGCGCATCGCCAAGCTTGCGGTGATAGACTCCTGCGACTTGCGTTGAGGGTGAAGTGCTCATTGTGCGTCCCCTTGCCAAAATCTTGCAACGATCGCTGCATCGTCGCGCCTGTGGTGCCAGCTCCGGCCCACGCCAAGTTGTGCCTTCGACCAGAGCCTGATCTGCATCAGCGCGTAGGCCCAGGTGACGGCAAACACGTCCATCACGGGAGCGCCGGCGATGCGATGGACGCCGTGACGAACAAGGAGTTCCGCCAGCACACCTTCCGCCGGAATGATGACGTCAGCGCCGCGCGCCACCAGGCGCTCGGCCGCGGCCGTGAAATTTGCGATGACCGGAGCCGGGTCGGCGTAAGCACGCGCCAGCTGCGGCTCGTCGAGCGGCGGATCCATCGCCGCGACCTCCAGCACACGCGCGGCGAGCTTGTGCTTATCGACCGCAACCTTGGTCATCCACTGCACCGCCGGCGCATTGGAGATCAATGCCACATAGCTGCCGAGCGAGCAGCCGACCAGCAGGCCGCTCTCGGTCAGCGAGGCGACGGGAATATCCACCGCGGAGCGGATCTCGCGCAGAAACGGTTCGCTGAACGAACCGATCACGAAGGCATCATAACCCTGCCGCTCGGCTGCGATCGCATTGTCGATCACCCGGCTGAGAATGCGGTGATAGGCGAATGCATTGCCGAGCACCGCAGTGGCCGAAGCGCCGGCGTATGATCCGGACGGAAGCCCGTGGACGACGACCTCGGCGTCGTCGCCAAGAATTTCCGCCGCATGGGCCTCGAGCGCGCGCTTGTAGACTTCGAGATGATCGAGCTCGTTGACCGACTGGTGCCAGATGCGCGGCGTCGATCCCTTCCCAGCCATTGCCGCGCTCATGCGTCGCTCCGGTCGTTGGTCAGGCGCAGCGAACGGATCGACCTGAGGTCCTCGATATTCCAGAGCTGCTCGAACAGGGCGTCGGCCTCGCCTTGCTTGAACACCCGGGTCGCGCAGTCCATGAACTTATCCTGCAGTTCGTCGCGCGAAAGCGGGCGCTGCCAGCTGCCCTTGGCATGAACCACCGGCGCGTGCTCAAGCACTTCGCCCGATGTCAACACGACGCTGACGCAGTCGGCCGGCGCGAACGGCTGATCTCCCGGCATGATTTCATCGGTTGTCGTACAGTGGACCTTGGCGAAGGTAGCGCCGACGTCGGGCCGCGAGACGAACTCGTCGGTGAGCTCGGACAGCCCGACGCGGCCGGCGATCAGCGCGGCGGTCATCGCGAATTCCATGCTGAACTTGGCCTCGAGACCGGTCTGCGGATTGGTGTTGCGCAACATCAGCCTTTGGGTGACGCCGGTGTGGACCCGAATTTCCTTCACGTCGTCGGGTTTGAGCTTGTGCGCATTCACCAGGCCAATCATCGCGTCGATCGAACGATGGGTCGCATAGCAGGTCGGATAGCGCTTTACATTGATGCCGAGATCGGCAAGCCGCCAGTTGCGGCCGATATCGATCGTGCCGTTTTCGATATCCGGCGCGCCCGAGGGCGAATGGGCGCGCAGGAAGCCGGTTTGGTGCTCGAGCACGTCCAGCGATGCGGTAAATCCCTGATCGGCGAGACGCGCGGCAAGCACGCCAGATTGGGCGGTGCGACCGGCATGCAGCGATTTGGTCATGGTGCCGAAATTGGCGACCAGTCCGGAGGCGAGCGAAGCGGCGATCGCGATGGCATGCGCGGTCTTCGTGGAGTCGAGATTGCGCAGCCGCGCACAGGCGGCCGCGGTGGCAAGCGCACCCATCACGGCCGTCGGATGAAAGCCGCGCTCATGGAGGTGACCGGGCTCCAGCGCAATGACCTGCGCCCAAACTTCGTAGCCCGCGGCATAGGCGGCAAGCGCGTCGGCGCCGCCGGAGTCGAGCGACCAGCCTTCGGCCAGGATGGCCGGCACCAGCACGGTGCTCGGATGTCCGGCCAGCGCCACGTCGTCATAGTCGAGCACATGCGCCGCGACACCGTTGACGAGCGCGGCATCCGGCGCCGCGAGATTGCGACCCGACGGAACCTCGGGCGCGCCGTCGTTCTGGGTGGACGCGGCCACCATCGCCGACACGATCCGCACCGGCTGCTCGGCGGCGCCAGCGATCATGACGCCGACGCAGTCGATGATGCCGGTCCGCGCCGCCTCGCGGCAGCGGCCGGACAGATCGGACAGCTTGAGGCCGGCTACAAAATTCGCCGTCTGACGCGTGATATCCAGCATGGGTCGTCTCCTCAGTAGGAACGCGGAAGACCGAGCACGTGCTGCGCCACAAAGGCCAGCACCATGTTGGTCGAGATTGGGGCTGTCTGGTAAAGACGGACCTCACGCCATTTGCGCTCGACGTCGTATTCCTGCGCAAAGGCGAAGCCGCCATGGGTCTGGAATGTCGTATCGGCCGCCTTCCAGGTGGCCTCCGACGCCAGCAGCTTGGCGATGTTGGCGTCTGCTCCGCAGGGCTGCCCAGCCTGGAACAGCGCGGCGGCACGGCGGCACATCATGTCGGCGGCTTCGAGTTCGGCGTAGGCACGCGCCAGTGGAAACTGGATACCCTGATTCTGGCCGATCGATCGCCCGAAGACGCGCCGCTCATTGGCATAGGCGACACCCTTGCCGAGAAGCCAGCGCCCGTCGCCGACGCATTCGGAGGCGACCAGGATCCGCTCGGCGTTCATGCCGTCGAGGATGTAGCGAAAGCCCTTGCCTTCCTCCCCGATGAGATTGGCGGCGGGCACTTTCAGGTTCTCGATGAACACCTCTGTCGTGTTGTGATTGACCATCGCCTTGATCGGACGGATTTCGACGCCGTTGCCCTTGGCCTCACGCAAGTCGACGAGGAACACCGAAAGTCCGTCGGTGCGCCGCTTCACCTGATCGACCGGACTGGTGCGCGCCAGCAGCAGCATCAGGTCGGAGTGCAGCGCCCGCGACGTCCAGACCTTCTGGCCGTTGACGACATAGACGTCCCCCTGACGCTCGGCGCGGGTCTTGAGCTGGGTAGTGTCGGAGCCGGTATTGGGCTCGGTCACGCCAAAGGCCTGCAGCCGCAGCCGGCCCGCCGCGATCTCCGGCAGGTAGGTCCGCTTCTGGGTCTCGTTGCCGTGACGGAGCAATGTACCCATGATGTACATCTGGGCGTGCGCGGGACTGGCGCTGCAGCCGTTCGCATTGATCTCTTCGAGGATCACCGCGGCCGCACGCAGCGGCAGGCCCGAACCGCCATATTCCTCCGGAATCAGCGCGCCGAGGAATCCCGCTTCCGTCAACGCCGCGACGAATTCGGTCGGATAGGCGCTTTGATCGTCGAGCTTGCGCCAGTATTCGCCCGGAAAGCCCTTGCAGATCTGCCGCACCGTGTTGCGCAGGTCGGAGAAATCTTCGCCCAACGCGACGGTGACCTCCATGTCGGCGGTTTGGGCGGCGTCGTGATAGTTCATGTCATATCCTTTCAGGCGGCGGCGCTGGCCGACACGCGGAACGTTTTGGGCAGGCCGGCGCGGGCGATCGCGCCGGAGAACCGTTCGCCGGGCAGCCAGCTCTCGACCTCGCGTCGCAAGGCAACCAGCCGCTCGACATCGGCGCCGGTATCGAAACCAAGTTGTTCGAGCAGGAAAACGGTATCCTCGGTGTCGATGTTGCCGGTGGCGCCGGGTGCGAACGGGCAGCCGCCGAGCCCGGCGAGGGATGCATCGAACGCGCGTACACCCGCATCCAGCGCCGCCGTCACATTGGCGAGACCGAGACCGCGCGTGTCGTGGAAGTGGCAGGCGACCGGCAGTGGACGCACCGCTGCGATCACCGCGCCCATCAGGCGGCGAACCTGACCCGGATCGCCATAGCCGACTGTATCGGCGACGATGATCTCGTCGGCGCCCATCCCGGCGAGCCGCACCGCGATCTCGACCACTCGTGCCTCCGATACCGCCCCCGAGATGGTGCAGCCGAACGCGGTCGCGATGCCCGCACCAAGTCCGATTCGTGCCCCGGGGCGCTGATCGCGCGCCGCAGCGATGCGCGCGAAGTCCTGCAGCGACTCCTCGGTGCTGCGGCGAACATTGGCCTGGTTGTGCTCCTCGCTCGCCGACAGCACGTAGTTGACGATTGGCACACCGAGCGCGAAGGCGCGCTCGGCCCCCTTCAGATTCGGAACCAGTACCGACGGCCGCAAGCCCGGCATCGCCAGCGCACCGCGGGCCACCTCCTCCGCGTCGGCAAATTGCGGGATCACCTTGGCCGGCACGAATGAGGTCACCTCGATCTCGCGGATTCCGGCCTCCACCGCGCCACGGCACCAGGCCAGCTTGCGCGCGCTCGGCAAGATGGTTTTGACCATCTGAATGCCGTCGCGGGGTCCGACCTCGCGAACATGAGCTTTCTCACGCATTTCGCGCTTCCTCCTACTTGCCCTGAAAGTTGGGTTTGCGGCGCTCGTTGAACGCCAGCACGCCTTCGCGCCGGTCCGCCGTCGGGACCAGACGGTTGTAGGCCTCGATCTCGAAGGCGAGGCCATCGGCGAGCGACATCTGCAAACCGCGATGGATCGCCTGCTTGGCCTGGCGCACCGAGATCGGGCCATTGGCAGCGATGCGATGGGCGATGGCGAAGGTCGCCTCCAGCAATTCCCCTGGCGGCAGCACCCGATTGACCAGCCCCCACCGCTCGGCCTCGGCGGCCGAGAACGGCTGCCCGGACAGGATCAATTCCTTGGCGCGGCGCTCGCCGACGGCGCGCGGCAGATTCTGCGTGCCGCCGCCACCTGGCATGATGCCGAGCGTCACTTCGGTCAGCGCGAAGCGTGCATTGGTCGAGGCGTAGACGAAGTCGAGCGCCGCCGCGATCTCGCAGCCGCCGCCATAGGCCGCACCATTGATCGCGCCGATCACGGGAATCGGACAGCCCAGCAGAGCGCGCAGCATGCGCTCGAAGACCAGATGCTGTGCCTGCCAGGCCTCGTCCGTCATGCCGTTGCGCTGCTTCAGATCGCCCCCGGCGCAGAACGCCTTGTCGCCGTGTCCGGTCAGGATCACCGTGCGCAACCCCTCGATGTCGGTCGAGAAGCCCTCGAACAGTTCCACCAGATCGAGGCCCATCTGGGTGTTCATCGCATTGGACGCTTCCGGCCGGTGCAACGTGACCAGCAGGATATCGCCATCACGCCGTTCGACCTTGATGGTCTGGAAATCAGTTCGCATTGATGGCTCCCTTGCTCGCAGGCTTTCGAAGAATGGCATTGTGCTGGCCGAGCGCCGGCGCAGCGGTGCGTGCGCGCGGTCGCGTACCGTCGAAGGCAAGCGGAACGCCGACAAGATCGATATCGTCGCCGGCACATCGCACCATCATGTCGAGCGCGCGGGTTTGCGGATGCTCCGCAACCTGATCGGTGGTCAGCAGCGGTGCATTGGGAACCCCGGCCCCGTCGAGAATGCCGCCAAGCGCATCGGCCGTATACTTACGCACCGCGGCCGCGATTTGCGGGATCAGTCGTTCGCGGTTGACGACCCTTGCCGCGTTGGTCGCGAAGTCAGGATCATGCGCAAGCGCTTCGAGATTCAACGCCACGCACAGCTTGCGGAACAGATTGTCGTTGCCGGCGGCAATCATCAGCCATCCGTCGGACGCCTCAAATGCCTGATAGGGCGCGATTTCCGCGGTGCCCGATCCATAGGGCTTGCGCACCTCACCTGACGCCGCATAGCCGGCCAGCGGAACGGTCATCCACGCGAGCCCGGTCTCGTAAAGCGAGGTCGCAATGCTGCGACCCTGACCGCCCTTGTTGCGCGCCACCAACGCAGCGAGCATGCCGATCACTGCCCACATGCCGGACCCCATGTCGACCAGCGAGACGCCGACACGCACCGGCGGCCGTCCGCCCTCGCCGGTGACGCTCATGATGCCGGTGCTGGCCTGGGCGAGCGGATCGTAGCCGGGCTTGCTGGCGAGCGGCCCCTTGGCGCCGAACGCGCCGATGTCGCACCAGATCAGCGATGGCTTCGCGGAGCTGAGCGCATCCGCGGTGAGACCAAACTTGTCCAGAATGCCGGGCCGCAGATTCTGGATGACGCCATCGGCCTCGTTCAGGATCAGCGACTTCAGCCTCTCGCAATCCTCCGCTGCGCCGAAATCGACGGTGATGCCTTCCTTGCCGCGATTGAGACTATGGAACACACTTGCCGTCCCGTTCCAGAACGGCGGCCCCCAGCCACGCGCATAATCGCCGCTCTTGGGATTTTCGACCTTGACCACACGAGCGCCGAGATCGGCCAGAATCAGTCCGGCATAGGGGGCGGCCACGCTGTGTCCGAGTTCAACCACGGTGATACCAGCGAGCGGCTTGTCAACGTCCATCAAATCCTCCCGGCCGCCGCAGGGGCCGCCGCCGTTCCTGTTGTCATCAATCGGTTCATCATGTCGAGCGGCGTCGCTTTCACGACTTGTCCTGCGCATTGTCGGCAACCAGCACCGCGCCGTTGACGAAGCTCGCGCGGTCGGACAGCGCGAAGACAATCAAATTGGCGAGTTCCTCCGGCGTGCCCCAGCGCGTGTTGCGCATGGAATTATTTTCCGACCAGCGCTTGCGTTCGGCTTCCGCCTCCTCTTCGCCCAGATTGCGCTTGGCGAGCTCGCGCTCCCATTTTGCAAAACGTTCCGGAGTATTGACGAAACCGGGAACGACGCAGTTGACGCGAATGTTGTGCGGTCCGAATTCGTTGGCGAGAATCTTGGAGAAGCGGATTTCGGCCGACTTGGCCGGACCGGTGCAGGACGACAGGAACGGCGGCATCGTCACCATGATCCCGGTTTCGCCCGACACGTTGACGATGCTGCCGCCGTTCTGCTCGATCATGATCGGGATGATGCGCTGACAGATACGGAACTGAGCGAAGAAATTGATCGCCATGCCGTATTGCAGTTCCTCGTCGGTGACTTCGAGGAACGGCTTGTAGGTGCCGGTGCCGGCATTGTTGACCAGGATGTCGATGCGGCCGAGACGGTCGCGGGCGACCTCCGGCAGCCGCTCGATCTGCTTCAGATCGGTCACATCAAGCGACAGCGTTTCGACCTTGACGCCGGTGCTCCGCTCGACGTCAGAACGAGATTCGGCCAGCGCGTCCTCGCGGCGCGCGCAGACCAGAACCTTGACACCCTCCTCCGCCAGCAAGCGTACGGTCTCGAGACCAATGCCCTTGCTGCCGCCGGTGACGATCGCAGTCTTGCCTTCAAGTCCAAGTTTCATTTGATCGCATCCCTCCGAGATCGGGTCAGGCGGTCGAGCAGCCTGCGCACAGGCATCGATCCGCCGCTACGTGCCGAAGCGAAAACCTCGGCCGCAAGGCTGGCGCCTTCGCCGGCCGGAATTCCGGTGCCGACCAGGCGGCTCTCAAAAACCTCGGTGGCACGGGCTTCGTCCTGGAACACCAGAACCTTGGGCGCCTCGCGCGCGGTCCGGCGAAGACGCGCACCATTTTCCATCTCCAGCTCGACGGTCGCGTCGAGATGGGTACCGATCGCGTCCGGCTCGACGATCGTCTTTTCGACGAGTGACATGATCTCCCGGTCCTGGCGGTGCTCGACGCCCATCTCGTAGTCGAGGCGGCCGTAGCGCAGCATGGCGGCGACCGCAAAGGCGGTGCTGGCCTGGGTCTGCACCGTCCGCGTGAACGGTCCCTTGAAGGACGTTCCCGGATATTGCGTATAGGGCTCCCAGATCGTCACGGTGATCAGCTTTACCTGCGACAGATCGATGCCGTCGCGGTGGAGCACATGCGCCGCCAGTACCGCCGACATGTTGTCGCCCAGGGTTGCGAACGGCTTTGCCATGATGCCGATCATCGTCGCGACATCGGGGCCTCGCTGCCATTGTTCTGGCGTGCGATCGAGGCCGGCAAGCGAGCGCAACAACCCCTTCGGTCCTTCCAGCGCATCAGGCGCCCCCTGGACGCCGCGCGCCGCAAGCTCCGCGGCCACCAGCCCACCCTGGGCGGCGCGCCCGTTCTGCACGCGCCATTCGTCGGAGCCGCAGCGCACCGGCTCCAGCGTACCGCCGGTCGTACAGGCCGCGATTGCAACCGCGCTGGTGGACCTCGGTGGATCCAGCCCAAGTGCGGCTGCGGCCGTCGCCGCGGCGCCGATCGTGCCGAAGGTCGGGCTGGTCCGCACGCCCCTGCGGATCAGGCCGCGGGCAACGACTTCACCCGCACCAAGCCATTTGAGCGTGGAATAGCCGACCGTGAGAGCGGTCAGTACGGTGCGCAGCGGCGCATCCAGCGTTTCGCCAAGCGACACCGCGACCGGCGCAATCAGGGATCCCGGGTGCGTCCATGAATCGTGGTCGGTATCGTCCTGAAAATGGGCGTGAACGGCAATGCCATTGGCGAGAACCGCCTCGGACAGCGCGGCATGTTTGCCGCTCGCCCAGATGCGCGCGGTACGCGGTCCAGGCAGCACCTCCGCGGCCATCGCGCGCGCAGCCGCGGCCGTCGGCTCGTGCCGCGCCGCGAGCGCGAGCCCCAACGAGTCGAGCAGGCAAATGGCTGCCTTCGTGGCGACATCCGGGGACAGTTCGCTCGCCGACGTCGTTGCGGCGAAGGTCCCGAGCAGCGCAGTGGCGTTCAGAGTAGCGGACATCATAAATACTCCTCGGCAAGCGCAACGTCGCGAATTTCGGCGACGGTGCCGCTCCGCCTGACCTCACCACCGCGCATCACGTAGCCGCGTGTGGCGAGCTTGAGCGCCGGACGCGCCATCTGCTCGGTCATGAGAATGGTCGTGCCGCGCTGTTGCATATGGAGGATCGCCTCGCTGATCTGCGCGATCCACACCGGCGCAAGTCCGAGAAACGGCTCATCCAGCAGCAGCAGCTTGGGAAACGAACTCATGGCGCGCGCCAGGGCGACGATCTGCTGTTGTCCCCCCGACAATTGTCCGGCCGGCTGGCTGGCGCGCTCCTTCAGGATCGGGAAGATGCCACAGAGCCAGGCCCAGGCTTGGCGCTGGCTAGCCCCGCCGTGCCAGCAGGCGCCACTCAGGACGTTGTCGGCGACCGACATGGTCGGGAATACGCGGCGGCCTTCGGGCGAATAACCAATTCCGGCCCGCGCGCGCCCGTCGCAGGAAACGGCACTGAGATCACGGCCCGCGAAGCGCACGCTGCCATGCGAGGCCTGGACCAGACCGATGATAGCGTTGATCAGGCTCGACTTGCCGGCGCCATTGGCGCCGATCAGCAGGACCGTCTCGCCCTCGGCGACGTCGATCGAGACCCCGCTGATTGCCGTGATGCCGCCGTAGCGGACTTCGAGGTCTTTCACCGCCAGCATCAGGCCGCCTCCTCGTCCACTGTCCCGAGATAGGCGTCGATGACATCCTTGCGTGCCAGGACGTCGGCCGGAGCGCCTTCGGCCAGGACACGGCCGGAATCGAGCACCAGTATTCTCGGACAGAGGCGGCGCACGAGATCCATGTCATGCTCGACGATCAGGACCCCGCAACCGAGCACCGTCCTCACGTGGCGCACGAAAGCATCGACCCGCAGGCGCTCCCGCCGCTCGAGACCGGCCGCCGGCTCGTCGAGCAGCAGGACTTTCGGCCGGGCGGCGCAGGCCAGAATGAGGCCGAGCATCTTCTGGAGCCCGTATGGCAGCTTGTCGCTCTGCTCGTCGAGCTGCGATTCGAGCTCGAACGCGTCGATCAGCGGCGCGACGCTCTCCCATCCGGGCCCGCTGCCGCTGAAGCGAAGGGCCCGCGAAATGTTCTCGCGGACCGACGCCGTACGAAAGGTGTTGGTCTGTTGAAAGCTGCGGATAATTCCCATTCGACTGACGGCATGCAGCGGCTTGCCGGTCATATCCTTGCCGTCGAGCCGCACCCGGCCGGTGGTCGGCGGCAGCATGCCGCAAATGACGTTGATGAGCGTGGTCTTGCCGGCGCCGTTCGGCCCGATGACGCCAAGGACGTCGCCTGGCGGGATGGCGAAGCTGATACTGTCGAAGACATGCAGCCCGCCGAAACGCTTGGAGATGGCTGCGACCTCGAGCAGCGCGCCGCCGTCGGTCCGTCCGGTCCGTTCAGTCGTCATTGCAGGGGCTCCATCGCATTGGGCACGCTCAGCGTCGGCGACGAGGCGACGGTGGAAGACCGCGACGGCGACGGCGGAGAAAACACGCGGACGCCGAGGCGATGGATCGTCCCGACGACGCCCTCGCGCGCGACCAGCACCACCACCACGATCAGGAAGCCGAACAGGAACTGGGAATACTCGCCGCGCAATGCGAAGACGTCTCCCGCCCAGATCAGCAGAGCGCCACCGACAACCGGGCCAAGCATGCTGCTCTTCCCACCGATGATCGCATAGGCAATGTAGTTGACCGATGACAGCGCGCTGAACGAGGTCGGATGAGCGGTGAGCAGCATGTTGACGAGAGCGAAGCCGGCGAGCCCGGATACACCCGCCGCGATGGCGAAGCCGAACGCCTTGTAGTGCCAGACGACAAGGCCGAGACTCTGGGCGAGCAGTTCGTTCTCCTCGATCGCCGCGAAATGCTGGCGCAGCGTGCGGGTCACCGCAGCGGTGACGATAGCGCCGGCGAGCGCCAGCCCGATCGTGACCTGCAGCACCGCGCGGTTGTCGGCGAGTTCCAGCCCGAACAGCGTCACGGCCGGCATCCCGACCAGTCCATTGGACCCGCCGGTCCATCCCGGCGTTTCAAACAGCAACAGTTGCGTGATCTCGGTGAGGACGAACGTGACCAGCACGAAATAGACGCCGGTCAGACGGAGCACCAGCGCACCGAGCGGCAGCGCAAACAGCGCCGGCACCACGAAGCTCGCAAGCCCCAGCAGCAGCACATCGGTCACGCCGTGACGAAGCCCCAGGATCGCGACGGTGTAACCGCCGATCGCCATGAAGGTCGGCACCGCGAAGGTCATCAGATTCATGCGCAGCATGATGTAGACGCTGAACGCGGCCGTAATCGCGATCAGCATCTGGTTGGCCAGCGAATAGACCATCGGGTTCTGGCTGAGCCAGGGAACTACGAAAGCGGCCGCGATAACCACGACGCTTGCTGCCTCGGCCAGGTCGCCGCGCTTGGAAAGGGTGCGGGCTGTCATGTGCTCAAGCTCCCCGAACCCGGTGGCCGAACAGACCCGATGGCTTGACGACCAGCATGACCAGGACGAGCACGAACAGCGCGAGTGCGCCCTTCGAGCCACCGAGATAGACCGCCGAGAACGCCTCCGCCATGCCGACGATGAAAGCCGCGACTGTCGCACCACCGACGCTACCGAGACCGCCGAGAATGACGATCAGGAAGGACGTCGCCAGCACGGGATCGCCGATATGCGGCGCGAGCGACAGGATCGGTGTGACCAGCGCGCCGGTGAGGCCGGCGAGCCCCGTCGCCAGGGCGAAGGCGGCCGGAAACAGAATCGCCGGACGCAGTCCCTGCGCCGTCGCCACCGCGCGGTCATCGGCCAGCGCTCGCAACGCGCGGCCGAAATCGGTGTAATAGATCAGGCCGTAGATCGACAGGATTCCGACGATGCAGACGCCCAGCACCACGAGATTCTCGATCGGCACAAAGAAGCCATGGCCGTGAATGACACCGGTCAATGGAAAGGCGAAGGCCGGAGATTGCGGTCCGAACACCACCAATATGCCGCTCGACATCATCAAATAGAGGCCGAGCGTCAGCATCAGTGTCGCCAGATGATCGTCGATCACGCGATCCAGCACGAAGCGTTCGAACAGGAATCCGAGCAGCGTGGTGCCCAGCGCCGCGCAGATCACCGCCAGCGCGTAGGGCATGCCGAGATAGGTCACCGCGGAATAGGCGAGATATCCTCCGAGAACGTAGAAGCCGCCATGCGCGAAATTGACGACTCCGAGAATGCCGAAGATCAGGGTGAAGCCGAGGGCGAGCAGCGCGTACTGCGCACCCAGGCTGATGCCGATGAGGCAGGTGGCGACAAAACCTTGCACGGAGTACCCGCTACTTGCCGCCGGCCGCTTCGACCCTGATGGTCGGTTGCAGCTTGCCTTTTTCCACGAGTCCGACGCCGAACGGGAACGACAGTTCCTGGTTGATGCCGAAGAAATCCTGCCCGATCCAGTGACCGGGACCGATATTGGGATCCTCAACCGGCAACGATCGCAGGGCCTCGGCAACCTTGGCCGTGTCCGAGATGGTACCGGCCTTGGCGATGGCTTTGGTTACCATGCGGGCGGCGGAGACCCACTGAAAGAACAGATTGTTTTCCGGCCGCTCGGCACCGAGCAGCTTCTTGTACTCGTCGGCGATCAATTGCACTTTCTCGTCAATGAGAACCGGTTCGTACCAATAGAAGTCCTTCAGCACCTCATCGCCACCGGCGACGCGGGAGATTTCGGTGTATCCCGGACCGCCGAGACGTCCGATCGGTCCCTCAAAGCCAGCCTGACGCAATTGCTTCACGATGATGCCGGCGTCGCCAGGTGGCGATGAAGCGAGATCGACGGCATCAGGCTTCGCGTTCATGATCCGGGTCACGATCGGCGCGAAATTGGTGGTGCCACGCTGATAATATTCTTCAGAAGCGGTGATGCCGGTTCTCTTGTATGCGTCGGCGTCGACGCTCGCGATATCCGTGCCGCCCTGGTCGTTCGGCGCGACCAGCACCACGCTCTTCATGCCGAACTTCTGCTTGGCGATCTTGATGATCGGCTCGGCCCAGCCCGAAGGACCCGGCCCCATGTGAAAGACCAGCGGCAACTGCGGCGATAGTGCATCCTTGGCGTAGCCGTTGCCCATCACCAGCATCGAATTGCGCTTGGCGATCGGCTTCACGCCGGTGAGCTCGGGCGAGCCGATCGGGCCGATGATGAATTTGACGCCCTGCCCTGCCAGCGTGTTGGCTGCAGCGGCAGCGCCTTCGGCCGTGTACTTGCTGTCGATGGCGACGACGTTGACCTTGCATGGCGCCCCGTCGACCTTGATCAGGCCGTCCCGGTTGGCCTCGGCAGCGACGAGTTCGACCGCGCCGCGCAGCGCGAGGCCCCATTGCGCAGCGGGACCCGACAGAACGCCGACGACGCCGAGCGTCAATTCCTGTCCCGCCGCCATCACCGAGACATTCGAACTGGCCAGCGCAGCGCCGACGGCGATGCCGGACAACAGCAGATTTCTCCGCGTAGTGCTCATCACTCCCCCCATAATTTGTTGCGGCTCATGCGCCGTCCACTTGTTGCGTGGAAACCCGAAGCGTTCCGCTCCGGGGCCGCGCGTATCGCTCGGCGCCGGGACGCTAGGCGCGCGGAGGCTGCCTTGTCAATGAAACGTTTCATGAAAAATAGGGCAGATCAGCTATGCTTGAGATGAGTCATCGTTCCGAACATGCAATAAATGCAAATAATAACAGTATCTTACGCTATCGATCGAACGATCCATCAGAACTCCCATCGACGCGCCGCTACTGACACACCCTCACAATGAAACGTTCCACTTGAATCAACCTGGCCCGGCCGTTAGCTTCCGTGACCCGTCGCGCACAGAAGACGACGGCCAAGGGGAGAAACTCGATGATGCGGGGCGCCGTGACAGCCGTGCTTGCCGTGCTTGCGATTCAGTGCAGCCAGGGAGCGCTAGCAGCCGAACCTCAGTTCAAGCTGCGGGCTTCGGTGGACACCTCGGCGACACACGGACGGACATTGTCTGCCGCCGACTACCTGAAGAAGCTGCAGGAAAAATCCGGCGGCCGGATCACGACCGAGCTGTTCCACAGCGGCCAGTTGTTTCGCGACCGCGACGTGGTGAAGGCGCTGCGTCAGGGCGCCGTCGAGATGGCGATCCCCGGCACCTGGGTGCTGACCGGCTTCGTCCCCGATGCAGACGTCTTCCAGCTGCCGGCATTTTTCGGGCAGCCCTATCCGGTGGTCTATGCTGCTGCCGACGGCAAGATCGGCGAGATCATCAACAAGCAATTCGAGAGCAAGCTCGATGTCAAATTGCTCGGCCCCTGGCTGCAGCTCGGATATCAAAACACCTACAGCACCAACAAGCCGATCCGCGACTTCGCCGATCAGGCCGGCATGAAGATCCGCAACTCCGGCGGTGCCGGACAATCGGCGCGGGCCAAGTTCTTCAATGCAACACCGAACGTCACAGCCTGGCCGGACGTTCCGCTGGCGCTGTCGCAAGGCACGTTCGACGGGCTGAGCTCGACCGATGAAAGCCTTGCCAGCGCAAAGCTCTGGGAATCCGGCGTGAAGTATGGCTTTGCGGATCGCGAATTCGTCGGGTTCTACGTGCCGATGATCAGCGAGAGCTTCTACAAGAAGCTGCCGCCGGATCTCCAGAAGCTGGTCGTCGACCTCTGGCAGGAGAACATCGAGGCCTACCGCAAGAGCATGGAAGAGGCTCAGACCGAGGCGCGCCATACGCTGGAAAAGAACGGCATCGTGTTCGTTTCGCCGTCCGAGAGCGCGCTCGCTGAGGTCCGCGCCAAGATGCTGCCTTTGCAGGACGGCATCGCGAAGGAGTTGCGGATTTCGCCCGCCTTGCTGCAGCAGGTGCAGGCGGATGTAACGACCGTCGGCCATTGATTGCCACCCATGATGAAGATCTGGAACAGGCTTGAACTCCTGTTGATAGGAGTTCTTGGTGCCGCCGCGCTGACGGTCGGGACCGCTCAGGTCATCGGCCGTTACGTGAACAAGAATTTCGCTTTCATCAATGGCGAGGAGGTAGTGGTCTATCTGACGGTCTGGGCGGTGTTTCTGGCGTCGAGCCAGTTGGTCCGGACCGATGGGCATGTCAGGCCCGACGTCGTCCTGCGACTGTTGCCGCCGCAAGGGCAAAGATGGGTCGAGGCATTCAACTGCTGTGTCGCGATCTTGTTTTGTGGCGGCCTGGCCTATTGCGGCTTCCAGGTTTCCGACGTCGCCCGCAGCCTCGACGAGCGCAGCATCACGGGCCTCGAATTCCCGATGTGGATCTACTACTCGGCCATCCTGACCGGCGCCGTGCTGATGCTGTTGCGCTACGTCATCAAGCTATATTTGCTCGTCTTCCGCTTCGATCCCGCCACCATGGTCATCGCCGTTCACGATCACTGAGCGATCGGCGGCGACGTCAGCCGTCTTGATGACCGATCTGCCATCGGCAAACTGACCGTCGTGGTCCCGCATCGGGACGCAGGTCCAGCAACAACGAGACCGACACGATGTGGACGATGCTTTTCCTGCTGATGTTCTTCGGGCTGCTCTGCGCGGGAATGCCGATCTTTCTGGTGTTGGGTCTCTGCGCGGCGGTCCTGTTCGGCTTCAGCGACCAGCCTCTGGTGGCGATCGCGCAGAAGATCGCCGATGAAATGAATTCCAGCACACTGATGGCCTTGCCGTTGTTCGTGATGGCTGCCGCATTCATGCGGCGCGGCGGCGTCGCCAAGGCACTGGTCGATGTCGCGATCGCCTGGTTCGGACGATTGCGGGGCGCGCTCGGTCTCGTGACGGTGGTGTCATGTACCCTGTTTGCCGCGATCTGCGGCTCCTCGGTCGCGACTGCGCTCGCCATGGGCACGATTCTGGTGCCGGCGATGATCGAGCGCGGCTATCCGCGTCATTTTGCGCTTGGCGTGGTCGGCGCTTCCGGCACGATCGGCATCGTGATTCCACCCAGCCTGTCGCTGATTCTTTACGGGCTGATCGCAGAGCAGTCCGTGCCGCGCCTGTTCCTGGCCGGCATCATGCCCGGGCTGCTGCAGGCAGCGATGTTCTTCGGCTGGGTGTTCTACTACTCGCACAAATACGAGCTGCCGCGCGAGCCGGCCGTGCCACGCACCGAACTGGTGCGGATGAGCCTCAATGCCCTGCCCGCGCTTTGCGTACCTTTCATCGTGATGGTCGGAATCTACGGCGGCCTGATGACGGTCACCGAAGCAGCCGCGGTCTCGGCCACGGTGGCTCTTCTCGTCAGCCTGTTCTTCTATCGCGGCTTTAAGGTCAGCCAGACGCTCGAGGTGATCGCCGAGGCAATCAAGAGCGCCGCGACGATCATGATCATCGTCGCGACCGCTTTGGCGTTCGGCCACTGGATGACGGACTCGGGCATCCCGGCCTCGCTGGTGAAGTTCACGCTCGACAACCAGCTTCATCCCTGGCAATTCCTGCTCGCGATCAACGTGCTGCTGCTCGTGCTCGGATGCTTTCTCGAGGTCGCCGCCACGCTGCTGGTGGTGATGCCGATCCTTGCGCCTGCGCTGAAACCGCTCGGAATCGATCCCGTCCATTTCGCGATCGTCTTCACCCACAACATGGAGATCGCGCTGGTTCATCCCCCGGTCGGACTGAACCTCTACGTGCTGGCCACGATTTCGACGGCGCCGGTCACCGAAGTGGTGCGCGGCGTTCTGCCGTTCCTCGGCCTGCTGCTGCTGTGCCTTGCGATCATCACCTATGTCCCACAGCTTTCGCTTTGGCTGCCCAATCTGGTCTACGGCGCGGGCTAGCAACGCGGATCGTCTCGACGGAGAGCTCGAGCATGTCATCGAAATCGATCCATTGGGCCGGCGAATTCTCCGCGCTCGCGCTCCGCTACGGCAACAGGCCGGCCGTCGTCGACGCCGCCGGCACAACGTCCTATGCGGAGTTGTTCGCCAAAGCCGCCGGCGTGGCGGATGCCCTGATGCAGGCCGGGATCGGCCCGACAGATGCCGTGGCTACATTGTTCCGCAACAGCGCCGACGCCGTTGCGGCCACTTTCGGCGTCATGCTGGCGGGCGCGGTCGAAGTCCCGATCAACCCTGCGCTGAGCAGCGACGAACGCGCTTACTGCCTCGCGGTCTCCAACGTTCGCCTCTTGATCACCGGCGCGGCCCTCGCGACCGAAAGGGCTGCCGGCGGTCCGAACAGCATCGAGGTCGAAAGCATCGAACGGACCGCGTTGGATCCGGCCGCCTTCCCGCAGGTCGACGGCGACGCGCCGGCGCGTATCGTCTTCACCTCTGGTACCACCGGTCGCCCGAAAGGCGCGGTTCACAGCCAGATCGGCCGCTGGACGGCCAACATATTGCTGCGGGCGAACCTGCCGTTCCGCCCGGGTACCGGCAGCAATGTCCTGCTGATGACACCATTCTCGCACGGCTCGTCGTTGATGACGCATGCCTATCTGTCGTCGGGTGCCGCCGTGACACTGCTCGACGGCGTCGACCCGCCGCGCGTGCTTGATATCCTCGCACGCGGCGCATGCGATGCGATGTTTGCGCCGCCGACCGTGCTGGCAAAGATCGTGGCCGCCGCGGGCACGTGCCAGTTCTCGTCGCTGCGCGCGATCTTCTGCGGCACGGCGGTGCTGAAGCCCACGCTCTATGCGCGCGTCAGGGAGATGTTCGGTCCGGTGGTGCGGGTCACCTATGGCAAGAGCGAGGTATTCAATCCGATCACGGTGCTCGAAGCCGAGGAGACCGAGTCCTGGTATGCATCCGGAGGCGAGGACGCCTGCGTGGGCTGGCCCGCTCCTGGCGTTGAGATCGTCATCCGCGGCGAGGACGGCCGGCCGGCCGCGGCGGGCGGCGATGGCGAGGTTCTGATCCGTGCACAACACCTGATGACCGGGTATCTCACCACCGAGGGTTTTAGCGCGCTCGCACCGAATGAATTCCACGAAACCGGCGATCTCGGCTATCTCGATGCATGCGGCCGGCTGCACCTCACCGGCCGTAGCGCCGACGTCATCAAGTCGGGCGGCTACAAAGTAGCGCCGGAAGAGGTCGAACGATTGCTTGCGCCGGCGCTGCAGCCATCGGAAGTCGCGGTGGTCGGCATTCCCTCGGACTATTGGGGCGAGGTCATTCTGGCGGCGGTGGAAAATCCTGCGCCAGGCTGGGAGGAGCGTATCAATCGCGTGGTGCCGACCATGACCGACTACAAGCGCCCGCGCCTGCTGATTGCCCTCGACGAATTGCCGCGCAATGGGATCGGCAAGATCCTCCGCGGCGCCATTCGCACCGACGTGCTGTCCCGGTTCCGCATCACCGAAGGGCCGCGGCCGCGGCTCGAAAAGCGCTCCTAGTTCAGCGCGAGCGACGAAGCCGAGTTCGCGTTGCAGGCGCAGAGAGTGTGGCCGCATTACGGGCACTTTACTCCGGCGGAACGCACAGCACGCCGGTTTCACGAGAACGGCGCCGTCCAGCGAACGAGAAGGCTTACGTAGCGCCCCAATCGATGACCTGTCGCCATTATGTGGCGTTTGCCCCAATAGTTGGAGTCGTCATCGCCCCCTTGGCCTTAGCTCGTGGCTCATCGGCCGAGTCTGACGCTACATCCTCTCCGGTAATTGACGCAGCCCGGTTCGGGACTCCCATCATCGGGACGCTGCCCTGCATTATCGCTGGATCAATCCGCCAGAGATATCGGGCGGGTGTTGCGTGCACGCAAAAAGACTGCGACGCGGGGCTGGTATGCGTCGGGCCTCCCACTTCGTTCCGCTGCGGGACAGAAGCCCGACAGTGAGTCTCCCGTTTGGCTCGACAAGCACTGCAGGCCCGCGCTTCGCTCTCATTCGTCTTCGGGCTCGCCCCAGTTCCATGCGAACACAACCATCTATCCACCGGCGCGTTGCGCCGGAATGTGATCTGCAATGCATAACCCGCGTCACGAAAGTTCCGAGCTCGCCTAACGCCAAGCGTTCCTTGTCCTTGCCGTGAGCGGCCCGCGTTTGGCGCCGCCTGTTGCAGCCAGGTTACAGCAATTCCGTACGTGTCTGATAGGCGATGAACTTGGGGCCGGGCTAGTACAAGAAAGTTGGAATGAAAAAGATGAAGAAAATTCTGCTTGTCACCGCCAGCATGATCGCGCTCGGCGCGGTCGCGCCCGCTTCCGCGGCTGATCTCGCGCCTCAGCCCTACACCAAGGCTCCGCCCTATGTTGCTCCGACCCCGATCTACAACTGGACCGGGTTCTACATCGGTGGTCACGTCGGTGGTGCGTTCGGTGGCAACGACAACGTCCTCGCCCCCGGCTTCGGCGGTGGCAACGACGGTGTGTTCATGGGCGGCGTGCAGGCTGGCTATGATTACCAGTTCGCGCCGAACTGGGTGATGGGTCTTGAAGCCAACTACAGTTTTCTGGATACCAGTTCGAGCTTCGCTAATCGCGGCCTCGGTTCGGTAACCGGCCGCCTCGGCTACACCTGGGGTCCGGCGCTGCTTTACGTCAAGGGCGGCTATGCCTGGGCTGACACGCGCTTCTCAAACGGCTTCGGCGGCGACGGCGGCCGTGACGGCTACACCGTCGGTGCCGGTCTCGAATACATGTTTACCCAGAACTGGTCGGGCAAGCTCGAATACCAGTACTATGACTTCGGCACCGTCAACGTGTCCGATTCTCTCGGCTTTATCGGCAGCTTCCGCAACGACCAGCACACCATCAAGGCGGGCTTGAACTACAGGTTCAACCTGGGCGGCCCGGCCGTCGCTAGGTACTGATCGCTCGCTTAACTCCAAGCGACATGAAAGCTCCGGGCCCAAACAAAGGCCCGGAGCTTTTTCGTCGGAGCGGTGGTTCCTCCCGGATTGGAAGCCTCTTGTGCGGTCGACTGACGCAACACCGTGAGGGCCAATACGAGGCGACCGCGCACTAATCCGAGCATCCTCAAGGTCCGAGTGAGCCGCAATCGTTGACACCGACTTCCTTGGTCGGGTCGGCGGCCTCAGTTTTCGATCCCGCTGACCGAAAGCATTGTGGAGCTTGCCGCGCGACGGACCAATCAGTGACGACATGACGCACGACGATCAATGCGTCATGGAACTGACCTCCAAGGGACGATGGCAGCTAACGCTCATCGGGTTGATGGAGCGCGAACAGGAGGCCCGTTGCGACCGGTTCGGCCGAGCTGGTATTTGGACAGGCCGGTCGGATTTGCCGCATGGGCGCCGCGCGCTGCGAAGCTTCAGCGCCGATGCCTGATCTGCACGGCCTTCAGATAGTCGGCAACCTGCTCAGCCCAATCGGCGGGTGGCGCCACGCCTGTAACTTGCGGGCTGCGACCGCAGCCAACGCAGATCGGGTGAGTGTCCTGATCGCTCTCGAAGCTATAGGCATCCGCGCCGTCGGTAATCACGCACGGCGTCATGTCGGAGCGCTTGCAGTCGCAGCGTTTCATCATGGCCTCCGTTCCCCGGCGAGTGCTAGCCGACACACTTTGCGAGTCCAGTGCTGGATCATGAGTCGCCCACCACCGCCGAGGAAAATGCAAAGTGTAACGCATTCGATGGAACAGCAACACGCGCGGGTGTTTTGGTTGTTGATTGATTATGATGCAATCGTGACTACGGAACCGGTGCTCTTGGCACGGACTGCACATCCCATCACGAGGCGGTTGTGATCTCATGGTGTGCATCGGATCGACCGAGCACGCGCATCGGCTCGGCCAATCCGAAATACTGGCAAAGACGGCTCCGGCGCGGCCCTCAGACAGCACGTCGGGGCCGTCGCTTGCGTCAGCGGAGCTTGCGAGATGGGTCGGCAGCCATCAAGTGCCGTTGTCGGATATGCACGCGCGCGTGTTGACGCGGCGTTGCGGCGCTCAATAGCCTTGCCGGTTGGGGTGGCTTGATGCGCGGTGATGGCGATGTCGAGAATAGAAGTGAGCGCGGAAGAGAAGGAATTGATTCTAATGCTGCGCGAATGGAAACGCGACGTGCGCGGATTTGGGTCGTCCGAGGTTTTGATTTCGCGCCAGCATGGACGCGGATGGGAAATCAGGCTTGCGCTTAACACGGATCAAGTGTCGTCCATCGGACTGAGCTTCGGCTTGGCCTGGAATGCACTCGCGGCAACACAGTTGGGTGCCGCACGATAGGACGGGCAGCGGAACTGGTTGTGTTGGCACAAAGTGCACTTCTATCCAAAGCCGAGTGTGATCTGATCATCGCTCGGATCAGCCGAGCCCCACAGCGCATCAAACTCGGATAGTCCGAAGCACTGGCGAAGACGGCTTCGACGTTGAAGCCCCTCAGACTCACGTCGGAGCCGTCGAAAAAGGGTGACGCCAATGAAAACTCGAACAGGCACCGAATGGGCCATCATCGCCGCTGAATGCTGGCTCGCATTGGTCGCGGTGGCGATCTTGCTGATCGCGCTACACCCGGAAGTTGGCTGATTGCGACACGCGCGGCTGTTGGGATCTAACGGACGATTTTGGTTAGGGTGGTACTCCAAGCGCATGGCGCGGGCCGAGATTCGTCGTCGCCTTCAGGACGACCGCCGCAGACGAGCGAGCGGAGCATCGCCGCCCCCGTTTGGCGAGCGCCTTGATCGCGTCTACCGCCCGGGAACCCGGGAGATGGACCACGCGGCCGGCGATACCTAAAACAGCGTCTCGAACATGCTTCAACGAGCAACTGTAGACGGAGATTCAGGAGTTGCGCTCTTGGGCGCGTCGTTCGACTGTTCGGCGGCAACGACGGAACGAATCTCGTCGATTCGTCGACACGCGCGGATCGCACACTCTCTCAACTCATCGATCGATTGCGTTTCTGCCCGTGTCTTTTCGATCGCTTCGATTTGCGAATTGAGGGCTGCAAGTTCTGCCTGGAGCAGCTCGAGTAGCGATTGGTTGGAACCAACCGCCCTTTCCACTCTTTTTGCCCGCATTGTCATCCCCAAATACGGTTGTACGTTCGTGACAACGATTCGTGGCGTCATTATGAATCCGAATGCCCCCAGCTTGGACCGGAGCTTCGCGTCACCGCAAAAACATTGCCAACGGCGCCCGACCACGCTGCCGAACTGATCGCTCATTGCAAGACGCGCAATTTCGTTCGGGACCTCGAGCGCGACTCATCGGCGATGGTCGAACCTCGAACGAGAACGCTCCTGATCGTGTTCTCGTATTTATCGTGACTGCAAATGCACGGCCTTTGCCAAGGCTCGCGCTGCCTCTTCCGGAGACACCTTGTCCGTATCACCGTCGACCAAGAGGTTAGCGGCGCGCATAGCCTCAACGGGAACCGAGCCGACAAGCGGAACAAGTGCTCGCTTCAACCGCGCATCGGCGGCGCGCTTCGGCGAGATGAGGATCAGCGCATCATAGGAAGGTATCGCATGCTTCGGGTCAGCCAGCACGAGAAGATCAAGCGCCGCGATACGCCCGTCGCTCGAGAACGCGGAGATGACATCGGCCTCGCCGGCCTCGAGAGCATGATACATGATCGTCGGATTGAACGAGCGTCGCGTTCTGAACGACAAACCATAGGCATCCCTGAGCGCGCGCCATTCCGGTCGCCCCAGGAACTCAAGGTCATCGCCGATGGTGAGTTGAGGTGCAACACGAGCAAGATCGGCAATCGACGTGACGTTTAGTGCCTGCGCTCTCTCCCGTTTCATCGCGAGAACGTAGGCGTTTTCGAAACCAAGCGCGCCAAGTACCGTGACTCCCTGCTCTGCTTTCATCCAGCGGACGATCTCCGCCTGCATCTCCTCGCGCCGTGGCATGTCGGTGCGACCGATGACGTTGCGCCAGAGCGTGCCGGAGTAATCGACGTAAGCATCAATGTCATTGTGAGCCAGCGCGCGAAAGGCGATAGCCGAACCGAGCCCATCCTTGCGCGTTACGCCGACTCCTTCGGCCTTCAGCCGGTCACCCATCAGGTCCGCCAGAATGAACTGTTCGGAGAAGCTCTTCGCGCCGATGACATAGGTTTCTGCTTCGCTCGAGAGCAGCGGCGCGAAACCGGCGAGCGTGCCGAGAGCAAGCCCGGCGATGCCGAACACCACACGCTTCCTGCTGCGTTCAGACGCCCCTGTCTCCACGAGACCGAGACAGAGGTCGGTGATCAGAGCAAGCCCGGCCGCGGCGATGCAGCCGAACAGCACGGAAACCCAGTTCTCGGTTTGCAACCCCGTAAAGATGTAATTACCAAGGCTGGGTTTGGCCGACGGGCGTGGAAAGCGTGGCTGCTCCAATCGTCCATACAGCTGCAGTCCGCACCCCGGCCATGATGACAGGCGTGGCGAGCGGCGCCTTGACGCGTGTCAGAATCTGCTGAGGCGTCATACCAACGCCTTCTGCCGCTTCGACGATAGCAGGACTGACGCCATTCAAGCCAACCACACTGTTGCGCAAAATCGGAAGCATCGCATAGAGCGTCAATGCAATCAGCGTCGGCAGGAATCCCAGCGCTGGGATGCCGAAGCCGAAGAGCCGTGCCGTCAATGTCGAGAGCGCAAGGAGCAACGGATAGAACAGTGCGAGCAACGCAAGTCCCGGTATGGTCTGGATCAAGCTCGCGATGGCAAGCACCAGCCTGCGTAGCCATGGTCGTTCCGCAGCGAGGGCAGCCAGCGGCAGGCTGACGAGTAGTCCAAGCGCCAGCGCCGTGGCGCAAAGTACAATATGCGGTGTGAGATAGGTGGGAAGCAGGCGCCAAGCGTCGAACAAGGCGTCTAATCGGGCACTGGAAAGCAGCTCAGCGCCGGCATCAGGCACGGGCAGGTCCGTTCTGGGTCGCAAACGCGGCGATGCGTTCCGCTTGACGTCGCGGCACTTCCATCAAGGCGGTCACGTCCGGATCGTCAGAACCAGAGCCCATCATCAAAGTGTGCGGCGTGTCGTCCGCGAGCACGCGGCCGTTCTTCATGACGACGATTCGATCAGCCATCAGCGCAGCTTCCTGGATGTCATGGGTAACCATCAGGGTCGTCATGCCGAACCGGTCGTGCAGCTCGCGGTAGGAAGAACCCAGGCTGTCGCGGGTGACAGGATCGAGTGCACCCAGCGGCTCATCCATCAGAACAATGCGCGGTCGGGCGGCGATTGCACGCGCGACGCCGACCCGTTGGCGCTGACCTCCGGACAGCATGTGCGGAAAGCGGCTGGCGTAATCCTGCGGCAAGTCCACCATATCCAGCATCTCGGCCACCCGCGCTTCGATCTCGTTCGCCTGCCAGCCACGCAACTTGAGTGTTACGGCAATGTTGTCGGCAACTCGCATATGCGGAAACAAACCGATCCCCTGAAAGACGTAGCCGATGCTCCGCCGCAGCATCGGCGGTTCGGCTTCGCTTACAGGGACTCCGTCGATCCTGACTTCTCCAACGTCAGGATCGACCAGTCGATTGATGGTCTTCAGTAGCGTGGTCTTGCCGGATCCCGAGCCGCCCACGAGCGCGACCAGTGAACCCTGCTGTACGTCGAGCGATACGTTGGAAACAGCAACACTCCGCCCCCCATCGTAGGATTTTGATACGGCATCGATCTCGATATACGGCGCGGAATTAGACGGATTCGAAATCGGCGAAGCTGTCATGAACAGGGCCTCCCTGTAGACTGCAGAACTGGCAGAAAGTAGCCAAGCAGGAGTCAGGGCATGATCCACTTGGGTGCACGGGTTCCTGGGTCACACCCACGCCCATCTTCGGAAAGCGAGCCCGTCACGGCTCCAGCGCGACCTGCGGGCCGTCGTCACCCTCAACATGGACATAACGAGGTCCGATCGGACGCCCCCTACCGCTGGCAACAGTGACAATGTCTTCCAGGGGAGCGGCGCGCGCATCCGCCTCAGGCCGGGACAACATCAGATCGGCGTGAAACAGCCCTTCCGACTCAAGACCGGTGGCATCGATGCCAAGAGCCGCGAGGCTGGCCAAGCAACTTTCAAACTCTTCAGCATCGCGAAAACGACGCTGGATAAAAGTCGCGCCGGCAAGACGCTGCGTCACAAGGCCACGCTTCGCAAACGTCGCGGCTAGAGAATCGAACGGGAACATTCGTAGCACGAACGAAATGATCCATGGACGCTTCTCCGTCGCATCGAGAATCTTGCTGAACGTCTTCTCGGTGACGTAGCCGATGCACCCCGTCGACATGATGACATCCGCGGATCGGATAAGGTGCGCGCTGTCCGTCGAGAGCGCCTCCGTTTCAAGATCTGCGACAATGCCCTGCTCAAGCAGACCAACACCCGTTGCATACCTTATCGCCGGCGCCGATACATCGAGACCGATAAATCGCGCGAGACCGACATCCGGCCAGGCCGCATAAAAATTGCGATCGAGACGCACCAATGTCTCAGAACCGATCGCCCTCATTTCGCGTCGGGCGTAGCGATGGCGCAAGCCCCCGAAAGTCAGTGGAAACCGATGCACCGCTGCGTTGATTCCGTATGAACAGCCAACATCAAGCACGGTCGGCTTGACGCCGGTTTCCGAAACCTTCGCTGCCAGAATTTGGCGCACAACCGGCTCAGCCACGTCCGGGATCATGTAATCCAAATCTCCCAGGACAGAGAAATACGCCCTGGGATCATCCAGGGCATAAATTTCATCGAAGACGGCCTTGGACTGATTGATGCGCGAAAAATGTGTTTGCAACCCGGTCTCCTATTTCAACTTACAAGCCACTCGACGGCTGCTGCGTTCAAGTGCTTGATACCTTATTGTAGAGATTGACCGACGCATAAACCCATTGCGCTTTTTCAACCTCGCTTCGTGGAACTGCGCTGCGCCCCGATGTGCCCGCGCGTGTAACGCGGCCTCTTTTTCGAAACCATCGCTGGTTGGGGCGGCTTGATGTGCGGTCAGGATGATGCCGAACACGCCGGTCGCTCCGGCAGAGAAAGAAATCAATTCTAATGCTGCACGAATGAAAGCGTGCGGGCAGCCGGCCTCGATAGTCGACAATGCTGGTCAGGCACGGACGCGACAGTTGGGATATCACGCTCGCGTTGCGTGACCGGTGGCGCCAGTCGCCGCGCCGGAGAACATCTCGCAGAAGCATGGAATGCACTCGCACCAGCACAGTTGCCGACAACAGGTTGAGACCGCGCCAATAGGAAGGCCGCTCAGATGGGAATGATTGGCCCGCGTAGTTGGCCGATGGATCGAACTCGGCCTACGGATAAGGCGCGCTGGAGCAGTTCCTCGGCAACGGCAACTCACGCACGTGGTTTGGGGGCCATGTTAGAAAATGCGCCAAGTCGCCACGCCGAGGATGAACCAAGCTTGAAGCTGATTTGGTGGAACAGCAACTCGCGCATGCGCACAGGGCTATTGACGGTTTGCATCGCTCGCGAGGCCGATGTTCGGAACTTTGTCGGTTCCGCTCCAACGATGAGAGCCTGACAGCACTGAACGGACCGGGCTCCTCGCAGGGTATCGTCAGCGAGATTGAGCGTTTCCAAGCGTCTCGAACACTGTCTGCTGCCACCAATCACCTTCGATTTGATCGAGTACGGCGAGATCGAGCATCGGCCGCAAGGCGCTGTCTTTGGGCAGTACGATCGCATAGCTCTCGCTGCTGAAGCTGGTATCGACGACGCGAGCCGAGGCCGAGAAGTCGCTGCGAACCATCCAGGTCAGCAACGGCTTGTCATGAACAAAGGCATCGATTGTCCCGCGCCCCAGCGCGGAGAGGCCGCCTTGGATGTCCGGAAACGTTCGAAACGAAAGCCGCTGACGAGCGAGGTAGTCGGCAGTCGCGGAGTTCGCGACCGCGCCGACGCGCACGGAACGCAGGTCGTTGAAGCCGTGAACGGCGCCCTCGAGCCCTCTGCGCGTCAGGGTGGAGGTGATACCGGCGGTGAACACCGCAATCGCGATCACGGAAGCGATCATCCATCCCATTGCGACGATCCTGCCGGGGAGGGTTGTCGGAGCATTCTGAGCGGCCCCCGCTTGCGTCATGGCGATGGTCGACCACCAGAAGCTGGAGCCGAGTCCCTTGGCGCCGCCACCGAAGTGCTCGGTTTTGCGCCGTTCCAGCATCCAGATAAGGAATCCGACCGCCATTGCGAAACCAAGCAGCACCGCGACGGCCTGGAAGAATCCGAAAGAGAGAAGCGCCCGTCCGATCGCGACCCAGGGGTTCTCGTTGACCGGCACCGCAACGCCGAGCCCGGTGTTGTAAAACGGCTGTGTAAAATCGACCTTGCGCGCACGCTCGGCAGTCACTGTGACCGCCGCGACGCCAACGTCGAATCTGCCGTTTGCGACGCCGTCCAGCAAATCCGGCACGCCCTGGGTTTCGACCAGGCGAAAACGTAGGTGTGCCTGATCGGCGATCCTTTTCCAGAGCGCGATGCTCATACCGCTCCAGCTCCCATCCGGCTGCTTGATGGCAAATGGAGGGGCCTGCTTGGTCGCCACGACTAGTTCCCTGTCAGGGGCCGTGGCAGCTTGTGCGTGAAGGGCGCCGGAGCCGAACGCGGCCACCGCCAGCGTCAAGATGCATAACCAGACCGGTCGAATCGACGTCCGCTTGCGTTGCGAGATTGGATCTCCCCGCCTGGCGCTGTGGGCAGCCATCTCACGCGAGACCCCTCCCAAGTCGCGGTCGTGCAGAGCTAACGGGAAAGCCTCGAATGAACTCATTGCTCACCTCGATGCATACCGGGATTGCCGACCAGAGCACCGCTACTCTCTTGGCAGCACTTCGTCACACACCTGTCCGTCAAAACAATGGCGAAGGAGTCTTCGGCCATGTCCGGAGGGCCAACTGACCTCAGGTTGGATTCCACAACGCAGACGCTCGATCGTCGACGTTGCGGGTGACGGCCGAAGCTGCGTTCTCAGCATGGTCGGTTGACCGGTTGGTCCGTCAGCTCGCGGCGCTATCCTTCAACTGCAACTGCACGGCAAGATGCTCTGTCCACCAGAATGCAGGTGCAGCTCGTTTCATCGACAAGAACACGATCGAGACGAGCGCCGGACTGCGGATCTCCGCCGACAAGATCATCATTTGCACCGGCGGAGAGAGCCGGCTACCGCTTATCCCCCGGCTTCGAGCTGACAAGCACCCACGGCGATGCATGGGCCCTGACTTCGGTCCCGCCATCCACGATCGTCGTCGGGCAGGTGCGACGGGTGTTCAGGTTGCCTCGATCTTCAATGCATTCGGCTCACGCGTTCAGCTGTTCGAAGCCGGTCCGCGCATTCTGGCCACGGAAGACGCTGACATTCAGCTGCCGGCCGCGATCGCCCTGCGGCAATCGGGAATAGCGGTGCACGAGAGTTTCGGCACCATCGAGGCGTTCGCGAAGACACCCGCTGGCGTGCGCATGGTCTTTACGAAGAATGGAGCCCGGTTGGATGCTGAAGCCTCGCTTGCGGTTGTGGCGGTGGGTTGGGTCGCAGATACGAAGCGGCTGAACGTCGCGGCTGAGCCTACCCCACCTACGGAGGGATCTTGACCCGGGCTGCGGTGATGGCGGCAGGACAGATCGGCTTGAGCATAGGCTCGCAAGCGCACCGGTTCGAGAATGTATCGCCTGCGACCCAGTCGGGAGAGGTTGGGGACCTTCCCGGTCGCCCGTCGCAAGGGAGATTTCCGCAAATTTCGGCAAGTATCGCGACGTTCGAACGGCCCACGGAGACGGGCTAGCAGTCCCGACCAGTAAGCCGATCCTGGTCAACCCACAGCACTGAAAACCATCCAATCCCTGCAGTCGGGCAGCCCCCGCGACAGGCAGAATGGCTAGTCCGTTTTGTTCAATATCCCTTTCAGCGACGAACACGGCAGCCACCACAACGAAAACGCTGGGCAATGGCGGCATTATTCGCGGGGTTATCCAGTCCATGCCATTGAATTTGCTTGAGATATCCCTCCTGCCGGGATCGCCACGTCATTTTCCGCTCCAGTGTTTTCAATAGGTTGAGCCTCAATTTGGAAGTTGAGCTTGTTCAGAAGGCGCAGCCTCATGAAGACTGGAACGAAAGCAAAGCGTCGAAAGCTAAGAGAGCCAGTGACCGTCCTTTGGCGCGCGTTCGCGCCGCGTCATGCACACGGCTCGGCCAGCCCTTCATGTGCACGTCGACATGAAAACACCGAGCCTCGCTCAAGCCCACATCTGCTCGGCGTGTGAGTGACAAGTCATCGCCTGTGGTCGCGTTCTTTCCGGATCACGAACGGACCCGAAGTTTGACGATCATTGTGAGCCACCCCACAGCCCGCATGCCACCGAAGTGATAAAAGGCATTTTTAGACATAAAGGCATAGTGTCAAAGCAATTGGACAAGACCGCTGACGGTCTCCGGCGGTCCGAGAACCGCAGGTTTGTTGATTTTCTCTCCAAGACAGGGTTCCATTCCGGCTCCATTGAGCCGAGGTCGTGCAATGCCTGCCGGAGCTGTCGCGAGGGAGCAAGCCGCCCACACGCCAAAATGGGTGAATGCACGCCTCCGGTCTCAGGAGTGGACCAACAACCCTCGCGCGGACGCCCGGACCGCGGCGGTGCTACTTATCGACATTGCCGGCTTCACAGCGAAGACCGACCGAGCTGCCGGCGACGGCGCTGAAAGCCTTACCTACTTCATCAACGATTGCTTTGCCATACTGGCCGACGTGATTGATTCAGAGGGAGGCGACATCGTCGCTTTCGCCGGCGACGCCATTCTCGCGATTTGGGTCGATCCGGACGCTGCCGTCGCGACCGCGCAGGCCGTGCGCTGCGGCCTTGCGCTGCGACAGGCCATGACCGCCGGGCCGGGCCGAGAAGCGATCAGTGCGCGTACGGCGGTGGAAACCGGCGAAGTGTTCTTCTGCAGGCTCGGCGGCTGGCAGGACAAATGGCACTATGTTGCAGCCGGAGAACCCTTTTACAGCATCGGCCTCGCCTATCAGAAAGCCGCGATCGGCGACATCGCGTTGTGTGCAAACGCCGCGCGGCTGTTGACGGGCTCGTGCGAACTCGAGCCCATGCCCTATGGGGCACGGCTCCTTGGAATGAACTCGCCCGATGCCGTCGCACCGATAGACGGCACTATCTTCGGAAGCCACACGGGCAAAGCCGATGCCAGCGACTGGGTCGGCGAGTTTCGCACGCTCACAGTGGCGCGGGTCGGCCTCCCCGATTTCAATTTCGATGATGATTTCTTGACGAGACTGCAGGCCTTCGTCGTTGACGTCCAGCAAATCGCCGAACGGCTCGAGGGAACCGTTCATCAGGTCCTGATGGACGACAAGGGCCTGACTCTTACGCTCGTCTTCGGATTGGCTCCGCTTGCCCACGAAGACGATCCCTTCAGGGCAGTCGAGGCGTGTCTGCGCCTCCGTCGCCAGCTGGAGGCGAAGGCCATTCCGATTTCTGTCGGCCTGGCGACCGGCCGCCTGTTCTGCAGCAATTATGGCGGCCTCCATCAAAGGACATTCGGGATTTTTGGGCAGGCGATCAATGTGGCCGCGCATTTCGCCGAGGCCGCACAAGGCGACATCGTCTGCGACGCCACGACGGCCCAGGCCGTCGGGCGCAGGATCGTGTTCAATCTGCTGCCACATCTCCAGGTCAAGGGGACGGGCGCATCGATGTTGGCGTTCAGTCCGGCGGCAGTAACCGACGATTTCCATGCTCCACCCCGGCGCACCATCATCGACCGCGTCAGCGAAACCGCGATGCTCAGGAGCTGTCTCGACGGTCTGAAGACAGGAACCGGTAAGCTCGTCCTCATTGCAGGCGAAGCCGGCATCGGAAAATCGCGCCTGCTCGAAGACTTCATCGGATCGGCGCAGGCCGACAATCACGCCGTCCTGGTTGCAAATGCCACGGCGATCGAAAGATCGACGCCCTATTTCGTGTGGCGCGCCGTATTGCGGCAGATCTTGCAGTTTGAAGGACCGGGCGACGGACCGCGGGTTCGACGCGAATTGTCGGAAGCGCTGCTCGAAAACGAGTCGCTGCTGAATTGGCTTCCGCTGCTCGAAGAAGTCATTCCACTGGGATTTTCCGAATTCGCCTTCACCGAACAGATCGTCGGCTCGGCTCGCGCGAGCGCGATCGAAGAACTCGTGATCTTCATCCTACGCCGATCGAGCGTTCGCATCCTCCTGATGGAGGACGTCCACTGGTTCGACGGCCCCTCGATCGAACTGCTTGGCGCCGTCGCGCGCCGGCTTTCGGACTTCCTGATCGTGGTTACTCAGCGGACCCAGACGACAGCCATCGCAGAGCAGCGTCTTGCCGTCGAACTCGCCTCATCGCTGCAGCTGCGGCTCGACCGGCTGTCGCGCGACGACGTGCGGCTGCTGGTGAAACGGCGCCTGAGATCGTCCGAGGTTCCGCCGGAACTGGTGCGATATGTCTACGGTCATGCCAGTGGAAATCCGTTCTTCAGCGAGGAGCTCGCGCTCGCGCTCAGGGACACTGGAAAGATTCAGGTTACGCGGGGGATATGTTCGTTCGATGAACAGAGCCTCGCCGATTCCAGTATCTCGCTCTCGACCAGCGTTGAACGCGCAATCGTCAGCCGGATCGACCTGCTATCGCTCGACGACCAGCTGGTGCTCAAGGCCGCCAGCGCAGTCGGCGACGCCTTCTCCTCCGAGTTGCTGGATCAAATCGTCCCGGAGTTGTCCGCTGCCACCAAGGCGGAATGCATCCGCCGATTGATCGACTTCGACTTCCTGCAACTCGATCGCGAGACGCGGCCACTTTCCTTTGTGTTTAGGCACTCCATAACGATGGAGGTTGCCTATCATGTCTTGTCTTTTGCGCAGCGAAAAACCCTCCATCGGCGGATTGCCGGCTTTATCGAGCAGCATCACGCCGAGGAGCTGCAACCGAATTATGCGCGCCTGGCAAGGCATCTCGAACTTGGCGGCGAGCCGTTGCGGGCGATCACTTACCTCGAGCTTGCGGCGCAACAGTCGCGCAACAACTCGGCAAACCGCGAAGCGATTCGTTATGTGGAGAAGCTATTCGATCTCACGCAGCGCGAAGCAATCCAGATCGGACGCAGCCGCAAGGCGGCTTGGGAGGTCATCCTCGGTGACGCTTGTCACGAATTGTCGGACTACGAGAGCTCCGCCAACCACTACCACCGCGCGATGGAGTTGCTTGGTCATCATCTCCCGGCGAGCAAGACCGAACGAATCGGCGCGCTTATTCGCAACGCCGCAACCCAGTTGAGGTTACGGTTTACTTCGTCGAAACAAGTGGTCCTGGCTGAGCAGGACAGGTCCGACATGCAGCGCGTCGCTCATATGCACGAATTTCTGTCGGAGCAGTATTTCTACCAGAATGACTCGCTGGCCGTGCTCAATGGAACCCTGGCCTCGTTGAACCTGGCCGAAAAATGCGGCGCGACCCCGGAGACGATTCGAGGATACAGCGCGCTAGCGCTCGGAATGGGGATGTCCGGCATGGTGGGGATCGGCCGCAGTTACGCAGCGCGCGCGATCCAACTGGCGGAAGATTACGGCTCGCTGCCCGAGATCGCGCGGGTCCGTCTCGTGCTCGGCGTTCTCTCTTATGGCCTCGCCGAATGGGACAATGCCGAGGCGCATGGCGAGCATGCAAGACGTTGTTACGAGCGCCTAGGAGACCGAAAACGTGCGCAGAACAGCGAGACGATGTTGATCTTCATAGCGCTTTTGCGGGGATATATTTCGCTCGCCGACGAGCGGCTTGCCAGGCTGTTCGCGGAACTCTCCGACGATTCCCCGCCGCAGATCCGCGCTTGGAGTCTTTCCTTACGGGCATTGATCGACATCACCCGGGGCGGGACCGATAACGGATGCCTCGACAAACTGAAGGCGCTGGCGGGCCAGCGGTTGATCCGCACGGAACAATTGCTTTGCACGGGCGTGGCCGCGGCCGGCTATCTCGAGCGTGGCGAGGCCGCGGTCGCCCTTGAGCTTGCGGAACGGGGACTTCCAATCTTGCGCGAATGCGGCGTTGTGTGGGGCGGATATGCCTTCGGACCGGCAGGAATCGCCGATGTCTTACTGAGCCATTGGGAGCAAGCTTCCGGCGCGGTCTCTTCGAACATTCAAAGCCAGGCGAAGCTGGCGTGCCGGGAGCTTTCCCGGCTCGCTCGAACATCGCCGATCTGCCGTCTCTACAGCTTGTTAATGAACGGCCGATTGTGCTTCCTGACCGGTCAACCGGCGCGCGCGCTCGAGAATTGGAAGCGCGCCGGCGAAGTGGCCGAGCTGCTGCAAACCCCCCGCGAGCAGGCGCAGGCGATCTATCGAACCGGCCTTGCGACCAGCGCGAGCGATCCTGAGCGTGAGTCTCGCCTGCGGCAGGCGGCCGACATCTTTGAACGCCTCGGCGCCGCCAAGGAGCTCGCCGAACTGAAACGTGTCCATCCATCGCCGTCGTCGCAATGGAGACAGGCTTGAGCCAACGCCGCATCATCATCGTGGGCGGCGGAATGGCGGGACTTTCCGCCGCCTATCAGCTCAGCCTTACACCGGAATTGCGCAAGCAATATCACGTCACGGTCTATCAGCTGGGATGGCGGCTCGGAGGCAAGTGCGCCAGCGGGCGCGATGCGCAGGGCCGCAACATCGAGCATGGCCTGCATATCTGGTTCGGCCACTACCTGAACGCCTTCCAGATGTTGGCTGAGGTCTACCAGAACTTGCCGCGGGAAGGAGCGAAAGTCGAATTAAACACCTTGATTCTCCCACAGGGTTACACGCCGATCGGCGATCCCGATGGGGCCAAGCCGAGGGTGTATGACGTCAACTTTCCGACATCGAAGAAGATCGGTATACCCGGCAGAGAACCGGCTGACCTCAGCATCGCCAATTGTCTGTCGCACGCGATAGGACTGCTGATAGACTTCCACGACTATGCGCTCGGGTCAGACTCGCCGATCGTCAAGCTCGACGAAGTTTCGATCGAAACGATCAAAATGCGCGACGATCCGCTGTTTCCACCCTCAAGACTACTCGGTGTGGTGACGGCAAGAACCTGTCTGGAGATTGCCTCGGCATGGCTGTCGCATCTCGACGAAGACATGATCTCGTTTGGCCGCGCGGACATGGAATTAGTCCGCCGGGTGCTTCAGGGCGCTGCTGGCGCTAGTTGTCATATGACCTTTGCGAATACCGCAGCTGGTCACTTGTTCGACCAGGCCTTGCGACTAGCGTGGCCGCTGGTGGACGGCATTTTCGACGACATCGTGATTGAGCAACGATCCATCCAGCAGATGGACGGCGAGGACTTTCGCCGCTGGTTGGTTCGTCATGGCGCCGAGCCCTCACTGGTCAAGCAGTCGCCAATGGTGAGAGCGCTCTACGACACGATGTTTCAGTATCCGGACGGAGACATCGCCAACGCGAGCTACGGCGCAGGAACCGCGGTGCAGGTCCTGCTTCGAGCACTCGGAACCTATCAAGGAGCCGTGGCGTGGGAGCTGCAGGCCGGTGCAGGCGAAGTGATTGTCGCTCCCCTGTTCGAGATACTCAAGCAGCGAGACGTCAAGTTTCGGTTCTTTCACAAACTGACCGATATCAGGGTCTCGTCGGATGGGCGATCTGTCGATTCACTGCACTTTGACGTGCAGGCGATACCGAAGTGCGGCTATGAATGGACCGTGCCGATTGGCCATGGACTGTTCGGCTGGAGCAGCCAACCCGACTGGCTTCACCTCGACGCGCCCCCGAACGGCTGCGTTGATTTTGAATCGTTCTGGTGCAACGAGCGGGTCGACACCGACGTAAAGACACGAGTCGACGATTTCGACGATGTCGTCCTGGCGATACCGCTCGGCGCTTCCAAGAAGTTCACGGGCAACAAGAGTGTCGAGCGACCGCCCGGACCAGGACCAGGCCTATTTAGCATTGAAGAAAATCACGAGCCGTTCGACGACCTTTACAACTACAGCACCGGCTTCTGGAATATGGCGGCAAAGCTTCGCCTGGTGCCCAGCATCGCAGTTCAGCTCTGGAGCACGCGCTCGCTTGCCGGCCTCGGCTGGTCTGGACAAAAGCCCGCGCTGGTGTCAGGCCCCAATCCTCTCGACATCTGGGCGGACATGTCCCAGCTCCTGCGATATGAGCGCCGCGACCCTCCCTATTCGCTTCACTACCTCTGTGACGTCTTCCCTTCGAAATTGTACGCAGCGCCGCGGACAAGCCGGCATGCCCAGGAGATGGCAAATCTGCTGGCCTATCTCAAGACGTTGGATTGGCTCGAGCACAAGGCCAAATTCATCTGGCCGAAGGTGATGACGAACGGTGCGTTTGACTGGACCGTGCTCTACGACGACCAGGATCGCGACGACTATCGCCGGATCAGGGCGCAGCACGTCAAAGCCAATATCAGTCCCTGGGACTGCTGTGTCGCGACCGCGGCCGGCACCAGCGCCTGGCGCCTGAAGACCGACGAGTCCGGCTTCAAGCACCTGTACCTCGCCGGAACCTGGATCGACACCGGCTTCAACACCGAATGCGTTGAAACAGCCGTGATCTCGGGAATGCAGGCGGCGCGCGCGATCATCGGCGCAGAGCTCGAAATTCCCGGCGAGCGTTTCCTCCACGCTACCCGACAATATGTGTCTCTCTGTGATTTTATGCGCAGCTGCGCGCCCGCTCCCGCTGAATGAGGATCGGCCGCATGGCGCGCAGAAAGATTGCAATCCTGGGAGGCGGTGTCGCAGCGCTCAGCGCGGCGTTCGAGCTGACGGAGCAGGATCCCCAGCATCAGCTGTTCGACATCACCGTCTACACGATCGGCTGGCGGCTTGGCGGCAAGGGAGCGGTCGGCCGCGACAAGGAAAAAGGGTATCGCGCCGAAGAACACGGACTTCATGTCTGGACCGGTTTTTACGATAACGCATTCGAACTGGTCGACCGGCTTTATGCCGCGATGATCGATCTCGATCTCAGCCCGCCGTTCGGGTCACGCGAGCACGCCTTCGAGGGCCTCGATCGATCCGTGCTCATGGAGCCGTTCAATTCCGGTTGGACTTCATGGACTATCGACATTCCACCCCATGAAGGAATTCCGGGCACACCGCGTCCCGCATTATCGCTCGTCGATTTTCTGCGCTCACTGCTCGAATGCTCGGTGCAGCAGAGCCAGTCGATCGCTGGTTTCACCGACCAATGGCCGGCGGGGACCCAGCACTCCGCCGTGGCGGCCGGAACGACCGACGGTCCGTTCAGAACGGCGCGGGCGAAGATCGATATCCTGCCGCAGGATCCCAGGGCGGTCAGCCCGAGTGACGCCGCCGAACTACAGACGATACTAAGGCATGCGCGGACTCAGCTCTGCGACAAGCCGGCGTCAGCCGCCATGTCTCGCGACCCGCGCGAGATCGTGGCGGAGGTCGCGCTGACGATCGCGATCGGCATGTTGAGCGACGGCGTGCTGTGGCAGGGCTTCGACTGCATCGACCATCAGGAGTGGACCGATTGGATGAGGTCGAACGGTTGCTCGGATTCGACGCTGGATTCCGCCATCGTCCGTGGCTGCTATGATTATGTGTTCGGGTTCTTCGGTAGCCACACGGAACACGGGAATGTCGTTCCCTGCAGGAATGTGGCGGCTGGCACCGGCACCCGCATCCTGTTGAAGCTGCTCTTCACATATCGCGGGTCGTTCTTCTACCTTCTCAAGGCGACCATGGGCGAGCTGCTGTTCGCTCCGCTCTACCAGGTCCTCACGAAACGCCATGTCAAGTTCGAATTCTTTACCAAGGTCGAGCACATCGGACTGTCTCAAGACAAAGCTTCGATCGAATTCATCGACACCACCGTGCAGGCGACCACCCACTCCGGCAATTCTTACGATCCGCTGATCTGGATCGGCGCAGATGGCACAATCCCGAGCTGGCCTTCCCATCCAGACTACTGTCAGCTGGTCCAAGGACAGGATCTGCGGGACCAAAGAATAGACCTGGAATCGGCATGGACGAAGTGGCCCGGCGTCGACCCTCCCCGAAAGCTGCTGCGAGAGAGGGATTTCGACGATGTCGTGCTCGGCATCGGCATCGGCGCATTTTGCACGATATGCAGCGACCTGATCTGCCACACGCCCGGCTGGCGAGAGATGGTCGATGCCATCAAGACGACGGCGACGGTAGCCTTTCAAGCATGGACAAGCGTCGGCATGCGCGAGCTCGGTTGCAAGCAGGATCGAACGGCTCTTTCGGGATTCGTATTGCCGCTCGATACCTGGGCCGACCTCAGCCTGATGTTGCCACTGGAAAAATGGCCTCAACCGTCTCCCAAGGGGTTGGCATATTTCGTTGGCTCCCTGGTCGACGATCCCCTGGATCCGCCGCCCCCGTTCTGCAAACACAGCTATCCGGCCAGGATGCTCGCGCGGCAAAGGCGAAGGATGCTGCGCTGGGTCGAGAGCGACCTTCACTTCCTATGGCCCGGAATTGAAGGCCCCGGCCATGCCATTCGTTGGGAGCGATTCTTCGACTATCGTGCTTATTCCCCACCCACTCGAAGGCGGTTCTTCGCGCAATATCCGAGGGTGAACATCAATCCCTCGGACCGATATGTGTTATCGGTTCCCGGCAGCGTGTTCAAACGCATGGAGGCCGGCAATTCGGGGGTCGACAATCTCTTTCTCGCCGGCGACTGGGTTCGTACCGGTATTAATGCGGGTTGTATTGAAGCATCGGTCATGGCGGGCCGCGCCGCGGCAGCCGCAATTGCAGGAGTAGATATTGCCATGCCAAACGCCAACGACTTCGACGACGTTTCGCTGCCAACCGCCTTGTTGCCGGCATTGGACCTGTTGCGCAAGCTTGCCACTAACGCCGTCGCCGGTACCGGCGAAATCGAGGCGTTCTGCGTCGTCCAACAACGGCCGCGCTGCGAACTCGAGAAAATGCTACCCGATGGGCTGACACTCCTCGAACCTCCAGCGCCCCACAGCACGATCAAGACAGCGCATCACGGCGCGTCGTCCGATGCAGAGGGCAAGACGGAAAAGACAGCGGAGAATATTCCCGAGCCACCGCATCATGTCGTCCTGATCTTTGCCCGGCAACGCAACGTGCGTCCGGGACCACTACCCTTCGGCGGCGCGCACTACCTCGAAATCGCCCAGCTGATTCCCGACGTTATCCATAAGAACGCACCTTCATTGCAGAACGTCCTGTTCAGCTACATGCCGCATTTGTTCGTGAGCTCGCTGGCAGCCACGTTGATCGGCCAGAATTTTTACGGCTTCAACAAACAGGTCGCACGAATCCAGGATGATAATGACTCCTTCTCCATGCGAAGCTCATCCGGCACCATAAGAACCTGGTTCGAGCGCGACGGCGTGCCCGGTGGTATCGACAGTTATCTCGTCATCAAGCAACTCCGCGACAAACTGGATCAGCCGCTGGTCGGCGTCCAGCCGGATGGCAATTTCGTCTACTCGATGCTGAAATACGGTCTAGGCGGCGCGGTCGTTCAACCCATCAAAGGCAAGATCGCGCTATCCTCGCCTTTCGCCCATAAGGCAGACGAGATCGAACTCACACCGATCTCAAAGCCGCCGCAAAAGGACGACTCTTGGGGATTCCGGTTCATCGCGCCTTGGACGCTCAGCCTGCCCTTCAATTTTCCGGCCGGGCAGCCGAGTTCGAGCGCAAGAAATCTGGCGAGGGCCACCGGCGAGTACAGCACGGCATTGCTGGGCCGTATCTTGGTACGACGCTGACGGCCGGGAATTGGCGCCACTAATTCGCTCAATGGTCACCAAGACACTGCACTCGCACGAAGCCCTTAGGATGACGACAGCCATCAAAACGGCGAGAGTCGAGCATGAGGATGCAGCGCCCCGGACCCGACAGCCGAACGCCAGGCAGCCTTTCACTCGTTACTCGTGCCTTGGCCGCAGAGCGCGCCCGCCCCCGAGCCGGCGGACCGCGTGGAAAGCACCATCCCTTTGGAGGCTGGATAAGGCAATGAACCGCGACGGTATGACGAATGCCGCATGGTAGCGGGGGAGCGCTACCGCCTTTCCCCACACCAACCAAATCTACGATATCTCATCCAGTCCTTCGCATGAGTCGGTTCTTGGGCCCGTTGCTGGGTTCAGTTCTTACGCTCTTAGAGACCCACGCTGAAAGACCGCAAACCCTGGAATCGGGCCAAAGCGGCCGAACTCGCAGAGATTCGAAAGGCAGCGCATGTTTGGCGCCAACTGCGTGGAGACGACCGTGATTACCACGCTCAGAATGCTCTTGCTGCTTCTGTAGGCTCGATCTGGATGAGCCAGGTTTCCATCGACGGTGGCGAATTTTTGGTCATTCAGATCGTGATACAAAGTGCCGGTCAAAACATTGACAAACCCGACATTTTGTATCATTCATGCTCGATGCAATCAGCCTCTGAGACCCAGCAAGACCGCGCCATAACTCTACTGAAAAAGCGGGGCATGGCTCGCCTTTCTGAATTCAAGGAGGCGGGCGTCACGGCGGCAACCGTGTCGCGAATGAGGGAGAAGGGGCTTGTGCTCCAACTCAGCAGGGGACTGTACCAGCTTCCCGATGCCTCGCTCGATACCCATCATGCGCTGGCTGAGGCCGCCAAGCTCGTCCCGAAAGGCGTGATCTGCCTCACCTCTGCGCTGGCGTTTCACGGACTAACCGATACGATCCCGTCGCGCGTTTGGATGGCAATAGGCGCAAAGGATCGGCGGCCTCGCATCGAAAACCCTCCCCTCCAATTTGTGCGTTTCGGACAGAAGGTTCTGGCCTCTGGCATTACAGAGCAAAAGATCGAAGGCGTACGGGTACGCATCTACAATCCTGCCAAAACAGTAGTCGACCTGTTTCGCTACCGCCGGAGCGCTGGAAAGCGCTATCAAAAGAGTCCTGGCCTCAATCTCGCGCTCGAGGGTCTCAGAGAAGCACTGCGACAGCGCAAAGCAACCCCTGCCGAGATTGCCCGGTACGCCGATGAAGCTGGTATCTGGAAGGTCGTTCAGCCGTATCTCGAGGCTATGACCACCAATGCCTAAGAAGCCAAAGCCTCCGATCAAGAACATGGGCGCGTCGATTCGGGCGCGGTTGCTCAACCTCTCAAAGCAGCGTCGTCAGCCATTCGATCTGCTGCTCAACAATTACGTTCTCGAGCGACTTCTTTATCGGCTAAGTCAAACCAAACATCACGACCGTTTCATTCTGAAAGGAGCGATGCTGCTTACGAAGTGGTTCGAAGATCCGCTACGCCCGACAAGAGATTTGGACTTTTTGGCCATCGGCAATGACGATCAAGAAGAAATGGTGCGCATCTTCCAGGAGGTCTGCGCCGTCTCCTTTAACGATGGCGTCGTTTTCGATCCCGACAGCGTGAAGGTCGATCGTATCCGCGAAGAAACCGAATATGGCGGGCTACGCATTACGGCTAACGCTATGATCGACAATGCCAAAGTTCGGATCGTGATTGATATCGCCTTTGGCGATTCCGTTGAGCCGGGTCTTCAGGAGATGGACTTACCGGTTCTGTTGGATTTTCCGGCACCACATCTCCGGGCCTATGCTCGCGAGACAGTGATCGCCGAGAAATTTCAGGCGATGGTCATGTTGGGTCGCGCCAATAGTCGCATGAAAGATCTGTACGACGTCTGGGTCTTATCGCGCAACTTCGAGTTTAAAGATGGTAAGCTGCCACGAGCTATCGCCGCGACATTCGCTCGACGCGAGACCGAAATTCCCTCAGAGGCTCCGGATGGGCTGACAACGGCCTTTGCGGAAGATCCAACGAAGGTTCAGCAGTGGAATTCATTCCGCGAAGACGTCGCGTTTCAGCCCGGCACACTCGCTGACGTGGTCCAAGACTTGTCCGCATTCCTAATGCCTCACGAGTCGGCGGCACGCTCGCTCGGTGAAACAAGATCGGCGTGAATGATCAGTTCGCTCGTGACCATATGTAGCAGGCTTCCCTACGCAGAGCAGTTGCCGACACTAGAGACAGCCAAGACTAGACGTCCATCCTACCGACATTGCGTCGACAGACTTTCAGCAAGTGGCTCTGGCGATGAGGAGCTTGCATTCGAGAAATCATTGGCAAGAGAGCGCGACGAACATCGGCTACAGTTCTAGCCGCAAAAAATGCTGATATCTTCGTGGAATCGAATCTGCCGCGACTGCCCGAAGCCAATGGAACATCGCTTTACCCGTCAGGAACTTTACAGCCGTATCTGGTCAACGCCGATGACGCGGGTGGCTGCCGAGTTGGGCACCAATACAAGCCGGTTGAGCTCCCTGCTCCGCCGCGCCGGCATTCCGACGCCTCCATCCGGTCACTGGATCAAGAAGGAGTTCGGCAAAGCCGTGGCTCAGCCACCTCTGCCTCCGGCTCCTCCAGATTGTCCCGAGCCTTTGGTGCTGGACACGGATGCGGAGACCACACGCACACGACGCCCCGAAACTGCAGCGCACAAAGCCGAGCCAGTGGCCCAAGTGCTTTCGGAAGTAGAAGTAACATCCGCATCGGCTGGCTTCACCGCCGCCAGCCACACCTGCACCACGCCCGTCTCAGCCATCGACGCTCACCCGACAAGATCTTTATGCTGCTGTGTGGGAAACGCCCATGTCGCGGTTGGCTGAACGGTACGGGATCAGCGACAATGGCCTCGCCAAGATGTGCCGTCGGGAGGACATTCCATATCCGGAGCGTGGCTATTGGGCTAAACACGCGGTTGGCAAGGCGCCTGAGCGTACGCCACTACCGGAACCCGGCCGAGCTTCCCGCCCGATCACGATTTATCCGACGCCGCTGCCCGAACCGCCCCATGACCTGCCGGACGACGTGCGCCGCCAGATGGAGGGCATTCACGCGGAAGCATCCTCGATGACTGTGGCCGAACGCCTCGTGAAACCGCATGCGATTGTTGCCGCGTGGCTGGCAGACCATGAGGAACGAAAGCGGCGTGCGCACCAGGAACGCGATCCGTGGCGAAAGAAGCTGTATGATCCTGGTGACTTCAGCGATAGCGATCGGCGACAGCATCGCTTTCTCGACGCACTGTTCAAGGCAATCGAGCGCCAGGGTGGCAAAATCAAGCAGGGCGACCGGCGCGAACTCTTTGCCGAAGTCTCCGGTGAAAAGGTCGAATTCCAGCTTCGCGAGAAGCAGAAGCAGACCCGCCGTCCACTGACTGCAGATGAGCAGCGCTGGCGGATAGGTAACAAGGATTGGAAACAGGAGCTCGTGCCAACCGGTCGTCTTGTCTTCGAAATCAAGGCTTATCTGCCCGCTGGGCTAAAATGCCAATGGCTGGAGACCGATACGCAGCCGCTCGAAGGCATGCTACCAGACATCGTGGCAGTATTCGTTGCCGCGGGCCCGCTGCTCGTTCGGCAACGACAGGAACGGGAAGCCGCCGAGCGCGAAAGCCAGCTCGCGGCACGACGCCGGCACGAGGAGCAACAAAGAAGGAAACGTGACGCCAACCGGTGGCGGTATTTCAGGGAAATTGCGCAGGGCCGGCGTGAGCTCGCTGCCGTACGGGATTTCCTGAGCACACTCCGTTCAATGGATGTTGATCGATCGATTGAGATCGATGGTCGCAGTGTCGGCGATTGGCTCATGTGGGCCGAGGACTGGCTCCAACATGCAGATCCAACGGCGAATGGCCCCGAAGACCTGTTCAGACGGATCGCTGAGATAAAGGAATGGTCTTATCGTGACTGATAGCCTAACCGGTCCACCCCGTGTAGCGGCTAACTAACGCAAACTTCGCCCTTAGTTGTGGTACCCGAATCCAACCATTGATCGTGCAAAATCGTAGTCTAGCGTAGGAAATCGCGGTGCCGCGTAGCGGGGGAACGCTACCGCCTTTCCCCACACTCGAGCGACTTGCTCTACGTTCTTCAATCATCGGCTTGATGTATCACGCAAGGGACTGGCTCAACTCAGGTTTTACGCACGCAACGCAAATGTTGGAAGATCCCGCACACCGATATCGGCGACGAGCAAATGATATCGCGAGAAATCGAATGGGAGCACGGCCTTCGGCCGCTTAGTCGTAAAGCCGCGCGGAATTTTCGCTCTGAACCAGATAGGGGGGTCGAGTAGAGGCGTCGATCGCTCGACGCCCCCCTCACAGATCCGGACGTGCAGCTTTCCCGCATCCGGCTCCTCTGACGAGCAACTTGATCAAGCCATTTGGTGACGCCAGTCGCGTACATGCCCGGTCGGTATCGGAAAGACCTTCAGGATCGCGTTGAACCGCTCCCACGACAGCTTCGGCCGTTGGCTTCGCCGTAGCAGGACCCGCCGCCACGCCTTCATTACCTGAAGACGGAAGCGACCGAGGCAGGTGCTGTTGCCAGGGATGCCGAAGTAGGCGTAGTGCCCGCGCAGCACCGCAGCCAGCCACCTGTGCTGGTCGCGGAGCCGTTGGTGCATTCGTCGCCTCATCTCCTGGCGCAGCTCCTTCAGCTTGCGGATCATCCGTTTCCTTTGGGTCTTCTGGCAGAGGAGAAAGCGTCCGTCCCTGGTCTCGCCGCAGTAATGCGTGAAGCCCAGGAAGTCGAACACCTCCGGCCGTGCCCTGCCCTTGCGCCGACGGTTTTCTTCAGCAAACCGTCCGAACTCGATCAGCCGCGTCTTGTCCTCATGGAGATGAAGACCGAACTTGGCCAGTCGTTCCGCCAAGGCCGCCGTCATCGTCTCCGCATCCTGCCGTCGCTGGAATAGGAGCAAGTAGTCGTCGGCATATCGGACCAGCCGTACCTGACCGGTCGCATGCCTCCGCTTCCACTGCTCCACCCAGAGATCGAGCACATAATGCAGGAAGATGTTGGCGAGCAGCGGGCTGATGCCCGCGCCTTGGGGCGTTCCTTCCACCGTATCGGCGTACACGCCACCCTCCAGGATGCCGGCACGGAGCCATTGGCCGATCAGCCGCAGGACTCTCGGGTCGGCAATCCTGTGCGCCAGTATCCGCAGCAGCCAGTCGTGGTCAACGCTGTCAAAGTATCTGCGGATGTCGGCATCGAGTACCCAGTTCACCGGCTCCGTCGTGATGGCTTCGCGCACCGCCCGCAGCGCCTGATGAGCACTGCGTCTGGGTCGGAAGCCAAAGGAGCAATCGAGGAAGTCGGCTTCATAGATGGCGCTCAAGACCTCCGCCACCGCGCCCTGGACGATTTTATCTTCCAGCGCGAGGATGCCGAGAGGCCGCCGACCGCCGTCAGCCTTTGGGATGTATGTCCGGCGAACCGGCAACGGCCGATAACGGCCGCTATGGACTCTGTCGGCTAGATCGCGAAGGCTACCTTCGAGGTCTTGCCCGTAGGAGTCCACTGTCACCCCGTCTACCCCGGGCGCCGCCTGCCGCCGCAGCCGTCGATACGCCCTTTCGAGCGCAGCGACGTCAACGTGGTGCAGCAACGCCGTGAACCTGGTCTGGCGCGACCGTTTGGCCGCCTCATTCACCCTGGTGAGATTGGCTGACAGGATGATCCGGCTCTGTGTCCGGTCCCGTGCCTGCTCACCGGAGTTTCCCATCAGTCGGGGCCTTCCCTCCGGTCGACTCGTTGCCTTCGCCGCCATCGATAGTACTACGCCCCGATCCGCCACCCTGCCGTGCCTGAGGAGCGGCCTTTGCTTTTCGCTCGGCCAATTCCCTCTCCGGTGACGAACCGGAGCACACGACAGGGCTTCTCAGGTTCCCATGATCTCTGTGCGCGCGTGATGTGGTCTCCGACCCCGGCGGCCCAGAATCTGCTCGCCTTTAGCGCAGATCCCGGTGTTGCCTTCGACTTTTGAAGCAGCCTCGGCGACCGCGACGATCCCATTACGTGGCCCAATACACACCCTGTACGCTTGCTGTCTACGCTTAGTCCTGCCGTTACCGGTTCGGACCCAAGACTCGCTACGAGGCGTCTGGCTAAGACCTACCTCGGCAGAACTTTCATCCGCTAGACATCATGAGCTTCTCCTGACGCACTTCAAATCGTGGAGACGCAACCACCGATACCGACATTCGGTTCAAGTCGCGATCTGACCGTGGGCGGCCCCGCGCCCCGAACGGATAAGCATCTTCTAACCTATTGGTGTTTCTTGGCATGGTAACCATTTTCGTCCCGTTTTGTTCACGGTCCTTCCACCCAATTGCTGCAATGTCGTTGCGCTGTCGCTTCATGAGACAGAGAGCGGACATCGGCGATCCGCTGCACACCGTGACTGTTGCCCTCCGAAGGCAAAGGTCACACGTTCGAATCGTGTCGGGTGCGCCAATTCTCCTTATTTTATAGGCCGATGTGCGCTCCAAGCCGAAACTGTAGCTCCGCTTCGGGTTGTGCGAGTAAGCAATCCGATGAGCGACGATCCCACCGCTCACGGCCGAAACTCGTAACGGTGGGGCATGCGCGTGTGGCGTACCGGAAGGCTGGTGTCAGCTTTGGTCAGAACCGGATTGGAGCCAACGGCCGTGATTTCCGCAGAGGCCAAAAAGTGGACTTGCACATTATTTGGAGGCTCTTCACTCAATCGACTGCCGCGGCGGTCGGACCTGCTGCTTAGACTTCGGCTTACGATCGGCGGGAGCTTGTCAGCAGTGCGCTTCGCCGCGGGTGACGCGCGGCTGGACTAGAAGCGCGCGGCCATTGTCAGCCGTACCGCGCGCGGCTCCACGGGATGCACATGACGGTCGGCAACCCCGCCGATGGGCTCGCCCGGCAGGCGCGAAAGATAATAGTATTCGATCTGATTGGTCTGCTCGTTGAAGAGATTGAGCACGTCAAGCTGCACCCGCAAGCCATTGTCGAAGCGATAGCCGGCGCGTGCGTTGAAGATCAGCGAGGAAGCCGAGCGTACGCTGTCGTCCTCGATCAGCGGGCGCGGCCCGAAATAGCGCGCCTTCAGCGCACCGAACCAGCCGGTCTCCTGTCCAAAGGTGACAGCGGCGCTCGCAATCCAGGCCGGCGCGCCGGGAATGCGGTCGCCTGCCGGATCGAAGTCCGTGAAGCGGGCACGGGTATAGGCGACATCGAGCTCGACGGACAGCCACGACGTCGGCTTGTACTGGTTGACCCACTCCATGCCGACGCGCCGGCTGGCCCGGCTCGGCTCGGTTGTGCCAGCATCACCGACGAACAATAGCTCGGAATCGAAGTCGAGCACGAACAGCGCAAGCGAGCTGGTGAGGCCCTCGATCGCTTTGGTGCGGATGCCGACTTCCGCGCCACGGGAGCGCACCAGCAGTGGTACGCGGCCGAGCGGCGTCACCTTGTCGTTGGGATCGACGGTGATCGTCGCGCCCCTGATGTCATTGCTGTGCAGGCCGTAGCCAGCATTGCCGTAGAATTCCGTCTCGAACCAAGGACCCAGCACGACGCCGGCCTTCGGGCTCGTCATCGATGCCTGCGCATCGCCTGAATTTTCTGGCGTGTCGCTCAGCACGCGTCCGGCAAAAAAGTCCTCGCGGACGCCGATGGTAGTGCGTAACCAGTCGGTCCACCGCGTGGTGGTGTCGGTCCAGATGCCGACGTTGCCCTCCTGCACGTGGTCATCACGCACGGTCGAGAGCAAATTGCGTTGCTCCGTCTTGAACAGGCCGACATGAATATCGTCGTAGCGGCTTTGCACGCCGACGCGGGTCTGCGTCGCGAAGCCGCCAAAGCGCCAATCGAAGAAGTGCCGCGCGTCGAAGCCTCCGACGGTGCGGCGATCGAGCTGATTGAACTGATCGCCGTTAATGGGATTGTCGAGGAAGTAGGTGAAATTGTTGTAGAGTTGCAGGTCGGATCGGATCGCGTAAGCACTGATCCTGGTCTGCCCATATTCGCTCGAATGCGCCAAATTGCCGGACAGGCTGAAGCGACTGGAAGTGCCGCCATCGGTCGGATCGAGCGTGCCGAAGCGGCCAATGATGCCCTGATCGATCGCACGCTGTGCTACCTGGTCGGTTGAATTCCAGCCGTTGGAATAGGCCATGCCGGTGAGCGTGAATCCGTCAGTGGCGGTGCCCTGGCTGTAGCGCAGCACGCCGTTGATCTTGCGAACATCGTCCGGCACGTCCCACGGACCGTTGTATTTGGTGCCTTCAACGGCTGCGAGCAGCGTGCCCTCACCGACTGCTGTCGATCCCGCCGCCAGAGCGCGGCGATAACCGAAGCTGCCAAAAGTTGCCTCCGCGATACTTTTCGGCAGCTTGTTGACGTAGTCGATCGCCACGGAGCCGGCGGAGCTGAAGTCGCCGACATCGGCGAAATATGGACCCTTGCGGACATTGACCGTCTGGATCAGCTCCGGGATCAGGAAATTAATGTCGGCATAGCCCTGCCCGTGGCCGTGAGTCGGCATGTTGACGGGCATGCCGTCTACTCTGATCGCGAGATCGGTGCCGTGATCGAGGTTGAAGCCGCGCAAAAAATACTGATTGGCTTTGCCTTCGCCGGAATGCTGCGTGACGATCAGGCCGGGCACGATCTCCAGCGCCTCGCCCGGCCGCGCGAACGGCACCGCGTTCACCTCGGCGCCCGTGAAGCGCACAGCGCTGACGGCGGTAGGTCGCAGCCCGGCCGCACCGCCGGAGACGGCGCCGTCGGAGGAGGCGCCGGGCGAAACGCCGCTGGCGCCCATAGCCGGCTGGTCGGACCGAGTGGCCGTAGCGCTGCGTGTCACGCGAACTCGCGGCGGATTGGGCCGGGCGACCCGTTTGGGCGGCGTGGCCTCGGGAGCCGTGATGTTGACGGGCGGAAGGTGGTAAATATGCGGCACGTCACTTTCGTGCGCCGCAGCAGGCAATACGCAGGCGGCAGATGAAGCGGCGGCAGAAAGGATCCGCAGCCAATCCTTACTCACCGTCGTGTTCCCGCCCCCTAAGGCTGGTCAGATCGCGCAGCGGTCCACCTTCGTAGCGCACCTTCATCCCGAGCCCTATTCCACTGACCGAAACGCTCACGCGGCAAAACCGGCCAGTCGTTCGATAAACCAGTACGCGGCCATGATCCCGATCGTGTAGGTCGTCATCAGCCTTGCGTGGCGTTCGATGAAAACCGGAACCCTGATCAATTTGGCCAATCGCAAGGCGCCCAGAACGGCCGCAATGAAGATGAGCTGGCCGGCTTCGACGCCAACATTGAAGGCAAGCAACGCAAGCGGAATATCCCCTTGAGGCAAGCCAATCTCTGTCAGCGCGCTGGCGAAGCCAAATCCATGCAGCAGGCCGAACGAGAAGGCAACGAGCCACGGCCATTGCGCCGTCAGGCTTGCCTGCCCCCGGTCCGATCGGATGATCTCGCACGCCAAGAGAAGAATGCTGAGCGCGATCGTCGCTTCGACGGGCGGTCCGGGCACGTGCACCACCCCCAACGTCGCAAGGCTCAGGGTGATGGAATGCGCTATCGTGAAGGAAGTGACCGTGATCAGGAGGACACGGCCGCTGCGCACGATCAGGATCAGAGCCAGCACGAACAGCAAATGATCATAGCCGAACAGGATATGCTCGACGCCATGCATCAGATACGCCTTCGCGACTTCCAGCGAGCTGCGCGAGGTAGCGACCTCGATCCACGGTTTTGACGGGCGCACCAATGTGGTGGAGTAGCTGCCGTCGAGCAGCTGCACGCGCACCAGTGCATCCGTAATGGTCGCCTGCAGGCCGACGATCTCGATGCGCGCGCCGGTGAGCCCGCTGTCCAGCTCGATCAGCCGGCGTTCGACCAGCGAATCCGAGAGTTCGCGCAACGTCGGTTCGTTGACGTTACGGGTTTTTTCAGGAAATCGGAGTGCAATCGGAAGCCGCATGCCGGATAACAGCGGCGTGCGCCAGACAATTTGATACCGGTGCGGCGCAATCTCGGTCACTTCCATGTAGGCCGGACGGGACTCGTGCGCGGACGCGCCGCCCAGAAAAGCGAGCGTCACGAAAAAGATGGCGAGAAATGCCAATCGTAGACTCAATTTTACGGCTTCTCCGGTAGCACAACCTGATAGCGTGCGCGCATCGTCTCATAGGCCTTTGCCTTCGCTTGAGCGCGCTGATCGGCGATCCAGCTTGCCTTGATGTCCGACTCGATTTCTTCGAAAGCAGGGATCCGCCCCTGAGCGGAAGAGTCGACAAAAATCAGGTGCCATCCGTACCCGGATTCCACTGGTCCTTGCCATGAGCCAGGCTTGATGCTCACGAGCGCTCGGGCAAAATTCAGTCCGAACAGCTTGGCCATATCGTCGAATGACCGATCGCCGTAGTAATCCTGATACATGAAGGGGTCACCAAGAGCCGCAACATCCTTCGAATCGCCCGATCGCTTTGCGATTTGCTCCAGGGCTTTCGCGGCGGCTTCCCGGGTGCGCTCGCCATGTTGATCGAAAGAAAAATAAAGATGACGGAACGAGACTCGCGGCAACAGCGCAAATCGCTGCTGATTCTCCTTGAACCAGGCCCTGAGCGTATCGGTCGAAGGGTCATTATCGATTGAAACGCCCTCGGCCAGAAATTCCATTTTCTGCGCCAGGCGCCGCTTGACGATGGTGTCGTCCTTGTCCAGCCCGAGCGCGGTTGCTTCCCGAAACAGCACCTCCTCTCGAACCTTGAGTTCAATCAAGTTTCGCATCTGCTCCGGAGTTGGCGGCGGCCGGCCCTGGGCCAGCCATGCCACGCTCATCTGAACAAGGTCGTCCGGCGTCAGAACAATACGGTTCGATTCGGATGTGGCTTCTGTTTTCGGATGCAGGACGCTGTAGCCGGCAAACAATGCCAGGCCGATCAGAAGAAACTGAACCAGCGGTTCACGCGACCATCGTCGCAACAGCGATGGCTGAGCGGGTACGGCTGCGTCCGGACTTTTGCCGGACACAGCGCCCGCATCCATTGAACGATCTAACAACACTCACCGGCTCTTGCTGACAAGCTGCTACGTTAGAAGGGAGAACGCTCGGCTTGACCCAGGCTGAGATTCTCCAGATTTACCGGCGTCGGAACGATCTCGTAATTGGCGTAGCCGTATTCATTGCTGCGCGCGCCAAAGTATTTGTCGCCCACCTTATAGACGGTCACCTCATAAGGCAGGTTTCCGAAGGCGGTGACGATCTTGCCATCCTTGATTGAATAGGACGATGGCGAGCCAAGCTCACCGCTGTGCAAGACGTCACCGATCTGTCCGGGCTGTGGCAGCGTCCCGTCAACATTGGTGATCAGCCGCCGTCCGGCCGTGCTCCAGATGACCTGGAAGACGCTGCCGGTCGCGTTGTTGCGAATCCATGTCGACTTGCCGACGATCAGGTCCTTGAGTTCTGCATCATTCAGCGCGGTTACGCCCGGCTGCTGTTTCAGGCTGGCGACCGTCGTCCCTGGCTTGGCAGCCACGCGCGCTTGCTCGGTCGGCGTGTACCAGATGGGCGATGCCCACGCCCGCTCCTGAACCGTGGCCGCGACGATGTCGGGAGGATTGATCCCGAGATTCTTGGCCTGAATCGTGGTCCACCGCGGTGTCGGGATTTCAAGTGCCCGGGCGTAATAGAATGCGTTGAGACCCGGATCGAATTCGGGATCGCTCCACACGGCCTTGAGTTCGACCGCGCCGATCGTGTTCTTGTAGGTCGCTTCGTGAATGTTGACGGTACTGCCGATCGGCGAAACTTTGCCGGTGACCGGATCGGGCGCGCGTTTGCCTGCCCAAACCACGTCAAAGACCTTTTCGAAGGCCTGGCCGTCCTTGGTCCATCCCTTGATGATCTGAATACGGTCAAGATTGCCCGATGTCGGGTCCTTCACCGCCCAAACCGCGAAGGACGGAGCCTTCTTGTCGGCCGGCTTCGACGACAGGTCGCCTCCCATCGGCACGCCCTGCGCATAGGCGGTACGGACCCACAGCCGGTCCTTCAGCCAATCCGGAACGATATTCCAGACTTCCCTGCTCTTTACGTCCTTGGCATCCTGGCTGTAATCCCATCCGCCAAAGAAGCGAAGCTGGATGCGCGGTCCGCTGGTGGCAAAGGTTTCCTTGCGCTGCATGGCATTGAACAGCGAAGCGCGGGTGTTCTCCTCGGCCCACAGGCCGGTGAGGCCGGCGGGATTCTCGAGGCGAACGTCGAGGCCAGCGAAGACGTGACCCGACATGCGCTGCTTTTCCTCGCCGTCGTTGCGGGCATGGCCGCCGTAGAAGTTGTCCTGGCGGTAGGGGACACCGGTGTTATGCGAGTCGGAGCCACCCACGACACCAAATTTGTAGGGGTTGTAGCCCCGCGAATCCTGCATCGCGATGCCAGACTTGTAGGCGTCGCGAATGTAGCTGCCTGGGATGGTAGGGAAGCGGCCCGCCGGATCGCCGAGCAGATAGGTCAAGACCTCGAAATTCGCGAATTCATCGTTCGGCGACAGACTCGGATGCGTCTCTGACTGCCCCTTGATCTGCTTGATCTCGGACAGCTTCTCATTGCGTTCGCGCGACTCGGCCCACGCCTTGTCGATTGGCCGTCCTTTGAAATCCAGCTCCGTCGGGAACATGATTCCGTCCGAGAGGTTGGCATTGTGCGAGATCGCGAGCAGCTCGTTGCCGGCCTTGCGCTGGCCGTCCATCCAGTCCCACAGATCTTCCGGGGCCGACGAGTCGATGGAGCTGAACGGCAGCTCCGGCACCTTGGCGCAGTCCTTGAAGAAGACGTTGCGGTGCATGTTGCGATTGTCGGGCGTCGATGTCCATTCGTAGGAACAGAAGGCGGTGAATTTGCCCGGCTTGTTGAAGCGATCTGCGATCGCATTATTTTCTTTCCAGATGCTGCCGGCGACCTCGGGACTGATCAATTCCTTGATCGGCTTCTTGTCGATGATCGTGTAGCCGAGCCAAAGATAGATTCTCTGAATATCGGCTGGGGTGCGAACCTTCAGCTTCTCCGCGATCGGCAACTTGCTCAAGGCCGAGCCGGGAGTATTGGCCAGCTTCACTGTTCCGACATATTCGGAGTGATCGGTAACGCCCATCCAGTCCAGCGGAGTCGTGATCTTGATGGGATAGCCCATCGGGTGGAGGATGGTTTGTCCCGTCGCATATTTGTAGGCGTCATCCGGCCCGGTCTTGGTGTTACCGAAGATGTAGGCGTCGAACGACCAGCCAGTATGGACGTGCGTCTCCCCGAAATACGCGTTCCGCTCCGGGGTGGTTTGAGCGAACGCCGGCGATATGAGGGCAGTGGAAGCTGCAAAGGCGAACAATGCGGTCCGGCCGCGATGGTTGAAACTATTCATGTCAGTACCCCATTCGATGCATTGAATGCCAAATCGACAGATCGATTCCTTGGGACGGTCTCAATCCCCCTCAATAACAGGGCGGATAGGGATAATAACCGCAGACCGGACGCGTGTAGTAAGGCGCGCCATAGGCGGCGGCTCCGACCGCGGCGGCGGCGCCGGCATACATCGCGCCGCGGAAGGCAGCCCGGCGCCAGACCCCGAAAATATCGATGAAGATCGAAGCCGGTCCGTCGCCGCCGTTGAGATCGCCTTCAAGGGTCTGAACATCGAACGTGAGCTTGTCGCCATCGAGCTTCGGATTCTTCAGCACGACCACGGCGTCCTTCACCGATCCATCCTTGCCGAGGACGGACACGGTGGCGTTCGGCGGATCCTTGACGAAGCTGTCGTTGCCTGGCGTGCTCGCGCCCCAGTCCGCGATCAGATTCGCGGTGAGCTCGTGGCCGGCAGAGCGCACTGGTCGGTCAGCAAATATGATGGAGTTCGGCGAGACGCCGGTCAAAGTCAGCACATCCCCTTGAAGCGTCGCCCCGCGGGAATTGAGCACGATCAACGAGGGTATCACCTCAGGCCTGGCTGCCGCGGAAGGTGTCCCGATCGTCTTCATGGCAGGCGGCGCTGGCGCGTTCTGGGCAAGCGCGATCTCGGGACCGCATAAGGCGGTCGTCAGAGCCAGCAATCCGAAAATCTGATTCAATTTTGCGATCCGCATGAAATCCAGGTCCTTCTCTTGCAGAAGTTCAATAGATCGGCGCCATAGCACTCTCGTTCTGGGCGAGAAGTCGCGCATCGAAACGTGCAACATTCGCTGCAGCTAACGCCGCATGGCACCCGCAGAATCAAAAACGCGCTGGAATTGAATGTGGTTGGCTTATAGTCTTACGGCACTTCAAAGGGTGATGCTCATCTACCTCCACGAGCATTACGCTAGCACAATCAGAGAATGAGGGCCAGCCCATGGTTATTGTTCTGTGCCTCTATCTCGTTGCGCTATGGGTCGTATTCTCGAAATTCAGACTGGTGCGGTGGGGCTGGTTGTCGGGGACGATCTCGCTGCTGATCGGAGGATTTATTCTCGCGACATTTCTTGCGCTCTTTAATTATCTCACGCCGTCGGGGCGCGTGACGGTGACCGGCCGCGTGGTGGAAGTGACGCCGAATGTGACGGGGCAAATTGTCGCAATCCCGGTCAAGCCGAACGTGCCGGTGAAGAAGGACGATGTGTTGTTTCAGATCGACCCGGCGCCTTTTCAGTACAAGGTCTCGCAGTTGCAGGCTTCGCTCGCGGCGGCAAAGCAGCAGACCGAGATATTGAAGGCGAATTACGAGCAGGCGACTGCGAATGTGGCGGGTCTCACCGCGCAGGCCGCCTACAACAAGAAGCGTCTCGCCGACATTGAGACGTTGGCCTCTGACGATGCCAACACGCAATTTCAGGCGCAAGATAAGCAGGTTCAGTACGAAACCGTGTCGGCCCAGCTCGTCGCAGCCCAGGCGGCGCAGCAGAGCACCAAGCTTGCGCTGGATTCCGAGATCGGCGGCGTTAACACCACGGTCGCGCAAATTCAGGCGCAACTCGAGAACGCGAACTGGGAATTGTCGCAGACCTCCGTTCGCGCGCCTGCCGACGGCTATGTCACTGTCGTGGCCTTGACGGTCGGCGACCGGGCGCTGCAGGCCCGCTCGGCGATGTCGTTCATTGTCGAGAAGGAGATCGCCCTGGTCGGCATCTTCTCGCAAAACGGATTTCAGACAATCAAGGAAGGCACAGCCGTCGATATCGTGTTCGACAACGTGCCGGGCCGCATCTATCACGCCAAAATCATCGGCATTCCCAAGGGCAATCGGCGTTCGGCGCTCCGGCCGCGGCAAGGGAAATTCAGGTCGGCCGATTTCCAGCGACCGTGAACGTCAATTTGAACCTGCATCTGAATGCGCAGGGCGATCTCGTGCTGCTCAACCCCACCTACACCTTCGCGACGCCGGTGCTGGGTGGCCAGTTGGCTATTGGCGTTACCGGACTGTTCGGGCGATCGGCCGCCGACCTGAACGGGACGCTCACGACGGGGGTCGGACCGTTGGCGGTAACCCGCATGGGAAGCTTCGGCGACTCCATCACCTCCGTCGGCGATCTCTATCCGCAGGTGACGCTGAAATGGAATCAAGGCGTCCATAACTTCATGACCTATGCGACGGGAGATATACCCGTCGGGGCCTACGATCCAGTTCGCTTGGCCAATCTCGGAATCGGTCACGGCGCGATCGACGGCGGTGGTGGCTACACCTATTTCAACCCGCAGGCGGGGCATGAATTTTCGGCGGTCGCCGGGTTCACCTACAATTTCAAGAATCCGGACACGCAGTACCAGAACGGCATCGATTTCCATGTCGACTGGGGTGCTTCCCAGTTTCTCTCGAAGCAGCTCTTTGTCGGCCTCGTGGGCTACGCGTATCAGCAGATCACCGACGATTCCGGACAGCACCCTATCCTGGGCGGCTTCCGGTCACGTGTCGTTGGCGTCGGTCCGCAGATCGGATATCTGTTTCCGGTTGGCGACATGCAGGGTTATCTGAATCTGAAAGGATACGGCGAATTCGCTGCGGAAAACCGCCCAGCAGGCTGGAATACCTGGCTGACATTCTCGATCTCACCGACGTCACCTACCAGCACCGTGACGCCAACACGACGGATCGTGACGAAATAGCAGCATCTATCGCGAATCGCATGCCCTGGGAATCGCGCGGAGAGCTTGCCGCTCCGCAAGGGTCATCAAGGTCGAGAACTCAATCACCTGTGCGCGGCGAGCTGCGAAGAACAGTTCGCCGGTGGTGCATCAAATATTGAAGCCTTTGAGCTGCAAGACCGAGTGCGGCCATCTCGGCGCCATCGGCGCCCTCCCCGCTCGCGCCCCTGGCAAGCTCGGCCCTTAGAATGTCATCAATCCGTCTTTCCGTTTCTTCCAGCTCGGCCTCGGTCTTTGCATTCCTGATCCTGTTGCCAAGCTCGTAGAGCGGCTCCAGCATGCTTTTCGAGCCGCCCCCAGAATTCGCAAAACGCCAAACTGCCAAAATGATCGAAATCAGCGATCCCAGCAGCAACGACGCGTAATAGAGCTTGTCGTCGTATTTATCGAGGAAGCTCTGCTGATTTCCATTGTAGTAGGTGGCGGCTCCCGGATGAATCGGAATCAATGCGTCCGGATCCGTGCTGGGAGCGCCGGCCTGCGCCAGTACCGGGTATTGCGACAACAAATCCCTGCGGACGTCGACGAGGGACTGCGTCAGATCCGTGATGGTACCGGCGTCCACCGACTTGTTGGCAACCAGAAAGAACGACACCCGCAGCGATGTCAGATCGTCCGAAGGAATGGGCGGCGATCCCCGCAAGGTACCCTTTGGAATATCATAGCTTTCATAATACTGCGCGACATTGGCGACTGCGCCGGCCGATTCGATTTCAATCAGCTTTGGAGCCTCACCTTTTGCGCCGGACAGCTGAAAGAAGCGCCTGACCTTGGCCAGATAATTCTCGGTAAGAGGCACGACGGCAAGAAGCGCCTGTACCTGTCCGGACGACAGCGCCGCCGCCCCTTCCGTCACCGCAACGTCATGGAATCGAAGCTTGGCGCGGTCGAATTGATAGACCTGCTTCAGGGCATCGACGGTGGGCCGGTTGACGGGTCCCCCGACGACCCCGATTGTCGTGTCGCGCAGATCGCCAAGACTGTCGGCGCTGACGGTCGAGGGCGCCATGATCAGGACCACGCCATGCGTCAGCAGGAGGACGCTTCTTGCATCTGCGAGGCCCCCGGTATCGCCGCGAACCACGGCAAGATCTGCCTTACCGGAGGCCAATAACTCCGACGCACCACCCGACGTTAGGCTATCGATGACTTTCAATCGCGCGTGCGCATTCGACGCCGCCAGACGCGCCGAGATCGCCGAGATCAGCGACAACGTCTCGCCGTCGAGCGAGCCGGCGGCCACGGTGAGGTAAACGGGCTTGGCAAAATAGCGATAGGCAAGCCAGCCGCCGGATATGACGGCGGCTGTTGCGATCCCGACCACCGTTATGCGCAGCCATCGAGGCCACAGATTGACTGCAAGGCTCGGCATCGCGTTCTCCCTGGCTTGAAGCGAACCGGGCGCGCTCTCGCCGTCGCGATTTTACATAGGAGATCGCGCAAAGCGAGCGTAAACTGCGTGTGACCACCCGATGCCCAGGCCGCCGCATGATATGCCAACAAGCCATTCCGGCGAAGGCCGCTAGCCGTAGATAAAACCAATGTTGCCAGACACACCGCCGGTCAGTCAGCTCTCGCACGTCATCTCCCAGGCGGCCGCGCCTGCGTTTCTTCTCGGTGCATTGGCCGCCTTTATCGCCGTGCTCATATCTCGGCAAAACAGGATCATCGACAGAACAATCTACCTGAACGGAATCCCTGACGAAGACGGCGCCAGGTCGAGGCTCAAGGCCGACTTGCCACGCCTCATCCGGCGCGCAACTATGATCAACCGCGCAATCTTTTGGTCGGTGATGGGAAGTATCGCGATTAGTATTTTGATCGTGGTGGCATTTGTGAGCGCGTTCTTCCAGTTTCCGCATGAGCGGGGCGTTGCCATCCTCTTTATTCTCGCAGTTGCGGCCTTCACGGTATCGCTGGTTGATTTTGCGCGAGAAGTTCGAATTGCACTGAGCGAATTCGATCATCACGGCTGATGTTTGCTTTGGGTCGATTCTGTTGAAAAAACCGACAGTATTTCGTTGTAATGGCTCCGTTGCGATGTGGCCGAACTACTCTACCAACGCTTACGCCAGCCTTGGGGCGACCATCGGGATCAGCTTGGCCATCTTTCGAAGATTTTGGGCGATAGCTGCGAGGATGAACTCGTTACGCGCGCCGCTTGGACCTCGTAAGCGTAGAAAGTCGAGCTTGAGAATGCGCTTGAGTTGCGCGAACAGCATCTCGATCTACTTGAGAAGCCGACGCGAAGTTTGGCCCTCCCACGATCTCGCGATCTGGCGCGCCATATTGCGAGCGCCCTCGTAGATCGAGCGCGGCTCCCTCCGTGTGGCCCTGCTTGGGCAGCACCGGCACTTCACTGCGCAGCAATCAGAATCGCGTTTACTGGCGAGATAAAGCATGATGGCAAAGACTGCCGTAGCTTTGATGAGAACGCGGGCCTAATTCCTAGCGGACGATCTAGAACCTCTGCCAGATAACGCACGCTACGCGGCTAAGCGGCGATCCTCTGCGGCCTTCTCTGACTCGCCGCTCGAAGCCCTCTTGAGGAAGCGGGCGAGCGCGGCTTTCCGCGAATCGCGATCCAGCGCGTAGGCAGTTTGCTTGAATTCGATACCGTCAAGGAGCTCTTGAATGTAGCCAGAGATCGTGTCCGCAGCCATGATGAGCGCCGTGTCGAGCGTATGGATGTATCTGCTGGTCACCGAACCTTTCGCATGGCCCACGAGCGCCGCGATCGTTACCTCGGTAAAACCGAGGTCGTTGGCGATACTTGCGAAGCTGTGACGCAAGACATGGGGCGTGATATCGGATAGCGGGGACTCCTCGAAAAGATGTTTCCAATGGTTCGGGAAGCTGCCGAACGCATTGTCCTCGCCCTGCCCCGGAAAGACGTATGTGCCGACGTCATCCGTGAAACGACGATCGAGATATTCGACGACTGGTAGCCCAATCGGACGGACGGATTCTCCCTCCTTACTGTCCTCCAACCGCAAGCAGCTCGATTCGGTGTCCGCCTCCGTCCATTTCAAGCCGATCATCTCGCTGCGGCGGCAGCCCGTCAGCGCAAGCTGCCGAACGATGTCCACGATCGTGGTGTACTTCTCCTGCTTGGCAGCGTCGCGGAGGATCCGACCCAATATTCGATACTCCCCCTCCGATAGACGACGCTTTCGCACGTTATCATTTGGCTTGCGGATGCCGTGGGCCGGATTGGTTTCGATGATGCCCGCTTCGACGGCGTACGTGAGGATACCGCCAAGAAGACCAACAGTGCGCGTAGCCGTTCCTGCTCCGCCGCGGACAATAGCCTTTCCGCGCAGCTTCTTTGTCTTGATCGAAACCCGCGTCTTTCCGGCCATGATGTCCTTGAGGACCTTGTTGATGTCGGTCTTGGCGAGATCCTTAATCCGCCTGGTCCCAATAAGTGGAATGATGTGACGCTCTATGCGGCCAGTGTCAGTGACGATCGTTGAGGCCTTCTTGGGTCGCCCACCTTTCCCCGGGATAAGCCCGGCCTGGAGATCGGCGAGATAGCGGGTGCACAGCTCTTCACAGTGATCGCCTTGTGATCAAGCTGGCGGTCTTCGACGGGATCATCGCCCCCAGCGACCCGACCGAGTTGCACCTTTGCCTCTCGGCGTGCAGTCTCTGGCGCCCAGGCTCCGTGAAGCCCAATCGTGTAGCGACGTGAGCGACCTTTCGTTCGATACTGGATGACGTAGCTCCGCTTGCCGGAACTAAAGACACGGAGCCCGAAACCCGCCAGCTCGTCGTCCCATATCAGGTAGTCCTTCCCTTGCGCTTCCGCCGCCTCAACAACCCTCTTCGTGATCTTGACCATGACATTCCTTCGTTCCGGGCACGATCTCTCGCGTAAGCAGTGCGTAAGCACGCGGGAGAAAATCAATGCGTGTTTTCGGATAGGAACGTCGCTTGTGGTGTTGAGAATATCCAGTTGTTTCAGCTGGATAGCGTAGTGCAGCGTGCCCTATCGTATTTTTCGGATGGGCACGTTATCTTGCTCCGAAGGCAAAGGTCACACGTTCGAATCGTGTCGGGTGCGCCAATTTCCCCTTATTCCACTGAACGATAGACGCGCGCGGATCGAAACTTCAGCTTTGCCTCGTTAGGGCTAGTCAGCAATCTGGAGGCAAAACCGTCGTCCTAATGCAAACTACCTGGCAGTGACGTTCGAAAGCTCGCTTGTCCAACAACATAGCGGCACGACGACTAACCCCGCCGTTCAGTTCACGCACGCTCGAAAACGCTAGTCGTTGCAAGATTCGGCTAGCGGCGATTCATTTTCGGCGACCCAATATCCCAGCGACGGGTCACAATTGCACGCTCTATCGCGCGATGCCACTCGGCAGAAAAGGTCTCGCCTTGGCGAAATCGCGCATCCTCGAATTCACTGGCGAGGGCGATGTAGGATTGAGACAAGGACGTATACCTTAAATGCAACGCCCGCTTCCGCGGGGAAAGCAGACGCGTCGTACCCGCCCGGGAATCTCGCCTTATGATCCTTAAGGGACGTTCGGCACCGCCCAGCGATTGATTTGGATCGAGCGTTCCGTTCGGCTTTCGCGGACTAGGTAGAGGCATGAAGCGGCCAGAAGAACCTCGCCGTCTAAAGATGCGCCACAACCCAAACCGTCACGCCTGGAGCAGGCGCGCCGGGTCATTGAGGAATACGCAAACGATCTGCGGGAATAATCAAGAAGCTGCGTCAGCGCTTAAATTGAGCTCCTCTCACGAGTTAGACTGACCACATCGACCTGCAACTCATCCGAGATCATTTGGGATCGGCTGAGCGCCACATTCCGTTGCGCGACAAGCACGTCGGCCGCCAAGTTGCATCATCGATCAGTTGGGTGGTTGCCGGAACACCTTCGCCAGGCGCCACTCGATGCTATGTCGATGTCGTAACGGTGCTGCACGTTGGCGCGCCCGAAAGGACCGTTGTGGGTCAAACTCGTCAAAGTCAAAGCTCAGAGTGAGCATCACGCGTCCGGTTTCGGGGGCATCGCCCGTGGGGAGCAGCTCATTGAGCCTGACTGCCCAGCCATGATTCAAATCCGCTGACAAACGGGGCCGAATCATGCGCTACGAACTCTCCGACGAGGAATGGACTGCCATCAGGCCGATGCTGCCAAACAAGCCGCGCGGCGTACCGAGGGCGAATGACCGTCGCGTCCTCAACGGCATCTTCTGGTGCTACGATCCGGGGCGCCATGGCTCGATCTACCAGACGCCTTTGGCCCATATACCACTTGCTACAATCGCTTTGCGGATTCCGCTCGATGTCGCCCGGCATTCCGAGATGATCTCGCCCACCTTTCCGATTTGAAGTCGCCCACCCATTCCGAGATGAAGTCGCCCACCGGGATGATGTCGCCCGGGTGACGAGGCCTCTTCTGGCTCCCTTAGGGTCCCCCTTTCGGCTTTGCGAAGGGGGACCCTGGATGCCGACGGAGAGGCTTGCGATGCGCCGTGTGCGCGATGTGATCAGGATGAAGGCGGCTGGGCTGCCGAGCCGCGAGATTGCTCGGCGGATGGGCGCGGCGCCCTCGACAGTGCGGCTGACCATCCGGCGGTTCGAGGCCGCAGGCCTGAGCTGGCCGTTGCCCGACGAACTCACGGACGCGGCCCTGGAGGCCCGCCTGTTCGCCAAGACCGGCAACGGTAACCGGCGGGGTCATCGCCGCATCGCCGAGCCCGACTGGGCGGCGGTGCACCGCGAGCTCAAGAGCAAGCACATGACGCTGTCGATCCTGTGGGAGGAGTACATCGGCGCCGAGCCCGGCGGATACCGGTACTCGCGCTTCTGCGAGCGTTACCGCGCCTGGGAGGGACGCCTGTCGGTGACGATGCGCCAGGCGCACGCGGCCGGCGACAAGCTGTTCGTCGACTACGCGGGCGACGGCGTGCCGGTGGTGGTCGACCGCCTCACCGGCGAGCGGAGGACGGCGCAGATCTTCGTCGCCGTGCTCGGTGCCTCGAGCTTCACCTACGCGCAGGCGACGTGGACGCAGGGGCTCGCCAACTGGATCAGCGCCCATGTTGGCGCCTTCGCGGCGATCGGCGGCGTCCCGGCGCTCTTGGTGCCTGACAACACCAAAGTCGCAGTCATCAAGGCGAGCCTCTACGACCCGCAGATCAATCGCACCTATGCGGAGATGGCCGCGCATTACGGCACGGCCGTCCTGCCGGCGCGGCCGCGCAAGCCGCGCGACAAGGCCAAGGTCGAGCAGGCTGTCCTCATCATCGAGCGCTGGCTGCTCGGCCGCCCGCGCCACCGCGTCTTCTACAGCCTCACCGAGGTCAACGCAGCGATCGGCGAGTTGCTCACTAGGCTCAACGAGGAGCGGCCGATCCGACGGCTCGGCGTGACGCGCCGCCGGCTGCTTGAGGAGGTCGACCGGCCGGCGCTCAAGCCGTTGCCGGCAAGCCCATACGTCCTCGCGGAGTGGCGGATCCGCCGCGTCAGCCTCGACTACCACGTCGAGGTGGAGAAGCATTATTACAGCGTTCCGCATCGCTTCGCGCGTGCCGAGGTCGAGGTGCGGTTCACCGCCCGCACCGTCGAGATCTTCCACAAGGGCGAGCGGATTGCCGCGCATCAGCGCATGAGTGGCAATCACAAGCACACCACCGTGCCGGAGCACATGGCCTCCAGCCATCGGCGCTACGCCGGCTGGACCATCGGGCGTATCCGCCAGGACGCCGCCGCGATCGGGCCGGCAACCAGCGCATTGTGCGACCTCATTCTCGACGAGCGCTCCCACCCCGAACAAGGCTTCCGCGCCTGCCTCGGCATCCTCAGGCTCGCCGCGTCCTACGGGCGCGAATGGCTGGACGCCGCGGCTGCGCGGGCGATCGACATCGGCGCGCGCACCTATGGCTCGGTCAAGTCGATCCTCGCCAACAATCTCGATCGGCGTCCTGCTCACCAGCGCTCCGCGGACGATGCGCCGATCCTGCATGCCAACATCCGCGGACCGCGCTACTACAATTAGGAGACCGTCCCTTGCTCACCCATCCGACCCTCGACCGCCTCAACGCCCTCGGCCTCCACGGCATGGCCAAGGCCTTCGCCGACATCGAAGCCGCCGGTGAGGCTGGCAGCCTCGGTCACGCCGAATGGCTTGCTCTGCTGCTCGAACGTGAAGCCTCGCTGCGGCACGACAAACGGCTCGCCACTCGCCTGCGCTACGCCAAGCTGCGCCAGCAGGCGTGCGTCGAGGACATTGACTACCGCACCCCGCGCGGCCTCGACCGCCCACTGTTTGCCAAGCTTGTCGAGGGACGCTGGATCGACGACCACGTCAATCTCCTGATCTGCGGCCCGGCCGGCGTCGGCAAGAACTGGCTCGCCTCGGCGCTCGGCCACAAGGCCTGCCGCGACAATCGCTCCGTGCTCTTACCAAGCGACGACGCAACCTGTTGCGTCATGATGTCAGCGAAGGCATCGAGCGGCACCACCTTGGCCGGGTTCGTGAAGGGCAGTACGGCAACCGCGGGTCCTTTGGTGACAATCAATGACGGAGACTGTGCAGCTTTCGGCGGGTCTCCGCGTGTATGACTGCTTAGAGCGTCCCATGCGCGCCAATAGCCGGCGAGCCCTCCGACTACGGCACCGACCGCGGCGATCGGCGCAATGACTGTCCCGAACTTCTTGAAATAACGTCGAGCACGAGCAACGATTGAGATGGATATGCCTACGTTCAATTTCGGGGCGTTTGCAGGTTGATCTGCACTGTCCATCGTCCTCCCCCAAATTCCCTGAGGTTACCGACGGCGGATTTAGCTGTCCAGATAGTGACAATGGGATCAGTGCGCCCGCAGTGCAGCACCACCCGTAGGTATACGGGAAATATTTCAGCCTGAATGCGTCAATGCGTTTCGGCTCGTAACGCTTCTATCACTCTGCTGCGCTTCGGCGCCGCCCTCGGCGCGGATCGAATTCGTCAACCGGGCGCCGCTGGCGTCCGGAAAAGCCAGTCTACATTCCATTGCAAGGGGGCGGAACGAAGCCGGCATTTCGGTTGCGCTTGTGCAAGCTTCGGGGCACTCGGTTCGGCCACTACGAGCGTCCTGTTCGTCACAAGATCAAATGGCGTTGGCATAGAAGCGGCGATGCCGGCTCGAATTGGAGCGCTCAAGGATGTCGCCGCAATCGCGACCATCGTTACAGTTACGAAGACTACGAGCACGTCAGTCATGATGCGCGATGAAGAGAGCTTGGTCATAACGTGAGCCCTCACAACCGACAGAAGTACGTGCGCAACTACAAGTTCGTACGCAATGGGTATGTGAAATGGGGTGCTCACCGCGCGTGGCGGATCATCCTCTCATTAGGCCAGCCGCGACCCATTATGTAGCAGCGATCCAGACCTAGTCGCCTAATTCGACCAGTCCCCAGAGGCGCCGAAACGCGAAGGCAATCGCGTTTACGTTGAGCGTCGGCGCCCCCGCTCTCGGCGCGGGTCGAATTCGTCACCCGCCTCGGCAGCCGAAGCGCCACCAGCAAACTGGACATTGGCGATGGTCCCCGGTGGTCGGCTCGCGGGGAGGTGGTGAGCTTGATATCTGGCGGCCACGATCCTCTGCGACACTCGGGGCCAGGAACGAGCTCATTAGGGCCGAGTTTGACATTTTAACCATGCAACACCTCAGGAGAGAGCAATGGCAGAACGTGAGACAGGAACTCTTATCGGTAGTGACAAGGTCGAAGGCACCGCCGTTTATGGAGCGGACCAGCAGAAGATTGGCAACGTCGAGCGCGTCATGATCGACAAGGTGTCGGGCAAAGTCGCCTACGCAGTCCTGGGCTACGGCGGCTTCCTCGGCATCGGCGACGATCACTATCCGACGCCGTGGTCCAGTTTAACCTATGATACCAATCTCGGCGGGTACCGTACCAACATCACCAAGGACCAGTTGGATAAAGCGCCGCGCTACACCAACGACAACGACTGGAGCTGGAATCGTGAGAATGACCGACGCGTTTATGACTACTATCAAGCCACGCCCTATTGGTAAGACGTGATCAATTGTACTCATTGAAAGTCCGGCGCCTTATGCGCCGGGCTTTTGCGTAGGAACCTTGCGGGTATCCGTGGCTTGTGTCGTCGATTTATCATTCGGAGGGACGCCATGAGCAAGCCCAAGACCCTACAAGACCTTTTCCACGACACCCTCAAAGACATCTACTTCGCCGAGAAGAAGATCCTGGGCGCCTTGCCCAAGATGGCCAAGGCGGCACAGAGCGATGAGCTGCGCGCTGCCTTCGAAAAGCACCAGGAGGAGACCGAGGGGCAAATTGAACGCCTGGAATCCGTGTTCGACGCGATCAACGCCCGCCCTCAAGGCAAGACCTGCGATGCCATCATGGGCATTCTCGATGAAGGCAAGGAAATCATGTCTGAGTACAAGGGCGCACCTGCGCTCGACGCGGGCCTTCTCGCCGCCGCCCAGGCGGTCGAGCATTACGAGATCTCGCGTTATGGTACGCTTATCACTTGGGCCGACGAGCTCGGCCTCTCGGACGCCGTCAAACTTCTGAAGGAAACACTGGCCGAAGAGAAGAAGACAGATCAGACGCTGACCAGCCTCGCCAAAAGTGTCGTCAATGCCGAGGCCGAAGCGGCGTGATGCGGGGAGGGCTATCGAGACGCCTCGATAGGCCACAAATTCTTTAGCTTGCCGCCCGAGGCGAAAAAGACCGCGGCATCCGCGAGGAATGCCCGTGGCGAAGAAAGCAACGGCGTTTCCCTTTCAGCCGTGTGCTAGAGTGGCGACCATAGCACCCGAAGGTCGCAGCGTGGCCTTCGGAGCTTTGGAGATCTTGGATAATCCTCCTGGTACCCACGCTGGATGGAAATCGCTGGATACGTCTCTATCGCCATTGTCGGGATATTGATGTTTCTCATCGCGATTCTGGCCGAGGGATTTTATCCCGCCATTGGCGAGATCGTCGGCCTGTTTTTACTTGCCTTCATTATTTGGACTCGCGTCGGCGCGGCCTCACCACGGCCGTGAAGGCGCGCTTAACGCCAGCCTCAGTCTCGTCCGCCTCGTGCTCTTTGGCGGCCTCTAGGAAGCGCTTGGACTGCTCAGGATCGTCCTGCGGATGATCCTTCTCCTTATTCTTCGTGGAAGAGATCATTGATTCGAAACTTGTCCGGCAAGAGGTTTGTAGCGCCGGGCGCTACGATCCGGCATCCGCGCACGTTCGATTTGCCAATTCGTTTTGCCAGCCGGCCGTCAACACTAAGGAACTCCATAGCCTTGACCATCAGCGCTGTAGCTACGTGAATTCGGTCTGCGACGCGCTCCCAAAGTCCATCGACTACCGCAAGGTCGCGGGCGAGCAGAACAATCAGCGGTGATGGCGAGGTAGCCAAAATGCCATCGCGGCCGCAAACAATCAGCCTTTCAACTTGGGGCTTGAAGTCGGCGGGCGGCGGTTCATCGCCAAGGTGAAGCACCTCACCAACCGTTATGATCGATGTGTGAAGCTCAATCTCTCCATCTCTTCCAGCGCGCATTATGCGCTCAATCATGTCGACTTAGCGATTCGGTCTGGCGTGGCGACAGCTCAACAGTGAATCGGCGTCGGAGAAGGCGTGTCGGGCGCCGCCCGGCAGAGCAATGCCGCGGTTAGATAGCTCAAGATCTTGATGCGCTGGGATCATGTTTAAACGAATCGGCGCGTTATGCCTTCTATGTTGCGTATCTCACTAGCGGCGCGGCTGCGCGCCTTGCCGCATCCCTTGTCTCGTAAATAAGAGGATCAACTGGGAAAGCTTCGCGAGCCGGCGCGTTCGTATTCGACGCTACGACGCAGGATTTTCAATGCGAACCACAATCGTTGCTATGCTCGTCGCGAGCCGAACCATGATCACGCTGCCGGCGCTGGCGCAGCAGCAGCTAGCACCAAACCCGGAAAAGCAAGAGGGCTGACAAGGGCGCCAAGACTCGCCAGTCGGATGAGTCAGGCAATGTCGGCGAGCAGGAAAAGCCCGGTGCTTCCGCCCGCGCTCCCGGGAAGACTGACACTGCTCCGCCGACAACGGGCTCAGCCAGGGGCACCTCGACGGGGGCAGACAGGCAGCGGTGAAAAGCCGCGCTCAGCCTTCTGGAGGTGTAGCACGACTGAGCGTAGTCTTGCGTTCCTGACGCGGGGTCCTTGGCTCCTCCCGTCTAGCGCCGAGGCTACTCGGGACTGGGATCCAGGCTCGCGGCGGAGTTGGAGAAGAGAAATGCGGTGTCCGAAGCAATCGCGACGCTCGCTTCTTTGGACGACGCTCGCCACCGGAGCGTTCCTGACGGTGGGAAGGTTCGCTGCGGCGCAGGAAGATCAGCCCGGCAGCAGCGACCGACCGAAGAATGGCGATCTTCTTGTTGTCTCCGAAGGCGAACGCGCCGGCGCCGTCATCACGCCCGATGACTTTAAGCTCGGCGAACCGCCGCTGCACGCTTGGCCAAAGGACCCCAAGACTTCGGTCGTCCGCAACGGCTCGCGGCTGAACGAGATCCTGGTCATAAGGCTTGATCCCGGCGAAATGGATGAGGAGACCCGCTCACGCTCTGCTGAGGGCATCGCAGCCTATTCGGCGATCTGTACTCACGCCGGATGTTCTGTCACCGGCTGGCTGAAGTCCGAGACGGGCGACAAAGACGTTCTTAAATGCTTTTGTCACAACTCCGAATTCAATCCCCGGGAAGGCGCGCAAGTCGTGTTCGGACCCGCGACCCGGCGTCTGCCGGCACTGCCGCTGGCGATAGCCGACGGCTCGCTGACCATAGCTGCAACATTTGTTGGAAAGGTAGGTGCTCAACAACCAGGGTGATGGGGCGCGGTCGCATCGGATTCCCGTGCCCCAGACGATCGCACCAGCCACCGTAGGGGTGGCCAAAGAGCACAGGGAGATCGCGTCCATGACCAGAAAGCAATGGCTACTATCGGGTTGTGTTGCGTGCACAACCCTTATCTCAACTGCTGCAGTCGCCGGTCCGATCGAAAATTACAGCCCGGTGACGCAAGCCCGCCTGGAAAATCCCGAACCCGCCAACTGGATGCTGTATCGGCGGACCTATGACGGTCAGGGCTATAGCCCGCTCGACCAGATCAACACCTCGAACGTGAAGAGCCTGACGCCGGTGTGGACTTTCTCGACCGGCGTGATCGAAGGCCATGAGGCGCCGCCGATCGTCAACAACGGCGTGATGTTCGTCACGACCCCCATGGGCCAGGTGATCGCGCTTAATGCCAAGACTGGCGAAGAATATTGGCGCTATAAGCGAGCGCTTCCTGAAGATTTGTTCCAATTGCATCCGACCAACCGCGGAGTAGGCCTGTGGCAGGACAAGCTCTATCTCGCGACGACCGACGATCACCTGGTCGCGCTCGATGCGAAGACCGGCAAAGTGGTCTGGGATACAAAAGTCCAGGACTACAGGAAGGGGCAATACCTAACCCTGATGCCGCTGATCGTCGACGGCAAGGTCATTGTCGGCGGCTCCGGCGGCGAATTCGGCGTCCGAGGTTATGTCGTTGCGTATGACGCCAACAGCGGCAAGGAATTGTGGCGCACCTTCACCATCCCGGCGCCAGGTGAGCCCGGCAGCGAGACCTGGACGGGCGACGATTGGAAGACCGGCGGCGGATCGGCCTGGATGACCGGCAATTACGACAAGGACACCAAGACCATTTATTGGGGTGTCGGTAACGCTGCGCCGTGGCCCGGGGACGCTCACCCCGGTGACAATCTCTATACAACTTCCGTGCTCGGCCTCGATCCCGAGAGCGGCAAGATCAAGGCACACTTCCAGTACCATCCGAACGACTCCTGGGATTGGGACGAGGTGGAGGCGCCGATGCTGATCGACCTGCAAAGGGATGGCCGGTCCATCAAGAGCCTGATCCATCCGGGACGCAACGCGATCTTCTGGGTCTTGGAGCGCAAGCCGGACAAAATCAGCTATGTAGCCGGCTGGCCCTACGTTTACACCGATGTCTGGAAAAGCATCGAGCCCGAGACCGGTAAGCCGATTGTCGACCCCGCGCATAAGCCGGTGGTTGGCAAGCGAGTCGAGTTCTGCCCGTCCCTGTGGGGCGGCAAGGACTGGCCCTCGGCGGCCTACAGCCAGAAGACCAAATATGTCTACGTTCCGGCCAACGAAAACACCTGCGGCGGGTTCTCCGGCGAGAAGGTGCCGCTGGTCCCAGGCCAGCTCTGGCTTGGCACCAAGCCGGAGGACATCGGTCTGACACTCCGTCCCGGCGCCGAACACATCGGCGAATTGCAGGCTTGGGATCCCGCAACCGGCAAGAAAGTCTGGTCGCACACCTTCCCGAAGTCGCAATTGTTCGGTTCGGTGCTGGCGACCGCAGGCGATCTCGTTTTTGTCGGCGGGACCAACGATCGCTACTTCCGCGCCTTCGATGCCAAGAGCGGCGAGCTGTTGTGGGAGCAGAAGACCAACTCCGGCATCATGGGCATGCCGGCCTCCTATGAAGTCGACGGCACGCAATATATTGCGATCCAGTCGGGCTGGGGCGTCGACGCGCAACGCATCCAGGATGCGCTTACCACCCAGAGCATCGGGGTGGAAAACAACGTGCCGCAGGGCGGCGTGGTCTGGGTGTTCGCCGTCAAGAAATAGCCGCGCGTGAAGCCTCGAGCTGACTAAGCGGCGAACCGAAAGGTCCGCCGCGTGTGTTTCTATTTGCCCTTGGTCTCGACCTTCGCCTTCTCGTCCTCGTTCATCTTCTTCACCGTCGGATCGCGGCTCGATTCGCCGGTGGTCTGGGTCGTGGTGGCGGGCGGAGCGTTGCTGGGCACCGAGCTTTGCTCCGTGGGATTCTTGGCCGGCCGCGTGGCGGTGGCAGGCGGCGGGTTTGCCTGCGCGCTGGCAGCCTGTGCGTTCAAAAGAAGAGCGCCCGCCAATATCGACACCGCGAGCGCCGTTGAGGTGAGTTTCATCGATCCGTCTCCCGTTCAGATCAATAAACGGTCTATACGACCTAGTGTTCCGTTTCACGCTTCCAGTTGCTTCCCGATCGGCAACGCCCGAATGCGCTTGCCGGTCGCGGCGAAAATCGCGTTGATCAGCGCCGGCGCAAAGGGCGGCACACCGGGCTCGCCAACGCCGCTGGGCGGCGTGTCCCGACCGGGAGGCACGATGTAGACATTCGTTACGCTGGGAGATTCATCGATCCGGATCACCGGGAAATCGTCGAAATTGCCTTGTTGCACCTTGCCGTCTTTGAAGGTGATCGCGCCATGTTTGGCGAGGCTGAGGCCCATGATCGCAGTGCCCTCGATCTGCGACTGGATCCGCTCCGGATTGACGTAGGTTCCGCAGTCGATGGCGGTGTCGACCCGGGGGACGGTGAGCTTGCCCTTCTCGTCAACGGCGACTTCGACAATGGTCGCGATATAGCTGACGAAGCTGCGGTGCGCGGCAATGCCGAGCCCGTGTCCCTTGGGTACGGCCCGTCCCCAGCCGCCTTTGTCGGCAACCAGCTCGACCACGTTGCGCAGCCGTCCGGTGTCGATCGGATAGCTGTCATAGGGCTCGCCATAGTTCCACAAATCCTTGACTGAGGTGAGGTTGAGTATCCGCGGCGCGCCGACCAGCTCGAGCAGCATGTCCTTCGGGTCGCGGTTGGTCGCTTGGGCGATCTCGGCGACCATGGACTGCACCGCAAAGGCGCGCGGGATGTTCGAGACCGAGCGGAACCAGCCGACGCGGGTATGCGCGGCCGCTTCCGGGTTCTCGCACTGCACGTTGGCGATCTCGAAGGGCATGTCGACCAGCCCCATGCCGAGTTCGAATGGTGCCTGATGCACCGTGCCCGCCGCGAAGGTCGAGGCAATGGATGGTGCGACGCTCCGATGCCGCCAGGCAATCACCTTGCCGCCCTTGTCGAGGCCCGCCTCGACGCGCTCGACCGAGACGGTGTGCAGGAAGCCGTTACGGATGTCGTCTTCCCGCGTCCACTGCACCTTGACCGGCGCGCCGAGCTCCTTTGAAAGCAGAGCCGCCTCGAGCGCGAAATCGCATTTAGATTTGCGTCCGAAGCCGCCCCCTAGCAGGGTGACGTTGACAGTCACGTTCTCCTGGGGGATGTCCAGCGTCTTGGCGACGTCCTCGCGCGTTCCGCCGGCGCTTTGCACAGGAGCCCAGATTTCGGCCTTGTCGCCCTTGACGTCGGCGACCGCCACTGGCGGCTCCATGGCGACGTGGGCAAGATGCGGCAGATAGTACTCGCCGACGATCACCTTGTCGGCGCCTTTCAGCGCGGCGTCGACGTCGCCCTCCTTACGCACGACAAGGCCGGGCTTACGCGCGGCTTCCTCGAGTTGGCCGCGGTAGGCGATCGAGTCGTATTTGGCGTTAGGGCCGTCGTCCCAGGTGATCTTCAGCACATCGCGTCCCTTGATCGCCGCGCCGGTGTTGCGCGCGATCACGGCGACACCTCCGAGCGGCTGGAATTTGGAGGGCCATGGCCAGCCCTTCACTTCCAAAACCTTCTCGACCCCGGAAACCTTCATCGCTTCCGAGCCGTCGAATGACACCACCTTGCCGCCGGTGACCGGCGGGCGCGCGATGACGGCATATTTCATGCTGGGCAGCCGCACGTCGGCCCCGTAGCGGGCCGCCCCCGTTGTGATGTCGTGAAGGTCGACCATGCTGATCTCGCCCTTGCCGAGATAGCGGAAGTCCTTGGGGTCCTTGAGCTTCAGGCCCTCGACGCTCGGCACCGACTGCTTTGCCGCGTCGGCGGCCAATTCGCCAAAGCCGAGCTTGCGTCCGCTCGCGGTGTGGACGACTTCGTGATCGACGGCCTTCACTTCGGTTGCCGGAACGCCCCAGCGTTTTGCCGCGGCCTGCTCGAGCATGGTGCGGGCCGATGCGCCGATCTGGCGCATCGGGATCAGATAGTGCCGCGTGCTGCGCGAGCCGTCTGTATCCTGGTTGCCGTACTTGACCTCGTCGCCATGCGCCTGTTGGACGCGGACGCGCTTCCAGTCGGCTTCCATTTCTTCGGCGACGATCATTGGCAGGCTGGTTCGCACGCCGGTTCCCATCTCGGCGCGGTGCGCGATGATAGTCACGACTCCATCCGACGCGATCGAGACGAACACGCGCGGGTCGACCACAGTACCGTGCGGCATCTGGCCGGCGCCGGTCTCATAGGCAAAGGCCCGGCGCGTCATCACCGGCGCGGCGAGCACGAAGCCGCCGGCGAGGCCAAGGCCCTTGAGGACGCTGCGACGCGAAACGTTCTCGATCTTGACGTGCTTCTCGAAGCCGCGAAGCTTGCTAGGATTGATAAGAATACTCATGTCACACCCCCGTCGATGCGAGATGGACGGCATTTTCGATGCGCTGGTAGCAGCCGCACCGGCAGATATTCCCGGACAGGGATTCGCGAATCTGGTCATGTGACGGTTTCGGATTATCCATCAACAGCGCCGCTGCCTGCATGATCTGACCGGTTTGGCAAAAGCCGCATTGCGGGACATTGAGCTGCCGCCAGGCCTTCTGCACCGGGTGATCGCCAGTTGGATGAAGGCCTTCGATGGTAGTGACCTCGCGGTCGCTGACGTCGGACACGGAGGTGATGCAGGCCCGCACCGCCTGCTTATCGACGATGACGGTGCACGAACCACAGAGCGCCTGCCCGCAGCCGAACTTGGTACCGGTCAGACCCACCTCATCACGGATGAACCACAGTAGCGGAAGATCAGGATCGCCATCCCAGTTCCGTTCCTGGCCATTAATCTTCACCTTGATCATGATCGTCTCTCCCTCTTCCTACAGAGCCGTCGTGAGCGTCTCTTCGAAGTGAGCGAAACGTCTATCCTGGACACCCCTCGTATGGTCTCAGGCAAGACTAACCTCGCTGAGAAACTGCAGACTGCACCGTAGGATCTGATTGATTGTCTGTGTCGGGCCCATCCTCCTGTTTTACTTTGGCTTTGTTCAAGGTATGGACGCGTGGAAGGCTACCACAAAAGCGGGGCGAATAGGGTTCACAACGCCTTGTATGCTCTTGTATTTAGCGAGGGCTGCCTCCTCGAACGAGATGCTTTTGGTCAAGAGCCCTTACGCAGGGGCCCGCACGAGACGAGATTTTTCGACGAGTTGAATGCGGCGGCGCAATCGCTGCAAATTTTTCGGCCCTAGATCCCTCCCCGGCCCTCCCGGTCCCTTTTGATTGTCCAGCCGGCCGGATACGCCGGGACCTGATCTCAATCTTCCGGGCGCTAAGCATCGTCCTCCAAGCTGTCAAATCCGCCGAGCTCGACAGTCTTTTCGAGTCCTTGAGCGTGACGACTCTGCGCTTCAGATCAAGAATCCCTTCGGTCCGAAACGTCTGGAGGACGCGATTCACGTGGACGATGCTAAGCCCTAGTGCGTCAGCCAGCTTGGATTGAGTGATGGGGAAATCAAACTGCTCGTTGACGACCAATCCCATTGTCGCCAACCGCTGCCGCAATTCCCCGATCAAATAGGCCATGCGGCCGGCGGTCGATCGCGTTCCGAGATTGACGATCCATTGACGGAATAGGAGGGCATCGACAAGTGTCTCGCGCCAGAGTGCCCTTGCCAGGGTCGGCCGCGGCTCAAGGACCGATTCGAGTGCCTCGTGTTTTATGAAGCCAAGCCTCGCTTCCCAAAGTGTGGTTAGATCGTGGTCCATCCGCTTCAGCGGCAAGCCTTGGAGATCTGGCATGTCGCCAGCAATGTGAAACGACAGGATCTGCCGCTTGCCATTTTCCGCGACCTTCGATCGGTAGGCGAAGCCGCTCAGGATTACGCAGCATTGTGTGCTGAGGTCGCCTTCGCGAACGATCACCAAATCCTCCGGCAAAACCCTCACCGGGCTAACAATGGATCGCAGAGCTGCGACATTTTCGTCGGGCAGCTCAGAGTGCAGCCGCAACTTGCGGCACCAAGCCAGATCGGAGCGCGAAATCGTCTGAAATGTCTTGAGCTTCCGCGCCATTAAGTATTGTCGCAGCTTCCAGCTCTCCTTAGCGCCGGCGCGCCATCCAAATCCCCAACAAGAACGCCACGAATAGCGATTGCAACGGAGCTTGCACGGTCACCTTGCGCAATTGATCTGCCCAGCGCATCGCGACGTCCGAAGAGGGAGAGAGGAGCGGCCGCGGGCTTGCCGTCGCGCTCGGCCGCGCTCCGGACGCGAGTCTGGCACCCTCTAGATCGTCCACGAGACCGGAGGCTTCCGTCATTGCAGAGGTTTCCCGCATATCCATCGCAATCCTCCATCGCAGAGCAACCGGCAGCCCGGCCGCTTGGTTCCTGCGCGGCCGCCTAGAAGGCGATCGATTCCTCCTTCCGCGATTAGACCGATCTCCGTCGGGCCCCGGCCGCCGGCTTCTTCGCCGCCGGATCACCGCGAAGGCCTCGTGGTCGACCTTGTCGTTCGGACGCAGATAGTAGGGGTCGGATGAGGGAGCGCGGGCCGGGATCGGCCTTATCGACGAACTCATCGATTTCGATGGTCCGCGTGGATTCCAGCCCGATCTTCTCGAGCTCCTCCGTCGACACCTTCACGAAGTCCTTGTCGAGCATGTAGCCCTTGACGATGTCCTCGTTGGCTACCCCGTTGCCCGTGTCGGCGTCGAGCTCAGGTACTTGATGCGCTGGCCGGCGTGGCGAGGTGTCCGAGCTCCTCTCGGGCCATGGATTGGCGGCAGTCTTGATGCCGAGATCTTGCGCGAACGCCGTTATTTATGGCCAGTCCGCGAGGACGCGCTCCTCGTTATGAACAGCCATGACCGTGTCCGCGATCTCGGCGACTGCACGGCGCGAGGCATGCCCGGGATGGACGCCTGCCATCATCGCTCACGGAGGAACGCGTGCGCCCATGGCGAATTATCCGGTCTCCACCTGAAGGAAGATCGCCAAAGCCCCATGCTGGACCCGTTTGGAGGACATTCTGACGAGGCGACGATCGTCGAAATCGCCGCCCGGCACGCGGTGGCTCGGAGCGTCTCCGGAATGGATTCCGAGAGGCAATACCGCGACCTGCTCCAGAACCTGCCGGCGGCGATCTACACCACGGACGCCGAGGGCCGCATCACGTTCTTCAACCGCGCTTGCATCGATTTCGCTGGACGCACGCCGAAGATCGGCGAGATGTGGTGCGTGACCTGGAAGCTATATCTGCCCGACGGCACGCCGTTGCCCCACGACGAATGCCCCATGGCCGTCGCCTTAAAGGAGAACCGGCCGATTCGCGATGCCGAAGCCATCGCCGAACGGCCGGACGGCTCGCGGATCTGCTTCATGCCCCATCCGACCCCGCTGCGCGACGAATGCGGCCGGCTGACCGGCGCGGTGAACATGCTGGTCGACATCACGGCCCGCAAGCTGGCCGAGGAACGCATGAAGCTTCTCACCTCCGAGGTCGATCATCGTTCGAACAATCTACTTGCGGTAGTCCAAGCGATGCTACGGCTGACAAAGGCTGACACGGCGGAGGAATTCCAGGCGGCGTTCCAGGGGCGGCTCGGCGCGCTCGCTAACGTGCAGCGGCTGTTCTCAGCATCGCGGTGGACGGGCGCGAGCCTCAGGGTCCTGGTCGAGGAGGAGTTGCGCCCGTACGGAATCGACGACGCCAAACGGGTCAACATCAGCGGCGAGGATATCCGCCTGCCGGCCGCGCTGGCGCAGGGGATCGCGGTGGCCGTGCATGAGCTCGCGACCAATGCGGCGAAATACGGTTCGCTGTCGACGCCGTCGGGCCGGCTCGAAATCCGCTGGAATACCGGCGGCGTCGCTCCGCTGGTGCTGCACTGGTCGGAGAGCGGCGGCCCCTGCGTCAAGGAGCCCACGCGCACAGGTTTCGGGGTCGGCGCGATCGACAGCGTGATCCGCACCCTGGGCGGAACCATTACCCGGCACTGGAGGCCGGAAGGGCTGGTATGCGAGCTCTCATTCCCAAACGTCGTGGCTTAACGCCGCATCGACGCGTTGGCCCGCGGCGTTCTCGCCCATGCCCCGGTCGCGCCAAGGCTTATGTTCATGCCCACCGATCGGCCAATGAGCGATTTGGGCGCGCGACGTCCTTGCCGGAATCGCCAAGCGGACTCGACCGCCAGGCGGAGGCCCGCAACACCGAGAACGGTGCGGCTGGCCTGGTACACGGCGGCGACCATGCTGGTTTCCGATATCGCGCGACGGCGTCGCCGATGCAACGCATCCATGGCTTTGAGCCCACCCTGAGAAACCTGACCAAATGGCCGTCTAAGAAAGAGCAACGCCAGTGCACGCTACTCATTCCGTTGTCCCGGGGCGAAAACTACCGTCGCTTGGAAAGCGACAAGTCGGCAACCCGGCAGGCAGGTTAGACTCATCGGCCGCTGTGTGATGTGCCGCTGCGGGTGGTAAAGCGGGCGTTTCCGAGGCCAGTCCTCCTGGGCGCGCGCCTAACGCCGAGATCCGCAGGTAGTTCGTTCAGCAGCAAAATCAACCAATTTCGTCGCTTTGGTCGTGCAACACTCGTTCGGCCAAATGGTATGACGACGTATATCTCAGTGGGGCATCTTCAGTCGGAGATTTCAAGGCAAGCCCAGACGCCGGCCTCCAAATATCCTGGTCATCTTGCGATGCACCATCGATTTCATTTTCGCGGGATCGTCGGAGCTATCGTGAAACTGCTGCCAAAACCGCGTAGTCGTTTTCGCACGCTCATCACTACCGCTCATCAATGTCATGTCCGTATCGGTGCCAAAGCCAGGGACGGCAAGCCTCGCGCGAGTTGGTGGCTGGCCCAATAGCAACGCGTTGCCTTCTCGAAACCATAGAACTGCGTGAGTTCAAAAGCGAACGATCGATTTCCCAGAGCAGCATGGCCGTCTGGCCACCGTGCTGCCGAGACTTGGAAGCACGCGATCGACGATGATCACCCGAGAACTCGCTAAACCTTCACCGGCCGCAAAGCTGACACGGCCGGAGCATTGATCGGCTGTCCGTTGGGCGCAAAGATCGAACCGTGACATGGACAGTCCCAGCAGCTCTCAAAGCCGTTCCAGTGCAGATGACAGCCGATATGGGTGCAACTCGCTGAATGAAGGTGCAGTTCGCCAGCCTTGTCCTTGTAGGCGGCGATCTTTTCGAGTCCCCGCCGCAGGATAGCGCCCGCACCCGGTTGAAGCTCTTCGAGCGAGGCGATTTCCCCAGGCGCCACGTATTCCGCGAGATTTTGCAAGATCGTCATGTTCTCGCGCAGGAAATTCCTGGCCGCTGCGAGCGGTTTGCGATCCGGCGCATAGACGGACTTCCACGGATGATCCTCGCCGAGAATGAGGGCCGTGTTCAGCATCGCGCCCATTGCGCCATGGGTCAGACCCTGGCCCGAATCGCCCATCGCAAGGTAGACGCGCTCGCTGCCGGGCTCGCGGCCGATGAAGCCAGCATAGTCGATGGTATCGAAAACCTGGCCCGACCAGCGATGGGTGATATAGCCAACCGCCGGGATCAATTCGCGCGCCCAGCTCTCCAGCCGGGCAAAGCGCTCGTCGGCGTCATCGGCCTCGCCGCTTTTATGGTCTTCGCCGCCGACAAGAACGAAATCGTGATCGTCTGGGCCCGTTTGCAGCCGCACATAGTGGTAGGGATCTTCGGTGTCCCAATAGAGCGCATCGGGAAGTTCACCGCGCGCGATGGCAAAAGCGAGCACGTAGGTACGGTAAGGAGCGACCTTGGTATGCAGTTGAAAGCGATCGGCGATGGAGGCGTTGGTCGCGATCACGGCATGCGCGGCGGTGATCTGCCCTTGCGAGGTTCGCAGCGTGACGGCGCCGTCTTGTTCGGCGACTTCTTCCACCGGGCTGTTGGCAAAGAAGCGGACGCCGCCGCTCTCGCACACGGCGGCCAGACCCGCGAGATATTTGAGGGGATGGAATCTCGCCTGGCGTGGATATCGAAGGACGTGCCGGTTGTCGCAGCCTTTGAGCGGCACGCCCATCAGGCGATGCACGGGTGCGCCGACCTCGCGTACCGCTTCCAGCTCCTCATCGAACATGTCGGCCGGCATGCCGTTCCCCTGAAACAGATACCCGTCAAGACGAAGAAAGTCGCAGGCGATCTTCTCGCTGGCCTGGATCTCCTCGATGCGGTCGACGGCGGCGGCGTGACTTTCGTAGAACAGCCTGGCGGCCTCGGCGCCGCGCAGTTTCCGGAATTCACTCGTCAGATCATCGCAGAGCGGCGCAAGGTGCGCCGACGTGCGCGCCGTCATACCGCTTGCGATGCCTTTGCGGTCAATGATGATAACCGACCGGCCGCGCTTCATGAGTTCGTACGCCGTCGAGAGACCGGCGATGCCGGAACCGACCACGGCGACATCGCAATGCACGTCATCTTTGAGCGCACCCGCCTGCGGCAGGATTTCGGTCTCCATCCAGAGCGAGGTGCTGACCATCCTGAACTCCATCCAAAGAGGGCAAAACGCGGGCTGTTTGCGCGGGTTCCTGCGACGCATGGGACGCCGCCTCCCCGCGATCTTTGAGGATGATCAACGCGCGACAGCTCGTTGGGCCGCTTACGCTCCGAGACCGCACTCGCCCGTCCGGCAGCGACAAAGCGTGAGGAACAAAGCCGTGGCGCCGCCGTTCCATCGCTTTGAATTCGCGGAGCGACGTCATGGGACTATTCACGAAAGACATCAAGACGATGGATGACCTGCTGCTGCATGGCTTGCAGGACATCTATTATGCCGAACAGCAGATCACCAAGGCCTTGCCGAAAATGATCGACAAAACCACCAACCGGGATCTGGCCACAGGTCTCAAGAACCATCTCGAGGAGACCAACAAGCAGATCGAGCGTCTCGAAAAGGTCTTCGAGAAACTCGGCCAATCGCCGCGTGCCACGCAATGTCCGGCCATCGACGGTATCATCAAGGAAGCGGACGAGACAGCCGGCGAAATCGAAGACAAGATGGTGCTCGATGCGGCGATCGTCGCCAACGCTCAAGCCGTCGAGCATTATGAGATATGCCGGTATGGCACGCTGATCGCCTGGGCGGATGAACTCGGCCACGACGACATCGTGCGTTTCTTGACCACGAACCTCAATGAAGAGAAAGCGGCGAACACCAAACTCAACACGATTGCGTTGCGCAAGGGCGTCAACAAGAAGGCCTCCACCGCCGCCTGATTGTCAGGGCCCGGGACCGGTTCCGCCGGGCCCACTACTCCTTTCGAAGCCAAGTAATTCGCCATGACCAATCTGACAAAACTGCCGAGTTGGGCCGACGACAACAATATCTTCGCCGTGGTCGAGACGCCGCGTGGCAGCTCGTGCAAGCTCGATTTTGATCCCAAACTTGGCGTTTTTGCCCTGGCGAAGCCGTTTCGAATGCCGCGCGCACTTCATCAAAGGTCGTAGCCGGGCCTCCGGCCGACGGATCGCAGCCCGGGTGGAAGCCGCATTTCCATTCCCGTTGATCGGCGTGGTTCGGAACGCCGCGGGCAGCCCGATCGAGCCGACGACGACGTCGCCATAGAGGATGTTCCATTTCTAAGTGGCATGGGGCGAGTTGCTGCGCGGGGCGACGACCGGCCGCTGACCGCCTTCGCCGGGATCTGGACCGAGTACGCCGGCGATCGCGGCACCAAGGCCAAGCCGGTGCCCGGCCCGCATCTGGTCTACGGCTTCCTGACCACCGAGCCGAACAGCGTCGTGACGCCGATTCACCCGAAGGCGATGCCGGTGATCCTCACGACCGACGAGGAGTGCGACGTCTGGATGCTCGCGCCCTGGGACGAGGCCAAGGCCCTGCAGCCGCCGCTGCCGGACGAGTTGCTAAAGGTCGTCGGACGCGGACTGGAGAAGGAGGATCGATCGGCCGCCTAGCAACCTATGTTAATTTGGTGCGTTATATGGTCATCACCAGCCAATGGCTCTGCCGAGGGCGTCGGTGGCTGAGAGACCCAGCGCTCTCCCGCTTACATCAAGCAAGGGCGCGCGACCATGCCGGTCAAATCTATCCATCGCGTCCACAATGAAGCAATTATCAAGCAGGCCGCGCATGTCCGGGCGATCCTGGCGCGAGCGCATGCTCTACTAAAGCTGCCGGCAGACAGTTTCTTCGGCCGCAAGACGCGGGAGCCTTTCCCGCAAGAGGAAAATAACATGGCGAAGCACAGAACCGTGGGCGTCCAACTTGATACCCCAGCCAAGCGGGCACGAGCCAGGTTGCGCCGGCTGCGTGCCAGACTAAAGCTGATCACTTGGAGGCAAGGAGGTCGGACAATGGCGCCGCTGCGCAAAACAACGACGCGGAGAGCAAGGGCGCCTCGGCCGGAGCGTCCCCAGTCGGTGGCTTCTTAGGAAACGGCCTCAGCGAGGGGGTTTCCCGCTGAGGCCAAGTCGACGTCATCCCCTAAGGATCGGCTATTCGAGGAGAAGGAGCCCAAGCCGACGACGAGGCCCACGAACGACATTGCAGCGAAGCCGAGAAGCCCCCACTCCACCCCGTCCATGTAGTGAGACTGAAACATGCTCGCACGATGCCCCGAAGAAGCTCTCCTCCGCAGTTGCATACGCAGGTCAGTGCGCGTGTCCTAATTCGCTAAGCCGACTTTTTAACTCCTCGATCGTCCGCCGTTTGATGAGAGCCAGGCGGAGGCAGACCGCAGCCTCGGTGCGCCCCATTTTTTGCGCGATCTCGCGTTGTGTGAGGTTTGTTTCCCGAACGAACTGCAACAGTCGCTGCTCGTCCTCTGCGGACCAAGCTGGCATCGGAACTCCCAAAAATCGCTTCGCTCTGAAATGCCAGCGAGGATTGCAGAGACCGGCTGGCCTGTCTGTCCGGTTTCCTCCGGTGTTCTAATTTGTCGCAGGGAGCGTCCTAACCAGGGCAACATCGAGGCCTGGCGCGTAAATCTTCCGTCATGCTCCCCGATAAGGTGGGGATCCTCCGAAGCTTCGTCAGAAAAAAGCCCGTCCGCACGTTTCTCGATTGCCGTCTGTCCGGTATCTCCCGGTAATTAGGGGTGCGACCTTTTGCGGATATCCTCGACATTAACATAGGTTATGTTGTGGCCTTTTGGCGCTTTCGCAGGGCTATGGCCGAAACCAATTTCGACATTCAATTACTAGAGGACCAGATCGCAAAACAGATCGAACTGGTCGCGCAATTGATTTGCGAGAACAAGAGCGCGGTCGAAGCAGAGCGGGAGCTTGAACGGCTCGAAAGACAACTGGTCGAGGAAATTATGCGATTGAAAAAGGCTAGCTCGGGGTATCAGGAGATGACCAAGGGACGCAGGCCTTTCTCAGTCGCGCCTACGACTCTGCCGTTCTGACACGATGTACCAATATCCCGTCCCAACCGCAGCAGCCGCGCTGAGTACTCCGACGATTGCGACAACTCCCTCTATTAGCTCCATGCGAGCCTCATCATCTCGCGGCCCCGGTGACGGGACTGTAGGTGGTCGTCACAGAGTGGTCAGACCGCGTGACATGCGACAATAGAGAGCGCGCCGAGCTCGTTCCTGTGGCTGACTACCTCTTCAGGGGTATTAAACTTTTTAATTGCTTGTGCAGACTTACGATAGCCAGGATTTTGCAGATCCTTCCTGGGGCTAGAACCGACGCCGTCCGCATGCATTTTAAGCGGGCGGCGTTCGTATATTCTGAGGCAGCGTAAACAGTAAGAAGCCCCGACGGGGGCTAGCGCGTCAGGGCTTCTTTCAGGATGCGATCCCGAACCGCATCCTCAACGCGCGATCCAGCTGAAAGCGTCGTGAAGTTTACCGGGGAACGTCAGCAATTTAGACCGCTCTCCCGGATTACCTCGACTTGACAAGTGGCTTGATTTTCAAGCTGACCGTATCAATTCCTGGATTTTCGCTCGCCATCGCAGTCCCGTGCAGGACGGCGACACTCGTTCCTGCAGCCGCCAAACCAGCGATGAATCGTTTTGTCGTGACGTCATTCGTCATTCACAAAGCGTGTCGCTCTCATCACGTGCCAGCTTCGAATCAGGGTGTAGACGACAATTAGCCCCCAACCCATGAAGAGAACCATCCGGATTGGAATCTAATCGAGGAAGAAGAGCGGAACCTGAAGAATGGCGATTACGATTGCAGCTTTCAGCGCGACAAACACGAAGAGCGCAGAGCTAGTGAGAAGAGGCGGTGACGGATTGCCAACCAAAACAACGTTGATTACCCACAGAACTAGAAGAACCCGATCGCAGCCTTGACGGTTCCCGGCTCATTTCACATTCCTTCCGCGAGAGTCCGAGTTTCACTTGTCTTCGCTTGCGGGCCGCGTCCGAATAAAGGGCTGCTGTATTGCCAGCAATTCGAGCCCGCGCTGAGCATCATGTTGGAGCCTCGATTGCTCCGGCGGAGAAATGGACTTCAAAAAGATTCCCTTGGTTGAACTTGTCCAAGGGCTCCTTCGCCCGGATCGTCTGCGCATGGAAGAAATCGAGCGTTCTGATTTGGTGACTCTCCTACGGCAGCTCAAGATCTCGATTAAATTGATCGAAGATAAAATGGCATAGTCAACGGCGGGCGGATCGCACCACAAATCGTCAATTCCTCTCAGCCCTTTGAAGGCGTTTGATCGACGAAGCTTCGTAGAGAGAACATCGAAAATGTCCCTAATAAGTCGAATATTCCGTTGGAAGCGGACCAAGCTTTTCGCCCGGTGTCTTTGTTTGTTTGTTGGCTGCCTTGCATTCGAGACCGCGAGCGCTTGCATCCTGCCGAGCTCAGAGAGAGGCATCTTATTCGAACGCATCCCTGAGGGCCTTGACGCACCGGTGATTGTTGAGGTTACGATTGTCAGCAGGGATGCAAACGTTATGCTTCTCAATGGTACTCAGGTTGCGATGTTGAATGCACGAGTCGACAGGGTCATCAAAGGCTCGCCGGATGGTAGCGCTTTGAAAGTCATCGCGTACCTTGATAGTTGCAGCAGAATTGGCGTCGGGCACGGCTTCGTCGCGGGTAGGCTCACCACAACCGCGCCATTTAGATTCAGCTCTATCGCTAGCTCTCGAGATACCGACTGCTGAGCGACCGCTAACGGCATTTCGATCGCCGACAAGACCGTGTCGGTTCCGGCGACACGGTATCCGAATCTGATCATTTCGTTTACACGCCCGAGGCCTTTCAAAAAGACCTCGCCAAAGGGCTCAACCGCGGGCAAATCCAAAGAAGACATACGTCGCACTCCTTGCGCGTTGCTCTCGGGCGGGGATGACACGAGCTTGGCTCGATTCCACAGATAGATAATCTATCGCTAGCGAACACCTGCTATATCTTACAGGTGCATCGCCTTTGTAAGTCGGCATAACTTACTCCGATTGGCTTCTTTGCGCCGGAGAGTTTGAATTGGACGCGCAACTTCCGGGTGGCCATCGTTGCCTTCGCCGAGCTTGCCTAGATGTCCCGGGAACTAAGGGTTCCAGCGGCCGTTAAATGTGGAACCATGGCGCCCAACCATGACCCTGCGCACCTTCGCCGCCTACATCCTTGATCGCGACGGCCACATCGCCAATCGCATTGATCTGCTTTGCCTCGACGAAGCAGCAGCCAGGGATAGTGCCAAAGCGCTCGCCGCCGACGATCAGATCGAACTGTGGGACGGTGATCGTCTGGTTGGCGAATTCGAGTCAGCAAAGTGGTCGTGAACCGCTAGTCCTAGACCTGCCGCAATCACACAAGGAGAAGCAACACCGTAGGATGGCGCTTCAAATTTGAAACAAGGGGCCCGCTGTCGCATTTACGACCATGGCGGAATCCTTCGGCAACACCTTTACTGTCGTTGAAGTCACGGCGGACAATCTTCGCCGGACCAATCTCAGATTTGGATCGCATTAGCTAAGCCAGATCAGGCCCTGACCTTGGTGCTCGCCGCCGTCCCGGAAGGCTGGACAGCGGAAGTTTTGGACGTTCAATTGACAGGTAGCCAGCAACGAGTGTTCGAAGACCTCAACCTCAATCCCGGTGACGTTTACAGGCTGACGAAGTAAGGCCGGCTGCATTACGACGCCTACGGAGGTCTATGCCGCTCGCGCTCAGCCCTGTTCGCCGCCTTGAGCCGGTCTCCGATGTAGTCGGAGATGTCGCCGATCTCAGCTTGCAAGTCGGCCTCCGAGAAACCCTGCTCCTTGGCAGCCGCGACAAGGCGGCCGGTCAGTTCGGCCACATCCTGCGATGCGCCGACAGTCCGATACTGCTCGACAGCGTGAACGCTATTCTCGATCCAGAAATCGATAAACTCGCGGGCCCTGCTCACCGTATATAACCCCTACACCAACCCAAGAACCAGCGTTAGCGCGAGTGAGTGAACACAGCAAGGCCGCCTCAGTTGGCGCCTCTTCGTTTGCCGCGCCATAGCGATGGCTCCGCTGGCGCTTGCCCTCACAAGTAGAATTGCGACTTGGCTCTATCCCAACCTCGAAACACGCAGCCGATGGGGACAGTCCTTGCATCCATTGTTCCGACTTTTAGCGCCATACCTTCTGGCGTCGGCTCTGTTGGGCCTTGCTGTTTGGCTGATTATGGGACCGCCGCCGAAGAATGCCGCGAAGCCCGGCCCGCCCACGCACCGAGTACCATAAGCGCAGCCACCTCACTACCGGGCTCTCGCAGCGGCAGGCGCATTTTCCGATTTTCCCCGGACCACAGTTCCCGTGCTAATCTCTCGCATTGGGCTGAGAGGGCAAGAAATGTCCACCTACCTCCATTTGCACACCAGCACCATGCCGCCCGAAGAAGCCAGCCTCATCAGGAAGGCTTACGAGCAAACGCTGCATACATTGTGCGTCAAGGACCGCGACGATCCGCTGACGCAACTGGTCGCGAAGACAATCATCAAGGTCGCGCAGACGGGCATCGAGGACCCCGCCGAGATTTCGGCTCAGGCGATCCGCGAACTTGAAGTGCGATAAACGCATCTCGATCCTCGACGGTTGGAACCGAAACGTTTTCGTCCTCGGGGAGTTTGGTTTATGGGTGTCGGGGCTTCGCAAGACGCGAGGCGCATTATGACCAATCTGCCCGTGGCCGACGTATTTCTCACCGTCACTATTTTGAGCACCGCTTTCCTGATCGAGGTCGTGGTTTTCATTTTGATCGGGATGTTCTGAAAGGAAGGCGCTCTGGGCAGCGCTCAGTTCGATGCGCGATCTAGCTCTCCACAAGCTTGATGGTTGAGACCGGCCATCTTCCATCATGGCCTTCGATCGAAATCCGAAGCCCGTACAATTCATCCAACCAAACGTTCTCTACCGTGCTGGCCTTTCCATCGGTAAGGACGACGGTTTTACCGATCAATTCGGATTGCGCCTCCGCGTATTCTTGCAAAATCTTTAACCCACGGCGCTTCGCCGATGGCTTGCTCGCCCTGTTCGGCCGGCCGCTTACGCCTACCCTCCCGTAGCTCTCCCGCTTGCGAGCACAGTGACAATTCTGAATGGAACTGGAGACCGCCGCTTTTGGCTATCATTGCGCGTGCGCTTGTATTCAACAGCGGGCCGCTGGCAGCGACCTTTGGCTATCCGCGACATGCGCCGTTTTAGTACCGGCGAGCGGCAGTCTCATGTTTCTCTCTAAAGCTTGGCCGGCGCTTTCGTTCCTTTGATCTCTGATCGCAAAGTGACGTTCCAACCGGACGAGGAAATCGGGGTGCGGCATCGACGCTCAGACCACCGGGCCCAATTGACACACGAACAGCACTCGGAACCATTTCTGAGAGCGACGAGTTAGTTTATAGGGCGAAGAGACGGATCATCGCCATGAGGATCGAATATCTCGGTGCAATTGCGATAGCTGTTTGTATCGCTGGTGCTGGATTAGCGGCGGTCCAATCCGTCGGCACGCCGCTTGAAAAGCAGTCCACGCCGACCGCCGCTGAATTGGCGACCCGAATAGCCGCATCCGTCGACGCGTTCTCGCCTCGGTCCGGCGGCTAACAGCCGCCCCACTCAAATGGGCCTAGGCGTCGCCTGCCACCCGTATTCGTCCGGGATAGTAGTGCTGCTCGCACCGCAGCATAATCTCCGCATTCATGAAGTTCATATTTGCATTCGCCCGGCCGCCTGAATTGGCGGCCGGGTTTTTGCATTGGCATAGAGCCTGAGGCCTTTTGCGTTACATCAATGATAGGCCTGCCCGATCGAACTAGAAAACAGGCTGCATCCGAAACAGCCAGACTATTCAAGGGCTATGGGCTCAGGCTCTAGCGCTTCGAGGAGGCTCGCATGCCCGTAAGCAGCCACGCAGATGATTTGCGTTCAGCCGTGCACTACGCGCTGGAAACGACCCATGCCATAGCAGTATGTCCTTTCCACCTGGATATAAGGGTACGTATCGGCGATGACGCGGCTGAGAACCACGCCTTTGCACGTGCCAGAAAACTCATCAAGTGCGATGGCACGACGTGGGAGGGAGAAGCCCTCCGGAAGGAATTCGGGCGCCAACTCGGCGAGGCCGCTGATCGGTATTGTCCTCACTGCGCTCTCTTGGGTGATCCGGAGCTTTAGACGGTGTCATGGCTCATCCCAGCACCGACTAGACTGACCACCTAATGCAATCGCAGTAATGCCATCGAAGAAGCGATCGGCCCAGACGCCGTTGTCCGGGACACCCGCAGCGCATCATCAGGCAGTGGTGCCGCACGGCAGCGCACACTATTGCTTCATCCTGAGATGGCTCAGCTTCCGAATGTAGTAGCCTTGGCTCTGAACCGCCTGCCTGATCTCCTCGCTCACCTTGATGATCCGCTTCCTGCTCTTGCGCCATTTTCCTTGGGCGCTGACGCCCGGGAATGAAAATCCCTTTTTCACCACGAGCAGATCACGCCTGACGTTGAAATAGACTTCGACCATATAGCCCCCCAAAAAATGTGTAGAAGTATCATCTAAGAACAGAGCGCGGCTCCTCGAAATGCAACTGGGTCTTTGGGACCGCTTGTGAATATCGAGGAAAAGTTCTGCGCTTGTCGTCCCCCCTGACATTTTCTGTTTGGATGTTGTTCGGATGCCGCATCCAACGACCAACGATTACTCGATGAGTATGACCGGGAGCTAGACGAGATCGTCGCCGCCTGTGACGGCGATCCACGGAGCGCTCTCAAGGCTCTGTTGCTCGTCAACGAGCCGTTGGAGCAAATCCTAAACTGCTTGAACGCGGAACTGGTCGAGCACATATCGCGGCATCGACGACAGACGCTACACTAGTTGCCCGAAACCAGCGCGATGCACAGCTTGGTCGGCATGCACGTGTCATATTCCGTAGCAGACCTGAGTTAGGGCAGGCCCGGTGCTCGCTCGAATTCACGCAGGAGCTTTTTGCAATCGCCGCTTCGAAGGCAGTGCCGGAAGCGATTGAGTATTAGTATTACCGTAGTCATACGGCGCTGCATTCGTCCATGCCGGGCAGCTAATGTCGGTGCACTTCCACCCATTAGCTACCCCAGCGCCTGCCTACGCCCGACTTTAAACGTTTCCGTCAGAAAGCCGCCGAATGTGAAGAGGAGGCGGCCAAGGCCACGACTGCGAGCGCGAAGGAAGCTGGGCTACAGACCGCTGAGGAATGGCGAAAGCTCGCACAATCGGCCGAGAAGACGGCGCCGCTCTTAGCGAGCGATGAACGTTTGGACCGAACTAGTACGGCGAGCAAGTTGCCGGCCGACCGAGGAGACCATTCGATAGCGATCATCCCAGATCGTCCATCCTTCTCAACTGATCCATCAACGCCTCAAGTCGCGCCGGCAAAGGCAGACTGTCGTGATCAAGGAATTCACGAAGTCGCTCGCCTATTCCTTCCCGGATGGCGCGGCGATGGCTCGGCTCTAAGGCCGAAAAGGGATCGATACTTTCCGAAGGCGGAAGTTCCATAGATCTCAAACTCTCCATTGGGTAACGAACCTCCTGCCACTCACCACAATGCGTGGGACCTGTGTTCGATCCTCGGAACTCGTAGGCTTCTTTCTGCATGGCTTCTTTCCGCATGGCTTCATCTGGAACTACCGTTCGCCCGGCATCACAACGGTGGATCGCGCTGCCGAAATTTTGGTCATCCACCCGCCACGGGGCCGGCTCAGCGGAGGTCGGTTCGAGGTGGAACGGGTCCTATTCCCAGCAAGTTCTATCTACGGTTTGAAGGTCAGGAGAGGAACATGCGTACCTTGACCGAGCAGGATATCCGAACACGAGCTTACAAGCTCTGGCAAGCTGCTGGTGAGCCCCGCTCGAAGTTCGACGCCTTTTGGTACCAAGCCGAGAAAGAGTTGCTGAAAGAGCGAACGGCACAGATGCGCGGCTCACGTCGTCCGGACGCGACCAAGAACGTTCGACAGCGGCGGGCCGGATCAACTGTGAACTGATCGTCGGCTTTGTGGCTGCTGATGGCAAACGGCGAAAATGAGGCCCGACCAGCACACGGCTGGCCGGGCCAATGCCCTGATCAAGCAGCGAGCCGTCGTGATGCTGGCGCGTCGCGCGACCAAGAGCTCCAATTCTCGTTAATTGTGGAACCGTGGCGCAAAACCATGACCTTGCGCACCTTCGCCGCCTCCATTCTTGATCGAGCCGGGCACATCGCCAATCGCATCGATTTTGCTTTGCCTCGACGAAGCAGCAGCTAGGGAAAGCGCTAAAGCCCTCGCTAACAACGGCCAGATCGAATTATGGGACGGTGATCGTCTGGTTGACCAATTCAAGCCAGTGAGGTGGTCACGAGTGAACCGCTATGCCTAAACCTGTTGCAATCACCCCTCATGAGTTTAGCCGCCGCTTGCGTATTTGTCTTCACCGTCGCGGCGGCTCTGATGGGCTCACTAACCGAAACGGGTCACCGGTCGCGTGAGGAGGATCATGAACACCCGACAATGCTTGGTTCACGGATGAGTTGTTAAGGCGGCGCCGCCACAAATAGAATTGCGATGCGCTTGGCCTTATTCCAAGCTCGGAGGACACGCGGCCATGTCCACCTACCTCCGCTTGCAGATCGACGCGATGGCGCCGAAAGATGCCAATCTCATTGCCAAAGCGTACGAGCAAACGCTGCGCATGCTCTCGGTCAAGGATGGTGATGATCCGCTGACGGAGATAATCGCGAAGACGGTCATCAAGGTTGCGCAGACCGGCATCGAGGACCCCGCCGAGATTTCGGCGCAGGCGATCAAGGAACTTGAAAATCGATAGGTTGCTGCTGCCGGAACTTAGGCTCCAATGTCGATAGGCCCCGACGCGGGGCTGATTGCGTCGAGGCCTCTCGACGCCGCCATTGCTCCATCCCCTGGACGGGATGGGCTCCGCGCTTAGGTAAACGGCCACAGCCTAAACAGCCTCGGACGCTGCACCCGAGCCTGCCCGGGAATGCCTCCGGCGCCATCCAATGCCGCGAACCGCCCTAATAGTTTTCGCGGGGCGGTGGAACGGGAGCCACGTCGCGCGAGAGATGTTGACGAAGCCGATCGCCGATCTCGTTGCAGATCGCGCGGAAGTGGTGCGGTTCCAGAGGAAGCGGATCAGGAGCGCGGTGCTGTTCGGCCATGGCTGCTACCGTCAGTCTGCTACCCGGCCTATTGCGCATGCAGTATCCTTCCTGAGTCACGACGTGCATTGGACTTGCTTCGATTCCCTGGAACCGAACCTTTTTATCATAGGTGAATTATCAGTGGGGCTTCGCATTGCGAGGCGCACAGGATGACAAGCCTATCAGCCAGCGACGTCTTTCTCACCGTCGCAACCATGAGCGCCGTTTTCCTGATCGAGGTTGCAATCTTCGCGCTGGTCGGGCTGTTCTGACTGGACGCGCGGTGGAACAGCGGCCTTTTTGAACCATCGCAGCAACGTGTTCGTTAACTGTTGCCGCCGGCAAATTACCCTGGCGCCGGCGGCGAGAGGCAACCGCCCCTCTCGCCTAACGTTACACAGGAGAGAGCGATGCCCCGCAAACGCTCTATCCCCCTACGTCCACGAACTTTTGTTCTCGGAAATGGCGCGACTGCAAGAGCGACTGAATTCAAGCCATGGACAGGAACGAGAACTGATCAAACGAAGGTTGCTCCAGATCGAGGCAGCTCTTCGGTCGAGCCGATGGATGGCATCGGCTGACTTGCCGCCGCCCAGTTAAGCATACTCGTGGACACCACAAGGCCCGCCGCCATTCCGACTAAAATTCTCCGCTTTCCTCGCAACGATCGACCTCGTTCGGCGTCATTGCTCAAGTGACGGAGCGCGTTATGGACAACGACGGGGAACGACGAGAGCTTCAAGATCGTATCGGGCGTTACCGCAAGATGGAGCGCGAGGTGACCGATCCGCTCGCGCTCGGCCTCCTGCACGATATCGTTGCCGAATTGGAGGTAGCGTTGCGAAGGCTTAGCGACAACGCACGGCCAGCCTGAGCGTCCGGTGAATTTGAGACGATCTCGGCTATGCCGCTTTGTTCGACGTTAGCTCCGACACAGCCGCTTGCCCGGCTTCGGTTAGGCCACCGAGAGTTCGGTCGCCACGATCCGCACACTTGATCGTCTGGCGAGCGATGTAGCGACGGGTTTTATGATCATCGGTGCCTTTCGACAGATGCTGACAGGCACTTTTCAGCGCGACGTCCATATTGGCGAGCGTTCGGCTGTCAAATCGATTTGTGGTGAGCATTATTGACCTCCCGAGCAGCTACTTCACTGGAACGAGGGTTAGATAGAAACGGTACGCTAATCGGGGCTATTTTGCTACCGCCAATTGCCCGTAATGTTCCAAATGCAATAATCCGCCTAGATGCAGGGGGGAATAGCCCGTTGCAGGATATGAAGGCGCACTTGGAGAAGCTTCGGGTTGAAGCTGAGAAATGCGAACTGATCAGCAAGCTCGCGACCAACGCGACCGAGAAAGAGCTTTTCGCCAAGCTGGCCGCGCATCACCGGGCGCTGGCCGACGAGGTCGAGCGGGCGATTATCGCGGCCGATCCGTAAGTCTCATGTCAGCCATTGGAACCTTCGAATAAATCGAAACTTAGCTACTCGTTTCGGGCTGGAACCTGACGAGGAAAGCAATGGGAGAAATACGCCGTCGCGTTATCCAAACGGAGACGCTTGAAGAGCGCCTAACAGGACAGGCAAAAGAGCTGCGCGGCCGAGCCGGGGCGATGCCTGCCGGAGTCGAAAAAGAGGCCCTGCTACGACGCGCGAAGCAAGCCGAGGCCGGCTCGCAAATGAGCGCGTGGCTGCGGTCTCCCACCCCGGATTAAAACTTGGGGTTGGGCATATGAACAGGCCTCAAAGGCGACTGTCGCGTATTAGGAAGAGGCCCCAGTTGTGAAGCTGAGGCCAGTGTGTAGCTGGGCGTCTCGGTGCCAGTAGCGGTGCGGCACCGAACAGGGCGACAAATGCCACTGCATCCGCTTCGTTCCTATTCTATAAAAAGGCCCCACCATCCGGATCATGCTGGGGCCAAGTCGGATCGCCGAACCGCTGTCCACCGATCAGCAGCGGTCGTCGTTCGAGGGCTGAAAAAAATACGAAATGAAAATTGCTTGCCCTGTTGCTCGAATCATCTAAACGATCCCGAAAATATCCCGCGTGAATCTTGGTGAAAAAAGCAGCGGCGCTTTATCCGGTCCATTGCGACGGTCCCAATGGAGATGATCGCGAATGTGCCCCGGGTCATCGGGAGCAAGAGCCGGGGCACGTTCATTCTGAGAGCACGATGGGATGTTCGATGAGCCTCAAGGCTGACAAGCCCCGATGACGTCTCCAACAGTCCCTATGGACAAAACGTACCTGTGCCCGGTTTGCGGTGAGGTTGCGGTGACCGCTTCTGCTCGAGGGCCGCGCTTTCGCCTCGAGCGATATCTGACCTACCTGCCCCAATGGACACAGACTTATAATCACACCAAGGGGCAAGGTCGTGGTTACCCGAAGCTCGAGAACGGACCAATGGTAGACCTCACTGCAGAAACGGCGCGACTGATGAAGGTCACTGAGGCGATCGTTGCTGAACTGGATCGACAAGGTGTCGCGGAAGCGGTCGCCGACCTGGGCTTCGATCCCCTTGAGGTGGCCCGCGTCGTCATCCGCGCAGCAGACGTAGACCTGGTGCCCGTTTCGAAAGCCGCGGACCTGATGCACCTGACAGACACCCCAGCTGAGACCGCACGACTGATGAAGGTCGCAGAGGCGATCGTCCACGAAATGAACCGTCAGGGCGTGGCGGACACGCTCGAAGACCAAGATTTTGACGTCATGGAGCTGGCCCGGGTGGTGATCCGCGCCGCGGATAGCGAGGTAGTGCCTTTTCGTCGGCCGTATTCCTGATGGAATTGTTTCTCCGCCCTACTTCATAGTCGGCGAGATTATCCCAGACGACTTCGTGGTGATCCACGAGGGCCGGATGATCGGCCGGATCAGGCTGGCAACCGCGCGCAGCCCGCCCTTCTGGACCTATAGCATCACGGTGCCGCTGCCCGTGCCGCCCTACGCGACCGGCAGCGCGCCCGATTTAGAGGGCGCCAAAGGTGCGAAGCCTGGGAACCGTTCTACGCTGGCCTGAGCCCGAAAGAGCATCGAGCACTGGCACGAGACGCAGGACGCAGGACGCAGGACGCAGCGAAGAGGCGCTCCGGGCGCGATGGGGATCGATAATCCTTTGGGTAGGGCGCACTTTGGCGCCACTTGTGCTATAAATGTCCGTCTTAGCCAAAGCTGAGTTGCCGGCCGCATGGGGGCACGCCATGGCTGAAATCTTATATCATGCAGGCATCATCGTCTTGGGCTTAAGCCCTATCGCAATCGCTGCAATTGTAGTGCTTATGTGAAGATGCCTCGATCAGCGGACTAAACACACAAGCGATGAAATACATCGGCGACCGCCCCTACTCTGATCCCGAAGTATCATGAGAGCGGAGCGTTCGTGCGGACGACACAAGGGGGGAAAGACCTGTTCGCTTGAGCTGGAGCACGAAAGAGGCCGTCAACTAAGGCGGCCAGAAGGGTTCAACATGCAGCCGAAGATCAAAGAGCATATGTGCCCGGCCTGCAATGGAACGGGCTTCCCCGCCGTTACTGAGCCTGTGCAACCGGGTCACAAAATCTATCCGGTCAAATGCAAGGTCTGCGAAGGTAAGGGCAAGATCGCGGACGCCGACTAAGGCGGCTTCGACGCAGCTACGCCGCCCGTTTGAAACTCTTACAGGCGGCGCGGCCTTCTAGCCCCGAGAGGGAACGAGCAAAATCCCGGCATTGATGCGTCTAGGCGGCGAACTGAAAGGTTCAGCCTACGGCTCGTCTTTTTGAGACAGCGCATTGGCTACGGTGGAAGATTGCCGCAAAGCCGCTTCGCTGGCGGCCAATGTTCTGTAGCTGTTTTCCATAGCTTCGAGGTGAAAGCGCGAGAAGTCGTCCTTAGCGCTCTCCTTGGCTAGGCGGTAATGCTCGGCTTTCTCTAAGTATTCTTCGGGTGTCATGTGCAATCAAGAGGATTGAAGTCCGGGAGGGCGCAGCCAATCGGTCATGCTCGCGGCTGCTTCAGCTTGCCGGGCCAGCTTTAGCAGCGCTTCCTTCTCGATACCTGGGGCAAGCGCTGCGGCCTGATTGCGCAGCTGCCTAGCGCTCTCCAAAAGCCGAGCTTCCAATGAATCCGTGTGAATGACGCGGCGGCGTAGCTGCCCCATGCCCTTTCCCTCGTTCGGTTCCCTGCCCGGAGCGGGGACTATAATGGTCAGGCAAGTGTAGGGTTCCTAAGAGGCGAGGATCGCAGTTAGTATCAGCGCGCTGAAGGCAATTACGATGCATCCCGCGATGGTCACACGGTCCAATGTCATGTCGGTGATGCTGGCCAGCTGGCCGGAATGTTCGTTGATCTGGGTCAAGCCCGCAAGGCGGCCTTACTTCTGGTCGCCTTTCTCGCTGTCCGGGGGCTGGGAATGTCGGCCGAGGAACGTGTCAGGGGGCGGCAACGCCAAGGCTGACTTGGCTTCGGCGATACATTCTTGTGCCAACTTCAATAGAGCGGAGTCGCCCCGGCGCGGTCGAAATATGATTTGTTGCGGCAGTTTTGGCATCACTACACCAACAAAAGCTAATTTGGTTTCCTCGCTTCCCTCAGGAACATCAAACGTCGCTCTTGGGCGCGTAGTTCCATGGCACATGCCGAATGGACTCGGCGAGTCTGCTCTACAATTTCCTTGCTGCGAGCAATCGCCAATTCGGCGGCATCGAATAACGCTTGCGTTTCCTCGCTGACCTGGTCGGCCATGGCATACTCCCCTTGTGCAGGCGGGAGCGCGTCACGGTCTCTCAGCCACCGACGCCTACGGGCAGAGCCTCGGCCGGTGATGCCGGAACAATGATCCTGCCCGGAGACGATTGCAAGGAACTTCGTTCAAACGCGACTGGCTGGAGGAATGTTCATGAGAGCGGCACCTTCACGCGGATGACCCCGGCCGGCAAAGACGTGTTCGAATAAAAACGGCCCCAGCGAGGGGTACACGCTGAGGCCCGAGTCTGAGGTGCTGAGTCCTCAACAGATGAAGAGGCAGCTCGCGCCACCGACCAGCGCGATGAAATGACCCGCCGCTAGTCCTACGAAGCTGTATTCTACGCCATCCATGTGAGCGAACTGAAATATCAGTCTGCGGCCCGACGTCCGTTCCCGCATTTGCATATGCCGGTCAGAACTAATGTCCTAGTCCGGTTCCCAGCTTAACTTATGCAAAGACTTTTGAAACGATCGCCTGTAGTTGCTCTTATTGGGTCATGCAGCAGGCAGCCGAAGTCCACCTGGTTCGCGTGACGACCGATGACGGGGAGGTCCAGATCTGGCTTGCCGCGACCTCGCGTGATGAGGCCATCGACCGTGTGCTGGACGCTATCCCGGAAGGATGGGCCGTTAGCCTCATCAAACGACAGCTACCGCCCGAGCATATCCCGGCGCTGAAAATGACGGTCGGGGAAGTACGCCGGATCTCCTGTCTTAATTCCTCGCTGCGAGTGTCCAACTAGGACAGCAAGCGCGGCTACCCATGGTGGCACTGCGGACGAACAAAGTCTCAGCTTTGAACTAGAACGTCGATTAGGCGCGTGGAAAACGCACGCCCCGTTCAACCATGTTAAAGCGGATAACAACTGCTGGGGTCTAGCCTCACTGCTGTACCTTACTTTTCAAGTGCACACGGTGGCTGACGAACCGGCTTTCGAACCCAAACCGACCGATCTGTGGCGTGTCCTATTTTCCATCGGGGCCTGCGCTGCTGTTGTAGCAGGCGTCTATCTCACAATTCGTTTTGTGATCGGTCATTGATCCGGTAGCATGGGGCTATACTCGTAGTGGGACGATCCCCCGTACCTTCCCGGTGCTTCCCGCGCGCGTCGATTGCTAAATCACTGACATGCCCACTACCTACCAGCACCGAGGCGTTCCGTTCAGCGTCACCCGCCAATACGGCGATCAATTCGAGATCGTCATTGAACTCGACGACGCAGTACCGTGCGCACGAGGCTGCTTGAGCTGGCAAAGCGGCGCGCCGAAATGCTCATCAACCGCAAGTTCAAGGAGAAAATCAGGGTTGTCTGAGAACGCGGACTTCCCTAACGCCGCTCAAAAGCGGGGCGACGCCGGCCGAGTACTGGGCTGGACTACAGCACGCGATCGACAAGGGCTGTACGCATCCGGTCAGCACCCCGGGCAGGCGCGCCGATCAGCCGTGGCGCTCAGGCGGCAGCGGCTTTGGACTGTCGGGTCGCCTTCCAATTCCACGGGAGTAGGTCGGCGACACTGTTGGCGGGGTGATCTGGAAGCCTGGCCAGCATGTCAGCGAGCCAGGCTTGCGGATCAACGTTGTTCATCTTGCAGGTCTCGATCAGGGTATAGACGGCGGCGGCACGATTGCCGCCAGCATCTGAACCGGCGAAGGTCCAATTTCGTCTCCCGACAGCCACACCGCGTAACGCTCGTTCGGCAGCATTGTTCGAGAGGCAGACGCGGCCATCGTCCAAGAAGCGAGTGAACGCCGCTCAGCGGTTAAGCAGGTAGTTGATCGCCTTTGCGGTATCATTGTTTGAGGAGAGCAAGGTCCGCTGCTGGCGCATCCAGATCTCAAGATCAGCAACGATCGGCACGGACTTCTCTCGACGTACCGCAAGCCGCTGTTCTGGCGTTTTGCCGTTGATAGTGCGCTCGATCTCGAACAGGATATCGATGCGCCGCACGGCCTCGCTGGCAATCGGCGCCTCTCCAGATTTCGCCAGGTCGAAGAACTTTCTGCGACCGTGGCTCCAACAGGCCGCTTCAAGGATCGGAGCTGGCTTCCTTTGCGCCTTGTAGAGCTGGTTATATCCATCAAAGGCGTCGGCCTGCATCAGGCCCACATAGCCGGCAAGATGGCTTTGCGGGTGCTCTCCAGCCCGGTTGCGTGAGTAGTAGAACAGGGCCGCCGGCGGACCTGTGCCGCCAAACGGCCGGTCATCGCGAACATAGGTCCAGATCCGGCCGGTAACCGTCTTAAGCTTGGCCAGTACCGGCACCGTCGTATCGTCGGCGTGGATGCGTTCCGCGCTCATGACGTGGATCCGGATGGCCTCAATAATGGGATCGAGTGCCACCACGCAGGCGCCGACCCGATCCGCCAAGGTCGAGACGTCGATCTCGATCCCTTCGCGGGCATAGGTCTTGCTCTGTCGGTTCAACGGCTGATGCAGCAGGAACTTGTTGACCAGCACCATCGCCAGCAGGTTCGGCCCGGCAAAGCCTCGCGGGATCGGATGGAAGGGCGCCGGAGCCTCTGTGATCGCCTCGCAATCTCGACAGGAGAACTTTTCGCGGACATGCTCGATAATCTTCCAGCGCCGCGGCTCGCATTCCAGGGTCTTCGATACCACCTCGCCGAGCTTGTGCAGTCGCTCGCTGCCGCACTTGCCACATACGCAAGGAGCGGGTTCGACGACGCGTTCGATCGGAAGATTGTCCGGTAACGGAGGTCGCGGCGGCCGTGGATTTCGCACGCGCTGCTGTTTGGCGGCTCCCGGCGCTGCAAGCTCGGCCTTGATCTCCTGCTCCGCCTGGGTCGCTTCAAGATCCTCGATGGCGAGTTCAAGCTGCTCGACCAGCAGCTTGCCGCGCTCAGAAGATTGCCCGAACTGCTCTCGCCGTGCCTTGGCCAGCATCAGCTTCAGTCGCTCGATCTCCAGCCGGCCGACGGTCACCTCGCTCTTGGCCAGCGTCAACTGCTCGCGCTGCGCAAGGATCATCGCGTGTGCTGCGGCAAGGTCGGTGGGAAGCTGATCGGAGGGCGTCGTCACGAAGACGAATCAACCATATTCGTCGCAAAAAATCCCGCTCGATTTAACCGGAAGCCTGTGGACGCCAGGTTGCCTGCGGCATCCGCCAATCAATTCCGGACAGAAGATACGATAGCTGCGCAACGCTGATCGTCACAACGCCGTCCGCCAGTAACGGCCACAAAAAGCGCCCGCGCTCCAGCCGCTTCGTGAACAGACACGCGCCCTGGCCATCATGCCAAATAATTTTGATCAGGTCGCCGCGGCGGCCCCTAAAAACGTAGAGATCACCAGCGTGCGGATCACGCTTCAAGCTCTCCTGGACCAACCGCGCAAGGCTTGGAAAGCCGCGGCGCATATCGGTGTGGCCGGTCGCAAGCCACACCCGCACATTACCCGGTATGGCAATCATCGGCGCTCAAGTACCTCGAGGACCCGCGCCAGCGCTTCCGGATCGACGTGCGCGTCCACTCGGATGCGTCGCCGGTTGCCAAGGTCGATCTCGATCAAACCAATACGCGCGGCTGCTGCCACAGACCGCCCTCGGCCATCACCCGCAGATAAGAGCTTCGGAGTCTCCTCCGCTTCCGTAGCGGCGATCTGCACCGGCACAAAAGATGGTACGGCCTGCTCGGATGTCCGCGCTTGTCGACGCCAGGTGAACACCAGGCTGGCCGCTACGCCGTTGCGACGCGCAACCGCAGTGACCTTTGCGCCCGGCGCCAATGTCTCCTCGACAATCCGCGCCTTGTCATCCTGCGACCAGCGCCGCCGCCGCTCCAGCCCGCCTAAAACCTCGACCCGCATCGCCTGATGACCTTAAAGCTAGACTTAAGGTTACACGCTTGGCCAATTACAGCGCCTCAGACAAGACGGCGCCCGTCGGATGCGTACCAAGGGCTGGCTCGAGTACCACTAGAGCGGGACGTTCGTGCGGATGACGCAGCCGGGGAAAGACCTGTTCGCTTGAGTTTGGAGGATGAAAGAGGCCGCCAACTAAAGCGGCCTTACTCCCGATTGTCGCGATGCGCCTTGGTCTCTGTCCGAGCGCTAGCGCTGTTGTGTATGCTGTGACGCAGTTCGCGCAACTGTTCGTCGAAGGCCTCGGTGAGGCTTCGCCTCTCGTTCCGCAGTCGGTGGCCTTCTTCGATAGCCAATTGCGCACGAGCAAATAGGGAATCTGTCATCCCTCAGCGTTTCATGCCCGCGAGCCCTCGCTTATGTTAAGGCGTTTCCTCGGATCGCTCGATTATATCGCCAGCTCGCTGGGCAAGTTCTCGACACCAAGCCACATGTTCTAGGCCGTGTACTCATCTGTGGACGCCCCGCGAGATGCAAGCGGTTTTTGAAGAAGATCGGCACGTAGTCGGATGCTGCCATCTGTCCGGCCTCTGATGGTGCAGCGATGAAGCTGCGGGCCTGTATGGGAGTTCGCAGACCGGAACCAAATCATAAAAGCGTGCTCCAGGCACAATGAGTACATCTGGTTCTTCCGGCCTCGTCTCGCCGACTGTTGCGCCATACCCTCCTTCGACCGACTACATCTCTGACGACCTCTGGCCCGCCAAGATCACGCCTTGGCGGCAACCGGAGCCCTATAGTTCTCCTGCTTCACAAGGAGCGCCCAGACGATCCGCGCTATCTTGTTCGCGAGCGCGACCGTTACCAGCATGCGCGGTTTGCGAGCCAGCCTGTTCGAGCCACGAACCCCTTGGCGCGCCGCGTTTGCTCGCCTGTTGCACGACCGCGCTGCTGCCGATGATGAGGAGGCGCCTGAGCGTGCGTTCGCCCATCTTGGATGTCGCACCGAGCTTCTGCTTGCCACCTGTCGATCTTTGAAGAGGCGTGAAACCGAGCCAGGCCGCGAAGTCACGGCCTTTGGCAAAGGTCTCGGCCGGCGGTGCTAGAGCGGCGATCGCGGTGGCGGAGATTGGGCCAATGCCGGGAACGGTCATTAGCCGGCGCGATACTTCGTCCTCGCGAGCACGTCGCGCGATCTCCTGGTCGAGGTCCGCGACCTTGCCATTGAGCGCGGCCAGCAGGTCCAACATCAATCGGAACATGGCGTGGGCCGCTTTGGGAAGCGAGCTGGCCATCTCTTCTTCCTCGATCAGGTCGGTAAGCATCGCCACGTGCGAAGGCCCCTTAGGTGCGATCCAACCATATTCAGTGAGGTGTCCTCGGATCGCGTTGATGAGCTGCGTTCGCTGCCGCACTAACAGGTCACGGGTCCGAAACACCAGACCCGCCGCCTGCTGCTGTTCGCTCTTCACGGCCACGAACCGCATGCTCGGCCGCTGCGCTGCTTCGCAGATCGCCTCGGCATCGATCGCGTCGTTCTTCTGGCGCTTCACAAACGGCTTTACATAGGCGGGAGGGATCAGCCGAACTTCATGGCCAAGCTGGGCGAGCTGACGGGCCCAGTGATGGGCTCCGCCACATGCCTCCAGCGCTACCGTGCAACTCGGCTGGGCTGCGAAGAAATCCACCAGCTTTCCTCGGCTGATCCGTTTGCTGAATATAGCTCGCCCTTTCCTGTCCGCTCCATGAGCGTGGAAAACATGCTTGGCGATATCCAGACCGATTATGCTAACCTCCGACACGGGCGCCTCCCTTAAGTGGTGCTAAACACCTCCACTTTGGCACATCGATGCCGTCGGCGGGGCGTCCACCCCATCATAAATCAGGAAGCGCGGTAACGGCGCATTTCGATGTCCGCTTGTCCCCAAACAGCGGTGCAAAAGCGGACGTTGTCGGACTTCCGAAAAGGGCCATTTCCGGACTCATGCACCGCAGCAACAAGGGTTTCTGTTCGATCACCTCCTCGGCACCCGCGCACCGAGCTCATTCGGGCAACCCAGCTTTGCGGAGACCCTCGGTATACAACTTCCAGCGTGATTGCCCGCCCCGGGCGATCCACGCAGATATTGTAAAGGCGGGATCGACCTTAAGCACATGCGCCGCCCACTCACGCGCCTCTGCGTCGCGTCCGAGATGGGCGAAAGCGGCGGCGAGACAGCGGTAAGCCGACGAATAGGGGTTCTGACGAAGGGCCTTCTTTCCAGCGACGATTGCCTCGTCAAAGCGCCGAAGCTCAATCAAGGCCACCCCCATCCCAGTAAACGGCCGGTATAGCAGCGGGTCAAGCGGGCTCAAGCGGATAGCACGTTCAAAGCTGCGGAGCGCTTCCTCCGGCTGAACTGCAATTGTATAGACCCAACCTCGTCCATTCCATGCGTGATGTGAATTTGGATTGAGCTTGACCGCCCGCTCTACCATTTCGATCTCACGTTCACTATCGCTGACCATGAATGCCGAGGTTGCGGCAGCCATTGCTAACGTGTCTGGATCATCATCGTCGACGCTCAATGCATAGCGAGAAAGCCGGATTGCTTCCTCCCGCTCGAAATCAGAATCCTCAGCATAGCCAAAAAGGACGTTGTTCATGTGACAGAGACCTGCCAGAGCAGCGACAACGCCGAACCGGGGATCTAGCTCCAAAGCCCGACGAGCCAGCCTGATCGCCTCGGCCACCCCTTCACTGGTCATTGGGTAGTACTGTTGCGCGGCTCGAAGATAGAGATCATAGGCGGTGAGGTTTTTCGATCGTCGCCGCGCCGCCTCCGCAATTTCTGTTTGAAGTAATTTCGGGTGAATGGCTGACACGACCGCAACTGTGACTTCGTCCTGAAGAACGAAAATATCAGTCAGGTCGCGCTCGAACCTGTCCACCCAAATGTGCGCGCCTGTCACCGCATCAACCAACTGCCCAGTGATGCGAACTTTGCCTGACGCCTTGCGCACCGACCCCTCAAGGACGTAGCGTACGCCAAGTCTGCGCCCGACTTCCTTAATATCGACGGCTCGGCCTTTGAAGATGAAGCTAGAATTACGAGCGATCACGAACAACGATTTGAACCGCGAGAGCGCGGTGATGATCTCCTCAACCATTCCGTCCGCAAAATATTCCTGCTCGGGATCGCCGCTCATGTTATCGAACGGCAATACCGCGATGGAGGGCTTGTCGGGGAGCGCAAGAGCGCTCTCGGGCGCATCGCCCGGATCCGGGCCCGCAACTTCTCGCGTCTCCTGCACCTGTCCGACGAAACGGAAGCCCTTGCGCGGAAACGTTTTGATGAGGCGCTGCTCCTCGCCGGTATCGCCGATGGCCGCGCGGACAGCATTCAGGCGGGTCGTAAGCGCAGCATCGGACACAATGCGACCTTTCCAAACGGCGTTGATAAGGTCGTTCTTGCTGACGACGCGCTCCCTGTTTCGGATCAGGTATTCGAGCAGATCGAACACCTGTGGTGTAATGGAAACGACCTCTGCCCCGCGATGCAGTTCGCGCCGGTCGATGTCAAATGCGAATTCCTCGAAGCGATAGCGCAAGTTGCCAACCCTCACGGTGTCCTCCCTTCGCAGGAAGGCATCTTCGCACACCCAATAATAAGCCGGTGGTATGAAAAATGTAAACCGATGGTTGAGCGGGTTTTGAGCCGTGGCATCTCATCCGATGTGGCGGATTCCGACTTCCGGTTTGGGTCATTCGCGTCACCATCCCTCAAGCGCCCGCAACCGGGATGCCCGCTTCACCCCGGAAGCGACTGAACTATTGCGTTGCCGCGAAATGACGCGAAGGGCCAAATGCCGACTATGCGCCTTCCAGCCGCAGATCACAGTTCTGCGCCCAACAAGCCGACACCGCCAATTACGACGATTGCAGCTTTAGGCTGGTTGTTCTCGCAAGCGAAGGAAGCGCGGTCTTGCCGACCGACGCAATCTGTGCGGGGAGGCTTGCCGATTTATCGCCCTGCGCGCAACGCGACGCGCTCGGTCATGTCGCGTAGCCGGCCTCTCCCTTTGTGAGCCATTTCACACAGTAGCGAAGCGCAGCCCGATATGATTACTTGAGGAGCTGCTCCCCAAAACGGGAGGTCGAGATGCCAACGTCATCTCACCTTTTGCGATGGTCGACCGAGATGCTGCCGCAGCGTGCGCGGTTCTCGACGTTTCGTGAGGAGTTTGCGCGGCTGAACCTCGCCTTAGACGTGATAGATCACAGTGGCGGCCGCCCGCGTATCGACGTCACCTTCTTGTCGCTCGGCGCGGTTGGCGTTTGTCACCTTGTCGCGACGCCGGTCGAATTTATTCGTCACAGACACCACCTCAAGGATAGCCGTGAACAATTCGGACTGAACCTCGTCGAGGCTGGACCGGTCCAATTTGCAAATGCTGGCCAAGAGCATGCCTATGATGTCGGCTCCGCTTGTTTGGTTGACCGAGGAAGGCCGCTGCGAGTATTTGGACCGCGTGGCGGGAACGTCAAATTCGTAACCGTGCAGGCTGCCGCCCTAAGGTCTCTGGTTGCCAACCCGGAAGATCTATCAGGTCGGCCAGCGCGTTCCGGACCGGCGCTGAAACTTCTCAACTGCTACCTGCGGTCTCTGGCATCCTTCAAAGAACCTCCGTCATCAGAATTGGCCGCCACCGTCAGCGTACATCTCCTCGATCTTGTAGCCGCGACGCTCGGGCCGACCGACCAAGCAGCAGAGATCGTTACGGAGCGCGGTGTGAAGGCAGCAAACCTACAAGCGATCCTGGCAGAGGTCGCGAGACGCTACAGCGATCCCAATTTCGATCTGAATAAGGTCGCTGGGGCGATCGGCATGTCGCGGCGATACGTGCAAAAATTGCTCGACGAGAGGACCGGAAAGTCGTTCACCGAACATCTTGCAGGATGCCGGCTTGAGCGTGCCTTCGTGATGCTGACTGATCCGCACCATCTGCATTTGGCCATCATCGATATCGCGTATGCAGTCGGCTTTGGTGACGTTTCTTATTTTAATCGCATGTTCCGCCGGCACTTCGGCGAGACGCCCTCAGGTGTGCGCGCCGCATCGACCATGCGGGAGCAGAAGTGATCCTGCGGCTCCTAACAGTGCGCCGACCATGCAGCTGAATGTGAGTATTTGTAGGCTTCGCGAACACCCTTTTCTTTAACATCATCGCTAAGAGGCGCACGCAGACATCGCAGGAATGAACGCTAAATGCGGCATAGGACATTCGGCGACCGGTCGATGTCGGCTCCGGGTCACAAGCCGACCACGGCGCCCCGCTTGACCTTGGTCGGCTTCCCTCCTGGCAGCGGACAGCCGGGCATTCTGAGAAAACGTCGGCTAAGGGCCAATTCCGGAGTCCACCCGCTGACTGGCCATTCAATGATTACCACCGTCGATAACGCGGAGAGCCGGTTGGCCTGCCGTGAGCGGCACGTTGTAGGTAACGACCGGCTGGGTGAGACCCTTCAAAGCAAGCGCGCCAAAAGGTTCAGTCGCAACGCTTCCTTTGAGTGCCACATTGACGCGCTGACTGAGCAGAATTTGGCCGTCCTTGGCCTCGCCGCACAGCCGCGCCGCCACATTGCACACGGTGCCAATCGCAGTGTATCCGGAGCGCTCGGAAAATCCGATCTGGCCCAGGGTCGCGTAACCTTGGGCGATGCCAGCGCCAAAGCCCAACTCACGACCTCGCTCGCGCCAGGCCGCGGTCAGCGACGACGCAGCCTCGCGCATCGCGATGGCCATCTTGACCGCGCGCTCGGCCGGGTCGGGGATCGGTACGGGGTCGTTGAAGAACACCATGATCCCATCGCCGGAGAACTGGTCGAGCGTCCCCTCGAACTGGCTGACGAGCGGACCTAGCGCGCCGTGATACTCGCGCAGGAAACCCAACACCTCCTCGGGCTCGGCTTTCTCTGTGAAGGCGGTATAGCCGCGCAAATCGCAGAACACGACGACGATCTCGCTGCGGTGGCTTTCGAGGATCTTCTCATTTCCCTGCGAGACGATCAGTTCGGCCAGTTGCGGAGCGAGGAAGCGCTTCAGACGTCCAACCCGGCCCAATTCCTCGACTTGCTCGGCGACACGCGCTTCGAGTCCCCGATTAAGCTCCGCCACTTGATCGGTCCGGGCGCGCAGTTCCTTGAGCAGCCGCGTGTTCTCGATCGCGATCACCGCCTGTGCGAAGGCACCCCATCAAACGGCGCGATGAAGTGTGGCGGCGTTTCTTGGTCGGGCGCATACAATTGCGGCACGCTTTGCGCGGCCATTCGCGCCACTCGCCGCAACCTGTCGCCTTCGTCCTGGATCAATCAGGTCGAGCGCTGGTTCGCTGAACTCACCAGAAAGCAAATCCAGCGAGGTGTTCACACCTCCGTCAAGCAGCTCGAGGCCGACATCCGTACCTTCATCGACCTGCACAACAAAAATCCGAAGCCCTTCAAATGGACCAAGTCTGCTGACCAGATTTTGGCTTCCGTCAAACGCTTCTGCCACAAAGCCCACCAGACTTTATGTGGTGAACTTTAGATTCACGTGACTAGTCCCCCGAAATCCTCGACCGCGCGTTCGATCACGGCGCGGCAATGCTCGGGGCTGCGAAGGTCTCCGGCGACGAGGACGGCCCTGCGCCCTTCCGCCTGGACCAGCGTCTTCACCTCTTGAGCGTCGTCGTGCTCGTTGAGATAAGAGATGAGAAGGTCGGCGCCTTCGCGGGCGTAGGCGATCGCCACGGCGCGCCCGATGCCGCTGTCGCCGCCAGTGATAACTGCTCGCTTGCCCGCCAACTTGCCGGAGCCCCGATAGCTGGATTCGCCATGGTCCGGACGCGGGTTCATTCTGGCGGTGGCGCCGGGCATCGGCTGCTTCTGGTCGGGATAAGGCGGCTTTGGATAGTCCGGCATAGCTCTCTCCGCAAAACTGATGGATTTCAATTGCGCAGCTGAGCAAGTGTTCCTGGAGGCTGGCCCCACCGAATGGCAAGACGAATTGGCAGGCGGACCTTCCCCTTCCTCGCCACGCGAGTGCGTTCACCCTCAATCCGAAGGACTGCTGCGTCCAAGCTCATTCAAAAGGATTGAGGCGCAACCAACTTAGTTTAGCGACACGCCCTTCGTGACTTTGTACGTTGCTCGGAAGATGGAGCTGAAGCTTCGGCTTCCGAGGGAATGCGTGATGAAGAAAACTAGAAACCGGGTCAAACAAACGGTCGCTGCAGGAGCGACTCGCTGCGTTCGCGGTGGATATTTTCCAACAAGCGTCTCAAATGCCTGCAGGGTCGAGCGCGACCATCTCTTGAAGAGGGCTGACACGGCGGAGATCGCAGCAGACGTCGACGAATGGGTCTCCTCGGCGGGGCCTCAATCGCCGACGCCATAGGCTTGGAGCGCTCTTCCGACGCGAACCAGACCGGCACTTTCCTCCCGTCGATCGTGTCGTATTCTGAACGACGTGAATGGCACGAGACAGGACTGGCCGTCGAACTCTGGCAACCCGCGGATCTCGGTAATCAGACCTCAAGGATGACCACCACTTCCACCTCGCAACCTTTTGCCGTGGGCGTCCTGATCATGCTGCCTTTCATCTGCGCGGTCATCAGGTTGATCAGGCGCGTCCCCAGGCCACTTTTGGCCTCTGACGGGCATCCGATTCCATCATCCCGTACCGTGATTGCGACCTGCTCGTTTCTGCTCCGGACATCGACTTCCACGGTGCCCGGTCGTCCGTCCGGAAATGCGTATTTGAAGGCGTTAGTCACCAGCTCGTTGACGATCAAACCGATCGATGCAGCTTGCGAGCTCTTCACAGCGATTTCTTCGCTGGTCACCCGTATCGCAATCGGGCGCAAGCCCCGGTGGAAGTCAGCGAGGCTTCCGCACAACGCCTCCAGATAGGCCGAGAGATCGACCGTGCTGTTAACGGAGGTGTCGCGCAGCCTGTCATGGACCTTAGCGACCACCTCGATGCGTGCGAGGGCGGAGGTGATCGCCGCTTGCACGGCAGGGTTGGAGTCTGATCGCGCTTGCAGTCGCAGGATCGACATGATCGTCGCGAGGTCGTTCCTGGTTCGATGCGCCAGCTCGATCAGCAGCACGTCCGCGTAAGCCTTCGCTTCCGAGTGCTTCTCCAAGGTGGTACGCAAGGCTTCGGTCACTGCCGCGATGCACAGCCCGCTTATCAGGAAAATCAAGAGCGGCAAGATCTCAGCGCTCAAAGGCGGCGGCATAAAGTATCGCAGGGCAAGCGCGGCGCTCGCGCCAGTGGCAAGGAAGCCGGATCCGCGATCGAAGATGACTGAGGCTAGGAAGATGGCCGGAATGAACAACACCAACGGATAGGACGCAGAAGTCGGCGTGAAGTGGACATGATAGTGAGGCCGGCGAGCGAGCCACGCTTTGATCTTGGGCGTCTTGTGGGTGGCGTAGTTATCCATGACGATATGGACAGCGAGCCCCCTCAGGGATTTGAGCGTCGATCTCTTTGAGGAACTTCAAAAACTCGACTGCCCGATGGCGCTTGTAGCATTTGCCGATGACGAACCCCGAGGCGACATCGAGCGCCGCAAAAAGCGTGGTCGTGCCATGCCGCACGTAGCTGTGCGTGCGACGTTCCGGCACGCCAGGCATCATCGGCAAGACCGGCTGCTCGCGATCGAGGGCCTGAATCTGGCTTTTCTCATCGATGCTGAGGACAAGGGCTCGGTTCGGTGGGGATAGATAAAGGCCGACGATATCGCGCACCTTATCGACGAACAGCGGATCGCTCGACAACTTGAATGTCTGGCTACGGTGCGGCTGCAAGCCGAATGCCGACCACATTCGGCGAATTGTGGTGTGGGAAAAGCCAGTTTCCGCAGCCATCGAGCGGATCGACCAGTGCATCGCGTCGGCCGGTGTCGTGCGCAATGTCCGCTCGATTACCTCGCAACCTGATCGTCGTCGATGGTGCGAGGGCGGCCAGGGCGGGCTTCGTCAAGCAGGCCATCACAGCGATCTTTCAAAAATCGACGGCGCCACTTGCCAACGGTCTGTTCATGGATGCCGAGTTCGGCGGACACAGACTTGCTTGGCAAGCCATCCGCACATCGCAGGATCGCGCGGCATCGCTCAGATAGCGACCGCGCAACATGATGACGACGAACTTGTCTCTCTAGGTACGTCGCTCCTGCGGACTGAGCACTAACGGCGCGATCGGCCGGCCTCTCACACCTGCATTCCCCACAAGCGCTCTCCTCTACAAAGATTCGAGCGTTCAACTAATGTGACGAACTTGCGTTCCAGATGACTAGCACTACTTTGGCAGAATCTATTTGTGCCGGTGTTTTTCAAGGATTTGTTTTCGGCAGTATGGGCACCGCTGAGATGGCGGCCGAAGGATGAGACCGACGATGGCGTGACGCACGGCGGGCATGGTTGGCTGAGGCGGAGGTCCGTTGATTCTTTTTTTTCCGCCCCGCGTGTGCGAGGCGGCGATGCTGCAGGAAGGCGTAGGCAATCATTGTCATCAGGGCGTGGCGATGAAGACCCTGCCATGATCGCCCCTCGAGGTGATCAAGTCCGAGCTCCTCCTTCAACTGCTGATGCGCCTGCTCACAAATCCATCTTGCCTTGATGGTGGCGGCTAGTGTGCGCAGATCCGTCGCCGCAGGGAGATTGGCAAGATAGTATTTCTTCTCCCCTGAGGCACGTTGTTCGCCAATGAGCCAAGCTTCGTCGCCCGGGAGATGCTGCTGACCCTTATCCCAAATCCGCTGAGGAGGGCCGTCGGCGGTGCGGACACGGAGAGCAGCAAATCGGGCTTTCAGCCGACCTTTCGTCCCGCTGCGCCAGCTCACGGCTTTCCATTTGGCGCTGGCCAGCATTTGTTCTGCCGCAATCGACAAGATATCGGGCACGTGGTGCTTTCGTGGTTTCCCGCGGACTTTGGTAATCGGCCAAATGAGTTTCACATCGACCGGATACACCTTCAGGTGCCGAGGGATGCCGACAGCCCAGACCAGCCCGCGCTCTGTTAGCCCTTGTCGAAATGGTGCGCTAAGTCCGTGTCCTGCATCCGCCAGCACACATCCAAAGCGCACGTTGGCTGCCATCGCGCGATCAATCTCGGCCAAAGCAATTTCCGGCTTGGACCGTGGCGTTCGGTGTTCGACTGGCACGCGAGCACGCGTCAAACGAGACACGTCGCTTGTCCAACTGTCAGGCAGAAAGAGACGTAACGCGACCATCACTGGCACTTCGCCGCGCGCAAGCGTCAAAGACACCAGCGTTTGGCAATTTGCCGTTTTGCCGAGAGCCGACGCGTATTGAGCCGCAACACCAACCGAGCGTTCGCCCTTCTTCGGTAGTGAGGTGTCATCAATAACGAGCACCGCATCCCTACCGCCGACAAGTCGGTCCGCCTGGTTAAGCAGCTCCGTCTCCAGCGGCGTCGCGTCCCAGACACCGTCCGCAATGAAATGGTGCAGCTGGTCGTAGTTGCCCGTGGCAAGGCGCTCCGCCATCGGCTGAACGCTCTTGCGATCGCCAGGACCGATCAGTCCCGCAACATAGAGAGGACACATCCGTTGCCGAGTCTTATGACCCAGCCGATCCAAGAACGGCATCAGCCAACGTTCAAGTTCGTCTTCCCATCCCGCCATGGTCAGCCCTCCAGAGCCGACCACCCATGAATCATTGAAAAATTGATTCGGGAATCCTATAAAGCACAGCAAACCGGACAATCTGCCAAAGTAGTGCTAGGACGTGGACTCATTAACGCGCAGCGATAGGCGGATGGATGCAAGCTGGATGAATGCAAGATAGTTGGCCGCGAGCTTGTCGCAGCGGGTTGCCACACGCCGACAGTGCTTGATCTTGTTGAAGAACCGTTCGACCACGTTGCGCGCACGATAGAGGTATTGACTGAAGCATAGCGCCTCTGTCCGATTTCTTTTTGGTGGGATGTTAGCCCAAGCGCCGCGCTGGTGAACAAGGGCTCTGATCCAATCGGCGTCATATCCACGGTCGGCGAGCAGCATTGTTCCCGACTTCAAGCGAGAGAGGAGTTTTCGTGCGAGCCGGTTGTCGTGCGCCTCACCAGCCGTCAGTGCGAGCTGGACCGGCAGCCCATTCACATCGACCAACGCATGAATCTTGCTGGTCAACCCGCCCCGTGATCGGCCCATGGACTGTCTTCTGTTTCGAGCGATGCAGGCACCGTGCTGATGTACGCGGACAATAGACGTGTCGATCATCTGTACGGCGCCGTCATGGGCGCCAGCCAGAGCGTTCATGATCTTGGCCCAGACACCAGCACGCCCCCAGCGAACGAAGCGATTGTAGCAGGTGCTATAGGGGCCGAAGCTGCTGGGCAGATCGCGCCATGGTGCGCCAGATCGTAAGACCCAGAAGATGCCGTTGAGGACACGACGATCATTCACCCGCGGCACGCCGCGAGGTTTATTCGGCAGCATCGGCCTGATGGCATTCCACTCATCATCGGTGAGTTCGTAGCGCATGATTCGAGCCCTTTATTTGGAGGGTTGAATCACGGGACGGCGGTCAGTCTCAACATGCCCTGTCACAAGCCCTTTTGGTCGCTATGCATCCGAAGCAAACCTATTATGCTCACTGTGAGTTTTGTCGGTCGATGACCCAAAGCGGAAATCGTGAGGAGGCCAACCCGAGGTCAGCTTTGCACCTCGACCTGGCGTGCGCCAGGCAAGCAAGCTAGTCAGGCATCATTCCGCTGGCCCTGATCGTGGCGTCCGCTGTGGTTAGGAATCTGATGAACGCCTTACCAGCTTCAGGTTCTTTAGCATTCGCGCTCATGGCCGCGGCGATCTGTGAAATTAAATCAACGTCAGCTGGCAGCTCGCCGACAACATCGACGCCTTTCACCGCCATAAGTTCGCTCATCTGCTGGATGGCAAGTTCGGCCTCACCGTTTGCAACGAACTCAGCGACATTACCTGTCGGCAGCGTCTTGCCTTTTGCCTTAAGCTGATCGGCTATGCCGAGACGCTCGGCGACTGCAATCAGATGCTTCCCGCTTGCGCCCGCAGTGACGTAAGCCACTGACTTTGCGTTCACTAGCGCCTGCTTGAACGCGTCCGATGTGCGAATATCAGGCTTCGGTTGACCAGCGCGAACGGCGAGACCGAGCCCCGCACGTGCAATATTGGTTCGTGTATCTGACGCAATTTTTTCCGCCTTCTCAAGGGCATCCAAATTAGAGGCGATTAAGATCACGACGTCAAAGTTGTCGCCCTTGGCGATCTCCTCTTGCAGAACCGGGGAAGCTGCGGCTCTTACGGACAGGCTATGGCCAGTGCTGCTTTTGAAAGAAGGCTCAATCTTGCCTATGACCGATTTGAACGCATTTGTTACGAGCACCCTGATCTCAGCAGCCGATGCTGAGCCAGCAACCAGACAGCAGAAAAGGGCTAGGCTGAGGGCATTCGCTAATCGCTTCATCTCTGTCTCTCCAAAGCTGGTTCAGGAGCATGCGAAATGTTCGTCCCTACAGCGTCTAGATCAGCAGCATACGCGTCCATGCGCAATAGCGTCCTCCGAGAGCTTTGTCGGTAGGGGGCTGCGCTTGACGAATGTCTCCTAGTGGCCCTTCTCGGACCTTCTGCTTCTGCGCCGCTACCTGGGGGACAAGCGGACATCAGGTATGCCTACTCCAAGCGGTCGATTTTATGAGAACGCGACCTAGACATCCTCGTGAACAACGCCGCTCACCAGGCCAGCTTCAAGGATATTGCTGCTATCTCCGACGAGGAATGGCGGCTGACCTTCGACGTCAATATCCACGCGATGTTTTATCTCGTAAAGGCGGCAGTGCCGCATATGCGGTCAGGCAGCGCGATCATCAACACGGCATCGATCAATTCGGACATGCCGAATCCAATTCTGCTCGCGTATGCCACGACCAAGGGCGCGATCCAGAATTTTACCGGAGGACTTGCGCAGATGCTGGCCGATAAGGGCATTCGCGTGAATGCCGTCGCGCCGGGGCCGATCTGGACTCCGCTGATCCCATCGACGTTGCCGGACGAGTCGGTCAGGCATTTTGGCAAGCAGGTTCCACTTAAGCGAGCGGGCCAGCCCGCCGAGCTTGCGACGGCCTACGTCATGCTCGCCGACCCGCGTTCGAGTTATACGTCGGGAACGACGGTCGCAGTTACCGGTGGAAAGCCGTTCATGTAGGACATTGACAAAGCGGCTTTCCATCGCAAATCCGCCGCCGCGCGCGACCGCAACGATTGTCATTCCGCGAGATTGAGCCGCGCTACGAGCGCGTCTGGAGCATCCCGATCGCCGCCGCCATTGAACCAGCTCGATCGAGACGCGGCTGGTGCGGATGATTGCGCCGGCATCGCCCGGGACGCTGACCCAGGCGAGCGCGCCCGCAAGTTTATCGGGTGCGTTGTAGCGTCCGACGTCCACGCGGTCGCGACCAAAGTATTATCCGGAAGAAATAGGCTGGCCGCATGCGCAACAGGAGCTGCGCATTCGAGGGGTTGTGCAAGGCGCGCTCGATCTGGCCGGATCGAGAAAAAACGCGGCCCAGCCTGCGCGGAAGCGGGCGTGATGCCTCAGTGAGGCTCTCGATGCTGCACAGGCGACAACCAGTGGTGCCAACCAGGCAGCGATGACGGTGCCTGAAGCGCTCCCCGCTCGCCGAACCAAGCCAGATCCGTGGCTCAATGCCTGCATCTCGCGGCACGATTTCGTGTGACGCGAGACGCTTGTATGAGAAATTTGCCTTGCGCTGCCCCTTCTTGCCGATCGGCGAGCCGGGCCGCTTCCATATTGCTCTTGCCATTCAAGTCCTCCTGCAGTCGTTCTTGAACGAAGGCCTCAGCAATTCGGTCCCGATGAGCAGGAACGGCAGGATCGGCGGGACGTTCTTCGTTGACCAGAGCCAACGGAGGCTTCAGTGCGCGTCCGACTTGCATGGATAATTCTTGTGCTGTCTTATGGATTGGCGATTGCACAGCCTGCTAAGCCGGCGGACGATCTTCAGGCGCCGACCGGGCGTTCGGCGCCGGAAGACAAAGGTCAATTGCAACCGCAAGGCTGGACCGGGCCCGTCAACACCGGGGCGGGTGGCGCTCCTCCGGAAAGTCCCCAAGGGCAAAGTCCGCCGAGGATGCAGCCGGCGCCGGACGGATCGACGAAGACCACGGTCATGCCTCCCAAATAGCTTCATGGAGCGCTAGGTGGTGTGGACTCTAAGGATTCCCTTTTAGGCGCAAATCAGATTCAAGGCTTCTTTTGGGAGGCAGCCTTGGGTGTGATGGATCGCTTGGTGTTGAGTGACACGGCCTGGGAGCGCATGGCGCCGCTCATCATCGGCCGGCCTGACCAGAAGGGTTCGACCGGACGCGACAACCGGATGTTCGTGGAGGGGGTGCTTTGGATCGTTCGTACGGGTTCTCCCTGGCGTGATCTTCCGGAGGCGTTTGGAGATTGGAACAGCGTGTTCCGGCGCTTCAGTCGATGGAGCATCAAGGGTGTATGGTGGCGGATCTTCGAGACAAATGTCCGATGATCCGAACTTCGAATATCTGATCGTCGATTCCACCATCGTCCGGGCGCATCAGCACGCCGCCGGGGCGAAAAAAGGGGGTCTGAAGATCAGGCGATCGGCCGCTCGCGCGGCGGCTTGAGCACCAAGATACATATGGCCGTGCGAGGTTTGGGATGTCCCGTGCGGTTCACACTCACCGCAGGCCAGAATGGCGATGCACCGCAAGCCGCCACATTGATCGAGGGATTGCCCGCCGAGGCCGTCATGGCCGATACGGCCTATGACGCGGATCACTTGCGCCAGGCCATCGCAGCCAAGGGGGCGCTCGCCGTCATCCCCAACAATCCGTCACGCGCACTCAAACATCCGCTCGACAAGCATCTCTATGCCCAGCGCCACCTCGTCGAATGCTGCTTCAGCAAACTCAAGCAGTTCCGTCGCGTCGCAACCCGCTTCGAAAAGACCGCTCGAAATTACCGAGCCGTCGTCACCCTGGCTGCCATCGTCCTATGGATGCGATAACTGTCCACACCACCTAGCGCGACAGCGCGTGCGCGAGCGACACCAGGCCAGAAAAAAGGGCAAGGAACAAACGATTCAGGTTACCGTTTGCAGACCCATGACTAACCTAATCAAGCTCCCGACATGGGCCGACGAGAAAAATATCCACTCCGTGATCGAAACGCCCCGCGGAAGCACCTGCAAACTGGAGTTCGACCCGGATCTGAAGGCGTTCACGCTTGCGAAGCCTTTGATGGTCGGTCTCACATATCCTTATGATTGGGGTTTTATTCCCTCGACAAAAGCCGACGATGGCGATCCCCTTGATGTCCTCGTCATTCACGATTCCCAGACATATCCGGGCGTCGTGCTGCCATGCCGGCCGATCGGAATCCTCGAAATCCTTCAAATCCGCAAAGGCAGAAAGGAAAGGAACGATCGCGTCTTTGCCGCGCCGGATCGTTCGCCGCTCGAGACCAATCTCAAGGATATAAGGCACCTGCCGTCCCGGGCCGTGGAGGAGCTCGAGCAGTTCTTCCGTGCGACAAACGCGCTCGAAAACAAAGAGCTTGAGTTTTTGGGATGGCGCGGGCCTGGCGCGGCTGTCAGGGCGATCAAGCGCCTATCGGTCTGAGGTGCGTCGAGCGCCCATGGCTTCGGGGGACAGGTCGGACGGACGCGCGCCCTCGGCGTGTGAGGAAGGGCTTCGAGGGGCCGTTGATAAGCACTCGCCGATGGGTCGCAACACTGAGGAATTGGCAGGTAAGGCCGCAGAATGCGAGAGGCCACGCCATCAAACCGCGCTTTGCCGGAAGGTCCAGTTCGCGACGCACTAGCCAGGCAGTACGAAGCACAGATCCCCGCCGATCCTACGTATGTTGCGCAGCGCCGATGAAGACTCGATCGGCTAGTTGAGCCCTTTCATACCACCTATTAAGCATCACCGGTCGATCGCCTCATTATCCGTAAGTTCGCGCTCGGCTTGCAGCCAGAAATCTAGGTCGCGGCCCGAAGGGCAGCCTGCCTCTTCCCAAAGCTGACGCGCGCGAGCCCGGATCTCGTCTTGGCCACGTCGGCGAGACACTAACCGCTGGAGCGCTTCCCTGATATCGTCGGCAAAATCGCGTATCCGTTCATAGGTCGTCCGATCCGTTGTGACTGCGGCAAGCCGTTTCGCCCTTTCCAGCTGACGCTCCAATTCCCGGCGGCTTCCCCTCTCATCGCTTGGCATCCTTTCATTACGAAGGAGAACGCCAATTGTTCATTTTGAAAGTTTCCGACGTACGAACTTGTGGGTTTTGCCCTAGTGGCGATCCCGGGCAGTCCTTCACCGGCTCCGCCGCACTTTCGCAGGCGGCGCCCTCGACGCGGCCGATTCCCTCGCGAACGTCCAAGTCTTGGCAGACGGCGCGACGCAGGCAGGCATTGACCTTGGCCAGGGCGGCGCGGTCGGTTTTCTCGCAGACGCGCGGAAGCCACGCAAGCTGCGACAGAATGGCAAGGAGCCGCTGAAAACAGGAACGCCCCCATAGTGGCCGAGTTAAACCGACGAAACCCACGTTTTGAGGGAGTCTACCCATGGCCCGTGCAACAGCCCATCCGGATCATCAATGCATCTCGAGCGAAGACATCCAAGGAACCGAGGTTTATGGAGCAGATGGAAAGAACATCGGTGAGATTGATCACCTCATCATCGACAAGATGTCTGGTCGCGTAGCCTATGCCGTCATGAGCTTTGGCGGCTTCGTCGGGCTCGGGCACAGCCACTATCCCATCCCTTGGGGTGCTCTGACCTATGATACGTCGCTTAGTGGTTTTCGAACTGCTATCACCGAACAACAGCTAAGGGACGCGCCGGAGTTCAGTGATGACTCGTGGCAGGATCGTAATTGGGAAACGCGAACTCACCAGTACTATGGAACTCCTACGTATTGGGAGGGGCGAGGTTCACTAGGCAGCGCGTCTGCAAACGTAGCTGATTCGTTGAAGCACTGATCGATCTCGATCACTTCGGTCGGCCGACGCCAACCCTGTGGCGGACGTCGAAAGTTGTCGGCAACTTCCGCTCGGGTCAAAGGACGACATGGACAAGAGCCTACCGCCTCCCGGGTCAGACCAGGGCGCTTGCGTGAACTAGCCATTCATCGACCTGCTCGACGGAGGGGCCATCCCATTCCTCTTGCCGGCCTATCCGCCGCGATCTCGGCTTTGATGGCAGCCCAATTGCCCGTTTCAGCCCGCACTTGATTCAGCGCAGTGGGCGCTGGCGGGCCGGAATAGCGCGCCGTGACGTCGCGCCAGACTCAGCCTTATACTCGAGCCAGTGTTCCCGCCCTTGGCGTTCGGATAGCCCATAAGTTCGGCGGCGTGACATTTACGACTTGACATCATCGGGCCCAATACAGATTCCCGGCAGCACCGGAACGGCACGCCGCTTCGTGGTTTGTTCTGAAAGACGAACGCCCCGGTGTGGGCGGCACGCCGGGGTCGCCATCTGACTCCCGACCGGGTTGGGGGAGAGAGCCGGGAGCACGTAGACTACCCTTCGCAACGCCACTCGTTCCTGCGCCTTCGCTGGCACACCAGGCATTCGGCGGAGGCGCACGAGGCTGTCGCTGCCGTTAGCAAATCAGCAACCTAACCGGCGCAGGCTTATTTGCGGGACGGGACCGTTGGGGAACCTAGCTCGGTCGCGTTTCAGGAGGAGCTGGCGCAGGTTGATGCGACGGCTCCTCTCTCTTAAGAAGCGTGCCAGCACAGACTGTCCAGGTCTTGTTATTCGAGCGGTAAGGCAAGCGCCGGAGACGACTTGCCGCCCTGCTCGCAGCCTGTTCGTCCCTTGAGCGGCAGAATTGAAATTGAGGCAGCATCGGCTACCTCGGTCCGGTTCGAGAAGCGGGCCAGGTTAGCGTCCGACGACCACTCAACATAACGAACAGCCGCGAAGACAACCGCCACCACGATGAAGGTGCCGAGCATGGAGGCGGATGCTGTTGCGGACCAGCTCTCGCCGCTGAATAGGGACATCACTATTCTCCGAGCTGTCACCCCGTCCCGCTTTAAATCGGCTCGCGATTATCAAATGTGAACGGCCTCATATCTCACGCGCACTTGATCCCGAGGCAGCCACAGCTGAGGACCCGCCGGGCGCGAACCGGCGACATTGTCGACTTATCATAGGACTGTGGCTTGGTTCGTGCAGGACGATCATGGCTGGGGATTTCAGGTCCCAGTTCAGGAAGAAACCGCCGCCGGGCGTGTATTTTTGAGACCGGCGGCGTCTTTTCTTGGGACTTCGGCAACCGCGAAATAGAGCCAATCTGCGCCGCTCATCCCATGTTCACATTGAACCTCCTACTGTGTGCGACTTTCTCGAATGCACAGGAGGGAACCAATGAAGCTTAGATTTGCGCTAGTTGGACTAGCTGCCCTCGGCAGCCTCGCTGCGGGTAGCGCATCGGCAATGCCGCTCGCCCCACTTTCTCACGCCTCAAACGTCCAGACCGTTGCCGTGGTCTGCGGCGCGAGGGGTTGTGTCCGCACAGCGCCCACCTACCGACGATACGGTTACGGATACGGCTATCGCTACGGGGTCCGTCGCTATGGTTACGTGCGCAGAGGTTACGGGTACCACCGCGGTTATCACCGCTGGTAGGCAAAGACCGCCGGGTGAGCCGGAGACCTTTTCGTGTCTTCATGCCACCCCAAGGTTGAACCGTCGGCTGATGCTCGGCATTCCGCAACAAAGGCGCGGCGATTACACGCTTCCCAGTTGGATGGACGAGCGCAAATGCACCGACATCCTTTCGGTCAACAAATACGGTTCTGGGCCGGTGAATTGGAAGAGGCCGCCAGTCGTTTAAGCGGCCCCGGCAACCTTTGGGGGCTTGTGAAGGAGAACCCAACGAGAGATAGGACCTGGGCGCCCACCGCAAGTTGGTCCGGAGAGCAAATCCGCCCTTTTCGAGAATTTGTCTTCGTCGTACCATCGGCCTCGCGACACTCGGGTGGACGCGAGACGGCGGGCATGTTTCCGTGCGATGATGGCGATCTGCAGGACGAGTGGCCGTTACATTCTGGGCATAGGGATCAGCAAGTCTGCCTGATGCTCCAAGCAAACGCTTGCCAGTAAGTAGACTGCGGAGCCCAATTCGATCCGAGCGTTTATGCATTGCCGCACAACTCGTGCCGGATCAACTGCATGGTAGAAATCATTTCTGATCCTTATCAAGGGGACCAAAAATTAGTCGTCTTGGACAATAAATTTACGTAATCCAGGCGTCGCCGATGTCTGATCCGCGATCACTAACTCCGGAGCTAAAGTTCTATCGAGACATCAGCTATGCCGGTAGTCTGGTCGTAGTTGGGGCGATCTATTTCGTCCTCGCAAAGGGCGGCCTTGCTCTCGCTTCTATTCATCCCAACGCAACGCCAATTTGGCCACCGACGGGCGTCGCGTTGGCGGCGGTGCTGTTGCGGGGATATCGGACATGGCCGGCAATTTTCGTGGCCGCGATGATCGCTAATGCTACGACGGCCGGCTCGCTTGCCACCGCAATTGCGATTGCAGCCGGCAATTCTCTTGAAGCGCTTGTTGGCGCGTATCTCATCAAACAATGGTCGAACGGATGTGACACGTTCTCAACCCCAAACTCCGTAGCAAAATTTGCCCTGATTTGCGTGGTGATCGCGGCGCCGGTCAGCGCCAGCATTGGATTGATCAGCTTGGCGATGGCCGGGTACGTCGAACCGACAAATTTCGCGGACGTCTGGGTCACATGGTGGCTGGGGGATGTGACCGGCGCGCTCGTGATCGCCCCGGTTATTGTGCTTTGGGCGTCAAGTCACCATCAGGCTTTCAATCGCGACGACCTCATCGAGATCTTCGCCCTCCTCGTGACTGCGGCGATTGTTGGACTGATTGCTTTCAGTCCCCTCATCGAGCAATCGCCAGGCCGCGATCCACTGGGCTTTCTTGCAATCTTGCCAATGTTGTGGGCGGCTTTACGACGAGGTCCACGCGACACCGCAACGGTTGCGTTCGTGCTTGCGGGCATAACCATTTGGGGAACACTCACGGGCGGCGGCCCCTTCACGACCCCGGAATTCAATGCTTCTTTTCTGCTGCTGTTGATGTTCCTGATTAGCATTACCCTTCCAAGCTTGTTACTGAGCGCCGATGTCGAGGTGCGCAAGAACGTGGAGGAAAGTCTGCGCCGCGCGCACATCGAGCTCGAGCAGAAGGTTGCAGAACGCACGCACGAACTGGAGATCGCCAACGCAGCAAAATCGCGCTTTCTCGCCATGGCAAGTCATGATCTGCGGCAGCCACTACATGCGTTAGGGCTATTCGTTGCACAACTGCGCACGCCGCTCAAATCGGAGGAAAGGACAAAGGCGATAGAGCAGATCGATGCAACGCGCGAAGAAATGGATGAAATGTTCAATTCGATCTTGGACATGTCCAAGCTCAATGCTGGGATGCTGACTCCCCAAATTACCGAATTCCCGATCGCGCGGCTGTTGCAAAAAATTGAGACGACGTTTGATCAGGCAACACGAGAAAAGGGTCTACGTCTAACAGTCAGGCGAACCGACGCTTGCGTGCGGAGCGACGCCATGCTGCTCGAACGCATACTTCTGAATCTGGTGTCCAACGCTGTGCGCTATACGTTACGGGGCGGGATCATCGTCGGATGTCGTCGGCGTGGCGAAATGCTGCGTATCGAAATATGGGATACCGGCCCCGGCATTCCTGACGATCAGAAGCAGAATATTTTTGGCGAATTTTTTCAAGTTCTCGGGACTGAACGGAACTCGTCGGGCGGACTGGGACTTGGTCTTGCCATTGTCGACAGGCTTCGCCGACTTCTCAACCATCAAATCGACGTAGCTTCGACTCTCGGTCGAGGCTCGCGATTTGCGATCGTGGTTCCGATGGTAGATGAATGCGCCGCGACCACAGCGCCAGCTGACTTACCCCACCCCGGGGCATTTGCGGTCAAGGATAAGGCCGTACTGGTTATTGCCGATACTCCAATAGTGCAAGAGGGAACGGGGGGGTTGCTCGGCAAATGGGGATACTCCGTCCTTACCGCCGGATCCGACGAGGCTGCATTGGTCGGGCTTGCTGAGCGCCAACAACGCCCCGATCTTATAATCTCGGATTACCATCTAGCGGGCGGAAAAACGGGGACCCGAGTGATTGAAGAGGTTAGTGCGGTGTTTGGGTCGTCAATTCCAGCTATCCTGGTCAGCGGCGATACGACAGCTGAACCATTACGTGACGCTAAGGAAAGAGGATACGTTTTGCTGCACAAGCCTGTCGATCCAATGCGGCTCCGCGCTGTGATGCACGAGCTCTTCAGGAATCACGACAGCAGGGGCGAGACGGGGTCAGTATAGTTCAGATCTTGGCGGCAATTCCCAGCCCATTTTTCCTACCTTTATTATCGCCTCGGTGCGGGTATTTACGCTCAGCGCCTTGAGAAGGACGGTGATGTGGTTCTTCACCGTCGGCACGGCCATATTGAGCGTCTTAGCAATCACCTTGTTGCTTCTTCCTTTCATGAGGAGCGCGAGTACTTCAATCTGCCGATCGGTGAGGCCGAGGTTTTTAAGAGAGCCGCGTGTCGCTGGCTTATTTGCAGGCCGTGGACTCGTTTCCTCTAGGATTTCTGAGGGAATGTAGAGGCCGCCAGAGAAGACTAACTTCATAGCGTTGAGCATAACCTCCCGTTTCGTCGTTTTCGGGATGAACCCCAAGGCACCGAGTTTGAAAGCGCGCTTGACTGTCTCTTGATCATCTGCAGACGAGATTATGATAATAGCGATAGTCGCATCGCGCTCACGCACTTCGCGGAGAACAGAGAAGCCATCTCGATCAGGCAAACCGATATCAAGCAAGATGAGACTGATGTCCGCATGTTCCTCAAGGAGGTGCATTGCCTGACGGCTATTCGAAGCCTCCAGTATGACAGCTTCTCGTTTCAGCTCCTTCAGCAAGGAATGCAACGCCTCGCGGATCAATGCGTGATCGTCAACTATAAGAACCTTCATAAAAAGTTCTCCGTCATCCATTGCACGGAGATCCAATTGGAGATCATACACCCGTCCCCGGGTCTTTGGCGACAAAGAAGCAAGACCGAAGCCGCCCATTCCGCCTTCATCCACTCGCAGTGCGCGGTTATGCACTCAAGGTCGAGACCAATCGCGACTGTGTGTTACGGTTGCAAATCGCCTCAGATTACTGCCACACGCAGGTACCTTGATCGTAGGACCAACGAACCTCTCTGTGTGGACCTATGGCTGATTTACAAGCGGCGCCGGTTGAAAGACCTTCGTCGCCGGCAGATTCACTGTCAGGAAGTTGACCAGGCGCCGCCACATGTCGCATTAGCTAGGCTCGGCGCGGACCAATTCTTTACTGCGGCGCAGTTACGTTGCGGCAGTTTGGCGGCGATTTTGTCAATTCAGTCCCTCCTTATTCGTTCTCTTGAAGCGTGCTTGCACGCCGATGGAGCAAGCAGATGCATGATCGAACTGTTACCCCGAAGCCGCTGGCAAGCGCGCTGCCAGAGCTGACAGCCTCAGGCCGTGATCTGCGAATTGATGCCTGCCGCGGCATCGCGCTCTGGTGCATCTTTCTGGACCATGTCCCTAACAACATCGGAAGTTGGTTGACGCTCCGGAATTACGGCTTCAGCGATGCCGCGGAAGTGTTCATGTTCGTCTCGGGTGTGACCTGCGCACTGGCGTACGGCAAGATACGACACCGCGACGGCTGGACCGGCGTGATCAGCCGAACGCTGCGGCGAAGCTGGGATATCTATGCAGCATTTCTGCTGCTCACGCTCGCCTGCGTCATTTTTGTGTACCTGGCAGGCGGGGATCGTCTTGCTGACGAGAGCAATACGCGCATTCTGTTAGATCAGCCGGGCGCAACTCTAGTGCACGCCGCGATCCTACAATACTGTCCAGTCAATACCGACGTATTGCCTATCTTCGTGCTTCTTCATCTCTTATTTGCGCCCTTGCTGTGGCTGCTATTGCGACTGCCGAACATGACGCTTGGGGTTTCGATAGCGCTTTATGTCTTCGTGCATGTATTCGGCTGGACTGTGCCAGCATGGCCCAACGGCCACTGGGCCTTCAATCCGTTGGCTTGGCAGCTGCTTGCTGTGCTTGGCGCCTGGTGGATGATCGAGGGCGAGAGAGTGCGGCCGTGGGTCACGTCACGCGCGGCGCTTGTACCTGCCGTCTTCTATCTGCTGTTCAGTCTCATCATCGCATTGAACTGGAAGATCAGCCCGCTGGAAGGACAGGTCCCGCAGGGGCTGCTGAAATTGTTGTACCCTATGGACAAATCCAATCTCGATCCATTGCGACTGTTGCATTTTTTGGCTCTTGCGATTTTGGTGGTACGGCTGGTGCCTCCAAATCGGCGCGCACTGACGACGGCAGTTATGCGCGGCGCCATTCTGTGTGGCAAGAACTCGTTGCCAATATACTGCCTTGGCGTTCTGCTTACGCTAGCCAGCCTTCTGGCGCTGATCGACATTTCGGATGGGCTGGCGATGCAGATCGCGCTCAGCGTTAGCGGTGTCTTGATGATGATCTTGGCGGCGGCGCTACTTAACTTGATCAAGATCAAACCCGGGCGACACCCGACCGCTGCGCTGGCTGTGGGAATCCGCGCCAAGCAGGAAGGCTTGAGTACCTTTGGCAGGCGCCTTCTGGCGGCTTTTCACCGAGGGCTGCGTAAGTTCGGCTGGGGCGGCCAGAACCGCTTGCTCAATTGGCGGTTTGCAGACCGGCAATCCGAGCGCCTGCCGGGCCTCGCCGACGAATTGGTCCGGCTCAAGATGGATATCGTCGCAGTGTCGCCGAAGCCCGCAGCCATACCGGCCAGGAATGCAATCGCGACGGCCCCAATCGGAATTTAGCGGTTCGCATGCGAATTCTCTGTCGTTCGCCACGACAACAGTCCGCAGATCACCGAGTTCCTGGCTCGCGAGCGAGCAGACCACCGCTGCCGACTTGGCCCCCCGCTTCTTCGCTCCAGCATCCTTCGCCTGCTTCTTGCCCGCGATCGGCATCAGCATTTCCTTCTGGCTGGCTACCGCCTTGCGCGCTTCTTGGCCGATTTCCTGGGAGGCTTGGTCCCGGCCGCAGCGCCGCCGACGCTCCGGCGTAGCGCCTCCATTAGATCGACGACGTTCTCGCCGCGCGGCCGCTCGCTCGGCGTGATCGGCTTGCTCTGGTTGATGAGGTCGATAAGCGCAGTTTCGTGCTGGTCCCCCCCCGAACTTTTCGGGCTCGAACCGCCCGGACTTCTGGTTTGACGATGTGCTTGACGAGATCGAGCATGTCCTACGTCTTGGATCTCGTCGAAATACTCCTTCGGATCCTGCCGCGGCCCCGCTGTCCAGCGGAGGCCTCTCCCGCCCTGCGGCGTTAGTTGTGATCTTGTGTTGATCGGCGAAGAGCGGAAAGAGACGCTTGGTGGCTTGGCGGTCGCGGCACTGGCAACGTTGAATGAGTCGACGCAACGCAAGTCGGCTTAATCAGTCTGATCACATCCCGGACTTCCGCCTGCCTTGAGGCACTCGCGATAGCGCCAAGGTACAGCGTAGCTCCCGGCCCAAACGCCACGCCCCCCCGTGTTCGGCTTCGCGCTGCGCTCGCGAATACCTGTCCTTCGAGTACTGCGGCCAGTCAAAGGCCAAGCCACTCGTCACAAACCATTGTGCCAGGTCCACGCGGTTAACCGAACAGGTCGCAACTGTGCGTCCATATTGATCGTGGTCCACGGGCACACACGCCACGAGACGGTCCGCATGAAGGCATCCAGTTCATAGCGGCTTTGGCGTCGCATCGATATTGGATGCTGTTTTCGCCTCGGCAAAGCTGATCACTTTCCGGCGCGTCAATGCCCCAAAGCCGAATTCGCACGCCGCGAATTTCGAATGTGCCGCCATCTATGACGCTGGCTCGGCCGAGAACCTCCTCGGCGACGACGGAAAGTGCGGTCGCCGATAGGGCTGCAAAGGCAAACGGCCACTTCATGATCGGGGGTTACGACTGGGTTGGATCCTGCGGAGTTTTCGCAGATAGTAACCTTCGGCTCCAATAGCGACTCTGATTTCGTTGCTCACCGTGCGAACGGCACGTTTCTTTTTCCGCCAGTTGCCGCGCATAACTAAAGGTCTCGGTGATCCTTGCTCCAAAACCAACAAATCGTTCTTGCTGTTCAAATACACGTCGTACATTGATCGACCTCTCCAGGCAGCATAACGGATCTGGACAGATGAGCGGTGGTAGAACCGCCACAGTGGGTTGAAAAGATCGACTTGGCGTCAGACGAATATCTGCACGCCGACGCTCGAACGTGTGGGATCAAGGGGACCTTCGGAAATCGCTCGATAGTGCGGCAGAGCGGGTTCCTGGAAGCGTGACCGTCGGCTCCCGTACATAACCGGCTTAACGAAACGATAGGTGCTCGGGCTCTCCAAACCGCAAGGTCTAGCGGCTTGCCGCTTCCGTCGGGGAGTAGTCTATCGAGCGGTTCCTGGCAACGACATAAAAGGCGGCAGAAGCCGATGTCCGGATTACGACCGAGTGTGACGTGGCGAGCCATGGCAAAGTGTCCGGCTCAGGGGAAACGCCAGACCTCGGATGTGCTTCTCGGGCAGCGTTAGATGTTTTCGGCCGCCGGACCGCGCGCAGGAGTCGATCAGTGGGTCAGTAGCTCGTTCCAAACAGTTGAAGTAGATTGCTCACTAAATGGGGAGAGGCCTTGCCCAGCGAGCGTGCGGATCGACGCCTGGCGGGCATTCTAGCGGCTGATGTCGCCGGATACATCCGCCACATGGGCGCCGACGAGGAAGGGCACCCTCGCCGACCCTAAGGCCCACCGCCGAAAACTCGTGGACCCCAAGATCGCCGAGCATCGCGACCGGATCGTCAGGACCACCGGAGATAGACTGCTAGTCGAGTTCGCGAGCGTTGTCGATGCGCCACGTTGCGCGCTTGAACTCCAGGGGCATGACCGAGCAGAACGCAGAGGTGCCCACCGGAGAAGCGCATCGCGGCGGACGAGCCGGAAGTGGGCTGTTGCTTCGTGAACGACAATGTCCGCTCGGACTCGCGCCAGCCATTCAGTGGCATTAAGCAGTCCGGCTACGGTCGAGAACTCGCAGAATTCGGCATTCGCGAGTTTTGCAAAAGACGGTCTTGGTTGAGCCGCTGTAGTTGAGCCGCAGGTCATGCCCCCCGAGCGATCTCGACAATTGATGAGGTCATTCGATTGCTGGAAGGAACAATCGCGATGCAAGGTTAGTGAGCGCAGCTCCGATAAGCCGTCGGCGGGTCCGCTTGGTCAAGGGCATCAATTCCCGTCCGCACGCGAACCGAGCTCGCGGGTCATTTACCGGCAGCGGATCGCTGCGTCAGGCAGCCAATCCGTCACCTTTGCCGACCAGCGGACCGAAGGTCGTGTGAGCGATCTTTCCCGCGGAGTTGAAACGGAAGTGCGTCCGAACTGTCTGCCCACCGCAAGCGCGGTACTCGATACAAACGCCGCTCGTTTCCGGCACGACTGCCCTGATCTCGAAGGCACCGGGATCCTGATCGAGCAGCTTCAGCGTCCAGTAAGCGCGCAACGCACACCGTCCTTCGAACCGGCCGCCTTCGCTGCAGTCCACCGTGGCATCGTTATCGTACAGTTCGAGCAGGTCCGGCAGGCGCCCCTGTCTGCAAGCGTCCAGCCAATCGACTACGATCGCTACAGCATCGAACGCCTCTGACGTGTTCGACATCACCGACCTCGTTCTGCCAATGCCCCATCCGCAGGCTAAGGATGAGAGCATGAACTTAGCCTGAACCGCCACCGGGGCGGCCGGAATCTCTAGCGCGGCCTTCTCGCGTCGCTCAAGGTCAGCCTCCAGCACGCCGGCGAACCGGTTAAGTGGCCTCATTCGCTCGCGCCAAAGCAGCCAAAAAATCAGGCCAAGTATTTCGGAGGCATCCCCCTAAGCCGCGGAGAATGTTTCCAATTCCGGTCAGGATTCGGGTCGACATGGCGAGAGTGTGAGTGCCAGGGGGCGGTGGACGGGAACTCTAGGGCACCTCGCCCGGAAGGAACTTCCATTCTTGGCAAACAATTAATGAGTAGTCGGCCATGAGACTGGAAAAGAAATCGTGCGCGCGCGAGATCCCTACATTCCAAAACTGTCTTCGGAGCCTTCGGAGGATAGCAAGGAGGACAGGCGAGTTCGTCGAGCACAGGCGGAGCAGTTCTACAGGGAAATTCTCGTGGAACTGCTTGACGCCAAGCTTCCGTTCCTGGTTGGGGGCGGGTACGCCGTTAATGCTCACACTGGCGCGAGAATCCCGACGAAGGACCTGGACATCTTCACGACCAGGGCTGAATTGCAACGACTACTCGATCACCTGAATCGCGGTGGCCGCCGAGTGTCAATCGTCGACGACCAGTGGCTCGGAAAGATCGACTACGGCGAGCACTTCGTGGATGTCATCTTCGGATCGAGCAATGGCATCGTTCCGGTCCAGGAAGGATGGTTTCACCACGCTCGCGAAGCTCAAGTACTGGGGCTTAGCGTACTGGTTATCGATCCCACCGAACTCATCTGGTCGAAGGCCTTTATCCAAAAGCGATTTCGGCATGATGGCTCGGATATCGCGAACATTATCTTGAAGCAGAGCAGCCAAATCGATTGGCAACGCCTCATGGCCTATTTCGATGCTCACTGGGAAGTGCTGCTCTCTCATCTGCTGATCTTCCGATGGGTCTACCCGAGTGAGCGGGATGCCATTCCGTCATGGCTACTCGACGAGCTTCTCGAACGACTGAATCGGCAGCGCGAACTTCCACCAACAGCAGCCAGGATGTGCCGCGGTCGATTGTTGTCACGCTCCGATTACCAGAACGCCGTCGAAGTGTGGGGATTTTTGGACGCCAAAGGTAAATGCGACGATGACCAATGACACATCATTCACATTCGCGAGCATGGGCGACCTTCATGTGAAGGATGGCCAGCCGGGCTCGCTTCGCGAAGTATTCCGCCAAATCTCAAAGAGCGCCATGGCACTGGTTCTTTGCGGCGATCTTACCGATACCGGGACTCCGAGTCAGGCGCGCGTTCTGGCGGAGGAACTGCGTGCGTGCACCGTCCCGGTGATTGGCGTTCTCGGAAACCACGACTACGAATCGGGGCACGTCGACGAGGTGAAGCAGATTCTTTGCGATGCGGGCCTACGCCTGCTGGACGGGCAGGCGACCGAAGTAAACGGTGTGGCATTTGTGGGAATAAAGGGCTTCGCGGGCGGGTTCGGACCGCGCATGCTCAGTTCATTCGGAGAACCCGCGATCAAGACATTCGTTGCTGAAGCAGTAAACGAAGCGATGCGACTCGAAAATATCATGCGCACTGTGAACAGTCAGCGTGCAGTTGTCGTCCTGCATTACGCGCCGATCGTCGAAACTGTCGAAGGCGAACCACTGGAGATCTATCCGTTTCTCGGATGCTCGCGCCTAGCGGAGACCATTGACCGCTTCAGAGTGAGCGCGGTGGTGCATGGCCATGCACACCGCGGTAAGTATGAGGGGCGCACCCCGGCCGGAGCGCGCGTGTACAATGTCGCCGTGCACGTGCAGAAGCCTGATCGCTTGCCTTATGCCCTGATTACGGTCTAGCAGTCGGCTTTGCGGAGAATGTTGTAGCCCGCGGCAGGTCTACATGCTCAACCCGATGGCTCGCGGTCATGTCACCACAGACCTCGATCGCGGCCCGGCCTCGGCGTCGTGCTCGTAGTCTACCGGACTGTCGAATGAGCGTCTCTCTGTGCCGACTAATACAAGCGACTGACGAATTCATCGCGTCCTATGGATACATCACGATCTTCACCGGTCATCCCCGCGCCGGTGGCGATGATCAAGCGACGCAATTTGTCATGGGGCTCCTCCTGGAAAAGTCCTTTATTGTGTATTGCGACCAAGTCAGAGCAATCAATGTGCCAGACCAGAACTCATGTTTTTTCAGCGTTGCGCGGAGCAGGCGATATGGCTGGAGACTCCGTGCACGGCGACAGGGCTGGCAACGCCCGACATCCCCGTCCATTTGAGCGGAAACGTAAAAGCCGCCGGAGGACATTCCGGAGGCTTTTTCTGGTGGTCATTGAAGTTCGCTTCGCTTTCCTTCCTGGTTTTGGTGATTCTTAGCGATTCACCAGTTGCGTTGAGTGTGGAGCAGCACCGTGAGGCTATGTTGATCCTTTAGCTCGTATGAAGCACCGGGCTTTGCGATGCTCGCCTGCAATGGCAGCGTTACAGTGCTGCCGCTCGCGTATTTCTGGTCGTGTAGTTGACGTCTGCCAAGAAGGTAAGGTTCTTAACGGGGCCCAAGAGGTGTAAGAGCCGACGCCCAACGTCACGCGATGCGAAGCCCTCTGGCGGCTGATGACTTCGCTCGGCTCGGTCGTTTTGCCAAGTACGACGGTGCATATCCTGATCGTCAGGGAGGCGGATATTGGAAATTATGGAACACGGGCCCTTCTCCGCATGCGCACAACAAGCGCCACTTTACCAGCGAACAGTCCACAGGCTAGCCGAGTTGCATACGGGCGCCCTTCCCTCTGTTGAGTAGCCGCCGCCTACTGTGACATGAGTCATCCTCATGGCGATGAATCGCGGCGCGTTCGTCGCGCTCGATTGCCTGGCCCGAGCCTGCGAAGGATCGTTAGGAACCAGCAGAGTTTGCATGGCTTGTACTTGTCGAGGCGGCGCGCCAAGACGTGGCACGAAGATGTATAAGGACGCGATTTTGGATGAGCTGCGGCAGATTGAATTCGATGTGATCGAAGGCGAAAGGCGGCTTGCGGAGCACGAGGCGCTCCTCATTGAACTGAAGAGCATGAAGGACGATACGACCAAGGTCGAGGCCGAGCTCGAGCTCGAGCTAATGCGCAAGAACCAATTCGAGCGGGAGCAGCATCGCCAACGTCTGCTTGCGCTCCTTCATCCCTAGCGACAACTGTCTCGACGTCCTGCCGAAGCCTTTCTCCTTCAGCGCAGGTCCAGCTGGTGGTACGCCCTGACGATGGGCAAAAGCGCTCCGCGTCTAAGATGGCTGCTATCGAGTGCTTTAGTAGTGCAAATCGCCCTTCTCGAAGGAAAGTTCGGCTACGCAGTGACGGCCAAACTAAAGCACCTCAACCCGAACGTGGACTACACCACGATCTATAATTCTCAATGTACGTGCGGCTCCGAGTGAAAGGTCTAGCATACGGCCGGCAACTCTCGGTCCGCGGTCGTTGATAGTAACTATCACCGACCTGCTGGTCGCAGGATCGGTCACGCGAACTCTTGTACCGAACGGCAAGGTGCGATGGGCTGCGGTCATCAAGTTCCGGTTGAAGGCGAATCCGCTTGCGGTTTTCCCTGCCCGGTACGAATAGTAGGAGGCCTTACCGGAGAGAGCTCGTTTCGGGGATCGAATCGCCACGCGATTTTCCGCAGCGGAGGTCTGCTCTTCTTCAACAGGAGATTGCGTTGGCGGCGGCGCGATCTGTTTGCCATCCTCTGGAACCGCGGGAGCGGGAGCTGGCTCTGCCTTTGCCTTCGGGATGATGGACCAGCGATCTTCAAAAGTCTGCGCTGCGACCGGGGTCACATGTAACACCAGCCATGCGGCGGCGACCGTGATAGCCAATCCTAAAAGGCGCATTATCTCCATCCAAACAAATGCGATAACGTGGAATCATCAAGATGCGTTCCTGCAAATGGAAGTTCCGGCTCGCAGAAGGTCCCGGGTAAGAGGTGGACCAACGCGGGCTCCGAGGAACCTGAGCGGCCACCAGCGGGAGTTGGGGGCGCCTTGGCGGAACGTCCCCGGATTGTCGGGTACCAGTGACCCCAGATCGGGCTGGGAGTAGCTTTGCGGGAAGAAGCGTCCGACAGGGACGTACCTCGAGAACAGCGCCATGGGATAATGCTGGAAACTTCGTTGAGCCGTGCCGACCGCGAGCAGACGGTTCGGGTCCAGAACCGCCTCCTGGCCGGTCTTGCCGATCCTTTTCGGCTTCTTCCTTTCCTGCAGCCGTTGCGCTTAATCGCCGAGCCATTCTTCAGGACCGCCACCATCCCATCGAGCAAATCTACTTCATCGAACGCGGCGTGCACTAGGTGTTCAGTCCCGAGGTCAAGTGGATGGGATCGATCCTGAAACGGTCTGGCTCGTCCGTCCATACCTTGCAGATAGCTTCGTAGGGTGTGAGGCCGCGTAGGGTCTTAAGGCGCTTGCGAAGTTGTAGGCGTCAAGGAACGCGGCGAGGTGATCTTCCAGCTGCCGGTGGGTCTCGTAGTGGTATCGCCGGACGGTGGCTTCCTTGAGTGTGCGGTTCATCCTCTCAACCTGGCCGTTGGTCCAGGGGTGATTGGGTTTGGTCAGGCGATGCTCGATGCCATGTTCCTGGCAGGCCCGATCGAAGGGGTGACCGCGCCACCTGGCGGTGAAGCCATCACGGTTCTTGGGCAGGTCGGCGAATTGGATGCCGTTGTCCGGTGTGGATCTGGTAAGGGACGGCGGCCACCAGTTCGTCAAGGAAGGCCCTGGCCGCCGCACCCGTGGCCTTCCTCACGCAAAGGCGTACTAGCTGGTCCGGTCCAGGGCCACGAAGAGATAGAGTTTGCCTTCCTCGGTGCGACCTCGGCGATGTCGATGTGGAAGTAGCCAATGGGATAGCGCTTGAAGGGCTGCTTGGCGGGCTTGTCGCCGGCGTCTCGGGCAGGCGGCTGATCCCGTGGCGTTGCAGGCAGCGGTGCAAGGATGAGCGCGTGAGATGCGGGATCGTTGCCTGCAGTGCGTAGAGACAGTCATCCAGAGGCAGCAACGTGTGCTTGCGGAAGGCGACGATCATCGCCTCCTCCGCGGTCGAGAGCACGGTCGAGCGCACGGTCTTGGGGCTCATTGGCGCATCGTGGACAAAGGCGCGTTTACGCCACTTGGCGACGGTCTTCTGATTAAGACCGTGCTGGGCGGCTAATTCTTTGAGCGAAGCCTTCGATCGCTGTATTGCCGCTCGGATGGCGTGCGTGGTCGTGGCGCTGCATGGAGTATCTGGCCCATAGGTCCTCCCGGAATGAGGAATCAGCATGGCTGATTCCCCCACATCCAGGGACCAGACACCCGGTGAATTTGCGATGACCTGCCGCCTTATTCGACGTTAGCTCCGACACAGGCGCTTGGGCGGCTTCGGTTAGGCCACCGAGCGTTCGGTCGCCACCATCCGCACACTTGATAATCCGGCGAGCGATGTAGCGACAGGTCTTATGATCGTCGGTGCGAAGGCGCCTGCCTCTAGAAAGCGCAATGCGGCTCGGACCGCTTCGACCGCGCTCGGAAATTCTGCCAAGAACCCGTCTCCGGTATTCTTCACGATGCGGCCGCCGTGATCAGCAACAGCAGGCTCAACTTCGCTCGCAAGCAATTCGGTCAACCTAGCGGGCGTCGCCCCTTCGTCATCGTGCATGAGCCACGAATAGCCGGCGACATCGGCGGCCATTATCGCCGACAGCCTGCGTTCTATCCGACCTCGCCCCTCTTGCATCATGGCCTCGAAATCTCAAAGGACAGCCGATTGTACGACGGCCTGACCGCCCCGCCAACGGCTCTGAGAAAGGCGCTCCGTCCGTCGATTAGCCGTCGGTCCGGACGGACGCGCAACGCCAGGAACGGTCGGTGATCCCTAGGCGTTACGCTCCAGCCAGAAAGGCACTTTGTAGTGCGTGACGCGAGGAGGATTGCCACAATGGCGGATGATAGCCTGGGTGCACCGTCCGTTACGCCTGAACAGCGAATAGACCGCGCGTCGGAAGCAATTCAACGGATGGCCGAAGACGACGCGTTGCAAAATTCACCACAGCATGATCGGTGGCTGCATAATTTCACTGAAGCGACCCGGACGGCTCCACTTCAATCACTTGCTGTTGCGTTCTTGCTTGGTGCGTTCCTAGCTCGTCGGTAGTCCCAAAATCAGCGTAACACCAATGACCGAGCGCATTTAATCTGGTCATTCAATGACTTTGCTCACGTCAGGCTCATCGATCCCATCTGTCCGATTGCATTCGCAAGGCATGCCTGCGCCGCACTGACAGCCGTGTGGCTCGGCGATCCACGGCAGATGCGGATGGTTCTCGCAAACCCAGCCTAAGCCGGACCAGATCGGACAGTTAGGTTTTGTCATTCGTGATGGTTGCCGAATACGCCCTGTACTAACGTTGCTGTCCCAACGCGAGTTCCTTCTAGCGCGTCGACAGACCCTTGAATGAGATGGCGCATAGAAGCCCTTCGGACGTGATGTCACGGTACTCAACATCTGCGTAGAACTTCGGTTCGAGCCACGTAGCCTTTGGCTTCCTGATCGGCTTGGTCAGCTTGGATTTCGGACTGACGACCGTATCACCAGCTTCAGCTTGGCGGGCGAGCTTCAGCAATCCTTCTTTCTCAATACCTGGGGCGAGTGCCGATGCCTGATCGCGTAGCTGTCTAGCGCGCTTTAGTAGCCGCTCTTCAAGCGTCTCCGTCTGGACGACGCGGCACCGTATCTGGCCCATATTTTCTTTTCCCTCGCTCGGTTTCCTGTCCGAACGGGGCTCTAATTGTCAGTAAATGTAAGGTTCCTAAGCGTGTTTTAGCCATTTGGGCTGGATTTGATCGTCCGCTCGACCTCGTCGGCCAGTATGCGGTGATGGGCGGCGAGCTTTGCGAACAGCTCTTTCTTGATCGCGTTGGTCGCCAGCTTACTGATGAGTTCGCACTCTTCGGCTTCAACTCGAAGCTTTTCCAAGTGCGCCTGCATGTCCTTCATCGGTCTACTCCCGTCCTTCATAAGGTGGATTATTGCACGCGGAACTCGACGGGCAATATGAACCTTGCAGAACTCTGCTCATCCACGGAGAACCACGGAAGTCTTTCATGTAGTTCTTGCTCTGTTCTTATTACAGTTCATCGCCAATCCAGAGCGAACCATGCCCACACTCGAATTCGTCCGTTCGGAGATCGAGCGCTGCGCGCGCAAGTCAGCCGCCAGCGTAAGGAAATCCTTCAGCTCCAGCGAGCCGGTATTCCGACCAGCTCGGCTGAAGCGCTGCTGCAACGGATGCTCGACAAGATTGATGCTCTCTGCGCTGACCGAGACCGGATGAAGGCTGCGCTGCCGAAGCTGAAAGGCAAGGTTCTTGGAGGCCGGAAATGGTGAGGGAGCGCCCACATTGGTTCGATGATTGCGAAAACACCGCCGTTCGTCGGGGCGCTGACGAAGTCCGACGACTCTCTGCTCGTGAAGGTTGGTGCTATCACCATGTTCAGGCGATCCAGGTCTCCATTGATCAGTACGCTGAAGCTGCTCTCGGCAATCGCGAGTTCTTCTTGAACCGGCGTTACAGTATTGCACCGGGGCATCGGTGCTGTCCTCGTTAGGACACTCGTCATTTCGAACTGGGACACCATGATAATTGGAACCTCTTGGTCTTCGGGACGGTTTGCCCGCCAAGTCATTATGGCAACCTTAGCCTCGGCTCACTCCGACCCGCGCCGGGGCCGATTTTTGGATGCCATGCCGTATGACTCCGGTACTCCGAACGAGCCACAGGGAAGCATCGTGGCGAGGCCTATGATCGCGTGACTACGTTGCTCTCGGCCTCAGCTTGCACCCCCTCGCTGGGGCCGTTTCTTTTAGGAACAAGGCGGGGCGACTACGGGTTATCGCACGTTCGATGCGCCTCCGACGCACGGACAAGGGAAAGTCGGCCCCAGCTGGCACCTCGCTGGGGCCGTTTCTTTGGGGCATTAGGTAGCAAACTCACCTAAAATATCTCGGAATTTACGACCAAAGCGACGATTATCCCGAGAACGATACCGAGTATCCCAAGCGCAGCGCCAGCGTAGGTGGCCGCAATACCATCCTGCATCAGCCGCATTGGAGCGATCGACCCAATAAATCCGAGCTAGTGGTACTGCGATGAAAATCGCTGCTTTCAGTAACCTTTGCATTCTGGTTTTTATCACATGAGCATGATCGTTCTTAGTGGGCTCGTGAAGCGCCGGGCCGAGCTGGCTGGCGATAATCGAAAACACCCATGAAGCCCTCAGTAAAATTGGGGCGCTTGGGAGCTGCAAGGCTCGTCACTGTGCATTCGCGCTCCGGCCTTTAATTGCGCAGTCGAAGGGATCGCACAAGATGTGACGCTTCTAGCCTGCTCGCTTGCCGGCTTTTCGACACGATAGGGGATTGAGCCGCCCCCGGAGCGACAGCACCGTAATCATACGGCTGCGCGACGTCATGAAGTGGCGCTAACCTGCTACCTCCTTTCCCAAGGTAGTCGCCCAAGCGCATGCCTACGCAGGACGTTGAACGCTACCATCAGAAAGCCGCTGAATGCGAGGACGAGGCGGCCAAGGCGACGACTGCGGGCGCAAAGGAAGCTTGGTTGCAGGCAGCCGAGGAATGGAGAAAACTCGCACAAGCGGCAGAGGAGAAAGCGCGCCGGTCTTAAGCCATGTCGAAGCAAGCCTGTCTCCGCAAGTCCTACCGTGCTCCTCCGACTAAATGAGACGGGCTCGCGTCGGGCACTACGCCACCCGTATTCGTCCGGAATGGAAGTTGTGCTCGCACCGCAGCATATTCGCTGTGTTCATGAGGGATCATACTTGCATTCGCCCGGCCCACTGTATTGGTGGCCGGGCTTTTGCGTGCCAGGCATCACGCCGCGTTGATCGGCACCGCCAGCCTTCTTGGGACCGCTCAGTTTGCGAATGTAATAGCCTTGGCTCTGAATCGCCTGCCTGATCTCATCGCTGACCCTGATGACCCTCTTCTTGCTCTTGCGCCATTTGCCTTGGGCACCAGTGCCCGGCATCGGAAATCCTTTTTTCACAACAAGCAAATCAGGTCTGACGTTGAAATACACTTCGACCATATAGTTTCCCCAAATGCCTGAATATCGTTCCAGACCAAAGCGCCGCTCGTTGAAATGCAATGGGCTGCCTGCCGACTCGCTTGTGAACATCGGGGAAACGTTAGGCTTCGGTCGTTAGGGCGCGACAGTATCTTCCTTGTCCGCTCCACGCATCACGATCTTGAGCACATCATCCGGCAATGGCCGTTGCAGCACCTTGGCCTCATCCCACGACGCGCGCATCCACACATCGCGCTCTTCATCCGTCGTCAGGATCACCGGCATAGCCTTGGGATGGTTCGGCGCGACCACCGCATTCGCCTGAGAGGAAGCCATAGGCGTTGTGCGGACCAGGGATTGGCTTTGATTTCGCTCCTCTGTCGCCGTTGAACTCGGTCCAGATGCCAGCGAATGCCGCGAGCGGTCGGTCGTCGTTCAACGCGAACCAGACCACGTCTTTCTTCTTGGTCTCCAGGTTTGGCTCTGGCGCATACTCAGCGAAACTATTGAACGCACGAGGCAGCGGTTCTCTGGTTTGAGCCAGCCGCACCCGTGCGGCGAAGATGTGTTGGTAATGGAAGGGGCCCCAGCTGTGAAAGCTGAGGCCAGTATTCAGCTGGGCGTCTCAATGCCGGTAGCGATACGGCACCGAACAGGGCGACCAATGCCACTGCATCCGCTTCGTTCCTAATCAAAAGGCCCCAGCATCCGGATCATGCTGGGGCCGAGTTGAATCGCCGAACCGCTGTCCGCCGAGAAGCAGCGGTCGTCGTTTAGGGCTGAAAAAATACGAAATGAAAATTATCCGCCCTGTTGCCCGGATCATCCCAAACGACGACCCGCTCCGGAAATAACCCGTGTGAATCTTGGCGGAAAAAAGCAGCGCTTCATCCGGTCCACGCCGACGATCCAAATGGGAATGATCGCGAACGTGCCCCGGGTCTTCGGGGGCAAGAGCCGGGGCACGTTCATTCGCTCCTATGCCGCTCTGCCGAGGAGCAGCCTACTGCTAACCACGCTTTGACGGTGCCGTTCCTAACGACTTTATCATCGCCGACCCGAGCCGGCGCGCAACTCGCTTGCGGCTATTGCCGACCTTCTTGACGGCCTTCTTCACCGACGCTGCCGACTTCCGGGTTTTCCTCGCCTCGTAGCTCACCTCGTAATCCTGCCCGCCGGCGACGCGTGCACGGTCCTGCTTGCGACTGCGCGCGGTCTGCTTCTTCGCTTTCTTTGCCATTCAGGCCTCCAATCGCGCCGCAGTGCCTTTGCGGCAAACCCGGAACAACGACTCAGCCACTTCGGTTCCTGACCTGCATAACGGGCATAAGTGCTGGCGTGAGGAAGGGACCGTTGACGCAGGTGCTATAACTGGTGGCGTCGATTGATTCGAGACCACGTCATGAAGAGCAATGCGCAACGTCGCCTGCCGCTGCGGGCCACTCGTCCGGCTTATCGGAGCCTCGAAGGCTGGGCGCTCGGCATGCTGGTCGAGCAACACGCCGTGAGGGAGTGCGAACACCACGGTCATGCCCTCGATCGCAGCGACCCCGATGCGCGGAACCGGGCTCGTGAAGCGGCGTGGAACCAACCCTTCCCGGGCGCCACGCCGGAAGAATGCCAGGCCGCAATCGATGACGTCCTGCGCGGAATCGGTGATACCTGCCCCGACTGCTAGCCGAGACTCCACTTCGCTGGCCGGCCTCCTATATTGATACCATTCAGTGTAGGGAGTTTTGAGTGTGGCCCCGCGCGCCAATTGGAAGGGCTTTTTGCGGTTATCCCTGGTGACATGCCCGATCGCGCTGTTCCCGGCGACCTCTGAATCCGACAAGATCAGCTTCAATCAGATCAACAGGAAGACCGGCCACCGGATCAAATATCTGAAGGTCGACGCCGACACCGGCGAAGAAGTTGACTCCGACGACATCATCAAGGGCTACAAGGTCGACACCGACCAATATCTCGAAGTCACCAAGGACGAACTCGAGAACATCGCCCTGGAATCGACGCGCACCATCGAGATCGACGAGTTCGTGCCCAGGAGCGAGATCGACGATCTGTATCTTGTGCGGCCCTACTACATCGTCCCCGATGGCAAGGTCGGCCACGACGCCTACGCCGTGATCCGCGAAACCATCCGCTCGCTCGATAAAGTCGCCCTCGCCCGCGTGGTTCTGACCAACCGCGAGCACGTCATTTCTCTCGAGGCGCGCGACAACGGACTGATGGGCATGCTGCTGCGCTATCCCTATGAAGTTCGCGACGCCGCGGAATATTTCGACGACATCCAGGATGTGAAGATCACGAAGGACATGCTGGAGCTGGCCAAGCATATCGTCGAGCAGAAGTCCGGCCACTTCGAACCGGAGAAATTTGAAGATCACTACGAGCAGGCGTTGCAGGAGCTGCTTGACCAGAAGCGGAAGGGCCAACCGATCGCGGCAACACGAAAGCCGGCGCCGAGCAACGTGTTCAACCTGATGGACGCCTTGAAGCAGAGCATCCAGGGCGGCGGCAAGGCGGCGCCCGCGAAATCCACCAAGGCGAAGAAGGCGCCCGCCAAGCCGCGCCGCAAAGCGGGCTAAGATCCTGTTCCGCCATTTCTGCCCTGTCTGCCGAGCAGCGCTATGGTCGTTCCTACCGGTGCCAACCCGGCGCGAACGCGATGCCTCACGCAGCGCGTGTCGGTCGAACGTCGCTATCGATCAACCGGCCTAGTATCCGGCGTTCTTCCTCGATTCTCCGTCGATAGCGCTCCCGCTCTTGTTCCGAGGTCGCGCTGTCCAGCAGGAATTGATAGTGACCGATGACTTTTTCGCTGTCTCTTATGAGCAGCTGCTGCAGACCAGTCATGGCGTGATCTCCTCGCAAGCTGCGCGATCGATCGAGGGAAGTGGCGGAATGTCGGCCGCGAGGCCTTGCATCGCCGTGACCTCTTCGGCGAGCCGTCTTTCGATGAATTCGCGCTCGAGGTCGGAGAGCTGGGTCTGCAGCAGCCGCCGATATCGATGAATGTTGTTGCGATGAGCGCGCAGCTGTTCAAGCCGGCGGTCGAACTGTTCTGAGCTCCGGTGCCTTGCCTGTCCAAATCTTGACTGCCAGCGTTCCTCGAGCCGATCGATGACCTGCTTCGGTAGCCTGTCTGTCATCTCGCGCTCCTATGCAGCCACGCAGCGGTCGACGGAGCGCAGGCGCGCAGGCCGGCCGCCCGGCGGATGGCGCGGATCGCTGTCGAGCGCGCGAAGCGCTTCGAGGATGTCGCGGACAGGAACGGGTGCTTTGAGCCCCTTGGGTGCCCGCAAGGCGGGATTGGACGCAACGGCGCTGGCGTCCGAGGCCCAGGATGCCAGGAGAGCGCGCTTCTCGGCGAGGCTCAGGCGAGAATCCCGCACCACATCGTGCGGGGTCTCATATTGGTGGTAATCGCCAATCGGCAGATGAAAGCCAATAACGTTATGAGCAGGCGCGGTCGTCGGCCGCATGGATGCCTCCATTCGAAAGACGAGTTGCTGAGGAGACGGAGCCGCGCCCCGTTCGTCGGACGCGGCTTCATCGGTTCGGTCAGGCTGCAACGCTTTCCAGCTGTCGGGGCGCCGGGTTCGACGCCGCATTGATTGCGATGCGTCGCGGCTTCATCGCCTCCGGCACTTCGCGCGCCAGCTCGATCCTGAGAAGCCCGTTGTCGAACGCCGCGCTCTTGACTTCGACGTAGTCCGCCAGGCTGAACTGGCGCTTGAACCTGCGCGTCGAGATGCCCTGGTAGATGTATTCGCGCTCGGCCTTTTCGACCTTGACGCCTTCGACAGTCAGAACGTTCTGCTCCGCCGTGACGGAAATTTCGTCGGGGGCAAAACCGGCGATCGCGAGCACGATCTGGTACCGGTCTTCGGACAGACGTTCGATGTTGTAGGGCGGGTAGTGATCTTCGCCGGCCCGATGGGCTGCTTCGGCGAGATCAAAGAGCCGGTCGAATCCGATGGTCGACCGGAACAAGGGAGAGAAGTCGTACGTGCGCATAGCCAAATCCTCCATAGAGCAAGATGGATATGAACGGCACCGGACACGACCGGTGCCCGTCTCGCCTGGCCCCGAGGGGCGACCAGGCCCAGCCTCCGCGATGGGGGCTGGCGCGACAAAAAATAAAAATCGGAGATGCCTTGTCAAGAACCCCGGTCGAAAAATTTTTGCGGTTGAGGATCGCTGGATACGCAAGCAGATCAGCCGAACACGACCTGTTCGCTTGAGATTGTAGGATGAAAGAGGCCGCCAACTAAGCGGCCTTACTCCCGATTGTCGCGATGCGCCTTGCTCTCGGTCCGAGCGCAAGCGCATTTATGTATGTTGTGACGCAGGTCGCGCAACTGTCGGTCGAAGGCCTCGGTGAGGCTTCGCCTCTCGTTCCGCAGTCGGTGGCCTTCTTCGATAGCCAATTGCGCACGAGCAAACAGGGAATCTGTCATGCTCCAGCGTTTCACACCCTCGAGGTTTCAGCCCTTGCTTATGTTAAGGCGCTCGTCGCGTTGTTCTGGAAACCGCGCATGGGTCCTGCGACCCAGGAATGTATCTGGCTTCGGCAATTGCAGTAATTCCTTGGATCGCTCAATTATCTCTCGAGCTCGCTGCGCAAGTTCTCTGCACCAAGCCGCATGTTCTAGATTCCTTGAGCGCTGGTCAGTCATGACCGGCCTCCCATCCTGTTGCAGGCGGGAGCGCGCTCGGTCTCTCTGTCACCAGCGCCTACGGACAGAGCCTCGGCCGGTGATACGGAGACAATGATCCTGTCCGGAGATGGTTGCAAGGAAATGCGTTCACGCGAGGCACGGGTAAACGTGGCAATTCCTGATACCGGTGTTAATCTCGAACTTTTCGGGTCGCGTCCCGATTCATCTTAGGATGACTGGCCCCAGCACCGGCCTCTAGGCCCCCAGAGGTGCTGGGGCTTTTTCTTTGGGAACGAGGCACCGACAGTCAGCCTTGCTGCGGTCCAAGCACCGGCTTGGACTTCGTGCCACGATCGCCAGTGAACGTCGTCCAGATGCCCGCGAATGCAGTAAGCGGCCTTTCCTTGTTCAACGCGAACCACACCACGTCCTTCTTCTTCGTCTCTGGATTCGGCTCTGGTGCGTACTCGGCAAAACTGTTGAACGGAACGAGACAACGGTTCTCTGGCTTGAGCCATCCGCGCCAGTGCGGCGACGACGTGTCGCGGATGTTCGTAACAGGCGGACCACTTGTGCGCGGCGTGGTGGCATGCCCCACCGCATCAGAGCAAGCTCGGTACCGTGCTCAGTGTTACGGACCACTGGTGCAGGATATGCTTCGGCGGGATCGGCATCGCGGCGCTTGGCACAGCAATCGGCGTGTCGGCGTGGTCCATCCCTGCCGTCGTCGGTGGAATGATTGGGAACCGAATTGGTATCGGTAGAGACAGGCAGCGCTAGGCGATAAGGCCGCCAACTGAGGCGGCCCTTTCCTACCCAAAAATGACGAAATAGCCTACGCACCCGACAACGACGGCCAGCCAGACCAGCAATGGAACGTGATACATGGTATTGGTCCGCACCACTAAGGTTCTCTGCCCCCTAGATGTCGCCAACTGAGGCGGCCTTACTTCTTCACGATGCCTTCTTTTTCTTTTTGGATTTGATTACGTCAGCTTGCGCCCGGTAGGCGCGTGCCATTGCCTGCAATCCCTCCGCCAAGTCGCGGTCGAGAGCGGAGAGCGCGGCGCGCTCTGCCTTGTCAGCCTGCTTGCGAAGGGACTTAATCTTGGCCATGGTCGAACCCCAATGAGGTGCGTACTCATAGAGGACGAGTGCCCCTGATCAATGCGTCAGAGATTAATCCAAGTCAGGAGGATCACTCCTAGGTGCCCTCCGTAAGCCTCTTCTCGATATAGGCGTTCACGGTTTCGGCGAAGCTCCGCTGGTCACCGATAACGGTGTTCAGTTGTGTCAGCACATCATGCTGAATAAAGCGCAGCCCGCTTTTCCGAGCCCCGGGTATCGTAGCTTTCCAATACTCGTCAATGGCCCGCTCTGCCAACTCGACTTGGTTCGGATCGCCCTTGGCGATCAGTCGGCGCAGAATTCCTAAGCAGGCGTCTAAGTGAGGCATGCCCCATTATACGCCCTGTTTCTTTTCTAAATTTCAAACTGAGGCACCCTACCTCACGCGATCAGAATATTCGTTACCTTGGCGGCTGTAGCTCCCGTGAGGTCAGCCATTGCGTCATCCGGCAGGCTGCTTCGGCCTGTCGTGCCCGGCGAATAAGCCGGTCGCGTTCAATTCCTGGTGGAGTGCCACGAGCCTCTTTTCGCAGGCGCTCAGCTTCCGCACAGCCATTCTTATCGAGGAGATCTATTTGCTTGGAAAGATGCAGCCCGGTCATGCGCTCCCTCCCTGTTATGCAGGCGGGAGCGCGATTGGTCTCTCAGCCACCGACGCCTACAGGCAAACCCTTGGCCGGTGATGTTTGAACAATGATCCCGGCCGGAGATGATTGCAAGGAACTTCCGACCCGCGAAACCCCGGTGAGAACACTTAGGGACCGATCACATTTGTTGCCGGGAGAACATTCGTTGGGGATCTCAGTAGTCCTACCGAGAACACCGGCAAAGCCTTGGTTTCCCTTCGCTTAATCAGAACTATCCGCGACCAGTTCATTGACGCAACGATGAGCGGCCTCGAACCGCTTGTCCACCAGCTCAACGAAGAGTGGAGACCGTTGTCGGACGAGGAAGGTGATCAGTTCCTGCGAGATCGGCGCCAGCTTCTTCCCCAACTTTGCCGACTTCAGTTCGCCTTCACCGCACGCGTAGGACACCCGCAGCCTGTCCAGCTCCGCGGCCAACAGCGCGGCGTCAGCAGCGCCGACACAAGCCAACGCGAAAAACGGCTGGCCCGCAAAGTCGAGCTTCTTCGCTGAGGCTAGATCGCCGCCATGACCGCTTTCGTCTAAGAAATAGCGATCTACAGGGACGCTCGGCGATGGCCGGATGCCGCGATCGGCCATCGGCCGTGACAATGCTTGTATTTCCGGCCTGACTCACACGGACACCGCTCGTTCCGGCCGATTTTGGTCCGACGCTGGGGTGGCGCCGCCTGCTCGTTGCGGGCCGCGAGAAGCTCCTTCACTGCCGGAGGGATAACCACCTTTCTCTGCGGGGGTGGGCCGGATCGACGAAGACTGCCGACCTTCATCTTTGGGATAGTCACGGCGATCCCTGTCGTTGCGTTTTCCAGACAGTCACCATGGCGGATGATAGCGGCGGTGTCCTGAGCGTGCTGCCGCTGGTCGCTGGTCTGTTCGTCATGGTGGAGGCCCTCACGCGGAGCGGCGCGATCGCACAGTTGAGCGATATGCTACAGGCGGCAGCTGAACCGTCCATTCCAAAGACGGCATGAACGGCTGGCATCCCCACCGTCCTTGCCGACAACGTCGCCAACAATCTGCCGGTGGGTTTGATTGCGGGCTCGGTCGTGGCGAACCACCAAGTTCCGCCGCAGGTCGTTCAGGCGATGCTCATCGGAGTCGATCTTGGGCCGAACCTCTCCGTCACCGGCTCGCTCGCCAGCATCCTATGGCTCGTCGCGCTGCGTCAGGAGAAGGTCGAAGTCAGCGCATGCGCGTTTTCTGTGGCTCGGTTGCTGGCTGATGTCGCCCGCCGTGGTCGCGGCCTTGGCCGCCTTGTGGCGCACCGGGTGAGCAGCGGTCTTGGCTCACACGGGATCGAAGCGAACGCCGATGCGCTTCTCCTTTCGCCAGACGATGCGGCAGGGCAGCCGACTGTGATCCGGAACCCCGACGGGCGAGATCACATCGAGCGCGGTTCCGACATCCGACACGTTGCGGACCGTACAATTGATCGCGCCGCCACGAACGAAATGGTTCCCGCCTTCAGTATTCGCCGTCGTTGCGACGCTCGCTGCTCTTTCGTCATGGGTGCCAATCACCGCTACTTTCCGCAACGCACCAACCGCAATCGGGGTTGTGGGTAAGAGTACCCGGTGCCGGGGGCTGCCGAAAGCTTGAGCGCCGTTGCTTAACGGCCTACTCCGGCGTTCCGTAAACTTGGCGGTAGCGTTATCAAAAGCGCCTTAGCTTTTGAAGAGATGGAAGCTGGCCGGTTCAAGATGGCGTTAATCGGTCAATGGGACGCTCCCGCTGAAGGAAGCAAGCCTCGAATGCCGAATAGCCGCCGCGAACTCGGGAAGGCCCGCCTGCCGTTGTGGACGGCGGGCTTCGTCGCGTTGGCCTGCACTGCCATCCTGGCGCTCAGCGGCTGGCGTGAGTGGGAATCCCGAAAGGTCGAGCTGCGAAACGCCGAAATCGACATGGCCAATCTCGCCGGCTCGCTGACGCAGCACGCCGATGATACCTTCGACTTGGCCGACACCATCCTCGCCGGAATGGTCGACCGCATGGAGGTAGGAGGGACAAGCGCTCCGGCCATTGCGAAGATCCAGACGTTCCTCCAGTCCCGCAAGTACAACAGGCAGCGCATCCGCGGCATCTTCGTCTACGACGAGAACGGCCGCTGGCTCGCCACGACCGAACAGGTCGATCTCTCCGGCCTCAACAACAGCGACCGGGACTATTTCCAGTATCATCGCCTCGCGAGCGATCGCGCGACCCACCTCGGCCAGCCGGTGAAGAGCCGCTCCGGACGGCAGTGGATCATCACCGCATCGCGCCGGTTCAACCATCCGGACGGCAGCTTCGCCGGTGTGGTGCTGACCGGCATCGACGTCACTTACTTTACGGAGTTTTACCGGCGGTTCGACATCGGCCCGAACGGGGCGGTGTCGCTCTTGAACTCCGATGGCATCATGCTGGCGCGGAGCCGGGACGACGAGGGCGCCTATGTCGGACGCGACATGTCGGGGTCGACCCTATTCCGGACCCTGAATAGCCGCCCCGCCGCTAGCGTCTACTACTTCAAGTCTCCGCTCGACGGCCAACAGCGGCTCAGCTTCTACCGGGTGAGCAGCCATTACCCGATCCTGGTGCTGGCGACCAAGGCGCAAGACGACGTGCTGGCCGCCTGGCGTAGGGAAGCCGCCGTGCGGATGGCCATCCTCGCCGGCCTGACTCTGTCGCTCGCTCTGCTCGGACTTTGGCTGGTCCGGTACCTCGCACAGCGGCAACGGATGGCCGCGGCCCTCCTCGCCAAGGAGGCCGACTTCCGCCTGCTCGCCGAAGAATGCAGCGACGTGGTGATGCGCATCGGTCTCGATGAACGCATCCTCTACGCCTCGCCATCCTGCGCCCGGATCCTCGGTTGGGACCCTGCCAAGCTACTGGGAACGCCCGCCCTCGCCGGTCTCAACCCGGAAGACCGCCCGAGGGTCGAGCGGGTCGTTGCCGCCCTGAAGAACGGCGAGGCCGAAGAGGCGCGGATCATCTATAGGTCACCTCACCGCGAAAAAAGGCGAGATCTGGGTCGAGACCGCCCTGCGCGTTACCCACTCGAGCGAGACCAACGAGATCGACGGCGTCGTGGCGATCTCGCGCGACATGACCGAGCAGAAGGATCTGCAGGACAAGCTGGCGGCGCTCGCCACCTCCGACGGGCTGACAGGACTCGCCAACCGCCGACACTTCGACGAGTGCCTCGCCGAAGAATGGGCCCGGGCCCGGCGCGATGGCGCGCCGCTGTCCCTGCTGCTGATCGATGTCGATCATTTCAAGAAGTTCAACGACCAATACGGCCATCAGGAGGGTGACGCCTGCCTGCGCGCGTTGGCGCGGATCCTGGAAGCGCATGTACGACGGCCGGCCGACCTGGCGGCCCGCTACGGCGGCGAGGAATTCGCTCTACTGCTGCCGAATACCGACTCAGAGGGCTGCGAGCAGGTCGGAGAACGGGTCCGCGAAGCGGTGCGCGAGCTCGGAATGCTGCACGCGCTGAATCTACCGTCGAAGATCGTAACGGCCAGTCTCGGTGGCGCGACCAACCTTCCGGCCCAAGGCGAGTGCGTCGCGCTGGTCGCCGCAGCCGACCGGGCGCTCTATGCAGCCAAGGACGAAGGCCGGGACCGGCTCGTCATGGCCGGCCATGTGATCACGTGGCTCGATACCAAGAGAGCTTAGATCGTGGGCTTTCCGGCGGTGAATGCCTCAATCCTAGCTTAAGGTGAGGGCCTCGGTTGCAATGAAAAGGCCGCAAGCCAACGGCCTGCGGCCCACCGGTAAAAAAATATCAATTGCTGCTGAAATTCGCCTAGCCCCGGTGCTGCGGTACTTGATCACGACTGCGGCGGGATTGGGATTCCGGGAATCTACGGAATGGCCCCCGCGGCCGTTACGACGATTTCAATCCTTCTGTTTCGGATGCAGTTTGGCCTTTTCAGCGACCAGCCGCGCGGCGATGTCGTACGTAAGCGCGGACAAATTGGGGAGCAGGTCACATCACTGAGGTGGCTGCTTGCCGAGAAGAAGGCGCAGATAAGGCGCTCGGCTCTGAATAGGATTGACGCCGCGCTCTGACACTCAGCGGGAAAACCACGGACCTTTTTGCTCGCAATTACTTTTTCGGAAGGCGCAATTCCTCGATCGCCCGGACGCAGATCTTGGCCGGGTCCTTGAGGCCAGTCTGCCCGGTCTCAATGATCTTCCTGGCTATTAATTCGGTGAGGGGATCGTTTCGATCCTGTACGCCGATCGTACGGAGGGCCTCCTCATAAGCGCTGGAAAGCCGTGCGATCTCTTCAGGCCCAAGGGGTGAGTTTTGAAGGATTCGGTAGATGGCCACTGCTAGTCCCCCTGCTGGACCCAGGGTAGCATCAGTCCGCTGAGGGAGCATTGCGATTTACGAGCTAATTTTAGCTTCCGAAACTGCTGCGGGGTCGTTGAGAGGTCCGCAATGGCACCCCGCGACTGCGCGATGCATATGGCGCCGTCTGAACCGTTAGCCCCAGTCAGGCGCCTTGAGGCAGCGAGGTACGAAACCATGTTCGAAAAGAGATTAGACAGGTCTTCAAGCAATCGGTTTCTGGCATGGCCGAAGTTCGGCGGAAGCCGCCTGGGAGGAGTCAGGAAGCCTTCGCCCTGGCCCGCTCGCGGGCGGCTCGGCGGCGCTGACGGCGTTGATCTCGGCCGAGCCGGGTCGAGGCCGGAAGACGACCCGCTGGCACGGTAGGCGACGGCTCAGCTCCGGCTACCTGTCTTTCCGGCTCGACTTTAGAAGGTCGAGCTTCCATGAGCTCAAGCACCGCCCGTCCCTTCTCGGTGATACGCCAGCCCCCGTTCAGGCGCTCGACCAGCGCTTGCGAGAAGATATCGAGAGCCACCACCCGCGCGGCGAGCCGCTTGGTCCGCTCAGTCCAATCCCGTCCGCTCGTTGCAAGAATGGCCATGTCGCGCTTGAGGTCCGCCATGACGGCGAAACCGTCTGGATAGCTCACCAGGATCTTGAGCACCGTGACCTGGAAGTTCACGCCCCCGTGCCCCTCCCGCTATCGCCACATGGTCGGCACTTCGTGGAGAGCCTTACGACCGATCACCCTGAGCCTCTCCGGCGAAGTGTCACCGTTCGTGGCAGCTTCCAAGATCCTGGACGCCACGTGGGTACGTGTGCCGGATTCGAAGCGCGAAACCTCTTCACAGACCTCGTCGAGGACGGCACGCAGGAGCGCGGTCGTTGCTGGATCGAACATGGGATCCCCCAAGAGAAAAAGCAGTCGTATCGCAATCATAAGGCGCCGCATTCAACAGTGTTAAAGCGGCGTAAAATCCGGTCTAGTCTACATTCGGACTGCCTCTTCGCAAGCCTGGAATTTGCCGCGCTACAGCGTTCAGGCGCCGATCGCTCGGCACCGCCGTCTTGCACGAAGGCATGCGCTCGCTGCGCCAAGCCTTTGCGCCAACTTCGGTCGATCTGGACACGGCGCCCAACCAGGACGTCTCCGTCCGCGACGACGCTCGCAAGCCGGTGAAGGGGCTCATCGTGGCCAACGACTTCTTCGGCCGATCTCTATCGAGTAATCGGCGGGCGGCCACTCACCATACCAAATTCTATAATGAGAGAGGGTTATCCGTTCAAGCGCAGCCACCTAGTTGCATTGCGAACGAACAAGATCTCCGCCATGGATCCGCCGTCGACGTGGTGGCCGGAGAGCTTAGACTGCGCCAAGATGAAACAACTAACGCGCTTGATCTACAGTAAGCACATCGAGAGAATGCCAGACTACCGGCGGGGGCGTGCCGAGGCGGGACAAATGACGGACGAACGACGTGGCACAGTGACGGCCGAGTACAGTCCCGCCTTCGTCATCCTGGTGGATGGCTACATCGCCCAGGGCAATCTAGCTGCGCTTCAGAGCCTTCGGGCTATCTACACCGCGGCCACCCGCAGACCGCTTGTTTCCAACCGACAAGACAATCTAAATCTAATGTCGATCTTCGAAACTCGCCTCGTTCTTTTGGACGAGGCCATTACCACCATCAGTCTCGCTGCTCTCAAGCAGCGCCTTAGTCAAGAACAGCCATTGTAAAATGTATTGGGTGACGCTTCGCTCCGACTCCTGGAGAGACGTGCACCCACTTGCGAGCTATCGAATCCTGGACGATGCTGGCGGTGCCAAATCCCGACGCGGGACTGGCAATTGGCCCCGGCATCCCGGCCTCCGCAGGCCCCCCAAGGTTGCCGGGGCCATCGCTATTTTTTTGGTGCATACGAGTCCGATGTGCCGACCAGTTGTCCGTTTACAGCAATCGCTTCGAACGAAAGGCGAGAGAATAAAATGACGATCAGCATGCTTGACCAAATGCTTTTCACCCTCAATTGTGGACACGAAGTGGTGATTGGTCGGCTGGAGCAAGCCAAGACTTGGAAATGCGAGAAGTGCGGCCGATCGATGGACTTAGGTGTAGAGCCGCGGAAAAGCGCCTTGGCGAAGGATCTGCACACAGCCCACCAGATCGACCTTCAGGCCAAAGAGCGCGGTGAGACAATTACGCGGCTCGGCTGAATGAAATCTGTTAGCGACCGCCACTAGGCGCGAGCAAACTCGATGAGGAACAGGTAGTCCTGAAACGAGGTAGTGACGAAACGCCGCTTCGGGGAGCGAGCCGTCTGCCAATCCGTTCGTGAAGGGATGCTCGGTGTAGGCCCGCCACTCAGCGGACGCTTCTGTCTTTAAGCGCTCAAAGAAACTCACGATCTTTTTCGCCTGGCTTGCTTTCCATGAACGTCTTTGGCTCGTAAGGGAGCACGGTCGTGTCATCAAAGTGAGCGCCTGAGGAAAAGCGCGTTGCTCCCTCAGTCGCACGTCCATTAGTTCGACATGTTGGTGTCAAGGAGCGCCAGAAGAGAGCGCACCACCACTAGTCGCCGACGTCCGATCGTTGTCGTGACGATACGTCCGGCTCCTATCAACTCGTAAAGCTTCGTGCGTCCCAAGGCGCGGCGTCGAACGCTTCCCTGTCGTTGGCCACCCATATCTTTGAATAAGCTCCCCTGAACGAGCGGGTGATCAACGACAGGGAAAGTTCAAGCTTCATGGAGGCAGGATGTGCCAATTCCTCTTCCAGGGCACCGATGATCTGTCGATTGAAGGCCTCGCCTTCTTCAGGGCTTAGATAATATTGAGCCCGATAGCCTGAGCGGCCATTGAACAACTGGTCGAAGAGGCGCTCGGGCAGTGGAATTTGGCTGACAATCCGGAAAGTGTTTGACGGAGCTTCAGTGTCGACGGCCCGCTGCCACTCAAAGTCTGCTTGGCCTTCAACCGCAGCTTTCTTCGCAGCAATTCTAACCCCCGAGATCAAGTCGCCCCCGGAAACCTCTTCCAACAGGCGTATGCGCCGGTCTGCGTCGTTGATGAGATTGGTGAGATCCCAATGCGAACATCCGAGAGCGCTCGCGTACGACAGCGCACGTCAGCGGCGGTTCGAATATTTCCGGATACCAAGGGCGACGAGGAAATTTTTCGCGAATGCGCCAGCCACAGTGAGGCATCGCGCCGAGGCTAGTGCGCTAATGTCGGCAGCAAATTCCCCAAGCGTTCGCCGCTGTTCACCAGCGTCTTATTCAACCATTATTCAACGAACGCGGCTGATGGCTATCTAAGTGCCTGAGTTTGTTGGCGCTCCCTAGGGGAATCGAACCCCTGTTTCAGCCTTGAGAGAACCAAGTCGATCCGCTCAATAATCGTCCTGAAAGAGTCCTATAGATGTCAATCCCGGCCCGCCCTGCGCGTAGGCGTGACCGCACCAGTTTCGCACCAGAAACGACCTCATCAAAACGCAATAAACGCGATCGAACGCAGATGAAACCACAGCAAAAATCAACGAAGCTGACCGATAGTCTGCCGCTCATAACGATCTGGTTGCAGTTTCTTCAGGCCGAAGTATTTACGAAAGCAGTAGCTGCTCAAAGTCTTGTTGGTGAGGGTGCCGGGTCTCGCCCCAAATATCTGCCAGGTGCCAAAGAGAGCTTAATGGGTCGCTTCCTGGCAGCAGGCACTTTGGCAGGCGAAGCCGTTGAAGGCTCCTTCCTTTTTCTTCGCCGCGGCATCCAATTGCACGTTGAGCTTATAGCCGCCGTTCCGCTTAGACGTCGCGGCCGAGCATGATGCTCGGGATGATCACCACGGCCGACATTTTGTGGATTGGCGCCAGCGCAGGTGCATACACCTCGTTGAGTCGCGCGGTGACCTAGAGGTTTGATATCGTGCGGGACGCGCATCGCAAATTGTCCTTGCAGACGATTCCAGACAAGGCGATCCTGCGCGTCGCGCGGGTACTTGCTCGTCTGGCCGCGAGGGAAGATCATGAAAGAGAGCTCGCCAATCGAAGAGACAAGGAAGCGAGCGACGATCTATGCTCGATTCTCAACCGATCTTCAGAATGAGCGTTCAATTGAAGATCAGCTTTCGCTTTGTCAAAGCTATGCTGAGCGCGAAGGCTTAACCATCGTCAGCACCTATGAAGATCGAGCCCGTTCAGGTGGCTCTGTCATGGGACGCGAAGGCCTTCTGCAGATGTTGGACCAAGCGCGTGAGCGATGCTTTGACGTAGTGATCGTTGAAGCGCTCGATCGCCTCTCTCGTGACATGGAAGATCTCGCAGGCATCCATAAGCGGCTATCTTTTCTCGGGATTGAGATCCGGGCGGTTCACGAAGGCGTCGTTAACACCGTGCTGGTCGGTCTTCGCGGCCTGGTCGGACAACTCTATCGTGAGGACAACGCTCACAAGGTGCGTCGTGGCCAAGCAGGGCGGGTCAAACAAGGTTTAGCTGGAGGAGGCCTGACATACGGATATGCCGCGGTCGCCGGAAAGAGCGGCGAACGGGTCATCGTCGAGGCCGAGGCACAGGTGATCCGGCGCATCTTTCAGGAATACGTGGACGGTCGAACGCCTCGCGAAATCGCGCGCGATCTCAACAAGGAGAGGGTATCACCTCCGCGCGGGCGCGCATGGAATGCCTCAACTATCAATGGCAATCTTGAGAGGGGGGCCGGAATTCTACAGAACGAGCTTTATGTAGGACGCCTCGTTTGGAACAAGGTCAGGATGGTGAAAGATCCCGACTCGGGGAAGCGCCTGTCACGACCGAATCCGAAGCGTGACTGGCAGGTTGCTGAAGTGCCGCACCTTGCAATTGTCAGTCCAGAACTGTTCAGGGCTGCCCAGCAACGCAAAGGGGAGCGCAGTCACGGCCACCCCAGCCATCAACGTCGACCTCGTCGGATGCTGTCTGGCTTGCTCCGTTGCGGTTCGTGCGGCTCGGGCATGGCAACGAATGGGCGGGACAAATCCGGGCGCGTTCGCATTCGCTGCTCGGCAGCTACGGAGAGCGGCACATGTCCTGACGCCAAGACGTTCTATTTGGATGTGGTCGAGAGTGCAGTTCTCAGTGGGTTAAAGGCTGAATTGCGCGCGCCGAAGGTTATTTCGGAATACGTACGCACGTACCTCGAAGAGCGGAAGCGCCTCGCAGCTTCATCAAATGCAAAGCGGCAGCGCCTTGAGCAGCAGCTTGGACAATTGAACCGGGAAATCGAACGACTGGTGGATGCGATTGCGAAAGGGCATGGCGATCCATCTATTCTCGGCCCGCGGTCGACTGCCTTGGATGCCGAACGAAAGCAGATATCTGAGGAGCTACAGAGTGAACCGGCTAGCCTGAAAGAAGTCGCGCTGCATCCTGCCATCCTGAAACGATACGAGGAGCAACTCGGTCGGCTTGAAGAAGCACTGGCGAAAGGGGCCAGTGCTGGCGACGGGGAAGCCGCAGAAGCCATCAGGGATCTGGTCGACACGGTCACTGTGTTCCGCGATCCAGCGCGCCCAGGTGGTGCAGCCGTCGAGATAGCAGGCCGGTTGAATGCCCTGCTCGGGGAAAAGGCCTATCCAAACCAGGTCAAAGGAGTGTGGGGAAAGATGGTAGCGGGGGAGGGACTCGAACCCCCGACCCCAGGATTATGATTCCCGTGCTCTAACCAGCTGAGCTACCCCGCCATGGGCTCGCCATCGGCGGCTGGTGAGCCGCGGGTGCGAACGCGCGGCATATAAAGAGTGGCATACGCGCCTGTCAAGCAAACCCGGACGGGGCAGCAACTTATTGCAGGCAGAGGCTATTTCGGCCTCACCGATGGGTCGCCGCCGGGGCTGCCGGGCGGTGGAATCACCGGCGTGTTGCCGCCTTGCGGGGTCGGCGCACGCATTTCGGGATCGACCCCGGCCGGCGGGCACAACACCCCGTCGGATTTGGCGAGCTTGTCGCCCAGCGGCTGGCTGCTCTGCCCGGTGGTGGTTCCCTCGGGAGCCGGCGCGCCGGGATGCGACGGCTGCTGCTGCGGCGCGCAATTCGCGGCGGCGCGCTGCGGCGCCGGCGGCGCGGTCTGTGCCGGCGGCGTGGCGGGCGTCGGCGGCGCCTGCGCCGCGGCAACAGCGGGTGCCAGCATCAGCACACAGGATAAAGCGAGTGTTCGGTTGATCCTCATGACGGGAAAACCGTGACGACGCGCCGATGTTCCCTCGCAAAATCGCCGCAACCTCACGATTTGCGGAAGCGGATCAGCGAGAAATGCCCCATCGGCGGCATCGGCCGGCGCTCCGCAAGGCTGACCCCGCCATGCTTCGCCGCCCAATTGGTCAGCCGCTCCCACGGAAACTCCGGACGCCAGCCGAGCCGCCGCGCCAGCGGTGCGAAAGCGAGCTCGAAGACGCGGCGCGGGCCGCTCTCGGCGCCGATGTGATTGACCAGGATCAGCTCGCCCCCGGGCTTCAGCACGCGGATGAAATCGTCGAGCGTCGCCTCGGGATCCGGCACCGCGGTGATGACATATTGCGCAACCACCGCGTCGAAGAACGCATCCGGAAACGCGAGATTCTTGGCGTCCATCACCGCCAGCGCCTCGACATTGCTGAGGCCCTGCGTGCGCACGCGCTTGAGCGCCCGCCGCAGCATCGGCTCGGAAATATCGACGCCGCATAGTTTTGTGGTGCGCTTGTATTCCGACAGCGAGAGCCCGGTGCCGACACCGACGTCGAGCACGCGGCCGCCGATCCGGTCGGCTTCCGCGATCGTCGATTGACGGCCCTGGTCGAACACCTTGCCGAACACCAGATCGTAGATCGGTGCCCAGCGGCCATACGCCTTTTCGACCCCTTCGCGGTCGATGTCCCCAGCCATTCCCCTGCCCCGACGTTTCTTCTGCCTATCCGCGAACCGCTTCCGCAAGCGGCGCCAACGCGTCCCGCGTCGCGGCCCGTGTTGCGCGGCTTGCGCTTGCACTTCTGATGAAGCCGCCGCCGAGCACACGCGCCTGCCCGGAGGGCGCGTCGTAGAACACGCAGGCCTGGCCGGGCGACACGCCCTCCTCGCCGGCGACGAGCTCGACCTCATAGCCGCCATCGACGGCGCGCAACCACGCTGGCTGCGGCGCGCGCGTCGAACGCACGCGGACATAGATCTCGATGCCCTCGCCGATCACGCGATCCAGCGCGCCGTCGCCGATCCAGTTGACGTCGCGCAGCGCGATGCGATCCATCCACAGCGCCTCGCGCGGCCCGACCACGACACGGCGCGTCGCCGCATCGAGCTTGACCACATAGAGCGGGCTGCCGGAGGCAATGCCGAGCCCCTTGCGCTGGCCGACGGTGAAATGAACGATGCCCTGGTGCTGGCCGATCACATGACCGTCGAGATCGACGATGTCGCCCGGCGCGATCGCATTCGGCTTCAGCCGTCCGATGATGTCGGTGTAGCGGCCGGTCGGCACGAAGCAGATGTCCTGGCTGTCCTGCTTGTCGGCGACCTCGAGATCGAAGCGCCGCGCCAGCTCGCGGGTCTGCGGCTTGGTCATGTCGCCGAGCGGGAAGCGCAGGAAGTCGAGCTGCTCGCGCGTGGTCGCGAACAGGAAATAGCTCTGGTCGCGATCGGCATCCGCGGCACAGACCAGCGAGCGCGATCCGTCGGCAAGCCGCCGCGAGGCGACATAGTGGCCGGTAGCGAGCGCCTGCGCGCCGAGCTCGCGCGCGGTCGCGAGCAGGTCGCGAAACTTGACCGAACGGTTGCACTCGATGCACGGCACCGGCGTCTCGCCGAGCGCGTAGCTGTCGGCGAAATTGTCGATCACCGATTGCTTGAAGCGGCTTTCGTAGTCGAGCACGTAATGCGGGATGCCGATCCGCTCGGCGACATTGCGCGCATCGTGGATGTCGCGGCCGGCGCAGCAGGCGCCCTTGCGATGGGTCGCGGCGCCGTGGTCGTAGAGCTGCAGCGTGATCCCGACCACGTCGTAACCCTGCGACTTCAACAGCGCAGCCGTCACCGACGAGTCGACGCCGCCGGACATGGCAACGACGATCCGTGTGTCTTCAGGGCGGCCTTCGAGATCCAGACTGTTGAGCATCTTTAAGCGGTCATTGGTCACTGTCGCGGCGAGCATATGCGCTCCGCGACGATATTGGAAAAAGCCTTTTGTCCAGAGAGCCTTAGAACACATCCAAGGCCGGTTCGGTCGGTTCGGACGGATCGGAGGCCACCTTTTAATATAGGCCGTATTCCGGTGAGGCAATCCGCCGGAAGCCGTGCCGTGCCGCGCGTGGACGGCAAATCTTGCCGCCGGGCAAAAAGGAGACCTGCCGGGAACCCGCTCCAGCCGGCCAAGATAGCCCGTAACCTTCTGAAATAACTCATTTTTTATTGCCATCCCCGGTTGGCCCACTCCTTGCTGACAAGACGCTGGAAGTCTCATTTGCGAGGGTTGGCAGTGGTCATCGTCACGTCGGAAGCATTGGCAGGCCGGTCTTTTCAGGGCGCGACGCAGCGGTCGTCGCGGCCCGATCCCGCTTCGCAGACGGGGAACGACGGCTTTGCCGCGCTGGTCGACAGCAACACTGCGTCCACAAACGACGGCAGCCGCTACGACTCCCAGCCGGCGCTCTCGCGGCGGTCCGACGATCCGCCCTCGACGACCGACGCACGCCCCCGCGACACCAGCACGGGCCCCGACCGGACGTCGCGGGATTCCGCCAGTTCGCGCAACGACAACAAGGTCGAGAGCGACGCGCCGTCCAAGACCAAGTCGAAATCGAAATCGGACGACTCGAAATCGAGCTCCGATGCGAAATCGACCAGTGACAAGCCGGACGCGACGCAGGCCGCTGCGCAGCAGGATCCGGGTGCGGCAACCGTGAATGCCGTGATTGCTCCTGTTGCCGCGACACCGGCGACTGCCCCGACCCCGGCGGCCACCGCGCCGTCGGACCAGCCGGCCGCACCGCTCGCGATCGCCGCAGCGGCCATCGCGGCAAGCTCGGCCAATGCCGGCACCGGCGCTGCTGGCGGCAGCGGCGCGCCTGCCGGCGCCGGCGCCGACACCGCAGCGGCGGCGGCCACCACAGCGAATGCCGACAAGGTCGCCAAGGCCGCCGGCGTCAAGACCGACGCACAGGTCATCACCACCAGCGATGCGGCAACGGCTTCGGGCGCAGCGACAACGACCGGCGATGCGACATTCGCCGCCACGGTTGCCGCCGGAACGCCCGCCACCAAGACGACGGCGCAGGCCAAGACACAGCTCACCGCGAAGGACGCGACGGCGACGATGCCGGCCGACCAGGACGGCGCCGCCGCGGGCAGCGTCAACACCGCGCAGGCTGCTCCGACCAACATCGTTCCCGCCGCCGCGCAGCCGGCCGCAGTTGCCGGCAAGGCGAAGGCCGCCGCCGACGGTGCCGCCGATGCCATCAAGGCCGATGCGGGCGGCGACGGCAATGCCGTGCCGACGCCGGCAGTCGGCGGCCACGCCGCCGCGCAGACCCAGCTCACAACCCCCGATCCCAGCGCGCAGGCGGCGAACGCACTGCAGCCGCAACCCGCGACCACCCAGACGACGCTGTCTGCGACCGCACAATTGACCGTGACCAACGCCGCGCAGAGCGCCGCCGTGCCGCTCAGCGGGCTCGCGATGCAGATCGCCGCCTCCGCCAAGAGCGGCAAGAGTCGCTTCGAGATCCGGCTCGACCCCGCCGAGCTCGGCCGCATCGATGTCCGCATCGATGTCGATCGCAACGGCCAGGTCACCTCGCATCTCACCGTCGAACGCCCGGAAACGCTGTCGATGCTGCGCCAGGACGCCAACCAGCTGCAACGCGCGCTCGACAATGCCGGCCTCTCGACCGGCAATGGCGGACTGCAGTTCAGCCTGCGCGACCAGTCGCAGTCGGGCCAGAACAACAATGGCCAGTCCAATCCGAACGCCCATCGTTTGATCGTTACTGAGGAGGACAGCGTTCCCGCCGCAGCGACGGGCCGCTCCTACGGCCGTGCAACCGGCGCCCTCGGCGGCGTCGATATCAGAGTGTAAGGAGTTCACCATGGCAGTCGATGCAACCATGCCGACGCCCGTCGTCTCGGCACCGGGCACCAGCAACGGAACGAACTCTGGAAGCAGCAGCGGCAGCGGCCTGACGACCTCCTCGCAGGGCATTGCCGACAATTTCCAGACCTTCCTGACGCTGCTGACCACGCAATTGCAGAACCAGAACCCGCTCGACCCGCTCGACACCAACCAGTTCACCCAGCAGCTGGTGCAGTTCGCGGGCGTCGAGCAGCAGCTGAAATCCAACGATCAGCTGAAGTCGCTGATCGAGATCGAGAAGAGCGCGCAGTCGACCCAGGCGCTGGTCTATGTCGGCAACACGGTCGCGGTCGACGGCAGCAAGACGCAGTTCGACAAATCCGCGACCTGGAATCTGGTGTCCCCGCAAGCCACCAGCGCCACCATCACGATCACGAGCGCGACCGGACAGACCGCCTATTCCGGCAATTTCAGCCTGAAGCAGGGCAACGCCAGCTTCGTCTGGGACGGCAAGGGCAATGACGGCACGCAATGGCCGGCCGGCACCTACACGCTGACCGCCACCGGCAAGGATTCCAAGGGAAATCCGATCGCCATCTCGACCGAGGTGCAGGGCGTCGTCGACTCCGTCGACCTGACCGCCTCCCCGCCGCTGCTCTCGATCGGCGGGCAGACCTACACCACCGACAAGATCAAGCGCGTGGTGCGCGGGGCGACTGGCTCGAGCTAAGCACATTGCCACGATCCGTAGCTGCGCGTTGAGCGGGCGACCCGCTCACCACACTGTATCGTCGTCCTGGCGAAAGCCAGGACCCATAACCACCGCATTTGATGATGAACGGGATCGTGGCCCCAGCGTCGCGCAACAATTGAGAGTTGGGGTAATGGGTCCTGGCTTTCGCCAGGACGACGCTGAGTGTGTGGCGCGGTTCTTGCGGGCCACACGATCGCATTCTCGCGACATGATTTGCCCGAGCTTTTGCTTCTCGTTTCGCCCTCCCTTGAAGGGGGCGCAGGGAAAGCCGGGTGCCGGTCGCGACGGTTCCATGCTATAGCCACATCACTTGGCTGCTTGCTGTGGGGCTCGACAATGCCGATCAATCGCTTGCTGAAGACGGGCGAATACACGCCGGAGCAAATCGAGCTCTTCAACAGGGCGTTCAGCCTGGCGCTGCATTCGATGGGTCTGGTTGATCGGAACGATCCGCTTTGCGAGATCGTGGCCCGCAAGGTCATCGAGATCGGCAAGACCGGGGACCTCGACGCGAAGGGCATCGCGGAAGCCGCTGTCGCCAGCATCGGTCTCTGACGGCCGACGCGGTCGATGGCCGCTGACGGAACGGCGCTTGCCCCCGCGGATCAGACGTTCCGGCTGAGCGCGGGCCGCCGCCGTTGCTGGCGGCCCGTCATCAGAGCGGCCTCACTCGACTTCCTGCACGACCGTACGGGTGTCGGGATCGACCAGCATCACGCGCTGGCCGGTATAGACATAGCGATACCTGGTGAGCGACGGGCCCCAATCGGCAGGCACCGCTTCAAGCTCGACCTCGCGCGGCACAGGCGAGCCGACGACGATCCTCTCCCGCGTCTCGACGGGACGGATCTTGTGTTCGGTCACATAGCTGTGGATTCGCGTGCGGTACTGCGGCTCGATCTGCACGGTGGCGGCATGTCCGGCACCGGTCGTGCCGACAATCGTGCTCTGGGCGAAAGCGCCCGTCGACGCCAATACGGCGGCAACAGAAATCAGAACCAGCTTTTTCATAACGTCCTCCTCACCGCTCCATGCGGCGTTTCGAGAACCGCGACAGAATGGCAATGTTCCTAACGGAGGATCCCGATCAATCGCGCCGCCGGCGCGCTCCTCGCGCCAAGGCGTTCATCCGGGAATGGTCGTCTTGTTCGGCTGGTCCAGTGTTGGCGCGTCCGGACTTTCGCTCTCCGCATTCAGCTCGACCTCGGCCGCGTGCCGGAATTCCTTGTCCCTGCCGTCGGGCTTTCCGGCCTTCTCCCAGAGCTGCCGCGCGTAGTCCCTGATCTGCTGTTCGGTGGCCATGTCATTCCTCGGGAATTCCGAGCTCCTTGCGAACCGTCACGGCCGAGTCACCGACCTTCTCGACGGCTTTACGCAGCTGTTCGCGCGACACACCGAGGGCATGTGTCCAGCATCTCACCTGAAGCAGATCGTGCATGTTGATCTTCGAACGATCGAACTGCTCTTTCCTGGTCAGGCGCTTGGTCACTGAACTTCTCGCGTCAGCGCTCGGCCTGAGCCTCGGCCGTTGCTGGCGATCCAATCTTCAGGACAGCCATTTGTTCCTTTCTTGGATGGATCGGTCGTCACCCTCGGAGGAACATTATCCGCGAGCGATACTTCAGTCGTGAGAGGCAGAGCGGGCGGCAGCACGAACAAGGGCGAGCCATGACAGGCATTGCAGACAGGATCGGCGGACGGATCAAGCAGCTCATCGCCGAGATCATCAACGATGGCAGACTTGCCGAGGAAGGCGCGCAGCAGATCAAGAGGGCCGAGAACACGCCGCCTGCGAAGCCGTTCGGCAATTTGGACAAGCTGACCTAGATGCCCAGATACTTCTTCCATCTCGCGGGCGACATCCCCGCACACGACGTCGTCGGTCACGACTGTGCCGACGACAAGGACGCCCAGGATCACGGCAGCTTCATCGCTCACCGGATCGGGACCGAAAAGCCGGAGATGGTTCGCGACGGCAATTTCATTTCGGTTCGCGATGCGGGCGATAGCGAACTCTTCCGCATCCCGCTGGCTTCGACGAGCGTCTGACAGGGAGCGGTCTTTCCCGGCTCGGCTCGCTTCCCGCAAACCGACGCTGCCGGCCGATGTCCGGCATTCCTTCGCCGGCCCGCCGCATGGTGCTCTCGAGGACGCGGCCAGGACAGGCCACGCCCCGCCGTTCATAGGAACAAACGACGACGAGCGTGGTTCGGACCTACACCAGGGTTTGAAACACCAATTGCACACATGAAACGCCGCAATCGCTTCAAGCAAACCACGACGCTCGCATACCGCCTGATTCAGCTGGAGGAAGCGGCCCGCGCAAGGGCCTCGCACCTGCCTCCCGGCACCGAGCGGGAACGACTTCTCAAGAAGGCCCGGGAGGCCGAGCGCGCCGTCCAGATCGAACAATGGCTCGCCACTCCCGGAGCAGAGCCGCCGCCGTAGCGCTTCGATTCACATAAGCTAGTCCAATTCACATAAGCTAATGCGCATTGCCGACCCGTGCGTCATTTGAAACGCATTGGTTTCACGGCCACGAGAGGCGCTCGACAGCGTCGAGAGCAGTGAGCCAGACTTGGCAAGAACACACCGAGCGGCTGGCCCCGGCCTGTCCGACGCCAGCCGCGCAACCGGTGCGGCCGGCACCCTGTTCGCGCCGCGTCAATAGAGGCGGACGAGGTCGGCCTCGAACGTGACCTGAAAATTCCTCCGACCGCTCCGATGCGACGCCCGACACGGCTGCCTCCCGCGCACCCGCGCCGTGCGATAACTCACCCTGCCTTGCAGCCGCGCCAGCAACCTGCCCAGCTCTTGCAAAGGACGCCTTGCCTGAGCGACACTCCTAATTCCTGATATTGCGAGCTCGATACTCCCGGCACGCGATGAGTTCATCGAATGAAAACAGCTCCGAGCGATCGACGACCAATCCATCATTCCCCGATCTTCTGGGTCGGCATAGCCTTGTGCCTGGCAGCGATCGCAATCTACCTCTGGTCCGACGACCTCTCCTGGTGGCCCGCGCCGAACCCGCGGTGATGAACCGGCTGGCGGGAGTTCGACCAGCTCATCGAGGTGGCTCTAAAGCATATTGCCGCTGTCAGCCTTGACCAAAATCCCTGCAACCCAAATCCCGTGGCTCAAATCGCTGCCGTAGCCGGGAAAACACGCTTTCTCGTCGAATTCATTTGAAATACAATTTAGGTTTGACGGCCAAAGCCGCGTGAAAGAGGATCATTTGGAATTTTTTTCACAACTGCCGATACTTACTTCCTTTGCGCTGACGTTGATGCTGACGCTGGTTCTTCCCAGCCTCATGGAGCGCATTCGGCTGCCTCGTCCGGTCGGATACATCCTCGCGGGCATTATCCTGGGCCCGAACATGCTTTCTATCCTCAATCCCGACGGAAAGATCGTCGGCTTCTTCGCTGAGCTCGGCAAGCTGTTGCTGATGTTCTTCGCCGGCTTTGAGGTCAACATCGCGCAGTTCAACAAGGCGCGTCATAAGGCGGCTACGTTCGGCCTTCTCACTTTCGCCTGCCCCTTTGCATTGGCAGTAACCCTTGCGGCGCTGCTGGGGTACTCGCCTAATGCAAGCGCGGTCATCGGCGCCATACTGGCCTCCCATACCCTGCTCGGACTGCCCATCGTCAAGCAAGAAGGCCTCCTGGGACAGGAAGCGACCGTCGTGGCAGTAGGCGCCACGCTATTCACCGACATGCTTTCCATTCTTGTCCTCGCGTTATGCGTGCCGATTCACGTCAGAGGCTTTGATCCCTTGGGAATGCTGATCCTCCTGGGATGGTTGGCCATTTACGTGCCCGGGATCGTCGTCGGATTGAGCTGGTTCGTTGAGCGCCTTCTGGCGGCCTTTGGGACAACCAGGGTCTCCAGCGCGCTGATCATGCTTCTTGTAATGGCGATTTCCGCCCAGATGGCGGAATGGATTGGCATGGAAGGAATCATCGGCGCCTTTCTTGCAGGCGTTGCCCTGAAGCGGGCGTTCGGAGAGGTCAAGGGCGACGATTCCCTGGAAATTATGAGTCAGGCCCTGTTCATTCCGGTGTTCTTCATTACGGCCGGTTTCCTTGTCGATTTCAAAGTGTTCTTTGCAACATTGCGCGATCAGCCGTTGCTTGTGGTCGGCGTGCTTGCGGCGCTATTTGGCGGCAAATGGCTTGCAGCCGAAACTACAGGATGGTTGTTCGGCTACCGCCGCGCGGAACGCAACTTGATGTTCGGTCTTACCGTGCCGCAGGTTGCGGCCACGCTCGCGGTCGCTCTGGTCGCCTATTCCACAAAAAATGCTGCGGGTCAGCGATTGATCGATCATCCCATGTTGAATGCTACGGTTGTTCTGGTGATCGTTTCGTCGATCGTCGGATTGATGCTCACAGCGCACGCCGCACGACAGCTAGATCACATGGACAGCAAGTCCAACCAGGCGAGCCCTGGTCGAAGCTAGTCGAGAGATTGCAAGGCGGCCGATACCTGATCCGGGATGAAGAGCCGGCTGACGCGGCATCCTGCACGTGCGCCGACCGGAGCACCGTGGCTCAGTGAGAACCCTTTCGCGCGAGCCGCACACCGCGCGGCGAATCGCCGAAGCGGGTTCGGAACAGACGGTTGAAATATGAAACATCCGAGAAACCGACCTCGAGCGCGATATCGGAAATTCGCCGACGGCCGGCATCAGGCTCGATGAGCAATTTGAGCGCCCGCTGCAGCCGCAATTCATTCAAGCGCTCGGTGAACGACGGTCCTGACGATGTCATCAGGCGCTGCAGATAGCGCGACGAGATGCCCTGGTCACGCGCAACCGTTTGAACGCTGAGTCCGGGCTCCTCAAAGTGTGCGGCGATGTAGTCGAGCACGGCACGGTGCCGCGCAGCGACGACGGCGCTCGCGCTGCTCTCGCCCAGCGCACCACACTCGCCGATCGCGAGCGCGATGAGATCGTGGATATGGGTCACGACCGTATCGCGAAGCTTCGGCGCGCTCAGCGCTTTCGTCTTAAGCACCGATTTCAGATATGAGATGAACAGTCGGAATGCTTCCGTCCGGTGCCAAATCGGCCGCATGACCAGGCCTTCGACGTCGGTCACGCGCTGCGCAAGTGCCTCGCGCGGCACGGCCAGGCCGAATTGCAACCCGTCGATATAGGTGACGCTGGCGGGCTCGGAATGCAGAATTGCAATTGCATCGCCGGCGCGAAAATCGGCGTCCCGGCCGCGCTGCGATAGCTGACCTCTGCCCGGAGAGCAGAAGATGATCCCGATGGAGTCATCGCCATCGGCAAGGTTCGCCTGCAAACGCTTGAACCGCATCGACGTGCCTTTCAGCGCCAGCATGCGCAAACCCTGAACCGCTCGCAGCGACGCATCGGCCTGGAATGAAACGTTCGATAGAGGCTCGATATCGGCGTGCACGATGCATCGGCCAAAGTGCTCGCGCCAGAGCGGGATACGAATGCGTTCCGGAAGCTCGCACGTCGAAAATCGATACGATGCGAAATTGGCTGCGTCCATCGGCATGGGGACCTCCAGCCTTCACAAAACATCAGAATGAAATGCTGCGGCACTCCACAGTCAGTATCCGCATTTTGCGATTCACGCACCGGCCTTCGCCCGATCCGTGCGCATGAGTCCAAGAAGCCACGTTACCGGTCTGCTAGTCTTGTTCGCCTGTGATTGATGCTGATGTGAACTGGTTCACTTGGTGGTCAGAATATTATGTATATAATGACATTATGAAAATCGCGGCAAATTTCCCTTTTAAGAAGAAGCAGTCGCGATCGCTCTATTTATAATTGCTGCCATCGGATCCGTTTCAAACATTCCTGGCAGAGTAAAGCGCAAATCAGTGTCATGCCCCTGTACGCGGTCTCCTGGCTAAGTCGCCACGCGCAGGTCATTCAGTAGAACGACTGATATCGATTTTGGTTGCGTCGGACTGCCTGCGGCACTTGTCGGTTATCGCCGCCGGTTGAAATGGTCGAAATCTGTCACGTGGGAAAGTCAACCTAGTGATCAAGAAGGCGTTCGATCATGTCCATCATATTCGACATGCTTTATCGTGAATACTGTCGCGCCCGCCTCGCCGAAATGCGAAAGCAGCATTTGTTGCCGGCCATCGGCGACGTCGCGCAGGCGGCGCCGTCAGAGGATAGCGATCCGCCCGGCCCCCGTGATTGCGGCTGGCCGGCGGAAGCGCCGCCGACCCTCGGGTAGCTGGAGCGCACAATCATACAGGTTGGCCGGAGGCTAGTCCGGCACGCGCACGCCTCGGAGCACCCGAGCGTCTCATGGACCTAGGTCCGGTGAGGCCGCGCGCGCCCGCCAGACAGATCGACAGATGCACGATCGAACCCGCAGCTCGAAGCGATTGCTCGGCGAGACCCCGCCGGAGTTCAGATCGACCGGCCGCGACCCGCGCATCGATGTCTGTCGCGGAATCGCGTTGTGGTGGATCTTTCTCGATCACATTCCAGACAACGTCGGAAGTTGGCTGACCCTGCGCAACTACGGCTTCTGCGATGCCGCCGAAATATTCATGTTCATCTCGGGCGTCACCTGCGCACTGGCCTACGGCAGGGCGCGTCAGCGCGACGGTTGGCGCGGCATGATCGGCCGTTCGCTGCGGCGGGGATGGGATATCTATGCCGCCTTTCTGTTGCTGACGCTCGCTTGCGCGATCGTCGTCTACCTCGCGGGCAGCGACCGTCTCGCCGACGACAGCAATACGCGGGTTCTGTTCGAACGTCCAGGCGCAGCGCTTGCGCACGCCGCGGTCCTGCAATTCCACCCTGTCAATACCGACGTGCTGCCGGTCTTTGTGATCTGTCACGTGTTGTTCGCACCGCTGCTGTGGCTGCTGCTGCGAGCGCCGAACCTGGCGCTTGGTCTTTCGCTGTCGCTTTACGCGCTGGTGCACGTCTTCGGCTGGAGCATTCCCGCCTGGCCCGACGGCGTCTGGTTCTTCAACCCGCTGGCCTGGCAGCTTCCGGTGGTGCTGGGCGCATGGTATGTCATCGAGGGAAGGACCATCCAGGGATGGGTGACGTCGCGCCCCGCGCTTGTTCTGTCGGCGCTTTATCTCGCGTTCGGCTTCGTCGTTGCGCTGGGCCACGGCATCAAGCCGCCGCTGCTGCCGCAGGCGCTGACGGATCTGCTGTTTCCGATGGACAAGTCGAACTTGAGCCCGTTGCGGCTGCTGCATTTTCTGGCACTTGCCATCGTGGTGTCATGGCTCGTTCCAGCGGGCTGGCAGGGACTGTCGACGCCGATGCTGCGCAGCGCGAGGCGTTGTGGCGAGAACTCGCTGCCGATCTATTGTCTCGGCGTCCTGCTGGCGCTCGCCAGCCAATGCGACCTGTTCGACATCTCGAACCGGCTCTCGATGCAGATCGGACTCAGTCTTGCCGGTGTCCTTGTGATGGCCGCGGCCGCGACGCTGCTGAACACGCTCGGCACCAAGCGCGCCCGGTCGCCGGATGTCGACACCGCCGCCGGACATGATCTTGTGCCGCGCGCCGCCGATCGCGGCATTTTCGACGGTCACGGCGCGCATATCCTCTAGCGCGCGCCATCGTGCGCGGGAGATGCGGATGCTCTCCCACGCACGGTCAACGCCGACGCTCAGCTCGACTGCCGCGCGGCGTCGAGGATCAGCCGCGCGATCGCGTCCGGCTGCGAGATCAGCGCGAGATGGCTGGCCTTCACCTCGATAGTGGTGGCGCCCATCCGCTTGGCCATGAAGCGCTCGAGATCCGGATTGATGGTGCGGTCTTCGGTCGAGACGGCGTAGTAGCTCGGCTTGCTGCGCCAGGCCGCATGGCTAGTCTTGCCGGCCAGCAGTTGCTTGTGGAACGGCTGCTGCACGGCATAGAGCACCTTCGCCTTGGCCTCCGGCAGGTCGCCGGCGAAATCGCGCAGGAACGCTTGTTCGCTGAGACGGCCCTCGTCGCCGTCGAACACGATGCCGGCGCTCGCGGGCGGCGTCGGATAGGTCTTGGCCAGCGCGGTGTAATCCTCGTCCGCATCGGGTGCGCGCGCTGCGACATAGACCAGCGCCGAGACATTCGGATGCACGCCGGCCTCGGTGACGATCATGCCGGAGAAGGAATGGCCGACCAGCACGGTCGGACCATCCTGGCGATCGAGCACCCGCTGCGCGGAGGCAACCGCTTCAGGCAACGTGGTCAGCGGATTTTGCACCGACGTCACGTTGAGCCCGGCGGCCTGCAGGCGGGGGATGACCTCGGACCAGCAGGAGCCGTCGGCGAACAGGCCGTGCACCAGCACGACGTTGCGCGCCTTGACCGGCGGCGTGGTGGCGGCCATGCCGCGCGAGGACACCAGTGAAGCCGCAGCTCCAGCGAGCAAGGCGGTCGAGAAGGCGCGTCTGTTCATCATCATGTTACTGCTCCGTTGTCGTATGCTGAGTTGAAAATCAGAGAAGCGCGTCCACCTGCGGTGAACGGACAATCTCTCCTACGCGCGCAAAGGCCTCATGGTTACGCTCGATGCTGTCGTGATCGTAAAGATAGTTGACCATGATGCCGAAGGATTCCGCCATCGCGCGATCGGCCGTGTTGCCGAGCCAATTGATCCGCTCCAGCCGGGCACCGTTGCCGAGATGGAAGCGCGCCACCGGATCGATGCGATTCCCGGACGCCGGCGAGCGCGTGAGATATTGCGCGCATAGCGTCATCAGGACCGGACGCCAGGTCTCGCAGGTCGCCGCGTTGTGCCACCAACCTTCGCGGTCCAGCTCGCGCAGCATCGCGACATCGTTGCCGCCGGATTGCGGCTGCTGGCCGAGCCAGCGCCGGAAGCCCGGGATCGGCGACAGCGTGGAGAAGCGCTTCAGCTGCGGGAATTCCGCTTGCAGCTCCTCGACCACCTGCTTGATCAGGAAATTGCCGAACGACACGCCGCGCAGTCCGTCCTGGCAGTTGGAGATCGAATAGAAGATCGCGGTGTCGGCATGCGCGGCCCTGAGGCCTGCGCTGTCCTGATCCGCATCCTGCACCAGCAGCGGTGGCACGGCGGTGGCCAATCCCTGCACCAGCGCGACCTCGACGAAGATCAGCGGCTCGCCGGGCAGCGCGGGATGGAAGAAGGCAAAGCAGCGGCGATCGGGCGCAAGGCGGCGGCGCAGATCGTCCCAGCCCTTGATCTCGTGCACCGCTTCATAGGCGATCAGCTTCTCGAGCACGGCGGCCGGCGACTGCCAGTCGATGCGGCGAAGCTCGAGGAAGCCGCGATTGAACCATGAGACAAACAGATGCTTGAGATCGGCATCGAGCAGCTTCAGCTCCGGTTCGGAGCCGAGACGGCCGGCGATCTCACTGCGCATTGCGATCAGGCTCGCCGTGCCGCCGGGCGCCATGTTCATCCGCCGCAGCACCTCCTGCCGCGGCGGATCGGCGGCGTCGGCCAAAGCGGCCGCGGCCGCCGCGGTGCCGTCGGCAAGATAGCGCTTCGCCGCATCCTGCAGCGCCGCCGCGTCGGGCTGAAACGCGCTCGCCAGATAACGTTGAAAGCCGTGCCGGCCGTCGGCATCGAGCGCGCGCATGGTCTGCTGCAATTGGCGCGCGATCAGGGCGCCCGACGCTTCGCCGCGCTCGGACAACAGTGCCGCGGCGAGCTGCCTCGCTTGATCGAGCGAGGCCGGTGGACTGCCTGGGATGTGCTCGGCTTGGGTCATGGGAGCCTCCTTCTAGCGGCGGAATTTGGCGGGCGGCGTGTAGAGGTTGCCCGATGCGGCGACGAGGTCGTCGATCGATTTCGCGGCGAGCCAGTCGCGCGTCGCCGTCTCGACGTCGAGGCCGAGATCGGACGGCAGCATCACGATGCCGCGGCGGCGCAGGCCGTCGGTCGTCCCGGCGTCCTGCCGCCGGCCGAACTCGGTGTCGCCGGCGACCGCGCGCAAGGCGGCCTCGCGCTCCTGCGGCGAGCGGCAACGCAACAGGTTGCAGACGCCGCGCTCGGTGATCACGTGGCTGACGTCGTCGCCATGGATCATGACGGGCGGCAGCGCGAAGCCAGCCGAGGCCGCGAGGTCGAACGCGTCGAGGCGCTCGACGAAGCTCGGCGCGCCGTTCGGCTGCCGGGTCTGGACCATCTGCACCACGAGCTTGCGGCCGCGCAGGCGCTCGCCTGCTTCCTCGCCGGCACGCAGCCAGGCAGCGCTGTCGTGGCGCCGGCCGCGCGGATCGGCGCCCATGTTCGGCGCGCCGCCGAAGCCGGTGATGCGGTCCTTGGTGGCGGTCGAGCTGTTACCCTCGGGATCGATCTGCAAGGTGCCGCCGACGAACAGATCGCAGGCATATTGTCCGGCGACCTGCGCCAACGCGCGGTTGGAGCGCAGATTGCCGTCGGCGCCGACCGGAAACACATCGGGACGGCTGGCGACATAGCGTTCCATGCCCAGCTCCGAGCCGAAGCAATAGACGTTGTCGACGAAGCCGGCTTCGATCGCGGGGATCAGCGTCGGATGCGGGTTGAGCACGAAATTCCGCGCGACCTTGCCCTTCAGCCCGCGCCTCGCGGCAAAGGTCGGCAGGATCAGCTCGATCGCCGCGGTGGCATAGCCGATGCCGTGATTGAGCCGTGTCACCTGATAAGGCTCATACACTGCTGCGATCGCCATCATCGCCATCAGGACGTTCTCGTCCCTGATCTTGGCGGGATCGCGCGTGAACAGCGGATCGATCGCATACAACTTCGGGCCGGGCACCACGACATCGACCCAGTCGCCGGGGATGTCAACGCGCGGCAGACGATCGACGATCTCGTTGACCTGCGCCACGACGACGCCGCCGCGGAACGCCGCGGCCTCGGCGATGGTGGGCGTGTCCTCGGTGTTCGGACCGGTGTACAGATTGCCGTCGCGATCGGCCTTGTCGGCAACGATGAGCGCAACCTGCGGCGTCAGGTCCACCAGCATCCGCGCGTAAAGCTCGAGATAGGTATGGATCGCGCCGATCCGCAGCGCCTTGGCGGCGACGAGCTCGGCAAGACGGCGGCTCTGCGGGCCGGCAAAGGCGAAGTCCAGGCGGTTGGCGATACCGCGTTCGAACACCGCGAGATGATCGGGAAGCGCGAGCACCGACTGCACCATGTGCAGATCATGCACCCGCGCCGGGTTCACTCCGGCGAGGCACGCGGCCAGGAAGTCCGCCTGCTTCTGGTTGTCGCCCTCGAGCGCAACCCGGTCGCCGGATGCGATGACCGCCTCGAGCAGCTCGACCGCGCGGTCGGGCGGGCAGACCTTTCCGTTCGTACCGCAGACAGCTCGCGCGCGCGCCAGACGCGCCGTGCGATCGGTTCGTGGTGTCGTCTCCGACATGATGGCCTCTCCTTGCTTGATCATCTGAAGCGAAGGTAGGCGGCCGGCATTGATAATAGAAACGATATTCTATAATATGATTGATTACAGATATGGATTAATCGATGCTCGACCTCGAACTTTTGCGGGCCTTCGTTGCGGTCGCCGATTGCGGCGGCTTCCACCGCGCCGCCGAGCAATTGCATCTGACCCAGTCGACCATCAGCCAGCAGATCAAGCGGCTCGAGCTCGAGACCCGGCGGCCGCTGTTCCGGCGTACGACGCGCAGCGTCGCGCTGACCGACGAAGGCGAGATGCTGCTCGGCGATGCGCGACGTTTGCTGCAGCTCGAGGAGGCGGCGCGGCAGCGGCTGGTGGCGCCGCGGCTGTCCGGCTCGGTCCGTCTTGGCGTCGTCGAGGAAGTCGCGGGCGGCTCATTGCCGTCGGCGCTCGGCCGCTTCGCCGCGCTGCATCGCGGCGTCAAGCTCGAGGTGCAGATCGGTGTCAGCGCCGAACTGATCGAGCAGCTCGATGCGGGCCGGCTCGATCTGGTGTTCGCCAAGCGGCCGCTCGGAACGTCGAAAGGCCGTCTGGTGTGGCGCGAACCACTGGTGTGGACCGCGGCGGAAACGTTCGATCTCGTTCCCGGCGCGCCGCTACCGCTGGCGCTGTATCGCGAACGATCGGTGTCGCGCGATGCCGCGCTCTCCACGCTGCGCGACGGCGAGCTCGGCTGGGAGATCGTCTATACCAGCCCGAGCCTGACCGGCGTCCGCGCCGCCGCCGTCGCGGGACTTGCCATTACTCCGTTGCCGCTCAGCGCCGTCACCACGGGCCTGCGCGTTCTCGGAATTGGCGACGGCCTGCCGCCGCTTCCCGATCTGGAATTCGCCATCTACGAGAAAAGACGACCGGACAAGGCCTCGGAGGCGCTCGCCGATGCCTTGCTGACGTTGGCGCGCGGTCCCCTGCGCCCCACGATTTGAGCGCGCCGAACCGCGAATTGTGCCGCGCGCCGGCCTGCCTGCCGGCGGTCAGCCCCCCTGTTCCCGGCCGTTCCAACGAGATTCGTATTGAACGCTTGGGCTTAGGCAAATTTTAAACCGGGAGGCGTAGCTTACCCCTTGCGAGTTCAGTGGTTGAGAGTTTGTGAGTACGCCATGACAGAACCCCATCGCCCGAGGGTGAAATACGTCATCGGGCCTGACGGCAGCCCGTTAACGATTGCGGATTTGCCGGCCCCCGGTACAAAGCGGTGGGTCATCCGCCGCAAGGCCGAAGTCGTCGCTGCGGTCCGCGGCGGCCTGCTCTCCCTCGAGGAAGCCTGCAGCCGCTACACATTGACCGTCGATGAATTCCTTTCCTGGCAGTTCTCGATCGACCAGCATGGTCTGGCCGGGCTGCGCACCACCCGCATCCAGCAATATCGGCAGTAATTCGACGCCGATCCTGTGGCATTTGACGAAAACCGGCCTCGCCTTGCGAAGCCGGTTTTTTTCATGTCCGCGATTTTGCCGCGGTCCTTAACCGTCGTTAACCATATGGAAACCATACCCTAGGCAATATTTGCCCAGTCGGACCCGCGCGGGCCGAATCCCTGGGGGCCGTTGGTGCAAAGTCTGGTTGCTTTCCTGAGAGGTCTTGGTGCGGCCCGCCTCGCGGCCATGATTGCAGTCACCGCGGCCCTGATCGGCTTCTTCGCCTTCGTCATCATGCGCGTCACCACGCCGCAGATGACCACGCTCTTCACCGACCTGTCGACCGAGGATTCCTCTGGAATCATCAAGGAGCTCGAGCGCCAGGCGATCCCGTTCGAGCTGCGCAATGACGGCGCCGCGATCATGGTGCCGAAGGACAAGGTGACCCGGCTCCGCATGAAGCTCGCCGAGGGCGGCATGCCCAAGGGCGGCGGCGTCGGCTACGAGATCTTCGACAAGTCGGATGCCCTGGGCACCACGAGCTTCGTCCAGAACATCAATCATCTGCGGGCGCTGGAGGGCGAGCTCGCCCGCACCATCCGTGCCATCGACCGCGTCCAGGCCGCGCGCGTCCATCTCGTACTGCCGGAGAAGCCGCTGTTCTCGCGCGAGACGCCGGAGCCCTCCGCTTCGATCGTGCTCAGGGTGCGCGGCGCGCTGGAGCCGCAGCAGATCCGGGCGATCCGCCACGTCGTCGCCTCCGCGGTCAACGGGCTGAAGCCGCAGCGGGTCTCGATCGTCGACGAGGCAGGCCAGCTGCTCGCCGACGGCGCCCAGTCCGATGCCGACGCCGCGGTCGGCGACGAGCGCCGCGCCGCCTTCGAGAAGCGGATGCGCAAGCAGGTCGAGGACATCGTCTCGTCGGTGGTCGGCGCCGGCCGCGCCCGCGTCCAGCTCTCCGCCGACTTCGACTACAACAAGATCACCCAGACCTCGGACAAGTTCGACCCCGAAGGACGGGTGCTGCGCTCGACCCAGACCCGCGAGGAAAGTAGCCTCACCGCCGACAATTCCGGCCAGGTCACCGTCGCCAACGAGCTGCCGGGCAGCCAGAACCAGGACAACGCCGCCCGCGCCCGCGACCAGAGCAAGAAGAGCGAAGAGACCAACAATTACGAGATTTCACGTACCACCAAGACCGAGGTGACCGAGGCCGGCCGCGTCAACCGCATCTCGGTCGCGGTGCTGGTCGACGGCAGCTACTCCAAGAACGAAAAGGGCGAGCTGATCTATCAGGACCGCACCAAGGAGCAGCTCGACCGCATCGCCGCTTTGGTCCGCTCCGCGATCGGCTTCGACCAGAAGCGCGGCGACCAGGTCGAGGTCGTCAACCTGCGCTTCGCCGAGCCGCCCGCCGCGCAGCCGATCGCCGAGCCGACCGGCCTGCTCGGCATGCTGCAATTCACCAAGGATGACGTGATGTACGTCATCGAGCTCGGCGTCATGATGATGCTCGGCCTCGTCGTGCTGTTCATGGTGGTCCGCCCGCTGGTCAAGCGCATCGTGGCGGCCGACGTCATTCCGGCGCTGACCGGCGCGGGCATGCCAGCGCTGGCCGAAGCGCATGCCGAGAGCGCCGCAGCACCGGGTCAGGCGCTGATCCCGAGCGGCAGCGGCGCGGCGCAATTGATCGACGTCGCCCAGATCCAGGGCCAGGTCCACGCCCAGGCCGTGCACCGGGTCGGCGAGCTCGCCGAACGCAATCCGAACGAAACCGTCTCCATCGTCCGTCAATGGCTGAGCGAGCCGGTAGAGAACTGACATGGCCGCCGTACCCCAGACCACCAACGCCAACGACATCGCCACCGTCCTCTCGACGCTGGCAAACCGGCAAAGCGCCCGGCCCAAGGGCAAGCCGCTGCCCGGCCCCAAGCGCGCGGCGATCCTGATGCTCGCGCTCGGCGAGCAGTATGGCGGCAAGATCTGGTCGATGCTCGACGACGAGGAAGTCCGCGAGCTGTCTGTCCACATGTCGACCCTCGGCACCGTCGAGGCCGACGTGGTCGAGGACCTGATGCTGGAATTCGTCTCGCGGATGTCGGCCTCCGGCGCGCTGATGGGCAATTTCGACGCCACCGAGCGGCTACTGCAGCAATACCTGCCGGCCGAGCGCGTCTCCGGCATCATGGACGAGATCCGCGGTCCGGCCGGCCGCAACATGTGGGAGAAGCTCTCCAACGTGCAGGAAGAGGTGCTCGCCAACTACCTCAAGAACGAATACCCGCAGACCATCGCGGTGGTGCTGTCGAAGCTGAAGCCGGAGCACGCCGCGCGCGTGCTCGCGATCCTGCCCGAGGACATCGCGCTCGACGTGGTCGGCCGCATGCTGCGGATGGAAGCGGTGCAGAAGGAAGTCATCGAGCGCGTCGAGCAGACGCTGCGCACCGAGTTCATGTCGAACCTGTCGCAGACCCGCCGCCGCGACGCCCATGAGGTGATGGCCGAGATCTTCAACAATTTCGACCGCCAGACCGAGACCCGCTTCATCACCTCGCTGGAAGAGGAAAACCGCGAATCCGCCGAGCGCATCAAGGCACTGATGTTCACGTTCGACGATTTGATCAAGCTCGATACCGCCTCGGCCCAGACGCTGATGCGCAACATCGACAAGGACAAGCTCGGCGTCGCGCTGAAGAGCGCCAACGAGGAGGTGCGCAGCTTCTTCCTCGGCAACATGTCCTCGCGCGCCGGCAAGATGCTGATGGACGACATGGCCGCGATGGGCCCGGTGCGGCTGCGCGACGTCGACGAGGCGCAGGCCCTTCTGGTCAACCTCGCCAAGGATCTCGCCGCCCGCGGCGAGATCACGCTGACCAAGAACCGCGCCGACGACGAGCTGGTGTATTGATGGCCGCGCCCGCAAAATTCCTGTTCGACACGGATTTCTCGGCGCCAGACCGCGCGCGCGAACGCGCGCCGACGCCGGCCGAAGTCGCACAGAAGGTCGCCGACGCCGAGGCACGGGCCTATCGCGCCGGCTACGAGGCCGCGCTGCGCGAGGCCAAGGTCGAGAGCGACCGCCGCGCCGCGCAGGCGCTGGAGGAGATCGGCACCGCGATCAAGGGCATCGCGGCGCGCTTCGCCGGCATCGAGACGCGGATGGAGACCGAGGCCGTGGACGTCGCGGTGGCGGTCGCCCGCAAGCTTTGTTCCGAGCTGATCGCGCGGGAGCCGCTCGGCGAGATCACCGCGCTGGTCTCCGACTGCTTCTCGCATCTGGTGGCGACGCCGCATCTCGTGGTCCGCATCAATGACGCGCTCTACGAGGCGGCGCATGACAATATCGAGCGGATGGCGGCGCATTCCGGCTTTCAGGGCCGGCTGGTGATCCTGGCCGAGCCGACGATTGCGACCGGCGACTGCCGGATCGAATGGGCCGATGGCGGCGTCGTGCTGGAGCGCGCCGCGACCGAAGCAAAGATCAACGAACTCGTCGGGCGCTATCTGGCGTCCCGCGGCCAGGCCGGCTGAAGACGATTGAGGGCTGAACCATGACCGACACCGACACCCAAGTCCCGCTTCCCGATCTCAATTCCGCCGACGCGCCCACCATCGACGACATCGGCTACAACGAGGATGAGCACGCCGCGCGCATCGCGGCCGATCTCGAGGCCGTGTTCGACGTGCCGGTGCAGGTCTCGGCGGTGCTCGGCCGCTCCAAGATGGACGTCGGCGACCTCTTGAAGCTCGGACCGGGCACCGTGCTCGAACTCGACCGCCGCGTCGGCGAGGCGATCGACATCTACGTCAACAACCGCCTGGTGGCGCGTGGCGAAGTGGTGCTGGTGGAAGACAAGCTCGGCGTGACCATGACCGAAATCATCAAGGCAGAACGCTCTTAACAACTCAGGCGGTCACGCGCGGGACCTGCGCGACCAGACGAACAGGAGATCATCATGCGGCTTCTCATCGTTGGCACCCTGAAGGGCCAGCTCACGACCGCGACCAAGATCGCGATGGACAACGGCGCCTCGGTGACCCACGCCGAGGCCGCCGAACAGGCGATGAACGTGCTGCGCGGCGGCAAGGGAGCCGACCTCCTGCTGGTCGATGTCGGCCTCGACATCCGCGACCTCGTGATGCGGCTGGAAGCCGAGCACATCCACGTGCCAATCGTCGCCTGCGGCATCTCCAACGACGCCCGCGCCGCGGTCGCCGCGATCCATGCCGGCGCCAAGGAATACATCCCGCTGCCGCCCGACCCCGAGCTGATCGCAGCCGTGCTGGCCGCGGTCGCCAACGACGCGCGCGATTTGATCTACCGCGACGAGGCGATGGGCCGGGTGATCAAGCTGGCGCAGCAGATCGCGGGCTCGGACGCCTCCGTTATGATCACCGGCGAGTCCGGCACCGGCAAGGAAGTGCTGGCGCGCTACGTCCATTCCCGCTCGGCCCGCGCCAAGCGGCCGTTCATCTCGATCAACTGCGCCGCGATCCCCGAGCACCTCCTTGAATCCGAGCTGTTCGGCCATGAGAAGGGCGCCTTCACCGGCGCGGTCGCGCGCCGCATCGGCAAGTTCGAGGAAGCGACCGGCGGCACGCTGCTGCTCGACGAAATCTCCGAGATGGACGTTCGGCTGCAGTCCAAGCTGCTGCGCGCGATCCAGGAGCGCGTGATCGACCGCGTCGGCGGCACCAAGCCGGTCCCGGTCGACATCCGCATCATCGCGACCTCGAACCGCAACCTCTCGGAGGCGGTGCGCGAAGGCACCTTCCGCGAGGACCTGCTGTTCCGCCTCAACGTCGTCAACCTGAAGATTCCGCCTCTGCGCGACCGCCCGGCCGACATCCTCGAGCTGGCGCAGCATTTCGCCAGGAAATATGCCGAGGCCAACGGCATGCCGGTGCGTCCGATCTCGACTGATGCCCGCCGCATCCTGACCGCGAACCGCTGGCAGGGCAACGTCCGCGAGCTCGAGAACACCATTCATCGCTCGGTCCTGATGGCGCAGGGCGACGAGATCGGCGCTGAGGCGATCCTGACCCCCGATGGCGACCGCCTCGACCTTGCCAGGACCGCGCCCGCGGTCGCGCACGCCACGCTGGCCGCCGAGCAGGTCACCCGCGCGCTGGTCGGCCGCACCGTCGCCGATGTCGAGCGCGACCTGATCCTGGAAACGCTGAAGCACTGCCTCGGCAACCGCACCCATGCCGCCAACATCCTCGGCATCTCGATCCGCACACTGCGCAACAAGCTGAACGAATATGCCGACGGCGGCATCCCGATCACGCCGGCCGGCAATGGCGCGCCCGACTATCAGCGCATGGCGAACGCGGGTTGAGCACGGGAAACGGCGGGATAAGTCCCGCCGCTTGCCTCGCTTCACGAATAGCTGGGCGCGTCAGGCTTGCGGAAGATCCGGATCGGATCGCCGGGCGTGATGTCGCGGCCCGTGAACGTCACATAGGCATAGAGCGCGAGATAGGCGACGGCGATCGCACCGACGATGTAGAACAGCCAGGTTCCCACGCGCTTCATCAAACGGTCACCTCTCCGAAACATCCGCGCCATTTAATGCGCCGATTGGGAAAGCGCCACGGCCAACAAGCCGCGCCGGCCTCGGCGCCGTTCATCCCTTGAATCTTGCGGCAGGTTGCCTTATTCAATCTCCTATTGCGTTTACATTCTTAGACAACTGGAGAGTGATATGGCTCTTTATGCGCAGACCAGCGGCACCCTGTCCACGACCTCCGCGACTTTAACGCCGATGCAAGGCCTCAGCCTGACGATTCCGGAGGGCGTCGGCACCACCGCGATCATCACCCTTAACGTTCCGAATCCCTACGCCACGGGCAACGATATTCCGGGCGGGGTGTTCGGCGTCACCGTCAATGGCACGGTCTCGCCGGTCGTCGCAAGCTTCACCTATAACGAGACCCCGTCGAGCTTTGGCCGCATCCCGACCACGCTCGTCGTTGGCATTCCGCTGGCCAATGCAGCTCAGACCGTCCAGGCTGTATGGGCTGGCGTCCGCGGCAGCAATGTGATCATCGACAGCCCGGCATCGCTGAGCGCAGTTTTCTAAAGTCCGATCCGGATAAGCACGTAAGCACGGCGCGCTAGCGCGGCCCTCGCACATGAACATGACGCGACGGCAGGCTGACCTCAGCCAGCCGTGCGGCATCTTCCTCATGGTCGATCGCGACATACTCGCCGTGCCAAGACGCCAGCGCGGCGGTTCGCTCGGAGGCAATCACGTCGAGCACGCGGCCGATGACGATGACGTGCGAATGCCGTTCGATGGTCTCCTCGACCTCGCAATCAACCGCGGCGAGCGCGCCGACCAGCAGCGAGACGCCCGACGCGCGCGTCGTCCACTCGGCTCCGGTGAAACGGTCCGCGCCCTTCAGGCCGCCCTTGCCGGTGAAGCGCTCGGCGATGTCGCGCTGGTCCGCGGCCAGGATGTTGACGCCGAACACGCCATGGCGCGCGATCAGCGGCCATGACGAGGCCGCGCGGTTGATGCTGACGATCAAGGACGGCGGCTCGACCGAGAGCGACGACACCGAGGTCACCGTCATTCCCGAGATATCCTTAGCCCGACCGGCCGTGATCACGCTGACGCCGCCGGTGAGGTGACGCATCGCGCCGCGGAATTCGGCGGCCGCAACCGCGGGCTCGATCGAAACATTGCGGACGACGGAATTCATGGCGACCTCACAGACTGTCTTCGCTGCCTTCGAGCAGATGCTTCAGAATCTCGCCCTCCAGCGCGGCGAGTTCGGCCGACCCGCGCCGGCGCGGCCGCGGCAGGTCGACCGCGACATCCTCGGCGATGCGGCCGTCCTCGATGACCAGCACGCGGTCGGCGAGCGCGACCGCCTCGGCGACGTCGTGCGTCACCAGGATCGCGGTAAAGCCCTGGTCGCGCCAGACCCGCTCCAGCAATTGCTGCATCGAGATCCGGGTCAGCGCGTCGAGTGCGCCGAGCGGTTCGTCGAATGCCAGCACGCGCGGCTGGCTGACCAGCGCCCGCGCCAGCGCCACGCGCTGCTTCTGCCCGCCCGAGAGCACCGACGGCCACTGGGTGCGCTTGTCGCCGAGCCCAACCTCGACCAGCGCGCGCTCGGCGCGCGCCTGCGCATCAGCAGACGAGCGCTCGCGCCCCAGCCCGACCTCGACATTGGACAGCACGCGCGCCCAGGGCAGCAGCCGCGGTTCCTGGAACATGACGCGGACGTCCTGTGCCCTCGGCTGTTCGCCGAAGGCGATGCTGCCCGCCGTCGGCGCGTCGAGGCCGGCGATCAGACGCAGCAGCGTGCTCTTGCCGCAGCCGCTGCGGCCCACGATCGCGACGAACTGGCCGGCCGGGACGTGCAGGTCGATGCCGCGCAGCACCTCGTTGTCGCCGAACGCCTTGCGCAGGCCGCGGATGGTCAGCGACAGGCCGCGGGCCGCGCCTTCCGGCACGCGCCGCAACTGCCGCGCCTTCGCGACGATCTCGGTGCGGTCGACCGGCTCGGCTTCAGCGGTTTCGAAACGAAGCGCTTCTTGCATTCTCATTCTCACTTCTTCTGGAAGGCGGGGTGCCACGACAGGGTCAGCCGCTCCAGCGCCCGCGAGGCGCTGTCGGCGAGCTTGCCGAGCAAGGCGTAGATCAGGATCGAAAGCACGACGACGTCGATCAGCATGAACTCGCGCGCCTGCATCGCCATGTAGCCGAGGCCCGACGAGGCCGCGATGGTCTCGGCGACGATCAGGGTCAGCCACATGATGCCGAGCGCGAAGCGCAGGCCGACGAAGATCGAGGGCAGCGCGCCGGGGAAGATCACCCGGCGGAACAGCTCACCGTCGGTCATGCCGTAGATGCGGCCCATCTCGATCAACTGCGGATCGACGGTGCGGATGCCGTGCAGCGTGTTGAGATAGATCGGGAAGAACACGCCGAGCGCGACCAGGAACAGCTTTGCCGATTCGTCGATGCCGAACCACAGGATGACGAGCGGGATCAGCGCCAGGTGCGGAATGTTGCGCACCATCTGCAAGGTGGTGTCGGTGAGTTTTGCCGACAGCTGCGACAGCCCGTTGGCGAGACCGAAGGCGAAGCCGATGCCGCCGCCGATCAAAAAGCCGATCGAGGCGCGCCAGAAGCTGACCCAGATGTTGCGGACCAGTTCGCCGGACAATAGCAGCTTCCATCCCGCCACCGCGACGTCAGTCGGCGCCGGCAACACCCGCGAGGGCACGTAGCCGGTGACGCAGGCGAGCTGCCACACCAGCACGATCGCGAGCGGCACGACCCAGGGGATCAGCCCGTCGACCTTCGGAAGTTTCGGCGCGCTGGAGCTGCTTCCGTTCCGATGGGATCGGAACGGAGCTGCAGATTTTTGTTTTGACGCGTTTTCTTCACGCGAACCGGCATCCACTTCGCTCGAAAACGCTTTGCGGCGTGGGAGTGAATCGATCAAGCTCATGATTGCGATGCCTGCTTCTGCGGACGGTAGTCGTTGCCGATGGTCTCACCGAACGGCCCGGTGTTGACGCGGATCGGCGTCACGTTGCCGCCCTGCGCCAGCGACAACAGCGGGAACACCAATTCGGCGAAGCGATAGGCTTCCTCGAGATGCGGATAGCCCGACATGATGAAGGTATCGACGCCGATGTCCTGGTACTCCTTGATCCGCGCGGCGACGGTCTCGGGATCGCCGACCAGCGCGGTGCCGGCCCCGCCGCGCACCAGGCCGACGCCGGCCCACAGGTTCGGGCTGATCTCGAGCTTGTCGCGGCGGCCGCCATGCAGCTGCGCCATGCGCTGCTGGCCGACCGAATCCATCCGCGCGAAGATCTTCTGCGCGGCGGCCACCGTGTCGTCGGTGACGTATTGGATCAGCTCGTCGGCGGCGCGCCACGCCTCCGCATTGGTCTCGCGCACGATCACATGCAGGCGGATGCCGAACGAGAGCTTGCGGCCGCGCTGCGCCGCCACCGCCTTCACCTTGGCGATCTTCTCGGCGACTTGCGCCGCCGGCTCGCCCCAGGTCAGATATTTGTCGACGGCGTCGACCGCGACGTCGATGCCGGCATCCGAGGAGCCGCCGAAATACAGCGGCGGCCGCGGCGACTGCACCGGATTGAACAGCAGGCGGCCGTCCTCGATCCGGATGTGCTTGCCCTCGACATTGACGGTCTTGCCCGCCAGGAGATCGCTGTAGACGTTGAGGAACTCGCGGGTCACCGCGTAGCGCTCGTCATGATCGAGGAAAATGCCGTCGCCCTTGTTCTCGATCGGATCGCCGCCGGTGACGACGTTGATCAGCAGGCGGCCGTTCGACAGCCGGTCCAGCGTCGCTGTCATGCGTGCGGCGACGCTCGGCGACTGCAGGCCGGGCCTCACCGCCACGAGGTAGCGCAGGCGTTCGGTCCAGGGCGCAACGGCCGACGCCACCACCCAGGAATCCTCGCAGCTCCGCCCGGTCGGCAGCAGCACGCCGTAATAGCCGAGCTGATCCGCGGCCTGCGCGATCTGGCGCAGATAATTGAAGTTCACCTCGCGGCCGCCGATCGACGTGCCGAGATAGCGGCTGTCGCCGTGGGTCGGCAGGAACCAGAGGATGTTGGCGTTGGTTGGGGTGCTCACGTGCCCGGTCTCCATGCGACGTCGGAAATCTTGATTTGTTTCGGGATCAGGCCGAGCGCGTAGAACGCGTCGGCGACCTGTTGCTGATCCGCGACCACGGCATCGGTGACCGGCTTGATGCCGTAGGCCTGCCGCTTCAGCGCGACCTCGACCACCGGCACCGACAGGCCGATGCTCGGCGCCAGCTGCTCGGCAACGGCGTGGATATCGCCCTTGGCCCAGTCATCGACCTCGCTCAGCTGCACCAGCACGAGCTCGACGATCTTCGGATCGGCCTGCAGGAATTTCTTCGAGGCGAAGTAGAACTGATAGTTCGCGACGATGCCGGTGCCGTCTGCGACGGTGCGGGCGCCGGTCGCCGCCTCCGCCGCGGCCTGGAACGGATCCCAGATCACCCAGGCATCGACCGCGCCGCGCTCGAACGCCGCGCGCGCATCGGCCGGCGCCAGGAACACCGGCTCGATCTCGGAATATTTGACGCCGGCCTTCTCCAGCGCCTTCACCAGCAGATAGTGGACATTGGAGCCCTTGTTCAGCGCGACCTTCTTGCCCTTCAGGTCAGCGACCGATTTGATCGCGCTGTCCTTCGGCACCAGGATCGCCTCGCCCTTCGGCGCCGGCGGCTCATAGGCGACATACTGGATCGGCGCGCCGGCGGCCTGCGCGAAGATCGGCGGCGCCTCGCCGGTGTTGCCGAAATCGATCGCGCCAACATTGAGCGCCTCGAGCAGCGGCGGCCCCGACGGAAACTCGGTCCACACCACCTTGGTGCCGACCGCCTTCAGCTTTTCCTCGAGCGAGCCCTTGCTCTTGAGCAGCACCAGCTTGCCGTATTTCTGGTAACCGATGCGGACCACCTTCTCCTGGCCGTAGGAGGCGCTGACGGTTGCGGCGACGATGCTGAGCGACAGCACCGCGCGAGCGATCCAGCGTCGAAATAAACGCGTCATGGAACTATCCTCTGCATTGAAATGACCAAACGTGCGCCGATCAGGTCTGGGGATTGCGCCAGACGATGTCGCGGATCGCGATCTGCTTCGGGATCAGGCCGAGCTTGAAGAAGCGGTCGGCGACGCCCTGCTGGGTCGCGATGATGTCGTCGGTCACGGGTCCGACCGAGAAGCCCGCCCGCTTCGCCGCGATGGTCTGGATATCGAGCGGCACGCCGGTGACGGCGGCCAGCGACTTGGCGACCTCATCAGGATGCGCCTGCGCCCATGCCGCGCTCGACGTCGTGACATCGACGATCTGCTGCAGGATCGCGCCGCGATTGCGGGCGAAGTCGCGGTTGGCGATGTAGAACGAGTTGGTCTTGGTGATGTCGCGCGTCTTGACCAGAATGCGGCCGTTCTGCTTGGTCTCGGCGATCGCGAAATACGGATCCCAGATCGCCCAGGCATCGATGCCGCCATTGGCAAAGGCCGGCCCGGCGTCGGGCGGCGTCAGATAGACCGGCGTGATGTCGTCATAGGTGAGCCCGGCCTTCTCCAGGGTCTGGATCACGACGTTATGCGCGCTCGATCCCTTGGTGAAGCCGACGCGCTTGCCTTTGAGATCGGCGATGGTGGCGATGGCCGAATTCTGCGGCACCAGAATGCCGGAGCCGTTGATGATGGGCTGAGCCGCGGCATAGACGATGGCCGCGCCGGCGGCCTGCGCGAAGATCGGCGGGGAATCGCCGACCGCGCCGTAATCGACGCTGCCGACATTCATCGCTTCCATCATCGGGGGGCCCGAGGAGAACTCGACCCATTTCACGCTGATGCCCTGCGGCTTGAAATGATTTTCCAAGGCCTCGCGCTGCCGCGTGATGACGAGCACGCCGTTCTTCTGGTAGCCGATACGAATATCCTTCGCGTCCGCCTGCGCCTGCGCGCCGCGTGACATCGCAGCAGTGGCGGCCGTGACGAGCGACAGCCGGAGGAACTCACGACGCTTCATTCCAAGACTCTCCTGACGATCAAGCGCGCTATCGCGCTGCACGATCATGCGATGTCAGGATGATGGGGCGCGCGAATGAAGCTGTCGAGCACCGCACAAAAATAGCGATGCCAGCACTTCGGTGCTGGCATCGCGCGTGCCGTTTCTTTTAAGGCGCGGATCGCGTGTAGCGAATTATTTTCCTCACGGAAACGCGAGGTCGCTGTACAGAAGCGTTTTCGAGCGAAGTGGGCACCCGCTCGCGTGAAGAAAACGCGTCCAACAAGAAGCTGGAACATCGGCTCTGATTATCAGAGCCGGTGCTCCAGCAATCGATCAGCCCGCAGCTGCCGCCTTCGAGCCGACATTGACCGCGAGTTTACCATAGCGGTCGGTGAACGCCTGGGTGTCGATCTCCTCGAGCTGGATCGAGCCGTCGAGCACGCCCTTCTTCCAGGCTTCGTGCTCGGGATCGTGCTGGAACTCCGGCATCACCTCTTTCGCGAACAGCTCGAGCGACTCGCAGATGTGTTCATGCGTGTTCTTGCCGGCCTGGTTGAGCAGGATCACCTGATCGATATGCGACGAGCGGAAGCGCCGCAGCTTCTTGCGCAAGGTCTCGGGCGAGCCGATCAGGCCGCCGCGCAGCGCGGCCTCCTGCGCCTCGGGATTGTCGCGCTTCCACTTGTTGTACTCGTCCCACATGTTGACGGTGCCCGGCGCCGGCCGCTGCCGGTTCTGCGCCTGGCCGTAATAGCGCAGCGCGAACTGGAAGAAGGTTGCGCCGTCGGCGCGCTTGCGCGCCTCCTCGTCCGTCTTCGCGCACATGAAGAACGAGACCAGCGCCATGTTGGGATTGATCTCGTAGTCGGCGAGCTTCTTCAGCCGCTTGGTGATCGCGTTGTAATAGGCGTGCACCCAGGCATGCGCCGCCTCGGCGCTGACGAACTGAAAGCCGAGCGCGCCGAACCCGTTCTGCCCGGCGCGTTCGATGGTCGGCAATTGCGAGCATGCCATCCAGAGCGGCGGATGCGGCTTCTGCACCGGCTTCGGCACGACATTGCGCAGCGGGATGTCGAAATATTTGCCGTGATGCTCGGTGCCGACCTTGCTGAACATCGGGAAGATCGCCTGCACGGCTTCCTCGAACACCTCGCGCTTGGTCTCCATGTCGCGGCCGAACGGCGTCAGCTCGGTGATCGAGGCGCTCTCGCCCATGCCGAACTCGCAGCGGCCGTTGCTCAAGAGATCGAGCACCGCGACCCGCTCGGCGACGCGGGCGGGATGATTGGTGGTGAGCTGGAAGATGCCGTGGCCGAGCCGGATGTTCTTGGTGCGCTGGCTCGCGGCGGCGAGGAAGGATTCCGGCGCCGGCGAGTGCGAATATTCCTCGAGGAAGTGGTGCTCCACGACCCAGGCGTAGTCGTAAGCCAGCCGGTCGGCGGTTTCCAATTGCGTCAGCGCGTTCTGGTAGAGCCTGAGTTCGTCGCCGTCGTTCCAGGGGCGCGGCAGTTGCAGCTCGTAAAAGATGCCGAATTTCATGGAGTCACTCCCAAGGTCGCTTGCTCGACCACTTGTCGTGGTCTCGACCGCTTGTTGTTTTGGGGCAGTCTAGTGGCGCTCCGGATCAAGTCTAGCCTCGGGGGCGAAACCTCAATTCCGCGCAGCGGGAGACGGCTTGATCGGAACGCATGAATGTTTAGCTTGTGCTGGCCTGAGTCGCGGCGCTATCGGTCGCGCGCTCACGCTTCCGAAAGCCCATGACCACCTTCACGCCGCATCAGGACACTGCGCTGAAAGCCGTCGCCGACTGGCTGAAAGCCAAGCCCGGCCAGAACGGCACGCCGCCGGTGTTCCGCCTGTTCGGCTATGCCGGAACCGGCAAGACCACGCTCGCCCGCCACATCGCCGAAGGCGTCGACGGCGAGGTGAAGTTCGCGGCCTTCACCGGCAAGGCGGCGCTCGTCATGCGCAACAAGGGCTGCGACAGCGCCTCCACGATCCATTCCCTGATCTACCGCGCCCGCGAGTCCGGCGTCGAGCAGCCGAGCTTCGAGCTCTGGGACGATGCGCCGGCATCGAAGGCCAAGCTGATCGTGATCGACGAATGCTCGATGGTCGATGCCGAGCTCGGCCGCGATTTGATGTCGTTCGACTGCCCGCTGCTGGTGCTCGGCGATCCCGCGCAATTGCCGCCGATCCAGGGCGGCGGCTTCTTCACCGACGCCGAGCCCGACGCGATGCTGACCGAGGTGCACCGCCAGGCGCAGGACGATCCGATCGTGCGGATGTCGATGGATATCCGCGAGGGTCGCGAACTCGAGATCGGCCGCCATGGCGAGAGCGAGGTGGTGTCGCGCAAGGAGCTCGATCCGGACCGCGTGATGAGCGCCGACCAGGTGCTGGTCGGCCGCAACAACACCCGCCGCGCCTACAACATGCGGGTGCGGCAGCGGCAGAACATCGAGGATCCGCTGCCGGTTGCCGGCGACAAGCTGGTCTGCCTGCGCAACAACCGCAAGAAGGGCCTGTTCAACGGCGGCCTGTGGCGCGTCAAGGCGCGCGCGCAGTCGAAATCCAGGATCATCACCATGCGCGTGATGCCGGACGAGGATTTCGGCTACAAGGTCACCAAGGTCTCGGTGCGCGGCGAATGCTTCGACGGCGGCGTCGAGGGCGTGCCGTGGGAGCAGCGCAAGCCCTACGACGAGTTCGACTACGGCTATGTGCTGACCGTGCACAAGTCGCAGGGCTCGCAATGGGACGACGTCGTGCTGTTCGACGAGAGCTTTGCCTTCCAGGACTCGCGGGCGCGGTGGCTGTACACGGGGATCACGCGGGCCGCGAAGCGGCTGAGCATCGTAGTTTGATCGTCCCGCAGGCACCGACGTCATCCTGACAGCAGGTGAGCGTGTGACACCAGCAATCAGCGTCGTCCTGGCCAACGCCAGGACCCATTACCCCGGCTGCTTGTTGCTGCGGGACGCTGGGGCCACGATGCCGCCTAAAGTTACGTTTCGTGGTTATGGGTCCCGGCTGTCGCCGGGACGACGTGGAGAGGCCGCGGGCAAAAATCCATCACCGTCATCCCTGAACCTCGCTGATTTCCCTCACGAAACCGTGTGGCCGGCGCCGTAACAAAACGCCTCCTCGCCCGTATTTTGAAGCGTTGGAGCTGCCCGGCCTGATTGGCCAATGCCGGCTCCCGCTCTACACTGGCCCCAATTGCGATCCCACGAGGAACCCATGCCCAAAAGCTCCCTCAGCCGCCTCTCGCTGTGCGCCGCCGCGATCGGCGCGCTGGCCGTCACAGCTTTTGCCGTTGCGCCCTCGCTTGCCGCCGAGGACGCCGTGATCATCCCGCCGCCGGCCGCGAGCGCGCCGGAATCCGGCATCAAGACCGCGGTGCTGGCCGGCGGCTGCTTCTGGGGTGTGCAGGGTGTGTTCCAGCACACCGCCGGCATCGTCAGCGCGGTGTCCGGCTACTCCGGCGGCAGCAAGGCGAACGCCGATTACGAGAAGGTCTCGACCGGCAACACCGGCCACGCGGAATCGGTCGAGATCAAATACGACCCGCAGAAGATCTCCTACGGCAAGATCCTGCAGATCTTCTTCTCGGTCGTGCACGACCCGACCCAGCTGAACCGGCAGGGCCCGGATTCCGGCACGCAATATCGCTCGGCGATCTTCACCACCAGCGACGAGCAGAAGAAGGTGGCGGACGCCTATATCGCCCAGCTCAACGCGGCCAAGGTCTACAAGAAGCCGATCGTCACCAAGGTCGGCGCGCTGGAGGCGTTCTATCCGGCGGAGGGCTACCACCAGGACTATCTGACGCTGCACCCGAACCAACCCTATATTGCCTATAACGACATCCCGAAGGTCGAGAACCTGAAGAAGATCTTCGCGGAGAACTACATCGAGAAGCCGACGCTGGTGGGCAGCACCAAGGTCACCAACTGAGCATCTCGCAAAGGAGGTTGAATGTCCGATACCAAGACCGACGGCAAGGTCCGCAAGAGCGAGGCCGAGTGGCGCAAGGAATTGACGCCGATGCAGTACGCCGTGCTGCGCGAGAAAGCGACCGAGCGGCCCTTCACCGGCGAATACGAGCATGATCCCCGCAAGGGCACCTATGTCTGCGCCGGCTGCGGGCAGACGCTGTTCGAATCCGACCAGAAGTTCGATTCCGGCTGCGGCTGGCCGAGCTTCTCCAAGCCCTCGGTCGAGAGCCATGTCGACGAGGAGCGCGACATGAGCCACGGCATGATCCGCACCGAGGTGCTGTGCTCGAAATGCGACGGCCATCTCGGCCACGTCTTCAACGACGGCCCCGGCCCGACCGGCCTGCGCTACTGCATCAACTCGGCGGCGCTGAAGCTGAACGAGAAAAAGTAACGGCGCACACCACGCCGCGCCCCACGCGACCAACAGGCCGGTCGCGTGGGGCTTTGTTTTGGCTCCGGCCCCCGGCAACATCCTCGTGATCGGCTGACGGCCTTAACGACTCGCAGGCCGGAATGTGCTTTGCTCGGTATTCGCGGGGCCGTAGGCGTCTCGCCGTGCGGCTGCCGCCTGTTCTGAGGAGGGCGCCATGTCGCTTGGACTGATCCTCATCATCCTTTTGCTGATTATCCTGCTGGGCGGCTATAGCGGCCGAATTCGCGGCTATGGCTATGGCCTCGGCCACTCCGGAATGGGCCTTTTCGGGGTGATTTTGATCGTGGTCGCGATCCTGGCCTGGCTCGACAAGATTTGAGTACCATAAGCCATTGAAATAAAATGATTTATCTGGCCGGCCCGCGTGCTATGCGCGGATTCAGCATGTGCCCTGTCAGGGGCTCTTCTGGGGTCGCATTTTTGTCAAAGAGGCCTATATTAGGGGTCGAAATGACATGTACGGCGCGCCGCCGATAATAGGCCGCCGTCCCCCAAAATCCCTTTCGCAACGCCAACTGAAAAGAACACAAGAGGTCGTCGACCATGCGTCCCCTGCGTCCGTTCAACTATAACACATCCGCCGAACTGTTCCCTGCCGCGATCCGCAAGAAGAAGCGGGCGGGTTTCGCCTACCGCCGTTTCGGTACCGCTGCCGAGGCCGTGCAGTTCGCGATGGAGCAGCTGCCGGCGGACTCGCTGAATGGCGCCTATCTCCAGGTCGAGGAAGCCCGTTTCGACCAGAACGGCATCCGCTCGCTCTATGAGAGCGAAGCCTTCCCGCTGCCGCGTCGTCCGCGCCCGGCTGCCAGCCAGACCGACGCCGACGCCGCATAAGTTTTCTGCTCTTCGCTCAACGAAAAGCCCTCGGATCGATCCGGGGGCTTTTGTTTTGAGGGACATTTATTTGCGCATGATCTCCGCGCAAACGCCTTGCGTTTGTCGCGAGGGAAAACCGCTGCACACTTTTCCGGATTATGCGCGGCGCGGCTGCTTGTCGAGCCAGCGCCGCAGCATCCGCACATTGCGGATATTGGCGCGGAACATGACGTCGAAGGCATCGCCCGCCACCGGCACCATGCCGATCACGCCGTCGACGGCGACGTTGGCGAGCATCCGCGCGGTGATGTGCCAGGGCGCGCCCAGCAGACGGGCCTCGCGCACCAGCCACAGCGAGATCGCGGTGGTGATGATATCGCCGACCACCGGGATCAGGCCGATCAGCCCGTCGATGCCGTAGCGCACATTGGTGCCCGGAACGATGAAAGCGACGTCGAGCAGCTTTGCGATCGTCTCCAGCCGCGCCAGCCGCTGCTCGCGGGTCAGATCGCCGAACGGATTGGCGGTGGTGTTGCGGAAATCGAACTGGAAGCCTCCCTGAAAGCCTTGCTGAAAGCCTTGGAACTGCGGATGCAGCGGGCCATCGGCAAGCTCGCGCCCGTCCTGGTCGATGACCTTGCCGCGCGCCTGCGCGCCGCCAAAAGGCGGCCGCGATCGCGCGGCGTTGGGCGTGAAGATGTCGTCTTGGGGCATGGCCATCACATGGTAACGCAGGCAGGCGGTTCAAGTTGCGTCACATTACCACTGTGTCACCTTCAAGGCCTGTTACCTCGAGGCTCTGCCGTGCTCGCTTCAGTAGACGCCCTTGTTCATGGTTCTGAGCCGCTGCGCCAGCGTCCTCATGACCTTCAGGGCAAAATGCGGCGTCTGGCTCACGAGGAAGAGGAACTGCTTTTCCGAGACCGGGACGAGCTCGACATCCGTGAGCGCCGTGGCGGTCGCGCTCCTTGGCTCATTGTCGATCAACGCCATCTCGCCGAAGATCGTGTCGGGCGCCAGATCCGCCATGGTCTTGTTGCCAACCTGAATGCGCACATAGCCGCTCTTGATCACGAAGAGCTCGTTGGCCTGCTCCCCCTCGCGAAAAATAATGCCGCCGGCTCGGACCAGGCGCGTTTCGATACTGTTGCCCGTCAGAAGGCTGAAGCTTGCATCTGCCACTCGAAATTCCTTTCCCCGAATCCGAAACGCAGAGCCCGTAAGTCCCGGTCGTCTGCAGCGACGGCTGAAATAAATACGCGAACACAGAATAGAGCAGGCCCGGGATCGGCATCGCCGCTGCCCCGAGCGGCCGCGGGTCGTGAGGACGAGCGCGGACATGACATTGGGACTACGTTTGCATGACGATGATGTGACAGTTGTGTGAAGGTCGCCGGACCTCCGGCGTCTCTCGCGCTGATACGATGACTGCAAGGGGCGATCTATTCCGCGCCGTGGGTTGAGCGCGGCCCTTGTCCGATCGCGACGTGCTCATTTCGCGGTTGGTCAGAAGTCGCCGAACGCGACTTCTGCTTTTCCCTTGGTACTGAGCACCTACCCTAGTGCTGCGAAGCCGGCTGCGCCGGCGCGTGCAGCTCTTCGGCATATTTGTGCGCCAGCCAGGACGTGATCACGCCCGGGATGAAGCCGACCATTCCGTACAGGATGAACTGCACCGCGCCGCTCTCGGAGCCGTGCGAGGCGTAGGTCAGCGCCGCGCCAACGAACGCCACCGCGCCGACGAGTAGCATCCGCACCACCGGCGCAATCCGCTTCACATGCATCAGGATGTCGTCGATCGCACCGAACATCAGCGACGGCACGATGCCGAACAGATAATTGTATTGCAGCGACTTCACGAACACGACGAGCAGCTTGGTCACCTCGCCGCCATTGGTCTCGGTCCAGTAGCCGGACTGATAGGTGGTCATGAGCAGCAGCAGGAAACCGCCGATGAACGGCCCGATGGCTGCGAAGATCAGATAGCGTTTCATGGCGTGCCCTCCTCATGGCGGCAACCCGCCTGTAGCGGATTCATCCTATTGGGCTTCAGCCCCGGTAACAGTTCTCATTGTGCCAAACCAGCGCCTTCGCGTCAGGTTGGCGATTTGGATTTTGGGGTTTGGCAATCTGCTGTCCGTGAAGCGCATAGTAATGGCGTCCATTCTCGAATTCTTCGCGAATACGCTTACTCACTTCGAACCTATAATCAGGTGAAATCGTCACATAGCCCGAGTCAAACAAGCTATGGATATCCCGACGGAGCAATATCCCGTTTGATGCCTCATGCTTTCCTCCAGACGAAAAGGGACGAATGTGCGCCGCATCCAGCGCTGGGAGCGTCTTTTCTCCCGACACCGCACAGCGTCGTTGGTAGCTGTCTGTCACGACTATTCGAAAGGCGCCCTGACCGAGGCGCGGCCGCACGAGAACAGGTTCGCCATAGCGCGCTTGTTCCTCAGCAAGACCAGGTGCAGGTTTAGACAAGAGACCTTGAACAGAATTCCATAAGAACATTCCGTCCGGCTCATTGGTCGAATATCCCTTGAAGGAGACGATATTAGAAGACCAACTTTCCGGCACAGGGATCCACTGCTCTTCGGGAAGAAAGAATGGCTGAGTCAGAATGCGGCAACCGATGGTGAAATCCGTTCGGTCGCTAGGGAGTGCTCGGCGATACTTGGCAATGCGCTGGCGCATTTCTACGAGAGAACCCGCGCCATTCGACTCCCCAAACGCCTCCCAGGCCAAAGTGCACGGGAGCGAATTCGCATGTGCAAAAACGCCGCCGCCTACAATGAAATTTCTCGGTGCATGAAGCTTAAATAAGAACAGCTCTCCAGGTTCCAGAGCCCGAAAATTTGTGGCGGAGGGCGACCAAAAATTGACCTCGGCGAGCGGCTTACCCCTCAGGTGGTCAAACCAATCGCCGTCAGTGACTGCCACGACTAAGCGGACGGCCATCCGTCATGCCTCCCTAAGAGCACGACAGAATTGTGATCGATTTCGCTGAAAAGGAAAAGAAGACTAAAGGGGAGACCTCACTCACCCCACGCGGCGAACGCCTCGTTGAAGGCTCGTTCGCCGGGGGCGCCCTTCTCGATCGCGATGATGGCGCGGCGCTGGTTGGTGTAGACCAGCGGCACGTCGAACCAGGAGCGCTCCTTCAGGAGCTGCAGATTGCGCGAGCGGTCGGCGTCGACATTGGAGAGGCCGACCAGGAAGAAGCCGTCGGTGACCTTGACCGCGAGCCCGGCCAGCGGCGTGCCGCGCGCCTGCTCGTTCGACTTCATCAGGATGCCCGGCACGTTGCCGACGCCGCCATTGGCGAAGTCCTGCGGCAGGATGAAGGTCAATTCCGCGGTATGGCTCGCCGGCAGCGATGAATCGGTGTTGCGGCGGAACGACATCGTCATCTTGAACTTGCGATCGGGGATGTCGATGTCGGCGCGCACGGCGATGTCGGGCTTCTGGTTGCCCGATCCCTTGACCTGCTCGGTGCGCCAGACCACCGAACCGACATACTGCTTGCCCTTCGGATCCGACGGATCCTCGTCATACAGCACCACGCGCTGCGCCACCGGGGCGACCGTCTCGCCCGACGAGGGCTGGCCGACGCGGTCGGTGATCTTCTTGCTCGCAGGCGTCGACGCGGCATCCTTCGGCGCCTCGACCGGGGCCGAGGATTTGAACAGGCTGCTGACAAGGCTCATGGCCTGCTGCCTGAACAGGATGCCGGTGCCGACCAGGATCAGCAGGATGCCGATCACGATCGCGGTCTTGAACGGGAACATCGACCCGACGCGCGGCGGCTTCTTCGGCTCGCGCTCGCCGTTGCCGGCCCGCGACCGCTGCGGCGGCGGACCCTGCGGCGGCTGCGGGGTGTAGCGCTCGGCCTCCTCGATCGACTCGTCGTAGGAATACGGCGCCTCGGGATCGCCGCCGCGATTCTCAAGGCTCGGCTCGAGCCGGTCGAACTCCGGCGAGGGCGACGGCACGTTGGCGTAGGTCTTGCGCGCGTTGCGGCTGGCTTGCGCCGCGGCGCGGCCGAGATCGTCGGCATCGGCGGTGATGTCGCGGAAGCCGCGCACGCCCGGCGCGGCCGGCGGCACCGGCGGCGGCGCGCCTTCCGGACCGCGGCGGGGCGGGCCCGGCCGGGCCGGCGGCGCCTGGGTCTCGGGCGGGACCGGCGGGTTCTGCGGCCGCGGCGGGGCCGGCGGCGGCGTGTCGGGGCGCAGATTGCGCGGCGGACGGGGTTCGGCCGGGGGCCGCGGGCGCGCGGCAGTGTCGGCGGGGCTGGCCTCGGGCGGCCTTGTATTTGCCTCCGGCGGTCTTGCATTGGCGCGGCTGCCGCGGGCAGCGGCGGCGCCACCGGGACGCGAGGCCTCGCGGGCGCGCTGCGCGGCCTCGGACTCGACCTTGCGAACCGCCTCTTCCAGCGACAGCCGTTCGCGGGTGATCTCGGATTCGGAGAGCGGCGGCTGCACGCCGCGGAGCTGCTGGATCAACGCCGTTCGCGCCCGCGCATACAGCGCACGGCGGGCTTCGCCGGGGGCGTTGGGGTCCAATCCGGCGATGGCGCGGGCGATCAGCGGGTAGTAGTCAGCCATTTCCACACAATTGGAGGGATATAGGTAATATCCCGTTAAGCCTCGAACGGATTCTGTACCAGAATAGTATCTTCACGCTCCGGGCTGGTGGACAGCAGGGCGATCGGACACCCCACCAATTCCTCGACCCGGCGAACGTACTTGATGGCCTGGGCCGGCAGGTCCGCCCAGGACCGCGCATTGGCCGTCGGCTGCTTCCAGCCCTCGATGATCTCATAGATCGGCTCGACGCGGGCCTGCGCGCCCTCGCCCGCCGGCAGATGGTCGATTTCCTTGCCGTCGAGCTTGTAGCCGATGCAGACCTTGATGCTGTCGAACCCGTCGAGAATATCGAGCTTGGTCAGCGCCAGCCCGGCAATTCCGCAGGTGCGGACAGTCTGTCGCACCAGCATGGCATCGAACCAGCCGACCCGGCGCTTGCGTCCAGTATTAACGCCGAATTCCTTGCCGCGGCGGCCGATTTCCTCGCCGATCTCGTCGTTCAGCTCGGTCGGGAACGGACCCTGGCCGACCCGGGTGGTGTAGGCCTTGCAGATGCCCAGCACATAGCCGACCGCGCCCGGGCCGAGGCCGGTGCCGGTCGCGGCCTGCGCCGCCACCGTGTTGGACGACGTCACATAGGGATAGGTGCCGTGGTCGACGTCGAGCAGCGCGCCCTGCGCGCCCTCGAACAGGATGCGCTTGCCCTCGCGGCGCTTGAGGTCCAGCAGCCGCCACACCGTCTCGGCATAGGGCAACAGCTTCGGCGCCATCGCCGACAGGTCGCTCAGGATGCTCTTGCCGTCGATCTCCGCGAGGTTGAGGCCGCGGCGCAGCGCATTGTGATGCGCCAGCAGGCGTTCGATCTTGTGCGGCAGGGTGTCGAGGTCGGCGAGGTCCATCAGGCGGATGGCGCGGCGGCCGACCTTGTCCTCATAGGCCGGGCCGATGCCGCGGCGGGTGGTGCCGATCGAGGTGATGGCGTTGGACGATTCGCGCAAGGCGTCGAGCTCGCGATGCAGCGGCAGGATCAGCGTGACGTTCTCGGCGATCCGCAGATTGTCCGGTCCGACCGCCACGCCCTGCCCCTTCAGCTTGGCGACTTCGTCGAGGAAGGCCTGCGGATCGAACACCACGCCATTGCCGATCACCGCGAGCTTGTTCGGGCGCAGCACGCCGGAGGGCAGGAGCGCCAGCTTGTAGGTCTCGCCATTGATCACGAGCGTATGGCCGGCATTGTGGCCGCCCTGGAAGCGCACGACGATGTCGGCCTGTTCCGACAGCCAGTCGACGATCTTGCCCTTCCCTTCGTCACCCCATTGGGCGCCGACGACGACAACATTGGCCATTGCGAAGATATTCCCTTCAGGTGTTTCAGACCATGATCGCGGCGAAAACGCGTCCGCCCACAGCGACCTGCATTGATATGCCCAGCCTAAATCGCGACGCCCGGCCGCGCGCACGCAAGGCGCCTACCGGATAAAGGAAGCGGCTCGGCTGCGCAAGCAAGAAGGGGCTCGTTTACGCCTTTTAGACGACCTACAACCCTTTGATATCCCCATTAAATTCCATGCTGCGCCCGGCCGCGCCGGGCTGGCGGGAATTTAATGTTACGGCAACGTGACGCCGGACGTGCTGTGGATTGATCGCAGCTCCTGTTACGGCGATCATTCACCTAGATTAACCGGCAGGTCCATGCCCAATTCCACCCAAGCGACGATGGCGCTGCGCAAGCTCGGCATTGCCTTCAAGCTTCACACCTATGTCTACGATTCCAGCGCCGAGAGCATCGGGCTGCAGGCGGCCGAGGCGCTCGGCGTCGACCCGAATCGCATGCTCAAGACGCTGATGGCGGAGGTCGACGGCAAGCCGGTCTGCGCCGTGGTGCCGTCCGACTGCGAGGTCAGCATGAAGAAGCTTGCCCGCCGCCCTCGGCGGCAAGTCGGCCAGGATGATGCGCCCGGCCGATGCCGAGCGGCTGACCGGCTATCATGTCGGCGGCATCAGCCCGTTCGGCCAGAAGAAGAAGGTGCCGACCGCGATCGACGAGACCGCCCTCACCCACGTCACGGTCTTCGTCAATGGCGGCCAGCGCGGCCTGCAGATCGAGATCGATCCGAACGACGCCGCGCTTGCCGCCGGCGCCACGATGAAGGCGCTGGTGGCGACGCAGGACTGAGCCTGCGCAAGACCGATCCTGCGCGAGACCGATCCGAAGACCGGTCGCCGCGATCAATGCGAGGATTTGTCCCTCATGAACTCGGCGCCGACGAAGTCGGACAGACCGGATAATTCCTCCGCCGTAATATCGTTGACGTTGAGCCGCAGCTGCATGATCGCGAGGTCGAGCAGATGCGCGGCAAAGCTTGCGCCGGCCGCCTTCACGATGCTGCGCTGCTCGATCAAGACAGCGATGACGTCGCGCAAACTGCGCACTTGCACTTGATCCATGGCCCTTTGCCCGGCGCTGGCCGTTGTTAGCTGAGTTGTCATTGGGATACCGATTGTAGTGTGCTGATGGACGCCGCACCCACGGGTGGGATGTACGGCAGATGCCCGGCTTCGTCGCCGAGAAGCGGGATGCGCCGGCGCATCTCGCGGACTTCGATCTCGATGGCCATCGGCGGCGGAATCAGCGTCACCGAGGCCTTCGGCCACGGCGCCGGATTCGGAGTGACGCCGGTGAAGCGATAGGCCGCGGCGATCTCGAGCGCGAGCAGTTGCAGCTCGAGCATCGCAACCCCCATCCCGGCGCAGGCGCGCGGACCGGCGCCGAACGGGATGTAGGCATCGGTGTTGTAGCGCCGCGTCATCAGGAAGCGGTCCGGATTCTCGAAATGCCGGGGGTCGCGCTGCAGCTGCCAGGGGCAGATCAACAGCGAGGTGCCGACCTTGAGATCGCGCCCGCCGATCGTCACCGGCTGCATCACCTCGCGCGAGAACCACCAGGCGCTGGGATAGAGCCGGCAGACCTCCTTGACCAGCGTCGCGCTCAGATTGGCGCGCTTCACCGCGTCGAGCCGCAGCTCGCCGTCGTCGCCGAGGCACTCCGCCGCCTCGTCGGCAATCTCGTCCATCAGGGCGGGATCGGCGGCCATCTGGTAGAACATCCACGCCGCAGTCGAACCTGTGGTGTGATGGCCGGCCAGCAGCAATGTCAGGATCTCGTCCTCGAGATCGCGATCGGTCAGGCCGAGCGCCTCGAGATCGCGCAGCGCGCTGCTCGAGCCGGCCTTGCGGCGCAGGCGTTGCACCACCGTGGACATGGCAAGCTTGGCGCAGACCCGGTTCTTGCGCCGCCGATACCAGGCCACCGGACCGAACGGCAACGCTCGGAACATCTCTTCCGCCAGATCGTCCTCGATCGCGCCCACCGCCTGAACCAGGGCTTCCTCGTCGCCGGACGACATCACCTGAGAGCCGAAGATCGCGACGCAGATCGTCCGCAGCGCCAGCATCGCGGTGACATGGTGCGGATCGAACGATCCGAGCCGCGCCAGGCTGGCGCCGACCGCGCGGATCTCGGCGCACATATGCGGCAGGAATTTCTCGACGCTGCCCTTGGCCATGTGCTTCTGCAGCACCGCTCGCCGCCGCTTGTGCTCCTCGCCGCTCAACATCAGCGAGCTGCGGCCGAGCACCGGCGTCAGCTTCTTGATCAGCTTGCCCTTTCCGATGTCGGTCTCCGGCGCCTTGAGGATCGGGCGGAGCAGATCCGGATCGTTCACCAGGAAGACCGGCGCAGGGCCGAGCTGCAACGGCACCAGCCCCAGCGCGGACTCGTTGCCGCGCGTCAGCAGCAGACGCAGCGGATCACGCTGGAATGCTCGAACGTCCGAGAACATGTGAAGCATCGTGGATCTCCAATTGCCGTCCAAGGTCGAGGAATTTGGTCAGGCCGGGATTGGCGGCGGGACCGAGCGGGATTTCTCCGGCGAGCGCCGTCAGCGGGCGGCCCATGCGATCATTGCCGATCACCTGCGGCGGGCCGTAGCGGCGGGTGCGGATGTCCATGCGGGTGAGAAAGCGCTCATAGGAGAGATCAGCCAGCGCCACGAGCGCCTTCGCTCCGCGCAGCTCGGCGAAGCGAAACATCAGCGCGTAGTTCACGCGTGCGGCCTGCGACCTCGCAACGTTCGGCAGCACGCCGAAACGGCTGATCTCCCAGGCGTCGCGGCTGGCCGGAAAGCGGCGCAGCGCAAGCTGCGGGAAGACCGACTTGGTGAGATAGGGATAATCGGTGCGGATCGCGCGGAAGCCGCCGACGAGCTCGACGCCGGAGAACAACAGGCAGTGCTCGGTATACCAGCAGTCGAACTGATCGCGTTCGACTTCCCCGACCGTGGTCAGGAGCCAGCCGCAATGATCGACGAACAGGCGCTTGCGCAGCCGCAACATCGCCCCGACATGCGCCGGATCGAGCTCTTCCCTGGTGATGAGGGCGTGGTAGCCGTCCAATGAATGAAGCATTTGTCCCTTCCTCCAAATGCGGGAACATCTGGAACAAAAGGGGTTAACTGTGGTACCCCCTAAAACCGGGGGTTTTCGTCAATGGGCCTGGTAGACGCGATTTCGACCATCGAGGCGTCGGATACCATCGACGAGCTCAGCTCGTCATTGCACCGCGTTGTCCAGAATTACGGCTTCTCGGGCTTTGCCTTTGTCGATGCCGGCCGGCCCGACCTTGATCTGCCCTATCATATCGGCACATTTCCCGACGCCTGGAAGCGGGCGTATGTGCAGAACGAGTTCGTTCATGCCGATCCGGCGCTGGCGCGGTCACGACGCACCAACACGCCGTTCAGCTGGAGCAGCCTGAAGCTGCCGGAGCGAAGCGGACGCAAGCGACCGCCCGAGGTCAAGACGATGGATGCCGCCCGGGAGTTCGGATTCAAGGACGGCTTCGTCGTTCCCTTCCACTATCGCGACCGGCTCGGCGCGGTGCATTCGAGCTCGACGGTGTTCTTCTGGGAAGACAAGCCGCGCGACTTCGACAAGCTGTTCGTCTGCCATCGCCATGAACTGCATCTGTTGATGATCTATTGGGTGCAGCGGGCGATGGACATCGTCAACCGCGACCAGCGCAACGCGCCGACCATCCTCAAGCCCGCGGACGCCGCCGAAACCATCAAGCTCACCGGGCGGGAAAAGGAAGTGATCGCCTGGGCGGCGCGCGGCAAGACCGTGGCCGACACCGCGCAGATCCTCGGCATTTCACCGGAGACGGTGGAAGGCTTCATCAAGCAGGCGCTGCGCAAGCTCGAGGCATCCAACAAGACCCATGGGGTGGCCAAGAGCATCGCGCTCGGAATCATCGATTTGTGAGCGGCGCCGCGCAGCCATGGCGGTGCTCCCGGGGCTGCCGCCATGCCGGCCGCATCGCCCTGCCAGGACCAAACACCGCGATACATGGCGCGGTCACACATCCGGGTTGGGCTCATGCTCCCAGTCGCCCCCTGATTGCATTCGCGCACGGTCTTGATAATAAGGGCCGGGGCCGGATGACGCTGACGCGAGCATCCCGGACCAGGGTGCGCACTCCGGTGCCCGTCCGGCACGACTGCCCGGCTGGCGTAGAGGCGCGGATCATCCTGCGCATTGCCCGGTACGGCAGGACCCGTTGTCCAGCCGCATGATCCGTAGAAGTCCCATCGCGACGAACCGCCGGTTCATTTGCTACCAACTTTCGTAGCGGAAATGCTGTCCACGGACCCAGCTGGAGATGGTCTGAACGCATCATGAGCACATCACAGGACGACCAGATCGACCAATTGGTGCAGGCGCGCTGGCGCGCAATCGGGCTGTCGCAGGCGGATCTCGCCGAGATCCTGTGCGCCGGCGCCTCCCGGCAAAAGAACGGCGTCGACGGCACGGTGAAGATCGATACCGGTCGCCTGGCGACGGTCGCGGAGATGCTCGGAATCGCCGCCGACATCCTCAACTGCCGGCCGGTCACGGCAGCGCCGACGCAAGCCGGCCAGACGGCGGAATCGCTTCAGTCCCTGCTCGAACTGCGCATGCTGCGGGTGTTTCGCGACGTGCAGGACCCCGACACCAAGCGGATCCTGATCGAGCTCGCCGAGCAGATCGTCAAGCGCCAGACCACGCCGCCGGAGACCGGCTAAAGCGCGATGAGATTAGGTTGAATCGTCATCGCGCCTTAGCTCTTTGTTTGAGCATGATCTTTTCGGAAAACCGCTTCGCACTTTTCCGGATCATGCTTTAGGACCAAGCGTTCGATTCCCTGCGCGACCGGCGCGGGGCTGGCCCGGCCAGGCGCCGTCAGGCCGCCTTGGTGAAGGGGCCTTCGCGCATGGTCGCGATGCGTCTATCCCCATTGATGGAATGACGAAATCCGTGTCTGTGATCCGAGCCGGGGAGATCCATACCGGCCCGGCGGTGCCAGCCGGGCAGGCCGCGGCGTCGTGAACCCGGGCCCTCTTTATGTCTGCCTCCGATTCCACCACATCAACGCCTGCGGCCGGCTCCTGGATCGCCAACCAGCCCTATCTGCTGCTCTGCATCACCGCGACATGCTGGGCCGGCAATGCGATCGTCGGCCGCCTCGCCGCCGGCCACATTCCGCCGGTGACGCTGTCGTTCCTGCGCTGGTCGGCGGCATTCCTGATCATCCTGCCGTTTGCCTGGAAGCACCTCGTTCGCGACTGGCCGGTGATCCGCAACAATCTCGGCATCATGGTGCTGATGTCGATCACCGGCATCAGCGCCTTCAACACGCTGCAATACTGGGCGCTGGAGCACACCCAGGCGCTCAACACGTTGCTGCTGCAATCCGCGGCACCGCTGGTGGTCGCGTTGTGGTCGCTGATCCTGCTCGGCGCACGGCTGACGCTGGCGCAATTGTTCGGCGTGCTGCTGTCGCTCGCCGGCGTGCTGGTGATCCTGCTGCACGGCGATCTCACGACGCTGTCGAAGATCGAGTTCAACAAGGGCGATCTGATCTTCATCATCGCATTGGTGATCTTCGCGCTGTATTCGGTGCTGACCCTGAAGCGGCCCAACATCCACGGCCTGTCGGTCGCCGCCTTCACCTTCGGCTGCGGCGCGCTGGTCCTGATCCCGCTCTACATCTGGGAACTCGGCGCGCGTCCGGTGATGCAGCTCACGATCAACAATCTGCTGTCGCTGTTCTATGTCGCGGTGTTCCCCTCGACACTGGCCTATCTGTGCTTCAACCGCGGTGTGCAGCTGATCGGCGCCAACCGGGCCGCGCCGTTCTTCCACATGGTTCCGGTGTTCGGCACCATCATGTCGATCGTGTTCATCGGCGAGCATCCGCAGGCCTTCCATTTCATCGGCTTCGCGCTGGTGCTGGCCGGCGTGTTCGCGGCGTCGCGGCGGCAGTCGGCGGCGTGACTGTCGGAAGAGCACGTCTCCATCCTTCCCTCTCCCCGTTCTTACGGAGAGGGTCAGGGTGAGGGGCTCGCTCCGCAAAGACGGAGCGAGATGAATTCGCGGAAACTCCCCCTCACCCGGATCGCATCTTCGATGCGATCCGACCTCTCCCCGCAAGCGGGGCGAGGTGGAAGAAGGGGATGCGGTGACTATCGGCGGCAAATCCGCTATCTCTTGAGGTCTGCTTCGCAGACGGGTTTTACGCATGGCGCGCGCCAGCAATCTCTTGATCGGCACCCTGACGCTGGCCCTGGTCGCCGGCTCGCTCGGCGGCTGGCTGGGCTATCAGCGCTATGCCGGCATCAAGCGGATGGTGCCGTTCCGCGTCATCTTCGAGGGCTCGGCCTCGGGCCTGCGCCGCGGCGGCAGCGTCAACTTCGCCGGCGTGCGGATCGGCGAGGTGGTCTCGATCAGGCTCGACCGGCACCGCGTGGTGGCGATGACGCGGATCGAAGGCAACGCCCCGATCAAGAAGGACACCCAGGCCGGCCTCGAATTCCAGGGCCTGACCGGTATCGCCTCGATCTCCTTCACCGGCGGCACCGACGATGCGCCGCCGCCGACGCTCGGCGCCGACGGCATTCCCGAGCTGACGGCCGACGCCGAAGGCACGATGGGGATCCAGGAGAAGCTGCGGGTCGCGCTGCGCAATGTCGACCGCGTCATCAGCGAGAACGAGGCCGACATCAAGGACTCGCTGCTCGGGCTCGAGAACTTCACCAATTCGCTGTCCGGCAATGGCGAGCTGATCGCCGGCTTCATCGACGCCGCCGACGACGGCATCAGCGCGGTCGACGCCAAGATGAACTCGGCCGACAAGTTCCTGAAAAGCTTCGGCAGCGACAAATATGGCGGCGAATTGCTGCCGACCGTGATTTCGCTGCGCGAGCTGATCCAGAGCTTCGACAAGAAATCCAACGCCATGATCGCCGAGACCCGCAGGACGCTCAGCGACGTCAGCCAGTCCGTCAACAAGTTCAACGAGAAATTTGTCCGGCCCGCCGGCAGGCGCTAGTCTGGCCTTCCGACCAAGAACCAAGAACAACGGAAACGCTCAACGTGCACGACCGGACCGCAGCCCCCTCTCCGCCTCCCGCAACCGTCAACCGCGCAGCACCCGCCGTACCGCGGCATCTGCGGCGCTATCTCACGCTCGACGATTTCGAGCCGCAGGCGCGGCGACTGCTGCCGAAATTCCTCTACGGCTACATCTCCGGCGGCGCCGAGACCGACGCGGCGCGCAGCGACAATCGCCGGGCGTTCGAGGAATACGGCTTCGTGCCGCGGGTGCTGCAGGACGTCTCGGGCCGCGACCAGACCACGACGCTGTTCGGCAAGAGCTACGCCTCGCCGTTCGGCATTCCGCCGATGGGCTCGTCCGCGCTGTGCGCCTATCGCGGCGACATCGTGCTGACGCGCGCCGCGGTCGCCGCCAACATCCCGATGATCCTGTCGGCCTCCTCGCTGATCACGCTGGAGGACGTTCGCGCCGCCAATCCTTCGGCCTGGTACCAGGCCTATCTCGCCGGCCTTCCCGAGCGGATCGAGCCGCTGGTCGACCGCGTCGCCGCCGCCGGCTACGACACCTTCGTCGTCACCGCCGACGTGCCGGTGCCGCCCAACCGCGAGAACAATATCCGCAACGGCTTCCAGGTGCCGCTCGAGATCACGCCGCGGGTGTTCTGGGACACCATCACCCATCCCGACTGGCTGCTGAACACCTGGGCGCGCACCGTGTTCAATCACGGCATGCCGCATTTCGAGAACATGGACGCCAAGCAGGGCCCGCCGGTGCTGTCCAAGAATTTGATGCGCAACATCGGCAGCCGCGACCAGCTGGCCTGGAAGCATGTCGAGCTGATCCGCAAGCGCTGGCGCGGCAAGCTCGTGGTCAAGGGACTGATCGCGCCGGAAGACGCCCGGCTGGCGCGCGAGCATGGCTGCGACGGCGTCATGGTCTCCAACCATGGCGGCCGCCAGCTCGACTACACCGTCTCCGGCTTGCGCACGCTGCCGGAGATCGCGGCGCAGAAGGGCAACATGACCGTGATGGTCGATGGCGGCATCCGCCGCGGCACCGACGTGATCAAGGCGCTGGCGCTCGGTGCGGACTTCGTCTGGGTCGGCCGGCCGTTCCTCTATGCCGCCGTGGTCGCCGGCGAGGCCGGCGTGGCGCGCGCGATCTCGCTGCTGCATGCCGAGATCGACCGCGATCTCGCGCTGCTCGGCATCCGCAGCCTGAAGGAGATCACCCCGGACCTGGTGCGGAGGTTCTAAAGCATGATCCGGAAAAGTGCGAAGCGGTTTTCCGAAAAGATCATGCCCAAACAAAGAGCTAAGGCGCGATGACGATTCAACCTAATCTCATCGCGCTTTAGAACGTTTTCGAGCGAAGCGGATACCGGTTCGCGTGAAGAAAACGCGTCACAACAAGAATCTGGAGCCCCGTTCCAATTCTAGCGGAACGGGAAAGGCTCCAGGCTCACGCATAGCGCGCCGCGCCCATGCACAGCGCGGTGACCGCGAGCAGCCCGGCGGCGATGCGCTGGGCGACCGCCAGCCGCGAGCGCGCGGCTGAGGTATCGCCCGCGCTGCTGCGCAACTGCCGGACCGCGCCGCCGCCGACGATAATCTGCACTGCGACCGCGGCCAATGCTGCGATCGCGCCACAGGCCAAGATCTGCTCCGGCAGGGCGAACGAGCCTTCATGGACCAGGCGCCAGAGCGTGGCGCCGGTCACGATCGCGACCGTCGCGGCGCCGATTTGCGGAAACAGCAGCTTTTCGCCGCCGAGGCCGCCGGTGCGCGCCAGGGTGAAGCTCGAGCCGGCCCAAAACACCGATGACAGGACGTGAAGGGACAGCGCTATGATGAGGGCGGTCTGCATGATGTCGCTCCGGATGGGCATTGGAAATTAGATATACATAATGTATAGTCAATATGACGAAAGCAAGGCAAACCGATGCCGCCGCGCAGCTATGTGAGCCCGGCGCGCAGCGCCGCCGCCGCCGAAACCCGCGAGCGCGTGATCGAGGCCGCCTCGCGCACATTGCGCGACGAGAGCATCGCGCGCTTCTCGCTGGATACGGTGGCGAAAGTGGCCGGCGTGACCCGGCTGACCGTCTACAACCAGTTCGGCTCGCGGCGCGGGCTGCTCGAGGCGGTGTTCGACGAGATCGCGCGCCATGGCGGGCTGCACCAGCTCGCCGACGCCATGACGATGACCGATCCGCGCGCCGCGCTCGACCGGATGGTCGAGATCTTCTGCGGATTCTGGAGCCGGGATTCCGCAGTCGGCCGGCTGCACGACGCGATGGCGACCGATCCCGAATTCGCCGAGGCCGTGCGCGAGCGCAACGAGCGCCGCCGCCGCGGCGTCACCGGATTGATCGACCGCATCGCGGGCAAGAGCGCATCATTGCAGGCCCGCCAGGACGCGGTCGACCTGATCTTCGCGCTGACAAGCTATCCGACCTTCGCGTCGCTGAGCGCGGGGCGGTCGAAGGATGAGGTCTGCCGGCTGGTGCAAGCAGCCTGCCACGCAGCACTTGCGCCGCTTTTGGGCCCGTCATCCCGAGGCGCTGGCGAAGCGAGCCTCGAAGGATGAATCGGCCCCGGTCGGGCCGTCGACCCTTCGAGACGCGCGCTCCTCAGAGAATGTGAATATATGGCGGAGGAGCGGCGCCAAATATTCAATGTCGTCCCCGCGAAAGCCGGGACCCATAACCACCGAAGGCCATTGTTGCGCAGGGCTGGGGCCACAGCCTTCCTCAACAATTAAACCCTGTGGTTATGGGTCCCTGCTTTCGCAGGGACGACGTCGGACATGTTGTCCCGCCTTCAGTCCCCTCATCCTTCGAGGCTCGCTCCGCTCGCACTTCAGGGTGACGGTGATAGATCTGAGCATGCCGCCAGGCACGGCGCGCGCTACTCCCTCACCCCACCTTGAACTTGCTGTAGGCCTCGCGCGTCGCGATGATGACGTGCTCCTCGCAGCCGTTGCGGCGATGCGGGTCGCAGCGGTCTTCGTAGTCGGCCGAGGTCATCATGTCGATGAAGGCGGCGACGCTCGGGTAGTAGACCAGCGCGAGATAATCCCAGCGCTGACCGGCCGGCTCGCCCAGCGCGACAGTCTCGGCGCTGCCGGTCCACAGCAGCGTGCCGCCGCGCGCCTTGATCATCGGGACGGTAAGCGCGCTGTAGCGCAAATAGGCATCCCAGCCCGAGCCGTCGCCGTCGAGCGAGCGCGCGCGAAACCGCATCAGATTGACCATCACGACCGGCGCCTCGCGGTCCAGCTCGTTCAAGCCTTTGACGTTCAAGAGATCGACACCCATCACCCGCTCCCGCCCAAGGCACCTCGGTCCGGCCGCAACGATTATGTCACATCGCGGGACTAGCCTGAAATACCGCCGGGCCGTAAACTCAGGCCAGCTCTCGGAGGTCAAAGCCGTGATGACCCTTCCAGAACTAGCGGCCGACGCGCTCGGCAAATTCCTCGGCGAGTACATGCAGCGCCGGTTCGGCTCTTCGCAGACCCAGCTGGTCGAAATGGTGCCCTCGATCGCGCGGATCGCGCTCGAATGCATCGGCAACAGCGACGCGCTCTATCACAATGTCGAGCACACCATGCTGGTGACGCTGGCCGGCCACGACATCCTGCGCGGCCGTGCGCTGCACTCGCATATGAGCGCCGAGGATTATGCCCATGTCATCATCGCCTGCCTCACCCATGACATCGGCTATGTGCGCGGGCTGTTCGAGGCCGACGGCCAGGACGGCTATCTGGTCGATGCCGACGACCGCAAGATCATCCTGCCGCGCGGCTCGTCGGATGCGGCGCTGATGTCCTACCACGTCGACCGCTCCAAGATCTTCGTGATGGAGCGGCTCAAGGGCGTCACCCTGCTCGACAAGGAGCGCATTGTGCGTGCCATCGAAGGCACCCGCTTTCCGCTGAGCGACCCTGATGACGACGAGGATTTCGGCGAAGAGGCCACCCTGCTGCGGGCCGCCGATCTGATCGGCCAGCTCGGCGATCCCCACTACATCCGCAAGGCCAACGCGCTGTACATCGAATTCGAGGAGGCCGGACTGAACCGCCAGCTCGGCTACGATTCGCCGGCCGATCTCGTCGACCGCTATCCGCGGTTCTACTGGGACAGTGTCGCCCCGCATGTGCAGAAGGCGATCCGCTACCTCAACATCACCTCCAGCGGACGGCAATGGATCGCCAATCTCTACAGCAACGTGTTCCGCGCCGAGCGCGACATCTCGCTGTCGGGGCCGCAGAAATAGGCGGTGACGGCTCAAGCCACACGCAAGGAACTACCCCCCGTCACCCCCGCGCAAAGGCTTCGCCTTTGCGCGGGGGTGACGGGGATAATTCTTGCGCCTGGGAAGGATGACATCTCGGACGGTGTGTCTGCTGCCACAGATTTGGTCGGCCACGCATGGCTCCAATCCGCACTCTCGTCTTGTCGCCGTGCCGGATTCGGGCACAACATCCATCAAATAATGACCGACCTTCGCGCTTTGCCCGCACCTGCCACAACGCCACGCCGCTCGCCGCTCAACTGGCTCAATAACCAGCCCTATCTGCTGCTCAGCCTGACGTCGCTGTTCTGGGCTGCCAACATCGTGCTGGCGCGCCATGTCGGCAGCCATGTGCCGCCGGTCACGCTGACCACGATCCGCTGGTTCGGCGTCTTCCTGATCCTGTTGCCGTTCGCCTGGCCGCATCTGAAGCAAGACTGGCCGAAGCTGCGCAGCGCCCTGCCGTTGATGCTGCTGTTGTCCGCGGTCGGCTTCGCCTTCAACAACGCGATCTCCTACTGGGCGATGCAGTACACCGAGGCGCTGAATGCGCTGCTGATCCAGTCCGCGGGGCCGCTGTTCGTGGCGCTGTGGTCGCTGATCCTGTTCGGCGTGCGGCTGACGCCGGCACAGCTGGCCGGCATCGCGATCTCGCTGGCCGGTGTGCTGACCATCATCCTGCGCGGCGACTTCTCCGCGCTCGCCAGCATCAGCTTCAACCGCGGCGACATCATGTTCGGCGCTTCGCTGGTGTCGTTCGGGCTCTATTCGGCGCTGATCCCGCGGCGGCCGAAAATCCATCAGCTCTCGCTGATCTCGTTCACCACCTGCTGCGGTGCGCTGATGCTGCTGCCGGTGGCGGCCTGGGAATTCTTAAACGGCGTGACGCTGAAGCTCGACGTCCTGACCTTTGCCACGCTGGGCTACACGCTGATCTTCCCGTCCACGCTCGCCTATCTGTTCTTCAACCGCGGCGTCGCGCTGATCGGCCCGAACCGCGCCGCGCCGTTCTTTCATCTGGTGCCGGTGTTCGGCTCGGCGATGGCGATCCTGCTGCTCGGCGAGACGCTCGCGCCGTTCCATCTGATCGGCTACGCGCTGGTGCTCGCCGGCGTCATCATCGCCTCGCGGCAAGGATCCGCCAAGACATCGGCGAAGCCCTAGCTGGCGCCGAGGAGATGGTTAGAGCGTTTTCGAGCGAAGTGGGCACCGGTTCGCGTGAAGAAAACGCGTCAAAACAAGAATCCAGAGCTTCGGTTCTGATTCGATCAGAACCGAAAATGCTCAAGTGTGCTGAATGCGAAGTTCGCGCGATTTCGCGGCAGCCATTTTCACGAACTTCGCATTCATAAAGCACACTAGAATCATAAGTTTTGCTAGTGTTCTTATCGAATCCGAAGTTCGCTCCGAAGGTGCGGCAAATGATGCGAACTTCGGATTCGGGACACTAGCCTACCTTGCGCAGGCCGGCGGATTTGCGTGGCGAATGCGACTTTGCCGCCAGCGTTTCCGTGATGAAGTCGATAAACCGCCTCACCTTGGCCGGCACGTGGTTGCGCGAGGCGTAATAGACGTAGAGCGGAAAACGCTCGTCGGGCCAGTCCGGAAACAGCTCGATCAACGCGCCGCTCCTCAGGTGATCGTCGAGGCCGAGATCGATCACCTGCGCGATGCCGAAGCCGGCGAGGCAAGCGCCGAGCTTGGTTCCTGAATCGGTTACGGTGAGCCGCCCGTTGACCGCGACCGGCACGACCTCGCCGCCGCGCCGAAACTCCCAATCGAAGGGACGCCCGGTCGACGCGTCGATTGCATGGATGCACTGATGGTCGCGGCTTGCCAGCTCCCGCGGATCAAGCGGCCGGCCGTGTCGTTCGAGATAGATCGGCGAGGCCACGGTGAGCACGCGCGTATCGAGCACGCGGCGCGCAATCAGCGCCGATGGCGTCGGCTCGCCGAAACGCACCGCCAGATCAAAACCGTCGCTGACCAGATCCGCGATCCGGTCGCGGGTCTCGATACGCAGCTCCATGCCCGGATTCTGCAGCAGGAACTCGCTCAGCTTCGGCGACAGCACCATGCGGGAGAACAGCGGGTCGACATTGACCCGCAGCCTGCCGCGAACCGCATCGCGCGATTTCGAGGTCTCCGCCGCCGCCTCGCCGATCCCCGCCAGATGCGCGGCAACCCGCTCGTATAGCGCGCGTCCTTCCTCGGTGAGCTCGACGACGCGGCTCGTGCGGTGAACCAGCCTGGCATCGAGGCGCGCCTCGAGCTTCGCGATCGCCTTGCTGACCCCGGATTGCGTCATGCCGAGCCGTTCGGCGGCCCGGCCAAAACTGCGCGCATCCGCCAGCGCCGCGAGGACCACCAGGCCGCCAACCAGCCGACCGTCAACTTCGTCCATGCCGATGCCTTTCAGTCATCCAAGAGATGACCGCCCAGTCGTAGCACTCCGCCACCATATCGGCCACTGTCGGTGCACATCACCGGTTCGATCCGGTGCGGGCACCGCCACATCAACCGCCAAGGAGATCATGCAATGAGCGACATCGAGGCCATCGCATCCGCGATCGATGGATATTTCAACCTGATGTACGACGTCGACGATAGCCGGTTCCACGACGTCTTCGCCGATGCCTGCATCGTGCACGGCGTCCGGGACGGCAAGCACACGGTGCGGTCGGCCGCCGAATTCCGCGACTTCATCCGCAGCCGTCCCTCGCCGGCGTCGATGAAATCACCGCGAGAGGAGGCCATCATCAGCATCGACCAGACCGCGTCCGACCTGGCCATCGCCAAGGTGCGCGTCAGGGCCGGCCAAACCGGCTTCATCGACCATCTGGTGTTTCATCGGATCGACGGCCGGTGGCTCATCACCACCAAGGCGTTTCACGTCGCGCAGGTCTTCCCGGCGGGATCGTAGCGTCCCTTACGACCAATTTTCGGAATATTAGAAATATGCCACTGATTTGCCCGACGTGTCAAGCTGTCTGGTCGGGCGCCCGTCGCCCCGGCTCCTTTGCATGGGGTTGTTTTCGATATTTTTGGCAGCGCGCCCCTGCGACGGCCCGGGAGTGGCCATGCGGCGAAAGGCTGCTCCCGGCACGACTTCCGCGGCCATGGCGGCCGGGCTAGCTTCGGCCGCAATGGGCCTGTTCAGGGCCTGCGCGGGGGGACGACGACATGATCATGGGATTCAGAAGATATTGCTGCGTGGCGGCCGCAGCCGCCGCCGCGCTTGCGGCGATATCCGGGGCGGCACTTGCCCAGACCTATCCCACCCGCAACATCACGCTGGTGCTGCCGTTTGCCGCTGGCAGCGGCACCGACACCACGACACGGCTGATCTCCAAGGAGCTCGGCGTGGCGCTCGGCGTCGGCATGGTGATCGACAACCGGGCCGGCGCCAACGGCTCGATCGCGGCGAACTATGTCGCCCGCTCCGCCCCCGACGGCTACACGCTGTTCGTCACCACGAACACGACGCACTCGGCCAATCCGTATCTGCTCAAGACCATGAACTACGATCCGATCAAGGATTTCACGCCGATCGCGCGCACCGGCGACCTGCCCTTCATGCTGGTGATCCATCCGGACATCCCGGCGAACTCGGTCGCCGAGCTGATCGCGCTCGCCAAGAAGGATCCGGGCAAGTACAGCTACGCCAGCGGCTCGTCGTCGGCGAGCGTCTCCGGCGCGACCTTCGCGCGCCTCGCCGGCATCGACCTGCTGCATGTGCCCTACAAGAGCTCACCGCCGGCACTGACCGACGTCATCGCCGGCCGCATCTCGATGATGTTCATCGACGTGCCGACCGGGCTGCCGCACGTCAACGCCAAGGTGCTGAAGCCGCTCGCGGTCACCACCAAGCGGAAGTCGGCGCTGCTGCCGGACCTGCCCACGATGGACGACACCGTGAAGGGTTTCGATATCACCTCCTGGCAGGGCTATCTCGGCCCCGCCAACATGCCGAAGGACGTCGTGGTCAGGCTGAATGCGGAGATCCGCAAGTTCATCGAGCGGCCGGATATCAAGAGCCAGCTCGCCGAGCGCGGCATGGAGGCATTCTCCGGTACGCCCGAGGAGTTCGAGGCGTTCCTCAAGGAGCAGCTCGTGCTGTGGGAAAAGCTGATCGCCGACGCCGGAATCGAGAAGCAGTAGGCGGCCGACCTTTCGCTGCGTCTCAAAACACGAATGCCCGGGCGAAGCCCGGGCATCACGCTGGAGTCGATCGATCGCGCAAACCTTACGCCGCGCGCACCTTCTGCAGGAACTCGTCGACCGCGTTGCGCAGCATGCCCGATTGCGTGTCGAGCTCGCGGGCATTCGACAGCACGTCCCCGGCCGCGGTGCCGGTGGCGGCGGCCGCTGACGTGACGCCGCCGATATGGGCGGAGATCTCGCTCGAGCCGGCCGCGACCTGCTGGATGTTGCGCGCGATCTCGCGCGTCGCATCGCCCTGCTGGTCGATCGCGGTCGAGATCGAGGCCGTGATCTCGCTCATCTGCGCGATGGTCGCGGTGATGCCGCCGATCGAGGTCACCGCCTCGCCGGTGGAAGCCTGCATCGCGGCGACCTGCGCCGAGATCTCCTCGGTCGCCTTCGCGGTCTGGTTGGCCAGCGCCTTCACTTCGGAGGCGACTACCGCGAAACCGCGGCCGGATTCGCCGGCGCGCGCCGCCTCGATGGTGGCGTTGAGCGCAAGCAGGTTGGTTTGGGCTGCGATCGAATGGATCAGCTTGACCACCTCGCCGATCTTCTCGGCGCCGGTGGAGAGCGCCTGCACGGTCGCGTTGGTGCGCTCGGCATCGGCCACCGCCTGGCTCGCGACCTCGCTGGAGCGCGCCACCTGGCGGGAGATCTCGGCAACCGAGCTGGAGAGCTCCTCGGCGGCGGCGGCGACGGTGCCGACATTGTTGGAGGCGCTGTCGGACGCAGCGCCGAAGGTCGCGGCCCGCGCGCTGGCGTCGCTCGCGGTCGCGGTCATCGACTGCGCCGTGGTCTGCATGCCGGCGGCGGCGGAGGCCACCGTGCGGACGATGCCGTTCACGCTGCGCTCGAAATCGTTGGCGATATCCTCCATCGCACCACGGCGCTCGGCCTCCGCGCGTGCTTTGGTTTCGGCCTCGGCCTGTTCCAGGCCGCGGATGCGAACCGCGTTGTCCTTGAAGACCTGAACCGTGGCCGCCATTCCGCCGACCTCGTCACCGCGGCCGACGCCGGGGATGTCACCGTCGAGCTTGCCGTCGGCGATGTCGCGCATGCGGGCGCCGAGCAGGTTGAGCGGACGGGAGATGCTGCGGCCGATCAGCCAGGCGACCGAGCCGGAAACGATGCCGATGCCGAGGATCGCGAGGCCGAGCAGCCAGGCAATCGGCCGCATCTTGGCATCGATATCGTCGAGATAGGCGCCGGTGCCGAGATACATATCGAAGCCAGGGACCGCGACGGCGTAGCCGAGCTTGCGGATCGGCGTCTCCTGGCCGGGCTTCACATAATCATAGAACAGCAGGATCTCGCCTTTGGCCTTCACGCCGTCCATCAGTTCCTGCGAGAGCTTGCGACCATTGGTCACGACGTCCATGCGATTGGTTCCGACCTGTTTCGGATCGGGCGCCAGAACCGTGATGCCGCTGTAGTCGGTGCCGAACAGATAGCCGGCGCCGTTGTCGTAGGTCAGCGTGTTGGCCCGCTTGCCGAACTCGGCCAGTGCCGCTTCCTTGGTCAGCTTGCCGGCATCGACATCCTTCTTCAGGCCCGCCGCCATGTTCTTCGCCATCTCGACGATGGCCTTGGCCTGGTCGATGCGCGCATTCATCATCTCACGCTGCATCAGGTGACCGGCGAGGATGCCGGCCGTGCACAGGCCAAGGAGGGTCACCCCCACCAGAATGCCGAGCTTGGGGGTGATCTTCAGATTTGACAGCTTCACGGGGGTCTCCAGAAGAGGCGGGAACGCGACGCGATTGGCGGATTGATTCCGCGCACCGTAATGTGAGACCCTTTACCTGATGGTTACGGAGGTTCCCCGTAGAAGCCCGGAGAATCAGGCCGTGGACCAACCGGCAATTGTGGAGAGAACAGCGCGGCTCGCGTACAAGCATGGGAGGGCGGTGATGCAAGCCGCGCCCCAAGAAGCAAGAAGAATCAAGATCAAGAAGCAAACCAGCAAGAAGCAAGAACAGCAGACTCACATCGGGAGCAGACAATGTCGAAATTCAGGGTGGTCACGCCGAAGGGCGCGAGCTTCACGGTCGCCGGCGGCGGCTACGATTATGAGCGCGAGGCGCTCGATCCGATCGGCGCCGAGATCGTCGAGGCGCCGGCCAACGAGGCCGAATTCATCGCCGCGGCACGCACCGCGGACGCGATCTACGCCAAGGGCATGCCGATCACCAAGGCGGTCATCGACGCGCTCGAGAACTGCAAGGTGATCACGCTCGGCAGCGTCGGCGTCGACTCGGTCGACGTCAAGGCCGCGACCGCCCGCGGCATTCCCGTCACCAACATCCCCGACACCTTCATCGAGGAGGTCGCCGATCACGCCATGATGCTGCTGCTCGCCGGCTTCCGCCGCCTGGTCGAGCAGGACAAGATGGTGCGCACCGGCCGCTGGGCCGAGGGCCGCCCGGCGCTTTTGAAGATTCCGCGGCTGATGGGCCAGACGCTCGGCTTCATCTCGTTCGGCCGGGTCGCCCGTGCGGTGGCCAAGCGCGCCGCGCCGTTCGGCCTCAGGATGGTGGCCTACGATCCCTTCATTCAGGAAACCCTGATGTACGACCACGGCGTGATCCCCTCGACGCTGTCCGAGGTGCTGTCGCAGTCGGATTTCGTCTCGATGCACGCGCCGGCGCGGCCTGAAGTGCACCACATGCTGACCGAGAAGCATTTTCGCCAGATGAAAAAGTCGGCGATCTTCATCAACACCGGCCGCGGCGCCACGGTCGACGAGGAATCGCTGATCAAGGCGCTGCAAGAGGGCTGGATCGCCCACGCCGCGCTCGACGTGCTGGAAAAGGAGCCCCCGTCGCACAACAATCCGATGCTCGGGATGGACAATGTTACCTTGACCGCCCATGTCGCCTCGGCGTCGGCACGTTTTGACGAGGCACGCAAGCGCCGGGTGGGCTACGAATTGTCACTAGTGCTGCAAGGCATGTGGCCGGTAAGCTGTGTCAACCCGTCGGTGCTGCAAAACACCGCGTTGCGCCGCTGGCAGCCCGTCAGCATGGATCGCGGTCCGAACAGCTAGGGCGGGAATGCGCTTTTTCGTGCGGGGCCCGTCTCTTGCGGGCCCTTTGCGCGGCTGGCGACGAGACCAAGACACCTTCACCGGCGGCCAAACGCCGGGAAGGAAAAACAACAACGAAACAAGAAGAATGGGAGTGCGAACGACATGAAGTACGAGATCACGCGTCGCGACGCGCTGGTGCTGGGGGCTTCCGCGGCGGCGCTGGCGGTCACCGGCGCTTCGGCGCAGGGGGCATCGAAGGTGAAGGCTGCCGACGTAGCGGCGCCGTCGCTGCCGATCGAAAAGGACGCCACCTTGCGCATGCTGCGGCCGGTGCGCTTCGTCCAGGCCGACGAGGACGTGTTCCGCGCCAATGCCAAGAAATTCACCGACAAGACCGGTGTCGAGATCAAGGTCGACTTCGTCGGCTGGGAGGACATCAACCAGCAGACCGCCGTGACCTCGAACTCCGGCGCCGGCCCCGACATCATCATCGGCTTCGGCGACGCGCCGCACATCTATATCGACAAGCTGATCGAGCTGACCGATGTCGCCGACTATCTCGACAAGCGCTATGGCGGCTGGCTCACGCTGGCGCGCCGGTACGGCATGCGCTCGAAGTCGAAGAGCTGGGTCGGCCTGCCGTTCGGCGCCTCGGGCGGCCCGCTGGTCTACCGCAAGTCGCTGGTCAACGCCGCCGGCTTCGACAAGGTGCCGGAGGACCACGCCGGCTTCCTCGAACTCTGCAGGAAGCTGAAGGCGGCCGGCAAGCCCGCGGGCTTCGCACTCGGCAACGCGGTCGGCGACGGCAACGGCTTCGCCAACTGGCTGTTGTGGTCGCACAACGCCGCGCTGCTCGATGAGGAAGGCAACATCATCATCAACAGCAAGGAGACGATCGCGGCGCTGAAATATCTGAAGGAGCTGTATCCGACCTTCATCGCCGGCACCCCGTCCTGGAACGACGTTTCCAACAACCGCGCCTACTCGTCGCAGGAAATCGGCCTGACCGCAAACGGCGTCTCGCTGTATTTCTCGCTGAAGAACGATCCCGCGACCAAGGCGATCGCCGACGACACCGCGCATCAGTTCCTGATCAAGGGGCTGGCCCCGACCTCTCCGATGTCCGGCCTGACCTTGAACGCAATGGTGTTCAAGCACAGCAAGTATCCCAACGCGGCGAAGGCATTTCTGCAGTTCATGCTCGAGCACGAACAGTACGAGCCGTGGCTCAACGCCAACTCCGGCTACTGGTCGCAACCGCTGGCGGCCTATGCCGACGCGGCGGTGTGGTCGAGCGACCCCAAGGTCGCTATCTTCAAGGACACGATGCGGAGCCCCTATTACAACGGCTACAAGGGGCCGATCTCGACCGCGACCGGCGCCGTCAACGCCGACTACGTGCTGGTGCAGATGTGCGCCTCGGTCGCGACCGACGCCGCAACGCCCGAGGCCGCCGCAGCGGAAGCCGAACAGCGCGCCAAGCGGTACTTCCGGCGGCAGGGCCGGTAAGATCGACCTCAAGCCGCTGTCATTCCGGGGCGATGCGTAGCATCGAACCCGGAATCTCGAGATTCCGGGTCTGGTGCTAACGCACCATCCCGGAATGACCCTGGAAGTCGGACCGAGACAAGAACCTGATGTCTGTCACCACCCTCCCCTCACGAGGACACGCGCTGCACCAGCCGGGCTGGCTCGCGCGCCTGTTCGACTACAAGCCGTTCCTGATCGTGATGTGCCTTGCGCCCGCGATCGGCCTGCTGCTGGTGTTCCTCACCTATCCGCTGGGCCTCGGCATCTGGCTCGCTTTCACCGATACCACGATCGGCCAGCGCGGCATCTACATCGGACTTGAGAACTTCCAGTATCTGCTCAAGGATCCCTTGTGGTGGAACGCGGTGTTCTATTCGATCTTCTACACCGCGATCGCAACCTTCGGAAAGTTCGCGCTCGGCTTCTGGCTGGCGCTGCTGCTCAACAACCATTTCCCGCTCAAGAGCCTGATCCGCGCCATCGTGCTGCTGCCGTGGATCGTGCCGACGGTGCTCTCCGCACTGGCGTTCTGGTGGATCTACGATCCGCAGTTCTCGATCATCTCCTATCTCCTGGTCGACGTGCTGCACTGGCGTGACAGCAATGTCGACTTCCTCGGCTCGCCCTGGCCGGCGCGGTTCTCGCTGATCGCCGCCAATATCTGGCGCGGCATCCCGTTCGTCGCGATCTCGCTGTTGGCGGGGCTGCAGACCATCTCGCCCTCGCTCTACGAGGCGGCGATGCTCGACGGCGCCACTTCCTGGCAGCGCTTCCGCTACATCACCTTCCCGATGATGATGCCGATCCTGGCGATCGTGATGACGTTCTCGATCATCTTCACCTTCACCGACTTCCAGCTGGTCTACGCCATCACCCGCGGCGGCCCGGTCAACTCGACCCATCTGCTCGCGACACTGGCGTTCCAGCGCGGCATCGCCGGCGGCGAGCTGGGCGAGGGTGCCGCGATCGCCGTCTCGATGATCCCGTTCCTGGTGTTCGCAACATTGTTCAGCTACTTCGGCCTCGCGCGCCGCAAATGGCAGCAGGGAGAAGCCAATGACTGACGTTGCAGCCCAATCCTCCAACGTCGCCAGCGCCACCCCCGATACGATGGCGTGGGACTCCCGCGCCCGGCGCGTGGTGATGATCTATCTGCCGCTCGCCTGCTTCATCCTGATCCTGCTGTTTCCGTTCTACTGGATGGCGGTCACCTCGTTCAAACCGAACGCGGAGCTGCTGAACTACAAGGAGCACAACCCGTTCTGGATCACCTCGCCGACGCTCGCGCATATCAAGCATCTATTGTTCGACACGGCCTATCCGCGCTGGCTGAAGACCACCATGCTGGTGGCGATCGGCTCGACCTTCCTGTCGCTGTTCGCCTCGACGCTCGCCGCTTACGCGATCGAGCGGCTGCGCTTCCGCGGCAGCCCCTATGTGGGCCTCGGCATCTACCTCGCTTATCTGGTGCCGCCGTCGATCCTGTTCATTCCGCTCGCCACCGTCATCGTGCAGTTCGGGCTGTTCGATTCTCCGCTGGCGCTGATCCTGGTCTATCCGACCTTCCTGGTGCCGTTCTGCACCTGGCTGTTGATCGGCTATTTCAAGTCGATCCCCTACGAGCTCGAGGAATGTGCGCTGGTCGACGGCGCGACGCGATTGCAGATCCTGTGGCGGATCACGCTGCCGCTCGCGGTGCCCGGCCTGATCTCGGCCGGCATCTTCTCCTTCACGCTGTCGTGGAACGAGTTCATCTACGCGCTCGCCTTCATCCAGAGCGGCGCCAACAAGACGGTGCCGGTCGCGATCCTGACCGAGCTCGTCACCGGCGACGTCTATCAGTGGGGCGCGCTGATGGCCGGCTCGCTGCTCGGCTCGCTGCCGGTCGCGCTGTTCTACTCGCTGTTCGTCGACTACTACGTGTCGTCGCTGACGGGCGCGGTGAAGGAGTAACCAAGCTTCCGGCGTCTTGAAGCGAACTCAATCTATCCCCGTCATCCTGATGAGCGCGAAGCGCGTCTCGAAGGATCGACGGCCACCGGCCGGGCCGTGCATCCTTCGAGGCTCGCCCAGCGGCGCAAGTGCGCCGCAAGGCTCGCACCTCCAGCGACAAAGGCGAAGCTTTTGCGCGGGGATGACGGGGATGAAATAATGCGGCCTCCATCAATGAGGTCGCACGCTACCGCGGCACAAACGCGACCGGCACGGAAAAGCCCATCGAGCCCTGCGTGATCTCGGACGGAAACGCCGGAAACGGCTGGGCCTGGCGCACCATCGCCAACGCGCGCGCGTCGAAGGTCGGATTGCCGGAGGAGCCGCCGAGATGGCTCGACAGCACCTGCCCGCCGCGGCCGAGCGTGAACACCAGGCGTACCACGCCGCGCTGGCCGTTGCCGCCTGCGGGATAGGAATGGAAGCGCAGCAGATGCGCGCGGACGCGGGCGTTATAGGCCGCGATCGCTGACGCGGCTGCGCCGGCGCTGATCGCGGACGCAGCCGGCGCCTGCCGTTCGGCACGGCTCGGCGCGCTGGTGCGCGGTGCCGGCGTTGCCTCGGACGGCTTTTTTGCTTCCCGACGAACCACCTTCGGCTTGACCGGTTCGGGCCTCCTCTCCGGGACGACTTTCGCGGGCTCGGGTTTCGGCGGCGTGATCTGCGGCTTCTGTTCCGGCGGCGCGACGACGTCGGGCTTCTCCTGCATCGGCGTTGGCGCGATCTCCTGCTGCACGGGCTGCGCGGCGGCAGGCTCCGGCGGCGACGCGTCGGCCTCCTGCATCGCCGGCCCCGGCGGCAGTTCGGTCTCCGAAAGCTCCGGCGCCGAGGTGATCGGCGTCAGGTCGACCAGCACTGCCGGCACCGCGACGCCCGGCGGCGGCGCCGGGACCCAGCTCATGGCAACCGCGAGCACTGCCGCATGCGCCGCCAGGATCGCTGCCGCCGACAGGCCCCAACGCCTCAGCCGGATCTCGCCGCCCGCATCATGAAGCGCGTACGCATTCATAAATCAGCTACGCCCGTCGAGGCCGACCAGCGCGATCTTGAGATAGCCGGCGTTGCGCAGCAGGTTCATCACCTCCATCAGATCGCCATAGCTGACCGCCTTGTCGGCGCGCAGGAAGATGCGCTCGTCCTTCCTGCCTTGCGTGGCGCCATCGAGCGTCGACGTCAGCGTCTCGCGCGCGATCACGTCCTCGCCGACCGCGACGGAAAGATCGGGCTTCACGGTGACGAACACCGGCTTGTCCGGCCGCGGCTGCGGCTCCGCGGTCGAGGCCGGCAGATCGACGCCGAGATCGACGGTTGCGAGCGGCGCCGCCACCATGAAGATGATCAGCAGCACCAGCATCACATCGATGAACGGCGTGACGTTGATCTCATGTGCCTCGACCAGATCGTCGTCGCCGCGACGCCGGCCGCCGAACGCGCCGCCAGTGCCAAGCTTCGCGCCCATCGCCTACTCCGCAGCGCGCGCCAGCCGGAACAGGCTGCGATCGCCCTCGCGGCTGACCAGCAGCATCACCATGACGGAGGCGTCGCCGAGCAGCGCGCGGTAAGACGCGATCGAACGGGTCAGGTGATTGTAGATCACGACCGCGGGGATCGCGGCAACCAGGCCGAGCGCGGTTGCAAGCAGCGCCTCGGCGATGCCGGGTGCGACCACCGCGAGATTGGTGGTGTGGGCCTCGGAGATGCCGATGAAGGCATTCATGATGCCCCACACCGTGCCGAACAGGCCGACGAACGGCGCTGTGGCGCCGATCGTCGCCAGCACACCGGTGCCGCGCGCGATCTGCCGTGACATCTCCGCCTCGACCCGCTCCAGCCGCAGCGCGATGCGCTCCTTGAAGCCGTCGTCGAACATGCCGCCGGACAGCGCAGCCTCGCGCGAGGCCGATTGCACGATCTGCGCCACCGCGTCGTTGCTGTCGCGGCTCGCCTGCTCGACCTCGGCAAGCTGGGTGTCACGCTCAAGGAGGCCGATCCCCTGCCGGGCGAGCGCGGTCTTGCGGCGGATCTCGACGGTCTTGGCGAGCCAGATCGTCCAGGTGACGAGCGAGGCGAAGGCGAGCCCTATCATCACCGCCTTCACGACGATGTCGGCGCTTTCGAACATGCCCCAGGGCGAGAGGTTGCGCGGCAGCAGTGCGGCGTCGGCTGCGGCAAGGCTCGTGCCCGGCAGCATGCCGAGCCCGGCCGACGCCGCCATCCAGATGCTTCGCCCAAGCCAGCGCTGCGACATTGTCGCCTCCCGTCCTTCGTTGCTTTCAGGCCGCCTGCGGCGCGAGGCGGTCCGCCAGCGCATGAAAGCGCACCAGCTGATCGCCGCGCAGCGCGCGCGTCTCGTCGCGGCCGACGAACACCTTGAACATGATGCCGCCGTCGCGATTGATGAAGGCGATGAACGCCGACACCTTGCCCATGAAAGGCCGCTCGACGAAGGCGATCGCCGCGCAGCGCTCGTGCCTCAGGTGGCCGTGCAGGCCCTTCGGCTGCATCAGGTTGAAATAGCCGCGGCCGACTTCGCCGTTCGGAATGGCGCCGGTGAACTCGAAGATCGCGTCATCGGTATGCACGATCAGCGTCACCTCGCCCCACTCCGCGATGTCCTGCATCGCGGCGGCAAACTCGCCGGGGCCGATCCGCACCATGCTCTCGGGCAGCGCCTCGAGCACCGCGCGCGGCGTCACCCTGCGCTCGCGCGCGACGTCCTCGATCACAGCGCCGGGATTGTCGGCCATATAGGCCTTCAGCCCCGCAAGCTCCGCATCAGGCACGACCGCCTCCATCACGCCGCCGCGCTCTTCGCCCGCTCGGTGATCAGCACCTCGAAGCCCTCGAATTTCGGATGCCCGAGATAGAGGCTGCCGCCGGTCTCGTTGCCGGCGCGGGAATGAGCGCGGCGGAACGCATCCGACCTGGTCCAGTCCTCGAACGCCGCCTTGCTGGCCCACACCGTGTGGGTCGCGTAGAGCGTGTGATCCTCGGCCTCGGGGCCCTTCACCAGGTGAAACTCGATGAATCCAGGCAGATCGCCGAGATAGGATTCGCGCGTCTTCCAGACCGTCTCGAACGCCTGCTCCTTGCCCTTGATCACCTGGAACCGGTTCATTGCGATGAACATGAAAACTCTCTCCTGTATGACGGCGGATGCCCGATCCTGCCGGTTGATCTCGTTAATAACATGAACGCGCCAAGGAACACGCCAAGGCCGCGCCGGGGGCACCAGCGCGGCCGGAGCAACCTGGATGGAATGATCGGCGTCTCGCGTTACGCTCCACCTAGGTGAATCCTGAGCCCGGCCTTGTAGACGGTACCCGGACCGGGGCTCGAGAACAGCACGTCGTTCTGCGTCGTGCCGTCGGTCGAGGAGCCCGGGATCGCATAAGGCCGGTAGTACTGGTTCAAGAGGTTGTCGACCGACGCCGTGAAGGTGATGTCCTTGGTGGCGTTCCAGGTCAGATAGAGGTTGACGAGCTCGTAGCCGGTCGAGGGCAGATAGCCCGCCGGCAGGTCGTTGTTGGCGCCGAACGAGGACCATTGCGCGGCAATGATCAGCGAACGGTCGAGCAGCCGCACGCCGCCGGTGGTCGTCACCTTGCGCGGCGTGATGGTGGCGAGCCCGACATTGGTCTGGGTGTTCCGGCCGCGCATCAGATGGCCGGCGACGCCGACGAACCAGTCGCCTGCATCATACATCGTCTCGAGCTCGAAGCCCTCGATGCGGGCGTGCGCGATGTTCTGATACTGGTAGAACTGGCTGAAGCGCCCGAACGGCGTCAGCGTCGGCGCCGAGGCGACGAGATCGATATAGCCGTCGACGTCGTTGCGGAACACATTGATCTTGCCGCGGAACGAGTCGCTCGCGGTGAAAATGCCGTCATATTTCAGGTTGATGCCGACTTCCTTGTTCTTGCCGACCTCCGGCCGCAGCGCCGCATTGGGCAGGAAGCAGAACAGGCCTGAGGTGCCGTCGGGGCAGTTGAACAGCGCCGGCCCGCCGCCGGTGGCGTGGCCGCCCGCGATCAGGGTCTCGGTAATCGACGGCGCGCGATAGCCTTCGGCATAGCTCGCATAGGGCGTGAAGCCGGCAACCGGCGTGACGCCGACCGTGATCTTCGGCGACAACCGGTCGCCGCTGGTCGTGGTGCTGATCGAGTTGAGCTCGTAGTGGTCGTAGCGGACCGCGCTGATCAGCTCGAGCCAGGTCGAATAGTTCTGCTTCAGCTGCACGAAGCCGCCGGACACGGTGCGCTGGCCGCCCGGCGTCGTGATGTTGGAATTGCCGCGCGAGTCGAAGGTCTCGACATCGTCGCGGAAGGCGTCGAAGCCGTAAGTCACGGCGTTGCGCCAGTCGCCGAAATTGAAGCGCGAGGTGTTGTTGACGTCGATACCTACGGTGTCCAGCAAATAACCACGCTTGTCGCCGACGCAGCCGGAGATGTTGTTGCCGGGATTGGCGAGCGTGCAGACGCCGCCGCCGGTGGTGATGCGGTTGTTGTAGGTCTTGACCTGGTCGTTGTCGGTGCGGTTGCCGTAGACCGAGATGTTCCAGTCGAACAGCATGTCGTCCGGCTTGGAATATCTCCAGCTCAAGGTGCCCGTGTAGTTCTTGGCGTCGGATGCATAGACCGAGGAGCCCGCGATCGCGGCGAGCGGCGCCGCCGTCGTGGTCGGGCCGCGGTTCGGCTGACCGATATTGTACTGGTAGTCCTGGAAGATACCGCCGATCTTGAACTCGTGGCCTTCGGCCGGCCGGAACGTCACCTTCATCAGGCCGGCCGCGATATCGTTGCCGGTGTTGCCGATCTCGGTGCCCGCGCCGTCCTTGTAATTGCCCTGGGTGCGATAGACCGCGCCGCCGAACACATCGACATTCGGATCGACGCGCACGCCGCCGAACACCGAGCCCATGCCGCGGTCCGTGTTGGTGCCGTAGGAGCCCGACATGTCGACACCCCAGCGCTCGCCGGGACGCACCACGTCGTCGATATCCTTGGTGCGGAACGAGACCACGCCGCCGATCGCGCCGGAGCCGTAGATGTTCGCGGTCGGGCCGCGCACCACGTCGACGCCGCCGATCAGTTCGGGATCGAGGAAGAACGAGCCGTTGGCGTTGTGGCCGGTGCGCTGGTAGTTCTGCCGCGCGCCGTCGACGACAACGGCGACACGGCCGAAATCCTGCAGGCCGCGGATGTTGATGACGGTCGCCGGATCGTCGCCGCGCTCCTGAACCGAGACACCGGGCACGGCATAGAATATGTCCGAGAGCCGGTTCGGCTGCAGGCCCTGGATCTTCTCCAGGGTGACGGCGCTGACCGGCGCCAGCGCATCGATCGCGCGCTCCTCGGTCTTGGACGCCACCGCCGTGATGGTGTCGAGCGATTGCACCGGCACCGCGCCGATCTGCGCCCGCGCATTCATCGCCGGCGAGGCCGCCACCTGAGCTTCGGCCACCGGCTTCGGCTTCCGCTTGGCCTGCTTCGGCCGTTCGCTGGAAGGACGCGCAGCCGGCGGATCGGCGGTCTGCGCGAAGCCGCGTTCCGGCAGTGCTGCCGCAAATGAAAACACCGACGCGCCCAAAATCAGGGCGCACGAAACCCTAGCCCCGTCAGCCATTCTAGCCCCAGCCTGATCATCGCTTTCTGGTTTGGCTGGCGTGCGCTCTCTGACGAGCGGCTTGCTGGCTACGTCGCGATGCAAGCCACCGGCTTGCATCGCGTGAGGATTGGTTACGAGCCGGCAACAAAACGGTCAAGAATGCGGCGGCGCTGTTTATATCGATTGTAAAGTGCTGCCGTTGGAATGCGCCTTCGCCCGCTTATACAAGCAAACACCATTTGAAAATTTTCGCAGGCGCAACACCACAATATGTCCGCAGCTTCCGGAGACAATATCGGCGCAGCCGGAAAGCAGACCGAGCCTGCATCCGGCGCAGCCAAAACACTGATCATGCGCGGTAATCGTCTCGACAGCCGCGACCTGTTCGCTGCGGAGCGCGAGATCATCATCATGCATGGCGAGGAGCACTACCGCTTGCGGCTGACCTCGCAGAACAAGCTGATCCTGACCAAGTGACGGCCCCGATGACAATTTGTCGCACGCTCGCTTTGCTCGCCTTCTCCTGCCTGCTGCCGATCGAAGCAGTGGCAACCGAGGGCATCACCGTGCATGACGCGCGCGACCGCGACGTCGTGATCGACAATCCGTCGCGCATCGTCTCGATCGGAGGCGCGATCACCGAGATCCTCTATGCGCTCGGCTTCGAGGACCGCATCGCCGGCGTCGATGCGACCAGCCTCTACCCGCCGGCTGCGCTGCGCGAGAAGCCCGACGTCGGCTACATGCGCCAGCTGTCGCCGGAGGGCGTGCTCGGCCTGCACCCGTCGCTGGTGCTCGCAGTGCAGGGCTCCGGGCCGAAGGAGACCATGGACGTGCTGGAGGCGGCCAAGGTGCCGCTGGTGCTGGTGCCGGAGACGTTCTCGGAGGCCGGGCTAGTCGAGAAGATCAGGTTGGTCGGCCACGCCATGGGCGCCGATCCGCGCGCCGCCTGCCTGACCACGGCGGTGGAGGGCGATCTCGCGCAACTGCGCGCGCTGCGTGCCAGGGTGACCAAGCCGGTGCGCGTGATGTTCGTGATGTCGCTGCTGAATGGCCGGGCGATGGCGGCGGGCCACAAGACCGCCGCGGACGAGATCATCCGGCTTGCCGGCGGCGTCAACGCCATCGACGGTTACGACGGCTACAAGCCGGTCAATGACGAGGCCATCGTGGCGGCGAAACCGGATGTCGTGCTGTCGATCGATCGCGGCAAGGATTCGCTGACGTCGGATGCCGTGTTCGCGCATCCGGCCTTCGCGCTGACGCCGGTCGCGGCCAACAAGGCCTTCATCGCGATGGAAGGCCTTTATCTGCTCGGCTTCGGGCCGCGCACCGCGGCCGCGGCACGCGACCTCTCGGTCAAGCTCTATCCGGCGCTGGCGCCGGAGGCTGACAACTTCAAGCCGGCAGCGCTGACCGCGAATTGTCGGCAATGAGCGTGCTGACTGAGCGCCGCGGGCGTGCGAAACAACGGCGCGCCGGCATGTCGCTGCGGCCGGCCGCGACACTCACCCTGCTCTGCCTGCTTGCGGCGCTCGCAGGCGCCGCCCTGGTCGCCCTGACGGTCGGGGCCGCCGGGATTCCAATGGCGCGGCTTCCGGCAGCGCTTGGGCTTTGGGCTGATGGTGTCGCCAACCCGCTGCTTGCACGCGACCAACTCGTGGTGTGGTCGATCCGCATCCCGCGGATCGCGGCGGCGGCGATGGTCGGCGGACTCCTTGCCGTATCAGGCGCGATCATGCAGGGCCTGTTCCGCAACCCCCTCGCCGACCCCGCGCTGGTCGGCGTCTCCTCCGGCGGCGCGTTTGCCGCGGCGGCCGCGATCGTGTTCACCGACAGCCATCTCGGCGAAAGCCTGCGCTTCCTGCAACACCAGCTGCTGCCGATCGCGGCCTTTGCCGGCTCGCTGATCACGACCATCGTGCTTTACGGCATCGCCAGCCGCGGCGGCCGGACATCGATCGCGATCTTCCTGCTGGCCGGGCTTGCGATCGCCGCGATCGCCAATGCCGGCATCGGCCTTCTGGTGTTCGTCGCCGACGACCGCCAGCTCCGCGACATCACCTTCTGGCTGCTCGGCTCGCTCAGCGGCGCGACCTGGAGCAAGCTCACGGCGCTGGCGCCGGTGCTGGCGGTCGCGCTGGCCGCCTGCCTCTCGATCGCGCGCGGGCTCGACGTGCTGGTGCTCGGCGAGGCGGAGGCGTTCCACAGCGGCGTCGACGTCGAACGGCTGAAGCGGATCTCGATCGTGCTGGTGTCGGCGATGACCGGGGTCGCGGTCTCGGTCTGCGGCGTGGTCGGTTTCGTCGGCATCGTGGTGCCGCATCTGTTGCGGCTGGTGATCGGGCCCGCGCATCGGCTGCTGCTGCCGGCGTCCGCACTGCTCGGCGCCATCCTCCTGGTCGGCGCCGACACCGTGGCGCGCACCATCGTGGCACCCGCGGAAATGCCGATCGGCATCCTCACCGCGGCGATCGGCGCGCCGTTCTTCCTCGCCATGCTGCTGCGGCAGCGCGGGCTGGTGTCGCTATGACGGCCCTGCTCGAAGCGCAGTCGGTATCGATGACGGTCGGCGGCACTGATCTGGTCGACGCGGTGTCGCTGCAGATCGGCGCCGGCGAGATGGTCGCGATCGTCGGTCCCAACGGCGCCGGCAAATCGACGCTGCTGCGGATGCTGTCGGGCGACCTGCGCCCGTCGCGCGGGGCGATCCGACTCAGGCAGCGCGACCTGCAAACCTACGGACCACGCGCGCTGGCGCAGCACCGCGCGATGCTGTCGCAGCACGTCAACGTCACCTTCCCGTTCACCGTCGAGGAAATCGTCAGCATGGGCGCCGGCGAAAGTCCGCGTGCCGTCACGCGGGCGCTGGTCGAGGCGGCACTCGACGAGGTCGGGCTCGCGCGTTTCCGTTTCAGGCAATTGCCGACGCTGTCGGGCGGTGAGCAGCAGCGGGCGCATTTCGCCCGCGTGCTGGTGCAGCTCGCCTGCGGCGAAGCGCTGCATGGACCCGGGCTGTTGCTGCTGGACGAGCCGACCTCGAGCCTCGATCTGCGGCACCAGATCGACCTGGTCGAAACGGCGAGGCGCCGCGCCGCGCGCGGCACCGCCGTGATCGCGATCCTGCACGACCTCAACCTCGCGATGCGGTTCGCCGACCGCATCCTGCTGCTGCACCGCGGCCGGCTTGCCGTCGACGGCGACCGCACGGCGGCGATGAAGGCCGAGACGCTGCGCGAGATCTTCGAGATCGACGCTGCGATCGCCTACACCGGAAACGGCGTACCGTTCCTGCTGCCGCAGACCATGCGGCCCGTTTAGACCCTCATGGTGAGAGCGCGGTACGCGCGTCTCGAACCACGAGGCCCGGCTGTTGCTCGCGGCCATCCTTCGAGACGGCCGCCGCGCGGCCTCCTCAGGATGGGATTGCGAGTGAGAGGCGACGTAACGCCGCAAGCCTTATCCCGCCGCAACATCCGCGGTTCACAAAACTGTCAGCCGGCTGTAACAGGCGGCTCGGAGAACACCGCATCGTTTATCCTTTGGGAGATCAACCATGCGCCTGTCCCTGCTCTGCTCCGTCGCCTCGATCCTGCTCACCACATCGGCGTTCGCGCAGGGTGAGGGCGAATTCCCGGCGACGCTGGCAGGACACGCCGTGATGCCGGCAGAGAGCTTCATCGACGCGCCCGCCGACGCCCCTGATGATCTGAAGAGCTCGGGCAAATACACCACCGGCAAGCGCGTCGACGCCATCGGCACCGTGATGGGCAAGTCCTATGAGCGGCCGACCGGCGTGTCGCTGCCGTTCAAGGGCCAGCCGCTGCAGGGCCATTCCGGCATCAAGGTGATGCCCGACGGCTCGTTCTGGGTGATCACCGATAACGGCATGGGCTCGCGCTACAACTCGGCGGACTCGATGCTGTATCTGAACCGGCACAAGATCGACTGGGCGAGCGGCAAGATCGAGCGTCAGCAAACCGTGTTCCTGCACGATCCCGACAGGAAGGTGCCGTTCCGCATCGTGCACGAGGACACCGCCAAGCGCTATTTGACCGGTGCCGATTTCGACACCGAGGGCTTCCAGATCATCAACGAGATTTTCTGGATCGGCGACGAGTTCGGGCCCTACATCCTCAAGGCCGACAAGACCGGCAAGATCCTCGCCGTATTCGAGACCGTCGCCGACGGCAAGCCGGTGCGCTCACCGGATCACTGGGCGGTGCAGTCGCCCGGTGCGCCCGGCGCCAGCTACACCAACGTCAACCTGCGCCGCTCCAAGGGCTATGAAGGTTTTGCTTCCTCCAAGGACGGCAAGTTCCTTTACGGCCTGCTCGAGGGGCCGCTGTGGGATGCCGACAAGAAGGATTGGGAGAAGGTCGACGGCAAGGAAGCCTCGCGCATCCTGGAATTCGACGTCGCGGCGGAGAAGTTCACCGGACGCTACTGGCAGTATGTGTTCGAGCAGAACGGCAATGCGATCGGCGACTTCAACATGATCGACCCGGCCCAGGGCCTCGTGATCGAGCGCGACAATGGCGAAGGCACCGCCGACAAGGCCTGCCCGCAAGGCCAGCGCGGCGAGAACTGTTTTCCTGACCTCGCCAAGTTCAAGCGCGTCTACAAGATCGAGCTGTCCGACGCCAATGTCGGCAAGCCGGTGCGCAAGATCGCCTATATCGACCTGATGAAGATCCGCGATCCGAACAAGAAGGCGCGCAAGCCGCTCAACGACGGCGTCTACACCTTCCCCTTCTTCACCATCGAGAACGTCGATCGGGTCGACGAGACCCATATCATCGTCGGCAACGACAACAACCTGCCATTCTCCTCGAGCCGCGACCCGAACAAGGCCGATGACGACGAGTTCGTGCTGCTCGAAGTCGGCGAGTTCCTGAAGTCGAAGTGAAGGGGCCGCTCTCGCCGATCACAACAGTGTCGTTGCCCGGCTCGGCCGGGCGACCCAGTATTGACGTCCGAATTTGGCGGACAAGCCGCGGCGTACTGGATGCCCCGCTCAAGGCGGGGCATGACAGCGAATTTAAGCCGGCCATTATCGCCGCACCGGTCAGCGCGCGCGGCAAGCCACGTCACTCCTTCTTCGTCCGGTAATCTCCGAACGTCGTGTCGCGCTGGTCGAGCTGGGCCTTCACGCTGCCGCCGTCGCGGCGGAAGCCCGCCATGTAGGCCTTGCTGGCCTCGGTCGTGAAGGCCAGCGCCTGGATCTCGGTGCCGGCCCGTATCGCGGCGCGGGCGCCCATGATTTCCATGGCGCGGTGGACGCTGCGCTTGTTGAGCTGCTGCAGCTCGATCGGCACCTTCGTCGCGCGCTCGGCGAAATCGAGCGTCTTCGCCTCCAGTTCGGCGAGCGGAAACGACCGGGTCGCATAGCCCCATTCGGCGGCCTCGCGGCCGGACATCGCGTCGCCCGTCAACATCAATTCCATGGCGCGGCGCATGCCGACCAGCCACGGGTGATACTGCATGTCGGGCGGGCTCATCAGCCGCACCGGCGGATAGCCGATCTGGGCGTCGTCGGCGACATAGACCACGTCGCAGGCGGTCGCGAGCTCTGTGCCGCCGGCGAGGCAATAGCCGTGTACCTGCGCGATCACAGGCTTTGCGAGATCCCAGATCGAGAACCAGCCCTCGACGACATGGCGCGACCACTGGCCGGGGCCGGATGCCGAATGGTAGGGCTGGTCGACGCGGTTGTCGGCGGAGAGATCGTAGCCCGCCGAGAAGCAGGGTCCGGCGCCGCGCAGGATCGAGATCGAAATCCCGGGATCGCGGTCGGCCTGTTCCAGCACCTCGAAGATCTCGCCGCGCAGGCGATTGTTCAGCGCGTTGCGCTTCTCGGGGCGGTTCAGCGTGATGCGGCGGACGCGCGGACGCGGATCATCGACGACGATGTGCTGGTAGCTCATGAATCCTCCCGATCTCAGGCTTTGTTGCCTTTGGCAAAGTGATGCCCGAGATCGGGAGGGTTGTCATCGGTAGATGACGCAGGTCCTCATAGCGTTTTCAAGCGAAGTGGGTTCCGGTTCGCGTGAAGAAGACGCGTCAAGCAACAACGCTAGAGCCCGGCACGGGCTCTAGCCCGCCGGCACCATCACGACGCCCTTGTCCTTGGGCCAGCGCATCCGCCAGGCGAAATTGATATCACGGACCTCGCCGGCCTTGGCCTCGAACGCCCATTCCAGCACGCCGCGCTTGTCGCGCAGATTGGTCGTTGTCGCCGGCGTCGACGACGGCAGCATCTCGACCACGATATCGTCGTTCTCGCTGACCGGCAGCTGGTCCTGGATCGCGACCTTGATCGGGAAGTCGTGGCCGTTGCGCACCGTGGTCTTGAAGGCGCGCTCGTCGGTTTTCGACGTGGTCACGATCAGGCCGGCGGAGCCCTCGTTGCGCTTCACCACCGTGCGTTCGATCTTGACCTTGTCGTCGGCGCCGAAACCGAGCCGCACGGTCTCGTCCTTGGCGGCGGTGGCCATCCGGCTGCGGCCGACAAAGATGCCGTCGCGGTAGATCGAGACCTGTCCCGGCAGCAACGGCGCATCGTCGGCCTGCACGAAGCTCGCTTCCAGGAAAGCGGTCGGGTCGATCACCGGAACGGCGCGAACCGCGAGATCGGGGGTGATGGTCGCCGTCGAGATACGCAGGCTCTTTGCGCCCTCATTGGCGGCAACGCTGACGCGGCCGGGGATCTTGAAGGTGGCCTGGAAAGCTCCGATCTCGGCGGTGGCTTCCAGTTCGTCCATGCGTCCCCCACCAAAACGGAACTGCTGAACCGCGTCGGCGGCTGGCGCAGGTGCCAGCGCCTCGCGCGCCCGCATGCTGGCCTCTCCCGAAAGCTTCGCCAGCGGCCGCGGCGGTTGCGGATATTGCACGATCAGCGAGCGGAGGTCGGGCGCGTTTCCGCCGCGCGCGACCCGCACGGTGGAGACGACGAGCGCCACGTTCGACCAATCCTCACCGGTCGACTGGGTGATCTCGGCGCGGCGCACCAGCTCGATCGCGGGCTTGCGGTCCCTGGCGCCGGTGTCGAGCCGGGCGTCATAGAGCGGCACCCACCGGGCGTTGGGAACCGCATAGGTGACCCGTAAGGTCGCCTTGGTCACCGCCTGCGAGGCGACGTCGATCCGCACCTCGACCTTGCTCGGCGGCTTGCTCGTGCGATCGGCTGCGAGCTGCGCAAGATCGCGGTCGATCACGCGGATCTTGCGCTCGGCGTCACGGATCGCGCTGTCGGCGGTTGCGACCTCGTCGGCCACCGCCGAGAACGCCGCACGCCACTCGCTGAGCGGACGCGCCTCGCCCTTCTCGCCGAGACCCGCGGGCGACGCTTCGGCAAAGCGCTCGGCAAATTTGCGCCGCGCCTCGGCCGCGCTGATCAGCCCCTGCAAATCGGCGCGCTCATCGTTAAGCGCCTCGATGCGCTTGTCGATCTCGGAAAGATTTGGCGGCAGCAAGGGCTGCGGCAGCTTTGTATCGATCGCGCCGATCGTGAGCTTCGCTCCGCCCTCGCCGTCGACCCGCAGCGAGGACGGATCGAGCCCCATCGGGAAATCCCTGGCTATGAGCGTGCTGTCGCCGGCAGGCAGATCCAGCGTGATGACGCGGGTGACGCTCGCGCCATCGGGGTAGACGGTCACGGCATCGACCTGCGAGACTGCATCGAGATTGGCCGCATGCAGCGGCCCGGCAACCAGCGCACCCGCCAGCACCAGGCTGGTGGTCACAAGATAATTCGCAATCCTACACATGACATCCCTCCGGAAAAACGCCGCATCGCGCGCGAGACGAACGGCGCGCCGGGCTCGAGGGCGCGTCGTTTCTCGTGGTGAGACGCGGCGAGGAAGGAACTGGTTCGATTGAGGTTTCCCTGCGGCGCGACGATGGCGCCGCAGCGGCTGCCGCATGGCGCGGCGATGTCTTCGGGCTCTAGCGATCCGCCTTGCGCCGGATGAACAGATAATTCGGCACGAAGCCGGCCAACGTGATCGCGATCATGATCCACCAGCCGCGCTGAAACGCCGCGATCCGCTCGGTCATCGAGACCGGCGTTGCAAGGATCGCGACAAAGATCGCGACGCCGATCGCCAGTGCCGCCTGCCGGATCATGTTGATGACGCCCGAGCCGGTGGCAAACGACGACGGCGGCAGCGCGCCGGCGCCGACGCCCATCAGGGTCGGAAAGGTCAGCCCGACGCCGATACCGATCAGCATCACGCCCGCGACGACGGCAGGCGCATTGGGTTCGGCCCCGAGCAGCGTCGCCCAGATCGCGAGGCCGGCCGCGAACAGCACGATCCCGGCGGAGACGACGGCCGCGGCGCCAAACCGCGCAATCAGCCGGCCGGCAAACAACAGCGAGGTGATCGGCACCATTAGCGGACCGGGGGCGATTGCAAGGCCGGTCTTCAACGCCGACCAGCCCCATACCGTCTGCTCCCACAACGCGCAGGACAGCAACATGGCGCCGAAGGCCGCCGAATAAGGCGCCATCACCAGCGACGCGCCGGTGAACGGCCTGACCGCGAACAGTGCAGGATCGACGAAGGGATTCCTCGATCTGAGGCAATGCCACGCGAAGGCGGCGAGCGAGACGGTCGCGACGCCAAAGCCGAGCGCGACGCCGCGCGAACTCCATCCCCAATCGTTCGCCTTCACGATCGCAAATGTCAGCGCACCGATACCCGAGGTCACCAGCAGCGCCGCCCATGAACTCGGGCGCGGCACGTCGTGACCGGGCACTTCGGGCAATTTCAGCCAGCCGATGATCAGCGCGACCACGCCGATCGGGACATTGACGATGAAGATCCAGCGCCAGTCGAACGTGACCAGGACGCCTCCCGCGAGCGGGCCCAGTGCGGCGGCAAGGCCGCCGATCGCCGTCCAGGTGCGCACCGCCCCGGCGCGCTGCTCGGGCGGAAATGATGCCAGCAGCAGGCCGATCGAGGTCGGCGTCATCAATGCCGCACCGGCCGCCTGCGCCACGCGGGAGACGACCAGGAACTCGACACTGGACGCCAGCGCACATGCGGCTGACGCGGCCGTGAACAGCGCGACGCCGAGCAGGAAGCTGAGATTGCGGCTGTGGCGTTCGGCGAGCCGGCCGAAGAACACCAGCAAGGCCGCGTAGGCAATGGCATAGGCATTGAGGATCCAGGACAGATCCTCAAGCGAGGCGCCGCGAAATTCCTGCGCGATGTTCGGCAGCCCGACATTGACGATGAACAAATCGAGATTGGCGAGGCAAATTCCGACCGACACGATCGCAAGCACCTGGCGCGGGGTTGCGGTGGCGACGCCGGACCGCGGCCGCGCATCAGGTTCGACGACCAGATCGATGGTCTCCGCCTCTACCTCCGACATCACACCCTCCAAAATATGTGCATATGCATCTATTGCCATTAGGTGCATATGCATGTATCTGTCAAGTCCATCGGAGGCAGCGATGGCGAAAACGGAACCCAGCCGGTGTAATCTCACGGCGTTGCGCAAGGCGACGCGGCGGGTGTCGCAGCTTTACGATCAGGTCCTTGCGACATCCGGCCTGCGCGGCACGCAACGGGCGATTCTGGTCTATGTCAGGCGGTCGGGCGCGCCGACGATGGGCGAGCTTGCCGCAGCCCTGGTGCTCGACCGCACCGCGCTCAACCACAACCTCAAACCGCTCGAGCGCGACGGTCTGTTGACCATCATTGTCGACAAGAACGACCGGCGCAGCCGGCTGGTGCGGCTCACCAAGCGCGGCGAAGCCAGGCTCGAGGAATCACAGGCCGCATGGCTCAAGGCGCAGGAGCGTTTCGAGACCGCCTTTGGCGCAAGGCAGGCCGCCGATCTCAGGCAGACGCTCGAGCTGATTGCCTCGCTCGAGTTTGACGAGCGCGCGCTCGGCTCACCGGCGAGCTAGCCGGCTCCAAAAGAAAAGCGGCCCGGCGTTGCCGCCGGGCCCCTGGTTCGCACACGATCAGTGTCGATCGCGCTTAGCTATAGATCTCGAACAGGCCGGCGCCGCCCTGGCCGCCGCCGATGCACATGGTCACGACGCCCCACTTGGCCTTGCGGCGACGACCTTCCTGCAACAGGTGGCCGGTGAGGCGGGCGCCGGTCATGCCGAAGGGATGGCCAATCGCGATCGAGCCGCCATTGACGTTGTACTTCTCGGGATCGATGCCGAGCTGGTCGCGCGAATAGAGGCACTGGCTGGCGAACGCCTCGTTGAGCTCCCAGAGATCGATGTCGTCGATCTTCAGGCCGTGGCGCTTCAGCAGCTTCGGCACCGCAAAGACCGGACCGATGCCCATCTCGTCGGGCTCGCAGCCGGCCGAAGCCCAGGCCACGAAGCGGCCGAGCGGATTGAGGCCGCGCTTCTCGGCGTCCTTGGCCTCCATCAGCACCACGGCGGCGGCGCCGTCGGAGAGCTGGCTGGCATTGCCGGCGGTGATGAACTTGCCCGGGCCCTTGACCGGCTCGAGCTTGGCGAGGCCCTCAAGCGTGGTCTCGGGGCGGTTGCACTCGTCGCGATCGACCACGTAGTCGACGATCGACTCGGCCTTGGTCGCCTTGTCGACCACCTTCATCTTGGTCTTCATCGGGACGATTTCGTCCTTGAACTTGTTGGCCTGCTGCGCGGCGGCCATGCGGCGCTGCGACTCCAGCGAATACTCGTCCTGGTATTCGCGGCTGAGCTTGTAGCGCTCCGCGACGATGTCGGCGGTATCGATCATCGCCATGAAGATGTCGGGCGCGGTCTTGAGCAGGTCCGGATCGATCGATTCCTTCGGCGAGCCGCCGCCGGGAATCGAGATGCTCTCGACGCCACCGGCGACGATGCAATCGGAGCCGTCGGAACGGATCGAGTTGGCGGCCATCGCGATGGTCTGCAGGCCGGACGAGCAGAAGCGATTGACCGAGACGCCGGCGGTCGATTTCGGCAGGCCGGCGAGCAGCGCCGCCTGGCGGCCGATGTTCGGCGCGCCGTGCGCGCAATTGCCGAGATAGCAGTCCTCGACATATTCCTTGTCGACGCCGGCGCGGTCGACCGCGTGCTTGATGGCGTGCGCGGCGAGCGACATCGGCGGGGTGATGTTGAATCCGCCACGGCCGGACTTTGCCAGGCCGGTGCGCGCGTAGGAAACGATTACGGCTTCACGCATTGTTTTCTCCCTCTGAGATGACGGTCATTGTGGCGCGTCGTGGCCCGTTCGTACACATTTTTCGTCGGGCGCAACAGCAATACCGGACGCCCCGGAACGACAAACGCCGCCTCCGGGACCGGAGACGGCGTCATGTTCCGCAGATCGGAATTTGGATATGCTTGAGCGGTATCTTGTTCGTCACGTTCCGGACGCGTCCCGGGGACGACGAGAACCGCTCAAACAACGTTTAAAACATCGGCGCCCTAAAACGTCGGCGGCTCAGAACGTCAGTGCCTCAGAATGTCAGTGCCTTGGCCTGCTTCACCTGCGGCAGCGTCTGTACCTTGGCGAGCAGCTCCGCCGGCACCGCGCCGTCGACCTCGACCAGCGCAATGGCGTCACCGCCCTGCTTGACGCGGCCGAGATGGAAGGTCGCGATATTGATTTTCGCATCACCCAAGAGGCTCGCGAATGCGCCGATGAAGCCCGGCTTGTCCTCGTTGGTCACGTAGATCATCGACTTGCCGAACTCGGCGTCGACGCGGATGCCCTTGATGTCGACGAGACGCGGCTTGCCGTCAGCGTAGACGGTGCCGGACACCGAACGCTCCTGACGCTCCGTGGTGACGGTGACCGTGATCAGGCTTTCATAGTCGCTCTGCGCGGCGCGGACGACCTCGTCGACCACCATGCCGCGCTCCTTGGCGACGACCGGCGCCGAGACCACGTTGACCTCGCCCAGCATCGGCCGCAGCAGGCCCGACAGCACCGCCGAGGTGATCGCCTTGATCTTCATCTCGGCGACGTGGCCCTCATAGGTGATCTCTGTCTTGAGGATGCCGCTCTCGGTGAGCTGGCCCGCGAACGAGCCGAGCTTCTCGGCAAGCTCGATAAACGGCTTCAGCTTCGGCGCCTCTTCCGCCGTGATCGAGGGGAAGTTGACCGCGTTCGAGATCGCGCCCGACAACAGATAATCCGACATCTGCTCGGCGACCTGCAGCGCGACGTTTTCCTGCGCCTCGGTGGTGGAGGCGCCGAGATGCGGGGTGCAGATCACGTTGGGATGGCCGAACAGCACGTTCGAGGTCGCCGGCTCCTCGACGAACACGTCGAAGGCGGCGCCCGCGACATGCTTCGAATTCAGCGCGTCGACCAGCGCCTGCTCGTCGACCAGGCCGCCACGCGCGCAGTTGATGATGCGAACGCCCTTCTTCATCTTGGCGATCGCGGCCGCGTCGATCACGTTGCGGGTCTTCTCGGTCAGCGGCGTGTGCAGCGTGATGAAATCGGCGCGCTTCAAGAGATCGTCGAGCTCGACCTTCTCGACGCCGATGTCCTTGGCGCGCTCCGGCGACAGGAACGGATCGAACGCGATCACCTTCATGCGCAGGCCGAGCGCGCGGTCGGCGACGATCGTGCCGATATTGCCGCAGCCGATCACGCCGAGGGTCTTGGCGGTGATTTCGACGCCCATGAAGCGGTTCTTCTCCCACTTGCCGGCCTGGGTCGAGGCGTCGGCCTGCGGGATCTCGCGCGCCAGCGCCAGCATCAGCGTGATCGCGTGCTCGGCGGTCGTGATCGAATTGCCGAACGGCGTATTCATCACGATGATGCCCTTGGCGGTCGCGGCCGGAATCTCGACATTGTCGACGCCGATGCCGGCGCGGCCGATCACCTTGAGCCTCGTCGCCTTCTCGATGAGCTTGGCGGTCGCCTTGGTGGCCGAGCGGATCGCGAGGCCGTCGTAATTGCCGATGATCTCGGCGAGCTTTTCCTTGTCCTTGCCGAGGTTGGGCTGGAAGTCGACCTCGACGCCGCGATCCTTGAAGATCTGCACGGCGGCGGGAGACAGCGCGTCGGAAATCAGAACTTTGGGTTTTGTCATCTCGATTGTTCCTTTGCCCTGCGGCGGGCGGGTCTCCTGGACCGATCTGGTGAAGTCTCTGATCACTTCTCCCTCTCCCCGCTCTTGCGGGGAGAGGGTTGGGGTGAGGGGCAGCCACGGGCGAGGAACAAGCCGAAAGGGCCCCTCACCCGGATCGCTGCGCGATCCGACCTCTCCCCGTAAGAACGGGGAGAGGTGACAAGAGAAAACTTATGCCGCCTTGGGCAACGCTGCCTTGATCTCGGCAAACGCCCAGTCGATCCACTGCGTCAGCAGCTCGACGTCCTTTGCCTCGACGGTGGCGCCGCACCAGATCCGCAGGCCGGCCGGCGCGTCGCGGTAATACGCGAAGTCGAAGCCGGCGTTCTCCTTCTCAACCAGCGCGACCAGCTTCTTGCAGAAGTCGGCCTGTGCGTCTGAAGGAAGCGAGGTGATCGCGGGATCGGTGAACTTGAGGCACACCGAGGTGTTGGAGCGGATCGCGGGATCCTTGGCCAGGAAGTCGATCCACGGCGTCTTCGCCTTCCAGTCGGCGAGCGCCTTGGTGTTGGCATCGGCGCGGGCGATCAGCGCCTTCAGGCCGCCGATCGACTTCGCCCAGTTCAACGCATCGAGATAGTCCTCGACGCAGAGCATCGACGGCGTGTTGATGGTCTCGCCTTCGAAGATGCCCTGGTTGAGCTTGCCGCCCTTGGTGAGGCGGAAGATCTTCGGCAGCGGCCAGGCCGGCTTGTAGGTCTCGAGCCGTTCCACCGCACGCGGCGACAGGATCAGCATCCCGTGCGCGGCTTCACCGCCGAGCGCCTTCTGCCAGGAGAAGGTGACGACATCGAGCTTGGCGAAATCGAGCGGCTGCGCGAAGGCGGCCGACGTCGCGTCGCAAATCGTCAGGCCTTCGCGATCCGCGCTGATCCAGTCGGCGTTCGGAACGCGCACACCCGAGGTGGTGCCGTTCCAGGTGAAGACGATATCCGACTTCGGATCGACCTTGGCGAGATCGGGGATTTCACCATAAGCCGCGTTGAGCTTGGTGACGTCCTTCAGCTTCAATTCCTTGACGATATCGCTGACCCAGCCCTCGCCGAAGGATTCCCAGGCGATCGTGGTGACGGGCCGCGCGCCGAGCAGCGACCACAGCGCCATCTCGACCGCGCCGGTATCCGACGCCGGCACGATGCCGATCTTGTAATCGGCGGGCACCTCAAGCACTTCGCGCGTCAGGTCGATCGCAAGCTTGAGCTTGGCCTTGCCGACTTTCGCGCGATGCGAGCGGCCGAGGGCGGCGTCCTTGAGATTGTTGGGGTTCCAGCCGGGGCGCTTGGCACAGGGGCCGGAGGAAAAATGCGGCACTTCAGGCCGCGAAGCGGGCTTCGCTGCAGTCATAATCTACCCTTCCAGATAGCTGCCTCTCGGTGGGGAGAGGTTTCCCGCGGTCGGGGATAGTGGAAAGGTACCCAAACGTCAAGAAAGTTCGGACTCGTCTGGAACAATCCGGGCATCACGGCTGATTGATGGGGCGTCCTCGACCTGCTGGACTGTCTCCTGATCGAGCAAATCTGCTGCCAGAGTCATGATCTTAACCGCCCTGCGCCGGCTCGATACTTTCAGAATGCGCTTCTCGCCGGCCTGCACGATGTATTCGTTGCCGACCCGCACGATCGAATAATCCGACATTCCAATCCCCAGTTGCCCGTCGCCCCGTGGGAGACGTCCGACATACCGGACTCGTTCCGGCCCGTAAAATCACGGAGGTCGGCTTAGTTTATTGCCTGTTAACCGGATCGCAGACTATCCGCTGCCGCAGGTATTGCCCGGTAGATGGCACAACTTCTTGCGCGCGTTTCAAAAGCGAATCGTCATCCCCACATGGCTGCGTGCGAACCCGAGACGTTCATAGAAGCGCTGCGCATCGACCCGCGTCTGATGCGTCAGCAGCTCGACGAGCATGCAGCCTCTCGCGCGCGCTTCCGTGACTGCCCACTGGACGAGCTTCTCGCCGATGCCGCGGCTGCGGCAATGCTTTGCAACGCGAACGTCCTCGAGCAGGCCGCGCGAGCCGCCCTGCGAGCTGATGCCCGGCAGAACCGCAAGCTGCAGACAGCCGACGACGACGCCTTCGCCCTCTCCGTCGACGGCGACGACGAGCTGCAGGTTGGGATCGCACTCGACCCGCGCGAAGGCCTCGTAATAGCTTTGCGGCAGCGGATCCTCGATCCGCTCGCGCGCACTGCCGAGCGGATCGTCCGCAAGCATGCCGACGATGGCGGCGACGTCTTCGCGGCAAGCGCGGCGGATCGTGATGGATGAAGCTTCAGTCATGGCGGCATTCACCTGAGGTCAGCAGACCGGCGGCAGCGCGAGCACGCGCTCTGCGTCGGCGATCCAGCGACGGATCACCGGATAGCGCGCGAGCTCGAGGCCGCCATCCTCCGCGACACGGGTATAGGCGAGCAGCGAGACGTCGGCGAGCGAGAACGCGTCTCCGACCAGGAATTGCGTGCCCGCCAGATGCCGCTCCAGATGATCGAGCGCGACATAGCCGCGCTTGACGAGGTTCGGATCGATCTCCGAGATGGCCTTGCCGAGATACACGGCCTGAAAGCGGCAGACGGCCACATAAGGCTCGTGGCTGTTCTGTTCCCAGAACATCCAGGCATCCATTTGCGCCGCGCGATAGGGATCGCTCGGGATCAGGTCGCTGCCGCGCGCGAGATAGCGGATGATGGCGTTGGATTGCGCCAGCGTACGGCCGTCATCCAGCTCCACCGTCGGCACCTGGCCCCAGCCGTTTCGCTTGAGGAATTCCGCGGTCCGGCTGCCGCCCTTCATGGTGTCGATCTCGACCCATGTGTACGGCAGCGCCAGCCTGTCGCACACCCATTTCACCTTCAGGCAGTTGCCTGAATTGGCGTCGCCGTAGATTTTCATGTGATCGCGCTCCGACCGTGTGGCGACAGAGCAGCAGTCGCTCCCCGATCTGTCAACCGTCGCCGGCTACGGCAGCGGCGATCAGAACTTGTAGCCGGCGCCGACCCGGAAGCTGTTCATATCGACTGTGATATTCTTGACCGCCGCGAAGCGCACATATTCCCACTCGCCGCGGAGAAACAACCCGCCGACCACGCAATATTCAAACCCGAGGCCCGCGGTCCAGCCGACCGCATAGTTGTTCACCCGCTGCTCCGTCTGGGCGGCACTGCCTGAGCCCAGGTAGTCGTTATGCTGAATTGTAACGGTGTTGTTGCCGACCGTCTGGGTCTCGGCCCAGGCATCGTACTTGTCAAACGACACCGTCGCCGAACGCGACACGGACATGCGTCCCACCGCAACACCGCCGAACATGTAAGGCAGGAAGTTGCCCGCCGCCCACCCGGCGCGTCCACGGAAGGTCGTGACGTCCTTGACCTGCAAGGCGGCGCTCCCCGACAACGTCGTGTTGTAGGTGTAGGTGTGCCCGCTCGGAGGAGTCTCGCCCTTGGGATTCACGATCTGCCGCGTCATCGAGTCGCCCGCCGAACTTTCGAGGCCGTTCAGGTAATTGTAGTTGGCCTCGACGCCGAGCACGACGTCGTCCCATTGCCAGTTGCGGCCGACGAACGCGCCGAATCCGTTGCTCTGCGCATGGTTCTTCGGCAGCAGGCCCCAACCCGAAACCGGGTCGGCCAGAACGCTCTCGCGCAGCATGAAGGAGGTCATCGCGCTTGGCGCGTGGCTGAAATCGATGTCGCCGGAGGTATAGCCGATCTGGCCGCCGACATACCATCCTTCCCAGTTTCCGCTCCTGCTCGGTGCATCGACATAGGAGCCGCGCAGGATCGGAAAGTCCGGCAGATCGGCAGCCTGTGCGCCGGTCACCGTTCCAATCATCATCGCCGCCAGCACCAACCTACGCATTGCAACGCTCCATCCACCGCACCGATTTCGCGTTGATCATCGCCTGTTAACCTTAACCAATCGTTGTCGCCGCCCGTTTTCGAGCACGCAAGTTGCAGAAGCTCGCGACACGACGCGCAAAGAAAAACGGCGCGGGCTGGTCCCGCGCCGTTGCAATCGTTAACCGTGAAGGCTGGAAATTAACCCTTGCGGATCAGCGGCGGAGGCGGCGGCGGCACGTCGCAGCACGGCAAGTTGAAGCGCACGCCGAGCTTCACGTCCTGCGAAGTGATGTCGCGGTACTGGAAGCTCGAGGGACCGACCGGCGTGCCGTCGAAGAAGTGACCCTGGCCGTGGCCGGCAGTGCCCATGTCGAGGTAGCGATAGGCCAGTTCAACCGTGAAGTTGTTGGTGACCTTGTAGGCGACACCGGCATGCAGCGCCCAGGCGAAGTTGGTCTTGGTAGCGCCATCGGCGATGAAGGAGCTGGTCAGGCCCGACCCGCTCGGGAACGTCGCGACGTCGGAAAAGGCCGAGGTCTTGATCGTCGCGGCACCGACACCGGCACCGATAAACGGGGTCAAACAGCCCCAGGTGCCGAGATCAGCGTAGACGTTGACGAGGCCGACCCAGCTCTGGATGCCGCCATGATAGGCGTCGCTCAGCGGGCTGGGACCGGGGAACGTGAAGAAATCGGTGCCGTTGAAGCTCACCTTCGAGCGATACTCACCGGTGATGTCGGCGCGGAACCAGTTGTTGAACTGATAGCCGACGCCGATGCCGTAGAGCACGCCGCCGTCGAAGCCGTGGCCATACTGGTTGAAGGCGGTGCCGGCCGGCAGTGTGTCGTAGGCGTTGACGTGCAGCTTGGCCTGGGTGTTGGTCATGCCGATGTCGCCGCGCAGATACCAGCCGCCGAAATCCTGGACCGGCGGAGGAGCATACGCCATCGGAGGTGGCGGCATGATGGGCATGTCGGCGGCGAACGCCGCCGAGGACAACAGAGATGCCGCACCGGCGGCAATCAGGGTCTTTACGCTACGCATTGGCTTCGTCCTTTTGGGCCAAGTGAGGCGACACGAAAGCCCCACGTCTGAAACTCACGGCCCGGACGATGGCAGGAAATGTTTAAGCGGCACTTAACCCTAATTTTTAAGGTTGATTTTCTCTCACCTTTTTCTGCGGCTGTCGCTTATGGGTCCATAAAATGGCGCAGGAGGCGGCGAAACATCGCGATCCCGCCACAAGTGCTAATGAAGCGTTGACGCATGGGTGCCGGCCGCAGGGCACGCGAGCCGCGTGTGTTAGCGAATGCTTAACGCGGGCACCGCGTCTGCGGCCGAGCGTTCAGCGCACGGCCTTCGGCATCTTCGGCAGGAACACCGCGAGCAGGCCGATCGCCGGCAGGAAGGCGCACAGCTGATAGACGAAGGCGATCGAGGTGTGGTCTGCGAGCTTGCCGAGCACGGCGGCGCCGAGACCGCCGATCCCGAACGCGACGCCGAAGAACACGCCGGAGATCATGCCGAAGCGATGCGGCATCAATTCCTGCGCGAACACGATGATCGCCGACGTCGCCGACGAGATGATCAGGCCGATCACCACTGTGAGCACGGCACTGGCGAACAGGCCGGCATAGGGCAGCGCCAGCGTGAACGGCAGCGCGCCGAGGATCGAGAACCAGATCACGTATTTGCGGCCGAAGCGGTCGCCGAGCGGACCGCCGATGAAGGCGCCCGCGGCATTGGCGGCAAGGAAGATGAACAGATAGAGCTGCGCCGCCTGTGTCGAGACGCCGAACCGGTCGATCAGATAGAAGATGTAATAGCTCGACAGGCTCGAGACATAGAGCTGCTTGGAGAACAGCAGCGCGACCAGCACGATGAGCGCGATCTTCACGCGCCGCTGATCCGGATGGTCGGGATGCCGCGCGATGGCGGCCGCCTTCTTGCCCGATATCTGCGGCTTGTACCAGACGCCGATGCGCCAGAGGATCACGATGGCGAGGAACGCGATCGAGGAGAACCAGGCGATCGAGGGCTGGCCGAACGGCACCACGATCAGTGCTGCGAGCACCGGTCCCATCGAGGTGCCGAAACTGCCGCCGAGCTGGAACACCGATTGCGCGAAACCGTAACGTCCGCCTGACGCCAGCCGCGCGATGCGCGACGATTCCGGGTGGAACACCGCGGAGCCAAGGCCGACCAGCGAAGCCGCGATCAGGATGACGCCATAGGTGTGCGCAACGCTGAGCAGCAACAGCCCGAAGAAGGTGAAGCCCATGCCGATCGCAAGCGAGAACGGCTGCGCCTTCTTGTCGGTGAAATGCCCGACCAGCGGCTGCAGCAGCGACGCCGTGAACTGGAACGCCAGCGTGATCATGCCGATCTGCGCGAAGTCGAGCGCGTAATTGTCCTTCAGGATCGGATAGACCGAAGCGATCAGCGACTGCATCGTGTCGTTGAGGAAGTGCGAGAAGCTGATGCCGGCAAGCACGACATAGGCCGGCCCCGCCACGGCCGCTTTCGCAGCCTGCGCAGCCGTCAACTCCGGCACCAGCACCGGCTCGCCCAGTGCCTCTTCGCTTACGACGGGCTTGTTCAATGCAGCATTCCCGGACGGATTCGCAGAAAAATACCTCCGTGTCGTACGACGCGGAGGTGAGGCGGACCAGTTGCGCTAGCCGATGGCTGCGATGCGCTGTGGGTCAGCGATGCTGAATCAAGATCCATCTCCGTCATCCCCGCGCAAAGGCTCCGCCTCTGCGCGGGGATGACGGAATCGGCAGCTACGCCCTGGAGAATCAGCAGTCCTACGCCGCGGCGGCGTGGCCGAGTGCGCTGACGATGTTGTCGACGACCTCTTCCACCAGGATGCGATCGTCGCCCTCGCCCATGACGCGGATCACCGGCTCGGTGCCGGAGGGGCGGATCAACAGACGACCATGGCCGTTGAGGCGCTTCTCACCGTCGGTGATCGCGGACTTGACCTCGGCGTCGTCGAGCGGCTTGCCGCTGCGATAGCGCACGTTCTTCAGGATCTGCGGCAATGGGTCGAAACGCCGGCAGATCTCCGACACCGGGCGGCGCAGCTTCTGCACCACCGCCAGCACCTGCAGCGCCGCGACGAAACCGTCGCCGGTGGTCGAATAGTCCGACATGATGATGTGGCCCGACGGCTCGCCGCCGAGATTGTAGCCGCCGCTCAGCATCTGCTCGAGCACATAGCGGTCGCCGACCGGCGTGCGGACCATCTGCAGCCCGAGACCCTGCAGGAAGCGCTCCAGCCCGAGATTGGACATCACGGTCGTGACGATGCCGGGCTTGGCGAGGCGCCCCTCCTCCTTCCAGCTCTGCGCGATCACCGCGAGCAGCTGGTCGCCGTCGACGATGTGGCCGCGCTCGTCGACCAGGATGACGCGATCGGCATCGCCGTCGAGCGCGATGCCGATGTCGGCGCGCATCTCGCGCACCTTCCGCGACAGCGCTTCCGGCGAGGTGGAGCCGCATTCCTTGTTGATGTTGAAACCGTCGGGTTCGACCCCGATCGGCACCACGTCGGCGCCGAGCTCCCACAGCGCTTCCGGCACCACCTTGTAGGCGGCGCCATTGGCGCAATCGACCACGACGCGCAGGCCGTCGAGCGAGAGATCGCGCGGCAGCGTGCGCTTGGCGAATTCGATGTAGCGGTCATGGACGCCGTCGATGCGGCGGGCGCGGCCGAGGCTCGCGCTCTGCGCCAGGCGGCGGTCGAGCGATTCGTCGAGCAGCTGCTCGATCTGCTTCTCGACATCGTCGGACAGCTTGAAGCCCTGTGGGCCGAACAGCTTGATGCCGTTGTCTTCGAAAAGATTATGCGATGCCGAGATCATGACGCCGAGATCGGCGCGCATCGACTTGGTGAGCATCGCGATCGCCGGGGTCGGCATCGGGCCGACCAGCAGCACGTCCATCCCGACCGACGTGAAACCCGCGACCATGGCGTATTCGATCATGTAGCCGGACAGCCGCGTGTCCTTGCCGATCACGACGCGATGGCGATGGTCGCCACGCTGAAACACCAATCCCGCGGCCTGTCCCACCTTGAGCGCGAGCTCCGGCGTGATCAGCCCATTGGCGCGGCCCCGAATTCCATCGGTCCCGAAATATTTGCGGCTCATGTAACCCCCAACACGGACCTCTCGAACCACCCGGCGAGAGAGTCCTGAACGCCTACCAGTCTAGCGTGCATCGGCCTTATAGACTGCCAGGCGCTAAAAGGACTTCAAAAAATATGATGAATCATTACCGGGGCTAAACCCCGTGCTTCGACATTAAGGCACTGAAAGATATAACATTATTACTCTTTCGGCAACCTGGGTAACGAACGTCGTCCCCTACCCTTTGCCGTTGCGCTTGACGTGCTGGTCGCCCTTGCTGGGGGCCGGCTGGGTGACATTGACCGGGTCGGAACCCGGAAACGTCTCCTCCAGCCCCTCCTCCAGGGCCTCGTCGAGCCGACGCTTTTCGGCGCTCTCGTCTGCTTTCGGCTTGGAGCCTGATTGGGTCATCGCGCTCTCCCATCCGTCTTCGATTTGGCAGCTCCCCCATCCATGCTAGATGACGGCAAGATCGAACACCCGCAAGACTTGCTGCCTAAAACAAGGCTCGCGACATCGAACTTGCGACACAGAAGAAGGGCCGGGACCGTCCATGAAGCACATTACCTGCATCGAAGACCTGCGCCAGCTGCACAAGCGCCGGGTGCCGAAGGCGTTTTTCGATTATGCGGACCGCGGCTCCTACACCGAGGACACGCTGCGCGCGAATTCGGAAGATCTGCAGCAGATCAAGTTCCGCCAACGCATCCTGGTCGATGTGTCCAAGCGCACCCTAGCAACCACGATCCTCGGCGAGCCGGCGGCCATGCCGCTGATCCTGGCGCCGGTCGGCCTGCTCGGCATGCAGCACGGCGACGGCGAGATCTATGCCTGCCGCGCCGCGCAGGCGGCCGGCATTCCCTTCACCCAGAGCACGATGTCGATCTGCTCGATCGAGGACATCGCGGCCGCCGTCGACAAGCCGTTCTGGTTCCAGCTCTACGTCATGAAGGACCGCGGCTTCATCAAGTCGCTGATCGAGCGCGCGATCGCCGCGAAATGCTCGGCGCTGGTGTTGACCGTCGACCTGCAGGTGATCGGCCAGCGCCACCAGGACATCAAGAACGGCATGACGGTGCCGCCGGAATGGTCGCTGTCGAAGCTGATCGACTTCGCGACCAAGCCCGCCTGGGTGTCAGGCGTGCTGCAAGGCAAGCGCCGCACCTTCGGCAACATTGCCGGCCACGTCAAAGGCACCGAGGATCTGACGAAGCTGTCGGAATGGACCGCCTCGCAGTTCGACACCTCGCTGAACTGGAAGGACATCGACTGGATCCGCAGTATCTGGCCGGGCAAGCTGATCCTTAAAGGGATTCTCGATGTCGAGGACGCCGAGCTCGCCGCCAAGACCGGCGCGCAGGCGATCGTGGTTTCCAACCATGGCGGCCGCCAGCTCGACGGCGCGCCGTCCTCGATCGAGGTGCTGCCGGAGATCGTCGACGAGGTCGGGTCGAAGGTCGAGATCATGTTCGACGGCGGCATCCGCACCGGCATGGACGTGATGCGGGCGCTGGCGCTCGGCGCGAAGTCCTGCATGATCGGCCGCGCCTATGCCTACGGCCTCGGCGCCGGCGGCCAGGAAGGCGTCGCCAAGGCGATCGATATCCTGGGCAAAGAGCTCACCACCACGATGGGGCTGTGCGGCGTCAACACCATCGCCGAGATCGACGATCACGTGCTGGCGGTTTAGCGCGGAGCGGCAGCCTCTCTCAACACGTCGTCCCGGGCAAGCGAAGCGCGACCCGGCAACTGTTATGTCGGCTTGGTCTGCAGGTAGGGCTTTCTGTCGCGCATCATGGCGTTGAGGACCGTTAGGAGCTTCCTGGCGACGGCAATGAGAGCGAGCTTGGCTGGTTTGCCGACCTGTCGCAGCCGCGCGTAGAAGGCCTTGAATGGATCGGCCCGACGAACCGCGTTCAGAGCCGCCATATAGAGGGCGTCACGAACGCGCTTTCGGCCGCCGGCGATCTTGCGTTTTCCACGGAAGGCGCCGCTGTCGACGTTGAAGGGGGCAAGGCCCGCGAGCGCGGCGATCTGCTTCGCTCCAACATGTCCAAGTTCCGGCATCTTCGCGATCAGCTGCATGCAAGCCACGGGACCCACGCCCGGCAGTGAGCGCATCAACCGCGCATCGTCCGCGATCTCCGGCTCGGCCTTGGTCAATGCGTTGATATCGGCCTCGATCTCGGCGATCTCGCCATCGAGAACCTCAATGAGCCGACTGATCCGTTCGGCCATGGCGCGGTCGTCGGCCTCGCTGCGCCGGTTCTTCTCCTGCGCGCGCATGAGAACCAGTTGGTCCCGCCGTTTTGCAAGCCCTGCCAAAGCGTTGCGGGCGGGATTGGCGGCCCGCTCGGCTGCCGGCTGCATGACCCGGCCAAAGGCCGCCAGCATCCGTGCATCGATCGGATCGGTTTTGGCAAGTTGGCCGCTGGCCCGCGCAAAATCGCGAGCTCGAGCCGGATTGATCCGAGCGAAGCGGACACCGGCCTGGCTTAGGGCCTCGCGAAGCGCGAGGTCATAGGCGCCCGTGGCCTCGAAGACGACCAGCGCATCGCATCGCCAACGCGCCACCTGCTGTGTGATGGCCTGTGCCGCGTTGGCGATGCGCCTGGACACGCCGTCAGCTTCATCAAAGATATCGAGATGCTTCTTGGAGACGTCGATTCCGACATAACGAGGGGGTATGATCACGGTGCCTGTCCCTGTGATGCGAGGTCTGTTGGCGCAGCCTCGTGCAACTGTTCAGGTTGGTAATGGAACGGGCGGGAGGCCGAGCCGGCTCACGGCGTCAAGCGCCAAGGACCCAACGGCTTCCCGCCCAACCCATCCTGACAGACTTCCAAGACACAGGGACCCATAACCACCGATGGCCGTCGTTTCGCAGCGCTGCGGGCGACAGCGCGCTTCAACAACTCAACCCTGTGGTTATGGGTCCCTGCTTTCGCAGGGACGACAGCGGAGCCTGTTCAGCATCACATCGGCGGCGCGATCCCGTCGCGGCCGACGTTGACGCGGTTGGCTTCCAGCGTGCCGTCGTCCTTCTTCACCGCACCGAAGATGATGATCTTGGCGCCCGGCTTCAGCTCCGACTTGTCGCCGGCGACGAAGGTGACGACCGGGGTGCCCGGCGGCACCACGACTTTCTTCTCGCCGTCCTTGTACTTCACCGTGATGTTCTGGCCGTCGGTGCCCTTCACGGTCTCGGCGACGGTGGCGTTGGTCATGGTCGAATTGGCGCGCAGGTCCCACGGGCGGAAGCCTTCGGCGGCGCCGCGCTGGTTCTCCGGGAAGATGTGAACCGCGATCGCCTTCTGCGTTCCGTCGGGCTCGGGCATCGCGGTGACGCCGATATAGGAACCGGGCTTGATCTCCGACAGATCGGTCTTGGCGACGCCGAACACCGCGACGCTGTCGGTGGTCCGCACCTTCATGTCGGCGCCGTCGCGCGACTTGATCGACAGCATCGCGCCGTCGACGGCCTCGATGGTGCCGCGGATGCGCACCGTCGGCAGCTGCTGCGCGGATGCAGCCGAGGCAAAGGCAACAAGAAGCAATGCGGCGAACAGCGGCGATTTCGGCATGGTGTCCCTCATGGGTTGGGCTGGCGGATGAAGGAACACCGGGGAATTGGTGGTATTCCGTGCAAGCCACAACTTCCTCGCGGAAGCGACGGCTCGCACGACAGCGACGCGCCGGACGAGGGGACTGTTACTGCGATAACGGACAGGTGATGCGCTCGCATGTTCTGATGTAGCCCGTTCACATCGTCATTCCGGGATGGTCCGAAGAACCAGACCCGGAATCTCGAGATCCCACAATTCGCAATTGCGAATTGAGGTTCGACGCTTCGCATCGCCCCGGGATGACATTGTGCGTCACATCGGCGGCGTAAGGCCGTCGCGGCCGACGCTGACGCGATCGGTTTCAAGCGAGCCGTCCGGCAGTTTCTTCATGAAAGCGATGACCTTGGCGCCGGCCTTCAGGTCGGCCTTGTCGCCGGGAACATAGGTCACGACCGGCGTATCGGGTGCGACCTCCACCTTCTTCTCGCCGTCCTTGTATTTGACCAGCAATGTGTGGCCGTCATTGCTGACGACGGATTGCGCAACGGTCGCATTGGTCATGCTGCTGTTCGGTTTCAGATCGTAGGGCCGCGACCCTTCGCCGGTGCCGCGCATGTTCTCCGGAAAGACATGCACCTCGACCGCCTTCGGCGTGCCGTCGGGGCCGGGCACGGTGGTCGTGCCGATGAAGGAACCGACCTTGATGTCGGACAGCGCGATCTTGGTGAGACCGAGCACCACCATATTGCCTGCCATGTGCAGCTTGACGTCCTCGCCGCTGCGCGACTTCACCGCCAGCGTATCGCCGTCGACGCTCTCGACGGTTCCACGCACCCGCGTCGGCGTCGGCGGTTGCTGCGCGAGCGCGTAGAGCGTGGACACCGTCACCATCGCGAGCGCAATGAACGGCCGAATGAGATGGGAGCGGCTGGCAGGCATAATTGATCTCCGGGAGGGAACGCGGGCGGACTAACACCAGACCCCGTTCCGGAGATGCTATTCCAGGCCTCAAGTCTTTGTGAGATCGGCCTCAACAAGCGCACGCAGTTCCGGCGTGACCTGCGGACGCTGTCCGAACCACAATTCGAAACCGCGCACCGCCTGATGCAGCAGCATGCCTAGTCCATCGGCGGTCTTCAGACCACGCGCCTCTGCCGCCGCAAGCAGCGGCGTCACCAGCGGCACATAGACGAGATCGGAAACGACCGCGTGTTGCGGCAGCAGGCCGACATCGATCTCGAGCACGGGCTGACCATGCATGCCGAGCGAGGTGGTATTCACCAGCAGGCCGGCGCGCGGCAGCAGCTCGCCGACCTTGTCCCAGGTCGCGGGATGAACCCGCGCGCCGAATTGCCCGGCCAGCGCACGGGCGCGATCGATGCTGCGGTTGACCAGATGCACGCGCGCGATGCCGCGCTCGATCAGGCCGAACACCACCGCACGGGCCGCGCCGCCGGCGCCGAGCACCAGCGCGTCCTCCGTCTTGTCCCAGCCGGGCGCGCAGGCGTCGAGATTGTTGATGAAGCCTTCGACATCGGTGTTGGTCGAGCGCAACTCGCCATCGGCGAACCACAGCGTGTTGGCGGCGCCGACGGCACGGGCGCGCTCGTCCGGTGCCGACAGCGCCAGCGCGCGCTCCTTGTGCGGAATGGTGACATTGGCGCCGACGAAGCCGCGCAGCGACAGGCGAAACAGGAAATCCTTGAAATCCTCCGGCGGCACCGCCTCGATCACATAGCCGCCCTCGATGCCGAGCGTGCGCAGCCAGTAATGATGGATCAACGGCGAGCGGGAATGCGCGGCGGGCCAGCCGATCAGGCACGCGGCGCGGGTTTTGCTTGAGGACGTCATGATGGTGACATCGGCTAAGGCAGGCGCGCTGTCAATCCGTCCGCTTCGCGGTTGCGGCAACCAGCGCGCTGAGGGCGAACGCGGCGGCGGCGGCGAACCAGATCGCGGCGAGGTTGATCCAGCCATAGGCCAGCGCGCCGGCGAGCGCGCCCGCGACCAGCGCCGCCCACAGCAGCAGGTTCGGCAGCCAGGCCCAGCCCGCGCCGCCGGTGAGCGCGGCGGCGATCAGCTGACCGGCCTTCACCAGCGCCCCGGTGACATAGGTGAGGCCGAGCCCGGCCCCGCCTTCGAGCTGGAATACAGCGTTCTCGAGCCCCATCGCCAGCACGATGGCGGCGACCGCGGCGTTCGGCAGGCCATAGGCATAGGCCACCGCCGCCGCCGTGAGCAGCCACGCCTCGACCAGCAGGAGCAGGGGCTGGCGATGCGCCAGCGCGCTGAGCACGATCAGGCTACCGGCTGCGGCACCGGCGACGAACAGCACGATCAGCTCCAGCGCTTCCAGGGCGTGCTGCCAATGCCCCTCGGCCAGTGTCACGCCAAGCCGCGTCGAGTTGCCGCTCATGAAGGACACGAACAGCCCGCCGAGATGCAGATAGCCGATGCCGTCGACATAGCCGGCCATTGCGCTGAGCGCGCAGGCCAGCGCCAGGTTACGGCGGGATTCAAGCATGACGGTGGGAATCGCTCCCGGTGTTCAGAACGGCAATGTTCATGAAAGCAGTCGGTTTGGGAAGGAAGGGAGCGAAGCAAAGCGGCCTCGTCCGTCATTCCGGGATGGTCCGAAGGACCAGACCCGGAATCTCGAGATTCCGGGTTCGATGCTAACGCATCGCCCCGGAATGACGGAGTGCCATCAGGCCGCGTCGCGATGCGCGGCGATGATCTGGTCGGCGGCGCGGCCCGTCACTTCGGCCATGCGGTCGAACTGGCGGGTGAAGGTGCCGGCGCCGGCGGTGGCGGAGCGCAGCTCGACGATCAGGTCGCCGATCTCGGATTCCGGCATCGTGGCGCGGACGCAATCCCAGCCGATCCAGCCCTCGCGGGTGTCGAAGCCGAGGATCTGGCCGCGGCGCGCCGACAGGATCGCGTTGATCTTGGCGGTGGCATCGGTCGGACAGACGATCTCGACCATATGGATCGGCTCCAGCAGCACCGGCTGGCACTGCGGCAACCCCTCGCTGACCCCGATCCGCGCCGCGGTGCGGAACGCGAGATCGGACGAGTCGACGCTGTGATAGGAGCCGTCGGTCAGCGTGACGTCGACGTCGATCACGGGAAAGCCGAGCGGGCCGCGCGCCAATGCGTCGACGACGCCCTCTTCCACCGCGCCGATATAGTTGCGCGGCACCGCGCCGCCGACCACTTTCTCGTGGAATTCAAAGCCTGACCCGCGCGGCTTCGGCTTGATGTCGAGCACGACGTCGCCGAACTGGCCGTGGCCGCCGGACTGCTTCTTGTGCCGGCCGCGCTGGGTGATCGGTTTGCGGATGGTCTCCTGGTAGCCGATTGCCGGCGGATGCGATTTGACGTTGACGCCGTAGCGGTCCTTCAGCCGCTCCTGCGCCACGCGCAGATGCATCTCGCCCTGCCCCCACAGCACGGTGTCGTGGGTGCGCGGGTTCTGGATCATCGTCAGCGAGGGATCTTCCTCGTTCAGCCGCAGCAGCGCCTGGCCGAGCTTGACATCGTCCTTGCGGTCGGTCGCGGCAATCGAGATCGACAGCACGGCCGCGGCCGGCTCGACCTTGACCAGCGAGGCCGGCGCCGTCTTGCCGCTCGAGACCGTATCCCCGGTCTTGATCGCATCGAGCTTGCCGAGCGCGACAGTGTCGCCGGCCTCGGCCTGCGGCCGCTTGCTGTCATGCCCGCCCGAGACCGCGAGGATGCCTGAGACGCGTCCGCTCTCGCCGCTCGAAGATTGCAGCGTCGCGCCGTCGTCGAGCCGGCCCGCAAGCACGCGCGCCAGCGACAGCTTGCCGCCATGCTGCAAGTGCACGGTCTTGAACACGTAGGCCAGCGCATCCTTCTGATCCTTGATGCCGAGCCGATTGGCGGTCTCGGCAACGCCGGGCGCCTCATGGCGCAGCGCCTTCATCAGGCGCAGCACGCCGTTCTCGCGGCTCGCGGCGCCGAGCAGCACCGGACAAATCTGCCCTTCGCGCAGTTCGCGGGCGAGATCGTCGAACACGGCATCGCGCGGCGGCTGGATATCCTCCAGCAATTGCTCCATCAGCGCGTCGTCATGGTCGGCAAGCTTCTCCAGCATCGAGAAGCGCGCTTCCTTCTCGCGATCGAGATTGCCGCCCTCGAGCGCCATCACTTCCGACGGCTTGTGCTCGCGATAGACGAAGGCGCGCTCCAGCGCGAGATCGACAAAGCCTTCGATCAGATCGCCGTTCCAGATCGGGATCTGGCGCAGCACCAGCGGCACGCGCGATGCCGGCTGCAGCGTCGCAAGCGTCTCGCGGACGCGCTTGTTGGCGCGGTCGATCTTGTTCAGGAACAGGAAACGGGGAATTCCGAGCTCCTCGAGCTCGCGCAGGATGATCTGCAGCTGCGGCAGCTTCTTCTCATCGGCTTCGCAGACCACGACCGCGGCATCGACCGCCGGCAACGCTGCACGCATATCGTGCGCGAATTCGATCGAGCCGGGACAATCGATAAAGGTGTAGCTGTCCCCCATAAAGGTGGTGGTGGCGGCGGTCAGGCCTACGCCCATCTTGTGCTGACGCGCCTCGGGGCTGGCATCGCCGACGGAGGTTCCGGCATCGACGCTGCCGGCAGTCTTGATGGCGCCAGTGCGCGCCAGGATCGCTTCCAGAAGTGTGGTTTTACCGCTTTGGAAAGGGCCCACCAATGCGATGCATCGTGGACCTCGGGGACTTCTGACGTCTTGTCCCATTGCCGCCTCCTCGTTTTGGAGCTCGGCCCATGATTGGGTCGGCGACCGTTTATGCTCTGCCTGCGTTTGGCGTTTGGCAAGCAGGAAAACGTCGCTGCGGTGCGGCGTCGCGGAAGTTTGCAATTCCGAGCCTTCGTCCGGACAATTGCGTCCGCTGCGTCAGTTCCTTCGTGCAAGTCCCGGAGCAATCTCGCGCCAACGTATCGCAAGGTCGAGCAGACGCTGCACGGCGGGCGAGACATCTTCATCGCGCCACGCAATCGTGAGCGGAGCCGACACCGCCGGCGCGGCGAGCGCGATGTAAGCCACGCCGCGACCGGTCTGCGCGCGTGCCGCGGCCTCCGGAACGAGCGACACACCGACGCCGGCGGCGATCAGGCCGATCGCCGTTTGCAGATGCAGCACCTCCTGCGCGAGCCGCGGCGTGAAACCGGCGGCCTGGCACGCGGCGACGATCAGGCCGGTGACCGAAGGCTCCGGCCGCGCCGGATAGAGCACGAAGGCATCATCGGACAATTCGGCAAGCGCAATGTCGTCCCTCTCGGCAAGCGGATGTGCGCGCGGCAACGCCGCGACATAGGGCTCCTCCAGGATCAGGCGCTGGGCAAGACCCGCCTCCGGCAATAGCGCCGGGCGTGCGAAGCCGACATCGATCCGGCGTCGCCGCAGCGCTTCGGCAATCTCGGCCGCCAGCATCTCGTCAAGCACGAGCTCGACGTCGGGACAGGCGTCGCGATAGCTGCCTATGATATCGGGCAGACCGGCGAACATCGCGGAGCCGACGAATCCGATCGCTAGCTTGCCGGCCTGTCCGCGCCCGACGCGCCGCGTGTCCGCAACCGCGGCCTCGAAGTTTGCGAGCAGGGAGCGGGCGCGCGCAAGCAGCAGCTCGCCCGCCTCGGTGAGCCTGACAGGACGGCTATTCCGCTGCAGCAACGTCACGCCGAGTTCGTCCTCGAGCTGACGGATCTGCTGGCTCAGCGGCGGTTGCGCGATGTGCAGCCGCTCGGCCGCGCGGGTGAAATTCAATTCCTCGCCGAGCGCCACGAAATATCTGAGATGTCGCAATTCCATGCCGTCGGTATAGCACGGCGGCGGGTACCGTCAGTCATACGCAATAGCTCTGCAACCGTATCGAACAAGTATTGGACCGGACGCGCGAACGCGGACAGCCTGCGGCAAAGCACAGGGAGTCCCCATGACGGCGCTGGAAAAAGCCTTCGCGGAAGCAGCCGCGGCAGGCATCACACAACAGAAGATCGATATCGGCGGCCTGCGCGTCAACGTCGCGCGCTTCGGCAAAGGGCCGCCGCTGCTCCTGCTTCACGGCTGGCCGGAGTTCTGGCTGGTGTGGCGCCCGCTGATGCTGCGCCTCGGCGACAGTTTTGAACTGATCGCGCCCGACTTGCGCGGCTGCGGCGGCACCGGCAAGCCGACACCGGGGCCCGATGCGTCGGCCACCGCGGAGCGTCACGCGCTGGATATGTCTGCCGTCATGGACGCGCTCGGTCATGACCGCTTCGGCGTGATCGGCGGCGATCTTGGCGCCTATGTCATGCAGGCGATGTCGCATCGTCAGCCGCAGCGGCTGACCGGCACGCTCTATCTCTGCACGCCCTATCCGGGCCTCGGGCATCGCTACGGCCAGCCCGGTCACCTGATCGAGGTCTGGTATCAATACTTCCAGCAGCTGCCATGGGCCGCGCAATTGGTCGGAAGCTCGCGCGAGTCATGCCGGCTCTACTTCCGGCATTTCCTCGACCACTGGTCGGGCGACGATCCCGCGGTGTTCGGCGAGCTGCTGGAAGCCTATGTCGACAACTTCATGAAGCCGGGCAACATCCAGGGCGGGTTCGACTGGTATCTCTCGTCCGCGCCTAATCGCCGGCTCTGGCTGGAAGGCAAGCTGCCGGCGCAGCCGCGCATCGACGTGCCCTCGCGCTTTCTCTGGGGCCGCCGCGATCCGTTGATCGCGCCCGAATGGTCGGACAGGTTGAAAGACTATTGGAGCGAACCTTCGATCAGGTTCGTCGAAACCGGGCACTATGTTCACGCCGAGGCGCCCGGGATCGTTGCCGAAGAAGCAAGCGGCTTCTTCGGCAAGCTGATCAACCGCGCGGACGCGCGTTAGAGCATGATCCGGAAAAGTGCGAAGCGGTTTTCCGATAACATCATGCTTAGACGGCTTTAGCGGCCCGGACGCAGCTCCAGGCTTTCGAGGCCGGCGGCGATGTTGATGCCGACCTGGCCCTGCACGCTGAGCGGCTGCAGGGCGATCGTGTTGTCGGAGCCGCCGACCAGCACGTTGCCGCCGACGCCGACACCGAGCGTCGCGCTGCCCTGCGCGCCGGCATAATTGCCGGAGAGCGCACCCGGCCCGAGCCGCTCCACCGGTGCGTAGACGCCCCAGGCCAGCGCCGATTCCTGGGTGATGCCGAGATCGATGCCGACCTTCTGGATGGTCGCGATGTAGCGATCCTCAGGCAGACCATTGGCGCGCAGCACGCAACCGAGATGGGTCACGGAACCGACGATGAAGCCGACGCTCGCGCCACCGCGGCATTCAAGGACGCCGACCTGCACGCGCTGGATCGGCTGTTGGGCGCTGGCGCCAACGATCGCGGTCAGCGTGGCAATGGCAGCACCGGCGAGGAGAGTGAAGCGACGCATGGTGGTGAGTCTCCGGCTGTGAGGCATGACGCGAGCAGAGAACAGAACGGCGCCGTGTCTGCGGCGCCGTTCGCATCCTATGCCACAACATCGAACGTCCAGCCAGAATTTGCGGTGCCCGGCCACCGATTGTCAGGAGATGTTGCGGCGCTGCTATGTTCCTCCCGGGCCTGACGACTGATCGAGCAACGGACAGCAAACAACAGACAACAAAAAAGAGGCCCGCTTTCGCGGGCCTCTTTGATCGAGCACCGACCAGCTTAGAGCGTTTTCGAGCGAAGTGGATACCGGTTCGCGTGAAGAAAACGCGTCAAAACAAAATCTAGTGGTGGTGGTGATGATGACGGTGGTGACGATGATGACGGCGCGGACCGCCGTAGGCGACCGGCTCGAGATCGATCCCGGCGATGCCGGCCGCAACGTTGAGGCCGGTCTGGCCCTGCACGCTGACCGGCTGCAGCGCATAGGCGTTGTTCGGACCGCCGAACAGGAAGTTACCGCCGGCACCGAGGCCGACCGAAGCATTGACGCCGACGCCGCCGTAGCTGCCGGCCAGCGCACCGCGCGGGAGCTGGGTGGTCGGCGCGCTCACGGCCCAGGCGAGCTGGGTCGTCGCGGTGACGCCGAGGTCGACGCCGATCCGCTTCACGGTCGCAACATAGGGTTCGGGCCGACGGCCGCCGCTCTGAAACACGCATTCGAGGCGCGCGACAGAGCCGACAACGAAGCCGACATTCTCGCCGCCCTGGCATTGCAGGACCCCGGCTTGAACCTGAGGCGCCGCGTTGGCGGTGGCGAACGGCGCCAGTAACGCAAGCGCTGCAAGGGTGAGGGTCGAAAGTCGCATTGAACTGTCTCCGCAAGGTGAACTGAATTTGCGCGGCGGACAGGAAGGAAGGCTCGTGTCCAAAACAAGGCAGTGCGCAAAGACGCCGTAAAAACTTCCCGCGTGTGGCATCGATGTTCGCACACACGCGCGTGAGGTGAGCAGGATGTGATTTGACTCGTCGAATCTACCGGCGCGATTTCAGCGCACAAACAAAAACGCTCCCGCACCAGGTGCGGGAGCGTTTCTTGATTTCGGATCGAACTACCGCAGATTACCGCAGAAGCGCTGGATGCGCTTGCAGGCATCCTCGAGATCGGAAGTCTTGGTGGCGTAGGAGATGCGGAACGCGGGGCCGAGCCCGAATGCCGATCCCTGCACCACGGCCACGCCTTCGCTCTCGAGCAACTCGGTGACGAACGCCTCGTCGTTGTCGATCAGCTTGCCCGACGGCGCCTTCTTGCCGATCGTGCCGGCGCAGGACGGATAGACGTAGAACGCGCCTTCCGGCCGCGGGCACTCGATGCCGCTCGCCTGGTTGAGCATCGACACCACGAGGTCGCGACGCTCCTTGAACACCTTGTTGTTCGCGGCGATGAAGTCCTGCGGACCGTTGAGCGCCTCGACCGATGCCCACTGCGCGATCGACGACGGGTTCGAGGTCGACTGCGACTGGATCGTCGCCATCGCCTTGATCAGCTGCGCCGGGCCGCCGGCATAGCCGATGCGCCAGCCGGTCATGCAGTAGGCCTTCGACACGCCGTTCACGGTCAACGTGCGATCGTACAGGCTCGGCTCGACCTGCGCCGCCGTGGTGAAGACGAAGTCGTCATAGACGAGGTGCTCGTACATGTCGTCGGTCATCACCCAGACATGCGGATGCCTGACCAGCACGTCGGTGATCGCCTTGAGCTCGCTCTTCGTATAGGCCGAGCCGGTCGGGTTCGACGGCGAGCACAGGATCACCCACTTGGTCTTCGGCGTGATCGCCTTCTCGAGATCTTCCGGACGCAGCTTGAAGCCGGTCGAGGCCGGGCACACCACCGGCACCGACTCGCCGCCGGCGAGCGCCACCATCTCGGGATAGCTAACCCAGTACGGCGCCGGGATGATCACCTCATCGCCCGGATTGATGGTCGCCATCAGCGCGTTGTAGAGCACCTGCTTGCCGCCGGTGCCGACGATGACCTGGTTCGGCTTGTAGGTCAGGCCATTCTCGCGCGCGAACTTGTTGATGATGGCTTCCTTGAGCTCCGGAATGCCGCCGACATCGGTGTACTTGGTCTTGCCGGCCTCGATCGCGTGGATCGCTGCCAGCTTGATGTTGGCGGGCGTATCGAAGTCAGGCTCGCCGGCGCCGAGGCCGATGACGTTGCGGCCCGCGGCTTTCAGCGCGCGTGCTTTGTCCGTGACCGCGATCGTCGCGGACGGCTTCACACGGTCGAGCGCAGCGGACAGGAAGGCCATTATCATCTCCTGGCAAACGTCGTGAGCCGTAGGGCCACGACTTGATTTGAATGGGATCGCGGCACCCTAGGCCTGTCGCCGCTGCACCGCAAGAAGCTTGGCGGTAAAGCACGAAAACTTTCGCGCATGGCTCGCGGCGCACGCAATTTTCCGCAAGTTCCGGCACCGGATGACTCATATCCGGCAAGCCCGCTCCGGTCTTGCCGGCGGGGCCTTCGGCGGCATGCGCCGGCGCGGATTGCTCCGAGGACAATGCCGCGCGGCACCCGCCTGACAGCGCTAACGGCGGGTCGTCAACGCAGCCCGGCGCGTCGTGCCGCCAAGGATGGCGCGTTAAGGTTTGTAATTTCAGCGCGCCGGCCATGGTCGCGACCTGGCCATCGACCGGCACCGTGCAGAGCGTCGCGCAGGCGTGATCCGAGTTGTTCTGCCGTGTGGATGGAATCGTTCTGCACGTGTGCAGTGCAGTAGACGTTTCGACTTTTTCCACATTGCAGGGCTTGCGACGCACCCCCGCCAGCATCATTGTTTAGCGGCGTTGCGGTGTGACAGGCCGCGCAATTCTTAAAGCGTACCGTCTCCCTGACCGAGTGAACCACGACGCAATGTACAAGCTCTATTCGATGCAGCGCTCCGGCAACAGCTACAAGGTCCGGCTGGCGCTTGCCGTGCTGAACACGCCGTACGAGGCGATCGAGATCGACATCCTGCGCGGCGAGAGCCGCACCCCGGAATTCCTGGCCAAGAATCCGAGCGGCCAGGTGCCGCTGCTCGAGGTCGCCGAGGGCCGCCATCTCGCCGAGTCCAATGCCATCCTCTGGTACGTCGCGATCGGCACGCCGCTGGCGCCGGAGTCGCGGATCGAGCGCGCCGAGGCGCTGCAGTGGATGTTCTTCGAGCAGCACGCGCTGGAGCCGAACATCGGCGCCGCCTATTTCTGGCTGTCGCTGGTCAAGGGCGGACGCGACCTGCAGACGCACGCGCTGGAGGACTGGATGGAGCGCGGCTATGCGGCGCTGCAGGTGATGGAAAATCACCTCAAGGAGCACACCTATTTCGCCGCCGGACAGCTTACAGTCGCCGACATCGCCCTCTACGGCTATACCCACGTCGCCGACCGCTGCGACTTCGACCTGGCGACCTTTCCGTCGATCCGCGCCTGGCTCAAGCGCGTCGAGCAGACCCCCGGATTTGTCTCGATGGACTGGCAGCCTGGTACCGAGGCCGAGCCTGAGCCCCGCCTCGCGGCCGGCGTCTGAACGGCCGGGTGTGAATCCAGGGAATAACGGGGAAACTGCCCAAATAGCGGGCAAAACCCGCACCGCCGCCGTATTTTAGCCATTTTTGGACGGTGCCGCTGCCGCAATGTTGCCGGTGACAACCGGCAGATTCACGCGGATGTCGCGAGTGATTCGCTCGCGGCCTGAGGGATTTAGACCATGAAACGGTGGTCCGGCACGGCAGGCTTCGATGGCCGCCCTGCCCCGGTGGCATCATCCCGGCTGACGAACGCGATCGCCGCGTCGCTCGCGCTTGGCGCGCTGACGTTGTGCCTGGTCGTCGCCGTGACCGTGCTGTCGAGCAACGTCACCATGGCAACGGCGGTCCCGGCGTAATCAAGCAATTTCCGGTTGGCACCTGATCCGCGGCAAGGCGCGGGAGAGACAGCGGCGCGACATGATGAAGACCCCCGTCGGACTGGTGACCGTGACGCTGTCGGCGGCGATCCTGCTGGCGGCATCGCTCCTGATCGTGACCGGCACGCAAGGCGAAGACCACGCACGCCCCGCGCATGTCACGATGCCGGCCGCCAAGCCGGCCCCGCATCACTAGCTCAGGCGCAAAGCGCATTAGCCCCATTTGTGGAAGATCAGAAACGCGCCGGCGGCGATGAAGGCGAATCCGAGCGCGTGATTCCAGCCCAGCGGCTCCTTCAGGTACAACACCGAGAAGGCGGCGAACACCACCAGCGTGATCACCTCCTGCATGGTCTTGAGCTGCGCCGCCGAGTAGACCGCGCTGCCCCAACGATTGGCCGGCACCGCCAGCCAGTACTCGAAGAAGGCGATGCCCCAGCTCACCAGGATGACGATGGGGAGCGAGTGATCCTTGAACTTGAGATGGCCGTACCAGGCGAAGGTCATGAAGACGTTCGAGGCGAACAGCATCAGGATCGGCAGCAGCGAAGGCGAAATGGCGGGCATCGAATGTCCTCTTGCAAGCAAAGTACGCGGTAACCCGCAGGCACGGAACCGGGTTCCGCGCCGATCTGCATACCATTTGATTTGAAAGCAGCGAAAGCTGGTTCGGCCCCCGCAACGCCCGCTTAACGGTCGGGACGGAAATGCCGGCGCGGTTGCGGCCCTGTCGTCAAACTGCGGCTTTATCGTTCGTTTGACAGATAGCGAGAGCGGGCATGCGGTTCGACTGGCGTGCAATTTCAGGTCCGGCCCTGACGGCGATCACGGCATCCGCCGCCTTCCTGCTCGATCGCCTCGTTGTCGCCGTCCCCAATCCCGCGCCGCTGTTCGTCTGCATCGTGGCGCTTGCGAGCTCGATCAGCGGCATCACCTCCGGGCTGATCTCCGCCGCGATCGCGGTTGCCGCCTCGGCGCTGTTTTTCCTCGATCATCGCGCGCTGCCCGGTTACGACACCGCCGACGTCGCGCGGATGCTGATGCTGGCGGCGACCGCGGCCGGCACCGCCATGATCACCGGAATGCTGCGGCAGAAATGGATCGACGCCTTTGCCGCGGACCAGCAGCATCACGCCACCGCGGAGCGCCTCGCCGCCGCGCTCGACCAGGTCGACATCGGCATCGTGCTGCTCGGCGCCGACACCCGCGCTGAATTCATCAACCGCGCCTTCCGCGACTATTTCGCGCTGTCGGATGCGCAGGCCGAGAGCAAGCCGCCCTTCGTCGCGCTGATGTATCACGGCCGCGACACCGGCGCCTATGAACTGCCGGAAGACGAGCTGAGCGCGTTCATCGCCGAGCGCATCGCGATGATGCGCGCCGGCGACTCCACGCCGATCAATCTCAACCTCGCCGACGGCAAGGTGCTGCGCTTCAGCTGCACCGCGCTGCCGGACGGCGGCCGCATGCTGAGCTACACGCCGGTGACCGACCTCGTGCGGCACACCGACGATCCCGCGAAGGCCGAGGAATACCGGGCGCAGCGCGCGGGGCGCGAGCGCCATCTGGCGCGGCCGCTGCGCGCCGCCGAGTGAGGCGCGGCTTCGTCCGCAATTGATCCTGCGAGATAGCGACGGTAGAACCTTGCGAGCGGTGCGGAGACATCGCCCGCAACGCAGGATCATCCAGGAATCCTCCATGGCCGACGACGTCACCATCCGCTTCGTCACCCGCGACGACTACGCGCAGTGGCTTCCTCTGTCGGATGGCTACAATGCCTTCTATGAGCGATCCGGGCCGACCGCGCTCGCGCCCGAGATCACCGCGATGACGTGGGAGCGTTTCTTCGATGCCTATGAGCCGGTGCACGCGCTGGTCGCCGACGCCGGCGGCAGATTGCTCGGGCTGACGCATTATCTGTTTCACCGCTCGACCACGGCGATCGCGCCGACCTGCTATTTGCAGGATCTGTTCACCAGCGAAGCCGCGCGCGGCAAGGGCGTTGGCCGCGCGTTGATCAACGGCGTCTACGCGCAGGCGAGGCTCGCGGGATCGCCGCGCGTCTACTGGCAGACGCATGAGACCAACCACACCGCGATGCAGCTTTATGACAAGGTCGCGGACAAGCCCGGCTTCGTCATCTATCGCAAGATTGTCTGAGCGGATCTTCGCGGCCTGTGGATTGAACAGAGGTGTCACCGGCACGTTACAAAGCCCGGCTAGGCTTCCGCTCGCGCAGATCAGGCCCCCCGTCTCAGATCTTCGCCAAGCGGTCCCCGTCAGTCGCCGCGTCTGACCGGGACCGCTTTTTTTGCGGCATCTCATTTTGCGACACCGCCATGCGTGATCGGCGGTAGGACGGCACCTTGCCGGGCTCGGGGCGGCGCGTCACAATCCGCCACACCCCTCGCCTATCCTACAGGATTGTCTCATGGAAGTTCGTAATCTCGGCGGCTCCGGGCTGCGCGTGTCCGCGGTCGGCCTCGGCTGCAACAATTTCGGCCAGCGCACCGACCTCGAAACCTCGCGCAAGGTGATCCACAAGGCGATCGATCTCGGCATCACGCTGTTCGACACCGCCGACATCTATGCCGGCATGGGCGGCTCGGAGACCGTGCTCGGCACCGTGCTGGGCGACCGCCGCAAGGACATCGTGCTCGCCACCAAATTCTCCAAGCCGATGGCGACCGACGGCACCAAACAGGGCGCCTCGCGGCGCTACATCATGTCCGCAGTCGAAGCGAGCCTCAGCCGCCTGAAGACCGACTATATCGATCTCTACCAGCAGCACGACTACGATCCGCTCACTCCAATCGACGAGACGCTGCGCGCGCTCGACGATCTCGTCCGCCAGGGCAAGGTGCGCTACATCGGCAACTCCAACTTCCCGGCCTGGCGGATCGCCGAAGCCGAGTACGTCGCGCGCCAGATGAACGTGAACCGTTTCGTGTCCTGCCAGGACGAATACAGCCTCCTGGTGCGCGGCATCGAGAAGGACCTGCTGCCGGCGGCGCAGCAATACAATCTCGGCCTCTTACCGTTCTTCCCGCTCGCCAGCGGCCTGTTGACCGGCAAGTACCAGCGCGGCGCCGCCGCACCCACCGATACCCGCTTCGCCAAGGCGCCGGCGTTGAAGGATCGCTACGTCACGCCGCGCAACGAGGACATCGTCGAGAAGCTGCAGGCGTTTGCCAGGGAGCGCGGCCACACCATGCTCGAGCTCGCCTTCTCCTGGCTCGCCGCGCGCCCGCAAGTCGCAAGCGTCATCGCCGGGGCGACGCGTCCCGAGCAGATCGAGCAGAACGTCAAGGCGATCAGCTGGAAGCTCTCCGCGGAGGAGATGGCTGAGGTCGATGGGATAACGAAGGGGTAGCCCCGCTGGAGCTGCATTCACAACGGTCGTCCCGGCGAAAGCCGGGACCCATAACCACAAATCTTCGTGGTTGCGCCGCGCTGTGGCTCCAGTGCGTTCCAACAATCATCAGCGGTGGTAATGGGTCCCGGCTCCCGTGCGCAATTGCGCACTAGGCCGGGACGACGCCGAGTATGTGACTGCCGCTTACACCACCAGCCCCTTCATCGGCTTCACCGGGGCGCTGTCCGGAAACACGGCATCAGCCAGCACGCGCTCGCCGAGGCCGAACTGGTCGTGCAGCACGCCCTTGATCACGGCGCGCAGGTCGGTGGTCGGGGCGAGGTCGCGGGCCTGGTAGAGATTGGCGGGCTTGAGGCCCGGCCAATCGGTGATCGTGCGGCCGCCATTCACCGCGCCGCCGGCGAGCAGCGCGATGGTGCCGGTGCCGTGGTCGGTGCCCTCGGTGCCGTTGATGCGCGCGGTGCGGCCGAACTCGGTCGCGACCACGATCACGGTGTCGCGCCAGCGCGCGCCGAGGCCACTCTGGAATTCCGCCAGCGCACCGTCGAGACCGCCGAGCAGCTGCGCGAGCCGGCCGACCGGCCCGCCTTCATTGGCATGGGTGTCCCAGCCGTCGAAGGCGAACGCGCCGATCCGCGGGCCGTCATCGGCCGCCATCAATTTCGCGGCGCCGCGCGCCACAAGGCGCATCGCCGCCACGCCGCCCGCCCCGGGCTTCGGCTTCATCTCGTCGCCCTGCGCCTGCTTCTCGAGCTGCAAGCCTTGCGTCAGCGCGCTCGCCAGCGCCGGATCGCGGTGCTGATAGAGATCGAGCAGCCGCATCGCGGTGTCGTCGTCGGCTTGCGGCAGCGCGGTCGGGGCCCAGCCGACGGTCGGCGCCGCGCCGCGCAGCACCAGCGGCGTGGTCGGGCCGACCGCGAGCGCGCTCGTCACCCGCTCGCCTTTCGGCAAGGCTTCGAGCGCGCGGTTGAGCCAGCCGGACTGCACGCGGCCCGGACCGGGGAAGCCACTCTCCAGCACATCCTGGCCGTCGAAATGCGAGCGATCGCGATAGGAGGTCGCCACCGCATGAACCACCGCAGCCTGCCTGGCGCGAAACATCCGCGAAAATTCCGGCATCGCCGGATGCAGGCCGAAGAACTGATCGAGCATCACGGCCGCGTTCGGGCCATCGGAGCGCAGCGCGATCGCGCCATGCAGGCCGGCATAATCAGGGTCGCCGACCGGCGCGACGGTGGCAAGGCCGTCGAGCGCGCCGCGCAGGATGATGGTGACGAAGCGCGGATCGCGGCCATCGGCGGCGCGCGCGAATTTCGGCAAATAGGCCCATGCCGCAAACGAGGCGCCGCCGAGCAGCAGCGCGCGCCGCGACGTCGCCTGCAGCATCAGGCTCTCGGAGCATTCCATCGTCATCTCCTCTGGACCTCGGGCGACATCAACAGCAGCGCCAGCGCCTGCTGCCGCGATTCCGCGCGCTCGATGGTGCGCCGCGTCTCGGGCGAGGCTGCATCGGCGGCAATGAGCTCGAGCAGGTCGCGCGGGTCGAACCGGTCGGCGAGCTGGGAGGCAAGCTGCGCCGAAATGTCGAGCCTGAGCTTGACGCCTTCAGGTGCCGCCCAGGCCGCGGCGGTGTCCGGAAATCCGTTCGGCCCGGCCGGCGACCACAGCGGCTGGCCGAGCACGTTGAGGCCGTTGAGGTAGCGGCCCGGATCCTCCGGATTGCGGGCCAGCAGGCGGCCGGAGGCGACCAGGAATTCGTAAGGCGAACGCATCTTTTTCAGCGGCGGCTGCCATGCCTCGCTGGACTCAACGAGCGCGGTGGCCAGCGCCCTGAGATCGCCGTCCGTTTTCGTGAACGTATCCTGCAGCCTCGCCACCAGCGCCGGCGGCGGATCGTCGGCGACGAAGTGGCGCGCGAACTTGGTCGCGATGAATTTTGCGGTCGAGGGATGCCGCGCGATGTCCGACAGCACCGCCTCGCCCTGCGCGACGCCGGCCTGCGCGTAGGTCTTGCCGAGCACCTGCTGCGGTCCGGGCTGGTGCGCATTGGCATTGAACACGAAGCTGCCGGGCGTGCCGAGCTGGCCACGGCGGCCGGCAAAGGTCCAGCCGGTGATGACGCGCGCCAGCGCCGTGGCGTCGTCCTGGGTGTAGCCGCCGCCGACGCCGAGCGTATGCAGCTCCATGATCTCGCGCGCGAGGTTCTCGTTCAGGCCGCGATTGCGGTTGATGCCGGCGCGCGACTCCGGGCCGAGCGATTGCTGGTTGTCGAGAAAGAACAGCATCGCCGGATGCTGTTCGACGGCCTTCAGCATGTCCGAGAAACGGCCGAGCACATGCGGACGGATCGCCTCGCGCTCGAACGAGCCAGCCCACATCCGCGCCAGCGCGCCCTTGTTGGCGGAGATGCAGAAGTGGTTGGACCAGAACACCACGAGCCGCTCGACGAAGCCGCAATCGGCGACCACGCCGCGTTGCAGCCGCGCCAGCGCCTCGGCACGGAATGTCTTTTGGATGATGTTGAGCGGTTGCGCCGGCGGCTTGGGCGGAGTACCCGATGGCTGCATCGTCGCGGACGGCGTCATCGCCGCATTGGCGCCATCGGCGGCCTGCGCCTGCATCGTCGGATCCTTCCCGGCGATCTCCTTGGCCGCAGTGGACAGCGACAGATTGCGCCGCTGCGGCGACTTCGTGTCCGGGCCCTGCGGCGGTGTCTCGCTCGCGCCCTGCTGCGCGGCCTTCGCGGCATTGCGTGCTTGCTGGATCTCGAACTGATAGTCGAACACCTGCTTGCCGAGCTCCGGCGTCGAGAGCAGGCCCGGCACTTCGAGCAGCGCGCCGTTCGGACGCGCCAGTTCCGCCAGCACGAAACCGCGCGGATCGGAGGCCGCGTTGATGAAGTCGCCGGACGCCCCGCCGCGGGCGCCAAACCCAAACCGGTTCAGGGCAGTCAGCGCGGCTTGCGAATCACGGGCCATCAGAATTCCCTTAACGGCCTATCCCGGCTATATCAATTGCCTGGCATCATAGCGCGGTCCGGGATGAACCCGAGATTAATTCGCGCATTAAATCGCGGTTAGAATGGACCTCTCGTCAAACGATCGCCCCGAACAAGCTTCGCCACGCAGGCTTGCCTGCACGGCATGCGGCAGCGAATTTTCCTGCTCGCTCACGGGAGCATGCTGGTGCTCCGATGAGAGTTTTCGCCTGCCTATGCCGACCGACGGCGACGACTGCCTGTGCCCCGCATGCTTGCGGAAGCTCGCGGAACAGCAAGCAGCGGTGAGCGCGACGTGAACACACGCTGGACCGTCGACGCCGTCCTGCTCGACATGGACGGTACCTTGCTCGACACCGAGAAGGTCTATTTCGACAGCCTGGTCGCAGCACTGAATGCATGCGGCTACACCGACGACGTCGTCGCGCTGTGCCATTCGATGGTCGGTCTTCCCGGCCCGGACTGCGAGGCGATGCTGCGCGACCATTACGGCGCGGCGTTTCCACTCGCCGAGGTCAACCAAGCGTTTCTCGAACATCGCGATGAGATGATGCGGTCGGGCCTGCCGCTCAAGCCCGGCACGCTGGCTCTGCTCGATGCGCTCGCGCTTGCGGAGCGCCCGATGGCGATCGTCACCTCGTCGTCGCGCCGTTCGGCCGAACGCAACCTCACCCTTGCCGGCATCCGCGATCGTTTCGACACGCTGCTGACGCTTGACGATGTCGCGCAGGGCAAGCCGGATCCCGAGCTCTATCTCAAGGCCGCCGCGCGGCTCGGCGTGACGCCGGCAGCCTGCATCGCGGTGGAGGATTCCAACCACGGCGTCGCCGCCGCCCACGCCGCCGGCGCGATCACCCTGATGGTGCCGGACATGGCGCCGCCGACCGACGAGACCCGTGCGAAATGCGCAGCCGTGTTGCCGGACCTCAACGCCGTGCTGGCGCTGCTGCAGGAGCGCGGCGCGCTTTAGCCATCATCGTCGGCTTTTGACCTAACCCGGACATATCCGCACGCTCGCGGAGCGTCCACCGGCTGATTGCTACCGCCGCGCCAGATTGAACCTTCAGCACGGCACCGGTGGCAGCGCTATTGCTATTTCGTGAATCTGGGCCTTGTGGATGTCGGCGGCGTTGGCGCCGCGGGCTGAAGATTGAACGTCAGCCAGACGTTCCAGCCTGCTGGCCGATTTTCATTGGCGAATTCGCCGTAGCCCTTCAGGTTCAGATATCCCTGCATGTCTCCGACCGGGAAAATGTAGCCGACCTGCGGGCCGACGCCGGCCACGCGCGACCGGAAGCAGCCGACGCGATCGCCGGAGCCGCTGTCGCAGCCGAGCTGCTGATAGAGGTAACCGACGAGGCCGACCTGCCATTGCTTGGTCAGGAATTGCGATGCGCCCCAGTCGAGGTGCATGTCGACGCCGCTTTGATATTGAGTGGCTGGATTGACGAAGTTGTAGGTGAATCCCAGCACGGTCGAAAATTCATGCCCGGTCTTTGGATCGAAATAGGTGTAGCCGCCGCCCGCGTCGATCGCCCAGTGCCCAAGCCCCAAATTCGCCAGGCGGCCCGACTGATAGGCGCCGACCGGAAGGTCGGCGGTAATGTACGTCATGTAATTGTTGACACCGGCATTCCAGCGCAGCGCGAACTGCGGGATCAGGTCGCCGAATGCAATGAGCGAGCTGTCGATGCTGTCGAACCGGGAGAAGGGGAACGTGGCGCCGCCCGGTCCCGTCAATGTCCCAACGAGCGATCCCGCCAGCGACGTGGAGTTGGAGCCGTAGGTCGCCAACAGGCTGGCAGAGGCCTGACCGCCCAGCACGGGCGTTGCAAAGGTGTAAGTCCCGGCCACAAGGCCAAGGTTCACATTCGCATTGACGTTCGCGTTCACGTTCGCCGTCAGATTCGCGGGAAAGCGACCAAGCGTGATTTCGCGCGACCGCGCCACGTCGCCGCCGGCGGAAACAGAGGTGTGATAGTAAACCGAGGTCACCGACCAGCCCGGCGCCTGCTGAGGAACAGCCGCGAGGCTGCCAAAAAATCCGGGTAGCCAAAAGCTGATGCCATTTTCATCGGCGCGAGCCGCTTGGGTGGAAAGCACCAGCAGAGCGGCAAGCGCCCCAACACTCAAATGCCACTGCGAAAAAAATCTGCGTCCCAGATTCGGTTTAAAGTACCGCATCGCCGATTCCCCGACTCTCGCGATCCCACCATTGCTCCGGCGGGGTAGAAACTCGGAAAGAATAAGCTGACGCCGCCGTTCGTCCACGCGAATTCGGCATATTTGAGTTCAGCCGGAGGTTTATTGAAAGGTTGTGTCCATGACGCCACAACCCTGGCACTTTTTGCATAGTCATCAGGGGCTCTCGACAAGGGGCGACCTGGCTCGATTGATCTAGATCAATACAACAGGGATGCGTTGCTGAGCATCTTGTCTTGTCTGGTTCGTAGATGCTGCATTATCGGTCTCGCGCTTCAGATACGCGACTGTCTTTTGACTGACCAAAGCGTTGAACCGTCCCCCGAAGCATCGGCGAGCCAGAAAGCTGCCGACAGGTTCTTGCTCGGGCGGCGCTCGTAACTTTGAAACTCGGTCACGGCGAGTAGCCCATGCACGACGTTGGCGTTGCGACAGGCGCACCCAATCTGCCGGCCGATGGCTTCGAGCGCACCTCGCCCGCCACCGCATTCCCGGCCAACGGCTGCGACCTTCGTGACACGATCGCCAGCGCCTCGGAATTGACGGCCGATGGGTATTCACCAAAGCACGACGCAGGCCGCCCGAAAGCCTGCTGCATCCCGCAAGCTCCTCGCGGCCGGTCCCAGGGCGCGAATTACGACTCTCGCCAGCCGAACCTCAGGATTCCACGCAAGGTGCTTAAAGGCGGCTCGCATCCTTGCGCTCCGAGCTACTGCCGCCGCCATCGTCCGGCCGCGCGTCATGCCGAGCGGATCGACGACACCTCAGCAAGCCATATCGGCTTCAGGTGCATCATCAGGAAGAGGATCATGTCATGAGTAACGATACGATTCCGGAAAAGCCTCAGAATACGGGGCCGAACAGCGTGGGACTGAAACGCCGCGATCTCTTGTTGCGCGGTAGTTCGCTGGTAGCCGCTTCAGCACTCTCCGCCGTCGGGACGACAAGCTTCGCGCAGGCGCAGCAACCAACGCCGGTCCCGGCGCCCGCGCCGGCCGGACAGCGGCCCAATATCGTCGTCATCATGGGGGACGATATCGGCATCTGGAATATCGGTGCTTACCATCGTGGCATGATGGCCGGCCGGACGCCGAACCTCGACAAGATCGCCGCAGAAGGCATGCTGTTTACCGATTATTACGCCGAGGCGAGTTGCACCGCGGGCCGCGCCAACTTCATCACCGGCGAGCTGCCGATCCGCACCGGCATGACAACGGTCGGCCAGGCCGGCGCCCCCACAGGCTTGCCGGCGGAGGCCGTGACCATTGCCACCGCGCTCAAGGGCATGGGCTATGCCACCGGCCAATTCGGCAAGAACCACCTTGGCGACAAGAACGAGTTTCTGCCGACAGTGCACGGCTTCGACGAGTTCTTCGGCTATTTGTATCACCTCGACGCGATGGAAGATCCGGCTCACCCTGCCTATCCGCAGGAACTGTTGAACAAGGTCGGCCCGCGCAACATGGTCCATTCGTGGGCGACCAATGTGGACGACGCCACCGTGGATCCCCGTTGGGGCAAAGTCGGCAAGCAGAGGATTGAAGACGCCGGAACCCTCTATCCCAAGCGGATGGAAACGGTGGACGACGAAATCCGAGACTTCGCCTTGTCGTTCATTGAAAGGGCCAAGGCCGATAACAAGCCCTTCTTCTTGTGGCTCAATCCGACCCGCATGCACATCGTCACGCATTTGTCGCCGAAGTACCAGGCGATGCGCAACTCCAAGAACGGCTGGTCGATTCACGAAGCCGGCATGGCGCAGCTCGACGACGATATCGGCCTCGTCATGCAAAAACTCAAGGACATGGGCGTGGATGACAACACCATTGTCATCTTCACCACGGATAACGGCACCGAGGTCTTCACTTGGCCGGATGGCGGACAGACACCCTTCGCGCAGAGCAAAGGTACGGTCATGGAAGGCGGCTTCCGCGCGCCGGCGATGATCCGCTGGCCGGGCAAGGTGCCCGCGGGCAAGGTCGAGAACGGCATCATCTCCGGGCTGGACTGGTTCCCGACCTTACTGGCCGCTGCCGGCAACCCGAACATTGTCGAGGAACTGAAGAAGGGCAAGCCAATCGGGGATCGCACCTACAAGTGCCACCTGGATGGCTATAATCAGATGGACATGATCACCGGCAAGGGGCCGTCCAACCGACACGAAATCTGGTACTTCGGCGAGAGCGAGCTGGGGGCCGTGCGCATCGACGACTACAAGTATCGTTTCATCGACCAGCCCGGTGGCTGGCTCGGCGCAAAGACCAAGGTTGACGTCCCCTACCTGATCAACCTCCGCCTGGATCCGTTCGAGCGAACGGGCTGGCCCGACAACGGGACCAAATACGGCGCCCAACAATACTTCGACTGGTTCAAATATGAGTTCTGGCGCTTCGTGTTCGTTCAACAGGAGGTCGAGAAGCTGGCCATGACCGCGACCGAGTTCCCGCCGATGCAGAAGGGTGCGAGCTTCAACCTCGATTCCGTGAAGGCGAAAATCGAGGCCGCCAGGACCGCAATGGCAAAATAAGATTCATGATCGTGTTGGGCGGCGTCCATGCCGCTCAACACCTTCTCCTCCGGCCTCGCCTCTATCAGAGCGAAGCGGACCGGCCTCGGGAGTACACGCCTAACCTCGTTTCCGCCCCTGCTTCGCCAGCGCCGTCTCGATCAGCGTGCGCGCGGCCTCGCCGGCCGTCTCCATATAGCTCGGGTCGCGATGCAGCAGCACCACGGCGAATGATCCGTCCAGCAGCAAGAGGATCTGCCGCGCCAGTTTGAGCGAATCGGCGATGCCCTGCTCCGCGAAGGTCGCGCGCAGCCAATCCTCGAACTTCTTCTTGTGCGCGGCGCCGATCCGGATCGCGGGATGCCCGGGCATGTTGGCGAGCTCGGCGGAGGTGCGCAGGAAGCCGCAGCCCTTCCACTTCGGATGCCGCGCCGAGCGCGCGAGGTTCTTGAAGATCGCCTCGACCTTCACCGGCAGGCCACCCTCGGCCTCCGCGAACCATTTGCGGAACAGCGCGAGATTGGGCTGGTCGCGCGCGGCGAGATAGGCAGCGACGAGATCGTCCTTGCTCTTGAAGTGATAGTACAGCGTGCGCTTGGTGAGGCCGGCCCTGGCCGCGACCTCGTCGACGCTGACGCGGCGGATGCCTTCATTGTAGAACAGCGCGCTTGCCGCCTGGACGATGCGCTCGCGGGTGGGCTCGGAAGGTCTGGGCATCCTGCGTATGTATACTAACCAGTGAATATACACAAATTGCAGCTGGCCCTACATTCGGCCCGACACACAATTGCTGGAGACTGCATCATGCCCGCCCCCATCCTGCTCGAAATCACCGACGGGATCGCCCTGATCACCCTGAACCGTCCGGAGCAGCTCAACGCGCTGAACTACGCACTGATCGATCAACTGATGGCCGCGCTCGACCGCATCGAGGGCGACGCTGAGGTGCGCGCCGTGATCCTGACCGGCGCCGGCGAGCGCGCCTTCTCGGCCGGCGCCGACATCCACGAATTCGCTGGGAGCGTCAAACAGGGAGCGGCCGTCGCGGTGCGCGACTTCGTCCGACGGGGACAAGCCATGACCGCGCGGCTGGAGGCATTCAAGAAGCCCGTGATCGCCGCGATCAACGGGCTCGCCTTCGGCGGCGGCTGCGAGATCGCCGAGGCGGTGCATCTCGCTGTCGCCAGCGACCGCGCGCAATTTGCAAAGCCCGAGATCAAGCTCGGCATGCCCCCGACCTTCGGCGGCACGCAGCGGCTGCCGCGGCTGGCCGGACGCAAACGCGCCCTGGAATTGCTGCTGGCGGGCGATCCGTTTCCGCCCGAGCACGCGCGCGAGATCGGGCTGGTCAATCAGGTCGTGCCGCATGATCAGCTGCTGACCGCCACGCGCGAACTCGCCGGCCGGATCACCAGGCATTCGCCCGGATCCGTCGCCGGCACCATCACCGCGGTGACGCGCGGGCTCAACATGCCGATTGCCGAGGGCCTTTTGGTCGAGAGCGAGCAGTTCGCCGCGCTGGTGCCGGGCCGCGATCTCGCCGAGGGGTTAGCTGCGTGGAAGGAACGGCGGCCGGCGAGGTATGTCAGGGCTTGAGCTGGCTGATCCCGCAAGCGTCATTGCGAGGAGTGAAGCGACGAAGCAATCCCTACCTCCGCAAGCGGTGAAATGGATTGCTTCGCGGAGCCTGTCATGCGGCAGCGCTTCGCGCCGACCGGGTGGCTCGCAATGACGACCCAAACGTGGATGGCCGGGTCAAGCCCGGCCATGACGACGGAGAGACGGCTGAGACCTGCGCCCTACCGCACCACCGCCGCGGTCTGCCCGAACAGCAACTTACGTTCCTCCTCGGTGCGGATCGCGGGCTGGCCGAAATTCGGGTTGACCTCCTTCGCCTTGGCATAGGCGCGCTCGGTCGCGGGGCGCTTGCCGATCGTCTCGAGCCAGCGCTTCAGATGCGGGAAATCGTCGATCTCCTGGCCCTGGTTCTTGTAGGGCACGACCCAGGGATAGCTCGCCATGTCGGCGATCGAATAGTCGCCGGCGATGAATTCGCGGTCGGCGAGCCGCTTGTTGAGCACGCCGTAGAGCCGGTTGGTCTCGTTGACATAGCGGTCGATCGCGTATGGCAGCTTCTCGACGGCGTAGTTGCGGAAATGGTGGTTCTGCCCGGCCATCGGCCCGAGCCCGCCCATCTGCCAGAACGTCCACTGGATCGCGTCATAGCGGCCATGGATATCGGCCGGCAGGAATTGTCCGGTCTTCTCGGCGAGATAGAGCAGGATCGCGCCGGACTCGAACAGCTGTAGCGGCTTGCCGCCGCCCTTCGGCGCGTGATCGAGAATTGCTGGGATGCGGTTGTTCGGCGCGATCTGCAAAAAGTCCGGCTTGAACTGATCGCCTTTGCCGATGTTCACCGGGAAAATCCTGTACTCCAATCCGGTCTCCTCAAGGAACATCGTTATCTTGTGACCGTTCGGCGTGGACCAGTAGTGGAGATCGATCATGGGCGTGATCCTGCATTGCCAGGGACTGCCGATGTCGTGCATCGGCGAGAAAGATGCGAATGCATGGAGTTGGGCGCATAACCGCACCCAAGTCAATGCCGTGCGCATTGCACCGCGCGCGAATGTGATCTGCGGCCAGCGCAAGTGCCCGATTGAGCCGCGTCCCGATTGCTCCTAGGCTGCCGGAGGGATCGCGCTGACGAATTTTCAACATGGGGCATTGCAATGACACATGATTTGGCAAGACGTGATTTCCTCAAGGGCTCGGCGGCGATCGCCGGCGCAGCAGCCGCGGGCGCTTTCTCCTGCGTCGAGATCGCGAGCGCCGCACCGATCGAGGTGCCGACCGTCGACAAGCTCTCGATCCGCGTGCTGGTCGATTCCAGCTTCGATTTGTTCTTCAAGCCGAAGCAGTCGGGCGGCGTCACCATCGCGGCGCCGCCGCGTTCCGCCGACTACCAGAAGTCGTTGCACAATGAATGGGGCCTGTCGCTGTGGCTGGAGTCGGAGGCCAAGGGCGCGCAGCGCACCCTGATGCTCGACTACGGCTACACGCCGGAGGTGCTGCTCAACAACATGGCGCTGGTTGGCGTCGATCCGGCGAAGCTCGACGCGCTGATCGTGAGCCACGGCCACTACGACCATTTCGGCGGCCTCAACGGCTTCCTCGACAAATTCCGTGATAAACTACCGGCCGACGTGAAGCTCTATGCCGGCGGCGAGGACAATTTCTGCCACCGCGTCAGCGCAACGCCGACCAAGGGCCAGTTCAACGATTTCGGCACGCTCGACCGCCGCCAGCTCGCGGCGCAGCGCGTCACCACGGTGCTGTGCGAGACCCCGACCGTGATCGCCGGCCACGCCTTCACCACCGGCAAGATCACCCGCCGCAGCATCGAGCGTGTGTTGCCGCAGACCTGGGTCGAGTTCGGCATCAAGGACGGGCTCGGCTGCAACGCCAGCCACTATCTGCCGGCTGAGATGGACGGCAAGATCGTGCCCGACGAGCACATCCATGAGCACGCCACCTGCTTCAACGTGCGGGATTTCGGCCTCGTCGTGATCTCGTCCTGCGGCCATGTCGGCATTGTCAATTCGGTGAAGCAGGCGCAGGAGGTCTCCGGCATCCAGAAGGTTCACGCCATCGTCGGCGGCTTCCATCTCGGGCCGGCGCCGAAGGATTACCTCACCGAGGTGGTCGCCGAGATCAAGAAGCTCGACCCCGACGTGCTGATCCCGATGCACTGCTCCGGGCTCAACTTCGTGCAGGAGGCGACCGCGCAGATGGGCGACAAGGTGCTGGTCACGACGACGGGCAGCCGCCTCTCCTTCGGCATATGATCGCGCCGATCCCGCGCGTCATTGCATTCGCTGGCGCGGGCCTGGCATTCGCCGGCGCCGGCCTGTGGCTGACGCTGGCGCCGGTGCCGGCGGGCGATGCGCCGCCGCAATCGGCGCGCTCGGCCGCCGAGATCATGGACATCCTGATGTGGAATAGGGAGCCGGTCGGCGGCCCGTTCGCGTTGACCGATCAGGCTGGCCATGAACGCACCGACAAGGAGTTTCGCGGCAAGCTGATGCTGATCTATTTCGGCTTCACCATCTGCCCCGACGTCTGCCCGACCGATCTGCAGGCAATCGGGCTTGCGCTCGACAAACTCGGCCACGACGGCGACCAGGTGCAACCGATCTTCATCACGGTCGATCCCGACCGCGACACCGCGGCCCACCTCGCGGAGTACGTGCCGATGTTCCACCCGCGCCTGATCGGACTGACCGGCAACCTAGATGCGATCCGCAAGCTCGCTGATGCCTACAAGGTCTACTTCGCGCGGGTGCCGCTGAAGGATGCCGGCGACTACACCGTCGATCACACCGCTTACATCTATTTGATGGACCGCGAGGGCAATTATCTCGGCTTCTTTCCACCGGGGACGTCAGCCGACCGGATGGTCGAGATCATCCGGCCACGGCTCGCCGAGCCGGCGCGCTGACGTGCGTGCGAATAGCGCCGCGTCGATAGTGCGCCCCCTCTCCTGCTTGCGGAGGGTGAAGAAAGCAGTTCGGCAGGCGGATCGGACAAATCGCCGGTCTCAATGCATCCGCCCATGCGCGCGCAAGAAGGTCTCGCCGCTTTCCGTGACCATCACCCGCATGCCTTCGACCGAGGGTCGGCGCGCGACATAACCGCGGTCGACAGCGTCCTCCCAGATCGTCAGCCGCGGGCATGAGGTGCGCCAGACCTCGAGCACCTCGGCATAGCGCCGCGGCGCTCGCGCGACCCACTCGACAAGATCGAGCACCAGGCTATCCGCCGTCTCTGCCATCACACATCTCCCGCAAGTCGTGATCGTGCACCGCTTCTCCCCGCCTGCGCGGAGAAGGTCGGGATGAGGGGAGTCTCGACGAAAACGGTTACAGTGGGACTCGCGGAGACTCCCCCTCACCCGGATCGCATCTGGCGATGCGATCCGACCTCTCCCCGCAAGCGGGGCGAGGTACGTCAACCGCGCCGCATTAGCTCAAATCACGGCAACCATATTTCTGCGCCGCTTGGCCTCTTCCGGCAAACTGAGTTATCTTGACCTTGCATCAGTTTTCCTGAGGGTTCATGCGGCGGCTGCTCTTTCTCAACGGCATCAAGGCGTTCGAAGCGGCGGCGCGGACCGGCAGCTTCGCGGCGGCAGGCAGCGAGCTCAATGTCTCGGCCGCCGCGATCAGCCGGATGGTGCATCTTTTGGAGGAGCGGCTCGGCGTCGCGCTGTTCGAGCGCAAGGCCAACCGCCTCGTCACCACGCCGGCCGGCCGCGCCTATCAGGGCGGGCTGACGCCGATCTTCGACGCGCTGGCGAGCCTCACCGCGCAGGTCACGGCGTCCGCGAGCGCGCGGGTGCTGACCGTCGGCGTCGGACCGACCTTTGCGCTGAAATGGATGATCCCGCACCTCGCCGAGTTCCGCAAAGCGGAGCCCGACATCGAGGTGCGGATCACGACCGGTGGCATGGCGGTGCCGTTCGCCGACGACTGGAGCTGCGGCATCCAGCTCGGCGACGGCCAGTGGCCCGGCCTCGTCGCCGAGCCGCTGTTTGCCGCCGACCTGATGCCGGTGTGCACGGCGCGGCTCGCCAACAGCCTGAAGCGCCCCGCCGACCTCAAGGGCCCGAGCCTGATCCGCGTCGCGCATTCGCCCGACGACTGGCCGTCCTGGCTGAAGGCGGCGGGCGTGCCGCGCCTGACCGCGCGCGGGCCGGAATTCCAGTTCTACGGCCAGGCGCTGCAGGCAGCTAGCGACGGGCTCGGCATCGCGATGGGCATCCGGCCCTATATCGACGACGATCTCGCCGCCGGCCGGCTGGTGGCGCCGTTTGCGCTCAGCGTGCCCAAGGGCATGCGCTGGTATCTGGTCTATCGCGGCTTCCACGCCGAGCAGCGCGATTTCGCCGCGTTCCGGCGCTGGATCATCCGCGCCGCGGCGGAGCCCGCCGCCCGCCGCAAGGGAACGCGCAGTGCCTGACGAGACCGTCGATACGCTGGTGATCGGCGGCGGCCAGGCCGGGCTCACCATGAGTCACCGGCTGAAGCAGCGCGGCATCCCCCATCTGGTGCTGGAGCGGGGTCGCATCGCCGAGCGCTGGCGCAGCGAACGCTGGGACGGCCTCATGTTCCAGTTTCCGAACTGGTCGGTGCGGCTGCCGGATTTCGCGTTTGCACACAGCGATCCCGACGGCTTCTCGGACAGCGCTGCCATCATCGCCTTCATCGAGGACTACGCCGCGTTCGTCGCGCCGCCGATCCGCTGCGGTGTCGCGGTCACCAAGCTGCGCCGTGACGCCGGCGGCTTCCTTGCCGAATTTGCCGGCGGCAGCATCGCCGCCCGCAACGTCGTCATCGCCACCGGTCCCTATCAACGGCCGCTGCGGCCCGATCTGCTGCGCGAGCATCCCGGCCTGTTTCAGGTCGACGCCGCCGGGTACAGGAATCCCGCGCAATTGCCTGACGGTGCGGTGCTGGTGGTCGGTGCCGGCGCCTCGGGTGCGCAGATCGCCGAAGAGCTGATGCGCGCCGGCCGCGATGTCTTCCTCTCGGTCGGACGTCACAACCGCCTGCCGCGCCGCTATCGCAGCCGTGACCTGATCTGGTGGCTGGCCGAGATGGGCATCGACCAAACGCCGGTCGAGCAGCGCGGTCCGTCGCGGCTGCTGCCGGTGATTTCCGGCGCCCATGGCGGCCACACCGTCGACTTCCGCCGCTTCGCCGCCGGCGGCATGACCCTGCTCGGCCGCGTGACGGCGGCGCGCGACGGCGTGCTCGGGATCGCGCCCGATCTCGCCGTCAACATCGCCAATGGCGACGCCTATTACGCGACGTTCCTCGGGATCGTCGACGACTTCGTCGCGGCGCGCGGCATCGATCATCCCGATGATCCGTTGGCGCGCCTCCGCCTGCCCGATCCGCCGTGCCTCGCCGCGCCGCTCGATACGATCGACCTGCGCGCCGCGCGGATCAGGAGCGTGATCTGGGCCACCGGCTATGGCCTCGATCTGAGCTGGATCGACATACCGCTGCTGGATGCCGACGGGGCGCCGCGACACCGCCACGGCGTCTCCGACGTGCCGGGCCTCTATTTCCTCGGCCTGCAATGGCTGTCGAAGATGAAATCGTCGTTCCTGTCAGGCGTCGGCGACGACGCCGCCGTGCTCGCCGACCACATCGCGAGCCGCCGCTAGCTCCGGGTTCCATTGCTTCCTGGAAATAAACCGGACGAGTTGTGAACTGCTTCACATTTAGCGCAGCGCGCTCGTGCTTCCTATGAGAAGGGCGTTTCGAGGTCGCACATGATTTACAGCGGTTTTGAGATCAAGTCGTTCGAAGTGGGGAAGGGGCAATGGCACGCCAGGGTTCAACGGGTCGATCAAAGGCCGGTCGTCATCGATGGCATGCTGTTTCCGACGCTCGACATCGGTTTTGCGTGGTCCGATCCGGATGCGGCGATCGCCGACGCGAAGCGGGCTATCGACCGGTTCCCGCAACGCTATGGCATGACAATGCCGGCGGCCGAAGCGTCGGCGTGACCGGCAACGTCGTGGTCGCCGCTGTCCCGCAATGCGAGCCGGATCCGGTCTGGCCGGCGCAGGTCCGCACCAGCTGCCCGGAATGCGCCGCATCGCTTTCGCTGCTGCGCGTGATCCCCGGCCGCGCCGCCGAATACTGGACCATGCGCTGCGACGGCTGCGGCGGGATCCATCTCGACATCGTCGACCTGCCGCGCGTCTGAACTCCGCGACGCGCCGCCTGCTGACACCCTGCTGTCAGCAGCCTCGCCCGCGCAGCCATCCAGCCGCCGTTTGCCCTTTTCTCGCTGCCGGACTCGTCCCATATTCGGGGCATGGCGAAGACACCGAACACTCCGAAAAAGCTCGGCAAAACCCCCAAATCCAAAGCTCACCGGCCCGAGGTCCTCCCGATCGGGCCCGCGCTTGCCGAATTGCTCAATCCCGCGATCAACCGCGGCGATGCCGGCATGGGTTCGGGCACCGGCCTGCAGCCGCCGCCGGATAATTCCTGGGACCGCCGCGCCGGCGGCGAGGCCGCCGCGCATCGCGCGCGGGCGTCGACGCGCGAGACCAGCGAGGGCGTCGCGAAGCGCGATAGTTCGGGCCTCGGCGAGGCCCCGCAGGCCAATTACGGCACCTCGGCCACCATCCCGACGCTCGATCCGGAACTGGCGCGGCAGCTCGGTCTGCCGACCGCCGAGGATGACGAGGAGGCCTTGGCGCGGCCGCCGCGCAGCAAGATGGAGGCGCTCGGCGTCAAGGCGACCGCCGACGCGCTGGAGAACCTGATCCGCGACGGCCGCCCGGAATTCCGCAAGGACGACGGCTCGATGCGGGTGTGGGCCCCTCACCGCCCGCCGCGCCCGGAGAAATCTGAAGGCGGCGTGCGCTTCGAGATCAAGTCCGACTACCAACCGAAGGGCGACCAGCCGACCGCGATCGCCGAGCTGGTCGAGGGCATCGACCGCAACGACCGCACCCAGGTGCTGCTCGGCGTCACTGGCTCGGGCAAGACCTACACCATGGCCAAGGTGATCGAGGCGACGCAGCGCCCGGCGCTGATCCTGGCGCCGAACAAGACGCTGGCCGCCCAGCTCTATGGCGAGTTCAAGAACTTCTTCCCCGACAACGCCGTCGAGTATTTCGTCAGCTATTACGACTACTACCAGCCGGAAGCCTACGTCCCGCGCACCGACACCTATATCGAGAAGGATTCCTCGATCAACGAGCAGATCGACCGCATGCGTCACTCGGCGACGCGCGCGCTGCTCGAGCGCGACGACGTCATCATCGTCGCCTCGGTGTCCTGCATCTACGGTATCGGCTCGGTCGAGACCTACACCGCGATGACCTTCGCGCTGAAGAAGGGCGAGCGCATCGACCAGCGGCAATTGATCGCCGACCTCGTCGCGCTGCAATACAAGCGCACCCAGGCCGAGTTCACCCGCGGCACCTTCCGCGTCCGCGGCGACGTCATCGACATCTTCCCGGCGCACTATGAGGACCGCGCCTGGCGGGTGAACCTGTTCGGCGACACCATCGAGACCATCGAGGAGTTCGATCCGCTCACCGGCCACAAGCAGGACGAGCTCGAATTCATCAAGATGTACGCCAATTCGCACTATGTGACGCCGCGCCCGACGCTGGTGCAGGCGATCAAGTCGATCAAGTCGGAGCTGAAGCAGCGCCTCGACCAGCTCAACGACCAGGGCCGCCTCCTGGAGGCGCAGCGGCTCGAGCAGCGCACCACCTTCGATCTCGAGATGATGGAGGCGACCGGAAGCTGCGCCGGCATCGAGAACTATTCGCGCTATCTCACCGGGCGTCGCCCCGGCGAGCCGCCGCCGACGCTGTTCGAATATGTGCCGGACAACGCGCTGATCTTCGCCGACGAGAGCCATGTCACCGTGCCGCAGATCGGCGCGATGTTCCGCGGCGACTTCCGCCGCAAGGCGACGCTCGCCGAATACGGCTTCCGTCTGCCCTCCTGCATGGACAACCGCCCGCTCCGCTTCGAGGAGTGGGACATGATGCGGCCGCAGACGGTTGCGGTGTCGGCAACGCCGAGCGGCTGGGAGCTGAACGAAAGCGGCGGCGTATTCGTCGAGCAGGTGATCCGTCCGACTGGGCTGATTGATCCGCCGGTCGATATCCGCCCTGCCCGCACCCAGGTCGACGACCTCGTCGGCGAGGTGCGCGCGACCGCAGCCGCCGGCTATCGCGCGCTGATCACGGTGCTGACCAAGCGCATGGCGGAGGACCTCACCGAATATCTGCACGAGCAGGGCATCCGCGTCCGCTACATGCACTCGGATATCGACACCATCGAGCGCATCGAGATCATCCGGGATCTCCGCCTCGGCGCGTTCGACGCGCTGGTCGGCATCAACCTGTTGCGCGAGGGCCTCGATATTCCCGAATGCGCGCTGGTCGCGATCCTCGATGCCGACAAGGAAGGCTTTCTGCGCAGCGAGACCTCGCTGATCCAGACCATCGGCCGCGCCGCGCGCAACGTCGACGGCAAGGTGATCCTCTATGCCGACAGCATGACCGGCTCGATGGAGCGCGCGATGGCTGAGACCACGCGGCGCCGCGAGAAGCAGGTCGAGTACAACGAGGCCAACGGCATCACGCCGGAGAGCGTGAAGAAGTCGATCGGCGACATCCTCAACTCCGTCTACGAGCGCGACCACGTGCTGGTCGAGATCGGCGACGGCGGCATGGCTGACGACGTGATCAGTATCGGGCATAATTTCGAGGCCGTGCTGAGCGATCTCGAAACGCGGATGCGCGAGGCCGCGGCCGATTTGAACTTCGAGGAGGCCGCCCGGCTGCGCGACGAGGTCAAGCGGCTGCGCGCCACCGAGATGGCCGTGGTCGACGACCCCACCGCCAAGCAGCGCAACGTGCAGAAGCAGGCCGGCGCCTATGCCGGCACCCGAAAATACGGCGACGCCGCCAACCTGCCGGTCAGCGCGCTGAAGAACAAGTCGGCGCAGACCTCGCTGAAGGCAAGCCGCGGCGGCAAGTCCGGCTCAAGGGTGCACAAGCCCGATCTCGACGAGATGCACGGCCCGGAATCGCTGCCCTTCCGCTCCAGCGGTGCGCTGCCGGCAAAGCCGTTCGGCACCACGAGCCGCATCATCCAGCCGACCGACTCGCGGCAGTCGGGGCCGGAGTTCGGGCCGTCGCCGCGGTCGAGCGGCGGCGCGCCGGGGAAGCGCGGCGGGTGGAAGAAAAGGTAGATCATGACGCGCGCCGAGCTGCTCGCCTTCCTGCGGATACATCGGCTCGCGGTGGTCAGCACGGTTCACGGCGGCGCGCCCCAGGCGGCGGTCGTCGGGATCGCGGTCAGCGACAATCTTGAGATCATCTTCGACACCCTGACCACCTCGCGCAAATACCAGAACCTCCGGGCCGATCCGCACGCGGCGCTGGTGATCGGTTGGGACGCCGAGCAGACTGCGCAGGTCGAGGGCGTCGCGGACTTCCCGAGCGGCGCGGAGCTCGCTGCGTGCAAGCAGGTGTATTTCGCGGCGTGGCCCGACGGTCCGACGCGCGAGACATGGCCGAACATCGGCTATGTGCGGATACGGCCGAACTGGGCGCGGTTGAGCGATTTTGGCGCGGTGCCGGCAAGGATCGAGGAAATGACGCTGCCATAGACAGCTTCATCTTCAGCCTCTCCTCGATCACGCCACGTCGAACGCCGGATGGTAGCTCACATCCCCCTTGGGCGCCTTGCACTTCAACACTATCCGCTGAAAGTATCGGCTCGGCTTGCCGCCATAGGTCAGCCGACGATCATCGAGGAAGCCGAAGCGACGGTAGTACGCGGGATCGCCGAGCACGACGCAGCCATCGGCCCCTTGCTCCGCAAGCCGGATGAGCCCCTCGCATAGCAGAGCTTTGCCGATTCCGCGCCGTTGCATGTCGGGTGCGACCGAGACCGGGCCGAGGCCATGCCAGCGTCCCGCTACGCCATCGATCCGGACCGGCGAGAACGCGACGTGGCCGGCGATGCTGCCGACCTCGGAGACAGCCACCAGCGAGAGCGTCAGTGCGCCGTCCGCGCGCAGCGCCTCGACGATGCGGGCTTCGGTGCCGCTGCTGTGCGGCGCTGTTGCGAATGCGGCCGCCGTGACGCGGCTGATCGCGGCGGCGTCTTCGGGGCGTTCGTCCCTGATCTGCATGCTCGCAGATAAGGCCGATCGGCAACAGCGCGCAAGGGAAGCGCAAAGCTCGGGCGGATCATATCGCGAGACTGCGGAAGTATGACGCACCGGCCGAACCACATATTCGACGTCGTCCCTGCGAAAGCAGGGACGACGTCCGGAGAAGCCGCGGGCTCTCCGCTCACGCACGGATGTCTCTGGAATACTGCATCACCCGCATGCACGGGTGATGACACCGAACAAGCTGTTTGACATGTGAAACGGATTCCCACCGTCGTCCCGGCGAAGGCCGGGACCCATTGCCACCAGCGGAAATTATTGCGACGGGCTGTGGCCCCAGCTTGCTTCAACAACATGGCCCGGTGGTTATGGGTCCCGGCCTTCGCCGGGACGACGGCGGAATATGCCTCGCCCTGCGCCTACCCCGATCGCTTGTTGCTGGTGTTCTGGGTCAGATTGCCGTGCGCGGCCTGCTCGCGGATGTTGTGTTTCTCGTCGTCGCGATGGCCCTTGGTGGTGTCGATGGGAACGCTGGGAGTGCTGCCGGGGCCCTTGTGGCTCTTGTTGTCGTCAGGAACGGGCTGGATGGTCTTTGTCTTTGGTTTCGTCATCATCGTCTCCGTTACGCATGGAGACAACGCGGCCGGTGCGGACGGCGTTCCCGGAACGCGACTTCACAACCGAGCCTACAGCTTCTCCTGCTGCGCGGGCTGTGACTGCGGCTGCTGCTGGCGCTGCTGTTTGGCGTGATGGCGGCCGTAGAGGCACCCGGCGGCGGCGCCGAGCATGCCGTGACGGCCTGCATAATGACCGGCGACGCCGCCGACGATCGCGCCCTTGATGCAACCCTTGGCGTCGGCGGAAGACACTGTGGCAAACGCGCTGACGGCAATGACGGACGCGAGAACAATCGATTTCATGATGCGGCTCCAATGCAATGCTGCCGCATCAACGGCGAAGCGGCACGGCCGGTTCCGGGAAGACGAAGCGGTTCACCATCGACCTCGCCGCCGGCAACCGGCGCCATCGGATTAGTTTTTGTCGAGCGCACCGCGACAGCGAGCCGGCGCGATCTCACCGGCCGGCCCCGGAGGAGCTCAAGGCCTCATGGCCGGCGTCGGCACCGGCTCACCGTCGCGCGGTGCGCGCTCGCATGAACTATCTGGGGACAACCAGGGCGGCGACGGCAAGCGGCATGGTGTTACTCATAAGGAACTCCTGATCCCGGAAGCGTCGCCCACGCCGAACCAACCGGGCGCGCGGGCGGAGGTTTCATTAACTCGCGGACAGCTGCCGCCGCACGTCTGCGAGGCGCGGCCGGTTCAGCCGATCAGTTCAGTTTCTTGCCGCCGGCCGAGGCGTGGCCGGTCACGGTGGCCGGGCTGATCGTCTTGATGGTCACGCCTCCGATGTTCTGGCCCATCTGGTTCGGCTCGAATTCGGGATTGAGCAGATCCTTGGTGCCGGTGAGGATCAGCGTCTTCGCCTTGATCGAAGCCAGCGCCTTCGCCGTGTCGCCGCCGAACCCGGCCGTGGTGCCGACATCGTGCCGGTCATAGGCCCAGCTCTGGTAGATCCAGTCGTTGGCGTCGAACAGCTTCCACAGCGCGGTCTCCTGCTCGGCCATCCAGGGCAGCACGTCGGGACCGGACTTGAACTGCGCCGCATAGATGTCGGGCGTGCGCGCCGCGAGCAGCGCGACGATATCGCGGAACAGCTTGAGGCCCTTCTCCGGCGGCGCCTCGTAATTGCCGTCCTTCCACGCCGGATCGTTCATGATCGCCTTGCGCGAGGCCTCCATCACCGCGACCGACCAGGCCGGCGTCTTCGCAAGCGGCACCATCGCAACCAGCGCGTCCATGAAGTCCGGATGGCTGACGCCCCATTGCAGCGCCTGCATGCCGCCCATCGAGGGGCCGACCACGGCGACGACATGGTCGATGCCGAGCTTCTCCTTCATCAGCCGGTACTGCGATTCCACCATGTCGCGGATCGCGAATTTCGGGAACTGCATCCGCGGCTGCGCCTTCGAATTGCTCGGCGACGTGGTCAGCCCGTTGCCGATCGCATCGGTGCAGACGATGAAGTACTTGTCGGGGTCGAGCGCCTTGCCGGGGCCGATCATGAAATCGAGCCGGTGATGATTGCCCGAGATCGCGGTCACCATCAGGATGGCGTTCGACTTCTTCGCGTTCAGCGTGCCGTGGGTGACGTAGGAGATCGAGAAATCCTTGATCGCCTCGCCGCTCTCGAGCTTGAGGTCGCCTTCATTGTAGAGCTGGTGGGCAGGCTGCTGCGGCGTGTGTGCGAAGGCGGGCGGGATCGCCGGGCATGCCAGCAGCGACAGGATCGCGGCGAAGTTGGTGATGCGCTTCATTGGTCTCTCCCCATCGGGGCGGCTCTGTTCGGCCGCCTTCCGCCGCGAAGCATACGGGCCGGCCGTGCCGCGGCAAGGCCGCGGGCGCGAAGATTTAGGTGGCGCGGGCACGGAATAAACCGCCGGCAGCACCGCGATGGCCGCCGTCGTCGCATTGCGCGAACCGGCGCGCCGCATGCATTTTGTGCCACAATGCACGCACTGGTTGCCGAACCTAATCGCGTCTCGCGCGTCAAACATATGTTGTTTGATTGTGGAATGCTCCGGTTCACAATGCCGGGCCAGAGCGAGTCGGACCGGCGGAGTCGATCATGGGCGAGGATTTGAACCGGCAGCGCGTCTTGAACTTCCTCGACGTCTATTATGCCGGCGGCATCGAGGGCGCGCTCGATCGCTGCAGCGACGACGTCGCGTTTCTCGCCAACGCCCCGATCGACATTCTTCCGCATATGGGTCAGCACCACGGCAAGGCCGCGCTGCGCCAGATGTGGACCACGATCCACGAGCGCTATTCCGACATGCGCTACGAGGCGCCGATCGTCGTGACCCAGGGCGACAGGGTCGCCGCGCAGCTGCGCGTGTTCCTCCGCAAGCGCCACAACGCCCGCGTGGTGCAGTTCGACGTCGCGGTGTTCTACACGCTGCGCGACGGCAAGATCACCGAGATCCGCGAGATCATCGACACCTTCGATCTCGTCCAGCAGGTGCTGGAGCGCGACGTCGCGGCGGCGCTGACCGGGCACGACGACATCGTGCAGGCAAATTCGCAACGCCGGCGTTGAACCTCGACGGCCCGGCGCTGACTTATTACCGGGCTTGTTGCGGTCGGGGCTGAAATCACCATGAAAATCGCATTGCTCGCTGTGCTTGGCTTGGCGCTGGGCGCCCTTGGCGGCGCCGCCTTCGGCATCGGAGCCGGGCTTAGCTGGATCGGATTGGCCAGAACCTCGGGTATCGACAGCGGAACCCTGGTGTTTTTCACCTTCATGCCGCTCGGCGCCGCGATCGGCGGCATCGGCGGCGCGCTGCTGTTCGCGGTGGTGGCGATCCGCGACGCCGAGATCGTGATCGAGCGGCAACCGGTGCGGCAGCGCGACCGCTGAATTGCGGCGATCGGTTTTCGCGCGAAGCCTGCCCCGCACGTGATGCGGGGTGGATGCCGGCTCGCATCAAAGAAGCGCGTCAGAACCAGAATCCAGAGGTCGGCGGTCACATTCCGGTAAAATTCCGCGCAATTGTGCATTGCAAAAAAGTCATTTGCGTTTTTGCCGTCCCGCACTATTTCAGGCCGCAATAGCGATGTGCAGCAACCTGGCAAGGCGTCGGCGCTGATCCCCTGCCATCCGTTTGCGTTTGAAAATCCAGTTTCAGGACAAGACCAAAATGACAGAGCACAGTCTCTGGCGTTTTTCGCGCGCATTGCATCGCGCGATCAACGAACGCCAGCTTGCAGATATCGAGCCGCTGCTCGACGACGAGGTCGAATGGTCCATCTATGGGCCGATCGACCTGTTTTCCTTTTTCGGCGCGCGCCGCGGCAAGGCCGCGGTGCTCGAGGTGATCCGGCAGATCGGCGAGAACCTCAGGGTTCACCGTTTCGATCGCGAGTCGATCATGCTCGGCGTGGATTCCGCAGCCTCGATGCTGCGCTATTCGCTGACGGCACTCGACTCCAACAAGCCGATCTCGCTCCGGATCGCGCATTTCGCGCAGTTCAGGGCCGGCAAGCTGACGAGCTTCCGCGTGCTGGTCGACAGTTTCGACCTCGTCGAGCAGACCGTCGGCTACCCGATCCATCTGCCGCGCATCGCGGTCTGACGGCTTTTCGATTTCACGCCTTCGTCACGTCCGGGGCGCTAAAGCGCGAAGCGCGTCTTCGCGTTCAGGCGCCCCGGCAGCGACGGCCTGTTTTGCCAGCCCCGAACGGCCGCGCTCGGGACGCGCCGCGCGAACGCGCGGCGCGTTTGTCCATGACGATCACGCGTTGATCACTTGCTTTCAGAGCGCCGATGCCACAATTTTGCGCCACGGCAATGCATGCTGCGGCTCTGGAATTTGCGGGCTGGGAATGACTTTCACATTACGATTTGGCTGGGCAAGGCTGCCGGTGCTGGCGGCCGGCTTTAGCCTGGCGATGGCGCTGTCGGCCGCCGCGCAAACCCCGCCATGGCAGATCGCTCCTACCACCCAGGATACCGCAGCTGATAACACCGAGGCTGCGGCCGACGGGGAGCCGCCGGCGGCCAATGCCAATGACGCCGACATCCTGAAGGACATCGACGAGAGCAAGCTCGACTGGAGCCAGCTCGACACCGATTCCACCAGCCTGCCCACGCTGGCGCCGAAGCGTGCGGCGAGGCCCGCCAGCGTCGCCGGCAACGATCCGTCCTGGTCAACCAACAACAACGCCAACGGCTCGTCGGCGGTGTCGGTCAAGCAGTCGATCACGCCATTCCTCGATACCCGCATCGGCGCCGACATGACGGTCGCAAGGCAAGGCACGATGACGACGTCGGAGCAATTGTCGGAGCGGCTCGCCAATGGCGGCAGCCTGCCGCAGTCCGGCGGCTCCGCCTGGGCCGCGATCTCGACCGGCGGCGTGGCCTCGATCTGGGACAAGACCTCGGTCGAGGCGCGGGTCGATCCCGCCGCCGACCAGAGCAAGGTCGGCACCTCCCTGAGCAAGTCGGTGCCGCTGTCGGAGCAATATTCGCTGACGCTGCAGAACGGCTACAACCTCATCCAGCAGGGCGTGGTCCCGGTGCCCGGCATCATCAGCCACCCCTCGCGCAGCTACGACACCGATCAGTCGGCGAGCCTGTCCGTTAACGACACCGGCACCAGCATCACGGCAGGCCAGACGCTGTCGACCTCCGACGACAGATGGCTGCGCCGGATCGGCGCCGAGCAGAAGCTGTTCGACGGCGTCACCGTCTCCGGCTCGGTCGGAGAGACCTCCCAGGGCACCACCAACAAGAGCATCAGCGCCGGCTACAAGCGCTCATGGTGAACGGTCTGTTAGCTCTATCGCGCTAAATGATCAGGCATTGCCGCAACTTGGCCCAGATGCGGTCAAATTCGGCGGCACTGATAGGTCCGTAACTTCATCAATTCGTCGTGCGGGGGACAAGCCGCGCTTCGCCATTGCGAACAAGGGGAAAGCCGATGAACGCCACCAACCGTACCGAGGAAACCGAAGTCGAAACGACGTCCGAGGTCGACACCAACCTCGCCGCCGTCTCGGAAGTCGAAGCCGGCATCCGCGACTTCGTGCGCAACGATATCGCCTATCTGCGCCGCCCGGTGGCGAGCCCGGAGACCGCGCCGACCGACACCAACAGCGATGCCACCGTCAGCAACGTCAACTCGCTGATCCAGCGCGTCGCCGGCACCTCGCTCGCCGAGATCGAGAAGCTGATCGGCGAGCTCGAGAGCCTGCGTGACCTGCTGCATGCCGAGGGCCAGCGCGTCCAGCGCGAGATCTCCGGCTATGCCCAGCTCAGCCAAGCCGCGATGAAGTCGACGCGCATGATCGCCGACAACGTCTCGCAGTGGAAGCGCGCCGCCGACGGCCTGCGCAACAGCTGATACAGCTCAGTTTCCCAAACTGATCGCCGCCGCCTCCTGAACAGGGGGCGGCGGCTTCGCTTTGCGGCCGGATTCAGCGCAGAACGATTCGTTATTCAGCGCGGCGTAAACTCCGCGACGTCAATTTTTGCAAGAAGCCGATTTGAACGTCGGATGTCGAGCCCGCGTCCAATCCGGAATTCGCGTCCGGACCGCGCCCTGCCGGGCATCCATTTGGAGACGAAGTCATGCAGAGCGTCCGGCCGGATAACGCCGCCGATCCGATTCCGCTGCGCCAGCCGCAGCAGGGCATCGGCACGATCATGATCCGGTTCATCGGCATATTGGCAGCCGCGACGGTCGTGATGGTGCTGATCTGGAATCGTTAGACAGAAGCTTGGAAGAAATGTGACGCAGCCTGCCGACAGATCACATTGAAAAGCGCAAATGCACGCCACCTGCGCTCCCTCGAGCGCCGGCAGTTACAGACGGTCAATCAGCGGTCGATGCTCGCGGTGGTCTCGAAGGAATAGTTGCCGTCGGCAAAGCCCTTCACGACCATTCCGGTGGCCAGCATCACCACAACCGTTACCGTCGCGAAGATAATGCCGACGAGTTTCAGCGCGCTGCGATCTGCCATGGTATCCCCAGTCATTCTTGCCAGATGTCCGTGCCCTCAAACCATAAGGCAGGGACAAAGGTTCAGAATGCGTTAGCAAAAACTGAGTTCCACGCAACGCACAACTGCGTCGGCAGCAGAAGTCATTCGCTAACCATGGCGTCCGGGCAACATCAGAGGCGCGCCGGCAACATCAGGAACCGGGATTCCGCCGCGGCACGAAAGCGGTGGCGAGGAACGAGAACACCACCTCGTTGCGCTGATTGACGCCGGTGTTGCGGGCCTGAAGGATGCCCCATTCGGGCCGCTTTTCGGACGTGCGCTTGGTCTCGACCTGGTTGGTGAAGCTGACGGTATCGCCTGCCAGCACCGGGCGGATCCAGCGCAGTTCGCGGAAGCCCGGCGAGGGCCCCCAGACCGCGACCTGTTCGCCGCGCGCGGCGGCTTCCGCGGCGAGCCGCTTGCCGTCGGCGACGAGCAGCTTCATGCAGACGCTGGCGACGTGCCAGCCCGATGCGGCGAGGCCGCCGAACAGCGAGTTGCGCCCCTCCTCCTCGTCGAGATGGAAGCGCTGCGGATCGAACTGCGCGGCGAACCGCTTGATGTCCTCAGGCGTGAAGGTGAAAGAGCCGAACTCGCGCCGCGCGCCGATCTCGATATCTTCAAAAAAGCGCATGACCTCTCCTATGCGCCCGCGCCGTCGCGGCGGCTGATGATGATCGGCGACTCCATCTCGCACAGCATCTCGCCGCGCGCGTTGCGGATGGTGCCCTTGAAGGTGACGATGCCGGTCTCGGGCCGGCTCTTCGAGACGCGCGCCTCGACGACGTCGACATCCAGCGTCAAATCGTCGCCCGGACGCAGCGGAGCCACCCAGCGCATCTCGTTGACGCCGGGCGAACCGAGCGAGGCGGTGCGGCCGATGAAGCCGTCGAACAGCATCCGCATCATCAGCGAGCCGAGATGCCAGCCCGAGCCCGACAGGCCGCGGAGCATGGATTTCTTCGCCGCCTCCTCGTCGAGATGCATCGGCTGCGGGTCGAATTCGGCGGCAAAGGCGAGGATCTCCTCGCGTGAAACATGGCGCGGGCCGAACGTGCCGAAGCGGCCGGGCTTGAAGTCTTCGAAGGTCAGCGTGGTCATTGGGTGAGGATATGCCGGAGGGAAGCCCGATTGTGGCCGTTATTTGCGGCAATCACAACCGGCCCACTCGCATAGCTCGCCCCTGGACTGCCGGCGCCCGGTCCGGGGCTCGCTCCAGGCGAGATGGTTTGGGCTTCTGCGGTATCGATCCCTCTGGTCGCGGAGGCGCTGTGGCGCCGCCCGAACCATTGGCCCGGCGAAAGGCCTCGTCCCGACGGACGCCTGCGGCGCAGGCTCCCGGGATGAAGTGATCACGCCGGCGGTCACGCAGTAGGATGAACGAGACGCGAATCATATTCGGCTGGCCGGGAGAACCATGATGTTCGATTTCCAGGATCTGTTTCAGTGGGACCGCTTCATCACGCCCACGATCATCAAGACGTTCTACTGGCTGGTGATCGCGGTCATCGTGCTGTTCGGGATCTCTGGCATCCTGTGGAGCCTCACCGCGATGGCGATCAGCCCGTTCGTCGGATTCATCCAGCTGCTCGCGTCGATCGCCAGCGTCTTTGTCGGCATCGTGTTCTCGCGCATCGCCGCCGAGTTCATCCTGATCGTATTCCGGATCAACGAGCATCTCGGCGCGATCCGCGACCGGGACGGCGCAATGCGCTGAGGCTTTCGGTCCGGCCAAACCGGCCGACCGGCGGGGCCGTGGTTAATCCGAAGTAGCACCCGCGCGCAAATGCCAGCGAAATTCCAACCGGGATTTTAAAACCGCTCGCGTATCAGCCTTCCGTATTGCCAAGACCAACGCGGGGGCGTCGTGAATTCCAGGAATTTTGTTGCCGTGAGGCCGGGTGTCGAGCCGGGCTTTACGACCGAGGATATTTTATGGGCTGTCGGCATCTGGTCGGTGATCCTGACCCTGGCGCCGGTGATCGTGTTCTATCTGCTGATGGTGGCGTGAGGGCATCCCCTCCGTCATTCCGGAGCGATGCGTGAGCATCGAATCCGGGAATCTCGAGATTCCGGGCTCATGCTTCGCATGCCCCGGAATGACTGCAATATTCTCGACGACAAAAAACGCGCGGGTGCCGCGCGTTCTTTCCATTTCGAACGTAAGCGGCGTTGTTACGCCGCCTGCTTGTGCATCGTACCGGACGCCGACGCCGTGCCGCGGATCGCCTTGATCGAACGTTCGATCGCGGCCCACAGTCGATTGATCTCGGCGGCAGCGCGGCCTTCCGCATAATATTCGCGGGCGCCTTCGCCCTGGCCGAGCGCCATCAGAAGATCGGCGCGGTTGGTGATCTGGCCGCTCCACACCGGTGCGCGGAATTTCGCCAGCGCCTCGCGCGCGATCGCGACGATGCGGCTTTCGGCGCCGTCACGCTGCGCGGGCGCGCCGTTGATCACGACGGCATAGGGCTTGCGCATCGAGCGGCAGGTCTGGATGGTTTCCTGCACGGCGTTGACGTCGAACACGCCGGGCCGCGCCGGAATGATCACCATCGTGGCGTTCTTGATGGAGTCGTCGACCACGGCCGAGAGGTTCGGCGGCGTGTCGATGAACACCCACTCGATGCCGTCACGCTTGGCCTGGGCAATGATCCCGCTGACCGAGTTCACCGCCGTCTTGATCGCCGGCTCGTTGGTGCCGCGCAGTTTATGCCAGAGAGTCAGCGAGCCCTGCGGATCGGCATCGATCAGCAGACAGGGCTTCGTTGCCTTGTGCACTTGCGCGGCGAGGTGAGCAGCCAGGGTACTTTTTCCCGAGCCCCCCTTACGCGAAGCGAAAACAATCACGTTCATACGTTGGCCTCCAGATTGACCCCAGGAGGCGAAAATGAATCAGCACGCTGATTCGCGAAAGAAAAAATTTCTTGCAATCCGCAAAGTGGCCAAGATTACCGGTGCGTTTTGCTTTTTGAGTCACACCGAACTTATGACGCAACCGCAAATGGAAGCGCTAAGCGTTTGATTTGACTCAGTGCCTAGCGTTTTCCGGCAGCTTTCGCGCGCTCGCGCTCGGTCCACTTGCGCTCGATCCAGCCGAGCAATTGCGCGGTGGGTTTCTGCAGGAACGGAACGTCCTGTGCGAACAAAAGGAGTCCGAGCGGCAGCATCCAGAGCCCAAGCACCGGCAGGAAGCTGAAGATGCCGCCGATGATCAAGAGGATCGCGAGCGGAATCCGCACATAACGTGACGACGGCTTGCGCAGCCACGCGACGAAGCGCGCCGGCTTTTCCGGCAGCTTGGCTTCGAACCAGGCGAAGTGCCGATCGATCTCTTGCTTGTAGTATTCGCTCACGCGTCCCACTCCATCCGTTCCACAGGCGGAACAGATTTGCCAAACCACACAAGCCCCACAGATGATGCTGCGTGACAGCGTCACAAGGCGTCAGTCTGTCGCGCATCGCAGCCTTGAAATTGCAGCCGCGCGATCCCACAGCATGATCCGGAAAAGTGCGAAGCGGTTTTCCGAAAAGATCATGCTCAAACAACAAGCTGAAGCGCATTTTCGCGCGAAGCGCACGATTGCGCGACGACACGCGTCAAGCTGGTGACCCCTCGCCTGCGTGCGATGCGAGCCAGGTCAGTGGGCCGGCTTCTTCGCCTTGTGCGATTTGGAGACCTTCCGCTTCGCGACCGGCCGCCGCTCCACGCGTTCGTTAGCCCTGCGCGGCTCCGAATCCGCGCGGAAGAACACGCGGCAGGCCGGCGACAGCTGCGCCTTGTTCCTGATCATGCAGGCCGTGATGCGATCGACGTCGGGAATCTCGGGGCCACAAAGCCGGAACGCATCCGGCGTACAGGCCTGCTGCTGGTCCGGCGTGTAGGCCTCGCTTCGGCCCGGCAGCAGCAGCGCCGCAACGGCGAGTCCAAGCATCAACGCAAACGAAAAACTCCTTGAACCGGCGGTCCCCATGCATCCCCCCAAAGGTGTCACTAGGCGTCGTTAAGGCGTCGTGTCAGTCAGTTTGGGTGACGGGACGGAGAAGTGCAAGCGGACGCGATGACACGCCGGGCGATAAGGGCGAGCGACCTTGCGATCATCCGATGTAGCTCTGAGTGATCTTGCGGATGGTACAGTTGGGTGAGAACTGCCGCGCTCCGTACTGAAAAACCTAACGTTTTTGCAGCCGAGATGATGTGGTTTGTAGTACCATTTTGTATTTGTCTCAAGCCTGCTCTTCCGCGCAAGCCGACCGACCCGCACACGCTTGCGCAGAGCGCACTATCGGAACGGAGAGCAGAAGCCCCTCTTTGAAGCTGCCCGACCAATGGGTTGTCCAGCGCGAAACGGCGAAGCGATCTCCGACCGAAGGATGTCCGAGGACAAGGCATGGTGGCTGACGGTGACGTTCGCCGACGTGCTCAAGAAATACATCGCGGAGGCCGTGTCGGGGTTCCGGACCAAGAAGGAAGTAGAACGCTGCTACCGCCGTGACGTGATACCCGTGCTCGGTCAGAAGCTGTTCGTAGAACTGGAGTAGGACGACGCAACATGGGGAAGGAAACAGGCCGCGGCAGACTGACAGACCTGAGGCAGTTCGGCGGGATTTAGCGCTTGGCCGCACAAATATTCGCCACCAGTGGCTAGCAAGAGTCAACCTTGGGTCATTTCGAGGTCAGAGCGCGCTTAAATACAGCTTCCTCGGGATTGGTGAGAGCCGAGAGAATGTTTTCGGCTACCTTCTCGATTAGCTTCTCACCCCAGAAGGGATCGCTGACGTTGTAGTAGATGACTCGTATGTGCTTCAGGTCGAATGGAACGTCTCCTTCATTGGACGAAATCAGCACGACCGGCTTATCGAGCGCGTGAGCCAATCCCAACTCATAGAACACGTTTGGATTTCGATTTGTCAGTTCTGCCACAAGAACCTTAGCCGAATTGATGCCGGCCCAAATTTGATCGATGATTTTTCCGGTTCCGAAAATGTCGGCATCAGCACGTACGGGTCGCAGTCCAGCCTTTCGGATCGCCGGCTCGTAGATTTGTGAGTAGTAGTCCCCGATTGGCGCTCCGAAGGGCATCAGTACGAAGCAGCTATCGCTCGCGCTGACATTAGCGCTCGTGCTTAGCTTTTTGATTTGTGTCGCGCCCTCTTGCAATCCACCCTTGGTGTCGACAATCCGAAGTTTGTCGTCCTTCTTCTCGACGAGTTGCGCGCTCTGCAACGACGCTAGAAAAACATCCTTAAACTCAGCGATTTTATCTCTGGGTATTGAGTATTTATCCTCGAGAGCGTGCTCGAAAAACGCCTCATCCGGTAGATTTTCGCCTCGATAATGGGTGTAGACTTCTTTGATTTCGGGCGCGTCTAGCACAGCGGCCCTGAGAGCTTCGATGTCGTCACCGGCTTTCTGTGGACGAATTGCCTGACGCGCTCTTTCAGTGACCGCAATCCGGCCAGCGCCCGGGCGCGAGAGAAATCCGTACTTAATTGCCGAGCTCACCTCAACTTTGAAGGGACCATTGAAACCGACGCCAACAAACTCCGCGGCCTCGGCATCGGTGCAGTCATGGCCCGCATTCTGTTCGATTATCGCGCGCGGGATGCGAAGAGCCTTGTCCACGCTATGACGCGGAAATTTCGGCGTCCCTCCGGGGCTTGATGGTGGCGCCTTGCTCTTTGACCGTTTAGCTAACTTGGCCTTCTTTTTCGCGACGCGCTTCTTTTTTGCGGTTTCCGGTTGGCTCTCATCCTCCGCGCTCATTTTCTCTCCTCTGCCCTTCTCCACAATTTACGCGGGTGTGTGAGTCCCTCCAACTATCCTTTGGTGGACCTCCACACGTTCCTAAAATGGAGAGAAGCAAGGGATGCGCGCCGGACGCTAACGATACCTAGATAAACGCGATTGGCGTAGGATCGAACGGAGCCAGAATCGCTAACTAGTTGAATCGGATGGTACAGTTGGGTGGGCTCGAACCACCGACCTCCTGTTCCACAGACACAGTAAGGGCTCCGCCGGTGCTACGCCATTGCCGCCTTTCGTACGAAAACTGTAGTATTATCAATTAATAAGCCCGCCGGGTCTCGCCTTATCTGCGCTGCAATTCCCGCTATGGTGGTAGCTACGTGGTAGCTACAGAGGCGGTCGATGGCTGTTTCGAGTATAACGATCCGCGCAGTGCAAGCACTCAAGCCGGGCGAGACTATTTGGGATGCAGACCACCGCGAAGCGGTGCGGGGCTTTGGTGTTCGGCGTCAACGGGACCAAGCGACCTACGTCCTCAAGTACCGAGTGTTCGGTCGGCAGCGCTTTGTCACCATCGGTCCTCATGGTGCCCCTTGGACGCCCGAGCTCGCACGCAAGGAGGCCAAGCGGCTTTTGGGCCTAGTTGCCAACGGCAAAGATCCGGCGGACGAAAAAGCCAAGGCGCGCCTGCAGGCGGCCGACACACTCCGGGCAATTGCGGATCAATATCTCCGGAACGCCAAACAAAGGCTAAAGCCCCGGACCTATTCGGAAATCGAACGCTACTTGTTGGTCAGTTGGAAACCCCTGCATCCCGTCTCGGTTTTCCAGATCACCCGCCGTCATATATCGGCTCGTGTCGCTGACATCGCATCAGCTCATGGAGCGGTCTCAGCAGCCCGCGCCCGTACAGCCCTGTCCTCAATGTTCAACTGGGCAATACGCCAGGGCCTCGACATTGCTGCGAACCCGGTTCTCGGCACTAACCGACCCGCGCAGCCGGGAAGTCGCGAACGGGTCCTCACGGAGACGGAGCTATCAGCCATATGGCGGGCCTGTGGCGATGACGATTACGGACGTATTGTGCGTTTGTTGATACTCACAGGCCAACGCCGTGATGAAGTAGGCGGCATGCAATGGGCCGAACTTGATACCGTTTCGGGGCTCTGGACGCTGCCAAGCGCCCGGACCAAGAACCGTCGCGAGCACCCGCTACCATTGGTTCCGGCCGCCTTAACCCTGCTCCCGCACCGCCGAACCGGCCGAGACTTCCTTTTTGGTGACGGACCCCGACGCAGTGGTGACCCGCGCCGTGGTTTCTCGGGCTGGTCCAAGTCGAAGACAGCGCTTGATGCACGGATCGCGGAAGCCCTAGGCGAACCCCTGCCCCATTGGACAATTCACGATCTTCGGAGATCGGCGTCGACAGTGATGGCCGACCGGCTTGGCGTGTTGCCACACATCGTGGAGGCGATTCTAAACCACGTCAGCGGCCACCGCGCTGGCGTTGCCGGGGTATATAACCGCGCTCGGTATGCGACTGAGATGCGAGAGGCACTTCAGCGCTGGGCACAGTACGTTGCGGCCCTCCCAGCCCAAAAAGCTGGGAAAGGTCGCAGCTTGATAGCGGGCTCCGGCCTTTCTCCAACTGGTGTCCTCATGGGGCTGTCGGGTTCCACTCCTGGTTCAAGGAGCTAGCCTGTGAGCGGCGGAGTTCGAGTCAGGAGACCACTACAGCCCGAGACCCACTTTGAGGCTGGTGGGTCACGCATGGTAGCGGGGGTACAGCAGCCTTATGGCGCAGTGGCGACGATTTGTAGGCCCATTAAACGCATAAACTACTGTACCATCCCCTGGAACCGCCAGACACCCTTGAACGACCGTCCGGCCGAGCTGGGGCTGCGACCGAGCGCGTCGCAGCCCGCGTAGCCTCGCACGACAGGATCAATGAACGACGACGTCCAGCTTCTTAAACCCGCGCAGTGTGTTGTTTATGACGCGTTCGCTGGACCTGATCTCAAAGCGCTTCACTCTCTTGGTAAGCGCGGTCAGCAGCGCTGCCATCTCCATACGAGCCAGATTTATCCCGATGCATGAATGTTCACCGTGGCCAAAGGCAAGCTGGCCTGACACTCCCTCCCGCCGCACGTCGAACTGCCCCGGGTCCACCCACCTCCGCTCATCACGATTGGCGGAGCCGTAAAGCACGATAACACGCGAGTCTCGCGGTATCGTCATATCGTCGAACGAGTGCTCTTGCACGGCAAACCGTGAAAATCCTTGGATTGGCGATTCCATCCGAATTACCTCGCTGATTGCGTTGGGTATCAGCGTCGAATCCTCCCTGATCAAATCCCATTGATCGGGATTATTGGCGAACAGCCAAATCGCACTGGAGATCGCAAAGATTGTCGTATCAAGGGAGGGCCCCACATATGACAGCGCCATGAGGCTCGCCTGCTCCTTGGGTATTTCTCCTCGATCCGCCGCATCGTGCAACATCTCAGCCCAACTTCCTGGCTTGAGCTTTCCGCGAACTGCATACTCGAGCGCGTAGTTTACCATCTCCTGGAACAGATCGAACGACCCGATCGCACGTTCGTTCAAGGGTCCGAAGCAATTGAAGTTCGCGGCGGCCCATTCAAGCATACGCTCCCGACCATCCTCGGGAAGTCCCACGAGATTCGAAACGATGCTCAATGGAAGATGCTGAGCCAGGTCGGTGGCTGCGTCGAAGTGGCGAGCCGCAACCAAGCGGTCAGCAATTGACTCCGCCTCACTCGATATCGTGTCTTTCAGAGAGCGAAGCTCGCGCGGCATTAGAGGCTTAATCTCGATCCGGCGGATCTTGTCGTGCTCAACGCCGTCAGAACATAGACCGATACCTTGAAGCGCCGTGTTGATCCGCTCGTTCATCATCACGCCCTTGCCTGAGATGAAGACAGAAGGGGTCGCGAGGATCTCTTTGACGACGCTGTATCTGGAAGCAACATACATATTGAGGCGGCTGAGCCAGACGAGTGGGCCAGCGTTTCTTAACGTTTGGTATGTCGCGTAGGGGTCCAGAAGAATGTCGTCTCTGTAGAGATCGACGTCAGACTGGGGAATCGCGGATAGCAGGGCAGTTTGCATCATCGGCTTTATCCTCCCAAGTCACCCGGTTACGGAGGGTGATTTCTTGCGAGGAGCAACACTGCACGCGACGTGCCAATGTCGAGCGCCATCGGGCGCACTCATAGAAAAGCGGTCGAATAACAACCAGATAGGCCGGCTTTATCTAAGGACTGCGTGAAGCTTGGAGCGGACCGGTGTCAGGTGACGGTGGCCAAACGCAGCCACTTCGAACTGCGACTTGGCGAATGGCAGCCATTCCTTGGTCCTCTTTTCCGTTGATCCCGTGACGATCTCTGCACCTACTCGCGTGTTCGGGCAGGCCGTTCACAGGAGAAGGACGCACCTGGTAACGACATGCGCATGTGGAGTGAACACGTGGGTAGGTATCGCCACGGTCAGAATGCCGTGGCCTAGGACGGATCGACAAGCCAAGCGCTGGATCCGAAATAATCGTGGCAGGCAAACGCCGACCACCAATTGCACTCATCTTCTCGCTTGCTTCATGCCGTCGGCGAGATCTGGCTTGCGTTTCAAATCAGGTAGCTGTCCCTTGGACTCGCACGCCGTCGGCGGTCCTTCCTTGAGTTCAACGCTTATTTTTGTCGCCGTCATCAAGCCGGCAATGGAAGCCCGCAGATCGCCGAGGTCCGCAGGCATCGTATCGTCGAACTCTTTCGGCAAGTTTCCATAGAGTACCTTTACCGGATAGGGCTTGCCTTCCTCTTTTCGTGGTTCTTGGTGCAAGCGATCCCGTAGCCGACATAGGTGCCGTAGCCCAGATCTGGGGTTACTGCCGATCCACCCGTTCCAGATTTTTCCGAGATCCACGCCAGGAATGCCGTGGAAGAACGGTCGCCCAAGAGCACGTCCTTGACAGGAGACTTGTCGAAGCGCCACCTCGAAGGAGCTTCGCCGCTGACCGGCACCACACGGTGCATCAAGCAGGACTTCGCGGTGAGGAAAGAAAAGCCGCAGAAGACGCGGTTGAATTCGATCTGCGCCTGTTTCGGGTCGCCAGTTAGGTCTTGATGCGAGGCCACGGCGATATACTGAGCATCTTCGAAATCGAAGCCGCTGTATTGATACATCTTGAGCTGAAAGTACGGAACTATGCCGGGAATGACCATCTGGGTCGCCACGGCAGCGGCGATGACGCCAACAACATCCAGCATGAGCCGCTTCGGGTGGTACCAAGAGTGATCCCGGTAGCCACCCGCTTCGGGCTGCCCACTTTCGTCGCTCTGACGAGCAGCCATTGTCCTTACCTCAATCGCAAGTTCGCACGTCGCAAGTCCGCACATCGCAAGTGCGGGCGAAGAAGTCCTTTGACATGAAGATTCTCCCACCTAGCCATTGTGAATGCGAACCGACGACGAACGCGCTGCGTCGGCTCGCCAGCTAATACGTTGTTGAAGCGGCGTGGGAGGTTCACGATCAAATTCACGTCAGCCAAGCAACGAGACGACCTTGCAATACCTGTTATATTTCAACTACTTATCGACAGAAAAGGTTTGATATTCGAACCAATTCGTAATTGACCGGCAAGGAACCTTTTCCGGGCCACCTGACGCTGAGAATTTTCAGCTGCCCGATGCCAGGCGGAGGATTTAATCGGAGAAAGATCGAGGTGGGCGGTTGGGCGCCCTAGCCTTTTGCCGTTATGAGCCGCGGCCTAGTACGTGCACTTGCTCACATGACACTGCCAGCACCTTCCGCCGGCGACCGAGCGTGCAGCCAGAGACGCTCGGGCCGAGAGACGATCGATCCACTCCAGGCCGGATCAATGAGACCGGCCCTGCTGCTTTTGAATGTAGTAGCGCAGCTTCGACCGGGAGATTCCCAAGGTTCGAGACGCTTTTGAAATGTTTCCCTGACATGCGGCCAGGGCTTTCTGGATCGCCAACCTCTCGATTTCTCCAAGGGATAGTTTTCCAGGAATCACCGACTCGATCGGACCGCTATTCGCGTTCTGCTCTTCCGCATACGATAGAGCGCCAAGCTTCCCCGTAGTTTGGGGCTTGAAGACGGTTCGATTGGATATCTGCGAGTGACTGAAGAGATGAAATAGACTTATGGGCTCTTCGTCATGAGTTAGGATCGCGGCACGCTCTACCATGTTCTCGAGCTCGCGGATGTTACCGGGAAATTCGTAGACCAGCAGCGCCTCAATTGCTTCGGCCGTAAAGCCGGTCACGTGTCTCCCGGTCTTCTTGTTGAACCTATGCAAGAAGTGACTGACAAGCAGCGGGATGTCGTCGCGTCTGTCTCTGAGAGGCGGAAGCTTTATCGGAAAGACATTCAATCTGTGCAGGAGATCCGCTCGAAAGGTGCCCTTCGCCACTTCGGCATCCAGATCCAAATTCGTCGCGCAAACCACGCGCACGTTGACCTGCTTAGTTTTGGTACCCCCGATCCGGCTCAGCTGCCCCTCCTGCAGCACTCTTAGGAGCTTCGCCTGCGTGGTTGGACTTAGCGTCCCAATCTCGTCCAGAAAGAGCGTGCTGCCATCAGCGGCTTCGAACCACCCTTCACGAGCCTGGTGGGCACCAGTGTACGCCCCTCTCTCCACGCCGAAGAGCTCCGCATCGATCAGAGTCTCGGGAAACGCCGCGCAGTTTACGCTGTAGAGCGGCTTTTTTGACCTCGAGCTCGCGCTGTGCAAGGCGCGTGCGAAGATCTCCTTGCCGACCCCTGTTTCGCCAAGAAGAAGCACCGTTGTATCCAGGGGCGCGACGCACCGTAGGAGATGCCACGCTCCAAGGAATCCGGGCGAAGTACCGACGACATTGGAGCTGACCGGCTTCTCTGCTGCCTTTGCGTCGATCGAGGGGCCAACGCGTTTCCCCGTAAATGATCGGCGAGGCATAAACTGCGACGCATAGTCTTCCGGCCACTCCTCTACAGGCTTTCCAACGATCCGGCACTGTGGGGACCCGCAGGCGATACACTCCACCTCCCTGAACAAGATCGCCCGTTCCATGATGGCGCTCGTATAGCCGGACGCGTAGCCAATCTGCATCCAGCAAACAGGTTCAGAGCTTCCACCAAACGAGGCAGCATGAGCTTCAGCCTCGGCAGAATTGCGCCATGTGAGTTCGCTGAAGTACTCTCCGGTTTCGACGTTCGCTTCTATGTTGACCGGCTCAACGAAGACTTCACCACGCAGCGCGTGAAGTTGCGGCCCGACAAGAAACGCGTCAATCTGCGGGCGATCTACGCGAACCTTCATCGCGACCTGCGCCTCACGCGTTCCCGCGGCATGCCCCATGCGAAACAGAATTTGCCTGGCTTTTAGCGGACCGTTGGCTTCGATCAGCTCGCGGCGCAGCGCCACCATAGCGTCCAGATTTAGAAGCACGGCTCTTTGATCAGCCAACCAGATTTGCCCGTCGTGAGGCGAGAAGTGGACGCACTCACTCAAGTCGGAGATGTCGGGCAAGACGCTGCTTCGCGCAGATGAACCGGTGCTAGTCCTATCAACGACGTTTTCTTTCAACGCGAAGCTTGTGAACCGCGACACTGCTTCCTCCCTTCTCGCTCCCGCCATTTACGCACTAGCCGCCAGGTATCTCGTCATGAGCGATCTCCAACATGGTTGATCTCAGCCGATCGAGCCGTTGAGATTGGCTAATTTCAACCAGCACCCGGCGACAACCCAAAGGACCACATTTCGAATCGCTCAGTAAACTCAAACGAGTACGAAGAGTTTTCAGTGTTGGCACACCTTCTGCTTAGGAGAGTTACGCGCATCGTCACACCGACGGGTCGCGCCACTATCAAAGCAACATCAGGAGGAGATGCCTGTGCACTCAGTCGCTCAAAAGTCGAATGTTTCCGAGCTAACCGCCTCGTATATCGATCCGCTGGGACCTCAAAAGTCAATCGTCGAGCGAGCCACGCGGCTCCAGCCCTTGGTCAAGGCGAACTCGCAGGCCGCCGAGGACGCGCGTCGCGTGGGCGATGAGACGATTGCTGCGTTGCAACGCGAAGGGCTGTTCCACATCGCTGTGCCGAAGCGTCTCGGAGGCTCCGGCGCGAACTTCCGAACCTTCATCGATGCCGTTTCGGAGATCGGTCGTGCTGACGGCGGCACCGGTTGGGCTGTCGCACTTCTAAATGTTTGCACCTGGTTCGCGACGTTGTTCTCTGAACGCGCCCAAGCAGAGGTGTTTGGCAAGACGCCTGGTGCCCGAGTTTGCGGCGTGTTTACGATGCCGGTGCAGTCGGAGCGCGTTGATGGCGGATATCGCGTCAGTGGCGAATGGTGGTACGGGTCAGGCTCGCTGCATGCACAATGGGGCACCTTGGGCATCAAGATCGGCGAGAACGCCGATGGTTCGCCGATCACTGCGCTCGCCCTCATACCACTAAGCGACCTTACGATCCGCGACACCTGGCATGTGGCCGGAATGCGGGCGTCAGGCAGCAATACGCTGGTTGCGGACAACGTGTTTGTCCCCGACTACCGAGTACAAGCTTTCGCTGACATGGCCGCCGAGAACTATGCGCGCGAGTGGGCCGAGGAGCCGAACTACTACGCTTCGTTCGTGCCAGTTGCCGAGATCATTCTTGTCGCGGTCCAAATCGGACTTGCGCGACATGCAGTAGATCTGACCCTCCAGAAGGGTGCCGGGAAGCCCGTCGCGTACACGGTGTTCAGCGAAGCTCGGCAATCTCCAGCGCACCAGATCAAATTGGCGGAAGCAATGTGCGACATCGACGCCGCCTATCTACTCGTCGCACGAGCCTGCGCCGACATCGACGGCGCAGCGCTACGGCGGGAGAAGCTCGACCTGGTGACGCGCGCACGCGTCCGTATGGACACGGGTCATGCCGCCAAGCTGTGCCGCGAATCCATCAATAAGCTCCTCAGCGTGAACGGCGCAGGAAGCTTTGCCCTTGCGAACCCGCTGCAGCGGATCTGGCGGGATAGCGAGATCGCCAGCCGGCACGCGTTCGTCCACCCGGAAATGGCCAGCCTGATCTATGGCCGTGCGCTGTTCGGCATCGAAGAACTGATTCAGCCGTACTAGTAGGGGGATTTAATGCACAAGCTCATCGCGCTTTATCATCCGCCGAAGTCGGAAGAGGACTTTCGGAATCACCTCGTAAAAGTTCATCTTCCGCTAGTCGCGAAGTTCCCCAAACTTCGATCTCTTCGGTACGGATTCGGCGCCGAGGCCGGACCTCAACCGTCGCCATATTATGCGGTCGTTGAGTGCGAATTCGACGACGAAGCCTCGCTGCGAGCGGCACTCGCCTCTCCGGAAGGAGAGGCGGCGGCGGCCGATGTGCCCAACTATGCGACCGCCGGCGTAACGATCATCACGTTTCCACTCGAGCCGGATTTTGTTGGCGGTTCGATCGGGAGGACGACATGAACGCACCTTTGGTCGATTTTAAATCAGCCATGCGGCGGCTGACCGCAACCGTGTCAGTCGTGAGCTGCACACGAGACGGCGAGTGGTTCGGCATGACTGCGACTGCAATCACTTCTGTCTGCGCGGATCCTCCGACTGTCCTGGTCTGTGTTAACGGAGCAGCGGCCATCCACAATCCGCTGGTTGAGAGCGGGCGCTTTTGCGTCAACGTACTCCGGATCGACCAACAGGAGATATCCGCGGCTTTTGGCGGAAAGCTGAAGGGGCGGGCCCGCTTCGGTGTAGGAGACTGGAGCCTCTCATTCGACGGAATTCCTGTTCTGACGGGCGCTCAAGCCAACATTCTGGCGTCCGCACAGAAGGTCGTTCCTTTTGGCACTCACTCGGTAATTATTGGCGCAGTCGATCGAGTTTTGGTCTCGGAGGAGGTCGCTCCCCTCCTCTACGAGAACGGCCGCTATATGCGGTCGGCCGAGCTCGCAAGTGCCTGATCGCGCTGGGCGAAGATAGCTCGCTATCCCACATCAATCGCTGTCGGGGCTCCTTCCAGAGCCTCGACAGCCAAACTGGGGTGTCGACGTCGAGCTCTCCGGCCCTCTCGGAGGGCGCTTCGATCTCCCTTGGAGGGAATGCGGGCTCACGACGAAACTAGATGCCGCACGCCCCACCAAATCGGCTTGACCTCACAGGGACCGGTGCATGATCCAACCATTTACCTTCGATAGCCTCCCATGCCGCGTCGTGTTCGGCAGCGGAACGCTAGGCACGGCCAGATCCGAGGTTGAGCGGCTCGGCGGCAAGCGCGCGCTGGTGCTGACAACGCCGGAGCAGGAAGTCCAAGGCACACAGCTTGCAGCCACCCTGGGACCTATCTACGCGGGAATATTCCCCGGCGCCGCTATGCATACCCCAGTCGACGTCACTGAGCAGGCGCTGGAGGCCGTAAAGGCCTACGACATTGACTGCGTGATCTCCCTTGGTGGCGGATCGGCGACCGGGTTGGGCAAGGCCCTGGCCCTAAGAACCGACGTGCACCAACTCTCCATTCCGACGACGTATGCCGGCTCAGAGATGACGCCGATCCTCGGCGAGACCAAAGATGGTATGAAAACCACCGTGCGCACCAACAAGGTGCTGCCGGCGACGGTAATTTACGATGTCGACCTGACGCTGACACTGCCTCCCAGCCTGGCTGCCGCCTCCGGCATCAATGCAATCGCACATGCGGCCGAAGCGCTTTATGCGCGGGAGCGCAATCCCATAACCTCGCTAATGGCGGAAGACGGCATCCGCGCGCTCGCCCGCGCCCTCCCCGCGATTATGGCAAAGCCGGTCGATCTCCAGGCTCGCACCGAGGCCCTCTACGGCGCCTGGCTATGCGGCGTGTGCCTGGGCACAGTCGGCATGGCGCTGCACCACAAGCTCTGCCACACGCTCGGCGGTACGTTCGACTTGCCGCATGCGCAGACACACACCGTCGTCCTCCCACATGCGCTTGCCTATAACACCCCGGCGGAGCCCGAAGCCATGACTCGTATCGCTCGCGCAGTCGGCGCCGCAGACGCAGCTCAAGGTCTCTACGATCTTATCAAGCAGCTCGACACGACGTTGGCACTGCGGGACATCGGAATGCCGGAAAGCGGTATCGAGCAGGCGGCCGATCTTGCGCTTACCAATGCCTACTGGAATCCCCGCCCCCTCGAACGCGGCGCAATTCGCGATCTGATCGCACGCGCTTGGATAGGCGAAGCACCGGCGTCCTTTAAGGGTTCCTCGTAGTTGGCGCGCCAGACGTCTCTCGAGGCTTACGGGATCTGAGTTTTTGCAACGGAGCTATCATGCGGAACTTCAACGAGAACACCATCACGGACGCGGTGATCGAGCGGATCAAGAACGCGAGCGATCCGCGCGTCAAGAAGGTCAGTGAAGCGCTTGTGCGACACTTGCACTCATTTGTGCGCGAGGTACGCCCAACCCAGGCGGAATGGGAGTACGGCATCGATTTCCTGACGCGCACCGGCCACACGTGCGACGACAAGCGCCAGGAATACATCCTTCTGTCAGATGCGCTGGGCGTATCCATGTTGGTCGACTCGATCAACCATCCGACGCCGGAGGGCGCAACCGAGACCACGGTTCTTGGGCCGTTCTTCGTCCAAACTGCGCCCGAGATGCAGAATGGCGACGATATCTCCGGCGCGATCAAGGGCGAGCCGATGCTCGTTACCGGCTCGGTCTCCACCGTCAACGGTCGGCCGCTCTCCGGCGCGGTCGTCCATGTCTGGCATTCCGACGACGATGGCTACTACGACGTCCAGCAGCTGGACGAAATCGGCCAACTCGCGATGCGCGCGCGGCTATATACTGACCAGGACGGCCGCTTCCATTTTTGGTCGATTAGGCCAGCGGCTTACCCGATACCGCACGACGGCCCCGTCGGCGAGATGTTGGAGGCGCAAGGGCGGCATCCCTGGCGGCCAGCACACGTGCACTTCCTGGTTTCTTCACCGGGCTTCGAGCAACTGGTCACGCACGTATTCGCGGCGGGCGACAAGTACCTCGATTCCGACGTGGTATTCGGCGTCAAGGAGAGCTTGATCCGCGAGTTCATCCAGCTCCCACCCGGGCGCGCCCAAGATGGCCGTAGGATCGAGCGTCCATATGTCCATCTCAACTACGATTTTCGCCTCAAGCAGGCTTGATCTGGAGATCGGGCACCGAAGGCAGCCATTTAGGACCAGGAGCTGTGGTCTTGGGCCAAGCTGCAAATCGAACATGTAGCGCATCGAGGCTCGAACGATCAGCCACCTTCAATGCAAGGTGGTGCAGACCGACGGCGACGGTCGAACGAAACGCAGGTTTTCGGATCTTCGACCTGCCAAAGAGTCACGATACCATTTCCATCGGACACGAAAATCGCCGGTACGTTGCGCTTTCAGCAACGATCTTCCACCCAAGGCATTCCGTGAAAAACTCCCTAGTATCCGGTAAGCTTTCCACGGCGAGCCCTACATGGTCGACGCCGGCCGTCCAAGGCTCTTTCTCATTCACGATCCATCTCCAATTCCGATGATATCGCGTCGCCACTAGATTGCTGGCCTGTCCGGGTTAGCTCCAACGACGAACAGCCAAAGCGCGATCGGTCCCAGCTGCCGCCGCTATCAAGCGCCTGACAAGGCTACAATCATTCGCGATAGACGCCCGGAAGAACGCAAAACGAGCGTTACTCCACCATTGTCATCTTGAGGACCGTAACGCCCCAAGGGAGCGCCATAGCATCCTTCCAATTTGCCCGGATCGGCAATCAGATGGCCCTTGTGGCAGTGCGCCAAGTCTGGCCACACCGCCACAGTTACCGGCCTGCTTAGCCGCTTGCGACTGGATGCGCCCCCTCTCCATGTACCCGTCCGGAGATGCTCATGTTCTCAGCCGGGTGCTCAACTAACAACACGTTGATGATCTTCGGATCCGATCCGATCGACTCGTGCGTGACTTTGACGATGTCACGGATCAGTTGCGTCTTACGCTGCTTCGAAAGGCCTGCGGCGATGTGACACTGGATGTACGGCATAGAACCTCCTTCTTACTTCAAGCGAGCGATGAGTTCTTTGTCGTTGGCGTTGCCCTCGACAAACTCCGGGAGATGCTGTCCGTGCTCGACGAAGTTAATTCCTCGCCCCTCCCGAACTACGAAGAAGATGTTGTCTGCCGGTTCGCCAGTTGCCTCGCTGACTACCCGCAACAAACCCGCGGAGAGCCTTCTCTTTTGCTCATCCGTTCGGCCGTAGCGCATATCGCAAGAAATCATTGCCATTCTGATTCTCCGCTTTTGGTGATTTCACTATTGGATTCCGGGGTGCCAAGCCGGGTGGATAGGCTTCGGACTAACCTTAACCAGAAGCCCCATCAAATCTGCCACCGACGCCTGATCCAGATTGGCGACCGTCTCGACGATGTTGTTGCGAAGTTCCGCATCCGCAAACTGCTCGCTGAGCCAATTGAACTTTTCCACGGTCCGTCCCCACGACATCGGATTCGCCAATCCGCCCTCGTAACCGAGTTGCTCCCGCTCAAGAATCTTTCCTTCGACGGTTCGGATCGATATCCTGGTGCAGAGATCGTGCGGATAGCGGGCCGTGAAGCTTGCGTCGGGTCGCACCTCGACCTTCTGTAACAACACCTGAGCGTCGCCGGCCCGGACGCGCTCTTGTTCGAGTTGATCGGGGCCGACTTCGTCGTCCAGCAGAGCTGCCGAAATCAGATATTTCAGGTTATAATCGGCCTGTTCCTTGGTTTGCGGCTGATCCTTCGAGCCGAAGGCGCCACCACCGGCGATGTCGTATCCCGTCTGAAAGATGTCACAGCGCACCGACTCGATACGGTCAGTCGAAAGTGCGTTGTCGCGCTTCAGCTTCAGTACCGCTTCGAGCACCGGTTGGCCGTGGATCAAGGAACAGTACTTCTTCATCACCGTCTGTTTGATGATCTCGAGGGATTCATCAGACCAGTCGACGTTAATTTCTTGATCGAACATACGTAGTAGTCCGTTTGGTCCTTCGAAAAGGCCCGACGGGCCGGTGAAACCGCGCTTGGCCAGGGACGCAGAGTACAACGCCCGCATGCCCGTCATTCCCGGCGAGAATCCCTTCCACTGAGACACCGGCTCAACGTGCACGCAAGTCAGTGAGATGTTGTCGACGGTGGCGATTGAAATTGCATGCGCGATCTCGTTTGCCGACAATCCCATCAGCTTACCGGCGCCCGCCGCGGACGAGATTGCAAGCTGAATAGCGTGATTGAACCCCTTGGCCATCACAGGGACAACAGCTGTAATTCTGCATTGAATTTCGTAGGCGACAGCCAGCGCAAGCATGAACTCTTCGCCCGACGCCTTCACGTGCTCGGCGGCCGCGAGAATTGCACCAAAATTGTCGCTCGGATGACACAGCCCGCCAGGTGACATATAGCTGTCGAGCAGATCGACGTATCGCACGAGGCCGGAATTGAACAACGCTGCCTGGTCAGGAGCTGTCTTACCGCCACCGATCAGTGAACAGTGTCCACCTGAGCGATACTCATTGAACTGATCACGCAACGCTGCGAACGGTGCCCCCGCAAGTGCGGAGATGGCACAACCCAAGCTGTCGAGAATGTTGCGTTTATAGAGCTGACGCACGTCGGGTGTTAGAGACTTAACTGACGCCCGAGAAGCAAAGGTTCCGATCGCATTGACCGTAGGCGTCGATACCGGGGTTTTGGTGAGCATATCTAATTTCCTTTCTTATTCCGCCAGGCTGGCAGACGGCTCGGTCGCGGTTACACGGCGATGGAGGTTGGATACGATCCAACACACGACGAACGTTGTCGGAACGGTAAACAGGGCCGGTGAGTCATAGGGGAAGAGCGCAGGCCCCATTCCCAAGACCTTTGTCCACACTGTTGGTCCAAGCGCCGTAAGAATGACGGAGGAAAGCAGGCCGAAGATCCCGCCAGCCAACGCTCCCCCGGTGGTCAAACCTCGCCAATAGATCGCTAGGATCAGCATCGGAAAGTTAGCGCTCGCCGCAATTGAGGTGGCTAGCGCAAGCATGTAAGCGACGTTCTGACCTTCAAAGGCAATCGCCAAAAGAACGGCGATCGCGCCAAGAGTTGCCGCAGTCAACCGGATGGTGGTGAGACGTGCCCGCTCGTCCAGTGCTCGCCCCCTAAGGCCAGAGATCAGATCGTTGGTCGCGGAGGAGGCACCCGCGATCAAGAGGCCACAAACCACCGCAAGAATAGTGGCAAACGCGACTGCGGAAACGAATCCCATCAAAGCATCTCCACCGACGACGTTCGCCAAGTGGATTGCTGCCATGTTCGTTCCCCCGCGTAGACCGCCCCCTTCAATGGCGTGCGCTGCGCCACTTCGCAGGATTGAAATGCTGCCGAATCCGATTGGGAGCAGCATGAGGAAAAACGCCCCGATAAGGCAGATTGCATAGAACACCGACACTTGGGCCGCGCGCTCATTCCGCACCGTCAGGAACCGCATCAGAATGTGAGGGAGCCCGGCAGTCCCGAACAAAATTCCTACTGCCAGTGACGTCGTCGCGAGGCCATCTTGAGCGAAACCACGCACAGTTGTGATGCGTGCGCCTCCTGGATGAACCTCGATAGCTTTTCTCAACAGCTCCGCGAAACTGAAGTCGAACTTCGAGAGGCAAAGGACTGCAATGGAGCCTCCACATACAAGCATCAAAATCGCCTTTATGATCTGCACCCAGGTCGCACCGCGCATGCCGCCAAAGGTTGCAAAGAGAATCATCGCGATCCCCGAAGCAAATACGGCTAAAGGATAGGAAGTGCCAAACAGGAGCGAAATAAGCTCACCGGCGCCAACCAGCTGGGCAACGAGATAGAAGCAGATGATTGTGAGAGAGCAGGCCGCGCAGAGCACACGGATGGGTCGCTCGCTCAGCCTATGGACCAGCACATCAGCAAGGGAATAACGCCCCAGCCGCCGCAGCGGCTCTGCCACAAGGAGCAATACGACAGGCCAGCTTGCGAGATACGTTGCAGCTAGGAAAAAGCCATCTAATCCAGCGGCGTAAATCGCTCCCGTAAGGCCAAGAAAGGCACCGGCCGACATGTAGTCACCGGCAATGGCGAAGCCATTCTGAACGGTCGTGATCGAGTTTCCAGCCGCAAGATATTCATCCGTTGACTGCGCGCGCCGCGCCGCCCAGACGCAGATCCCAAGCGTAACAATCAGAAACAGTCCGAAGAATATGGAGGTTGTTCCAGAAGAGCCAACAATGGGACCTGAGTTAGCCCACACGGACTGTGGAACAAGGAGCGCGTACACACCCGCGCCGGACAAGGTGAGAGCGGACGACCTTCGCATCACTAGGCGCTCCGCCGCGAGGAAACAAAGAACCCTGTGAGAGCCACGCAGCTGAGCATGCACGCGGTGATCGCCGCGATTGACGTCGTTGACGGCCCAACCAAACTGCCAGCGGTACTGCTCGCCTCCCGTGACAGCACGAACACTGCCGCGAACATAGTAAAATAGAGACCAACTACGAGCGCACAGAGCGCAAATCCAATTCTATCCTGAATAGCCTTCGACGATTGTTGTAGTTCGTCGGATGACATTCGTTCCTCCCCGTCTGAGTTCTCCCGTAGTTGCGAGGGTGGAGCGGCGATCAATCACCTTCAAATGATTTGAATCGAGACGGCCATCTGCTTTCTTGATTGCCTCGGGAGAATCCCCCTTGGCAAAGAACTCGAGGATCGTTGCAGAGCACTGATGCGACGATCGAACCTCCGCTGTCAGGCTCGAGCAATCTCCAGAAGAGATCGCTCCATCTGTAGTCTTCGCTACATGCGGAGAGGTGTCGCACTTATCTAAGGGTGTCGAACGATGGGCTGGCAGCGCCGGCTCGCAAATTCCTCGCATGATGAGGCTGCCGTGGAGCTCTACTGGTCTTCCCTCTGCCCTCATTCGCGGATGGTGCGGCTCTGCGCAATTGAAGCTGGGCTTGCGAAGGACATCAAGCTTGTTCGCGTGGAGCATGATCCGTTTTCCGGATTGCGCTCGCTCTTGGAAGAACTTGGCCCGCTATCGAGGGCGCCCGTTCTTCGACTAACGACACGCGATACGTTCTACGACAGTCGCGTAATTTGCGAGTGTCTCAATGAATTCGGCTCGGCTGATCTCATTCCGAGCGATGGCCCTCCAAGATGGCAGGTTCTACGGCGCCAAGCGATCGGTGTCGCGTTGATGGACATCGCACTCTCATGTCGGGCTGAAAGTCGCCTGGGGCCCGAATCGCAGCGTAATCTCTGGTTGGACGACCAACTTCGACGAGTGTGGATCGCCATAGACTATCTTGACGGATCGGAGCTTGTGTCGGATCGATTCGATATTGGGGACATCGCGATCTTTTCCGCTCTCGATTTCCTCGAGCTGGCGTTTCCCACGACGCCTTGGAAGCAGGGCCGGCCTCGGCTCACCAATTGGCGCGCCGAGCTTTCCGATCGTAGTAGCGTGCGCGAAACGGCCCACTTTCCGCTCGAACCAACGCTTCAGGTTGTACCTACTCGGCGGCCGTCATGATCAGCCCAGAGCTTGGCCTAACGGTCTGGAGGAACGCAGCGAGGGCACTTGAGACGTAACCATCGGTCCTGCGGATGAAGACCGTTTGGACTTCCGTGTCGTCAGGTTCGAGTTCATGTACTGCAACCAGCCCATCGCGCCAGGCAGCAGCAGCAACGCCTTTCGGAAGCAAGGTCACGCCAACCCCTGCCGCTACGCAACCAAGGATCGCGTCAATCGAGCTAAACTCCAGCGGCTGCGCTACAAGCACTCCCAACTTGGTAAGCAGGTGATCGAGACGTTTGCGGTAGGAACAACCGACACGGAATACAATCGTCTTAAGCTCCGGTACTGACGCCAGTTCAGCCAAACCGCGGATCGAGCGTGGCGTTACGAGGACGAGCTCCTCGCGGAAGGTCTCTTCCGCGATAAGGTCTGGATGCTCAACTGGGCCGGCAACGAACGCCCCTTCCAAGCGACACTCAACGACGTCAGACACAAGGCTGCAGGTAGTCCCTGTCGTGACTACCGGGCGAACCTTTGGATACTTCTTTGCGAAGCTCGCTAGCAAACCGGGTAATCGCAATGCGGCTGTTGTTTCGAGTGTCCCAATTTCCAATGGCCCGCTAGGTATTCCATCGTCCTTTGCGGCTGATTTCGCGTCCGCGATCAACTTGGCGATACGTCCCGCAAAGGGAAGCATTCGACGGCCGGCAGGGGTGAGCTTTACACCGCGAGCAGTGCGCTGAAAGACAAGTGTCCCGAGCTCAACCTCCAGTGCCCTGATACGCGCCGTCACATTCGACTGGACCGTGTTTAACTCGAGGGCAGCCCGGTTCATGCTACCGTGGCGGGCTACTGTCTCGAATACCTTCAGATCCGTTGCGTCCATGGCGTTACCCCTGTCGTAGGCATTGTGGCCAGGCCTGAATTGCACAGCAGTCCTAGCTATCATTATGAATGGTGGCCCCGCCGCGGCTAATGGAAACCTCAGATATCAATATCACAAAAAATGATAGCTAAAACGCCTAACCGGCCCGCGGGCGCGGATGGACCTTCAGCTGATTTCAGCTCGCGGGCCATAAATCAGCTACAGTAGCGATAAAGACCATCTCCCAATGACGAATTGCCAAACGGCGGTCACGTGGTCGCCTTAGGGGCGCGCGCTCATTTTGGCTGTGCCGGGTGAGATGTCTCGCTTTAGCGGGCGTCCTAAGATGCTGCGAGCAATCACGCATCTCCACAGCGCGCTTGCAGTCGAGGAGTTGTAGTGACCGAAAGGAAGGGCCGCGTGCTTCACGCCAAACGCCGATTGAATCGATCTTTTCCGTGGCGACGGCGCGGCTTCTGGCGACGGCTTCGAGGAGGATCAAGCGATCTTGTCGCCTCTCCCACCGGTTGCGCCACGGCCTCGCTTGCCGGTAGCTCAGTGGCGGCTGATCGAAGCAGCTTTCCTTGAGCGGCGACGGCGATTTCGAGCGCAGACAGAAATTGCTGCCCCTCTTCCGTGATTTCCCAGCCGTGAGCATCGCGAAGCACATACTTGGCCAAGAAGATATTCAAGTCAGGCACGTGTTCGGCCAACCGCTTCATGCGATCGGTCCAGTCTTTGCCACTGTTCATCAGGATTTCAACCGCTCGCCGCATCTCGGCAATAGAAGCCCGTCCGGCGGGCTGGCCGGCCAGCACTTTCAGGACGGTCAGCTGGAAGGACACTCCCAAGGCTCCGGGGCGCTCAATTGTGCAGTTTCCAGCACATTGGACCAGCCACAAGCGCACAACGTCAACAACATGGCGGGGTTAACCTCAACTATGTTGGCTAACGCGGAGGCTGAAGGTTTAGCTTACCTCGTCGCGCAGCTGGCATTTAGAGCCATCCGCTGCGCAGCCCGAAGTCAATCATCAACCTCTCAAGCTCAGCCTTCGCTGCTTCGGCTTGAGCCTCGGCAGCGACTGCACGCGAAAGGATCTCGGCAGGATCCCGCTGATCCTCGTCTTTAGCTGCCAGCCAGCGTTGTGGCTGCAGGTCGGCGCCGTGCTCAAGTACCTTCCCAGTTGCAACGTTTCCAGCCCGGTAGGACTCCTGCTCGGGCTAGAGCCTGACGACGGTTCGGCCCCTCACCTGCCCCGCAAGGATCGCCTCCGCAAGAGACGGCAAGTCGCTAAGCTGAACTTCTTGCGTCACATGCGCAAAGTCCTCCTCTGTCAAGAGATCTGCGATCCTCCCCCAAGCTTCTACTCGGCGGGCGGCCGGCAAGTTAACGGAATCGACGCCCAGCAGAGCGACGTTGCGCAAGATGAACGGGAAGACCGACGATGGAAGTTCACTGCCGCCAGCCAGACCACACGCCGCTACTGCACCGCCATAAGCGGTGGAAGCTAGGACGTTGGCGAGGAGCGTCCCGCCGACCGTATCCACCGCCCCTTGCCAAGTCTCGCTTTGCAGCGGTTTACCCGGCTGTTGGTAAGCCTCGCGCGCCACGATGGCAGTAGCGCCAAGGGATTTCAGGAACGCCTCCTCGGAGGCGCGCCCGGTAAGGGCGTGTACGCGATAGCCTAGTCGAGAGAGCAAACGTACTGCGACACTACCGACGCCTCCGGCCGCCCCCGTTACCAGAACATCGCCCTCGTCATTGATTCCATACCTTTCCAGGGCGATGACGCACAGCATGGCGGTTAGTCCCGCAGTGCCGACCGACATTGCTGTGCGCGTCGATAGGCCCTTTGGCAGCTTGACCAGCCACTCACTCTTCACGCGGGCGCGCTGAGAGAACCCACCCGACCAGCTCTCCCCTACGCCCCAACCGGTGAGAACTACTTTATCGCCAGGCTGGAATAAAGGGCTGGCGCTGGCGCGGACCGTACCAGCGAAATCAACTCCGGGCACAATCGGAAATGTACGCAGAATGCGGCTCAGTCCCTTCAGCGCAAGTCCATCCTTGTAGTTGAAGGATGAAAACTCCACGTCGACGGTCACGTCTGCCTCGGGAAGCTCCCGCTCGGTCAGGTCTTCAATGGCAATTACCTGCCCGTTATCAATCTTTCTCGCTACGAGGGCTCGGAACGTGTTGCTCACCTGCTAACTCCAGTCTTGATGGACGTGTGAAAATGCGTAAGCGACCTACGCCAACGACCACCAGCCGCACGCGCTTTTTTGCTGTTGGTCGCCGCTATAGCGAACGAACTCGGTCGGCATCGCTGGTGCGCGATCCGAATTTGAGCTCTCGCGATCGTTAGAGCCCGCCACAAAATCGCAATAGCATTCGCGGCACGCGTTCCAGTGAGGCAACAGTCATACCGCACGAAGACAGTGCCTGCCGAGAAAGCGATAATCATCATCCTATCTCCGACAATTCAGCGTGACTTTGGGAAACGAGCCCAATCTCAGTGGTCATAAAAGGATCCGCCAATCTTCAACACCCATGGCGCATCACCTAGAGAAGGTCGCCCGGATAATAGACCGATCGTCTCCGAAATGCAATCAGCCTTGGAGCGCTCGGCCGAGTTCGTGGCGCCGGCAATCCACGGCCCGAGCAAATTCCGAACTCTCAAGCTAGCTTTATGATCCTCGCGTCATCAACAGCACGAGCGAATTGAACCCTGGGCGAGCTATCGCACGCTCCCGGCGTTCATAGCGGCACCATCGGCTTTGAGTCGCATGGGTCCATGTTCGGCTTGCTCGTCACCGCCATCGAGATTCTGGACCAGATCCAGCCAATTATGATTCCGATCTCGATCCCGTCGCCCCTTAGCTACGTCTCCAGCCGCCGAAGATCATAGCTCCATCCCTGGACCGGCGAAAAAAGTCCATGCGAACGGCGATGGGCACGACGCTCAGATCCCGCCTCACCGTCTTTTCCATCGGGCATTGCCGGAGATGCTGGGTGGTGCCCCATGTGCGTCGCCCACCAGTTGTTCCTGATCTTGGACTCAAATTCCGATTCCGCGAGCTCCCAATGTCTCGGCGATCTCGTCGAAGACAGTTGGATCGTCGACGGTGGCTGGCACTTTCCAAGCTTCCTTATCGGCGATTTTCTGCATAGTACCGCGTAGCACCTTGCCGGACCGGGTCTTTGGCAGACGCTTAATTGTCAAAACCGTTCTCAATGCCGCAACTGCACCGATGCGATCACGCACCATCTGAACGACCTCGTTTTCAATCGTCGTCTGATCGCGCGACGCGGTCGCATTCAGCACGACGAATCCAAGCGGAGTCTGTCCTTTCATGGCATCAGCGACGCCTATCACCGCACATTCCGCAACGTCCGGATGCTCGGCAAGTATCTCCTCCATTGCTCCCGTCGATAACCGATGCCCAGCGACGTTGATGATGTCATCCGTACGAGCCATGACAAACACGTAGCCGTCCTCATCGAGAAGTCCCGCGTCGGCCGTCTTGTAGTAGCCAGGGAATTCATCAAGGTAAGCTTGTCGAAATCGTTCATCGGCTTCCCAAAGCGTCAGAAGGCAGCCAGGCGGCAGGGGTAGCTCCAAGGCAACATTGCCAAGAGTCCCGTCAGGGACCTCGTGGCCTGCATCGTCGAGGATCTGGATCTTGTACCCTGGCATCGGGACCCCGGGCGAGCCGTACTTGATTGGAAGAATGCCGAGGCCCAAGGGATTGTGTGTGACCGGAGCGCCCGTCTCGGTCTGCCACCAGTTGTCGATGACGGGTACCCCCAACTGCTGCTCCGCCCATTTAATTGTTGGAGGGTCGGCGCGCTCACCTGCCAGGTAAAGCGCTCTGAGCGTCGAGAGATCATATTTCCGGATGAGCTCACCGGAGGGATCCTGCCCCCTGATAGCACGAAACGCTGTCGGCGCAGTGAACAGCCCTACCACGCGATGCTCAGCGATCACACGCCAGAATGTCCCCGCGTCGGGCGTCCCCACGGGCTTTCCCTCAAACAGGACCGTCGTACAACCATGTAGGAGAGGCGCATACACGATGTATGAATGGCCCACCACCCAGCCAACATCCGACGCCGCCCAAAACACCTCACCCGGTTTGACGCCAAATTCGTTGCGCATTGACCAGTTCAGCATGACCATATGGCCGCCGTTGTCCCTGACGACGCCCTTTGGCTGGCCGGTCGTCCCCGATGTGTAGAGAACGTAAAGTGGGTCCGACGATGCGACGGGGACGCACTCAATATCGGAACGTGCTGCTTTTTCGTACGCCACAGCGTCGACATAATCTATGTCGCGATCAGCAATGAGACTACAAGTCAACTGCTCTCGTTGCACGATAATGCAGTGTGACGGCTTGTGGCTGGCAAGCTCGATTGCGTCATCCAGCAGCGGCTTATAGGCAATCGCGCGGTTGGGCTCGAGGCCACAGGATGCCGAGACGATCACTCGTGGCTGCGCATCGTCGATTCGTGTCGCAAGTTCACGCGCAGCAAAGCCGCCGAAGACAACAGAATGAATTGCGCCCAGCCGTGCACAGGCGAGCATCCCGAAGACAGCCTCAGCGATCATTGGCATGTAAATGATGACCCGGTCGCCCTTGCCGACACCGTAACGTCTCAGCACGGCTGCGAGCGCCGTCACTTCATCCTTCAGCTTCGCATAAGTAAATTTCTGCACGGTGCCGGTCATGGCACTGTCGTAGATGAGAGCGACTTGGTCGCCGCGCCCGGCGGCGACATGCCGATCCACGGCATTGTAGCAGGTATTGCATACCGCATCCGGGAACCAATGGCCGTAAGTGCCAGCGCTAGGGTCGAAGACTTTCTTGGGTGGCGTAAACCAGTCAATGCCACGCGCTGCCTCAGCCCAGAAAGAGTCGGCATCTAGTTTCCAGTTGGCATAGAGCTCATGATAAACTGACGCCACGCTCGTCCTCCAAAACTCTTTACTGACCGTATTGGTGAGGGCAACTGACAGCACCGGCATGCGATAGTGACCGCAGAAGCGCCCTACGCCTCAGCGTCCAATACCGAGTACTATCGACCGGATTTGCAGCCTCGCTCGAGGCGAGAGTGGCATCAAGCCACCGAGTAACGCCTCGCTCGCCACCATAGTTCGCGAGCGCTAAGCACTCGTCCAATGATCGTTACCGTCCCAATTCTTCCGGCCAACCATCTTCATGAAGCCATCAACGAACTTGTCCAACGGGACGGCGTTTCGCTCCAACTTCGCCCGCAAAATCGCGCCTTCCCATCCGATCCAAAAAAACTCAGCCATCTGCCTGCAATCGACATGCTGGGAGATCTCGCCGAGCATGCGGGCTTCGTCAAAGCACTCTGATGTCTTCTTCTGCCAGAGCTCAAACACATCTATAAGTCGCTGCCGAAACGAGCCGGGGAGGGATGCCATTTCTTGGCCGAGATTCCCGATCAGGCAGCCGCGGCGAAAATCGTATTTCGCCATACCGTCTCGAGCGAACCTGATGAAATTGTCGAACCTCTGCATCGGAGGGAGGCCGCGTTCCTTGAGGGATTTGTCGAGCCGCGAAACGAAGAATCTATTGTATTCATCGATTAGCGCTAATCCGAACGTCTCCTTGCTACCAAAGTAATGATAGAAAGAGCCCTTTGGGATGCTGGCTGATTTCAAAATCTCGTCGAGACCGACAGCAGAGAAACCAAACTCGCACAACTTCGCAACGCCGGCCTTCAACAGCAAAGCCTTCGACTCGTTGGTGATACTTTCGCTCTTCGGCGGACGTCCTGGACGGCGCTTGATGTGTACGACTGAACCCATAATAAATAATAGACCGATCGTCTCGATTCAGCAATAGCAATTCTGGCCGGCTGGAGGCCGTCTCGCTCCCAGCTCACCGAATGATCGAACTTGCGGTCTGCGGGCTCACGGACGGCCAGTCAAACGTCACTTGGTCGCCTTAGCTTCGGCTGCCTCGCGGCGGCGACTTATGCACGATGGGCCACCACGCGACCGAGGATCCCTTACGTTCCCCAGGGTCGCGAGATCATTCCCCAGTTTACGATCCGGGAGAACATCCTGATGGGTACTCATGCGCGTGAGGACGGGAAACGCGAGATCCCGGACGTTGTGGGTAATCTCTTTCCGTATCTTTTGGCTAGGCGCCTCCGACGATTTCGCGACGTACTCCTTGCCTGAGGTCTTGGCGCGCTTCCGCCGCATTCATCCCAATGTCCGCCTGACGGTTGAGGTCGGTCTTAGCCGGAATCTCTATGACAAGTTGGCGAGCGGAGAGTTGGATTTGGTCTTGGGTAAACGTCGAATTGGCGACCCCGAAGGTGAACTCGTCTCCCGCGAAAAACTGAGTTGGGTTGCATCCCCGGATTATGACTTCGATGCATCTTCTCCGTTGGCTCTTGCTGTCTATCTGAAGCCATGTCTGTACCGGTCCACCGTTATTGAAATTCTTCAGGACGCAGAGCGTCCTTGGAGCATTGTCTACACATGCCCCAGCTTGTCGGGAATCCGTGCGGCTGCTATCGCCGGAATAGCAATGACGCCTTTGGCCGAAAAATACCTGACACCTGATCTCTGCGTGGTAGCGCCGCGTGAAGATCTTCCGGCGTTGCCGGATATGGAGTTCGTGCTTTATCGCAATAGCGCCACCGAGACTTCGGCCACGCGCGAGTTGGGCAACCTGCTCCTAAAGGTCAGGCCGCTCGGCATCGCTCCGTGGCACTAAGGCGAGAACAACCCCCCGCTTGAAACGCCGGCGAACCCGCCTGGTCAGGCTTCACTATTGCAGGCTTGCCGAACGTTGGTGCGTCCGTCCCAAGCCATGCGCCACCAGCATTCGGTGAAAAGCGGCGTCCGATATCGCCGCAGATTGTAATCCTCAGAAGCCCGAGTGGTTCGCTCCTGCCGATCGCTCGCGAATGAGAGAACAGAGATGGACGCCTCGCCGGAACGCAAGCGTGACGATCCGCTCGTTAGAATTGGTGGCTGTCGACGGTAGGTCTGATGCATCACCTAGCGGGGTGACATACTCTTATCTGCGTCAAGCTGGCCGACAGTGCGGTCGCGAGCCGCACGATTGTCCCGATTTACGAAAGAGTGCCTTCCTGACGGCGGCTGTTCAAGTCGCCCCAACTCCCGCATAGGTTCAGCGCACGCTTGGCGTTACCAAGCGAGTAGCGAGCAGCCTTTCCATGACAAAAACGGTCAAAATCGACTTCATATCTGATGTGTCATGCCCCTGGTGCGTCATTGGGTTGGGAAACCTGGATGCTGCACTGAAGCGCTTCGAAGGGCGATTGACGGCCGACATCCGTTTTCAGCCCTTCGAACTCAATCCGGGTATCCCGCGGGAGGGTGAGAGCCGCTTCGACAACGTGGCACGCAAATACGGCGTCGGGCGCGAGCAGGCGATCGTGAACCGTGAGCGTCTGCGCGCCCTGGCCGCGCAAGTGGGCTTCGACATGGTGACCACCGATGAAAGCCGGTTCTACAACACGTTTGACGCACACCGCCTTCTGCACTGGGCCCGGATCGAAGGCCGACAAGAAGAGCTGAAGCGCGCGCTGCTCGCCGCCTACCATACCAACATGCAGAATCCCGGTGACCACCGCGTTCTAGTAGCCGCTGCTGAATCTGTTGGCCTTGATGGCGCCACTGCGAGCGATATGCTCACCTCTGGGCACTTCGCTGACGAGGTGCGCGAGGCCGAAGAGAAATGGCAGAGAGCGGGGATAAGCGGCGTTCCGGCCGTGGTGCTCAACGATCGCTACCTGATCACAGGAGCCCAGCCGCCGGAGGCTTTCGAGCAGGCCATCCGCAGGGCCGCGTCCGAAGTCGCCTGACCGTGCGGCGCTGGCCATGGCCCGGCCAATGCCACAGAATATGATCCGGCCTGCAATATTGGGCCGACTCATATCGGATGATCTTATCTGCCGAGCTCGTGTGAAAGCCACAGACGAGCGAGGCACTTGGACAGCTCTTCTCGCGTCGACCCGTGACGCCTGAAAAGGTTGGCTTCCAATCAGCTACGGAACGGAAGGAAACAATAATGCCGATAATCGAGACAGCCCTAACAAGGTTGCTGCAGATCAAGCATCCGATCCTGCTCGCCCCAATGGGCTCCGCATCCGGAGGTAGGCTCGCGGCTGCCGTAACACACGCCGGCGGGTTGGGGATTATCGGGTCTGGATATGCTGACAGCGTGGCCATCAAGAAGGAACTCACCGCGACCGGCAATGCGCGCGTCGGTATCGGTCTCGTCACGTGGGCGCTCGATGAGAGGCCGGAGGCACTCGATACGGCCTTGGCGGCACATCCGCCAGTACTCATGCTGTCATTCGGAAGTCCCGTGCCCTTTGCCGACGCTATCAAGCGAGCCGGCTGTCTATTGATGTGTCAGGTCCAGACGCTGGCTCAGGCCAAGGAAGCTGCGTCATGTGGGGCTGACATTATCATTGCTCAAGGCCGCGATGCCGGCGGCCACGCCGGCATGACGCGAGGAACGATGGGACTGGTTCCAGCGGTTGTGGACGCAGTCGGCCCGATCCCTGTTGTCGCCGCCGGCGGGATTTCAGATGGCCGCGGACTTGCTGCCGTCTTAGCTCTGGGCGCCGCTGGAGTACTGATGGGCACGCGCTTTGCGGCGTCAGAAGAGTCACTCTGGAACGGCGCCATGAAGGACCGGCTGATCGCGGCCTCCGGAGATGAGACGGAGCAGACCAGGATATTCGATATCGTGCGCGGCGCCGCCTGGCCTCAACAGTATCCCAGTCGCGCCGTTAAGAACGCGTTCCTAGACAAGTGGCAACGACGGGAAGAGGAACTCCACTTGGTGCGGCACGAGGAAGAACAGATCTATGTGAATGCTGCACCAGATGATTTCTCTATCCGTCCCGTGTGGGCTGGCGAGGGCGCTGACTTGGTGCGCGATCGATTGCCGGCCGGCGACATCGTCGAGCACATCATCGCGCAAGCAATCGAGGTCCTACAGCGTGGCGCAACCATTGTGAGAGCCAGCAACGCGCAACGTTACGACACGTGACGAACGCTCGTGGATGAGCTGCACCCTTGGCAGTCAAGGCCGACAATTCTCACTATCGAAACTGCGGGCTGGACGCTGGTCATGTGTCGTTCTCAATTGCAGACCATCGGCGAGTTGCGACTATCCGACTTGAGCAGCCAAACTTCCGGAAGATGTTCCCAATGTGGGTTCGCACAGTGCTTGTACTTAGCTGAAGCGCATGTTCGATCTCCTTGTTGCTCGCGCCGCGGCTGATGAGGCGCATAACCTCAGTCTCGCGGATGGTGAGGGGAATATCGCTTCCTGCGTCGTCAGCGATTTTGCTCGAGTTCATTTATTTGCTCGCTTCGTTATCGTTTGTGGGCTTCTTGCCACTGGCCGAGGTGTCGGTAGGGACCAAGTGAACGCCGACTGAGCTCAATGCAGTCGACCACGCCGGCGCTGCTCGCAATCTGCGACCGATTGATTGACCCTGGATGTCGCCGCCATCTCCGTTTGGTCATCATCCCGCGCCCTGAGCTAGTTGGTCCGGTAATCGGGAGCTGGCTAGCTGGGCCGCTATGAACGCCGGCGCCCTAACTGCGCTCGCTTTTGAGCACTAGCGAGACCGCGGCAAGAGCATCCGGAACTACAAGATTGCTTCCGCCGCTTCTTTTGGCTGGGCGCCACCCAAGCGATCGAGGAGAGAATCGGCGAGATGCTCCGCACATTTCGGACGCATCCCGAAGAACAGACGCGGCTCAATCGCCTCGCACTCAGTCAATAATGGCCCTTGTTTTGACGCCACGAGGTCGATACGGGCAAAGTTAGTGGCACACGGAAGGGTACTAAGGACTCGAATCGCCACGGATTTCTCTTCCTCGCTCGCCTCGTGAGGCAGAGCCATCGGCGTCTCAGATCCCGGCGTCATCGGCCCGCGCAACACGGCATGGCTATAAGAACCTTCAATGTAGATCAACGATCGCTCGCCCTTTGTCGCGATCTCTTCCATGAATGGCTGAACCACCGCGCCGCCATAGGCATCCATCGCCTCGATGTGCAATTGCGCTGCGTATTGATCGGCTGGGTACGAAAATCGACCTACCTTGAAGGACCCGAGCGATACTGCCGGCTTTACGATCACATCCGACCAGCCCATATGCTCGCATACTCGTTTAAAATTAATGACTTCTGACGCAGCCGCAATGCAGGTCGGCACAATTGGGATTCCTAGCGATGAAAGATGGAGCAAGTATCTTTTGTCTGTCAGAAACCTAATTGTCTTCGGGCAGTTCATGACGACCGTCTGACGACCTACCCGCTCAAGCCACAAGTGAAACTCATCAACGTTGTGATGGTAATCCCAAGTCGAGCGGATAACTACACCATCGAACATGTGCCATTCGACGCTTGGGTCGTCCCAAATCACAGCCCGGCATTGATGCCCGCGCTCCTCGAGGGATCGCGCAAGTATACTGTCGTCGTCGACACCTGCAGGTGTAATACTCGATGTAACAAGTGCGAATGCCTTCGACACCTCTCCGCCCCCTTTGCGTCTCTCCCAAACAACTCCTCCTTTTATGAACGCTAGCCGACAATTGTTGGGGAGCCGCGTGAGATGCTACATTTGGGCCGACGGATGTCATCTCGGTCAAATAACCGACCCTAAGCGGCGGCCACGATCTGGGTAATCGTCCCCTGTCGGCGACTGATTGATCCACCGGCTAAACCTGCATCCAGAGCGCTTGTCAGTCTGACACCTGATCATCCGGTTCGGGGTACGTCACACGCGGCTTCGCGGCGCTGTTGCGCCGTGCCTGGACTAGTGTGTGACTATCGGCCCTTATGACGACGCAGTCTATCGACTGCACCCGCAGGCGCAGCAATCATCGTTTCGTAGATCAGGCGGAGGACTTTCCACACCGGCCATGGCACGGCGCCTGAAGAGCATAGCGTCGCTAGGGGCGCCCAAACGGCCAGCCAACGCTTTGACCGGCCGCATGAGCTTCGCAGTCGTTCGATTCAGATATCTAACTCTTCATCGCTGCTTTTACCGCCTCGGGCGTGATTGGCAGCGAGCGTACCCGTGCGCCGACCGCGCTAAAAATCGCATTCCCGACTGCGGGAGCGACGACGGTCGTGGCCGGTTCGCCAACGCCCGTCGGCTTGCCGCCATTGGCGATGATGTTGACCGCGACCTCCGGCAGCTGGCTCATGCGCAGGGGCGTATAAGTGTCAAAGTTAGTCTGCTCAAAGCCGCCGTCTTTGAGCGTCGCCTTCTCGTACAGCGCCAGCGACAGTCCCCAGAGGGCAGCCCCTTCCACTTGAGCCTTGATATTATCGGGGTGGACCGCTGTACTAACGTCCGTGGCGACAGTGAGCTTCTTCACCTTAACATCACCGCTTGGCGCAACCGCAACATGGGCCACACAAGCGGTCCAACTCGCGGTGGCCCGCTCTTGCGAGGATACGCAAGCGACGCCCATACCCTCACCCTTTGGAAGCGAGAGCGAGCCGTAACCCGCAATACCCATGGCAGCCAGCAGGGCGTTCCGAAGGCGCTGAGCACCGCCGCTGTTTTCACCTTGCCCATCGAGCATGGCGATACGGAATTGAGCCGGATCTTTGCCGGCCGCGAACGCAAGCTCGTCGATCATGCTTTCCACTGCCCAGAACGTCCAGCCCGGCGCAACCGACCGAAGTTGGCCCGATGGCGTGGCGCCCTGCGCCAATTCATTAAGAATGGTCCGGACCGTGTGGTTGGGCACTGTATAGAAGTGATCCGCGCCACTGATGGCGAAGCCGTCGAGCGCCCCTTTCTTATCGACTGAAGGCGTGAGGAAACCAGGAATTCCCCAACGCTTCGTCGGCCACGCACTGACCACGTCGTGGCTTATTGCGATCAGATTGCCGTCCTTGTCGAGACCACCCTTGATCGGCTGGTAAGTGAGGGGCCGCGAAAAATCCATCGCCATGTCGTCTTCACGCGAATAGATCACCTTTACCGGCTTGCCCACCGCTTTGGCGGCAAGAATCGCCGGAATCACCATGTCGGAGTCGAGCCTGCGCCCGAAGCCGCCGCCGAGCCACGCCTGGTGCATCACTACATATTTCGGATCGACGCCTGCCGCCGCAGCTGCGATCGCGCCTGTTCGTGTGACGAACTGATTTCCCGTGTAGACATGCCAAATGTCGCCCTGCAGATGCGCGGTGGCGTTCATCGGCTCGAGCGGTGCATGGATGTTGATATTGGTGCTGTATTCCGCCTCGATGACTTTGGCGGCGGAGCCAAGCGCGGCCGCTGCATCGCCCTTCTTCACGAACAACAGGCCGGTGTCTTCACGGGCGTGAAGCCGCTTGGCTTCTGCGAGCAGCGTCTCACTCGATACATTCGCGTACGGCCCCTTGTCCCACTCAACCTTCAGAAGCTCGGCCGCCTTCCGCGCGGCAGCATAGGTCGCGGCGACAACAACCACCCATCCCGACGTCGTCTCGGTCTTGTCGTCCAACACGACCGCTCGGACGAAGCCGGGGATCTTGCGCGCAGCGGTGTCATCTACCGATTTCACCTTCGCGCCGTAGCGCACCGGCGGCAGCACGAGTTTGCCATAGACCATGCCTGGCAGGAACGTATCGATGCCATATTTGGCGGTGCCGTTCGTCTTTGAGGGAATGTCGAGCTGCGGAACAGATACGCCAATCAGCTGATACTGATCCGAAGTCTTCAGTGCGATCGCCTTGAGTTGCTCGGGCGTAAAGCTCCGCAGCGGCTTGCCGCTCTTGACCACATCGGCGAAGGAGATCTGTCTGCCGGACTTGGCATGCTTGATCGTCGATTCTTGCACGATCAATTCGTCGACCCGGACGCCCATGATAGCAGCAGCGGCCTCAGTCAATGCGATCCTTCCAGCGGCGCCGGCCCGGCTCATGGCGTCGAAGTTCATGAGGGTGCTCCAGCTACCACCGGTAATCTGAGCACCAAGCACAGGATCGTTGAATTTCGGATCGTTGGACGCAAGCTGCAGCCGCACATCCTTCCAGGCCGCACCAAGTTCCTCGGCAATCATCTGCGCCATTGCAGACGCGATGTGCTGCCCCATGTCGGCCTTGCCGGACGTTACGGTAATGAGTCCGTCTGATCCGATAGAGTACCAGACGCTGGGCTCGAAGCCGGATGGTACCGCGGGAGCGGCAATCGCTTCAGCTCCCGGAATAGCTGCGTAACCGAAAGCGAGGCCGACCGTCCCTGCTCCAATCAAGAAGGCGCGACGGCTAAGATCGAGCTGCGGCTCCACGACGGGGGCAGACCGAATATGCTGGTTCATGTGTTCCTCCGATCGTTGCCAACGGCGCTAGCGGTCCGCATCTCGGATGCCGCGTGCATGATCGCCCTCTGAATGCGGGAATAAGTCATGCAGCGACACAAATTGCCGTCCATATGCGCCACAATCTCTTCTCGGGTCGGATTAGTGTTTTTGGCAAGCAGTGCGGCGGCCTGCATGATTTGCCCGGACTGGCAGTAGCCGCACTGAGGTACTTGTTCAGTGATCCATGCTTTCTGAAGTGGATGATCACCCTTGGCGCTGAGCCCTTCGATGGTTGTGATCTTCTTGCCAGCTAACTCGGCGAGCTCCATCTGGCACGAGCGACGCGCTTCGCCGTTGATATGAACGGTGCACGCTCCGCAAAGCCCCGCCCCGCATCCAAACTTCGTACCCGACATCTGCAACTGCTCGCGGATGATCCAAAGCAAGGGCGTATTGCTTGGCGCATCAACGTGAACGTTCTTTCCATTGATGTTTAGTGTGGCCATACCAATGCCTTTCCGTTTTGCCCGCTATTGCTCCTTCTACGGGCCGCGTAGCGTTTTGAGCTGCCAGCAGACTGCCCAACCTAAAGAAAAAAGCCGGCGCCAAGGGCGCCGGCCAAGTGCTGACGACGAGGAACCATCGCCATCTCGAGAAGGGAGAACTCGCAACTATCCACGATGTAGAACAGATAAACTAAACCGAAACTGGCTTCGAGGAGCCAGTGGCGCTTGCGTACATATTGATCTCCATGCCAACCGACACTTCAACGATCTTTGGTGAGGCCCACTTCATTCATTCCTCCAACTTGATCGTCACTCACGCTGTGACCCACATTCTGCTCACGACAGATGCCCTCGCTCCAGCACACGCTTCAAACACTTGCTTGTGCCCGATCACTCCAATCCTTACGAACCGAGATACGCGATGTGCGGCACAACCTATAGCTACTCCAGCCTGCGCGTGGATAATATTTATTACTGATCAAGACCATCTTGAACGCAGATGACAAGCCGGAGCGACGCAGCACCGCCGGGCCAATACACCGACGCGCGACATTCGAGTCAGCCTTGAACACCGTGTTACGCGGCCCGGACGCTTGTTAAGAAGCGGTCCACATCTGCCCGGAGCGCGGTGGATTGACGAGTGAGATAATCGACCGCCGACAGAACGAGGCCCGCTGCAGCGCCCGTGCGGCCCGCGGCCTCGTTTACGCTGACAATGTTGTTTGAAACCTCTCCGGTACCCTGCGCGGCCTGCTGGATATTACGCGCAATCTCGCGGGTCGCTGCATCCTGCTCCTCAACTGCCGAGGCAATCGCGATCGCGATCTCGCTCATAGAGGATATCGTGCCCCCGATGTGCTCGATTGCTTGGACTGCATCGCGCATCGCATCCTGCATGCTCGCCACCTGGGCAGAGATGTCTTCGGTGGCTTTCGCTGTCTGACTGGCCAGCGACTTCACCTCGCTCGCGACGACCGCAAAGCCTTTCCCGGCTTCGCCCGCCCGGGCTGCCTCGATCGTTGCATTAAGTGCCAAGAGGTTCGTTTGACTCGCAATCTCAGTGATCAGTTGCACCACATCACCAATTTTTCCGGTCGTCACGACGAGCCCCTGGACCGTCAGATTGGTCCGCCGCGCCTCATCGACCGCGTCACTCGCCACCTTCGTTGATCGCGTTGCTTGGCTACCGATTTCCGCAATTGAAGCCGATAGCTCCTCCGTCGCAGAGGCGACCGATTGAACGCTGGTGGTCGCGGCTTCGGCGGCGGTGGCAACCACGGTGGATCGGCGGCTCGCTGCCAGCGCAGCCTCCGACATGCCTTGAGAGGCAGTCCGCATCTCGGCGGCCGAGTCCGACAAGCTCTCGAGCGAAGCCCGAATTCCTCGCTCAAAATTGTCCGCCAGTGTATTCACGAGCGCTCTTTTTTCCGTCTCTGCCTTCACCTGCAGAACGTCCTGCTCGTGGCGTAGCCGTCCAGCCTCAATCATCGCGTCCTTGAAGACCTTGACCGACCTTGCCATCGCTCCGAACTCGTCGGCACGATCCAGCGACGGAATTAGAGACTCTGTATCGCCACCCGCCAGATTGCGCATAGCCGCGGTGAGATCGACAATTGGCTTTACGATGCTGTGACTGAGAAATACTGAGGTTACAATGACGATCGTGAGCGCGATCAGGGCGAGCAACCCGACCTGCTTCAGCTGTGACATGAACATCGCATCGATATCGTCGAGGTAGATGCCGCCTGCGATCACCCACTCGTATGGCTTGAACGCAACCGCATAGCTAATCTTGGGCAAGGGCTCGCCATTTCCAACTCGTGGAAAGCTAAATGCAACGAATCCAGATCCCACTGACTTGACGAGATCGACCTGTAGCCGGGCGAACGGGACGCCGTTGGCGTCCACCGCATCTACCATGCTCTTGCTCTGCAGCTTGGGATTCGGATGAGCGACCAGAACAGCATTCATATCGAGCGCGTAGAAGTAGTCGTCCTTTCCGAAGTGCAATGACTGCAGGAGTTGCCTGCTACGTTCCCTCGCCTGCGCGTCGGACAGCCCGACGCTTCGGGACGCCTCGAAATCCAACTCAACCGCTTGCTTTGCCAAGAGGACCAGTTGCTGGAGCTTATCCTTGCGATCCTCGAGCAGGTTGCTCTTCAACGCCAAGAGACCCACGAAGGCGACCGCGATTGTAGCGGCTATTGAGACCCCGACCATCAACAACAGCTTCGACGCAATTCTGAACTTGCCGAGCATCGCGAACCTCCCATATGCTGGAGCGCCGATCACTTCGGCTCAAAACACACTATCTGGGTATTGATAAAGATTGCCTTTCGCGCGCAAGACGAGATCGATGCCAAGCTTGTCTGGCAGCGCTCAATGACGCAAAACACCGAGACAGCGTGAGTGCGCTTAGGACGCAACACAGATGCTAGGTTACACGAGCGTGCAAACGCCGAACAATTACTTGTTCAGATGACGGTCATCTTCTGTAGAGATGGCGTGCGATTTAGTTCGACCTCGGCGCTTGATCGGTCTGTATCGCGCGGGCCGCTGACAGACACCCCTGCCGCGTCCGCGATTTGATTCCACGACGACGTTCATCGCCCAAAGGAGCCCTAGACCGGCCACGTGCGTTGTGCGTAGTCCGGTCGTGACAGATCTAACTGACTTATCTAGCCGCAGGAGAGATACAGGCGAACTCTATCCTTATGCCGCCCGGTTCCAGCATCATAAAGTGCATCTTAGGTCCTTTCCCCGACTGCTCTGGACCAAACTCTATTACAGCACCGGGCCATGCTGCGACACGCTTGTGCAGTGCCTCGAGAGCATCTAGATCCGCAACTCTCAACGCAAGGTGATGCAAACCTACATTGAGCCGGCGATTGAAGGGATGGCAGCCTTGCGGGTCCTCGACTTGCCAGAGCGTCACGACGGCGCTTCCGTCCGACACGAACGAAGCCGGATAGTTTGGCCTCTCGCCGACAACGTCCCAGCCAAGGCACTCGCAGAAAAAGCGGCGTGCGTCCGTGAGGTTCTTCACAGCAAGCCCGACGTGGTCAAATCCAACTGTAGATGGGGTATTATCCTGCATAACGGATCTCTCCACTCCCGGGTGCTTTTCACGTCCCCATCCACTGGCCGCACAGCAGAATAGATTGCGCCGGCCGCGGGTTGTCATCGGCGCGATCAGGATCGACAATGCAGATTTTGCAGCACACAGTTCGCCTGGTTTGGTGTGATGCCTTCAGCGATTCGCTCGCTGTCGCCTTTCGACGATATGCTTGTCGTAGACCGTTGCACGAACAGGTCGTCCCATAAAATGATTAGTTGTGATTACAGATATCTGGACTACAGATTACCGGTTGGTTAGACGCGATCAATTGCCGGGCAGAAGCCGGTCGGCTCGGAGGGTAATAACCCCATTGAAGATGCCTTAAAGGTCGCGGCCGTGCGCGTTGAGCATTCAAGCTTGCGGAAGATGCTCTCGACATGGGTGCGAACAGTACTCGGGCTCAATCTCAAGTCCCGCGCCACTTCCTTATTGCTGCCACCCAGGCTAATACGGTGAAGCACTTCGATTTCGCGCGAAGAAAGGAGATTCTTTGAACGGGTTGGCCTAAATCGACGCTCGCCAGGCCGGTTCGATCCAACGCAGCCGACGATACTCGGCTCGAAGCGCCCGATCCGCACTTCATTCTCAAGCTGAGCCATGGCTTCTGTAGCCGGCAGGCCTTCTCTCCAGGGGCGCGCGGATCGTAACTCGACCCATGCTACCGCTGCCCCGAGGATGCGCGCCTCCAAAGGAATTGAGTTACCGACGGCGCCTCGGAAGTATCCCGAGCCATCCAGACGCTCGTGGGCAAACGACGCGATTTCTGCTTCCTGCGCGAGAGCGGGAATCTGCTTTCCCGCCCGAAGCGTCCAGTAAGGCGCGAGACGCACTTTTTCCCACGCAGATGCCGACCGGGAGGCAGGATCGGACCACATCGCGCCGGCAACCGCAACGTTACCAATGCCGTGAATTAGTCCGGCTCGATAAACCCGAGTTTGGCTCTCTTCATTCAAGCCCATACTCCTGCAGCACGCCGCAGCTACTTGGGCAACGATTCGAGACGCTCCTGCCGCCCAGGGCAATTTGAGGTCGACCACGTCGGCAATCAATTCTGTCGACACGATTTTCTGTAGATCTCCGGTAAGAATCGAGGTGTCCAGCTCCTCGGCGCTCATTCGATCAAGCTCCGAGAGCCATTGGGGACTATGGGCCATGACCACGCGCGCAAGGTTTGCGGGATAGTCCGTACCGCCCTTCTCGCTCAATAGTGTCATTGCCCCTTCGACGCCGTAGGCCCTCGTGAAAATCTCAAGGTCGCTGGCGAGCGAGACAATGAAGACCGGACGCGGAATACGATCGGGTGCCGCGCGCAACGGCTTTCGACGCCCGTCGTAAATCTCAAAAATGCGCCGCAACGTCCCTTGAGCGGCGCCACCGAGGTAAAGCATGCGCCCAATTTCTTCGGACGCCTCGCAGTGAATTAGCGCCAGAGGCCGGATCGCCTCCTCAAAACTGACATTGGGGTCCTTGGCATTTATCCATGCCGTTCGAGAGCCGACCAATCCTGCTTTTTCGGCAATATCGTCACTGGGTAATTCGCCCGGTCGGACCGCACTGGCGATACACCCGGTCCACCGAAGCAGCGATGCTTCGCAGACGACGTCGACGTCAACCGAGCTCAGGCCGTCGACAGCAGCTAACTTCCGTGCAATCCACGCTGTTCGAAGCGAATGGTCAGTCGGCTGCCCCATGCTGAAGTCGCCGACAAATGCCAGGGCCTTTGCAACGTCAAATGCTCGAATGATAGAATCAGGTTGCATTGTGTGGCGCCAGCCAACGTTATGTGCAGTCGGCTACACGTACGGCGGCGCGGATCGATCGGTTATTCGTCCGATACCGTTAACGTGACGCAGGTGAGATAGCAGGAGGCTTGTACCGGCACTTGCTCCGGGTGCCCCCTCCTCGACAAAATGAACCGCGGTCGCAGCGTCGGACGCGTGACTTAACGCCTCGTTGCTCGCTACAGCTGCCCGACCAGCACCATTGGATCTCGATATGAGACGACCGCTGCTTTTCATGATCTGTCTTATCTTTACGGCTGTGAATAGAACTGCCGCTGAAAGCCCATCGCGCCGCATACGTGGTACTATCGAGCAAATTATGGATCAATCCATCCAGCTTAAGACTCGCGATGGAAAGAACCTCGCCATACGATTGACTCCGGACACCAAAATCCTCGTCGTGAACCGCACTGAATTCTCAAATGTTCAGCCAAACAGCCTGATCGGATCAACGGTTGCCTTGCAGCTTGATGGAAGATTAGAGGCACTCGAGATCTCCGTGTTTGATTCTGCGTTACGTGATCCAGGCCACCCACTTTTCGACGGCTATCTCGGACTATCCAGCACGATGAGCAGCGAGGCTGTCGGCGAATTGGTCGTAACTAATGGTCGGGAGATGACCGTGAGATATAAGACCGGCCGACAGAAACTCTTTGTGCCGCCATCCGTGCCAATCCGCTCTCTTGCACTTGGTGAACGTACAGATTTGGCGATCGGGGTGGATACGGTTGTCGTTGCGCCGAAAAGTGACGACACCGTTTTGTCTGCGGCGGTCGTTCTTGTCGGCTACAACGGCATCACTCCACCGCTGTAACCTGCGAGGTCTCGTGTATGGCGCAACCTTTTTTTTTAGCTGCAATCGGCCCTCGCTATTGCGACGCTGTCGAGATCCGATTGATTTGGTCGCCCCCCGCAGCCGCATTCGATCGGCCGCACCAGTTTCAGCTGGCGCCCTATGGCCTCATACTCAGCGACGCCTTCGACAGATGATCGGATGCCGGCCGCGGCATTGCTCGGGCCAGCATCGAGTGGCTCACCAATGTCCGGAGTTTTGACCGCCGTCGACGTGAAGAATTTCGCCGGTCACGAAGCAGGCTGTCTCGAGATAAAGTACAGCGTCGACGATATCGCGGACCTCGCCCATACGACCGACCGGATGGAGTTTCCCGAGCGCCTCGTGGTTCTCGGACGGGTGCATGGGGGTCTTGATAATGCCCGGCGAAACGGCATTGACGCGAATGCCACTCTTCGAGAACTCCATGGCCAATGCCTTCGTCACGGCGTTTAAGCCTCCCTTCGTCAAGGACGCGAGGGCCGCGGGGACCCCGGCCATCGGCTGGTTAACCAGGCTGGTGGTCACGTTGACTATGTGGCCCGAGTTCTGCGCCAGCATCTCGACGGCCGCGCGCTGGGTAATATGAAAGAAGCCGGCGACATTAACGCCCATGTTGTAGGCGTAATCTTCCTGAGTGAACTCAACGAACGGCTTGGAAAGGAACACACCAGCGTTGTTCACCAGAGTGTCGATTCGTCCAAAGCGCTCAAGTGCCTCCCGGACGATCCGGTCCGCTGTTTCCGGCTTGCCGATGTCGCCTGGAACAACAAGGACGTCAGCGTCGGAACTGGCCTTGATCGACCGAGAATTGGCAACCACCCGATAGTTGCGATCGAGGTAAGCCCTAACTAGTCCGGCGCCGATCCCTTGGGACGCGCCCGTGATGATGACGACCTTCTGTTCAGCGCTCATGATTTGACCCTTCACCTATTGCAGCGGTCGCATCGTCGGCGTCCCGCCCTACGCTCTCAGCGTAAGCATTGTAGGTTTAGGTCTAACCGGGCTTTGGAAGAATACCCGTTGGCTGGAAGACACTCAACCGCCGTTCGGTGCGATCGGTGAAGGCCGGAGCTCTGCTGCTTCCGATCAGAGAATTCACTTCTGGCTAGCGCCTATTGCCTGGCACCCACTGGCTAGCAGCTCCCGTAGGGTGGATCCGCAGCCTATTCGAGCGGATCCACCCGGAGCGTCCAACTATGCTGATATCAACGCGACTGGCTCTGGCTCGTGCAGGCTGCGCGATGCATTCTTACCGACAATCCGCTCAACCTGAACCAGGTTGTCCGAGAACGTCGGGCAGTTTCCCATTCCGCCAAAACGAGGGGCGCTTACGCTGTTGACCGTCCCTTGCTCGTTGTGAGTACGCCAGTATCCAACGGTGGCCACGACGAGACCCGGAGGAACGTCCTCAGTTACTTTGGCCACCCCGTGGAAGCCACCGGTCCGATTATAGACTTTCAGAGCATCCCCATCTTCGATCATCCGCTCGGATGCGTCCTTGGGATTGACCAGCACAAATTGCTCACCCTGCAGCCTGCGCTTCTTGGTCTCATTCGCGTAGTTTGTGTTCAAGAACGCATGGCTCTTCGGAGCAACGATACTCAAAGGATATAACTTCGCGAGCTCCGGCTCGTCTGCCGCGCTTTCGTACGGCCGCGTGTAACCGGGCAACGGTTCAATGCGCTCTCCGCTTTGCATATCGCCGTAGAGTTGACGAAATGGAGGAGCCACGAAATTCGTTGCATTCTCTAGATAAAGCTCGCACTTGCCAGATGGCGTCTTGAAGTTGCCCTCCGCATGGGGGGTTCTGGTATCGGCGGCCCCCAAGTTGAGCTTCGCAAAACCCTTTGCACGCATCACATCCATATTGATGCCGTCGACCTGAGGTGCAGACCAGTCGATCGCGCTCGCCGCCAACTCCAGATCCGATTTGGTGAATTCGGGTTCTGTAAAGCCCATCACCTTCGCAAGCCTTCGAAAGATTTCAGCGTTCGAACACGCCTCGCCCGGAGGCTCAATGGCCTTTTGATTGAGCGTAAGGTAGAAGTGCCCCCACGAAAACATCATGTCATCGTGCTCGGCTGCCATGGTGGCGGGAAGGACAATATCGGCATAAGCCGCTGTGTCGCTGATGAAGTGATCCGCAACGACGGTGAACAAGTCTTCTCTCTGAAGGCCCTTGACCACGTTGTCGACGTCCATGGCCTGCGTAACCGGATTGGTGTTATAAACCATCAGGGACTTGATCGGTGGATCCAGCGGAATTTCGCCCAGCAGAGCTTGGCCCAACTTGAGCAGATTAACCACGCGAGTGCCTGGCTTAATCCAATCAGGTCGACAGATGGCCTCGAAGTTCACGGGGAATTCCCAAAGGGGCGCTTGATAGATTCCGCCAGCTACATCCTTCCATGCCCCGGTCAAGGCCGGTAGAGCTATGATAGCGCGTATCGCTTGAGCTCCGCCCGCCGTACGCTCAAGAGCGACGCCTATGCGGATGGAGGCGTTCCTTGAGGTGCCATATTCTCGTGCCAGCTTCCGGATATCATCCGCGTCAACACCCGTTATCTTCGCCGCCCATTCCGGCGTGCAGCTGGCCGCGTGTTGCTTGAGCTCGGGAAAGCCCAGGACATGCTTATCGACATAGTCTTGATCAACCATGCCCTCGGCGATCAATGTCTGAATAAGTGCCATCGCCAAGGCGCCGTCGGTACCCGGTTTCGGCATGATGTGCCAGTCCGCCTGCTTAGCAGTACGCGACTTGTACGGATCGATAACGACCAGCTTTGCACCCTTCTGGCGCGCTTCGTTGACGAAGGGCCAATGATGCAGATTCGTCGTGAGGGTATTGCATCCCCAGATGATGATGTATTTTGAGTGCGAAAAGCTTTCCGGATCGAGAGCATTTGTCGGCCCGACCGTGAGAAGCCACGCGGTACTTGAGCCAGAGGCGCAATAAGTCTTCTCACATACCGTCGAACCGAGCTTGTTGAAGAACGCATCTCCGACCGTCAGGCCCTGCACAAGCCCCTCATTTCCGAGGTAGCTTACGGGCATAATTGCTTCGGCTCCGTATGCCGAAATGGTCTTGGTCCAACGGTCCCTGATTTCAGTGAGCGCTTGATCCCAGCTGATGCGGACAAACGATCGCGTCCCCTTGGGGCCATTCCGCTTCAACGGGTACAGAACGCGATCTGCGTGATAGTGGCGATCCGAATAGTCATTGAGCTTGACGCATAATCCACCGCGAGTAATCGGGTGATCGGGATTTCCTCGGACGTTCACAAGTCGATCGCCTTCCACCGTATAGAGCATCGCACAGGTGTCGGGACAATCATGCGGGCAGCCTCCAAAAAACACCTTCGGCGCCGTGGCGGGAGCAGCGGTAGCCATGGGACATATTCCTCCTACCTTTTAAGTTGTCGTTTGAGACGCGCGGTCCAAACCGGACAACGATAGGTCCAGGAAAAAGAGGCACGAAAGTACCGGTAGCAACGAATCTCGTAGGGCCACGTGGCCGGCCGGACTCAGTCCTTTCCCCCCTGCTGGCTCTAAGGGACCCCGACGTTCTGTCACATAATCATAAAAAGGGCGGCTCTACGCGCGCCATACGGATAGGTCACAATGGAAAACCACGGCCCTATTCTGACAGACAAGTTCGGGCGCCGCATTGAGTATTTGCGACTTTCGGTCACTGACCGGTGTGACTTGCGATGCTCGTATTGCATTCCAAAGGGTTTTCGAGGCTTCCAGGAGCCGGCCTCCTGGCTAAAGTTTGGTGAGATCGAGCGGCTGCTTTCGATCATGGCACCTCGCGGGCTAAAGCGCGTTCGTCTGACGGGGGGCGAGCCCCTGGTGCGACGAGATCTCCCCGACCTTGTAGCGAAAATTGCTGCCGTCCCCGGGATCTTCGATGTCTCCCTGAGCACCAACGCAACACGACTGGAGACGCTCGCAGCCCCCCTGAAGCGCGCAGGTCTTAGTCGGGTCAATGTCAGCCTAGATTCTCTACGCGCCGACCGCATTCAGACGATAACCGGCCGTGATGTCCTTCATAAAATTCTTGCTGGTCTTGCCGCCGCCAAGCAAGTCGGGTTCGCTCCGATCAAGATCAATATGGTCGCCATGCGCGGGGTGAACGACGACGAAATCGATGACATGATCGATTTCTGCATGAACCACGGCTTTGTTCTTCGCTTTATCGAAACCATGCCAATGGGAGCCACGGGCCGTAACGCGCAGTTTCTTGACCTTCAGCCCACTCGACGACGTCTCCAGTCAGAGCTCGGTCTGATAGCGGGGGAATCATCCGGCGGCGGTCCCGCGCGGTATCTAAAGACGCCCGATGGAAAATTCAGTGTAGGCTTCATCACCCCGCTCTCGGACCACTTCTGTGCCGCATGCAACCGAGTCCGATTGACCGCAGACGGGACGATGTATCTGTGCCTCGGCCAGCGGGAACGGGCAGCGTTTGGCCCGATGCTACGCCGAGGCGCCAGCGATCTCGAGATTGTCGAAGCTCTCCGAGAAGCGATGAGCATAAAGCCTGAGCGTCACGAGTTCATTGAAAAACCGGAAAAGATAAGCCGGATTATGGCGGTGACAGGCGGCTAGTCTGTTGCAACAACTTTCTTAGGATGAGGAACGAAGATGCCACACGTCGTCACTGGAAATTGCACCAATTGTCGCTTCACAGATTGCGTTCTCGTCTGTCCCGTAGCCTGTTTTCACGGCGACGAAGACCGTATGTACATCGACCCCATCGCCTGCGTTGACTGCGCTGCCTGCGTGCCGGCATGCCCGGTCCACGCCATCAGTGAAAGTGCCGATCTGCCGGACGACCAGATCATGTGGATTGAGATCAATGCTCAAAAATCAGCCCGTACGCCCGTCATCCGTAGCAAACAAACCCCGCTGCCTAACGCCGAAGCTCGACGTGTCGCGCTCGGCTACGGAAACCCCTGAGCTTCAACAGACGATAACGGTTTGCCTGTGAACGCACCTGGAACGCCAAATAACCCACTACGGATCGCCATCATTGGAAGCGGGCCGAGCGGCTTCTACGCGGCCGAGGCCCTCCTGCAATCAGATTACACTGTAGAAGTTGATGTTCTCGAACGGCTTCCGGTGCCGTATGGATTGGTCCGCCATGGCGTCGCACCCGATCATCCAAGATTGAAGGATGTTGCTGACACCTACGCACTCATCGCAAAGCATCCCCGGTTTTCCTTCGTCGGCAATATTTCGTTCGGAAGAGACTTTACCGTCGACGAATTGGGAGACTGCTACCATGCAGCGATCTTTGCCACCGGAGCGGCAACCGATCGGAGACTTGGAATACCTGGCGAGACGCTTCCGGGGATCCATGCGGCGTCATCGTTTGTCGGGTGGTACAATGGGCATCCCGACTTCCGCGATCAACAGTTCGACTTTTCGACCGAGTGTGCCGTCATAGTCGGCCAGGGCAATGTTGCTATCGACATCTGTCGGATCTTGGCGAAGTCGATCGACGAACTGAGAAAGACTGATATCGCAGCCCATGCGCTGGAGGCCCTCGCCGAAAGCCGCATCCGCGAAATCTATTTGATCGGACGCAGGGGCCCAGCTCAAGCGCGCTTTACCACAAAGGAGCTCCGAGAGCTCGGCCAGCTTTCGGAGTGCGATCCCATTGTCGATCCGACCGACCTGATCTTGAGCGAGCAATCCAAGGCAGAGCTCAACGATCCGCGTGAGCCAATCCGTGCCCGAAACTTCGAAGTGTTCCGTAGCTTCTCAGCACGTAGGCGGGAAAAGGCTAAGGCGTGCCAGTTTCGGTTCTTTCTTAGCCCACGAGAGGCGCGTGGCGCCGTCGGCCTCGAGGAGCTAGTTCTCGAGCGAAACCAGCTTGTTGGCCCGGCGGGTCACCAGCAGGCAGTAGGCACGGGCGACACCGTGAGTATCAAAGCCGGGCTCATGATTCGTAGTGTCGGCTATCGCGGGGTGCCGCTGGAAGGCATCCCGTTTGATGATGCGTGCGGCACTATACCCAACGTGAACGGTCGCGTGTCGCTGCGATCATCGCAAGAGCTTCCCATGTATGTCGCCGGCTGGATCAAACGGGGGCCGTCGGGCATCATCGGGACAAACCGAGCCTGCAGCATCGCAACCGTCACGACCCTGCTCGGGGAGCTCTCCAGCTTTTCCTCCCAGCCGAAGCCTGGCTACGCAGCATTAAAGTGCTCGCTGGACCAGAGATCGCTGAAGCAAGTGTCCTTTGGAGGATGGGAGGCAATTGACCGCGCCGAGAGACAACGCGGTTTGCTCTCGGAGAAACCTAGAGAGAAGTTCACACGAATTGCTGAGATGCTTGCGGCGTCCGACACGTAAGCGTACTGTACTAAGGCCCCTCAAGGTTGTGAGAACCTGGCAAGGCCGAAATGAGCTTAGGCGCCAATATAAGCGGGCGCGCGGCTATAGGAGGTCAAGGTGCAATTAGCCTTTGAAATAGACTCTAGCGGCGCACCGCTCCAAGCTCAGATCTTTCAACAGATCCACGGGATGATCCTGTCTGGCCGCCTAAAGCCAGGAACACGTCTGCCAAGCAGCAGATTCCTTAGCGAGCAACTCGGCGTTTCGCGCAACACAGTCATCCTCGCGTATGAGACCTTGATAGCGCAGGGATTTCTCGAACCAAGAGAGGGGGCAGGCACCTATGTGTCGCGTACCCTTCCCGACAACTCGATGTCCGTTACCGAAAGAGCGGGCAGGGCTTCGCACCTCGCAAAGCCGATCAATTTGGTTATGCCGACTGCAGTGGCCCAATTTAAGCCAAAGACTGTTCGGCAGGAGATCATTTTTGATTTTGCGCTCGAGAGCACCGACCCCGCTTCCTTTCCGCGAGGGATCTGGAGGCGGCTTACCAATTGGCGGATGCAGTCTTCGCGATTCAACCTGACATACTACGGTGCCCCGCAGGGGCTACGCGAATTTCGCGAGACCTTGGCTGGGTATCTTGGGGCCTCTCGTGGAATGGTCTGCAGCCCGGATCAGATCGTGATTGTGACTGGCGTACAGCAAGCGCTGAACGTCGCGGCCCACCTATTTGTTCGCGCCGGGACAATTGTCACGATGGAAGCGCCGGGCTGCAGTGTTACCGCAAGTCTTTTTCGGGCCTATGGCGCACAGATTCTACCGATCCCGGTCGATCAGAGCGGCATCGCGGTGAGACACCTGCCACAGTCAAGAAACGGCGTCGCGTTCGTGACCCCCGCACGCCAATACCCAATGGGCGTGACACTGCCGGCGTCGCGCCGGGAAGCATTACTGAGCTGGGCTCGGCAAACTGACTCTCACATCGTCGAAGTGGATTTCGATGCCGAAATTCGCTATGAAGGCTCACCATCACCGTCTCTGAAAAGTCTCGATGCTCACGGGCATGTCGTCTACGTCGGGTCATTTGCGACGTCGATTGGACCAGGTCTGCGAGTTGGCTATATGGTCACTCCTCCGCATCTCGTCGATGCAGCCGTTCATGCGACCGCCCTTCTTGATTACGGCTTCCCGTGCAGCGGCGTACCGTGGCTCGAGCAGGCGGTGCTAAACGACTTCATCGAAGGCGGAGCATTTGAACAACATCTGAGAAAGATCAGACGGACTTATATGGGGCGACGGGACCATCTTATCACTTCGCTTCAAAAGCATTTTGGGTCGGTCCAGATTAACCCAGTGTGCTGCGGTACTCACCTGGTGTGGGAGCTACCGCCAGATTTTGATAACGCTCCTGCGATTCAGGCAAAATTGCGCTCGCACCAGGTCGGCGTCTACACCTTGCGGGACCAAAATATCGCCGACGCGGATTACCTAGAAAATTGCGATCGGTATCTCCTGCTCGGCTTTGCGGCGCTTGCTGAAGCGGCCATCGAGGAAGGCGTCGCAAGGATGGCGAAAGCCCTTCTGTGATCTTGGCCTGCGCTGATCGATCTACACGTGGGCTGACTGCTTGCTCACGCGTCCCTTGTTCGATGGCTCCTTCCCTTCGTTCAACCCTCCCAAAGCGACGGCATTCGGAACGCGCGACAGCGTCGCTCGTGCGGCGACCGGTACCATATTCTTTGGCGGTGCTGGCGCTGTGAGGACGTTCGTCTCGATATTAAAGTTACGGTCGGAAGCCGCGATGTGCGGTCCTGCTGTGAAGACGCCCGCGGTAGGCATCGGCGGACAATTCCGGTTCGTTCAACGGCGTTGTGGTGTATCTCGAAAGGAAGAAGCAAAATGAGTGCTACAGCTACGAACCTTGAGGACTACGAAGCCATTGGTCAGGTTATTCAACATTACCTCGACGGCGCGAAGTCCGGGAAGGGCAACACGATGAAGCCCGCTTTTCACAAGGATGCGACAATTTTTGGCTACGTCGGGTCCGATCTTTTCGCCGGCCCCATTCAAGGCTTGTACGACTGGAACGACAACAACGGGCCGGCGGCTGGCATCAAGGCTCGCATTTCGGAGATTGATGTTGTGGGTACCATCGCAAATGTCAGGCTCGAAATCGATAACTGGACGGGATCGCGCTTTACGGACATGTTTACCCTTCTAAAGCTCGACGGGAAGTGGCAGATCATGAACAAGGTTTTCCACCTCCATAGCTAATAGCTTCGCGGACCTTCGCCTGCTCCTCGAGCGAAGGTCCGCGAGTTGACTGGACGACTCAGCCTCTATTCTTTGTCGTCGGATTGCTCGATGATACGCAGCTGGGTACCTGCCATTGGGGGATCGGAAAACCACCTCGCGGCGGCCGCCTCATCGCGATCATTGGCGTCGATCCACGTGGCACCCATCGCAGTCTCTGCCCACTTCCAGAACGGAGCGCGTGTTTTAACGTAATCCATCAGAAACTCAGCAGCTTCAAATGCAGCCGTACGGTGCGCGGATGCTACGATCACCAGGACTATGTTTTCTCCAGCGGCAATTCTTCCGGACCGATGGATCAAGCTGATGCCTGTGAGCGGCCATCGCGACAACGCTTCCTTGAGATGACGCGCAATCTCTACCTCGACCATGCCCGGATAATGTTCAAGATTCAGAGCTGCGATGCCGTCGTCCGCCCGACACACTCCGACGAATGACACAATAGCTCCAATATCGTTACGCCCTACCCTTAGATTGGCGATCTCCTGGGCGATATCGAAATCCGCCTCTTGAATGCGAAGACTTACGAGTACCGACATGCCGCACCGTTCTGGGTTAGCCGCCCGTCATCGGCGGAAAGAACGCGATTTCCCGAGCGGAGGAGATATTTGCGTCGTGGCCGACGTGCATCCGATCGATCGCCGCACGGATTACGTGTCTGTTCTCAAAGGCATATGCATATTCCTCGCTCAGCATGCATAACCAGCCAATTAGCTGGGCGACGGTCAATATTTCTGGTGGCGGCTGGATAGTCTCTTCGGACTTGCCGATTCTTTCGCGCACCCAAGAAAAGTACTTAACATGCACGCTACTTCTCCAACCGCAATGCAAGGGACCGTTCTCACTTTTCACGATCGTCGGGGGCCTATCGAACCGATACTGCCCGCACCACCGCGCGCGACGCGGCTGTGTGTCCTTAGGGTCTCTCGGCGATCTCCTTGGCAAAATTTGTGAAGAACTCGTCGGCCAGCCTCTTTGCTGTGCCTTGAACAAGCCGTTGACCCAACTGTGCCAATTTTCCACCTATCTGAGCCTCGACTGAGTAGGTGAGCAACGTGCCACCTTCCTTCTCGCTCAATCCAACCACCGCACCCCCTTTGGCGAAGCCGGCGATGCCACCTTCACCCTGTCCGGCAATCCTGTAACCGTTGGGCGGGTCGAGGTCAGAGAGCTTCACGTTGCCCTTAAAAAGCGCGGACACAGGCCCCACTCTCATCCTCGCGATTGCGCGAAAGCTACCTTCGGCGGTCGCCTCAAGCTCTTCGCAACCTGGTATGCAGGCCTTCAGGACCGTAGGATCGTTAAGTTTATCCCATACGACTTGTCGCGAGGCATCGAGTTGAACCTCGCCATTCATCGTCATAGCCATGCTAGTTACCCCTGGAGACTTCCTTTGGTCGGACGATTTCAACTTCGAACGAATGATTGTCTTTGAAGCGCGTCCACGACCGCGTGATGTAGTTTCTCCCCTCGCAGCGGCCTTTTCGATACCGGTCTTGTATCCCTGGAAAAGGGCCGGGATCTCTGCGAGATCCCGGCGAGTCAGGGAGGAGAAGCCGCCATTCAGATGACCGTAGACGATCATCTCCGCTGGCGGCACGCGGATACCTTGTTTGAGTACGGTCGCAAGCAGGGCTCGCTAGACAACGTTCAACCTGTCAACGCCCGCTGTCCCATCACCTTGACCAGGTTGGCGCGGTAATCCGCCGAGCCATGGATGTCGGCGAGCAGGCCGCTGGCCGGGATCGTGACGCTGTCGAGCGCCGAGGCCGCCCAGTTCGCCTTCAGCGCCTGCTCGATCGGCGCCACCCGCATGACGCCGCTCTGCGACGCACCGGTCGCGGCGACGCGGACGTCACCCGACTTGGTCTTGGCGACGAACACGCCGGTCAGCGCGAAGCGCGAGGCCGGGTGCCGCATCTTGGCATAGCCGGCCTTGGCCGGGACCGGGAACGAGACCGCGGTGATGATCTCGCCATCCTCGAGCGCCGTCGTGAACAGGCCCTTGAAGAAGTCCTCCGCCGATATCGAGCGCTTGTTGGTCTTCACCGTCGCGCCGAGCGCCAGCACCGCCGCCGGGTAGTCCGCCGCCGGGTCGTTGTTGGCGAGCGAGCCGCCGATCGTGCCGCGATGACGCACGGCGGGATCGCCGATCATCGACGCCAGATTGGCAAGCGCCGGGATCGCCTTCTGCACGGCCTCGCTTTGCGCCACGTCGTAATGCGGCGTCGCGGCCTTGATGGTCACGGTATCGCCCGACACCTCGACGCCGATCAACTCCTGGATCTTGGAGAGGTCGATCACGTCGGAGGGCGCGGCAAGGCGCTGCTTCATCACCGGAAGCAGGGTCTGTCCGCCGGCGAGGAATTTCGAATCGCTGCCCTTGGCGAACAGCGCCGCGGCGTCAGCAACCGAGGAAGCGCGATGATAGTTTGTCTCGTACATGGCTCTTCCTCCCTCAACCGTGAATGGCGTGCCAGACGCGATCGGGCGTCGCCGGCATTTCCAGCTTGTTGTTGCCGATGGCGTCCGTGATCGCGTTGATCACGGCAGCAGAGGCGCCGATCGCGCCGGCTTCGCCGCAGCCCTTGACGCCGAGCGGGTTGCCCGGACACAGCGTCGTGGTGTGGGAGAGCTGGAACGACGGCAGGTCGTCGGCGCGGGGCATGCTGTAATCCATGAAGGACGCGGTCACGAGCTGACCGGTGCCGTCATAGACCGCGCCTTCGAGCAGCGCCTGGCCGATGCCCTGCGCAAGGCCGCCATGGACCTGGCCCTCGACAATCATCGGGTTGATCAGCCGGCCAAAGTCGTCGGCTGCCACGAAGTTGACGAAGGAGGTCTTGCCGGTGCCCGGATCGACCTCGAGCTCGCAAATATAGGCGCCGGCCGGGAAGGTGAAGTTGGTCGGATCGTAGAACGCCGTCTCCTTCAGGCCGGGCTCCATGCCGTCGGGCAGGTTGTGCGCGGTGTAGGCGGCGAGCGCGACCATCGGCAGCGCGATCGACTTGTCGATGCCGGTGACCTTGAACTCGCCGTTCTCGATCACGATGTCGCTCTCGGATGCCTCGAGCGCATGTGCCGCGATCTTCTTGGCCTTGGCCTCGACCTTCTCCATCGCCTTCACGATCGCCGTGCCGCCGACCGCGAGCGAGCGGGAGCCGTAGGTACCCATGCCGAACTGCACCTTGTCGGTGTCGCCATGGACGATCTGCACCTGGCTGATCGGGACGCCCAGGCGTTCTGAAATCAGCTGCGCGAACGTCGTCTCATGGCCCTGGCCGTGGCTGTGCGAGCCGGTCAGCACCTCGATGGTGCCGACCGGATTGACGCGGATCTCCGCGGATTCCCACAGGCCGACGCCGGCGCCGAGGCTGCCGACGGCCTTCGATGGCGCGATGCCACAGGCCTCGATGTAGCAGGAGACGCCGATGCCGCGCAGCTTGCCGTCGGCTTTGGCCTTGGCCTTGCGGGCCGGGAAGCCGGCGTAATCGATCGCCTTCATTGCGGCGTCGATCGAAGCATTAAAGTCGCCGATGTCATACGCCATGATGACGGGCGTCTGATACGGGAACTGGGTGATGAAGTTCTTCTTGCGCAGCTCGGCCGGATCGACCTTCAATTGCCGCGCCGCCGTCTCCATCATGCGCTCGACCAGGTAGCTCGCCTCGGGGCGGCCCGCGCCGCGATAGGCGTCGACCGGCGTGGTGTTGGTGTAGACGCCGATCACCTCGGCGTAGATCGCCGGGATCACGTACTGGCCGGACAGCAGCGTCGCGTAGAGATAGGTCGGCACCGCCGAGGAGAACAGCGACATGTAGGCGCCGAAATTGGCGTGGGTCTTCACCCGCAGGCCAAGGATCTTGTTGTCCTTGTCGAACGCCATCTCCGCCTTCGAGACATGGTCGCGGCCATGCGCGTCGGTGAGGAAGGCTTCCGTACGATCGCCGGTCCACTTCACCGGACGATTGACCTTCTTGGAGGCCCACAGCGCCACCATCTCTTCCGGATAGATGTAGATCTTGGAGCCGAAGCCGCCACCGACGTCGGGCGCGATCACGCGCAGCTTGTGCTCGGGCGCGATGTTGTAGAACGCCGACAGCACGAGGCGGGCGACGTGCGGGTTCTGCGAGGTCGTGTAGAGCGTGTAGTGCTCTTCGGCCTGGTCATAGTGCGCGACCGCCGCGCGCGGCTCCATCGCATTCGGCACCAAGCGGTTGTTGGTGAGATCGAGCGTCACCACGTTGGCCGCCTTGCTGAAGGCGTCGCCGACCGCGGCTTCGTCGCCGATGTGCCAATCATAGACGATGTTGCCGGGGGCTTCGGGGTGCAGTTGCGGCGCCCCTGGCTTGATCGCCGCCTTGATGTCGGCGGCCGCGGGCAGCTCTTCATAATCCACGACGACGGCTTCCGCCGCGTCCTTGGCCAGATTCTTGGTCTCGGCGATCACGACCGCGACCGCCTGACCGACGAAGCGCACCGTCTCCGGCGCCATCGCCGGCCACGCGCCCATTTTCATCGGCGAGCCGTCCTTCGAGGTGATGGCCCAGCCGCAGATCAGATTGCCGACCTTGTCGTCGACGATCTGCTGTCCGGTCAGCACCGCGATCACGCCGGGCATCTTCATGGCCTCGGCTGAATCGATGCCCTTGACCTTGGCATGCGCATGCGGGCTGCGGATGAAGTGAGCGTAGCTCATGCCGACCATCTTGACGTCGTCGACGTAACGTCCCTGTCCGGTGATGAACCGGCGATCTTCCTTGCGCACGACACGTGCGCCAATTCCTTCAACACCCATTGTCTAGTCCTCCCGACCGGAGATTCGATTTGCCGCCGTTTCCATCGAGACCGGCGGTGGTGAGCTTGATCGTACGCGGTGCGTGGCGCGCTATTCGGCGGCCTGCGCAACCTTCATGCGGCCGGCAGCGTCGAGCACTGCCTTGACGATGTTGTGGTAGCCGGTGCAGCGGCAGATGTTGCCTTCGAGCTCGTGGCGAACCGTTTCCTCGTCGAGCTTGCCGCCATGCCGGTGCACGATGTCGACCGCGGACATGATCATGCCGGGGGTGCAATAGCCGCATTGCAGGCCGTGATTGTCGCGGAACGCCGCCTGCATCGGATGCAGCTCGTCGCCCTTGGCGAGGCCTTCGATCGTGGTGACGTTGGAGCCGGCGGCCTGGCCGGCCAGCATGGTGCAGGATTTGACCGCCCGTCCATCGACATGGACGACGCAGGCGCCGCACTGGCTGGTATCGCAGCCGACATGGGTGCCGGTGAGGTTCAGATTTTCGCGCAACAGGTGCACGAGGAGGGTTCGATCCTCGACGTCTACAGAAACAGCGCTACCGTTGATCGTCAAATGGATTTTTGACACGTATAGACCTCCCACTGTTTTCGCTTCGGGGTATCTGTTGCGAAGCAAACTTTTTGGTAGACGGAGGTCCACGTATCGGTTGACGAACTCGACCGACAGCACCGCCGCTCACCACTATTGTAACGCGAATGAGTTAGGTGCGAGACAGGCCAAGCCGTCTCGCACGGTTCGTCTCGATCCTCGCTTCATCCAAATCTTTGAGAGCGTCCGCCCGGCTCAAATCTACGTCCAGCTTACGCCGCAACGGCCGCAGTTGTTATTTGGGCCTTTAGCCGAATGCATAGACCGGCCATAGCACCGGCCGACATGAAAACGATGGTACCAGACCACTGAACAACAGCAGCGCTCCGCCCTAACCCGTTGTCTTGCCGTCAAACCTGAAGCCCAGCTGTTAGATTGTTGCGAAGCGTGCTGTTTAGTGCTCCTTGGCTTCCGCCATTTTTATCAATTAGGTCGGGCTGGTTACCGTAAGGAAACGTAAATCTCAGCCGAACCTTGGTTGTTGTGTTGGCAAACTGATCGCGTGACCATACTGATCAGAGTCACGACCGCGCCAATACGGAGTTCTTTGGATAGACCACGCACCCATGCCTGGATTGTTCTGACCGACCTCAATGAGAGCCAATCGTCGACTTACTGGGCGTCGATCGCGTTGATGTATAAGAGCTCGCTGAACTCGCGAACCCGCTTTGCTCCTACTCGAACGAGACACGGAACAAGTAGGGCTCAGACTGACGTTCGTGAACTTGGCCGATGTCGATGGTCGCCGTGCGCTGGCCATTGACGATCCTTCGAACTCCAACTCGACCGGCGACACCGCAGCGCACGTCGCTCAAAGAGAAAGCAGTGCCATGAACATCAACGTGACGCGGGAAGGACCGGCGACTGGCGCAATAGGCTCAACGCCAGGCCAGAAGCCGGCGTTCATCAAAGGCGTGAGCGATCTGCTCTTCGAAGCGCTTGGCGCCCCGCAAATGACACTCGTTTTGATCGACGAGGTCGAGCCAGAGAACTGGGGTGTCCGTGGCGCCACAGTGCCCAGCATCGCGCGCAGCCCGGCGCAGCGAAAGGGCGAATTGAAGTGGTGGGCCGTTGTACGAGACGGCAGAGCCTTGTTCCAGATAGGCGGTGGCGGCCTGATAGCGGCGCACTGCGCTTTTCCCCGTAGTTGGCGAGCAGCTTGAGCGCTCCTGTTCGCCCTCGCAATTCCGCAGTCAGTTTATCCGCTATTTACAAGTACTTATGAAGGTGTATTCGATGAGACAGGACAAAGCGGATTGCGCGAGCGACGCCTTCGCGGAACTGATGTCGATCCGGGCTAACGGTCCGGTACGTCGTGAAGAGGTCACGTTCACGGGTGCTGATCCTTTCTACCCTACGCCACTGCGCATCGGCGAAACCGTAGCTGCGGCGCTAGCTGCACGAGGTGTCGCTGCAAACGATTTGTGGGAACTGCGCACCGGTTCGCGCCAACAAATCAGCGTGGATGCACGTGCTGCAGCAGCGACATCGTTGGCTGGCGGCGAGGCCACCTTGGTGCGCGACAAAAATGGAGTTTACCAGTCAGCTCCGGTCTCGCCAGCGATGAAGCATATGGTTGCGCTGACACAGCCTTGGGAGACCGCTGATGGCGGTTGGGTTTTGCCGCATACCAACCTGCCCCACCTCGAGCGCCGTGTGCTCGACGTGCTCGGATGCGAGAGCAGCGTCGAGGCGGTTAAGGCAGCGGTAGCAAACTGGAAGGCGGACGAGCTTGAGGAGGCGATCGCGGCAGCAAATGCTTGCGCGGGTAAGGTTCGCTCGCCGGAGGAATGGCTGGCCCACCCACACGGCGCATATCTCGCATCGCGACCGGTCGTTGAGATTACCAAGATCGCGGAAAGCGCCCCGGAGCCGTTACCAGCCGGCGACCAACCCATGTCAGGCATCCGGGTACTTGACTTGACCCGCATCCTAGCAGGCCCTACGGCGGGTTTAGGTATGGCAGAACACGGTGCCGATGTCCTCATGGTGACCGCCCCAAACCTGCCGCAAGTAACCGCCTTCGTGCGTGATACCAGTCACGGCAAGCGCAGCTGCTACCTTGATTTCAATCGGCCCGATGAGCTCGCCAAGTTCCGGGAGCTCGCAGGCGCGGCCGATGTGCTCATTGATGGCTACCGCCCCGGCCGGATGGCAACGCGCGGCTTGGGCGTTGAAGACCTCATCGCGCTGCGGCCAGGCTTGATCCATGTCGACGTAAACTGCTTTGGATCGGGCGGCCCATTCGCCCCGCGCGCAGGATGGGATCAAGTCGCTCAGGCCGTCACGGGCATCTGCCATGTCCAAGGGGTCGCAACCAACAATGGTCGACCTGCTTTGACGCCGGTTTTCATGTGCGACTTCCTGACCGGCTTCCTTGGTACGTTCGGCGCCATGCTGGCACTCGCTCGACGAGCGCGCGAGGGTGGGAGCTATCGTGTACAGGTATCTCTCTGTCAATCAGCGATGCTCATACTTCGTCAGGGCCTCGTCGATATTTTCCACCAAGCAACCGGGCATCTGTCATCCGAGGAGTTCGAAGCCTTGTCCGTTCGTGTCGACAACACCGCTTATGGCGACTTGATCGCATTGGGGCCCGTGTTACGAATGTCGCAGACACGCTGCCGCTGGACGCGCCCTACGCCGGCCCTCGGAAGCGATCAGCCCGGGTGGTTGCATCGCACACCGTAGCCAGTCATCTGGCGGGTCATTAGACAGTGCGCTCGGCCGAAACGTGGTCCCATCCCCGCGCAGTCAGCGCAATTCGGACGCTGAACAGTGCGGATGACAGCCGTTCGCGGCCGAGCGAAACATTCCCTCTAGCACGCGCCGCCGCAATTTTAGACGGTTCAGATCGTCGAAACTATCAGTTTACCCGCGCGCCTAGATCACTAGAACAATCGGCACCGAAGTCCAATGCTCTTGCCGGGACGCCGAGCTTTACTCAGCGGCATTCGTCGGATTTCCAATAAGGGACATCTCTGATGTCAAACACGCTCTCGACGAATTCACGTGTTGCGCCGCGCCCAGCGACACAATGCTGACGAGTAGACATGAGGCGCGCCTAGTGACTCGCGCTTCGGTTGGCGAATACGCGCTGAGAGATGTCGTCAGCTATTGAAGCCGCGGATGTCGGGTCATGGCAAGGAGACCATAAAATATCGCTCCATACTCGACATCAGAGATGGTGTACACGTCCTTCGAAGTGCGCCTGCGTGGGCGCCTTACCGATCACACAGATCCGGCGTCCGATTCGATCGTGATGATTTCAGCTAAGTGGTGACAAACGTCCCAAAGGGCGGAGTGGGAAAGCATGACTATCAATAGAGCAGATCAACCCGTCCGGTCCCGTGAGACGCCAACCCACCTTTGACGGGTCACCTAAACCTATACCAACCTATACGGAGCGTCCGCCAGAACGAAATGTGCACCTCTGTCAGCAATCATGATTGTCGGCGTGTTGGTGTTGCCCGACGTAATACTGGGCATTATCGAGGCGTCGATTACGCGCAGTCCATCGAGACCGATCACGCGAAGGTGCTGATCGACTACAGCCGACGGATCCGCGTCTAGTCCCATCTTTGCTGTACCGACCGGATGAAAGATAGTTGTCCCGATGTCGCCGGCAGACTTCGCCAGTGCGGCTTCGCTGTCATCGACCAGGGGCCCTGGAACGTACTCTTCGGGCCGATAGCGGCGGAGTGCTTTCTGCCTCATCAATCTTCGCGTGACACGTATGGCATCGGCTGCGACCCGTCTGTCCTCATCAGTTGAGAGGTAACCAGGGGCTATGGCGGGTTTCGCGGCAGGATCAGTCGATCGCAGGCGCACCGTGCCGCGAGACGTCGGTCGAAGGTTGCAAGCCGACACCGTGATCGCGGGAAAACGGTGCAATGGATCACCAAATTTGTCCAGCGAAAGCGGCTGGATATGGAATTCGATGTTGGAACGGTCAAACTCTGCAGACGATGTGGTGAAAATTCCGAGCTGAGACGGAGCCATAGTGAGTGGACCACGCCTGAACGCCAGATACTCCAGCCCCATCAGTGCGCGTCCACTCAGTGAATGGTAGGTCTCATTAAGCGTCTTCGCGCCATGAACCTTGTAGATCGCGCGTTGCTGCAGATGATCCTGCAGATTTCGTCCAACACCCGGCCTGTCAGCAACAATTGGAACGCCACACTCGCGCAACCACTCGGCAGGACCCACTCCGGATAACTGAAGTATCTGCGGTGATCCGATCGCACCTGCGCAGAGGATAATTTCGCCTTTTGTGCGAACCTCCAGCGATCGTCCCCCTTTGCGGTATCGGATACCCACAGCGCGCGCCCCGTCGAACAATACCTTCTCGACGAGGACATTTGTCTCGAGGCGTAGATTAGCACGGTGCAGTACGGGCTTTAGGAAGCCGCGAGCCGACGACCAGCGCAGACCACGCTTCTGATTGACATGGAAGTACCCGACGCCCGTATTTTCCCCGGTATTGAAATCGGGGACCATCGGAATACCCATCTCGGTAGCTGCTTCCGCTACCCTATCCAGGACGTCCCAACGAACTCGCGGTTGCTCAACACGCCACTCGCCGCCGGCGCCATGATGCTCCGATTCGCCCATAAAATGATCGTCAAGGCGCTTGAAGACTGGAAGGACGTCTTCCCAAGCCCAGCCGGTAAGACCAAGTTGTCGCCAATGATCATAGTCTGCGGCCTGTCCTCGCATGGAAATCATGGCATTTATTGCTGACGAGCCGCCGATTACCTTTCCCCGCGGATACTTGAGGGATCGACCGTTCAAACCCTTTTCTTTCTCCGTTTCGAACATCCAGTCCGAGCGGGGATTGCCAATAGCGAACAGGTAACCAACCGGAATGTGATACCAGATCCAGTTGTCTTTACCTCCAGCCTCCAAAAGGAGGACGCGGTTCTTACGGTCCGTCGATAGACGATTTGCTACTACGCACCCGGCAGATCCGGCGCCAACGACAATGTAGTCAAAGTCGCCGTCCAATTCGGTTTCAGCGATCACGATTGGCTCCAGGTGGCTACAATCGAAGGCAAGAAGAAATGCTCGATCCCACGACGATGGGAGCCGCGCGGCGGTCGTTGGGCAAGCTGATGCAGTCAACGATGACGGAAAACCGGCGCCCGCTTGTTTACGAAGGCGTTCATACCTTCCTTTTGGCCTTCCGTTGCGAAAGCCGCCTGAAATAGTAGACGCTCATGTCGTAACCCTTCTGACAACGGACTTTCGAATGCACGATTCACGGCCTCTTTCGCCATTTTCACCGCGGGAGCATTGTAACCGGCAATCGTGTGCGCGGCCTCCAGGGCTACTTGCAGAAGCTCAGCACTCGGTACGACCCGCGCGACGAGACCAACGGCCTTTGCCTCCGCAGCGGTGATGGTACGGCCTGTTAGGATAAGATCCATCGCAAGTGATTTTCCTACGGCCCGCGTTAGCCGCTGTGATCCCCCGATGCCCGGCAATATCCCTAGTTTGACCTCTGGTTGGCCAAATTGCGCATCCTCGGACGCAATGATGAAATCGCAAAGCAAGGCAAGTTCGCAGCCTCCACCAAGAGCGAACCCGCCGACGGCGGCAATGATCGGCTTGGAGATCGATTTCACCTCATCCCAGGGAGCGAGAAAGTCATTCATGTAAAAGCCGCTGAACGACTTCTCTGCCATTTCTGCAATATCTGCACCCGCAGCGAAGGCCCGCGAGCTACCTGTAACCACGATCGCCCCGATCTGCTCGTCTGCGTCGAACGCCCTCAATGCGGCCAGCGCTTCTACTGCCAAACGGCGGTTCAAAGCGTTCAAACTCTTGGGTCGGTTCAGGGTAATGAGGCCGACGCGATCGCGGCGTTCAACAATGATCGTTTCGTTCGACCCGGTCGAGGACACGGAGGTCCCCGCCTCCGAAGTGAGAGCGCCGTCTTTGCGGATTGTTGCAACAGTGTTGCTCATGGCCATTTTCCTTCGCTTCGGTTTCACTCGGCTGCCCGGGGGAGCGGATTGCAGGCGTCGACGTGGGCGGGCGCGGGCTCATCGACCGCTGGAGCCGCGTAGGCTCCGCTTGGGGCCATAAGTTCGCTCAGGATCTCTTCGCGATGTTGGTTGAGCCCTGGCGCAATGGCCGGCGTCTCTACGTCATTCTCTGCATATCCAGTCAAACGGATCGGATTGCCTGCGGTACGGACAGGGTTGTGACCCTGTCCCCGCACTTTGATGATCATGTTGCGAGCCTTGAGCTGCGGGTGATCGAACAACTTGTCGATGGTGTTGATTGGGGAGCAGGGAACACCAGCTTCGTTGAGCCTTTCGATCCAATGTTGGACGGGCTGCCGCGTTGTGATCACCTCGATGGACTTGACCATTGCAGGGCGATTGGTGCAACGCAGGTCATTGCTCATGAACCTCGGATCGAGCGCTAAGGCCGGGGACCCGAGCGCATCTGCCATCAACATGAACAGCGTATCGTTTCCAGCCGCAATGATGAACCGGCCGTCCTTCGCGGCGAAACTCTCGAACGGAGCAAGTGAGGGGTGACTGTCGCCCGTACGGCCAGGTACTTTGCCTTCAACATCGAAGCGCGCAAGCGCCGTTTCCATCAGCGCAGCTTGACAATCGAGCATGCCGATATCGACACGCGCTCCTTGCGCATTTTGGACCCGTTTATAGAGCGCGGAGAGTATTCCTATGGTCGCGAACAGCGCTGCGCCGAGGTCACCAAAGCTTGTTCCGACACGTGACGGCGGGCCATCTGGCCATCCGGTCAAGCTCATCACTCCGCCCATGGCTTGCACCACCATATCGTACCCGGGAAGGTCACTAAACGGACCCGAGTGGCCAAAGCCCGAGATTGACGCATAGACGATGTGAGGATGCGTCTTAGCCAATCGCTCCGCACCATAGCCGAGACGATCCATGACGCCCGGGCGGAAGTTTTCGACAACGACGTCGGCCCGGTCGAGCAACAGCTCGAGCAACTCTCGATCACGCGGCGACTTGATATCGAGAACAATACTCTCCTTACCTCGATTGAAGCACATAAAATATGCCGACTCGCCGGCGACAAAGGGACCAAATGCACGCGTGTCGTCGCCAGTGCCGAACTTTTCAACCTTGATGACCCGCGCGCCCAAGTCCGCCAGCACCATGGTGCAGTATGGCCCCGCTAAAACGCGCGAGAAATCGAGGACTGTAATCCCTTCGAGCGGGCCCTTTTTCGGAGCCTGATTCTGCGCGTCCCCCATAAGCAGGTCCTCCCGGCACAGCAGCTGTTGCGCCTTAGGGACGCAATCAACCAAACAAATTCTAGCCCGGCGCCGAGGTGGTGGCCGCTCCACTATGGCCGCCTCATCGAGCCATGAAGCCCTCAACACTCGATTGATCATCGAGGAGAGATCAACAACCCAAGAAGGCTAGTTATTCAGCGGGATGGCGCGCCGGTGAAGTACCGGTTCCGAAGAAAGGTCTGAGTCCGCAGAGGGCAGCCGAACCGGTACCAGTAGATTCACGGCGACTGGTACCATCGCGCTCAGGACGTTGCTCCCTGCGCATTCGTGAACAGGTCCGTATGGTTGCTGGTCTTTTTTGCACGAGATGGGCCTCACCTCGCGTCGTTATATTTCGTTGGATATAGCGTTGACGACGCTTCATCGTTCGGCCCAGACTGCCTTCCGCCTTTGGCCGGGTACCGGAACGGTGCTTGCGTGGGAGCGAAACCACCACAGCGGCCACGGCTTGGCGCCCCAGGGGCGCGATCTCATCAACGAGGAAACGCCATGTATCAACAAGCTCTCGACAAAGTCTCGAAACAGGTTCTGATCCGCGACCGGTATGACAATTTTATTGGAGGAAGATGGGCGGCGCCGATCGAGGGAAGATACTTTGACAACCCGAGCCCGATCACCGGCAAGCGACTTTGCCAGGTCCCTCGGTCCACGGCAGCAGATATCGAACTTGCGCTTGACGCTGCCCATAAGGCCAAGGATGCGTGGGCCCGCACGTCGGTGCAGGAACGATCGCGTATCCTGAACAAGATCGCTGACAAGATCGAGGCAAACTTGGATTTGCTAGCTCTGGTCGAGACCCTCGACAACGGCAAGCCGATCCGAGAAACCACGCATGGCGACATGCCGCTGGTAGTCGATCATTGGCGCTATTTTGCCAGCGTCGTACGGGCGCAGGAGGGAGGCATTTCGGAGATTGACCACGATACAGTGGCCTATCACTTCCATGAGCCGCTCGGTGTCGTCGGTCAAATCATTCCGTGGAACTTTCCGATTCTAATGGCGACCTGGAAGCTAGCACCAGCGCTCGCGGCCGGTAACTGCGTCGTGCTGAAACCGGCCGAGCAGACGCCGCTCGGTATCCTCGTCGTCATGGAGCTGATTGCCGATCTCCTGCCGCCCGGCGTCGTCAACGTCGTCAACGGATTCGGCATCGAAGCGGGTAAGCCACTGGCGCAAAATAGGCGAATTGCCAAAGTTGCGTTCACCGGCGAGACGACAACAGGGCGCATGATCATGCAGTATGCGTCAGACAACATCATCCCCGTCACGCTCGAGCTAGGCGGCAAATCGCCCAACATCTTCTTTTCCGACGTAGCCGAGCTAGATGACGACTTTTTCGACAAGGCCCTGGAAGGCTTTGCTATGTTCGCGCTCAACCAGGGCGAGGTTTGTACCTGCCCGAGCCGCGTGCTCGTTCAAGACGCGATCTATGACAAGTTCATGGAGAAGGCCGTCGCCCGCACCAGAAGAATCAAGCAAGGCCATCCCCTCGATCCTGAGACAATGATCGGTGCCCAAGCCTCCAACGACCAACTCGAAAAGATACTTTCGTATCTCGAGATCGGGAAACAGGAGGGGGCTAAAGTGTTGACCGGCGGCAAGCGCGCTAAGTTGGATGGTGAGTTGGCTGGAGGTTACTACGTCGAGCCCACCATCTTCGAGGGCAACAACAAGATGCGCATCTTCCAGGAGGAGATATTCGGACCGGTCGTATCAGTCACGAAGTTCAAGGATGAGAGCGAAGCGCTCACGATTGCGAACGATTCATTGTACGGCCTCGGCGCCGGCATCTGGACTCGCAATGGCAACCGCGCTTATCGCTTCGGTCGCGCCATTCAGGCCGGTCGTGTCTGGACCAACTGCTATCACACTTACCCGGCCCACGCGGCCTTTGGCGGCTACAAACAGTCGGGCATCGGCCGCGAGACCCACAAGATGATGCTGGATCACTACCAGCAGACGAAAAACATGCTGGTGAGCTATTCAACCAAGGCACTTGGGTTCTTTTGAGGACGTCGAATCCCAAACAGGCGCGGGGGCTTCCCCGCGCCTGTCGTTCTTACGTGGAGGTGGACGATGGTCAACAGGGTCGAGATTACAGACGAAGCTATCAAGATCGTCGAGCACCTTAGGACGCGGCATGGCGCACTCATGTTTCATCAATCCGGCGGCTGCTGCGACGGCTCCGCGCCAATGTGCTATCCGACAGGCGATTTCAGGGTTGGACCGCAGGACGTGTTGCTGGGGACTATCGCAGGCTGCAATTTCTATATCGGCGCGGCACAATTTGAGTACTGGCAGCATACCCAGCTCATCATCGACGTCGTCGCCGGCCGCGGCTCCGGGTTTTCAGCGGAGGCACCGGAGGGCGTCAGATTTTTGACCCGCAGCCGGGTATTCACAGAAGAAGAAGTTGCCGAGCTTGACGCTGCCGGCTCCCCTACCCGCGCGGCTTGATCTGCCACCGCCACTGGAATGAAATGCCAATCGATCTCCACGCCCCTTCACGTCACGAGACCACGGCTCACGCTCTGGACGCGGCGACCAACCAGCGCCTGCGTTTGGCCGACGATCGCCAGGGGGCGGATCGTGCGAACGTTAGCCGTTCACGGCGCCAAGATTGAGCAACTACCTCGATGCAGCCCGCGGCTTCTTCGATGTTCAATTCCGTCGTTATGACCAGCTTGCGAATTCGCGGCGAGCTGAACGCACGGTCGCAACAATGTGCGAATGAACCGCCGATACCCTGCGTGTGTGATGAGTATCAGGATGGGAAACCAACCAGTAGCTTCGTACAAAGTTCGTTTGGGGCAGCAATCGCTTAAGCTCAGGGAAGCGCTTCGCGGCATAATCATGCAGTATGCCGACGCCGTGACCACGCCTCACCGCCTCCATCTGAGCCACCACGCTTCCGCACTCGTAGTGTCTGTTCATGAACTTCCCAAGCGCCGATGCATAGTCGAGCGCCCGGCTATAAACGAAGTCCTCAATATGAGTAACGAAGAGCCGACCCGCGAGATCGGACTGCTTCCGAATCGGACCTGTACGCTCAAGATAGCTTTCAGTGCTATAGATGCTAAGCGTATAGTCGGTGAGCTTCGTAATTATCAAGCTGCCCTGTTTCGGCCGGTCCAGCGTTATTGCTATGTCTGCTTCACGCTTGGAAAGAGAGAATGTTCGCGGCAAAGGGACAAGCTGAATCAGTAGATCTGGGTGTTGCGTGGCCAACGCTCCAAGCGCGTTGGCAAGAAAATAGTTGCCAAGTCCATCTGGAGCGCCGACACGAACCGTGCCCGAGATCAGCTCTGACGATCCACTCAGTTGGGCACCGACCTGAAGAAATCCCGATTCTGCCCGCTCAGCCACGTCGACGAGGGCTTCCCCTGCACTCGTGAGCACGCAGCCCGTCGTGCTGCGCTCGACAAGCTTGGTCTTCAGGTCTGCTTCAAGCGCACCGAGCTGCCGCGCCACCGTCGCATGATTCACACCTAGACGCTGCGCCGCGCCAAGGATCTGGCCGGTGCGTGCTACTTCCAAAAAAGTCCGTATGTGATCCCAGTCCATGACTACTTTATTTTTTGCACAACAAATCCGCGAAAGTTCGTATTGCTGTGCGCAACTTAACATTCGATACCAGGCGGAGGCAATGAGGAGGACACCTTGGTTACGCAGATTAGGCATTTTATCGATGGCAAGCTCGTTTCGGGACGTTCTGGACGGACGACTCCGGTCTTCAATCCTGCTACCGGCGAGCAGACCGGATCACTGTCCATTGCGGGCATCGCTGATGTCGCGGACGCTGTCGCTGCCGCGAGCAAGGCTTCACACCAATGGGCGGCAACTACGCCTTTGCGACGCGCTAGGATATTGAATCGCTTCCTCAGAATCCTCGAGGATCGGGTCAGCGATCTCGCGGACATAATCGTAGCCGAGCATGGCAAAGTCCATTCGGACGCTGTTGGCGAAATTCAGCGTGGCATGGAAGTCGTCGAGTTCGCGACGTCTGCTCCGCAGTTGCTGAAGGGCGACTTCACCGAGAACGTTGGTACTCGCGTGGATAGTTATTCCGCTCGGCAACCCCTCGGTGTCGTCGCCGGCATCACTCCGTTCAATTTTCCCGCAATGGTACCGATGTGGATGTTTCCCGTCGCCCTTGCGTGTGGCAACACATTCATTCTGAAACCATCAGAGCGAGATCCCTCTGCATCACTGGTCATCGCGGAGTGGCTGAAAGAAGCTGGCCTGCCAGACGGTGTATTCAACGTGGTCCACGGGGATAAAGAAGCCGTGGACGCGCTACTTCATCATCCTGGCATCGCGGCAATCAGCTTCGTTGGCTCGACCCCGATTGCCCGGTACATCTATGAAACCGCCGCAACAAAGGGGAAGCGCTGCCAGGCCTTGGGCGGCGCCAAGAACCACATGATCATCATGCCTGATGCCGATATGGATCAGGCGGTTGATGCTTTGATGGGGGCGGCATATGGCTCCGCCGGCGAGCGGTGCATGGCCATCTCCGTCGCCGTCCCGGTCGGGGAGACGACAGCCGACCGGCTGATTTCAGCATTGGAGCCAAAGGTTCGCGGCTTGAAAATCGGCCCCGGCTCCGATGGCGAAGCAGAGATGGGCCCGTTGGTCACGAAGCAGCACCTCGAGAAGGTACGCGGCTACATTGACGCTGGCGTCGCTGAGGGAGCAAAACTGCTCGTCGACGGTCGCGGCTTCAAGATGCAGGGTTATGAGAGCGGCTTCTTCCTTGGCGGCACACTGTTCGATCGTGTCACAACGGATATGAAGATCTACCGAGAAGAGATCTTTGGACCCGTCTTGTCCGTTGTTCGGGCCCCCGACTACAAGGCGGCTGCTCAGATGATCAATGACCACGAATTCGGCAACGGGACATCGATCTTTACCCGAGACGGTGATGCCGCGCGGGAATTTGCGCACGAGATCAAAGTTGGGATGGTTGGCATCAATGTCCCGATTCCCGTACCCATGGCGTTTCACTCATTCGGCGGATGGAAGGCGTCGATCTTCGGCGACCATCACATGCACGGCCCGGAGGGCGTTCGCTTCTATACTCGGTTGAAGACCATCACGAGCCGATGGCCCACGGGTATTCGTGCCGGTGCGGAATTCGTAATGCCGACCATGTAAGTACGAAGCTGATGCTCGCTGCGCAGCCAACGCAGCGGGCACTAGCCATTAGGTCCTGTCAGAGAGATACCCACAACCCGCAACATCCCGCGGATGCGTGTCTGACGATAGGACGCCGTCGAGCGGGGCGGCCTTCCGAACCGTTAGGTGCCGCCAGCGGCGCGACGCTTGCGAAATTCAGGTACCGGCAAGCCACCCCAGCCCCAGTTCTCGGTCTCTACTTCCTCAATGATGACAAAGGTCGCCTCGAGGGGCTTGTTGAGCACTTTCAACAGAAGTTGGCTCACACCCGCGATGAGTTCAGCCTTCTCTTCCGACGATACCGAGTCTCGGCCAGGTGCAGACCCCTCCCGGGTAACCTGGATGGTAACGATTGGCATTAACGTCCTCCTTCAGTTGCCGGCGCTGGTCCGCCGTCCGCGTGAAACATGTGTCGGCTGCCGCAGCTGCCGAATTTGGTTCCCATCCATGATGCCGTGAATGTGCCCATCTGCGGGACTGGTCGGTGTCAAAAGAGAGCAATCTCGCCCCAACCGACGACCAACCAGGCTCCACAGCAAGCGAAGCCTAGATCGCCAAGATAACCGTTGGAAACCCCGTAACCTTTCTTTCCGGCGACTCTCGAGTTTCCCTGTGGTTACCAAGAAGACGAACGGTTTCGCTGAGGACCCCTTCATCCACCGGCGAATGCGCCATGCCAAACGCGGCATTTGGACGATCGCCTCAAGCAACGACCTGCGTCGTATCCGTAACGTAAGCCAACAACGGGAGATCACAGTTGCGAGCGCTCGAAGTAGAGCCGGATTTGTCCAGCTCGCAGATACACAACTGCATCAATCGTCCGCTTCGATCCGAAAGATCAAAGAAGTCCGTTCAGCACAAAGTTCGCGCTACTTTTTGACCAACGAGCAGGCACTTTCCGAGAGCGGTCTGAATGCCTCGTCGCCCGGGGTCGTTCCTACCAGCTTGTAATAGTCCCATGGCCCCTTTGATTCGGACGGTGTTTTGACCTCGAACAGATAAGCTGTGTGAATTTTGCGACCGTCCGCGCGAATGGTGCCCTTGCCGAAAAGCGGATCGTCCGTCGGCGTTTCCTTCATCTTTTCGACCACTTTGATACCGTCATGCGGATTGCCACCGAGCGATTCCAGTACCTTGAAGTAATGCAAGAGCCCCGAGTAAACGCCCGCCTGTACCATTGTGGGCTGGGCTTTAGTCTTCATCCGTTCAGAAAAGCGCTTCGAAAACGCACGCGTTTCGGCATTAAGATCCCAGTAGAACGTCTCCGTCAGGGTTAAGCCTTGCGTCACCTTGAGCCCAAGCGAGTGAACATCGGTAATGAACAGCAAAAGGCCGGCGAGCTTCTGGCCTCCCGCGGTGATGCCGAACTCGGAAGCCTGCTTGATTGTATTGCTTGTGTCTCCCCCGGCATTGGCCATGCCGATGATTTTGGCCTTCGAGGCTTGCGCCTGCAGCAGGTAGGAAGAGAAGTCTGATGAGTTCAAGGGATGCCTCACAGTACCGACCACCTTGCCTCCAGATTTTGCCACAACAGCAGTAGTATCCCGCTCCAGGGCAGTACCGAACGCATAGTCAGCAGTCAGAAAGAACCAGGTATCACCGCCCGTTTTCACCAACGCCTGCCCCGTGCTTTTGGCAAGCATGTACGTATCATAGACCCAGTGGATTGTATTTGGCGAGCACTGGGCATTGGTAAGATCTGACGTGGCGGCCCCAGCATTTATCATGATGGAGTTCTTCTCTCTCACCACATGGTTCACCGCCAGAGCAACACCAGAGCTCACGACGTCTACGAAGATATCGACTTTGTCGACGTCAACCCATTGCCGTGCGATGCTGGTGGCGACGTCTGGCTTGTTCTGGTGATCCCCAGAAATCACGTCGATCTGCCAGCCTTTGAGCGCAAGCCCCGAATCCTCAACCGCCATTCGAGCAGCCACGACGGACCCTGCGCCGCTCAGGTCGGCGTAGAGGCCGGAATGATCGGTCAATACGCCGATCTTGATCGCTTTATCTTGAGCCGAGGCACCATTGGCGGTCACTAGAGCCAGTGCGGCCCCAAGCACGAAAGCCGAAGTTACGTTCTTCATTAGTCCCCCAAAACCGATTCTCGACAGAATGTCCGCGACGCGATGAGCGATTGGGACGGACTATTGCTTGTGCTTCGGTTCAGCAGCCTCCTCAGGAGCTCTATAATTGGACGGTGCTCCTGAGGCCGCACAGCTTGCGAACACGACCTAGCTCGCGTCCCAGCTAACCTCTGCTAGCCTCGGCCTTCGGCCGACGCCAATCCGTCATAGTTGGCCGATCGGAACATCGCATGCAGCTGGCGTCGCCGCACACCCATATTGCCTCCGTCGTAGAGTGGGAAGCAAAGCGCGTCCTGCATCAAGCCCGCGAGCGGGAACATATCGGTGTAACTGTTCACGCCAACCAAACGCATCGCATCATAGACCACCTGAACGCACAGTTCAGAGCAATAGACCTTTGTCATGACGGCCAACTCACGGCTGCGTCCGCCGGTGATATCAAGCTGGTGGCACGCCTTCCAGGTCAGGTAGCGCGCAGCCTCAATGCGCATCTTGATGTCGGCCAGCATGAAGCCGACGTTCTGATGCTCGATCACGGGACCGGTTCCCAAACGCTTATCGGTCTTGGAAAACTGGAGAGCGGTATCAAACGCTGTTCTCATGACGCCGACGCATGCAGCTCCGATGAGTGCGGCTGACCACGAGAAGGTCGTTTCCACGATACCGATGCCATCGCCTGGCTGTCCTACGATGTTGTCCACCGGCACGCGCACATCCTCGAAATGGATCCGAGGTGAATTTGCTGCGCGATGTCCGACCGTATCCAGAAGCCCTGTCACCTTGATGCCCCGAGCGCTTCCCGGCACGACGATGACAGCCAGCGATTCTTGCGGAGAACGCTGCGGATCCGTTCGACAAACCACGCTGTACAAATGCGCACCATTGCCGTCCCATCCGGATCCATTCGTCGTGAAGTGTTTCTGGCCGTTGATGACCCACTCGTCTCCTTCTCGGCGTGCAAAGGTTTGCACTCCAGCCGTCGGGTCTGGACAATCGAAGTTGGCACCGCCAGCGACTTCAGTGAACGCGAATGCGGCCAGGCGCGATCCATCTTCGACAAAATCGGGCAGAAACCGCTTTCTTTGGGCCGCAGTTCCGAAGCGCAATAGCGGTTCAAAGCCAAGACCCGTGGCTACCAACGCGGTAGGCACGTTAATGTCGACGGCCGCCAGCTCCTCGGTTGCCAGTGCGAGGTCGACGACCTTAAGCGCTGTGCCGCCCAATTCGGTAGGAAGCAGCGCCTTGATGAAACCCGCGTCAGCCATTGCCTGGTAAAACGGCCGGGTCGCATAGAAGCGCTGCTCCGGCCGAGGCAACGGCTCGATCGTGGGCGCGACTTTGCGCAGGACTTCGGCTGCAAAGGCGCGTGCGCCGGCCTGCAAATCTCGTTGAGGCTTGCTGAGTGTGAAATCAATTGCCATTGGAGTCCCCCTTAGACGGCAAGAAGTGGTTCGTTAAATCTTCTATTCTTGGACGTGCACGTATCCGGGCAATCCCGCAGACGTCGAACGATCGCCGTCATCGCTCAAAACTTGCGATGAGCCGCTCGGATCGCGTCAGATTGGTAGCGGGTATTTCCGAATGCCACGGCGTGACGAGCAAAGGCTAAATCGAGGAGATATCGCTTGGAAACCCCCATGACCTCAGGGTAGCCTAACTCTCAGGTTTCCATTTGGTTACCGAAGAAGGTCAGCCATGGTTCTCAAGGTGCGCAAGAACAGGACTCAACCGCCGCGGCCATCCTGCGCGCTAGCGGAGTGCATGTCGCTGATTGGCGGCGCTTGGACGCCAAACATCATCTGGTATTTGTCCTCTGGGCCACGGCGTTTTAGCGAATTGAGAACCGACCTCTCCTCGATTTCCGCGAAAGTCCTCAGCGCACGACTTCGAAATCTCGAGACCAGACGTGTAATCGTTCGAAGCGTGATGTCTACCTCGCCGCCTTCGGTCGAATATGCTCTCACGGAGCTAGGCAAAGAGCTCGTTCCGGCGATCAAGGCAATCGTCGAAGTAGGTCACAGGCTTAAAGCCCAAATTGAGAGGGAGCCTGAAGTAACCAGGTCCACCGGAACGCGGAACACGACACAAACCGTGGCCTAGAAGAGCATGGGCCTTGTCGTTCGTTCAGCTGAACAAGCAGATTAAGTCATGCCAGGAAGCAAGACCGGCGATCGGGTGGCGCGCGGGTAAATCCGAGCGAACGTCGACACTATTTTTAGGGCGTTCGGTTGCGCGAATCGCGCGAGCAACCTCAAGAGTAAGCATCTGCCGTTCACGAGATACGGCAGATGCACGGATTTCCCAATGATCAGTTACCGCTTGAGCGAACGCCTCACGTTGCTCTGAATGGGCTCGGCAAGTGTTGCCGGATCCGCTATCAGCAGATCCCGCAAAGGGCTCCACGAGGAATCAGGCGAGCAAGGACCGCAGGCTTTGGTCCTCCAGTGTGCGACCAATATCCTCCAGCAACATAGTTCACTCGATCTCGGATGAACGCCGAGCGCTCGATCGCGTCGACTGATCCAGGCATATCGAGCGCATGTGCATTACCGTATACCGACGCGCCGGCGGTGCCTACCGTCGCTGAGCACAACAAGATCAGCATTGCCGACCGGCGCAAAACGCCAATCCATTGGTAGTTGAGGGCTCGAGCCCCCCTTTTCATGAATGCCTCACAGAGGCCGGTCAAGCTTTTCAACTGTGACATAAAGACACTCCTTTACTGGTTTGTCGCCAGGTCAATCCCGCGACGAACCGATTGTGGAATGCATTTTTGTTCTCCATCATCGGTAAGATGACCGATGACGCTTTCATGGAGAGATGGTTGCTCGGCCTGCGCCTGAACTCCAACTTGGCTTACGCATCAAGCAGTCGCAGGTTCGACTTTTGGCGCGCGACGGCACGAGAGTATTCTGATTGACCGAGCGCAAGCGCTTCGAGACATTGAGCTTCGCAGCTTGATGCAGTCCTATGCAGCGGATCGCACGCTAACAGGTCGGCGGAACCAGCTCCAATCGGTCGATGGGCTCGCAATTTCAATCATTGCCAAGATCGTCTGCGACTTTCTGCTCGTCGCGCACTTGTTGCACGCGCGAGGACGACGTTCAGTTTATCACCGTGAAGGCTTTTAGGGCGGTCCCGTCGAAAGCAACCTTGCGTCCTTGGTAGCACGATCGTCTGATCGCTATCCCAGATCCTTTCGCGTTACCTGGCGGTTACTCCATTCTATCTGGTCAGCGGCATGCGGGATCGGTGGATCACCGGCAAACATGCTAGGGCTCCAACTCTCGGAACCGTTAGAAAGGAGTCTCGAAAATGAAGCGCGCAGTTGCTTGTGGATTTTCCGCATTGGGACTGATGTTGACTATCGTCCCGGCGCAGGCGCAAGGAATATCAACGAGTGAATTCGGCGCCGTCCTGTCCGAGAACATCGAGTGGAAGTCATTTCCGGCCTTTCCAGAATCAGTACGGCTTGCCGTGGTCGTCGGCGACCCCAAAAAGCCGGCTCCGTTTGTGGTGCGGGTAAAGGTACCGGCGAACGCCAAGATCATGCCCCATTCACATCCGGAGGACCGCATCTACACGGTGATCTCGGGGGTGTTCTACATTGGTATTGGCGACAAGTACGATGCCGCCGCGCTAAAGGCCTACGCCCCGGGCAGCGTCATCGTTTTGCCAGGCAATACGCCACATTTTCATTGGGCCAAATCCGGCGAGTATGTGTCCCAGGTCAGCGCCATTGGGCCGCTTGGCCTTAGCTATATAGATCCGGCAGACGACCCGCGGAAGAAATAGTATCGCCCGGCCGGCGGAAGCGAGCGATCACGCGAATTGAAGACCACCGCTTTGGGCCTGAGCCTGATCGCTCAATCTTCCCAAGAAGAACTGCCACTTCAGAGACCCATTACATGAAGATTAGATCAATCGAACCGATGGTATTGAAGATACCATTCGACGCCGGGGCTTCCAGCCAGGGGTTTGGCGATAAGCCATGGACATCTTATGACATGCTTATCGTAAAGGTCGAAACCGACAGCGGCCTTGTGGGATGGGGGGAAGCCTGGGGCTATGGGATCATACCCGCTACAAAGACTACAATTGCCGAAGTCCTTCGCCCCCATCTGATCGGCCGTGACGTGGCTGGCTTCCCGGCGATGCTCGACGAGATTCGCTATAAGCTACATCTCTTCGGGCGCAATGGTACAGTGAACTACTCACTGGCGGGCATCGAAATCGCGCTCTGGGATATCTGGGGCAAAGCACACAACGCTTCCATTCACGAACTTCTCGGTGGCGGCAGACGTCTTGCCTTCGAGGCCTATGCCAGCCTATTGCCGTATCGCGCGCCCGACGTCGTAGCAAAAATCTCGGCTCGAGCTGTGGCCGAAGGCTACGCGGCGATCAAACTGCATGAGATCGAAATGCCACCGATTCGCGCTGCGCGCGCGGCAATCGGCCCTGACGTTGCGCTGACAGTCGATACCAACTGTCCTTGGACACTTGAGCAAGCCAAATCTATGGCGCGGCAGATGGCCGACTGCAACGTTATGTGGCTAGAGGAGCCAATATGGCCGCCAGAAAATTTCTCTGCTCTCGCCGAGCTCAACCGCGGGTCCGGTATCGCAATTGCGGCGGGTGAGAATGTTGGTTCAGTCCGCGAATTTTCGACGATGCTTGCATTGAATGCCGTGACTTACGTTCAACCGAGCGTCACGAAGATCGGTGGGATTGCCGAGATGCAAAAGGTTTTCGTGCTGGCAGATTCGCATAATGTGACGGTTGCTCCGCACTCCCCCTATTTCGGTCCAGGCTTCGCCGCCACGCTGCACCTGGCAGCAACGCTTCCTTACGCCGTCCAGATCGAACGCGTTTACTTGAATCTCGAAGCATCGCCGTTCGGTGCAATGATCAACCTGAAGGATGGCAGACTCATCGTTCCGTCTGGGCCAGGGCTCGGAATCGAGCCGGATCTTGCGCTGCTTACCCGATATCGGGTGGCTTAACTGATCTTCTAGCGATCGACGTCTCACGTCTGGCCGCCTTCTGCATCCGATCAGCGATCCAGCCAACACGGACGATGTGGGTTCGCCTTGACCGCTCAATCCACTAACGGGCCGCGACGTTCAGGCATGCAACACGCTTGCCGGGCAACTCATTCTCATTCGAGCAGAAGGGAGCAGCTAATGAAGCGACGGGAATTTATCAGAGCAGCCGGTCTCGGGGGAGCGGCTACAGCAATAAGTGCCCCCGCGGTGGCCCAATCGACGCCTGAACTTCGATGGCGACTGGCTTCGAGCTTTCCAAAGTCGCTTGACACGATCTTTGGCGCGTCCGAGATCTTCTCGAAAGCTGTTGCCGAGGCTACGGACAACAAATTCCAGATCCAGATCTTTGGCGCTGGCGAGATCGTGCCGGGCCTCCAGGCGTTAGACGCAGTCTCCAACGGTACGGTGGAGATGGCGCATACCGCCACCTATTACTACATTGGTAAGGATCCAACCTTTGCCTTCGGGACTTCTGTTCCGTTCGGACTAAACAGCCGCATGCAAACGGCATGGCTCCAAGTCGGGGGAGGCGCCGAGCTATTCAACGACTTTCTGAAACCCTACAACGTGGTTGCAATCTTGGCTGGCAATACCGGCTGCCAGATGGGTGGTTGGTTTCGAAGGGAACTCAAGGAACCATCAGATTTGAGTGGCTTGAAAATGCGCATCGGTGGATTTGCTGGGCGAGTTTTGACCAAGCTAGGCCTCGTCCCGCAACAGTTGGCGGCCGGCGACATCTATCCGGCGCTGGAAAAGGGAACCATTGATGCCGCGGAGTGGATCGGCCCGTATGATGACGAAAGGCTCGGCTTTCACAAGGTAGCAAAGCACTACTACTTTCCAGGTTGGTGGGAGGGAGGGCCGTCGCTCCACAATCTTGTCAATCTTTCTAAATGGGACTCTCTGCCGGCAGGCTACAAATCGATTATCAAATCCGCCTCATCGCTGGCTACTGAAACGATGCTGGCGCGTTACGACGCTTACAATCCGATTGCTCTGAAACGATTGGTTGCAAACGGGACTCAGCTACGCCCGTTTCCTCAATCGATCATGGAGGCGTCGTGGGCGGCCGCAAATGAGATCTATACGGAAACTTGCGCCAGCAATCCAAACTTCAAGAAGCTTTACGATCAAATGACGATGTTTCGAAGAGATCAATACGCCTGGTGGCAGGTCGCCGAATACAGCTTTGACGGATTCCAGATTCGGGCACGCGCACGAAACTAATCCCTGCGATAAGGACTCGAACTAAGGGCCCTACTTAACACACAAGCGGGGCCGATCTTTTTCGACGAGCGAATTCAACCACTCTGCTCAGCTGGAAGCGTGACGCTGCGGACGCGGAGTTCGCGCTCTCAATGCCGTAGCGTGCGCAGCGCCTCGGCAATTTAGATGCCTACCGAAAGGGATCTCGTGAGATCAGCGAATGATTCTCGATGGCATTCGGGGCTTTATCATCAGCAAACGCGTCTTCTTCGAATGATCAATACGTATTCGAATGCTAGCTCGTTTTGCGAGCACGCGCCCTCAGTTCAGCGCAATTTGGCTACGTGCCTCATCATCGCGAACACAGATGACCGTGATCTGTATTAATCATTGTCCCTCCATATCGTCATTATTTACCGTCGTGACGAAGCCGATGGAACAACTTCCATGCGTCGTTCCTTGCGAAAGCAGGACGGTCCGACATCCGAGCGCGATGCGGCGACAATCACTCTAGGAGAGATACATGACGTCAAGGAGCAGGACTATCTTCGCTGGCGCGGCCATTTTTGTCAGCATGACAATCGGTGCGGGCGCAAACGAGTCTGTTAGCCAAGCTGTCGCGCATCCCGAGTACTGGGCGGTCGCGGGCCACGATTACGCCAACACTCGCTTTAGCCCACTCAAGCAGATTAACTCGGACAATGTCGCCAAACTTTCATTGGTCTACTCATTCTCGCTTGGTTCATTGCGATCCAATGAATCGTCGCCGGTTGTAATTGGGAACACCGCTTTATGTCACGTCGTCATGGGGACCGAAGTACGTCTATGCGCTCGATGCTACGACTGGATCTCGCAAATGGACGTATGAGCCAGATATCCCCGATGATGTTCTTCAATACGCCTGCTGCGACGTCAATAATCGCGGCGTGTCCATCGCCGATGGCAAGGTTTTCGTGGGGCGGCTCGACGGAAAGTTGACCGCACTTGATGCCACGACCGGCAAAGAGCTCTGGACCACCAACGTAGTTGACTACAAACAAGGATCGGTCATCACCTCCCCACCGCTGGTCGTTCGGGACAAAGTCATTACCGGCTTTGGCGGCGGCGAATACGGCGTTCGAGGCGCTCTACAGGCCTACGATACCGCTACGGGTAAGCAAGCCTGGAAGACTTTCACGGTGCCCGCGCCAGGAGAACCCAACAGCGACACATGGAAAGGCGACACCGGGCTAAAAGGGGGTGGGGCGGCATGGCTGGTCGGCTCTTATGATGTAAAGACCGACACCGTCTACTGGGGTACTAGCAATCCTGGTCCCTGGAATACCAGTGTTCGATCGACCGGTGATGGCGAGTTCGGCAAACTGACAAACCTCTATACGTCGTCAACACTTGCCATCGACCCCAACACTGGCAAGATCAAATGGCATATTCAGAACACACCAGCCGACGCGTGGGACTACGACGGCGTCAACGAAAACATTCTCGCGGATCTTAAGATCGGCAACAAGACCGTTCCCGCTTTGATGAAAGCGGATCGCAACGGCTTCTTCTTCGTCTCCGACCGCGAGACGGGGAAGGTCCTATCCGCGGAAAAGTACGTGTTCACAAACTGGGCTGAAAAGTGGGACACCACAACGCTACGCGCCGTTGAGAATTCCGAGAAGCGGCCTGGCGCAAACCGGCCTTCTAAGGATATCTGCCCGAACTTGATCGGCGGCAAGAATTGGCAACCGATGTCGTTCAATCCGGAAACCGGCCTCGTATATATTCCAAGCAATAACATGTGCATGGACTTCTCGGTTAACGATGTCTCTTACAAGCGAGGCGTTTTCTATCTCGGCGCGGAGTTCATAACGAAGGAAGGTCCAGGGGGCTTCCTCGGCGAGCTCGTCGCGTGGGATCCGGTAACGAACAAAAAGGCATGGAGCATTCGGGAGGATCTTCCCTTCAATGGCGGCACACTGACCACCGGCGGCAACTTGGTGTTCTCTGGCAATCTTCGTGGCGACTTCCGAGCAATCGACGCAAAGAATGGCAAAATTCTCTGGACGAGAAACCTCGGTTCGGGCATCGGCGCGGGTCCAGTGACCTACTCGATTAACGGCAAACAGTACGTGGCAGTCGTCGTGGGGCGTACTGCGGCAATTCCCGCATTTCTTGGAGATGTCGGCAAGAAAATGACGGCTGCAGCACCCGAAGGCGGCGCATTGTTTGTTTTTGCAGTTGAGTAAGCCTCAGCGCGTCATGGGCAGGGGTGACACAGCTCCTGCTCATGATGCGCCACTCTCCCGTACACACAGTCTCTGCACCCGCTAAGCGGCCTGATGGCCCAAGAGATTACGATGATCGCAAATATATCTAGTCACCTCCGCGCGTATGGCGCCCGGCGTCGCGCGCGTTGCTCTACAGCTTTCGGCACGCTCAGCGCCATCTCAATGCTGCTGTCGCCAATGCCAATCGCAGCAGCCGACGACGTCAAGCCACTGCGACTTTGCGTGGATCCGACCAATCTTCCGTTCTCCAGCGACGATCCGTCTCGTCCTGGCTTTCAGATCGAAATTGGTCAAGCTCTAGGGCAGTTGTTGGATCGGCCCGTGACCTACAATTGGTATAAGTCGTACTTCGGTAAGCGTACCGTGCGCGTCACCCTATTAGGCAAGCAATGCGACCTCTCGATCGGGCTGCCTTCGTCCGACGATTTTATGGGGCCCGCGGTATTGTTTTCCAAGCCGATCGGCAGATTTGCCTATGCCTTGGTGGGAAGAAAAGAACTCGCGATCCGAAGCATCGATGACCTCAAAGGAAAGCGTGTGGCCGTCCAGTATCAGACCACGCCGCAAGATTTGCTCGCGCCGCGGGACGATATCGAGAAGAAGACCGTTCTGACGCCTGAGGAAGGCATGGAGGCATTGGACAAGGGGGAGGTAGATATCGCATTCATCTGGGGGCCGGTTGCGGGTTGGTTGAACAAGACTTTGTACGGCGAACGGTTCCAGGTCACTCCTACCGAAGGGAACGGTCTATCATGGGAGGCCGCCATCGGGTTCGCAAAGACGTCAAAGGAGTTGCGCGATCAAGTTGACGTAGTGCTGCCGCAACTAGACACCGTAATCGCTGAACTCGCCAAGAAATACGGGATTCCGACCGACAAACCGATACGGTTGACCCAAGCTGGCATCGGTAAGGAGGTGGCTGCAAGGGCTTTGGTTCAACCCAACGCCGATCGCGCTGCGGACGCAGTCCCCGCCTCAAACACGGTCGGTTCATCGGCAGAGTTAGTGAACTCGGGACATGAGATCTTCAATGGAACTTGCGCGCATTGTCACGGCCCTGATGCCGTACAGAGCGAACGTCGAATCGACCTTCGGCTACTGACGAGGCGCTACGCCGATGACACGCGCACGAGGTTTTGGGTCACCGTCCATGAAGGACGCCCAGCGAAGGGAATGCCAGCCTGGAAAGACGTTTTTACCGACGAGCAGCTTGAGAACGTGTATGCCTATTTGATGAGTATTCAAACGCCGACGGACTCAGCCAACTAAGCTCGACGCAGGACGGCGTGCATCTTGGAGTGCGACGCCCGATCAACCTCGATCGTGCGTCGTTCTTTGATTCAGAAACACTCAACGTGATTGCGACGGCATACGCGCCAAGGCGCCAAGCAGGTCCGTTTGGGTTATCATCCCCTCAATCTTTTGCTCGGCGCTTACAATAAATACCGCATGTGTTCGGCCATCCGTTAACGCCGAGACAAGCGCTAGAGCAGGACCGTCCGACGCCGCCGTGACGGCACTCGACAGATGACCACGGAGGCCTGCCTCAGCATCCATCAGCTCGCGAAGCCCTACGGTCCCAGCAAGCCTGCTGTCGTCGTCTACGACCGGTAATGTCCGAATATTGTGTGCCAACAGCAGGGCTCGTGCTGCCCTCGCGCTCGCGTTCACGCTGATCGAGACGACGTCGCGGGACATGATGTCATGACACAACAGATGGCCGTGTGACCGGTGCAACGCCTGAAGTTCGACTTGACGTAGCAAACGGTGAATATCAGACCGCTCAATATCGAACGTTTCGCTCATTGCTTTCAGCGCAGCATCAATATCCTCGGGACGAAAGCCGATTCGCAGTTGCGGAGGAACATCAGCGGTCTGATGCGTGTTGGTCGGCAGCGGCAGCGCAAGATGTGGATACGAACGGCGAGAAAGCTTGTGAAACCCATAGCCTAGTCCAACGAGGATCAGGGAATTTAGCCCCACTGGCGCAAATGGAAACACGAAGCCTGAAGCAGCGACGATCGGGCCGCCGAGCACCGCGCTTAGTGCTGCAGCGCCCCCCGGTGGATGCAAGCAGCGTGTGAGGGACATCGCCGCTATCGCTAGCGACACTGCTATTCCGCTGGCAAGTAGCGGGGTGTGGACCAAGTGAGCAACCGTCACTCCGACCAGCGCGGAGATTGTGTTGCCACCGATAATCGACCATGGCTGGGCCAGCGGGCTTGTTGGAACTGCAAAGAGCAGAACCGCTGACGCGCCCATAGGCGCAACAATCAAAGGAAAATGCGTATCGTAATCAGACAGCCGGCCGCAGATGAATCCTGTCAGCCCGATCCCGATCAGGGCACCAAAGCAGGCAATTACGCGCTCTCCAAGTGTAGCCCCAGCTAGTATTGGCGCAAAAAGATGGGCTCGAAGGGTCGAGGTACCTTGTTGGCGATGCTTTGGTCGAAACATGAATAATGCGAGCTCCAAGCCGCCTCTTGCTTGGAGAGCGCGCCCACGCGTCTTGAAGAGACGCACCTAACCGATAATGCTTAGAGCGTTTCGAGATGCTTCAATTTACCCTCATCCCAGCTGATTCCGAGACCTGGGCGGGTCGGACACTCAGCCGAGCCGTCGGAGAGCTTCATTGGTTCAAGCAATATAGCATCGGCCCAATCAACGTACTCCAGCCAATGCATGGTCGGAGTGGCCGCGAGCAGGTGAACACTGATCTCTGGCATAAGGTGCGAGGACATTGCTATCCCACGTGCGGCCGCTATGCCCGCTGCTTGGGTCCAGCCAGTCACCCCTCCGATCCGTGCCACATCGGGCATCACGTAGTCGCATGCATCCGCGGCCAGAGCGGCCATCATGGCTGGAGGTCCATTGAAGTTCTCTCCGAGCTGGAGCGGCAGGGCTAGTTCTTGTGCAATTAAGGCATTGCCCTGCAAATCATCATGACGGATTGGTTCCTCGATCCACAGCAGCCCCTCACCTTCGAGCGCTCGTCCCCGAAGGATGGCTTCTGTGGGGACCAGCGCTTGATTGTAGTCGACCATAATGTCGATGCCGTCTGGCACGGCTCGCCGAACCGCACGTATGGCCTCAACATCTTCGCTCAAGGTTGGATAGCCGAGACGCAGCTTGATGGCCCGCAGTCCGCTCGAAAGCAGCTGCTTTGCTTCGTCGGCCAACTTAGACGGCCGCATCAATCCCAGGCCACGGCTGTCGTAAGCTGGGATGGCGGAGGGCTCAGAGCCGAGAAGACGCGCGAGCGGCTGTTGCAAGGCGACGCCCAAGGCGTCCCACGCCGCGATGTCGATCGCGGAGAGAGCCATACGCGCCGTACCCGAGACTCCGAGAAGAGCGAAGCGGCGTTCTAACGACTGTCCCAGGGCCAGTGGCGAGCTCGCTCGCTCACGGGTCAATTCAACGGCTTCCGCAATGTGCCCTGCGACAGCTAGAGCCCCCGATGTTGTGTAGCAGAAAAGATAGCACCGCCCCGTTACTCCCTCCTGCATCTCGAGATCAATTAATAGCAGCGGGACGGCGCGGACAACCGCCGCGCTTGTCCCGAGCGTAAACCTAAGCGGCACCTTCACTGCGCGCGTCTTTACCGATTGAATAGTGAGCGGCAGCGTCATTGGGGATCTCCTCACTTGGTACTTTAGCTGGCGCGGTGACATACGCAGCAGATCCAGTTACCGGCTCCGATCGGAGCTGGTCGCTAGACGCAAATCTTCACGCACCCGTGCCCTTGCGTCGGAAGCGCGAGGATAGCAGGTAACATTGACGATGCCTGTTAGCGCCGCAATAGCTATCGGATAGGCCAAGCCGACATAGATATTTCCGAAATAAGTCACTAGCGAGAGGCTCACGAGCGGCACGAAACCCCCAAAGATGCCGGTACCGATGTGATAGGGCAAGGACATCGACGTGTAGCGCAGGTGCGGTGGGAACAGCTCTACCAGGAAGGCGGCGTTGGGGCCATACACGAGCGCCGCGAAGACAAGCTGCAAGAATATGAGAGCAGTTACCAACACGAAGTTGCTATTTGATACTGCCGCACTCATTCCCATGTAGATCGGAATATACATGCATGCCGACAACATGAGCCCCGCTACCATGAGCTTGCGGCGTCCGATTCTGTCAGACAACGCACCGAAGACGACGAACAAGGGCGTACCGAACGCGAGCGCTACAGCAATGCAAATGTTCGCGGTCAGAAAGTCCACTTTAAGAACACTTTGCAGGAAATACAGCGCATAGAATTGACCTGTGTACCAAACGCATCCAAGGCCCGCCGTTGATCCAAATAGTGCATAAAGCGTCAAGCGCAAATTTCTGCCGTCCGCGAAGCTCTCACGTATTGGCGAGCGCGCAATCTTGCCCGCCTTGCGCATGTCTTCGAAGACGGGTGATTCAGTCAGCTGGAACCGCAGGTAAACCGACATAACCACAAGGACACCGGAGAGAAGGAAGGGAATACGCCATCCCCAGGCTCGAAACGCTTCGTCTCCCATCGATAGGCGACAAGTCAGAATGACAAGAATTGCTAGGAAGAAGCCCAGCGTTGCGGTTGTCTGAATAAAGCTTGTATAGAAGCCACGACGCCCCGCCGGCGCATGCTCTCCCACGTAGATCGCCGCTCCCCCGTACTCGCCACCAATGGCAAGCCCCTGAACGAGGCGGAGGATCACAAGCATGATCGGAGCACCATAACCGGCTGACGCAAAGGTCGGAAGACATCCGATCAGCATCGTCGACGCTCCCATTAATATCAGAGCGAACAGAAACGTATGCTTCCTGCCGAATCGATCGCCGAGGCTTCCGAAGACAAGCGCACCGAGAGGCCGGACTACGAATCCGGTGGCAAAGGTGGCCACACTCACCAACACAGCAGCCGTGGGTTCATTGGCCGGATAAAATAACGTCGAAAAGAATATTGCCAGGCTGCCGTACAGATAGAAGTCGTACCATTCAATGACCGTGCCGGCACTTGAAGCAAGAACGATTGTCCAGGTTCTGGCTTTGCCGGATTCTGGCTGCAACGCTTCGATTTTCATTCCCCACCTTTTTCTTTCTGTCAGAGCGCATAGCTCCGCCAGGAGGTGGCCAACGGATGCCACCTCCTTCGCCAATTTCCCTGATTAGACGTATGCGAGACTTGACACAGACTTCTCGGCAAACTTTTCCAGACACTGTGTCGCCTCGGCAGCAATTCGGCGAACTAGTTCGCCTGCAGCAGGAATGTCGCGGACCAGTCCTATCGATTCACCTACGGTTACGTTTGCCGTATCGTAGTCTCCTGCGTCCCACGCCGACTCGACACGCTTCAGCTCTTCGTCGCGCATGCCGAGCAGCTTGTCCTCTCGGCTGTGCCACTTGTTGATGAAGCCGTTGATCATAAGGCGGCCGGTATATTCGACAGGCCAGGACCTTTTGCGGACGACATCGTAGACCTTGGTGCGGATCGTCTCGTCACCCGTAGCCGCAACGACCTTCGCATGCGCCGCAGGGTGGATGAGCGCTTCTCGGGTAGCCCAAAATCTAGTGCCCATGAGAACGCCATCGGCGCCGAGCATCAGCGCCGCCGCCAGGCCCCGGCCGTCCGCGATTCCGCCAGCAGCTACAACACTCACGTGGGGCGCCCTCTGGACCAGCGCATCCACGACGGCAGGAACGAAGGGCATCGTCGACCGCGCGGTCATTCCATGACCGCCGGCTTCGGTGCCCTGCGCAACAACGACATCCGCACCGACATCGACGGCTCGGTAGGCGTGCTCGAGCGTTTGGACTTGGCAGATCAACGGGACACCCGCCTTCTTCACCCTGGCTGCTAGCTTCGCAGGGTCGGAGAAGGACAACATCATTGCCCGAGGATGACGCTCAAGGGCGCGATCGAACAGGTCGAGATCTGGTTCAACGGCCCAAGTGATGAACCCGGCTCCGACGTCTGATCTGGTTACTTTTTGCGACTCTTGCTCAAACCACTTTCGCTCGCCGTATCCACCGCCAAGCAAGCCGAGGGCACCCGCCTCCGAAACTGCCGACGACAGTGCGCCTCCGGCAGCCGGAGTCATCGGCGCAAGGATAATTGGGTGCTCTAAACCAAAGAGCTCAGTCAGCTTGGTGTCGATAGTCATAGTCCCTCCGTATGAGCGTCGTTACGTTTCCTTGCTTCTGCATGTAGAGGGGGGATTGACAGACGAAAAATGATTATATCAGATCGACGTCATCATTCTGGGAGATGACCATAATGGACAGCACCGATCTCAATATCTTCAAGGCGGTTGCAGTTGCCGGAGGAATTGGACGAGCGGCGACCGAGCTCCACACGGTGCAATCCAATGTGACACAGCACATTCGCGCGCTGGAGGATCAACTCGGCGTTCAGCTCTTCCACCGCTCGAAGAAAGGCGTGACGCTAACCTCGATGGGCTCTCGCCTTCTGCCTTATGCGGTGCGAATCGGCGACCTTCTCGCCGAGGCGAAACGGGCGGTCCGAGACGAATCTGAACCGAGCGGAGAATTGCGCGTCGGGTCCATGGAAACCACGGCTGCGCTGCGGCTTCCTCCAATCCTTACGGCTTACGCGCACTCACACAGAAACGTCGATCTCGCGATCGAGACCGGACCGACCGCGGCGTTGGTTGAGCGTGTGCTGGATCGAAAACTGGACGGCGCTTTCGTTTCGGGTCCGGTCGGTCACCGCGACCTAGTCGTTACGCCAATAGTCGAGGAAGAGCTTGTTCTCGTGACGCCTTCTTCTGTCGTGACGCGCCGCCAACTCAGCCAATTTCTATCCCAGACAAACGGCCGCAAAGCTATCGTCTTTCGATCTGGTTGTTCTTACCGGCAGCGCCTCGCGGAATTTCTCGCTCATAACGGCTTCGTGGACATTCGGTGGATGGAACTGGGTACACTCGACGGCATTCTTGGGTGCGTGGCCTCTTCGGTGGGTATCAGCCTATTGCCCAGGGAGGTCATCAAACCGGCCGAACAGCAAGGGCTGGTCGGAACCCATGCTCTGAAGAATAATGGCGGAAGAGCGACTACCGTCTTTATTCATCGTCGAGATACGTTTGTGACTTCGGCGTTGCGTGGGTTCGTTGCATGTGCCAAGGAGCAGTTCAACTCGCCATCATGAGAGCTTACTGACAGCCAGTTGCAAAAGCTGTAACTGGTGACGGCACTCCAAAAGCCGCGAAACCGGCTAGGCCGGCAACATCAGGGCTGCTACGCTCGGCCGGTCCAATGCTAGCCTGGATGGGTTGTTCGACCGATACCGCGGGCTCGATTCTGTCTACCTCTATTGGTTCGATCCAACGGTGCGTGTTCGCCACCCCTATTAGAGATTCCAGCCGTTGAATGCTTGGCCCGTTCGCCCTTGGCTCCAAAGCTTGGAGTTCCTTCTGGTAGCGACGAGCTTGGTCGCCGCATCCAGAATTGCCAGCTACCAACAGCAGCACCGGAAAGTCGACGAAGACTTAAAGGACACTGATCTCGACGTCGATGTTATTGCGAGTAGCATTCGAATACGGGCAGACTTCATGCGCTTTCGCTACCAGCGCCTTGGCTTCGGCGCGATCGAGACTAGGCACCGAGACCTCCAGCGCGATCTCCAGGCCGAAGCCACCTTCTGAACGCGGTCCGATGCCAACGGTCGCGGTGACAGCGGTGTCCGCCGGCACCTTGGATCCGCCCTGCGAAGCGACGAACTGCATCGCTCCGATAAAGCAAGCGGCATAACCAGCCGCAAAGAGCTGCTCAGGATTGACGCCGCTGCCACCCGCACCGCCGAGCTCCTTTGGCTTGCTCAGCTTGACGTCGAGGGCACCATCAAGCGTGGCTGAGTGACCATCGCGGCCACCAGTGGCGCGGGCCGAGGTACGATATCGGACGTTTACAGGCATTGGGCATTTCCTTTCAGGGAAGTACGAGAGATCCAAGTAGCTGTCCCCAGGCCGAAGAGGACACTTGCGTTCGGGCCTTGGTCGCGGCTGATTCAATACGAGCGTCGAATTGAGTTCAGACGTCGCCCGTCATAGGCCCGTATATGGCCCAGAGAGCGTTGGCCCACGTTGCTGCAACTCAGCAATCAATTCCGTCATCAGATTGCTGCTAGAGCGAGAACGGACGAGAGGCGCTCCCTGTCCGGCCCATTGAGCGCCATAGCTGAAGTCGCCGATAAGCTTAGCCGCGACATTGAGTGCTTTCCCGGCATCATAAGCAATCGGATAAGCAGGCACATCTGCCGGATTCACATTTCCGCCAAATGCTGTAAAGCGATTCTCCAGGCACCGGGCCGGACGTCCTGATATCACGCGCGTCATTACCGTGTGATTTGCAGCATCGCTGAACAAAGCAGCGCGGTGCCCCTCATCTGCGGCAGATTCATCAGTAGCGACGAACGCAGTACCCAGCTGTGCGGCAGCCGCACCAACTCGGAGCATTGCGGCGATGCCCGCGCCATCCATAATTCCGCCCGCTGCAATGACGGGAATGCTGAGCTCTCGCACCAAGCGTTGGGTGAGCGTCATCGTGCTCAGGCAGTCGTCCGGACCATCAGGATCAAAAATTCCACGATGCCCACCAGCTTCATAGCCCTGCGCAATCACCGCATGTGCACCCGCCGAAGCAATGATTCGTGCTTCGCTAACATTGGTGGCGTTTCCGAGAATAATGATGCCCGCCTCACGCATTGCGCGAATTGAATGAGGCGACGGGAGCCCAAAATGGAAACTGACCACTTTCGGTCGTGAGGCGAGCAGCACTCGAAGCATCTCATCGTCTTCGACGAAGCTCTTGTAGATTTCGCTAAGTGTGGCTGGCCGCACCACGCCAACTTCATCGAACCGCGGCCGGAGCTTCTCGAGCCACGCCTCGTCGCGATCGCGATCTATCTTCGCTGGTTTGTGACAAAATACATTAACGTTCAAGGGCCCACTGGAGCGCTCGCGAAACGCCGCGATCATGGCGGCGGCCCCGTTGCTTCCTAGTGCTCCGACACCGATTGAACCCAAGCCACCCGCACTCGAGACCGCGGCAGCCATGGCAGGCGTCGACGTTCCGGCCATGGGGGCCTGTACAATCGGCCATTCGGCACCGATAGTTTCCAGGAACTGCCGTGAAGAAGGGGCCACACTCATTGGAAACCTCGTACGGGGATTACCTAACGACCGCCGCATGGCGGTCCGACGTTTTCGACGCTTCCGTCGCGATAGCAACTGCTCGATTGCGAGACGTCAAGCGGCTGCGAGTAGCGCAGCTATGTCAAGCTCCAGTGCCTCGACATGGGCGTACCCGTTTCCAACCCGACGAAGCTTCTCATTCTGTTCTAGGAACAACGTGGGGAAGCTCGACACCCCCATCCCTCTTGCCCTCGCAAAATCAGCGGCAGCCTCATCAATGGTGCTCCGTTTGCGCCACACTTCGAGGAAAGCAGCTGGCGTCACAGGATAACCAGCGGCGCTCAACGCTTCAGCACCAATCTTAGCGAGAACCTCGCCATCAGTGGTATCAAGCGCGTCTACGTAGAACCCGTGCTGAAATGCCCTGAAGACCCTCAACAGGTCCGCTCTTGGAGCGAGAACTCGAGCCGCTACAACAGCACGACATACAGGCTCGGTGTCGTAGATGAAGCCCTTGCGGGCCTTGAACCCTTCACGATTGAACGGCAGACCACTCGCCTGCTCGACTTTCGCCCAATGTTCGAGCCGAAATCGCTTGCCGACATCATCGAGCACGTCCCTGGCACCCGCGCGCAGGCCTCCGACGACAATCTCCAACGCCATTTCCGGATGGCGCTCCTGCAAAGCCGTCATCTCTTTTCCAAACCCGTAACACCACGAGCACATCGGGTCGGCTACCAATACCAGCTTCATTTTCAACCTCGCTTTGCGTTGTAGGCTTAATGGCGCTCCGGCCGATGGAACACGACGCCGAGAGCGAGTGCCCTCGCCGGCCTCACCAGTGTCCAGCGTTCTGGCCACCGTCGACGTGGAGAATCTCGCCCGTAACAAAGTGCGCCGTTTCAAGGTAAAGAACAGCGTCGACGATATCGCGGATTTCGCCCATGCGACCAACCGGATGAAGGGCGCCAAGCGCCGCGTGCCTTTCTGCCGGGTGCATGGGCGTCTTGATGATGCCAGGAGACACCGCGTTAACACGAACACCGCTCTTGGAGAATTCCATAGCAAGCGCTTGCGTCACCGCGCTCAGCCCTCCCTTCGTCAAGGAGGCGAGCGCGGCGGGCCTCGCACCCATCGGCTGATTGACGCGACTGGTGGTGATGTTGACGATGTGGCCTGAGCGCTGCTTCAACATCTCTGCGGCCACGCGTTGGGTGATGTGAAAAAAGCCGACCACATTGACCCCCATATTGTGGTCGAAGTCCTCTTGAGTGAATTCGATGAACGGCTTGGAAAGAAAGACGCCAGCGTTATTAATGAGCGAGTCGATACGACCGAAGCGCTCAAGCCCCTCGCGAACGATCCGCTCGGCAGTTTCCGGCTGGCTGATGTCGCCCGGGACCGTTAGGATATCAGCATCGGCGCTGGCTCTGATCGAGCGCGAAGTCGCGATGACGCGGTAGTTCCGATCGCGATAGCTGCGAACCAATCCGGCACCGATTCCTTGAGACGCGCCGGTAACAATAACAACTTTCTGTTCGACGCCCATGATGCATCCCCTTCAACGATTGCTGGGGGTCGCATCATCGGCTTCCCGCCCTTCGCCCCCGGCGAAATTGGGGATGGCTTAGTTCCAATTGCGGATACGGAGAATGATCGTTAGCTGGAAGACACTCAACCGCAGCTCGGTATAATCAAATGAGGGTCTCCGCCTCGGCTGCCATGCGGGCAAATTCGGATCTTAAACGTGGTGCGGCGAAGTCGATGAAGGCACGGACCTTTGGCACGGTCATCCGGCCACTCGGTGTAAGTAGATGCACCGGCAATGCTGGATGCTCTGCATCAGCCAACACGATCTTGAGCCGACCGTCTCTCACGTATTCCGCAACGTGATACGAATAGAGACGCGTCAAGCCGCCGCCGGCAACGGCCGAGGCAACGGCCACCCGAACACTATTGACCGTGCACCTTGGTACGAAGTGGACCGCTCTGGGGATGTTCGAACCCTTTGCCGCCGTGAAACTCCATGAATCAATACCGAAATTGGTAAACGCTATGATCTGATGCTTTGCCAGATCCGCCGGCTCCCTGATGCGAGGATGGTTCGCGAGATAACGTGGCGAAGCGACGACGACACGCCGCACATCACCGCCGATACGAGTGGAAATGAGTGACGAATCCGGCAGATGACCGATTCTCAGTACAATGTCGACCCCCTCATCTACGAGATTGATAGGCCGGTCGAGGAGGAGAAGCCGAGCTGAAACGGTCGGGTGCAAGTTGAGAAAGTCGTCCAGAATCGGCCCTAGCACTTCTTCCCCGCTAATAGGCGGCACCGAAATTGTCAGCACGCCACGAGGCGCCGACCGCTCCCCGCCCGCCAGCATGTCCGCCTCCTCGAGCTCGGTCAGCACGCGCCGACAGGCGGCCGCATAGCGCTCTCCCGCCTCGCTCAATTTCAGGGAACGGGTCGTTCGGTGCAGCAACTCGACGCCAACATGAGCCTCTAAAAAGCTCAGCGCCCGACCTACCGCCGTCGGCGATCGCTTCAGTCGGCGGGCAGCGCCGGCCAGACTACCCTCGTCGAGAGCCGTGACGAACACCTTCATTGCTTCGATACGGTCCATAACTGTGCCGATCCTCGGGATAGTGACTGCCGGGCAGCGACTATTCCTCCGAAAGAGGCGGGAAGTAAATATGCCGACGCGATGAAGAAGCCGCGAACGCGCGCGGGTACCGGCTCATTGCGATTAAGATTGGAAGGAACAACCATGACAAACGCAGTTATCGATGCTCTTGAAAATAGGCGGACCGTTAATCTATTCGATGCTTCGCGCGCTATTAGTGACAATCAGATCAACGATTTGGTTCGGCTCGCAACACGTGCCCCGACCGCATTTCACTTGCAGAATTGGCGGTTCATCGCTGTGAAGACGCCAGAAGCGAAGGCCCGTTTGAGACGCGTTGCCTTCGACCAGGCGAAGGTCAGCGAAGCAGCCGTAACGTTTATCATTGTGGGGCAGCTCGCGTCACATCAGGTTTTGGGTGAGCGCCTCGCGGGATCGGTGGCTGCGGGTTTCATGCCTGCAGACGTGGTGGCCGGCTGGCAAGGCGCAGCCAAGTCGCTCTACTTCGAAAAGCCGCAGACGCAGCGCGACGAAGCCGTGCGCACCGCGACTTTTGGCGCGGGTGCACTGATGTTCGCGGCGCAGGCTCGGGGACTTGGCTCTTCGCCCTTGATCGGATTTGACGCCGCCGGCGTCACCCAAGAGTTCGGCCTCGCTGGTGACGAGGTGCCCGTTGTGCTCGTCGCTGTCGGTTACGCCGCGGAGGGCAACTGGCCGCAGAAGCCTCGTCGCTCGGTGAACGAACTGCTGAGTTTCGTCTAGATCCTCGTAGATCGGGCAAAACTACAGGCCGCCACTGACATTGCGGCGGCCTGTCTAATAAAAGGAAATGCGCGAAATGTTTGAACTCCGTAAGTGCGCCTTTGTGCTTGCCTGCTCGGTGGCGCTTTATTCGTTGACACAAGCTCTCGCGCAGCATCCAAAGGCGTCGAACGAAGCTGGTCTGCAACGTCAGCCCGCCGAGACTGACCAGACTGCGACGACCCACCTGAGGCGCGCGAGCGATGCGTACTGGCAGGTAACTCTCAGCGGTGCTCCTCTCAAGGCCACTGAGTTCGGCCAGGCCGACGAGCTGGATAAGATCCTTGACCAAATCGAAGCCGATCCAAAGGTCAAGGTCATCTCAATCAAGAGCGCGGTGCGAGGCGGTCCTATCAAGCCACTTGAGAATTCGACCGATATGGACCCCGCCCAAGAGAACCGCGAGATGGCAGCCCTGCCCCAGGTGGAAGGCGGCGCAAGTCCTGCGCCGGGCGAAGGGACAGTGGCTAGCTTGCCGCGGCTCATTGGGCCCGATCGCGAAGTTGGCGCGGACTTCAATGAGAACTTAGCTGCACGCTACGGCCGCGTAAATCCACCTGACGATGAAGAACTGGACGGCGTTCTGGATGCTTTGGCGAGGCGTATCACGCTATCTGACCAACCGAGGCCAAGGGGTGACGGTAAGAATGTCTGCCGATCCACAGTGAAGTCGCGAAATTGAGCTGGGACGGCAAAGTGGGCGTACCGACCAATTCCAAGGAGGACTTATGTCCCTTTCTCAAGCTCTAAGCCTCGAGCGGCGGCGTGACTTGCTAGAGGGACCGACGCCCATTCAACGGCTCCACGGCATCGAAGATGCTCTTGGTTCGTCGCTGAACGGCGTTCGGATCTACTGCAAGCGGGACGATCTTATGTCGCTTGGCGGCGGAGGCAACAAGCTTCGGAAACTCGAGTTTCTGCTTGGGGATGCCGCTGCGCAAGGTGCTGACACGATCATCGCCACAGGCGGACGGCAGTCGAATTTTGCCCGCCTCGCCGCTGCAGCTGCGGCGCGTTTGGGCCTTGCTTGTGAAGTCGTCCTTTCCCCTATGGTTCCGTATTCAGGTCCAGAATATAATTGGAATGGAAACATTCTACTCAACGATCTTTTCGGCGCCCGTATTCATAATCTTTCTGCCGGAAGCGACTCGACACGCTTTGCGCAGGGACGAGCCGAGGAGCTCCGTCGCTCGGGTCGGATCGCATATGTGGCGACACTCGGCGGATCCTCGGTGGTCGGAAGCCTTGGCTACGCGGCCTGCGCTTTAGAAATCCAAAGCCAGTCAAAGGCTCTCGGCATCGACTTCACTGCGATCGTGGTCCCCAATGGGAGTTCTGGAACGCAGGCAGGTCTTGTAGCCGGGTATCGGGCGCTTGGGCTTGATACGACGCGGATCAAATCTCATTCGGTGCTAGCGTCCGCCGCCCACGCCAACGCGGCAACGGTTGAGAAAGCTAACGCCGTCTTATCTCTCCTGCACTTTGATCCATCGCTGACTTCGGACGACATCAAGGTTTCAGGTGACCAGCTGGGGCAAGGCTATGGCCTACCGACCGCCGCGATGGTCGATGCGGTCAGGCTAATGGCGAGCCGACAGGGCTTACTAATCGATCCCGTCTATGGCGGAAAAGCATTTGCTGGCCTGTTAACTGACATCTCGGCTGGGCAATATAGGGCCAACGATAACATCCTCTTCATCATGACAGGCGGAAGCCCAGGCCTCTATGCTTACGCTAGCCACTTCCTCGGCGAGGGAAGTTCACGAGCGGCCTGTTCGTAGCCGCCTGGGGCGCTTGTGCATCGGAGGTAAAGAATTCGCCGCGGTCTGTGCGTCATTCGGCATGAGGGTGGTCCGTCTCAGGCGCCATCATCAGGCGCCAAGTCGCAAGCACTCCTAAATCCCTCGGCCATTGAGCAGCCGAACAATGCATGTCTTTCGGGGTTCGGCGGTAAATTTGGCTGAGCAATGCATCGCATCTTCCAACAATTCATCGACCTCCTATCTCGAGCCGGTGATGCTCAGGATCTCTCAAGAGCTTTGGCACAGGCCACAGCGGAGCTGGATCTTTCGTGCTTTGCCTACTTGGCGCTGCCGGACAACCCACAGGGACGACCCTACCTTATCTCTACATACCCTTCTAACTGGACGTCCCACTATCTGCGCAGCAACTATCAAGCCATCGATCCAGTCATCGTAGAGGCGCTCCAGACTGCCGAGCCCTTCCGTTGGGGAGTTGATCTACAATCGAGGTTCTCCTCGATGGCTCAGCAGCAGCTTCTTGACGAAGCTGCGCAATGCGGACTCCGCTTTGGATTTACTGTTCCCATCCACGATAGTCACGGTCCCCCCGCCGCGTTGACCTTCGCGACCGACCGCCGACGCGCTTCCTTCGAGGGATGCGTCAATTCTCATGCTCGCGTACTTCAGCTGATGGGAATTCTATTCCATGCACATGCACGACGGACGTTGACACGACCTCGCCGGGTCAATGGGATTGAGTTATCCACCCGCGAGCGGGAATGCCTTGAATGGGCCACCCAAGGGAAGTCCGCGTGGGAAATCGGCCAAATTCTCGGTATCTCTCAGTACACGGCCGCCACTCACCTCAGCAATGCGAAGAAGAAGCTCGGTGTACGCACCGTGGTGCAGGCGGCTATACATTTTGCTGCTGGTAGAAGAGAAAAGCAAAACTAAGGCATTCACCTACTGCAATTGCAGGAGATGCGTTTGATCCTGGACTCCGCTTCAAGGTTAGCGATAGCGCTTCCTGGAGGGATCCGTGATTCAGCTTATAACTCTGGCTTCGTATAGGGAGTTTTCGAGTACGCTCGCAAGCATGTATCAGTTGCGTTATCGCACGTTCAAGATCCGAATGGACTGGGATGTCCGGACGAAAAACGACATGGAAATCGATGAATTCGACGCACTTGAACCAGTGTACCTCGTCCAGCTCTCCGATACGGGACGGGTACGCGGTTCGGTTCGCTTCTTGCCTACCCTCGGTCCAACGATGCTTCGCAACACGTTTCCGATGCTTCTCGGAGATCAACCAGCGCCTTCGAGTCCTCTCGTCTGGGAAAGCAGCAGATTTGCGATCGATCTTTCGATTGGTGATCCAAAGGGCGAGCACGGAATAGCTCGCGCGACTTACGAGCTGTTTGCAGGCATGATCGAATTTGGGCTCTCGAGAGGTCTGTCAGACATCGTTACAGTCACGGATCTGCGGATGGAGCGGATCTTGCGTCGAGCAGGCTGGACCTTGCGACGAATTGGCACTCCCTGCAATATCGGCGATACTACAGCAGTTGCAGGCTATCTCGGCATATCAATCGAAACCCTGTCGGACATCCGTGCGGCAGGCGGCCTGTCTGGACCAGTCCTTTGGACACCGGTCATGCCTGCCGAGACCTGAAGCCCGACATCGGCGCGATTCGCTTGAAACCAGCCGCAGCGGAGCCTTGCGGACTTCCTATTCGCGAAAACATTGCACATGACGGACATCAAACCGCATTTGGTGACGACGCTTGGGATCGACTTGCAACATCTGCGGTTTGCCGTTGCTGCAGATGACTGCCGAAGTTTTCGGAAGGCAGCAGATTTCCTGTTGGTGAAGCATTCGGTCCTAAGCCGCTCAATTGGTCAGTTCGAACATCTAATTGGAGCGCCCCTGTTCGAACGAACTAGCGGCGGCGTACGGCCGACCGTGACCGGTCGCGGCGTCCTAAAGATCGCACGGCTAGCGCTCGATCAGATCGATACGCTTGTTGAGACGGGAAGATCCGCTGGGCGCGGCGAGGTCGGGCGCCTATCGATAGGCTTCTCTACGTCAATGTCGACAGGAAATTTGCGAGCGACCCTTTTGGAATTCAAGCGACGCTTTCCGCAAATCGACTTGATGACCGTCGAACGCCCGCAGGCAGCCCTAGCGAATGCGTTGCAAGTTGGAACGGTTGACATCGTCGTCAGCCCAGGCCGCCTGTTACTGACAGGCGACAAAGCCTCGCCCCTCTGGAGCGAGCGGCTGCTGGTTTCATTGCCGACAGACCATGCCCTAGTGACGCGCGATTCTGTCTTTTGGAGCGATCTCAGGAACGAAACAATCCTCTTGAGCAAGCATGATCTCGGACATGAACTAGAAGATATTCTCGTCTCCAAGTTCTTATCTCCTGACCAGCGACCCAAAGTTTCCCAACACGATGTAGGCCGCGACATTGTGAAAAGTCTCGCCAGCATGGGACTTGGAGTGTGTCTGGTCCTGGAGTCAGAAATTGGCGCGACCTTCACTGGCTTGACTTATCGTGAACTACAAGACGGAACTGGACCAACCCGTGTCGGATTCTATGCGCATTGGGGCGATAGCGAAAATCGAGCGCTGGAGCAGTTCATCAAGCTCCTCGCCGAACGTTACCCGAAGCCCAGTCAGGCACCTGGAAGGTGACCGACGCGTCGAAAGCATCGGTCCGACTATCTCGCTGGCATTGGAAGGCTTTTGCTAATCCTTTGCCGAAAGCTATCGTTCGCTGACGTCTTGTGAAGGAGCGATACGACGCCGTTTTGCAAATCCACGATCGCTGGCCATGAACCGCGCCAACATGGGCGCGATCAATTTACTAGGATCGTTGACCGGTTGGCCTGTTTCTCGCGCCAAGGCTTCCGCGTAGGCGACCAGATCTCGATGTACCGAAGCCGACAATTCAACGTTGATCTTGACCGGTCTTTCGTCTGGCAGAGACCGAATCTTGAGCTTGGTCATGTCACCCCTGGTAAGGCTCGAGAATGAGATCGCGATTCACAATGACGCGGACCGGAAATCCTGGCCGGACAGTCAGCGTTGGCTGAATATTGAGGCTTCGGCGAACCACCTGCTGGCCGGTTTGGTTAAGCGAGTCAGAGGCGCCGTGTCGCAATGCCTGGATGATTGCGCTATCGTTGCTACTGGTATCAGAACCGGCACCCAGCTCGGTCCCGACAGCCAGAAGTGTCGATAGTGCCGCAGCCTTAAACAACTCGTCCCAGTGATTGTCGGCCTGGTCTTCGAGGCCCGCATAACCGGCGCCGTCGGCTCCAGGCTGCCGCTCAAGAATGATGGAACGGCCATTTGGCATAATCAGCCGTGTCCAGACGAGCAGGGCGCGAGACTGGCCGAAGGCGACCTGGCTATCGTAGACGCCGATCAGGCGCGCTCCCTGAGGCACAAGCAAGAAGCGCCCGGTCGGCGTATCAAAAACATTCTCTATTACCTGCGCGGTAATTTGACCTGGCAGGTCCGATCGAATTCCGGTGATCAGGGCTCCTGGAATCACCGCCCCAGCCTGCACAACATATGGCGAAGCCGGTCGAGCGACGCGGTCAGGGCTGACCGTGCGACGATCCACAGACGCGTTGACGAAAGCAAGCTTTCGGTCCTGACCGTTTTGCGCAGATCCATCATCGCCGCTGCTGGTTGCGCTCGGTGGCACGGGGCGCTCGTCTCGAACAGCCGTAGCAACCAACGGACGTACTTCTCGTCCATTGGTCGAAGCGAACAAATGGCTGATGCGGGCTGCCTCGGTCTCTTGCTCCCGGCGCTGCTGGTCCAGATCAGCGCCGATCGCCGGCGGCTGGCCTTGGGCAGCAAGGATCGGTCGACCGAGGTCGCCGGGGAGCGGTGGGCCGAGTTGCGGGACTGGTTGGCGCGGAATGCCCGAATAGTCCTTCGGTAGAGCCGTAATGCCATCGGCGACGTTGTGATGGTCGGTGCTGTAAAGCTCATCGGCAGCCTGGCCGCGAGGACGATTGCTCTGCAGTGACCACAGTACCGCCCCGCCAATGACGAGCAGAGCGACCACGCTCCCCCCAGCCAGGACTTTTCGTGACAACCGTGTCACGGGCGGATGCTCTGCTCTCAAACGGAAACTTCTGGACTGTTCTTTTTGGGTTTCCGGCGGAACTGCTTGTTCGTGATCGCTTGAGCTCCGCGTGTTCATGACGACGGCCTCCCGTCGGTCCTCACAATCCTGACCTTCTGGTGATGCTCACCACCGAGTCGGAGTTCGGCGGCCGCAAAGAGCCGATCGACGATCAACAGGTTGCCGTAGGCACGATAGTTCACGAGTTCGGTCTTGCCGTCTGGACCTATGACAAAGAGGGGTGGCATCTCGCCTTGCACAATGCCTCGCGGGAATTCGATATAGACCTTGCGGCCATCGTCGTAGGCAGCAAGCGGCCGCCAGGGCGGGCTATCCCCTTCGATCGCATAGCGAGAGATCCGCTGGGCCGGGTCCGGAAGAACGGGTCGGAGAGCGATTGAACGCGATCGTTCGCGCACGGTTTCCGGATAGTACCAAGCCACCGATGGCATGTATGGCCGCTCGCGGGAGCGGAGCTCAATCAGGTAAGTACGTCGATCGGTATTGACGACAAGATTGGTCTCAATCGATGCCCGGGTCGGCTTGACCAGGATATGGACCCGTCGCGTGTCGCCGCTCCCGCTCTCGGTATCGCCCACGACCCAGCGTACGGTATCTCCGGCAGCGATGGGGCCTGATCCCGTCAACTGCTCTCCCTCCTCGAGCGCAACATCTGTGATCTGCCCTGGTGCGGCGTAAACCTGATAGAGCGCGCCGGGACTGTAGGCGTAAATCTGCGCTGCATTGAAATACCCCCGCTTGCGCGGTTCGACGCGGGCCGCACTGTTTGCCGTCTCAACCCGGCTCACGGGTTCAGCGTCTTCCTTTCCTCCCGACTTGCCGCCAAGAGCCGGCTTCCAGAGCGGCGGAACGTGAAGCGGCCGCGATCTATCGTCCAAAGGCACTGGAGCCGCCGGCTGCGGAGGGACCTCCGCGTCATATCTGATCTCCGGCGGAACGTAGGTCGCGCACCCACCGAGCGCCGACGAACAAAGTAGAAGGGCGGACAGAAATGCTCGCTTCGCGGTCACGAACTCGGACCAGGTCGAATTGAGCACGCTGTACGGGATAAAGTCCTTCAAATGAACGACAGATGGCGTTTTGGTCACTGACCCAACTCCTTTGACCAGTTGATGGCGCGGACATAGACGCCAAGTGGATTCTTGCGCAGGCGCTCGGCATCGCGCGGCGTCTCGATTACGATCGTGAGAATCGCAGTCCAACGCTCGGTCGAGTTCAACGATCCGTTGTCGTAGGTGCGCTGGGTCCACGCGACCCGAAAGCTTTCTGAAGACGCGCGAATAACGCTCGAGACGTCGACTGAGATTTGGCCCTTTCCCAACTTGGCAAAGGGGTCATTGTTGCGCGCATAATCGTTGAGCGCGGCCGCGCCACGATCAGTCGTAAAATCATAGGCCCGGAGCCAGTTCTGGCGCAGAACGATGCCGTCCGCCGGCAGGCCTCTGACGTCCTCGATAAAGCGCGCCAAATGGTAGGCGATCTGCGCGTCAGTGGGTTGATAGTCGATGTTGGCCGGCGCAACCCTCTGGGCCTGACCGAGATGATCGACTTCGACCACCCAGGGCGTGATCGAGCCCTGGCTCGATTGCCAAACAAGCCCACACGCGAGGCCAGCCGACAACATCAAGCAGCCGAACGCCATCAGGCGCCAGTTCCTGGCTTGCACACGCGCCGATCCGATGCGCTCGTCCCAGACCTGCGCTGCTTTTTGATAAGGCGTAGTCGGCTCGGGCATACGCCCGTAGTGAACTGATGGTCGTTTGAACATCGATGATTGGCCCCTGAGATCAAGTGATCGGATTTCGTGCGGCGTTTGGTTTGACGCGCTGCCCCACGGAGAATGGCGAAAGCGCTATTGGCGACTCTCAGCGCTCTCCTTCGGACAAATCGACGGAGGAGCCGCTGCCACCCTGATCGCCGGAGCGGACCGCATGACCCGCTGCCGACGCTCCATGCCGAATGGTCTGGGCTCGTTTCATGCGGCGCGCCCAGTCGGGCTGCCCTTCAGCGGAAGTGCTCGCGGCCTGCTCGCTTGCTTGTCCGCCGCCGCCAAGCGCAGCCGCTGCGCGACGCAGTGGGCTCATGGCAGCCGAAGCGCCCGCCTCCGCGACGCCAGCCAGGCCGCCGCTTCGATAGGCGGCCGATGCTCCGCTCAAAACGGCACCGCCGCCACGCGCGGCGCCTGCCATCGCTCCGCCAGCGAGACCCGCGCCACCGGCGGCAAGGCCTGCACCTGCTGCAACAATGCCGCCTGCCGCAAGCCCCGTTCCAATCGCTGCACCGGCGCCGAGCTGTGGCCCGCCGGACACCAGGCCGTTTGCAATACCCGGACCGAAGATACCGAGGCCCAACAATGAGAGCGCAGCAAGGACCAGTGTCATCGCGTCTTCGATGGTCGGCTGACCGCGAGCAAAGCCAGAGGTGAACTGCGAGAACAGGGTCGAGCCGATGCCGACGATGACGGCCAGGACCAGGACCTTGATCCCGGAAGATATGACGTTGCCCAAGACCCGCTCAGCCGCGAAGGCCGTCTTGCCGAACAGCCCAAAGGGAATGAGTACGAAGCCAGCCAGCGTCGTGAGCTTGAACTCGATCAGGGTGACGAAGAGCTGGATCGCCAGAATGAAGAAGGCGAGCAGCACCACGACCCACGCAAACAGGAGAACGACGATCTGGACGAAATTCTCGAAGAAGCTGATGTAGCCCATCAGGCTGGAGATCGAGTCGAGCATCGGTCGGCCGGCGTCGAGGCCGACTTGAGCGATCTTTCCCGGCCGCAGGAAATCCGATGCGGATAGGCTTGCGCCGGATGCTTTTAGCCCAAGACCAGCAAAGCTCTCGAAGACGACGCGCGCCAAGGCGTTCCAGTTGCCGATGAGGTGGCCATCGCAGCCGACTGCACGAGCTTCGTCGGATGCGCGTGCGCGCCCGGAATGAGGATTGATTGCAGTCCGTATGCTTCATAAAGCGCATCGGTGAGCCTGGCGCCTCCTGGCGGCAACCAATCGACCGTCTCGTATGAAAGTTCGACGCCTTCTGGCGCTGCGCCTCCCGAAGTGGACGATGGGCGTGGTGCCGAGGCGCCGGTCGATCGTGACGTCGCGTAGCGCCTAGTGAGGCCAATTGCGATCGGGGCGGCAACGGGCAACCTCGGAGGTACATGCTGAGTCACCCAGTCAAGCAAGGTGGCGACATCGCCCGCCACGCCCGGCGAGGCGGCAAAAAGCTTCGGATCTGCGGCAGGCAGTTTGTCGATGACAAGCAGCCTTGTGTCGATCTGAGTTCCGTGTTTCGCGTAAACGGCGCCTTCGATGGCGGCAGAAAAAACAACACGCCCACGCTCCTGAAGGCGAACGAACGCGTCGGTCCACGCCGGATTGTCCGCCGCAAAACTCGCGCCTGTAATGGCGACTAGACGACCGCCGTCGCAAAGACGCGCCAAGGCCGACGCAATGTGCCGGAGCGCCGCGTCCGCCATTCGTCGATCGACATTCGCCAGCGCCGAGAACGGCGGGTTCATCAAGACGACGCTAGGTACGAAATCGGCTTCAAGATGATCATTGATCTCGGCGGCGTCGAACCGGGTGACCTCAACGCAGGCGAACAGGTGATCGAGCAACTCAGCACGGGGTTCGGCCAACTCGTTCAATATCAGGCCGCCGCCGGCGAGCTCGGCGAAAATGGCGAGCAAGCCTGTCCCCGCGGACGGCTCCAGAACGCGGTCGGCGGGTGTAATCGCGGCTGCGGTACATGCGGCCAGCCCCAGCGGGATCGGCGTCGAGAATTGCTGAAGCGCCTGGCTGTCCTCGGAGCGCCGCGTATGGGTCGGCAGACAGCTCGCGATTTTCGTGAGCATCGGCAGCATCGCGGCCGTTGAGCCAGCCTTGGTCCGGATGGCCGGACCGAACTTGCGAAGGAATAGAACGGTGGCCGCCTCGCAGGTGTCATAGGCGGTCTTCCAATTCCAGGCACCGGCCGCGTCCGAGGCGCCAAAGGCAGCCTCCATGGCGCCACGCAGGACCGCGGCATCGATGCGCCGGCCGCGTTCGAGATCGCTCAAGAGCTGTCGCGCAGCCCTGACCGCAGCGGAGGTGATAGTTGCAGCGGCACGCATCGAGAGCGGCGCAGCGGCAGCGCCGCCGGCGAGAGATTCGGTCATGGGATTTCTTTCGGAGAGCAGGAACGGGTCGAACCGCCCGGCGCTCTCCTCAAGACCGCGGCGATTCAAACCCTTCCCGGCCCCACTCTCCCTCTCAACCGTCTCCCAATAAAAATGGGGACCGGCGCTGCACACCGGTCCCCAAGCAAGTGCCGGACGGCTGGAGCCAGCCAGTCGGCGATGCTACTCAGCCGCATCTAGCTGTTGCGGATCCTCGTCGCCGGCGTTCTCCGGATCCTCCTCGTCAGCGAGGAATTCTGGCAGTGGACCCGCTTCACCCGACTGCTCCAATGGCGACACAACGGGGTCGACGAGACGGAGGGGCTCCGGCAACCAGCCCGAGCCATCCAGGAGACGCTCGGCCTCCTTGGCCATGTCGGCCTTCTTCAGATGGTCGATCAGTTGCGCCGACGACTCGCCCTTGGCTTCCCGCACCGCCTCCAGAATGCGAGGTTTGGTGACGCGCCCGAAATAGTTGTCGACCGTCGGTCTCCAGCCAGCCTGCACCATCTCGAGTCTGGCAGCGCGCGCAAGCACGTCGGCCTGGTCAAGACGCGTGCGGACGCCGTGAGCGGAGACACGGCCCTGATTGTAACGATTAGCCGGCTCATAGACGGCGTTGACTGCAAAGGACGCGCAGTGGGCGAACAGCGATGCCTGCGCTTCACCATCGAGAGCCGTCAGCGCATCCCAGAGATCGTTCTCGCTCTTCGGCAACCGTGCCTTCCAGGACTCATGACGCGCCTCGACGGCCTTCGCGGACGCGCTTTCCCTCAGCCCCGGAGCTTGAGCGGGAAAGGTTGGTGTGCGCAGCCCGATCTCAAGGCAGCTCCCGGACGAAGCAAACCGGTAAAAATCCGTCAGCACGAAGCTGTGCAGCACCGCCTGGAACGCGATCGCAGGATTTTCCGCCAATGCATCCCGCAATGCGAGCGTGCGATGCGCCGTTAGTTCGATAATGAGCCGATCCGGCAATGGCCTTGCCAGGTCTTCATCATCGTCCTCCGGTTCGGTCGAAGTGCTGGCGACTGAGATCGCTGTGCGCGTTGCGGAAGCGCCAGCCTCCTGCCCTTCGGTCGACGCCGCATCGGTGCCCTGCTCGACGTCGAAATCAGCCGCAGGCGCCTCATCCTCGGGTCGGACATAGCCCCGATCGACGGAAAGTCGCCCCTCAGAATCGATGCTGACGAAGACGCCGGCTCGGGCGATCTCGGCCGGATCGTAAACCATCGACCGGTCTTCGAACGCAGTCAGCGCGGCCTCGATCTCGCCGAGACGCTGATCGACCTCCTCGGGCAGTTCATCCGCATCCTGATGCTCGGATTCAAGCTTTGCCTGCTCAGCGTTGAGAGCATCGATGGTGGCCTGCTCGTCGGGGGAGAGATCGACAGGCTTACCTTCGATTTCTCGCAGACCATCAATATGACCGTAGGGAAAATCGACGGCGGCCACCGAAATCCATTTCCATCCCTCCGCACCAATTGCTTCCGCCTCGGCCTTGAGCTTTTCCGTGACAAGACGGTCGAGCAGAGCGACGTCTTGAAGCCAGCCGCCATCATCGTGCTCGAACAGGTCGCGGAGAACGCCGCCACCTGCCTGCTGGTAAACATCGAGCCCAATGAACTGCACGCGACGATCTGACGCCCGCACGGTATTTTCGGTCAGCATCCGGCGGATTTGATAGGGTTCATCGTAGCCCGAGCGGCTGACATTCTCCCAGACCTGTTCCTGCCGCGTATGATCCGCCGTGACCGAGAAGGCCATGAGTTGCTCGAGCGTCATGCCGTCTTCGGCATAGACGTCGTGCAGCTTTGGCGACACAGACGCCAGCCGGAGGCGTTGCTTCACCACGGCCGGTGCCACGAAGTGCCGGGCCGCGATCTCCTCCTCGGACATGCCGGAGCCACTAAGAGTTTGGAAGGCTCGGAACTGATCAAGCGGATGAAGACCTACTCGCTCATCGTTCTCGGCAAGCGAATCGTCTTCAGCAATGCCGCCCTCGCGCACGACACATGGAACGGCCTGCGTCTTCGCCATGCGCTTTTGCTTGACGAGAAGTTCCAGCGCGCGATAACGCCGGCCGCCCGCCGGCACCTCGAACATGCCGGTCTCATTGCCTTCCGCGTCCACGACCGCCCGCACGTTGAGACTTTGCAGGAGCGTCCGCTGTGCGATGCTTTCGGCGAGTTGCTCGATCGAGACGCCCGCTTTCACACGCCGGACGTTGGATTGGCTGAGCACCAGCTTGTTGAACGGAATGTCCCGCGAGGGCGATAGGGTTATCTTTTGGACAGCCTTCGTCATGTCGATTCTCCACGACGGGCGGCCGGGAGCCTCTCTCTCGGCCTCCAACCCGTCGCGAAAACCGCATCTCCCCTCTCACTCTCGTTTCCGACGCGACTGGCTAGATCTTCACGCGGCCTCCTGCTCCGCTCTGTCGGTCGTCACGTCAACAACGGACTCCGGCAGAAAGCCAAGCAGATAATCCGCAACCTTGCTGGCTTGTGAGGCAGCTCGCACGATCGCGCGATTGTCCTCGCGCAGCACCTCGAGCCAGGAGCCGATATAGTCGGCATGTCGCACCGTCGGTACGATACCGAGCGACGCGCAACTAAACGCAGCCGATATCTCCGCGATCAACTCTTCAAAAGCATACTTCTTGGTACCGTACCCGCCCGACAAGTCGCGATTGAGACGTGACTGATGGCCGCTGGCATGCGCCAGCTCATGCAAGGCGGTTCGATGCCAGTTGATCGGCTCAAAATAGGCTTGTGGTGGAGGCACCTGCACATAGTCTTCCGCCGGCGCATAGAATGCGCGGTTGCCGCCGATGCGGAAGTTGATGCCGGTCGCCTCGATGAGCTTTGCGACCTGCGGCTCGATCAGGCCTGGTGGCGGAGGCGGCGCCGTCGCTACGATCTCCGAAGGCAGGTCGTGGCATTGATCAGTATTAAAGACCGTGAAGCGCTTGAGGAACGGGATGGCGTGCGCTTCGTCGCCCGTTTCGCGCGCGCGGCGCTTTTCGTCGACCGGTACAAAGCGATCGGCATAGACCACGGTCGTCCCGCGCTCGCCCTTGCGGACATGACCACCGAGCGACAGCGCCTGGCGGAAGGTAAGCCAGCTCTGACCGGTGAATGCATGTTCGGTGGCAGCCCCCCAGAGGATCAGAATATTGATGCCGCTGTATTGACGGCCGGTCGCGGCGCTTTTCGGCATGGCCAAAGACGCCTTCGCGGCGGCGCCCCAAGGCTGCACCCATGGCAGTCGGCCGGCCTCAAGTTCGCCGATGATCTTGTTGGTGATTTCGTCATAGAGGTTTGCCCGGTCCTCACCGGTACGCGCTCGAGGAGAATGTCTGGACATCGCGGGTCTCCGCGACGGGCGCCGCGAGCCTCTCTCGCAGCCTGTGACCCGTCACGGCAAACCCATTCAGCTCTCTTACTCTCAGCCTCTCGCGCGGAAACGACGACGCGTGACCCCCCGCCGCTCGCTCGCAAGTGAGAGAATGTGACAATCTGCGGAGCGGCCCACCTCACGTCCCATTTCTTCATGGGATGTCGCCTTGACCGCTTAGGGCCGCAGGCCCTGATCAGGCGTGCGCCAATGGCGCATCGCCCCGCTGAAATGGCACCCGGAGAGCGTGAGCATAGCGACCCGAAGGGGCACGCGGGTCCGAGTGCAGCGACGAGACCGGTTAAGAGGGCACCCGGGAACGGGGCAGTGATAGCGACGCCGGCATACTTGATGACGGCGAGCCCCTTTCCCGAGTGCCCCCGGCGAGGAGCTCCGCAGTCTCTGCGCGAGGGATCAAAGCCGGAAGGCGTGCGCCGTTGTGGCGTGAAGAAGAAGGGAGTCTTCGAAAGAACGGAGCCTACTGGTTTGGCTCTTACTTGCCCGACTTACCGGTGTCGGAAACGACTGAGACCTCGAAAGAGGAACGGGACCAGAGCATGTCGGGAAACATCTCGAAATCGGGTGCCGCAACCCGGTGGAGAGCACAGAGTAAGGTGTGCATGGTGAAAGCTGTATTGCCTGAATCCCAGTTTCCAGTCGCCAAAGGGCTGGCAGTAGCGAACGCGGCTGACACGCTACGCCACGCGGGGCAGATCGCACCGGCCAGTGTGATTTGCCACCAGTCCGCGTGGGACGACCTCCGTCGGAGGGTCAAGGAAGCGAAAGGGACACCTAAACACGCCGTAACTCCCCACACACGTAACTACGGGATCGCCTGCAGCAGGTTCGTTCGCGAACCTGTATGGCGACGGAGCCGTCGTAGTACCCAAATGCCCGGCGTAATGGCCGGGACAGCCGTCGCGAGGCGGACGATCATGCGTATAAGACTGGGTGACCGGACCGAAAGCGCCTCCGATCGGGGGAAGGACGATGCCGCTAAAAATGGCATTTGCAGTATGCGTAGAAGAGATTCTTCGACGGAGAGGTTCTGCTGATGCAGGCCGTCACCATCCAGAGGAGAATTGAATCGCGAGAACACGCGCATACGGAAAGCCGTGTGCATTGAAAAGTGCCCGCACGGTTTGGGGGGAGGCGTAGGGATATCCTCCACGAGGTATCCCGCGCCTACCCTACCGAGCCGCTACGCGGCTCGGTTCACGCGAGCCCGGTGCGGCGCTAGCCGCGCGCGCCCAATCAAAAAATCAGCGAAGACAGAAACTCAGCGAAGCTGAATCTCCTCCCGCACTTTTGTTTCTGCGTCATAGATCTTGATCTGAAGCCTTGGGAAACGCTTTTTCAGCTCTTCTCCACCTGCCCTGGCGCCGTCCCGGGTGGCAAATTCGGTCTTCAGTCGGCCATCCACTTCGAGTGCGTAACCAGATGATGGAAGTTCACGGGTGGCTGCAATCATGTCGTCCCTATCATGCAGTGAGGCAATCAATGACGATTGATTAGCGTGAGTCGCCCAAACCAGGCCAGCGTAACCTGCAAGCTTCGACTTGCCGTCCTCAACTGATCACGGATGGGAGCTTGCATCATCCGAGCAGGTGGCCGGCTTGCCGTTCGCACGGACACAGGAGCGGTAGAGCCACGGTTCGACATAACTGCCCTTCCAGATCCCTCGACCAGCGCGCTCGGCATTGTGCTGAGCCACGCCATATCTGCCTTTTGAGTATTGGGGCCAATCCAGCGCAAGTCCGTGAAGCACAAGCCATTCACCGAGGTCAGCGCCACCGACCGAGCAGGTCGCGACCGTGCGGCCATATTGATCGAGGCCGACCGGAACACAATTGACAGTCCGGCGAGCAATGAAGGCGTCGAGCTCGTTCGCAGCCTGCGCACCACAACGATATTGTAAACTGTCGTCGCCGCGGCACAGCTGGCTGCTCTCCGGTGCATCGACGCCCCAAAGCCGGATGCGCGTTCCATGGATTTCCAGGGTGTCGCCGTCAATAACGCTGGCCTGCCCCACAAACTGATCGGCCAAAGCCATGCTCGACAGAGGGGCGAGCATCAGTCCCAGGAGGATTCGACGCATGCTAATGACCTTGCAGCTACCGCAAGTCTCGCGGTTTGGATTTCGGCCGGTTCTCGAGCGGCTTTAGGGGCGGGTTCTCGGGCCGGTCGGGATAGTGAAACTCCGTGCCGTGCAGCCAGCGTCCCTGGAAGCGCACCCAGAACAGAATCGCATCCATCTGCCACGTGGACTCATAAACCCTATTGTCAAATCGCGCGAGTATTGGCCCAAAGCCCGCGCATCTCGCCCACGACCCGACGCGCCACTTGAAGGAGTTACCTTCCCGAGCGAGATTTTTGGGAGCCGGTTAGCCTTTTATTCGCGATCTTGCCGGGAGCTGCTCAAGGATGTGCGTTCGCGTCATCTGAGCTGTCAGTTGGGCTATCGCTGGTGCCGAGGGTCTTTTTTGGAGAGAACCAAATTGAGACTGCAACTTCTTCACTACATTGCGAAGCGGCTTCGCATTCAGTTCAACGTGGACTGCATGCCATACGGTTCCGCTTCCAAGAACGTGCGGCATCATTGAGCCATTCTGCACAGTAGCGATTCCAAAACGCCCGTTCGCGTGGGTACATTAGGTTGAAGGTCGCGTTGCTTGGCCCTTCCGTGTTTTCTTCTTTTTGGATTTGATGACATCAGCTTGCGCCCGGTAGGCCCGTGCCAGCGCCTGCAATCCCTCCGCTAAGTCACGGTCGAGAGCGGAGAGTGCTGCGCGGTCTGCCTTGTCAGCCTGCTTGCGGAGCGACTTAATCATTTTGGCCATGGCCGGTCCTAATGAGGCACGTACTCGTAGACGACAAGCGCCCCGAGTCCGATCATGGCAACCAAGACCGCTATTGCGAGAACGGATTGCGGGCGCATGCTGCTTCCCCTCAGTTCCCAATGAGTCGGATATTAGTCCATCGCGGGCACAAACGTGAAGGAAATGTTCTTCTGGGTGCTGATTGGCACTCTCATCATCTTCGCGATCGCGACGATTTTGGCTGACACGGGGTTGGGTGTCCGCTTCGGTCAAGATGAAGATATGCTGTTCGCTATAGAGGTCGGTTCACTTCTCGCGTCAATTGCATCGGCCGCCGGGTTGCTGGTGATGCAAAACCCGCGAGACGCGGACTAGGGCGGCGCCAGCATTTTTTCGATGTAGGCGTTGACGGTTTCGGCGAAGTCGCGCCGATCTCCAATCACGGCATCGCGCTGTTTCAGAACGTCGTCCTGAAGCAGGCGAAGCCCGCTCCTACGGGCGGCTACCGGCGTTGCTTCCAGATATTCGGTAATAGCGCGCTCAGCCAGTGGAATGCCGTTTGCGTCACCCTTGGCGATCAACCGACGAAGAATTCCTAAGCAAGCGTCTAAGTGGGGCATGCCACAAGTATACGCCTCGATTCTTTTCAAATTTCAAACCGAGACCCGATTAGAGCATCCGTTACCTTGGCGGCTCTAGCTCCCGTGAGGCCATCCATTGCGTTATCCGGCAGGCTGCCTCAGCCTGCCGCGCGCGGCGAATAAGTCGGTCGCGCTCAACTCCTGGTGGGGTGCCGCGGGCCTCTTTGCGCAAGCGTTCCGCTTCCACACAGACGGTCTTATCGAGAAGGTCAATTTGCTTGGAAAGATGGAGCCCGGTCATGCGCTCCCCTCGCTGATATGTAGGCGGGAGCGCTATCGGTCTCTCAGCCACCGACGCCTACAGGCAACCTTGGCCGGTGATATTGGAACAATGATCCGACACAGAGAGGGTTGCAAGGAACTTGCGACCCGCAAAACCACGGGTGAGAACGCTTAGGGACCGATCTCGCCATACGCGCCCCCTGCCCACCGACGCGACCGTACGATGCCTCGATTCGCCTACGTCGCAAGCGAGGATTTCCTAAAGGGGGCGAGCAGCGCGGCCGGTCCGTCGTCGGGACCGAGATTCGCCATCCGTCAAGGCCTGCCGCAGACGGCGAAGTAGCGACCGCCGGGCGTCACTCGATGCTTCACAACACCTAAGCCGACCTCCGCTGCGGTTTAGCCGCCGGCTTCTTCGCCGCGACCTCTTTCGCCGGCTTCTTACCTGCGATCGGCATCAGCATTTCCTTCTGCCCGGCCGCCACCTTGCGCGGCTTCTTGCCTGATTTCTTCGGAGCCTCTGTCGAAGCGGCCACGTCTCTTCCAATGCTCTTGCGCAGCGCGTCCATCAGGTCGACGACGTTCTCGCCTCGAGGGCGCGCCTTCGCTGTAATGGGCTTGCCCGCGCGCTTCTGATTGATGAGATCGATGAGGGCGGTTTCGTACTGGTCTTCGAACTTGTCCGGCTCGAAGTGGCCTGACTTCTGATTGACGATGTGCCTGGCCAGATCGAGCATGTCCTTCGTGACCTTGACGTCCTGAATATCGTCGAAATATTCCTCCGCGGAACGGACCTCGTAGGGATAGCGCAGCAGCGTTCCCATCAGCCCCTTGTCGAACGGCTCGAGCGCGATGATGTGCTCGCGATTGGTGAGCACGACACGACCGATCGCGACCATGTTCATCTCGCGGATGGTCTCGCGGATAACGGCGAAAGCATCGTGGCCGACTTTGCCATCGGGACTCAGGTAATAAGGACGGATCAGATAACGTGGATCGATCTCGCGGCGATCGACGAACTCGTCGATCTCGATCGTTCGCGTCGATTCCAGCGCGACGTTGTCGAGCTCGTCCTTGGTCACCTCGATGAAGGTGTCGGTGTCGACCTTGTAGCCCTTGACGATGTCCTCGTTGGCAACCTCCTCCCCGGTATCGGCGTCGACCTTGGCGTACTTGATGCGGTGGCCGGTCTTCCGGTTGAGCTGGTTGAACGAGACTTTTTCGGATTCCGACGTGGCCGGATAGAGCGCTACCGGACAGGTGACGAGGGAAAGACGCAGGAAGCCTTTCCAGTTAGCGCGGGGGGCCATCGCGGGGGAACTCCATACTGGTGCCGGATTCAAGACGAACGGCCCGGCTTGGTTCCGACACCGCGCCGCTCCCAAAAGGATGATTTTTTCAAGATGTGGGTCCGCGCGGACTCGACATTTGTTCTTGTTATGTTCTAATCGGAATGACCGATCGACCCGCGAGCTGGCGCATGCCGACCCCGAAGCAGATGGAAAAACTGGCCGCTGAAGCTGTCCGTAGACCGGGCCCTTCCACGGCGGCTCCAGATGCGCCGCTCCCGGCGGAATATTGGGAATCGGTCCTGAAAGACCCTCGCGCCGAAGAAACCGGAGCCCAGAAGCGGCAGCGACGTCTTTCCGAGATTCAACGCCACGTGCTGCGCATCTCGTGCCGCCGGTGCGAGCGGACGGTGGAAATCCAGACCGCCGATGCAGTCCGATTATATGGCCGCAACGCAGTCTGGAAGGACGTGGCGCAGCGGTTGCTCGACAACACCTGCCAGCAGCGAACCGGCAGGCATGAAGAAGACGGGTGCTGGCCGGCGTTCGAGGCGCCGTAACCGCTCCGGATTGCCGTTCCGATCTCTTAGCGCCTGGATGTCCGGATGGCCCCGAAGTATCACCCCACGCCCCTGTCGGGCGGCGATCGCAAAGCTCTGGCGAAAGAGCTCGGCAAGGCACGCGCGATGGCCAACATGCTGGCTGCTCAATCGGCGGAGATGCGGGCCAAGGGAGAGGCGATGCTCCAACAAGCTGACAAACTGCTTTGCGAAAGCTGGAACGAGCGCATGTGGAGCGACGGCGAACCGATCGATCCTTCGCCCACCATCGACCAAGCCGTGAACGGAGGCTTCCCTTGGCTCGAGATCAGGTGCACGCGCTGCAAAACGCCGAGCGACGTCGACCTTGCGGCGATGAAGCACCCGCCAACCACCTTCGTGCATGATCTCGCCAGCCGGCTGCGCTGCCGCAAATGCGCCAAGGCGGGCCGGCGTCCGTCTGCGACTCTGCTACAATTGGCTTGGCAGCCTCGCCACCCTCGAACCGAAGCCTGATTGATGTGCAATCTCTATTCGATCACGACAAACCAGGCCGCGATCAGCGCACTGTTTCGCGTCGTGAACCGATACGTGGGCAATCTGGCGCCGATGCCCGGCGTGTTTCCGGACTACCAGGCACCGATCGTGCGCAACGGAGCCGATGGCCGCGAGCTCGCCACGGCGCGGTGGGGGATGCCGTCGTCGTCAAAGGCGCTGATGGACGCCACGAAGAAGCGAGCCGAGAAGCTGCAGGCCAAGGGCAAGGCAGTGGATTTCAAGGAATTGCTCAGAATGGAGCCGGACGGCGGCACGACCAATATCCGCAACGTAAACAGCAAGCACTGGACTCGATGGCTGGGGACCGAAAATCGCTGCGTGGTGCCGTTCAACTCCTTCAGCGAGGTCAACAAGGCCGAAGGCGGCGACATCTGGTTCGCGCTCGACGAGACCCGGCCCCTCGCCTGCTTCGCCGGCATCTGGACCAACTGGACGTCCGTCCGGAAGGTCAAAGAGGGCGAGACCACCAATGACCTCTTCGCATTTCTCACGACGGAGCCGAACGCAGAGGTCGGCGCCATCCACCCGAAGGCGATGCCGGCAATCCTGACGACGCCTGACGAGGTCGATACCTGGATGACAGCCTCTCCAGACGAAGCCCTGAAACTGCAGCGGCCGCTTCCGGATGGAACGCTCCGGATCGTCGCCCGCGGTGTGAAGGAAGATCGTGCCGCGTCGGTTGATAGCTTTACGTCATGAACATCGAAGATCTGACGTTCGACTTTGTCGACCGCCCCGCGAGTCTGGAAAGGTCGGCGGCTTCTCGCGCTCGATTGGCGCCGGCCGGCTCCGGGAGGCGCTGACGCGGCGGCTCCACGCCGCGCTCGCGACCGAGATCGCGGGTCGATTCCTAAATTTACAAGTTGAGGAGTCCCTCGCTCGGGCGCAACACGCTGATCAGATCGCCAGCAACACTCCGCGAGCCGGGAATCCGGTCGACGCGCTCACAGCTCTCGAATACAGTTGCACCTGCCGAACGTAACGATCACGGGCCTCCGCAAGCTCTCGATCCGTCTTGAAGTCCACCACGGTCCATCCGGCGAAATCGGGCAGATCCTCTCGAAAAGAACAGGACGGTCGCGGAAGCATCACAGGCCGTTTTCCAGTCCCACGCGCCATCGGCATCGGAGGCACCAAAGGCCGCCTCCACGGCGGCGCGCAGGGTCGTGGCGTCGATCCGCTCACCGCGTTCGAGATAACCGAGGACATCATGGGCAGCCGCGAGGATGGCGGGCGCGCGAGAGATGGACGCGGGCGGAGCGGCCACGGGCGACATGATGTTCATGGGAAGGGCTCCGGGAGAGCGGGACTGGAAGCCCGGACGGCGCACTCTCGACCACCCAGACTCACCTCGTGCCGGCGCCCCTCTCCCTCTCACATCGCTGAGCTTGCTGGCATGAAAACAGTGCCCGGCCGTGAGGCGGGGCGCTGTGAAGGATCAGAGCCAGTGTCCGTCGGCGATTTCACGGGCAATCAAGGCGCGCGCCTTGCGCATTACTTCGTTGCCGCTGGTATCGACATGACAGAAGAACCGGGCTTGCGCACCGTTCTCGGTCCAATCGGCATAGGTGCAATATTCCTGGGCATCGAGCCGGAAAGCGCGCAGATCGCTCGCCCAAAGGGGCTTGGGCTCGACGATGACGGTGATGCCGCCCTTCGTTTCCGCCCAAGGCAGCGACCGCTCCCGCGGAATGTGTTCGCGATCCGCCGCGAAGATCGCCTCGACGTCCATCATGGCGCGCTCCCTTGGGCATCGGGGTGCGCGAAGCCTGCCGCATCGGCGGGGTCTGGCGGCAGATGGACTTCACAGGGGTTCCCATCCTCCTCGTCATCTGTCGTGGTGTCGTCGTCCTCCCCGGCGAGGAATTCCGGCAGGGCCGCGCTGTCGTCGGCTGTCTCGGACATATCCGCGTCGAGCGGCGCGCGCTCGATATTCTCGGCAAGCGAAAACTCGTCGATCAGGATCTCGCCATTCGCCTCCGAGAACACGCATGGCACGCTGGACGTCTTGGTGAAGCGCTTCTGCTTCACGAGAAGCCGGAGCGCGCGGTAGCGGCGCCCGCCGGCAGGCACTTCATACATGCCGGTCTCTTGGCCATCGGCATTGAGCACCGGCCGAACGTGCAGGCTCTGGATGAGGCCGCGGCGCGCGATCGACTCGGCCAGCTCCTCGATGGAAACGCCGACCTTCACGCGCCGGACGTTGGCCTGGCTCAGCACCAGCTTGTAGAAGGGGATGTCGCGCGCTGCCGAGAGGGTGACCTTCTGAACAGCAGTAGCCATCGGGATTTACTCCGCGACGGGCGCCGAGAGCCTCTCTCTCGACCCTAAACCCGTCACGAAGCGAAGCGCCGCCCTCTCACTCTAAGAGGACAGCGCCACAGGACCAGCGAGCCGAAATTGCGCGAAAGCGGAAACACGACTTCCCACACTTACGGCTTTCCGGAAGATCACGCGCCGCAGGTTGGGAGCCGGCCCGACATGACAGTACGCCGATCACGCCGCCTCCCGCTCGTCATCGAGCAAATCGGAATGGTCGGTGTCCGACAGGAAGCCGAGCAGCCAATCGGCCGCCTTGCTCGCCTGAGAGGCGGCGCGCACGATCGCGCGATTGTCCTCCCGCAGCACCTCGAGCCGATGTAGTCGGCATGGCGGACGGTCGGCAGGATGCCGAGTGAGGCGCAACAGAAGGCCGCATTGATTTCCGCGATGAGCTCCTCGAACGCATATTTTCTCGACGCGAACGAGCCGCTGAGGTCTCGGCGAAGGCGCGAAGCGTGTCCCGTCGCGGCCCAAGCTCGTGAAGCGCCGTGCGGTGCCAATTGATCGGCTCGAAATAGGCCTGAGGCGGCGGGACCTGCACATAGTCGAGCGCCGGGACATAGAAGGCGCGGTTGCCGCCGATACGGAAATCGATCCCCGTCGCCCGGATCAGCGCTTCAACCTGAGGCTCGATCAAGCCCGGTTGCGAAGATGGCGCAAGGCCCTACGCCGGTCGCGCGCGTAGTGTGGCTATGCACTGCCAATGACCCGCAATTTCATCGCTCGGGTCTCCAGCAGATATGTCTCGACCCCAGCCAGTAGATGCAGGCCTTCCTCGGTGATCGCCGCCCGCGACAGGCCTGGCTGAATGATGCGGACATCGAACTCGTATCGATAATCCTGCCAGCTCGCTTTCAGCCTCTTGAGGAACGCGGCGTTGCCATGCTCGAAGCGCGAGCTTTGTCCCTTGTCGAGGCGCAGCTTCTCGCGCTTCAGCATATGCGTGAACATGCGGTTGGGACGGTCGCGCCAGCGGGCAGATTTCTGGGCCTGCCCGCAGACCTCGTAAAGATCTTTCAAGCGGGCGCCGGGCGTGGCGGCACTTGAATATTTGCAATGATGGAGCGTGACCTGGACGAGGCCCTCGGTGACGCGGAGCGTTACCACGTCAGCGATCTCGCCGGCTCCATCGTCATCGAAAATCAAATCGTAGGCTTCCCCGTCGGTGAGCAAGGCGTCGATAACGCGCCGCTGGACGGAATCGGCACGCTTCCCGGTCCCTTGGGATTCGGCTCGGATGTCGGTCGTCGACCAATCCCACACCTCGATCCGATCGGCGGGATAGGGTTCGACGGCTTCACCATCCGGCAGCGCATAGAGGTGGCTGTAGATCAGGAGAGAACCATCGCCGAAGTCGATCTGAGGGGAGTCGTCTCCGAAGGACTCGGATAATGCCTTCACCTGGCCGCCGATCTTGATGGTGGCCTTGGGTCCCCCGCGCTGGGGATAGCGGGCACCGCCCTCGCTGAACACGATCTCGAATTCAGCGACGTGAGCATCGCTGCGCACGGCAAAGCGAAGCGGTCCCATTCGTTCATGGTTAAGAAGTTCGATGTCGCATTCCGTGAACAGGACGGGCCGATCGCCGAAACTGATCTCGACGCGATCCTCGATCTGCGTCAGGAGCGATTCCGGCCAGTGGATTGCGACAGGTGGCACCTCAGGCCGCTCGCTGATCTGGCGAGGCCGCATGGCGCTCTTGAACACGCCGTCCGTCGTGATGCCGGGGTCGTTGACCGACCGGCCGATGTCCTCGCACCATTCGACCCAATCGGTCAGGTCGCGGACCGGGGAGATCGACCAGAACTTGCCCTTAGCCGAGCAGCCTCGTGCTGCCAGCATGCCGTCAAGGAACCCAGACGCAAAGACATTGTTCTTGATCCTGGACTGCGATTTGGCGGTGTCGAGACCGTCCGCGACATCGACGCCCATATACATAGAGTAACGGATGCCCCGGCCCTGGCGATGGGTGAGTCCGAGGTTGCGCAGGATCAGGCGCTTGAAGCCGCGCAGGCTGCGGAACACCTCTTCCCCTTCGACGCGGCGCGCGGTCTCACCGCACACGGCCTTGGCGAGGCTGTCATAGGGACCCTTTGCGGAACTGCTGATGTAGAGGACGCCCGTCGCCTGGTCCCAGTACATCATATGCAGGTCCCAGATGACGTTGATCGCATGCTGCGCCGTCGTCCAAGCGGCCTGTTCTTCGGAACGTGTAACGAAGATAGCGACGTGGCGGTGTTGGTTGACCTTCATGCCGAGATAGACGCCGGGATTGTAGAGATCCTCGGCGCGCAACGGCTCCCAAGCATCGCAGGTCGTCCGATAAACGACCGCATTCATCTTCGGCTCAAGTGTCTGTAGCGGAATGTCGCTGAGGTCGCCGACGAACCCCTGGAACATCTCCGCGCGGCGGACCTGCCGTTCGATCCGGGCAGTGCTGAGCGCTTCGACAAGCGCATTCCAATCCGCGTCCTCGGCATAAAGTTTCGCAAGCGAGCGGTCGATGTCGTCGACGCCGGTGTTGGCGATCACCGTGGCGTCCCCGAGTGTGGGATCCTGCCGCGTGAAGCGACCAACGAACTGAATGGTAACCGCGATGCTCTTGTGCGGATCATGGAGGCCCGCAATTTTCAGTTCCGGTAGATCGAAGCCCTCACCCAGCATGTCGACGCAAATGATGATCCGGCTCTCGAAGCGCCGAAGTGCCGCCAAATTTTCGCGCCGCTCACGAGCCGATTGCTGGCTGTGAACGATGACGGGCCGAAACTGCGGATATTCGGCGCTGTAGAGTTGATGAAGCTCCCTGGCGCGCTCGATCGTCGAGCAGCGCGCCATAGCGAGGTGATTAAGGTCCGCTTCGAGATCGGCTTCCAGAACCTCTCCGAGTTTTTCGGCGATGGCCTCGTCGGCGTCGGCCTGGTCCAGACCGAAAACAGCCTCGAAGCGGATCGGCTTGAAATAGCCTTCGTCCTGCGCCTTCTTGAGCGGATAGGTGTAGATGAACTCGCCATCGACCCGCCGGCCATCCTCACGAAACGGCGTGGCAGTGAACTGAACGATCGGCAGCGGCGGGTCGCGATCAACAAAGAGACTGCGAAAGCGCGCCCAGGTCGGCGCGCCGATATGGTGTGCCTCGTCGATAAAAAGGGCCGATGCGCGCGCCGCCATCCGTTCCTGAACTGGCGCCTCGGCGCGGCCGGCGATCTGCATCGTTGTGACCACGACATTCGCGCTGTCGAAGATCTGGTCGACCTCCGCCAGGGTCGTGGGAATATGCGAGAGGCGCAGCACCACAGGGAAAGCAGCGGCCGCGTCGAGGCAATCCTGTTGCTTGAGGACGCCAAAGGTCTCGAACTTGCCGGCAATCTGTTCGCGTAGCGCATCGGTCGGGACGACGACCAGCAGGCGTTCAAACCGCCGATGGGCGTTCAGGGCCAGCATCGTTTCCGTCTTGCCGGTGCCTGTCGGCATGACGATGGTGGCGGGCTCGCTCGACCGCGTAGCGTGAGCAAGCGCGGCGTGAAGCGCGCCGATCTGCGGCCGGCGTAGCCCGCGCACCGCAGCGCGACCGTTCTCGGCAGGACGGCTCTCACGGAGGTGAAATGCATCCTGCCAAGAATCCGAGACCGCGGCGAGCCTTTCGCTGCGAGCAACCACATCGAGCCCGCCGATGTCGGTCGGCACGACATTCATCCATCGGCCTTCGCCCAGTTCGAGGGCCTCGGCGATCTTGCGCGGTTCCGACGCGCCCGGTACAAGTAGGACGAGATCGGCATCGAGCTTCGTGGCCGTCCGGCTGCTGATGATCTTCAGCGTCTCACCGGACGACAGGGTTGCTTCGTAGCCGTTGACGCGCCGGACCGAAAATGACCGGAGACGACACACCTCGCGCAAGGCGGGAACCGTCAGCTGCCGTACCGAGCTTCCAAGCACCTTGCCGTCGATTGCAAGACGCGCGGGCAACAGCAGCGAGACGGCATCATTGAAGAGATCGTCTTGGTCCGAGCCGGGGGCGCGCTTGCGTGATGACATCAGTTGCCCCCGTATCAGGCCGCCATCGCCAGGGCCGTGGGCGCGACGTTGATCACCGCACCTGTGGTCATGAGGACGATCAGCCCACGCTCAGCGCCAGTCATGTCGAGATAGGCTCGGACCTGCGCGCGATAGTGGTCGAGCGTCTGGCGCGCAGGATTCACGTCGCTCTTCCAGTCAACGACAACGGCGGGGCGGCCTTCGGAGGTGACAGTCAGCGCATCCGCGATGCCGGCCGTCGCGGTTTCGTCGCCGTCCACGGCACGAGCGGCGTAGACGGGAAACTCGGCAAGAAGCCCAGGCCGCAAAGCCGCGATCTCCGGCAGCGCGAGGGTGCGAACAACACAGCCCGCCAGTTCCTCGGCTGAGAGTCCCGTCGCGGGGTCGGCAACCGGCGCACGACCCAGCGCGCGGATGAGGTCGGCAGCACGTTCGACAAGTGCCGCTTCCACCGCATCGGTCTCTCCGGTCAGCACCTCTTCCATGAGCTTGTGAAGGACGAGCCCGCGCTCGCGGCCACCCTGCACCGGAGCTGCGGCTTCTAATTCACTCGGCTGGTCATCGGCTGCCCCCGCCCAGATCCCTGCTTCTTCTTCCTGAAACACGGCGCTGCAGGCATTCTCGTCGCGGCTAGGCGCGAGCCAGGCCAGGCGTGTCTGCCGGGCAGCGATCGCTTCAGCTTCGGCGGCGAAGGTCGCGCGGGTCTGCGCGTTGCCCACTCCGGCATCGGCGGGCAGGATGTCGGGAGACAGATGGGAGACGTCCAGAACCGGCAACTCGGCGAGCGACAGATCGATGAGACTGATCCAGGCGGATTTCGCGGGCGTGGCATCAAGCCGGGGCAGAACGAGCAGTTCACGGGCGCGTGTGGCGGCGACATACCAGAGCCGGATGCGCTCGCGATCGAGTTCGTCCTTCTCCGCCTGACGAGCGGCGTCATAACCGTCGGGAGCGGCACCCAGGACCGGACAATAGAAGGTATCGGTCTGTCGGTCGATGACCGCGCTGTCGGGCACCATGACGGTTGTCATGGTGTTGACCGGAATGACGATCGGCCATTCAAGGCCCTTGGCGGCGTGCATCGTGAAGAGCGCGACGGCTTCCTCCTGGGCATCGGGCCGACCTTCGACGGCCCGCGCTTCATCGGTCCATGCCGCAGTCATCGCCTCGGTGAATGCGCGCAGCCCGCGCACGGCGTAGCCGGTCGACAGGCTGAGATAGAGATCCACATTGGCGAGCGCGCGCTCGGCCTGACCGCGATGACGCTCGAGAAGGAGCGGACGGACCCGCATAACGTCGATAGCCTGCGAGAGCAGTTCGTGCGGCGTCGTGCTGTTGCTGCGCCGATTGAGCGACTGCAGCTTCTCGATCACCTCGCGCACGAGCGAATGGCCAATGGCGGCGGAATCGACGCTGAGGTCCAGGCGCGGAATCCGATCGGGCTCCTTCTCGGAACGCGGGAGCGCCCAAACGACATCCAGCAGCTCCTCTTCGGTAAACCCAACCAGAGGACCGCGCAGCAGCGCACCGAGCGCCAGCGTGTCGCGGCGATCGGCAAGGACGCGCGTCAGCGCGATCAGGTCCTGGATTTCCTGCCGACGAAAAAGACCCTTGCCGGCCTGCGTGGCGACCGGGATGCCCCGGCGCTCCAGGGCTTCCTCATAGCGCCAGAGATCCGCGCCGGTCGGCGCCAGCAAGGCAATGTCGCCCGGCTGGCAAAGACGTTCTGCGCCGCTGCGCCGGTCGATGACAGGCTGGCCGCCGATAAGCCGCGCGCACAGCTCGGCAACCGCATCGGCTTCGGCGTCGCGTTGCTGCTCGGCGCTGGCCTTGCCGTTTTCATCCGCGACGGCGACATCGATGGCAGCGACGCACAGACTGTCGCCACGATCATCATGAAACGGGTCGAGGGCGGTGAAACCGGGCTGGCCGTCGGCCGATAGCACAGCCTCGAAGCGCTCGTTGACGAAGGTGAGGATCGAGGCGCAGGAGCGGAAGTTCGTGGAGATCGACAGAAGGCTATCGGCATCCTGGGCGCGAAAGACATCGCGGGCCTGCACATAGGCGCCGACATCGGCGCCGCGGAAGCGATAGATCGCCTGCTTGGGATCCCCGACAAGGAAGAGCGCACCCGGCCGAATCCGGAAGCGGGTCCAGTCGGCATTATCGTCGATCGGATCGCCGCAAAGGCGCCAGAAGATCTCGGTCTGGAGGGGATCGGTGTCCTGGAACTCGTCGACGAGGACATGGGCGAAGCGTTGTCCCAGCGCACGCCGCACATCGTCATGATCGCGCAGCAAATCGCGCGCAGCAAAAATCAGATCATCGAAATCGAGCTGGGCGCTCGCCCGCTTGTGGTCGCGATAGCGCTGAAGGATCGGTCGCGCTTCCTCGATCAGAGCGGCCAGGACCTTGCTGGCGGCAGCTCGCAGAAGCGCATCCCATGTTTCGCAGCAGGCTGCGTAGTGGATCTCGGCCGCGTCGTTCAGCCGATCACCGTCGGCCTTGGAAAGACCTGCTCGCTTTGCCGCAGCCGCCCATTTGCCCTTCTTGCGATAGGACAGGAAGGAGCCTTTCTGGGTGCAAAGGTCCGGGTGGGGACGCGAAGTCAGAAGCCGGACCAGACCAGCGGGCGTCGCGGCATCGGGACCGGCCGCGAGCGCGGTCGCCATCTCGGCCAGCCGCTCGACGATCACGAACGTTTCGGGCTCGGCCGCTGCCGCCCCGCGCATGAAGGCCGCGAAATCCGCCGTCGCTTGGCGGAACGCCGTCAGATGACCGTAAAGCGGGGAGACCGGCGGCGCTGCAAGGGTGCTGCGGCAGCGCAGATTCTCGGCGATTTTGTGAACGAGCGTCACGGTTTCACTGGGGTTATGCAGCACCATCTCGGCGAGGATGCCGCTCTGGTCGCCAGACAGGCGTTCGCGCAGCCAGCCGTCGACGATCTCGATGAAGGTGAGATCGGCCTGATTGCGGTCCGTTACGCTAGCGCCGGGATCAATATCGGCCTCAGCCGGGTAAGGCTTGATCAGGCGCTGGCAGAAACCGTGGATGGTCGAGCAGGTGATTTCATCGATCGCGGCGCTCGCGACGGCGAGATTGTCGCGCTGGACCTGCGACAGACCGTCGGGCAGCGCAACGCGCAATTCGGCCGCGATCTTGCCAGCCGAGAGGTCGGCAACGAATTCTCGGACGCGCGAAAGCAACTCGCTCGCAGCAAGTTCGGTGAAGGTGACGGCCGCGATGGAGCGCGGCGGAACGCCTTCGGCGAGCATGACGGCGATGCGTCCGGCCATGACGGCGGTCTTTCCCGAGCCCGCGCCGGCCTCGACAAGAATCGACCGATCATGGAGGCTGATTGCGTTGCGGCGTGCGCCGTCATCCTTGAGAATCTTGGACGCGCTGCTCATCATTCTGCCTCCCAGACCTGAGCGACTTCGCCCAGCCGCTCTGTCGCGGCCGGGAGCTTGCGTTTGCAATAGGTCGCGCTGGCATTGGCCGGCAGCGCGAAGGCGAGATCATCATAGTCGCCGCCGGTATCCGGGCCTGGCAGCGCTGCGCCTCCGGCGAGGCTGATCCTTGCCGCACGGAGATAGCCCGTGATCTCCGCGAGTACGGCTTCGGGGTCGTCGAGCTGGAGATCGACCGGCTCACGGGGATAGAGCAGTGAGGCGCTGATCGCGACGTCATCGCCCAGGAGCGCCTTCACCGCGAACGCGTAGAGACAGCGCTGGAGCTCGCGGCCGCCATTCAACCGGATGTCGCCTTTCGGCGGACGGCCGGTCTTATAGTCGCGGACGAGTGCGCGCGTGCTGTCGCCTGAGATGTCGAGCCGGTCGATATAGCCGGCGATATCGAATCCGGCGTCGGGAATCGTGACAGGCGCGCCGGGGTCCCACGGCGTCTCCGCTTCGGATTTCGGTTCCGAGCCGCCGAAGGGCACCTCGCCATAGGAGCGGGCGCCGGACAGAAGATCATCGCCGTAGGATAGAGCGCGGCCCGCCATCAGACGGGCGTCGTCCAGGGTACGGCCCCAGATGACGGCCGGCGGGACCGGACGCTCGCTTTCCCAATCGGCGGCGACAGATTGCGCGGCCCGCTGCACCGCCGCTTCGATCGCCGCCGCACCGGCGGACGCTAGTCCGCCCGCGGCTTCGAGGTCACGCAAGGCACGGTCGAGAACCATGTGGACCAGATCGCCGACGCCGAGCGCGTCGAGTACGAGGGGTTCGGCGCTGCTCTGCGGCTCGCGCCATCCGAACGCATAGACCCAGACAAAGCTGATCGGGTTGCGCAGCAGACGACGGAGCGAACTGGCCGACTGAGTACGGCTGAGGATCGCGAGAACGAGCGGATGATCCGCCCGAACGAGCCCGTCATGGGTGGTGATCTCGCTGCGTCGCCAGTCGAGCCAGCAGCTTTGCGCGCTGACCGCTTGCGGGTCGGCGGCAAACTCCTGAGGCCGGGCCATAAGGCGGTCGGTTTCGCTGAACGCATGAGCCGGAACGGCGTTACGCCGGAGATAGGTTTCCTCGCCATGGCCAGCGATCAGCGGGCTTCGCCCCAGAAGGCGGCCGTCGCTGTCGCGCCGGCCGCGCGAGAGGACGACTTCGTCCGCGGTCGTAGCGAGGATCGTCTCAAAGTCCCGGCGGTCGGCGAGGCTGACCGGCAGCGGATCGAGTTCGGCGGTGGGAATGATGTGGTCCGGGATCAGCCGGTCTTCGGCAATGCCGCGCGGCCAACGCGAGGAGTTGAGGCCGAGCAGTCGCACAAAGCGGCGGGGTGAGGCCGCGAGCGCACTGGCCGGCATCCAGGCCACGGACACGCATGCTTCCAGCCCGTCGTCCTGCTTTAGGATTTCGAGCGCGGTGTCGATCGCGGCGGCAGGGCCGGCGAGCAGCGCTTTGCGCCAGATCGCGAGCGCCCGCCCCTTGAGGAACGCCTCGCCGATCTCCGTCGCGGCGTCCGGTCCTTTCGCGAGCATATCGACCGCCGCGCGCAGTGCCGGAGCGTGATCCACGCCGTCGGGCCAATCCTCGGGCTTCAGCCGGGCGAGCAAACGGTTCCAGGCCCCCGATGTCGAGAGAGGCGCGTCGGCCGGCAGGATGCGAAGCCAGCCTTCGGGCAGGGTTTCGAAAGGGCCAGAGTCCCGGCACAGTGCAGCGAGGCGCCGCAGACGCGACTGCGACAGACCGCGAACGACGATGTCGGCCAGCGCCGCGGCTGCCTGTCCCTCGCGTGTGGCGACAGCCCTAACGCCGTGGACGAAGTGCAGGTCGACATTGGCATCGGCGCGCAAGGCCATGAAATGATCGTCATAGTCTGCGGGCGACGCGGTCGCGATGGCGATCTCCGATGGCGCCGAGCCCGAGGCGAGCAGCGACCGCACCCAGCGCATCGCCTCGATGGCCTCATGATACGCGGTCGCCGCGCTGATGGAGCTGATCGCCGGTACTTCAGCGGCGCTACGCACGATCCTGACGGCGGTATTGTCGAGCCAGACAGGGCTGGTCCGCGCACCTGCTATCCATCGCACCGGGATATGGGTGGCGAGGTTCTTCAGCAGGGATCGCCAGCAGGGCGACAACTCGGTCAGGCCGACAATTTCCATCGCTCCCAGCACCCCGGGGGCGTGGCCGATACGGCTGGTCGCGGCGGCGACGATGTCGACCGGACGCATCATGCCGGCGGGAAGCTGGTCGAGGACGGCGGCCTCCAATCGGGCAATGGAGTCGAGACGCGGATGCTCCGTCGCCCGGGCAGCGAGGTCGATGTCGGCGCGCCAGGCCTTGTGAAGAGTATCAGCGGCCGCGTCGACCATGCCGGGGAGCACCTTGATGCTGTCCAGCTCGCCCATCGGCGTCGTGGGCAGGACCGCCTGAATCGCCGCGCGCAGGCTCTCGTCGTCGATCGGCCGGGCAAAGCCTCCGGCGAGCCGCACGGCGGCCTGCTCGAACGACATGACTTGGAGACCATGACGACCGCCGCGCGCCGCCGCGAGGCGGGCCTCTCGCATTGCGAGGCGACCATGCACAACCAGAGTGGATCGGCTCGCCGCGCCCATCGCCGTCCCCTCCCGGGTTACTTCTTGTTCGGACGCTGGCTCAGCGCCGACGCTTCCGCCCTCTTCGCGGCTTTGCTGCTCTTGGGGTTCCGCAAGACAGTCGAGGCGGCGCTCGCCGCCTTCTTGCTGGTCACCTCACGGCTCGGACTGCGCTTGGACATTGGCCCCTCATTAAATTTGTGCTCGCCACCGTTGACGAGCGAGTCTAATAGGAATAATAATTATACGGACTTGAAATATGGTCAATAGCGTTTCTATACGCATTATACATCAATCCGTATAGTTTATTCGCGGGAAAGAGGTCACGAGTGCGCTGGGGTGTCGAGCAACGGCTTGAATTTATTGAGTTTCGCCTGTTCTGGGAGGGCTCGATCAATCGCGCCGACATCGTGGAATTCTTCGGCGTGTCGGTTCCGCAAGCGTCAAAGGACCTGACGCTCTATCAGGAGCGGGCGCCCGGTAACATGGAGTACGACACGCGCGGCAAGCGCTATGTCGCCGCCGAAAAGTTCGTGCTGCGCTTTCTCGACCCTGACCCCTACGTCTATCTCGCGCAGCTCCGCTCAGTGGCCGAAGGCACCGTTCCCTCACATGATTCCTGGATCGCCGCGCTTCCCAGAGCCGATGTCGCCCTGACCCCCAAGCGGGACATCGATATCAAGGTCCTGCGCAAGATCCTGGACGCCACGCGCGAAGGCGTCTCCGTGGAGATTTTCTACCAGTCGATGAACAAGGTGCGCCCAGATCCGATCTGGCGCGGGATTACCCCACACGCCTTTGGCTATGACGGTTTCCGGTGGCATGTCCGGGCCTATTGCCACCTTGAGCACAAGTTCAAGGATTTCCTGCTTCCGCGCATTTTGGAGGTCGGCGCCAAAGGCGGTCCCGGGGCGACGGGCGAGCAGGACTGGCTCTGGAACAACTATTTCGACGTCGTCATCGGCCCACACCCCGATCTGACCGAGAGCCAGAAGAAGGTCGTCGCCAAGGACTACGGGCTCGACCACGGCAATGGCATCCTCTCGGTTCGTTATGCGATGTTGTTCTATGTTCTCAAACGACTCGGCCTGCTTGGCGATGCAGCAAAGCAAAGCGCTCGTACGCAGCATATCGTTACGATAAACCGCAAGGAAACTGAGGCCGCGCTAGAGAAGGCGGAGCTTCAGCTATGAAGGCATCTGGGGAAAGCGCTGGCTGATGGGGGCAAGACTCGAAGATGTGAAGAACGGCGCATCGGTTCGCGGCATTGCGTCCGCGCAGCCGGTACATGTCGTTTCGGTCGATTGGATTGGCGACCAGGCGATCAACGTCGTCTACCGCGACCACAATGGAATAGTGGCGGAGGCGGTTCTCTACCGTGACGACGAGCACCGCCTCGAGGTCGAGCAGAGCGGCCGCCCCTGGTCGTTCGACGCCGATGGCGAGCTTTTGCGCCTGGTGACGGAAGCCAATCGCATCAAGTTGGCGCACTACTTCGACCCTTACCTTGCGATCCACACAAGCCTGGTCGATCCGCTGCCGCACCAGATCTCGGCAGTCTATGGCGAGATGCTACCGCGCCAGCCGCTGCGCTTTCTGCTCGCGGACGACCCCGGCGCCGGCAAAACGATCATGGCCGGCCTGCTCATCAAGGAGTTGATCGCGCGCAGCGACCTTGAACGCTGCCTCGTCGTCGCGCCGGGCAGCCTCGTCGAACAGTGGCAGGACGAACTCGGCCAGAAGTTCAATCTGGAATTCGACATCCTCACCCGCGACATGATCGAGACGTCGCGGTCGGGCAACCCGTTCAGCGATCGAGATCGGCTGATCGTCCGGCTCGACGTACTGGCGCGCAACGAGGAGCTTCAGGAGAAGCTCATGAGCGCTCGCGAATGGGACCTGATCATCTGCGACGAAGCGCATCGTATGTCAGCCACCTATTTCGGCGGCGAGGTCAAATATACGCGTCGCTATCAGGTGGGGCAGAAGCTCGGCCAAGTCTGCCGGCATCTCCTGCTCATGTCGGCGACGCCGCACAATGGCAAGGAAGAGGACTTCCAGCTCTTCATGGCGCTGCTCGACGGCGACCGTTTCGAGGGTCGATTCCGCGACGGCGTTCACTATGCCGACACCGAGGACATGATGCGGCGGCTAACGAAGGAGGAGTTGCTCAAGTTCGATGGGCGGCCGCTTTTCCCCCCACGCCGCGCCCGAACCGTCAAATACCAGCTCTCGGAGGGCGAGGCCGCCCTCTACACCGCTGTCACTGAATATGTGCGCACGGAGATGAACCGCGTGCAGCGGTTTGCCGAGGGAGACAACAAAAAACGCAACAATGTCGGCTTCGCGTTGCAAATCCTCCAGCGGCGCCTCGCCTCGTCGCCGGCTGCGATCTACCAGTCGCTGAAGCGCCGCCGCGAGCGGCTGGAGGCGGAGCTCGGCGAAGCGCGGCTCGCGGCGAAGGGGCGCCGCGCCGGAGTCGCCGAGCCTGCGGTCAATCCCGACATGCTGGGCAATATCGAGGAATATGATCAGGAGGAAATCGACGAGCTTGAAGATCTGATTTCGACCGGCGCGACGACGGCGGAGACAGTCGAGCAGCTCGCGCTGGAAGTCGAGACGCTGAAGGACCTGGAATCCAAAGCCTTGGGCGTGCTGCGTTCCGGCGTGGATACGAAGTGGACTCAGCTCAACCGCATTCTCGACGACGATCTCATGATCGACGCGGCCGGTAATCGCCGCAAGCTGATCATCTTCACCGAGCCCAAGGACACGCTCCATTATCTGCTCGACAAGGTGCGTGCGCGCCTCGGCAATCCCGAGGCGGTCGATGTGATCCATGGCGGTGTGTCGCGCGAAGAGCGCCGCAAGGTGATCGAGCGGTTCATGCAGGACAAGGACCTGCTGGTGCTGATCGCCAACGACGCAGCCGGCGAAGGCGTAAACCTTCAGCGCGGGCATCTGATGGTCAACTACGACCTGCCGTGGAATCCGAACAAGATCGAGCAGCGGTTCGGGCGCATCCACCGCATCGGGCAAACCGAGGTTTGCCATCTCTGGAATCTCGTAGCGGCCGACACGCGCGAAGGCGAGGTCTATGCCCGTCTTCTCGAAAAGCTGGAAGCCGCACGAGAGGCGCTGGGCGGTCGCGTCTATGACGTGCTGGGCGAGTTGTTCGAGGGCACCTCGCTCAAGGACCTGCTTTTCCAGGCGATCCAATATGGTGAGCGGGAGGATGTGAAAGCGTACCTCTTCCGCCAGGTCGACGGCGCAGTCGATCAGTCCCATCTCCTGGAACTGCTTCGCCGTCGGGCGCTGACCAACGACACCATGCCTGCGGCCGAGGTCGAGGAGCTACGGCTGGAGATGGAGCGGGCCGAAGCGCAGCGGCTCCAGCCCCATCATATCCAGAGTTTTTTCGTCGAGGCGTTCCAGCATCTCGGCGGCCGCCTCAAGCGCTGCGAGGAAGGGCGCTGGGAGATCACCCATGTTCCGGCACGTATCCGCGAGCGCGATCGCCAGATCGGAACGGGCGCGCCCATCCAGAAGCAATATGAACGAATCTGCTTCGAGAAGAGCCACATCAATCGGCAGCCGGTCGCCGCCTTCATCTGCCCCGGTCACCCGTTGCTCCAGGCCGTGATCAGCCTCATCCGCGAGCAATATGAGCAGATCATGCGCCAGGGCGCGATTCTGGTCGACGAGACCGATCCGGGCGATGCGATCTCCGCGATCTTCCTGCTGGAGCATACGGTCCAGGACGGCCGCACGACGAGCGCAGGCAAGCCGCATGTGATCTCGCAGCGGCTGCAGTTCGCCGCGATCAACAAAACGGGCCAGGCGGCCAACGCAGGTATTGCACCTCACCTCAACCTCCGTCCGGCTACGGCCGAAGAAGCAGCTGCCGTGCGCGACCTGCTCGACGAGGAATGGCTGACCAGCGAGCTGGAGAAGACGGCCATCCGCTTTGCCACGGTGGAGCTGGCCCAGGGGCATGTCGCGGAGGTCAAGGCCCGCCGCCTGCCCGAGATCGAGAAGGTCGAGCAGGAGGTGCGCGCGCGGCTCAAGAAGGAAATCAATTACTGGGACTCGCGAGCCTTCGAGCTGAAGGAAGAGGAAAAGGCGGGCAAGAAGACACGGCTCAACTGGCAGAACGCGCAGCGTCGCGCCGAGGAGCTGGCGGAACGCCAGAAGCGCCGGATGGATCAGCTCCAGCAAGAGCGGTTCATCTCCTCGCAGCCGCCGCGCGTCCGGGGCGGCATGGTGGTCATCCCGCGCGGCCTTCTGGACGCGCGCAAGGCGCCCAGCGTTCCGAACCATTTCGCGGAGGATCCGGCGGCCCGCAAGAAAATCGAGCTTGCCGCGATGCAAGCGGTCATGGCGGCGGAACGCGCGCTGGGTCACGCTCCGGTCGACGTCTCCGCCCAGAAGATCGGCTACGACATCGCCTCGCACGATCCGAAGTCGGGGCATCTGCGCTTCATCGAAGTCAAGGGCCGCATCGACGGCGCGGACTCGGTGATGATCACGCGGCAGGAAATCATCACGTCCCTGCACGAGCCAGAGAAATTCATCCTGGCAGTCGTCTCCGTAGCTGGCGGCTTCGCCCACGAGCCGCGCTATGTGCGCGGTCCGCTCGTCGAACGCGAGCCGTCCTTCCTTGAAACGGCTATCCAGTTCGACCTGCCGCGCTTGCTTGAACGCGCGGAGGCACCGCGATGAGAGCCACCAAGGGGCTAATCATCGCTGATCCCTGGATTGGCTATATTCTTGGCGGCACGAAAGACTGGGAGATGCGGTCGTCGTCGTCGTCGCATCGCGGCTGGTTCGGGCTCATCCGAAAGGGGACTGGAGCGGTCCATGGTGTGGCACGGTTGATCGACGTTGGCGGACCGCTTTCGGTTGGCCAGATGATCACATCCGTCGAACGCCATCGCATTCCCGAGCGCATGATCCGTTCGGGCGAGGTCGCCAAATGGAACATTCCGTGGAAGTTGGCCGATATTCGGCAACTGATGCGCCCGGTTCCCTACCGGCATAAAAACGGCGCCGTGACCTGGGTCGAGCTGGACGATGCGGCGATCGAGGGCATTGCCAGCCAGCTCGCGGCAGGCGTCACTGCGACCAACCCAGTACCGCCGATGCGCTCGCGCGGTGTCGCCGGATACGACGGGATCGGCCGAACCGATACGGCGCAAGTCGATGTCTCCCGCCGCGGTCGAAAGCTCTATCCCGATGGCGATTGGGGTGACGGCATTCCGAACAGCGCTGCGCGTGCGGCGTGCAGCTCGCTGGCGGTCATCGACGCCGCACCGCCGACGCCCGCAGTAATCGCCACGACTTTCGGGACGGCCGCTAGGCGGATGATCGGCGAGGTGGCGATCACCGAGGGAAATATCGCCAACAATCATATCTACCTGCGCTCCTTGTTCGATCTCTTTCCGGCCGATGCGGTTGGAGGTTCGAACAAGACGATGCGCGCGAAGCGTGACCTGACGATCGACTGGGGTGGCCCCGAGCCGGTCGAGACTGATCTCGACGGCCAGAAGAAATTCTTCCGCGCTCGTGGCTGGATCGCGGCCTTCTACCAACTGCACGGTGCTCGAGCGGGAGACTTCGTTATGATCGAGGAGACGGCGCCCTATTGCTATCGGGTCGACCTCAGGAGGCACGGCTCGCAAGGGAGGGCAGCGTGACGGACATCCAAGACTTCGCCATTCTCGCCCCCGTACCGCTCGAGCACCTTCAATCGGGGGCTGCAATCGCCAGCAACATCGGCTTCGTCGCCTTTGGCTCACGCAAGTGGGAGCTGTTCCGCAAGGTCGACGAATTGCGCGGCGGCGCGCGCGTTCCGGTCCTGATCTATCCCTCGCATGAGGACGTGCCGGCAAAAGACAGCTTTATCGTGTCCTGGGTGGGCTGGTATGTCGGCTGCGAGGAAAGCGGGAACGGCAAGCATTCGAAAGGCATGGCGCATCGCCCACCGACAACGGGTCAATATTCGTTGGACAACCAAGGACATTGGGCGGTGTTCTGGCACGTTCGCGATCTGCACGAGTTGCCTGTCGTGCAACGGCTGCCGATCTCCGCCATCCAGACGGTCAAGGGTGGTTGGCGCAAGAGCGCCCCGCCGCGCGGACCTGAACTGGTCGCCACGCCGTCGACGCTGGAGTTGCCTCTGTGACTGCGGAGCACCAGCTAGGGACCACCATTGCCGCTCCTCCAAGCTATTTCCGGCCGATCCAGGAACGTGCCTCCAAACGCTGGGACCAGCTCGAGGCGGACCCGGAGCTTGCGGGTCCATGGCACCAGTTATTCAAGCAGGTGCAGAGCCCACGCCATATCCTCTCCGAGCTTCTCCAGAACGCCGACGACGCCGGAGCCAGCGAAGCGCGCGTGTCGATCGAGAATGATCGTTTCGTGTTCGAGCACAATGGCGAGGACTTCATCGAGGCTCACTTCGCGTCGATCTGCCGCTTCGGCTATTCCAACAAGCGCGCGCTTCACACGATCGGGTTTCGAGGGATCGGGTTCAAGAGCACGTTCAGTCTGGGCGATCGGGTCGAGCTCTTCACGCCGACCCTGGCTATCGCCTTCGAGCGCGCGAGGTTCACCCAGCCGCATTGGATCGATAGTCGTTACCTGACGTCTGGCACCACGCGTATCGAAGTGGCGCTCGCTAACCCGCTGCTGCGCCGCGAGGTGGAGAAAAACCTCGATGAATGGCTGAAGAGCCCGGTATCGCTGCTCTTCTTCAAGAGGATTCGCCGTCTTCGGATCGGGGATAGCGAGGTGCATTGGCAAAGCCTCGGAGCCGGCCCCATCGCCGAAAGCGAATGGATGGCCTTGGACGAAAAGGCAGACAATCCCTTCCTGCTGGTGCGGTCGGCCGAGGAGGCCTTTCCGAACGACGCGCTCGATGAGATCCGCAAAGAGCGCATGCTGGGCGCCGAAGACAGCGGTGACTTTCCGCCCTGCCGGGTTGAAATTGTGCTGGGTGCGAAGGGCAGACTCTATGTCGTGCTACCGACCGGGGTCGAAACGGGACTTCCCTTCGCCTGCAACGCGCCATTCATCCAAGATCCGGCACGACTCAAGATCAAGGACGCGGAGACCTCACCGACAAATCGCTGGCTTCTCAACCGTGTCGGCGAGCTCGCCGCGAGCGCGATGTCGGAGTGGCTCGAACAGACCAAGACTGGCGTGCGGGATCGGGCGGACGCCTATGGTCTGCTGCCCGACGTTGACCGCGAGGCAACCACGCTCGAAGGGGCTTGCGGCGCGATCGTCGAGCTGGCATTTGCCGACGCGATCGAAGATCGACCGATCCTGTTGACCGAGAATGGCGAACTGGTCGCCACTGAAGGCGCGATCGCCGTTCCACAGCCGATATTCGACATCTGGCCGGCGGACCAAGCCATGGCATTGCTCGACGCCAAATCACGGCCGGCGCTGTGCCAGCATGTATCGTCCAAAGATCGGACCAAGCTCGTCCGCTGGGGCTTGGTCGAAGAGTTTTCGAAAGCCGACCTACTCGAGCGGCTGCGCAGCAACCATCTCCCTCGGCCGTCGACTTGGCGGCACCTGCTGAACCTCTGGTCCTACATCGCTCCAGAGGTCACGGGTTGGCAATGCAATGACGCCGACCGCCTGCGGATTGTGCCTGTCCAGGGCAAAGAAGTGCTCTATGCGGCGTCCGAGATCGTGCGGCTCGGCGAGAAGAAGCTCCTCCAGTCGGAGGAGGATTGGGAGTTCCTCGCCAGCCATCTGATCGTGTTGAATCAGAATTGGACCCGTTTCCTCGCCGAGCAGCGCCGCGACAAGGCCGAGGGTAGCGGCCGGAGCGACCCGGTCCAGGCCGCCTTCGCGGTGCTGGAGGAAATCGGGCTCGACGAAACGAGCGACGTCAATGCCGTGATCGAGCGGGTTGCCGCCGATTATTTCGGTTCCGGCGAGCTAAAGTTGGCCGAGTGCGTCCAGCTTGGCCAGATTGCGGCCAAGCTCGGCGTTACCGTCGGCGAATCCTTCCGATATGTCTGTGTCGATCGGAAGCTTCGGCCGATCGTGAAGGGTGTCTTGTTCGACGAGAACGGCGCGCTGGAGGAGCTGCTGCCGGAGACCGTTCAGCAGACACAGCTACTGCACGCCGACTATGTAGCAAACTTCAAGTCCTGCTCGCGGGAGGATTGGCTCCGTTGGGTATCTTCCGGGCGCTCGGGACTTCAGACGTTCGCACCGTTCGTCCAGAAGAGAAACAGCATCTACGGGCGCCAGCGCGTCACAGCGGAGGCGCAATCTCGCGGACAGCGCCAAGAGCTTTACTATTTTTACGTCACTGACAGCTTCGTCATCGATGATTGGGACTTCCATGCCGACTATTGGAGGCATTGGGAGGCGCTGTCGAAAACCGATCCTGGCATCTGGGCCAAGGTCGCGGGTAAAATTCTGGAACAGCGCGACGCCTATTGGTCGCGCACCGCGAGCGCTCGCCTGTCGCAGGTGGCGACCACCGGATCGACGCGATCGGTCACTTCAGAACCGCTGCTGGCGGATTGGCTGCTGAAGCTAAGGGCGAAGCCTTGCCTTCCGGACACGCGCAACATGGTCCAGTTGCCGGCGGATCTGGTCCGTAGGACGCCCGAAACGGAAGCTCTGATTGACGTGGAGCCCTTCGTCCACGCACTGCTTGACCGGGAAACGACGCGCCCATTGCTCGACCTGCTCGGCGTCCGCAACACACCAAGCGGGCCAGGACGCCTGCTCGACCGGCTGCGCGCCCTGGCGAAATCGGACAAGGCTCCGGCGCATGAGGTCGAGAAATGGTATCGCCGCCTGGACCAAATGCTTGACGGATGCTCGACCGCCGATGCCCAGAACATCAGGAACGCCTTCAAGGCCGAGAAACTGATCCTCGCCCAGGACGGGACGTGGGTGACGTCCGGCGGCGCCTTCTTGGCCGGGGACGAGGAGGACGTTCCCGGCGCGGCGATCATCCGGGCCTCGGTGCTCGATCTCAGCTTGTGGCGGCGTATCGGTGTTGCCGATCGGCCGTCCGCGGACTTGGCATTGCAATGGCTCGGCACGCTGGTATCCAGGAAGGCGCTGTCGGCTGATGATGCCCGCCGCGTTCGCACGCTGCTGGTCCGATACCCGACCCGCATCTGGGATGAGTGCGGCCATTGGATAAACCTGGTGGGCGAATGGGTACCGGTCGATACTCTCTGCCATGCGCTGAGCATGCAGAGCCTGTTCACCTACGGGCACCTCCATGATTGGGTGAAACGTAAGACAGCGGATTTCCGTCAGCTCTCAGCCGATACGGTCCACGGCGCGCCGTTCTCGTCATTGGCGGTGCTCTCGAACCTCGTCGAAGAGCGGTTCAACCAGCCGTCGTTGCTCGCGGGTTTGGAAGACCGGCGCGCATGGCTGACGGCGTTCGGAGTCCAGCTCGGGCGGATCGAGCTTGCCGATCCTGCCGAGACCGAGCGCGTGCGGGAGCTCGCGGAAGCGATCGCGGCGACGAGTTGGGTCCAGGCACCCAAACTGGAGGTCATTCCCTATCTCGACGGTGTGCCCGCCGGCACAGCTCGGCTTGCGGACATCCTGTGGCTCGACCGTAAGCTGTTCGCCAGTCCGTTGTCGAAGGCCAAGCTCGCCAAACGGGTGCCGGAGGAGATCGGCAGGAGCCTGAGCACGGATATTCGGGCCGCGCTGGCCTACGCGTTCGAGCGATCGCCAGAGGACATCAAGAACTATCTTGAAGAGAACTTCACGCTCGGTCCTGAGCAGCAAGCGGCTGCGCCGATTGTCGAGACGCAGCCCGTCCCCACGCCGGTCGATGACGACGTAGCCGACAAGCCCTCTGAGGATGTACGCGAGGAGACTGCGCCGGTCGGCCATGCTCCCACGGCGGACGAACCAGACGTATTCGAGGATGATGAGCCCGCAGCCTCGCTGGAGCCGGAGCACCCACAGGAAGAGCGCGAAGGGGGCTTGTTGGAACCGGAGGTCCCCAGCCGACCGCGCCCGCCAGCGAAGCCGACACGACCGAGCGTGATGGCGCGTTTCGCGCTCGCTCAGGGCTACAAGGCCGACGGGGACGATCGCTTCTTCCATGCGGACGGAAGCTGGATCGGCCGCGCCAATGGAGCGAGGTTTCCATGGGAGCGTCGCTCGGCGGGCGGCGAGGTTCTGCGCCATTACTCTCCGAAGGAACACTGCCTGGAGCGCGAGCCGCTCCAGATCGAGGCCGACGTCTGGGGCCTGCTCGAGCAGAAGCCCGACGTCTACTCGTTCGTTCTCGTTAACCCCGAGGGTGAGCCCGTCGAGATGACGGGCGCCCGCCTGCGCGCGCTACGCGACGGCGGCGAGATCACCATTCACCCCGCAACGTATAGGCTGGTTTATGACTTCGACGAATAACATCAAGAAGAAGCTCATCGAGGTCGCGATCCCTCTCGAAGCAATCAACGCGGCCTCGGCGCGCGAGAAATCGATCCGGCACGGGCATCCTTCCACGTTGCATCTGTGGTGGGCGCGACGCCCGCTCGCAGCGTGCCGTGCAGTGCTGTTCGCTCAGCTCGTGGATGATCCATCGAGCGACCTCAAGACGTTTCCTACGCACGAGGCGCAAGAGGCCGAGCGCAAGCGCCTGTTCGGGATCATCGAAGAGTTGGTGCAGTGGGAGAATTCAACCAACGAGGAGGTGCTGGAGCGCGCTCGAGCCGAGATCCGCAAGAGCTGCGGCGGAGAACTGCCGCCCATCTACGACCCCTTTTCGGGCGGCGGCTCGATCCCGCTTGAAGCGCAACGTCTCGGCTTGCCCGCCTACGGATCGGACCTGAATCCGGTCGCAGTGATGATCGGCAAAGCGATGATCGAGATCCCGCCGAAATTCAAGGACAAAGAACCGATCCATTTAGGCGTGAAGGAGCGGCAGTTCTACCGCAATGCCGAGGGACTCGCCGAGGACGTCAAATATTACGGCGAGTGGATTCGCAAGAAGGCGTGGGAGCGCATTGGGCACCTTTATCCGCAGGTAGACCTTCCAAAGGAATATGGGAACGGAAAAGCGACTGTAATCGCCTGGATTTGGGCGCGGACAGTACCAAGCCCGGACCCGGCTTTCGCGGGCGTGCAGGTACCGATCGCATCGAGTTTCTTACTGAGTTCAAAGGCCGGAAAAGAAGCCTGGGTTGAGCCGCTCGTAGACAAAAAGGCTAAGAAAATCGAATATCACGTTCGATACGGAGGGACAAAAGATCAGCTTGAAAGGGCCAATGAGGGCACAAAAGCCGGTCGTGGAGCGAACTTCCGATGCCTGTTGTCAGATACTGCGATAACTATCGAGCACGTTCGAGGTTTCGCTAATTCCCACGGACTCGGATCTGTCTTGATTGGCATTGTGGCAGAAGGAAAGCGCGGGCGAGTATACTTGTCACCAAATGAGGCACAAACCGAGGTCGCGGATTGCGTTGAACCTAAATGGAAACCGAACCTCCAGATTTCTGAGGACCGAAGGGCGTTCACTCCTCCTGACTATGGGATGAAATCGTTTGGCGATTTGTTTACTAAGCGCCAACTCACTGCACTGAACGTTTTCTCGGAACTCCTTCAAGAGGTGCGGGCAGATATTGAACGTGACGCGCTATCCGCAACGTTTCCACGAGATAATCTGCCGCTACATGAGGGAGGCGCTGGTGCCCGCGCCTATGCCGAGGCTGTAAGCGTTTATCTAGCATTCGCCCTTGATCGAGCAGCAGATGCATGGAGCAGCCAAGTCAGCTGGCGGCATTCGGCGGAAGCGTCGCGCAGTACATTTGCTCGGCAAGCACTCGCAATCGTGTGGGACTACGTTGAGCTTAATCCATTTAGCAACAGTAACGGAAATTGGTCCGACGCGGCAATTACTTGGATTGAAAGATCTCTATCAGCATTTTGTGGCGCTAACGCCGCCGGCCAGATATCACAGCAGGATGCTCAGACGGCCACGCTGCCTAGAAATTCCGTTATATCTACAGACCCACCGTATTACGACAATATCGGCTATGCCGATCTCTCGGATTTCTTTTATTGCTGGATGAAGCCGTCGCTGCAAACAGTGTTCCCTTCGTTGTTTGGTTTAGTTGCAACACCCAAAGCAGAAGAACTGATCGCTGCACCTTATCGGCACGGCGGCAGAGACAGAGCCGAACGTTTCTTCCTTGGTGGAATGAGCGATGCTGTGGCAAACATGGCGAAGCAAAGCTCGCCCGATTACCCGGCTGCAATCTATTATGCGTTCAAGCAGAGTGAAGTTGAAAGTGAGGGGTTAGCCTCAACCGGTTGGGCGACTTTCTTAAGTGCAGTGATACGGGCTGGCTATGCTGTCATCGGCACTTGGCCACTTCGCACAGAAAAGCCGGGCCGCATCAGAGCGATTGGAGCTAACGCTCTTGCCAATTCGGTCGTTCTCGTTTGTCGGAGGAAAGAAGCCACAGCAGAGATCATCACTCGAGCGGAGTTTGTGCGCGCGTTGAGGCGCGAACTCCCTCCGGCCATCGCAGAGCTTCAAGCTGCAAATATTGCGCCAGCCGACATGCCACAATCGGCGATCGGCCCAGGCATGGGGGTGTTCTCGCGCTACAAGGCCGTCCTCGAATCTGACGACAGTCCGATGAGTGTGAAAACCGCGCTTCAACTCATCAACAAGGAGCTCGACGAGTATCTGGGCGGCATCCAGGGTGAGTTCGATGCCGACACTCGCTTTGCGATCACCTGGTTCGAGCAGAATGGACTGAAAGCCGGCGACTACGGTACGGCCAACAGCATCGCGACCGCTCGCGGTATCTCGGTCGATAGCGTGAAGCATGCAGGGATCGTAGAAAGTGCGGCTGGTAAGGTCCGTATTCTGACGCGCGACGAGCTTGACGATGATTGGGAGCCCGACAGCGACGGCCACCTAACGGTGTGGGAGTGCCTCCAGCACCTTGTTCGGCAGCATGAGAAGGACGGCATCTCTCACGATACGGCCGTCCTGTTGAGGAAGATCGATGCAAAGGCCGAGGCCGTGAAGGATCTCGCTTACTGCCTCTACGACATCAGTGCCAACAAGCGGAAGGATGCGAAGGAGGCCACGGCCTACAACGCATTGATCGCCGATTGGACTGAGCTGACGCGGCAGGCAGCGGCGATTCATGACATCGGCGGCGATCGGCAGATCCGGCTTGATATTTAAGGGGACGGAACGTGGCCAAAAGTACACGCCAGTATGTTTTTGAGGGGATGGAGTTGCTTCCAACAGCGCTCATCCCATTCGTTGAAAAGAGGCTCGAAAGCTCCCTCAAGGGGCCTTGGCAGATCCAAGTTCTGGAGAAACTGCCGAGCCTCCGCCCAAACAGCAACGGTGAAGTCGGCTGGGATCAGGCTGCACTGTTCAACGCGATGGATCGTTTCTGGAGCGAGGCGTTCAAGGCGGTTCTAGGCCGTGCCGAGCGGTCGTTGGTCAATGAGCTGGGCGACGTCCGCAACAAGCTCTCGCACAATGAAACCTTCACCTATGACGATGCCGAACGCGCGCTCGATTCCATGCGCCGGCTCATGGAGGCGATCAGCGCAGGTGAAACGGCCGAGCAGCTCGGCAAGATGCGCGACACCATCCTGCGCACGAAGTTCACCGAGCTGGCGCGCAACGAGGAGCGGCGGAAAACCCAGCGCCTGGAAATTTCGGTCGAGACCGTGGCGGGCCTGCTTCCGTGGCGCGAGGTAGTCGAGCCACACCAAGATGTCGCCACGGGCGAGTTCCAACAAGCCGAGTTTGCGGCCGACCTCGCCAAGGTGCATTCAGGCAGCGCGCCGGCGGAATATCGCGAACCACGACAGTTTTTCAGCCGCACGTATCTGACCGAAGGGTTGAGCGCGCTTCTGATCGGGGCTGCCAAGCGTCTCTCCGGCGCTGGCGGCGATCCGGTAGTCGAATTGCAAACCAATTTCGGCGGCGGCAAGACGCACTCGATGCTGGCGCTCTATCACATGGCAGGAGGAACGCCGGTTCAGGATTTGTCTGGGCTGGATCAGTTGCTCGACAAACATGGGCTGAGCGTGCCGAAAGGCATCAAACGCGCAGTGCTGGTTGGCACGTCTAGGGGACCGCAGGACATTATCAATGTTGAAGGCGGCCGGAAGATCCGCACCACCTGGGGTGAATTGGCCTGGCAGCTCGGCGGCGCCGACGCCTTCGATATGGTGGCTGAAAACGACGCCAACGGCATTGCGCCGGGCTCGAACCTGCTTGAAGCACTCTTCAAAAAATATGCGCCGTGCCTGATCCTGATCGACGAATGGGTCGCCTACCTGCGGCAGATCTACAAGGTCGACGGGCTGCCGTCCGGTTCGTTCGACGCGAACCTGTCCTTCGTTCAGTCACTGACCGAGGCAGTCAAGGCCAGCCCGGGCACTCTGCTGGTCGCTTCCTTGCCGGCATCGCAGATCGAGGTGGGCGGTGAAGGCGGTCAGGAGGCGCTGGCCCGCCTCAAGCAGACCTTCAGCCGCGTGGAATCGTCATGGCGGCCGGCAAGCCAGGAAGAAAGCTATGAGATCGTCCGGCGACGGCTGTTCAAGGAAATCCCCGGCGACAAGTTCCATCATCGTGACAACACGCTGAAGCAGTTCGCCAAGCTGTATCGAGAGAACGCCAACGATTTCCCGCAAGGCTGCGCGGATGAGGATTACCGACGCAAGCTGGAGAAGGCGTATCCGATCCATCCCGAGCTTTTCGATCAGCTCTATACCAGTTGGGGCTCGCTCGAAAAATTCCAACGCACGCGCGGCGTGCTACGCCTGATGGCACAGGCCATTCACGAACTTTGGATGAACGGCGACCCGTCGGTCATGATCATGCCGGGCAGCGTGGCTGTGAGTTCGGCCCGCGTGGAGCCGGAATTGCTTCATTACCTCGACGTGACCTGGCAATCGATCATCGCTGGCGATGTCGATGGCACGGCGTCCACACCGTATAAGGTCGATCAGTCGGCGCCCAACCTCAACCGCTACTCGGCGACCAGGCGCGTCGCACGCGCAATCTTCATGGGGACGGCACCCACGCATCAGCAACAGAATACCGGCCTCGACGATAAGCAGATCAATCTCGGCGTCGTGCAGCCCGGTGAGCGTCCGGCGATCTTCGGCGATGCGCTACGACGGCTGACCAACCAGGCCAAGTTCATGCACGCCGATCTTGGCCGATATTGGTACTCGATGTCGGCGAGCCTCAACCGCATTGCGGCGGATAAGGCAGCGCAAGTCGAGGCGGCGCTGGTCGATGTAACGATCGACGCGGAACTCGGCAAATATGTGAATGGCCTCGCGGACCGCGGGCATTTCGACGCTGTGCAGGTTGCCCCCGCATCATCGGCCGAGGTACCCGATGAAGCTGGCGGTGTGCGTGCCGTGGTGTTGAGCGTAAAGCATCCGCATAACGGACGCGAGAGCTCGGATGCGCTAGTCGAGGCGAAAGACATCCTCACGCAAAGAGGCAGCACGCCTCGCGTCTATCGCAACATGCTAGTGTTCATCGCTGCGGAAACCCGCCAGCTTGATCATCTGAAAGATGCCGTGCGCGGATTCCTGGCTTGGGGTGAGATCGTCCGCGACAAAGAGCGCCTGGAGCTTCGACCGAGCGATCAGAAGCTCGCTGAGGCCAAACTGGCCGAGGCGAAGGAGACGATGAGGACTCGCCTGAAGGAAGCGTGGTGCTATCTGCACTATCCGGCGCAAGAGAGCGCTCAAGCCGATTGGGAGTGGGTATCGGGTAAGATCCCGGCACAGGACGGACTGCTGGCGCGGGCCAGCAAGAAGCTGGTGGCTGAAGAAGGTTTGCTCGTCGAGCTGGGGCCGGCACGCCTCGATCGCGATCTCCAAAAATATATCTGGAACGATAGGCCCCACCTGTCGCTGAAGGATCTGCGGGAATATCTCAACCGCTACATCTATCTGCCTCGCCTGAAGGGCCAGGATGTCCTGGTGAAGGCCGTGCAGTCGGCCGTGAGCGGCATGCTACCAGGTCCCTTCGCCTATGCCGAGCGATGGGATGAGAAATCGGACACCTATCTGGGGCTGGCGATCGAGCGGGCGGCAAACGCCGTAATAGTGATCGACAGCGACAGTGTCATCGTAAAGCAGGATGTGGCCGAGGCGCACCGTCCGGCACCGACGCAACCTGGACCGGCCGGCACACCAGCAGGACCTCGCGACGGAACACCGGAACCCGGTGGTCAGCCTACGGACAGCACGCCCTCTGCGCCTCCAGCGGAAAGGAAGCCGACCCGGTTCACCGGCACTGTGATGATCTCGCCGGAACGGCCGGCGAGAGACATCCATCAAATTATCGAGGCCATTGTTGAGCAGTTGACGACGCTGCCGGGCAGCGAAGTGAAGCTCAAGCTCGAGATCGAGGCGGAGGTGCCTAGTGGTCTAGAGCGCGCGAAAGTGCGGACTCTGGTCGAGAACGCCAACACGCTAGGTTTCATCGAGAAGTCGATCGAGTGACACTCGTTCCGTTGCTGCATGAGCATTGATACAGCCTAGCCATGGAAATTTGATCGTTCGACGTTTCTGGCACAAGTTATTATGAACGAGCAGAGTGTTTGGTATTTCACCGCACCTTGGGACCCGGTACTGATTCGGCGCGGAGATGCGCTCGGCTTCCGTGCGGGCGCCGACTACTTCGCCGACCTGCTTGCGCCCGGCCTCAGCAACAGCACGACCGACGCGCGGTGGATCTCGATCCTGTCATGGTGCCTGAAATGGTCGCACAGAGCCTGGCAGAATGCCGGCGGCAGCGACTTGTCTCGGCGCGACGAACAACGCGCCCGTTATGCGTGGCTTCGGCCTCTAGAACTGCTCTGGGTAGCCCGTGCTCTGGAGTCTGGGCAAAAAACCGGGCAGCTTCGCGGGCGGCTAAGCATCGAGCGCTGGCGCAAAGCCGGTCGCGCATCCTCGAACTTCGCGATGAGCCCTGACCAGTTTAGGCGCTATCGACAAGTCGGCATGTATGGCGCCTATCGCGTCGTACTGCGCGTTCCGGGACTAACGACGGGCGATGGGTGGACGCCTGCCGAGACCTCGCTGAAGCTTGCACGCCTTGTCAACGATCGTCTCCCCAGCAGGGTGCGTCTCAACGAGGAGGATTTCGGGAACGGAACGCAATGGGGCTATTGGAGCAAGGAGAAGCAGGTAGAGTACTGGATAAGGCATGGCTGGGCCGAATGGTCCCAGTCCTCAAATCGTGGCTTACTGCCTTTGCCCGACGAGGCCATTCGCAAGCGACTTGCGGAGGAGGAGGAGCGCTCTCTGCTTGAATCGGCGCTGTTCGGCGACGGCTCGGTACGGCGAGTAACTGCCGAGGTGTTGGCGAACGCCAAGTGCGCAAAGCATGTCGACCTGTGTGATGCGCTCTCCAACTCGAGCACGCTCGCAAAAAGGCTGGTTTCGGTCTCGCTAGCACCGCTGCCAGCCTTTTCAAGTTTCGCCGACGAAGCCATGCATGCTATGCGCGTCCTTTGGACGGAGATCAATCATGACGGCGAGAAACAAGCCCCGACTGTCGAGAAGCTCGCTCGCTCGACCGAGCTCAAGGTCGGTCTAGAACAGCTTCGAGCTGCAGGTAACGCGTGGCTTAGCGCACCCGGGCGAAGCGCCTTCCCACACGAACACATCGTTACCCAGCTCGCCGAGGCGATGGGCAAAGCCACGACGCCCTCCGACCAAGTACGGATGCTTTCGGCCCACCACCACGAATACGGTGGCGGGCGACGCTGGTTTCGTGAGGAGTCTGGCAAATTGGTGCCACTTGTCGCGAACACGGGTATCGCCGCTAGCGATTATCGATTTCGGCTGCGCTCTCTCTGCCTTTTGGCAGCCCAGTGTGGCGTCGCGAGGATGGACAACGCGCTCAATGCCATGGCCCGGGAGCCTGAAGACGATGAAGAGAAAGACTACGCATGAGCGCACCCGGCTGGAGTGAAGTTCTTCCCACGCCACCAGCTGGAGGCAGCCTTCTAGAGGCATGGCTTACCACATTTGATCAACCCGAGGCCGGCCTCTTGGTGGAGCATCTGCTGCCATCACTGCTCGGGGTGAACCACTCGCTCTCCCACGAGCTCCAGGAGCGTATGCTCTTCTTCGGGGAACTCGGCACAGCGCTCGAGCGCCTCCACGGTCGGCTCACCCTCATCTCCTCGCCACCGCAAGCCGCGCGCGAGGTCCCGCAATACCCGTGGCTGTGGCGTTACGTGAGCCACTTCACAGTCGGCGCCGAGTCTCGCGCGGTGCAGCACGCTAAGCTTTGGGCGTTCCACTGGAAGGTCGGTAATACAGAGCAGCTCGACCTGTACGTATCGTCAACGAACCTCACGGCTTCGGCGTTCAAGGCACAGATGCAGGCGGCTTGGAAGGCGTCATTGCAACCAAATAGACCCGTCACAATGAAGGCGCGGCGATCATGGGGTGAACTCGTTCCCTTCCTGGAGGCGCTAGGTACATCGGCGGGAGCCAACGCGAGGAAGCGCATTGATCGCCTTATCCAACTGCTCGCCAAAGCGGAGTGTCCTAACGGCGTTTCATTCGTTGCTAGCACGCCTGGAGGTAGCAGACGAGGGACACAGGCGCTTAAGGAGCTGGCCCCGTCGGCAATTCACATCCTCACTCCGACGGTGGGAGATTGGAGCAAAAATACGCTCACAGCGTGGAGCAAGGATATCGGCATCAATCCCGAAAAAATCCATCTGAAATGGCTCGATGCAGATCATCCCTGGGCAACAGGAGGTGGCTGGACGCTGACCGAGCAAGCGAGAAACGTCTTACGAGAGAAGGGCGTTCGATTGGATAGGTTGCCGCCTGATGCTCAATTCTCCGAGAAGCGGGTAGATGGCGACCCGCGATGGAGTCACGCCAAGCTCTACCTGCTTAGCGTCCATCGTAAGAGGAAAAGACATCTGCTGGTGACTTCCGCTAACTGGAGTCCGTCGGCATGGGGAGCCGGCAAAGATGAGCATCCCCGCAACTTCGAGCTTGGCGTTCTGTTCGAGACAGACTGGAAAATGCTCGAAGACATAACTGGTACGCTCGCGACGCCCTTCTGTGCCGCGCGGCCACACGTTGGCAGCGCCAAGCTCCAGTGGGCTGAAGCCACATGGGACGGCAAGCGTATCGAGCTTCGTGCGCGCTGTTCCGACTCCTCCACACCTCTTCGTGCGATCGTCAGTTTCAGCGGCGGGGCAACGGAGGACGTCTCGCTCGTCAGCGGCGCAGCCGCGCTTCCATGGAAAGACCCAAACAACACGCCGCTCACAGTGCAGTTCACCCAGAACATCGAGACGCTTGAGGTGAACGTCGTCGACCTCAGACCACCCGCAGAGTTCGCCAGGACGCCGCTGGTGGAAGTCGATCCTTCGCTCGCGGCTGCGCTACGCGACGCGTTTCTGCTTCAGCGTTACGGTGGTCCGGCCGTTGATGTCGATTCGATCCCCGGCCTCGGGCCTCCGCGGACGCCGCCGGGCATGTTTGCTCCCGTCGCCAACTACTCCGTGCAGGCTTGGCTCGACGGGCGCGCCGGGTTCGCCGTCGTCGACCAGTGGCGTGCAGCGTTCAGCGATGCGAGGCAAGATCCGGTGCTCCTCGATCGTGTGCGCTTGGACGGGCAAGACCTGCACGCGCTCTACCAGCGTCGCGAAGGCCCCGCGGCCGGCCTGATCGCTGAGGAACTTGGCTGGCGCCTCAAGGAGGAGGCGTGATGGACGATTTTCAGATCGATGCGCGGAGGTGGCGCTTTCTCGAAACTCCCGACCGGTACATCGAAGGTGAGACAGGTGGACTCGAACTGGAGCCGCTCACAAGACAGTTTAAGACGGCAAGGGAGATCCTCAACCGGCTCGCGGCCGGTCGAGGCGTGCTTCTGGCCGATGATGTCGGGCTTGGCAAAACGACAGTCGGCGCACTGGTCGCGTGGATTGTTGCCTCTCAGGACAAGAGGGTCCGCATCTACGCGCCAAACGAAGTCCTACGTCGGCGCTGGGCCGAGGAGCTCACACGTCATGTTCCGTTGCTGAAGCGGCTGGGCGGCACCTACGACGGCATCAGGAGTAACCACATTCGGCAGGGCGAGGTTGAACGGCTGCGTGATGGATCAATTCAGGTCGCAACCCATCACGCCCTGGTCAAGAGTCACGGCAACAACGAGCAGAGGACCGCGTGCGACCTGATGATTATCGATGAGGCCCACCGCGCAAAGGGCGATGGCAGCGCGTTTAACGACGCCCTCCGCAACCTTGGCGATCGCGCGAAACGAAAGCTGATCCTCACTGCGACGCCGTTCAGCATCCGACTAGCCGAATTAGAGCAACTGCTTCAGTTCGTTGGCGCCTCTGAACTTGGAGCCGTGAGTCAATACGCAAAGGATTTAAAGCAGCTCTACTCGCTCGGCGACGGTCACGACGTCGCAGCGGAGGCTGGGCGCCTGGAGTCCGCGGCCAGGGTCGCGATCGAAGCGCTGCAGCCCTATCTCATTCGTCACGGGATCGACGACCTTTCGCCAGCCGAGCGCAAATACTTCGGCAACGTCGAGAAAGAGCGTTGGGACATCGCAACGCCGCCGGCCTCGCCAGAGGACATAGAGCTCCTGCTGCGAATGGATCGCCTCCTCCAGCTAGCACCGGAGCGCAAGGGAGAACGCCGCAACGATCCGCGATTCCATATTGGGTGGCGACATGTCGACACCGAGCTTGATCGCGCGGCGAAGCGGAGCAACCTGAACGACGATCCCGTTTTTGCCCAACACATCAAGAAGGCAAAGCGATCGTTGAGCGTCAGGGATAAGACGCCCCACCCGAAGATTGCGGCGGTTACCCAGGCGATCTATCCGTTGTTAGGCTCGGGCGAGAAGGTGCTCATATTCTGCCACCATCGCGCCGCCGCCGGCGAGTTACTGACTGAGCTTGAGAAACTTCCAAAAGCCGATAAACCGGCCGGAGGTCCAGGCGAGGCGGTGTGGCGAGAGGCTTGGGAGTCGTTGCTTACGGCTGAAAACATCTGGCCGGAAGAAGAGAAGCGTCCGCACGGATATGACGAGCTGATGAAGCCAATCATTGATTGGCTCTGCACGACGGGTGTGCGGAGGCAAATAGCCGGTTGGTTGGACAAACCCGCAGTGCGTGCTGAGGCGCTCGCCAACCAGCTTTCAAAGGCGAAGCCCCGAAATGCTGCCCGTGGCGTACCGACGATTGTCGAGGCGGCGACGACCCTCGTGAACGTCCTCCTTGATGAACAGTCGACGTCGACCCGCGCCGTGCTCAAGAGCATCGCAAAAGGAACGCGCAGCTTCGGCGGACAGGTCTCGCACTTCCCTGGGCGGCTAGACGAGGGTCTTCGGGTCATGGGCTCGTGGGACCACGATAGTGAACGAAAGCCACCCAAGACGCTCTACACGGGCAAGCCGGATATCGTGCTCGCACTTTTTAATAGCCCTTTTGGGCCGGACGTACTGGTCACCACTGATCGGTTGAGCGAAGGCGTCGATCTGCACCGCTTCTGCCGGCACGTGATCCATTACGAACTCGACCCGAGCCCCGTGCGGACAATCCAACGCAACGGCCGCGTCCGTCGCGTGGGTTCATGGGCCGCGCTCACCGGCCTCCCCATCTGCTACGCATACCCGACCTTCGGCGGCACACGCGACGAGAAGGCAGTGGGCATTATGCGGCAGCGTATCCAGGCATTTGGATTGCTGCTTGGTGGTGTACCACCCCTCGATGACGAGCTAAGTGACAGTGGAGAGAGTTTCGCTGGGAAGGTTCTCGGCCGCGCACGCAAAAATCTCGAAAAACTCAATCGAGCCCTCGGCGTGGCCGGCGGACAGCAGGCGGTCGACGGCGACGACGGCTTCGGCCGCCGCGGCGGGCAACGACGTCTCGAGCCATCCGACCTGCGCGGCGACCGCCCTGACGGCGAAGGTTGAATCCGGGTCAGGCTTGGCCGCCAGCTTCGGCGCCGTCAGCGCGCGGTCGTGCCCCTCCACCCTCAGCAGGCGGGCCGCGCGCCAGCGGAGCTCGGACGAGCGCTCGGCGACGTCTTCGCGGGGCGAACAGAACGCTATTTTGGTCGAAGTTATTGTGCTGTTTGGTGCCGTGGAATTCTCACGAGCGGTTGGGAATCCGAGCCGGAATTTCGCTAATTCGTTGAGAAGATATGGTTTTCCCTCGAATGACGACCTTCCCAGCCGCGAGCGACGTTCTGCTATCGCTCGCTACCGAGCTCATCCGCCCGCGGCTTTGGAGCCTCTATAATTCTCCCTCAAGGGTGTGAGCATCGCGAAGGACGTCAAGATCGGCGATGATGTCACGGCACTCACGAGTGACAGCCCGTACCTGGTCGATACTGAATACATTGGCTCCATGTTCGCCCCGATCAAACTGGTCTATGTAATCAAGATCCTTCTTTATGATGCCCACCCTGTAGGGCTGCCGTGGTTTGCTTTTAAACTGACCGTCCCATGTCTCTCCGTGAACAAGGAAGTTTCTTTTCGGCAGCAACTCATCGAGCTTCTTGTAGACCCGCTGGAGTCGAGCCTTCTTGGCGTCCGGCACGCCTGAAAGATCGCACCATTCCTTGAATGCCTTGATCTTTGGCCCGAATGGGCCCGAAAGGTCCGCAAAGATAGCTTCGATACCTGGCTCGCTGACATAGTCGGCAAACAGGATCATCTTGAATTCCAGCTCGCCACACGCGGTGAGAAACTCGCCGAGCGCTCCGTTCATATGGGCAATCGGCCTTAAGGCAAGCCCTCGCTTCCTTCGCTGCCTTCTGCGCCTCTGCGCCCTTCGCGATTTCTTGGACATGTTTGCCTGGGCCAAACTCCTGTCGGTGAACGGCGCTGCCGTCACCCTTATTTGTCGTCACTACTAGGTTGCATTCTTCTCCCGTGGCGGCAGTTGTTTTCCAAGCAGCCGTCCCTCGGGACCCTCATCATGCAACCTCAACCTGACATGGGGCTCTAAGGAGAATTCTCCCAAGTGATCTTTTGGCAACGATCCAACGTTCAGGCAGCATATGTACTGGAAGCCATACTTTGCCGAATTGTCAGCCGCCAGCTTCAACGCCTTGGCGTATTGCCTTGGATCGACGTCCGCGAAGAGACTACTGTCATGGATCAACACTGGGAAGCCTTTCCCGTGCTTTGCCCAGACGCTCGCGATCGTAAGATCGAAGCAAAACACCACCATCTGATCGACGCCATCGCTTCCCTGCCGATCGATCGTAAATGAGAAGGAGTAGCCATTCTGACCAACATCGACCCCAAGGCGACCCGGCCGGCCATATAGATCCTGGGTATATTCGGCAAAAAGAGCTCTCACCTCGTCCACTTGCTGGCGACGGTCCTCAAGGTCTTGCTTCAACAAGGTCCTGTCGCGAGCAATTGTCGCGGTCAGTTCGTCGGACCGTCGATCAACCTGCTTGCGATCTTCGATTTGTGAAAGCAGTACCTGATGACGGGCATTCAGCTCGGTGTAGTTCCGTTGGAGCGCAATCAATGTCTCGATCGCACCGCTGGATCTTAGGACATTAAGAACCCGCTGTTTCTCTGACGAAAGCGCATCTATTTTGGCATCTCTGGCGCGGATGGCCTGAGCCAGCCGGTTTATCTCAGTTTTCAAGAACTCTTTACGGTTTCGATAGACCTGCTCGTGAAACGATGCGACCTCATCTAGCTTGCGCAGGGTATCGTCCTTGAAGATGGCGCCCGCCTCCTGGAGAATGGCGATCGGCCGCGTCGAATCCGCTTCGGGGACTTCCGATGTGCTCTCCTGATAGAAGTCGCGCAACCGGCTATCTGAAAAGTTCTCGTTTATCGCTTCGTGCAGCTCACGATCTACTCCACCCAGCTGCTTTTCGAGATCGCGATAGTCTTCTCTCAGGTTAAACGAATCGAGTTCCTTCTTCTTGGCATTCAGCTGGGTTTCTAGAGCTACACGCTCAGCCTCAAGCTCACCGATTGACCTCTCCGCACCCGATTCCTCAGCAGCCTTCCTCACTTTTGATGCATCGTTGAGATGGCTGCGGGTGGCAATTTGCCCGTGGATAGATTCCTGCAATCCCCAGTTCAGTCCCAGGAGGAAACTGATGTCGAGGCGCTTGCTTGGGCCCGATTGGCCCTGGAACGCCAACTGCGGGTCAGTAAACGCAGCCTTGCCCAATCGGATGAGGTACAGAACTATATCTCTGAAGGATGGCTGCCGCACGGTGACGCCTTGCGCAGGCGGGTAAAACCGGCTGGTGAGCACCCGCTTCCAGTCGTCAGTAGTTATGCGAACAAACCCGGCGTCGACCTTGTCACCTTCGATGGGCAGCCTGCCGATCATCCAGGAACTTACAGCTACATGCTTTGACGATGACGTGATCCGCTTCACGGTCACCGTCTCGTCACCAATGCACATGTCCAGCCCGAACGTGACATTAGCGAGGTCGGGATGGTTAAGCACCTTGTCCCGGCCGATGTCCATGCCGAGACAGAAGTGCACGATTCTGATCAGGGTCGTTTTGCCGAGGCCGTTCGTGCTCTCAGTTTCTTTCGAGTCCTCGGCGGTATCAGCCAAGACGACGTTAAAGCCCTTTTCAAAGCTGGCTTCCCTAAATGTCGGCAGGTCGGACCAAACGCGCAGGATCATGCCGGTTTTCCGATGCCGCGCAGTTGAACGAGAATGCCGTTGCGAATGTCAATGAGATTGACCGCAAAGAGGAGGGTTAGAGCCTCTGCATAGCGATCAAATGTCCTTACCTGCGGATGCATCCTCACACGATCCCATAACGTCGACACAGTGTCATTCGATTTGAACTTGCTGAGCAGAATCGAGGCGACACCAAGCACCGAGGCGTCGAGCGGCACATACTTGGTGGGCAGGAATGTCATTGGCTCACTTCTCGAATACGTCGCAGATAACGAAGAGATGGGTCAGTATCGAAAGGCCGGCAGCCTCACGCCCCTTGTCACCGCCTCCTCCGGCCCATTCGTACATAGCGACGAAGAGATCGTCACCATCCAGGCCTTCTGCTCTCAGCGCTTTATACTTGGCTACAAATCCGCTTCTTAGGCGATCCGGGAATTCGCTGTCCAGCTGGGATGACGCGAGGAGAACGCGCTCGACCTCCCTGGATTTGGCTGCGCCCAAAGTCAGCAACATCGTCGACGTCGCCCCCAGCCTGTTCTTCTCAATCTTCTCTGCCGGAGGAATCGTCTGGTAGTCGCCATTCGCAACGGCAGAGGGCGCCAACAATGCCTTTGCGGCAATCTCCAGCTCTGCAAAGCCAATGTCAGTGAGCTTTTCCGACAGCTTTTCACGATAGGGGCGCTCGTGTTGCTCCTTCCATTGTTTCAGCAGTGAGGCGGGATAGGTTTCATGTTGGCCGTCAATGATTACGTGATGAGTTGGACAGAACAGTATGAGATTGTCTGCCTCGCGCAGCCGCCTTTCTGTCATCTCAGCGTTGCCACGGGGCCCCTTCCCGCTGTGCGCGTAGATGTGACATATCTGGCCCACTACCAGATCAGGCGAGTTCAAAGTGGCAGCTTGGATGATCGGCTGCGAGCAGTCTGGATGCGCGCACTTATTCCCGCACAATGCGAAAAGCAGTTTGAGGGTTTTATCCGAGTAGGATCGTGCCTTGCCTCCCTTCTTCGCAGATATCGTTGGCTGAGGCTCGTCGAATGAGCTCACTATGCGAAATCCTGTATTGGTTGTTTACAATACCGCTAACTACCACAAGCAGAAGCGGCCGCCGAGGGGATGAGAACAATTGCGCGCCATCTTCTCGTGGACGCGTGGAAGGCAGCAATTCTATTGTCACGCCTCTCATTTTGATTGAATGATCAAAATAGTTATACCGCAACTTGCCGAACGATTGGTCAGTTCGCCAGACGCTGCCCTTGCGCCTTTTGACCCGTAATACGACGCGTACTCCCTTAGCTGCGGTGCCGGACTGTGGATACCAAGAGCTCCGTCTGAGCCGAGAACAAGATCGCGACATCTGGTGTATTCGGCCTGCCCCAGTTCCGTCGTGTGGGCAGCCAGATTTCTATAGTCGAATGTAACGACATTGAGGAAGCTGGTGAGTCCGTTCTCGTCGAGCACCCAGTGTGAGCCAGACCAGTTCGAAACCATCTTCAAGAAGCCGTGCAGAAGGACACTCTGTTGACGGCGCTGCTTGCTGTTCGCCAAGGTTCTCAGGAAATGGACGATCGCTCCAAGCTCTGGCGGACGTCGCGTGGGATCGGCAGAGAACGCGGCAACTCGTCCGCAGTCCTTTCCGGCTCGGTCCACCGCGAGATCGGATCCGGCAAGCTGTCCTGCCAGCGGTCGCAGGAGGAGTCGGACAGCCTCTATTCAACACGCTGGCCAGCGCGCCAGCCCATCTCCCAGAAGTCTGCCTCGAGTCGGGTGGCTTCCTTGAAGATCGCGATCAGCTCTGTCTCGCGGGCCGGCGTGGCGTAGCGATCGGCGAGATGCTCGAGGTGCGCTCGCGCTTTCGCCGCGACCTCCTGGTACGGCACGCCGGCGTACTCGGCGATCCAAACGCGATAGGAGTTCGTCGCAGCGTCCGCATCGGGTCGCGAGGCGAGCCGCGTTGCGATCTCCGCGTACCCGATCACGCAGGGGGCAAGCGCCACCTTGAGTGCCAGCAAATCGCCGCGCATTCCTGTGTCGAGCACGTAGCGTGTATAGGCCAGCATCTCGACCGCCGGAGGGGTTTGTTCAAGGTCGCTCAGGGATAGACCCCAACCACCACAGAGCTTCACATGCAGGTTCATCTCAACATCAAGGATGGCCGAAAGGCCGGCCGCTGCTTCACGCATGTCGGCAAGTTTGGGCGACTTGTAGACTGAGAGCGCGTAAGCGCGAGCAAACTCGATGAGGAACAGGTAGTCCTGAACGAGGTAGTGACGAAACGCCGTTTCGGGGAGCGAGCCGTCTGCCAATCCGTTCGTGAAGGGATGCTCGGTATAGGCCCGCCACTCAGCGGATGCTTCTGTCTTTAGACGCTCGAAGAAACTCACGATCTTTTTCGCCTGGCTTGCTTTTCCATGAACGTCTTTGGCTCGCTACCGATTGCGCCTTGCGAACTGGGTGAACGCCGACCTTGAGGGGCCGCCGCGATCAGTCGGTACGACGGCGTAGGGAATTGGCTTGCCGTCGGTCGCCGGGACTGACTTGCGTTCCCACGTTATCACACCGCTAAGCGCAAGGACTCGGGGGCAATTTCATTAGGTTGAGTGACGTCGCAAACAGGACTCGAACCCGTGGTCCGTCACTACGAATGACTGCTTTTTAGAACCTGACTGCGTTTCCGCCGCCGTGGTAGCTACAGGGTAGCTAACGGTCGTCGGCTTCGCGCGTAGACTAGAATAAGCTATTGATTTTGCTGGTACAGTTGGGTGGGCTCGAACCACCGACCTCCTGTTCCACAGACAGGCGCTCTAACCAACTGAGCTACAACTGCATCCTGACGCGCGGCCCGCTCAAGCGGGGCGGCGATTTCGGGCGGAAACTAGGTGCAACGCCGCGCTTTGGCAAGGCCGTAACGCGCCGATTTCCGCTGTTATGTCGGGCCGCTTGACGGGCCCCGGCCAGCAAAAAGGCCCGGACCGCTTCGGCCCGGGCCCTTCGCTGGTCTCCCAAACGGCAGCGATCAGGCGGCCGGCTTGTAGAACTTCGAGGCGCTGGCCTTGATCGGCTCGGCGGTCTCGCTGGCGACCTTCTGGCCGAGCTCGGCCAGTTCCTTGGCCTGCGCGGTGTAGGTCTCGAACTGCTTGCGGGCGTGCGACGTCCACAGCTCGACCGCTTCGGTCGGCGACTTCACGCTGAACAGCTCCTGGGCGAAGTCGAGCGAGGAGGTGGTGTTGGCCTTGAAGAACTCGATCAGCTTGGCCGAATACTCGCTGGCGCCCTTGCTCACCGAGGTGAACACGGCCTCGACCGTCGAGTTGTGGGTCTCGGCAGCGTCCTTGAACTTGGCGTAGCTGTCGCGGGCCTGCAGAACGCCCTTCTCGGCGAACGCGCGCATCTGCTCGGGAACTTCAAACGGAATGATCGAGGCGGAAAACGGATCGGACGGGTTGGTCATACGTGTAATCCTTCGCAACGGGTGAGTAGATGTGACCATTGCGGACGTCCCGGAGCCCATCAGGCCGGGAGCGCTGAAATGGATCACGCTGCCTTGATTCACGGGAGTGCCCTTCGTCGGGCGCGCCTAATCAACACCCATATCATGTCAATTTTGTGCAACGCAACGTACGATCGCGTGCGACGCCACATTTTTTATCTGGCGGAATAGAGGTTTACCGCGGCCGACCGAGGCTGAACGCGCCGGGGTCGGCCGCGGCCAATGCTCCTCGTCAGCTCTTCGGCTTGACCGCGTCCATCGCGGCGCGGCTGACGGCCTGGCCCATTTCGCTCGCCTGCTCGGCCAGCGAGCGCATCTGGCCCTGCACATATTCGCTGTGCAGCCGCATCACCTCGCTGAGGTCCTTGGCCTTGAGCAGCGCCTCGGCGTAGTCCAGCGACGACTGCACGTTCTTTTCGGCATAGGACAGCGCCTTGGCGGAAAGATCCTTGGCGCCGGCGCGCATCTCGGCGTTGCGCTCCTCGATCTTGCCGGCGGTGTCCTTGGCGTTGGTCACGAATTGCTCGAACGCCTTGCGCGCCTGATCAAAACTGGCCTCCGCCATCGACCGCATATCCTTGGGAATCTCGAACTTGGGGATCTCGAAATGGTCACGCCCGTTATCGCTCATGGTCGCTCTCCCTCGCTTGCTGATCGGCCCGCCGCTTGGCCCTGCGGGCCCAGGGCAAGATAGACGGCAGAATATATATCGTGGCACTGCAATCGCAGGTGTGACGCGGCGCCGCCTGGTTCCGCATCGCGCGGCTCGCAGCAACCTCGCTTTGCCCGACAACGCCAAACGGCTGTGGATCGTTCAGCCAAGTTAACGTTATCCCGGCTTTGGCGGGGGCAGTTTCGCTGCGGACATGGACCTGCCGTCCCCCAGTTGCGATACTAACCTTCTGTTAAGGCTGTCGTCCTGCGGCTGCCGGGCCTTCGGCTGAGCTTAAGGAAGAAAGCCAAACCCATGCGGTCAAATCTTGCGTGATGAGTGACGCGGAATTCCAGATCCAGGCGCTCGGCGATGTCAGGCTGGCGGATCATGCGATGGGCGCCCTGCCGGCATGGCTGTGGGCGGCCGACGGCGCGCGGATTCTCTGGGCCAATCCGGTCGGCGCGCAGGTATTCGGTGCCGCCAACGGCGCCGAGCTGGCGAAGCGCGGCTTCGGCCCGGCCGATCCGCACCGCCGCCAGGTCGCGCGGCTCGGCCACAGCCTGAACGCCAATGGCGCGGTCCGGCTGGAGCGCCTGCGCGGCTTCGGCGCGGCGCCCGGCATGCTCGCGACCTGCGGCTGCGCCCGGATCGACCTGCCGGACGGCAGCCACGGCATCCTGATGACCGCGCTCAACGCGACCGGCCGCGGCATGTCGCTCGCGGAACGCCTGCAGCGGCTGTTGCAGGGCTTGCCGCGTCCGGCCGCCGCCTTCACCAGCGACGGACTTTTAGTCGCAACCAATGAGGCGGCGCGTGTGCTGCCCGGCCTGCACGACCTCACCGAAGCCGGTCTCGATGCCGCGCGCGACGAAGCGCTGACGCAGGGCCGCGCGGCGGCGAGCGTTGCGATCGGCCGCGTCGTGCTGCAGCGGATCGGCCACGGCGCCGATCGCGCGCTGGTCGCGTTGATCAAGCCGGCGCCGCATCTCGCCGCGAGGCCGGCGCCGATCGTGCCCGAGCCGGTTGAGTCGGAGACGCCGGCGCCCGAAGCACAGGCTCCCGCAGCGCCAGCGCAGCAAGAGGCCATGGCCGTAGAGCCGCCGCCAGCACCTGCAGTTGTCGAACAAGCCGTTGCGCATGACGAAGCGCACGCGACGGCCGGCGCAGCACCGATCGCCTTCACACTGTTCGACGCGCTGGATCCGCAGTTGGAAGAGCGCGTCACAATCGAGCCGATCGTCAGCGCGGCCAAATCCGAACCTGAGAATGCTGCTCCATCTGCCGCGGCAGCAGAGGCGGCGCACGTAGAGGCGCCCGTCGAGACCGCAGCTCTCGACACCACGCAAGACGAAACACCTGCCGCCGAGGAACCTCTGTCGGAAGCACTGATCGAAGTGCCGGACGGCGCGCAGGTCGAAGAGCCTACGCCTCTTGCCCCGCCACTTGCGTCGGCAGAACTTACGCATTCAGAGTCGACGTCCGTCGAGACTGCGCCTCTCGACACCACGCCCGACGAAAGCCCCGCCGTCGAGGAGCCGTTGTCGGAAGCGCTGATCGAAGTACCCACGGAGACGCACGCCGAAGAGCCCGTGCCGGAGTCCGCGCCTGATCTCGCAGAGACGGCCAACACGCGGGAAACATCAGCGCCGCCGGCCGATCCCGTCCCCTCGCCTTATGCGATCGCTGACACGCCTGCGCCTGTCGCCGAACCGGAGCCCGCGACATTGGCGCCGGTGCCACCGCCATCCTGGCTCGACGAGGCGTTGCCGGTGCGGCGGCATCCGCTGCGCTTCATGTGGCAGATGGACCATGAGGCCCGCTTCTCGCTTGGCTCCGATGAATTCACCCGCCTGATCGGCCTGCACACCGCGGCGGGCTTCGGCCGGCTGTGGAGCGATATCGCCGAGAGCTTTGGCCTCGATCCCGAGGGCCGCGTCATGCAGGCGTTCGCCAGCCACGACACCTGGAGCGGCATCACGCTGCACTGGCCGGTCGACGGCGGCGGCCGGCTGCCGGTCGAACTGTCCGGCCTGCCGATGTTCGATCGTGCCAGGAATTTCGCCGGCTACCGCGGCTTTGGTGTGTGTCGCGACCTCGACGGGCTTGCGCGACTCGCCGCATTGCGCCGCTATGAGTTCTTCAGCGGCACGGTCGCGCCGCAATCGCTGTCGGCCGATGTCGCACCGGCGCCGCGCACCGTTGCGCCGCCCGGGCCCGCCGCGCCACAGGACAATCCTCCGCCGCACGCGGAGCCGCCGCCCGACACGACCGCCATATCACCACCCGAGGAATTGACCGAGCCGACAGCCGCAGAAACTTCACACCGAGCCGATCCGGATCACGCCGTGGAAACGCACGAGGAAACGCACGAAGTGCGTCACGACCCGCCACCGAATGTGGTGCCGTTCCGTCCCGGCGGCGACACCCGGCCGCCGTCGCTGACGCCGGTCGAGAACAACGCTTTCAACGAGCTCGCCCGTCAATTGTCGGCGCGGCTCGAGAACGAGGCCGGCCTCGCCGCGACCACGAACGACAGCGTGCCGGCCGAGCCGGTCGCCGAAGCGCCGCCCGCAAGCGAACCGCCGCGGCAAGCAGAGGCGCCAGCGCAAGAGGCGGTCGCGCAGCTGGAGGCGCCGGCGGAAACACCAAAGGCCAGTTGGCTGGCTGCGGCGGAGCCGGCGCCGCGCGCCGACTCCCGGCGCGACCGCGCGCTGCTCGATCTGCTGCCGGTCGGCATCCTGATCTACCGGCTCGACCGCCTGCTCTATGCCAACCACGCCTTCCTCTCGCGCATGGGCCATGACAGCCTGCACGCGCTGGAAGCCGCCGGCGGCCTCGACGCGCTCTATGTCGAGCCCGGCGTCTCGCAGGCGAGCAGCACGTCGGGCACCGGCACGCCGGTGACGATCTCCGCGAACCAGAGCACCGAGCACGGCGCGCAGTCGGTGTCCGCCGAGGCGCGGCTGCACACCATAACCTGGGACGACGATTCCGCGCTGGCGCTGATCTTCTCGCGCACGCTGGACGAGGATGCCGCGATCGCCGCCGCATTGTCCGAGCCGGAGCCGGCCGCCGAGCCACTGCTTGCGCCGGCTGAGCCGCAGGCCGGCCACGCCGACGCCGAGGAGCTCGGCGCGATCCTCGACACCGCGGCCGAAGGCATCATCATGTTCGATGCCGAGGGCAACATCCATTCCTGCAACCGCAGCGCCGAGGCGCTGTTCGGCTATGATGGCGACGAGTTCGTCACCCGCAAGCTCGCCGACCTGTTCGCGCCGGAAAGCCAGCACGGCATCTCCGACTATCTCGCCAGCCTGAAATCCGCCGGCGTCGCCAGCCTGCTCGACCACGGCCGCGAGACGCTCGGCCGCGTCCGCCAGGGCGGCATCATCCCGCTGTCGGTGACGATGGGCCGCACCCGCGCCGACGGGCCGAACTTCTTCGCGGTGTTCCGTGATCTCTCGCAGACCAGGAAGAGCGAAGGCGAATTGCGCGAGGCGCGGCGGCTCGCCGAACGCGCCGCCAACGCCAAGTCCGACATGCTGGCGCGGATCAGCCACGAGCTGCGCACGCCGCTGAACGCCATCATCGGCTTTGCCGAGGTGATGATCGGCGAGCGCTTCGGCGCGCTCGGCAACGAGCGCTATGTCGAATACATGAAGGACATCCGCGCCTCCGGCGAGCGGGTGATCGCGATCGTCAACGATTTGCTCGACCTCTCGCGGATCGAGACCGGCAAGCTCGACCTCGCCTTCGCCAGCCAGAACCTCAACGAGTTGGTGGAGAGCTGCGTCGCGGTGATGCAGCCGCAGGCCAACCGCGAGCGCATCATCATCCGCACCTCGCTGGCCCACACGCTGCCGCCTGTGGTCGCTGACGCCCGCGCGCTGCGCCAGATCACGCTGAACCTGATCGGCAACTCGATCCATCTCGCCAATGCCGGCGGCCAGGTGATCGTCTCGACCGCGCTGTCGGATTTCGGCGAGGTGATGCTGCGCGTGCGCGACACCGGGCAGAGCCTCAACGACAACGAGGTCGCCGCGGCGCTCGAGCCGTTCCGCGCCCCGACGCCTTCCGATCAGGCCGGCTCCGGCGGCGTCAGCCTGTCGCTGACCAAGGCGCTGGTCGAAGCCAATCGCGCCAAATTCCACATCAGGACCGGCGGCCGCACCGGCACGCTGATCGAGGTGACCTTCGCCCACGCCGCAGCGCGGGCGTGAGCAGCGATCTGCCGTTCGCGCTCTTGCGGGCCGATTCCAGGACACTGCGAACATCTGTCGCGTCGGATCCGCGCGGCGCGGCATAGATCTTGCTGTCATTTAGCTCGTTTGAATTCATTGCCGTGCGGCCCCGCCCATTTTCCGGGCATTCGGATTTCACCGATGCGCTGTCTTGTCGTCGCCGATCTGCATTACTCATTGCCGCAGTTCGACTGGCTGCTGGCGGCGGCACCGCAATTCGATCTCGTGATCTTCGCCGGCGATGCGCTCAACCTCGGCTCGGCGGTCGATTTCCGCGCCCAGATCGTCGTCGTCACGAAATACCTGTCGCGGCTCGCCGATCTCACGCGGGTGATTTTCTGCTCGGGCAATCACGACCTCGACGAGCGCAACCCGGAGGGCGAGAAGATCGCGCGCTGGGTCGCCGGCATCCGGGAATTCGGCGTCGCCTGCGACGGCGACAATCTGGCCATCGGCGACACGGTGTTCACGGTGTGCCCGTGGTGGGATGGCCCGCTGGTCAAGGCGCGGATCGACGAGCAGCTTCGTGCCGCAGCCGCAGTGCCGCACCGCCGCTGGGTCTGGGTCCATCACGCCCCGCCGGCGGATTCGCCGACCAGCTGGGGCGGCAAGCGCTTCTTCGGCGACGCCGAGCTGCTCGGCTGGATCGAGCGCCACCATCCGGCGATGGTGATCTCGGGCCATGTGCATCAATCGCCGTTCATCCAGAGCGGCTCGTGGTTCGACCGGATCGGAGCGACCTGGGTGTTCAACACCGGCCTGCAGCCCGGCCGTCCCCCGGTCTACATCGTGCTCGATCTCGCGCAGGACGAGGCGTTCTGGCTCGCGGCCGGCGATGCGCAGATGATCGATCTCAAGGCGCCGCTGTCGCGGCCGGCGGCTCCCGTGCGCGAGGCGCCGGACTGGCTCATATCCTTGGATCGGATTGCCGATCCGAGCCTGGCGCGATCTGCATCGGCGGCAGGTTGATCATGCTCTGCAGCACCTCGCCGACCATCGCCAGATGGGTGCCGTGATCGGCATATTGGTGCATCAGGTCGGCGAGATAGGTGGTGGCGACATGAAGCCGTTGCGCCAGCAGCTGCGCGATCAGCAGCGCCACCGCCGGCTGCTCGCGCAGGAACGACGCCGCATCGTCGAACTCGTACAGGACGCAATCATTGGCCGTGCGCACTTTGGCGCTGTGCGCCCGGTCGAGCAGCACACTCATCTCGCCGAACACCGCGCCGGGCTCGTCGATCACGGCGACCAGACTGTCGCCCTTCACGACTTCCACCTTGCCCTCGAGCAGCACGAACAGATGACCGGTCTTGCCGCCCTCCTCGATGAAATCCGTGCCAGCCGGCAAGCTGCGCCTGCGACCGCCGGTGCAGTGATCAAGGATAGCTCGCATGTTTCATCTCCGTCTCCGGTCAGACTAGGCAGAGATGCTGTCGCGTCAAACGGCATTAGCTGGGCGTTCTGCCCAAATTGTCGGCACGCCACCGCGTGACCCGCGGCGCGATCCAGCCCTTTGCGCACGCCTCAGGCGGGCGCGTTATGCTTGACCGCCAGGAAATCGCCGATCGTATCGAGGAACAGTTTTGGCGATTGCAGTTGCGGGACATGCGCACATCCCGGAATGACCCTGAGCCTGGCTCTCGGCAGGCCGCCTGCCAATTCGTATGACATCGGCGGCGGCGTCGCCTCGTCATATTCGCCGACCACGACGAGTGTCGGTACGGTCACGCTGCGCAGTTCGGCGCGAAGATCGAGGCTCGTCAGCGCGTCGCAGGCCGCGCAGAACACGTTGAGATCGGTGCGCAGGAATGCGTCGCGGCGATCCTGCATCAGCGCGGGATGCTGTGCCTGGAAATCCGGTGCGAACAGCCGGCGCATTGCAATGTCGGTGATCGCGGCGAGCCCCTTCTCGCGTGAAACCCTGGCCATGTTGCGAAACGCCTCGCGGCCCGGCTCGGAGAACGCCGCACCGCTGTCGGCGAGGATCAGCCGGCTCGCGATCGCCGGGTGGCGGATCGCCATCTGCAGCGCGACGAACCCGCCATAACCATTGCCGAGCACGATGGCCGGCGTGCCATCGGCCGCATCATGCACCGCGTCCGCCATCCGGTCGGCAATCGCGGCAAGGCCGCCCTCAACCGCGCTCGACCGACCGAATCCCGGCAGTTCCGGCACGATGGTCCGAAACGACCCGGCAAGCTCCGGCACGATCGCATCGAAGCTCGCGCGATCCGACAGCAGCGAGTGGAACAGGACCAGCGGCGGCCCCTCGCCCGACAGGGCTGCGTTGACTGTGCGGTTGGCCAAAAGCCTGTCCATCGTCGCTCTCTTTCCGATCGCGCCCGAAATTCGCGCATTTGGGCTCCAAAGCGCCCCCGCGGATGATTGATAAATCAAATCACCGAGATTTCAAGGATTTCAGCTTGACGTGATATTTCACAGACTACAATTTAATGGGCAGGAGACCCAAGAAAATGATCCTTCTCCGCGAAAATATCTACGAGAACCTTCGATCTGATATTTTATCGTGCCAGTTTGCTCCCGGTGATGAAATACGAGAGCAGGATCTGGCCGAGCGTTACGCGGTCAGCCGCCAGCCGGTTCGGGACGCGCTGCTGCGGCTCGAGCGCGAGCACCTCGTGACGGTGCAGCCCCGCCAGGGTTACCGGGTCAATCCGATCTCGCTGTCCGACGCGCGCGATCTGCTGCGCTTCCGCCTTGCGCTCGAGCCGGCCTGCGTCGCCGAAGCAATCGAGAGCGCGCCTGACAGCATCCTGAAATCACTCGATGAATTCCGCCGCTTCTCCGGCAGCCATGAAGACTTCATCACCTACAATCGCGGCTTCCACTCGGCGCTGGCGCACGCGTCAGGCAACCGCCGCATGGCGACCACGCTCTGCGACCTGATCGGCCAGGCCGATCGGCTGGTGCGCGTCAGCGTCTCCAATCTGAAGGGCCACGACCCGGCGAAGCTCGTGGCCGAGCATGTCGCATTGATCGACGCCATGCAGCAGCGCGAGGCGCGCACCGCGGCCCGCATCATCAAGGCTCACATCGCGGCGACCGAAAAGCGCGTGCTGCCGGCACTCAAGCGCAACGCCGTCATCGTCGAAGAGAGGTCATCATGAACATTCCGTCGAAGCCCGCGACGATCGACGTCGAGATCCACGGCAACTTCATCGACGGACGCGAGGTCGAGGCCGGAGACGGCGAGATGCTCGACGTCCGCAATCCCGCGACCGGCGACGTCATCGCCCGGATTCCGAATTCGACCGCCGCGGATATCGACCGCGCGATGAGGAGCGCTCGCGCTGCATTCGAAGGCAAGGCGTGGGGCGGGATGGACACGAGGGCGCGCGCCCGGCTCGTCAACAGGCTTGCCGACGCGTTCGAGGCCAATCTCGACACGCTGTACCGGCTGGAGACGTTGAACAACGGCCGTCCCGTCAACGAAACCCGCGCGCAGCTGTCGCGCCTGCCGGATTTCTTCCGCTACTTCGCCGGACTCGCGCTGTCGCGCCGTGATTCCGTCATTCCGGTCGAAGGCGCGTATCTGAACTACACGCTGCGCACGCCGATCGGAATCGTCGCCAACTGCACGCCCTTCAATCACCCGCTCATGATCTTGTGCAAGTCGCTTGCCGTCGTGCTGGCGACCGGATGCGTCACCGTGGTCAAGCCATCGGAATACACGCCGCTGACGACACTGAAGCTCGCCCAGATCTTCAGCGAGGCCGGACTGCCTCCCGGCGTCTTCAACATCGTGCTTGGCCTCGGCCAGAGCGCCGGCAAGATGCTCGCCGAGCATGGCGACATCAACAAGCTTGTGCTGACCGGCGGGACCGAAGCAGGCCGCATCGCGGGCAGCGCCGCGGCGAAGGTGTTCGCGCACCAGACCATGGAGCTCGGCGGCAAGACGCCGGTGATGATATTCGACGATTTCGACGTCGACCGCGCCGTCAACTATGCCGCGTTCGGGGCCTTCATCGGCGCCGGCCAAACCTGCGTTTGCGCGTCGCGCCATATCGTGCAGGCCTCGATCTACGACGAGTTCGTCGAAAAGCTGCAGGCCAAGACCCGCACCATCCGTATTGGCGATCCGTTCGATCCGAACACGCAGCTTGGGCCGGTGATCTCGGCACGCCAGCGCGACCGCGTCCTCAGCTATGCGCGCTACGGTCATGAAGACGGCGCGCGGCTGCTCACCGGCGGCGCGGCCGCAAAGGTCGCTGGCCACGACAACGGCTATTTCGTCGAACCGACCGTGTTCGCCGACGTCAAATCCGACATGCGGATCTTCCAGGAGGAGGTGTTCGGCCCCTTCACCTCGGTGACCCCCTTCAAGGACGAGGCCGACGCGCTCCGGCTCGCCAACGACTCGCCCTTTGGCCTCGCCGCCGCCATTCGCACCCGCGACGTCGCACGTGCGCATCGCGTGGCCGCCGCGGTCAAGGCGGGGATCGTCTGGATCAACGATCACCACCGGCTCGATCCGGCCTCGCCCTGGGGCGGCGTTGATGATTCCGGCATCGGCCGGGAATGCGGTACCGAGAGCTTCGACGACCATTTCAACACCAAGAGCGTGATGGTCGCGACCCACGAACAGCCATTCGATTGGTACCGCGACACGGCCAGCCAGCGCCGGTTGAACTAGCCGCAGTCGAGCAAAGCGGCAAACCGCCCACAGATGGCGGGCCGCATCACCGAGGAAACAGTCAAGGGGAGAGTGCATATGTCGACATCGGTCAATGCCGGGAGCCGCCTCGATCGGCTACCGATCGGACCATTCCATCGCCGGATCATGATCCTGATCGGAATCGGAATGTTCTTCGACGGTTTCGACATCTATATCGCCGGCACCGTGCTCGGCGTGACGCTGAAAACCGGATTCTCGACGCTCGCCCAAAACGCCGCGTTCATCTCCGCAACCTTCGTCGGCATGATGCTCGGATCTTTCGGCACCGGCTTCCTCGGCGACCGTTACGGACGACGCTTCACCTACCAGTTCAATCTGCTGCTGTTCGGCATCGCGTCCCTGGCGGCGGCGTTTGCGCCAAACATGGCCTTTCTGATTGCCTGCCGTTTCGTGATGGGCGTCGGTCTCGGCGCCGAAAACGTTGTCGGCTATTCCACGATGACCGAGTTCGTGCCGGCCCGGAGCCGCGGCAAGTGGCTCGGCTTCACCGCCGTCTGCGTCGTCACCGGCCTGCCCATCGCGCTGCTGGTCGCATCGGTCGTCGTCCCGCAATTCGGCTGGCGCGCGATGTTCGTGCTGGGCGGCGTCGGCGCCTTGATCGTCTGGTACCTGCGCAAGTCGCTGCCGGAGTCGCCGCGTTGGCTGGAGGCGGTGGGACGCACCGCCGAGGCCGAGGCGCTGATGCAGGCGATCGAGAAGGAAGCTTCCCAGGGGCAGCCCTTGCCGGCGCCCGCGGCTGCAACGCCGGCACCGGTGTCGCCCGATCTCGCCACGCTGTTCACTGCGCCGCTGCTGTCCCGCATGATCGTCGGCGCGGTATGCCTGATTACCATCAATACGCTGCTCTACGGCTTCGTGACCTGGCTGCCGGTGTTCTTCATCAAGCAGGGCCTGTCCGTCGCGACCTCGTTCGGCTACTCGCTGCTGATGGCGCTTGGCGCGCCGATCGGCTCGGCGATCGGCGCCCTGACCGCCGACCGCTGGGGCCGCAAGCCTACGATCATCGGCGCATCGCTGATCTCGATCATCCTCGGCGTCATCTATCCGATGATCTCGGATCCGTTCCTACTGCCGGCCGTCGGCTTCGCGCTGACCGTGCCGATCTATGTCTTGGTCGCGCTGTTGTTCGGCATCTATATTCCCGAACTGTTCCCGACCGAGGTGCGGCTGCGGGCATCCGGCATAGTCAACACACTCGGTCGAGGTGCCACCATCGTGACACCATTCCTGGTCGTGATGCTGTTCGAAGCGCGCGGCGTCGCCGGCGTGATGGCCCTGATGATCGGACTGCTCATCGTGCAGATCATCACCGTATGGGCGCTCGGCATCGAGCCGCGGCACCGCAGCCTCGAGGAGCTCAAGGGCGAGGAATCACCATCCGCAATTCCGCAGGAAGCTTCGTGAGGCGGAGCGACTTTTCTCGCTACAAGCTTTGACGGCGCGGGATACCCGCGCCGTTCGCGTCACTCCCACATCTCCGGCGTGACACGCCCGGCGAAGCCGCAGTCGATGACCCGCTCCTGCGGATTGCGATCGACGATCAACCGCAGCAGGTCGGGGCGCGAATAATGGCCGCCGATATCGCACAGCGCCTTGGCGGCGAGCACGGCCTGCCGCGAGCCGTCCGCGATCAGGATGGTCTCGCCCTGCGCCGGACCTGCGATGACCTCGCCGCGCGGGTCGATGATGACGCTGTCGCCACTGTACTCGATCGTCGAGAGCTCGCGGTAACGTTCCGGCGTGATATCGTGCGAGCGCATGCCGCCGACCGCGATGACGTAGCAGCCGGCTTGCGAGGCGAACGCGCGCGACAGCAACAACTGCCGCGGCCAGAGCGGCGTCGGCGACGGTGGCGCCACCGCAGGCTCCCGCCCCGGCCACGCCGCGACGTGGATCTGCGTTCCCTGCGCGGCCAGCGCATAGCCGGGCAGCATGGTGTTGTGCTCCCAGCAGTTGAGGCCGCTGATCCGGCCATAGGGCCGCTCATGCACGCGCAGCCCCGCCGCGTCGCCATCGGCCCACACCGAGCGCTCGTTGAAGGTGGGCTTCAGCTTGCGATGGCGGCCAAGCAGCCGTCCCTCGCGGCCGATGAACAGCAGCGTGCAGTAGACCGTGCCCTTGGTCACGGCATCACGTTCGGCGACGCCGATCACGACATCCAGTCCGGCGGCCTCGGCGGCGGCGCAGAGCCGGTCGGTCGCGGGCGAGGGAATCTCGACCGCGTTATCGAGATATTCGGCCATCGCGCGAAACGTGCTCGGCCCGGTCGGCGCGTGACAGAAGAAGGGATAGCCGGGCAGCCAGGTTTCGCCGAAGGCGGCGATCGTCGCGCCCATGGCACCCGCCTCGCCGATTAGGTGGCAGGCCTTCTCCACCGAGGCGTCGCGATCGAATGGCACCGCGGCGGCCTGGATCGCCGCGAGCCTGAAATGCGTGTCGGATGTCATGGCTGTGCTCGCGTCAGTCGACGCCCTTGCGGACAGCGTCGAGTGCGCCCGCAAGCAGCTCCAGCGCCTTGACGCGCCGCCGTCGCGCCAGACGCGCCTCGCCGACCTTGCGCTCGTGCTCGCCGGCGATGAAGGCCTGGATGTCCGGCAGCGGACGAATGACGCCACGGCTGCCCCACTGGCCGTCGGGGATCTCGGTCGGAAACACCCATACCTGCGCCGCCACATCCTCGAACGAACCGCCGGCAGCGCGCACCACGGCGTCGGTGACGTCCCTCACCAAGGCCGCGCGCGAGGCTTCGGTGTACTGCCCCTCGGGGACCGTCGGGACGATGCGAAATCGTGGCGACGGCGATGGCCGGCCCGCCACATAAACTGCGGCCGGCCGATGCAGGAAGACAACGGTGACGCCTTGCGCAACCTTGTTCGCCGGATCGAATCCCTCGTGGCCGATCAGGATATCGCCGAGCTCCTTGATGAGCCGCGCTTCCGCTTCCGGCTTCAGGGCTCCTTCGGGAATTGTCACGTCGATCATCGGCATTGAGGCGACCTCCTGTTGTTGACGGGGACGAGGTCTATCCGCGGCGTGCTCCCGGCAGCAGTGGCAGTATCGCCATTTTCAGGGCAAATTCGGACACGGCGTTCTCAGGCGGCGGAGGCCCTGCGCACGAACCGGCGCTGGTATTCGCGTGGCGAGAGCCCGGTCTCGCGCTTGAACAGCCGGCGGAAGGTCGACAGATCGTCGTAGCCGACGCGCGCACTGACCGCGTCGAGCTTCAGCCGCGTGGTTTCGATCAGGCGCTTGGCGACATCCACCCGCAGCGCTTGTAGATATTGCAGGGGCGCCTCGCCGACCGCCAGCTTGAAGCGGCGGTTCAACGTCCGCTCGCTGACCGAAAGGTCGCGGGCCAGTTTGGCAAGGCTGAAGCCCTGTTGCAGCGACTTCTCCATCATGCTCTGCGCCCGCGCCACCAGCGCGTCGGAGTGCTGCGTGTCGGACATGCGGCTGACATAGGGTGCCTGCGAGACGCGGTTGCTGTCGATCAGCATCAGCTTGCCGGTCTCCGCGGCCACGTCGGCACCGGCGAACTTATCGACCAGCCGAAGCGCGAGATTGAGCGAGGTGGTCACCGCGCCCGAGCAGACAATGCGGTTCTGCTCGGTGAGGATCTCGGCGACGCGCAGATCGACCGCCGGGTAGCGCATCGCGAATGTCCGTCCCTTCGCCCAATGGGTGGTCGCAACCCTGCCGTCGAGCAGGCCGGCCTCGGCGAGGATGAAGCTGCCGGTGCAATAGGACGCCAGCAGGGTACCGCGCTCGTGCTGCCGGCGCAGCGCCGCGAGCAGCGGCTCGACGGTATCGAGCCGCTCGAAGAAACGTTCGATATCGCCGACGAACGGCCCGGGGATCACCACCGCGTCTGCCGAAGACCGCGCACCGATCGGCCCATCGACGCCGATGACCTGGCCTGACGCCGTCTGGACCGGCCGGCCACTCAGGGACTCGACGCGCCACCGCAGCTGAGACGGCTTGCCGTTGTGACGTCGCGGCTGCCGCGCCGTCACCGAATTGGCGGCGGTGAACACGTCGACAATCCCCGCCACGCCCGAAGCGAGGATACCGTCATAGACCCAGATCCGGATAAGTGGCATGGCCGTGTCCGATTTTGCACAACATGGTGCAATTCTGCCATTGCATGGACGACCGGACAAGCGCGATCCGGTACGTCGCGGCCTCTCGGTTCAAGCATCAGCGTCTCTGGAATACTGGATCACCAGCATGCGCGGGTGATGACACCGCGTTGTGCGATATTTGAAGCGAGAACTACCCTCAGCGTCGTCCCGGCGAAGGCCGGGACCCATAACCACAGCTGGTCATTGGTAAGCGATGCTGGAACGACGAATCCCATCCACAACATCCGCTGCGGCGTATGGGTCCCGGCCTCCGCCGGGACGACGGGTGCATATGCGGCAGCATTTGGTGCGAATAACTCACATCGCCCGCGCAAATCTGCGAAAGCCCGGCGCACCGGTCATCGCTTCGAAGGCGGCGTCGCGCTTCTCTTCGGCGAAGGTGAAGCCGGCCTTGGCGTAGCAGCGCTCGGCGGCGTCGTTGCCGATCAGGAACGAGATCGATGCCTGCGTGTAACCGGCCGCCTTGCCGTCGGCGAGTGCGCGGCGGATCAGGTCCTGCACCAGGCCGCCGCTGCGATGGGACGCTTGTCGGGCGACATGCTCGATCAGCCAGTCGCCCTCGCCGCCTTGCACCCAGCAGTTACGGGCATAGCCGCCGCGCGCGACGATGGCATCGGCGTCCATGCCGGTCTCTGCTGCGACTTCCTCGATCGCCGCACGTGCCGCGACGACGGTTCCGGATGCCGGCATCGCGCACAGCGCGGCGGCCGGCACGCCATCGACTTCAGCGATCAGGAAATGGGCGACGTGATACCATGACCGCACCCGTGCCACGGCGAGCCGCGTCATGAACGCCAGGCATTCCGCCTCGCCTTGGTCGAGCGCGATGTCAAACCAGCCGCGCGGCAACGGGCCGCGCTGCGCGGCCAGAACGGTGCGGGCGATGAAGCCGGCGTCATCGGATCGTGCGGGACGGATCGAGGATCGTCCCGCACCGATCATCTCAGGTGTTCTTCAGCGCGACGCGGAATTCGGCCTCGGTCTTGGCCTTGACCTCGTCGAGCGTGACGCCGTCGGCGAGCTCGATCAGCGCCATGCCGTCCTTGCCGTGCTTGTCGATGGTGAACACCGCAAGATCGGTGACGACCATGTCGACCACGCGCTCGCCGGTCAGCGGCAGGTTGCACTGCTTGAGCAGCTTGGGGCCGTCCTTGGCGGAATGCTCCATCACGACCACGACGCGCTTGACGCCGGCGACGAGGTCCATGGCGCCGCCCATGCCCTTCACCATCTTGCCGGGGATCATCCAGTTGGCGAGGTCGCCGTTCTGCGCCACCTGCATGGCGCCGAGGATCGACAGATCGATATGGCCGCCGCGCACCATGCCGAAGGAATCGGCCGACGAGAAATAGCTGGTCGAGGGCAGCTCGCTCACCGTCTGCTTGCCGGCGTTGATCAGGTCGGCGTCGACCTCGTCCTCAAAGGGGAACGGGCCCATGCCGAGCATGCCGTTCTCGCTCTGCAGGCTGACGTCGATGCCGTCGGGAATGTAGTTCGAGACCAGCGTCGGAATGCCGATGCCGAGATTGACGTAATAGCCGTCGCGCAACTCCTTGGCAGCGCGGGCGGCCATCTGTTCACGGGTCCAGGCCATGAGGCTCTCCTGAGGAAGTGTGTTTTAAGCGGCAGGCCGCGGACGGGTGTTGCGGAACTCGATCCGCTTCTTGCCGGTCCCGACCTCGATGATGCGCTTGACGAAGATGCCGGGTGTGTGGATGTGGTCCGGGTCGATCTCGCCGGCCGGCACCAGGTGCTCGACCTCGGCGACGGTGACCTTCGCGGCGGTGGCCATCATCGGATTAAAGTTGCGCGCGGTCTTGCGGTAGACCAGGTTGCCGGCGGTGTCGCCCTTCCAGGCATGGACGATGGCGACGTCGGCGAACAGGCCGCGCTCCATGATGTACTTCTCGCCGTCGAATTCCTTCACTTCCTTGCCCTCGGCGATCAGCGTGCCGACGCCGGTCTTGGTGTAGAAGGCCGGGATTCCGGCGCCGCCGGCGCGGATGCGCTCGGCCAGCGTGCCCTGCGGGTTGAACTCGAGCTCGAGCTCGCCGGCGAGATACTGCTGGGCGAACAGCTTGTTCTCGCCGACATAGGACGAGATCATCTTCTTGATTTGGCGGGTCTCCAGCAGCCGGCTGAGGCCGATGCCGTCGACGCCGGCATTGTTGGAGACGACGGTGAGGCCCTTGACGCCGGACTCGCGGATGGCGTCGGACAGGGTCTCGGCGATGCCGCAGAGGCCGAAGCCGCCCGACATGATCATCATGCCGTCCTTGAGGAGACCATCGAGTGCCGATTTGGCGTCGGGATAAACTTTGTTCATGCAGCGAATACCTGATGGAGGGCGGAACGGCTGTGGCAAAGCGGATTATTAGGCGAAATCTTCGCAATGCGTCAATCACGGCCCGGTGCGGCGACGGGCGGCGGCCGGCGGCAGCAACATGGCCTTGAAAGCGACAAGAAAACCCTTCAAGTTGCGTGGGTTGGCAGGGGCCTCCGGCGAGAGCCCGCTGTGTTCGACGACGACCCGACAAAATTCAACCCGACCCGGATATGTCATTGACGATGGCCCAAGGAATTAAGCGCCTGGGGATGCCGATCGCGGCGCTTTTCGGCCTGGCGCTGGTCGGGCTGGTCGGAACGTCGTGGTTCCTCAACCGGGACGCGCTGCAGCGCGCGGTAGAGGCGCAGATTCGCGCCGTGACCGGGCTCGAGCTCGTCGTCAACGGCCCGATCGACGTCTCGGTTTTTCCGGGCAGCTACGTCTCCTTTCATAATGTCGGGCTGAAGGGCGCCGATACCATCGGTCCCGCCCTGCAGGTCGACGTGCTGACCGCCAATCTGCGCCTGCTGCCGCTGTTGCTGCGGCGGTTCGAGATTGCCGACGTCATGATGCTCCGTCCGCATATCCATGTGGTCCGCGACGGCGCCGGCGAGAGCAACTGGACGCCGTTCGTCGAGACCATCGCCAAGGCGATGACGCCCGGCGCCGAGAATCAGGTGTCGTTCTCCGAAATCCGGATCCAGGACGGCGAGCTGAACTACCAGGACGGCACCAACAACATCTCCGAGCAGCTCGGCGATATCGACCTGTCGCTGGCCTGGCCCTCGATCTCGCGTTCCTTTGCCGCAACCGGCCAGTTCGACTGGCGCGGCGAACGCGTCGACGGCTCGATCAGCGCCAGCGACTTCGTCGCGCTGCTGTCGGGCGACCGCTCCGGCCTGAAGGCACGGCTCGCCAGCGCGCCGCTGAAGGTTGCTTTCGACGGAACCGTCGCCAACCGCACCAGCCTGATGATGGAAGGCGTCGCCACCATGGACAGCCCGTCGCTGCGCAACGCGTTGCGCTGGATGGGACAGGCCCCGCCCGGCGGCGGTGGCGGCTTCGGCCGCTTCGCGCTGAAGGCCCGCGCCAATGTGGTCGGCGGCTCGGTCGCGCTCACCAATGTCAATGTCGAGCTCGACGGCAACGTCGCCGAGGGCGTGATGACCTACGCCAATAACGGCCGGCAGACGCTGCAGGCGACGCTTGCCGCCGGCAATCTCGATTTCACGCCTTACATCTCGACGTTCCGCCTGCTGGCCAGCGGCCAGCGCGACTGGAACAGGCAGCTGTTCGACCTGTCCTCGCTGTCGTCGACCGATCTCGACATGCGCCTGTCGGCGGCCAAGGTCACGGTCGGCCCGTCCAAGCTCGGCCGCACCGCGTTCGGCGCCAATCTGCGCGGCGGCGCGCTGGCGCTCAGCGTCGGCGAGGCGCAGATGTATGGCGGCATCGCCAAGGGCTCGTTCGCGATCGCGCGCTCGGATGCGGTCGCCGACGTCAGGGCGCAATTCCAGTTCACCGATGTCGATCTGCAGGCCTGCGCCAGCGAATTGTTCGGCATCAACAAGCTGTCGGGGCGCGGCAACCTCAACGTCTCGCTGACGGCCTCGGGCTCGAGCCCGTTCGGGCTCGCGTCGTCGCTCGACGGCACCGCGACGCTGAACGGGCATGACGGCGCGATCGCGGGCTTCAATGTCGAGCAGCTGTTGAAGCGGCTGGAGAAGCGGCCGCTGTCCGGCGGCGGCAATTTCCGCTCCGGCTCGACGCCCTACGACAATCTCAGCATCTCGGTGAAATTCGCCGACGGCGTCGCGACCGCTGACGACATTCATGTCGAAAGCCCCACCGCGAAGATCACGCTGACCGGCACGGCCTCGGTGCCGTCGCGCGAATACGATCTCAAGGGCGTCGCCAGCCTGACCTCGGCATCGGCCGGCGGCAACGGTTTCGATCTGCCCTTCGTGATCCAGGGGCCGTGGGACGATCCGCTGATCTTCCCCGATCCGGAAAGCCTGATCCGCCGTTCGCCGGCCTCCGCTCCGCTGCTCGATGCGGTGAAGGATCGCAAGACCCGCGACGCGGTGCGCTCGGTGATCGAGCGCTTCACCGGCGGCGCCGCGCGGCCCGCGGCGGCGCCCGATGCTGCGGCAGGCGCGCCCGGTAACGCACCGGCGGCGTCGGCCGAGAATGCGAAGTCGAACTGATCGAATCCATTCACTTTGCGCATCGATGCACCGGGACCGATCCACGCGCTCGCCGCAAACCCCTACACAAGTCGGCGGCGCGACATCTTTATCGGGTCACGGGCATGCGCTAGTGTTTTCTCCAACCGGTTAAAAAGCCGGCCTCATGAGGGAGAACAACGTGAGATCCAAGGTTATCGGTGCGCTATCAATTGCGGTCGCCGCGGTCGGCCTGTTCGCCGCAACTGCACCCGCTCTCGCCCAGGGCAAGACGATCACCGTCTGGTGGGGCAAGGGATTTTACAAATCCGAAGACGACGCGCTGCTCGAGACGATCAAGAAATTCGAAGCCAAGACCGGCATCAAGGTCGAACTGTCGCAATACGCGATCCAGGACATGATTCCGAAGACGGTCGCCGCGCTCGATTCCGGCACCGTGCCCGACGTCGCCTATTCGGACACCTACGATGTGCAGGCCCAGGGCAAGTGGGCCTTCGAGGGCAAGCTCGAAGACCTCTCGGACATCATGCTGCCGATGAAGGACGCCTTCGCGCCGAACACGCTGGAAGCCGCGCTGCTTTACAACGACGTCACCAAGAAGAAGTCCTATTACGGCTTCCCGCTGAAGCAGCAGAGCATGCACGTCCAGATCTGGGGCGACATGCTGGAGAAGGCCGGCTTCAAGGCCGCCGACATCCCGACCAAGTGGGAGGATTACTGGTCGTTCTGGTGCGACAAGGTGCAGCCGGCGATCCGCAAGGCGACCGGCCAGCGCATCTACGGCGTCGGCCAACCGATGGGCGTGGAATCCACCGACTCGTTCCAGTCGTTCTACACCTTCATGGACGCCTACCACGTCAAGCTGGTCGACGACGACGGCAAGCTGCTGGTCGACGATCCCAAGGTCCGCGACGGATTGATCCACGCGCTGAAGGACTACACCGACACCTACATCAAGGGCTGCACGCCGCCCTCCTCGACGACCTGGAAGGATCCGGACAACAACGTCGCCTTCCACAACAAGACGATCGTGATGACCCACAATTTCACGATCTCGATCGCGGCGAAGTGGTTCGAGGATTCCACCAACCCGGCGCTGACCGACGCGCAGCGCGCCGCCGGCAAGCAGGCCTATGAGCAGGACATCATCACGGCGTCCTTCCCGAAGGCGCCGGACGGCTCGACCATCAAGTACCGCTCCGACGTCAAGACCGGGCTGATCTTCGCCAACGCCAAGAACAAGGCGGAAGGCAAGCAGTTCATCGCGTTCCTGATGCAGGAAGACAATGTGCGGCCCTATGTCGAGGGCGCGCTCGGCCGCTGGTTCCCGGTGACCAAGGCGAGCCAGGCGAGCCCGTTCTGGCAGGCCGACCGGCATCGCAAGGCGGTGTGGAATCAGTTCACCGGCGGCACCGCGCCGTTCGACTTCACCAAGAACTGGAAGTTCACCATCCTGAACAACGAGAACGTCTGGGCCAAGGCCATGAACCGCGTCGTCAGCGAGAAGGTGCCGGTGGACAAGGCCGTCGACGAACTGATCGCCCGCATCAAGCAGGTCGCGGGGTAAGGCAACCGATGATAGTCGCCGCGAGCGTATGCTTTGTCATCCCTGCCGAGTGCGCAGTTGCGCACGGAGCAGGGACCCATACGCCGCGGCGGTCGTTTTGAATGATATTGGTCACCGGCTTTCGTGCAACAACGAAAGCTGGTGGTTATGGGTCCCGGCCTTCGCCGGGACGACGACGTAGGCGACATCGAGTAACCGAATGGCGATCACACTCTCCGCATCCGATGCCCCCTCGCCGCCACTGTCGGCGCGGCTGTCGCCGCCGCAGGTCTGGGGCATCGCGCTGCTCGCGCCCTATCTGCTCGTCTTCCTCGCCTTCGTGGTCTATCCGGTCGGCTACGGCCTGTGGCTGGCGCGCCATCCATCGAGCTATGTCGCGCTCTATCATGACCCGATCTTCGCGCGCGCGGCGGTCAACACGCTGATCTTCCTGGTCATCGGCATCAACATCAAGATGCTGATCGCGCTGTTCCTGTCCGGCTTCTTCGCCCAGCAGCGGCCCTGGATCAGATGGCTGTCCGTCATCTTCATCCTGCCCTGGGCCGTGCCGTCGATCCCGACCATCCTGTCGGTACGCTTCATGCTCAATCCCGAATGGGGCGTGGTCAACCAGCTGATCTTCAAGTTCACCGGCGATGACGGCCCGAACTGGCTGAACGATCCGGCGGTCGCGCTCGCAATGGCGATCGGCGTGCACATCTGGAAGTCGCTGCCGTTCTGGACGCTGATCCTGCTGACCGGACGGCTCGCCATCTCGCACGATCTGTACGAAGCCTCCGACGTCGACGGCGCCAATTGGTGGCAGAAATTCCGCTACATCACCTGGCCGTCGATGCAGACGCTCTACATCACCTGCACGCTGCTCTCGATGATCTGGACGCTGGGCGATTTCAACAGCGTCTATCTGCTCACCGGCGGCGGGCCCGCCGACCTCACCCATGTGCTGTCGACGCTCGGCATCCGCTATCTCAGGCTCGACCAGCTCTCGCTGGCGATGGCCTCGATCGTCTGCGCCATGCCGTTCGTGCTGCCGCTGGTCTATTTCATGATGAAACGGTTGTCGCGATGAAGCTGCCCACCCTCCGCGAAGTCGGCACCGAAGCCAAGCTGCTCCTGATCGGTATCCCGGTCTTCATCTGGACCATGATTCCGATCTACCACATGTTCGTGTTCGCGATCTCGCCGAAGGAGGACGCGTTCACCGGCAAGCTGTGGCCGACGCATCCGACGCTGCACAATTTCTCGATCGTGTTCCACCAGCAGCATTACTTCCTGCGCGACTTCTGGATCCAGTTCTGGAATTCGACCGTGATTGCGCTGGCGGTCGGCGCGCTGACGCTGTTCGTCGCCACCGCCGCCGCGTTCTCGATCTCGCGGCTGCGGGTGCCGGGCGGCCGCGCCGTCATGAACATGGCGCTGTTCACCTATTTCATCCCGGCGGCATTCCTCGCCGTGCCGATGTACCGCACCATGGGCACCTATGGCCTCTTGAACAATCACTGGTCGCTGATCCTGGCGATGGTGACGATCGCGGCGCCCTACGCGATCTGGGTGCTGAAACAGGCCTCAGACAAGCTGCCGGTCGAGCTAGATGAAGCCGCGACGATGGACGGCGCCACCACGCTGCAGCTGTTCCGCCTGGTCTATGTGCCGTTGATGATGCCGTCGCTGGTCGCGGTCGGCACCTATGCGATCCTGCTCGCGTGGAACGAATATCTCTACGCGTTCCTGCTGCTGTCGAGGGACACCGACATCACGCTGCCGGTCGCCCTCGGCAACTTCCTCGCCGCCGACGACTCGCCGTGGGAGCTTCTGATGACCACGGGCTTCATCTACGCGCTGCCGCCGGCCGCGGTCTATTACGCCTTCAAGCGCTACATGGTCGGCGGGCTGACCGCAGGCGCCGTCAAGTCGTAGCTGTTCAAAGCGTTTTCGAGCGAAGTGGACGCCGGTTCGCGTGAAGAAAACGCGTCAGAACTAGAGCGGCGCGGCGCTCTCGCCGCGCGCGCTCGACAGTTTCGAGGCGAACGAGGCGATCACGATGATCACGGCGATCAGCGCGATCACCAGCGTGCAGATCGCGTTGATCTCGGGCTTCACGCCGAGCCGCACTTCCGAGTAGATCCGGATCGGCAGCGTCGCCGAGCCCGGCCCGGTGGTGAAGCTCGCGATCACGACATCGTCGAGCGACAGCGTGAAGGCCAGCATCCACCCCGCCACGATCGCCGGCACGATGAGCGGCAGCGTCACCAGGAGGAACGCCCGCACCGGATCGCAGCCGAGGTCCATCGCGGCCTCTTCCAGGCTGCGGTCGAGCGTGGAGAGGCGCGACTGCACCACGACGGTGACGAAGCACATCGTCAGCGTGGTGTGGGCGATCGTCACCGTCCAGAACCCGCGCTCGGCATTCAGCGCCACGAACAGGAGCAGCAGCGACAGGCCGGAGATCACCTCGGGCATGACCAGCGGCGAATACAGCATGCCGGAGAACAGCGCCCGCCCCCGGAATCGCTCGCCGCGCGCCAGCCCGACTGCCGCCAGCGTGCCGAGCAGTGTCGCCAGCGTCGCCGACGCCGCGGCGACCGACAGGCTCATCCAGGCCGCATCGAGCATGGCGCGGTCGTTGAAGAACTCGCGGTACCAGCGCAGCGACCAGCCGCCCCACACCGTCACCAGCCGCGAGGCGTTGAACGAGTAGATCACGAGGATGACGATCGGCAGATAGAGGAACGCCAGCCCAAGCGCCAGCGACGTCATGTTGAAGCGGGTGAGCCTGGTGACGGTGCGCGCCATCAGCTGTTCGCCTCGAGCTGACGCCGCTGCAGGCGGTCGTAGAGTACGAGCGGCGGCACCAGCAGCAGCAACAGGGCGACCGCTGCGGCCGATGCCACCGGCCAGTCCTTGTTGGTGAAGAACTCGAGCCACAGCGTCTGCCCGATCATCAGCGAGTTGGAACCGGCGAGCAGATCGGGGATCACGAACTCGCCGACAATCGGAATGAAGCAGAGCAGCGCGCCGGCGCCGACGCCGGGCAGCGACAGCGGGAACGTCACCAGCCAGAACGCCTGCAACGGCGAGGCGCCGAGATCGCCCGCGGCCTCCAGCAGCGACGCGTCCATCCTGGAGAGCGTCGCATAGAGCGGCAGGATCATGAACGGCAGGTAGGAATACACGATGCCGAGATACATCGCGCTGTCGGTCGACAGCCAGACCATCGGCGCGGACACGATATGCAGCGCCAGCAGAACCTGGTTGAGCAGGCCGTCATGCTGCAGGATGTTGATCCAGGCATAGATGCGGATCAGGAACGAGGTCCAGAAAGGCACGATGACCAGCATCATCGCCACGCCCTGCCAACGCTGCGGCAATCGCGCCATGCCGTAGGCAATGGGATAACCGATCAGGAGCAGGATCAGCGTCGCGGTTACCGCGACGACGAGGCTGCGCAGATAGGACAGGATGTAGAGATTGTCTGATATCAGCAGGCGGAAATTGTCGAACGACAATTGCGCGAACGCCGCGGCCAGCGCCGCGCGGCCTTCGGTGAAGTCGAACACCGGCGTATAGGGCGGCTGCGCGATCGCGGTCTGCGACAGGCTGATCTTCAGCACGAAGCCGAACGGCACCAGGAAGAACAGCACCATCCACAGATAGGGCGCGATCGCGGCAAACCGCGCCGGCCGGGCGAAGATGCGGCGCGCGCTCATTGTTCGAGCACCAGGCAATCGTCGGCGGTGAACCATGCCACCACGCGCTGGCCGGCGAGATAGGCATCGACATCGAGCCGCGCGGTGTTGGCCATCGACGCGCGCACCACCGCGCCCGTCTCCAGCTTCACCCGGTAGCTCGTCACGCCGCCGAGATAGTTGACGTCGGTGACGACGCCCTCCAGCCGGTTGATCGCCTGCGACGCGCCCCCGTCCGTCGCCGGCGCGCGGCGTGACAGCTTCACCTTCTCGGGGCGGATCGCGACGGCAACGACCTGCCTGGTCACCGGTGGCCACAGCTCGCTGACCGCCAGCCTGCCCGCATCAGGCGTCGCGACCGTCAGGCGCCCATTCTCGCGGGACGTGACCTCGCCGTTGAACAGATTGATGTCGCCGACGAACTCGGCGATCCAGCGCGAGGCCGGCGCCTCGTAGAGATTGCGCGGGGTGGCGACCTGAACCAGACGGCCGGCATCCATCACCCCGATGCGGCCGGCCATCGTCATCGCCTCCTCCTGATCGTGGGTGACGATGATGAAGGTCATGCCGAGCCGGCGCTGCAGCTCCATCAGCTCTCCTTGCGTGCTCTCGCGCAGTTTCTTGTCGAGCGCGGCGAGCGGCTCGTCGAGCAGCAGCACCTGCGGGCGCCGCGCCAGCGAGCGCGCCAGCGCGACGCGCTGCCGCTGTCCGCCGGAGAGCTGGTCGGGCTTGCGCTTCTCCATCCCCTCGAGCTTGACGAGCGCCACCATCTCGGCGACGCGCCCTGCGATGTCGCGGCGCGCCATGCCGGCGCGCTTCAGCCCGAAGGCGATGTTGTCGCGCACCGACAGATGCGGGAACAGCGCGTAGTTCTGGAACATCATGTTGACGGGCCGCTCATGCGGCAGCACCTGCGCGATGTCGCTGCCGCCAAGCAGGATGCGGCCCTCGTCCGGCGTCTCGAAACCGGCGAGCATGCGCAGCAGCGTGGTCTTGCCGCAGCCGCTCGGGCCGAGCAGCGCGAAGAATTCGCCGGCGCGGATATCAAGCGAGAGCTTGTCGACCGCGCGGAAATTGCCGAACGACTTGGCGACACCCTCGATCCGCAGCAGCGGCATGTCCGGGACGGCCGGTTCAGGCAACGGCCTTGCCGCCTCCGCACTCGCTTCGCCCGATGTCACGTCCGTCAGCCCCGATTCCCCGTAAGGTCCAATTCTTGCGGCAAGCTAGCGGTGGATCGCCACCGGCTCAACCGCCTCACGGACATCTCCCGCAATATTGTCGGCGTCGACGCCTCTGCTAGACTTCGCAGCCAAATCCGGGAAGGCAACCGATGATTCACGACCGCTACGGCCTGCCGCTGACGACGAGCTCGGACCGCGCCGCCGCCTATTATGTCGACGGCGTCGATCGCATGCTGGCGGCGCTGCACGGCGCCGATGCGGCGTTCGAGGCGGCGATCGCCGAGGACCCCGATTTCGCATTGGCCCATATCGGCCGTGCCCGCGTGCACCAGCTCAACATGGAAGGCGCCAAGGCCCGCGCCAAGGCGGCCGATGCACGGCAGCTCGCCGCAGCCGCAAGCCCGCGCGAGCGCCAGCACATCGAGATCATCGCGTCCGTGATCGAGGGCCAGGGCAAGAAGGCGATGACGGAAGCCGAACGGCATCTCAACGAATATCCGCGCGATGCGCAGGTGCTGTCGCTGCTGCTCGGCGCCTTCGGCCTCTACGCCTTCTCCGGCCGGCCCGATCATGACGCCGCGCGGCTTGCCGTCTGCGAGCGTTACGCCGGCGACTATGGCGACGATTGGTGGTTCCTCACCTATCTCGGCTGGTCGAAGACCGAGGCCGGCGATGTCGTGTCCGGCCGCGCCATCACCGAGCGCGGCTATGCGCTAAAGCCGGAGAACGCCGGAGCCGCGCACGCCGTCGCGCATGCGCTGTTCGAGCAGGGCGACGCGGCGGAAGGCCGCAGCTTCCTCTCCGCCTGGCTGCCGGCGAATGATCGCACCAGCTTCCTGCAGGGCCATCTCGCCTGGCACCTCGCCTTGATCGCGATCGAGGAAGGCGACGCCGACAGCGCACTCGACATTTACGAGCAGCACATCAAGCCGGCGGGCCGGCCCTATCCGCCGCTCAATATCTACACCGACACGGCCTCGCTGCTGTGGCGGCTGACGGTCGCCGGCAAGACCGGTCTCGAGCAGCACTGGAAGGATGTCGCCGCCTATGGCGACGGCTATTTCCCGAAAGCCGGTGCGCATTTCGCCGACGTGCACCACGCGCTGGTCGCAGCCACGACCAACAGCGGCGCGCTTGAGGCGCGGCTGGTCGAGATGGCGGTGCGCGACGCCGACGGCAGGCTGGCGCCCGGCCCCGCGGCGATCGGGCTCGGCCGCGGCATCGCGGCGTTCGCCGCCGGCGATCACGACGACGCCGTGCGCATCTTTGCGCCGCTGATGCGTGAACTGGTGCGGATCGGCGGCAGCCATGCGCAACGTGAATTGTGGGAGGACACGTTCATCGTCGCATGCCTGCGCGCCGGCCAGGGCCGGCAGGCAACGAGCCTGATCTCGGAGCGGCTGCATCGCCGTCCGTCCCGGCGCGACCTCGCCTGGTCACAGGAGGCTTCCCGGCAATAGCCGCCGTTGCGGTTGGTGACTGCCTCGTCACCGTTCCCGGATGCGCTCCATCCGGACCACGTTGTCGCGCCCACCGAGGGCTCTTCTCCTTCCCCCTGAAAGGGGGAAGGTCGGGATGGGGGTCGGCCACAAGCGACACCGGTTGCATGGAGGCAGGATCCCCACCCGCTTTGCTCTGCGAGCAAAGCGACCTCCCCTTTGCAAGGGGAGGTTTGGGAGCTGCGCTTAGTCCATCTTCGCCATGAACGCCGCAAGCGCGTCGCGATCGGCTTGCGGCATGGTCAGCCCGAGCTTGGAGCGGCGCCACAGGATATCGTCGGGAAACCGCGCCCATTCCTTGCGCATGAGGTAGCGCACCTCGGCGCCGGTCAGTTCGGGTCCGAACGCCGGGCCAAGATCGCCCCTCTCTTTGGCGTCTCCCAAAATGTCCTTCACATTCAGCCCATAGGCAGCCACCAGCCGCCGCGCCTGCGCCTCGCCGAGGAAGCGCCAGCGGTCGCGGGCGATGTCGGCCTCGGTCTCGAAGCGCTGCCACGCGAACTCGCCGCCCGGCAGCGGCGCCGTTGCGGTCCAGCGCGGCGTCATCGGATAAAACCGCGTGAACTCCGACACTGCCCGCTCGGCGCGGCGCCGCGCGGTGGTGACGTCGCCGCCGAAGATCGTGAGCAGCGGCGCCTTGCCGCGCCTGACGTCGAGCAGCGCTGCGCCATCTCTCATGTGCCGGCGCGCGGGCACGACCACGGAATTGGCACCGGAGACGGTCCGCAGCACATCCACTGGGGCGATCTGTTCGCGAAAGTAGCGATTGACGGCGTCGCAGAGATAGGCCTCCTCGCGCACATCAATTGCGACGACCGCCGGATCGCCCTTGAACGGATGACTGACGCTGCCGATCAGGGTGAAGTCGCGCTCGTAGGGACTGGCGAAGATCAGCCGGCCGTCAGGGTTCTGAAACACATAGACGTTGTCGCAGTCGAACAGGCGGCGCACCACGATCTGGCTGATCTGCACGGTCGCAAGCTCTGGCGCGGGCACCCGCAGCACGATGTCGGCGACCGAGGCGGTCCATGCTCCGGTCGCGTTGACCAGCGCCCGCGCCGTGATCACCCGCCGGTAGCCGCGGTCGATCGCGACCAGCCGCCAGGTCTCGCCGCGCTCGGCGCGGGTCACGCGCGCGCCGGTGCGGATATCGGCGCCGCGCGCTGCGGCATCGACGGCGGTGAGCACGACGAGCCGGGAATCGTCGACGACGCAGTCGGAATATTCGAACGCGGTTCCGAACGGCCGCTTCAGCGCATTGCCGACCGGATGGTGGGTGACATCGAGCGTCGCCGAGCGCGGCAGACCGCTGCGCGAAGTCAGCCGTTCGTAGAGCAGCAGCAACGACCGCAACTGCCACGGCGGCCGCTCCTCGGCATGCGCCGGGATCACGAAGCGCACCGGCCGCACCAGATGCGGCGCGATGCGCAGCAACACGTCGCGTTCCCTCAGCGCCCTGCGGACGCGGAAGAACTCCCGCCGTTCCAGCCCGGCCAGATCGCCATGGACCAGCCGCGGCGAAGCCTGCGATGCGCCGGAACCGAGATCGCCCTGCTCCAGCAGGATCACGCGCAGGCCGCGGCCGGCAGCATCACGGGCAATGCTCGTGCCGTTCAGGCCACCGCCGATGATCGCGACGTCGTAGTCCGCCATGCGCAACGCCTATCGCATTTTCATACGAACAAAAGACGGGTTCGCACGAAAATGCGTCAAGGCGCGGCGCTGAACTACATGATGTCTGGGTGAATCACGGCACACGCACCTTCCCGCTTGCCGGGGGCGAGCGTACGCTTGCACGATTTCGGAATATTGGAATAATGCCCCTGAGTTGCCCGACGTGTCAAGTAGCCTGCTCGAACGCCGGCCGCCGGCTACTTTGCATGGGGTTGTTTTCGATATTTTGGCAGCGCTCCTCCTGCGACGGCCCCGCAAGCGGGAGAGGCACATCGTCTTCGCGACGGCTATCCAATCTGACTCCATCACGCTCCAAAGCGCGATGAGATTAGGTTGAATCGCCATCGCGCTTTAGCTCCTTGTTTGAGCATGATCTTTTCGGAAAACCGCTTCGCACTTTTCCGGATCATGCTTTAGTCCGCACCGGCTGCGGCAAAGAACTGTTCCGGCCCGTCGACCTCGATCAGCTTCCTGCCTTCGATCAGCCAGAACCGGTTGGCCACCGTGCGCACGAACTGGCGGTCGTGCGACACCAGGAGGCAGCTGGCCTGCTGTTCCATCAACTCGTCCTCCAGCGCCTCCTGGCCCTCGATGTCGAGGTGGTTGGTCGGCTCGTCGAGCAGATAGAAGTTCGGCTGGGTGAGCCGCAGCACCAGCATGCCGAGGCGGGCCTTCTGCCCGCCCGACAGCCGTCCGATCGGACGGCCCTGCATATCGATCGAGAGCCCGGCGCCGGCGAGCAGGCCGCGCGCACGCTGATCACCGACCGCGAAGCGCCGCGTCAGCATGCGCATCGGCGTGTCTCCATCGGCGAGATCGGCCAGCGCCTGGTCGCAATAGCCAAGCACCAATGACTCGGTGGCCCGGATCTCGGCCGGTGCCGCTCCGGCATTCTCGATCGCCAGCCGCAGCGCCGCGACGAAGCGGGTCTTGCCGGCGCCATTCGGCCCGAGCAGCGCAATCCGGTCGCCCTTGCAGATGAACTGCTGGCCGGTCCTGAACAACAGCCGGCCGTCGGGTGTGGCGATTCCGGCGTTGTCCAAGCTGATCAGGACCTTGGCATGGGTGTCGCGGTTGGCGAGCCGGATCGTTCCGGCCGAGCGTTCCACATGCGCGGGCTTCGCCGTCTCCTCGAGCTTCTCGGCGCGCTGCTTCAATTGCCTGGTCTTCGACAGCAGAAGGTCGCTGCCGGAATTGATGCCGAGATTGTTGAGCTTCGCGGCCTGCTGCCGCAGCTGCCGCACGGCCCTCATGTCGCGCTGATAGCGCCGCTCGTCCGAGGCATCGAATTCGTCGATCGCCGCGCGCGCCGCGGTATAGGACAGCGAGAACAGCTGCGACCGCTCCGGGCGCAGGAACAGCGTCCGGTTGGTCGTCGCATCGAGAAAGGCGCGATCGTGGCTTGCGATCACCACCGGCATCTCGCGCGGCAGCGCGTTCAGCCAGGCCTCAAGCCGGCCGATCTTGGCGAGATCGAGATGGTTGGTCGGCTCGTCGAGCAGCAACACATCGGGCTCGGTCACCAGCACGCGGGCGAGCACCGCAAGCCGCAGCCAGCCGCTGCTCAGCTGCTTCAGCGGCCTGCTCCATAGGTCCTCCGGCACCTCGAGTGATTGCAAGGCGACGTCGACCCGCCAGCCCTCGCTGGCGCGCTGCTCGCCGGAAAGCACCTCGAGCACGGCGGCGTGGAATGGTGTATCCAGCAGTCTTGGCGGCGCATCCTGCTCGACATGGCCGACGGTCAGTCCGCGCGCACGAGTGATATCGCCTTCGTTAGGCTCTATCGCATCTGAGATACAGCGCAGCAGCGTGGACTTGCCGCGGCCATTGGCAGCCACCAGCCCGATGCGGTCGCCGGCATTGATGACAAAATTCAGTTCGGAAAACAGCGGCGCGTTCAGCGTCACGCCGAGATTGCGGACATTGATGAGGGTCACGGTCAATTCTCTGGTCTTGCCGGCAATCACGACACTCCCGGGCTTGCTAGCCATCGGATAGGCGTGTCGAAGCGCGGCGAGGATTGATGTGCGGGCGCGAACGCTCAAGCGTTCGACGCCGCACGGCCACGAAGGGCAGACCAGGAAGGATTTAGCGCGAGTTTCCGGTCAGCCCTGCAAACGCATCTGCAGGGCGTTGACGGGGCCACGCTTGAGGTGGGGATCGGTGTATCTCGCCACGACGCGGCCCTCCTTTCTCGGCTGAAATGATGTGGTGGGCCCAGATGTAACCGGGCATGCAACGGATGGCAAGCACAGCCAGGCCAACCTAACCGGCCCTGCGCACGGTCTCGGCAAGCTGGTCGCCACCGACCAGCACGGCGAATTGACCGATCGGGGCCGGCCTGCCGATCAGATAGCCCTGCACCGCGTCGCAGCCTTCTTCGGCGAGGAAGCCGAGCTGCGCCTCGGTCTCGACGCCTTCGGCGACGATCGACATTTCAAGGCCGTGGCCGAGATCGATGACCGCGCGCACGATCGCGGCCGATTGCGGGTTGCGGCCGAGATTGATGACGAAGGCGCGGTCGATCTTGATCTTGTCGAACGGAAACGCCTGCAGGTAGCTCAGCGAGGAATAGCCGCTGCCGAAATCGTCCATCGAGATGCGCACGCCGAGCGCCTTCAGCCGCCGCAGCAGCGACAGGCCGCGGTCGAAATCCTCGATCAGCACGCCTTCGGTGATTTCGAGCTCGAGCCGGTCGGGCGTGAGCCCGGTCTCGAGCAGGATCGAATGCACGAGGCCGACGAGGTCGCCATGGGTGAATTGCGCCGGCGACAGGTTCACCGCGACCTGCAGCGGGATCGCCCAGGAGGCTGCCTCCCGGCAGGCTTCGCGCAGGATCCATTCACCCATTTCGACGATCAGGCCGCTTTCTTCCGCGAGCGGAATGAAGTCGCCGGGCGGCACGAAGCCGCGCACCGGATGGTGCCAGCGCGCCAGCGCCTCGAAGCCGATGATCTGGCTGGCCGCCACGCTGCCGCCCGCGGCGGCCTGCGGCTGGTAGTAGAGCGACAATTCGCCGTTCTTGATCGCGACCGACAGCTCCTGGTGCAGCACGCGACGATCGCGGATCTGCTGGTCCATCTCCGGTTCGAAGATCGAGATCGTGCCGCGCGACTTCGCCTTGGCGCGAAACAGCGCCGCGCCGGAATTGGCCAGCAGCGAGGCCGCGTCGGATCCGTTGTCCGGGAACACCGCGATCCCCGTGGTGAGGCCGGCCCGCACCGACTTGCCGTCGATCAGGAAATCCTGCCCGAGCGCCTCGGCGGCCTGCTCGGCCAGCGCGATGCCGGCGACCGGCTGCTTGCCGTCGATGATGAGGCCGAATTCGTCGCCGGACAGCCGCGCGACCACGCCGCCGCGCGCCACGGCCTGCAAACGCTGCGCGACCTCGATCAGCACCTTGTCGCCCATCGCATGGCCATAAACGTCGTTGATCTCCTTCAGCCCGTCGAGATCGACGCAGAGCACGGCGAATTCCTCGTCGGTGCCGTCGCAGGCCTCGATCATCTGGGTCAGCGCCTGCAGGAAGGCGGCGCGGTTCGGCAGATCGGTCAGGCCGTCATGATAGGCCATGTGCGCCATCCGCGACTCGGTCTGGCGCCGGTCGGTGACGTCCTCATGAGTCTTGATCAGATATTGCGGCTCGCCGACATCGTCGAGAACGGTCATGCGGCGGGTCAGGAACAGCCGCAGGCCGTCCTTGGTCGAGATCGGATGCTCCTCCGCGATCATGCTGCGCTTCCTGATCGCGGCCTCGTCGCGGGCGATAATCAGCTTGGCTTCACGCGCATTGAAGATGTCGGACGCGGTCAGGCCGGCGGCGTCCTCGCGGCGGCGATTGAGGATCGTCTCGGCGCTGCGGTTGGCCAGGAGGTAGCGGCCGTCGCTGACCCGCTGCACGATCAGCGAGACCGGGATGTTGTCGACCACGAGCTCGAGGAACTTCTTGTTGTTCTCGAGCTCGCGCGACAGCGAGCGGCGGTCGGTGACGTCCTCGAACAGCGCGATCAGGAATTCCGGCTCGCCGGCCTCGTTGCGGGCGATCACGCGGTTGGAGGCGAGGATCCGCTTGTCCGAACCGCGTTCAACGAAGAATTCGCTGCGATGATAGCCTTCCGCCGCGTTCAGCGCCGCGCGGTCGGCGGTATCGATGCTGGCGGCGGTCTCGGGGCGGAAGATCTCGTCGGCGCGCTTGCCCACGATGTGATCGCGCGAGAAGCGCGAGAAGCGCTCGAATGCGCGGTTGGCAAAGATGTAGCGGCCGTCCTCGATGTTCTTGGCCGCGACGCAGACCGGAACGTTGTCGAGCACCGATTCCAGGAACTGCGTGGTCGAGGCGAGCTTGCGCGACAGCTTGCGCTGGTCGGTGCAATCGAGATGGGTCGCGACCGAGCCGCCGTTCGGCAGTGGAAAATACTTCACCAGCACCGACCTGCCGCCGGGCAGCTCGGTAACCAGTCCCTCGGGCGCCGCGGCCCTGGCGAAGAAATCCTCGGCGCTGACGTCGAGCACGCCGCGGTCGCGGCGCAGTTCCAGCAGCTCGACGCCGGTCATGTTGCGCCGGATGTCGGCACGCGACAGGCCGTAGATGTCGAGATAGCGGTCATTGCAGAACACGATGCGCTCCTGCGCATCGGTCATCACCACGCCCTGGTTCAAATGGTTGAGTGCCGACGAGACGAAGGCGTTGCGCCGCAATTGCGCGCGCTTGGCCTTGCGCAGCGCCGAGAGAATCCACAGCCCGACCGCGCCGAAAAACGACGCGACCACCACGCTGCCGATCAGGAGCTCCCAGACCAGGCCGGGATCGAGGCTGCCCAGATAGCTCGACGGCGCGAACGCACCGGTGCCTGCCCGGGCTGCAGCGCACGGCGCGACGGCGGCGATCAGGCAGAGCACGGCCCTTGCCGGAATCGAATTCTTCCCGCCCGCCTGCACCTTCCTGCCAGCCATTGATCACCCGCGGATTTCCGGGGCGAGTGTCCGGCTCCGGCGGTTTGGATCGGGTAAACGCGTACTGATGCAACCAGAAAATGCTGACTTAATTTATGGCAATTGCCCTGACATGATTAATGCTCCACTAACAGGGCAGGCTTCCCAACTATTTGAGATGGCCCAAGCACTTGCCTAATAAGCACTTGCCCAAAGCGACCGGATCGGCTGAACGATGTTGGCAGCGGCGGCCAGGGCGCGGCCGGGCGGAAATTTTCGGACCTGAAGGACGAGATGGACAGGGTTGATTGCGTGATCGTCGGTGCGGGGGTGATCGGCCTCGCCGTGGCGCGGCGGCTGGCACAGGCCGGCCGCGAAGTGATTGTGCTCGAGGAGGCCGAGGGGATCGGCACGGTGACCTCGTCGCGAAACAGCGAGGTGATCCACGCCGGCATCTACTACCGCGCCGGCAGCCTGATGGCGCGGATGTGCGTCAGCGGCAAGCGGGCGCTCTACCGCTACTGCGCCGAGCATGGCATCCCGCACAAGAATTGCGGCAAGCTGATCGTGGCCACCACGCCTGCGGAGACCGAGAAGCTGCAGTCAATCCGCGCGCATGCCGAGGCCAACGGCGTCGACGACATGCAGTTGTTGTCCGGCGAGACGGCGCGCGCCCTGGAGCCGGCGCTGAATTGCGACGCAGCGCTGCTGTCGCCCTCGACCGGGATCATTGACAGCCATGCTTACATGCTGGCGCTGCGCGGTGACGCCGAGGCGGCCGGAGCGGCGTTCGCCTTCCATACGCCGCTGCTCCACGCCACGGCCACCGCCGACGGGTTCGAGATCGAAGCCGGCGGCGTGGCGCCGATGACGCTGGCCTGCGATCTCCTGGTCAATGCCGCCGGACTCGGCGCGACGGCGGTCGCGCGCAACGTCGAGGGCATGCCGATCGAATTGATTCCGACGGCCTATTTGGCCAAGGGCAATTATTTCAGCTGCAGCGCCAGGGCGCCGTTCTCGCGGCTGATCTACCCGGTGCCGGAACCCGGCGGGCTCGGCGTGCACCTGACGCTCGACATGGCCGGTCAGGCGAGGTTCGGGCCCGACGTCCAATGGATCGATCACATCGATTACGCCGTCGACCCTGATCGGGCCGAGCGGTTCTATCCGGCGATCCGGAAATACTGGCCGGCCCTGCCGGACGGCGCGCTGATGCCGAGCTATTCGGGAATCCGCCCCAAGATCGTGCCGCCGGCGGTGGCGACGCAGGACTTCCTGATCCAGGGGCCGGCCGACCACGGCGTCGCGGGCCTGATCAACCTGTTCGGCATCGAATCGCCCGGACTGACGTCATCGCTGGCGGTCGCCGACCATGTCGGCGCGCTGGCGGAACTCTGAGCAAATACGGTAAGGCCTTCCGGGGGATGCGCGCGCACTTGGGCGTTCATCCCTCGGTGAAAGGCCACGCTATTTGCTAATTTGCAGGGGGGCGGTCTAGTGGACCGTGTCGTCGGCGGATAGTCTCAACCGCTCGATTTGATCCTTGACCATCAACTTGCGGCGCTTCAGCTCGCAAATATGCAGGTCGTCTACAGAGGGGTGAACGAGCGCTTCGTGCAGTTCGTTCTCGAGTATTTTGTGTTTACGCTCCAGCTCAATGAGATGGGCCTGTATTGCCATTGCGAACACTCCTCGGTGCGTTAAACCTCAGGTTCGATCCGGACCGCCGAGTGTACACAAGTGGACGCCGCTGTCGATGGGGGACGCGAAATGCCGCACGCACTCATTTCGGTTTATCTGTAACCAATCGTGACTATGGAACCGGTCCGGCTTGCGCGGCGCGCGTTCAAGGAGGATATTCCGGCGAGCGGCGACTTCCGCCGCAACAACCTTATCGTGCTTATCAGTTAATACACAACCATGAACGATCAGGATGAGCGCGAACTAATCGCCGAGCTCGCGCGGCTGCAACAAGAGCACCGCGACCTCGATGCCGCGATCGACGCGCTGCACCAGTCGCCGGCGCCGGATCTCTTGATGCTGCAACGCTTGAAGAAGCGGAAGCTGCAACTGCGCGATCGCATCGCCTTCATCGAAGACCAGATCACGCCCGACATTATTGCCTGACGCGCGCCGCGGCGCGGGCCTTCGCGGTTCGGCGTTCCGGTTCAGGCCGGGCGGGGGTTTTCCCCGTCATCCACAGCGCCTCACAGGCTTCACGTTCGCGGCAACGGAGGCGAGGCGGTTTCTCGGCGCTTGACTCCACATGAACAAAAAGAGAACATATCGGGCCAGCCGCCAGCCATCAGAGGGAGTTTCGCCATGTCCGCACCGCCTTCCCTGCCCGACAACAGCCGCTACGAGAAGGCCTGCGATCAGGCGATCGCGATGTGCGACGGCAACCTGCGCAGCACCATCAAGGCGCTGATCATGGCCAACGAATATCTGGAAGCCGAGCTTGAGGAATTGCAGGCCGCGATCACCGCCGGCTGCGTGCCGGCGCAGACCCGGGCGGCGAGCGACGCCGCCTAGAGCCTCCACTTCGATTGAATCGAAACGGAGGCTCTGGATTCTTGTTTTGACGCGTTTTCTTCACGCGAACCGGTACCCACTTCGCTGGAAACGTTCTAACCCTTCGGGAGCACAGCGATGGCCGATGTGACCTACTACGTGGCACTGCCCTTCATGCAGGACGACGACGGCACGCCGGTCGCCGGCAATGCCGAGGAATGTCAGAGCTCGGCGGTCGCGTTGCGCCGCGCGGAGACCATGTCGCGGATGCCCGGCAGCATCGGCGCCGTCGCGTTCAGCCGCACCGGCGATCCCGCGATCGGTGAATTCGGCGATGCCAAATTGTTGCGTGCCTACGGCAACGTGCCGGAGGATCTCAGCGCGCTATAATTCTCGGGATTCGTGGCGCCGCTGCGCCTTGCGCACATACATCGCGCGGTCGGCCTCATCGAGCACGCGATCGATATCCGAATGCGCGGTGAGGATCGCGACGCCCGCGGAGGCGCCTGCGGTGACCTGGCTGTTACGAAACATGAAGGTCAACCGATCGATCGCCTCTTCCAGCGCAGCCGCCTTGGCGCGGGCATCGATCTCGCTGAGATTCCACAGCAGCACGGCGAACTCGTCACCGCCGAGACGGCCGATCACATCGGAAGCGCGCACCTGATCCGATATCGCGGCAACGATCGCCTTCAGCACCTCGTCGCCCGCCGCGTGGCCGAAGGCATCGTTGATCGGCTTGAGGCGATCGACGTCGAGCACGATCAGCGCACCGGAGGCCTGATAGCGCTTGATGAACGAGAGCGAACGGGCGAGCTCGCGCTCGAAGCCGCGCCGGTTCAGGATGTCGAGCAGGAAGTCGGTCTCGGCGGAGGCCTGCAGCTCCTCGATCCGGGCCTGCGCCCGCGCCAGCTGCGCCCGCAAGCTGCGGATGGTCGATTTGTCGCCGGATGCGACCGCGCCTCGCGTGGCAGCTCCGGTTCCAGCCCGTTTGGTTCCAGCCCGCTTGGCTGCAGTCTTGCCCGGCCTGGATTTGCGCGCGGCGGGCGCGCCTTTCCGTCGTTTCGCGGCCCCGGAGGCGGCCGCCGTCGTCTTCTTCTTCATGCGCATCCTTGTTGAGGCCTGCTTATGAAGGCTTGCCGGGATTCACCAAGACAGGATAGTCCATTCTAACTCCCTTGCCACGCCTTGGATGACGCCCGGGCCGTCCCTATAATCGGCCTATGCTTTTGGATTCCTGCACAGAATTGAAGAGATGACCGCTCCGATCGCCATCATCATGGGAAGTCAGTCCGACTGGGAAACCATGCGCCATGCCGCCGAGACGCTGGCTGCGCTCGGCGTGGCCTGCGAAACGCGCATCGTTTCGGCCCACCGCACCCCGGATCGGCTCTATGCCTTTGCCAAGGGCGCCAAGGCAGCCGGCCACAAGGTGATCATTGCCGGCGCCGGCGGCGCCGCCCATTTGCCGGGCATGACGGCCGCGCTGACCGAGCTCCCGGTGTTCGGGGTTCCCGTCGAGTCGAAGGCGCTGTCGGGCGTCGATTCGCTCTATTCGATCGTGCAGATGCCGGCCGGCGTCCCGGTCGGGACGCTGGCGATCGGCAAGGCCGGCGCGATCAATGCCGCGTTGCTCGCGGCGAGCGTGCTCGCACTCAACGATCCGGCTCTGTCGGCCCGCCTTGCGGCCTGGCGCAAGCAGCAGACCGACGCGGTCAATGAGCATCCGGAGGGCGCGGCGTGACGGCTTCGAACGCAGTGAAGCTGAAGCCGGGCGACACCATTGGAATCCTCGGCGGCGGACAATTGGGCCGGATGCTGGCGATGGCGGCAGCGCGCCTCGGGCTCCGCTGCCAGGTGTTTTCGCCGGATCCGGACTCCCCGGCGTTCGACGTGGTGCAGAACGCGACCTGCGCGGAATATGCCGACGTCGAGGCGCTCGAACTGTTCGCCAACGATGTCGACGTCGTCACCTATGAATTCGAGAATGTCCCGGCCGCAACCGCGATGGTGCTCGCCGCGCGGCGCCCGGTGCTGCCGGCCTACAAGATCCTGGAGACCACGCAGGACCGGCTGATCGAGAAGGATTTTGTCAGCAAGCTCGGCATCGGCACTGCCGACTACGCCGACGTGTCCTCGGTCGACACGCTGCGCACGGCAATCGAGCGGATCGGCCTGCCCGCGGTGATCAAGACCCGCCGCTTCGGCTATGACGGCAAGGGCCAGGCCATCATCCGCGACGGCGACGACCTCGAACAGGTCTGGGAGGACCTCGGCACCAAGTCGGCCATCCTCGAGGCCTTCGTGCCGTTCGAGCGTGAGATCTCGGTGATCGCGGCCCGCTCCGCTTCCGGCGAAGTCGAATGCTTCGACGTCACCGAGAACGAGCATCGCGACCACATCCTGAAAATTTCCCGCGCGCCGGCCGCAATCCCCGATGAGCTTGCCGCACAGGCGCGCGCGATCGCCGAAAAGATCGCCTCGGCGCTCGACTATGTCGGCGTGCTCGCGGTGGAAATGTTCGCGGTGCCCGGCAACGGCAGCAAGGCGACGGTGCTGGTCAATGAGATCGCGCCGCGCGTGCACAATTCCGGTCACTGGACGCTCGACGGCGCCTCGATCTCACAGTTCGAGCAGCACATCCGCGCGATCGCCGGCTGGCCGCTGGGCAAGCCGGTGCGCCACGGCGAGGTCGTCATGACCAACCTGATCGGCGACGACATCCTGAGCTACGAGCAGTGGCTCACCGTTCCCGGCGCCACGGTGCATCTGTACGGCAAGGGCACGCCGCGTCCCGGCCGCAAGATGGGACACGTCACCGAAGTGACGCCGGCCCGCAAGCGATAATTTCACGCGCGGCCAATAGCCGCCTTCGTCGTATCGATGGAAATTGGGATCGTGGCAACCACGATCCATTAAAGCATCGGTTCTGATTGAATCAGAACCGATGCTCTGGATTTTTGTTTACGCGTTTTCTTCACGCGAACCGGCGTCCACTTCGCTCGAAAACGCTCTCGCCGATCACGCCGTCTTCGCGCCGGCGACGATGCCGGCTGGTTCGTCGCTGAGCCAGCGATAGATCACGCCGCCGAGCGCACCGCCGATCAGGGGCGCGACCCAGAACAGCCAAAGCTGCCCCAGCGCCCAGCCGCCAACGAACAGCGCCGGTCCGGTGCTGCGCGCCGGATTCACCGAGGTGTTGGTGACGGGAATGCTGACGAGATGGATCATCACCAGCGCGAGGCCGATGGCGAGCGGCGCGAAGCCGGCGGGCGCCTTGCCATGGGTCGATCCCATGATGATGAACAGGAACATCATGGTCATCACCACCTCGGTGATGAAGCACACCACCATGTTGTACTGGCCGGGTGAGTGCGCGTCATAGCCGTTGGAGGCAAAGCCCTTGCTGACATCGAAGCCGGGCGCGCCGCTCGCGATCACATAGAGCAGCCAGGCCGCGATGATCGCGCCCACGACCTGCGCGATGATGTAGGGCAGCACCTGGCCGCCCGGGAAGCGCCCACCCGCGGCGAGCCCGACCGTCACGGCCGGGTTGAGGTGGCAACCCGAGATATGGCCGATCGCATAGGCCATGGTCACCACGCTCAGCCCGAAGGCCAGTGACACGCCGACCAGGCCGATCCCGACCTGCGGAAAGCCGGCCGCGATCACCGCGCTGCCGCAACCAGCGAATGTGAGCCAGAACGTACCGATGGCCTCGGCAGCGTATTTCTTCATCTCCATCTCGCATCTCCCCTATTTCCAATGTCCGGGTTATCCAAAACGCCGGGAGCGGCCCTCATCTGGGCGCCAAATCACCCAAATCGGGGCCGCACAATGGCATTTTCGCCCTATTTCGTGGCTTTACTAGGCCCGAAAGTCACTCGACCGGTGGACATCTGCGCGTTTGTCTGATACATGCGCCCGCCTAGGGTTAAGAGGCAGGCCTTTTGCCGCCCCTTCACCTCGCCAGAATTCCGAACCGATCAATTCAAAAGAGGATGCCGCGTGCAGGTTCTCGTCCGCGATAACAATGTCGACCAAGCCCTGAAGGCGCTGAAGAAGAAGATGCAGCGCGAGGGCATTTTCCGCGAGATGAAGCTCCGCGGTCATTACGAAAAGCCGTCCGAGAAGAAGGCCCGCGAAAAGGCCGAAGCCGTGCGCCGCGCACGCAAGCTGGCGCGCAAGAAGCTGCAGCGCGAAGGCCTGCTGCCGATGAAGCCGAAGCCGGTGTTCGGCGCTGGCCCCGGTGGCGACCGCGGTGGCCGTCCGGGCGGTGCAGGCGCCGGTCGCGGCCCTCGCTGAACCGTTTTGCCGATATGGAAGTCTAACAGCGCGGGCCACGGGCCCGCGTTGTCGTTTTGAAGCACGCCGCGTTCCGGGGTACCCATGCAAAACGACGGCAAGAGCATTTTGCATGACGGCTGATCCGGTATCCCGCCCGCCCCTTCCAGGACCCGCGCGCCGCCGTTGCGCGCCGCATCTCGTCATCATTGCAGTGCTTCTCGGCCTGCCCCTCGGGGGCTGCTCCTTCGACCTCGGTTCATGGGGCTCCTCGGACGACAAGCCGAAGCCGGCTGCCACCGCCGACAAGCCCGCCGCCGACACCATCACCCCGCAAGACGTCAACAGCGCCAAGGATCACACCACGCGTGCTCAGATGCTGGCGCGCTCCGGCAAGTTCGACGAGGCGATGGCGGAGTTCGAACAGGCGCTGGCGGCCGACCCTTACAACATCCAGGCGCTCTACGGCCGCGCCCTGATCTATCAGGGCCGCGGACAGCATCAGCAGGCGATCGACGATTTCACGGCGGCCAGCGGGCTGTCGCCGCAGAAGGCCGAGCCCCTGGTCGGCCGTGCCACCAGCTACCTCGCGCTCGACAAGGCCAAGCAGGCCGCCAGCGATCTCGACGAGGCCGTGCAGGCCGATCCCGGCAATGTTGCGGCGTGGAGCACGCGCGGCCAGGCCTATGAGCGGCTCGGCGACAAGGTCAAGGCGGCGGCGTCCTACAATCGCGCGCTCGCGCTGCGGCCAGGCGACGGCAATGCGCGCAGCGGACTGGCGCGCACCGGCGGCTAAAGCGCGATGAGATCAGGTTGAATCGTCATCGCGCCTTAGCTCTTTGTTTGAGCATGATCTTTTCGGAAGACCGTTTCGCACTTTTCCGGATCATGCTTTAGCGCTTGGCGTGAAGACAACCCGTCAGGAACGACCGAGCGGCGCTACGGCTATTTCGGCAGGACGGCGTGGAACATCGACTTCATGCCGGAGAACATGTCGTCGGTCACCGACGTGCGCTCGTTCTTCTGCGCCGGCATGATCGCCTCGGCGCGCAGGTCGAGCGGGGCCTGCACCACAGGGACCGGAATGTCGGCCGGCGGCGTCAGCCGGTTGGAATCCTGGCCGCCGGCGGCATAGGGCGGACGCGGCTGCGAAGATTGATCGACATTGTCGGTGGACGGGCTCGACACCATGATCGGCGGCGGCAACGGCCGGATCGCCGAGGCGGCTGCCGGACGCTGCGCCTCAGGCAGGCGGGCGAGATCGGTGCGAGTGGCATCCTGGGACCGCGCTGCCTCCTGCGGACGCTCCTTGCGCAGCCGCTCGATGGCGGCGCGCGCGAGGTCGTTGGCATCGCGGCTTTCCTCAGGCGTCACAGCAGTCTCGACCGGCGCGGCTGACGTCGCGGGCGCGGCCGGCTGCGGCGCGGCGGGCGCGACCTTCGCGACGGCCTTCGGCGCCGCCGGGTGATGGCGGGTGTCGGTGGGGATGCTGGCGGTATCGGCCGGTGCGTCAGGCTTTGCGTCGGCGGATTTGGGGTCGGCCGATTTCTCGGCGGGCTTCTCGGTGACGGTGGCCTTCTCGGACGCCGACCGCTCGATCAGCGTGCGCTCGGACATGCCCTTGGCCTTCACACCGGCTTCGGGGAGGCTGCTGACGACGGTGGGGGGCTTGGCGGCGGCTTTCGGATCTGCCTTCGGATCTGCCTTGGGATCGACTGCGGCGGTCACGGCTGCGGCTGCCGGCGCTTCCGGCTTGGCCACGATGTAGTGATTAACGATGTACGCCCCGATGATGGTCGCTGCCACCGAGGGTAAGATGTCCATCACAAATTTCTTCAGGTAACTCAGCATGACCTGCCACTCCCCACCCCGGTATTACATGCTGGAACTTTGAGGCACATTCAGGGATCAACTGCGTCGGATCGGTGGCAAACCCCCGTTCCGACGTCACCTTTGGTGTCGCTTTGGTTTCAGCCGGAGGCGCCCCCTGCGCAGGCCGCTTCCGCCTGCTAGATCATCGCGCAGCCGTTAACGGGTCGTGAATTTCCACAGCCGCGCCGGCTCGGTCCTGCCATTCGGCGGATGCAGGGTTCCTTGCTTGGTTCCTTGCAGGATTCTCGCGCCGCGTCAGGGCTTGAGTTCGACCTCGAGGAACACGATCTCGCTGGCCGTCTCGTTGAGCACGTCTTGCTGGACCCCGGCCTTGCGGAAATAGGACTTGCCGGCTCCGAGCTGCGCCTTCGAGCGCTCGCCGTTCGGCGCCACGATCGTCATCTCGCCCGCCGTGATCGGAACGATGACATAGTCCATCTCATGGGTGTGGTGGCCGGTGGCGCTGCCCGGCGCGAGGCGCCATTCGGTCACGCGGACTTCCGCGGTATCCACCTGCACATCCGATTTGGCACTGAGCATCGTCATTCTCTCCAAGTTTTTTGTTTGAGCGGATCATGCTCTACGGCACGAAAACCATGAACACGAACACCGCGAACACCACCATGTGAACGAGCCCGAACAGGATGTTGGTGCGGCCGGTTCCGAAGGTGAGCATGCTGACCATGAAGGTGAGCAGCAGGATCAGCATATGCTGGTTGCTGAGCCCGAGCACCAATTGCTTGTCGAGCGCATAGGCGGCTACGGCCACCGCGGGAACCGTGAGCCCGATGGTGGCGATCGACGAGCCGAGCGCGAGGTTGATGCTCTTCTGCAGGTCGTTCTTGCGCGCCGCCGACACTGCGGCAACGCTCTCCGGCAACAGGATCAGGGCCGCCACCACCAGGCCGGCAAAGGCCGGCGGCGCGCCGATCTTGACGGTGACGACATCGACCACCAGCGAGAATTTCTTCGCCAGCAGCACCACCGCCAGCAGCGAAACCAGCAGCAGCGCAACGCTGATCGCCGTCATGCGGTCCGACATCACCTCGCCATGCGCCGCCGCCTCATTGGCGCCGCTGACGAAATAATCGCGGTGGCGGATGGTCTGGGTGTAGAGGAACACCGCATACAGCAGCAGGGTCACGACGCTGATCACGGCGAGTTGGGCCGTGGAGTAGATCGGGCCCGGCGCCGTAAGCGTGAAATTCGGCATGTCGAGCGTGATCGTCGCGAGCACGAACAGCACGCTGAGGTAAAGGTTGGCGCCGGTGATCTGAAAATCCTGCTCGCGGTAGCGGATGCCGCCGATGAAGATGCAGAGCCCGACCAGGCCGTTGCAGACGATCATCACCACCGCGAACACGGTGTCGCGCGCCAGCGTCGGCGCCGGCGTGTCGCCCAGCATGATGGTCGAGATCAGCGCCACCTCGATGATCGTCACCGCGAGCGTCAGCAGCAGCGTGCCGAACGGCTCGCCGATCCGCTCGGCGATCATCTCGGCATGGTGGACCGCCGCGAACACGGTGCCGAACAGAATGACCAGCAGCACCGCCGCGAACACCCAGCCCCCGGCCGATGGCGCGAAGCTGTAGCCGGTGGCCGTGACCGCGGCAAACAACAGCACCGCCAGAACGGGATACAGCCAGGCCGACCGCGGCATCGGTCCGTGTGCGCTCATCGTGGGGTCCCCTTACTTCGCTGGCGCGATTATGCGACAGACAATCGCAGCCGTCAGCCTCTTGCGGCGTCGATAAACCGCCGCGCCGTCGCCATCGCACCGAAATCGTCGAGATTGTCGTGCCCGCCACCGGGCAGTCGCACGAATTGCTTGGGCTCATGGGCGAGGCCGAACAGCCGCTCGCCGAAGCGAATCGGGATCACCGGATCGTCGGTGCCATGCATGATCAGCAGCGGCGCCTTGACCTGCGCGATGAGCCGGTCGGAGTGGAATTGATCGCGCATCAACAGGCTGACCGGCACATACCAGAAATGCGCGCCGGCGACGTCGGCCGTCGACGTATACGGCGCCTCCAGGATCAGCTTGCCGACGGGATGTCCGGCGGCGAGCGCGACCGCAACGCCGCTGCCGAGCGAGAATCCCCAGGCCACGATCTGCTCGGCGCGGTAGCGCGCGGTGGCGAAGGCATAAGCGGCAGCCGCGTCCTGCAGCAGTCCCTGCTCGCTCGGAGACCCGCTCGACCCCGCATAACCCCGAAAGGACAGCGCCACCAGCCCGGTGCCGTCGGCCGTGATGGCCTTGAAGCGCGCCACGCGCCCGGCAAGGAAGTCGCCATTGCCATGAAAGAAAAGCACGACCGGCCGGCCCGGCTTCGCCGGCACGTGCCAGACGATGACCTTCTCGCCGTCGCCGGTGGTCAGGACATGCTCTTCCGCTTCGGGAAGACCCGCGGCTGCCGGCGCAGTCCGTCCGACCGGCGGGATCGGAAACAGCAGCTCGCGCTGCCTGACGTAGAGCACTGCGAGCCCGCCGAGATAGACGACGACCGCGGCGATCAGGAACCATTTCAGGATTGCGAGTGCCAGTGCCATCAGCGGTGGCCGCGGCTATGTCTTGCCGCGGAGCCTGAGCAGCTTCTCGACGTCCGCCTTGATGCTGTCGGGGAGCGGCCGGCACGCGCACGCCGCCGCATGTGCGACGTGCCACTTGATGCGCTGCTCGCGCGTCGCCCGGGGCGGCATGCGATGCGCTCGATGCCACTCCCGGTTCAGCGCCATTGCCGCCCGCCCTACATCGCCTTGACGATGTTCTCGGTGACCTTCTTGGCGTCGCCGAGCAACATCATGGTGTTGTCGCGGTAGAACAGCGGGTTGTCGATGCCGGCATAGCCCGAGGCGAGCGAGCGCTTGATGAACATCACGGTGCCGGCCTTCCAGACCTGCAGCACCGGCATGCCGTAGATCGGCGAGGTCTTGTCCTCTTCCGCCGCCGGGTTGGTGACGTCGTTGGCGCCGATCACGAAGGCGATGTCGGCCTGGGCGAACTCCGAGTTGATGTCCTCGAGCTCGAACACCTCATCATAGGGCACGTTGGCCTCGGCCAGCAGCACGTTCATGTGGCCGGGCATGCGGCCCGCCACCGGGTGAATGGCGTATTTCACCTCGACGCCTTCCTTCTTCAGGATGTCGGCCATCTCGCGCAGCGCGTGCTGTGCTTGCGCCACCGCCATGCCGTAGCCGGGCACGATGATGACCTTGGAGGCGTTCTTCATGATGAAGGCGGCATCGTCCGCCGAGCCGAGCTTGGCGGGCTTCTGCTCGCCCGAGCCGCCGCCGGCTGCGGCAGTCTCGCCGCCGAAGCCGCCGAGGATCACCGAGATGAACGAGCGGTTCATCGCGTGGCACATGATGTAGGACAGGATCGCGCCGGAGGAGCCGACCAGCGCGCCGGTGATGATCAGCGCCGAATTGCCCAGCGTGAAGCCGATGCCGGCCGCAGCCCAGCCGGAATAGGAGTTCAGCATCGAGATCACGACCGGCATGTCGGCGCCGCCGATCGGGATGATCATCAGCACGCCGAGCGCCAGCGCGATGATGGTGATCAGCCAGAAGTCGAGCGCGCTGCCGCTCATCACGAGGCCGACGATGAAGAACACCAGCGCCAGCGCCAGCACGATGTTGATGACGTGGCGGAACGGCAGGATGATCGGCGCGCCGCTCATCCGCGCCGACAGTTTCAGGAACGCGATCACCGAACCGGTGAAGGTCAAGGCGCCGATCGCGACGCCGAGCGACATCTCGACCAGGCTCTGCGGATGGATGTGGCCGGGCGTGCCGATGTCGAACGCCTCGGGCGCATAGAACGCACCGGCGGCGACCAGCACCGCGGCCATGCCGACCAGCGAGTGGAACGCGGCGACGAGCTCGGGCATCGAGGTCATCGGCACCCGGCGCGCGATCACGGCGCCGATGCCGCCGCCGATCGCGACCGCGAGGATCACCAGCAGCCAGGCCACGCCGTCGGCCGGCGGATGGCTCGCCAGCGTGGTGCCGACGGCGATCGCCATGCCGATCATGCCGAACATGTTGCCCTGGCGCGACGACGCCGGGCTCGACAGGCCGCGCAGCGACAGGATGAACAGCACCCCCGCCACGAGGTACAACAGTGCAGAGAGATTGGCGCTCATCTCAGGTCCCCCAAAATCCTCATCACCCCGAGGTGATTGCCGCTCACTTGGCTTTCTTCTTGTACATCGCGAGCATGCGCTGGGTGACCAGGAAGCCGCCGAAGATGTTCACGCAGGCGAAGATCAGCGCGACGAAGCCGAAGCCGCGGGCCCAGCCCGAACCGCTCGAGACCATGCCGACGCCGACCGCGAGCAGCGCGCCGACCACGATCACCGAGGAGATCGCGTTGGTCACGCTCATCAGCGGCGTATGCAGCGCCGGGGTCACCGACCACACCACGAAATAGCCGACGAACACGGCGAGAACGAAAATCGACAGCCGGAACACGAACGGATCGACGGCCTGCGCGAGATGCTCCATGGCTTCTCTCCTTACTTCGGCTGGAAGTTGGGATGGATGACGGCGCCGTCCTTGGTCAGCGCGGTGGCCTTCACCAGCTCGTCGTCCCAATTGACCGCGAGCGCCTTGTTGGGCTTGTCGACCATCGTCTCGATGAACGAGAACAGGTTGCGTGCGTAGAGCCCCGAGGCCGACGCCGCGACGCGGCCGGCGACATTGGTGTAGCCGACGATCTTGATGCCGTCGGTCTCGACCACTTCGCCGGGCTTGGCGCCCTCGACATTGCCGCCGCGCTCGACCGCGAGATCGACCAGCACCGAGCCGGGCTTCATCGATTTCACCATCTCGCCGGTGACGAGCTTCGGTGCCGGCCGGCCCGGGATCAGCGCGGTCGTGATCACGATGTCCTGCTTCTTGATGTGCTCGGCGGTCAGCGCGGCCTGCTTGGCCTGGTACTCCTTGGACATTTCCTTGGCGTAGCCGCCGGCGGTCTGCGCGTTCTTGAACTCCTCGTCCTCGACCGCGAGGAACTTCGCACCGAGCGATTCCACCTGCTCCTTGGTGGCCGGGCGCACGTCGGTCGCGGTGACGACGGCCCCGAGCCGCCGCGCGGTCGCGATCGCCTGCAGGCCGGCGACGCCGACGCCCATCACGAACACCTTGGCGGCCGGAACGGTGCCGGCGGCGGTCATCATCATCGGGAAGGCGCGGCCAAAGGCCTCGGCGCCCTCGATCACGGCGCGGTAGCCGGCCAGGTTGGCCTGCGAGGACAAGACGTCCATCACCTGCGCGCGGGTGATGCGCGGCATCAATTCCATCGCGAAGGCGGACACGCCGGCATCGGCCATCGCCTTCAGCGCGGCCTCGTTGCCGTACGGATCCATGATCGCGATGACCAGCGCGCCGCGCTTGTATTGCGACAGTTCGGAGGCTTCCGGCCGCTTCACCTTGATGATGATGTCGGCGTCCTTGAGCGCGTCCGCGCTGACGGTGGCGCCAACGGCGGTGAACTCCGAATCGGGAAGGCCCGACTTGATGCCCGCGCCCGGCTCGACCGCGACCTCGGCGCCGAGGGCCTTGAACTTCTTCACGGTATCGGGCGAGGCCGCAACCCGCGGCTCGGACGGATCAATTTCCTTGGCAACGGCAATCTTCATGGGCCCTCCGGCGGCGCGAGCGGCGCACGCGTCTTCAAACTAGCGTTATTTTCGCCAGATTTGGATACCCGGTTTTTACATCCGGGTTTCGACAGCAATTCCGGCACCGCCGCGGGACGGCGGCGCCGCTAGCCGATCTTAAGGATCAGACCAGGAAATAGGCCATCAGGATAAGAATAATGGCGACGCTGATGGTGCCCCATTTGACCAGCATGAGAAACCCTTCATAGGTCTGCTCATGCGCCACGTAATCGTTGCCGTCGGCGGTCGTGTAGGCCACTTCGCTATGGTCTGCCATCGCTGTCCCCAGTCAGAAATTCGCGTTCCTCCGCGAGCCATTACCGCAAACGGATAGGCAGGGCAACGGCGCGGTCCCGATCGGGCGATTTGAAGCGCAAATCGTCCCCGATCCACGTTCGAGCGACGCCGCCGCGGCAGCCCCTCGGCAGGATTGGCCTCCCAAACGCAGGCATCATGGAACGATCATGCCGCCAGGCGCAAAAAACGCCGAACGAAACTGGCACGGGACCGGCTGCCGCCCGGTCCGGCCGGAACGCCGATGGGGCTCAGCCCATCGCCTCCAGCTCGTCGATCATGCCGGCGATGACGGACAGGCCGCCGTCCCAGAATTTCGGGTCCTTGGCATCGAGCCCGAACGGCCGCAGCAGCTCGGAGTAGTGCTTGGTGCCGCCGGCGGCGAGCATGTCGAGATAGCGCTCGGCAAAGCCTTCGGACGCGTGCTCGTAGACCGCATAGAGCGAGTTCACGAGGCAATCGCCGAACGCATAGGCATAGACGTAGAACGGCGAGTGGATGAAGTGCGGAATGTACATCCAGAACGTCTCGTAGCCCGGCTTGATCTCGATCGCCGGCCCCAGGCTCTCGCCCTGCACGCTGAGCCAGATCTGGCCGATCCGCTCGGCGGTGAGTTCGCCGTTCTTGCGCTCGGTATGAACCGCGCGCTCGAATGAATAGAACGCGATCTGCCGCACGACGGTATTGATCATGTCCTCGACCTTGCCCGCGAGCAGCGCCTGGCGCTGCTTGGCGTTCCTGGTCTGCGACAATAGCCGCTTGAAGGTCAGCATCTCGCCGAACACGCTTGCGGTTTCCGCCAGCGTCAGCGGCGTCGGCGCCATCAGCGCGCCGTTCTTCGCCGCCAGCACCTGATGGACGCCGTGACCGAGCTCATGCGCCAGCGTCATCACGTCGCGCGGCTTGCCCTGATAGTTCATCAGCACATAGGGATGCGCCGACGGCGTGGTCGGATGCGAGAACGCACCGGGCGCCTTGCCGGGACGGACCGGCGCATCGATCCAGCGATCGTCGAAGAAGCGCTCGGCGATCTCGGCCATCTTGGGCGAGAAGCCGCTATAGGCCGACAGCACCATGTTGCGCGCCTCGGGCCAGGCGATGGTGCCGGTCGCCGCGAACGGCAGCGGGGCGTTGCGGTCCCAGTGCGGCAGCTTCTTCTTTTTGAACCAGCCGGCCTTCAGCGCATAATAGCGGTGCGACAGCTTCGGATAGGCCGCGCGCACCGAGGCGACCAGCGCATCGACCACCTCGCGCTCGACGCGGTTGTTGAGATGGCGGGAATCCGCGACATCCTGGAAGCCGCGCCAGCGGTCGGAGATTTCCTTATCCTTGGCGAGCGTATTGGTGATCAGCGCGAAGCTGCGCTCATTGTCCTTGAAGGTCTTGGCGAGCGCCTGCGCGGCAGCCTTGCGCTTGTCCCCCACCTTGTCCTGCAGCAGGTTCAGCGTCGGCTCGATCGCGAGCTCCTTGCCGCCGACCTTGAACCGCAGGCCGGAGATGGTCTGGTCGAACAGCCGGTTCCAGGCCGCGTAGCCGCTTTGCGCCTTTTCGTGGAACAGCTGCTCGACGCGATCCTCGAGCTGGTACGGCTTGTCCTTGCGCAGATCCTCGATCCATGGCCGGTAATGGCCGAGCTCGGGTTCGGCCATCGCGCGCTCGATCACATCATCGTCGACGCGATTGAGCCCGAGCGAGAAGAACAACAGATGCACCGACGCGGCGGTCAGCCGCTCGGAGACGTCGCCGTAGAATTTCGAGATCGCGGGATCGACGCTGTCGCCGGCATGGACCAGGCCGGCGTAAGAGCCGAGACGGCCAGCCAAATCGTCGATCGCCTCATAGCGCCTGATCGCCTCGGCCAGCCACTTTCCGCCGCCTTCCTTGGCGGTAGTTTCGGCAAGCTTGCCCTTGTAGTCGGTCTCAAACGCGACGCAATCTGCGTCCATTTTCTGCAAGTCGCGTGCGACCTCAGGCGCATCGATACCGGAGTAGAGATCTGCCAGATTCCATTCCGGAAGCTTGCCGGTCTTGCTGGCTGCCTTTTTCGCCGCCGGGCCGCCTGCGGACGATTTGCGTTGCGCGGCCGTCTTGCGCAACGCGGCTTCCTTGCGGAGAGCGGCCTTGCTGAGGGCAGACTTGTTGGATGCAGTTTTGGAGCGCGAGGTCATCTTGTTCGTAACCTTACTTCAGTCGGAAAGATGTCGGCGGCGGCGGAATGAATGCGGGTTTGCAACATTTAAGAGTGCGTTAATCGGCATCGGCGACATTGCCCCGATTCGAGACAAATAAACGTAGCGTGCGGGGAAAACCATGGCTGCCACCATTTTGATCGCCGATGACGACGCAGTACAGCGCCGTTTGGTTGAAAACATGGTGCAGAAGTGCGGCTATGAGCCCCTCGTCGTGGACAGTGGCGACGCGGCGATCGCGGCCCTGACCGCATCCGAGACGCAGGCGATTGACGCCGTCGTGCTCGACCTCGTGATGCCGGGCCTCGACGGACTTGGAGTCCTCGCAAAAATTCGTGAAGCTGGTTTGACCGTCCCGGTCATCGTGCAGACCGCGCATGGCGGCATCGACAATGTCGTGTCGGCGATGCGCGCCGGTGCCCAGGATTTCGTCGTCAAGCCGGTCGGCTTCGAGCGGCTGCAGGTCTCCCTGCGCAACGCCCTCAACGCCTCGGCGCTGAAGGGCGAATTGCAGCGGATCCGCCACAGCCGCGAGGGCCGGCTGACCTTCTCCGACATCATCACCCGCAGCGAGGCGATGGCCGGGGTGCTGCGCACCGCGCAAAAGGCCGCGTCCTCGACGATCCCGGTGCTGATCGAGGGCGAATCCGGCGTCGGCAAGGAACTGTTCGCGCGCGCCATTCACGGCAGCAGCGAGCGCAAGGCCAAGCCTTTCGTTGCGGTGAATTGCGGCGCGATCCCGGACAATCTCGTCGAATCGATCCTGTTCGGCCACGAGAAGGGCGCCTTCACCGGCGCCACCGAGCGCCATCAGGGCAAGTTCGTCGAAGCGCATGGCGGCACGCTGTTCCTCGACGAGGTTGGTGAATTGCCGCTGGCCACGCAGGTAAAATTGCTGCGCGCCCTGCAGGAAGGCACCGTCGAGGCGGTCGGCGGCCGCAAGCCGGTCAAGGTCGATGTTCGCATCATCTCGGCGACCAACCGCAAGCTGCTCGATCTCGTGAAAGGCGGCCAGTTCCGCGAGGACCTGTTCTATCGCCTGCACGTGCTGCCGCTGACCATTCCGGCGCTGCGACAGCGGCGCGAAGACATCCCGCATCTGCTGCGGCATTTCCTGGCGCGGTTCTGCGCCGAGGAAAACCGCAACATCACTGGCATCAGCGGCGAGGCGATGGCCCACCTCTCGCAGCTCGACTGGCCGGGCAACATCCGCCAGCTCGAGAACACGGTGTATCGCGCCGTGGTCATGAGCGACGGCGACCAGCTCGGGCTCGCCGATTTCCCGCAAGGAATGGCGCAGCCGGCGCCGGAGGGCAAATCGCTGCAGGGCGAGCCGCTGGTGGTGTCGCCTTCCACGGCTCCCGCCATGATTTCCGGTAATGAAATACCGGTTGCCGCCTCCCTGCCCACGGCCGGCGGCCTTTCCATGCTCACAGCCGCGGGCGAGGTGCGCCCCCTGGAAGATCTCGAGAACGAGATCATCCGCTTCGCGATTTCGCATTATCGCGGACAGATGTCGGAGGTCGCGCGCCGCCTCAAGATCGGCCGCTCGACGCTCTATCGCAAGCTCGACGAAGCTGCGGCCGGCGCGCGCGCAAGCGACGCCACTTAGCCCTCGAGGCCGACAGGGCCACACCAGGGAACCTTTTGAACCGTGTCGTGGCGGTGACAGACAAAGGCTGTGCCGCGTGGCAAAAACGCACAGCCCGGAGCGAAATCAGCTGCTTCGAGGTCAGTTTGTCGTGAGTTGCCCCGCATGGCGCTGGCTGCATGAGAGGGGCAAAGGTATCGTCTGCGTTCGTTGTGTGCAGGCGTGCGAGTCGATCGAGAGGCCGGCGCTTCGCGCAAGCTATGAAACCAAATTCTGATTTGAACTGTTCCAGTTTGATGAGGGGCAGTTTCACCCAGGGGGTGTGACGATGCGTGACTGTTCGAACAACCGTCGAGGATTTGACCGCGTATTGATGGCCGTCGCGGCAACCTTCCTCACGGTGTCCGCGACCGCGGCCTTCGCGCAGGACACGCCGCACTCCAGCGCCTCGGAACTCGCGATCGACGCGGCGATCCCGCGCCCCGAACCGGCCAACGTGCCGCCCCCCACCGCAAGCGATTTCAAGGCCGACACCACCGCCGCGCTGCCCGATGCAGCCAAGCCGGCCGACGTGAAGCCAGCGGATGTGCAAGCCACCGAGGCCAAACCCGCTCAGACAAAACCGGTCGACGCCAAGCCGGCAGAGCCGAGCGCGACTGCAAAGGCCGTCGAGCCGAAGCCCGCCGATGTCGTAACCGCGCCCGCGACGAAGCCGGCCGATGCCCCGAAGACCGATACCGCCGGCGCGCCGGCGGCGGCCGCCCCCGCCCCCGCCCCCGCAACGGCCACCGCGCCTGCCGCAAGCCCCGCGCCTGCAACTGCAGCAGCGCCGGCCACTGCTCCCGCGACCGCCGCGGCGCCGGCGAGCGAACCGGCGAAGGCAGCGAGCAACGTTGCCGCCGAGGATCAGCCGGTTGCCGACAAGCTGCGCGAACTGCTCGCCAGCAAGTCGCTGCGTAGCTTCGACCGCAAGAACGAGCGCGCTGCGGCCGAGAAGTTCTATTCGGCTCGCGAATACGCGCCGGTGTTCACCAAGGCCGGCAAGCTGACCGACGCCGGCAAGGGCGTCATCGCCCGCCTGAAGGACGCGGCCGCGGATGGCCTCGATGCCGCCGACTATCCGGTGCCGGATTTCGCCGCAGCGACCTCGCCGGACGCGCTGGCCGACGCGGAGCTGAAACTCGCCGCCAGCATGCTGGACTACGCCCGCCAGGCCCAGAGCGGCCGCATGCACTGGTCGCAGGTGTCGGCCGACATTCTCTATCCGGAGCACCCGATCGATCCGGCGGAAGTGTTCGCCAATGTGACCTCCGCGAAAGACGCCTCCGCCGCGCTCGACAGCTACAACCCGCCGCAGAAGCTCTACAAGGAGCTGAAGCAGAAGCTCGCCGAGCTGCGTGGCCAGGGCGACGGCCCGGTCATCACGATCGCAGACGGCCCGACGCTGAAATATTTGCCGGCACGCAAGAAGCAGGCCGCGGTCGAGATGGACGATCCGCGCGTGCCTGACCTGCGCAACAAGCTCGGCGTCACCGAGAATGCCGACAGCACCAAGTATGACGCGACGATCGCGCGGGCGGTGGAGAAATTCCAGAGCAGCGTCGACCTCAAGCCGACCGGCGTTCTCGACGAGCGCACGGTGAAGGCACTGAACAATCCGAAGCGCGACCGGCAGATCGACACCGTGATCGTCAACATGGAGCGCTGGCGCTGGCTGCCGCGCCAGCTCGGCGCCGCCAGCGTCGGCAATGCCTATGTGATCCTCAACATCCCGGACTACACGTTGAAGGTGATGCAGAACGGCGCGCAGGTCTGGACCACCCGCGTCGTTACCGGCAAGCCCGGCCAGCATGCCACGCCGCTTTTGACCGAGACGATGAAGTACATCACGGTCAATCCGACCTGGAACGTGCCGCCGTCGATCATCTACAACGAATATCTGCCGGCCCTGCAGCAGGATCCAACGGTGCTGCAGCGCATGGGCCTCAGGCTCGAGCGCAACCGCGACGGCTCGATCCACATCTCGCAGCCGCCGGGTGAAGCCAACGCGCTCGGCCGGATCCGCTTCAACTTCCCGAACAAGTTCCTGGTCTATCAGCACGACACGCCGGACAAGTACCTGTTCGCGAAGGACGAGCGTGCGTTCAGCCACGGCTGCATGCGCGTGCAGAATCCCGATCAGTACGCCGCCGTCCTGCTCAACATCACCGAGCCGAACCAGCACTACACGCCGGAGCGGATCCGCAGCATGTACGGCTCGAGCGAAGTCGACCTGAAATTCCCGACGCCGATCCCGGTGAACATCACCTATCAGACCGCGTTCGTTGACGATGCCGGCAAGCTGCAATTGCGCAGGGACGTTTACGGCCGCGACGCCGCCATGCTGTCGCTGCTCAGGAACGGCCGCGGCAAGGATCTCGAGACGGTGGTGGCGCACGCCCAGCCGAGCTACTCGCGCCCGCCAAGCAGCAGCCTGCCCGCCGGCGTCAATGTCGCCGGCGACAACGGCTTTGGCTCCTCCGGACCAAATTTCTTCGAGCGCCTGTTCGGGGGATTCGGACAGCCGGAGCCGCAGCCGATCCGTCGCGGGCAGGCCCAGCAGCAGCGCCGGGTAATCACCCGCTAATCTGCATTTCCGCCCGATTGGAATAAATTTTGAAGCAAAATCAACGATCTCGCTCAAAAAGCGAGATCGTTTACATTAACCATTTCGGGTCTCGGCCGGGGAGCAGGGCTATCTTTTGCCACACTCGCCCAGTTAGTTAAGCCTAACTTGGGGGCGGGTCGGTAAACCTCGGTTAACCCTCCCGCTTTAAGAAAGCGTTCACCGTCTTCCGCAGGGGGTCTGCGAAAGATGCCGACCGAACGCTCGTCGACTGGGTGGGCTCATAGTGCTGGCTGTCTTCGCACGCCGCTACAATCCGCTGTCGTTGCCTAAGGCCGGATACCAAGTCGGCCTGACTGCGCTATTGCTGTTGGCGGGCGCGGGATCGGTGCACGATGCCACCGCGCTGAATCAGACCCGCACCCTCTCCTTCCATCACACCCATTCCGGCGAAGACCTCACCGTCACCTTCAAGCGCGACGGCCGTTACGACGAAGGCGCGCTGAAGCAGCTCAACCACTTCCTGCGCGACTGGCGCTCCCAGGATGAAACGGTGATGGACCGTCACCTCTTCGACATCCTGTGGGAAGTCTATAACGACGTCGGCGGAAAGCAGCCGATCCAGATCATCTCCGCCTATCGCGCCCCTGCCACCAACGCCATGCTCCGCCGCCGCTCCTCGGGCGTCGCGCGCCACAGCCAGCACATGCTGGGGCACGCGATGGACTTCTTCATCCCGGGCGTGCCGCTGGAGCAGATCCGCTATGCCGGCCTTCGCCTGCAGCGCGGCGGCGTCGGCTTCTATCCGACCTCGGGCTCGCCGTTCGTCCATCTCGACACCGGCAGCATCCGCCACTGGCCGCGCATGACCCGCGATCAGCTGGTCAGGGTGTTCCCCGACGGCCGCACTGTCCATGTCCCGACCGACGGCACGCCGCTGAAGGGCTATGAGCTTGCCAAGGCCGATATCGAGCGCCGCGGCAATGGTGACGATGCCGCGACCATCGGCAAGCCGAGCCTGTTCGCGAAGCTGTTCGGTGGCGGCAAGTCGAGTGACGATGAAGACGAAGGCGCGGCCAGCGTGAACGACAAGCCGGCCGCCAACACCGTGGTGGCCGCCGCCGCGCCCGCCAAATCCGCCGATCCGATTCCGCTGCCGCGCGCCAAGCCGCAGTTCGCCGCCGCCATCCAGCTCGCGGCCGCCGACGCCCAGCTCGTTCCGATGCCGAAGGCGAAGCCCGCGGTGCAAGTGGTGCAGATGGCCGAGAACACCGCGCCGCAATCGCCTGCCGACATCATCAATGCCCGCGGCTTCTGGGGTGACGAGGGTGAGGCGCCGAAGCAAGCGTCGGCGGCGCAGATAGCCGCGCTGAAGGCCCGTGAGGCGGTCGGCGGCAGCGATCCGCAGACCACTGCCAGCACGACGACCGAAAACTTCAACAAGGCCCTGGCCTATGCGCCCGCGGCGGCCTCACCGGTCGATCGCGCCAACATCGTCGCAGCGACCGCGCCGATCCCGCGCAACGTGCGCCCGACGCGCAATGCCGCGGCTCCTAGCACCGAAATCAACACCGTCGTTGCCAAGGGCGCACCGAGCCAGGGCGTGATCACCACCTCCGCGCGGATCTCGGTTGCCAAGGGCAACGATATCTGGATGCGCGTGGTAATGCTGGCGCCGAGCGCGAGCAATGCCATGCTGACCACGGTGCTTGGCGACACCGACATGACCATGATGCGGGCTCATTTCGTCAAGCCGCAGGCCGCCGTCGTCATGACCTTCTCGGAAGATCCGATGATGGGCATGACCTGCGACCGCTTCTCGGGCTCGGCGACCGCCCTCCTGACGACCCAGTCCTTCGTGCTCCGCACCGCCTCGCTACGCTGAGCCGCTGCGCCTCTGCCGGACAAGGATAGCTTTGCGCCGGTTCAGGCCGGCAGCCCTGCCTTGAGCAGGCCGGCCTCGAAGCGTGCCCGATCGGGCTCGCGCTTGTAGTGCTGGGTTGCCAGATGCGCCGACACCGAGAAGGTCGGCTCGCGCTTCAGCACCTCGGCGGCGTGGGCCGAGGCAGCCACCGTGTTGCCCATCTGCGCGAAGGTCGCCGCGAGGAAGGCGTGATGGGTGTGGTCGGGGCGCGTAATCCGCGAGAACGCCTCGGCGGCGTCAGCGTATTTCTCGGCGCAATAGCAGGCCCGGCCGAGATGGCTCCAGAAGCGCTCCGGATGGAACGGATTGAGGCGCATCGACCGCTTGATCCAGTCGATGCCTTCCTCGGGCCGCCCGAGCCAGGTCAGGAGCTCGCCCTGCTGCACGACGACGAGGTCGTAATTCGGGTTCAGCGCGAGCGCGCGCTCCTGGTGGAAGGCCGCCTTGTCGTGGTCGTCGCGGTTGAGGTTCAGCGCGGCGAGAATCCGGTGCACGTCGCTGTCATTGTCGTCGAGCTTGAGCGCGATCTCGAGCTCTGCGGCGACCTGCGCCATGGTCGCGTCGCGGTCGGTGCACCAGTTGTAGACCCAGGTCTGGCCGAGCACGCAGGCCCGCCAGGCGTGGGCGTGGGCATAGTTCGGGTCAAGCACGATGGCCCGTTCGAGCAGGCGCTGCGCCTCCGCGTTGTCGTCGCGTGCCGAGCGATGATGCAGCACCTTGGCGGCAAGCACGCACTCGTAGGCCGCCATGTTGTCGGTCGGCTTGCGCTTGACACGGTCATGCGCGGCAGCCTCGACGCGCCCCGGCAAGGTCGCCACGATCGCACGCGTCATCTCGTCCTGGATGGCGAAGATGTCGGCCAGCTCGCGGTCGTAGCGTTCGGCCCAGACGTGCCGGTCGGCCACGGCGTCGATCAGCTGCACCGTGACGCGGATCCGGCCGCCCGCCTTCCGCACGCTGCCTTCCAGCACATAGTCGACGGCGAATTCCTTCGCGACGTCCTGCACCTTCACGGCCTTGCCCTTGTACACGAAGGTCGAGTTGCGCGAGATCACCAGCAGATCGTGGAAGCGCGACAGCTCAGTGATGATGTCCTCGGTGAGCCCGTCGGCGAAGAATTCCTGCTCGGGATCGCCGCTCATGTTGACGAGCGGCAGCACGGCGATGGAGGGCTTCTTGGCGACGACAGGGGCGGCCACCGCACTCGGGTGCTCCGGAACGGGCCTGGCACCGGATTCGAGATGGACGCGGAAAACCCGGATTGGGCGCGCGATGTTCTTGACGGTCTGGTCGCCGAGATCCTCGAAGCTCAGATCTTCCAGGCGATCGCCGACCTGATCGCGCACCGCGCCGGAAATGCAGATGCCGCCGGGCTCGGCCAGCGTCTCCAGACGGGACGCGACGTTGACGCCGTCGCCGAAGATATCGGCGCCGTCAACGATCACGTCGCCAAGATTGATGCCGATGCGAAACTGCATCCAGCGCGCCGGCGCGACGTCGGCGTTGCGCTTCGCCATCCGGCTCTGGACCTCGGCCGCGCACAGCACCGCATCGACGACGCTATGGAATTCAACCAGCAGGCCGTCGCCGGTGGTCTTGATGATGCGGCCGCGATTCTTGGCGATGGCCGGATCGATCAGCTCGATGCGATGGGTTTTGAGGCGCGCAAGGGTCCCCGTCTCGTCAGCCTCCATCAGGCGGCTATAGCCGACCATGTCGGCGGCGAGGACCGCAGCGAGCCGGCGCTCTGGTCCTGGCACGTCCATCTGAACGATCTGCCCGGTTACCTCGCCGCCAGTGTAGCAAATCCCGGGATTTCACCCAAGCCTCGACAGGAGGTCTTCCAGCAGCTTTGGGGGGCGCCCTTGGCGAACGCCCGGCAGGGGTGGCCGCTGGCCGCCTCAGAGCATCCCCAGCGCCTGCATGTAGGTCTCCAGGATGGTCTCCTGCTCCTGGCGCTCGTTCGGATCCTGCTTGCGCAGACGGATGATGGCGCGCAGCGCCTTGACGTCGAAGCCGTTGCCCTTGCTCTCGGCATAGACGTCGCGAATGTCGTCCGAGATCGTCTTCTTCTCTTCTTCCAGCCGCTCGATGCGCTCGATGATGGACTTGAGCTGGTCCTTGGCAAATCGCGTTGCGGGCTCTTCCTTGACGGCGGCAGACGTGGTGGCCATCGCGCACTCCTGAACAGGTATTGAAATGTTACGCGAATACGCGCCTTGCGCACCGCTTGCTGCGGGCGACCCTCGATTTTGGCGCGCCTTCCGTCAAGGAAACATCGCGCTCATCCACAGCGCGCCCACAGGAGATGCGGACGGCCGCGGAACTGACGTCACACAGGCTGAGGTTTAATGCCCGCTCTGGGCTTTCTTCATCGCCGCGAGCTGCTCGGGCGTCGCGCTGCCCTGATACTTCGCCTTCCATTCCTCATACGGCATGCCGTAGACCGCCTCACGGCTCTCGTCCTTGCTCACGGTAAGGCCCTTGGCGTCCGCCTCTTCCTTCATCCAGTTGGACAGGCAGTTGCGGCAGAAGCCGGCGAGGTTCATGAGGTCGATGTTTTGCACATCGGTGCGGTCGCGCAGGTGACTGACGAGACGCCGGAAGACCGCGGCCTCGAGTTCCGTTCTGGTTTTGTCGTCAATGCTCATGATCGTGATCCCGTGTGTCGCGCTCACCATATTGATATCAGGTGGGAATTGTCACAGATTTTGCCATATCGGCGCGCAAAACGGACCCGTCCGGCCACCCTGGCCACGGTCCGACAGCGTCGCAGACGGGCGCCCGCCCGTTGACAGTGCCGGCCGGGCACGCGAAATCGTCCATGATTTGATATAGCTTCGCTGCATGAGCCCAACAGATTCCCTCGCCTCAGCTCCCCGCAATATCCGCCTGACGTTGGCCGGCCTCCTGCCGGTGCTGGCGCTTGTCGCGGCCTGCCTGTGGACGAGTCCGGCGGCCGCCGATTTCCGGCTCTGCAACAACACCTCGAGCCGCGTCGGCATCGCGCTCGGCTACAAGGACGCCGAGGGCTGGACCACCGAGGGCTGGTGGAACGTGTCGTCGCGCACCTGCGAGACCTTGCTGCGCGGCAACCTTGTGGCGCGCTACTACTACATCTACGCTCTCGACTATGATCGCGGCGGCGAATGGTCCGGCCAGGCCTTCATGTGCTCGCGCGATAAGGAATTCACCATCAAGGGCACCGAAAATTGCCTGGCGCGCGGGTTCGACCGCACCGGCTTCTTCGAGGTCGATACCGGCGAGCAGCGTGCATGGACCGTCCAGCTAACCGAAGCCAACGAACAACAGCCGCAGAAAGTACCGGGAATGCCGGGCGGCGTGGGTCCAGGAAGTCCCGGGGCGATGCCGGGCCTGCCCAACCCGCCGCCGGGCGCAGCGCCTCCGGGCGCGTCTGGTCTGCCGCCAGCCGCACCACCCGGAAACAAACCATGAGACGACTGCGTCGAATCAAGATCCTCGCAACACTCGGCCCGGCCTCCTCAGACAGCGCGATGATCCGCAAGCTGTTCGAGGCGGGCGCCGACGTCTTCCGCATCAACATGAGCCATACCCCGCATGACAAGATGCGGGAGCTGGTCAAGACCATCCGCAATGTCGAATCGAGCTACGGCCGGCCGATCGGCATCCTGGTCGACCTGCAAGGGCCGAAGCTGCGGCTTGGCTCGTTCGCGGAAGGCTCGACCCAGCTCAAGAACGGCCAGAGCTTCATTCTGGATTCCGACAAGACGCCGGGCGACAACAGCCGCGTCCAGCTTCCGCATCCGGAGATCCTCGCGGCGCTCCGCCCGGGCCACGCACTGCTGCTCGACGACGGCAAGGTGCGGCTGATCGCCGAGGAAACCTCGCCCGAGCGCGCGATCACGCGCGTCGTGATCGGCGGCAAGATGTCGGACCGCAAGGGCGTCAGCCTGCCCGATACCGATCTGCCGGTGTCGGCGATGACCGCAAAGGACCGCGCCGACCTGGAAGCCGCGCTGCCGGAGGGGATCGACTGGGTCGCGCTGTCCTTCGTGCAGCGAGCCGAGGACGTGATCGAGGCCAAGAAGATGATCCGCGGCCGCGCCGCCGTGATGGCCAAGATCGAGAAGCCGCAGGCGATCGACCGCCTCGCCGACATCATCGAAGCATCGGACGCGCTGATGGTGGCGCGCGGCGATCTCGGCGTCGAACTGCCGCTGGAGCGGGTGCCGAGCCTGCAGAAGCAGATGATCCGGATGGCGCGCCGCGCCGGCCGGCCGGTGGTGGTCGCAACGCAAATGCTGGAATCGATGATCCAGGCGCCGGTGCCGACGCGCGCCGAAGTCTCCGACGTCGCCACCGCCGTCTACGAAGGCGCCGACGCCATCATGCTGTCGGCGGAATCCGCCGCCGGCAAATTCCCGGTGGAGGCTGTCTCGACCATGAACCGCATCGGCGAGGAGGTGGAGCGCGACCCGACCTATCGCAACGTGATCAACGCGCAACGCGTCGATCCCGAAGCGACGGTGGGTGACGCCATTGCCGACGCGGCGCGGCAGATCGCCGAGACGCTCGACCTGTCGGCGATCATCTGCTGGACGTCGTCAGGCTCGACCGCGATCCGCGTGGCGCGCGAGCGGCCCAAGGTGCCGGTGGTCGCGATCACGCCGAACCTCGTCACCGGCCGCAAGCTGTCGGTGGTGTGGGGGGTGCATTGCGTGGTCGCCGAGGACGCCCACGATCTCGACGACATGGTCGACCGCGCCGGCTCGATTGGGTTCCGCGACGGTTTTGCCAAGGCCGGCCAGCGCGTCATCATCGTTGCCGGCGTGCCGCTCCGCGCCCCCGGCACCACCAACATGCTGCGCATCGCCTCGGTCGGCCCGAGCGGCGACGCGCAGCTCTAGATTCCTGTTTGACGCGTTGTCTTCACGCGAACCGGTGCCCGCTTCGCTCGAAAACGCATTAACCCGCCGCGCCGCGATCAGCCCTGCAATGACGCGTCGAGCGTGATCTTGGTGTTGAGCAGCTTCGACACCGGACATCCGGCCTTCGCCTTGCCGGCCAGTTCCTGGAACGTCGCATTATCGGCGCCCGGGATCTTCGCCGACAGCGTCAGGTGCACCGCGGTGATGGCGAAGCCGTCGGCGACCTTCTCCAGGGTCACATCGGCCTTGGTCTCCATATGCTCCGCCGTGAGCTTGGCTTCGCCGAGAATCAGCGACAGCGCCATCGTGAAGCAGGCGGCATGCGCCGCGCCGATCAGCTCCTCCGGGTTCGAACCCGGTTTGCCCTCGAAGCGGCTGGCGAAGCCGTAGGGGTAATCCGAGAGCGCGCCGCTCTTGGTCGAGATCGCGCCCTTGCCGTCCTTGATGCCGCCCTGCCATTTGGCCGAGCCATGGGTCGTCGTCATGGGTTGCTCCGTGAGGTGGTTGAGCCCAGCCCCGAAACCTACAACGCCATTGCGACAGAAGTGTTCTTCGCGCGCCTCAAGCGCCGACCAGCGCCTTCGCCGGGGTCGTTGCCTGCACCACGAGGCCACGCGCGCGTGCGTCCATCACGCCGACCGCACGCAGCGCAAGCAGCGTCACGGTCTGCACCGCGTCACGCAGCTTGATCGGATCGTCGAGATTGGCCGGCGCCAGCGGGCCGACCAGCGCTTCGTGCAGCGCGCCGAGCAGGGCGGTGGCGGCCAGCGCCGTGTCCTGCGCCGGCAGGTGGCCGGCGCGCACCGCGGCATCGATGCGCATGGCAAGCTCGCCGGAAATGTCGCGGCGGCTGGCGAGGCGCGAGGCGGTGACGTCGACGTCGACCGGCTCGGCCAAAATGCCCCAGGCGAGCTTGCGCTGCGACAGCACGTGGACCGCGATCGTCGTCACCGCGGCGGCCAGCGCCGATGACGGCCCTGGTGCGGCATCGGCGGCGCGCCGGATCGCCGTGAGCTCGTCGCGCGAGACTTCCGTGATCAATTCCGAGATCAGCTCGGCCTTCGACGGGAAATAACGGTAGACCGTTCCCGCCGCGACATTGGCCCGCACCGCGACGGGTGCGATCTGGACCGCCGCCATGCCGCCCGCCGCCGCCGCGTCCCGCGCAGCCGACAGGATGGCGCTGCGCCGCGCGGCCAGCCGTTTCACGACCTGATGAGTTCGCCGGTAAACCATGGCGTTCCGTCCCCCCGCCGTGCGCCCCGGCCGGCGCCCACCGGCAGAACACACGAGTCTTCAACGTTTTGAGCGATTGATCCCGCAATCGCCTGAAGAAGTGAACAACTATTCAGACTGAATGACAAGCTGGAATTGTAAGGATTTTTTGCAACCTCTGGCACCACCTCTGATTGAGCCGGCGGCACTCCGGCCCCTCCCCGATCGGATCAGGGCCGCGATGGTAAATCGCCGGCTAAGCTGATCGCTCGAAATCGAGACATCTGATCTTGCGCATGCGCGCGATATCAGCTGCGGCATTTACCCGAATTTATCGGAAGCCGTGGTCGAGTGCGCGCCAGCATCACGCGTGGCGTTGGCTCTGGATGCCCCCGGCCGAAACAAGCAAGAAAGCGCATGTCACTCTCCATCACCAGCAGCGTGAGCAGCCGTAGCGCGGCGCGAGGACTGGTGCCGCTGTGCGCCGCCGTGGGCGCCTATCTGTTCTATCTCTCGGCCGGCGAAATCCTGCTGCGCGATTCCGACACGATGTGGCAGATCAGGGTCGGACAGTGGATCCTCGAACACGGCGCGATGCCGACATCGGACGTGTTCTCGTTCACCCGTTTCGGCGAGCCCTGGATCTCGAGCTCGTGGCTGTCGCAGGTGGCGTACGCGCTCGTCTACGGCGGCGATTGGGCCGGGCCGGTGATCCTGTCGTCGATGGCGATCGGCGCGACGGTCGCGATCTTCCTGCATCTGCTGAGCCCGTATTTCGATCCGGCGCGCGCGATCCTGATCGCGGCGCTGGCGCTGCTGTTGTCGACGATCCACTTCTTCGCGCGGCCCCACGTGCTGGCGCTGCCGGTGCTGCTGGCGTTCATCGGCGGCCTGCTCGCGGCCGCGGATCGCCGCACTTCACCGTCATGGTGGCTGCTGCCGCTGATGACGCTGTGGGCCAATCTGCATGGCGGCTTCGTTCTCGGCCTGGCGCTGATCGGACCGATCGGACTGGAGGCGGTGTGGAACGGGGAGCCCGGCCGCCGCCGTCAGCTTGTCGTGCGATGGGGCCTTTTCGGCCTCGCCGCGCTGGCCGCGAGCTGCCTGACGCCCTATGGCTGGACCAGCCTGCTGGGCGCGACCAAGATCCTCAGCCTCGGCAAATTGCTGACGCTGATCGGGGAATGGAAGCCGGCGGATTTCAGCAAGCCCAGCTTCTTCGAAGCCACGCTGCTCGGCCTGATCGGCCTGATCTGCTACCGCAGGCTGACGCTGTCGGTGCCGCGGATCCTGCTGCTGCTCGGGCTGATCTGGATGGCGCTGAGCCATGTCCGCAACATCGAGGTGTTCGCGTTCATCGCACCGCTGGTGCTCGCCAAGCCGATCGCCGAGCAATGGGGAACGGCAAGCGCCACCGCGGCCCGCTTCGGAGAAACGCGCGCATTCCCCGTCGTCACGATCCTGGCTGCGATCGCGATGGTGATCGGCGCATGGGTGACGACGGCGATGTTCGTCGCGCAGCATCAGTTCAAGTTCCTGCCGATGTTCTCGCCCGTGGCCGCGGTCGATGTGCTGCAGCAGCACAAGGCGCAGCGCGTCTTCAGCACGGCGCCGTTCGGCGGCTACATGGTGAGCCGCGACATGAAGGTGTTCATCGACGGCCGCGCCGAGCTCTATGGCGAGCAATTCGTGCTCGACTATTACGATGCGCTCGACGCCCGTGACGTCGGGCAGTTGCTGGGCCTGCTCGACAAGTACCGGATCGACGCCACGCTGCTGAGCTCGGACTCGCCCGCGGGCAACGCGCTGGATCACCTGAAGGGCTGGAAGCGGCTGTACAAAGACGACATCGCCGTCATCCATGTGCGCTCGGACGAGACCAAGGTTGGTGCGGCGCCGGCGGCCGAGCGTTCGAACTAGGGCGCCCCCCACATGCGTCGCGTCCGCTTTTGCCTCGCGGGTCCCTGACCTAGGTCGGCTCACCTATCGAAAGCGGACGTTGCAGCCTTCTGAACAAAGCTCAGCTGCGGTCCAGAAGCGGACTATTGCATTCTAGAAACTTTGACCAGGAGCTCTCTCAACCACTTGTGCTGGGCATCCCCATTTTGACGCGGATGCCAACTCGCCGTGGAGGTCTCAGCGCTTGCCGCGCTCTTTGACCGGGATCACGAGTTTCAGTCCCGACCAGACGTCATCGACGGCGCAGACCTTGACGTCGACCAGGCCGTTCGCGAGCCCGGTTTCGCGGACCTCCATCTCTGTAAGGTCGGTCGCGACGCCCGAACTCTTCTTCGGCCACGACACCCAGATCATGCCGTCGGGCGCGATCGCCCGACGGTAATGCCGCAGCCTGGCCGCAAGCCCCTTGGCCTCGGCCGCGAACAGGTGCACGGCATCGAGCGGCGTCCGTGCGGTCTTCGCGATCAGCAGATCGGCGGGCAGTTCGCCGACAATGTTGCCGTAGGGAACGGACAGCCCGTCGACAAAAATACAAAAGCCCGGCTTGAGGCCGAGCTTTTGCACAATCGGTTTGCCGGAAGCACCGGCCATGGCGGGCGAGGCTTACGCCTGCGGCTGCGGCTCCATGCCGGTGTCCGGATCGGGACGCGGGCGCGGCTTGCCGGCCGGCGGCACGGCGGATGCGCGCGGCGTCGACGGCTCCAGCACCGACTCGCGGTTGGGCTTCTTGCCCTTCAAGAGGTCGATGATCTCGTCGCCGGTCAGCGTCTCGAACTCGAGCAGGCCCTTGGCGAGCGCCTCGAGATCCTCGCGCTTCTCGGTGAGGATCTTGGTCGCCTCGTTGTAGCCTTCCTCGACCAGACGCCTGATCTCGGAGTCGATCTTCTGGACGGTCGCCTCCGACGCGTTCTGCGTGCGCGAGACCGACATGCCGAGGAACACCTCGTCCTGGTTCTCGCCGTAGGAGACGGTGCCGAGCTCTTCCGAGAGGCCCCAGCGCGTCACCATCATGCGGGCCAGGCGGGTCGCCTGCTCGATGTCGGAGGCGGCACCCGAGGTCACCTTCTCGCGGCCGAAGATCAGCTCTTCGGCGACGCGGCCACCCATCATGATGGCAAGCCGCGAAGTCATCTGCTCGAGCGACATCGACAGCTTGTCGCGCTCGGGCAGCTGCATCACCATGCCCAGCGCACGGCCGCGCGGAATGATGGTCGCCTTGTGGATCGGATCGGTCGCGACGACGTTGAGGCCGACGATGGCGTGACCGCCCTCGTGATAGGCCGTCAGCAACTTCTCTTCCTCGGTCATCACGAGCGACTTGCGCTCGGCGCCCATCATCACCTTGTCCTTGGCCTCTTCGAACTCGGCCTGCGTCACCATCCGCTTGTTGCGGCGGGCGGCGGTCAGCGCAGCCTCGTTGACGAGGTTCATCAGGTCGGCACCCGAGAAGCCCGGGGTGCCGCGCGCGATGGTCTTGAGGTTGATATCCGGAGCCAGCGGCACCTTGCGGACGTGAACCTTGAGGATCTGCTCGCGGCCGACGACGTCCGGGTTCGGCACCACGACCTGGCGGTCGAAGCGGCCGGGACGCAGCAGCGCGGGATCGAGCACGTCGGGACGGTTGGTCGCCGCGATCAGGATCACGCCCTCATTGGCCTCGAAGCCGTCCATCTCGACCAGCAACTGGTTCAGCGTCTGCTCGCGCTCATCGTTGCCGCCGCCGAGGCCGGCGCCGCGATGACGGCCGACCGCGTCGATTTCGTCGATGAAGATGATGCAGGGCGCGTTCTTCTTGGCCTGCTCGAACATGTCGCGGACGCGGCTCGCGCCGACGCCGACGAACATCTCGACGAAGTCAGAACCGGAGATGGTGAAGAACGGCACGTTGGCTTCGCCCGCGACCGCGCGCGCGATCAGCGTCTTGCCGGTGCCGGGAGGGCCGACCAGCAACACGCCGCGCGGAATCCGTCCGCCGAGCCGCTGGAATTTGCCGGGGTCGCGGAGGAATTCGACGATCTCCTGCAGATCCTGCTTGGCCTCGTCGACACCCGCGACGTCCTCGAAGGTGACGCGGCCATGCGCCTCGGTCAGCATCTTGGCGCGCGACTTGCCAAAGCCCATCGCCTTGCCGGCGCCGCCCTGCATCTGCCGCGACAGGAAGATCCACACGCCGATCAGCGCGATGAACGGCAACCAGGAGACGAGCAGCGAGACGAACCACGGCACGTTGTCGCCGGGCGCCTTCGCGGTGATCTGCACCTTGGCGTCATAGAGGCGCTTCACGAGCGTCGGATCGCTCGGCGCGTAGGTCTGGAAGCTCGTGCCGTTGTTGAAGGTGCCGTGAATCTCCGGCCCCTGGATCACGACGTCGCGGACATGGCCCTGATCGACCTCAGTGAGAAGCTGCGAGAACGAGATGTCCGAGGACGACGAGCGCTGGCCAGGATTCTGGAAAAGCGTGAACAACGCCAGCAACAGCAGGACAATGATGACCCAGAGGGCGAAATTCCGCAGATTGGCGTTCATGGTCTTCCTTCGTGGTCGCGCGGATCGCGGCCTCTCTCTATCCTTGGGCAGGCTCTGTGGGAATCCCCAGGGAATCCATCCCGTCGATGGCATACAATTTAGGTGCCGCTGGGGTAGATGCCAAGGGAACCACGCACGACTATTTACCGCATCCTAGCGCGATTCCCGGTCAAAAAATGGCGCTGAATCCGGTGTTTTTCCGGGGTGGTTAAGCCTCTTTGCCCGATTATGACAGCGATTGAAACAATCGAACCCGGCTCAGCGGGAGCGCGCCCGGCGGGGTGGCGCCGGCCCGATCCTGATACGGCCGGCGGCGACGCTGATGACCGCTCCGGCAAGGGTCTGTTTCAGCTTGGATTCGCGTTTTCCCAAAGTCCCATCCAAGGCCTCGTCCATCGCGGCGAGCAGGGTTTCGACCTTGGCGAGCTCGGCCGGCCCCTCATGTCCGATGCGGTCGATGGCGCGCTTGAGCAGACGGACGCGGATTTCCTCGGGCATCACCGCGAACAGTGCAGCATCGAAGCCCGCGCCGGAGTTATCCTCGCTCTTCGACGCAAGATAGTGCTCGGCGCCGTCGACCAGCACCTCCAGGGCGGCGTTGGCGCGCGCGATCCTTGCGGCAAGCCGCGCCAGGTTCCGCGCGTCGCCGCCCTCCGCCGCGAGCATCGGCATCAGCGCGCGCAGCCTCGGACGCGTGAAGGATCGATCGCGGTTGGTCGGATCGTCGGCAAAGCCGATGCGCGCCTTCTTCAGCGTCGCGATCAGCTGGGCCTTGGAGATGTCGAGCAGCGGCCGCGTCAGCAAGACGCCGTCGCGCTCGGTCTCGCGCGCCATTGCCGAGAGGCCCGCAACGCCGCTGCCGCGCAGCATCCGCATCAGCAGTGTCTCGGCCTGATCGTCACGGGTGTGTGCGGTCAAAATATGCGTGGCGCCATGCCTGCGTGCGGCCTGCGCGAGCAGTCGATAGCGGGCCGCGCGCGCGGCCGCCGGCACGCCGGTTCCAGGCTTTGGTCCAGTCCAACGCAACGTGTGGTGCGGCAGGTCGAGACTTCGCGCCAGCCGCTTGACGTCGCGCGCCTCGCGAGCCGCTTCAGGACGCAGGCCGTGATCTACCGTGACCGCCACCAGCCGCGGTCCCTGCGCGAGCGCGCGGCGCCAGCGCGCGGCGAGCCACATCAGCGCGACTGAATCGGGACCACCGGACACCGCAAGCAGGAGCGCCGGCGCGCCCGCAAGGCCTGCGAACAGGCGCTTGGCGTCCCGTGCCGGGATGGCGGATTGGTCGTCGGGCATCGCAAAACCAGCTGCTGGCGGAGAGGCCGGAAGCGGCCCTCCCGCATCTGGTTTAGCACTTCACGCGCTTCTGCTCGCGGTCAACCGCAGCCTTGACCCCGCCGGACGCGCGCGGGTACTTCCGCGCGATCTCGCCGAACGCGGCGCAAGCCGCTTCCTTTTCCTTTAGCGCCGCCAGCGACTGGCCGAGCCGCAGCAGGGCGTCGGGCGCCTTCGCGGACTTGTCGAACTTGGTGGTCACGCCGAGGAAGGTCTCCGCAGCATCGCGATATTGCTGGCGCTGGAAATAGCTTTCGCCGAGCCAGTATTGCGAGTCCGCCACCAGGGGATCGTTCGGATACTTCTGGCCGAAATTCTTCATCGTCTCTTCGGCGAGCGCATAGTCCTTGCGCTGCATATAGCCGATGCCGAGGTCGAACTCATCCTTCGGCGTCGCCGACGGCGGCAGCGTGGTCAGGGCTGCGCTCGCGCCGGGCGCACGCTGCGGGCTGGTGTTGCCGAGATTGAGCGGCTCGCCTGCCCCACGGCCGCCGGGCGCACCAACCGCCGCCTCACTGGGCATCGCCATCCCGCCGCCGCCAAGTGCGCGCGGTGCCCCTGGGGCATTCGGGTTCTGGTTCGGATCGAAGGCATCGCCGCGGCCGCGGCGGCCGGAAGCCGCCGGCGCCGGCTCCTGCGCGATCGGCGCGGGCGCCGCGATCTGCTGCTGCTGGTCATAGCCGCCCTGCGGCTGCCGGCCATATCCTTGCTGCGGCTGGCCGTAGCCTTGCTGGGGTTGGGCGTAGCCCGGCTGCGGTTGCGGGTAGGCCTGCGGTTGCTGCGCCGGTGGTGGCGCCGCCGCGACGGGTTGGCCCGCCGGAGCCTGTCCACCTGGGCCGGGCGGTTGCCCGCCAAGCTGCCGCAGCCGCTCCTCGAGCTGGCGGTTACGGTATTGCAGTTCCTCGTTCTGACCGGTCAGCTGCCGCAGCTGGTTCTCGAGCCGCTCGATCCGCATTTCAGCATCGGAATCGTCGGATTGGGCAAACACTGGCGAGGAAACGGCGAGCAACGCCGCGATCGCCGCGGCGGAGGAAAGAAAATGAATCCTGGATGACATTTTGCCCTGACGACGAGATCGACGTGAAAAGCGAGCGACATTGAGGGACGGAGTACGCCGGAATTGTGACTGGCACTTCAAATCCGGGACAGCGTCGCGCGACACCGGTTTAGTACGGACGCTGGAACAAGCAAGCGGCCAATTGCGCGCAGCTTCGTTCATCTTGATGACGGCCCGGCTTTCACGCGGCCAAAACAAAGCCGGCGCCCGAAGGCGCCGGCTTGAAAACACTCATTCAGGTTCGCGTCAGGAGCTGGCGTTCAGCACGGTGACGGCACGACGATTCTGCGACCAGCAGGAGATGTCGTTACAGACCGCGACCGGACGCTCCTTGCCGTAGGAAATGGTGCGCATGCGGCTCGGATCGATGCCGCGCGAGGCAAGGTAAGCGCGGACCGACTGGGCACGGCGGGCACCGAGCGCGATGTTGTATTCGCGGGTGCCGCGCTCGTCGGCATGACCTTCGATGGTGAAGGAGTAACGGTTATAGGTCTGCAGCCACTGCGCCTGCTTGTCGAGGGTCGCCGTCGCCTGCGGGCTCAGATCGGTCTGATCGCTCTCAAAGAACACGCGGTCGCCGACATTGACCACGAAATCCTGCTGGCTGCCCGGGGTCGCGGCGCCCCCAATCGCGCCATTGGCGTCCAACGGGTTCTTGTTGGCGCAGGCACCCATCGACAGCGCCACCGCCAGAACCGCAACCAGCTTCATACCCTGGAGATAATTCATTCCCGGAGCCTCCACGCTCGCGCTCTTCGTACTACCCAATCGGTCTACAGGGCGATGGTTAAGCGAACGTTCCGTCAACCTTGACGAGACCTTGCTCGACCCCATCAAATGCCAGGTAATGGCGAAAAGCGCCCCCGATGGTTAATGGGTGGCAAATGTGGCGCGATGGTGAAGGGAAGGCAAGGTTCGCGGGAACCGGCCGCTTTTGCAGGGCAATTTGGCCTGCGCGCAACAGTCGATCGACACTGAGTCGATGAGAATGCCGTTTCCCTCAGGGATTCGGCACGATCGAAGCGCGCTCGAACGGCTGCACGAAGCCGTCGGGCTGCAACTGGCCTTCGCGGTCGAACAGCATTCGCCGCTCGAAGGCGCTGGAGCGCAGGAAGGGATAGCGGGCCAGCACGCGTTCCCGCACCGTCGGCAGATGCGACGCCATCAAGCCGACCGGCTTCACCAGCCCGGGATAGAGCCGCGGCTCCGACCAGGTCTCGTGCAGGAACACACGCCGGTAGAACGCCATGTGCTCGGGCCGGACCGGCGCCAGGCCGTAGTCAGCGTTGAAGTGCACGCCCGCCGTCGAGCCGAGGCGCACCGTGACATAAGGAAGTTCCGGATTGTTCCGGGCCTTTTCGGGATCCGCGACGAAGCGCGTCGAGTCGATGAAGACCAGGCCCTGATCAAGCTTCGGCAGCAGCACGTCGCCGAACACCTCGAGCGTCGGCGAGGTTCGCCACTCCGGCGTCACCACGGTGATGCGGATCGAGCTGCAGAGTTCGCCTTGCAGATAGACACCGAACACCCAAGCATTCGGCGCATCATCGAACTGATCGACGACCCGCTCGTCCGCCGAGGGCCGGATCGCGCCTTCACGCAGATAGGCGCGATAGCGAAGCCGGTAGATCTCGTCTTTCTGTTCCGGGGTCTGAGCGAGGCGGTAATCGACTTGATCCAGAGGGTCCGCAAGCCTTCCTGTCGCGGGCTTGATGGCTTCGGCCGCGGACCTCATTTGGTACTCCCTGAACAACTCAACAACTTCAACGCGCGAGCCAAAAGATTAACAGCTTCTTAATTTCCGTCAAAGCAATCGAGGCAATACAGTTAACTTCCGACCGGAAGGGCACACTACGAATAGTGCAGTCGAAGGCTCTCACAACTATCGATTGAGTATATTGCGCCGGATCAAGCGATCGAGCGCGAGGGAACCACGTGCAGTTGCTCGTCGGTCCGCCGGCCGTGCGAGGCATTGAGCAGCTGGCGGATGCGGACGGAGGGAACCGGCCGGCTGAACAGGTATCCCTGTGCTTCGGTCACCGCGCCATCGGCGCTGATCAGTTCGAGCTGCTCATTGGTCTCGATGCCCTCGACCACGACCGACATGCCGAGATCCGCCGACAGCCGCGCCACCCCGCGCAGCAAGGTCAGCGGACGGTCGCTGTCGATACCCTCGAGGAAGGAGCGGTCGATCTTGACCTTCTGCAGCGGGAAATTGTGCAGGTAGCTGAGCGACGAGTAGCCGGTGCCGAAATCGTCCAGCGAGATCCGCACACCGAGCGAGCGCAGCTGGGACAGCACGTCGTGGGTCAGCTCGGTGTTGTGCAGCAGCGAGGATTCGGTGATCTCGATCTCGAGCCGGTGCGCCGGCAGGCCGGAGACCTCGAGCGCGTAGCGAACCTCGCTCAGCACGTCGCGCTGGTGGAACTGCTGCGGCGAGAAGTTGACCGCGACGCTGACCGCCTCGGGCCACTTCATGCATTCCATGCAGGCCTTGCGCAGGATCCAGCGGCCGAGATCGACGATCAAGCCCATGTCCTCGGCAACGGGAATGATGTCGACCGGAGAGACCGTGCCGCGCACCGGATGGTTCCAGCGCAGCAGCGCCTCGCAGGTGCTCACCTTGCCGGACTTCAGGTTGATCAGCGGCTGGTAGAACAGCTCGAATTCTTCGTTGGCGAGCGCCTTGCGCAGGTCGAGCTCGAGGATGCGGCGGGCCTCGACGGTTTGCGCCATCTCGTCGCGGAAGAAGCAGAAGGTGCCGCGGCCGTCGGCCTTGGCGCGGTAGAGCGCCATGTCGGCATTCTTCAGCAGCGTGTCGGCTCCGACGCCGGGCGCGGTCATCGCGATGCCGACGCTGGCGCCGATCTCGACCAGGTGGTTGTCGATCTTGTAGCGTTCGCTGAGGCGGTCGACGATGCGCCGCGCCAGCGCCGCAGCGTCCTCGTGCGAGTGGATGTTCTGCTGGAACACCACGAACTCGTCGCCGCCGAACCGCGCCACGAAATCCTCCGGCCGCAGCATCTCGCGCAGCCGCTCGGCGACCGCGCAGAGCAGCTGGTCGCCGCAGGGATGACCGAGCGTATCGTTGACCTGCTTGAACTGGTCGAGGTCGACGAACAGCAATGCGGAGCGATGGTCGCCGTGCTGCATGGCGAGCAGCCGGCCGATTTCGTCGCGGAAATTGACGCGGTTGGGCAGCGCGGTCAGCTCGTCGTAGCGCGCGAGGTGGCTGATCCGGGCCTCGGCGTCCTTGCGCTCGGTGATGTCCTCGACCAGCACCACCGTGCCGCCGCCGGCCATCGGCTGGAAGGTCCAGTCGAGCGAGCGGTTCTTGGTGGGGTCGGGGTCGCTGGTGACGATATCGCCGCGCTGCGAGCTCTCGATCTCGTAGAGAATCTGCTGCGCGGCCGCGGCCGAGATCGAGCCGGACAGGACGCAGGCGTTGCAGATATCGGTCGCGCTGGCGCCGCGCTGCACGAAATCGTCCGACAGCTGCATCATCTCGATGAAGCGGTGGTTCATCACCGCAACGCGGCCGTTAGCGCTGAACATGCACAGGCCGTGCGGCATGTTGTTCAGCGCGGTATCGAACTGGCCCGCCAGCGCGGCCTCGCGCTCCTTGGCGATCCAGGCGTTGACGTAGATGCGCTGCAGGCTGGAGGTCAGGTGCCGGATGGCGCTGAAGAACACCAGGCTGAGCAGCGCAAGGGCGATGTGATAGGGACCGCCGACATACATCAGCGCCAGGATCAAGGGACCGATCGACATCAACAGATGGAGGTGGAAGATCTGCGGCCGGCCGAAGGTCCGCCCTACCCCCGCCGAGGTGTAGGCGACCACCGTGGTCACGCAGAGCATGTGCGCGGCAGCGTCCCTGGTCGTCAGCAGCACGGTGACGCCCCAGATGCCGAGCGAAATGCCGTAGGCGATGGTGCCGATCCTGTAACGCTTCTCCCAGGTCACGGACTCTTCGACGGTGAGCCGGGAATTGCGCTGCTGGTAGCGGTACATCTGCAGCGCGCGCGCCAGCCCCACCACGATGAACAGCGGCACGCACAGCCAGCACAACAGATTGCTCGTGACAGCCGCAATCACGGCGCCCGCAATGGCGGGGCCGAAGGCGCCGAAAATCATGGGCGCTGGGTTCATGAACAGGGAATCGACCAGCGCCGCGGAAATCGTCGGCGACATCGACCGGTCCGGTTCACCCGTCTGACTTGCGAACTGCATTGTGAGAGCGCGCGTCCTTTTCAGCTCGCACTCTTACTGATCGCAGGTGAAGTCTTTCTGAGCGAACATCGTTAGCAAGTTCTTGCCGCGCCCAGGCGACGACCGGAATTCACCATAAAATTCAGTGCGCTAGGTGAGAAGTGCCGACCGCCGCCGAGGTTCCCCAGAGCAGTCTGCACACAGCTCATGACAACAGCGGTGACCAGGCCGGGTCGGAGGCAAAGCCCGGGGTCGGTACCCGCAGCTCGTTGCGGCCGGAGACGTCGATGGTGAACAGCGACGGGCCGCTGTTGCCGCCAGGATCGCGGAAGAACATCACGACGCGCCCGTTCGGCGCAAACGTCGGGCCTTCGTTGTGGAAGCCCGAGGTCAGGATGCGCTCGCCCGAGCCGTCGGGTTTCATGATGCCGATCGCGAACTGCCCGCCGCCCTGCTTGGTGAAGGCGATGTAGTCGCCGCGCGGCGACCATACCGGCGTCGAGTAGGTGCCGTCGCCGAACGAGATGCGCTGTGCGCCGCCGCCGGTTGCCGGCATCACATAGATTTGCGGCTTCCCGCCGCGATCGGATTCGAAGCAGAGCCGCGTGCCGTCGGGCGCATAGGATGGCGAGGTATCGATCGCCGGCGTGTCGGTCAGCCGCGTCATCGACTTCGAACGGAGATCCATCACGAACAGGTTGGAGTTGCCGCCCTGCTGCAGGCTCATGATGACGCGCTGGCCGTCGGGCGAGAAGCGCGGCGAGAACGACATGCCCGGGAAGTTGCCGACGATCTCGCGCTGGCCGGTCTCGATGTTGAGCAGATAGACGCGCGGGTCGCCCTGCCCGAATTCCATGTAGGTGATTTCCTGGGTCGACGGAGAGAAGCGCGGTGTCAGCACGAGGTCCGAGCCGCGGGTCAGGTAGCGCACATTGGCGCCGTCCTGGTCCATCAGCGCGAGCCGCTTGACGCGGCGATCCGCCGAGCCGCTTTCGTCGACGAACACGACGCGGGTATCGAAATAGCCCTTCTCGCCGGTCAGCCGCTCGTAGATCTGGTCGGAGATGATGTGGGCGATGCGCCGCCAGTATTCGGCCGAGGTGTCGTACTGCTGGCCGGCGAGCTGCTGGCCGGTGTTGACGTCCCAGAGCCGGAACTCCGCCTTGACGCGCCCGTTGCCCTGCCGCGTCATGCGGCCGGTGACCAGCGCCTGCGCGTTGATGCTCTTCCAGTTGTTGAAGTTCGGCGCCGCGTCGATGTTGATCTGCTTCTCGAGATAGGCCGCCTGATCGATCGGCGCAAACAGGCCGCTGCGCTTCAGATTGTTGGTGATCACCTGCGTCACGCCGACACCGACCTCGGTGTCCCCGGGCGTGCCGGCGGCGAAGTTCGGGATCGCGATCGGCAGCGGCGCGAAGTCGCCTTCCGGAATGACGACGCGCTTCTGTGCAACGGCGCTGCGGCTTGCGGCCAGCACGCCAAGGGCAGCCATTCCGGAGATCATCTGTCGGCGGTCGAGGCGAAACGTCATTGCACGCAAATCATTCTGGTCGGTCATTGTCCGTAGACTTTGTTTGCTATTGGCCAAGCGACGCCGTCGCCCTCAGGTCTTTCGCTCTGTGAACACCGGCGCAAAATACTTCCATTCGTCGAAGAAGGCCGCCGGCAGATTGTACGGCTGGCACTCGATGATCGCCCGCAGCGCGCTCTCCTGATAGACGCGCAGATAGGGCGTCGCCGGCGTGCCTTCCGGCACCGGCATGCCGTCGAGCGTGCCGTCGCGCTTCAGCTTGATCGAGAACACCGCCTCGGTCTGCTGCGCCTCGATGCCGCCATAGGGCTTCTTCCAGCAGCGCTCGACCTTCTGCTTGAACATCGCGCCCCAGGTCGCGGAGTTGTCGGCAGCCTTGCCCTTGGCCGTGCCGAGCGCGGCGTTGGCGTTGAGCGTATCGCCGGTCGCTGCGGCGCGCGTCGGGTCACGCTTGTCGAGCAGGGCTGCGATCTTGCTCTGGTCGAACACGCGATCCTTCGGCTTCTGCTCCGGCGGCGGCTTGGCGGCCTGCTGCACCGGCTTCGGCGGCGGCTTCTTCTCTTCCTTCTTGATCGCTTCCGCGATCGGGTCGGGCTTCACCGGATCGGGTTTCTTCTCGACCGGCTTCGGCTCTTCCTTTGGCTTGTTCTCGACCTTCTTCGGCGGATCCGGCTTCTTGTCTTCCGGTTTCTCCACCTTCGGCGCCGGCTGCGGCGCGGTGTCGGTCACGACAGGGGGCTTTTTCTCCTCGACCTTGCCGACGGTGTCGTCGACCGGCTTGGCTTCGGCGACCTTGTCGACCAGCGGCTTGGGATTTTCCTTCTTGCCGTCCTTCTGACCGGCCATGACATGCGAGAGTTGGTCGGGCGAGATCACGTCGACGGCAACCGATTCCTCTTCCGGCATCACATACGCCTTGGTCGACCACGACACGAGGCCCCACCCGATCACGAGGACGTGCAGGACAATCGATGCCGCCAGAGTCTTGTCGACCTTGACCTTCAAATCAGGCTTCCCCGTGCCTTGGCATGGTGGTTATCCGCCTTCCGGGATGATGACGATATTCGCCTTGAATCCCGCGGCCCGGACCTCCCCGAGCAGTTTCATCATATCCGTGTAACAGACGTCCTTGTCGCCACGCAGATAGACCACTTTTTCGGCATCCGACCGGGCGTCACCGATCGCCTTGATCTTGGCCGGAAAATCGGCGGCCGTGACCGGCGCGTCACCCAGATAGAGCTCGACATTCGAGTTGCAGCCGCCGCCGGTGCGCTTGACCGACAGTGTCAGCGGCGGCTGGTTCGACGAGATCGACTTACCGCCGCTCGCCACCGGCAGGTCGATGTCGATGTTCGACGTCATCAGCGGCGCCGCCACCATGAAGATGATCAGCAGCACCAGCATCACGTCGACCATCGGCGTGACGTTGATCTCGGCCATGACCGGCTTGCGCCCGCCGCGGCGGCGTCTGCCACCGCCGGACCCTGCCATGCTCATCGCCATGATCGCACACCCGCAAAAGTGACCATCATCTAACTCAACCCCGCTCGTCGATCTGACGGGACAGGATAGCGGAGAACTCGTCGGCGAAGCCCTCCAGGCGCGCGGCCTGCCGGTTCACCTCCGAAGTGAACTTATTGTAGAAAATAGTCGCCGGAATTGCGGCAATCAGGCCGATTGCGGTAGCAAACAGCGCTTCCGCGATACCGGGCGCCACCACCGCCAGAGAGGTGTTTTTGGAGGCCGCGATCGACTGGAAACTCGACATGATGCCCCAAACGGTGCCGAACAGGCCGACAAAGGGACCGGCCGAGCCCACGGTGGCGAGCACCAGCAGCCGGCGTTCCAGCCGCTCCACTTCCCGGGCGATCGAGACGTTCATGACCTTCTCGATCCGCGCCTGCAGGCCGGCAAAGGACCGCGACTGGCTCTCGAAGGAGCGCTTCCACTCCCGCATCGCCGCGACGAAACAGGCCGCCATCGACTGGGTCGGCTTGGCAGAGAGGGCCCGGTAGAGTTCCTCGATCGACTGACCGGACCAGAACGCCTGCTCGAACTTGTCCATCGCCCGCTTGGTGCGGGCGTAGAGCAGGATCTTGTCGATTGCGATCGCCCAGACCCACACAGAGCAGGACAGAAGTCCCAACATCACGCATTTGACGACCCAATGGGCCTGCCAGAACAGCGCGATCAGCGACACGTCGCTCGATGCCAGTGGCAGAGTTGACTGAGCCACGTCGGCGGGATTCATCGGCAATATCCTCTCAACGCAAGTGTCCCAATTCGGCGGGCCGCCAATCGGCACCCCTTCCACGGCCGCGCGCCCGGCGCGGCAAAACTGCGCGAGAGCCTCTTACATCTGTCGCATGGGGGGCCCGTCCAAAGCCGGGCCCTGCTTCCCCTGCCAACATGTCAAAACGAGGGCTTTTCACGCGTCATTCCGACCCTAACCAAACGCTAATCATGGTTAAGGCGAGGTTACCAAAGGGAAATTTGGAGGCGGGAAATGCCGCCGGCCGGGGAGGTTGGCGGGTTCCACAGATGAATGGCTCTCGTTCGGAGGGCGGGTCCATCCCGGCGTCGTCCTGGCGAAAGCCAGGACCCATAACCCCCGGATTCAGTGATGAACCGGATCGTGGCCCCAGCGTCGCGCGACAGTTGAGATTTGGGGTAATGGGTCCCCTGAGTTCACAAACGAAGTGCAACACTTCCTTGAGGAGGTGTTGCCATGGGGCGGAGTTACAAGCAGCTCTCTCTGGACGACCGATGCGAGATTGCCTGCCTATCGGCCAATGGCAGCTCGGTCCGGCAAATCGCGGCAGCTCTGGATCGCTCGCCATCAACGGTCTCTCGGGAACTGAGGCGCAATCGGGGGAGCCAGGTCGGCTACAAGCCAAACTATGCCCAGCACCAGATGCGAGCGCGGCGCTGGACGGGCGGACGCCTCGAACGGGAGCCCGGCCTGCGCCGCGCGGTGTTGGAACGCCTTCGCCGGGGCTGGTCGCCCGAGCAGGTCGCCGGCCGGCTGGCCCGCGAGTCCGGGCGCAAGGTGATCTCGCACGAGACCATCTACCGCTTCATCTATGCCCAACTCAGGCGCACCACGAACTTCAACTGGCGGCGCTATCTGCCGCGCGCCAAGAGCAAGCGCGGCCGCCGCGGCAAGAGGGGCGGCAGCCCCGCAAGCTTCATCGAAGGCCGTGTTTCCTTGGCAAATCGGCCGATCGAAGTGGCCGACCGCAGCGTGCCCGGACACTGGGAGGCCGACCTGATGATGTTCTCGAAATACGGTCAGGCCGTGCTGACCGTGCACGAGCGCACCTCGCGTCTGCTGCTCGGCATCCGCCTTGCCAGCAAGGTCGCGCGCGGTGTCGCCCGCCATCTCGTGGGCTTCTTCGCGACCCTGCCACAAGAGCTGCGCCAGACCGTGACCTTCGACAACGGCACCGAGTTCGCCGGTCACCTGGCGCTGCACCGCCTCTCGATCGAGACCTTCTTCTGCGATCCCCACGCCCCCTGGCAGAAGGGCGGCATCGAGAACGCCATCGGCAGGATGCGCCGCTTTATTCCCCGCAAGACCGATCTCGTAACCCTCTCGACCGCCAGATTCCGCCAGTTCATCGCCGCCTACAACAACACCCCGCGCAAATGCCTTGACTACCGCACGCCTGCCGAGGCTTTTGCTCAAGTGTTGCACTTCGAATGTGAATCCACCTCCTGGCTTTCGCCAGGACGACATTGCGTGTGTGGCGCGGTCTGTGAGTCACACATCCACATTCTCGCGACATGGTTTGTCCGAGCTTTGCTCTTCATCTCGCCCCCTCTCTTGAAGAGGACGCAGGGAAAGCCGGGTGCCGATCGCCCCCATGGGCCCCGTGCAAAAGGTGGCACGCGCGCGCGAGAGCGTCCACGAGGCATGACGCCGAACGCATCTCACGTCAAATGCCGCACGATCGCGAGGCCGGCGAACAGGCCGGCGATCGAGAGGGCCACCGAGCCCGCGACATACAGCACCGCAAGGCCGAGCTCGCCGCGCTCATAGAGCAGCGCGGTGTCGAGCGAGAAGGCGGAGAAGGTGGTGTAGCCGCCGAGGATGCCGGTCATCAAAAATAGCCGCCAGGGCTGCGAGGCGTCGCCCTTGAAGGCGAGATAGCCGGCGATCAGGCCCATCACGGTCGAGCCCGTGATGTTGATGATGAAGGTGCCGTAGGGAAACGCGGTGCCGATGCAGCGCGCACAGGTGACGTTGATCAGCTGGCGCAACGTCGCGCCGAGACCGCCGCCGAAGAAGACGAGGAGATAGCTTGCCGCGTTACCCACCAATGCCCCCGCTGGTGTGGTGAAGTGAGGGGAATCCAACCCCTCGTGGTTTCACCCTCCCCTGAAAGGGGAGGGTCGACGCGAATGAAATGAGCGGCGGGGCGGGGTCAAGTCTCTCCATTGAGAGACTGCTGGTGTTGAAAGATGATCCCTCCCCGTTTCGCACTTCGCTTCGCTGCATGCGAAACGACCCTCCCCTTTCAGGGGAGGGTGCGGGGTCGTGAGATGACCTGAGATCAGCCGGCCTTGCCGAACAGCTCGTCGACATAGTCCCAGTTGACGAGGTTTTCGACGAACGCCTTCAGATAGTCCGGACGACGGTTGCGGTAGTCGATGTAGTAGGAGTGCTCCCAGACGTCGACGCCGAGGATCGGCACCGCGCCGTGAACCAGCGGGTTCTCGCCGTTCGGGGTCTTGGCGACCTCGAGCTTGCCGCCCTTGACCTGCAGCCAGGCCCAGCCGGAGCCGAACTGGCCGGCGCCGGCAGCGGCGAAGTCGGCCTTGAACTTGTCGAAGCCGCCGAGGTCTTCATTGATCTTCTTTTCCAGCCGGCCGGGCAGCTTGCTGCCGCCGCCATTCGGCTTCATCCACTTCCAGAAATGGATGTGGTTGTAGTGCTGACCGGCATTGTTGAAGACGGCCGCGTTCTTGCCGAACGAACCCTTCACGATCTCCTCGAGGGACTTGCCTTCGAATTCGGTCCCCTTGATCGCGTTGTTGCCGTTGGTGACGTAGGCCTGGTGATGCTTGTCGTGGTGAAACTCCAGCGTTTCCTTGGACATGTAGGGAGCAAGGGCGTCATGGGCGTAGGGCAGATCAGGTAGCGTGAAGGTCATGGGGTAATGTCCAACAGAGGGTGGGAGACTACACTTAACGGGCCCCCCTTATAGAAGGTTCCATGGCGGAGAAACACCGCATTTTCGGATCGCCTATGACAGATCGGCACAGCCCGAACCAAGACCAAGGATCCAGACGATGAGCATCGAAATCGACATTCTCAACGGAGATGCGTCGTGGAAGCGCGCCGAGCCGCTGCTCCGGGCGGTCTGGAGCCCGGATGCCGCCGAGAAACAACCCTGGGCCGATATCAAATGGGCCCACGCGGATTTGCGCGTGCTGCTCGATGCGCCCGACGACAGCGGGCTGGCCTGCCATGTCGGTATCTATTTCCGGACCATCACCTGGAATGGCCACAAGGTGCATGTCGGCGGCATCGGCGGAGTCTCGACCCGTGCGGACTGCCGGCGGCGCGGCTATGCGTCACTCGCGTTAGATGCCGCCGTGCACACCATTCGTGCCAACGACGCGGTGAAATTTGCAATCTTATTCTGCGAGCCGCACAATTTCGCGTTCTACCAGGCGCGCGGCTGGCATCCCTTCAGCGGCGAAGTTTATTGCGAGCAGCCTTCCGGGCAGATCCGTTTCGAGGCGATGGCGCCGTTCGTCAACGACATCGTCCGCGCGCCGCGCCAGGGCAAGATCGACCTATGCGGCCTGCCGTGGTGACCCCTGCATCGGCGGCGGTGGCGATGAACGGTGCAACCTCGTAACATGTCGATCATCATTTATTGATTGCGAGCCCGGTTCACTGGCGTTGGATTGCAGTGCGCCCCTCTCCCGCTTGCGAAGTGAGCCGTGACGCATGACCATTGATGCCTCGATCGACGACGTGCAGCCGGCCGCGCCCGCCACGCCGGTCAACGACCTTTTGACCGCGCCGATCCTGCCGACGCTGCTGCGCCTCGCGATCCCGAACACCATCGCCATGTTCGGCTCGACGCTGGTCGCGGTGGCCGAGACCTCTTACATCGGCCGGCTCGGCACCGAGCCGCTGGCCGGCATTGCGCTGGTGTTTCCGTTCGCGATGCTGACGCAGATGATGTCGGCCGGCGCGATGGGCGGCGGCGTCTCGTCGGCGATCAGCCGCGCGCTCGGCGCCGGCGACCGCGACCGCGCCGCCGATCTGGCGCTGCATGCGGCGATTATCGGCGGATGCGCCGGACTGTTCTTCACTGTGATGATGCTGGGCTTCGGCCGCAACTTCTATGCGCTGCTCGGCGGACGTGGGGGCGTGCTCGAGCAGTCGATGCATTACTCGCAGGTGCTGTTCTCCGGCGCGATCTCGATCTGGCTGGTCAACACGCTCGCCTCCGTGGTGCGCGGCACCGGCGACATGCGAATTCCCTCGATGACGCTGATCACGGTCTCGATGATCCAGATCGCGGTCGGCGGCGTGCTGGGTCTCGGGTTGCTCGGCATGCCCGGTCTCGGCATGCGCGGCGTCGCCGCCGGACAGCTCACGGCCTTCACGTGTGGCGCGATCTTCCTCGCCTGGTATCTCGCCTCTGGCCGCAGCCGGTTGAAACTCGACTTCGCCGCCTTCAGCTTCCAACGCGCGATGTTCCTCGACATCCTCAAGGTCGGCGCGATCTCCTGCCTGTCGCCGCTGCAGAGCGTGCTGACCATCCTGATCTTCACCAAGATCTTGGCCAGCTTCGGCACCGAGACGCTGGCCGGTTACGGCATGGGCTCGCGGCTGGAATTCTTGCTGATCCCGATCGCGTTCGCGGTCGGCGTCGCCTCGGTGCCGATGGTCGGCATGGCGATCGGCGCGGGACTCGTGACCCGCGCCCGCAAGGTGGCGTGGACCGCCGGCACCGTCGCCGGACTTGTCGTTGGCCTCGTCGGACTTGTGGTCGCACTCAAGCCGACGCTGTGGATCGCGCTGTTCACCACCGATCCCGGCGTGACCGCCGCGGCTTCGTCCTATTTCGCGCTGGCCGGCCCGGGCTTCGGCTTCTTCGGCGTCGGTGTCTGTCTCTATTTCTCCTCGCAGGGCGCCGCCAAGGTCGGCGGACCGGTGCTGGCCGGCACCATCCGCCTGCTGCTGGTCGGCATCGGCGGCTGGTGGCTCGCTACCGTGAGCGCCCCGGCATGGACGCTGTTTGCGCTGGTCGGCGGCGCGATGGTGGCGTTCGGCCTCGCCACCATCATTTCGATCCGGCTGACCCGCTGGGGATAATACGACGCAGCGCCCTCGCACCGGAGCGTTGCCTGAGCATGACTGCTCCGGAAACAGGCACCAAATTTTTTTTGGGAGCGCGCTCACCTGATCGCGCGAATATGACATTGCAGAAATTCTTCGACTTGTTATGCAGGCCGACCTCTAGGCGGTGTGGACTCTAGGGATTCCCTTTTGAGGCCAAATCAGATTCAAGGCTTCTTTTGGGAGGCGGCCTTGGGTGTGATGGATCGTTTGGTGTTGAGCGACGCGGCTTGGGAGCGCATGGCGCCGCTCATCATTGGCCGGCCCGACCAGAAAGGTTCGACCGGACGCGACAACCGGATGTTCGTGGAAGGGGTGCTCTGGATCGTTCGCACGGGCTCTCCCTGGCGTGATCTTCCGGAGGCGTTTGGGGATTGGAACAGCGTGTTCCGGCGCTTCAGTCGATGGAGCACCAAGGGTGTCTGGTTGCGGATCTTCGAGGCGATGTCCGATGATCCGGACTTCGAATATTTGATCGTCGATTCCACCATCGTCCGGGCGCATCAGCACGCCGCCGGGGCAAAAAAAGGGGGTCTGAAGATCAAGCGATCGGGCGCTCGCGCGGCGGCTTGAGCACCAAGATACATATGGCCGTTCGAGGTTTGGGATGTCCCGTGCGGTTCACCCTCACCGCAGGCCAGAAGGGCGATGCCCCGCAAGCCGCCACGTTGATCGAGGGATTGCCCGCCGAGGTCGTCATGGCCGATGCAGCCTATGACGCCGATCATTTGCGCCAGGCCATCGCAGCCAAAGGCGCGATCGCCGTCATCCCCAACAACCCCTCGCGAGCCCTCAAACATCCGCTCGACAAGCATCTCTATGCCCAGCGCCACCTCGTGGAATGCTGCTTCAGCAAGCTCAAGCAGTTCCGTCGCGTCGCAACCCGCTTCGAAAAGACCGCCCGAAATTACCGAGCCATCGTCACGCTCGCTGCAATCGTCCTATGGATGCGATAAGTGTCAACACCACCTAAAGCGCGATGAGATTGGGTCGAATCGTCGTCGCGCTTTAGCTCTTTGTTGATCATGATCTTTTTGGAAAACCGCTTCGCACTTTTCCGGATCATGCTCTGGGGGAATAAGCCATGGCCTGCCGATTCGGATTCATGATCGCAATCATTGCGACGGCGCTCGCCGTCCCCGCCGCGCATGCGCAGGGCGCACCTGAGCCGGTCGGCGTCTGGCAGACCCAGGCCGGCGATGCCCGCGTCAAGATCAGCAAATGCGGCGGCGGTATCTGCGGCGTGGTGGTGAGCCTGCGCGACCCGATCGATCCGATGACCGGCAAGCCCCAGATCGACAACAAGAATCCGAATCCGTCGCTGTCCAGCCGACCGATCATCGGGCTGCCGCTGTTCTCCGGCATGCATCCGGTTGCCACGGGCAAATGGTCCGGCCAGATCTACAACGCCGACGACGGCGGCACCTACGCGAGCAGCATCTCGGTGACCGGCGAGAGCACGCTGCGCGTCGAAGGCTGCGTCGGCGCGCTGTGCGGCGGCGAGACCTGGACGCGGGTGGGCCGGTAATTCTGAGCCGAGCAGCAACCGCGACGGGACCGTGCTCCCTCGCCCCGCTCTTGCGGGGAGAGGGTTGGGGTGAGGGGCTCTATCCGCGTAGCATATCTGAATTGTAGTCAGCTCACCGTCGATCTCGCGAGTGGGATGAATATCTCCTTGCGGCCACGCATTGCCCTGCCCCTCACCCGGAAGCCACGCGAGGCGTGGCGTCCGACCTCTCCCCGCAAAAGAGCGGGGAGAGGTTAGAAAAATTGCTACACCGCGCGCGCCTTCAGCACCGTCGCGGCCGAGGCGTAGCCGCCGCGGGCGCCGTCGATGAAGTGGACGTGGTCGGCGCGCATCACCGACGGAGTGAAACAGGTCATCATCGCGGCATCCTGCTCGTGCAGGCCATAACGCACGATGCCCTGCGCGGCTGCGGCGGCGAGGCGCTGCTCGATGTCGGCGGCGAGCTCCGGCGTGCAATCCAGGATCATGCGCAGGCCGTCGTCGAACTTGCGGAAGTCCGAATTCTCGACCACCTGCTGCAGATAACGTTTCGGTGCAAACTTGCCGACCGGGATGTTGAACCGCATCAGCGTATAGGCCCACAGCGCGAATGTGAGCACGACGGCGCGCCGCAGCGCGAGCGGTCCGCCGCGCCGTGCGCGCGCCTCGTACTCCATTCCCTGCGGCGGCCAGTGCAGCGGCGGACCGCTTGCGGGCACCGGCCGTCCGGCATCGGGGCTCTTCTCGATGCGGACGACGATATCCTCGATCACCTTGCGGAAGGATGCGGGATCGGCGTTCTTCGCCGGCAGCACCAGCACCGAGAGGATCAGGCCGCGCGCGGACGGCATCACCTCGAAGCGGCAGGACAGGCCGGACAAATCGGGCTGTGTGCCCTGAGGCGCCGGATCGACCGCGAACGCGCCGCGCTTCATCGCGGCATCGGCGTAAGCAAGACCACCGCCGGAGAACATCGCATAAGACAGATTGGCCGACGGCCCGAAGCGCGCGACGCGGACATCGGCGCCCGCGGCGCGGATCGCCGCCATCGGCACCAGCGCCACCCGCAGCACCAGATCAAGGTCGTCGTGCACCCAGCGCGCGGTCGCGGCCAGCGCCTCGCGCGCTCTGTCGAGATCGGCGGGCGCAACCGCAAAACTCGCACCGTCGCCGCCGAACACGAAGGGGAATTCGCGGCCCTCCAGCGCATTGGTGACGGCGGCGACCACCGCAGCGCCGGCCATGTTGACCGCCTTGTAGCGCTGCGCCGCGATCGCCTTGGTCGATTCCACGATATCGGCGACGCCGACCGTCCAGTCATCGGGCAACGGCGCATACAGCGCGGGGTCCATCAGCCGCGCGAAGCCGCGAAACACCGGAATGCCGCCGTAGAAGATCTCGCTGCCGCCAGCCATCGCAACGCCGCGCTGTTTCCGCCCTGATGCGGGATTCTCTAGCAGATACGGTGCGGGTTGGGGCCGGTTTTAGAAGCGTAGCCCGGACGGAGCGCAGCGAAATCCGAGGACCTCTCAAGCAGCGGAAGACCCCCGGATTGCGCTTCGTTCCATCCGGGGTACGGTGACTGCCTCACGCCGCCTCGCCTGCCCTGCTCCACGGCGGAAACGGATCGCGCAGCCCGACCCAGGCTTGCGGGTCCATGCCCGGTCTGCCGGTGACGAGGCAGGCATCGAGCCGACGGCGGATGTCGTCCTCGTTCATGCCGGAGCCGATGAAGACCAGCTCCTGCCGGCGATCGCCGTAGAGATCGTTCCAGCTACGCTGCATCATCAGCCGCCAGTCCGGATGATCCGGCCAGCGCTCGCGCGGGATCGCGGCCCACCACGAACCGAGGCCTTCGGTGCGGACGATGGCGCCGGCCTGGCTCAGCTCGCCGCACCAATCCGGGCGCGTCGCGATCCAGAAATGGCCCTTGGCGCGGATCACGCCTTGCCAGCTCTCGCGCAGGAAGGCGTGGAAGCGCAGCGGATCGAACGGGCGCCGCGCGCGGTAGACGAAGCTCGTGATGCCGTATTCCTCGGTCTCCGGCACGTGCCCGGCAAAGCCGTAGAGCTCCTTGTGCCAGAGCGGATGCTGCTGCGCGCGCTCATAGGCGAAGCGGCCGGTGTCGAGCACGCGGTCGAACGGGACTTTTGCGAAATTCGCCTCGACGATGTCGGCCTCGGGATTGAGCGCACGCACGATGGTGCGGGCAGCCTCGCGCTCTGCCTGCTTTGCGGCATCGATCTTGTTCAGCACCACGACATCGGCGAACTCGATCTGCTCGACCAGCAGATCGACCAGCGTGCGCTTGTCGCCGTCGAGCGCTTCGCCACGTTGGCTGAGGAAATCGGTCGAGGCGTAGTCTTTCAGGAGATTGGCGGCATCGACCACCGTGACCATGGTGTCGAGCCGCGCGATGTCGGAGAGGCTTTGGCCATCTTCATCGCGAAACTCGAAGGTCGCTGCGACCGGCAGCGGCTCGGAAATGCCGGTCGATTCGATCAGGAGATAATCGAACCGGCCGCTCTCGGCGAGCGTGCGCACCTCCTTCAACAGGTCGTCGCGCAAGGTGCAGCAGATGCAGCCATTGCTCATCTCGACCAGTTTTTCGTCAGTCCGGGACAGCTTCGCACCGCCATCGCGAACGAGGTCGGCGTCGATGTTCACCTCGCTCATGTCGTTCACAATCACCGCAACCTTCAGGCCGCGGCGGTTGTTCAGGACGTGGTTCAGCAAAGTGGTCTTTCCAGCCCCGAGGAAGCCGGACAAGATGGTGACGGGGAGTTTTTGCATCGAGATCAAACAGTTGCTGGAGGGATCGGCGGCGGCGGGACATGGGGCATTCGCTTGATGTTATGTTATAACGTAACACCAATGGACAGCGGCCTGTCAAGCGCCGGGGTGAGGCGCAGTCAGCCTGCCATTCTCGGAAATGCGTCGCCCGGATGGAGCGCAGCGAAATCCGGGGACCGCCTCAGCGAACGAGAGACCCCGGATTGCGCTTCGCTTCATCCGGGCTACGCAGCCGTGGATGACGGGTTCAGAGTTCGCGCTCTACTTCCCCAATCCGCGCAGCACGAGCTGGTTCATGCGGCCAGCGAACGCGGCGGGGTCGTCGGGCATCTCGCCGTCGAGGATCTGCGCCTGTTCGAACAGCAGCAGCGACAGGTCCTTCGCCTGCGCGCTGTCGGTCGCGAGCGCCGCGACCAGCGGGTGGCGCAGATTGATCTCGAGCACCGGCTTTGTGATCGCGCCGCGGTTCTGCTGGGCGAGCAGCCGCTCCAGCGCGCGGTCGCGCGCATCGCCGCCTGCGACGAGGCACGACGCGCTCGCGGTCAGCCGCTGCGAGGCGCGGACGTCGGAGACGCGCTCGCCGAGCGCGTCCTTGATCACGGCGATCGTGGTCGCCGCGTCGGCCGCGGGTTCGTCCTTCTTGTCGTCCTTGTCATCGGCAAGCGGGATCAGGCCGAAATCGACATCGCCCTGGCTCAGCGACTTCAGCGGCTTGCCGCCGAAATCGAGCGGCGCCGAGGTCCAGAACGCATCGACCGGATCGGTCAAGAGCAGCACCTCGATGCCGCGGGCGCGCGCCGATTCCAGCTTCGGGTTCGACTTCAGCCGCTCGACGCTGTCGCCGACCAGATAATAGATCTCGGTCTGGTTCGGCTTGAAATCGTCGACAATTTGCTTCAGCGAGCGGTTCTCGCCCGACGTCGTGGTGAAGCGCGCCAGCGCCAGCAGCTTGTCGCGGCGCTCGAAATCCTCCCACAGGCCTTCCTTGATCACCGGGCCGAACGCGTCCCAGATCTTTGCGAAGGTCTCCGGCTCCTTCTCGCCCAGCGTTTCGAGTTCGCCGATCACGCGGCCGGTCACGGCCTTGCGGATCTGCGCGAGCTGCGGATTGTTCTGCAGCATCTCGCGCGAGATGTTGAGCGGCAGGTCCTCGCTGTCGATCACGCCGCGGATGAAGCGCAAGTAAGCCGGCAGCAGCTCGGCGTCGTCGGCGATGAAGACGCGGCGGACATAGAGCTTGACCTTGCCCTTGCGCTCGACCTGGAACAGATCGAACGGCTTTTGCGACGGCGCGAACAGCAGCACGGCGTAGGACTGCCGGCCTTCGGCGCGGTAATGCAGCGTCATCGCCGGCTCGTCGAACGCGCCGGCGATCTGCTTGTAGGCCTGCGCGTAATCCTCAGGCTTGAGCTCGGATTTCGAGCGCTGCCATAGCGCGCTCGCCGAGTTGATCTGGCGCGGCTCGCCCTCTTCCGGCACCAGCAGGATCGGAAACTGGATGTTGTCGGAATATTCGCGGACGATGCGCTCGATCTCGTAGGTCTCGAGATATTTCGCGGCGTCCTTCTTCAGATGCAGTACGATCTCGGTGCCGCGCGCGACGCGCTGGGCGGCCTCTTCGCTCGCCGGTGCTATCTCGAAGCCGCTGCCGCCTTCCGACGACCACACCCACACCTCGTCCGAGCCGGCACGCCGGCTGGTGACGACGATCTTCTCGGCGACCATGAAGGCGGCGTAGAAGCCGACGCCGAACTGGCCGATCAGATTGGCGCCGTCCTTGACCTCGGTGAGCTTCGACAGGAACGATTTGGTGCCGGAGCGCGCAATGGTGCCGAGATTGTCGATCAGCTCCTGACGCTCCATGCCGATGCCGGTATCGACCACGGCAAGCGTGTTGGCCGCCCTGTTCGGGACGATCCTGATCTCCGGCGGCGTGCCGTCGGTGATCAGGGACGGATTGGCGATCGCCTCGTAGCGCAGCTTGTCGCAGGCGTCCGACGCGTTCGAGATCAACTCGCGCAGGAAGATATCTGTCTCGGAATAGACCGAATGCACCATCAGGTGTAGCAATTCGGCAACCTCGGCCTGGAACGGCTGGGATTCGGCAGCGGCAGTTGTGGTCATGCGGAAACTCGGACAATCGGTAAGGGGCGGGAAAGCCCTGATATAGCGCGATCACGCCGCGTGGCAAGATTGTCAAAAGCGGCCGGAACCGTCAGTCCGAGATCGCCGCGAGATAGCGCTGCACCGAGCGGTCGAACGCCGCCCTGGCATCGGAGGCGATGTTCTTGTCCCACCAGGCGCCGTAGATCCGATCATAGGCCAGCGGCTCGACCGCGCGCGCGAGGCGGCGGACCGCTGATGTATTGAGCGGGATATAGTTCGGATAGGAATACATGAAGCTGACCGAGCGGCGGTCCATCGCCACCATCGCGATATCCCCGGTCAGAAGCGCGCCGCGCCCGTCGGCGCCCTTGCGCCAATGCAGCATGGTGGCGCCGGCGAAATGCCCGCCGCCGCGCACCAGCAGGATGTCGTCGGAGATGCGATGGCTGTCGCCCTGCCACGGCACGATCGACGGATAAGGCCGCGTCACCCATTGCGCGTCGTCGCCGTGCAGATAGACCGGGGCATTGTCGAACGCCGCGCTCCAGTCGGCGACCGCGCCATAATAATGCGGATGCGAGATCGCGATTGCCTTCAGCCCGCCGAGCGATCTGACATGCGCGATCGCCTCGGCGGTTGCCAGCGGCACGCAGTCCCACATCACGCAGCCGCCGCGATCCGGCACCAGCAGCGCGCGCTGTCCGATCGCAAAGGACGGCTCGAGCGCAAGTCCAACGAGACCGAGATCGTCGCGCCAGACCAGTCTGTGCCGCTCTGCGAGTTCCTCGCGCGTCAGCCACGCCTGCCCCTTCCAGTTCACATATTGCCGCTCGTCCTCGCAGATCGGGCAAGCCGGCGGCCGCGCCGCGGTTTCAGGAAATTGCGCGCCGCATTGTTCGCAGGTCCACAGAGGCATGGGCAGTGCCCTCGTTGGGATGAAGCTGGTGTGCTGATCTAGCGCCGCGGCAGCAGGTGTTCAATGCTTGCGACCCAGTTCCATCTGCATCTCCGCCGGTGCTACGCCGAACTTCCTGCGAAACGAGCGGTGGAAATAAGAGAGATCGTTGAAGCCGGCCGTATAGGCGATGTCGCTGACCTTGCGGCCGGCGCCCTCTTCGTGCAGCAGCAGCCGGCGCGCCAGCAGCAAACGCTGCTCGAGGACGAACTCCGAGAACGTCGTCCCTGCGGACGCGAACAGGCGCTGCGCCTGGCGGGTGCTGAGCGCGTTCGCCCTTGCTACAGCCTCGATCGTGAGCTTGCCGTTGTCGAGATTTTTGAGAACATCGGCCTTCATCAAATCAAGCCGCGCCTTCGCCACGCCGTCGCGCCGCCAGTTCCTTCCTTTCGGCACTGCTGCCGAGCACGAGACCGACCAGGTCGGCGAGATGATGCGCCGCCGCCTGCTGGCCCGGCAGGTCGAGATCGCCGGCAAGCTCGGTGCAGAGCGCGGAATAGCGCTCGATCATCGCGCCCAAGGCCGGCTCGCGCCCGAACACCCGCGCCAGCTGCGTCTCCGCCGAAGGCGCGATCTGGAGCAGCAGGCGCCGCGGAAACCGCGTCGTCGTAAAGCTGCCCGACCGGGTGAGATCGGCGGTGCCGACAATATTCATTTCGGTGAGGCACATCTGGCCGCGCTGAAGCTCGATCGCCTTGCCTGCTTGCGTGACCTGCACCGTGCCGCGCGTCGCAAAGATCAGGACAAGATCGTCGCAGCCGTCATTCAGAAGCGCGCGGGTGCGGGCGAAGCGAGCCGAGCCGCCGCGCGGCGTCGCGATGGCGACCGTATGCAGCAGCGTAAACTCGTTGTGGCAGTCGATGCGGTTGTCGTCGGTCGGTCCGACGTCGAGCCGGCAGAAGCCGCGGCAAATCCCTTCGCGCCAAGCCTCATAGGCCGGCCCTTTCGCCAGCCCGTGATGGAAGATCGAGAACCGGTTGGTCACCTGTGTCTCGGACATGATCCGTGCTCCGAACGCCCGATCGATCAAGGCTGACACGATCGCTCGCTTGCTGCCCGATATGCGCATGTCGTGTGCGCACGTCGTTCCTGTCCCTACGCTTGGCGCGACGGTCCACGACTCCGGCGCGGAGCCTGATACCACTGCGCCGATTGCCGTTAAAGCTATTCACGAGATGCAACCCTATGATGCGAAGTGCGAAAGCCGGGAATAAAACGGCGCAGCAGTTTCGCGACGCGGCGTTGCCGTGTCTCGACGATGCCTATGCGTTCGCCCAGGTGCTGATGCGGACCGAGGCGGACGCCGAACTGGCCGTGCAGGAATGCTATCTGCGCGCACTGCGCCGGTTCGACGGCTTTCGCGGCCCGGCCATCAGGCCGTGGCTGCTCACGATCCTCAAAGCCGTCTGCCAGGAGAGACTCGGCCGAAAACTCGCCGGCGAGAATGCAGCGCCGGAACGGCGCAACAGCGCAACAATCCGGCAACTGGTCGCCGACCTGCCCGCGCCGCTCCGCGAAGTCATCGCGCTGCGCGAGATGATCGATCTCTCCTACAAGGAGATCGCCGAAGTCACCGGCATTCCCGTCACCACCGTGATGTCGCGCATCGCGGAAGCGCGCGCCCTGCTGCTCGCGGCGCGGCGCGCGGCGAACAAGGCCGCGCAGGTGAAGCCGGCAGGCGCTTCAAAACCGACGATCTACCGCGCGAACGCCTGTTGAACCGCCGACGGCTCGGTGATGCCGTTCGCGATCAGGAGCTCGAGCAATACGCGCGCCTTTTGCGGGTTGAGATCGAGCGAGACCGCGAAGCCGAGCTTGTCGTCCTCGACCTCGACATTGCGGTTCACGAAGCCTGAGCCGACCCGGGTCGAACGCACCACCACGACGCCCTGCTTCGCCGCGGCGGCCAGCGCATCGATCGCGCCCTTCGATGAATTGCCGTCGCCGACGCCGGCCAGCACGATGCCCTTGGCGCCGCGCCTGACCGCATCCTCGACCTCAGCGGCGTCCATGTTGGCATGCGAATAGATGATGTCGACCCGCGGCAAGGAAGGGGCATCCGGCAATTTCAGCTTGGTACCCCTGGCTGGAGCGGCCGGCTGCAGAAAGCGAAGCGCGCCGGTGTCGACATAGCCGACCGGCCCGGCATCGGGCGAGCGGAATGTCTCAACGCTGGTGGTATTGGTCTTCTGCACCCAGCGCGCGGCATGGATGGTGTCGTTGAGCACCACGAGCACGCCGCGGCCGCGGGATTCCGGGGCAGAAGCGACCCGCATCGCCTCGTAGAGATTGGCCGGACCGTCGGCGCCGATCGCGGTCGAAGGCCGCATCGATCCGACCAGCACGATCGGGACGTCGGTGTCGAGCACGTTTTGCAGGAAGAACGCAGTCTCCTCCATCGTGTCGGTGCCATGGGTGATGACGACGCCGTCGACTTCCTTGTTGTCAACGGCCGCGCGGATACGCTTGACGAGGTCGAACCAAACCTTGTCGTTCATGTCCTGCGAGCCGATCGACGAGATCTGCTCGGCCGACATCTGGGCAAGCTTGTCGATGCCCGGGATCGCCGCGATCAGGTTGGCCGCACTGACCTTGCCTGAGTCATAGGCGTTGCCGGCGCGGGCATTGGCCTGCCCGGCGATGGTGCCGCCGGTGCCGAGCACGAGCACGCGGGCCAGCGCGGTGCCGGTGGCCTGTTGTGCTGATACCGGCGCGGCAAGCCCGATCATGAGGGCTGCAGCGAGGCCGAGGAAGGGCCGAACGGAATAATTGGATTGAAACGAACGTGGCATGATCTTCTCCCCAAAGCGACAGGTCGCCAGTCCACAACTCGTGGTTTTGTTCCGTAACAAGTGGACAAAGTTGCGGCGGAAGATGCGATGGTCGGAAGCCGGGTTGAAGCGTTTAGTGAACTCCAAACGCGTTGCGCAGCGCGATCTCCGTCCCGACGGTTCGCCAGATCGAACGATCGACGAACAGCACCCGATCCTCGGCGTGGGCGGACAGTCTTGCGATGTCCAGCGCCTGCAGGCGCGCATTGATGGTGTGCAGCACCGCGCCCATGCAGGGCACGGCGAGATAAAGCTCGAGGTGACGGTGCGAGTTCCAGGCCAGCGTGGCGACGCGCATGCCGCACTCGACTCCCTCACCAGATTGAGTGTGAGCGGACCTGCTGCATCAAGCCTGCGAGCATGCCGTGTTCTCCGGAACTTCCGCAAAATCTTGACATCTGCCGGAAGGCGGCGCAACGTTTCTCGAAGATTATTCGACTTTTGGTGCGCCATGCATTTTGGGCTTCCCGACGATCTCCGCGTTCTGCAGAGCCGGGTACGCGAATTCGTGCGCCGCGAGCTGCAGCCGCACGATGCCGCCATCGAGGCGACCGGCAAGGTGCCGGACAGCGCTATGGCCGGCCTGCGCAGGATGGGATTGTTCGGCACCAACACGCCGAAGCAATTCGGCGGCCTCGGCCTCTCGATGCTGGGCAGCTGCATCGCGATCGAAGAGCTCGCGAAGGCCCACACCGCCTTCTACTATCTGAGCGGGGTCAACGTTCACATCGGCTCGAAGGCGATCGAGTTCTACGCCCAGCCGGCGGTTCGCGACCGATGGCTGCCAGAGCTCGCCAGCGGACGGGTGATTGGCGCGTTCGCGCTGACCGAGCCGAATGCCGGATCCGATGCCGCCCGGATCCAGACCCGGGCGCGGCGGGACGGCGACCATTACGTGCTCGACGGCCGCAAGACCTACATCACCAATGCGCCCGCAGCCGGCGTCTTCACGGTGTTCGCCACGCTCGATCCGTCCGCCGGCGCCAAGGGCATCGCGGCCTTTGTCGTCGACGCAAAGACGCCGGGCCTTGCCATCGGCCGCCTGGTCGAGATGGCCGCCGGACGCGGCTCGGAGCATGCCGAGGTGATCTTCGAGGATTGCCGTGTTCCGCGCGAGAATCTGCTGGGACAGGAGGGCGAAGGATTCGCCATCGCGATGCGGTGCCTGGATGCCGGGCGCACCCATTGGGGCGCCTATTGCGTCGGCGCGGCGAGCCAGCTGCTGGACTATGCGCTCGACCATGTCTCGGAGCGCGAGGCGTTCGGACGCAAGCTGCGCGACCATCAGGGCCTCAAGTGGCAGATCGCCGACATGGCGAGTTCGCTGCATGCCGCGCGGCTTGTCGCCTATGAGGCAGCCTGGCGTTACGACCAGGGCGATGCCGCCGCCCGCACCGCCGCGGCGGCACTCTCCAAATATACCGGCGCCGACATGGTGCAGCGCGTCGCCGACACCACCATGCAGCTGTTCGGCGGCGCCGGTTATTCCAGGGACCTGCCGATCGAGCGCATCTGGCGGGAAACGCGGGTCGTCCGCATTCTGGACGGCACCTCCGAGATCATGCGCCAGATCATTGCCCGCAACGCGTTCCGCACACATGAGCGGCGGAACGCGCCGCTCTGACCCACAGGCTTTACCGCTGTATGCCGTCGCAATAGCGCTTGTGTTCCGATCCCGCTGCCTTACTGTTTTTGCGGGACGAGATTCTTGCTTTGACGCGTCTTCCTTGCGCGAACCGGTATCCACTTCGCGCGAAAACGCTCTTGGAGACCACCGTGGCTTCGGGGACGACACTCAAGCTCAAGCAACAACGCAGCCGCGACCGGCGCGAGCAGATCCTCACGGCGGCCACCAAGCTGTTCGGCGAAAAAGGCATCGACGGCACCTCGCTCACCGAGGTCGCCGCCGCGGCGAAAGTACCGCTCTCCAGCATCTATGATTATTTCGAGGACAAGCGCGCGCTGGTGCTCGATGTGCCCGAGGGCAATTTCGAGGCGCTTTATCAGAAGACCGAGCCGCTGCTGCTCAAGGGTGGCGATCCCGTCGAGCAGCTCCGCATCATCTTCCTCACCAACTTCCAGTACATCAAGGATAACCCGAGCTGGGGCCGGGTGTTCTTCCTCGAGATCTGGCCGAGCGTGCTTGCCGCCGAGCCGCGGATCAAGAAGGCGGTCGACAGATACGCGCTGCGCTATGTGCAGCTGATCAAGCAGGCGAGCCGCGCCGGCACCTATCGCCGCAATCTCGATCCCTACACCGCGATGTCGCTGATGATGGGCGGGATGTGTCACCTCACCGCGGTCTGGCTGCTTTACGGCCGCAAATACGACCTGGTGAAGAAGGGCAAGGCGCTGTTCACCACGCTGCATAACGGGTTCGTGCAGCGTTAGCCGCGCCGGTGCGCGGCCGGTTCTCGCAGGCTCTCGTAGGATGGGTAGAGCGCAACCGAAACCCATCGTTCGTCAGGCTGGCACGGAGCGATGGGTTTCGCTTCGCTCTACCCATCCTACGCACCGCGTGGTTCGCGGCGCGAACGATTTGATCCAAATTCATCGCTGTTTGGCCGGCTGTGGCGGCGATCAGCTTCCGGAAAACCAATACACAACCGTCGAAATCCTGTTCTAGTATGACGTCGTGGGCGACCCGCGACCGGACGCGCGGGGACTCGGGATGGGAGCGTACCGATGGACGTCAAGGCTGTTTTGCCGCCGCGTGGCCGCGACTATCGCCTCGATCTGCTGCGCGGCTTCGCCAACTGGGCGATCTATCTCGATCACATCCCGAACAACGCGGTGAACTGGATCACGCAGAAGAATTTCGGCTTCAGCGACGCGGCCGATCTGTTCGTGTTCATCTCCGGCTACACCGCATCCTTCGTCTATGCGCGCATGATGCTCGAGCGCGGCACCGTGATCGGCGCCACCCGCCTGATCAAGCGGGCCTGGCAGATCTATGTCGCGCACGTCCTGCTGTTCGTGATCTATATCGCCGAGATCGGCTATCTCTCCCAGCGCTACCACGACCCGAACCTGCAGAATGAATTCAACGTCGCGGGCTTCATGCACAATCCGGCCGAGACGCTCTATCAGGGCCTGATCCTGGCGTTCAAGCCGGTCAACATGGATGTGCTGCCGCTCTATATCGCGCTGATGCTGTGCTATCCGCTGGTGCTGTGGGCGATGCTGCGCAAGCTCAATCTGACGCTGCTGGCCTCGTTCCTGCTCTATCTCGCGGCACGCCATTTCGGCTGGAACCTGCCGGCCTATCCGTCCGGCTCATGGTATTTCAATCCGTTCTGCTGGCAGTTCCTGTTCGTGTTCGGCGGATGGTTTGCGCTCGGCGGCGCCAGTGAATCGATCACATTCATCCGCTCGCGCGCCTTCCTTTGGCTCGGCGGCGCCTATCTGCTGTTCGCGCTGGTCATGACCTTGGCGGGCCGCTTCCCGGAGCTCGGACAGGCAATGCCGGCCTGGCTTTATGACGCCTTCAATCCGAACGACAAGACCAACCTCGCGCCCTATCGCGTGCTGCACTTCGTCGTGCTCGCCTTCTTCGTCACGCGCTTCCTGCCGCGCGAGTGGCCCGGATATGAATGGCCGATCTTCCAGCCGATCATCAAGTGCGGCCAGCAGTCGCTCGAAGTGTTCTGCACCGGCGTCTTCCTCGCGGTCATCGCGCATGTGGTGCTGGTCGAGGTCTCCGGCAGCATCTGGATGCAGATCGCGGTCAGCATCGTCGGCATCGTGCTGATGACCGCGCTCGCCTACTACCGCTCCTGGTCGAAGAAGGTCGACAAGGCGCCGGCGAAGGCACCCGTAGCTGCGCAGACGCCCGTGGCCGCGCAGACGCCAGCCACCGCGAAGCCGGCGGAGTAAGGCCCCGCTTGATGCGTGACGGCGCGCGGCCGAAGCCGCGCGCAACGCGCAAAGGAGCCTGCTATCTCGCCAGCGGCTTGCCGGCCGTCTCCGGCGCCAGGGCAATCAGCGGCAAGCCGACCACATAGATCAGCGACAGCATCGAAATCGCCAGCGGGAAGCTGCCGGTGCGGGCGGCGAGCGCGCCGATCAGGGTCGGGCCGGCGGCGCCGAGCACGCGGCCCATGCTGAAGGCGAAGCCGGAGCCCGAGCCGCGCAGCGCCGATGGAAACATCTCCGGCAGCCAGATCGTGAACAGGCCGAACGCACCATTGGTGAAGAAGCCGAGCACCGGCAGCAGCACCATGAACAGCGTCAGGCTGTCGAGCCATTCGATCGCGACCTCATAGGAGACCACGACGGAGATCAGCCCGCCGATGAAGAACAGCACCGCGGTGCGGCGCCGGCTGCCGAGCCAGGTGGTTAGCCATGGTACAAGGAGGCAGCCGATCAGCGTGCCGACATTGGTGATCAGGCCGGCCACCGCGCCCATCTCCTGCGCATGCGCCGGCGTCGCGCCCGCGGCGACCAGCTTGGTCGAGATCACGGTCGGGGCCCAGAAGTTCGACGACCACAGGCCGAAGATGATGCAGGCCATCATCAGCGCCGCGGCCCAGGTGGTGCGCGCCTGGTCGCCGGCAAACAAGGCCGCAACCGAAGGCTGCTCGCGTGCAGCGCTGCGCTCGGGTTCGGGAATGTTGCTGCGCAGATACGCAATCAGCAGCGCGGGCAGAATGCCGAGCAGGAACATGCCGCGCCAGCCGAGCGTGCTGCCGATCGCAAGCGTCACGGCGGCGGCGAGGAACAGCCCGGTCGGCGTCGCCGTGTGCAGCCATCCGGCGAGCCGCACCCGCGTATTCTCCGGCACGGATTCCTGCAGCAGCGGCGTGCCCGCGGCCCATTCGCCGCCGATGCCGAAGCCGGCAACAAAGCGAAACAATGCGAACATCACGATACCGGTCGCAAGCCCGCACAGCGCCGTGAACAGCGAGTAGACCAACACCGTCCAGCACATGATCCGGACCCGTCCGTAACGGTCTGCGGCCCAGCCCCAGACCATCGAGCAGGCCCAGCCCAGCATGAAGATCGAGAACAACAGCCCGCCATAGATGCCGATATTGGCCTTGCTCGGCTCGATGCCGCTGGCGGGCAGCAATTCGCTCAACGCGCCGACAAGGATGTAGGCGTACATCGACGAATCGAAGCCATCGAGCATCCAGCCGAACCAGGTCGCCCAAAACACTTTTCGCGGCGACACTGCGCCAGGCGCCGCGACCGACGGCGCAAGCGTATCGACGGTGCTCTCAGTCATGTTTCCTCGCACGTTTCTTTTGTGCGGCGGACTATGCCGAGGTTTGCGCGCCGAGACACCACCGGCAAACGGGACGGAGGTATCCGGCACAAGAATAGCAACGCCGATCACTTCGGCGTCACCGCGAACGCTCGCTCCTTCCACGAAGGACGCGCGGAACGCCGGAATATGTAGAAGGCGATGATGACAAGCGGCACGACAAGTGCGAGCCAGGAGGCCCGGTCCCAGGTGCCGTCGCCGAGCAGCGCCGAGACCAGCCCGAATGCGATAACGGCGAAGATCAATACCGGCGCCAGGAAGATTTGCGCGGTCGAACCTCTCGCTGCCGACATCGGGATCGCTCCGCCGCATGCGCGCGTGAGCGGGGATAATATCCGTGAAACCTTCGATTTTTGGCGGATGCCTTTGATAACGCGGGCCTTGCAAGCAGGGATCCCTCCCGTTTGGATCGGGAAGAATGTAGGAAATGAATGCGTCGTAGTTGAACTCAGACATCGAGTTCGGCGGGCTGAGAGTTCGGCGGGCTGATTGAATAAGAGCGGGTCCGAACCGGCCGGATCGCGGAGCTGAACTGGAACTGGTTCGAAAAAATATACGCCAGACACGCAAGCTGAACACGTTGTAGTGGCCTGATCACCTTCATCTCGTCTGGCGAGCATCACCATGGCTCCCGGCCGTGCCTGGGGATGATGGTGCGGTTCGCTCGACGCGGCGCGATCAGCTTGTTAAGCCGCCTCTCCGCAAGGGCAATTTGAGTCGGGACATGACCGTAGCGATCGAGATGGGACAAACGACGGCCGGCGCTTCGGCGGCCATCGACCTCGAGGAGCTATTGGCGACACGCCTGCTGGTGCAGGGCAATTCGGGTTCCGGCAAATCCCATCTGCTGCGCCGGCTATTGGAACAGAGCGCCCCCTGGGTGCAGCAGACCATTATCGATCCCGAAGGTGATTTCGTCACCCTGGCCGAACGATTCGGCCACCTCGTCATCGATGCCGAGGACCACACCGAACGCAGCCTGCAGGTCGCGGGCGAGCGCGTGCGCATCCATCGCGTCTCCACGGTGCTCAATCTCGAGGGGCTCGACGCCGAGAACCAGATGCGGCGCGCCGCGGCCTTCCTCGGCGGGCTGTTCGACGTCGCCCGCGACCACTGGTATCCGATGCTGGTGGTAGTGGATGAGGCGCAGCTGTTCGCGCCGGCGATCGCGGGCGAGGTGTCCGACGAGGCGCGCAAGCTTTCGCTCGGCGCGATGACCAATTTGATGTGCCGCGGCCGCAAACGCGGGCTTGCCGGGATCATCGCAACCCAGCGGCTGGCGAAGCTCGCCAAGAATGTCGCGGCCGAGGCGTCGAACTTCCTGATGGGCCGCACCTTCCTCGATATCGACATGGCGCGCGCCGCCGACCTGCTCGGCATGGAACGGCGGCAGGCGGAAGCCTTCCGCGACCTCGAGCGCGGGCAATTCATGGCGCTGGGACCTGCGCTCTCCCGGCGTCCGCTGGGCTTGCGCATCGGTCCGACCGACACCCAGCCGCGCAATGCGGCGCCGCGGTTGATGCCGCTGCCTGAAGCGGCACTGGAGGACGCACGCGCGATCATCCTGGCCGCTCCGCCGCCGGAAGCGGTGCGGCCGCAGCGCCGGACGCCGTCGCCGGACCTGCTCAGCCAGTTGATGGCCGCCAAGCAGCCGGCAGCGGAGCCAGATCCCGAAGCAGCGGAGCCACCGCCGAGCGCCGAGCAATTGGCCGAGCGGCGTGAACGGCTGGACCGTATCCTGCGCGCCATCCTCGCCGAGCCCGACGCCGGCTTCCGCGCCATCGGCGTGCTCTATCAGGAGTTCGTGGTCCGCTGCCGGATCGAGGGTCTCGGTGCCGTGGTGCCGGAGCTGACCGATTTCCGCCGGATGCTGACGCGCGCCCGCGCCGGGCTCGGCGCCGATGTCGCGGAGGACGACGCCTGGCAGGACGTCTCGCTGCGCGCCGCGTTGCTGCCCGAGGACATGCAGGGCGTCTTCATGATGATCGCGCGCGCCGCGAAAGAGGGCTGGCCGTGCCCGAGCGATGCCGCGATCGCTCGCGCCTACGGCACGCATTCGCTGCGCCGTGCCCGGCATCTTCTGACCTACATCGAGGAACAAGGCCTGATCGTCTGCCAGCTCGACGGTGCCGGCCGGCGGATCGTGACCCTCGTCGAGCTCGCCTGGGCCACGGCCGCGGCCGACCCGAATGTGGACGACCAGGCGGCGGAAGCAGCCTGTAACGGCTCGTCACTGTAATCAGGTACTGAGCGACCAAGCGTTAGGTGTTGCGCGGCGTCGCGGAAGCGCTGCAAGACAACAAAAGGCCCGCCGGGAGGCGGGCCCTTTCATCTTTGCCGGTTGAGCGATTTTGGTTGCGGAGGGCCCGCAACAGGCCCTCCACGGCCGCCTATCTCAAGCCATTACGCATGCTGCGGCTGCGCAAGCTGACTGACCTGCATCGCCGGCGGATCGACGACCGAGGTACCGCCATGGCCGTCGCTCGAGGCCGTGAATGTGGAAGCCATGTAGTTGCCCAGCAGCGCAATGCTGGCGGTAACAGTGCCGTCCGTCACCGTGAGCGTTCCGTGCGTGCTGTCACCGCTGAAGGTCGGCGTTTGAACGTTCGCGAAATTGATATTCGCGAAATCGATCGTGTCCGAACCGGACATCCCGGCGACAGTTCCGGTGAAGCTCGCGGAATTGTCGAGCTTCAGCGTCCCCGTGCTGCCCAGGAACGTAACGGCCGCGTTCGAAGCGCCCGTCAATTCCAAGGTGGCGCCCGCTGCGATGATGGCGCTGCTGGGGCTCTCTCCCGTGACGTTGAAAGGCTGCCAGACACCCCACGCACTGCCATCATAGGCCCGGATCCAGAGCTGGTCAGTGCCGGAGCCGGCCTGATAGGTCGTCTGGGCAAGTTGCGCCGAAGTGACGTCGATCTCCGTATTCGCAGACTGATTCACTCCGTTGACGTTCCAACGCCCGTTCGTGTTGGAATCCCACAACGCATATTTCGTTATGGTATCGCCATCCGCGTCCGTCGCGCTGACCAGGCTCGAAGCCGCGAAGACCTGCCCCGAGACCGTCGTCACATTCGAGACCGAGACCGTCGGCGCCTGGTTCGTTGCGGTGGCCGTGAAGCTCTTCCAGGAACTCCACATGCTGCCATCATTGGCCTTAACCCATAGCGTATCCGATGGCGAGCCACCGGGGCCGAAGACGTAGCTCACCTGTGACAGGTTCGCCGCGCTTACATCGATCTCGGTGTTGGCGGCCTGGGCCACACCGTTCACAACCCAATGGCCGTTTCCTCCGGTATCCCAGAAGGCGTACTGGGTGATCGTGTCGTTGCCGACACCATCACAAACTATCAGGTGTGGGATTCGACGGCGGATGCGAGCAGCGGGCACTGGGTGGTCGGGGGAGTCGCCCAAGGCACCAATGCCGCCATCGATGTCACGGCAGCTCAGCTTTCGAGCACAAGCTTTCAAAGCGGATCGGGTTCGGACGATCTCTGGGTGAGGGCCTACGACGGCTTTGCCTGGGGCGCGTGGAAGGAGTTTCACGTCACCGCGTCGGTTGACAGCGCTCCGGTCGTGACCGCGTCCGACTTCCATGCGACGGCTAATCAGAGCGTGGCAGCCTTAAGCCTGTTTTCAGTCGCGGATGCCGACGGCGACAATGTCGCGCAATATCAACTCTGGGATTCGACGCCGTCGGCAAGCAGCGGCCACTGGAGCATTGGCGGGAATGCGCAGCCCACCGGCACCGCCATCAACGTCAGCGCGGCTCAAATTGCCGGCACGACATTCCAGGGCGGTACCGTGCCTGACGACCTCTGGGTTCGCGCCAGCGATGGCATCAGCTGGAGTGCGTGGCACGAATTCCATTTCATCGTCTAGGGAGCGGCCCGCGCTGCGGAAACGCCGTGATCTGCGCCCGATCGGTCGACGACACGAGGCCCGATTGTCGTCCTCCCAAAGCAAAAATGGCCCGCGAAAATGCGGGCCATTTTATCGGAACCGGTCGGTCCGGACTTTGGTTGCGGGGACGCGCAACCATCTCAAATTGCTACTTGAGGCAGTCGCTTAGCATTGCCCTCCGAAGGCGAAGGCCACACGTTCGAATCGTGTCGGGTGCGCCATTTCTCCATAGCCGACTCGAACTTACCCCCCTTGCAGCCCATGTTTTCCGTTCTCAATGCGGCGCGAAAGGATGGGCATAGGAGCCTACTTCGGTCATTCCCCGACCTGCTGACGCGTGATGTATCTTTCCATGGGTTCAGGCAAGATCGCATCGTTTAAGGTCAGGAGAGCCCGCAGCAAATACTCCCGGATGCCAGAACGGGGTTTGTTATCGCCGGCATTCTCGATAGCGCAGGTGACAGCGTTCAGGCGCCGTCGGGCAGTCGTACTCGGGCAACAACAGCCACCCTTACCCTTGACCTCGCGATAGCGTGTTAGGTCGGGCCGCGGGGAACACTCAGGTCAAAGCAGGTTCGATTCCATTTGGCGCGATTGGTGAGACCGGAACTGGATGGGCCATGCCCCTTGCCGACATCTATTTTTTGTCGGCGATCACCGCACGTCATCTTGTTGGTATTTCTGTTGGTATTGACCATCGCGGATAACGAAATATATCGCAACTTCAATTCGTTATGCTGTTAGGCGATTGTCCGCCAGGACCACCAGTGAATTCAGATATCAGAGGCTATTTCACCGCCCCGTAGAGAGTCACCGCACCAGAAGCGCTTCGCTTTGTCGCTTACTCGGCCGCAAATGCCTAAGCGGACGGTTTCAATCATTGCAACTCTCAAGCAACGCCTTTGCCATCTTCAGATCCGGCGTATCGAAGCCTTCGGTGAACCAGGTGTAAATTGGCGCCAGGAGATCGCGGGCTTTGCGGCCTAGGCCCTGATTGCGCCACAGGCGGGCGAGGCTGGTGGCGCTTCGCAGTTCGATTGAGCGCGCGTTCTGCTGGCGCGCGACATCAAGTGCCTTCCGCAGGCACTGCTCCGCCTGTTGCCACTCTGCGGACGCGATACAAAGCTCACCTCGAAGATGATGAATCCTCGCCTCACACCATCTCTCACCGGTTACATTGCCGTGACCAAGCGCCGCTTCCAACAGCTCCATTGCCTCATCGCGACGACCAGCGACGCTACAAGTCTCGGCAAGAATAAATCTGCCTTGCTGGAGGAACGCGCCGACCCCGCCTCGCTCCCATGCGGTCAACCCACTGCGCGCGAGTTGCAGGCCCTCCTCGATCTCGCCGCTGCGCACCAGAGCCCAGCCGCGGAACAGCATTCCTGCGGCTTTCGGCTGGGCGAGCTGATGCTCCTCGCAGAGCGCCAAGGTCTCGGTGCTTGTCACCAGGGCCGCCGCCACATCCGCTCGCAAGATGTGGTACGCGCATACGAACCACAGCGCGTGGGAGAGAGTTGGCGCGTGCTCCATTCGCCGTGCGAACCGCACCGCGCTCTCGGCGTGCTGCGCGGCTCGTTCTGGATGACCTAACATCCACGCCATGATCGCACCGAGCGCGTGGGCGCATACCGCCGGGTCGTGTCCAATGTAGTGGAACGCGTGATGGCGATGCTGCCGCTCATCGTACAGCGCGAGGCCCTGCTCGACCTGCGTATACGCTGTGGCGAAGTCGCCGCACAGCAGGGGCGTCGGCCAGGCAGCATGGTGCGCCTGGAGCAGTAGATTTGGGTCGTTCAAGGAATGAGCGACCCGGAACAGTTCCTGGATCGACTCCCGCGCCTTCCCGAATTCGCCGCGGGTATTGTGGAACAGCCACAGACCAATGAGAGGCGCCACCAAATCGGCCGAGCTGTCCATCGCACGTGCGAGCCCGAGCGCCCGGTCGTAGACTCTTTCCACCTCGGGCGCGGTCCACCCCTGTACATTCATCATCGCCGGTCCGAGTTGTGCGAGAATCTTGAGTTCTGCGGCCGCTCGCCCCGGCGTCTCGGGTTCGGCTTCGAGCAATGCGAGTGCTCGGCGAAAATGTCGAACCGCCTCCGTGTTGGCGGCACGACGCACCGCGTGCTCGCCGGCGACGGTCCAGTGGGGTATGGCGCTTTTGTGAAGACCAGCCTCACCGTAGTGGTAGGCCAGCAGTTCGGGATGGCGTTGCGCGACGGCCGTATCGTCCTGCTCCAATCTCTGCGCGATGGTCCGGTGCAGCTGCCGATGCTGCTTGCGCAGCAGCGTGCTGTAGGCGGCGTCCTGCACCAGCGCGTGTTTGAAGACATAGGACGCTTGTGGCGGGATGCCGGTTTGGAAAAGTAGCCCGGCCTCGACCAGCCGGCCCAACGCATCTCGCACCTCCGTCTGGCTCCGCGGGGTGGCGACTGCCGCGATGAGTTCGTAAGAGAACTCTCGTCCGATAGCCGCGCCGACCTGCGCCATTTCCTTTGCCGCTGGGCCCAGCCGGTCAAGCCGAGCCATCAGTGAAGCGTGCAGCGTCGCGGGCACAGCGCGCGCGGAGGCAGGAGTCCCGGACAGGAGAGCCTTCGCGCCGCTTTTGGCCTCGACGACGGCCTTGGTAAGTTCCTCCACGAAGAGCGGCACGCCGTCCGTCCGCGCGACGATTTCATCTACCGCCTCGCCTGGCAAGGTCCCATTGCTGGCTGCGATGCGCTGCACCAGCGCTGCACTTTCGCGCAGGTCGAGCCGTTTGAGGGTCAGAGTGGTCACGTGAGCCTGATCGGTCCAGGGCGGCGAGTACTCGGGGCGGAAGGTGACTAGCAGCAGCACAGACGACCCCTGCACCCGTTCCACGATATGATCGAGCTGGTCCCGCGATGTCGGATCGATCCAGTGGGCGTCCTCGTAGACCATGAACACCGGCCGCTGCTGTGCGAGCACGACGAGTTGCCGCAGCAGAGCCTCGAAAGTCAGATCCTTCTTGCGCTGAGGCGTGAGGTTCGGGGCCGCGTAACGGCCCGTGGTGTTGGTCGGGATCGACAGCAGTTCGGCAAGGAGCGCGATATCCTCATCCGAGGCTTGCGTCGGAGTGAGCAGGGTCTCCAGCTTCGTGATCTTGATTTCGGGCAGGTCATCACGCGCGAAACCCAGCAGCGCGCTCCAACTGCGCGATGGTCGGATGCATTGCGCTATCTTGATGGTGTGGCGAGCAGAAATAGCGCAATCTTGCGTGCGGCTCGTCTGCAAGCCGCTGTGCGAACGCAGCGGCCACGCGCGACTTTCCGATGCCTGGCTCGCCCGATAGCAATACGACTTGACCCTCGCCGTTCTTGGCTCGCTGCCAGCATCGGAGTAATAGCTCGAGTTCGCTTTCGCGCCCCACCAGGGGCACCTTCCCCCCGGAGGGATGCAATGCTTCGAAGCGACTTTCGACCGCGCTCTCGCGAAGGACGCGCCAAGCCGGCACCGGTTCGGTAAACCCCTTTACCTCGACTGCCCCGAGGTCGTCGTATTCGAAGAGACCGCCGGCCGAGCGATGCGTCCGTTGGTCGACCAAGACCGCGCTCGGCGTGGCAAGAGCTTGCAGCCGAGCGGCAAGGTTCGGCGTTTCGCCGACCACCGCCTGCTCTTGGGCAGCGCCGGCTCCAATAAGATCACCGACAACGACCAGCCCAGTCGCGACACCGACACGAACCCGCAGCGGCTCCTCCATGGCAGGAAGAGAGCCGACCGCGTCCACAAGTACAAGACCGGCGCGGATCGCCCGCTCAGCGTCGTCCTCGTGCGCCGCAGGATAGCCGAAGTACACGAGCACCCCGTCACCCATATACTTGGCTACAAAGCCATCGAAACTGCGAATAGTCTCAGCAACGCAGTGATGATATGCGCCGATCACGTCACGCAAGTCCTCGGGATCAAGGCGTGAGGCGAGCACCGTCGAGCCAACCAGATCGCAAAACATCACGGTCAACTGCCGCCGCTCGGCGGAGACACTTGATCGCAGCGAGGCGTCTGGTTGCAGTTCCGGCCGTGCCATAGCCGACCCGGCACTCAGCGTGGCACCGCAATCGCCGCAGAACTTTGAGCCTGGCGGGTTGACGCACCCGCATCGCGGACAAGCAGAGGGCAGCGCTCCCCCGCATTCCGTGCAGAACCGCTTCTCATCGGGCACTTGCGCCCGACAACTCGGGCATTGCATGCAGCACCTGCATGACGGAAAAATTCAACCTACCACAGCCCGGCGAGTGTGGATGCAAAAAACACCATTTGGCGGCCGACCTCACCACAGCGCCACGCTGGCAAAGCCGCACGGCGGATGTTTGGATTATGGAAGTCACCCCAGTTTTGCGTCAGAAACGACCCGTCAAACCACAATGAACGCAATCGAAACCAAACAAAACCGCAGCAAAATCAGCGAAGCCGATCGATATCCGCCGCCCACAACGGTCTGGTTGCAGGTTCGAGTCCTGCCGGACCCGCCACGCTTCGCCCTTTGGGCTACGCGTGGCGCAGCCAGGAGGAGCCCAAAGGGCGAAGGCGGGCCATCAGCTCACAAGCTACGGCTCGGCAGGCCACCATTCCCAACCGCAAGGCCGACGTCGTTCCCGCTGCCAAGCGAAATATCGAAAAACAACCCCATGCAAAGTAGCCGGCGCGGTCGATGCTTTGAGCGAAGCCGACCTTCGACGCTGTCACCTTGGTGTCCCAAGCGCACATGCGACCCTAATCGCTCCTGCGCAGAAACAAGTAGTCCGCAGCATACGGGATGCTGAGGTATGCGCCGGCGCCTTCGCACGGTCCCCGCGCCATTCCGCCTTTGGTATTGATTCGCAAAACAGTTGCCGCATCGAACAGGATGCCCTTGTTGCGGCGGTCCACGACTTCGATTTCCAGCCACGGAATGTCGCTCGTTGTAGCAGCTGGCATGCTCGCGACCACCCTGCCCTTCACTCCGCTGCCGTCGATGTGGTCCCAACTTGGCCCGGAGTAGTGCCGACCAATCGATTGTCCGTCAACCATGAGCGTAGCGATCGGTTCGCGAAACTGCCATGTCAGGGCCTGAACCTGCGATGCCGGCATCGAGGTGTCTGGTTTGCACTCGTAAATCTGGGCGCCTTCAGCGTGAAGGGTAGCGATGATCCTATTCTTGTCCAAGGCCCACAGCGGTTCCGCCAATGCCTTGACAACGAGAACTATAGAAACAAGCGAGACCGTGCCAGGCAAAACTTTCGAAGAGATCTTCATCGGTCTCTGGCTTCAAGTGATTCAATCCAAGTGGTCGGAGCTCGAGCGAAGTACTTTCCGGGCCTAACGCTCACGGAGCGCGTCCTGGCGGTAGCGACGCAAGGGCGAAAGCAGGTAGCTCAGGATGTTCCGCGATCCGGTTTTGATCTCGACCGTCACGGCCATGCCGGGTGACAGTCTGACGATTCTGTCGTCGATCTGCATCCAGTCGCGATCAAGCGAAATGCGCGCGGCATAGTTCAGTTCCTGTCCCTTCGGCTCACTGGTCTCATTCGGAGAGCCGGGCGCTCGGTTACCAGTGGGCTGTTGTTGGCGCTGGCTGATCAGGGCGTCCTGTGAAACCGAGAGGACTTCGCCGTGCAGGAGGCCGTAGCGCGTGAAATTGAAGGTGTCGACCTTGATCTCGGCGTCTTGTCCAGCGTGCACAAAGCCGATGTCGCTGTTCGGCACCATCGCCTCGATCTCCAGCCGGCTGTCACTCGGCACGATCACGAGCAGAGGCTGCGCCGGCGTGACCACGCCGCCGACCGTGTGGATCGCCAGCTGCTGTACCACGCCATCAACGGGAGCGGTGAGAAGTTGAAGTTTCATCCGCTGTTCGGCCTTGATCAGGTCCTGGGTGAGGCCGTTCGCCTTTTGCTCCGCCTTGGCAAGTTCGTCGGAGATCGCGCGCCGATATTCCGCTACCGCTTGGCCACGCGTTTCGCGGATCGCGGCAATCGCGGCCTCCGTCTCTCGCAGGTGGCTATTCTGAACGCCGAACTCTTCCTGCTGCTCGACCAGTAGCTGGAACACCTCGAAATAGCTGAGCTTCGAACCCAATTCCTTGTCCACAAGCGTCTTGCGAATGTCGACGCGTGACTGGATGACCGGAAGGATCGTTTCGAGCTTGTGGATCGTCGCTGCAATCGTGGCCTGCTCGGCTTCCTTCTGCGCTTGTTGACGGACGAGCGCAGCAATCTTGGCGCGATGCTCGGTCACCTGGTTCAGCAGGAGCTGACGCTGAATTCCGATCAGTTCCTGATCTGCGCCGGCGGGGGCCTTGAATTCGGCGAGCGGATCATCGCCAGCGCCGAGCGCCGCCCGCAGCCGCGCGATATTGAGCCGCTCGGCCAAGAGGTCGCTGCGCAGGCGATCGCGCTCGGCCCCGTTGGCCGTCGGATCGAGTTCGATCAGAACGTCACCGGCCTTAACCGTCATCCCGTCTTGCACCCGGATCACACGCACAACCCCGGTCTCGAACGGCTGGATGACTTTGACCCTGCCTCCCGGCAGGATCTTACCCGTCGCCGACGCAACGATGTCGACCGTGCCCCACCAGGCCCAACCTAGCGCCGCACAGAACAACACAATAATGGCGGCGCTAATCGCACGGCCGATTGGTGAGGGCGGCGTTTCCACGATTTCGAGCGCGGCCGGCAGAAATGCCAGTTCTTCGAGGCGGCGCCGCGCATTGGAATGCGGGACGACGCGTCGCGCGACCCGGGCAGCGATCGCCTGTTCAGCCGGCTTCATGGAGTCCCCCTTGCAGCCGGTGCAACGATGCATAGCGGCCGCCGCTCTTGATGAGCACGTCGTGGCTGCCATCCTCGACAAGGCGGCCGCGATCAAGCGTCACAATGCGGTCTGCCGTGCGAACGGTTGAAAGCCGGTGCGCGATCACCAGCACCGTGCGCCCGCTAGCGATCGCCCTCATATTCTGCTGAATGATACGCTCGCTCTCATAGTCGAGGGCGCTGGTGGCCTCGTCAAAGATCAGGATGCGTGGATCGTTGACGAGCGCGCGCGCGATCGCGACACGCTGGCGCTGGCCGCCCGACAGCGTGGATCCACGCTCGCCGACCACGGTGTCATACCCCTCGACAAGCTCGAGGATGAACTCGTGAGCACCAGCGAGCCGAGCGGCGGCGACGATGCGCTCCATCGGCATCGCCGGGTCTGCGAGCGCGATATTGTCGCGCACCGAGCGGTTGAACAGCACGTTCTCCTGCAGGACCACGCCGATCTGACGGCGCAACCAGGCGGGATCGGCCATTGCGATATCCATTCCATCCACCAGCACCCGTCCGCGCTCCGGGACGTAGAGGCGCTGGACCAGCTTTGTGATCGTGCTCTTACCGGACCCGGAGGGGCCGACGATGCCAACCGTCTGGCCGGCCGGGACGTCGAAGCAGATATCGTGCAGGACCTCCTGGCCGTCGACGCGGTAGCGGAACGAGACGTGGTCGAACTCGATATCGCCGCGGATCGCCGGCAGCCGTACACGTCCGGCCGCATAGGTCGGCTCCGCGGTCGCATTGAGGATATCGCCTAGCCGCGCTATCGAGAGCCGCGCCTGGTGGAAGTCCTGCCAAAGCTGGGCGAGCCGCAGGACCGGCGCGCTCACCCTTCCCGCCAGGAGATTGAAGGCGACGAGTTCGCCGACGGTGAGGCTGCCGTCAATCACGAGCCTCGCGCCGCAATACAGGATGCCGGCCGTAGCGATCTTGTTCACCAGCTGGACCGTCTGGCTCGCGCTGTTGCCAAGGCTCAGGACCCGGAAGCTTGCGGTAACGTAGCCGGCGAGCTGCTCCTCCCAGCGGCGCTGCATCTGCGGCTCAACCGCCATGGCCTTGAGCGTCTCGATTCCGGTCACGCTCTCGACCAGGAAGGCTTGGTTCTCGGCACCGCGCCGGAACTTCTCGTCGAGGCGCCGCCGAAACAGCGGCGTCGCCCCCGCCGAGATCGCGATATAGAACGGGAAGGAAGCCAGCACGATCCAGCTGAGGAGCGGTGAGTAGAGAAACATCACCGCCACAAAGACGAAAGTGAACAGGAGATCGATGACCAGTGTAAGCGCCGAGCTGGTGAGGAAATTTCGGATGTTCTCCAGCTCGCGCACCCGCGCGACCGAATCGCCGACACGCCGCGCCTGGAAATAGGCCATTGGCAAAGCCAGCAGGTGGCGAAAGAGACGCGCCCCGAGTTCGACGTCGATGCGATTGGTCGTGTGCGCGAACAGATACGTCCGGAGGATTGCCAGGACGGTCTCGAACACCGAGACGGTGACCAATCCAAGAACGAGGACGTCGAGGGTGCTCAGGGAGCGATGCACCAGCACCTTGTCAATGACGACCTGGAAGAACAGCGGTGAGACCAGCCCCAGCAGTTGCAGGAAGAACGAGGCGAGCAGGACCTCGCTCAGAAGACGACGATATTTGTGGATTGCCGCCAGGAACCAGGTGATGTTGAACGTCCGGGTGACGTCCGCCAATCCGGCACGGCGGGTCATCAGGATCAGACCGCCGTCCCAGATCGCCAGAAGCTCGTCCCGCGTCATCAAGATGGGCCGGCGCTGCAGCGGCGAATGGACCAGGACTTTTTCCTCGTCAGCCTTGGCGAGCAGCAGGAACCCGCCATCGCGCAGGGGAGCAATGGCGGGCAGCGGTGTGCTCGCAAGCCGCAACCAGTCGGTCCGGCAGACTCGCGCCTTGAGTCCGAGATCCCTGGCGCACCGGAGCATCTCCGGTGCGCCTATCTTGTCCGTTCCCAGCCGATGCGCGATTTGTCCGGCATCGGCCGCGACGCCCTGGAGATGCAGCAGCGTCACTAGCGCTTCGAGACCAGGATCGGCCGGCTTTGCGGCGCTGGCTTCGGTGCTCATTGGTTTTCTCCAGGGCGACGGTCGGTCAGGCGTGGGGGTGCGCCAGCAACGGCTGTTGGGTGGGCGATTGATCAGCAACCGGTATTGCGCCTTCGCCGCCACCCGCCGACGCAAAGTTCGAAGCCATGAACTGGCTGAGCAAGGCAGCATTCGAAGTGGGGGACCTAAGAACAGTGTTCGCGCCCGGACCGCCGTCCAGGACGTCCTGTCCCCCGAAACCATTCAACACGTCGTCTCCCGAGCCACCAGCGAGCGTGTCATTGCCGAGGCTGCCGATCAAAACGTCGTCGCCATCGCCGCCATTGGCCACGAGCTTCATGCCGCTTAGCCCCGCACCCACGATGGTGTCGTCACCGCCGAGGCCGTTGACGACGATCGTATCGTTGGCGTCGAAATTGGCGATCCTCACCTCGTTGGCGAGGCCCGATATCGTCACCGCGCCGTTCTCGTTGTTGATCGAGATCACGTCATCGCCATTGGTCGCGTTGATGACGACCGTCTGGGCCACGTTGTCGGGGTTTCCGTTCACGCCGAGGTTAATGTTGACTTGGTCGACATTGGTTCCGCTGAGATCGTTGACGGTGATGGTGTCGGCACCACCCAAAGTGTTGATGTCGATCCTCTCGGTCCCATTGACATCCATGACGACACCGCCGATGTCGCGCGTCACCCTGGCGCGCGGACCATTGGCGGATACAGTGAATTGCTCGGCAATGTTGGCACCGTTGAACACAAGCGCATCGGTACCGTCATCGCCCTCGACAGTGTCGCTGCCGTCACCCGGATTCCAGATGAACGTGTCATCGCCGTTGCCGAGCAGCGCCGTGTCGTTGCCGCGCCCGCCCGTGATCAGATCATTTCCGTCGCCGCCGAGCAGCCTGTCGTTGCCGTCGCCGCCGGTGATCGTGTCATTGCCCGTTCCACCATCGATGGTTAGCCGGATAAGGGGGGAAAGGCCGTTTCCGGCCGTGATGACGTCGTCGCCGCCGTTGGCGTTGACAACAAGGTTCTCCGTGGTGCCGATGTCGAGGGAGAACGGACCCGGGGTGGTGCGATCGAAACGCACGCGGGATCCGTTGGCGGTGATGGTAAAAGTCTCCGAGCCGTTGCCGCCATTGACCTCGGCAGTGTCATTGCCATCGCCGCCTTCCATCAGGTCGGTACCGTCGCCCGGATTCCAGATCATGCGATCGTTGCCGGCCTCGCCGAACATCTGGTCGTCGCCGGCGCCGCCGGTCAGCGTGTCGTCGCCCGAGCCGCCGAACAACAGGTCGTTACCGCCTTTGCCGAGGAGCGTATCATTGCCCGAGCCGCCGAAGAGCTGATCGTTGCCGGAACCGCCCGTCAACACGTCGTTGCCCGCGCCACCGAACATCAGGGCGGCCGGCAGCGGGCCATTTGCCTCGTCGAGCGCGATCGTGTCGTCGCCGCCCTGGCCGAACATCTGAATCTGTGACGTGTTGGCAACCGTCGAGGTGCCGCCCAGGACGCGTACGGCCCCACCGTTAACGAGGACGTTGCCGGCCGCATCGCGGCTGGCGATGATCGTGTTGTTGAGGTTGTCGCCGAACACTGTCAGCTGGCGGGCGCGAAGGAAAGCTGTAGTAGCCATGATGATGATCCTTTCGTAAAATCGATAGTCAGCGCATTTGCGCGCGCTTGCTTGCTCTGTTCGCGTCCGCGGCAATCTGCGCACGCGCGTACAAAGTTGAGCCGCCAGAGTGGCCGCTCCCCGCTACGAAAGGATTTCAGGCGATGGTTATCGTGTTACAATTGTAACGTGCCGGACCTGCGAAGGCTACGCGCCAGCGCTGCTGCGAGTTCGCTGCTTGTCAATGGCCAGCGCAGCACCTCGGAAATTCCAGCCTCGGTCAATGCATTGACGCTGACATCGATCGTGGAAGCGGCGGCGAGCAGCACCGGCCTGAGCGGTGCGATGCGGTGTAAAGCCCGTGCGAGGTCCAGGCTGGCGTGGGTCTGCGCCCCCTGCGTGACCAGAAACACATCGAATCGATCGGGCTCGGAACGGCATGCTCCGAGTGCATCGTCTCCCTGCTCGAACCCCACCGGTTCGTATCCGAGTGCAGCGAGCCTTTCTTCGTCCTGCAGGAGGTGGTCTGACTCGCTCTCGACGATCATCACCGTCTCGCCGCGCCCGAGCGGGAGTGATGGCTGCCCGGCCATTGCAGCGCTGTCTGCCGCCAGCGCCGGCAGACATATCTCAAAGCGGCTTCCGCGTCCGGGCTCGCTTTGCACATCGATGGCTCCTTCATGATCACGCACGATCTCGCGAACGGTTGCGAGACCGAGGCCGGTGCCTCCCAATCGGGTCGTGAAAAACGGCTCGAATATTCGGCGCGCCACACGCTTGTCGAATCCACGTCCGCTGTCGCTGACGGCAATGCATGCATAGCGGCCCCGCGAGAGTTCACCGTCGCTCATTCGAAGGAACGTGGTCACTTCGCGGTGCACCGCGGTCACGCGAATGCAACCGCCGTCCGCCATCGCCTGCGCAGCATTGGTGCATAGATTGATAATGACCTGCTGCAGCTGCGCTGGCTGGCCCGATACCGCGAGGTCGGGCGAAACCTCGTCGAAGACGAGCTCGACGCCGGAGGGAAACGAGGCGCGCAGAAGTGACGCTGCCTCGTCCAGGAGCGTGCGCAGCTGCACTGGACGGGTGAGTGTATCGGTCCGTCGTCCGAATGTGAGGATGTTGTCGACGAGGTCGCGGCCGCGCTCCGCCGCCCGCCGTATCTCCTCGATATGCCGGGTCGGCTTGCTGCCGCGCGTGAGATGCGGTTCAATCATCTCCGAGTAGCCAACAATCGCGCCAATGATATTGTTGAAGTTGTGTGCAATTCCGCTTGCGAGCGACCCGACCATTTGCATTCGACGCGCCCGTTCCAGCCGCACCGTGAGTTTCGCCTTGTCGCGCTCGAGAAATTCACGTTCGACCGCATTGGCCACCGCGTCACCTGCGAGCCGCACAATCGGCGCCGGATAGTTCCAGTTTCGTATCGGTTTAGAGTAGTCAAAGCCCATGATGCTTCGGATCAGCCGACCGGGTCGGACGAGAGGCACGCTGACCCATGCGCGTGCGCCGGCCTTCGTCAACGCTTCCTTGACTGGACCAGGTGGTAGCGCGGCGATATCCGTAACGGCGACGTTGTCCGGCTCAGCCACGCCGAGCTGTTCGGACAATCCCAGTGCCCGTTGGGGCCAGCCCGGTGGAAACGCCTCTCCGGACCTCGACCAGGTATGCACGCGAACCGGATTTTCGCCGAGCACTACGTAGGCGCGATCAGCGTTAATCAAACGACCGAACTCGCCCAACACTTGCTTCAGCCGCTCGGTAGCTTCGGCCGGCGAGCAATTGATGAGGCTCGTCGAATTCTCGGCTATGACATGCTCAAGGGCTGCTCGCGTTCGCAACGCGATAGCACGGGCACGCAGCCGCAGGCCGAGAAGCGCGAGCATGATGAGCAGCAGCAGTGATACCAGGTACAGAACCAGCCGGAAACGCTGTTCGCCGGCTTCAACCACGGAGCGATCGCGGGCAAACAGCACGCGGGTCTCTTCGAGGGGTTGTGCGTCGGGTATGGCAGTGAAGGTTCGGAGGGTTTCATCGACGGCGGGCAGCAAATCATGCAGCAAGCGAGTGTGCGCTAGCATTGCGCGAGCTGTGTCCGCGTCTGGCCCGGCCGTGGGGGCCAGCGCAGCGAACAGGTCGATGCGATCCTGGAGCGCCTTGACGGCAACCGACGATCTGTCGCGCGCGAGGTAGAGGACCGCGGCCGCCAGCGCACTCATCGTCGGCGCGAGTTGAGCGTCGTGGCTACGGGAAGCCGGATCGGTGCTCACGAGAGCGACAAAGGACAGCGAGTTTTGCAGGAGAGCATTGTTGGTCTTGAACAGCTCCATCAGGTCTTCCTGCTGGGCGACCGACGCTTCGAGCCTGTCAATCGGCCGCGTATCAAGTCCCTCGGCTTGAGCGTAGGACCGAAGCTGGGCCACCGCGCCCCGCATCGCCTGCACGGCGCCGAAAAAACTGTCGTAGTCGCGAAGCAGGCCCGCGCGCGCCTGGAGAACGTCGCGATGAAGTGAGGTTTCGGCCAGCGCGTAGTCGTCGAACGCGCGAAGTGCCATGGCGTATTTGGGTGCGTTCGTATCGATTCCTCGCAACAGTAACCAAGTCAGAAGCGCGAGCAGCAGCGTGAACCCGAGGCCAACGGGGAGGAATTTCATCGGGGGGTGCCGCCGTTGCGTGGAGTGACGGCGGCCGGCCTCAAAGCCTGGCCTCGATAGCTGCCAGTCAGCGTGTTGAGGAAGGCAACGATGCCCGCGATCTGTTGATCCGTGAGCACACGGTCGAGCTGAGCGAAGCCCATGATCCTTACCGCTTCCGACAAGGTGGCAGCACTGCCGTCATGAAAATACGGTGCTGTGGTCGCAACATTTCGCAAGCTGGGCACGCGAAGCAAGACGGGTTCTGGTGAACCCAACGGATGAAAAATGCCGTGTCGCTGAAATAGATTGCCTCCAACGTTAACACCTTGGTGACAGGTAATGCAGCCAAGTGACTTGAAGTCCTGATAGCCGGCCAGCTCCTCGGGAGTAATAGCGTCGGCTTCTCCTGCAACCCACCTGTCAAACCGGCTACCTGGCGTGACCAGCGACCGTTCGTACGTCGCGATTGCATCAAGGACGCTGGTGCGGTCGGGCTCTATCCCATAAGCGGCACGAAATTCTCGCACCATCTCCGGATCGGCGCGAAGCTTGCTCACGACTTCGTCAACACTCGATGCCATGATCGCAAAATTGCCGAGGCTGCTCTCGACTCCTTCCTCGAGCGAACGGAAATTCCCCTCCCAGTTCAAGCGAAAATTCAAGCTTGCATTGAATACCGTCGGCGTATTGAGCGCCATCGGTTGCCCCTCGGGCGCGTCGCGGGTACTGGCGGAAGCGCCGTTGGTCGCTATATCGTGGCATGACGTGCAGCTATGTGTATCGCCATGGGATAGCCGCCGGTCGCGAAACAATCGCTCGCCAAGAAGAACCCGTTGTGGGTCCTGAACCGGCGCGACCGGAATTGGCGTGATCGGCTCACGATCGGTGTGAGCGTGGAGGGCTGGTGATTGAGCGGCCGCTATCGAGTCAGTGGTCAGACAAAAAAGGGCCAGCAGGATATGCGCCGTCTTGCTTGTTTTTGCAGTGGTCATTGTCGCAGCTGGCATCGTTGAAGGGACTGGATGCAATGAACGCTTCATCGTTGATTGAACACGGGCCCTGCGGAAGCGTTGATCGCCAAGTGTGCGTTCTCCTTGTGGAGGACGATCTTGCCTTGCAGCGCATGATCCTAAACTATTTTGAGGAGAACGGCATCCATACCCTGACGGCAACCAGTCGTGAGGAAATGGTCCATCAACTTGATGGCAACGAGGTCAATCTGGTGATCCTCGATCTTCGGCTGGGTCTGGAGGATGGGCTGGATCTGCTGCGCGAAGTGCGGTTGAACTCCGATGTACCTGTAATCATTATCACCGGCCACCGCCGCGACGACATCGACCGGGTGGTTGGGCTCGAACTCGGCGCCGACGACTACCTGACTAAGCCATTCAATCTGCGCGAGCTACTCGCGCGCGTACGTGCGGTCCTCCGGCGGTTCGATGCCGGACGAACGGCACCGCCGCGAAATCCAGAACGTGGCCGTTTTCGCTTTGCTGGTTGGCAACTCGACCTCAGGATTCGGCAACTTACGGATCCCACCGGCCTGCCAGTAGCCTTGACCAAGGGTGAGTACGCAATGTTGCTCGCCTTCCTGGAGGCGCCGCAGCGGCCACTCAGTCGTGAGCAACTGCTGCATGCTACTCGCGTTCACGAGGATGTTTTTGATCGTAGCATTGACGTGCAAATTCTCCGCCTTCGGCGCAAGCTTGAGCGCGATCCTAGCGCACCGCGCATGATTCAAACCGAGCGCGGCGTCGGATATGTATTCGCCGTTCCCGTCGATCGCCTCTAGTCTCGATCTAGGTCGCGGTAAGAAAGACGGTGACCAGTGACTTGGTCGACTGCTACGCAGGCAAGTCGGTGGTCTTTCGCACCCTCATCCGATACGGAAGCGTGTTGCGTACTCGCCAAGAACTGCCCCTCGGACTGCACCAGTTTCGCACCGGAAACGACCCGACTGGAACGCAACAAACGCGATCGAACGCAAACATAACCGCGGGAAAATCAACAAGGCCGGTCGATCTCCCGCCGCTCATAACGGTCTGGTTGCAGGTTCGAGTCCTGCCGGGCCCACCAAGAAGATCAGTATCTTACTGGGTCCTGGTTGCCCGCAGCCAGAAACCGCACCAGATACGTGCTGTTTTCGTTCACACGAAAGTTCGCATCGGCGTCAGGCAAGCTCACCTGCTGATGAGTGGACGCGACAGTGCCACCCCCGATCCTCGCCTTCGGCCGACGGAGAGGCACCGACAGAAGCAGTCTCTCCCTTTGGCGGTGAAGTCGGCTATCTCCGGCAAAGCGGAAGTCAGCCATGACGCCAATCTAGTCCGCTAAGGGCCAATAAGCGACATCCAAAGGGGCTCAGTTGATCACGTGCGCGCCTCGAAGATCATGTTGGACGACGCCTCGGTCGCGCGTTGGAACTGCTTAGAGCCCGCCCCTATCGCGCATGCTCGCATGTCCAGCCCTTCTTAACGGATGACTAGCAAATGCGACAGGCGACGCGAAGTGTTGCCTTAGCCGATCAGCGCCGCTTGTGGATGGAATAATCACACGCCCCGCTTCTTCGGACCGAGCCCCTCGAACTGCGTCTTCTGCTCGTCACTCAGGTTCCAACGGAAATCGTCGACCGCGTCGTTCACGCTCATGATCGCCTCTCGCATCGCTTCCAACCGCGCCTTTATGGCATTAAGGCGGGCCGGCGGAGTGAGCGCGTCCTTTGGCGGGCATGCGTTTAAGGCTTCCATGGTGCCCATCGTGGTGTCCTGCACCACTTCGAGCGCGGCGCGTTGGGTATCGGTCAGTTTCAGGCTGGCAGCGATGTCGTCGAGGGGCCATTGCTGGGCGACGAGCTGGCGGTATTGCTTTTCGGCCTGTTGCTCGTCCTGCGGTTCGCGGCTCGCCTGGCAGGCGGCGTCCTGCATCTCCTTCAGCTTCGCGGCCGCAGAGTTAGCGCGGCGGTCGCGTTCGGGCGTGTTGAGCCGCGCCTTCTGCTCATCACTTAGGAGATCGTAGAATTTTTGAAATGGCGGCTGAATGGCCGCAACTGCGCTCAGCATCGCGTTGACGCGGCTCTGCATAGCAGCGAACCGCTCCGGCGCGGTGGTCGCGGCCTGTGCTGGACAGGAGGCGCGGATGGTGTCGCCGGCCGAAATCCAGGCGCTCGCGAGCTCGTCGAAGGCTGCGCGCTGCGCCTCGTTCGCCGCGACCACCCGGCCAATCCGCTCGAGGGGAAGGCCGGTCGTCTCGGCCGTATCGCCGCCACAGAGCTCCTGCACGGAGGGCGCTTTGCGATGCCGCCTCCCGGCGGGGCGCTCGGCCGCAAACGCTGAGAGATCGCTTGCAGCATAGGGCGAGAAGATCGCGGCGTAGAGATCGCCGTAGCCATAGGCCCAGAAGCCGCTGCCATCATTGAGAAGCGCGTAGTCATAGAGATCGCTATAGGCGAACGGCCAGAAGAGCGGACCGACCCAGCCGTATGAACCGTCGGAGTGCTGCCACCAGCCTTGCGCAGCTCGGCCGCCGTGCCAGCCGGCCAGCGCCGCGACGGCAGTGAGCTGAGCGCGCTCAGTCGGGCGGATCGACTCGGCGGCGGGGCGAAGATCTTGCGGTCCTAAAGCAGCCATTCGGACGTGGCTGTGGTGCGCCGCCATCCGCGCGTGGCGGAGACCTGCGACCGACAGCATGCCGGCCATCGCGAAGCGCGCGACGCTCACGGGGCCGCCAACGCGCAGGCGGAAGCCCGCCTCGGCCGCGCTCGGCAGCGCTCCCAGAACGACCAGTGCAACGCCGGCAGCAGCCATTCCAAGGTCGGACTTTCCAAGGTCGGACTTTGACATGATCTCTCCCTTGGCTTCCCTCCTTGGCCGCCAGCACCGCGTCATGACTATGACTCGCTGCGAAACCGAAAGTTCCTCCGCCGTCTTCATTCGGGTGAACCTGCGGTCAGGTCACGACGTCAAACCAGCGAAATTACAGCGTGGAATTCGGCCGACGTTCATGCTGCTGCCCTTGGTTTAGCTAAATTCAATATGGGGCGCGCTGTCGAGACCGAAGACCATATACTCGAGGCCTTCCATCTCTCCCCTCGCGACGTTGACGCCTACCGGTGGATGCGTTCTGCGGGCGTGGCCAAGCTACAGCTCGGTTCGGACGCCGAGGCCGTCAGTTGGCTACGAAGAAGCACTGACGCGAACCGCAATCATCCTCTCGCTCATTTGGCGCTCGCCGCTGCCTTGGGCTTGACCGGCGCGCTAGATGAGCGAACCGCTGCAACAGCGGGGACTTGCACTCAACTCCGGGTTCACCATCCGTCGCTTGCTCGCTACGCAACAAGGCGACAATCCGATTTACCTTGCTGGGTCGAGCGCTTCTGTATGGGTACGTGCGCCTCCCCGCCGTGCCAGAGGGGTGATGGTCCGCTTCGGGTCAAAGGCGCCGTTTTAGCAATCAGTCGGGTACTTCCGGTCTACCCCAATGAACGGACATCTTCAGAGCCGGCCGCCATATCTCAAAGGTGCCACTTCCAGGATTCGCAGCACGCCTCAGAAGTAGACGTTCGCGTTACGCGGACCGGCCGCGACACCACCTGTTATCAGGCCCTGCCGCAGGACATCGCCACTGGTGGCAGACCGGAAAACCTTCACGATGCCTTGGCAAATCTCTGCCAATTGTTCGCAGCGACCGTTGGCGAAGATGATGTCAAGCTCTTCAAATATCACGTGCGGTACGACAAGCCAAAATCCGGGGAGCATCCGTGGAAGGGCACAATAGTCGAGATTCATGTGCCGGGGCACATCAGTTTCAAATGGAACCACAGCAACCTGGACAGCGGGAGAAAGTTGGGAAGGATCGCTGCTGAACAAGCAATCAAGGCATACTACGAACACGGAAAACGTCCGCCGCATGACGGGCCACATTTCATAAATGAGAATCCTGCGGAAAACGATGAGGCGGGATGGCGAGAGGTAAAGGAGGCATATCACGAATGTCGAAGGCGGGCTGCGTAACGGCAAGGTAAAACAGCCTTGAGACCGACCTGCTGAGCCAAGCTCCAATATCCGCAGTCCAGGCGGAATTACCGCAGTCGGTCGAGTAATGCCTTTGCCTGCTTCAAATCCTGCGTTTCAAGACCCTCGACGAACCAGCCATAGATGGGCACGAGCTGGTCGAGCGCTTCGCTGGTTCTGTCCTGATCGATCCACAAGTTGGCGAGGTCTACTGCTACTCGAAGTTCAAGGGCCTTGGCGCGTTGGCTTTTTGCAGTTGTCAATGCGTGATCGAGCAGTGATCGTGCATCGGTGCTGGCCTCCGGTGCATCGCGGACGAGCAATACGCGCGCTTTCAATCGATACAGCTCGGCCTCAAATATCCGTTCGCTATTGCGGGCGGTTGTAGCGAGACCCTGCTCAATCAGTTCGAGCGCAGCTTCGCTTTGATGGCTCGACAACAAAGCCGCACTCAGGAGCACATAGAGTGCTGTGATGCCAAGCTGATAGCCCGCGCCGCGATATTCGTTCATCGCCGTGCGGATTTCCTCGAGCGCAGCGGACGAAGGATCAAGGAAGGTGGCGCTTATCCCCCGGGTGGCGCGAGCCAATCCTCGCCACTGCCGGAATCCGAGTTCTTCCGACAAGGCGAGACAACGATCGGCATAGCGGTGTGCCTTTCGGAAGTCACCCCGAAGAGCGTGGAGAATGGATGCATAATAGAATCCATAGGCCTGCGAATGCGGATGACTGATGACGTCGGCACGCTGAAGGGCGGCATTTACACGTGCGAGTGCCGTATCAGCACGGCCCTGCAGCCAGAACGCCCATGACATCAAAGCCAGGTCGGCCACACCCGCATCCTGGCCGGCAGCACGCGCCGCCAATCTGTCATGCTCGCTGCTCGCTTCGAACGCTTCGAAGGCCCGTTCGATCACCTCTTGGGCACCTACGAGATTTCCCATGAAAAGGCGTATCATCCCTTGCCCACGCATCGCGTTGAGCAACGTTGGTCGATCGCCCCGCCCCTCCGCAAGATCGAGCAACACCGAGATCATTTCCTCGGCGACCGGCAACTCGCCACGAATGACGCTCGCGGTGGTCAACCAAAACATGATTTGTAGTCGCTCGGGAGGATCTCCGAGCCGCTGGCACAGCTCGCGCGCTCGCGCAAAGGTCGCCACCGCCTGGGGCGAGGCCGGCCCCTGGCTGGCAATGAGGCAGGGCCCGAGCGCGTACTGGAAATCAAGCTCCAGCCGGTCCTTAAGTGCACCGTCGGCCAAATGGGCCGAGACCTCAATGCCTTTGCGCAAGTGTGCGATCGCTTCGAGGTTGGCGGAGCGCATGGCCGCTTTTTTGCCTGCCTGGAGCCAATATTCTCCCGCCTTTTCGAACAATCCCGCCTCGGTAAGGTGGAGTGCGAGAGTCTCGGGTTGGGACTCCACAATTTCCGGGAATCGTTGCTCGAAAGCGTTGGCGACGGCGGCATGCAGCGCTGCGCGTCGGCTCTTCAGAAGTCCCGCTTCGGCAGCGTCCCGCACGAGCGCATGCTTGAAGGTGTAGACCGCCCGGGGTATCTCGCCTCGGCAGAATATCAACTCCGCCTGAACCAACTGGGCAAGCGCCTCCTCAAGCCGTTGCCTTGGCAGCTTGGCGACCACGCTCAGCAGTTCGTACGAGAACTCGCGCCCCACAACGGCGCCGATCTGAGCAACTTCCTTCACGGGGGCCAATCGGTCGAGCCTAGCCATCAGCGATGCGTTCAATGTCGTTGGAATCGCCATCGAGGGTAGCGGACCGCTGACCACGTAATGGTCGTCTCGCTCCTGCAGTAAGCCGGTTTCGAGCACCGCCTTGGTAAGTTCCTCGACGAACAGGGGCACGCCGTCGGTGCGAGCGAGGATTTGGTCCAAGACCTCCTCCGGGAGCGTCTTGCCTGCCGTGACGCGCTCGATCAATGCCGCCCCGTTGCGTCGGTTCAGCCGTGTAAGCGAGACGGTCGTCACATGTGCATGACCAGGCCAGGGCGGCGCGAACTCTGGTCTCGCGGTGATGAGCAGCAGCACTCGGAGTCGTGGCACCTTCTCCAGTGTAATCGTGAGCAGCTCCATCGAAGTCGGGTCCGACCAATGGGCATCCTCAAAGATGATGAATACTGGCTGCCGCGCAGCCAACGCTTCGAGCTGAGCCGAGAATGCCGCCAACGTCATCTCCTTGCGTTTCTGCGGACTGAGCTCGGGCAGCTGGTAACGATCACTGATCGGCAGCGACAGAAGGTTTGCTAGAGCCGGCACCACACGATCTGCGTCGGCGCCAGACCGCAACAGCAGAGCTTCAAGCTTGGCAAACTTCTCCGTCGGCGCTTCGCCTCTTTCGAACCGGGCAGCACGTTCGAGATTGTCGATGAACGGATACAACGCACTGTTGGTATGGTGCGCCGAGCAGAAATGGCGGACCGTAATGTGTGGTTCGGCTTGGAGCCGCTCCTGAAGCGCCAGCGCGATGTGCGACTTACCGATACCTGGCTCGCCAGTTAGAACCACTACGCAACCTTCGCCCGAAGAGGCATGCTGCCAGCGCCGCAACAGCAGCTCGATCTCCTCGTCTCGCCCGATCAAGGGCGTCAATCGGGTCCTGTGCTGAGCCTCAAAGCGGCTTTCCACTCCAGTCGTCCCGAGCACCTGCCAGGCAGGTATTGGCTCGGCCCATCCTTTCAGCGCGATGGAGCCAAGATCGCAGTATTCGAAATATCCTTCGGTGAGCTGGCGCGTACTCTCGGAGATCAGCACCGTACCGGGCTCGGCGGACTGCTGCAGACGAGCAGCCAGATTCGGTGTCTCACCGATCACCGCCTGCTCCTTGGCGGCGCCTTCGCCGATCAGATCGCCCACGACGACCATACCGGTAGCGATGCCAATGCGAACCTGCAGCTTGGTGCCGATATCTGCCTGAAGGTTGGCCACGGCATCGACCAGTGACAGCCCCGCGCGTGTCGCCTGCTCGGCATCGTCCTCGTGCGCCAGGGGGTAGCCGAAATAGGCAAGCACGCCATCCCCCATGTAGCGCGCGATAACGCCCTCACTCCGGGCGATAACCTCAGCGATGCAGGCGTGATAGTCGCCGATTATCGAGCGCAAGTCCTCCGGATCCAGCCGGGCCGAAAGTGCGGACGAGCCCACCAGATCGCAAAACATGACCGTGATTTGGCGCCGCTCGGCGCTGTCTCGCGGCGCTGGTTTGGCAGTCGCTTGGTCCGTTTCAGCGACATCATCCTCAAGTGCCGCAATCGCGCGCAGCATCTTGCGCCGGTGCCCAAGCAGGACGCCGAGGTCCTTGAGATCCTGCTCCGTGAGATCGCCGACGACCGAGAGGTCGATGGCGTTCTCTGCGAAACGATCGGCGTACTCTCCCAAACCGATCGATGCCAGCCACTCTGCAATACCTGTCATGGTATACCTATGGCCAATAGGGATAAGAGTAGCACATTGCAGAGACCTGCGAAGGCACATCTGCAAATGGAAGCACCGATCGCGAGACATCTCAGCCAGTTTAACACATTGGCTCCGGCGAAAGGTGGGCACTGCCAAGCGATGCCATGAGGCCCCGATCGCGCGCGCCTTCGACCGTGCAATAGCCAACTCAACATAAAGCCGCGTTTGGCGCGAAGCACAGCTATGAACAGAGATGCCTAGTTGCCCTCGTTCCAGATGTCGGTGGTCAGCTTCCAATCATCGTCGACCTTCTCCCAAACCACGACATACTTTCCAGTCACATCCTTCGGTGTCGGTCCCTTGGTCTTGAGGGCGAACGTCCCAATCTCGCGCGCCGCGGATGGGCCAAGGGGCTTAACGTCAAGGGTTGCGAGCTTCGGATCGCCAACTTGTTCCGCCATGCTTTTCCACATTGCCTCGATGGCTGATCGGCCGTGCACCATCGCAGAACCTGGCGGGAATGCGGTCGCATCCGTGCTGTAGAGTGACGCAACTCCAGAGAAGTCGCCCTTGTTGAACAATTCAATCCATTTCGCATTGATGGCCTCGATCTCGGCTTTTTGAGCCAAAGCCGGTGCGGTAAACGAGATCACGAATGCAATCATCAAGGCTATGCTACGCATGATCATCTCCAAATATGTTCGATGCGAATGCAGGGCGGACGTTGACTTGACAAGAAGCGGATGCGTTGAATGAGGCATCCCAGACCGGGTTCGGCGCGCCAGCAATTCCGGGGAATTACCGTCAGCAACATTGACTAACCAGCGCTGCGCGCCTCACCAGCGACCTGAGCGGTTTTGATCCCAATGAGATTGCGAACGATCCGATGCGTGCTGGGCTCGAGCTGGTCGAGGGATCTAGAAGAAAAGAAATGTGGGACCGCTACGCAGGAGGCAGCGCCACCATCCTGCAACCGCCTGCGCATAGCGCTGGCACGTTTGAGGCAGTCACAGCGCCTCACCAAGCGCTGATGTCGGCTTCGGGTCCAAAAACTGACGGTGTCCCAAGAGACGATTGCCGCCTATCGCTCGACAAGCAGACATGTAGCTTAGCACTAAGTCCCTTTTCGCTGTCGCTCAGAGGTATCAAGTGGGCGCATCTCGTGCGTTATGGTAGCAAATGCTTCGCGCACCAATTCTCGAGCCGGATGCTCGGCCAATGTGAAGCCCATAGCGACGACGTATCGCTTTAGGATTATGGTGCGCTCGGAGGGCGTTCGCATCTGCTGCAATTTCAGTCGCCTATCCCAACGATGAAGAGCCAAAGGTTCATATCAGCCTTGTAGGAGCGTTTCAGCTGCCATTGCCGCCCCAGGACCCTACGTCCGGAACGTAATCAGCGACCGAAACAATCAACAAGAGCAATGAAACTCGATCCTGATTGACCACCTTTATCGCTGTTTGTTCACGGGGTTTCGGTGCAGGATAGCGACCGCGCCGATTGGCGCCATGTGGCTCAAAGCGCTTGGTGTCGAAGATCCTCGAGCCGACCGTGGGCCGAGCTAATAGGATCGAAAGCTAGCTCCGCGCGTTGACTAGTTAGCCCAAATGGGAGGTCAACAATGGCTAAAGACCGAGACCGACGGGCGCCGACGGCCGCGGAACGCGAAGCAAACAAGGCATTCAAAACGGTCAGGCCGAAGGATGCTATGACGGATTACGCCAAAGCGCAAAAAGCGATCCACGATAATCGAGAGCGCCTAAAGGCCGAACGGCTAGCGCGGGAGGCTGAAGCGGCCAACCGCACAAGAGCGGGCTAAGCGCCCCATGTGGATGATCACGGAGGATCAAAGTTTGTGGAGGGTGAAATGGCCCTACACTTCCGCCGAGTCGATACTGAACTGGAGATATGGATCGCAAGCAGCGACGACTATTCATTCGTCATCAGCAATGAGAGCCGGAGTGGACCTGGATTGCATGGAGAGCCGGGCTTTGTTGCATCATATCGCCCCGACTTTCTGAATATGCCAGCGGCTCACGTATCCGGATCTCCCTTCAATTCGTTCGCTGAAGCCGAGCGGGCCTGCAATGCGTTTCTGGGGCGCCTCATCATTAAGGGATGACTACCGTTATCCGCCCTTCACCTTCGGCGGTGATGACGACGCGATCGGCCGGCTAGGAACGTGGACGCGTCTTCCGGAGTTGCCATTGGCATAAATAATCAAGGGAGAGAAGCGCGATGGGACAAGGCGTTTTGCTTTGGCTTTTGGGCGTGCCAATTCCTGTGATCATCCTGCTGTGGTTGTTCTTCGGGCACTGACTAGGGCGTAATTGCCGGGCGACGTGCACCACGCAGTCTACTGGCGCAGATAACTCGTCAGGCCCCTGTCAGGTTTGGCGCTCACACTCCCCCCGCTTGGGCTGGTTGCGCATCTAACCCCGCTCGGAAGCGTTGTTCGCCTCACCCATCGAACCGACACCGCCTATCCATGTGCCGACGACCTCAAAGTTCGGATTAAAGGCGACAAGATCCGCGCGGTATCCGGGCGCGATCCGTCCAAGCTCGGACCCAAGGCCCAGAAATGCCGCGGGCGTCCGGGAAGCCATGATAAGAGCATCGACAAGGGAGATTCCGATGAGCGCAACAGCGTTGCGCACCGCCTCGATCATGGTGAGGTGAGCGCCCGCGAGCGTGCCATCCCGGTCAGTCAGGCGATTGTCGTGCAACGTGATCTCCCTTCCCTGTAGCAGGAATTGCCGGTCGCTCGTGCCCGCCAATGGCATGGCATCGGTAACCAGTGTCAATCGATCGCGTCCCTTGCAGCGCAAGGCAACACGCAAGCAGGCGCGGTCAACGTGGATGCCGTCGCAGATGATCCCTGCAAACAACCGGTCATCTCCCAGCGCGGCACCCACCAAGCCGGGCTCTCGGGCGGTTAACTGCGACATGGCATTGAACAGATGGGTCACCCCCGAGACGCCGCGATCGACCGCCTGCCCGATTTCGGCTGCGGTGGCGTCGCTGTGGCCGGCCGCGATACGCAATCCGGCGCCGATCAATTCATCGATCATGGACGCGGGCACGCATTCCGGTGCCAAGGTCACCATGGAGCGACCGCGGTCCCCGAAGCTTTTAATGGCGGCGAGATCGCACCGATCGGGCACGCGTATCTCGGCTTCCGGATGAATGCCCTTGCGAGACCTGTTGAGGGCCGGACCTTCCAGATGAAAGCCGAGCACGCCGGGAATTTCGAGGCACGCCTGAGCTGCTACAGCCAATCGTTCGATGACCTCGCTTCGATCGGTGATGAGGGTTGGCAAACAGCCCGTGGTGCCGGCCTTGCGGTGCGCCTCGACGATGCGGCGAACGCCGGCCTCCGTTGGCTGGTCGTTGAGAAGAACGCCGCCGCCTCCGTTCACCTGAACATCGACGAATCCGGGTGCAAGTATCGCATCCCGAGGAAGGTGGATCGAGGCGCGCGCCTCCTCGGTAATGCCTTCGATCCGCCCCTGCGATATCCTGACCGACCCCGGCCCGCGCATGTCGGCACCATCAAAGATGTGCTGCGCTGCAATCGAGAAAACCACGGAAGACCCAGCTTGGCCCATAAGTGCTGATCCGAGAATGGCAATCACGGACTCGTGAGGCGAGTCCCGTGCTGTACAGGTCCTTATATGTACACAACGGGCTTGGGGGACCCGGAGCTAAATCCTTGCGTTAACTTCTAATGGAAACAAAAGGTACCACCTATCTCGGCATCGATGGGGGCGGAACCCGCTGCCGCGCCCGGGTCGAGGACGAAAACGGCAGGGTACTCGGTGAAGCGAGCTCGGGGCCTGCCACGACCCGTATTGGCTTCGACAGGGCCTGGCGGTCCATCATGGAGGCCACCGAAGCGGCGGCCGCACAGTCCGAACTGACGCGCGAGGATTTCGCGCGGATGCACGCCGGAATTGGCCTCGCCGGCATTGGTCGCCGGGGCGCGGAAGCGGCGCTCAAAGAGATCCCGCATCCCTTTGCGTCCGTTATCTTCGTCAGCGATGGCCTAGCTGCCTGTCTCGGCGCCCATAGCGGCGCGGACGGGGCCATCGTGGTGGCCGGCACGGGCTCGGTGGGTGTCGGCCTGATTGGCGGCAGCGAGATCCGCATCGCCGGTTACGGCTTCCCAGTCTCGGACGAAGGCAGCGGCGCCGACATTGGCCTGCAGGTCGTTCGACTGGCGCTGCGGGCCGCGGATCGCCGCGGCGAGCTGACACCATTGCTTGCAGAGGTGCTGGGCGCATTCGATCAAGATCCTTATCAGGCCGTGGCGTGGTCTGAAGAAGCCCGGGCCACCGACTACGCCGCGTTCGCGCCGACCGTGATGCGGCACGCCAATCAGGGCGATCCGGTCGGCCGCCGCATTGTCGAACGCGCGGCCGATGCCATTGGCGATCTGCTTGATCTGTTCCTGGCTAAAGGAATTGACCGGCTCGCGCTGGTGGGCGGGCTCGCGGATGCGATTACGCCCTGGCTAACGCCTGATCTGCGCGCCCGCCTGAGGCGTCCTGACGCCGACGCAGCGGCCGGCGCGCTGCTTGTGGCCCGAGGGCGGCTCGACCTGCGCAAGCTGGACCCGCCCAAGAGAGAAACTGACCATGAACAGGCTTCGAAGTTCCGCGTTTGATGGTGCTTGGATCACGGATATGGCCACCGAAGAAGTCGATCCCAGATTTGCCGACCTTGATGCATGGTCGCTGACGTCAGCGATGGAAGCGATGTGGGAGGGCCAGCTTGCGGCGGTCGCCGCGATCGGCCATGCCCTTCCCGCGATCACTGCGGCAGCCGAAGCGGCCAAGACGGTGTTGGGCGACCGCGGTCGCATTGTATATGTCGGCGCTGGCACGTCAGGCCGCGTGGCGGTCCAGGACGGGGCCGAGCTGACGCCGACCTTTGCTTGGCCCCGCGAGCGCGTCCGCTTCGTCGTTGCCGGCGGTGACAGCGCGTTCGTCACCAGCATCGAGGGCGCGGAGGACGATGTCGATGATGCAGTCACGCAGATCAGCGCCGCACGGCTCACGCCGCACGACGTGGTGATTGCGGTAGCCGCCAGCGGCACAACGCCGTTCACGGTCGCGGCGCTGCAGCAGGCAGGGTCTTTCGATGCAGTAACGATTGGTGTCGCCAACAATCCCGGCACCGCACTGCTGGCATCGGCAAAGTTTCCGATCCTGGTCGAGACCGGCCGAGAGCTGATCGCCGGCTCCACGCGGATGAAGGCGGGCACCGCGCAGAAGGTCGTGCTCAACCTGATCTCCTCAGGAATCATGCTGCGCCTTGGCCGGGTATATCGCGGCATGATGGTGAACATGCCGCCGACCAATGCCAAGCTGAAGCGGCGCGCCGAGGCCATGGTGGCGCAAATCGCGCGCTGTAATCCGTCGCACGCGGCACGCTCGCTCGAGCAGGCCGAGGGAGACATCAAGATCGCAGTCCTTCTGGCGCTCGGTGTCGACAGGGTTGATGCGGAGACCGTTCTGGAGAACTGTGACGGCAACCTTCGGCAAGTGTTTGTCGAACTCGCCAGGAATCGTGACTCGCATCGTGACCGACTCCCAAAGGGAGCGGCGGGACGCGGCCGAGGCGGAGTGGTTGAGCCATGACGATATCCGCGATGGCGAGCGAAATCGGGGAAAGCGCGGATGTTGTCGCTAACATTGTTCGCAGCCGACCCGCCGCGCGCGACATCGCACAGCGGATTGGGATTGACTCCGCCCCCTTGTGCGTCGTGTGTGGTCGGGGAAGCTCCGGGCATGCCGGAGTTTTCTTGAGGTATCTTGTCGAGACGCGGCTTCGCCTTCCCGTTTCAGCAAGTGCTCCCTCGGTGGTCACGGCATTTTGCACACCCTTGATGCTGCGCGATGCGCTGTTCATCGTGATCTCGCAATCCGGGCGCAGCCCGGATCTCGTCGCCGCGACCAAGTCGGCACGAGCCTCGGGCGCACGCACGATTGCCATCGTCAATGCGACGTCGTCGCCGGTGGCTGACGAAGCGGAATTCGTCGTTCCGATCGAAGCCGGTCAAGAACACTCCGTGGCGGCGACGAAGACCGTGATCGGCTCGATGGCCGCCAGTGCCGGACTGGTTGCCGAGTTGGCGCAAGATCGTGCGCTGCGGTCAGCCCTCGACCGGCTGCCCGAGCGCCTGCACCGCGCGCTGGCGCTCGACTGGTCGGAGATTGCCGATGATCTCGTCAAGGCATCAGCTGTGTTTGTGGCGGCTCGGGGCCTGGGCCTGGGCTCGGCGAGGGAGATCGCGCTCAAGCTTTCGGAAATCATGCGCCTGCCCTCCATCGGACTGAGTGCCGCCGAACTGCAGCATGGGCCACGTGCCGCGTTATCGTCGCGCACGCCAGTTGTCATGATGCGTGTCATGGATGAAACGGCGGCCACGGTGGACGCACTGGCAGAGGAATTGCGCGAGCAAAAGATCGCGCTGCATCTCTGCGGCGGACCGCTTGGCTCGCTGCCTTGGTTGGTCGAGGATGACCCCGCCACCGACCCGATCACCATGCTCGTTCCGGCCTACCGGATGATCGAGCAGGCGGCATGCGCGCGCGGATTTGACCCGGATCGTCCCCCTCGCCTGAGCAAGGTTACCGAGACGTTTTGACTGATCGCTGGCTGGCGACCAAAGCGGGAGCGACATCGTCAAAACGTAACAAACGCGAGCAGAAGCGACCGAATGCGCGGCAAGGGCGACGAAGCTGATCGCTATTCTGCCGCTTACAACGGTCTGGTTGCAGGTTCAAGTCCTGCCGGGCCCACCAAGGAGATCAATAGCTTACTTCGTTCTCGTTGCCTGCAGCGCCACCGGCGCACCAGAAACCGCACCAGATACGTGCACTTTTCGTTCGTGGGGGCTCGCGCTCCGCAATCAAGCGACGCGTAATATCGCGGGAAGATGGTCATTCCGACAATTGCCGGCTCAAACCAGCACTGGACCCGCAATCGGATTTTTCTCTGGCGGAATGCCCGAATAGCAAACCGAGAGCTTCTGAGTGTAACTCAATGATCCGCTACAACGATAGTCGCGCCACAGCGAGCTGCCATGTCCGCTAAGGTCGTTCGGGTCGGTTTGAGGGACATCCGTTCATCCAGGCCAGGTTGAGGCCAAACAAATTCATAAGAGCAGACTGCTTGAGTGCCGTTGAATCCCTTCCGGTTGGGGTCAATCGCGCCGTCTTAACAATCGGCCATTCACTTCCGCTTTCCCCCCATAACCGGACGTACTCGCCGTTGGCCGCAACTTCGCATTTGGGCCGAAAGCAGTCGTTGGCACTTTAGTCCTGGTCGAGCTCTCCGATATGACGCTGGGCATATAGCTCGAGTCCGATCCTCGCGACGAGTTCGATCTGGGTTTCCAGAAAATCGATATGCTCTTCCTCATCGTGCATGAGTTGCTCAAACAGATCCCGCGTCACGTAGTCCTTGACCCGATGGCAATGGGTCGCAGCTTCAGCGTAGAGGGAGTGCGCCGACAATTCGGCTTGCAAGTCGCTATCGAGCACGGCCTTCACGGTCTTCCCGATATGGAGGGATTCCAGCGTCTGCATATTGGGAGATCCATCGAGGAAGATGATGCGTTCGATGAGCTTGTCTGCATGTTGCATCTCTTCAATCGATTCCTTGCGCCACGCCTTGGCCAGCACCTTGTAGCCCCAATTGTCGAGCAGGCGGTAGTGCAGCCAGTACTGGTTCACCGCGGTGAGCTCGTGGCGCAGCGCTTTGTTGAGGTATTCGATGACGTCTTTATCGCCCTTCATGCTCCGCTCCTTTTCGCGGGTGCCACTGGGATCGATTGGTTGTGTGGGCGCCTGGACTTGATGTTTGGCCGACGCGATGGAGAGTTTAGAGCGTCAGCGCTTTCGGTTCGAGCAGCTTGGGGCATCTACCGCTCGCCGTGAGCGGCGACGCAAGGAAAGGGGCGCTCGGCGTTGACTTGCTCACCGTTCGACACACATGAGAGGTTAATCTCTGCGCCGCGACTTCAAAAGCGTAGGGAGGTAGAACAGGGAGTTCTGGCCATGATCGAGGGGATAAGCGCGCTCACGCTGGGCACCCATGACATGCCGCGAGCTGTCCGATTCTACCGAGCCCTGGGATTTGAGGTCCTGCATGGCGGCGAATGGTCGTCGTTCACTAGCTTTCGAGCAGGTCCGAGCTACCTCAACCTCATCGACCAGCCCGCCGAACGGCGCTGGTCCTGGTGGGGTCGGGTCATCTTCTACGTCACCGATGTTGACGCACTTTACGAACGCGCGCTCGCGGTGGGTTACCAGCCGGCGACTGTGCCCCGCGATGCCGAATGGGGTGAGCGCTTCTTCCACCTAGCTGACCCCGACGGCCACGAACTCAGTTTCGCTCGACCTTTGCATCGGGCTTCCGTCCAATAGCGGTTCGAAGCGGCCTGCATTCCAACCGTCGCTGCGAAAGGGTATTGTTTCGACAGACGGCCATCGCCCTGACGTCAGCTTCGGCTCGGGCTATGGCGCGTTCTCTCGAGCAAAGATCAAAGGATGGCAACGAACGGTCGCACCGTCACTGTATTCGGCGGAACCGGATTTCTCGGCCGCCGCATCGTTCAGCATCTGCGCGATCACGAGTTTCCCGTCCGGATCGCGTCAAGGCATCCAGATCGCGGGCGCAGTCAGTTTGGACCGCATGATTCCCAACTTCTGTTCGTCCAGGCCGATATTCACGACGAACGGTCCGTCGCAAATGCGCTTGCCGGCGCTTATGCCGCTGTCAACGCCGTCAGCCTTTACGTCGAGCACGGGCGCGAGACGTTTCATTCCGTTCATGTCGAGTCCGCCCAACGGGTCGCGGCCCAGGCGCACCGGGCCGGAGTCAAAAGACTCGTTCACTTGTCAGGCATCGGCGCCGATGCCGCGTCTCAATCGCGGTACATCCGAGCGCGCGGCGAAGGTGAACTGGTGGTCAGGGCTACGTTTGCCGGCGCGCAAATCGTCCGACCCGCCGTCATGTTCGGACCGGACGATGCGTTTCTTACGACCATCCTCAATCTTCTCCGGCGACTGCCGATCTATCCGATGTTCGGCCGCGGCTCGATGAAACTGCAGCCGGCCTATGTGGAAGATGTGGCGGAGGCGACTGTCCGGATCATCCAGCGAGCCGAGACGCAACCGACGATCTCCGAGTGCGGCGGCCCTCGCGTTTATTCCTACGAAGAATTGGTCCGAATCGTCGCGCATCAGGCTGGCCTCGCGCCCATCCTGGTCCCGATCCCGCTCGCCGTTTGGCACGCGCTGGCATGGGCTTCCGAAATACTCCCGGACCCGATTCTCACGCGCAATCAGGTGGAGCTGATGCAGATCGATACCGTGTCGTCGCCTGGCCTTGTCGAACTTGGGATTTCGCCGCAGCCGGTTGAGGCAATACTCCAAAAGATGCTGTCAAAGTGCGGATGACGAGGGCTCATCGGTTAAATCCGCTTCAGAAGGCGGGTTCGCGCGCTGCTGTTACAGGACGCGATGGCGTATCCGGCGTTCGACGGCGGCAATATGGCTGTGCGCCGTCGGCAGCCGCAGGTAGTTCGGGGTCAACTGACCTTGGACGCGTACCTCTAAATCAGGATTGGTGAGCGTGGCTCTGTATCCGCTTCAGTCCGAAAGCGACTGGAGTGCGGCGTCGCTGCGAAATGACGCGATGGGTCATGAGCGTCGATTGGTTCATGCCGCACGGACGTCCGGTCTACCGCCAGCAGCAGAAGGCAAAGCAAGCATCGAGGCCGGACGCTTTGGGCCATGTGTGGACGGCTCCGGGCAAGGGTTTTCTTCACGCCTGCGGCGGTGGTCGGAGCAGCCATGTGTTCGGCCTGTTAGCGCGGTTCCTTGCACTGTATTGCGGAAACAATTCAAACAGGCCGGACATCGGCAATCCAAACTCTTCGTTCCGGCTGCGAGATGGCAGTTGCTACAGGCGAGATTGTTGCGCGCAAACCGCCTTGCGGTATCCGCGACTTCCGGGCCGATATGCGCATATGTCGCGGTGATGAGGTCGCATCCCTCCGCACCTGAACACCGAAGGCATCGTTCGGCAACGCACCGGCCTGCCGCCTCCACCGCGCACGGGCGGACCACCGTCACGAACATCCGCAACAAATCATCGCCGCACTGGCGCGGCTGGCTGAAGCCGGAAAATCGGTGCCTGGTGCCGTTCAACAACTTCGCTGAATACGCCCCGGAGCCGAACCCGGAGACCAAGAAAAAGGACGCCGTCTGGTTCGCAGTGACAACGATAGGCCACTGACAGCCTTCGCCGGCATCTGGACCGAGTTCAAGGGTGACCGCTAGACGAAGTCCTAACCGATCCCCGGGCCCACCTCGTCTATGGTTTCCTGACAACAGCGCCGAATGCAGTCGTGGCACCGATCCATCCCAAGGCGATGCCGGTCCTAACAACCGACGAGGAGCGCGATGTCTGGATGCGCGCGCCATGGGACGAGGCCAAGGCGCTGCAGCGTCCGTTGGCCGACGATGCGCTAGTGATCGTCGCACGCGGTGTGAGGCGAAGGAAGATATCTTGGTGTCACCATGAGGCCGTGGTGGCGTCTCGTCGCCGACGCCCAAAGTAAAGCACAAGCTGCCGGCCGCGGCATTTGGGCGGGATCTTTCGTCGCTCCTTGGCTCTACAGGGCCTGCATCCGCGCGGGCCGGAGGCCATCCTACTGCTCCGACGAGGCAAAGTGATCGGTGAACCCAATTCGGCGAGTCCAAGCCAATCAAACTTACGAAAATACGAAATATCTCTTGCGCCATCAGGCAAATCATTCGTTCAACAGCTACGCGAAGCGCTCTCTCTCTCTCTCTCTCTCTCTCTCTCTCTCTCTCTCTCTCTCTCTCTCTCTCTCTCTCTCTCTCTCTGGGAGCTTTGAATGCCTGACGAACGATCGGAACTTATCGCGATCTCAAAGCTGAATGGCGATTTTCGGAAAACCGCTTCGCACTTTTCCGGATCATGCTCTAGGCGCGAAACCCGAGTCTCGCCGCCAATACGGCATACTCACCGCCGACAGCACACACAATTGCCGATTTGGCGCTATCTTGAATTGAGCATCCTCACCACGCCTCTCGTGGAGTCCAGGTGCGGTCGCTACGACTGCAAATCACTTCACGCGCAAAACTTCACTCATCCAATTTCTTGCTCAGTTCAGGATCGAGCTTGTTCCGCTCGACCGTCTGATAGAACGTGATGGGTCTGCATTTTCCATCGAAATCCGCGAGGACGATGGCCGTCCACGGACTCGTGGTGTCGCCCGAATTGTCGCGGAGCTCCGGCATGACCTTGCGAGCAGCGATCACATACCAAGCGCGACCAGCCGCTGCGGCCTTCGCAGCCGCAGCGAACTCATCCAATATTCCACGCAGATTCTTGCGCATTTCTTCTTCATTGTCCCCGCGGAGGTATTTTCGAGACGACTTTCCCGCCTCTCCGTACTCATGATGAATGTTCAACTGCAGTCGGGCATCGTCCACTTCGATCTTGGTCACCCGTATCGCCGCTCCGCCTTCGCGAAGATAGTCGCGCACCCGGACGTCGCAGGCCAAAAATCTGTCCGCAGGGGGCTGAGCGGCGCTAGCTGCAGGGGGCACCGCGGCAAGTGCCCGCGTGTTCTTTTTTCGAGGAGCAGCGTCCGCAGGCATCGTGGCTATGGCGGCGCCGAGGAGCGCCGCGGCAAGTACGACGGGAAGAGAGGCGTTCATGAGTGCGCTGCCAATGCGGTATTTCCAAAACGCACTGACCGCAGCGTTGGTTCCGCAGCCCGGCCAGGTCGGAGCGGTGCTGAAGGCCGGGGAAGCGGCGGAGGCGTCTCGGGAACTTTTTCCTCGAAACAGCCTTGTTTAGTATTGTTCTACAAGAAGGGACCTCACGGGACGGTTTTTTTGACCGGCAGCAGGTCATGGACTCGATTCTCATCAAGATCTTCGCCACGGCGCTGGCCTTCAGCCAGGTCAGTACCCGGCCGGATGGGGTCAAGACGGAGTTTGATGCGGTACGTGACCGCTCCGAGGTGGCGGAGCTCTTGAGTGCCGGCTGCGCCCACATGCGCAAGGCTTTCGACATCGAGGACATCAACCTAGACGATCTGATTGCCACCGCCATGGACGACAAGGAGGCATTGAGCAGCGAGATCAAGGCACTCAAAGGACTGAAGCTGGCCGACCTCCACGTGGCCTACAGGCAGTTCTGCAAGGTCGAAAAAATGGAAGAATCTCCGGTCGATCTTGGTCAGGTCATCACTTTCTACAACAGCGCGGTCAAGGATCTGCCCGACGTCGCGCAGCTTAAGCACCTCAGGCTTCCTGGCACCAGCATAGTCCTCGACAGCAGGAGCGAGCGTCTTGCTGAGATTTACGTCCCGAACAATCGCCGCATCTGGGTCAAGCTTGCGGATATCCCGGAAGCAGTGCGCAATGCATTTGTCGCCGCCGAGGACAAGCGCTTCTTCCAACACACCGGCATTGACGAGCGCGGACTGGTCCGCGCCTTCATCGGCAACTTCACGCACCCGGGACGGCCGCAGGGCGGCTCGACCGTTACGCAGCAGGTCCGCCAAGAACCTGCTGGTGGGCAACGACATCACCTACGAAAGAAAACTGCGGGAAATGATTGTAGCCTCGCGGATGGAGCGCGCCCTGACCAAGGCGGAAATCCTCGAACTCTATCTCAACTCGATTTATCTCGGTCGCGGGGCCTGGGGCATCGAGATGGCGGCGCGCAGCTATTTCGGCAAACCAGCCAAGGCGCTCTCCCCAGTCGAGGGCGCGCTGCTCGCAGGGCTCGCCAAGGGACCGAACTACTTCAATCCCGACCACCACCATGAGCGCGCGCGCGAGCGCCTTGCTTACGTGCTGGCCCGCATGCAGGACGACGCCATGATCGACGCCGCCGCGGCGCAACCAGTATTGCCGCAGCTCGTCGAGTACCGGCCGACGCGCCTGGACTTTGGCTTTCACTTCGTCGATCACATCGCGCGCGAGGCAAAGGTGGTCGCGGGCCTCGATAGTCTCACCAGTTCCTCCTACACGGTGCACTCGACCGTCAACTCGGCCTTGCAGCGCGCAGTTGAGGCAACATTGCAGGAAGGCCTCGCGCGGTACGAGCTGAACAGCGGTCGTTACAAGTTCGAGGGACCCGAGGCGAACATTTCCGATGCTGTCCGTCAGATTGCGGCAAACCTGACGGCCACGGAACCGGCCTGGCTCGTGGCGTTGAAGACGACGCGGCTACCGCTCTATGACGTTCACTGGGAAGCGGCGGTCGTCCTGGAGAATACGCGTGGCAAGCGCGGCGATGCGATCAACGTCGGTCTGACCGACGGAAGCATCCTGCCGCTGAACACCTGGAGCGCCGCGACCCGGCGCGGTCTCAAGCCGTACGACGTGGTCTATGTTCAGGTGGGCGAAGCCAAGGGCAAGCAAGTGGCGCGTGCCGATCTGCGCATTCGACCGACCGTGCAGGGAGCGGCGCTTGTACTCGGGAACGAAACGGGCCGCATTCTCGCGATGGCGGGCGGCTTTTCGTATCCGGCAAGCCAGCTCAACCGCGTCGTCCAGAGCCTGCGGCAACCCGGCTCCACCTTGAAACCGCTGACCTACCTCGCCGCCCTACGAAAGGGACTGCAGCCCAACACGCTGGTGATGGACGAACCCATTACGCTGGCACCGATCGGCGCGACGGGCTCCGCGCGCCAGCGCGGTTTCTGGTCGCCGAGGAACTACGACGGCGGCGCTTCGGGCGCCATTACGCTGCGGCGTGCGCTGGAAAACTCGCGGAATCTCGCCACCGCGCAATTGCTCGCGACCGGCCTCGACGACAGCGCCGAGCACGGCCTCGACCGGGTCTGCGAGCTCGCGATGGAAGCGCAGCTCTACAAGGAATGCATGCGCTATTACCCGTTCGTGCTCGGCGCCCAAACCGTGCGGCTAATCGACCTTGCGGCGTTTTATGCAGCGATCGCCAACGAAGGCGCACGGCCCCAGCCCCATGCGATCGAGACGATCGAACAGGACGGCCGCGCGATCTACCGGCGCGATCCGCGTGCGGTGGACTGGATCGGCTCCGCCGACCGCGCATCGTTTTACCAGTTGAAATCAATGCTTCAGGGCGTGCTCGCTCGCGGAACCGCGCACACGGTGAAGCATCTCTCGCCCTATGTCGGCGGCAAGACCGGTACCACTGATAATTGGGCCGATGCCTGGTTCGTCGGTTTCACCAATGACGTCACCGTCGCGATCTGGGTCGGCTACGACAACGGCGACGGGGGACGCCGCACCCTCGGGCGTGGCCAGACCGGAGCAAAAGTGGCGCTGCCGATGTTCGAGCCGATCGTGCAGGCAGCATGGGAGCTGCACGCGCCCAAGACGGTGTTGAACGGCCCTTCCCGCGAAGCCATGCATCAGCTCGTTACTCTGTCGATCGATCCCTATACTGGCGATCCCGCACCGGCCGGCTCCGGGCGCGCATTCACCGAGTACTTCAAGCGGGATCCGTCAGGCAGAACCAATGATACGCAATTTCGGATCGTCTCGCGTGCGGAAAGCTACGCCGGGCCATTCCGGCAGTGGTCCTACGACAACCACACTTACGGCGACAACCAGCCGCCCTTTCCGTACCCGACCTGGCGTCTTGGTCCGCGCGAATATCCCTCCTGGCGCGGATATCCCGATGCCGAGGATCGCCTCCCGCGACCGCCGCTCCGAGTCGATCCCGATTATTTCTGGTGGCGGCTGAATTGAGCATTGACGCCCATGAGACTCCACCGTGCCGCTGTCCTCATCGCCGCCTGGGTGGCCGCTTGCACGGGCGCGGCGGCGCAGAAATTCCAGCTGGAGGACGTGCCCGCAGCCGCCAGCGTTCCGATAGCACAGATCAAACCACGCACCGTCATCTTCGCCGACCAACGCAACGATAAGCTCACGGACTTCTCGACCGGACTCATTCCTTTCGAAGATTGGGCTCGCTCGCGCCCGGTTCAGCGGCGCTTTCTCTCGCTCTTCCCAAGCTTCGTTGAGCCCACGCTCAACCAGCAAACGAAGCTGAAGCTCTCGGTCTACCTGGGAGAAGCGCGGTTTCGACTTCCAAGACCGGCAGCCACATTGGATCTGTCGCGGTATGCGAATATCGCGTTCCTCGAGCAGATCGATCCGGCAGTCAAGCACCGGCCGATCGTGGCGGGGGATGCTATTCCCAACAAGGACGGGGCCGCCGCGCACAACCGTCCGCCGGATCGCCGCTGGTGCGCGGACGCGAGGGCAATCTGCGCGCAGTCCCGTTACATGTTCGAAGGGAAAATTCCGGCGGGCATTCAGCTTGCCAACAAGCTGCGCGACGAGAGCAAAAAGCCGATTCCGGATTTCATCGAGTTCCAGAGTGAGATCATGTTGATCACGCAGCCGCACCTTGCCGAGCTGCGGGGCCTGACAGCGCTCGACACCACAGTCACCAGCGCGCTCGAGCAGAACATCTTTTGGGTCAACCAGGTTATCCAGTTCGGCAAGCTGCTTGCGGTTCTGCAACAGCATCCGACCGAGCCGGAAGCCGCCATCGCGACGGTCTACATCCTGGTTGCGGTCAGGAACGACGTGCTGAACAAGCAAAGGGAATATAGCAATACACCCGTGTTGCGCAATCTCGTGCCGGCGCAGCTGCTGATGGGCAAGAGCTCCTTCAACAGCGGCGATTCGCTGAGCGCCGGCCTGCCGAAGTACGCCAGAAGCCGCATCAAGGCGATCGCCGACATGATGGGCGGGAATGAGCAGGATTAGTCGATCATGGGGCTGGCACTCCCGATCGGGACTCCGATCGCGGAATATCGTGCAGGTTGGCGCGCCACTCGGAACAAAAATGCGAACTCTTACATGATTGAAATTGTTGTATGATCCAGCGGTCGCCGACAGACGACCAAGGCACTGGCTCGAAGGCGGCTCGAGACGCTTGCGGAGCCGGAAGGAATGGAAGGAGAAAAAAGGAGGTTCGCATCATGGTTGCCAAGGACGTGATGTTCGCGACTGAAGCGCGCGAACGGATGCTGCGGGGCATTGATACTCTGGCAAGTGCCGTCAAGGTCACGCTCGGCCCCAAGGGACGCAATGTGGTGATCGAAAGATCGTTCGGTGCGCCGCGCATTTCCAAGGATGGCGTTACCGTCGCCAACGAGATCGAGCTGGAGGATAAGTTCGAGAACATGGGCGCCCAGATGGTGCGCGAGGTCGCCTCCAGGACCAGCGATATCGCGGGCGACGGCACGACGACCGCAACCGTGCTCGCACAAGCCATTGTCAAGGAAGGCGCCAAGTCGGTCGCCGCCGGCATGAACCCGATGGACCTCAAGCGCGGCATCGATCTCGCGGTGGACGCGATCGTCAACGATCTGAGGTCTCATGCCAGGAAGGTGACGGCCAACGAAGAGATCGCTCAGGTCGCCACCATCTCGGCGAATGGTGACGCCGAGATCGGCAAGTTCCTCGCCGACGCCATGAAGAAGGTCGGCAATGAGGGCGTTATTACGGTGGAAGAGGCAAAGAGCCTCAGCACCGAACTCGAAATCGTCGAAGGCATGCAATTCGACCGCGGCTACATCTCGCCCTATTTCGTCACCAATGCCGAAAAGATGCGGGTCGAGCTCGAAGACGCCTATATCCTTGTCCACGAGAAGAAGCTGTCCACACTTCAGACCGTGCTTCCCCTGCTCGAGGCGGTGGCGCAATCGGGCAAGCCGCTCCTGATCGTTGCGGAGGATGTCGAAGGCGAAGCGCTTGCAACGCTGCTGGTCAACAAGCTGCGCGGCGGCTTGAAAGTCGCCGCGGTGAAGGCGCCGGGATTCGGCGATCGCCGCAAGGCGATGCTGGAAGACATCGCGATCCTCACCGGGGGCACCGCAATCTCCGACGAGATCGGCGTCAAGCTCGAGAATGTCGCGCTCGACACGCTCGGGCGCGCCAAGAAGATCATTGTCGAGAAAGAGAACACGACCATCGTCAACGGAGCCGGTGCGAGAAAGGATATCGAAGCGCGCATGACGCAGATCAAGGGCCAGATCGAGGGCACGACATCGGACTACGATCGCGAGAAGCTGCAGGAGCGCCTGGCAAAGCTTGCCGGCGGAGTTGCGGTGATCCGCGTCGGCGGCGCAACCGAGATTGAGGTGAAAGAGCGCAAGGACCGGGTCGACGACGCCCATCATGCGACGCGCGCGGCGGTTGAGGAAGGCATTCTTCCCGGCGGCGGGGTCGCCCTGCTGCGAGCGCAGAAGGCGCTTAGGGGTATCAGGACGGCCAACTCCGATCAGAAGGCGGGCGTCGAGATCGTGCGCCGTGCGCTCCGGGCGCCGGCATGCCAGATCGCCGAGAACGCGGGCGAAGATGGCTCGCTGATCGTCAACAAGGTGCTCGAGAACGACAACTACAATTGGGGCTTTAATGCCGCGACCGGCGACTACCAGGACTTGGTGAACGCCGGCGTGATTGACCCTGCGAAGGTCGTGCGCACCGCCTTGCAGGATGCCTCCTCCATCGCCGCGCTCCTGATCACGACGGAAGCACTGGTCGCCGAAAAGCCGAAGAAGACCGAGACGCATGCGCCTATGCCGCTACCCGACTTCTAAGGAGCGATGAATTCCGAATGAAATCCTTGTCGTGCTTTGGTTCTGTGCTCGGGCACGATCGTCTCGGAAAGCCGCTTCACACTTTTTTCGGGCCGCGCTCCGACGGTAACGAGCCGCTGGCTGGCGGCTGCAGAACGCGATTGCGAGGCATATTGCGCCGCGATCTCGGGATCGCCGCGATGGGTATTCTCAAAAGCTCAACGCATCCTGCACGAACCAGACGGGTGCCTGGACCTCAGGCTTGTTCTTGCAAAATTGCGGCACCGAGCTCATTGAAACGAAACAACTGAAAGATCCGCTGGCCATTGAAATCGAGTATCCTCAAGTCGTCTGTTTCGTGCAAATCGCTCTCGACCGCATGGAAATGCCCACCATAGCGTTCCTTCGCGAGACCGAGCGGAACATCGAAGGCGACAAACTTGCCGATGCCCTTGGCCTTGAGCTCACCAAGGAGCTTGTCATCCAGTAGTTCGTGGGATGTGAGGACCAGCAACGGACCGCTGGCCGTGAGCAACAGGAGTGACCTCATCGATTAACTCCCTTGGTTTCACCAGCATCGCCGGCGGGCGAACCATATCGCAGTGACCGTCGCGCTGGTGCTCGTCGTCGGATACATAAGGCCGGGAATGACGACTGAGAATAGGAGCGCGGCAGGTTACTCGACTAATGATCCGGTGCTCTAACCCGGCTTGGGCCCGCGGCTGCCAGTCAGGCGTTCGGTTTGCCCTCACCGCCTCCGATCTCGCCCTGCTATATTGAATGCACCGTCACCGAAATTACCCGCGTTCGCAATTTCCGGGTTGGAGGCAGGGTCCAACTCAAGAAATTGACGCCCTAGCGGCCGGTGGAACGCCGGTTCATTTCCTCCAAAAGCTCGCGCATCGCATCGAACTGCGTGCCAAAGCCCTTCCAGTCGCCTGACCGCAATCGTTCAACGGCCTTATTGTAGCGATCGAGCGCGTCCCTTGCCTGACTCGTCGACGGGCCTGTGACAGGTATTTCCTCATTCGTACTCGAGACCGGCCGCGCCGCGCCAGGCTCGACGAATAGAGCCGACAAGGCCTCGCCGAGCGTCTCCTTCATCACCACATGTTCGTCATAGGCCGCGATCACGCGTTTCAGCTCCGGCAAGTGCCCGTACTCCGCGCGCAAATAGAGCGGCGATACGTAAAGGATCGAGTTCTCGATCGGAATCGCCAGCAGGTTCGCCCCACGTATCACCCGCGAGCCCATCTGATTCCACAATGTTAGCTGTTGCGATATCTCCGTGTTCTGATTGATCCGCGCCTCGATCTGGAACGGCCCGTAGACGAGCTTCTCCTTCGGGAATTCGTACACGATCAGCTTGCCGTAGTCGGGCGCGTCACAACGCGCCGCCAGCCACGCGATCATGTTGTCGCGGCGGCTCGGCACCATCGGAACCATGAGAAAAAACTCGGCCCGCGCCTCGCCGGGCAACCGCATGATGATGTAATAAGGGCTCATCACCGAGGTGCCGCCGCCGCTGCCCGGCTGGCGCGGGAATTGCCAGAGATCCTCGCGATTGTAGAACACTTCGGCGGCCTCCATGTGGTAGGCTTGGAACAGCCGCGCCTGAATCAGGAACAGGTCCTCCGGATATCGAATGTGCTTCTGCAAATCCGCGGGCATCGCCGCGAACGGCTTGAACAGCTGCGGAAAGATGCGCGCGTAGGTCGCGGCAATCGGGTCCGCAGGATCCATCAAATAGAAATCGACGGTCCCGTGATAGGCATCGATGACGACCTTCACCGAATTCCTGATGTAGTTGAGATCGAAATCATGCACAGGCGGCGTCGACGGAAAATAGGAACTCGTCGTATACGCGTCCTGCATCCAGAACATCCGCCCGCCGCTGATCACCAGATAGGGATCATGATCGAGCCTCAGGAACGGCGCGATCTCGGGTACCAGCTCCCGAATATTGCGCCGGATCATGATCCGGCTCTCCGGCGTGATGTAGTTCGAGAGCAAGAGGTTCGGGTCGTTGAAGTAGTACGCGAACAGCGTTCGCCACGCCACTGAGCCGATCGGAATGCCGCCGGCGCCCTCATACCGCGCATAGGCGTTGTCCTTGCCTTTCGGATAATCAAACTCTGGCGCACTTCCCTTGACGATGACGTAGTCGTCGCTCTCCTCGCCGTAATAGATGCGCGGCTCGACGATCCTGGGGCCTCCGTCCGCAACCGGCGGAATGTCCTGCAAATAGAACAGCGGCAGCCCCTCAGTGCTCTTGCGGGTGACTGGGCTCATCACCGCGCCATTGCCGTGGGTGAACAGCACGTGGCGGTTGACCCATGTCTGCGCATTTGGCGGCAACAGCGAGGAGCGCAGCTCGCGCGCCGAAAGCATCACACTCTGGTAGGAATCGTCGAGCCAGTAGCGGTCAACGTCGAGATCATGGAATTTGTAGTAGGTGCGGATCTCCTGCAGCTGCGCGTAGGTATCCGACAAGGGCAGCCAGTCCCACAGTCTGATATTATCGATTGTCGCCTTGTTGGCGTCGAGCGTCCTGAAGGTGAGCTTCTGTTCGGCGGCAAAGGGCCTGGTTACGATCTTGTCGAGATCGTACGCCTGCCGGGTGAGCGCGATATTGCGCTCGATGTAGGGCTTCTCCAGCTCCAGCTCGCTTGGTTTGACGACGAATTGCCGGAACAGCGCCGGGACGATGCCGGACAATGCCAGGGCGCCGGTGACGACGAGCATGACCGCCGCCGCCGGAAGCCGGTAGCTGCGCGCCCGCACATTTGCCCACGCGACGAGCGCCGCGATGATCGAGAGCCCGATCATGAGCCACAGGGCCGGCAACCCCACTTGGACATCGGTGTAGCTTGCGCCGACGACGACGCCGTTGTCGCCGTAGAGCAGCAGATAGCGGTCGAGAGCGTAGGACCAGGCCTTCACCGCGAAGAGAAGACCAAGCAATGCCGAACCGTGGGCAATCGCCATGGGCGACATCGACCGGTGATGAACGTCGTATTCGATATCGCCGCGAGCCCAATAGATTGTTGCGGCGAAGAGCGCGCTCAGGACCAGTGTAAGCAGCATCCAGTTCTTGACCAGAACATAGGCGGGCAGCGAGAACAGGTAGAAGCCGAGGTCCTTGTTGAAGAGCGGATCGTCTGCGCCATAGAGCGCCTGATAGAGATACCTCAGGAAGATGCCCCAATAGCCGACTTCGGCCGCCGCGACGAGCAGCGCGAGCAAGGCTGCCCCGCCTGCGGCGATCGCGGGCCACGGCAGTCGATCGAACAACTGCGCAAATGGATCCGGCGGCGCGCTGCCCGCGACCTGCCCGACGGAAGCCGCGGCAACCTGTGTCGACCGCTTGCCGGCCAAACGCAGCGCGAGCCACCCGTTCACCCCGAGGATGAGGGCCGTTGCCGTCCAGACCGTAGCCAAGACGGCGGCTTTGGCGCCGATTGTTGTCCAGAAGACCTGCACATAGCCGACCGACGAAAACCACAGCCAGTCGACCAGGAAATCGCTCGCGAGCGCGAGCAGGATCAAGCAGATCACAGTGACAATGATCGCAACGATCAGCCTGACCACGCCACTTTGTCGTGGTGCCTTCCGTTCGGGTCCGGTAATCCCGATCGTCATGACGGCAATCATAGCGCAAATGAGGGGCGCCCGCCCGCTTGATTGGGACCGGGACAACACGGAGTGCAAAGCGGCCGGCGCGAGATCACGCTCCCGCGGCGGCGCCGCGTCGGACAAGGTTATGAAATGGCGCGGATTTGGCACGCCATTCGGAATAAAGCTGTGAACTCTTATATCATTGAAATTACAACATAATTTTATCTCCTGCCGTGGCTTACCTACCGATTTCCCCGTGGTAGGCAAGGGCGTCCACTCCCGGCGCAATGGTTTTTGTGAGCGGAAACGTAAAAGCCTCCGGAGGACATCCCGGAGGCTTTTTCTGGAGATCATTGAAGTTCGCTTCGCTTTCCTTCCTGGTTTTGGTGATTTCTCAGGCGATTCACCGGTTGCGTTGAGCGTGGAGTAGCACAGTGAGGCTATGTTGATCCTTTAGCTCGTAGAAGCACCGGGCTTTGCGATGCTCGCCTGCAATGGCAGCGTTACGGTGCTGCCGCTCGCGTATTTCTGGTCGCGTAGTTGACGCCCGCCAAGAAGGTCAGGTTCTTAACGGGGGTCCAAGAGGTGTAAGAGCCGACGCTCAACGTCACGCGATGCGAAGTCCTCCGGCGGCAGATGACTTCGCTCGATCTCTCGACCAGCTCGGTCGTCTTTGCCAAGCTACGAAGGTGCATAGCCGCACGCGCTCCCAAATCAGAATCAATGGGACAGCGGCAGAGAGAGAGAGAGAGAGAGAGAGAGAGAGAGTCAGTCATTCCCCCTTAAAAGATAGGGCGTTTTCGGCATCGTCAGACAAAAGCCCACTGTTCGAGCTACGACCGGAAAATGAGTTTTCCGCCTCCTTGTTTCGTGAACCCGGCCTGACTATCGAGTGGAGTTGGCCACAACGCGACGACGCACATGCAATGGCGACACCTGGTGCTGCTCGACCGGTGATACTGCTCGAAGGTCGAATTTCAGACTGGGTTGATGCTTAGCGCGCCATTTCGGACCAGGGCCACGCATGTAGTGCAACTCGGGCCGGTAACTGTCTCGCATGTCCAAAATCAAGTTGCGAACAACGCTCGCAAAGTCGGAGGCTGACTCAGCCGTCCTGCAAGCAAAAGCTGACAATGCGATTGCATCCATGATTCTCATCGCTGGAACTCCTCGATTGTCGCTCGATAGATCGGGCGATTGACAGCACCAGCGTAGTCACGAGAGAACAACCAAACCATTGCACAGAGGTCGATCGCGCACAGTACATTGTCTAAGAATGAGCAAACCTAAGTTTAGGCCTGCCTACTCGTGCCTTCTCGCTTCAAACCGGTGCTTTTTCCCGGCTCGGACCTGCCAACATGCGGCGGGCCGCATGGTTCGCTGTTGACTCGCGCGACGAAGTACGGCGACGCGTCCCCGCGCCGACCTAGATGTGTTGTTATCGGGACCGTCGCAGCATCTCATGGGCTGCCCCTAAACCAAGGGATAGCGGGCTCCACCGGATGATGCAGTGCGTGCCTATCTCCGTAAGGGTTTGACCCTACCGTCGTGCAATGGCTCCAGCAGACGGAGGATGCTACGGATCAAAATCGATCCCAGGAAGATGCAATGCAGCGGAACCGGACCTGACAGCCGGCAGCTGCAAGACGAGGTCGGCGGCGTAGCGCCCGCCGGCCTTTTTCTTGATCAAACGGCGTGCTGCGCTTCTCGACATTGTGGTGATCCGCGCCTCACCGGGCTGCGCGGCGAAACTGAAGCGCGGGTCGAAACAATTCGCGAACTCCCCCGACTTGAAGTCATTCGGCCGCGAGCGCGTAGGGCCGCCGCGGCAAGCCGAGGCGCTTCCACCCATCGACCGACGCCCCAGCGAGCGCATCGACCAGTGCGTCATCGCGGTAAGACGCTGGCGTAATGCGCAGCGTTCGGCGCCGCCGTATTGCAAATATTGGTCACAGGAAAACTGAAGGGAAGTCTAAACCGCGCTCAGTCGATCTATCGGCAATGAATGCTGCCGCAGACTGCATACGGGCCTTGATTTTCGAATGGCAGAGATGTCCAACCGCAGCAATATTCCACGCCGTTATGAAAACTATTTATGCCGGCTATTGGAAAACCTCGCCCCACGCTGCGATCAATCGGTGCGGCTGTCGGAGATTCCATCGAGCGAACGCTCAGCGAACGTCAGTCCGAACTTGATCTTCCCGAATATGCTGCTTCGGGCGACTTGATCCTGCCGAGAACTTTCAATGCGTGGGTGCGTCGGCTCACCGCTCACTCCCAACGGGCTAAAGAGGCATACATGGCTTTCACGCTAGAGATCAACGGCTCCCCCCATGAGGTCGACGTCGACGGCGACATCCCGCTGCTGTGGGTGCTGCGCGATGTGCTCGGTATGACCGGCACCAAGTTCGGCTGCGGTCAGGCGCTGTGCGGCGCCTGTACCGTGCATGTCGACGGCCAGGCTGTCCGCTCCTGTCAGACCACGGTCGACAGCGTTGGCGACAGCGTGGTCACCACGATCGAGGCGATCGGCCAGGCGCCGCAGGGCGCGGCCTTGCAGAAGGCGTGGCTGGAGCTGGAGGTGGTGCAGTGCGGTTACTGCCAGTCCGGCCAGATCATGTCGGCGGCGGCGCTCCTGAAGGACACGCCGAAGCCGACGGATGAGGACATCGACGCCGCCTTGTCGGGGAATGTCTGCCGATGCGGCACCTATCAGCGCATTCGCGCCGCGATCAAGCACGCTGCGGGAGTTTGAAATGATGAATGAGCCTTTTCTGAGAGAGCGGGTTGTCGATGAAACAGCGATATCACGTCGCGGCTTCCTTCAGGGCACAGGTTTGCTACTTGGTTTTGTGCTGAGCGGTGCAAGCACGGGGTCCGTCTTCGCGGCAGCTACTTCGCAGGTGGTCGAAAACGAGATCACGGGTACGTTCGCACCGAATGGATTTATACGGATCAATCCGACCGGCGCCGTGACACTGGTCATTCCGATGATCGAGATGGGACAGGGCGTTTACACGTCGCTCTCGATGCTTCTCGCTGAAGAACTGGAAGTGACACTTGACCAGATTCAGGTTCAGCATGCGCCGCCAAATCATGCGCTCTACGTCAACTCGATCATAGGCATTCAAAATACAGGTGGCTCCGCTTCTGTCCGTGCCTTCTGGACGCCGCTACGCCAGGCAGGGGCAGTGGGTCGAAATCTTCTGATCGCGGCAGCCGCAAAACGCTGGAACGTCGATCCAGCGACTTGCCGCGCCAAGAACGGCGTCGTGTTCGATGCAACAGGCTCGATGCATCTGAGCTACGGCGAACTTGCGACCGCTGCGGCGAAATTTCCTGTCCCACCTGCGGCAAACGTCAAACTAAAGGATCCGAAGGATTTCAGCCTGATCGGCACGAGCGCCAAGCGGGTGGATTCTCCGATAAAGGTCGATGGCCGCGCGCTCTATGGCATCGATACGCGACTGCCGGGTATGAAGGTTGCAGCAGTTGCCATTTCGCCTGTGCTCGGTGGCAAAGCGAAAAAGGTGGACGAGAAGGCCGCGCTGGCAGTGAAGGGGGTCCGGCAGCTGATCAATATCGATGAAGCTGTTGCCGTGGTGGCGGATCACATGGGTGCGGCGAAGAAGGGGCTAGAGGCCGCTGCCATCGCATGGGACGACGGGCCGAACGGCAAGGTCAACAGCGCCGATATCGTCAGACAATTGGAAGAGGAATCCAGAAAGCCGGGCGCTGTTGCCCGTAACGTCGGTGATGTGGCGAAGGCACTTGCGAAGGCAGCGCAACGGGTTGACGCCGTCTATCAGGTGCCTTTCCTGGCCCATGCGGCGATGGAGCCGATGAACTGTACCGTTCATCTGCAGAAGGATCGTTGCGACATTTGGGTCGGTACACAGGCGCCTACGATCACGCAGTCTCAGGTGGCCGAACTCACCGGCCTGCCAAAGGATGCGATCAAGATTCACAATCATCTGATTGGCGGTGGTTTCGGCCGAAGGCTGGAAGCCGATGGCACTATTCTCGCCGTCAAGATCGCCAAACACGTCGACGGCCCGGTGAAAGTGATCTGGAGCCGCGAGGAAGACATCCAGCACGATATGTATCGGCCCTATTATCTCGATCGGCTGTCGGCCGGACTTGATACGGCTGGCCAGCCGGTTGCCTGGATGCATCGGATCGCCGGCTCCTCAGTCATGGCTCGCTATTATCCCCCTTACTTCAAGGACGGATTGGACCCCGATGCCGTAGAAGCGGCGGCTGAGCCGCCCTATGCACTGCCCAGTATCCATGTCGACTTTGTCCGGGTCGAGCCCCCTGGTGTCCGGACGTCCTGGTGGCGCGGCGTCGGACCGACTCACAACGTTTTTGTGGTCGAAAGCTTCATAGATGAGCTCGCTCATGCCGCGAAGCAGGATCCCGTCGCTTATCGCAAGGGACTGCTCGGCCACAATCCGCGAGCGCTCACTGTTCTGTCGCTTGCAGCGGAGAAAGCCGGATGGGGATCCCCCCTTCCCGCGCGGCATGGCCGTGGAATTTCGGTGCAATTCGCATACGGAAGTTACACGTCGCAGGTCGCCGAGGTCGAAGTGGCGGCCGATGGCTCTGTCAAGGTCAAGCGGATCGTTTGTGTGATTGACTGCGGCGTGTACGTCAATCCGGATACGATCGAAGCACAGATTCAAGGTGGAACGCTTTTCGGCCTGACCGCCGCTCTCCATGGGTCAATCACTTTCAAGGATGGACGGGTCGAACAGAGCAATTTCGACAGCTATCTGCCGATGCGTATCGACGAGGTGCCGGTGGTGGAGACGCACTTGATCAAGAATGCCGAAGCCCCGGGTGGCGTAGGTGAAGCTCCGACAGCCATTGTCAGTGCTGCGGTGACCAATGCGATCTTCGCTGCGACCGGCAAGCGTGTGCGCAGCCTGCCGATCGAGACGGATGTGCTGAAGTCGTCGTCTTAGTCCTTTCCCGTCGTCCCGCGAGCGTCGCAATGCGCAACGGATGTCGGTCAGGCACAGCATAACAACCATGGGAACGTTCGCATTCTCTGCTCGGAAGAAATCACTTCTCGGAAGGACGCCGTCACGCCTTGCAAACCGGATCCGTTTCGGAGCTGGCATTTGGGGCTCCCTAGATTGGACCGGAAACCCAACCAGGGCTGCCTGGTTCGCTTCAGCTCCTAATTTCGTCTAGTGGCAGGAGACGAAGTTGAGTGCTACGAATGAGCAAGGCGACGCCCTCGCTGATCCTTGGAGAACAGGCTTCGGAGCACTATCGGCACCGGTAGCCGGGCAGTAAAGGGCCACTACAAATGCACGCTTCGAAAGCTATTCCAAAGCAGGTCCTCGTCGGGCAGAACGCTTCATCGCCCGCGGGCGCCACTGTCAAGTTGTCTACAACAGACCTCAACAACTTGATGCAGGCGCTCTCCATCGATGTCGTCGCGCTGACCGAGCTACTGGTGCCGCGAGGCCATCGGGTGCAATTCGGGACCATTGACGTACCCGGGATCCATTACAATTTGTGTGGCGTGGGACGCATGTCTATCAACGGCGGACCAGAGATGCCGTTGCGCCCTCATCTGCTCATCATCGTTCCGCCAAACACTCCGTTCATGATCGAGGTTGACGGTGGAAAAGGCCCGCCAAAGCTCATTTCGAGGGACTGCTGGACTCATCAAGACGGCATCCTCCGCGTCGCAGTGCCAAACGAGCAACCCGAAATCGTCCAGATATGCGGCTTCTTTAACGCATTCTTTGGTCAGTCCGTGAGGCTGTTTGGAGACCTCCGCGAACCGGTGATCGAGCAGTTCGAGCCTGCCGACAAGATCGACCTGAAGCTTCGCGAGGCCATCGACGAGCTCCTGCAGCAGGAGGTCGGCGTTGGAGCCATGACAGGGTCTCTGCTCAAGCAAATCGTCGTCTCATTGGTACGACGGTCCCTCAGGTCATCCCGGCGATGGACCGAGCGATTCTCGATACTCGCCGACAAGCAGGTCACCCGTGCTTTTGCAGATATGGTGGCGCGGCCAGGAGCGGCGCATTCGGTTCAAAGCCTGGCACACAGTGCGGGATTGAGTCGGTCGGCGTTCATGGCGCGTTTCTCGGACATCTTTGGACGATCCCCGATGGTCATCTTGCGAGACCTGAGAATGCGCCAAGCTGCGATCGACTTGACGACAACGACGATGTCGATCGACGTCGTTGCTCAAAATGCGGGGTACGAGAGCCGTTCGAGTTTTGTGCGAGCTTTTCGAAAAGCGTTCGAGCGAGATCCGAGCGACTACCGGCAGATGACCAAGGATGGCAAAGCCCGGAAGGGCATCTGAGAGTGAAGTGCCGATAACGAGGTTGACAGGGCCAGGCGCGACTGCGCGGACGATAGCACGAACTTCGTCCACGCGCCCAAGCCGCGAAGAGCATCTAACCGGCGCCCCCTCCCCCTGGCCAGCGCGGACGGGAGGACCGCGGCCATCGCTGCCGCCAGCTTGTGCCAGAACTACTCCCTAGGTCCCCTTCAGATCGTCGACCAGCATCGCGGTGGCGTGGCGCGCAAGCGCCTGAGTCGGGGCGTTGGTATTGCCGCTGGTGATATTCGGCATGATCGAGGCATCGATCACCCGGAGACCGTCGACCCCGCGGACCCTAAGCCTTGCGTCGACCACCGCTCGCCCATCCTGACCCATCCGGCAGGTTCCGACCGGATGCCACATCGTCGTTACGACTCGCTTCACCCATTCCCCGATCTCAGCGTCCGACCGGATATGCGAGCCGGGATCCATCTCTTCCTCGATCACCGACGCCAATGACTCCTGGGCCATAACCTCGCGGATCGCACGCACGGATTCCACCGCGGCCCTCAAGTCCTCATCTTCGCCGATGAAGTTCGGGTTGATGAGAGGCATCGACGTTGGGTCGCCATCAGCCAGCCGCACCCAGCCACGGCTCTTGGGCTGAAGTACCACGAGTTCGAAGGTGACGCCCGCGCGGTCGCCCGCCGGGCCCAGTTGTTCATTCAAGATGATAGGAGCGTGGTAGCATTGGATCGTGGGTTCGGCGGCGAAGTCCGACGGATTCCAATGGGTAACGGTCTCGATACCGTTGCCGGACGCCGGGCCATCCTTGGTGACGAGATAACGCAGGCCGGCCTTAACGGTGCCGAGTCCCTGTGCGGCCGCCTGATAGCCAAGATCGCCCTTCACGTAGGCGCGGACCGGTACCATCGGGTGGTCGTGGAGATTTTCGCCCACTTCCGGAGAATCGACGATCGCCGCGATGCCGTGCTGCCGCAACTGATCGGCCGGTCCAATGCCCGAATGCATGAGGATCTTTGGGCTATGAACGGCCCCCGCCGACAGGACGACCTCGCCAGCCATGATCCTCTCGAGGCCGTTGTCCTTCAGTTCGACGCCCACAGCCCGCCTGTTCTCGATAAGAATCCGAACGACGGTCTTGCCGGTGAGAAGAGTGACGCGGCCTGAGACGAGGTGCGGACGCAGATGCGCATCAACTGCGCTGCACCGGCGCTGATTTCCGACCGTCGACTGCACCGGCGAGACCCCGATCTGGCTCTCGCCGTTATAATCGGGATTATAGGGAAGCCCGTATTCCTGGAAGGCCTTGAGGCAGTATTGGTTTAGCTCGTTGATGCCCTTGGGCAACTGGACCGCCAGACCACCATTGATGCCATGATATTCGTCGTGGAAGGTGTCGTTGCGTTCCTGCGCCATGAAGACGGGAAGCAGGTCTTCATACGACCATTTGCCGGTGTCGCCGACCGCGTCCTGCCAGGCGGCGAAGTCGCGAGTCTGACCACGGACGTAGCACATCGCGTTGATCGAGGAGCCGCCGCCGAGCACCTTGCCTGAGCGATAGGCTCGTTTGGTGCCGTGCTGGGGGACTGTCTCGTATTTCCAGACATGCCGGTCGTGGACCAGTATATTTGCGAAGCCCGCCGGAATGTGGATGAACGGGTCGCGATCCATGTCGCCCGCCTCGATCAGCGCGATCGACGCATCGGTGTGTTCGGCAAGATAACTGCTAACGACACAGCCCGCCGCGCCCGCGCCAACAATTACAATGTCGTACCTCTCCTGGGACATCAGTGTCTTTCTCTTTCGCACCATCTTTGTCGTCCAATCAATGCCCCAGGGCGCCTCGCTATCGCGGCGCTTAATCCAGAGATCGATTGGATCTTGCTTTTGGAGAGTGACCTTGCACCTCCGGCGAGGGAAATCACCTCTCGCCATAGAGTCGATAGACGATCGTTATTGTCGTTCGCGGTACCTCATGATGCTGTACCGGGAACGCCAACAGCCGCATCGCGCCACGAAACCGAGTTTTCGTTCTCTTCAATTGCCTGGCACGAGATGGCGATCAGCGAACCTCCACGCGCCTCGATAGGCCGAGCACCGTCGCCGCCAACCCGCTGTGCGCCCGCGCAATCCCAAATCCGTCGCGACCGCGAGCGACCTGTCCGAACGTAAGACGACACCGTTCATTTGTAAGCCGACAAGAACGAGAAGCTCTCGACGATGGACTTGGGGACGATGGACTTGGGACCGAAGCGCCGCCATTGAACTGGCGGTCGATGCGCCACTGCTTCATGCGAAGCGCATTTTTTGGCGTCTTCTGAAGTAGCCGCAGTGGACGCATCCGCTCTTCGGATGCTGGAATCATTCAACGATTTTCACGCCGTGCGAACCACGACCGACCAGTCGCGAAGCCGCGCGACCTTGACGAAAGCGTCCAGTGCCGGGGAGTAGCGGCGCCCCTGCACGGCCAGTAGCCGCACCTCCCGCGAAACCGGGAAGCCTTCGAGCGGAATGGTCTTGAGCGTCGGAAGGCGCGGCATGTGCTCGGGCGCGAGTATCACGCCGAAGCCGGCGGCGGCCATGTGCTGCAGATGCAAGTCATGGCCGCTGCAGTGGCCGAGTTGGGGCGGTTTCTCGGGGAAATACGACTGCTGGATCTTCGGGGCAACGTCGCAATCGGCACGTTCCAGCAAGACGGTCTCACGGAGGTCGTCGATGCCGATCGAGGGACGGTTTGCGAGGCGGTGTGTCGGCGCGAGAACCGCGACGTAGTGCTCCTCGAACAGCGACCAGTCGTCGATGCGGGCGGGCACGTCCTGCACGTCGCCGACCATTGCGGCGTTGATCTCGCCCTCAAGCAAGAGGTCGACGAGCTTCCCCGCCGCGCCCTCGCGCAGCTCGACGTGAAGTCCAGGGACGAACTTTGCGATCTCCGCGATCGGATCGAGGACGAGCGACGCCGAGATGGATGGGGCGAGACCGATCTTCAGTGGCGCGACCTCCTTGCGTTGGAACTCCTGGGCTCGGCGACGCACCGCGTCAGCCGAGGCCAGTGTGCGCTCCAGCATCGGAAGGACTTCCTTTCCAAGGTCGGTGAGCTGCGTCAGCTGGCGCTCGCGGTAGATCAACTGGCCGCCGAGCTCCTGCTCGAGCTTCTGCACCCCCTTGGTCAGGGCGGGCTGCGTGACATTGCACTGCTCGGCCGCGCGCGTGAAGTTGAGCGTGGATGCGACGGCGAGGAAGTAACGAACTTGATGAAGCTCCATGGCTGATCTCCGTCGAGATTCTTGTTGGCGCAGTTTGATGGCTTGGAGCGCTGCGGTCGATTGCGCGAGGGTACAGCGACGTTCGCTTGTCGCTACCTGGGCTAAGCGTTCGCTTAGAAGTGAGGACGTATACCTCGCGCTCCGAATCCGTTAGCCGGAAGGGCCCCGAGGAAAGAGAGCCAGCGGCGCAGAGAAGTGCGGTAGATTGAGTTTTGCGATTAGATCGCACCTTCGCACGAAACGATTGAGGACATGCCTTTCTGGCTCAGACATTCCACGGTTACTGTAGCCGTATGTTGAGGCGGTCCGCCATTCGGCTGAGCTCGGGAAGCGAACGCGCATTCATCTTCCGCATCAGATTCACACGGTGCACCTTCACTGTAGATTCTGAGATGCCGATATCGTTGGCGACCTGCTTGTTCAGACGACCTGCCACGACGCCGAGCATGACCTCGCGCTCGCGGGAGCTAAGCGTGTCGAAACGCTCCTTGAGCGCAGCCAATGCGCCATCACTGTCTCGACGGGCCCGATCGCGAGCGAGGCCGGCCTCGATGGCGTCAAGCAGATCCTGATCACGGAATGGCTTCGTAAGGAACTCTATCGCGCCGCCCTTCATCGCCTGCACGGTCATCGGGACGTCGGCGTGCGCTGTGATGAAGATGATCGGCACTTGCCTGTTTGCGGCAACAAGGTCGCGCTGAAGCTCAAGACCGCTTCTCCCCGGCATTCTCACGTCGAGCACCAGGCAACTAGGACCGCCCGGCGGATCGGCCTGGAGAAAATCTTGAACCGACGAGAATTGTCGGGCAGGCAAGCCGACGGTCCGCAACAGCCGCACGACCGAGTCGCGAAACTCGGGATCGTCATCGATAACCAAGACACTGGGATTTGCCTCACCCACTCTCGGCATCCTGCGTTGGAAAAGCGCATTTCCATATTATCGGTGTCAGTCTACGCCCAATCCATCGTGATGAACAATCTTTGATGCCTAAGCGGATAGCCGAAAAGCCTAAGCCATCGCTTAGGAACGTCGACATTGCGTTATCGGGAAATGTCAATGACATTAAGTTGCACGCTGCGCGAGTTGCCCCGCCGGTCGGCGGAGGCGCCTGGAACCCGCAATGTCGAACCATACATTGATAGCAATCGTTGACGATGATCAGCCCTATCGTGAGTCAATGCGAAAACTCATAATGTTGCTGGGCTACACCGTCGAAGCGTTTCCGTCAGCGGCCGATTTTTTGGCGTCGCGGGGCTTGCCTGAAACCGTCTGCCTGGTCACCGACGTTAACATGCCCGGAATGACTGGTGTCGAATTGCACAGGCACTTGGTCGACGCAGGGTACGCGATCCCGACGATCCTCATTACCGCCTACCCCGATAAGGTCGCGAGGGATCAGGCTCTAAAGGACGGGGTTGTTTGCTACCTCAGCAAGCCAGTGGACGACGACTGTCTCGCGCGGTGCCTGCGTTCGGCTCTGCAGCCGGGTACACCGATTGATGACAGTTTATGAGCCGTAATCCGCCGGCAGGGTAAACTGAAACACGGCGCCGCGAGGTTCAATCGCTTCCGCCCACAACTTGCCCCCATGTGCGTGGATAATGGAGCGGCATATCGATAGTCCCATCCCTGTTCCACCGGACTTCGTGGTGTAAAAGGCGTCGAAGACTCGATCGAGATTCTCCGGATCAATGCCCGGCCCGGAGTCGCGCACGCCTACGAGGGCGCCAGTCTGATCCTCCTCGGTGCTGATCAACAGCTCTCTTGCCCCTTCCTCAACCGAACTCATTGCTTCAGCCGCGTTCAGGATCAAGTTCAGCAAGACCTGTTGCAGCTGAACGCAATCCCCCATAACCGGAAGCAATCCATCTGCAAGCCGAGTTTGAACTAAGATGCCATTCCTGTGGATGACGCTTTGTGCCAGGATGATCACCTCGTCAGTAGCCGCATTGAGATCAAAGCGCTCCTTTCGTGGAGGCGCCTTCTTGATGTGATCGCGCATCCGTCCGACGATATCCTTGGCTCGGTCCGTATCTCTGACAACACAAGCGAGGGCTTCCATCGTCTCATCCAGATCAGGCGGATTCATTTCCAAAAAGCGCATCCCTGCACGGGCGTTGTTACGAGCAGTAGCGATCGGATGCAGGATTTCGTGAGACAGCGAGGCGGCCAATTCTCCCATCATGCTCACGCGGTTCATGTGGGCGAAATCCAACTCGAGCTGGCGCAGCTTTTCACGTTCGTCCTGTGCCCGCCTCCGTTCCGTCACATCGACAGTTGTGGTGATAACCTCGGCCAGCGAGCCCCGGGGCGAAAACACATGATAGCTGGTTCCTTCGACCCACTTGATTGTGCCATCAGGCAGGAGGAGTCTGAACTCGGCAATGAAATCCTTTCTCTGGCGCACAGCCTCCTGAACCGCTCCCCAAACTCTGTCGCGGTCGTCTGGGTGAATGCGTTTCCACATGCTTTTTTGCGTTGGAAGGCCTTGCAGCGGATCAAATCCCCAGATCCTGTAACTCTCGTCCGACCAATAGAGGTAACGCATCGTTGTCGCGTTGTAGATCCAATTGCCGGTACGGCTAAGTCTCTGTGCTTGGCTAAGCGCTTCCTCGACGCGCTTGCGCTCTGTCAAATCGAGCACGAAAGCAAGCCCCTCGTCGCCCCCTTCTTTGAACAGAGCGGCGCCAATAAGCACAGGAACCCGGCTGCCGTCTTTCCGAATATACTCCTTCTCGAAGGGCTGAACTTTCCCGGTTGAGTTCAGTTCTGCCTGAGTCAGCATGTCGCGCTCGCGCCATTCCGGCGGGGACAGCTCGGGCCAGCGCACGCGCCCCGAAACCAAGTCCTCGCGGTCATATCCCAGGATGCGTAGAAGCGCGTCATTGGCTTCAAGAATTCGACCTTCGCGGTCGGCAATGAGGATTCCGATGATGTTCGCGTCGACCAAACGCCTAATCTTCCCTTCGCGATCTGCGACGTCGCGATACAGCTGCGAGTTTTCGAGCGAGATTGCTGCCTGCGACGCAAGCACCTTCAACACTGTGACGCGGTCAGGTGTGAAAGCGTGGGCCGTCAGGTTGTTTTCGAGGTAGAGTACACCGGCCAATCTGTTCTGTTTGAGCAATGGCAGGCAGAGAATTGAACGGGCGTGATGCCGATGAATGTACCTATCAGCCGAAAACGGGTTCGCGGCTGCGGCATCGTGGAGAAGAACACTCTCTTTCGTCCGGATCACGTAGTGCAGGATGGACTCGGGCAGATCTGCAGCGGTTACACCTGCCTGCCGCTGACCGACGGTCACCGTATTATTGCTCGTCGTGACTTCTGCCTCAATCCGATAGCCATCACCTACCGCAAGGATCAACAGACCTCGCCCGGCACCCGCGTTCTCAATCGCTGTGCGCATTAGCGTGTCGATCAGCTTTTCTGGAACGATCTCCCCCGACACGGCTTGCGAGACCTTGATAACAGTAGCTAGATCCAGTTGTTCGACGGATGCCCCGATCGTGCCTGTGGGGCCGACAACCGATTTTTCCTCCCTGAGGTGCTGATACAACTCGTCGAGTTGACGTACCTTGCCGTCGGCTCCCCAACGGATGTATGCGTACCGCGCGTCCCGCAGGTAGGCATGCGCGATCTTCTTGAACCCGCGTGCAGCATAAAAGCGTGCGGCGGTTTCGTTGGCGAGCGCCTCGTTATGGACAAAGCCGTGCGCTTGTGCGGAGTGGATAGCGTGCTCGTAAAGATGTTCGGCATCGAGCGCGCGGCCTTCGATCCGGGCGATCTCCGCCCCGACGAGTGCGGCACGGTTCTCGAAGCTGTCCGGGCACGCCATCGCCCAAACCTCGAGCTGTCGGTGGTGCGCGGCCAGTGCTCTGACGTGTTCCTGCTGTTGGCCGGCTGCCGCAGAGTCGCAGGACGCTGCCCTGGAGAGCGCACTGTAGAAGTGATATTCCGCGCACTCAAAAAAAGACGCCGATGTCGGCTGCAGCTGCTGCGCCATCAATGAGGCTTCGAGGGCATCCGCATAGTCGCCGGCAAAGAAGCGTGCCTGCAGCTTGCGGATCCAATACGAGCCCGCCGCCAACGCCAGATCCGGGTTCCTGCCGAAACGGGACTCGAGCAGGAGTTCGTCAAACTGCCCATCGTCAAAGCGACCGAAAATCGGCGTCAAGCCGCGGAGCGTCCGTATCAGCCCAAGCTGGCCGGCGATGGAGTCAATCGCAAAACCGAACCGCATGTTCCGCGCGAACGCGAGACCATGCTCGACCTCGACTTGCACGTTATCGAGTGGATTCCCCGCTGCAAGAAGATACGTGTTCAAGTGGGTGTAATAGTACGCGGCAAACGTGAGGTCACCGATCTGGTTTGCTGTCTCAAATGCACGCCGCAGCAGCTCACAACCTTCCCGGACATGTCTCGTCCAGAACATGAGCAAATATCCAAAGTTCAAATAGGTTCTGGCCTGGAAACGCCTTAGTCCACGCTGTTCGACCAGTTCATAGCCGAGACGGCCGAATCGAAGCCCCGCCTGGTAGTCACCGAACTCCGGTCCAGCAAGCCTGCCAAGCACTGCGTAGGCGTAGCACGAGCCGTCACAATTGCCGCCCTCAAGACTGAGATTGACGGCTCGACAGATGACCATCGAGCGTACGTTCGCATCCGTATAGTGGGCCGGCGGCCCAAGCTTCGTCAGGACATCGAGGGTCGCAAGCGATGCCTCATTGCTCATCAAAGGCAGATCAATGAGGCTTTCTATTGTGCGGGAACCGAGTTGGGTCCAGATCCGATCATACTCCCGCCGAGCCTCGTCTTCCGTCGGGTGCGGCGACCAGTCGATGCCGAGGTGGCGGAGATAGTCGAGACCGACCGCGATCGCGCGGCTGCCCTGATCCAGGGTCGTGTAAAGATCCACCTGCAGGCACGTGACGCGTGCTCGTTCGATCGTCGTTGCGGAATGGGCCGACAGCACCGCCAGGCGCTGCTCAGCTTCCGCCAGTGCACCGGTGAGGAATTCACATTCGGCCCGGTGCAGCTCCAGCTCAAAGATCAGGTCGTGCTGGCGCTCCCAGGGGTCCCCCGGCAGCAGCGCTGCGCCGCAGGACAGGTAGTTCAGCGCTGAGGCATACGCTGTCGAGGCCTTGGCGCGCCTACCTGCAACTAAATTCAACTTTGCGACCCGCTCGAGCTCCTCAATTGACGTGATGAGATGCGAGCCTCGGTTGAGCTGATTGACGATTTCGAAGATGGTCTCCTCCAGCTTCTCTGGAGGGGTCTGCGCTGCGAGCATCATCCCTATTCGGAGATGGGCTTCGGCACGCAATTCCTCCGCGATCAAGGAGTAGGCGGCTTCTTGAACACGGTCGTGGAGAAATCTGTAGGACTCTTCCGAACGAAAGATCAGCCCTGCTCGCACCGCCTCCCAAAGCCGGCCATGCATCTCCTCCTCGGAGGACTGGGAAACGATCCGCAACATGGTGAACCCTGCGTCGTCGCCGAGACAGGCGAGCTTCTGCAATGCGTTCCGGGTTTCGGCGGACAGGCGGTTCAGCTTCCCCACCATAAGGTCCACGACATTGTCGGTGTAACCCTTAGCTTGGATGCGATTCAGGTCCCAGCGCCATCGTGCCTCGCCATAATCGAAGGTGAGCAATCCTTCGTCGGCGAGCGCAGAAATGAACTGAATAGCGAAAAGCGGATTACCGGTTGTCTTCTCGTGGATCAACTGTGCCAGCGGCGCGATTCTCTCCGGTTCGCTGTGAACAGAATCCGCGACCAGTTGTCCCAAGTCTTCACAGGTCAGGGGTGCCAAGACGATGTCTTGTAATATCGCTCCAGCTTGGCGCATCGCTTCGAGCTTGCGCATCAGCGGGTGTAAGGGATCGACTTCGTTGTCACGGTAAGCACCAATCAACAACAGGTTCTGCACGTCCGGCCGGGTCAACAGATCCTCGAGCAAATCGAGCGTTGCCGCATCGAGCCATTGAAGATCGTCAAGGAACAGGGCGAGTGGATGTTCCGGCCGCGCGAATACGCCGATAAATCGCCGGAACACCAATTGGAAGCGGCCCTGCGCATCCTGTGGCGGCAGTTCGTGGACCGGTGGCTGATCGCCGATGATGTGCTTTAATTCCGGGACGAGATCAACAATCAGCCGACCGTTCGGTTCGAGCGCCTCGAGCAGCGCCTCCCGCCATCGCCGCAGCTCCGCTTCGGTCTTGCTCAAAAGCGGACGGATCAGGCTCTGAAAGGCCTGCGCAAGGGTGGCGTAAGGGATGTCGCGCTTGTACTGGTCAAACTTGCCCGATGCAAAAAGACCGCGGGGCAGAACTAGCGGCTTATGAAGCTCGTTGACGAACGCGGATTTTCCGATGCCGGAGTATCCCGAAACCAACACCAACTCCGGCCTGCCGCCGGCGACGATACGGTCGAAGGAGGCAACCAAGGTACCGATCTCGGCCGTCCGACCATACAGCTTTTCGGGGATCAGCAGCCGGTCCGGGGTGTCGTGTTCCCCGGGCGCGAATTCGTCGATGTCGCCTCGGGTTTCCCATTCAGCAAGGCAACGCCGTAGATCGCTCTCGGCGCCTGCAGCCGTCTGATAACGCTCCTCAGCAGTCTTGGCGAGCAGCTTCATTATGATCGCAGAGACCGAGCCTGAGAGGTTTCTCAGCCGCTCGCTGGGCGGCACCGCTGGTCTTGCAATATGACAGTGCACCCATTCCATCGGATCGGCTGCCGTGAAGGGCAGAACGCCCGTGAGCATCTGGTACAGCGTAACGCCGAGGGCGTAGAGATCGCTGCGGGCGTCGACAGAGCGGTTCATCCTCCCGGTTTGTTCGGGCGCCATGTAAGCAAGCGTACCGGCGATGGTCTCGGGCGGGTCGGGCGCCTGCCGCTCGCGGGACAGGCGCGATGCAATTCCAAACCCGGTGAGCCGCACGCGTCCATCCGCGCAGTCCACCACAATATTAGCTGGCCTGATGTCTTTGTGGATGAGCCCGCGCTGATGAAGCTTGCCCAGAGCCGAGGTAACAGCGATCGCCAAGCGCAAGAAGCGTCCCACCTCCATAGGGCCATTGAGCAAACGGTCGAGCGGCTCGCCGCCAAGATCATCGAGCACGAGCACGGTCCGACCGGCGTCGCGCATGAGAGCCAACGGCCGCGCCGCCCATGCCCCGTCGAGCTCATCCTTCAGCTCGTATTCGTGCGTGAGACGATCAAGTCTTGACCGGGACGGGCGGTCGGCGGCAGGGGCAACAAGCAACACGGCGAGCCGGTTGCCATTGTCGTCCAGTTGCCAGCCACGGCTGACCACGCGCTCGCCGTCCTCCCACAACACCGGAGCGCTACCATCCGGGTACGCGACGTTCAGCGGCTGCTGCACCATCTGTCAGACTCCAGCGTCGGGCTTCGGCTTGAAGTCGGCTGATCAAGCTCTTCGTCGGCCATGCGCGCGGCCATTCCCCCAGCCTCGGGAAAAACTACTCCACCGGCCGAAAAATTCCACTCATCCCTTGGGCTGGCCGGCTGCAGCGGACGCGGAACCTGCTTCTCAGCAGCAATTTGCAGCGATTTGCCAGGCTTTGCTCGCTAAAGGCGGCAAAACGCGGGTCAACAAGCGCATGCCCGCTGATCCCAAGGGACTCGGGGGGCACAGCAACCTGGAAGGAAAGTTGGATGACGGACAAAGCTTCATCAAGTTCGCTACTTCCTCGCCCTGGCGTCGACACTCAACTTCACCCGTGCAACCGAGCAGTACCGCCCTGACCAGGGGGTGCAGAAACTGAGAGCCGCGCGGCCGGTTGATCCACCGCGAACGTCGGGCTAATGCAGCTCACAGACCTTGGGTCAGCGTGACGGAGATAGTGCTCCGGCCTCATGGCGGATTGCCATCACTGCATCTCACCGCGCCGCAGCCGCGATCATCTGAATCGGCTTGCCCTCGTTCTTTCCTTCCGCGAGGTTGCGCACCACCATGTAGAAGATCGGCGTGAAGACCAGGCCGAACAGCGTGACGCCGAGCATGCCGAAGAACACGGCAACCCCGACCGCCTGGCGCATCTCCGAGCCCGAGCCGGTCGACACCACCAGCGGCAGCACGCCGAGGATGAACGCGAATGACGTCATCAGGATCGGCCGCAGCCGCAGCCGGCAGGCCTCGATCACCGCGTCCAGCCGCGATTTGCCCTCGAGCTCGATGTCGCGCGCGAACTCGACGATCAGGATCGCATTCTTGGCCGCCAGCCCCACCAGCACCACGAATCCGATCTGGGTCAGGATGTTGACGTCCTGCCCCATGATGCGGACGCCGATGGTGGCCGCGAACAGGCACATCGGCACGATCAGGATCACCGCGAACGGCAGCGTCCAGCTGCCATATTGCGCGGCCAGCACCAGATAGACGAACAGCACGCAAATCGGGAAAACGTAGAGACCGGCATTGCCACCCGTGACCTGTTGATAGGATAGATCGGTCCATTCGAGGGAAAAGCCGCTCGGCAACGTTTCGTCAGCGAGTTTCTTGATGGTGTTAAGCGCCGTCGTCGAGCTCACACCTGGCGCCGGCTCGCCCTGCAGTTCGGACGCCGAGTAGAGATTGTAGCGCGCGACGCGGTCGGGTCCCGAGATGTCCTTGAAGTCCACGATGCTGCCGAGCATCACCATGTCGCCCGCCGCATTGCGGGTACGCAGCCGTGCCAGATCGGAGTTCTCCTTGCGGAACGGCAGATCGGCCTGCGCCGTGACGTGGTAGGTGCGGCCGAACAGGTTGAAGTCGTTGACATAGGTCGAGCCGAAATAGGTCTCGATGGTGTTGGTGACGTTGGCGATGGGAACGCCGAGCTTCTGCGCCTTGACGCGATCGACATCGACGAACAGCTGCGGCGTGTTCGCCGAGTACGGCGAGAACACCGAGGTCAAGTTTGGCGACTTCCGCGCTGCGGCGACGAGCTCGTCGGTCGCGGCTGCGAGCAGCTCGGGACCGCGCCCTTGTCGATCCTGGATACGGATAGCGAAGCCGCCGCCGGTGCCGATGCCCGGCACCGCGGGCGGCGGAATCACGATGATGAAAGCGCCCTGGATCACCGACAGCCGCCTGCGCAGATCGGCCGTGATCGCATTCGCCGTCAGCCCCTTCTTCAGGCGTGCTTCCGGCTCGTCGAACACCGGGAACAACGCCGCGGCATTGCCGGCCTGCGTGCGGGTTGCGCCGGAGAAGCCGCTGAACGCCCCGACACGGACGATACCCGGCGTATCCAGCGCGATCCGCTCGATCTCCTGCACCACCGCAGCGGTTCGCGCGAGCGACGCGGCGCCGGGCAACTGCACCGAGATGATGAGGTAACCGCGATCCTGCGCCGGGATGAAGCCCTGCGAGGTAGTCGCGAGCAGCCAGCCGGCGCTGCCAATCAATGCGACATAGAGCAACAGCATCGGCGTCGAATGCCGGATTACGAACGACGCCAAGGCCGCATAGCCATTAGACAGCCGGTCGAAGACGCGGTTGAAGACACCAGTAAAGGCCGACCAGCCGCGTGCGATCAGGTTCCAACGCGCTGCCGGCCGCCTCTCCTCATGCGGGACCAGGATCTGCGAGGCCAACGCGGGTGACAGCGTCAGCGAGCAGAAGCAGGAGATCGCGGTCGCGACCGCAATGGTGACAGCGAATTGCTGGAAGAATTGCCCGGAGATGCCCCCGAGGAAGGCGGTCGGCACGAACACCGCGCACAGCACCAGCGCGATCGAAACCAGCGCGCCGCCGACCTCCTCCATCGTCTTGAGCGCGGCTTCGCGCCGGCTCATGCCGTGCCGGAGATGTCGCTCGACATTCTCGACCACCACGATCGCGTCGTCGACCACGATGCCGACCGCGAGAACCAGACCGAACAGCGTCAAATTGTTGATCGAGAATCCGAGCGTTGCCATCACCGCGAAGGTGCCGACCAGCGACACCGGGATCGCAATGATCGGGATGATCGCAGGCCGCCAGCCCTGCAAGAACACCAACACCACGATGACGACGAGCGCCATTGCCTCATAGACCGTCCTGATCAGCTCGTGGACCGATTGGGCGATGAATTCGGTCGGGTTGTAGCCGATATTGTAGTCGAGCCCCTTCGGAAAACCCTCCTTCAGCTTGGCCATGGTGGTAGAGATTGCCTTCGCTGTGGCGAGCGCGTTCGATCCAGGCCGCTGCGTCACCACCATTGCGACCGCCGACTTGCGCAGTATGCGGCTGCTAGTAGCATAGGACAGCGCACCGAGCTCGACGCGAGCGACGTCGCGCAGCCGCACCGTGCGGCCGTCGGAGCCGGCCTTCACCAAGATGTCCTCGAACTGCCTGATGTCCTTGAGGCGGCCGGTGAAGACGAGGTTCGGCTGGAACGCGCGATCGGCGATCGGCGGCTCCGCGATCTGGCCGCCCGCGATCTGCAAGTTCTGGGCCCGGATCGCCGCCAGCACCTCGGCCGAGGTCAGGCCGAGATTGGCGATCCGGTCGGGATCGAGCCACAGCCGCATCGAATAGTCGCGCGCGCCGAACATCTGGATGTCGCCGACGCCGTCGAGCCGCAACAGCTGGTCGCGGACCTGCAGCAGCGTGTAGTTGGAGATGTAGAGCTGGTCGAAGCTGTCGTCGGGCGACAGCACGAAAACAGCCATCAAGATATCCGGTGAATTCTTGCGGGTAATGACGCCGTTGCGCTGCACCTCCTCGGGCAAGCGCGGCTGCGCGATCGCGACGCGGTTCTGCACCAGCACCTGGGCCTTGTCGAGATCGGTGCCGAGCTTGAAGGTGACGGTGATGGTGAGCTGACCGTTCGAGGTCGCCTGGCTGTAGAGGTACAGCATGTCCTCGACGCCGTTGATTTCCTGCTCGATTGGAGCAGCAACAGTGTCGGATACGGTCTGCGCCGAAGCACCCGGATATTGCGTGGTGACGGTGACGGTCGGCGGCACCGCCTGCGGATATTCCGAGACCGGCAGCGTCTGATAGGCGATCGTACCGACGATCAAGAGTACAATCGACAGCACCATCGCCAGGATGGGCTGGTTGATGGAAAGCCTTCCGAGATTCATGGCTTCGCACCTGCCGCCGGCTTGTCGCCGGCCAGCGCCTTGTCTGCCGGAACTGCCGGCGCTTTGCCCCCTGCGGGAGCTTGCGCCATTTTCGGCGTCACCTTGGCGCCGACGCGAGCGCGCTGCAGCCCGTCGACGATCACGTGGTCCTCCGCCTTGAGGCCCTCGCGGATCACGCGCAGGCTGTCATCGAGCGGACCGAGCACGACCGCCCTCGCTTCCACCGTGTTGTCGTCCTTGACCACGAACACGATCTTGCGCGACTGGTCGGTGGCGATGGCGGTGTCCGGGACCAGCAGCGCCTCATAGGGCGAGGAGCCGATGATGCGGACGCGGCCGAATTGCCCGGGCAGGACCGACAGATCCTTGTTCGGGATAATGGCGCGGCTGCGAAGCGTCGCGGTGGAAACGTCGAGCCGGTTGTCGACGAAGTCCATCTTCCCCTCATGCGAGGGCCTGGTCTCGCCGGTCAACGCCACCCGCACCGGGTTTGCGGTGTCGCGCGAGCTCGGCCGCCTGCCCTCGAACCACAGCTTGCTATTACGTTGATAGGTCGCCTCGTCGACGTCGAAATAGATGTAGATCGGATCGAGCGACACGATCGAGGTCAGCAGTGTCGCGCCGCTCTCGCTGCCCTGCACGAGGTTGCCCGGGGTCACCAGATGCCGGCTGACGCGGCCGGTGATCGGCGCCAGCACATTGGTGAATTCGACGTTGAGCTGCGCGGCCTTCAGCGTACCCTCGGCCTGCGTCTCAGCCGCATGAGCCGCCTGCAATGCCTGACGGCGCTGGTCGACGACCTGTTCGGAAACTGCGCTAGTCTGAACCAGGGTCAGCCCACGGTCGAGTTCGCGCTTGGCAAGCTCTTCCTTGGCCCGCGCGTCGGCGAGCTGACCTTCGGCCTGCAGCTTGACCGCCTCAAACGGGCGCGGATCGATGATGTAGAGCAGATCGCCGGCGTGGACGATCGCACCATCCTTGAACTCGACGCTGTTGACGAAACCGCCGACACGGGCGCGGACTTGAACCTCCTCGATCGCCTCGAAGCGCCCGGTGAACTCATCCCAGTCAGTGACCGTTCGTTTTACCGGTTGCGCGACCGTCACCGACGGCGGCGGAGGCCCGACCGCCCGCGATTGCGCCTTCTCGTCGCAGCCGGCGAGCGCCAGCGCGAACAGCAGACCGATCGGCGCCCCGGCGTATCGAAGGCGACGAAACAAACCGCGCGCTGCAGCCGAAAGCTTTGCTGCCGCCAAGGTCCCGCCAGGTCGCAGTGTCAGCGTGCCCATGGTGCGGCGATTTCGATGACATCGTTGCTTTGCATATCGACCCACTGCCTTGCCAATCTTCCATCGTGTTACGCGCGTCTCTCGCGGAACCGCACGTTTCGGCTCGACGATGCTTTGAAGCGTGGACCTTGCACCGCCTGCGAGGGAAATCACCTATCGCCATGGAGTCGATAAACGGTCGTTATTGCGGCTCACCGGGTGGCGTGAGGCCGGAGCGAGAAATGCCAAAAGCCGTATGACACTCCAAGCCGGCGTTTCCATCCTGCAGAGACTTCTAAGCCGCGTTCAGCACTAAATCGGCAATCAATGCCGGTGCGGCTTGGTGCAGCGAGATTCGCGTGGCGAGCCCGAGGGAGCTCGTACATGGCGCGCGAGAACGGCAAAAAGCGCGCGCGGGGTACTGTGCGTCATTTTTGACCCACGTGAATGTTTGCACACTGCGCGGCGTCACCGTTGGGCCGGGCGCCGTCAAATTGATGGACGCTCAGACAGGGCCGTCATACTCGCCACGCGCCGGATAGTCCTTCGCGACGGCGAAGTCGACCGCCTGAAGCAATTCCGAGAACAGCGGACGTGCGAACGGCATTGTTTGAACCGCGCCGTAGTACAAAGTACCGTCCGGTCGGACGAGGAATACGCCCGGCTCCGAAAAAAGTGGCGGCTCTTCGATGTTAATCGATGAATGTCCACGCGACGACGAAATATAGAGCCCCCATTCGCGAGCAACCGCGAGCGGTAGCGAATATCCGAATCGCAAGTTGGAACCGACCTTGCTTGCCATTGCCTGAGCACGCTCGCGAACGTCAGAGCTGATCGCTATAACTTTTGTACCGCGGCGCTCATATTCAGGGATCAGCGCTTCCAGGTCGCGCAGATACTTGAGGCAGACGGGGCAATGGAGCCCGCGATAAAAGGATATCAATGTAAATTGCTTCGGCGCGGCGACCATTGCCGCAAGATCAAAGTCGCCATGAGCAAGTGTGGGCACGCGCAATTCGGGAACCGGTCGACGGGGCAGCAGCATTCTCTTCTCCGCGGTTATCGCCTAGGCACATCAGAAATTCCGGCACCAGGTAGATGACACGCAGCATGCGCATACCGGTCGTCGATTTCGACCTCGGTTTACACCCGGTCACGACGCCCGACGTATGCAAGCGTCCACGCCCATCCGCTCCGAAGCCGAGCACCTTCCGAGTGAGACTACGTCGGTGACTTTATTGTTGGGAAATGCCAGACCGTTATGATTTCTATTCCCGCGCGTTGTCCCTCTGACTGGAGCTTCGGCTTGATGGAAGTCGATGCATGGTCCGTGAGCAGAAAGACCATCAAGCTCGGCGCGCGTGTCACGGATTTTCCGGCCACCGAGTTTCGACATGGACTTTTCAGAGCATTCCTGTCCGTTATGGACATGATAGCTTTACCCGAATGGGCGCCGGATTTAGTTGGTGAACGCACCGGCTCGAGCGGGCGCAGCGCTGAGATCGCACGAACTCTAAGGTTCGTTCGGCGCTGCTGACGTACACACTCGTTGAAGCCGGGGATCTATCATTCGGACGATCGGGACCTAATCATGACCAAGATCCGCGAAGTTGTCGTCGCAAGCGACCTCACCAATCATGGCGCGCTGGTTGGCCAGGTCGGCGAATCACGATTTCCTGTCGGCGGCCCGGATGGCGTCGGCCACATTTCTTCGGGACCCAATCCTTACGACCTTCTCAGCGCATCTCTTGCCGCATGCACCGCTATGAGCGTTCGTTTTCAGGCCCGGCGCGAAAAACTTCCGCTTGAGCGATTGGAAGTGGGTGTCAGCTTCCACCACGGCGCCCAGGGCGAAAGAGATTCATTCGAGCGCACCCTCGTGCTCGGGGGAGAACTCGACGCACAACAGCGCGCATTCCTGCTGGAAGCAGCAAACCTCTGTCCCGTTGGTAAAATTCTCGGCATTGGAGCGGATATCAGCACGCGCTTGGACGCTGCTATTTCCGGGCGCAACGCAAGTACTCAGGCCAGCTACGAGGATGATCTGGCTCTGCTCCCGATCCCAAATATCACTCCGGATTGAGCGTCTCTCGCGCCGTCGATCCTGCACCGGGCGTCGTAGCCTATCATACCCGCAGCGTCTCCGGTTCGGCGAACCCGCCACGCCTCATGGGGCATTCGCTCCGCGGCTCAGCGCAGTCGCTTTGATCTTTCGGGCCGATGGCATCGATTCCATAGCCACAGGTCATTGGACCATCGATTCTCACGATCGTAGCCTTGCTCGTCTGCAAAGACACTTGAAAGATGACGACACACCGTAGACAGGGAGCTGGATGATGAAGGCAATCGTCGTAACGGACCAGGCTGCGGGAACTGCCGGAATGAAGCTCGTGGAGCGGCCCGAGCCACAAGCGGCGATTAACGACGTCGTCGTTCAAATTCATGCGTCGGGATTCGTCCCTACCGAGTTGACATGGCCCTCGACATGGACCGACCGCCTCGAGCATGACCGAACACCATCGATTCCCGGACATGAGCTGGCCGGAGTGATCACCGCGCTCGGCTATGGCACAACGGGGCTCTCAGTGGGACAGCGAGTGTTCGGCCTTGCCGACTGGCATCGCGACGGCACCCTGGCGGAGTTTGTAGCAATGGAGGCGCGCAACCTCGCGCCGCTCCCGGGCGACGTCGACTTCACGGTGGGCGCGAGTCTGCCAATCTCGGGCCTCACCGCGTGGCAGGGGCTGTTCCAGCACGGCCGCCTTCAGACAGGGCAGAGCATCCTCGTGCATGGCGCGGCCGGCGCAGTCGGGTCGATGGTGACACAACTCGCACGATTGGGCGGCGCCTATGTCATCGGCACCGGGCGCGCCGACGACCGTCAGAAGGCGCTCGAGTTCGGCGCGCAGGAATTCATCGACCTCGAGAACGACGTCCTCGAAGACATCGGCGGAGTCGATCTGGTGTTCGATGTCATCGGCGGCGACATCGGGAAGCGTTCCGCGCGCTTGATTCGAGCTGGAGGAACGCTGGTGTCCATCGTCGGGCCGAGCGAAGCGCGACCCCGCGATGGCCTGGCGGTCGACTTCGTTGTTGAGTCCGATCGTGCCCAACTGAGCGAGATCGTCCAGCGCGTGCGGGACGGACGACTGCGGACGAACATCGGCAACATCGCGGCTCTCGACGATGCAGTCGCGGCTTTCAATCCGACCAAGCGGATTAGCGGGAAGACGATCATCCGCATTCGACCGTGAACGACACGCATTCGATGCTCGCAGCCCGCTGCGTCCTTTTAGCCGCGCCGGGGGCACTGGGAACCCACCCACGCCCCCTGACATGAGATGTCGAAAGGGCTCCATCCCCGCAGCATTTCCAGCAAAGAGAGCAAAAGCACCCGCTATCTCAACCTATCCCTTCACGCATAGGAACCACCATGACCAACCGAATGACCATGACCAACGCCGTCATCGAATGTATCCTGAGCCGCAGCGCCACCAAGTACTACGACCCCACCGCCACCCTGAGCGACGACCAGATCCGCGAGCTGGTGCGAATCGGCACCACCGCGCCGACATCCTTCCACTTGCAGAACTGGCGCTTCATCGCCGTACGCACGCCGGAAGCCAAAGCTCGGTTGAGTCCGATCGCTTGGAGCCAGCCCGCAATCACCGAAGCGGCCGTTACCTTCATCGTCTGCGGCCAGTTGGCCGATTCCAGCGTCGTCCCAGAGCGTCTGGCACCGCTGGTGGAAGCGGGCATCATGCCGGCAAAGATGGTGCCGGAATGGGAAATCCCCGCACGCGATCTGTACATGGAGTACCCGCAGCGCCAGCGGGACGAGGCAGTGCGCACCGGCACCTTCGGCGCTGCGGCGATGATCTATGCGGCCCTCTCACTAGGCTTGGGTTCGACGCCGATGATCGGTTTCGATGCCGAAGCGGTGCACCGCGAGTTCGGACTGACCAAGGACGAGGTACCGGTCATGCTGTTGTCCGTAGGGACTGTGCGTCCGGGGAACTGGCCGCAGAAGCCGCGCCGGCCGGTGGCCGATGTCTTGAATCTCGTTTGATTATTAGTGAAACCAGCAAACTACAGAGAATGTGATGCCAAGGATTGCAGCTCTAAGGCCGGAACAGGTGCCGGCCGATTCGAAACCGACCCTCGATATGTTCACCAAGAATATCGGGTTCACCCCGAATATGATGGCGACTTTCGCGGCAAGCCCGATCGCGTTCAACTCATGGGCCGCCCTGCTCGGCTCCTTGAGCAAGGCGCTCGACGTGAAGACGCGTGACAGCATCGGTCTCGCTGTCTCCGAAGTGAATGGCTGCGACTACTGCCTGACGGTTCACAGCTTTACGGCCGATCATATGGCCAAGCTGCCGGCCAATGAAATCATTCTCGCTCGGATGGGCCATGCCAGCGACCCGAAGCGGGACGCCGCGATCCAGTTTGCGCGCAAGGTCATCACGACCCGCGGCAAGGTCAGCAACGCCGATCTGAAGGCCGTCCGCGATGCCGGCTACACGGATGCGAACGTCATCGAGATTGTCGCGCTGGTGGCCATGTACTCACTGACGAACTTTTTCAATAACGTGTTCGATCCCGAGAAGGACTTTCCTGCCGTTGCGCCGGCTGGCTCTATCTGAACACTATCCGGTCGCATCGACGAAGTCTGAGGGGCTCAGAGCCTCCATGTAAGTGAGCTTGACGCCAGAGCCCGGAAGCACCCAGGTAACGTTTCTTGGGAACGCGTCCGGGCCTTTGGTAGGTGCACCGACCGATATCGCCGACGCTATCCGCTTTTTTCGACTCTGCACCGCTCATTACCAGCGAGGTCCCGCACGTCGACGGTGGACAAAGTGCTCGCCACCGAGCTGAACCTGCCGCTGATCGTGGATCAGCAAGAAAGCGATGCTTGATCATCCAATTTCATGCGCCAGCCGGCGTAATTCCTCGATCAGCTACAGCGAGCTCGCCGACGGACCACACCGGATCGACATCACGGTCAGCGGCTGACGTGGCCATGGGCGATCTCGGATCGACGTTCGGCTAAGTCGCCCTCTTCAACAAACGCGCCGGCAAATCGTGAGGACAAGCAGCCGCGCGACCGTTACACAACCGGATCAGCTCGGCTGCTCGGTCCATCGACGAAAGGCTCGCCGGCGCACCGGGCCGATCGGCGCGAAGACCGCCGCCATTCTTCGCCAAGGCGGCCACGAAGCGATCGCAAGCGTCGCGCAAAGCTGTGGCGTCAACACACAGTCACCGGAGAAGGGCTCAAGGAAGCCATGGCCGGCGCGCGGGTGGTAATCGACGTCAACAATGCGGCGTCATTCGATACCACAATGTCGAAGCTCTCGGATGAAACACTCAAGGGATCGATCTAGGCCGCCAGGTTGCCCGCGAGGACGAGGACGTCGCGCCGCTGCACAAGAAGGCGCTCGCAGCGCGCCGATCTGATCTGGGAGACCACCACGGCGCGGGCGTCTCAACGGCCCGACCGTGGAAAACGACGCTTCATACTTAAAAGCTCCGTCACGTCATGTCGATCGGCTGCGGATGAGATAGCAACTCTCAGCCATTTTCCATCAGGATATGTTTGCGCTTCATCGTAAAGCTTGACCAGCTGCGTGCGCCACTCGTAGCGCCGCGCCTCAAACTTCTCTCGCTCTGCTGTCCCCAAGACCACCTCGACCGAAAGCTTCCTGTATTCCGGCAGAAAAGTGCAGAAAGCCTTGGATCTCTTGTAACGCAGGGACCAGCCGCGCTTCTGTCCACGATAGAGCCAATCCGGCGCGAAAACGCCGGGGTAGTGTTCCTCGATCCAGTTCCGCAGTTCGGCCCAATGCTCGAACGCCTTCGGCCCGATCCAGTCGCGGACCGTGGTGTCATCGGGCGATGCTGATTTGTCGGTGATCCTGTCGCCGATTTGGGGGGACTGCTCCATGCCGCTTCCTTTACACCACTCTTTTTCGGGAAACTTGGTGGGCCGCACGATCGGCCCCTCAGTAGCGAATGAGTCCGAACAGGCCGAATAGCCTGTCCGCATCCTGCCAAGCCTCGGCAACCCTCCATCCGCCGGAGCGGGCGAGCTGCTCAAAGCTCTCCGCAGTATATTTTCGGGAGCTCTCAGTGTGGATGGTTTCCGACGTTCTGAAATTGAACGTCCGCCCACAGATTGTAACGCGCTGATCGCATAAGCTGACCAGGTGCATCTCTACGGCCTTGTCGATTTCGTTCCAGCGCGCCGCGTGCTCGAACTGCTCCAAACGAAAGTCGCCGCCCAGTTCGGTGTTGATCCGCTCAAGGAGGTTGAGGTTAAAAGCGGCCGTCACGCCCGCGCTGTCGTCGTAAGCACGGAGAAGCATATCTACGCTTTTCTGAAGGTCGACACCGATGATGGCGCGTCCGTCGTCGCCCAGGTGTCGCCCCATCTGCGTAAGCAGGGTCTTCGCCTCGATCGCGTCCAGATTCCCCATCGTCGAGCCCGGAAAAAATCCAGTCCTGCCGCCATAGCAGCTGTCAAACGGGACTTCGAATACATCCAGGAAATTGCGCTCTATCGGGCGGACCCAGAGCGATGGGAAGCGCGAAGCGATCCTCTTCGACGTTTCTGCAAGGAAGGGGGCGGCGATATCGATCGGAACGTAGCCTCGTGGGTTACGCAACCCTGCCAGCACGAGCTCAGTCTTAACGCCAGCTCCCGCACCATATTCGATGAGGATCGCGCCAGACTCTACAAAATCGGCGATGTGACGCCCCCGCTCTCGCAAGATCGACGTTTCGGCTCGAGTCAGGTAATACTCATCCTGCCTCGTTATCTCTTCGAAAAGTGCAGATCCACGCTCGTCGTATAACCAACGGCTCGGCAATGTCTTCACATCAGCGGATAACCCGCCGACGACGTCTCGGGCGAATACATTTTCAACAGGATCGATGCTGTTAGTTACGTGAAGCATATTTTCCGCTTTCGGGGGCACGGCAGATGACGGTCGCGATAAGCTCGCGGCCGATATCATCACCGTGGATTGTTGCCTGGCGCAGCGAGTAGATTATTTGACGGGCGTCGTCAGCGGGTTGTCATTGGCATCGAGGACGAAGACGGCGAGCAGCTTTGCGGGGTCTGTCTTGCTCGCGTTGCGGCTGATCGAATGGGTCGCACCCGGCGGCTCCGACCAGCCCTCGCCTGTCCGATAGATGCGCGTCTCACCGTCGTTCACCCTCGATTCGATCGCGCCCGACATCACGTAGGCGTAGATGAAGGCCGACTTCGCATGGGTGTGGGGCAGAGAGGCCGCGCCCGGCGCATAATCGACCTCCACGGCGAGCAACGCCTTACCGGGGATATTGGGAATGGCCGCCTCAAATTTCTTTGTGACGATTTGCGCTTCGCCATCATTCGCGTGGATGGGGCGGGCCATCGAGAAGGCGAAGGCGGCGCAGGTGGCCGCGGTAATGGTTCGGATCTTCATGAGCTTTTTCCTTCTGCCCATAGGCGGTCTTCGTTCTTCATTGTTTCCTCCTGGACTTGCTCGCCAGCCGAATGCGGACACCAAACGGCTCAGTCTCGCGGGATGAAGTCAACGTGGGGCCCCGGCTCAATAACGAACACCGCGAGCGTGGCGAAAACGCTGGCGACCGCGGCGACCGCCATCGCCATGTGGAATCCTGAGAATAGCTGAGGACCGCCCTGCTGCAGGACGCCGCCGAGCAGGGCGATGGCGAAGAGCGAGCCGGCGCGCGAGACCGCACTGTTGACGCCCGACGCAGTTCCGGCGCGATCGGGTTCGACGGAGGTGAGGACGAGGGTCGTCAGCGGCGCGATCGCCAGGCTCATGCCCAGCGCCAGCAACAGGATGCCGGGGAAGATGTCCGCCCAATAGGTCGCGTTCGGACCGACTCGGAGCGCCATGGTGCATCCCAAGGCGACGACGGTGCCGCCGGCGAACAATGGCAGGCGCCGGCCGAACCGGCGGCAGAGCATACCGGCGAGCGGCGAGACGACGGTAATCAGCACCTGCAGGGGAATGAAGGCCAGGCCTGCCGCCAGCGTCGAGAGGTGCGCGCCCCGGATCATCACGAAGGGGATCAAGGTTTGCATGACCGTGAACGGCCCATAGAGGAGCGCGCTGAACAGGTTCGCGCCGACGACCGACCGCGCGGCGAAGAGGGACGGAGGCAGCATGGCGTTTTCGCCCAACCGCCGTTGGCTCACGATGAGGCCGGCGAAGCTGCCCAGACCGACGATCAGGGTAACGAGCACCCAAAGGTTCGGACCGGAACCGTTCGTCAGGCTGGTCAGCCCCGCGCCCAGGCCGCCGAGCCCGACAGTTGAAAGGACCGCCCCACCGACGTCGATCCGGGCGTCGCCGGTCGGGGCGTCCTTGGATATCCACGCGGCGCCGACGGCCAGCGCGCCGGCGACGATGGGCAGGAGCATCAGAAAGGCGGTCCGCCAAGACCCGTGATCGAGGATCGCACCCGCGATCACGGGCGCGACGCCGCTGGCAACAGCCGCGGCGGCGGACCAGATCCCGACCGCACGCGCTTTCTTGTCGGCGGGAAAGGCCCGCCCGAGCACGGAAAGGCCGTTCGGCAGAATCACGGCTTCGCCCAAGCCTTGCAGGAAGCGGCCGACGATGAGCGGCGCGAAACTCGGCGCGAAACCAATCGCGGCCGCGCCCAAGCCGTAGAGAGCGATCCCCCCGAGGAAGATCCGCTTCTGTCCGAACCGGTCACCCAGAGCGCCGGCGACCAAGGTCAAGGCCGCGAGCGGCAGGAGCTCGGCGTTCATCACCCACTGCAGGTCGAGCGGCGACAGACGCATGTCTCGGCCAATCGCCGCGAGAGCGACCGTGACCACGGCGCTGCTGACGAACACGAGGCAGCCGCCCAGGCTTGACGCGGCGAGCACCTTGGCGCTGCCCTGCGCCCCGACGGCCTTCGGCTCGGACAGCGCCAGGCCGCGGTCGGCCAGAATCAGGGATGCGCTGCTCACGACCTAATCCCTCAGGTTAGGTTGCGCGATTAGCGGCGCGAACTCATTGGTCAGCAGCACGAAGCCGAGCCGCCGTGTCCGTTCGCGGATCACTCCTCGCAACATCATTGCAGCCAATCAGGGGACTGCGCTAGCCGACCCGTGAAAATCGGATGATCAAACGTCACATTCTTCCTCCTGATGAGGTGCCCGTGCTGCATGGCAGGATCTTCCGCGACGCGATGGTGACCCACGAAGAGGACAGGATCATTCGCCCTTCCCCGAGTTCGCTATGGACGAACGCGGATGATTGTCTTCCCGACGATCCGCGTGGTTGGATTGAACGCAGCGACGGAATCTCCGAGGGTCGCTATGTTGCCGATGTTCGTCCGAAGTCGTCCGTCCCGCACCCGCTGGACGATCTCACCCAATTGGGCGCGATCTGACACGAGAACAAAGTCGATCGCCAGACCGTCGGCGGGCCGCGCCTCGGTCGGCCCGGCGATGGTCACCAGTGTTCCTCCGGGCCGGATCACGCCAGCAGAGCGCTTCGTGATGCCGCCGCCGATGACATCGAACACCAGATCGACTCCGCCGACGTCTTCGAGGACGTCGTTCTCGAGGTCGATGAATTCCTGCGCGCCGAAGTCGAGCGCCTTCTGACGATCGGCGGCACGTCCGGTGCCGATGACATAGGCGCCGGCCAATCGTGCGAGTTGCGCCACCATCGACCCGACTGCGCCTGCCGCGCCGTGCACGAGGACGCTCTGCCCCTCCCGAAGGCGGCCGTGCACGAACAGTCCCTGCCACGCGGTCAGGCCCGGCATCGCTACGCTCGCACCCACCGTGAAGTCGACGTCGCCCGGCAGCGGCGCGAGGTTGCGTGACTCGACAGCCACATACTCAGCCAGCGTGCCGCCGCGATACGAGTCTGAAAGGCCGAACACTCGCTGTCCCACTGACAGCCCCGTCGTGCCATAGCCGAGAGCGGTAACCACACCGGCCAGTTCCTGCCCGGGAATCGAAGGTGTTCGGTCACGGTCGAGGCGATCGGTCCACGTCGAGGGCCACGTCAGCTCGCCCGAGGTGAATCCCGACGCATGAATCTGAACGACGACGTCGTTGATCGCCGCCTGCGGCTCCGGCCGCTCCACGAGCGTCATTCCGGCCGTTCCCGCAGTCCGGTCCGTTACGACGATCGCCTTCATACGAATTGTCTCCTCAGTTACTTGTCTCTTCGCCGAATAGTTTCCGTCGATAAGACCCGTTCGACATATCCATGCCAGCGGCCATGGGTAGCTTCCGAAAGCGAGGCGGAAGAGCGCTTTGCTGGTGGTCGACGTAGCTATTGATCACAACGCGGGACGAACTTTTCCAATAGCCGGCAGGTATAGTTTCGATAGCAGCTGGGAATAGCGCTGCGACGGCTCTCTTTGTCGTTCGTAAGCCCAGGCAAGTGTGTAGGCCGCGACGGCATCACGCCACGCAGCGAGCGGCAATAACGATCGTCGATTGATTCTATGGCGAGAGGTGATTTCCATCGCGGGGGTTCGACCGCCAAGATGTGAGACCGCTGCCAGACGCAGCTAATAATCCAAAACGAGACTGCAAATGACCCCTCCTACAAGCCAGAGACGGCGAGCTTGTCGCCACGAGGCGGAGCCGTTTGTAGAGCGCTGCAGCCGCGGTGTTATCGATGCCGAACCCTGTCCGCGAGAGCTCGGGCGGGAAGCGCCGCCTCGGCGCCGGCGCATGGTGCTCGCGGCCTGCGTACTCGCGTCCTCGATGGCGTTCATCGATGGGACAGCGCTGCCCGTTGCGTTACCGAGATTGCGCGCTGACTTCGGAGCCGACCTCGCCTCCGTTCAATGGGTTCTCAACGGGTATATGCTGGCGCTCGCCTCGCTGACATTGATCGGCGGCGCGCTCGCGGATGTTTACGGCAAGGCGCGCATGCTCAGGCTCGGTTGCGTCCTGTTCGGTCTGGCCTCCGCGGCCTGTGCGCTGGCGCCTTCGCCCGCATGGCTGATCGCTGCCCGCGTCGCACAGGGAGCGGCCGCCGCGATCGTCACGCCCGCAAGCCTCGCCCTGATTGGGGCCACCTATCCGCGCGCGGAGCGGAACCGGGCGATCGGCCTATGGGCCGCGGCATCGGCTCTCACCACCGCCGGGGGTCCTGTCCTAGGCGGCTGGCTGACCGAGACTTTTGGTTGGCCATCCGTGTTCTGGATCAACCCGCCGCTGGCGCTCGTCACCGTCGGGATTCTGCTGGTCTTCGCACCCAAGGATGAGCGCATCCACCGAAGGTTCGACGTGATTGGCGCCGCGATCCTCGCTTCCGCGATCGGAGCGCTCGCCTGGGCGCTCAGTCAGATCGGCCCCGGTGGCGCTCGGGCCGCCGCGGACGCTACAGCCCAGCCGCGTACGGTGCTCGCGATCGTCGCCGGGCTTGGCATTGTCGGGCTCGCTCTCTACGCGTTCTGGGAGCGCATAAGCAAACACCCGATGACGCCACCTCGGTTAGTGGAGAACCACGCCTTTCTTGGGCTGAACGTCGCGACCCTGATGATCTACGCGGGGGTTTCGATCATGTTCTTCCTGCTCCCGTTTGAACTCATCGACCGCCGCGCCCTGTCATCGACCGACGCCGGGCTGGCATTCCTGCCCTTCACGCTCGGCGTGGGACTTCTGTCGGGCGTGTTCGGTGGGTTGGCGGACAAGATTGGTGCGCGGACCATGCTCATCGCTGGACCGGCTGGTGCGGCGCTTGCTTATGTCTGGATGGCGCTCGGCCAGGAAGAATCCCTAATGCTCAGCGTGATTGCGCCCATGATGCTGCTTGGCCTGTCCTTCGCCGTGCTCGTGGCACCGCTGACTGCGTCCGTCCTGTCGAGCGTTGACCAGACGGACGAAGGGCTCGCCTCCGGCATCAACAATGCGGCAAGCCGGATTGCGCAGCTTGCCGGCGTGGCACTGGCCGCCGGTGTCGCGTCTTTCGAATCTGGCTACGAAGTCGGTCTCGCCGTAGCCGCCGTGACCTCGATCGGCGGCGCCTTGACAACTGCAATAACCCCGACGCCGGCCGCGGCGAAAGCGGGCGGCTCGGGAGAGGCCTAGAAAGCATGCGGCACCTCCTCCAACGATCCTCCAACTGTCGGATGCCACGGCTGATGGTCGATTCACGAGCCCCGGGTTCGGCGGCGGCTTGTCGAAAGCCGCGTCGGTCTGTGGCGGCGCGCACATAGCGCAGATATCGTCACACAGCCTCGGACGACGTGCCTGCGTCCCGCATTTGAACGCTATCTGAGTCGACGAGCGCTGCTGCTAGCCGCTCCCACCATCAAGGCGCGAATCTCCGGCGCGAACTTTGGGCGGGGCCTGTGTCCCGCGCCGCGTCCGCCTCTCATGAGTAGTCACCGCCGCTCTGCTGACTGAGGTTGCCGAGGTAGTCGCGCTTCCCGATCTTCGCGCCGAGATGCCGAAGGATCGCGTGCGCAATCGAGATGTGGAAGAAGAAGTCGGGCAGCACCAGGTGCCGGATGTAATCGTCGCCGCCGAACCACCCACGCACGATAGGCGGTGTCAGTTCGTATGTGTGGGACTGCGCGCGGACAATCTCGTCCGGCCGCACGTTTTGCAAGAAGTCGCGCGTATCGAGGAGCCGCGCCTTCAATGCAGGGTACATCATGGCGACGTTGTGGGGTGCTGGCACGTCACGCTGCATCAGCTTCGCCATGTGTGCGTAGACCTTGTTGCAGCTCACGGAAAACTGCTCTCCGAAAGTCAGCATGTCGGTCGCGAGCCGCTCGCCAAGGATCCTCCCAGGCTCAATCCCCCTGATCCGCTCGAGTGCTTGAGCGTGATCGAGATAGTCGTCCATCACGTTCAGTCCGTGCACCATGACAGGGACCGTGATGTCATAGACCGAGAAGGACACGTCGAACTCCATGCGCTCGTTTGTACTCCGAACGTCGATCGGACCCGCCAGGCCGATAGCCGAAACGAATGGTCACAACACGCTCTTCAATCTTCCGGCTTGCCGCACCAGCTTGCGGCTTTCGACATTGCCTCCGCGAAACTGCGGCAAGAGGAGAGCGCCCGCGCATACGGCCGCCTAGTGACGCAGGACGGGATATCCATTCACATAAATCCAGTCCGTGGCCTCAGCCGGCACGTGGCACCCCTGGCAATCCGAACGGTAGTCCGTCGAGGTGGTCTTGAGCGGCTTGTCCGCATCGAACCACGACCATCCCCACCCGTCGCCCCACAACGGGTTGCCGGGGTGCGTTCCCTTGCTGTCTTTCACCATGACGAACCAACCCTTGAGCTTGTCGGCGTGGCTTACCGTGCCGGTGGTCATCTCGTTCGTCGAGGTTGCGAAGACCTCTTTCACCAGAACGGCGCCATCCGGGAAGTGCCCTGTCTTCCGGTAGGCGTCGATTGCCCCCGGGGATGCGTAGACGGCGTGCATTTCCTTCGAACCCTGGCCGCTGTCGGCGGCAATTGCCCAGTTCCCGAGCGCTTGGTAGAGGGTTCGGTAGTCTGCCGGCACACGCAGGTGCCCGGCGGCGTCCGCGACGTTCGCTGTCGGGTTGGCCGGAGCCGCTCCGCTGATCTGAGCGAGCCCCGCCACGGTGCCGGCGACAAGCGAGACGGCGACGGCCAGGCTGACAGTCCTCGATAATTTCATGGGGTCTCCTTTGATGCCCGCGCACGGCACGGCGCAATGGCTTCAATCAATGTCGAGCCAGCCGCACGCTCGGCCGGTCCAGCGGACCTGAGGATCGGACACAGCCGACGAAATCGGAAATTCCCTTTGGACATGCATTCGATAGTCTTGGGGTATCGTCGCCCAAGCGTTGTGCGCGCGTGCGCGCCGTCCGTTTTTCGATCAGCCATCAAGGAGCACGGCGTACTCGGGGTGTTGAGCGGCGTACGGGGACATGAAGGGGCACTTCGCGATTACTCTTTTCCCGCCGCGTCGCAACGCTTCGAAAACGCCAAGCGCCAGCATCGATCCGTACCCTAGGCCGGAGAGCTCTTGTGGCACCTCCGTGTGGAGCAGGACGACGCGACCGTCTTCGACCTTGTAGTAGGCGACCGCGAGCGCGGTGTCGCCGAGGGGCATTTCAAACCGGCTCATTGCCGGATTGTCCCGGATGTCGCTCTCCACCTTCTGCCTCCCTCATCGGGACGTGGAAGCGGCCTGGCGCAGCGAGGCCAAGATTTGCGCCGGCTCCTCCCGTTTGGTGAAGTCGGGCTCGACGAACGCGCTGCGGATCCGGCCTTTCGCGTCGATCACGTAGGTCGCGGGAATGGGCAACATCCAGACCGGTGACCCGTGCCGAGCGCCGAAGTCGAAGCCTTGCTCTGAATAGTGCGCCTTGGTCTCGTCGGGCACCCGGAACAGTACGCCATACGACATGGCAACGCCGTAGTCGACGTCGGAGAGCACGTTTAGGTCCAAGCCCAGACTTCGCTTGAGCTGCCGCGGGAAGTCTCTTGTGTCGGGTGTCACGACTGCGAGGGTCGCGCCGACGCTCTCGAACTCATCCTTCGCGGCCTGAAGAGCGCAGAGCTCTGCGGTGCAGAACGGGCACCAGCCGCCTCGGAAGAAACTCAGGACCAGGGGTCCGTTCCGGCGCAGCTGTTCGGAGGAGTGGAGACGGCCGTCGGCATCCGGCAGGAGAAAGTCTGGCGCGTCGTCTCCGACCTTCAACGCCTGCGATGCCACGTCTGTATCCCGAAGCCAGCCCACGAGGTGGTTGTATGACTCCAAGTCCGCGCTGCTGAACGTCGTCAACAGCTCGGTGCGAATCCGGGCAAGTGTCTTGTCGGTCTGATTTGTCATCGGTTGGGGTTCGTCAGGCTGCGGATCGGTTGGCTGGAAGCGGTTGGCCACCAGAGTGCGCGCCGTGGTCATGCGGACGCCCTCGCCACCTCTGGGACCGCTGCGTGCAGTACACGCCGGTCGGGGACTTCGAACGACCAGTCGCGAAGCCGCGCGACCTTGACGAAAGCGTCCAGTGCCGGGGAGTAGCGGCGCCCCTGCACAGCCAGTAGCCGCACCTCGCGCGAAACCGGGTCGCCTTCAAGCGGAATGCTCTTGAGCGTCGGAAGGCGCGGCATGTGCTCCGGCGCGAGTATTACGCCGAAGCCGGCGGCGGCCATGTGCTGCAAGTGCAAGTCGTGGCCGCTGCAGTGGCCGAGTTGGGGCGGTTTCTCGGGGAAATACGACTGTTGGATCTTCGGCGCGACGTCGCATTCGGCGCGTTCCAGCAAGATGGTCTCACGGAGGTCGTCGATGCCGATCGAGGCACGATTTGCGAGGCGGTGTGTCGGTGCGAGAACTGCGACGTAGCGCTCCTCGAACAGCGACCAGTCGTCGATGCGGGCGGGCACGTCCTGCACGTCGCCGACCATTGCGGCGTTAATCTCGCCCTCAAGCAAGAGGTCGACGAGCTTCTCCGCCGCGCACTCGCGCAGCTCGACGTGAAGTCCAGGGACGTACTTTGCGATCTCCGCGATCGGATCGAGGACGAGCGACGCCGAGATGGAAGGGGCGAGACCGATCTTCAGTGGCGCGACCTCCTTGCGTTGGAACTCCTGAGCCCGGCGACGCACGGCCTCTGCTGAGGCCAGTGTGCGCTCCAGCATCGGAAGGACTTCCTTTCCAAGGTCGGTGAGCTGCGTCAGCTGGCGTTCGCGGTAGATCAACTGGCCGCCGAGCTCCTGCTCGAGCTTCTGCACCCCCTTGGTCAGGGCGGGCTGCGTGACATTGCACTGCTCGGCCGCACGGGTGAAGTTGAGCGTGGACGCCACGGCGAGGAAGTAGCGAACTTGATGAAGCTCCATAGGTTGTTCTCCGTCAAAGTGCGGCCGTCGATACTGACGAGCCTTTGCACTCGACGACGTGACGGGCACGTCGCAATCATGTGGCGTAGATGCAACTTGCGTGCACACGTTGGAACGGCTCGGCCTATTGATTTGGACGCACGGACACGCTTTCAGGAATCTCTGAAAGCCGGACCAGTGCGCCGCGCGGTAGGCGATAACCGGACCGGCCCCCGCGCCGCGTGTATGCGATCCCAAGGCATGATCGTCAGCGCAGAGATCAATCATTCGGCAACCAGCGGAGGAAGCGCCAACGACAATTCGTCAACCGTCAGTATGTCTGGGCGAATCATCGGGATCGGCGTCAGGCGTGGAGGGTCTCGCCGCCCTTCGCATCTGCGTAGTATTGAGGCGCCTCGCGACGATCGTACTTTCCGTAGTGGCGCACGATCCGCACTTTCCGGACCCTCGCCTTGTCATTCGGCGCGGAAGCGTCCTCGTAGGCCTGCGCCGCAACGGCGTCCTTCCAGGATATGAGCAGAATCAGGTCACCGGGCGTGAGCACTGCGTCGAAGATGTCCCAGGACGTGCAGTCGGCGGCCCAAGGGTTCAGTCCGAGCCATTCGGCGCAGTCGTACGGGTTGTCAGTCTGCTTCCACTTCGCGGGGCGCGTCGCGTTGATCAACGTGACCGTCGTTCCCTCGCCGACTTCGGTCTCGTCGAGCCGCTGCTCCGTGAGGGCGTACCCCGCAGGCACATGATTGTCGGCAGTGATCTGACCTACGCGGAGGTGGTAGTCTGCAAGGATTTCGTCGCGGCCCTTCTGCTGGACCTCGTGGTGGCGCATGCGGGTACGCCACCGGACGAGCGACTTTTCGTCACGCCAGCTCGAAAGCGAAAGGATCCAGCCCTCGCGGGTCAGGCTCTTGTAGCGGATGTTATCGACGAAGCCTTCGACCTGTTCCAGCTCAGGTCGCAACATTTTTGCGTTGTCGAGGTAGTCATCCCAGTTCTCCTTATTGGGGACGACTTCGAAAATCACTGAAAACATGGTTGTATCCCGCTTCTGGAGTGCTGCGACGATCTCGATGTCGGAGTGCCCCCGCCGTGCGCGCCGCCTTCACAGCAGAAGATCTTCGAGCCGTCGACATCGATCGTCTTGGACAGCATTCGGATGGCTCCCGTTTCGTTCACTGCTGCGTATCCTTGGTTCCAGCGCGACCGCGATCGCCACAGGCCGCGCGGAGAATCCGGCGTTTGCGAAAACTATCCTCTCGTCTCTCAAGCGCCGTAGCGTTCGGTCTTGATCGCCCCGGCTTCCAGTCCCAAAGCGAGCGCGGCGTCCGCCGCGATGTCGGCAAAGGCGTTCGACCCGCACACCAAGGCGCAGCCGGGGGACGCAGGCAGCCGCCCTGCGACGTCAGTGACCATCCTGCAGTCGATCCGCCTGCTGAAGTCGGTGCGGCGCGTCGCCGGCTCGCGTGTCAGAGCCAAGGCGAGTGCGAAATCGGGAAGCGACCTCTCGAGCTCGAGGAGTTCGTCCCTGAACGGCACGTCACCCCAGGTCCTGGAGGAGAGCAACAGCGCTACAGGCACTGGCTCTCCGCCGGCCTTCCGATACCGGATCATCGCCATGAGCGGCACGACGCCCGAGCCTGCGCCGATCAGGAGCACTGGTTTGTTGACAGGCCCCGGCCAGAGAAAGTGTCCGCCAAGTGGCCCGCGAAGCTCGATCGTGTCGCCTACTTGGGCGACGTCGTGGAAAAACGGGGACACCTCACCGTCCGGGAGGCGCTCGATCGCCAGCTCAATCACCTTGGAATCGCTCGGGGCCGAGGCGATCGAATAGCTGCGCACAGAAGTGAAGCCGTTGGGCGCAGTCAGCCGCACGTCAACGTGCTGTCCGGCCCTATAGTCGAACGGTTCGGAGAGGCTGAGAAAGAAGCTCTTGATAGCCTGCGTTCTCGTCGCGATCTCGACAATCGCACAGCTCTGCCATCGCGCGGTTGCGGCAATCGCTTCAGTCATTCGTGTATCGCTGCTCTTTCCACGGATCGCCGTACATGTGGTACCCGCGCAGCTCCCAGAAGCCGGCCTCGTCGTGCTCCGTGAACTGAAGCCCGTTCACCCACTTCGCCGACTTCCAGAAGTAGAGATGCGGCACGAGCAGGCGCGCGGGCCCCCCATGGTCGCGCGGCAGCGGCTGGCCTTCGTACTTGAGCGCGACCATCGCCTTCCCCATTGCGAGGTCGGCGAGTGGCACGTTGGTGGAGTATCCGTCGTAGCAATGTGCGAGTGCAAACGGAGTGGGTGCGCTGAGGCCAGCTTCGGCGAGGATGTCGTCGACGGCCACGCCTTCCCAGGCGGTGTTAAACTTTGACCACGAGGTCACGCAGTGGATGTCTCGCGTCATCTTGGTTCGCGGGAGCGAGTTGAACTCCGACCAACTCCACTCTTTGACCGGACGAGGTCCGACCTTGAGCGTGAAAGTCCAGTCCGCGGGCTCGATTCGCGGCGTGGGACCGGCTGTAAGCACCGGAAAATTGTCGACGAGGTGCTGTCCCGGGGGAATCCGGTGCGATGGTTCTGATCCGGATTGGCGGCCTGTGAAACCGCGAGTGACCATAGCGGATTTCCTCCGTCGGCGGTGAAAGGAGCTTAGGTTGGCGCACCCACCACGACCGCAGCGGTGCGCTAGTTGGCGTCAAGCCGGGAGGCAGTTAGGCGCGCCCGCCCGGCGCGTGGAGCCAATCATCTGGCCCGGTCGCGCGCGGCCGGCACTCAGGCCCGAGCGGGCGCACGTTCACGCACGCTGCCCGGCCCTAAGGGAACGTCAGGCCGAAAGCGGCCGGATCGGGCTGCTCGCCTTTCCGGGGGACCAAGAAGCGTTCCAGCCCACCCGGCACGAAGCTAAGCAGCAGGGTCGCCTGGTCGCCGACCACCTCGATCGTATGCGGCACCCCGCGGGGAAGAGCTGCGTAGGCACCCGGCCCCACCTCGACGCGGGTATCGCCGACCCGCGCGATGAGCTGTCCCTGCACCACGTAGAGCAGCTCGTCCTCGCGCGAGTGGGTGTGCAGCGGCGGCTCCTCGCCGGCCCGCACCGTCCACAGCACAGCGCTATACTCGCCTCCGGTCTGGCTGCTCTCCACTTTCATCTCGACGTTCGAACCTCCGCTCGAGGTCACCGTCTCGCCGCCTTGGGGCGGCGTAAGAACCGGTTGCTTCACTGACATTGGTAGCCTCCTGATCGTGGACCCTTGTTCGGTGTCGGAGCGGCGGCGAAAGGTTGCCGCTCACGCTCGTCAGAATGGGATTGCGCGCGGCGAATGGGAAATGACGTCACGCCATGAAGTCGATAGCCACGCGTTATGATGGCCGTAGGCACGTGAACATCTCTTCTCGATCGCCGAGAGTTCCGCTCGGGCGAGTGCTTGCAGGCGGAAGCACCGCACGGCCTCCGCAGCGGTGCCAAGCGTCTCTCGGCCATTCCCGATAACGACCGGCTATCGACTCCATGGCGAGAGGTAATTTTCCTTTCGACCGTCATGGACTCAATCTTCGACCTGTGTCGCCCGCTCTCGTGTCCAGGCCGAAGTCGGCGTTCCGTTGAACGATCGCAGGTGAGGAGGCCCGATATGCAGATCAAAAAGACAATCGGCGTTTCATTACCCGGCTCTGTCGAAGATCCACCGCCGGAGGATGTCGTCGTGCTCGTGGACAGCGCCGGCGTCGCGCTTGGCGTGCGGCATGCGTTCAGCGCGAGGGTGCGGGGCGCCTGCGATCGCGGCAACGGCCTCATTGCGCCCAGGTGCGTGGAGATCCCGCTTGTCGGGCCCAACGGCGAGGTCTCGGGGATTTTGTGCCGCACCGACGCGCGGTCCGACACGCGTGGCTCGGTCGCCCCGCGCAGGCGGGAGACGGTGAAAGCGTTAGCGGACATAGCGCAGCTGGTCGCCCACGACATTAACAACCTTCTCGCCGTAATCGACGGCAGCCTATGGCTGCTCGAGCGCCAGAACGATGCCGCGCGGCGAAAGGCCATCATCGGCAGAATGCAGGAGGCGATCGCGCGAGGCGCGTTACTCAACCGGCAGCTCCTCGACGCTGCGCGACCGGGCCCCAACTCGATTGACGGACCTGTCGAAGGCAATCGCCTCGCAGCAATGGCGGCCTCGCTTGACCGGGCGTTGCGTCCGGACATCACGATCAACACCGAGATCGCCTCTGACTTATGGGCCTTCAATGCCGGCCCAGAAGAGTTGTACTTCGCCTTGTTGAACCTCTGCCGAAATTCGGCCGATGCTATGCCGAACGGCGGCGCGATCACCGTCGCGGCGCGAAACGTCGAGTCTCGCGGCCGGGAGTTCGTCGAGATCATCGTCGCCGACGACGGAGAGGGCATGACCGAGGAGTTCCTCTCGCAGGCCTTCACCGCATACTTCACAACAAAGGCCGCGGGCAGTGGCACCGGCCTCGGGCTCCCCCAGGTCCAGCGCTTTGCTGAGGGACGAGGCGGCGCGGTCTTTATAGAGGGTGAGCGGGGTGCCGGCACGCTAGTGCGCCTCTTCCTCCCGCGCGTGCACGCGGCGGGGCTCTCCAGCAGTATCGTCGACACGGAGATCGCGTACACGCGGTCACACGACGGCGGCGTATTCCACATCGTAAGCCCAGCGACGGCGGCGCCGATGTTGTAGCGGCGCAAATACCTGGAGACCGGTTCATGATCCCGCCCGGCCGCCTCGACCGTCCGATCGACCACGAGACAGACCACGTGCTCGGCCGATGCCGAGGTCACGCTCGTCGAGTACGGGAGCTACGTTCCAAGCGCCACCGACTTCTCAGCCGCCAAGATCGCCGCGTTCGACGCGTCGATTCTTTCGGCCGCCGTTGGGACTGCCCTGCTCTGAACTGATCGAAGAGGCGTCGTGGAGCGCTGGCATGCGAGTGTCATAGCCCGCCGGCCTTTATGCGGATCCTGAACGGAGGGCTTTCGATGATTTTACCTACCGGTACGACAGTAGCCGTCGCTGACGGCGAGACGATGCGACTGTTCCACAATACGGGCGTGAAGCCTGGGGTTCACCTGGTCGAGATCACGGCGGCTCCGCCTGCGCCCGCCCGCTCAGGTTCGGGCGCGCGACATCGCAGCGGCTCCGCCAACCCCGATGGCAGGCGGCTCGTCGAGGACGACTTCGCGGCAGCGACGGCCGCGTTCCTGAACAAGCTCAGCCTCGACGGGACCATAGAACACTTGGTCGTTGTGTCAGATCCCAGGACCCTGGGGGAGATGCGCAAGCACTACCACCGCGACCTGATAGGCAAGATCATAGGCGAACTCGCGAAGGACTTCAGCCAGCGTCCGCTCGAGGACATCGCCTCACTGATCGCCGACGCCTGACACGCTCCGGGAAACGATTTCAAGCGAGGGCCGGATTCTACGAACTTACCTTTTTCAGGCAGTTCTGCTCTATCGGACCAAGAAATTGTCCTACCTCAAGGCCTGAGGCACGAAGCTTGCCGAGCGGAGGAAGGCAAAGATTGCCATTGCTCGGAAGAGCGGTTCGCTTGGTCCAGGTTTTGCCGAAGGCGGTGGCCGGGATCTATCGAGCCGCACCACCGTCAGCTCGCGGAGGCCGTCGGCACCGCGATCTTGTTCTGCGCGATGATGGCTTCGGCCCGCGCGAGATTTTCCAATAGGCGCTGGCTGGTCAAGACAAGGAAGTAATAGCCGAACTGCGGGTTCTGGAAATAGATCTCAAGCAGCTTTTCATAGGTGATGGTCAGAACGTGGCCATCCTCGATGCATTCGATCGTCGCGGTCCGGCGGTTGTCGGGTGTGAGGAAACCAAGTTCGCCCATCAGGCGGCCCGGCAGAACATCGACGTTGATTTCGATGACCCGGAATCTGCCGGTAACCGTCAGCAGCATTTCGTTGGCTGCGTCACCTTTCTTCATCAAGATATCGCCCTTGCGATACTTGCGCTGGGTCATGAACGGCTTGAGCCACTCCATCGACGTGTCGCCCTGTGTTGCGGCGCGCGCCTTCTTCACGAGAGCGAGCATTTGACGAAGACGGTAGGCGTTGATGGGAACCATCAGGAGATAAAGAAGAAATGTCGTGACGGCTCCGGTGAGCGCACCGAAGATGGCGAAGAATATGCAACCGATCATGTTGGCGACCCGGAGCGGCACCATGGTGTGCGTCAGCAGGGTGGCGACAAAGAAGATCGCGCCGATCAGGGCGAACATGTTTGCCAGGGTGATGTTGTGCAGAAAGATTTCCAGCAGGCGGCTGAAGATGTCGTTCCAGGTTACGCTACTGGGATCGAGACCCATCTGGACAAGAATCTTCGCGAATCTGAGGTTGTCGGTTGCTGCATCTAGAATGCGATCCAGCATGCTGGATACGTCTGCGCTAAGCATCATTTGGTTTCGCCAAAGTGTTGTGTAAGCCAATACCGGCAGCGGCTATTCCGGACGAAACTATTGCGTTCGTCAACTGAAACGAAAGACTTGGCGAGTGCGAGATAGTGGAAACAGGAATCTGGCGACCATCGACAGCACCACCAGCGGGCCCCCCTCCAGCGCCACCGGAATCATCGCGTGCGCCACCAGCGCGAGGACAGCGCCACCCACCAGCGCTTGGGCAACGGCTGCATCCAGCGCATCGTCTGCCAATGAATCCTTTGCCGATCGCCGCGACCACGATGCCGGCGAGCAACAGGGTCGGCCACAGACCGAAGATCGCGGTTGTCCGATCCAGATCTTCTTGAGCAACTGATCGTGCGTTACCAAGAGACCAACATGCATCGCCAAATGCGCAGCAGCCCTCGTTGGGCATCCTGTCTGTTGGCTGTTCGCGTCAGTTCGCGCGGCACTGGGACATGTCCGAACATGGCGTAAGACCGGAAGTCGCCCGCTAAGGCTCAAACTGGCGCTTTTGCCCCTAAGCGGCTTTACCTTTTATCAGGCCGCCTCGGATGTCAGCACCGCTCGCATCTAGCGCCGTCTGCGTTTGGAACCGAAACATTTTCTGGCCAGATGATTTACTCTTGGGGCTTCGCAAGATGCGAGGCATTCATGAACCTTGTCTCGGCGAGCGACGTGTTCCTTACAGTCGCGATCATGAGCATCACTTTCCTGGCCGAAATCGCTCTTTTCATCTTGATTGGACTGATCTGAAAGGACGCGCTGTGCTGCGCGCGGCCGAGCGAAGGTCTAATTCTCTGTGATCTTGATGGTTGAGACCGGCCATCTTCCGTCGTGACCTTTGATCGAAATCCGAAGCCCGTGCAATTCGTCCAGCCAAACGTACTCGATCGTGCCCGCCTTTCCATCGGTAAGGACGACGGCTTTGCCGATCAATTCGGCTTGCGCCTCGCCGTACTCCTTCAGAATTTTTGGCGCACGGCGGTTCACCGATGGCATTGCTCATCCAATTCGGTCGAGCCGTCTTTCGCTCAGCGGCGAACCTTGTCCCAGCGCTCAGCCGCCGGAATGATCGATGGTGACTGCTCCTCCAATTCGCGGAGCCGGTCGATTTGCTGTTTAAGTCCTTCGGGTAGTTCCGGCTCTGGCTTCAGCGACGCGCCCAATCTCTCGCCGATCTCTCGAACGATGGCGCGGCTGTGTGTGTGGTCAAGGTCAACGCGATGGTCCATGCAATTGCTCTCGTTCCGGTAAAGGCAACGCCAGCTATGTCCAACATCGTACCTAGCCCTCCGCAAACTCAATGGAGGCACGGCCAGCGACTTTTGAATGGAACCGGAGACCGCCGCTTTTGGCTATCTGCGCGAGCGCTCGTTTTCACAACAGCGGGTCTTTGGTAGCGACCTTTGGCTATCCGCGACATGCGCCGGTTTTCTACCAGCGAGCGGCAGTCTCGCATCTCTCTAAAGCCTGGCGTGCGCTTTCGTTCCTTTGATCTTTGATCCGACGCGATATTCCATTCGTAGGAGCCCGGAGTGGGAGGTCGACGCATCCCAAGGCTTACTGAGTTCGCGCTCGATGCCATCGTTGCGCGCGGGAACCATTTCTGAGAGTGCCCAGTTAGTTCATGGGGCGATGAAGGGACCATCGTCATGAGCACCAAATATATCGCTGCGATTGCGATAGTTGTTCTTGCCGCCTGTAGCGGGCTGGTCGTGAATTCCGTCGGCTCGCTTCATCCCGAAGAGCAGTCCACGCTGTCCGCCAGACAAGTGGCTGACCGATTAGCTGGATCCTTGGATCCGTATTTGACACGGTCTGGTGGGTGACAACTCAGAATGCATTTGGCGGCGCTGCCTAAAGTGATGGGCATCGGGCCCGTTCGTTGCGGCATAGACAAGAAGCAGCGGAACTATTCTCGTGTTCAACCCGGCAGACGAGTACAGGGCACTATCCATGCGGACCACGGATCAACTGACCCTGGAGGGCATTGCTGTTGATCAAGCAGTACGAAGCGCAGAAGCGCGAGTTGCCTAGTGAGCCGACAGACTAAGGCCGCCTCAGTTGGTGGCCTCTTTGGCCTCTTTCGGACCTCATGGCGCGGTCTGCGGATGTCTGCTCACCGGGGCTTAGCGACTTCGGCGGAACGCCTGCTAACTTTAGAGTGTGACCCGCTGCTGACGTTCGCTCAAAAAGTTGCATCGCGCCGTGAATCATTCATTTTCCGCTAGTCCGCAGCTTGTGCGCAGGCTGAAATGAACCGCTCGCTCACGGAGGCTACCTACCGTTGACAGAAACCGTCGTTGAATGATCCAGTTGCGCATTCGGGCACGAGGATCAGACATGCTGTTTCAAAGCCGATGTTTTTCTCTCTTACGGGTTGCCTGCATTCTTGCCGCTGCTGCCGGAATCTCTGCGTCCAGCGCGGCCCGCGCGCAGGCGCCGGCAGTCTGGACGGTGCCAGAGGTCGGTGCGTTGCCGAATGATGCCTTCGGTGTTCAGGTGCGGAGGGGACGCGACCTCATCACCGCGACATATGCGCATATCGGCCCAGAAGTCGCGGATACCGCAAGGCGGTTTGCGGGCAACAATCTCGCCTGTAGCAACTGCCATCTCGCAGCCGGAACGAAGAAGTTTGGATTGCCGATCTTCGGCCTGTTTGAATTGTTTCCGCAATACAGTGCAAGGCTCGGTGCTGAAATTACCATCGAGGACCGGGTCAACTCCTGCATGGTGCGCAGTATGAATGGCCGTGAACTGCCGAATGATAGCGCCGAGATGCAGGCGATCGTCGCCTATATCAAGTTTCTGTCGTCAGGCGTTGCAGCGGGACAGATTTTGCCTGGACTCGGTGCCGGAACGATGCCCGAACTCAAGCGAGCGGCCGATCCTGTTCGCGGCAAGGCGATCTACGCAAACTCCTGTCAGACCTGTCACAACACAGATGGTTCTGGAATCCGCCGCAGCCTGCCGACGACGGATCTCGGGTATGTGATGCCGCCGTTGTGGGGACCGGACAGCTTCAACGACGGCGCAGGAATGGCGCGATTGATTACCGCGGCGAACTTCCTGCATTTCAACATGCCGCATGGCGCGGATTACCTGAACCCGCAGCTTTCCGTCGAGCAGGCGTGGGACGTGGCGGCCTTCGTCATTTCGCAGTCGCGACCGAAAAAGGCTGGGTTGGACAAGGACTTCCCTGATCTTTTGCGAAAGCCGGTCGATACGCCCTACGGCCCTTATGCCGACGGATTCAGCGAGCGACAGCACAAGTATGGACCGTTCGCACCGATCCGGGCCGCGATTGCAAAGGCAAAGAAAGCGCGTTGAGCATTTCAGCGCGAAGCCGCGGAAGCCTTCATCCGTCATAGCTTACGTGGATACAGGCGACTTTTCATCGGGAGCCTTCCTGAGTCCATTCCGTACCCGACGCTGCAAGCCAGATTGCTCATTGATGAGATCAGAACGTTCCAGGGATTCGCTATGCCGGACAGCATTGCGGCTCTGGTCCGGTGGTCCGATGAACCACCGCGCGGACATTCGCTTAGGCATCTTCGATGTCTGCTTTTGAGGGCGATCCGGACCTCGCTATTCCCGTACGCGTGTACTGGATTTGTGCGTACACGCCCTAGGTCAGCTCCGGCTCAGAGGTCGAGATCGGCCATCGCCGCGAAGGCATTTCCGCTTGTCGGCTCGCGTCCGAGGAACCATGCAGCTCCATTCGGACTGCGATACAGATCTCTTCTCTCGGACATGTAGCTGCTCCTCATTTTGGCCGCGAGCGCTTACGGACGCGCCGCCGTTAACTCACTCGTTTTCACTCTCGCTAAGTTCTCGCTCTACCGGCAGCCAGAACTCAAGATCACGGCTACTGAGCCGGCCGGGCTGTTCCCAAAGTGCGTGGGCGCGCGCCCGGACTTCTGCTTGGACCGCCAGGTGGTTATAAGCCGTCGCCGGGCCTCGATCAGCTCGTCGACAAATGCCTTGAGCCGCCGATGGGCCGTTTAGTCGCTATGCCGGTAGCAAGCCGCTTGGTTCGTTCGGGCTGGTGCTCCAAGGCTTGGCGATCACTGCGCGGCTCCGGCCAGCAAGAAAGCGCCGCCAAGCGCGACCATCACAAGTCCGGGCCAATTCGATTTGATGCCGAGGCCGCTAGCCGGTCTTTCAGGTTCGAGCGTGTTTTGCCCAGAGCGAAGCCGCCTTCCACCGCTCAATCGGCCTCGCCAGATTGGTTGAAACGCCATCTGTAGCACGCCGCCGAAAACAAGGAGCACACCAAGCCATATGAGGGTCATGCCCGCCCCCTGCACGAGCGAATGCCGAGAGGTTGCTCCGCCGAGAACCGCGGTCCATTCAACGTCTGCCCGCTGCTCTCGGAATTGAACGACCTGAAAGCCACCAGACGCGCCAGCGCGCTGCACGTAGGCTGGAGATCACGCTCTTCGAAGCTCAGGCTGGGTATAAGCATTCTGATTAGTCTCCGTCCGGCTCGCGCACGACCGGCGGTTCGTCGGTTCGGTTCTCTTCGTCTTCTTCATCTTCGTCTTCTTCATCTTCGTCTTCTTCATCTTCGTCTTCTTCGTCGTCATCAGGATGATCTCGGGGCGGCATTGTGTTGACCATGATCGCGAAGACACGCCGGTCGATCTTGGTGGAAACTACCTCGGGGATTTGTAGGGTCATGTTGTTTGCTCCTCGGATTGTGACCTGGGGCAATTTACCCCTTGCTTTCGCAGGGGCAGGGAATTGGCGGCATGGCAGTCTATTTCGGTGCCTGCAGGCCGGGAGACGAAAGCCATTCCTGTACGCAAGCGGCAGCTTCGGCCTTACGCGCCTGGCGGATTTGCTTTTCGCGCTCAACATCAGGCGGGATACCCCGCGCTTCCTTCCGCAGTCGCTTGGCCTGTTCTTCTAAGTGCTCATCTGGTAGAGGCGCTTGATCGAAACGGCGTCTTCTCATGACGGGTCTCCTTCCAATTGCGGTGGAGCGCAATTTGCGTTCTCGTCACCGATGACGGCCCATGGCGTAGACAATAAACGCTTTAAGGCCCGGACGGTTGCGGCCGTTCGAGGCGTCGTGGCAGGAAGGCTGCCCAATTGAGGCGCTTTACCGCTCTAGCTCTTTGCGGATCTGGTTGCGGTGCAAGAGGTGAGTTTCCTGTAACTCGCGGTAGGTGCCCAAGACCTGTGTTGCCAGTTCGGTGGGATGACCGCCGCGTCCCTAGCATGTCGATGATCTCGATCTGACGGGCAATGTGCCGCCCACCGAGTGCAATATGCCGCTTGGCCTCCGCTATGTAGCGATTTGGTAGCGCAGCGCGTCCACGACTGGTGAACATGCCGGCTCCGGCTCGGGGACGTAGCGGTGGCCTTGATCATAGAGGGCTTCGTCCATCGTTGCCTCATGTTGACCGGCGACCGGGCCGCGCGCCTCATGGCAGCCGAAGGGACTCTGACCAAGGTAATTGCGTCCATGCCAGACCACGCCGGCGCCCACTGCCTCCTCGGTGTCGTGCGGATCTTTACCAAACGCGCCGCCCAAGGTATCGCCGAATGTGAGCATGCATTGGTGCTGGATCGAAATCTCGCCTCCGCTTATGTGTGGATTGGACTTGGGAAGTGCTATCTCGGCCGAGCTGAGGAAACGGAAGCCTGTGTCATGGAGGCATTTCGGCTTTCCCCCCGTGACAACAGGGCATTCAGCTGGTTGGCGACAGCTGGTGTTGCACAATCCTATCTTGCAGCCGACGAGGCCGCTGCGCGCTGATTCACGCGAGCGATCGAAACGAACCGGAATGTCGCCGCCTTCGTTCACTTCTTTCTTGCCGCCGCTTTGGCTCACCTTGGGCGGGTCGAGAACGCACGGGCCGCGATAGAGGCGGGACTCACCGTCGACCCCAAGTTCACTCTGGCTCACTCCCACGCTAGTTCGCCAACGGACAATGCGACCTGTCTCCCACAGCGTATGCGGATAGCCGAGGGCTTGCGCAAAGCGGGGCTACCCGAGGGATGAGCTGGCCAACAGTTACCGGGGATCAATCCGGAGCCAAGAAATCGAAAAATGGCGGAGAGAGTGTCAGTCAATCCCCATTGAAAGATAAGCTGTTTTTCAATCCAGCGCGTGGCAACCCACGGTCCTCGTTACCAACAATTGGCCAACCCGCACGCGAGTTGCGCCCAAGCCTCTGCACCATCTTCCGTCGATCTGCGCCGGGCGGCCGACCAGGCCATCTCCGGCGGCGACGCTCGCAATACCGTGAAGAGCTGATCGCGGCGGTATCGAAAGGCTATTCTCTCGCGGTCGCCAATACCGTGGTGGCCCATCACATAGATCGACGGCGCGACGCGCGTCTGAATACACCTCGACCCGTCGATCTTCCTCCGACTGCGGTCCGATACTCCATGTAGTTGATGTCAACTCCGGAAGCTTCGCTATGCAAATTCGGCCCGCGATGTTGCGCTGACATCACGGTCGGCGCCCATACAGCTTAGGTTAAGCGTTTGAGACGGACGCTCGCCGAATGCACTTCTATACTCGACAGAAAAGCGCCCTAGCTCGCTAAAGCCAAAAGCTATTGCAACTTTGGTAACTGTGGTCAGCTCGCGGTCGGCTGCCAGAAGCATTTTCCTGGCGTGCAGCAACCGCAACATGCGGAGGCGCCGGCAGGGCGGGACGCCATGGATCTCGTTGAACGCCTTGCGCAGGGTACGCTCACTCACGGTAAGAGCACGACAGATATCCGAAATAGACGGCGGTTGATCGGGACGGCTCAAAGCCAATTTCTCTGCTTGCCCTACCAGATCGCAACAGATCTCTCGCTGTTGCGCTGATTTCATTTCCCGAACGGTCGGAAGCCGATGACCCTTGGACATTCAACCTATTCCATGTGCAAGGCACGCCACTGCGATCGCCTCGACGAGGCGCTGGTCGGGACTGTCGCAAGCGCTCAGATCGGTATGTGCGTGCGCCGGTTGGATGATCACAAGCTCAACGACGGTCGTCCGTCGCATGGTCCTGGCTCCTCCTGTTTGCCCGAAACGGATGGAGTTCGTTTTGCGTTCGGCCGCCCGTGTTCGGCGAAGTGACTGCACGACGCTACGCTGCCCCCAGCCTGCCCCGCTCAGTAGCAAGGCGGATAAGGGTAGTATCCGCAGCGTGGCGCGTAGTAGTAGTACGGATAGGCCGCAGCTCCCGCTACGGCAGCTCCAGCCAGGGCAGCCGCTCCCGCATAGGCGGCGCCCCGGTAGAAAGCACCGCGGTAAGCCGTCCGGCGGGCGACGCCGGCAAAGGACAGCGGCGTAAGCGGTCGCCCAATGATATCGATAAAGACCGATGCCGGTCCATCAGCTCCCGCAAGGTCGCCTTCGAGCACATCGACGTCGAAGATCAGTTTGTCGCCTTCGAGCTTGGGCGATTTCAGCACGACGACAACGTCGGCCATCGATGATCCGTCTTTCCTGAATCCGGAAACGGTGGCGTTCGGAGGATCCTTCGCGAAATTGTCGCTGCCGTTGCCCCAATCCTCGACGATCCGCGTTGTCAGATCGTGACCGGCCGCCCGGACCGGACGATCGGCAAATACGATCGCATTCGGCGAAACCCCGATCAGCACCAGCTTGCCGTCCTTCAAGCTCGCGCCGCGCGAATTGATCACGAAGAGAGACGGCACGACTTCCGACTTGGCCTGGCCGATGGATTTCTCAAGCGGCACATGCGGCTTAGGTTCGGGAGCCGATTGAGCAAAAAGCTTCTGGGACCAGACCAGTGATGCGGCGGCGCAAACTGCGATCAGAACTGAACGAAGCGGCATGGTTGTTCTTTCCTTTGAAGTCGGACTCTTTTTTCTTCGGTCCGCTCAGACGGCTTTCCAAATCGCCCCGCGCAATTGCGTATCAAAGCAGATAGCTCCTTTAGGAGCGTGGTGATCTCACTAAACCTTTCGCGCCAATTCAGGTCGCGCGTCTTGCCCTTTCGTGCCAATCATCTGGAATACTTCAGCGGTCGATCGTCCTGCGCAATGACGCGCCTGCCCATGCTTACGGGCAAGTTGCTGCCGCCTGTAAACAACGGGTTGAACTTTCATCAAACGCGCGAAGATGCGGCTGAAGCTGCTTGCGTTGGCATATCCAAGGAATTTTGCGATACCCGACAGGCGCTTGCTTGAGTCCGCAAGCAACCGGCAAGCCACGTTCAGGCGAACCTCGGCGAGCATTTTGCTGTGACTTGTGCCCATGCGGCCGAGATGCCGCTGCAACGTCCGCGAGCTAACCTTCAATGCGCGGGCAGTACTATCGAGAGTTGCGTCACCTTGTCGCAGCGACACGACAATTGCCGCGCGGACCGTCCGGTATGAAGGCAGTCGGATAGCTCTCATCGGTTGATGTGAGGCGTGAAGGCGATGCGCCCCCCTCAAGAAAACAATGCTTCAAAGCTAGAAGCATTTTCGGCACGAATCTGGCCATTAGCCGCCAAAGCTGGCGTCGAAGGGAAGCAAGTCGGGGACTTCCCCGCAATGCCTTGCATTACGCGACAAAGACAAGGCAAGGAAATCAGCGGCCTGCTAGTCTGCGAACGCAGATATTTTTTTGGCAGGTAGTAATGACCATCATTCCATTGACCCGTTGTCAGTTTCTTATGCCCTTCGCCGAGCTTCATTCAGAAATAGGCGGCCCCACCGCATCGCTTCTCGCCAAGTTTCAGTTGCCGACGTCTTTGGAAGAAAAAGCGGATCATTACGTGCCGCTGCTGCCAGTCATTCGCTTCGCGACGGCCGCCCAGGAAAAGCAGGGCTTGTCGGAAATTGCCTTTCGGGTAGCCCAGCGGCTCGCATTCGACCATTTGAGCGAAGCCATGCGAGTTCGAATCCGGCACTCGCCAACCCTCCTGGTTGCTCTTCAGCAGGCTTGCAAATGGTCGCCGATCGAGGACACTAATCTCCATCTATGGCTGGAGCCGTGCGGCCAGAGCGTGAAAATTTGCAGCAGGCTCGTTGGCACGGAGGGTATTTCCCATCTTGAGATGTCCCACTGGCTACAAAACATTTTCGTCATGCACATCGTCCGTCAGTTCGCCGGAGCGACCTGGACTCCGAGAGTGATCGCGTTTGAAGCAAACTATGCGCCTAGCATTGAGGTTCAATCGCATTGGCCGAATACACGCTTCATGTCAGGTCAGAAGGCCTCGTGGATTGAAGTGCCGTTGCAGTTCTTGAGTCTTCCTAATCCCGTCGATGTCGTCCCGTCGAATTTACCCGAGACGGAGCGGCAGCCTTTCAGCAACGACATCGTCAGCATCCTCAAGCTGACTTTACCCTCGTATCTTGACGAAGGCGGCCCGACCATAATTCAGGCGGCCGAGATGGTTGCATTGAGCGTCAGGAGTCTGCAGCGGAAACTCTCGCTCGCGGGGCTGACATATTCGCACCTGTTGGAGCGGGCTCGCTTCAACAGCGCGATAAAGCTCCTGAGCAATCCCCAGAGCAAGATCATCGATGTGGCATTCGCATCGGGCTATGCGGATCCTGCTCACTTCACCCGCGCTTTCCGCCGGATATCCGGATGCACGCCACGAGAGTTTCGAGAGAGGCGGAGAAATGGTGCAAGCGAGCTCGCTTGAACTGTCCCGCTCGGTGACCGCTCCTCGGCCATTCAGCCGCCCGAAATCAGATAACCCGACATCGCGTTGCGTGGCGGACCACGAATTTTCCGGCATTATCTCTGAAAGCTCATCAAGCGGAATGTGGGGATCAAAAGATAGAACTTGGACCGACGGTCCCGCCTTGCTGGCTGCCGTTTCGGGCGCTTCTTCTAGGGAGACTGCCGTCCAGCGTGCCTAAAAATCCGGGCCGAATACGTCGTTATTGAACTGGGCCGAGGCTTCGTCGTTGTCCATGCTGTCGATCAGGTTCTGCTCGGGATTCGTAAAGCCACCTGCTGAGAGCGCATCTAGCGGCAATGCGCCATAACTGGCGCGATATTTGTTCATTGCAGACACACTGCCGACATATGCACAGGTGCATCCGGAAGGATCGGCGTAGACGTAGTAGGAACGTCCGCCCTTTTGCCGCAGCTGAAATTGATTGGGTGGAAACGACATCAGCCGATTCAACATTTCCGGCGTGGTAGCGGCGATGGGGTTAAACCCCGATGAGATCAACAACTGGCCCGTTGACTGCTGGGCGTAGCCGCGGGCGCCCGGGCACAACTGGGCGAGCAGCACAACCAAGGCGATGCCTGAAGTAGCGCCTGTAGATCGAAGACTCATTTTTCCTTCCTGGGCACATAGGCGGACTACCGATTGGCAGCCGGAAGTGAAACGGCAGGCGTCTATAAATATGCAGTGTAGGAGCCGATCCATACCAGGATCGACATGAGCAAGCCGATGACGCCGGCGTTTTCTGCGAACACAGTGGCGGTGCCGGGCATCCCGAGCCGAAGCTGGCTGCGGTCGATGGTTTTGGGGATGGAAATCGCCGCCGGATAGACCTTGGCGCCGCCGATCGAGCCGACCCGCGCCAGCGTGCCAGAGACCGCGATCTGCCCTTGCCCCACGCCTTGCGGGATAGCGGTGACTGTCGCTTCGTGGATATGGCCAGGGTCGTCATCGAACACGAGCTTGACCCGCGCGCCAGGCTTGATGGTCCTGAATCCGTTCGGTGGGAACATGCCGGCGACGACGATATCATTTGCGGCGATGAAAGACATCACCGGTCGCGCCGGCATCGCACGGTCGCCGACGGACAGCGCCATGATCGTAACGACACCGTCACCGATGGCACGGATCGTCGTTTGCTCGAGCTCCCACCTCGCATGGTCGAGCTGAGCCTGGATCTGCGCGACGGTTGTGTTGACGCCGCCGATTTCCGACTCCATCGCCAATTGCGCGCTCAGCTGCGCGGCCTTGGCCGCCTGGAGCTGAAACTCGACCGTGTCGTGCTGCACCTGGATGTCTTGCAGTTTAAACTCGGTCTGCGCGTCCTCGCTGACGAGCTTGCGGTAATCGGCAAGCCGCTGGGCGTGAAAGGCGAGCTGCTTGGTTAGCCCATCGACATTCGCCGTCGCCTGTTCGTAAGTGGCCTTCAGCTGCTTGACCTGCTGGCGTGCCCGGGCGAGCGATGCATCGAGCTGGCTGACCTTGTACTGGAACGGCGCCGGATCGATCCGGAACAGCACCGCGCCGGCCTTCACCGGCTCGTTCGGCTTGATCCGTATTTCGATCACCTCGCCGGAAACATTGGGCGCGACCTCCATGACACGGGAAATCACGACAAAGCTTCCAGACGGGGTCAGGTAATTGAACATCGCGAGGAACACCGCGAGGATGAAGGCACCGAGCAGCCCCGCGACAGTGCCGGACGCCCAGCCCCATCGCACCAGCTTGAGCCTGAAGAAGACGAGCCAGACCAGAACGAGGTAGAGCGTCAGAATGATGAGCACGACTGGGTTCCTTTATCTGCCGTGCACCGGGATTGCACTCACAAGCCCGGTAGCACGGCAGTATCGGCCAAAATGCCTGCATCGCGACACTGTCGCCGCGCATCCGGCCGATATAAATCCGATCTCTACGACACGCGCTTGAAGCCAGGCGGTTTCCACGTCCCCTCGCCAGCTGGCAGAATCGATGGCGGTGTGGTTTTCGGCCAGTACAGTCGCATCGCCACATAGATCGGACCATCCGGCGCCGGCAGCCAGTTGGCTTCCTTGTCCGCTCCCGGAGATTTGCTCTGGACGTAGATCGTCAGCGAGCCATCGGAGCCGAGCTTCATGTGCGGCAGCATCGGCGAGTTGATCAGATAGCGGTTGATCGGGTTCTTCACCAAAAGCTGCGTCTTGCCGTCATACATGGTGACCGACCAGAAGGCATTGACCGGCGGCAACTGCCCCGTCGGGAAGGTCAGCGTGTAGTTCGACTTCGAGCAGTCAAGTTCCTTGCCATCGGCATCCACTTTGCCCAGAGGGTACATCGCCTCCGCCGCGTCGTTGCCATAGATGCCGGCCTTCGCAGCTGCCGCGCGCAAGAGCCAGTCGCCATGGTAGAATGAGGCATCGCCGAACGCCGAGCCGACACGCCAGCCGTTGTTGTCCTTGCCGATGGAGGCAACGGCCTCGGTGACCCTGCGCTCGCCCTCCTTCATGCCCAGCAGGATCTCGGCCTTGTCTTCCAGCGACAGGCTGCGGAAATCAAAGCTCTTGCCCGGCCCCACGCCAATCCTGGCGAGTTGCTCGCGGATCCAGCGATCCTCCGGCAGCGCCGGTGCGAATTGAAGCGCGAAATCCAGATATTCGAAGAACTCGGTGCGGACGAGGTCCTTCGCGAATTTGGGGAAAGAAAGCGCGGGTGCGGGCGCGGGTGCGGGCTGGTTGAGGAAGCTGGAAAGCGGCTGCGTCTTGTAGCCGGCCTGAACCTTTTTGACAGCCTCGATATCGGCCGGGTCGAACAACTGCGTGCGGAAAAGTCCCAGGCAGAAATCGGTGGTCGACCGGAATACTTTCTTGATGCCGGGGGGCGTTACACCGGTCCATCGCGGGCCGACGACCATATAGCTTCCGGCATCGCTGCCGGTGGCGCGCGTGCCGACATAGCCGAAATTATACGTGTTAAGGTCGTTCAGCTGCAGCGAATAGTAGCGCTTGGGATCGACCGCCGGCACCGAAAAGACCATGGGCTCGGCCCGCAGGTCCAGCCATGCGAAAGAATACGGCGTGTCGCTGTTGGGCGAGATAACGGCGGTATCTTCGTATGTGTAGACGCGCGCTTCGTTGAACAGCGTATTGAACGGCGCCTTGTACTGCCCTGACGACTTGTCGACCGCGTACTCATTCATGATGCCATAGGCCATCACCATCGGCAGGCCGTAGATGAAGCCGGCCTCGGCAATGTCCTTGGCCTTGAAGAATCCCGGACGCTCGGACGATTGGGCCCAAGCCTGGCTTGATTCGGCGCCAGCCGCGGTGATGGTCGCCAATGCCGCAGATCGCAGGAAATCGCGCTTGGTCAGCATACGCGGGCTGGGGGGCGATCGCTTTTGCATCAAAATACTCCGTTTTCGTGGGGGACGGGCATGGCACGCTGAGCGTCTTCTCGTCCGCTTACCAATTGGCCGAAAACGCGGCGACGCGCTATGCAGATTCGGCAATCCGCAGCTTCGACCGCGAAGCAAGCAGCTTGCCGGGCGGCATGTTCGCGTCCTTCGATTTGAAAACAATCAGCGATGGAACGACTTGGGGTTTGGTGGCCCCGATGCTCCTTAGTAGCGTCGGGTCTTGCGCTAAGGTCATGATGGGAAAAAAAAGGAGGCCGGCTGAATTGGCCGGCCTCCTTCTTCATCAGTAACTACCGAACTTGTAGTTGACGCGCAGCGCGAGCAAACTCGCGTCCGTCTTGGTATTGGTGGTGATCGACGTGATCGGCCTGAGTGAAGGCGTCAGGAACGTGTTGCTTTCATTCACCCGCCACAGATAGTCGTACTCGATGCCGGCCGTCCAATTTGGAGAGAAGCCGTACTCGAAGCCGACGCCCACGACGCCGCCCCAGCGGGTCCGGCTCGCAAAGGCGAGCCCCGTGCCGGTCACGCTGTCGATGACGGCAAAGTCCTGGCTGCCAACCGCACCACCGCCCTTGACGTAGAACAAGGCCTCGTTGGCCGCGTAGCCAAGTTGAGCCGTGAAGAGGCCCAAGCCGGCGAGGGTCGACTTGTAGGTGCGGGTCGGATCCTGCGCGCTGATGCGCGTGTTGCGGATGTTGGCCCAGTCGCCCTGCGCTTCCAGGCCGTACACCAATTGTCCGGCCTGCCAGCGATAACCAAGCTGGCCACCGATAATGCCGCCGCCTTTGCTATTGCAGCCTTCCGCGAAGACGCCGCCAATTCCGTTGATGGCGGTGAGATCGATACACTGGTTGCTCCAGCCATATCCGCCGTTCGCGCCGAGATAGAAGCCGGACCAGTTGTACATTATCGGCGCCGGGATCGGCGCCGCCTTGTAGGCGGGCCGCTGAGGAAGGTCGGCGGCTTTTGCAATACCCGTGAACGAAACGGACATCACCGCTGCCGCGCTAAGTAAGCTAATTTTTTTCATTGCCTGCAAGCCTCATCAAGTTGGAAAACACCGAAGCGATTTGCCATCGACCTTGTCTCACTCGGTATGCAAAAACTGTCATCGCGGACCATTTCGCCGCGGTGTTGCACGAAAACACCATTCCAACACTCACAGCGAACTCCCAGACTTCACTGCACGAAACCGGCGATACCTCGGATGACAACTCGCGAAACAGCAAGCGGTAGTGTCCCGCAAGCCCGCCGAACTCGGTGACGCCATGGGCCGCCAGGATATCGGCCAATATCGCTGATACGTCGTTCTCGCGAACGGTCGCATGATAAACGAGGTTTAACTGCCGTAGCGGCAGATCGTGCTTCGGCGACACTTCGCTCGGCGGCGACCACGCCACCCATTCGACATGACCAAAACAAATGACCAAGTCGGACACCTGGCATGGCGCGCCATCAGGTGAAACAGAGACTCTGCGGCTTCGGCAAAGCCGCACAAGCGGATCGGTCTGTAGCAGGCGACCGACGCCGTTCTCAGACGATCTACTTCACCTGGATTGCCATCAGTTCCCGCTCCGCTTTCAACACGACAGCAATGGCATCGATGATGAGTTTTTCGGGATTGGCCTTGCAGTAAACGATGACTTCGTGCTCGATGAGCTTGCCCTTGCGCAGGTCGAGGAAATGCTTCTTGGCAAGGCCATTGTACCAACCGCTGTACCAGGCCGTCAGCGCGTCGGCGTCTTCCTGGAAGGTCCCTGCGAGTTGCGCGCAGGTCAGCTTCTGGACATCGATGAATCCGTTCGCATCGACATAGGCGGACAGCGGCACCTGAGCCTTGGCTGAAGCCATGGCGGCAACAAGCAGAGTGACGGAAAGCAGCAGTCTTGAACGCATTAGTGACCCCATTTGGAATGAATGGCATGTGGAGAGATTTAAGACGGTCCGGACTTCGGAATGCGGGCGCCCCTCGCCGGCGGCCAGCATCCGACGCGAAAGTCGATGAGCGGACATTTTTTTCGGGATGGGTGGGGCGTCATCGCCCCGCGCTTGCGCATCGTCGCCCAAAAATGGCCGCGCAGAGAACACCGCCGGACGCGAAGGTGCGCCGAACAAGACCGAAGGTGTTCATCGGTTCACTCGGTTCAGAATCGATAGTTGATGCCGCCGCGGACGATATTCAATCGATCCTCGCTGACTCCGGTGCCGACGACTTTCGTGTAGAGATACTCGGCCTTCAAGGACCAGTTCGGTGTGAAGCCATACTCGACGCCCAGTCCCGCGGTGATGCCCGGCCGCCAGGACGAACCCGAACAATCCGGAAGGACGCCAACCGTGCCGCAGGGTACTCCGGCGATGGTCGATGCGCTGGCGGTCGACTTGACGAAGGCTCCGCCGCCGGTCGCGTAGAGCAACACGTTATTCATGGCGATACCGACTCGCGCCCTCACCGTCGACAGCGCGCTGATGTTCGACGAGGTGTTCAGCGTGACGCCCTGCCCGAGGCCGAGAATGCTGGGTGTTACGACGGACGAACCGTTGATGTTGGCCCAGTCCAGATCGCCTTCGAGGCCGAGCACAACATATCCCTGCTGAATCTGTGCGCCAAACGTGCCGCCGATCATGCCGCCGCTGATGTCGTAACCGACACGATCGAACCTGTTGGCGAACAGCACCAGCGGGTCCTGATTGCCCCAGCCATACCCGCCGTTGACGCCGACGTAAAATCCCGTCCAGTTATAGACGGCGGCAACCGGAGCCGGCGCCTTGTAGGCGGGCGCCACCGGCAAGTCCGCCGCAGCTGCATAGCCGCCCATCATCCCCGCAGCTGCGACCGCAACTGCAAACTTACCAATCTTGTTCATTGCCACACCTGAATAATTGAAGAAATTCGTGCAGCACCAAATCGCATCTCATGCGCGGAGCCCACTATGCAGTTTCGGACGCCTTCCCTCAATTTTCCCGCCTGTGGCGAAGTTGCCATAGCCGAAGCATCGACGCGTCGATGTTGAGCGCAGGCCCATCGCAAGTCGCATCTGGGTGTCAGGCGAGCGGGCTGACGAACACGCAAATTCTGACAATCCGGTGATGTTGGGCAGCGACCGGACGCTCTTCGCCTGGTTCAACTTTGACGAAGATCGACCGGGCGACCGGCAGCCTAATTGCGCACGAAATAGAGCGGCGTCCTGAGCGTGAGCTGGTAGGCAGGCTTCGGCACCCACATGATTTGCGCGGTTACGCCAAACAGGCGGTTGTCGTTGTCGTCCATCCGATCAAGATCGAGCCGGACGATCGGCTGGGTGAAGGAGGAGACCGACACGAGGTTCGAGAGCTGAGCGCCGCCGAAAACCTGCATGCCTGCGCGGCCCGTAAACTTCCAATTGTTCGGCCATTGGTAGTAACCGCCGACATAGCCCATGATATCCGAATGAATCGTCGCGAGTGGACTGCCGACGATAACCCGCGTGTCCTGCATTCCCGCGATCCACCCACGAGTCTCTTCTTGGTCGAGCGCATAGTCGAATTCGAAAATATTGGTAAATGTCGTGGCCGCAAACGGCCCATTCGGAATCGCCTGGGTAGTGGTCGATTGCCAGCTCAAGGTCGGAATCGAGCCGCCGTTCTGGTTGTAGAGATTAGCCTGAAAACCAAGATTCCAACTCGTGATCGCCACAGGCGACCGGCCGATCATTGGAGTGCCGGTCGAACTTGCTGATACGCCGGCATAAAGCGAGACGTCGTCGGTCACGTCGATCGACATCGGAAGATCGACCACGACGCTCTGGGCGCCCGGAAGCGTCGCTCTGCCAGCAATCGCCGGCAAGCTGCCGGCGTTCGATATCGCGGCCGATTGCAAGGCCGAATTACCGAAACCGATTGCGAGCGCGCCGGCGGGCACTTTGGCGTAGGAAGTTCTCATGTCGAGGTAGACGTTCGGCGTGCTCGACTCCCCCTTCGAATCATCGTCGTCGGCACGGGCAATTCCGCCGGAGAAGCCAATCAATACGGCGAGGACCACGCACGGGAAACGAACGCAATTGCGCGCCTCCCGCGCCCCAACTTTCGCAGTGACCTGCGAGATGCATTCCTCGAACAAGATCAAGAAGCTTTCCTCGAACAGAAGGGCATCGCATCGCGGCAAGCGCTCCTACGGCAGATCCGGCTCCTTGTTGTTCTCGAATGAGGCCGGCTCGGCCAATGGCGGCTCGGATGATTCCGCGAACCAATGGTGAATGACAGTCGAAGGTATTGCCCGTCGCGGTGTGCAGGGATTGATGGTGCCCGCTGTCACGATGTAGCCCTGCTCGAACTTCTGGCGAGCAAACCTCTGGGCGTCGAGCTCGGTTGGAAAGCTCTCACTTGATCTCGGACGTCGTTGCGCCGATGCTTTGCGCACCTCCTTCGGCACCTCAAACGAAACAAACCATGTTTTCGGCAGGTCAGTCGGCACCGAGTCTTCCGATTCGTTTTCCCTGTGGGCTCTCGCCTATCTCTGCCAGTTCGCGCACTTCATGCAATTTCGGCACAAAGAACTGGAGCCGCGTCCCAGCCCAGAAGGCGATCAGACCGCGGAGCTTCAATAGATCGGACGCAGTTGGAGGCCGGAAAGGCCGACGGTGACATTGATGGCAATCGATCCCTCTACCGAAACGGGCTGCAACGCAAATGACCGCCCCGAGCCACCGACAAGAACGTTGACACCGGCGCCCAAGCCGAGGCCGATATCACCCGACGCCCCGACATATTCGCCGGCGAGAGCTCCGACCGGAGGGCCTGCCGTCGGGGCAAGCACCGCCCAGCCGAGTGCGCCTCCTGCCGAAACACCGATATCGATTCCGACGGTGTTGAGGGCACCTTCATAGAGTTGAACCGGGAACGGCGGGTTTTGTGTAAAGCGACATGACATCGACTGATGACCGAATATGACAAACCCAACACTGGGGTCGACCTTGCACGCCAGCATGCCGATCTGAGTCCACGATGCCTGTTGGGCGCTCGCAGAAGACATGCAGCCGGACCATGCGCAGAGGGCGCAGAGAATAGCCAGGATTCGTACACGCATTTGCTTCCAGATCATCTCGAAAAAGCCTCGTTGATCGCGGGCAGGCGCTTGGTCCTGAACCGCCTTCTGCTTCTCGCAGAGGAGCATGTGCGAAGCCGACGCGACTATGCAAAATCGGTACGCCGGACCCGCCATGAGCGAAAAATTGCGCCATCGAGGGCTGAATGACGGGTAAAGAGGCCCCTGACGGAGCAGCTTGTCATATCGTGCGGGTCTGCCTGGCGGTGGCTGGAACGACGAGGCTGGGCAAGAGCTTACGATCAGCCAGCTGTTGCTCTGACGAAATTGCATAGTCGATCTCGAAAGCGCGGGCTATTCGGTTTTCAATCCGAGCGTTACGTCCCCACTGCGCCTGCAAGTCGTCGCGCGCGTACCCGGTTCGCGGAGGAAAGCATCCAGATGCTGATCGACACACCGACCACCGCACACCTGTGCAGGTCATTTCGCAGGTGACGGCGCCAGCATTTCTCCTTGGCGCAGTTGCAGCTTTCGTTTCGGTTCTAATCGGGCGGACAAACCGCATCGTCGATAAGCTACAGGCACTGCACGCTACAATCGACGTCGACATTTCTCGAACGCACCCCGACGTGCCGCACCTTAGGCGCCGGGCCGTGCTTTTGAACAAGGCAATCGTTCTTTCGACGATCAGCGCGATCGTCACGTCGCTACTGGTGATCCTGCCGTTCGTCTGCACCTTCTTCCAGTTCCGGCATGAATACGGGGTTGCCCTGCTCTTTGTTATTGCGTTGAGCTTCTTTACGCTTTCGCTGGTGGATCTGGTCCGCGAGGTCCGCCTGTCGCTGCATGACCTCAGCCATTACAAACCAAGCCGAATCCCGTAGCAAACGAAGGCGTAGCTACAGTCGCCAAGCAGGCTGGGCCGCGTGCGTAAGTTGCGCCACTCAGCGATCAGCGCGACATCGAACATCATCACTTCCGGTATTGCTCGGCGCTGACCTTTTCCATCCGATCGACGGCCTTGCCATCGAGAGATTCCTAGATGGCGATATGGGTCATGGCTGTCGTGGAGAGGCGCCATGCCAGTGCTAGTCCCGGCGGAAGCCAAACGACGTCGCCGGGCGAATCGCTTCGGGCCGCTTTCGCATCGCTGCCATTCGAGCCCTGCGGTCACGATCTGCGTGCGCCAAGTCGTGCCTGCGCATGAGTTCCGACGCGATCAGCGCGGCCACGTACAGCGCTAGAGCAAGTACAGTGCCCAGCCGCGTTGCGCTGCGCCCCGTTCGAGTGCGGGGCCTTGGGTTGTCGAATGATAGTCTGCTCTGCCACGCGGTTGCTCCGTGCGATAATGACTGCTCACGGAAAGGCCCGTGATCGTGAACGGAACATAGAGCTCAAGGCGGTCCGCGATTACGGGATTCAGGTCATGTGGTTCGGACCTTAATTAATGCTTAGGGCTTGCGCGCATGGCGTAGTTTAACAGCACGCTACGGGGCGCGAAATCGTTCAAAATCGTAGGTTCGCGCACAAAATCGTGCAGATGGCGGAGAGAGTGGGAGTCAATCCCACAGTTTTCGATCATTCCACTCCGAACAACCGAGAGAGACTGCTCGCAAGTGCACTTCGCAGGCGTCGAGGCGGTTAGAACAATGCTGCATCAAACGCACGCGTTCGGCCCAATAGGCCGCGCGGCCGTAAATGCTCGGATCTTGTTCCGGTCGCCCTTGCGCCGCACCACCTCGTCGGGCCGACGGCGCTTTTTTCTCCGTGTCGTGGGGTACCCCCCCATTGAGCAGGCTCGACGCGGTCAAGCGGTAGCCACGCCTGCGCTGGTCGCCGCCGGCGCCAATATCACTGCCCATAATCTGAAGCGCCTTATTCAGTGTGTTGTCGGACATTGGCGCGCCATCGTCATTGGAGGTCCAGACGATCGCGGACCAGCGTCGCGCGATCAGCGCTTTCGGCGTCGGCCTCGCGCCGACAAGAGCCCCCCCCCTTAAACTCGCGGTCGTCTTTCCGGGATTTCGGGTCAGAGGCGGGTCCGATTCCAGTCGGGGAATTGTGGAGTCCAGCATGGCATACGCGTGCCCGCGGCCGGAAGCCTGCTGTTTTTTTTCGGCTAACCACGCGTCATCCTGTTGGTATTTGTGTTGGTATCGGCAGCACCACAAGAAAAAATTTGATTTCAATTCAATTGGTTATGGTGCTAGACGATTGTCGGCCAGGGGCACCACGCTTCGCCCTTGCGGGCTACGGGTGGCGCAGCCACGCGAAGGTAAGGGCGAAGTGCGTCCGGCGAAGCTTGAGCAACGCGAGAGCGAAGACGGACTCCCGCAATCCCCTCGCTTTTGTTGGCCTCCGCCAGCGTGCGTCGCCTCGCACTGCGCCTCCGTCGTTTTGGGTCTCTTGAGCGCAGCATCGTGATGCGCCTTTAGGCACGCGCACACGCGAATTGACGTGATCGCTCCAGCGCGTCGTCAAAATTCCGATTGACCCGCGGCCGCCGGACGAGACGTACTGGCCATATTTTGGCCATAGCCCGTTTCTTAAACGCCTGCGCGGGCCATGCCCCGCCTTCGTTTTGCGTCGCCTGACCGATGCGGTCGCTTCGCAAGCCAATCGCAGATCATCGCTGCGCTTCCCCCACAACATGGATGGTCTGCCAACAGCAAGAAGGACTTTGTAATGCGTAAACTTCTGGCCGCTGTGGCGGTTCTTTTGGCGTTCGCTTCAACTGCCGAAGCCCGCGGCCGTCACCATCACCATCGGCACTATGCACATTCCGGTCGCCCAGCTGCGTGGTGCGGGTGGTTCATGCGCACCCAGGTCGGCGGCGATCCCGGTCCGCAATTCAATCTGGCCCGATCCTGGGCGAGCTACGGCACCAACGCCGGCGGCCCTTCGGTCGGCACCATCGTGGTTTGGCGTCACCACGTCGGCAAGATCGTGGGTCAGGAGAACGGCCAGTGGATCGTGCAGAGCGGCAACGACGGGCATGCCGTGCGCACGCGGCCGCGCTCGCTGGCTGGCGCCATCGCATTTCGAAATGCCTACGCTTCGTTCTAAAGCGCGATGAGATTGGGTCGAATCGTCATCGCGCTTTGGCCTCTTGTTTGAGCATGATCTTTTCGGAAAACCGCTGCGCACTTTTCCGGATCATGCTTTAGGGAACCTCGACGCGTCAGCTGACACGCGAGCTTGCGACACCCGGCGGTATACGAACCGTTCATGATCGCGGCTTACGTTGGAGCAGGGTTTCGCCCTGAAGCCCTCAGACGGGCGCCGTCATCTGTGTTGACCAGATGGCGGCGCCTTTTTCAGGAGCCAATTGGCTTGCCCCAGAAATCGAAAAAAGTCGCGACGACGGCTCAGACTGCTCCCTATTGGTCGGCGGCTTACGTCAGTCTGTGCAATGGCGTAACGGTTTTCGCCGTGACCGGCGGCGTGCTCGGATTTCTGCTGGTCGCCAAGCACTATCTGTGAACTTCAGCGCTTTCCGAGACCCCTCAGATACGCGCAGAACATGTCGGCCATGGCGTCGGCATAGCTCTCGATCTCGGCGGGCGCACGCGGGCTCTCGGAAAAGTCCTTGCCCACCGTGCTCAGCGTCGTCGTGATCAGATCGCCGGCCATCGCGCGCACCGCGCCAGACGCTTTCGGCAACGCCTCGCGCATGAAGGCTTCGACGATGCGCTCGCCGGATGCCCGCGCTTGGCGCGCCTCGGGCGCATCGCGATAGAGCGGCGCGGCGTCGCTAAGCGCGACGCGCACCGCGGCCTCCTCGCATTCGGAGCGGATGAAGGCGTGGACCAGCGAACGCAGCCGATCGAATGGCGGCCGCTTGGCATCCTCGAGGATGTCACGCAGCAGGCTGGTGGTCTGCCGCCACTCGTCGCTCTGCAAGCGGAACAGGATCGAGGCCTTGTTCGGGAAGTACTGGTACAGCGAACCGACGCTGACGCCGGCCTTCTCGGCCACCCGCGCCGTGGTGAAACGCTGCGCGCCCTCCTTGGTCAAAACCTGAACAGCCGCATCGAGAATCGCCGCGACGAGCTCGGTCGAGCGGGCCTGTTGCGGCTGTTTTCGCGAGGAAATTGAGGAGCTTCGCCGCTCGGTCATGGACATCCTGGGGAATGCGATTAGCGAATGCGAATAATTATTCGTATTTGTGGCGAGGCGCAAGGAGCGCCGCTTTCACACCGGAGATCGACATGACCACCCTCATTTCACCTGCGCTCGCGGACCTGCTCGAGCGCCTGTTCGCGCAAGCCTCGGCCGCGGTGGAGGAAACCCGGCTCGCGGTGGCCGACCTTTCCGACGCGGACCAGGCGCGCCTGATGCGGAGCAAGACCGACTACCGCGCGCTGTACGGCCGGCTCAGCAATGTGCCGCTCGCGGTCTCGCGCGAGACCGGCGCGCTGCTCTACATGCTGGCGCGCGGCAGCCGTGCGCGGAATATCGTCGAGTTCGGCACGTCATTCGGCATCTCGACGCTGCACCTTGCCGCCGCGCTGCGCGACAATGGCGGCGGGCGCCTGACCACCAGCGAGTTCGAATCGTCCAAGGTGGCGCGTGCGCGGGACAATCTCGTCGCCGGCGGGCTCTATGACCTTGTCGAGATCCGTGAGGGCGATGCACTCCAGACGCTGCGCACGGGTCTGCCCGATACGATCGACCTCGTGCTGCTCGACGGCGCCAAGGCGCTCTATCCCGATATCCTCGATCTTGTGGAGAGCCGTCTGAAGCCGGGCGCCTTCGTCGTCGCCGACAACGCCGATGACAGCCCTGACTATCTGGCGCGCGTGCGCGCGCCGGCCAACGGCTACACCTCGGTGCCGTTCAACGGAGACGTCGAGCTGTCGATGCGGCTCGCCTGAAGCGAATATCGAAGCGCGGGTTCGACGCGGCCGGACCCTGCCGCTCAGATCATCGCAGCGACGCGTTCCAGACCAATCAGGCGCGCCAGCGAACGGACCTCGTTCTTCTGATCCTCGCGGAGCTGGAACAGCAGCGGCATCGCCGCCGACTTCAGCTGCTGGACCTCCTCGGAGTCCGGATCGATCGGCATGCTGCCGGATGCGGGATCGCCCTGGCGCTTGGCGTGGATCTTGCGGGCGACGGCGCGCAACGCGGTCTCGACCGCCGGCCAGTAATATTCCTGCGACGACGACAGCTTCAGCCGGTCCTTGATGCCGGCGATCTGGGCGTCGCTCAGCAGCGCGTAGCTCTTCTGCGGCGCCGGCTTGGCGGTCGCCTTAGGCTTCGGCGGCGCCGGGGCGACGACCGGCGCGGGTGCGGGCTCGGCAATCTTCGGCTGAGCCGCATCGACGGGGTCGGTGATCTTCGGCAGGCCGACATCGGTCGGCTCGACGGAGGCATAGGCCTGGCGCACCGTGTCAGTCGCGCCCGGAATCGCGGCTTGCGCCCGCAACAGGAGCGGAGACGGATTGGCGGGAGGTTCAATCGGCTGGGGCGCCTCAAACGAGGCCGCCGCAAGCGTCGTGACGGCGAGCTTGTCCTGCTTGCTGGCACGGTTGGCGACCGGTCCAATGTCGGCCTGCGCCGCCGGCAGGCTGTCACGGCCCAAAATGGCTGTTACCGCGGCGCCCGCGAGGAGGAAGCATGTCAGCGCGGCGAGGGTGATGGCTCTGGTCAAAAACTACTCCATTGCCGGCCGGTGTCACCGCAAACTGCGCGCGAAATGCGGCGGTACCGTGCCGTGACGACGCCAAATAGGTGAAATTGTCCCGAAACGGCCGGAAAATCAGGCCGCGACGTCGAGCTCATAGGCTTCCTGGATGTCGGCCACGATCTCATGCGCCGTCCAGAGCGCGCCGGGCTGGACCGAGTGCATGCTGACCGTCCAGTTGGTCCGGCGGGTGCGCGGCGTGCTGACAATGTCGAATTCGACCTGACGGCACAGCGGATGCCGCTGCAGGGCGTAAAACACCCGGGTCCGGAGCTCGTCGAGCGATGCCGGGGTCTTGGAGAGCGCCTCAAAGGCCATGTCGCATTCCCACAAACTGCCGGGCGACCAGCCGTGGCGACCCGTGACGCTATTGTTGGGACTGGCATGGTTAATGCCGCGTTAAGCGGATTGGCGGGATTTGAGTGCTGCTATTTCGCGAACCAGCGCGCTTTCGAGCAACGGTTGGCGCGAAGGGAACGCGTCAAAGCAGCGACTCTAGTGTGCTGAATGCGAAGTTCGTGCGATTTCGCGGCAGCCACTTTCACGAACTTCGCATTCATAAAGCACACTAGAATCATAAGTTTGCTAGTGTCCTTATCGAATCCGAAGTTCGCTCCGAAGGTGCGGCAAATGATGCGAACTTCGGATTCGGGACACTAGAGCCGCACCCGCGCGCTTGCCGCCTCATACTCCGCGATCGTCTGCGCCACGAGTTCGTCGACGCCGAGCACCCCGGTCACCCCTGAGGTGGAATGACCGCCGCTCCAGATATCGCGCCAGCGTTTGGGGCGGCTTTCGCGGGCGCCGATGTCGATGTCCTTGCCGATGTCGATCGCGCCGCGTGCCGGCAGGTCGTCGGGATCGAGACCGGCGGCCTCGATCGAGGGCCGCAGCATGTTGGTCTGCAGGCGCGGTGAACGCCGTCGTGAGCATGATGTCGTCGGCGGTGGAGTCGACCAGCATCTGCTTGTACCTGCCGTCCGCCATGCTCTCGCGCGTCGCGATGAACTTGGTGCCCATATAGGCGAGGTCGCAGCCGAGCGCCTCTGCGGCGCGGAGCGCGTGGCCGTCGCCGATGCCGCCGGCAAGCACGATCGGTCCATCGAAGAAGCCGCGCACCGCGCGAACGAACACGAACGGATTGAGCCAGCCGGTCTGCCCGCCCGCACCCGCAGTGAGCAGCACGAGCCCGTCGGCGCCGGCTGCGACCGCGCGCTCGGCATGGCGGATCGAGGCGACGTCGGCGAACACCAGCGCGCCGGCATCGTGCAGAGGGCCAAGCACCGGCGCGGGCGAGCCGACCGAGGTGATCACAAGCTCGGGCTTGTGCCGCAGCAGCACGGCGAGATCCTGGGCCAGCCGTGTGTTGGAGCGATGCACGATCAGGTTCGGGCAAATCGGCGCGGCTGCTTGGCCGCTTGCATCGGCATGCGCCTGCAGGCGGCGCGCGATGTCGCCGAGCCAGGCATCGAGCTGTTCCGTCTCACGGCAATTCACCGTCGGAAACGAACCGATTACGCCGTTGCGGCAGGCGGCTACCACCAGCTCGACACCGGAGACCAAGAACATTGGTGCTGCAATCAGCGGCAGCCGCAGGCGACCGCGAAAATGCGCGAGAGGATCGGCGGACAAGTTGCTTCTTCCCTACATCATTGTGTTAGCTTTGGCGCAACATTGGCACGACAAAAGCCAAAGACAAAGGCGGGAGGGACAACCAGATGAGCAATCCGCTCTATGCATTTCCGGCGGTGTGCGAACAGACCTTGCGGGCGCTGGCGCGCTATCCATCGCGCACCGCCTTCGCATGGCCGGGCGGCTCGCTCAGCTATCAGGGCGCGACCGACCTGATCGGACGCATGCAGAGCGTGTTCATGCGGCTCGGCTTTGCGCCCGGCACCCGCGTCGCGCTGCTCACCGCCAACCGCGCAGACAGCTGGTGCGCCGGCGTCGCCGCGCAATTGTCGCGGCTCGCGATCACCTGGCTGCATCCGCTGGGCTCGCTCGACGACCAGCTGTTCCAGATCGAGGATTCCGAAGCGCAGATGCTGATCGTCGACGGCATCACGTTTCGCGATCGCGGCGGCGAGCTCACGGCGAAGGCACAGGGCCTGAAGACCGTGTTCACGCTCGGCCCGGCGGATTACGGCGCCGACCTGTTGCAGGTGGCCGAGGACGCCGGCAGCGCAACGGCGAAGAATTTCGCCCGCGCCGACGACATCTCGACCTTGAACTACACCGGCGGCACGACCGGCAAATCCAAGGGCGCGCTGCGCTATCACCGCGAATATGGCGGCTTCGCCGCGGCGATCCTCGCCGACTTCGAGATCCCGGAGACGCCGCGCTATCTCACGGTGGCGCCGATCAGCCATGTCGCGGGTACAAAAGTGCTGCCGACGCTGATGCGCGGCGGCACCGTGCACATGCTGAAAGGGTTCGATCCGGAGGCCGTGTTCACGACCATCGCGCGCGAGAAGATCAACTTCACGCTGTTCGTGCCGACCATGATCTATGTGATGCTGGATCATCCCGCGCTCGACAAGACCGACCTCTCCTCGCTCGAGCTCCTGCTCTACGGCGCGTCCGCGATGTCGCCGAGCCGGCTGGTCGAAGGCATCGAGCGGATTGGCCCGGTGTTCTCCCAGCTTTACGGCCAGACCGAATGCTACCCGGTCTCGGTGCTGCGCAAGGCCGATCATGACCCGAAGACGCCGGACCTGTTCCTGTCCTGCGGCTTCCCGATCGCCGCCTGCCAGGTCAAGATCCTCGATCAAGACGACCGGGAGGTCGCGACCGGCGAGCCCGGCGAGATCGGCGTGCGCGCCACGCATGTGATGGCCGAATACTGGAAGCGGCCCGACACCACGGCGGAGACGCTGAAGAGCGGCTGGCTGCACACCGGCGACATCGCGCGCATGGACGAGCGCGGCTACATGTTCATCCTCGACCGCAAGAAGGACATGATCGTCTCCGGCGGCTTCAACATCTTCCCGCGCGAAATCGAAGATGTCTTGTCGCAACATGCCGACGTCGCGATGGTCGCGGTGGTCGGCGTGCCCGACGACAAATGGGGCGAGGCCGTCACCGCCGTCGTGGTCGCGCGCGAGGGCGCTGTGCCCGACGCCGACGAGCTGATAAGCCTTGTGAAGACGAAGAAGGGCTCGGCGCACGCGCCGAAGCAGATCCAGTTCGTCAAGGAGCTGCCGATGACCGGCGTCGGCAAGGTCGACAAGAAGGTGCTGAAGGCCCGCTTCTGGACCGGCCGCGACCGCATGGTGGGGTGAGGTTCACCGAGCCCAATCCCGTCGTGCCCGCGCAAAGGCTTTGCCTTTGTCGCTGAGGAGACCGCGCAGCGGTCGTCTCGAAGGATGCACGGCCAATAGTTCCCAGCGCTCGACTTTCCTCTCGCGGCGACAGCCGAGCCGTCGCCCTTCGAGACGCCGCGCAAGCGCGGTTCCTCAGGGTGACGGGGACAGAGTGGAAGGCGTGGCGAGACTATCGGCGCTGGCGGCAGCAGTTTGCTGACCGGCGCCCTGCCCGAGCAACCGATCGAGCCGGTCGCGCAGCTGATCCTGGTGGTAGGGCTTGGCCAGCCGCGGCAGGTCGACCTGGGTGCCGTCGGGCAGTTCGGCATAGCCGGTGGCGAGCAGCACCAGAAGCTGCGGCCGCACCTTGCGCGCAGCCGCGGCGAGTTCGATGCCGGTCATGCCGGGCATCACGTGATCGGTCATCATCAGGTCAATCTCCTGGTCGCTCCTGAGGATTTCGAGCGCCTGCGGTCCGGAATTGACGCCAATCACGCGGTGACCGAGGTCCTCCAGCATTTCCATGGTGGACATCGCGATCAACGGATCATCGTCGACCAGCAGGATCACCGCCGAGCGCTTGACCGTCTGCGCCGCAGGCGCCGGGCTCTCGACTTCCGGCACCGCCGTTGCAACCGGCAGCACCAGCGCAGCCGTGGTGCCCTTGCCGACCGCGCTCGACAGCTCCAGCTCGCCGCCGAGCTGCACGGCGAGTCCATGCACCATCGACAGGCCGAGCCCGGTGCCCTTGCCCACCGGCTTCGACGAGAAGAACGGCTCGATCGCGCGCTTCAGCACGTCCGGCGACATGCCGGTGCCGCTGTCGACCACCGAGAGCTTCAAATAATCGCCAGGCTGCAGCGTCGGATCATTCTTCGCCTGCCAGGCCGCGAGGCGGATCTCGATCACGCCGCCATCCGGCATCGCGTCGCGCGCATTGATCGCAAGGTTGAGGACCGCAAGCTCAAGCTGGTTGCTGTCGACGCAGGCCAGCGGCAGCCCCTCGGGAATGTCGAGCCGCAGCATGATGCGAGGTCCGAGCGAGCGCTCGAGCAGATTGCTCATATCGCGCACCAGCGCGCCGAGATCGACCGGCACCGCGCGCAGATCCTGCTGCCGCGCGAATGCCAGCAGCCGCTGCGTCAACGACGCGCCGCGCTCGGCGCCCTGCAATGCGCCGTCGACCAGGCGACGCAGGCGTGGGTCCTCCGGCAAGCGCTTGCGCAGCAGATCGAGATTGCCCATCACCGCCATCAGCAGATTGTTGAAGTCGTGCGCGACGCCGCCGGTGAGCTGGCCGATCGCCTCCATCTTCTGGGCATGGCGGAGCTGTTCCTGCGCCCGCTCGCGCGCGGCGACCTCCTTCATCAGGTCGGCGGTGCGCTGCTCGACCCGCTGCTCCAGCGTCGCGGTGAGCTCGGCGAGTGCGGTGCGCTCGGCGGCAAGCTGCGCCAGCAATGCCTCGCGCTCGATCTCCGCGGTCTTCCGTGCGCTGATGTCGGAGCAGACGCCGACCAGCGAGCGGATGCCGCCGTCGGGCCGACGCACCGCACGGGCGCGCACGTCAACCCAGTGCTCGGTGCCGTCGGGCCAGATGTTGCGGTATTCGATCTGATAATCCGAGCCGGTGCGCAAGGTTTGTTCGACGATCTCGCTCCGGCGGGCGCGGTCGTCGGGATGCACCGCGTCCAGGAGATCCTGATAGGTGAAGGGATCGCCCGGCCTGCGCCCGAAATAGGTCTTGCAGGTCGGCGACGCCTCGAGCTCGAAATCCGGCAGGTGAAGCTCGAGCGCGCCGAGATGACCCGCATTGAGCGCGGTCTGCAGCAGACCTTCGCTCTCGGTCAGATCCTCGAGGATCTGACGGGTCTGGTATTGGCGGCGGCGGCCGCGCACCGTCGCGGCGACCAGGCTTACCAGCGTGGTCGGATGAAACGGCCGCTCGATGAAGGTGACATTGCCGAGCGCCCGGCCGAGCCGCGCTGCTTCGGGATTGCGCTCGGGTCCCCCCTTCTCGCTGATCAGCACGATAGGAAAGTCCGACCATGACGGCTGCTCGTTCAGCCAGTGCGTCAGACCGGCGAGATCGGCGGCCCTGATCACCTCGTCGGCAATGATGGCAAGGCCCGCCCCGCTTGCGATCTGGCGTTCGAGCTCGGCGAGATCAGCGCAGATGTTGGCGTAATAGCCGGCTTCCTTGATCAGGTGGGCAGTCTTGACGGCGTCCCGCTCGCTCGCGGCGAGGATGACCGCGCGTTCCGAGGACGGACCAGGCTTCATCGCGTCTGTCCCTGCGGCGGCCGGGCGTCGACACCGTCCGGCACATCACACAACCGCCGGACGGCCATGGCCACGATGCCGGCGGCGGGATCAATACGCATCATGGGACCCCCTAACGGGAGCGAAACTCGCACGTGCGCCCAACCGTTCCCGGGAAGCGCAGTTATTTTTGCCGCAGGGGCAGCCGGTTGGCGCGGCTCCCGCACCGCGAATCGGTGAAACAACCCCATGCACAGTAGACGTGATCGGTCTTCGCCTTCCCCCTGAAACGGGGGAAAATCGGGATTGGGGTCAGCTGATCCCCACCCGCTTTGCTGTGGCGAGCAAGGCCACCTCCCCTTTTCAAGGGGAGGTGGAAGAAGCGCAGCGCGTCCTAGCGCCGCTCGATGACCAGGCTCTGGACCGCCTGGCCGAAATAGCCACGCTGATCGGCGAGCCGCGACATTGCAAGCCCGGCGCCGTCGGGCCCGATCCAGGACTGGCCGTCGAGCAGGATCCAGTCGCCGACCGGCTCGCGCGCCAGGCTCACCGAGAGATCGGCGTTGATGAAGGTCCATTGGCTGAAATCGAGCGCCGGCGAGGTGCCGTTGGAGAAGTCCGAGGCAACCACTGCCCGCATCGCCTGCGAGACGGCGGCACCCGCGATCAGCGGGCGGTCGACGCGGAACCAGATCGCGCCAGGTCCCATTACGCCGAAGCGGCCACGCGCGGCCCGCATCGAGATGCATTTCACGAACGGGCTGTTTGCAAGATTGCCCGGCTCGATCATACTTTCGTCGGGGCCCGGCAGATCGACGGCAAGCGCGGCGATGTCCCGCGGCAACTCGACCGTCTGTTGCTTGATCTTGAGCACGGTGGCCGAAACCACGAGAACGCCGTCGGCAAGCAGCCTGACGCCGCAGAGCTGGATCTTGCGGCCGTCGCGCAGGATCTCGCTCTGCACGGTCAGCGGCGCCACCGGCACCGGGCGCATCAGGTCGATGGTGACGCGCGCGATCCGCATCGGCACCGGCGTCGGAATGGCCTCGGCCGCCCACACCACCAGCGCCGCCGGCGCGGAGCCATGCTGCATGCGCGGATCCCACGGACCCGCGGCGTCAGGACTGGTGACGACGCGGTCGCCGTGGACGCGAAAGATCGGTTCCATCACAGCATGATCCGAAAAAGTGGGATGCGGTTTTCCGAAGAAAACATGCTGAAATGAAGGGCTGAAGCGCGATGATGATTCATCATGATCTCATCGTGCTTCAGCCGAGCGCCGGATCGACGGCTTCGTCGTATTCCTTCCTGAACCGGCCAATCAGTTCGGCCGCGGGCACCACCTTGGAGATGCTGCCGACGCCCTGGCCGGAGCCCCAGATCTCCTTCCAGGCCTTCGGCTTGGCGCGCTCGCCGGACGCATCGGTGCCGAAGCTCATCTTGGAAGGATCGGAGGTCGGCAGGTTTTCCGGATCCATGCCAGCCGCGACGATCGACGGCTTCAGATAATTGCCATGCACGCCGGTGAACAGGTTGGAGTAGACGATGTCCTCGGCGGACGAATTGGTGATCATGCTCTTGTAGCCCTCGACCGCGTTCGCCTCCTTGGTCGCGATGAAGGCCGAGCCGATATAGGCGAAGTCAGCGCCGATGATGCGCGCGGCGCGGATGGCCCGGCCGTTGGAGATGGTGCCCGACAGCGCGATCGGCCCGTCGAACCATTGCCGCGTCTCCGCCACGAACGGGAACGGCGACAGCGTTCCGGCATGACCGCCGGCGCCGGCCGCGACCAGGATCAGGCCGTCGGCGCCCTTCTCGATCGCCTTGTGCGCGAACTTCTGGTTGATCACGTCGTGGAAGACGATGCCGCCCCAGCCGTGGACCGCCTGGTTGAGCTCCTCGCGCGCGCCGAGCGAGGAGATGATCATCGGCACCTTGTGCTTCTCGCAAAGCGCCATGTCGTGATCGAGCCGGTTGTTCGACTTGTGCACGATCTGGTTCACCGCGAACGGCGCCGACGGCCGCTCCGGATGCGCCTTGTCATAAGCGGCGAGCTCTTCCTTGATCCGGTACAGCCACTCGTCGAGCAGTTCCGCCGGCCGCGCGTTCAACGCCGGAAACGAGCCGACCACGCCGGCCTTGCACTGCGCGATAACGAGGTCGGGCACGGAGATGATGAACAGCGGCGCCCCGATCACGGGAAGAGACAGGCGGCCCTTGAACAGAGCAGGCATGGACATTGGAAGCGGATCCTCAAGTGTTGGTCGTTGGTTGGTCTCGAATGCTGACCGTCATACCAACAAGGCAATCTTTCCAGTGTCAAGGACTGCGTTTTGGCGCTGCAAAAAGGATGACAAATCCTCATCATGACGCCTTGTTTTCCGTGAGCATCTGGCATCCCAGAGGCAAGCGTCGCCGTGGCTACTGGCGGACCGCCCGTGTCACGAAATTTTCCGTCCTGCAGTCGTTCGGGCCGCGCTTGTGGCCCGGCAGATAGACCAGCGGCGAGCATTTCTCGGAGGCGTCGGTATCGATGCCCCTGCCTTCCCGAAACCCCTTGCTCTGGCACAGCCGGTCGGCGCCGATCTTGCAGTCCGGCGCGCCGTTCGAGGCTTCCACGCAGGCCGCGCGTCCGGTCACCACCGTCGAGGGGCGCGCGATGTTCGACAGATCGTTGATGGTCTCGCCTGGGCTCTTCAGTGGTGGCAGCGTCGATCTCGACTTCTCGAACAGCTTTCCGATTTCATTGATCAGCCCGGGATTCTCGCGCTCGACCGGCGCCGGCGGCAGCTCGATCTGTTGCTGCTGCGAAGGCGGGACCGGCTGCTGCGCCGGCGACTGCACGCCAGGCGTCGGCGGCGCTGTCTGGGCCCGGCTGTGGTCGAGGGTCGCCAGCGTCATCGACAGCACAAGACCCGACAGCACAAGACCCGACAGCGCAATGCGCGCCTTTGCACGCGTGGGCCTGACGAGCGTGAGCCCGGCAGGATCGAGCAGGTCCGCGATTCCATCAGCCATCGCGCTGAGCGTAACCCGAAGCCGCGCGCAGGCAAAGCCGCAAGCAGTCGGTCGCTAGATCAGCTTGAATGCGACAACAAAGCCCAGCACCAGCACGATCGCGCCGATCGCGACCCACAGGCCGAGCCGCTTCTCGAGCTCGGCGCGGATGAAATCGCCATAGCGATTGAGCAGCACCGCGACGAAGAAGAAGCGGCCGCCACGGGCGACGATCGAGCACAGGATGAACAGCCAGATGTTGTAGCCGGCAAAGCCCGAGGTGATCGTCACGAGCTTGTAGGGGATCGGCGTCAGTCCCTTCAGCAGGATGATCACGGCGCCCCATTCGGCATAGGAGGCGCGGAACGCGTCGACCTTGTCGGAGAGGCCGTAGAGATGGATCAGCCATTGCCCGAGCGAGTCGTAGAGCAGCGCGCCGATCGCATAGCCGAGCACCCCGCCGGCGACCGACGCCACCGTGCAGACCGCCGCGAACCACCATGCCCGCTTCGGCCGCGCCAGCGACATCGGCAGCAGCATGATGTCGGGAGGGATCGGGAAGAAGGAGCTCTCAGCGAAGGCGACGGCCGCGAGAATCCACAGCGCATAGGGCTTGTCGGCCGCCTCGACACACCAGTCGTAAGTCCGTTTCAACATGGGCGCGATGAACCATCATGGAGCGGATTTGTCCATGCCGGGATTGAGCTGAATCTGGTTGATTTACGGCTACCGTTTGCGCAGCCGGTTCTCCAGCGCGACAATTCGGCGCCGAACCACCGGGACCGGCGCGGGTTTGGGCACCTTGACCGGCGACTTCGGCAGCTTCTCGGCGATCCCGAGCAGCCGTTCGCGCCGCTCCATCTCGCGCCAGACATCCTCCGGCTTCACGCCGGCCGACGCCCAGAGAACGGCGAGGTTGTAGAACAGGTCGGCGCTTTCGCGAATGACGGCATCCGACTTGCCGCTGACGGCGTCGATCACGACTTCGATCGCTTCCTCGGCGAGCTTCTTGGCCATCTTGGCCGGGCCGCGCTGGAACAGCCGTGCCGTGCGCGACGTAGCCGGATCAAGATCCTTGGCCGCGATCACCGCCTGGTAAAGCCGCTCGATCGAATCACTCATGCTTCGAGCCTAGTCGAAACGGGTCGCCAGCGTGTTAACGGCGACGACGAAAAAATCCACCGGCCCGCGGCCGGTGGATTGGATGCTTTGTGACAGTTCTGAGAACCGCCGACGGCTGTCAGTACGGCTGATACGGCAGTTGCGACCGCCGCCCGTAATAGCCGCGGTAACCATAGTACGGTCCGCCGCCGTAATAGACCGGGCCGCCGCCATAGTAGACGGGACCACCGTAGTAACCCGGGCCGCCATAGTAGCCGTAGGAGTCGTAATAGTCGCGGCGGCTCTGGGCTGCGGCGATCGCGAGACCCGTGCCGACGATCCCGGCGAACGCAGCCGCAGCCGCGGCGCCACCGCCGCCATAGTAGCGACGGCGGGCACTGATGTCGGTCGCGCCGCTCGTGCCTTGTGACGTCGTCACAGCAGTCGCCTTACCTGTATGAGCAGAGCCTGCGAACGCTATCGTCGGCTCAACGGCCGTCAACGCCACCGCGGCAACCGTTGCCAATGTGGCTGCGCGGCCAATGGACGAAAAAACACCTTTTCGCGCAAACATTGCAGTCATCCTTTGTGGAAGCCGGCCCGACGGGCCTTGGTTAGCTAACCCACTGCCTCCAGATTAGGTTCCCCAAACCGAATGCAAGCTGAACGACCTGAGGTGAAAACATGGCAAGCCGAAGCCTGGCAGTCATCGACCGTTCACCTTGCCTGGGGCAAAATGCCTGCAAATAACGCTTGAAATTGACGCTTGCTCTGGCGCATTCGATGTCATGAAGCAGGCGCGCCGGCGCGGCACTTTGTCTCGCCTCCCGGATGTCATGATGCAGGTAAGTCGGACCACCGTTCTCCGCTTGATACTGGCCGGCATGATCGGCCTCGCGGGGGGCGTGTGGCCGGCGTTGACGCCGCTGCGCGCCAGCGATCTGCCACCGCCGCTCACCATCCAGTTCACGCTCGACCGTCCGCTTGATGCCGCCGCAGCGCCATTCGTGATGGCGTCGACCGGCGGCCTGTTCAGCGCCGAGGGCCTCAGCGTCGGCACCAACGTCGCGACCAGCTCGGCGGATGCCATCGCGCGCGTCGCCGACGGCTCGAGCGATTTCGCCCTCGTCGACATCAACTCGCTGATCCGCTTTCGCGACAAGCCTGGTGCTGCGCCCGTCAAGGCGGTGTTCGTGCTGTTCAACCAGGCGCCTTATGCGATCATCGCGCGCAAGAGCCGCGGCATCAGGACGCTGACCGACATGCAGGACAAGAGCCTCGGCGTCGCCGAGGGCGACCTCTCGATCCGGCTGTGGCCCGCGGTCGCGAAGCAGAACGGCATCAAGCTGTCGAGCGTCAAGCAGAGCACGATCAGCGCCGCGGTGCGCGAGCCGATGCTCTCCGCCGGCCAGGTCGATGCCGTCACCGGCTTCTCGTATCTCTCGGCGATCAATTTGCGCGATCGCGGCGTGCCCGCCGACGATCTCGCGGTGCTGCGCTTCGCCGACTATGGCTGCGAGGCCTACGGCTTTGCCGTGATCGTCAGCCCGCGCCTTGCCGCCGCGAAGCCGGATGCGGTGAAGGGATTCGTGCGCGCGGCGATCGGCGGCACCAACCTCGCGGTCAAGGATCCGGCCCGCGCCGCCGGCGAGGTCGCGAGCCGGATGGATGGCGGCTCGCGTGATCTGGAGCTGGAGCGGCTGAACGCCATCATCCGCGACAACATCCTGACCAGCGAGGTGAAGCGCGACGGCATCGGCGGCATCGAAGCGGAGCGCTTCGAGCGCTCGGTCGACCAGCTCGCGGAGGACTTCAAATTCCAGAAGCGGCCGCACGCCACCGACATCTTCGACGAGGCTTTCCTGCCGCCGATCGACGGCCGCCTGGTGAATTGAGAGCATGCGAAGCGGCACCAAATGTTCAGCGTCGTCCTGGCGAAAGCCAGGACCCATTACCCCAGCCGTTTGTTGTTGCGCGACGCTGGGGCCACTATCCCGCTCCCAATCAAATTCGGTGGCTATGGGTCCTGGCTTTCGCCAGGACGACGGCGTAGGGAGCCGGTCGCCACAATCACCGTCACCCTGAGCATGACGCGCTGTCACCGCTGGCCCTGCATCGCGAACCCTGATTAAATTGCATTCCCGCCTGATCGGGCGCCCACCGCTGACGAGTGCCGCCGGCATGTCCATGCTTCGCCTCTATACCCGCGTCCTCGAACTGCTCGGCAAGGAGGCGCGGCTCGGCTGGATCCTGGCGATCGCCAACGTGCTGCTCGCCGGCGCGCAATTCGCCGAGCCGGTGCTGTTCGGCAAGATCGTCGACGTGCTGTCGGGCCGGCCGGTCACCGGGCTGTTCGCGACCTCCTCGGCATGGCCGCTGCTCGTCGCCTGGGCGGCGTTCGGCCTGTTCACGATCGGCTGCAGCGCGATCGTGGCGCTGCAGGCCGACCGGCTGGCGCACCGCCAGCGCCAGGCGGTGCTGACCGATTATTTCGAGCACATCCTGCAGCTGCCGCTGACCTTCCATTCCGGCACCCATTCCGGGCGGCTGATGAAGGTGATGCTGAACGGCACCGACGCGCTGTGGCGGCTCTGGCTCGGCTTCTTTCGCGAGCACTTCGCCGCGATCATGTCGCTGATCGTGCTGCTGCCGCTTTCGCTCTACATCAACTGGCGGCTGGCGGTTCTGCTGTTCGGGCTCTGCGTCGTGTTCACCGTGCTGACCACGCTGGTGGTGCGCAAGACCTACGGAATGCAGAGCGAGGTCGAGGCCTATTACAGCGATCTCTCGGCGCGCGCCTCGGACGCGCTCGGCAATGTCGCGCTGGTGCAGAGCTTCGTGCGGATCGATTCCGAGGTGCAGGGCCTGCGCTACGTCGCCGACAAGCTGCTCGCGGTGCAGATGCCGGTGCTGTCATGGTGGGCGCTGGTCACCGTGATCACACGCGCCTCGACCACGATCACGGTGCTCGCGATCTTCACCGTCGGCATCGCGCTGCATAACCAGGACCTCACCACGGTCGGCGAGATCGTGATGTTCGTCTCGTTCGCCACCATGCTGATCCAGAAGCTCGAGCAGGTGGTCAGCTTCATCAACAACGTGTTCATGGAAGCGCCGCGCCTGCAGGAGTTCTTCGACGTGCTCGATGCGGTGCCGGCGGTGCGCGACCGGCCCGGCGCGGTCGATCCCGGACGGCTGTCCGGCCTCGTCGAGTTCGACGACGTCTCGTTCTCCTATGACGGCAAGCGGCCGGCGATCGAGGATCTCAGCTTCACCGCCTTGCCGGGCCAAACCATCGCGCTGGTCGGCTCGACCGGCGCCGGCAAATCCACCGCGATCGCGCTGCTGCATCGCGCGTTCGATCCGCAATCGGGCATCATCAGGATCGACGGTATGGACATACGCGCGCTGAAGCTGACGGCGCTGCGGCGAAACATCGGCGTGGTGTTCCAGGAGGCGCTGCTGTTCAACCGCTCGCTGGCCGACAATCTGCGCGTCGGCAAGCCCGACGCGACCGACGAGGAGCTGCGCACCGCCGCCGCGCGCGCGCAGGCGCTTGAATTCATCGAGCGCAGCGAAAAGAAATTCGATACCCATGCCGGCGAGCGCGGCCGTATGCTGTCCGGCGGCGAACGCCAACGGCTGTCGATTGCCCGTGCGCTGCTGAAGGATCCGCCGATCCTGATCCTCGATGAGGCCACCAGCGCCCTCGACGCCGTCACCGAGGCCAAGGTGAATGCCGCTCTCGACGAAGTGATGAAGGGCCGTACCACCTTCGTGATCGCGCACCGCCTGTCCACCATCCGCCACGCCACCCGCATCCTGCTGTTCGACCAGGGACGGGTGATCGAAAGCGGAACTTTCGATGAACTGGTGGCGAAAGGCGGGCGTTTTGCCGAGCTGGCGCGGGCCCAGTTCATGGTCCAGGAACAGGCGCGCGCCGGCATCGAGACACCATAATTCCCGCCTTTCCAATTGAGGCGGCTGCCGAAATTCAGCCGATTTCGTCCACGATATAATTCGGCGGCCTCTGTTCTCTGCTGGCAAGCCGGTATAGGGTTTGCATCGCCGCAATGCGGCGCCGGACACGCTTGAAACCCGTACGTCACAATCGCAAGACCTCCTTATTTCAAGGCGGGTCTCAAAGGACCGGAACCGGATTCGTGCACCTTCCTCGCCCGTCATTGAAATGGATTCTGGCCGTCGCGATGCTCGCCATCGCCACGCCGCAAATGGCGCAAGCCGAGGCACTGCTGGTTGTCGAGGCCGATTCCGGAAAGGTGCTGCAGGCCGACAATGCGACGATGCCGTGGTACCCGGCATCGCTCAGCAAGATGATGACGGCCTATGTGACGCTGAAGGCGGTCAAGGACGGCCGCGTCTCGCTCGACACGCTGCTCACGGTCTCGCCGACCGCGTCGTCGCAGTCGCCCTCGAAGATGGGCTTCCGGCCCGGCACCCAGGTCACCGTCGACAACGCGCTGAAGATGATGCTGGTGAAGTCGGCCAACGACATGGCCGTGGTGCTGGCCGAGGGCATCGGCGGTTCGATCGACGGCTTTGCCGGGATGATGAACCAGACCGCGCAAAAGCTCGGCATGACGCAAACGAGCTACGTCAATCCGAACGGCCTGCCCGCCGACGGCCAGATCACCTCGGCCCGCGACATGGCGATCCTCGCCCGCGCCATCATCCGCGACCTGCCGGAATACGAGTATTTCGTCCACATCCCGTCGATCCGCTTCGGCCGCCGCATCACCCAGAACTTCAACAAGCTGATCGGCCGCTATCCCGGCGCCGACGGCTTCAAGACCGGCTTCATCTGCGCCTCCGGCTACAATCTCGTGGCGTCGGCGACGCGTGACGGCAAGCGGCTGATCGCCGTGGTGCTCGGCGCCTCCTCGGGCCGCATGCGCGCGATCCGCGCCGCGCAGCTCCTGGACCGCGGCTTTGCCAATAACGGGCTGGCGTGGCTGCGGCCCTCGCTCGGCACCGTCGACAATCTGGTGCCGATCGATTCCACGCCGCCGAACCTGCGCGAGGAGATGTGCGGCCCCAAGCACAAGCGGCCCGCCAGCGACGAGGATGCGGAAGACACCGTCGCCAGCGCCGGAAGCTCCAGCACCAATGGCGACGGCGGCGTCAGCTTCTTCGCCTCGGGCCTGCAGGCTGCGATGCCGACCAAGCCGGCCGACATGCTGGCGCAGCCGGCGGCGGCCTCCGAGCCGGTCGTGGTTTATACGGGGCCGACCAAGACCGGTGCTGCGTTGATCGCCGCCGTCGAGGCCGACACCGAGAAGATGCAGCCAGTCAAGCGCGCCAAGGGCAAGCACAGCCGCGTCGCGGGCAAGAAGCCCGATGCGGCCGATGACGCGAAGGCCGACGCCAAGGGCGCCTCCAAGTCGGACAGCAAGCCGGCGGCCAAGCCCGTCCGTCACGCCAACGCCAAGCCGGATGCCGCAGCTGCGAAGACCGCCGCGGACAAGCCCGCCGCCGCAAAGCCCGCCGGCAAGCCGGCGGCGGCAAAGCCGGCTGCCAAGCCCAAGACTGCGGCCGACAAACCCAAGGCTGCCGACAAGCCGAAAGCCGACGCCAAGCCGGCCGGCTAGCACAGCGCCCGCCCGTCATTTCCTCCAATGCGTCGATAACGCGCAGCGGCTTGCCATTGGCCGCGGCATCGCTCAATACTGCCTGAAATAACGCGGCCAAAGGTCGGAAAACCCGGAAGCAACCGGGACATCAGCCAAATTTGAGAGAGGGGATTGACCATCATGGAGCGCATCTGGCTCAAGCATTATCCGGCCGGCGTGCCCGCGGATATCGACGTCACGCAATATTCGTCGCTGGTCGAATTGCTGGAAGAGAGCTTCAAGAAATTCGCCGATCGCAAGGCGTTCATCTGCATGGACAAGGCGATCACCTATCGCGAGCTCGACGAGATGTCGACGGCGCTCGGCGCCTACCTGCAGAGCAAGGGCCTGCAGAAGGGCGCGCGGGTCGCGCTGATGATGCCGAACGTGCTGCAATATCCGGTCGCGACCGCCGCCGTGCTGCGCGCCGGCTATGCCGTGGTCAACGTCAACCCGCTCTACACCCCGCGCGAGCTCGAGCACCAGCTCAAGGATTCCGGCGCGGAGGCGATCATCGTGCTGGAGAACTTTGCCACCACCGTGCAGAAGGTACTTCCCAATACCGCGGTCAAGCACGTGATCGTCGGCAGCATGGGCGACCTGCTCGGCTTCAAGGGCGTGATCGTCAATCTGGTGGTGCGCCGGGTGAAGAAGATGGTGCCGGCCTGGTCGATCCCCGGCGCCGTCGGCTTCAACGAGGCGCTGTCGGCCGGCCGCGCCGCCAAGCTCAACAAACCGACGTTGACGCTCGATGACGTCGCCTTCCTGCAATATACCGGCGGCACAACCGGCGTCTCCAAGGGCGCGACCCTGCTCCACCGCAACATCCTGGCCAACGTGTTGCAGAACGACGCCTGGCTGCAGCCGGCGCTGGCGAAGCCGCCGATCGTCGAACAGATGGTCATCGTCTGCGCGCTGCCGCTCTATCACGTCTTCGCGCTCACCGCCTGCTATCTGCTGGGCATGCGGGCCGGCGGCACCAATCTGCTGATTCCGAATCCGCGCGACATGGCGGGCTTCGTCAAGGAGCTGTCGAAGTACCAGGTCAGCTTCTTCCCGGCGGTCAACACCCTCTACAATGGCCTGCTGAACACGCCCGGATTCGACAAGCTCGACTTCTCCAAGCTGAAGATCGCCAACGGCGGCGGCATGGCGACGCAAAGGCCGGTCGCCGAGAAATGGTTGAAGGTCACGGGCATCTCGTTGTCGGAAGGCTATGGCCTGTCGGAGACGTCGCCGACCTTGACATGCAATCCTGCCACGATCGAGGAGTTCTCCGGGACGATCGGCCTTCCCGTCCCCTCGACCTGGCTCTCGATCCGCGACGATGACGGCAATGAGTTGCCGATCGGCGAGGCCGGCGAAATCTGCGCCAAGGGCCCGCAGGTGATGGCGGGCTACTGGAACAGGCCGGACGAGACCGCGCGCGTGATGACGGCGGACGGCTATTTCCGCACCGGCGACATCGGCGTGATGGACGAGAAGGGCTACACCAAGATCGTCGATCGCAAGAAGGACATGATCCTGGTCTCCGGCTTCAACGTCTATCCGAACGAGATCGAGGAAGTGATCGCAAGCCACCCGGGCGTGCTCGAATGCGCCGTGATCGGCGTGCCCGATGCGAAGTCCGGCGAAGCGGTGAAGGCCTTCGTGGTCAAGAAGGACCCGAACGTCACCGCCGAGGACATCATCAAGTTCAGCGCCACCCAGCTCACAGCCTACAAGGTGCCGAAGCAGATCGAGTTCAGGACCGACCTGCCGAAGACCAATGTCGGCAAGATCCTGCGCCGCGAGCTGCGCGACGAGAAGAAGGCCGCGGCTTAAGGCGTGAGTGGACTGACGTTCGATGTCTGACGCGAGCCTCGCGACGCCGGCTGACGTGCTTGGCTTCTGGCGGAATGCCGGCCGCGACCGCTGGTACAAGCACGACGACGCCTTCGATGCCGAAATCCGCAGCCGCTTCCTCGCCACCTGGCAGAAGGCGGCTGCCGGCGAATTGTCGTCATGGGAGGCGAGCGATGAGGGCGCGCTGGCGCTGACCATCGTGCTCGACCAGTTTCCGCGAAACCTGTTTCGAGGCGACGCCAGGACCTTTTCAAGCGATGCGCTGGCGTGTGAAGTGGCAAGGCGCGCCATCGACCGCGGCGTCGATGCGCGGACCGACCCCGTGCTGCGCGAATTCCTCTATCTGCCGTTCGAGCATTCGGAGGACCTCGACGACCAGCAGCGCTGCGTGACGCTGTTCGGGCAATATGACTGCCATCCCGACAACCTGAAATACGCCGAGGACCACGCCGACATCATCCGCCGGTTCGGCCGCTTCCCGCACCGGAATCGCGTGCTGGGCCGGCAGACCACGGCCGAGGAGCAGGCCTTTCTCGACGCCGGCGGGTTTTCCGGCTGATGACGGAACGGTGACCAGAGTCTTTTTCCGTTCCGATTGAATCGGAACGGGGCTCTAGATTCTTGTTTTGACGCGTTTTCTTCACGCGAACCGGTATCCGCTTCGCTCGAAAATGCTCTCACCTCCGGCATTGCCGTTCTCGCAGCAGGCCGTATTGTGCCGTCCAATCGCCGGGTTTAAGACAGTTCCGCTTCACCGAGGGAGAACAACGATGACGATCAATGTTGGCGACAAGCTGCCGGAAGCCAAGTTTCGCGTGATGACCGCCGAGGGTCCACAGGTCAAAACCACCGACGATATTTTCAAGGGCAAGAAGGTCGCCCTGTTCGCGGTGCCCGGCGCCTACACCGGCACCTGCCACAAGATGCATCTGCCGAGCATCTTCCTCAACGCCTATGCCATGAAGAACAAGGGCGTCGATACCATCGCGATCGTCTCGGTCAACGACGCCTTCGTGATGAACGCGTGGAAGCGCGACACCGACCAGCGCGACGAAGCCGTCTTCCTCGCCGACGGCAATGCCGACTTCGCCAAGGCGATCGGCATGGAGCTCGACGCCTCCGGCAACGGCCTCGGCATCCGCTCCAAGCGCTACTCGATGCTGGTCGAGGACGGCGTGGTGAAGAAGCTCAACCTCGAGCCCGCCCCGGGCAAGGTCGAGGTCTCCGGCGGCGACACGCTGCTCGGGCAGCTCTGAGTTTTCGCCGCATACTTTGCTGTCGTCGCCCGGCTCGACCGGGCGACGACGGTACGCCGCGGCCTCTCGTTTCAATCACCACTGCCTCTGGAATACTGGATCGCCCGCTTTCGCGGGCGATGGCAGTTATGGGCATGGCGATGGCCGCGGATCGCGGCTTCGTAGGATGGGTAGAGCGCAGCGAAACCCATTGCCTTTCGTGCCGCGGAGCGAGTGATGGGTTTCGCTTCGCTCTACCCATCCTACCCAGCCAACAAGCGGCGCGCCTAACTCTTCAACCTCGCCATCGCCACGCCTTCGCGCGCCAGGAAATCGGCGCGTTCGTTCTCGGCATGGCCGGCGTGGCCCTTGATCCAGTGCCAGCGCACCTCATGCGGCTTCAGCGCGGCATCGAGACGCTGCCACAGCTCGACGTTCTTGACCGGCTTCTTGTCGGCGGTGCGCCAGCCGTTGCGCTTCCAGCCATGGATCCAGCCGGTGATGCCCTGGCGGACATACTGGCTGTCGGTGGTGAGATCGACCACACAGGGCTTCTTCAGCGCTTCCAGCGCCGAGATCGCCGCCATCAGCTCCATGCGGTTGTTGGTGGTGTGCGCCTCGCCGCCCTTCAATTCCTTCTCGACGTCGCCGAATCTGAGGATCGCGCCCCAGCCGCCCGGCCCCGGATTTCCGGAGCAGGCACCATCGGTGAAAACAGTCACATGCGGCTTTTCGCTCACGCCGCGCACCCGGCCGGCGTGATGCCGTAGTCGTTGATAGCAGCGACGCTCTGCTGGAAGCGCAGCTTGCGGACATATTCCAGCGGGTCCTTCGGCTGCACCAGCGCGCCTTCGGGCACGTTGAGGAAATCGACCAGGCGCGTCAGCAGGAAGCGCATCGCGGCACCGCGCGCGAGCAGCGGCAGCGCGGCCTCTTCCGCCGCCGACAGCGGGCGCTCGCGACCATAGGCGTTGAGCAATGCGCGCGCCTTGGTGACGTTGAAGGAATGATCCGGCTCGAAGCACCAGGCGTTGAGGCAGATCGCGACGTCGTAGGCCAGGATGTCGTTGCAGGCGAACGGGAAGTCGATCAGGCCCGAGAGCCTGTCGCCCAGAAAAAAGACGTTGTCGGGAAACAGGTCGGCATGGATGACGCCGACCGGCAGATCGGTCGGCCAGGCGGCTTCGAGATGATCGAGCTCGCGCGCGATGAAATCGTGCAAGCCCGGCTGCACGCTGTCGGCCCGTGCGGCGGCGAGATCGAACAGCGGCCGCCAGCCGGCGACCGACAGCGGGTTGTTGCGGACCAGCGGAAAATCGCGGCCGGCAACGTGCATTTTGGCCAGCGCCTCGCCGACGCCGGAGCAATGCGCCACGTTCGGCCGCCGCGGCCACACGCCCTCGAGGAAGTTGATGATCGCGGCGGGCCGGCCGGCGAGCCGGCTAGTGACCTCGCCCTTGCGGTTGCGCGCCGGCTGCGGGCACGACACACCGCGCTCGGCGAGATGGGCCATCAGCGACAGGAAATACGGCAGGTCGTCCTCCGCCACGCGCTTTTCATAGAGCGTGAGGATGAAGGCGCCCTGGCTGGTGTGCAGCAGGAAGTTCGAATTCTCGACGCCCTCGGCGATGCCCTTGTAGGAGAGCAGTTCGCCGATGTCGTAGCTTTTGAGGAATTCCGCGAGGTCTTCGGCGGCAACGTCGGTGTAAACCGCCATATGGTCTATTCCGCCGCGGCAGCGTCAGGCCGCAGCGAACGCGGCAGCGGGAAGAACTCGTTCTCTTCCGCGGCCGAGACCGTCTCCACGTGCAGTTCGTAGCGCTCGGCGAAGGCGCCCATGATCTCCTCGACGATCACCTCCGGCGCAGAGGCGCCCGCGGTGATGCCGAGGCTCGTGATGCCTTCGAACCTGCTCCAGTCGATGTCGCTGGCGCGCTGGGCGAGTACGGCGATCGGGCAGCCCTCGCGCTCGGCGACCTCGCGCAGGCGCTGCGAGTTCGACGAATTCGGCGCGCCGACCACGATCAGGGCGTCAACCACCGGCGCCACCTTCTTCACCGCGAGCTGGCGGTTGGTGGTCGCGTAGCAGATGTCTTCCTTGTGCGGACCGTTGACGTTCGGGAAGCGCTGCTTGAGCAGCGCCACGATCTCCGCGGTGTCGTCGATCGACAGCGTGGTCTGGGTCACGAAGGCGAGGTTGTTGGGGTCCTTCGGAACGAAGGTCTTGGCATCCTCGGCGGTCTCGATCAGGGTCACGGCGCCCGCCGGCAGCTGCCCCAGCGTGCCGACCACCTCGGGGTGGTGGGAATGCCCGATCAGCAGGATCTCGCGGCCGCGCTTGAAATGGATCGCCGCCTCGCGGTGGACCTTGGTCACCAGCGGGCATGTGGCATCAAGCGAGAAGAAATTGCGGGATTTGGCCTCGGCGGGAACCGATTTCGGAACGCCGTGGGCCGAAAACACCACCGGCGCGTTGGTATCGTCGGGGATTTCGGCCAATTCCTCGACGAAAATGGCGCCTTTGGTCTTCAGGCTGTCGACCACATACTTGTTATGGACGATTTCGTGCCGGACATAGACCGGCGCGCCATAAATGGTGAGGGCACGTTCGACCGTGTCGATGGCACGGACCACCCCGGCACAAAAGCCGCGGGGGGAACAAAGCACGATTTTAAGATCGGGTTTTTTGGCTGACATCGGGCTGTCTCGGGGCAATCTCGGGACCGAATCACCCCTCGCCAGGCAGGCGGGGAACGGCCAATTTGAGTAAGGACTTGGGACTGCTTTCGGGCGCTGTCAAGGCGATTTTGCTGGCCCATTGCGCCATTCCCCCCGGAGGGCTTATATAGACCCTATAATTCCCGTCATCGCCGATGACTACCAGCTTCGCCTCGACAGAGGTGGGCGAAGCACAAAGGAGATTTGCCATGAGCAACGCACCGCTGATGCCGAAGGCGACTGCCGTGTGGTTGGTCGACAATACCGCCCTGACCTTCGATCAGGTGGCCGATTTTACCAAAATGCACCCCCTGGAGGTCCGCGCCATCGCCGACGGCGACGCCGCCCAGGGCATCAAGGGCATGGACCCGATTTCCAACGGCCAGCTGACCCGCGAGGAGATCGAGCGCGGCGAGCGCGACCAGAACTACCGCCTCAAGCTTCAGGAGAGCAAAGTGGTGCTGCCCTCCGCCGCCAAGAAGAAGGGCCCGCGCTACACCCCGGTGTCGCGCCGCCATGAGCGTCCGAGCGCGATCCTCTGGCTGGTGCGCAACCATCCCGAGCTGAAGGACGCCCAGATCATGCGTCTGGTCGGCACCACCAAGACCACGATCGCCAGCGTGCGCGACCGCACCCACTGGAACGCCTCGACCCTGACCCCGATGGACCCGGTGACGCTCGGCCTGTGCTCGCAGATCGAGCTCGATTTCGAAGTGCAACGCGCCGCCAAGGAGAAGCCGACCACCACCGTCTACGGCGGTGCCACGCTGCTGCCGGCCTCCGAGACCACGCGCAAGGACGAGCTGGACGACCAGCCGATCGAACGCCACGACGATCTCAACGTCGATGCCGTGTTCGCCAAGCTGAAGACGATCGGCGGCAAGAAGCCCGACGACGACGAAGAGTAAGCGCGGCTGGCGCAACTCGAAGCGCAGAACACGAAACGCGGCAGGGCAACCTGCCGCGTTTTTGCTTGGAAGCGCATGCGATGGGCGTGACGGCGGCCGTCGGCGCGGCTCAATGCCGGTCGGGGTTGTTCATCATGTATTCGCCGAGATCGCGCTGCCTTCGATCGGTGCGGGCTTCGGCGTTCTGGCGCTGCACGTCGCGGTTCTTGCGGCAAGCGACATAATCAGGCGAGCCGACCGCCACCTTGCCGCCGGCCTGGCAGTACTGATCGTCGTCCCCCATGCTCTCCGCGATCGGTGATCGGCCGCGCTCGAGACAGCCCGCCAAAAGCGGCAGGGCGAGCAGCAAGGCAAGAGGCGCGCGTGCGGAAATGGATCGCATCCGAGGGTCCGTATCTCGTGGCATATGACAGGGAGGCCGGGATGACCCGGCAATCCATCAAAATCAAGGCCGTTTTGCTTCCCAATGCGGAAGACTTGTTCCACAGGTGCCGACCTCAGGCGCGGGAGGTGCGAGCACTCCCTCGCCCCGCTGTTGCGGGGTCGAGACGAGCGAAGCTCGCTCTTAGAGGGTTGGGGTGAGGGGCCGCCTCCGCAGAATGAATGCAGCGAGCGTGCGGAGCCTCCTCCTCACCCGGATCAGATTGCCATGCGATCCGGCCTCTCCCCGCAAGCAGGGCGAGGCAACAAGAGCTATGCCTTCCCCTTCAGCGCCTCGCCGATTTCGTCGAGCACCTTCGGGTCCTCGATCGTCGCCGGCATGGTCCAGGGCTCGCCGTCGGCGATCTTCTTGATGGTGCCGCGCAGGATCTTGCCGGAGCGGGTCTTCGGCAGCCGCGCCACCGTGATCGCGAGCTTGAACGCGGCGACCGGCCCGAGCTTGTCGCGCACCAGCGCCACGACGTCCTTCTCGACCTCGGCGGGCTGCTTGGTGACGCCGGCCTTCAGCACCAGGAAGCCGCACGGCACCTCGCCCTTGATCGCGTCCTTGACGCCGAGCACGGCGCATTCGGCGACATCGGGATGCGAAGCGAGGATCTCCTCCATGCCGCCGGTGGAGAGCCGGTGGCCGGCGACATTGATGATGTCGTCGGTGCGGCCCATCACCCAGACATAGCCGTCCGCATCGTTGTAGCCGGCATCCGAGGTCTTGTAGTAGCCGGGGAATTCCGAGAGATAGGCGTCCCTGAAGCGATCGTCCTGCTGCCACAGAGTCGGCAGGCAGCCCGGCGGCATCGGCAGCTTGATGACGATCGAGCCCATCGTGCCCGACGCCACCGGCTTCGCCGCCTCGTCGACGATGTCGACCTGATAGCCCGGCATCGGCACCGTGGGCGAACCGTGCTTGACCGGCAGCTGGCCGAGCCCGACCGGATTGCCGGCGATGCACCAGCCGGTCTCGGTCTGCCACCAGTGGTCGATGACCGGCACCTTCAGCTGCTGCTCGGCCCACTCCACCGTCGGCGGATCGGCGCGCTCGCCGGCGAGGAACAGGGTGCGGAAGCTCGAGAGATCGTAATTCCGGATGAACTTGCCTTCGGGATCTTCCTTCTTGATCGCGCGGAATGCGGTCGGCGCGGTGAAGAAGGCGACCGCCTTGTGCTCTGAGATCACGCGCCAGAACGCGCCGGCATCCGGCGTGCCGACCGGCTTGCCCTCATACATGATGGTGGTCGCGCCGTGGATCAGCGGGCCATAGACGATGTAGGAATGGCCGACCACCCAGCCGATGTCGGAGCCGCACCACCAGATCTCGCCGGGCTTCACGCCGTAGAGATTGTGCATCGACCATTTCAGCGCGACGAGATGACCGCCATTGTCGCGCACCACGCCTTTCGGGATTCCGGTCGTGCCCGACGTGTAGAGGATGTAGAGCGGATCGGTGGCGGCTACCGGCACGCACGGCGCGGCCTTGCCGGCGTCGAACGCGGCGCGGCGCAGCGTCGCCCAGTCATGATCGCGGCTCGCGGTGAGCTCGCAAGCCTGCTGCGGCCGCTGCAGGATGATGCAGCTCTCGGGCTTGCTGCCGGCAAGGCGGATCGCCTCGTCGAGCAGCGGCTTGTATTGCACGATGCGCCCGGGCTCGATGCCGCAGCTCGCCGAGAAGATCAGCTTCGGCTTGGCGTCATCGATGCGGGTCGCAAGCTCCTTGGCCGCGAAGCCGCCGAACACCACGCTGTGCACCGCGCCGATCCGCGCGCAGGCGAGCATCGCGACGACAGCCTCCGGCACCATCGGCATGTAGAGGATGACGCGATCGCCCTTCGCCACGCCGAAATCCTGCATCACCGCGGCCAGCGTCTGCACCTCCTCCAATAATTCGGAATAGGTGAATTTGGTGATCGTGCCCGTGAGCGGCGAATCGTGGATCAGCGCGACCTGGCGGGCGCGGCCGCCGGCGACATGGCGATCCAGCGCGTTGTAGCAGGTGTTGACCACGGCGCCGGCGAACCAGCGCCCATAGGCGCCCACAGAGGGATCGAAGATCTTCTTGGCCGGCTCGATCCAGTCGATCTCGCGCGCCGCTTCGGCCCAAAAGTTCTCGGGGTCCCGGAGCGAGCGGGCATACACCTCATGATACCGGCTCTGCTGGATATTCATCGCGTTTCTCCCTCGCGCGGTCGCGCGTCATTTGCCGACCATTGTCACGGGAAGTGGCGCCGTTTCAAGCCGAAATGACCGCGACCTTCGGCCGGGTCCGGCTAGTAGCCGTCGACGCCGTTGATCCGCTGCAGCCGCTCGCGCATCGCCTTTTCCAGGTCGTAGCCCGGCTTGCCGAAGTCGGCATTGCGGCGGGCGATGAACTGATCCTGCGCGCGCTGCAGCTCGCGCGCCTGGCGCGGATTCTGCGCCTCGCGTACGGTGCGGAACGTCGATGCGACGATCTCGCGATCGAGATCGGCAAGCGTGGGATTGGCGCAGATCGCCTTCTCAACCGGCCGGTGTGCCTTGCGGCAATCGAAGCTCGGCTTGCCGGCGACCGCCATCATGGCGCCGATCCGCTCCAGCTCCAGTGACAGCGATTTGTAGTTGGCCCTGGCGGCGGCGTGATTGGGGTCGAGCTTGACGGCAGCACCGAAATCCAGGATCGCCTTCGGCCGGTCGCCCTTGCGGCGCCACAGCTCGCCGCGCGCATTATGCGCATCTGCAAGCGACGGATCGAGCTTGAGCGCGGTGTCGTAGTCTGCGATCGCGCGGTCGATCGACTGCTTGCGGTCATAGGCGCCCGCCCGCGCCATCAGCGCCTTGACGCGATCGGGCCGCGCCGCCTTCTCATTGTCGATCAGCGCGCCGCAGACATCGATGACCTTGTCGTCATCGGCGGCCGCTGCCGCCGCGATGCAGGGGCCGGCATTGGCCTGCACATCCTCGCCCGGCTCGCTGCCGGTGGCGCGCGCAACGCCCGTCATCAGCGCGCCCGACAGGCCGACGCAGACCAGCATCGCGGCCAGATTTGCAGGTTTGCATCGCATCCCGATTGCCGACAAATCGTCCCTCTCCCGCGCCCGAACCGCCCGCCCGTGATGCCCGGCAGCGCGCCATTTGCCGCAAAACCACACGCTGGATTATACGTCAATTGCGACGATCGGCTGCATCGGGGGTTCGGCTTGCTCACATTCGAATGGATCATCGGGCTGTTGCTTGCGGCGGTGGCGTTGTCGGCGCTGGCACGGCGGATCAAGGTGCCCTACCCGACCTTCCTGGCGCTCGGCGGCGTGCTGCTGACCCTGCTGCCGTGGGCCCCGACCTGGGCGCTGGAACCGAAACTGGCGCTGGCACTGTTCGTCGCGCCGGTGCTGCTCGATGCCGCGTTCGACACCTCGCTGCGCGATCTCCGCAACAACTGGCTGCCGGTCTCGACGCTGGTGGTGGTCGCGGTCGGCGTCACCACGACGGCGGTCGCCGTGGTCGCACATTGGCTGCGCCCGGACATGCCGTGGGCGGTTGCGATCGCGCTCGGCGCCATCGTGGCGCCGCCGGATGCGGCCGCGGCCACAGCGATCTTGCGCCAGGTCAACCTGCCCTACCGGATTCAGAAGATCCTCGAAGGCGAAAGCCTGCTCAACGATGCCAGCGCGCTGTTGATCTATCGCGTCGCGGTCGGCCTCGTCGCTGCCGAGCACATGAAGATCCGCGAGTTCGTGCCATCCATCACGATTGCGCTGGTCGGCAGCCTCGCCGCCGGCTTCCTGTTCGCGCAGGTCTGGATGATGATTACGCGTCGCATCACCGAGGCGCCGAGCGCGATCATCACGCAGTTCGGCGGCACTTTCATGGTGTGGATCATTGCCGAGCATCTCGGGCTGTCCGGCATCCTCACCATCATCGCCTATGCGATCACCATCTCGCGCACCGCGCCGGCCCGCACATCGGCGCGGCTGCGCGTGTCGTCCTACGCGGTGTGGGAAACCGTCGTGTTCGTGCTCAACGTGCTCGCCTTCATGCTGATCGGCCTGCAGTTGCGCCCGATCTGGTCCGGACTCGACGACGAGGTGCGGTGGAAATATTGCAGCTTTGCCGCCGCGATCCTCGCCGTCGTGATCCTCGCCCGCATACTCTGGGTGATGCCCTACGGCGCGCTGCTGCGCGCACTGAAGGCGCGCAACCTGCTGCCCGCCCACGTGGTGGACGCCGTGCCGACCCTGAAGCGCGGCTTCATCGTATCCTGGTGCGGAATGCGCGGCATCGTCACGCTGGCGGCGGCGTTTGCGCTGCCTGAATGGTTTCCGTATCGCGATCTGATCCTGCTGACGGCGTTTGCCGTGGTGCTCGGTTCGCTCGTGATCCAGGGGCTGACGCTGCGGCCGTTGATCCTGGCGTTGAATTTCGCTGACGACGATCCGGTCGGACGCGAGGCGGCCCATGCCCGCGGCGTGGTGTTTCGCGCCGCGCTCGACGAGATCGACGCCGACCCGTCGGAGGAGGCCGAGATCCTGCGGCTCGAATATCGCGCCGTGCTGCTGCGCGCCGAGAACGATCCCGCTGGCGGCCTGACCTCACGTGAGCTGCCGTCGGATCCGCTGCGCCGCCGCGCCATCGCCGCGGCGCGTCAGGCATTGCTCAATCTGCGCCGCACCGAGGCGATCGGCGACGACGCATTCCATCTGGTCGAGGAAGAGCTCGACCGCGCCGAGCTCAGCGTGGAGGCGTAGCGCCGGGCCGCAATATCCTTTGAACCATCACAGGGTTTGTCAGACCTAACATCATGACAATCCTCATTGATCGCAATTCCCCGCGCGCCGCGGCGAAAGTCGAGGCGAAGTTCTTCTATTTCTATATGGCGCTGTCCTGCATGGCCGTCGCCTTTCTCGGCTTTGCCCCGACCTACTGGATGCCGATGGCGAGAGGCTCGCTGTCTTCGCCTCCCGTGGTGCACCTGCATGGGCTGCTGTTCTTCGCCTGGACGCTCTATTTCGTGTTCCAGAGCTGGCTTGCCGCCTCGGGACGGATTGCACGGCATCGCAGCGTCGGATTGATCGGCATCTCGCTGGCGACCGCGATGACCATGATGGGCATCGTGGCCTCGATCAGCGTCATGAAGCGTTCGGCTGCGATCGGACAGCTCAGCGAGGGCCTTGCGTTTGCCATCGTTCCGCTCAGCGGCATCCTGTTCTTCGCCGTCGTGTTCGCGCTCGCGATCATCTGCCTGCGCGACCGCGAGACGCACAAGCGGCTGATGCTGCTGGCGTCGATCTCGATCCTCGATGCGGCGGTCGCGCGCTGGTTCCTGACCTTCCTCGCACCACCCGGACCAGTTGGGCCGCCTCCGGTCCCGGTCACGATCGCACCGGCCCTCGTCGCCTATCTGCTGCTGGTCGTGGCGATCGTGTTCGACTGGCGCACCCGCGGCCGCCCGCACCCGGTCTATATCTATGGCGGGCTGGCACTGGTCGCGGTGAAGCTGTTGAACTGGCCGATCAGCACCTCGGCGGCCTGGCATTCCGTTGCCGGCGGCATCCTGGCGCTGGCGCAATAGCCTCCTTCACGTGCCTGACTTCGACGTGATGCCGCCGTCGACCACGAGCTCGATGCCGGTGACGTATTTCGATTCGTCCGAGGCAAGGAACAGCGCGGCATTGGCGACGTCCCAGGCGTCGCCCATATGCCCCATCGGAACCTGCGCGTCACGCGCGCGCCACATCGCCTCGACGTCGCCCTTGGCGTAGCTCTGCGCCAGCCCGGCCGAATGCGCGACCATCGGCGTCTTCATCAAGCCCGGCAGGATCGCGTTGACGCGGACATGCTTCGAGGCGAACTCGACCGCGGTCGAGCGCGTCATCTGGTTCATCGCGGCCTTGCTCGCGTTGTAGCTGACATAGGAAATGCCGACATGGCGGATCGAGGCGATCGAGGAGATGTTGATGATCGAGCCGCCGCCCTGCTTGATCATGACGGGAATGACGTGCTTCATCGACAGATAGGCGCTCTTGAGGTTGACCGCGAAGACGCGATCCCACTCGGCTTCGGCAACTTCCACCACACTGCCGACCTCGGCGATGCCGACATTGTTGTCGAGCACGTCGATGCGGCCATAGGCCTTCAGGCAGGCCGCGACCATCGCCTCGACCTCGCCGGCGCGCGAGACATCGGCGGTGAATGCGACAGCCTTGCCGCCTTCGCCGGTGATGATGCCGACGGTCTCCTCCGCCGCGGCGCCGTTGCGATCGACGCAGAATACGCTGGCGCCCTCGCGCGCAAAGGTGACGGCGGTCGCCTTGCCGTTGCCCCAGCCGGGCCCGATCGAGCCCGCGCCGACCACCATCGCAACCTTGCCCTTGAGCCGATCCATCACCTGTTCTCCCTTGTTGTTGTCATTGTAGCCCGGATGGAGCGAAGCGTAATCCGGGGCCACTGTTCCCGGATTGCGCTTCGCTCCATCCGGGCTACGGATCGTTGCAAGCACTCACCCTCGTAACATTAGCACCGATCGGATGCCCGAAAATCTCCGATAACGTCTGGCAGTGTCCCTCCTGGCACAGGTGCCATTCGCCCGCGGCGCCGGAATTGCCGAGCACGACCTCCGGCCTTGGCACCGGCTGCGGCGACCATTGAAACCAGCCATCGACAAGGCGCGCCTCCGGCGGCGGCTCCATGCCGGCGCCCGTGCCCTTGACGCGCGCCTGTTGCAGCGTGAGCCCGGCCGGCGTGACCAGCCAGTCCTCCTGCCAGGCGCTCTTCTCGATCGAATGCGTCCAGGCGAGCGTGAAGGCCGCGATCGACAGCGCCTTCACGACTCCCGCGGAAGCGAGGCAGAGGCTCAAGCCGCCGCCACCGCATTGCGCGGACGCTGCCGCCATTGCCACAGCACGACAGCGGCGGCGAGTGTGAAGCCCGCCGTATCCGAGAACGGGAAATCGCCGAGCAGGCAGAGCGCGGCGCCGAACGCGACCAGGATCTCGATGAAGGTCAGCCGCGTGAACAGGAAGCCGATCGCGACAATGCCGAACAGCGCGATCGCCACCAGCGCCTTGAAGGTCGCCAGCGCCACCGCGCCGTAGAAGCCGAGCTGCGCCTGCATCGGGTCCCCGGCCTGCAGCATCAGCGCCGGCGAATAGACGAAGATGAACGGAATGACGTAGCCGGCAAGCGCGATCCGCATCGCCTCCCAGCCGATCTTGTCCGGGTTCTCCTTGGCGATCGGCGCCGCCGCCAGGGCCGCGAGCGCGACCGGCGGCGAGAGGTCGGCCATGATGCCGTAGTAGAACGCAAACATGTGGCTTGCGATCAGCGGCACGCCGAGCTTGGCGAGCGCAGGAGCAGCCAGCGCCGCGGTGATGATGTAGGTCGGGATCGTCGGGATGCCGGTGCCGAGCAGGATCGACAGCAGCATGGTCATGATCAGCGCCAGGAACAGGCTCTTGGCGCCGAGCCCGATGATCCAGCTGCCGAAGATGGTGCCGACGCCGGTCTGCGTCATCATGCCGATGATGGTGCCGACGATGGCGCAGGCCATGCCGACGGTCAGCGCCGACTTGGCGCTGTCGGCGAGCGAGTCGCGGCAGGCTCTCAGCGTGGCGCGGCCGCCGCGGGTGATCGCCGCGATGACGATCAAGCCGGCGACGACGCTCGCGACGGGGACGATCTCGATACCGTGGCGCGACACCGCGGCAACCACCAGCGCGAGGCCGATCCAGAAGATGTAGCGCACGACGGTGTTGGAGAAGCCGAGCGTGATGCTGGCGCCGAGGATCAGCGCGACCGTGAGCGCAAGGCCCATGCTGCCGGCATAGAGCGGCGTGAAGCCCTCGAACAGCATGTAGACCAGCGCCGCGAGCGGCAGCACGAGATACCAGCGCGCCACCAGCGCCTTCCAGGCGCTCGGGATCTCCGAGCGCTTCATGCCGACGAGGCCGTGCTTGCCGGCTTCCAGATGCACCATCCAGAACGCCGAAGCGAAATAGAGGATCGCCGGGATCACCGCGGCCTTGACGATCTCCGAATAGGGCACGCCGAGCGTCTCTGCCATGATGAAGGCGACCGCGCCCATGACGGGCGGCATGATCTGCCCGCCCATCGATGCGGTGGCCTCGACGCCCGCGGCGAATGCGCGGCGATAGCCGAACTTGATCATCAGGGGGATCGTGAACTGGCCGACGGTGACGACGTTGGCGACGCCCGAACCCGAGATCGTGCCCATCATGCCCGAAGCGAACACCGCGACCTTGGCGGGGCCGCCGCGGGTGCGGCCGAACAGGCCGAGCGAGACGTCGGTGAACAGCTGGATCATGCCGGCGCGTTCCAGGAACGAGCCGAACAGGATGAACAGGAAGATGTAGGTCGCCGAGACGTAGATCGGCACGCCGTAGAAGCCCTCAGTGCCGAACGAGAGATGGGTGACGATCTGGTCGAAGTCATAGCCGCGGTGATTGAACGGCGACGGCAGATATTGACCGAAGAACCAGTAGAGCAGACAGGCGCCGCACATCAGCGGCAGCGCCGCCCCCATCAGCCGCCGCGTGCCCTCGAAGATCAGGACCGCGAGCAGCGTGCCGACCGCGAGGTCCATGTTGGTCGGGTCGCCGTCACGGGCGATCAGGTCGGCATAGAAGATCCACTGGTAGAGCCCGCAGAGGAAGCCGGCCGCGCCGACAATCCAGCTCACCGCGCGGCCGAAATCGGTCTTGGCGGTGAAATTGCCGATCAGGCCGAAGGTCAGGAGGATCAGGAAGCCGACATGAACGCCGCGCACCACCTGGCTCGGCAGGTAGTTGAAGGCCGCGACATAGAGCTGGAACACCGCAAAGGCGAGACCGATGGCGTAAGCCAGATGCCCCCAGGCGCCCGGGCCGAAGCCTTCCGGAAAGCCATGCTCGAAATTGTCGAATTCAACCTTGATGGGCTGCTCGCCCTCAACCAGCTGCTGCATCGAATTTAAGTCCCCCGCCGTGCCAACGGCGCTTATAGCGCCCCACCGCACGTCATGCGCGGGCTCGACCCGCGCATCCATCGAAAAATCAACGTCTTTGGAAAGATGGATGGCCGGGTCGTCCCCGATCAAGTCGGGGACGGGCGCCGGCCATGACACCCTCGAAGCGTAACTGGCCTTACTTGATCAGGCCCTTCTCCTTGTAATAGCGGATCGCGCCGGGATGCAGCGGAACCGGGCTGCCGGTCGCGGCGGCCTCGAGCTTGATCTCCTTGCCCGCGGCGTGGGCGTTGGCGAGCTCCGGCAGCGATTCGTAGACCAGCTTGGTCATCTGATAGGCGAGATCGTCCGACACCGCACTCGAGGTCACGAGGTAATTCACGACCGCAGCCGTCGGCACGTCCTTGTCCTGGCCGGTATAGGTGTTGGCCGGGATGATCACGGAGACGAAGGGCGGGCCGATCTTGTCGACGGTCTCCTTCGGCACGGCGACCACGGTGATCTCGCTTGAGGTCGAGAGGTCCTTCAGCGAGGCGACGCCGAGGCCGGCGGACTGCAGCGTGGCGTTGAGCTGGCGGTTCTTCATCAGATCCACCGATTCGGCGAACGGCAGGTACTCGACCTTGCCGAGATCCTTGTAGCTCATGCCGGCGGCCGCGAGGATCGCGCGCGAGTTGAGCTCGGTGCCCGACTTCGGCGCGCCGACCGACAGGCTCTTGCCCTTGAGATCGGCCAGCGTCTTGATGCCGCTCTCGGCGGTCGCGACGATCTGGATGTAGTTCGGATAGATCGCGCCGATGGTGCGCAGCTTGTCGAGCTTGTTCTTGAAGCCGGCCTCGGCGTCGCCTTCCCAGGCGGCTTTGAGCGAATCGCCGAGCGTGAAGGCGATCTCGCCGCGGCCCTGCTGCAGCAGCACCAGATTCTCGACCGAGGCCTTGGTCGCCTGCACCTGGGTTTTCACGCCGGGGATCTTGTCGCCGTAGATCTTCCCCATCGCGACGCCGAGCGGATAGTAGACGCCGGAGGTGCCGCCGGTGAGCACGTTAATGAACTGCTCGGCCTGCGCGACAGGCGCGGACAAAACGCTGGCTGCCACCATCGCGGCAGCCATCAACTTGGAATTCATGAGTATTATTCTCCCCTTAAGCCGGCCGGAAATTGGCCGGACACCCCCGCCGGGTCAACCCATCCAAATGACGCATGCGCGGCGAAAATCCCCACTGGCAACACTACCTTACCTGCGCGGGAACTCGCCGCCTGCGGGCGGGTTAAGATGCGCAATCTCGCCGCGAGGTATGACTTGCAGCCATCCGGGACGACCGTTGGGCGGGCGCTCGATGCGTTGAACTTCTTCCTCGCCGACGTGCGGGACGGGCTCGGCCCCTATCTGGCGATCTACCTCCTGACCGAACGGCAGTGGGACGAGGCCTCGATCGGCTCGGTGATGTCGATCGCGGCCATCGCCGGAATCATCGCCCAGACCCCGGCCGGCGCCCTGATCGACCGCAGCCGCGCCAAGCGCGGATTGATGATCGCCGCCGCCATTGCCGTGACCGCCGCGTGCCTCCTGCTGCCACAGCTCGACCGGTTTGAACTGGTTGCCGCGACCCAGGCGCTGGCGGCCGCCGCCGGTTCGGTGTTCGCGCCGGCGATCGCCGCGGTGACGCTTGGCATTGTCGGACCCCAGACCTTCGCGGCGCGGACCGGCCGCAACGAAGCCTTCAATCACGCCGGCAACGCGGTGGCCGCCGCGGTCGCCGGCGGCACCGCCTACTGGTTCGGTCCAGTGGTGGTGTTCTGGCTGCTCGCGGCAATGGCCCTCGCCAGCATCGCCGCGACGCTGTCGATCCCACCCGCCGCCATCGATCACCAGGTTGCGCGCGGCCTCGACGATATCGTCGAAGGGCACCGCACACCGCTTGACCGGCCATCCGGCTTTCGCGTGCTGCTGACCAGCAAGCCGCTGCTGATCTTCGCGGTGTCGACCGTGATCTTTCACTTTGCCAATGCGGCAATGCTGCCGCTGGTCGGGCAGAAGCTCGCACTGGTCAATCGCAACCTCGGAACATCGCTGATGTCGGTCTGCATCATCGCGGCGCAGGTGGTGATGGTGCCGGTCGCCATGCTGGTCGGACGCAAGGCAAACGTCTGGGGCCGCAAGCCGATCTTCGCGATCGCGCTCGCGGTGCTGGCGATCCGTGGCGCACTCTATCCGTTGTCGGACAATCCGTACTGGCTGGTGTCGGTGCAATTGCTCGACGGCATCGGCGCCGGAATATTCGGGGCGTTGTTCCCGCTCGTGGTTGCCGATCTCACGGACGGTACCGGGCATTTCAATGTCAGCCAGGGCGCGATCGCCACGGCAACCAGCCTCGGCGGAGCGCTGAGCACGGTTGTCGCTGGATTCATTGCTGTCCACGCCGGTTACAGTGCCGCATTCCTGCTCCTTGCAGCCGTCGCTTGCGCCGGGTTGATCGGCTACTGCACGTTGATGCCGGAGACGTTGCGAGCGGCAGCGGCAACGTCACGCACATCTGCATTGGCGTCAGAAAACGGATGATCTGATTCGCGGTCGCGCTCGATGAGTCGCCCAGCGTGATGCGATCTGATGTCCGACAATGACGCAGTTGCGCGTCGGCGTCGACGCGTCAACACAGTCATTAACGCCGTCTCTCGATGACACACGCGCACAGAGTTTCTGCCGATGCGCAAAGTCGGACGCGATCGCGCTCATGAATGTCGGATGACGCATTTGTTGCACGTGTAACAGCGGTGAGACGTCGCGATTCCACGGTCATTTGAATCGAATTGAATCCTTTAAGGTTAGCGAGGCAATCAATGTATGAACCAGAAATTTCCATGATTGCCGCCGCTCTAGGATGTACGAGTCAAGCCGGGGTAACTACGGATAAGGCGGGGCATGAATCACATCAGTCACATCGGACACGCACGAGCCGGCTGGTTCGGACATCGCAAGCTGACCCCACGCGCATGCATTGCGGACAGCAAAAAACACCTTCGGACCTTCCTCTCCGAGGCGCTGGAAGACCTCGGCTTCATCACCAGTGAATGCAGCCAGGCCTTGGAACTCGACACCGTTCTGGACGCGGAAAGGCCCGATCTCCTGGTGCTCGGCGTGTCCGTTGACGGCATCGAAGTCAGTAAAATTCTCGAGACTTTGGTGAGAAAGGACTATGGCGGCAAGGTCCTCGTCATCGGGCAGCCGGACTCGATCATCGTCAAGGCGGTCCGGCAAATCGGCGACGAGTACGGCATCGCCATGCTGCCGGCGCTGTCGACGCCGTTCAGCGCCGGGACCCTTCGCGACAGTCTTGCGTCGTTGATGCCGCTTGAACCCGCGCCGAGCCCGGCGGTGGACGTGCCCGAAGCGCTGAAGGCCGGCTGGCTCGAGCTGTGGTATCAGCAGAAAATTCATCTCCGGACGCTGGTGCCGAGCGGCGCCGAGGCGCTGATCCGGATGCGCCATCCGGCCTGGGGCGTCGTGCCGCCGGCCTACTTCATCCCGGACGAAAGCGATCCGCATTTTCACGCGCTGTCCGAATTCGTGATCGAACGCGCGATCGAGGACTGGCGCTATCTCCTCGAGCAGACCGGGCCGGTCAATCTCTCGATCAACCTGCCGATCTCCTTCCTCGCCGACGATCGTGCCGTGCGCGAGCTCTGTTACCGGATGCCGGATCATGCGGCCTTCGCCGGCCTCTTGATCGAGATCGACAGCACCGACGTGGTCGATAATCTGGATCTGGCGATCGATGTCGCCCGGCGCGTTCGACTGTACAATATCGGCATCTCGATCGACAATGTCGGCGCCAACTGGCCGTCTTTGCTGGGACTGCCGAACTTCCCGTTCGTCCAGCTCAAGGTCGACCATCAATTCGTCACCGGCTGCGCGGATCAACGCCTGAAGCAGACGGTGTGCCGGCGTGTCGTGGAGCTGGCCCACGACAACGACGCGCAGGTCGTGGCCCAGGGAGTCGAGACGCGCGCGGACTTTCTCGCCGCGCACGAGATGGATTTCGATCAGGTCCAGGGCTACCTGTTCGGCAAGCCGATGGGCGTCAAGAAGTTCGCCCGCTCACGCATGCATTTCTCGGAGAAAGAGCCGGCCTCCTGAGGTGCGGCGTCGTCAGGCTCGAACGCCGCGATCGATCGCGCGCAGCGCTTCGCCGCGCGCGATCAGGCGTTTTGCATTGGAATAGGTCGGGACCTCGAGCAACGAGCCGTCAAGTTCGACGCGCCCCAAGCCCTTTGTCCGCGCCGCTTCGAACGCCGCGACGATCTTGCCCGCCTGGCGCATCTCCTCCTCGCTCGGCGTCAGGACGCCGTTGACGATCGAGGCATGCGCGGGATCGACCAGGCTCTTTGCGGTGTAACCCAGCCGCCGCGCCCAGATCGTGTCGCGTTCGACGCCTTCAGCGTCGCTCCAGGTGTAGGGACAATCGACCGCGACGACATCAGCGGCACGACATTCGACGATGAAGCGCTGCCGCGCGTAAGCCAGCTCCAGGCCATCGCTGCCGCGCTCGGCACCAAGATCGGCGGCGAGGTCTTCGGAGGCCATCAGGCAACCGATGACGCGCCGGCTCGCCATGGCGATCGCACCGGTCTGCACCAGACCGCGCGCGAACTCGATATTCGGCAGCAGCGACGTCGATCCCTCGGCGATACCGTAGTCGCGCTCGAACCGCGTCACCGCCTCGTCGAGCCTGACGACATGGTGCGGCTCGGCGACCTTCGGCAGCGCGACGATATCCGGACGTCCGCGCATCACGGCGGCGAGATCGTCCATGCCGTCCTGGTCCAGCGGATTGACGCGGACCGCGACCGCCACGCCCTGGTCGCGCCAGGCCGCGTAGAGCTCGGCCGCCAGGGCCCGCGCCTTCGGGCGCAGCGGCGGCGGGGTAAAATCCTCGAGCTCGTGGATCAGCACGTCGGCACCACTGGCGGCCGCGTGCTGCAGCACGTCCTCGTTGGCGCCTTCGAGAAACAGCCAGGAGCGGCACAGCGGGGCCGGGCGCAGCTTGCGCATCACGCTATCAGCGCCGCCGTCACTGGAACGTCATGTCGAGGCATTTCGAGATGTCGGAGCCGAGGCCGGACGAGATGGTGATGCAGCCGCGGATCTTCTGGGTGTTGACGTCGTTCGCCCAGATCGCATAGCCGCCCGGACCGAAGAACGAGTTGGTGTTCGGTGGCTCGGTCTCGGTGGCGTCAAAGGTGTAATTGCCGTCGGTCTCGAAGATGCGCGGCTTCTTGGTGCAGCCGCCGTCGGCCTGCACGTTGATGACCTCCTTGTTGTCCCGCGTCAGCGCCAGCGAGACCTGGCAGCGGAAGTATTCCGAGGTCTTGGCGTTGAACAGATAGGCGTAGGACTTGCAGGTCGCGGTATTGAGCTTGCCGGCGGACAGGCCGCGGCTGCAGGAGATCCGCTGGTTGTTGGAGAGCCTGAACTCGTCCGCCTGCGCGACTGACGCCAGCGTCATGAACGACAGAGCGACACCGATTCCGATCTTCATGACGTGGTTCATCCTGATCATCCCAAGGTAGTGTTTCCGGCAATCAAAGCGTTTGTAAACGGTAACGCGAAAATAGTCGCCAAGCTTGATGCGGGAAATCACAAAGTCCCCGATCCGCGAGCGGTCGCGCCGATTGTCGTATTGACGCGCGAACATCGTTCGTGATTTGTTCAAAAAACGTGGGGACGACGCCGTTTTCTCGGCCGGAGGTGGATCATGACGCATTTTTTGACCAAGACTTTTATTGCGACTGCGGCGTTTGCCGCGATGACGACCTGCACATTCGCGCAGGAGGCCGCGCCCTGGGAGCTGAAGTCCGACATGGGCTACGCCTATGACAAGGACGGCAAGACCTGGTCCTACAAGATGGGCACCAACAATGCCGGCACGCTGCTGAAGGGCGCCAAGAAGGTGCCGAAGGGGACGCTGTTCTTCATCGGCCAGAACGGCCAGCTCTACATGCGCTCCGGGCCCTATCTCGAGGGCGACGGCAAGTTCAAGTTCGGCTCGAATTAGAGCGTTTTCGAGCGAAGTGGACGCCGGTTCGCGTTAAGAAAACGCGTCAAATGAAGAGTCCAGGGCTCCGGTTCTGATTCGATCAGAGCCGGAAATGCCCTGACGGTTTTCGGCAGGCATCAGAACGCCGCGGCCAATTCCTTCGCGCCCGGCTTGTTGCTGTTGAAGTCCATCCGCTCGTTGGTGACGGCAAGCAGCCTGGCCACCGTGTTGTGGCGGATGGCGACCGGGTTGCGCTCGTAGCCGGAGCGCTGGAAGAAGTTCGAAGTCGGCACCTGCTCGCGCATCGCCTGCGGCATGGTCACCATGTCGAGCCCGGTGCCGTCGCCGGTCAGGTTCATCATCTCGAGCTCGGCCGCGGTCAGCGGCCGGCTGTAGCCCTTGTTGCGGGCGAAGATCACCGAGGTCAGCAGCTTGTGGGTCTGCAGCATCGGGCCGACATCGATGTCGAGCACCATGGCGTGGCACGCCCAGCCCTGCGGCGTATCGGCGAGGCGCTGATGCGCCGACCAGTCGTCGGGCACGGTGCGCGTGAACGCGACCATCTTCTTCAGCACCGCGAGCTTGTGCTCCATCGCCTTGCGTGCGGGCCCCTGCGTCCTCGCAACCCGCTCGGTCAGATCCCGCACGAATTCATGGCCCTGCTCGGCCAATAGCTCGACGGTGTTGGTGGTGAGCAGCTGGTTGTAGCCCATCGCGGTAGAGATGGCGCGCTTGCCGCCGTGCTCGATGCCCGCCTGCACGTCGTAGTTGCCGGTGCCGCCGGTCTCGAACGAATAGACCCGCACCGCCTGCTCCGGCGTCAACCCCGCGGCGCGCGCGTAGCGGGCATAGGCGCGCTTGAACTCGACCTCGCTGGCCGGCCGCTGCGGCGTGAACTGGAAGTGTTCGCCGGCCGCCCTGACCAGATCCGAGGCCACCGGGAGCGTCTTGGGCGGACGCGGCGGCTTGCCTTCCTCCTCTTCCGGAGCCGGATTGACCGGCCGCTTCGGCCCCTCATAGACCGGCGGCTGCTGCAGCACGTAATCGTCCAGCGAGAGCTGCACGCGGTCGCGCCGCTTGGCGTTGCGGCCGCGCCTCTTCTCGGCGATCGCGTTCCAATAGGCGCTCGCATCCTGCTCAAAGGCGGCGCGCGCCTCCTGATATTCCTGCAGCTTGCGGCGATATTCCATGATCGCCTGCGGCGATGCCTGCGCCATCGCATTGGCGACGGAAGGCGGCAGCGCGCCGGCCTCGCCGGCAAATACGGACGGCGCGCCGGCGGCGAGCGCGAGCGCGAGCGCGACAAATCCAGGGCACAGGCGAATCAATTGCGGGCGCATGGCCTCGTTGTAGCAAGCACGGCCGCGAAGTCAGCCCGGAATTGTCCGGATCGCAGCGGCCGGATGCCGCGATCAATGCAGAATATTCGCCACAATGCGGTGTTCTCCGACGAAAGCCTTGGAGAAAGCCTTGGAGCTTGCGATGAGAATGGCACTCTGGCTCGCCGCCGCCTGCGCGTTGACGCTCGCCGCACCGGCGCGCGCCGAGCGTCCGGACTGCGGATCGTTTCCGGATACGCGTTCACGCTTCACCTGTTACGAGAATGTGTCGCGGGCGCCTCCGGAACCCGAGGCCGCGGCGCATTCGCCTGGTGCGCAGGGGAAATCAATGAAGATGAACGCCCGCAAGCGGCATCACAAATAGCGGCATCGTTGCGGCCTACTTCCACGCGAATACCGGCTGCTCCAGTTCGGCGACGCGGGTGCTGCGGCCGGCCAGCACCTCGCGGAATTGATAGATCAGTGCGGCCGTCGGCGCATGGATCTGCTGGCCACCGAGGCGGAAGCGGATCACGCGGCGCGAGCTCTCCGGGATCGTGACGAAGCTGAACGCATCATCGGGCTCGATCGCATCGAGGCCGATGCGATGGACGGAGGCGACCTCGTCCGGGTTCGGCGTGATCGCCGCATGCGCGCCGGCCCAGACCACGACCGGCGTGATCAGATAGCCCGATCGCGTCGGATAATCGTCAAGCATGCCGAGCACGTCGCGCTCCGACAACGCGAGCCCGAGTTCCTCATGCAATTCGCGCAGCGCGGCCTCGGCCTGCGTCTCGCCGGCATCGCAGCGCCCGCCCGGCAGCGCCCATTGCGCGCTGTGGGCGCGCAGGCGCGCGCTGCGGCGGGTCAGCAGGAACGCCGTGCCGCTGCCGTCGTCGCCTTCGGTCAGCGCGATCGCGACCGCCGCGCGCTTCAGCGTCGGCGCGGCATCCGCGGGCGCCAGGCGTGCGAATGCGGCACAGAGCTCTGCGATATTCCGCCGGGTGGCATCGTCAAATGTGCGGGCCATTGATCTTGACTACAACACAACAGCGTTTGATGAAATGACTGCTGCCACATGCCTCCTGCGATCAATCATCAGCAAGCAACGGACCCCACCTCATGACGGCCAAGGCCGCGGACAAACTCAAATCCGACGGCTGGAAGATTGCCGAAACCACGGGATTCCTGACGTTGATCGGCCCGTTGTGGGAACGGTTGAAGGACGGCGCGCTTGAACTCGCGCTGATCACCGAGGACAAGCACCACAATCGCCGCGGCCTCGTGCAGGGCGGGGTGATCATGACCTTCGCCGATCGCGCCTGCGGCATGGCCGCACGCTTCGTCTCGGGCAAGCCGACGCTTGCGACCGTGCAGCTCGACACCCATTTCGTCGAGGCCGGCAAGATCGGCGAGATCCTGACGACGCGGCCGCGTGTGGTACGCTCGACCCGCAGCCTGATCTTCATCACGGCCGAGGTGACCGTCGACAAGCGCTGTATCGCGATGGCCAACGGCGTGTTCAAGATCCTGAAGAACGACAGCTGATCCTGTCATTCCGGGGCATCGCGCAGCGATGAACCCGGAATCTCGAGATTCCGGGTTCGATGCCGGCGCATCGCCCCGGAATGACACCGGAGGGAGTGCTAGATGCAATATCGCCAGCTTGGCCGCAGCGGCCTGAAGGTCTCGCCGATTTGCCTCGGCACCATGATGTTCGGCGGACCGACCGACGAGGCGACCTCGGCGCGGATCGTGGCGAAGGCGCGCGAGGCCGGCATCAACTTCATCGACAGCGCCGACGCGTATAATGGCGGCAAGTCCGAGGAGGTCGTGGGACGCGCGATCTCCAACAGCCGGTCGAACTGGGTGCTTGCCACCAAGCTCGCCAATCCGATCGGCGACGATCCCAACCACGGCGGGCTGTCGCGGCGCTGGGTGTTGCAGGCCGCCGACGAGAGCCTGAAGCGGCTCGGCGCCGACTACATCGACGTCTACTATCTGCACAAGGAAGACCACACGACGCCGCTCGACGAGACCGTGCGCGCGATGGGCGACCTGATCCGCGCCGGCAAGGTGCGCTATTTCGGCGTCTCCAACTACCGCGCCTGGCGCGTCGCCGAGATCTGCAACATCTGCGACAGGCTCGGCATCGACCGTCCGGTCGCGAGCCAGCCCTATTACAATGCGATGAACCGGATGCCGGAGGTCGAGCATTTCCCGGCCTGCGCCTATTACGGGCTCGGCATCGTGCCCTATAGCCCGCTGGCGCGCGGCGTGCTCACCGGCAAATACGCGTCCGACGCGGCGCCACCCGCGGACACACGTGCGGGTCGCAACGACAAGCGCATGATGCAGACCGAGTGGCGGCCGGAATCGCTCGAGCTCGCGCAGGAGATCAAACGCCACGCCGAGAGCAAAGGCATCACCGCCGGGCAGTTCGCGGTGTCCTGGGTGCTGAACTCGTCGTTCGTCAGTGCCGTCATCGCGGGGCCGCGCACCGAAGCGCAATGGGACGATTACATCCGCGCGCTCGATTATCGCTTCACCGCCGAGGACGAAGCCCTGATCGACCGCCTCGTCGTCACCGGCCATCCCTCGACACCGGGCTTCAACGACCCCGCCTATCCGATCGAGGGGCGCCGGGCGCGGACCGGATAGCATCGCAGCGTCGGCGCTCGTCTCGGCAACGCCGAAGTTACGTTTCGCAGCTTCCGAATTGCGCGAAGTCCGAGTCGGATGCAGCATCACGGCATGGAAATGCTGATGCTGGTGCTGCAATGACGGCATCCAATGTACTGGACTGGATCGTGGCCCTCCTCGTCTGCTGGGCGAGCCTGACCGCAATCTTTGAACCTTCGCGCGGTGCCTCGCAATGCGACATGTCCACCGCGACAAGCAGCGCGCCGCAACTCTCACCGGCGGCCCCGACGCAGGCGGAGTTGGAGGAGATCATCCGCGACATGAAGCTGCATGATTGAACGGGATCGGCAAACCGCGAAAACCTTCCTCATCGTCCTCCAAATGAAACAGGGCGGCGCCGAAGCGCCGCCCTGCCCTGATTGCCGTTTGCACGCCGCTTACTTCACGAGGTCGAAGCGGTCGGCGTTCATCACCTTGGTCCAGGCCGCGACGAAGTCCTTCACGAACTGCTCCTTGGAGTCGGACTGGCCGTAGACCTCGGCGAACGCCCGCAGCTGCGAGTGCGAGCCGAAGATCAGATCGACGCGGGTGCCGGTCCACTTCACCGCCTTGGTCTTGCGGTCGCGGCCCTCATAGACGCCCTGGCCGGCATCGCTCCACACCGTGCCCATGTCGAGCAGGTTGAGGAAGAAGTCGTTGGTGAGCGTCCCCGGCTTGCCGGTGAAGACGCCGTGCTTGGACTTCTTGGCATTGGCGCCGAGCACGCGCAGGCCGCCGACGAGGACCGTCAATTCCGGTCCGGTCAGCCGCAGGAGCTGTGCACGGTCCACCAAGGCCTCTTCCGGCTGCAGGAACTGATGCTTGCCGCCGATATAGTTGCGGAAGCCGTCAGCCCGCGGCTCGAGCGGAGCGAACGATTCGACATCGGTCTGTTCCTGCGTCGCATCGGTGCGGCCCGGCGTGAAGGGGACCTTCACACTGGTGCCGCCGTCCTTGGCCGCCTTCTCGATCGCAGCCGCGCCGCCGAGTACGATCAGATCGGCCAGCGAGACCTTCTTGCCGAACTCCTTCTGGATGGCTTCGAGTTTGCTCAGCACGGTCTTGAGCTGCGCCGGCTCGTTGACATCCCAGTCCTTCTGCGGCGCAAGGCGGATGCGTGCACCATTGGCACCGCCGCGCTTGTCGGAGCCGCGGAACGTCGAGGCCGAGGCCCAGGCGGTCGACACCAGTTCGGACACCGACAGACCCGAGGCGAGGATCTTCGCCTTGAGCGCCTCGATATCCTTGTCGTCGATCACGGCGTGATCGAGCGCCGGTACCGGATCCTGCCAGATCAGCGTCTCCTTCGGCACCAGCGGGCCGAGGTAGCGCTGGATCGGACCCATGTCCCGGTGCGTGAGCTTGAACCAGGCGCGGGCGAAGGCGTCCGCGAACTGATCCGGATGCTCATAGAACCGGCGCGAGATCTTCTCATAGGCCGGATCGAAGCGCAGCGACAGGTCGGTGGTCAGCATCGTCGGGAGATGCTTCTTCGACGGATCGAACGCGTCCGGAATGACGGCGTCCGCGTCCTTTGCCTTCCACTGCTTCGCACCGGCCGGGCTCTTCGTCAGCTCCCATTCGTACTTGAACAGGTTCTCGAAGAAGTGGTTGCTCCACTTGGTCGGGGTCTGGGTCCAGGTGACCTCGGGACCGCCGGTGATCGCGTCAGCGCCGACGCCGGTGCCGAACTTGCTCTTCCAGCCGAGACCCTGTTCCTCGATCGCGCCACCTTCCGGCTCCGGACCGATCAACGACGGATCGCCCGCACCGTGGGTCTTGCCGAAGGTGTGGCCACCGGCGATCAGCGCGACAGTCTCCTCGTCATTCATCGCCATGCGGAAGAACGTCTCGCGGATGTCCTTCGCGGCGGCGACCGGGTCCGGATTGCCATTCGGGCCTTCCGGGTTGACGTAGATCAGGCCCATCTGCACCGCGCCGAGCGGCTCGGAGAGCTGGCGCTCGCCGCTGTAGCGCTCGTCACCGAGCCAGGTGCCTTCCGGACCCCAGTACAGCTCTTCCGGCTCCCACACGTCGGCGCGGCCACCCGCAAAACCGAACGTCTTGAAGCCCATCGATTCCAGCGCAACGTTGCCGGCGAGGACCATCAGATCGGCCCACGAGATCTTGCGGCCGTACTTCTGCTTGATCGGCCAGAGCAGCCGGCGCGCCTTGTCGAGGTTGGCGTTGTCCGGCCAGCTGTTGAGCGGGGCAAAACGCTGCTGACCGGCACCGGCGCCGCCGCGGCCGTCGGTGATCCGATAGGTGCCCGCCGAGTGCCAGGCCATGCGGATCATCAGGCCGCCGTAATGGCCGAAGTCGGCCGGCCACCATTCTTGCGACGTCGTCATCAGGGCCGTGAGGTCCTTGATCACGGCGTTGAGATCGAGGCTCTTGAATTCCTTGGCGTAGTCGAAGCCCTTGCCCATCGGATCGGACAGGCTGGAGTTCCGATGCAGCACCTGAACGTCGAGCGTCTCCGGCCACCAGTCACGATTCGTGTGCCCGCGAGGTCCGCCCGTGAATGGGCATTTGCCCGCGCCTTCGTCGGTTTTTGCGTCCATGTTTCTTCTCCGAGGTGATGGATTCTGGAATGTGCTGGAGCTCTTCCAAGAACGATTCTACGCGTCCCAATCCATCAGGTGAAATTGACTTTAATGATCGCGGCAATAAGATAATCTGATGATAAATGTCACACTCCGGCAACTCAGATATTTCGATGCGCTGGCGCGCCATGGGCATTTCGGACGTGCCGCGGAGGCCTGTTCGGTATCGCAGCCGGCGCTGTCGATGCAGATCCGCGAAATGGAACAGGCGGTCGGCGGCGTGCTGATCGAACGCAATGCGCGGCAGGTGACGCTGACGGCGTTTGGCGAAGACCTGCTGCGCCGCGTGCGCGACATCCTGCGCTCGGTCGACGAGCTCGGCGACTTCGCGCGCGCCTCGCGCGACAGGCTTGCCGGACGGCTGCGGGTCGGCATGATCCCGACCGTTGCGCCGTATCTGCTGCCGAAGGTGATCGAGAACCTGGCGCGGCTGCATCCCGAGCTCGACATCCATGTCCGCGAGACGCTGACGCCGAAGCTGATCAAGGAAGTCGCCGAGGGCCGGCTCGACACCGCGATCGTGGCGCTGCCGGTATCGGAACCTTCGCTGACCGAGGTCGCGCTGTTTTCGGAAAACTTCCTGCTGGTGCGGCCGGGCGAGGATGCGAAGACGCCGGTGCCGAGCGCCGAGATGCTGCGCGAGATGCGACTCTTGCTGCTCGAGGAAGGCCACTGCTTCCGTGACCAGGCGCTGTCGTTCTGCAACATGCAGTCCTCGCCGCCGCGCGAGGTGCTGGACGCGAGCTCGCTGTCGACGCTGGTGCAGATGGTCGGCGCCGGCATCGGCGTCACTTTGATCCCCGAGATGGCCGTGACGGTGGAGACGCGCTCGGCGCCGGTCACGGTCTCGCGCTTCAAGCATCCGCAGCCGTCGCGCACCATCGGCATGGTCTGGCGCAAGACCTCTCCGCTCGCCGCGCAGCTCCAGCAGATCTCCGAAGTCGTCAGCCTCGCCGCCCGCGCCCTGCGCGCGCCGAAGCAGGACGGCGCTAAGGAGCCGGCGAAACGCGCCGGGCGAAGGAAGGTGGCGTGATCTCGCGCGTTGAGGCGTAGTCGACGCGCGATGCTGACCACACCCACAAGTGTCGTCCCTGCGAAAGCAGGGACCCATACTCTGCGGCGTGTGTTGTGAGAGGGGCTCGTCGTTCCAATAGCGCGAGCCAATCGGCATTGGTGGTTATGGGTCCCTGCTTTCGCAGGGACGACAGCAAGTTTGTTGCACGGCCGGTGACTCACACATCCGCGTTCTCGCGAAATGAATCGTCCGATTCCGTAGCCCGGATTACCGAAGGCGTAATCCGGCGCACGCCGCGGTGACACGTGACGGCGGATTACGCAGCGCTAATCCGCCCTACGAAACTGCCGTTCCGGCGCGCGTAGCACGGCGAAAGACGCGCCCCCTACTTCTCCAGGTACTTCTTCATCTCGGCAATCAGGCCGTCGCGCAGTTCGGGGCGCTTGAGGCCGAAGGCGATGTTGGCGCGGAGGAAGCCGGGCTTGGAGCCGCAATCGTGGCGCTCGCCCTCGAACTCGACGCCGTAGAACTTCTGCGTCTTCGCAAGACCGATCATCGCATCGGTGAGCTGGATCTCGCCGCCGGCGCCGCGCTCCTGCGTGGCCAGGATGTTGAAGATCTCCGGCTGCAGGATGTAGCGGCCGGTGATCGACAGGTTGGACGGCGCGGTGCCCTGCGGCGGCTTCTCGACCATGCGGTCGACCTCGAAGATGTTGCCGGTGCGTTTGCCGACGCTGCAGATGCCGTATTGATGGGTGAGTTCGTCGGGCACCGCCTCGACCGCGATCAGGTTCGACTTGTCACCAAGCCTGCTCGCGGCGTCGATCATCTGCTTGAGGCAGCCCGGCGTGTTCAGCACCAGCTCGTCCGGCAGCACCACCGCGAACGGCTCGTTGCCGATGATATCGCGCGCGCACCACACCGCGTGGCCGAGCCCGAGCGGCGCCTGCTGCCGGGTGAAGCTCATCGCGCCGGCCTCCGGCTGGTTCTGCGCCAGGATATCCTGCTCGGTCTTCTTGCCGCGCTGCGCCAGCGTGGTGTCGAGCTCGAACATGCGGTCGAAGTGATCCTCGATGACACCCTTGTTGCGGCCGGTGACGAACACGAAATGCTCGATGCCGGCTTCCCGGGCCTCGTCGACCACGTACTGGATCAGGGGCTTGTCGACGATCGTCAGCATCTCCTTCGGCATCGCCTTGGTGGCGGGCAGCACGCGGGTACCGAGACCGGCGACGGGGAACACGGCTTTGCGGATCTTCATGGGATTATCGGAAGCCTTGAAATGGGTGGGACGGCGGCACGAAATGAATCATGCCTTTGGTACCCCGTTTTGCAGCCGCCAACAAAGGCGGATGTGTGGTGCGGCTTAATTCCGCCGTTCCCGTCAGCCAATGCGGGCCGCAACAAAATCTCGCCCTTGTTAAGTTATTGGAAACCGTGCCGGGGCCTTCTGGAACAGCACGATTTTGACAGGCACACGACAAATGCGCGCGATGGGAACATCAAGGACCAAGCTTTTCGGCGCGAGCCTGATCGCGCTGGCCCTGCTGCTGCCCGGCAGCACGCAAGCCCAGTCGGCGGGCAACGGCCTGACCAACCTGATCGACAGCATCTTTTCCGGACCGAACGCGACGCCGCCGCAGGCCGCAACCGGACAGGACGGCGCGGCACCGCCGTGGAGCGGTGAAGACGGCGCCTCCGGCCATCCGCTGATGACCGCAGCGGCGATCCGCCAGGCCGCGTCGGACTTCCCGAACTGCGTCGCAGCGATGTGGCCAGATGCCGCACGGCGCAACATCACCCAAGAGAATTTCGAGCGCTTCACCGCCGGGCTGACGCCCGATCTGCGCATCATGGACCTGATGGATTCGCAGCCGGAGTTCACCAAGGCGATCTGGGATTATCTCGACATCCTGGTCAGCGACGCCAGGCTCGCCAAGGGCCGCGAGATCCTTGCGAAATACAAGCCGCAGTTCGACGCCACCGAGAAGGCCTATGGCGTCGACCGCTACATCATCGCGGCGATCTGGGGCATCGAGTCGAACTACTCGACCCAGATGGGCGATCGCAACGTGGTGCAGTCGACCGCGACGCTCGCCTGCATCGGCCGCCGTCAGGCCTATTTCAAGGACGAGTTCCTGTCGGCGCTGGAAATCCTCAACCGCGGCGATCTCAGGCCCGAGCAGATGCGCGGCTCCTGGGCCGGCGCCTTCGGCCCGACCCAGTTCATGCCGACCGCGTTCAAGCGCTATGCCGTCGATGGCGACGGCGACGGCCGCCGCGACGTCGTCGACAATCCGAGCGACCTGATCGCCTCGACCGCCAACAATTTGAAGAAGGACGGCTGGCAGACCGGCGCGAGCTGGGGCTACGAGGTCGTGCTGCCGCAAGGCCTCAATTACATGCTGGCCGACCGCGCCAAGGCGATGCCGCTGTCGCAGTGGGAACATCTCGGCGTCAAGCGGCCGGGCGGCCAGCCGTTCCCGCGGCCGTCCGACAAGGCCTATCTGCTGGCGCCGGCGGGCGCCGAGGGGCCGGGCTTTCTGATGCTGCAGAATTTCCGGGTGATCATGAAGTACAACCCGGCGGAGGCCTATGCGCTCGCCATCGGCCATTTCGCCGACCGCCTGCGCGGCGGCCAGCCCTTCGCGCAGCCCTGGCCGCGCCAGGAGCGGGTGCTGTCGCGCGCCGAGCGGCTGGAACTGCAGCAATTGCTGGCCCAGCGCGGCTTCTACAAGGGCACGCCCGACGGCCAGTTCGGCGGCCAGACCCGCGAGGCGCTGCGCGGCTTCCAGGTGTCGATCGGGGCACCGGCCGACGGTTTTGCCACCGCCGAGGTGCTGGAGCGGCTCAGGGGGCGGTAGGGCTGAAGCCGCAGGCTGCCCCGTAGCCCGGAAATCCGGGGTTCTCGCCGTGCGGTTGGTCTGGTCCCGGATTACGCTTCGCTCCATCCGGGCTACGGCTCTCCCTCCCCCGCAAGCGGGAGAGGGGGCACGGTTCCGTCGCCGCGACGGCTAGGCCCTCCACCCCGAAAGTAACCGTGAAATCCGATATTTGCCGCCTGCCTTGACGGCGGCCGGAGGCACCCGATTTATGGTGGAAAAGCTGCCCGCTTGCGGCCCGATTCCGCTAGTATGCTCACGTACTTCCAGATCATTTGCGACCGAACGCGATGCGAGAGCCAAAGTCCTTTTTGCGCATATTCACCGAAGCCGGTCCGCTGGTCGCGCTGACGGTTACGCTTGCGCTGTTGATCGGCATCGCCCAGCCCGCCTCGGCGCAATTCTTCGGCTTCCCTGGCTTCGGCGGCGGACCGCCGCAACCACAGCGCCGCGCTCCGCCGCAGCACGGCGGTGGCGGCTGGTTCGGCGGTGATTTCTTCGCGCCGTTCCAGCAGCAGCAACCGCAATCATCGCAGCCGCAGCGGCCGCGCGAGGATTTTTCGCGCGCTCCGGCGCCGGCCAAGCGCGAGGCCGCCGCGGAGCGCAACGTGCTCGTCATCGGCGACGCCATGGCCGACTGGCTCGGCTATGGCCTGGAGGATGCCTATTCCGACCAGCCCGACATGGGCGTGATCCGCAAGCACAAGACGGTCTCCGGCCTGATCCGCTATCAGCCCAAGGGCGACCCGGCGGATTGGGCCGCGGCCGCGAAGGGCATTCTCGCCACCGAGAACCCCGACGCCATCGTCGTGATGCTCGGCCTCAACGATCGCACCGCGATCCGCGAATCTGTCGTGGAGAAGAAGGTCGACAAGAAGGACGAGAAGAAGGACGCGCGCGGCAAGCCGGAGGCCAAGCCCGGCGACAAGCCCGATGCCGCCGCCAAGAATGACGGCAAGGCTGAGGCCAAGCCCGCCGATCCCGAGTTGCCGGCCGACGACGCCGACAATGATCAGCAGGCCGCGCCGGAAAAGACTGCGCGCTCGCCCAACGGCCTCTATGAATTCCGCGACGACCGCTGGGTCGAGCTCTACGGCAAAAAGATCGAGGAGCTGATCAACGTGCTGAAGAGCAAGGGCGTGCCGGTGCTGTGGGTCGGCCTGCCCGCGATCCGCGGCCAGAAGGGCACGTCGGACATGCTGTTCCTCGACGCGCTCTATCGCGACGGCGCCGGCAAGGCCGGCATCACCTATGTCGACGTCTGGGACGGCTTTGTCGACGAGGCCGGCCGCTTCATGCAGAAGGGCCCGGACTTCGAAGGCCAGCCCCGCAAGCTGCGTACCGATGACGGCGTGTTCTTCACCAAGGCCGGCGCGCGCAAGCTCGCGCATTATGTCGAGCGCGAGGTGACGCGCCTGCTCGCGGTGCGCTCCGGGCCGATCGCGCTGCCCAGCGAACCGGCGACGCCGGATACCAGCGCCGAGCCCGGCAAGCCCGCGCCGCGGCCGCTGGCGGGCCCGGTGCTGCCGCTGGTCGCCTCCACGGTCGGCACCGATCAATTGCTCGGCGGACCGGGCTCGCGGCCCGCCGCCGTCGATGCGCTCGCCGCGCGCACGCTGGTGAAGGGCGAGGCGCTGGCGCCGCCCGCCGGCCGCGCCGATGATTTCGTCTGGCCGCGCCGCGAGATGGGCCGCGAGCAAGCCAAAGGCGATGTGCCGGTTGCCGCGACCACGCCGGCCGCGCCGGCGGGCGGGCCGGCCAATCCGCCGCCCTCGACCACGGCGATCGCGCCCGACGGCTCGATCATCACCGCGCCGAAGCCGCCAAGGCGCGCGTTCCGTCCGGCCCAGACCCAGGCCCAGCCGCAACAACAGCAGCCGCAGACACAGCCCTGGCTGCGCGATCTGTTCGGGTTCGGCGCGCCGCAGCAGCGCCCGCTGGTCGCTCCGCCGCCGCGCCCGCCGCGCGGTGTCGGACAGCGGGCCGCAGTGCCGGGGAATCCGTGGCAGTAGGCGGCGCGCACGCGCGACAAGCTAGCTGATGGCTGGAAATTTGCGGGAAACTTGCACGGCAAACTTGCACGGCGGGCCAGACGAAGCCGTAACCCGCCGTGTCTTGCGCGGCGTCTCGCACGGCGAGAGGGCGGGTTACGCTATCGCCAACCCGCCCTGCGATTTCATCGTATGGCTCAACCGTAATAGCGCCAGCGCGACGGCGGCGGGCGGCGCGGCTGGCGCGTCATCAGGAGCGCGAGCGCAAAGCCGATGCCGCCGGCGATCAGCAGCGATCCCAGCGGGTTCTCCTGCACCGCATGCGCCATCGCCTTCTGTCCACTGCGAACGGTCTCGCCACGATGCTCATAGGCGTCCTTGGCGTAGTTGACCGCGGTGTCGGCGGCGTCGCGCGCGGCATCCTTGGCCTGGCCGTAGAGATCCTGCACCGAGCCCGCGGCTTCACGCACGCGGCCCGAGGCCTGGGTCTGCGCATCGCCGGTCGCGTCGCCGACAGCGCCTTCGGCCTTGCCCGCGAACTCCTTCGCCGTTCCGAAAATCCGATCCTTGTCCATCGTCACGCTCCCTGATCTGTTCGGGAGCTAACCGGGAAGCGGCGCGCAGGTTCCTGCGGTTACAGGATCAGCCCGCCGTCGACGACGATGGTCTGGCCGACGATGTAGGACGCGAGCGGCGAGGCCAGGAACAGCGCGGCGCCGGCCATGTCGGCGGGCGTGCCGAGACGCTTCAGCGGAATGCGCTCGAGCGCGCCTTCGAGACGCTTCGGATTTGCCGTCGTCGCCTTGGTCATCTTGGTGTCGACGAGGCCGGGCGCAATGCCGTTGACGCGGATGCCGTTCTCCGCCCAGGCCTCGCCGAGCGTGCGCGTCAGCCCGACGGCGCCGGTCTTCGAGGCGTTGTAGGCCGGATTGCCCATGGTGGAATGATAGGCCGCGGTCGAGCTCACGATGATCAGCGAGCCCTTGCTCGCGCTCAGCATCGCCTGGAATTTGGTGGCGCAGGCCATCAGGCTCATCAGGTTGACCTCGAGCACCTTGCGAAAACCCTCCATCTCGAATTCCCCACGGCGGTAAATCACCGCGCCCTGCGCCAGCACCAGCACGTCGAGCCGGTCGAACGACGGCTTGAAGGCCTCGATCGCCTGCGGGTTGCTGACATCGAGCTGCGCGTAAGCGAGGCCCTCGAGATGCGAGCCTTCCTCGGTCGAATAGTCGCTCGCCTGCGCGCGGGTGCCGCAGATCGCGACGCGCGCGCCCTTGGCGCGGAACGCCTGCGCGATGCCGTTGCCGATGCCGCTGGAGCCGCCGACCACCAATATCTGCTTGCCGCCGAAATCGAGCTCGTTCATCGCGCGTTCCTCTCTCGTGCTGTTGTCTTGATTGAGCATGATCCTTCTCGGAAAGCCAACCGGGAAACTTGCGTTAACGCGCTGCGCGCATGCCGATATGGGATCAGTGGTTTGACGTATCTTGCGATCGGTGCCAGCGTTGCCGTCTCTCACAACGCAGAAAATCAACGGGGGGTCCGTCATGTCCGAATACAAGCAACTCAGCCGTTCGGTGAAGGACCTCACCGTTCTCGTCACCGGCGCCGCCAGCGGCATGGGCCGCGCCACCGCGCGGGTGTTTGCCGATGAAGGCGCCAATGTTGCGGTCACCGACCTCACCGAAGAAGGCACGCAGGCGGTGGCGAAGGAGATTTCGGCAGGCGGCGGCTCGGCGAAGGCCTGGACGCTCGACGTCAGCGATCGCGACGCCATCACCAAAGTCGTCAACGACGTCGCCGCGCATTTCGGCGGGCTCGACATCATCGTCAACAATGCCGGCATCTCGGTGCGGGTGCCGATCGACGATCCCGCTTATGAGGACGCCTGGGCCAAGGGCATCGCTGTGATGCTGACGGCGCATCCGCGCATCATCCGCGCCGCACTGCCATACCTGCGCAAGTCGCGCTCGCCGCGCATCGTCAACATCGCCTCGACCGAGGCGCTCGGCGCGACCGCGCTGCACAGCCCCTACTCCGCGGCCAAGGGCGGCGTCACCAGCCTGACCCGCTCGCTCGCGGTGGAACTGGGACGCGAGGGCATCACCGTGAACTGCATTTGCCCGGGCCCGATCCGCACCGCCATCACCGACCGCATCTCCGAGGAGCACAAGACGCTCTACGCCAAGCGCCGCACCGCGCTTGCCCGTTACGGCGATCCGGAAGAGGTAGCGCACATGACGCTGAGCCTGTGCCTGCCCGCCGCATCGTTCCTGACCGGCGCCGTGATTCCGGTCGACGGCGGGTTGATGGCGCGGAATGCCTGACCCGCGCACGGCCCGCGAGCGTTGACAGCGCGCGCGCGGCGAGTAGCCTTCTCGTCAAACGAAGCGGGAAAACCGCCCGCGACAGACGGGGAGATACGCCAATGACGGTCCTGATCCGGCAGCTTCACAAGCATTTCGTCGGCGAGGTTTCCGGCGTCGATCTGCGCAAGCCGCTGACGAAGCAGGAAGCGATCGACATCGAGGCCGGCATGGACAAATACGCCGTGCTCGTGTTCCACGGCCAGGACATCTCCGACGAGCAGCAGATGGCATTCGCGCTGAATTTCGGCGAGCGCGAAGATGCGCGCGGCGGCACGGTGACGAAGAAGCAGGACTACCGTCTCTCCTCCGGGCTGAACGACGTCAGCAATCTCGGCAAGGACGGCAAGCCGCTGCCGAAGGATCACCGCACCCATCTGTTCAATCTCGGCAACTGCCTGTGGCATTCCGACAGCTCGTTCCGGCCGATCCCGGCGAAATTCTCGCTGCTGTCGGCGCGCGTGGTGAACCCGAAGGGCGGCAACACCGAATTCGCCGACATGCGCGCCGCCTATGACGCGCTCGACGACGAGTTCAAGGCCGAGATCGAGGACATGATCTGCGAGCACTCGCTGATGTATTCGCGCGGCTCGCTCGGCTTCCTCGACTACACCGAAGACGAGAAGCAGATGTTCAAGCCGGTGCTGCAGCGCCTGGTGCGCACGCATCCGGTGCACGGCCGCAAGTCGCTGTATCTGTCGTCGCACGCCGGCGCCATCAGGGGCATGAGCATGCCGGAGGCGCGGCTGTTGCTGCGCGACCTCACCGAGCACGCGACGCAGCCCGAATTCGTCTATGTGCACAAATGGACGGTGCACGACCTCGTGATGTGGGACAACCGCCAGACCGTGCACCGCGTCCGCCGCTACGACCAGTCGCAGCCCCGCGACATGCGCCGCGCCACGGTCGCGGGCACCCAGCCGACGGTCGCGCAGGAAGCGGCGGAGTAGCGGTCGCGAAGGCTGTCGTAGCCAAACCACCGCTGTCGTAGTCGAACCCACAGCTGTCGTCCCGGGCAAGCGTAAGCGCGACCCGGGACCCATAACCACAGGGCGCTGTTGTTGCACGACGCTGTGGCCCCAGCGCGGCGCCGCAATTGCATGCGGTGGTTATGGGCCCCTGCTTTCGCAGGGACGACACCGTGAATGTGGACGGATCGTCGACGACCTCAGCGACAGCCTACGCGTGGCCGGCGTCGTTCGAGAGCATGCCGGCCTCGATGCCGATCTTGCGCAAGGCGCGCGCGTATTTCTCGTCGACGTCGGTACCGAAGATCAATTCCGGATCGGCGTCGCAATGCAGCCAGCCATTGTGCTGGATCTCGTTCTCGAGCTGGCCCGGCGCCCAGCCGGCATAGCCGAGCGCGAGGATCGCGTGCTTCGGCCCGGCGCCCTTGGCGATCGCCTTCAGGATATCGACGGTCGCGGTGAGCGAGATGCCGTCGTCGATGTTGAGTGTCGCATCCTGAATGTAGAAGTCGCTGGAATGCAGCACGAAGCCGCGGCCGGTGTCGACCGGGCCGCCCTTCATCACCTTCATCATCTCGGCATTCTCGGGCAGCTGGATCTGGTCCGACTTCTCGATGATGTCGAGCTGCACCAGCAGCCCGGGAAAATCGATGCTGCCGGCGGGACGGTTGACGATGATACCCATCGCGCCCTCGGAGGAATGCGCGCACATGTAGATCACGGAGCGTTCGAAGCGCGGGTCGTTCATGACAGGCATCGCGATCAGCATCTGGCCGTCGAGATAGCCACCTTCGGCGGCATGGGCGCCGACGGCCGGGTTTCTGCCGGCGGTGGTCTTGCGAGTCTTGCCTGTTTTGCCTTCAGGGCGCATCCGCAAAGGCCTTTCCTGCTGATTTGGCATCCTGATATCGGGTGGCGGTTCTGTCAATCAACCATCGACCGCCGTGCGGCGATGCATCACAAGCAATTCAATGGTTTGCACCGAAAGTTACAGGTAAAGACGTCTCATGATCGTCATAGTTCCCTTGCGTGCCGCATTTGGCGTTGCCACCCTGTTTTCCGTCGCATGTATGGCAACGGAGGTCCGCGCCGACGACGCCTCGCCGTGGCAACAGGACACGCATTCGGCGGTGCGGCTGCTCGCCGGATCGCGCAGCGGCGCGGTGCTGCTTGGCGGCATTGCGTTCCAGTTGCAGGACGGCTGGAAGACCTATTGGCGGACGCCCGGCGATTCCGGCGTGCCGCCGCGGTTCGATTTCTCCAGGTCGGATAACGTCGAGGCGGTCACCGTGATGTGGCCGGCGCCGCGGCAATTCGACGACGGCGCCGGCGGCACCTCGCTCGGCTACAAGCACCAGGTGGTGCTGCCGCTGCGCATCGTGGCGAAGAATCCCGACAAGCCGCTGGTGCTGCGCGCCGACATCAACTACGCGGTGTGCGAGAAGCTGTGCGTGCCGGTGGAGGCGAAGGCCGAGCTGGCGTTCGCGAGCGTCGCATCGACCGAGGACGCCGCGCTGTCGGAAGCACTCAACGCGGTGCCGAAGCCCGCCAATATCGGCGACCCGATCCCGTTTTCGATCCGCGACGTCAAGCGCGACGGCAAGAACAACGTGCTGGTCGATGTCGCCGCGCCCGAGAGCAAGGACCTCAGCCTGTTCGTCGAGGGGCCGACGCCCGACTGGGCGCTGCCGGTGCCCAAGCTCGTTGCGCAGGCGCCGCCGGGCGTGAAGCGCTTTTCTTTCGAGCTCGACGGCCTGCCGCCCGGCGCCAAGGCCGACGGCGCCGCGCTGAAGCTGACGCTGGTCGGCGGCGACAAAAGCTACGAATTCAATATCAATTTGAATTGAGCCGTAGGTCATTCCGGGGCGATGCAGCGCATCGAACCCGGAATCTCGAGCTCCCAGGTTCAGTGCTTCGCACTGCCCCGGGACGACCCCGAAGGGGTGCGTCACCCAACCCAATCTTAACGTTTCGTTGATAGATCGGAGGCCATTGCCGCCACGCGGCGCTTTAGGAATTTTCCGCCTTGGCTGTGATGGAGACACAATCCGCAACCTCTGCGCCATCGGGCCGGGCCGCACGCCTGCGTAGCCTCGCCGCGCGCGCGCTCGGCGGCACCAAGGAGGCGTCGGTCACCAAGCGCCTCGCCGGCATGATCTTCGCCATCCGCGTCATCAGCGCCGGCATCGCCTATCTCGCGCAGATCCTGCTGGCGCGCTGGATGAGCGGCTCGGATTACGGCATCTATGTCTATGTCTGGACCTGGGTGCTGCTGCTCGGCAGCACCATGGATTTCGGCATCGCGCCCTCCGCCCAGAAGATCATTCCGGAATACCGCGCGCGCGGCGACCTCGCGGCGCTGCGCGGCTTCCTCTCAGGCGGCCGCTGGGTGGTGCTTGCGACGTCCAGCGTGGTCGCGCTGCTGCTGGCCGGCGTAATCCACCTCGCCTCGCCCTGGATCGATCCCAACGCGGTGGTGCCGCTCTATATCGGCTGCCTGACCCTGCCGCCCTTCGTCGTCGCCAACACCCAGGACGGCATCTCCCGCGCGCATGACTGGATGCAGCTCGGCCTGATGCCGCAGTTCATCGTGCGGCAGGGGCTGATCATCGCGCTGACCGCCGGCGCGCTGGCGCTTGGCCTCAATCTCGGCGCCACCGCGGCGATGATCGCGAGCGCGGCCCGCGGTGTACATCGCGGCGATCGGCCAGATGGTCGTGCTCAACCGCCGCCTCACCGCCCATCTCGGGGTGGGCGAGAAGAGCTACGACGTCAAGGGCTGGTTCGCGATCTCGCTGCCGATCATGCTGGTCGAGAGCTTCTATCTGCTGCTCGGCTACACCGATGTGCTGATGCTGCAGCAGTTCCGCTCGTCCGAGGAGGTCGGCATCTATTTCGCCGTGGTGAAGACGCTGGCGCTGGTGTCGTTCGTGCACTACGCGATGGCGGCGACCACGGCGCACCGCTTCGCCGAATACAACGCGCTCGGCGACAAGGACCGGCTGTCGGCCTATGTCGCGCACACCATCAGCTGGACGTTCTGGCCCTCGCTGTTCGCAACCGTTGCCCTGCTGGCGTTCGGCAAGCCGCTGCTGTGGCTGTTCGGCCCGAAATTCGTCGACGGCTACAGCATCATGTTCGTCGCCGCGATCGGCCTCGTGGTCCGCTCGGCAATCGGGCCGGTGGAGCGGCTGTTGAACATGCTCGGCCACCAGAGCATCTGCGCGACCGCCTATGCGGTGTCGTTCCTGATGAATGTCGGGCTCTGCATCGCCCTCGTCCCGCGCTACGGCGGCATGGGCGCCGCGGCCTCGACCTCGCTGTCGCTGACCTTCGAGACGATCCTCTTGTTCTATGTCGTGCGCTCGCGCCTCGGCCTGCACGTGCTGGCATTCGGCAAGCGGCGGCCGGCGTCATAGGATTGCGCCGGACGGGGCATAGTGCGATGCATGACTGTCGCCGGACCGAGGAACCTGCCTGACCGCGTTCAGCCTTGCGCCTGTCAGGCGCGCCTGATGTCCGCCTGCTCCCAATGGTGGCCGGCAACCATGCGGCGGAAGAACCACAGAACGGCCGGGCAAGCCAGGAGCACGGCGGCGCCGAAGTCGAGTGCCGCGCTCGCGGAGCCGACCGCGGTGGAGAGCTTTCCTCCGATCGCAGGTCCAGCCAGCATGCCGGCGTAAAAGACTGTGTAGAATATTCCCATTCCGATCGGCCGCGTCTTCTGCTCGAGCACGCGCGCAGGCAGGCTCATGATCGGACCGGCAGGCAGGCCGCAGAGGATTCCAAGAGCAATGACGACGGGAAGCACCGTGCCGCTGCGCGACAGGAGCAGTGTCAGGAGCGCGAAGGCGACGCAGCCCGTGACCAGGATGACCTCGCCGCGCTTGGTCCGATCGGCGAGGAAGCCGCCCAACGGCACCGAAAGGGCGGCGAGCCAGAGCACGATACTGACGGTTGATCCGGCTGCGGCGCCGGACCAGCCCTGCTCGACCAGCACCGACGGACCGAAACTGAAGATCATCGCAAAGCCGATGTTGTAGAGACACCAGATCAGCCCGGCGGCAATCACAGCGCAGATCGTGTCGGCGGTCAGGCTGCTGCGCTCGCCTTCAACCGCGACGGCCGCGTCCGGCGCGCGATAAACCAGAGCGATGAGGCCGAGACCGATCAGGATCACCCCGGCGACGGCAAGATTGACGGCATGGAGTCCGAGCGTAGCTCCGATTGCCGGCAACAGCATGAGAGCGACTGCGATGCCGGCCGGCCACGAGTTGATGAAAATAGCCATCGCGGTGGCGATTTCCCGGCCGGCAAACCAGTCCGCGACCATCTTGGTCATCAGAACGTTCAGGAGGACGCCGCCGATGCCGGCGGTCAGTCGGCCCGCGATCTGCACGCTCCACGACGTTGACGTGGTCATCAGCAGCTCGCCTGCCAGCATCATCAGGAGACCGGCAAGGACCACTACCTTGTCGCCATAGCGGCGCCCGATCGCGCCGCCAGGCAAGGCAAGCAAGGCGCCCGGCGCAAAGTAGAGCCCGATCAGAACGCCGATATCGGCCAGGCTCGCGCCCAGACCCTGGCTGAGTTGCGGCGCGATAGCCGCGACGCTCTGAAACTGAAAGGCGATGGTGGCACGAGCGACGAACAGAGCAGCAAGAATGGTCCAGCGGCTTCGCATTTGGATTTTCTCCGATGCCCAGAGCTATGTCGTCGGCTTGATGTTCTGGTTCAGGCGGAAGAAATTCGTCGGATCGTATTTGTTCTTGAGCGCGACAAGACGAGCGTAATTTTCGCCATAGGCGTCGCGCACCCGGTCTTCGCCCTCATCCCCCAGGTTGTTGGCATAGACGCCGCCGGTCGAATAGGGCCTGACGGCACTCCACAGCTCGCGCGCCCAATGCATGTTCGCCTCGTCACCGGCCGGATCGTCCCAGATCGCAACCGGAAAGCAGTCGAACGCCGCATCGCGGTTTGCGTAAGGCGAGCTCGATACCGGAACCCGTGCAATTGCGCCGCCGACATGCTGGAGAACCAGCAAGGACGCGGTGTTGGGGGCTCTCGCATAGGCGTCGAGCAGCGCGTCGATCGCGCCGGCACCGATCTCGCGCAGGAACTGCGCCTTCCAGTAATAGCGACGTCCCCGCGGAAACAGGGCATCGCCGCCCGACTGAATCTCGAGATAGGGAACGGTTGCGAGGCGCGTCTCAACGGGCGAGCCGAACTTGACGATCGGCGAAAGGGCGCGCTCACCGTCATGATGCGAGCCGACGTAACAACCGGAGATGTTGAAGAACCGCTCGCCCGACGGCAGCGTCACAAGGGCAGCATCGACGTTGACCTCATCGGCAGCGTTGCGGGCGAATTCGTCGTAGAACTGCATGGCCTCGCGCGCCTGATCGTAGGGATAAAGCGTCGACGCCACGGGCAACGACGTGCCGATCGGATGCAACTGGTATTCGAACGCAGTCACGATGCCGAAATTGCCGCCGCCTCCTTTCAAGCCCCAGAGCAGGTCGGGGTGTTCGGTCGCGCTGGCCCTTAAAACCTGTCCCTCGGCTGTCACCACTTCGGCGGCAATCAGGTTGTCGCAGGTCAACCCGTATTTTCGCCCGAGCTTGCCGAAGCCGCCGCCAAGCGTGAGCCCGGCGATGCCGGTGTCGCTGTTGACCCCCATGGTGGTCGCCAGGCCGTGCGCCTGCGTGGCACGATCGAATTCGCCGAGATCGAGGCCGGCCTCCGCGCGCGCGGTGCGGCTGACCGGATCGACATCGATGCGTTTCATCCGCGACAGGTCGATGACCATGCCGCCGTCACAGACTGAGAGGCCGGCGACATTGTGGCCTCCGCTGCGAACGGCCACCGGGAACGTGCGGGACCTCGCGAACGTCACCGCCTCGACCACATCCTGGGTATCCGCGCAGTAGGCGATCATGGCCGGCCGCCTGTCGACGGCGCCGTTCCAGACTTTGCGCGCCTCGTCGTAACCGGCGCTCCCGGCGAGGACCACCTCGCCCTTGAGCCGTAGCTGCGAGCTGGGCCGAAGTTCGGAATGCGATTTGCCCATCACCTCGTCATATGGCTGCCGCTGCTCCATCCGATTTGCTCCTCGTCAGGAATGCCCATGCCATCATCCCACGGCGCGCCAAATTGTCCTGAATCCGATCGGAAAAAGCTGCAAAATTTCGCCAAAAGGGATGGCTCCAGGCGATGGCGACGCTTGCCGCCTCAAACGAAAGCCGGCCCTGATCCAATCAGGGCCGGCTTGTTCCTTAGGCCGCCAAATCCCGCCGGAAAATTACTCCGCGGTCCAGCCACCGTCGATCGAGTAGTTGGAGCCGGTGATCTGCGCGGCATCGTCGCTGCACAGGAACAGCGCGAGCGCCGCGACCTGCTCGGAGGTCACGAATTCCTTGGTCGGCTGCGCTGCGAGCAGCACGTCCTTGATGACCTGCTCCTTGGTCATGTTGCGCGCCTTCATGGTCTCCGGGATCTGGTGCTCGACCAGCGGGGTCCAGACATAGCCCGGGCTGATGCAGTTGCAGGTGATCTTGTGCTGCGCGAGCTCCAGCGCCACCGTCTTGGTGAGGCCGGCGATGCCGTGCTTGGCCGAGACATAGGCCGACTTGAACGGCGAAGCGACCAGCGAGTGCGCCGAGGCGGTGTTGATGATGCGGCCCCAGCCGCGCTTCTTCATGCCGGGCACCGCGGCGCGGATGCCGTAGAACGCGGACGACAGATTGATCGCGATGATCGCTTCCCACTTCTCCGGCGGGAATTCCTCGATCGGCGCAACGAACTGGATGCCGGCATTGTTGACCAGGATATCGACCGAACCGAAGGTCTTCTCGCCGAGCGCAATCATGTCGGCGATCTCGGCCGGCTTGGTCATGTCGGCCGGCGAATGCACGGCCTTGACCTTGAAGTCGGTCTCGATGCCCGAACGCTCCTTCTCGATATCGGCCGGAACGCCCATGCCGTTGAGAACGATATTGGCGCCGGCACCGGCGAAGGCGCGCGCATAAGCCAATCCGATGCCGCTGGTCGAGCCGGTCACAACGGCGGTCTTGCCTGTCAACGTACCCATTATCGGTCGCTCCTATTTGCTTGCGGGGGGCGTGGGTTCATCCCCCGTGAGGTCGTAAGTCACCATGGTCTCCCCGGACTGCGGCCGTTCTAGCCATTCTTTGTGACGCATCGACAAATGCACGTCGCGGACGCCCGCGCCCCAGTGCTCGACCATCGCAACATGGGAGAAGTCGTAGTCCTTCGAGGAGCTCTCGTAGTTCTTGCTCTTGTAGATCAGGTGAACCACCGTGACGGTGTTCTCCTTGGACGCCTTGCGCAGCAGTTCGACCGACGGATCGTTCTTCAGGTAATCGGGCAGCTTGCCGATCAGGTCGCGCACCGCCATGCGGGCGTTGTGGATCTGCCTGTTCTTGTCGGTGTTCATCCGCGTCCGGCTGGAATAGCGGATATCCTTCTCGCGCTCGGCAGCCTCCAGCAACGTCTCCGGCAACGGCCCGCGCGCGCTGAACAGATCGACCTGGAAGATCAGCAGATCGCGGTTGATCTCCTCGTCGAGCACGAAGTCGAGCGGGGTGTTGGAGGCAATGCCGCCGTCCCAGTAATGCTCGCCCTCGATGACGACGGACGGAAAGCCCGGCGGCAGCGCGCCCGAGGCCATGATGTGCTCGGGGCCTATCTTCTTGCCGACCTTCCTGAACTCGTAATTGTCGAAGTAGCGGAAATTGCCCGAGGTGACGCTGACCGCGCCGACCGACAGGCGCGTCTTCAGATCGTTGATGCGGTCGAAATCAACCAGGCGCTCCAGCGTCTTTTTCAGGGGCGCGGTGTCATAATAGCTCAGCGATTGCGAGCTGCCGGGCGGCCACAGCGGCGCCGGCGGGATCCGCGGCGTGAAGAAGCCGGGCACGCCGAAGGTCGCGATGATGGCGGCAGAGGTCTCGTTGAACAGCGAGCGGGCGCGGTCATGATTGGAGACCGGATTCCACGGCACCGGCGCCGACACCATCTCCCAGAATTCCTTCAGCCGCGGCACGCGCTCGGCCGGCTCGTTGCCGGCGATGATCGCGGCATTGATGGCGCCGATCGAGATGCCGGCGATCCATTCCGGCTCGAAGCCTGCGTGACAGAGCGCCTGAAAGGCGCCGGCCTGATAGGAGCCGAGCGCGCCGCCGCCCTGAAGAACCAGCACGCGCTGCGCTTGCGCCGGCGTCGAGGCAGGCGCGGAATCCGAAGTATCCATTCGTAACCGTTGGGTCAGGAAATGACTTGGGCCGGCACCGTGGCGGCTGTTTACCGCGGCGTCAATCAACGAGATGCAGGGCTCTATTGCTTGAGCATGATCTTCTCGGAAAACCGCCTCACACTTTTCCGGATCATGCTTTGGATCACGCGGAATTTATCGAGATCAGGTTGCCGCCAAAATGAGCGTCCAGAACACCTTGTACTTGGTGTTGGGAGCATAGACCGCGGCGATGCCCATTTTTGTGACACCGCTCTTCAGCATATTGGCCTTGTGCGGCGGTGAATCGCGCCAGCCCGAAAAGGCTTCCGCCAGGGTGTGATAGCCGGCCGAGATGTTCTCGACCGCGACGGTGGCGGGATAGCCCCCGGCCTGCAGCCGCTTGCCGAGCGGGGCCTTCACGTCGTGGTCCATCTTGTTGCGGGCGGCCATCGCCTGCGATTGCTGCTCGGCGAGCTTGGTCAGGTCCGGATCCACCACGACGGTGCCAAGGCCATTGTTCTGGCGATACTGCGAAAACATGATCGCGGCCGCCTGGCTATCCAGGACAGCGCCGGGTTGGGCCATGTTGAGATACATGGTCGGTTCTTCCGGGATTTTGGTGTCCGTGCCGCAGCCGGCAAGCAGCAGAAGCCCGAACAGGGCGACCGTCGTCCGTTTCACTGTAAGAAAACCCCCAAAGATTGGCCCGCCGTTGTTGCATACCAACCGTGGCTGAATGGTGAACAGGGGCTAACTTCTGGCCACACAAAACGCCGTCATTCCGGGGCGATGCGGTAGCATCGAACCCGGAATCCCGAGATTCCGGGTTCGATCCTGCGGACCGCCCCGGAATGACAGGTGAGATTGTTGGCCTGATAGCCCCGATGCAGCGGAGCGCAATCCGGGGCAGCCTATCCGCGGAGCGAAGTCCCGGATTTCGCTGCGCTGCATCCGGGCAACGGAGCGTTCCCTTCCGCCTGAAAGGGGGAAGGTCGGGATGGGGGTCCGGCCACAGGCTGCGCTGCAAGTGGAGAGACCAGATCCCCACCCGCTTTGCTCTGGCGAGCCAGGCGGACCTCCCCTTTTCAAGGGGAGGTTTGCGTGGCCGCTACTCCTGGGCGGCAAAGATCCGGTAGCGGCGGGGCTGCAGCGAGACGATTTCGCCGGCCTGGAGCTCGCGGTCGCGGGGGGCGTCGATCTCGATCACGGTCTTGCCCTCGCTCCCCGACAGGGCCACCTCGGCACGCTGGATCGGACCGAACGAACGGACATGCCGGATGGCGCCTTCCAGGGCGCCGGTTCCGGCCGGGCCGACCGCCATGTCGTGGCGGCGGACGAACAGTTTTGCCGCGCCCGACGCCGCGCCCAACGCCGGAATGTTCAGGGGACGGCCGTCCAGCCGTACCGCATCGCCGGCCACGTCGACCGGCAGCACGATGGATTCGCCGATAAAGCCATGCACGAAGGCGGTCGCCGGATTGTCATAGACCTCGCCGGGCGAACCGATCTGCTCGATCTTGCCCTTGTCCATCACCACGACGCGGTTGGCGACTTCGAGCGCTTCTTCCTGGTCATGAGTCACGAAGATCGAGGTGACGTGGATCTCGTTGTGCAGCGAGCGCAGCCATTGCCTGAGCTCCTTGCGCACCTTGGCATCGAGCGCGCCGAACGGCTCGTCGAGCAAGAGGATCCGCGGCTCGATCGCGAGCGCGCGCGCCAGCGCGATGCGCTGGCGCTGGCCGCCGGACAATTGGCTGGGATAGCGGTTGGCCAGCCAATCGAGCTGCACCAGGTCGAGCAGGTTCTTGACGCGGGCGCGGATCGTCGCTTCGTCCTTGCGGATCGCGCGCGGCTGCACGCGCAGGCCGAAGGCGACGTTCTCGAACACCGTCATGTGGCGGAACAGCGCGTAGTGCTGGAACACGAAGCCGACCTGGCGCTCGCTGGCGCCGCGAGAGAGCGCATTCTCGCCGTCGATCGCGACCTCGCCCGAGTCGGGCCAGTCCAGGCCCGCGATGATGCGCAGCAGCGTCGTCTTGCCGGAGCCGGACGGACCGAGCAGGGCCAGCAACTCGCCGTCGGCGACCTTGAGGTCGACATTGTCGAGCGCGGCAAAGCTGCCGAACGTCTTTACGATATTCTTGACTTCAATCGCCATCGGGCACCTCTGCCTCGTCGAGCCGCCGCTCGAGAACGGTTTTCGCCACCAGGGTGATCAGCGCCAGCATCGCGAGCAGCGATGCGATCGCGAACGAGGCGACGAACTGGTATTCGTTGTAGAGAATTTCGACCAGCAGCGGCATCGTGTTGGTCTCGCCGCGGATGTGGCCGGAGACGACCGACACCGCGCCGAACTCGCCCATCGCGCGCGCGTTGCAGAGCAGGACGCCGTACAGCAGGCCCCATTTGATGTTGGGCAGCGTGACGCGGAAGAAGGTCTGCAGGCCGGAGGCGCCGAGCGAGATCGCCGCCTCCTCTTCCTGGGTGCCCTGCTCCTGCATCAGCGGGATCAGCGCGCGCGCCACGAAGGGAAAAGTGACGAAGATCGTCGCCAGCGCGATGCCGGGCACCGCGAACAGGATGTGGACATTGTGGGCCTGCAGCCATGGCCCGAAATAGCCCTGCGCGCCGAACAGCAGCACGAAGACCAGGCCCGAGATCACCGGCGAGACCGAGAACGGCAGGTCGATCAGCGTGATCAGGAAGGTCTTGCCGGTGAATTCGAACTTCGAGATCGCCCAGGCCGCGATCACGCCGAACACGAGGTTGAGTGTGACCGAGATCGCGGCGATCAAGAGCGTCAGCTTGATGGCGGCGAGCGCCTCAGGCTCCGCCAGCGCCGCGAGATAGGCGCCGATCCCCTTCGAAAAGGCCGACGCAAACACCACGACCAGCGGCAGCACGACGAAGATGCTGAGGAAGGCGATCGCGAGCGCGATGATGATGAAGCGGATCGGGCCGGGCTCAGTGCGCAAATTGCGCTGCGCCGTCCCCGGCTCCGCGCGACCGATCTCGAGCCGCGGCGCCGGGGCCGCGACGCTGACATCGGTCGCGGGTGCGTAGGTCCGCAGTTGCGTGGTCGAGGTCACCAATCCCGTCTGCATCGACATCGCAAGACCTCAATGCACGGGGATGCGGGCTTGCGCCCAGCGTTGCAGCCGGTTGATCAGGAAGATGATCAGGAACGAGGCCACCAGCATCACGACCGCGATCGCGGTGGCGTCGGCATAGCGGAATTCGGACAGTCGGATCACGATCAACAGCGGCGCGATCTCGGAGACATTGGGCAGATTGCCGGCGATGAAGATCACCGAGCCGTATTCACCGATGGCGCGGGCGAAGGCGAGCGCGAAGCCGGTGAGCAGCGCCGGGATCAGGCTCGGCAGGATGACGCGAAACACCGTGTGCCAGCGATTGGCGCCCAGGCTCGCCGCCGCTTCCTCGATCTCGGGATCGAGATCGATCAGCACCGGCTGCACCGTACGCACCACGAAGGGAATGCCGATGAAGATCATCGCGATGAAGATGCCGATCGGCGTGAACGCGACCTTGATGCCGAGCTCGGCGAGCGGCGCGCCGAGCCAGCCCTTCTGCGCGAACAGCTGCGTCAGCGCGACGCCTGCCACCGCCGTCGGCAAGGCAAACGGAATATCGACGATGGCGTCGAACAGCCGCCGGCCCGGAAAACGGTAGCGCACCAGCGCCCAGACGATGACGGTGCCCATCACCAGATTGACGCAGGCGGCCGCAAACGAAAGCCCAAACGAAATCTTCAGGGCATTCAGGGTGCGGCGGCTGGTGATGATGCCCCAGAACTGGTCGAGGCTCAGCTCGAACGTCTTGAGGAACAGCGCGGCCAGCGGAATCAGGATGATAACGGAGAGCCATGTCAGGGTCAGTCCCATGGTGAGACCGAACCCCGGCAGGGTACTGCGCCGTGCAACCGCTGTGCTCACATATCCCCCTGATAATCCGATCAGTTCTTGTAGATCTGATCGAAGATGCCGCCCTCGGCGAAGTGCTCCTTCTGGGCCTTGGTCCAACCACCAAAAACGTCGTCGATGGTGAAAAGTTCAACCTTGGCGAAGGATTTTTCGTACTCCTTGGCGATCTCGGGATCGCGCGGCCGGTAGGAGTTGCGCGCGGCGATCTCCTGGCCTTCCTTGGTGTACCAGTACTTCAGATAGGCCTCGGCGACGGCGCGGGTGCCCTTCTTGTCGGCGACCTTGTCGACCACGGCGACCGGCGGCTCGGCCAGGATCGACTGCGCCGGGGCCACGATCTCGAACTTGTCCGCGCCGAATTCGCGAAGCGCCAGAAAGGCCTCGTTCTCCCACGCGAGCAGCACGTCGCCGACGCCGCGCTCGACGAAGGTCACGGTCGAGCCGCGCGCGCCGGTGTCGAGCACCGGCACGTTCTGATAGAGATCGGCGACGAACTTCTTCGCCTTGTCGGCCGAGCCGAACTTCTTCTGCGCGTAGCCCCAGGCGGCGAGATAATTCCAGCGCGCGCCGCCCGAGGTCTTCGGGTTCGGCGTGATGACGCTGACGCCGGATTTAATCAAATCGTCCCAATCCTTGATGCCCTTGGGATTGCCCTTGCGCACCAGGAACACGATGGTCGAGGTGTAGGGCGAGGCGTTGAGCGGCAGCCGCTTCTGCCAGTCGGCCGCGATCAGGCCCTTGCCCGCGATCGCATCGATGTCATAGGCGAGCGCCAGCGTGACGACATCGGCCTGCAATCCGTCGATCACCGAGCGCGCCTGCGAGCCCGAGCCGCCATGCGACTGCTTGATCTCGACGCTCTTGCCGGTTTCCTTCTGATAGGCCGCGGCGAACGCCTTGTTGAAATCGACATAGAGCTCGCGGGTCGGATCGTACGACACGTTCAGCAGCGAATAGTCGGCCGCAAAGGCCGAGCTCGCCCACAACAATCCCGCGACCAGCGGCAGGATACGACGGATCATTTCGCTCTCCATTCAACCTGAGAAATGTCAGGGAACACGCAAGACATAACTCACGGTGAAGTGGTCTTAAGTCAACGAAACCGGTTTTCTTTGTTTTCGGCAGCGCAGCGCGCTTGTGCTACGAAGTCGCCGCACTGCGAAGGCTTTGTCGCGTCGCCAAATCGCAATGAACCGTCATCGCGATCTGGCGCCTCGCGCAAACGCTTCGCGTTTGTCGCTAGGATCAGGTTCTACGACATCTTCATCGTATGGATGCCGCATTCCGTCTTGGCCCGGCCGCGCCAGCGGCCGTCGCGCGCATCCTCGCCGGCAGCGGACCGGCTGCTGCAAGGCATACACCCGACCGACTGATATCCCGATGCGACAAGTGGATGCGGCGGCAGCTTGCCGAGCGTGTAGATCGCCTCGATCTCCTCGCGCGAGACGTTGGCGAACGGATTGAACTTCAGCCTGACCCCGTCATCCTCGACAACCGGGATGTCGGCGCGGGCACCGCCCTGGAAACGCTTGCGGCCGTTGATCCAGCCGGCGAACGGCTTCAGCGCGCGCGCCAGCGGCTCGACCTTGCGAATGCGGCAGCAGGCGTCGGGATCGCTGAACCACAGCTCGCGGTCCGGATCCTGGCGCGACAGCGCTTCCTCATCGGGCTTGATCGAGCGCACGTCGGTGAGGCCGAGCGCGGCTATCAAAGTGTCACGATAAGCCAGCGTCTCCTCGAACAGCCAGCCGGTATCGAGGAACACCACCGGGATCGCCGGATCGACATCCGCCATCACCTTGAGCAGCGCGGCGGACTCGGTGCCGAACGACGACACCAGCGCCACTTTCTCGCGGCCGAGCGTCCTGACCGCGGCCGCGATCACCTCGGCGGGCGAGGCCGTGCGCAGCGCGCGATCGAGCGCATCGGCCGCGGGCAGTGCGGCCGGCCCCACTGCGAGCTCTGGTGCAAGCGTGCTCACTGGCCGGCGCTCTCCGAATGACGCAGCTGCATGCGGCGGTTGAGTGCGGTGACGCGGCCGTCGCCGGTCGGCTGGTAGAACACCGAATAGCGCTTCATGGTCGCGGCGAAGGCGTCGGCGTCGGCGTCCTTCTTCACCTCGAAGGCGTCGAAGCCGGCGCGCGTCATGAACACGAACTGGTCGCGCAGGATCTGGCCGGTGGCGCGCAGCTCGCCGTCATAGCCGTAACGCTCGCGCAGCAGGCGCGCCTGGCTGTAGGCGCGGCCGTCGCGGAAGGTCGGAAACACCAGCGCGACCGAGGCCAGCCGATCGAGATGCGGCACGAGATCGTCGAGGTTGCGGTTGTTCGGCCAGATCACGCCGGTCTTGCCGGGACGGCGCAGCAGCGCCTCCGGATCGGCGAGAAAGCGCTCGGCGCTCACCAGCACCGCGCCGTCGCCCGGCAGCTCGGCGCCGTCGGCGACATGCACGAACAGATCGGTGGTGATTCTTCCCTGCTTAACGAGTGGCATAGACCCGCTCCCTGATAGGCTCGACGCCCAGACGCTTCACCGTATCGACGAACAATTCTTCGGGACGGTCGCGCAGCGCGAGATAGGCTTCGACAATGTCTTCGATCACGTCGGCGACTTCCGCATAGGGAACGGCCGGGCCGATCAGCGTGCCCAACTGCGCGTTCTCGTCGGCGCGGCCGCCGATCGTGATCTGGTAGAATTCCTCGCCGTTCTTCTCGACGCCGAGAATGCCGATGTGGCCGACATGGTGATGGCCGCAGGCATTGATGCAGCCGGAGATGTTGATGTGCAGCCGCCCGATCAGGTCGGCGGTGTCGTGGTTGGCGAAGCGCCGCGTCAGCTCCTGCGCGATCGGGATCGAGCGCGCGTTGGCCAGCGAGCAGTAGTCCAGCCCCGGGCACGCGATGATGTCGGTGACGAGGTTGACGTTCGGCGTCGCGAGACCGAGGCGATCGAGCGCCTTGAACAGCTGCGGCAGGTCGCACTTGGCGACGTGCGGCAGCGCGAGGTTCTGCTCGTGGCCGACGCGGATCTCGCCAAACGAGTATTTGTCGGCAAGGTCGGCGACCGCGTCCATCTGCTCCGCGGTGGCGTCGCCCGGAGGCCCACCGACCGGCTTCAGCGACAGCGTCACGATCGAATAGCCCTGCACCTTGTGCGGCGCGACCGAGTTCTTGCGCCAGCGCTCGAACAGCGGATCATGCGCGGCCTGCTTCAGCTCGTCCGGCATGTGCGGCAGCTTCTCGTAAGGCGGATAGGAGAAGCGCGAGCGGACCTCCTCGATGGCGGCGTGATCGAGCGTCAGCCCGACATCGCCCATCGCCTTCCACTCCTCCTCGACTTCCCTGGCGAACTTCTCGATGCCGAGCTCGTGCACCAGGATCTTGATGCGCGCCTTGTAGATGTTGTCGCGGCGGCCGTACTGGTTGTAGACGCGCAGGATCGCCTCGACATAGCTCAGGATGTCGCGGCCGTGGACGAACGGCTTGATGGTCTTGGCGATGAACGGGGTGCGGCCGAGGCCGCCGCCGACCAGCACCTCGAAACCGGTCTCGCCGTCGGCATTCTTGTGCAGCCGCAACCCGATGTCGTGGATCTTGATCGCGGCGCGATCGTGCTCGGATGCCGTGATCGCGATCTTGAACTTGCGCGGCAGGAACGAGAATTCCGGATGCAGCGTGGTGTGCTGGCGCAGGATCTCCGACCAGATGCGCGGATCCTCGATCTCACCGGGCGCGACGCCGGCCCACTGGTCCGAGGTGACGTTACGCATGTTGTTGCCGGAGGTCTGCATCGCGTGGATGCCGACCTCGGCGAGGTCGGACAGCGCGTCGGGCAGCTCGGCGAGCTTGATCCAGTTGAACTGGATGTTCTGCCGCGTCGTGAAGTGGCCGTAGCCGCGATCGTAGCGGCGCGCCACATGAGCGAGCCGGCGCAGCTGCTTCGACGACAGCGTGCCGTAGGGGATCGCGACGCGGAACATGTAGGCGTGCAGCTGCAGGTACACGCCGTTCTGCAAGCGCAGGATCTTGAATTCGTCCTCGGTGAGCTCGCCGGAAAGGCGGCGCTTCACCTGGTCGCGGAATTCCGAAACACGCTCGTTGATCAGCGTGCGGTCGAGTTCGTCATATGCATACATGATGGATGAGCCTTACGCCGGCACCTGAAGATCGATCGTGACGCCCTTGGCGCGGATGTGTTCGCGAAGATTGCCCGGCTTGAGCTTGCCGCCGTCCTTGAGCTCGACCGGCGCGATGTAGGGGCCGACCGCGCCGACATCGTCGGCGGTGGCTTCGGCCAAAAGCGCGCGCGCATCGTCGGAGGTGCTGACGACAGCGGAATCGGACAGTTCCGTGGACCAGCCTTGCTTGGCGGTTCGGTACACCACGGCACCATCCCAGGTGCGGTTGGCGGTCACCACCGAGGGGCCCGTGATCCTGATTTTCTTCTGTTCAAGCGGAGAGGTCATTCGGCAGCTTTCAGCAGTTCGGAGAACATCTGGTTGGAGAAGAGTTGGGTGACGTTGGACCGGCTCCACGGCGCGGAATGCGCGACCACGTCGCCGATGATGAGAATGGCGGGACCGCCATCGACCTGTTTGACGAGCTCGGGCAGCCGCGCCAGCGTGCCGACCGCGGCCTTGGCATCCGGCCGGGTCACGCGCGCGAACACGCCGACCGGCGTCTCCGGCGAGCGGCCCGCGGCAAGCATGCCTTCGCGGATCGAGGGCGCCGCGGTCATGCCCATATAGACGACGACGGTCATCTTCTTGTCTGTCAGCACCGACCAGTCGACGACTTCGGCATCGCGCGCCTTGTGCGCAGTGAGGAAGGTGATGCGCAGCGCCTCGTGTCTGAAGGTCAGCGGCACTTCGAATTGCGCGGCCGCGCCCAGACCGGCGGAGACGCCCGGAATGATGGAGTAAGCGACGCCGGCGTCGCGCAGCGCCTCGATTTCCTCGCCGCCGCGGCCGAAGATAAAGGGATCGCCGCCCTTCAGCCGCACCGCGCGCTGGCCGGACTGCGCGGCCTCGATCATCAGTGCATTGATGGCGTCCTGGCCGATGCCGGGCTTGCCGACACGGCGGCCGACCGGGATCCGCGTGGCATCGCGCCGGATGCGGTCGAGAATTTCGGACGACACCAATTCGTCATAGAACACGACGTCGGCGTCCTGCAGCGCGCGCAACGCCTTCACCGTGAGCAGGTCCGGATCGCCGGGACCGGCGCCGACCAGCGTCACGTGACCAATGGCTTTGCCTGCCGCGCTCGCGCCGGCGAAGGTGGCGGGATCGGTGATCGCGTTCAGCGCCTGCTCGGCCTCGTCCCTGCGGCCGGCCAGCACCAGCGCGCCGATCGGGCCGTCGACGATGCGCTCCCAGAAGCGGCGGCGCAGCGGAAACTCCTCGATGCGGGCGTGGATCGATTTGCGGACGCCGCCGATGAAGCCGGCGAGATCGCCGATCCGCGCCGGCAGCACCGCCTCGATCTTCTCGCGGATGCGGCGCGCCACCACCGGCGACGTGCCGCCGGTGCCGACCGCGACCACGACATCGCCGCGATCGACGATCGCCGGCATGATGAAGGTGGAGTGCACGAGGTCGTCCATCACGTTGACCGGCAGGCCGATCGCCTTGGCGCGCACCGACATCGCAACACCGATCTCGCCTGCGCCGGCACAGAGGACGGCGATGACATCGGAAAGATCGGCGGCGAGCGGATCGCCTTCGGCGCGCTCGATCCGCGCGGCGTCCTCCGCCGCAAGACCGGCAATGTCATGATCACCGTCCGTCGCGTACCAGCGCACCGCGGCGCCGGCGGCTGCGAGCAGCCGCAACTTGGCGCGCGCGAGGTCGCCCGCTCCAACGAGCAGCACCTTGCCGCTTTGCAGATCCAGAAACACCGGCAGATATCGCATCAGACACTCGCTTCCCCAACTTGGGGGTTGACTGAAATTATTTTCTATTTATCTCTCGATCAAGGCCAGCAAAGAGAAAATTATTTCTTCTCTATTGCAGCGCAACTTTAGAATTTTCAACTCCACAGGCCAAGGCCAAGAGATGCATCTTCTCGACAACGAATCCGTCGCCGCCAGGACGCGGTCCGCAACGCTTAGCAATGCATCTTCCGTGCCGGGGATTCCCGCCAATCAGGCGCCTCCGTCGATGGATCATCTCGACGAGCTGGAGGCGCAGAGCATCTACATCCTGCGCGAGGCGTTCGCGCGGCTGAAGAAGCTCGCGCTGCTGTGGTCGCTCGGCAAGGATTCCAACGTGATGATCTGGCTGGCGCGCAAGGCGTTCTTCGGCCGCGTCCCGTTCCCGGCATTGCACGTCGACACCGGCAAGAAATTTCCGGAGATGTACGCGTTCCGCGACCGCTTCGGAAAGGAATGGGACCTCGACCTGCGCGTCGAGCCCTGCCCGCCGATCGACAGCGTCGACCCGACCCTGCCGCCGGCCGCACGTTCCGCCGCGCGCAAGACCGAGGGGCTGAAGCTTGCGCTCAACAAATATGGCTTTGACGGATTGATCGCCGGCATCCGCCGCGACGAAGAGGCGACCCGCGCCAAGGAGCGCGTGTTCTCGCCGCGCGGCCTCGAGGGCGAATGGGACGTCCGCGACCAACCACCGGAATTCTGGGACCAGTTCAACGCCTCGCCGCCGCAAGGCGCTCACTTGCGCATCCATCCGATCCTGCATTGGACCGAGGCCGACATCTGGGCCTACACCAAGCGCGAGAACATCCCGATCATCCCGCTCTATCTCGCCAAGGACGGCAAGCGCTACCGCTCGCTCGGTGATGCCGACATCACCTTCCCGGTCGCCTCCACCGCGTCCAACATCGACGAGATCCTCACCGAGCTCGACGGCACCAAGATCCCGGAGCGCGCCGGCCGCGCGCTCGACCACGAGACCGAGGATGCGTTCGAGCGGCTGCGCGTCGCCGGCTATCTCTGATCAAATCCAAGCAACACCAAGCTTCGTGCGAGCGTTCCGATGAACATGATCCTTCCCACCGCCTCGATCTCGGCAACGCCCAACGGCACGACGCGGCCGCAGGTGCGCATCGTCATCGTCGGCCATGTCGATCACGGCAAGTCGACGCTGGTCGGGCGCCTGCTGCATGAGACCGGCAGCCTGCCCGACGGCAAGCTGGAAATGCTGAAGGCGGTGAGCGCGCGGCGCGGCATGCCGTTCGAATGGTCGTTCCTGCTCGATGCGCTGCAGACCGAGCGCGACCAGGGCATCACCATCGACACCACCCAGATCCGGTTCCGCACCCGTTCGCGCGACGTCGTGCTGATCGACGCGCCCGGCCACGCAGAGTTCTTGCGCAACATGATCACCGGCGCCTCGCAGGCCGACGGCGCGGTGCTGATCATCGATGCGCTGGAAGGCGTGCGCGACCAGACCAGGCGGCACGGCTATCTCCTGCATCTGCTGGGCGTGAAGCAGGTCGCGGTCGTGGTCAACAAGATGGACCGCGTCGAATTCAGCGCCGATCGCTTCAAGGAGATCAGCGACGAGATTTCCGCGCATCTGATCGGCCTCGGCGTAACGCCCACGGCGGTGATCCCGATCTCGGCGCGCGACGGCGATGGTGTTGCCGAGCGCACGGCGCGGATCGACTGGTACAAGGGACCGACCGTGGTCGAGGCGCTCGATGCGCTCGAGCCGGCACGCCCGCTGGCCGAGCTGCCGCTGCGGCTGCCGGTGCAGGCGATCTACAAGTTCGACGACCGCCGCATCGTGGCGGGCCGCATCGAGTCCGGCAGCCTGAAGGCCGGCGACGAGATCGTGATCATGCCGACCGGCAAGATCGCCAAGATCAAGACTGTCGAGAGCTGGCCGGTAACGCCGGTGAACGCCCCGCAGGGCGCCGGCCGCTCAGTCGGCATCACGCTCGACCGCGAGCTGTTCCTCGAGCGCGGCGACATCATCGGACATTCCGGGCAAAGCCCGCGCGACACCCGCCGCATCCGCGCGCGGATCTTCTGGCTGCATGACAAGCCGCTGACCAAGGGCGAGCAGATCCTGATCCGGCTCGGCACCAAGGAAAGCCGCGCCACCGTCGTCGCGATCGAGAAGGCGGTCGATCCCGGCGCGCTGTCCAACGAAGAGAACATCGCGATCGCGCGCAACCATGTCGGCGAGATCGACATCTCGCTGGCGCAGCCGGTTGCAACCGATCCCTACACCGACAATCCGCGCACCGGCCGCCTCGTGATCGAGGTCAACGGCCGCATCGCCGGCGGCGGACTCGTGCTGTCGGTCGACGCCGGCCGGCCGGCGGTGCCGGTCGACATCGTGCCGGTGGAGTCCGCGCTGCGGCCGGACGAGCGCTCGGCGCGCTACCACCACAACGGCGCAGTGATCTGGCTGACCGGCCTGCCCGGCTCGGGCAAGTCGACCTTGGCGCGGGCGCTGGAGCGGCGCCTGTTCGGCAATGGCGGCTCGCCGATCCTGCTCGATGGCGACACGCTGCGTGCCGGGCTGAACGGCGATCTCGGCTTCTCGCCGCAGGACCGCGCTGAAAACATCCGCCGCCTCGCCGAAGTCGCGACCCATCTGGCGCGCAACGGCCATATCGCCATCGTCGCGGCGGTGTCGCCGTCGACCGCCGACCGTGCGGCAGCTCGCCGCATCGCCGATAGCGCGTTCCGCGAGATCTATGTCGCAACGCCGGCCGAGGTTTGCGAGACCCGCGATCCCAAGGGCCATTACGCCAAGGCGCGCTCCGGCGGATTGCCGTCCTTCACCGGCATCACCAATGACTACCAGCCGCCGACCGGCAATGAATTGACCATCGACACCTCGAACCGCTCGGTCAGCGATGCCACCGACGAGATCGAGCGGATGCTGGCCACGACCGGCATCCTGTTCGACGAACTGACCGACCTCGCGGCGAATATCTAGGCGGCGCAGCCCCCTCCTCTGGGGGGCCTTCTCAGAACCGGGACTTTAGGGCTAAAAGGGCCGTGAACGCGGCCCTTTGGCGCGTTTTTTGCTGATTTCTCTCGAAAACAGCCCCTAAACGCCCCATTTCTTTGAGAAAGCCCATCATGACTCGTGTCGATGCCCATGGATTGAAGATCGCCCCTGTCCTGTTCGATTTCATCGCCAAGGAGGCGACGCCGAAAACCGGGATCGCCCCGGATGCGTTCTGGGCCGGACTTGCCGCCATCATCCAGAAGCTCGGACCGAAGAACCGCGAGCTGCTCGCAGTCCGCGACACGCTGCAGGCCAAGATCGACGACTGGCATCGCGCCAACAAGGGCAAGGCGTTCGACATCAACGCCTACACCGCGTTCCTCAAGGACATCGGCTACCTGCTGCCCGAGCCCGCGACCCACAAGGTCGAGACATCAAATGTCGATGAGGAAATCGGCAAGATCTGCGGCCCGCAGCTGGTGGTGCCGCTCACCAACGCCCGCTACGCGCTGAACGCCGCCAACGCGCGCTGGGGTTCGCTGTACGACGCGTTCTACGGCACCGACGCGATCCCGCACGATCCGAGCGAGAGCGGCAAGGGCTACAACAAGGCCCGCGGCGATAAGGTGATCGCGAAGGCGAAGGCGTTCCTCGACGCCGCCGTGCCGCTTGCGACCGGAAGCCACACCGACGTGACCTCCTACGCCGTGATCGCGGGCCAGCTCTCGGTCAAGCTGAAGAGCGGCAACTCGACCGCGCTGAAGAATGCCGCCCAGTTCGCCGGCTATCAGGGCGACGCCGCCCAGCCTTCCGCGATCCTGCTCGTCAACAACGGCATGCATGTCGAGGTCAAGATCGACCGCAACAACGCGATCGGCAAGGATGACCCGGCCGGCGTCGCCGACATGATCCTGGAATCGGCGGTCTCCACCATTCTCGACATGGAGGACTCGGTCGCCGCCGTCGACGCCGAGGACAAGGTGCTGGTCTATCGCAACACCCTCGGCCTGATGAACGGCACGCTGTCGGCCGATTTCGAGAAGGGCGGCAAGACGCTGACCCGCTCGCTCAATGCCGACCGCGTCTACAAGAAGCCCGACGGCAGCGAGCTGAAGCTGCACGGCCGCAGCCTGCTGCTGATGCGCAATGTCGGCCACCATATGTTCACCGACGCCGTGCTCGACGCCAAGGGTGAGGAAATCCCGGAAGGCATCCTGGATGCCGCGGTCGCCGGCCTGCTCGCGATCCACGACCTCAAGGGCAATTCCAAGGTCAGGAACAGCCGCACCGGCTCGGCCTATATCGTCAAGCCGAAGATGCACGGCCCCGACGAGGTGACGCTCACCTGCGACCTGTTCGCCGAGGTCGAGAAGATGCTGGGCCTGCCGGAGAACACGCTGAAGGTCGGCATCATGGACGAGGAGCGCCGCACCACGGTCAACCTCAAGGCCTGCATCCAGCGCGCCTCCAAGCGCATCATGTTCATCAACACCGGCTTCCTCGACCGCACCGGCGACGAGATCCACACCTCGATGGAAGCGGGTCCGATGATCCGCAAGAACGACATGAAGGCCCAGCCGTGGATCAAGGCCTATGAGGACTGGAACGTCGACAACGGCCTGATCGATGGCCTGCCTGGCCATGCCCAGATCGGCAAGGGCATGTGGGCCGCCCCGGACAAGATGGCCGACATGCTGGTGCAGAAGATCGGCCATCCGCAGGCCGGCGCCACCACCGCGTGGGTGCCGTCGCCGACCGCAGCCACGCTGCACGCGCTGCACTATCACCAGGTCAACGTGATCGCCCGGCAGCAGGAGCTCGCCAAGGGCGGGCCGCGCGCCAAGCTCTCCGACATCCTCACCATTCCGGTGTCGCAGTCGAACTGGGCGCCCGACGACGTGAAGCAGGAGATCGACAACAACTGCCAGGGCATCCTGGGCTACGTCGTGCGCTGGATCGACCAGGGCGTCGGCTGCTCCAAGGTGCCCGACATCCACGATGTCGGCCTGATGGAGGACCGCGCCACGCTCCGCATCTCGAGCCAGCACCTCGCGAACTGGCTGCATCAGGGCGTCATCACCAAGGACCAGGTGATGGAGTCGCTGAAGCGCATGGCTGTCGTCGTCGACAAGCAGAACGCCGGCGATTCGCTCTACAAGCCGATGGCGCCTTCATTTGATGGCGTTGCCTTCAAGGCCGCCTGCGACCTGATCTTCGAGGGCCGCACGCAGCCGAACGGCTATACCGAATACATCCTCACCGCGCGCCGCCGCGAGGCCAAGGCCGCGGGCTGATCTGCAAGCGATCGCAACGACATGCAAAAGCCCCGGCGATAAGCCAGGGCTTTTTTGTCGGCGCCGCGAGTGACGCCGGGAAGAGCCGGACGCGATCGCCTGCCGTCGTAAGGGCGCACTGCCAAAAATATCGAAAACAACCCCATGCAAAGTAGCCGGCGGATACGGCAACTTGACTCGTCGGGCAAATCAGCTCCATATTTCCATTATCCAGAAATCGTGAAGGCCGCGGGGCTGATCCGCGATCGCTGCGACAAGCAAGAGCCCCGACGATGAGCCGGGGCTTTTTTGTTGGCAGTCGGCTACAGCATCGACATCATTGCGAGCGTCAGCGAAGCAATCCACCCCTCCCGTATGCGGACAGGTGGATTGCTTCGTCGCGTAGCCTGTCAACGGGCCGCGCTTCGCGCGGACCGTTGGCTCCTCGCAATGACAGATCTAAAACACCGCCAGATACTTCAGCAGCGAGACGATGCCGATGATGATGACGACGGCGCGCGCGATCTGCTTGGCGCGGCCGTCGAGCGGCAGCATGTTGATGAGATAAAGAACGAGAATAACGACGAGAAAGGTGACGAGTACGCCGACGAGCATGCGAGGCCCCCTGATGGCATCGGTGAATCTGCTGTTCGCCCTTTGCTAACGTGCAGGAGGCAGGCCGGTTCCGCGCCAGGAACCGAAAGCCGCCGATCATGAGTGGTCGACCCTACTCGCGCGCCACCACCGCCGGCCGGCCATATTTGGCGCGGATGCGATCCGGCGCCGGCGTGAAGTTGAGCTGCGCGCCGCGCCGGTCCGGACGGCTCACCGACATCAGCCCGTTCTTGCCGGCAACGATGTCGCCCTTGCGCAAGGTCGGATCGTCCTCGATTTTCACCGCGGCGAGGCCGACAGTGTCCTTGCCGTTGCAGGTGCAGCCCGAGACCATCTCGTCGCGATAGCGGAACGCGTTCGGCAGCTCGGAATACGGTTTGCCGTCTTCCGTCGCGGCGTTGTCGATGTTGCCGCCATAGACCACTTCGGTCGCGCTCGCAGGGCAGAAACTGTTGCAGCTTTCCGCCTTGCTCTGGTTGCCGGTCGCAGCGAGCGGGAAATAGCGGCCGTCGCAGGTCCGCACGCAATAGGCCTGGCCGACGTCATAGCGAGGACGGCGCTCGACCCGCGGCGCCATCGGCGCCGGGCCGTCGTCGAACGGCATCCGGATCACCGGCGGGCGGCCATGCATGAAGCCGCCGAACAGTTGCGAGAAGAAGTCCTGGGCCTGCGCTGCAGGCGCAAGGGACAGGCCGAGCAATGCCGCCGTGCCGAACGCGCAGCGCCTTACGTGCCGTTTCACCATCACCGACCTCGGTACCATGCCGATCCCTAGAGCCCCGTTCCGATTGAATCGGAACGAGGCCCTAGATTCTTGTTCTGACGCGTTTTCTTCACGCGAACCGGTATCCACTTCGCTCGAAAACGCTCTAGTACAACGAGGAAGCCGTCGGGATGTTCATCGCCTGACGCCCGGAAGGCAGCGTCGCCGCCGCAGGGCGCGGCCGCGCCGCGGCCGGCCGGACCGAGATCTGCGTCGTGGTCGGGCCGATCTCGCGCGCGGCGAGGTGCGGCGCGTTCTTCGGCAGCACCACGACCCTGGTGCCGACATCGACCCGGCTGAACAGGTCGGAAACGTCTTCATTGGTCAGGCGGATGCAGCCGGACGAGACGAACTTGCCGATCGTCGAGGGATCGTTGGTGCCGTGGATGCGGTATTCGCTCGAGCCGAGATACATCGCGCGCGCACCGAGCGGGTTGCCCGGGCCGCCGGCCATGAAGCGCGGCAGATAGGGCTGGCGCTTGATCATCTCGGCCGGCGGATGCCAGTCCGGCCATTCGGCCTTGCGGCTGATGGTCTGTGTGCCGGCCCAGGTGAACCCCTCGCGGCCGACGCCAACGCCGTAGCGGATCGCCCGGCCGCCACCGAGCACGTAATAGAGTGCGGTGTTGCCGGTATCGATGATGATGGTGCCGGGCGCTTCTGTCGTGTTGAGCGCGACGGTGGTCCGGCGCAGCCGCTCCGGCAGCGCGCCGTCCTCGGCGACGCCAGCCGAGGGGTCGTTCATCACCTCGTCGGCGGGAAATGCGCCCGGCTGCGTCGACGCATAGCCGAGCGCGGAAGAGCGGACCTGGGCGCTGGCCGACGTGGTGACAACAAACGGCGTCGCAAACAGGACGCTGGCGAAGGCAAGGGTGCGCGCGGCGCGCGACGCAAGCCGGCGGCTGGAAACAGACTGCTGTGTCATGTGCTGCCCCTGGACGGGATGCGCATCGTGGTGATGCGATGCCGGGCCAACGCGCGTGGCCGCGAGTCGGTTCCGCCGCGAATCGTCGCGAAGCCGCGATTGTCAACCCGTCACGTTTCACGAACCCGCGATGGAACTTCCTCCGTATCGGCCAGTTGTCACCGCGCCATTCGACGCGCGGGGCGACCACGCGACGGGTTTGTTCGTCCTCACGCGGGAGGAGTTCGGTGCGCGCCTTTCCGAGTGAAGACCTGCTTGGCAAAGCGCCCGAAGGCACGCCAGTCCCCGACAGCAAGATCGAGCTGCCGCCGGTTGTCAGCCGCGCCGAGGCCGTCGCTTTCGCGTTGATGGCCCTGCTGGTTATCGTCATTGTCGCGGTGCTCTATTTCGCACGCGCCTTCTTCCTCCCGATCACCATGGCCTTCATCGTCGGCACCATGCTGTCGCCGGCGGCGAGCATGCTCGAACGCTATCGGATCCCGCGCGCGCTCGGCGCGGTCGTCATCGTGATCGCGGTCGGCGCCGCCGTCAGCTTCATGGTCGGGCTCATTGCCTCGCCGGTGATGGAGTGGAGCTCGCGGCTGCCCGAACTCGGCGCGATCCTGAAGGAGAAACTGCATGTGTTCGACCGGCCGCTCGCGCTGTGGCAGGAATTGCAGACCATGGTCGGCGGCTCCGATACGCTGGCCACGCTCCAGCTGCCGAAATTCGAGTGGGTGCAGCCGACGCTGGAATTCCTGTCACCGACCTTCGCCGAATTCCTGCTGTTCATCGCGACCCTGATCCTGTTCATCGCAAGCTGGAAGGATCTGCGGCGCGCGCTGGTGATGGCCTTCAGCGAACGCACGGCGCGGCTGCGCACGCTGCGCATCCTCAACGAGGTCGAGACCCATCTCGGCAATTATCTTCTGATGGTGACCACGATCAATGTCGGCGTCGGCATCGTCACCGGCGCGATCTGCGCGGCAACGGGCATGCCAAATCCGGCCGGGCTCGGTGCGCTCGCCGCGACGCTGAACTTCGTTCCGATCATCGGGCCGATCGCGATGTTCGTCGTGCTGGTCGCGGTCGGCATCATCGCCTCGCCGACCATCGGCGCCGGGCTGATCGCACCGGCCTGCTTTACCGTCGTGACCTTCATGGAAGGACATTTCGTCACACCGACGATCGTCGGCCGCAGGCTGTCGCTGAACGCGCTCGCGGTTTTCCTGGCGCTGGCGTTCTGGACCTGGCTGTGGGGCCCGATGGGCGCCTTCCTGTCGTCGCCGCTCCTGATCGTGGCGCTGATCGTCAAGGAGCATTTGATGCCGGTCAATTCGCCGCAGCTGCCGGAAGACTAGCAAGGCGTTCTCAAGCGAAGCCGGCACCGCTTGAAGCCCGGTTTCACGGCTGGAACCATGCACCGCGCGGCGCGTTTTTGTTCCAGCACGCAAGTTCTCCGGGAGCTTTTCGATGTCGAGCACGGACAGCGCATTTGGGATCAAGAACATGACGGACAAAGCGACCTACGAACGCCTTGAAAAGGATGTCACCGCCGTGAAGAACGATATCGCCGCCCTCACCGAACAGATCACCGACGCGCTGAACTCGTTTGCCAACAACGCGGGCAAGCAGGCCCGCCGCCGCTACAAGGATGCGCGCGCCAGTGCGGAAGATACACTCGACGACATGTCGGAGCGCGGCAGCGCGATGATGGGCGCGGCGCAGGATGCCGCATCCTCGATCGAGGAATCGCTGGAGGATATGATCACACAGCGGCCGCTGGCGACGGTCGGCCTTGCGCTCGGTCTCGGCTTCCTGATCGGCGTCACCTGGCGCCGCTAGGCAATCTGCGGTCTCCGGGGGATGAGCCCCATGGTGGCGATCACGCGGAAACCGCCCCTCTGGATGCGATGGCGGCGCTGGCGCGCCGCCGCTGCGTTTGTCGATGCGCTCTTCAGGGCAAGGCTCAAGGCAAGATTCAAGGCAAGATTCAGGGCAGGGCTGGTCGATGCTTCAGCGGCTGATCAATGACGTCAAGGATTCCACCGGCAACGTGCTGCGGCTGACGTCGCTGGCCGCGGCCACCGCGATCGCGCTGTTCATCACCATCGGCTTCCTGTGCGCCGCCGCCTTCGTCTACGTACTGCAGCACTACGGGCCGGTGGAAGCATGCCTCGCCGGCGCCGCGCTGTTCCTTGTCGTCACGCTGATCGCCGCCAGCGTCTACATCGTGCGCAGGCGCGAGATGCGCCGCCGCGCCGAGAAGGCGGCAAAGGCCGCCGCGGCCAATGTGTTTGCCGATCCGGTGGTGGTCGCCACCGGCCTGCAGATCGTGCGGGCCATCGGCGTGAAGCGGCTGATCCCGATCCTGGCGATCGGCGGCCTCGCGCTTGGCCTGATGGCAAGCCGCAGCGCCGCCAGCAGCAGCGAGGCGGACGAGGAGGAATAGCCCTCTCGTTTGCAAGATTAGCGCGAAACCAGCACCGACAACCATCGTCGTCGCCCGGCTTGACCGGACGATCCAGTATTCCAGAGACAGCTGTATTAAGCGAATGGGCCGCGGCATACGGGATCGCCCGCTTTCGCGGGCGATGACAGCGTTTGCTTGTTGCGATAGCGCTTCGCCCTGCTCAGGTCACGCAGCGGCCGGGCTGCAGCAGCTTGGCCACTTCGGTCAGTACGCTGACCACGGGCTCGCAGGCCACCTTGCGGGTGTCGCCGGGCCGTGCCCGAGCGGGCACTGCCGGGCGATGGCGCGCCTCTTCCTTGGCCACGGGGACGCGGACCAGCACCGACGTATCGGGAAGCCGCTCGACCTTCAGCGCAACGGTCCGGCTCGGCAGGCCGGTGACTGGAATCGCGGCACGGTCGGTCTTGGCGGCGCGATTGACGGCGCTCTCCGGCGCCAGTGCGGTGGTGACCTGCTGGCGGCCGATGAGATCGTGGCCGGATGCCAGCTGGACGGCGCCAAGCGTCAACCCAGCCGCCAGCGTAGCGAAAATTCCCATCTGAATCTTTGACATGGTGATGTCCCTCGCCCCATGGAAATTCGCTCGACGATCCCTTGGCGATCCCGGACACAACGCGAACGAAACCCGCGGGGTTCTCGCGTCCGGCCATCACTTAACCGTGTACGAAAATATTTTCGCTTGTACGGAACGACTCAGGGGGTCTGCGAGTCTTTGGAAGAGCCGGTTATTCCCCCTGCCCCATTGACCGGCGACGTAGGGCGCGACCGTGGTGATGCCGGTCGCGCCCTGCTCTTTTTCTGGTGTGCCGCAAACGATGCGTCAGCCGGCCTGTCGCTCACCGGTCCGAAAACCTGAAACCAAAGGCCCGGTCCTCCCACTCGCGAGAGGACCGTCCGCGTCAGGCATTGTCGTTCGATGGCATGTCCTGGGATCGAACAACCGTCACTTCACGGCATGACGGGCAACGACCGACGTGAAACTTGATTCCGGTTGTCTGGTCGTCGACGAGCATCAATTCGCTCAAGGGCTCACCGCATTTGCAGGTGACCGTTCTCTGATCGGCAAAGTACATCTGACGTCCTCCATAAGCCTGGAGATTTCTCGTCTTCGGGGCGAGCTCGTTTGCGCCGTGCTCGCCCCCTCGCTTCCGCTCCTTCTCGGTCGGTCAGATCCGGACCATCCGGATTGGTTGGTGTGACTCCAAGCGCTTATTTCGAAGCGGATTTCGCCTTCCGTGACTCCGCGGCTTCGCGCGCCTGCCGCTCGGCCTTGAGGCGCTGGAAGTTGTCGTAGAACGCCTTCTCGTTGGCGCGATGCTCCTTCATCGCCTGCGATGCGTCTTGCTGACGCTGCGCATCACGGTCCTTGCGCTGCTGGGGAGTAAGATTCATGCGACCTCCGACTAAGCTCTTGAATCAACGCTGGATTCAACGCACGAGCCCGGAAATGGTTGCACCTTGGGAAGGAACCGGATCTATTTGCGCAGGCTCGCCCAGACGCCGCCCAGGATCAAAAGGCCGCCGACCAGATGGATCAGCTTCGGCGGCTCGCCGAGGATGATCCAGGACAGCAGCGCGCTCGCGATCGGTGCGACGTAGAGCACCAGCGAGCTCCGCACCGAGCCGAATCTCGCGCCGAGCCAGGCGAAGCCGGCATAGGCAATCAGGCCGGGCACGAGGCCGGCGAAGACATAGGCCTCGAACGCCCTTGTGTTGAACACCGCAGCCGGCGTCGCCCACATCTCCTGGAGCGCCGGCGGCAGCGAGCACAGCGCGCCGGCCGCCGAGAACAAGCTGACCCGCGCCAGCAGCGAGGCGCGCGGCGCGACGCGCGACTGCAGCAGCGTGTAGCCGGACCAGCCGAGCATCGCGCACACCACCAGGAGATCACCCCAGGCCGCGCTCGACTGCGTCAGCGTTTCCAGACGACCGCCCGAGACGATCAAGAGCGCACCGCCGAGCGCCAGCGCCGTGCCGAGCCATTGCAGCGGACCGATATGCTCGATGCCAAGCGCCGCCGAGATCAGCAGCACCATGATCGGCGACAGCGCGAAGATCAGCGCGATGTGGATCGCGGTGGTCGTGATGCCGGCGATGTAGACCGGGCCGCCGCACAGGAACATGCCGAGGAAGCCGGCGGCAAGGATCGGCCAGAGGTTCTGCGCCAGCGGGATCTTGTCGTCGCGGATCGCTGCGATCGCAAACGGCGCGAGGCCGATGGCGATGATGCTCCAGCGGAAGAAGGCGAGCGAAAACGGCGGCACCGAGCCGGCGAGCCCGCGCGCCAGAACTTGGTTGGAGGCCTGCCCGACCGCGACCAGGATGAAGCCGGTCAGCGCGACCGCGTCCTCCCAGCCTTTGGCGGGGCGGCTGACCTGCGCTTTCGGCGGCTCCGCATCCATGACACCGCCCCCTCAGCCGGCGTGCGATCGGCTCACTCGTCCGCTACTGCTCGGCCGCCTCGCGCTCCATGTCGCGGCCGGCGAGATCCTCGCCCTGCATGGTGGCGTATTCGCGCGCCATCTCGCGCATCAGGAATTTGGCGGGGACGTCGTGATAGCTGCCGTGGTCGTTGACATACTGCATGTAGGCGCGCCCTTCGCCGTCGAAGGGATGCAGCAGCGCGTCGGCGTGGCCGTCGAAATCGAGCGGCTTGACGCCGAGCTTGGCGCACAGCGTGTCGTTGAAGGTCGGGGTCGCCTTGCGCCAGGCGCCGTCGACGAACACTTCAGTGAAGCCGTGCCACGTGAACAGGTCCGAGCCCATGCTCTGGCGCAGCTTCTCGGTGGTGAGATGGTTGCGCACATCGGCGAAGCCGACACGCGCCGGGATGCCGTGGACCCGGCAGGCCGCGGCATAGAGCGCCGCCTTGCCGACGCAGTAGCCATTGCCGGCGGCGAGCACGCTGGAGGCCCGGTAGCTCTCGGGCGAGCGCATGCTGACATAGGGGTTGTAGCGGATGCCGTCGCGCACCGCGGTGTAGAGCCGGCGCGCCTTGTCGCGCGCGCTGGCGTCAGACGGAACGGCGGCGCGGGCGAACGCCTCGACGGCGGGATGGTCGCTGTCGACATATTCGCCAGGGTCGGTGTAGAGGCGGCTGATCGTATCGGGGAGCTGCTCGGTCATGGCACAAGCTTAGCAAGCCATCTGCACAGTTCAATGCAGCACGTGCAGCGTTTCCCGCAGCCCTGCCCGGCCGGAGCCCCGCTCCGATTGAATCGAAACGGGGGCCTGGATTTTAGCTTTGACGCGTTTTCTTCACGCGAACCGGTGCCACTTCGTTCGAAAACACGCTAGTTCTTGAAGTGTTCGTCCAACTGCGGCGGCGGGTAGCTGCGCCGCCTGGCCTTGAAATATTCACGTGCGAAATGGATGCCTATCCCGATCAGGAACGGCGGCGCAAGCGCGGCGGCGATCACCAGCGCGGTGATCGACTTCGGCGTCAGGATGTCCAGCACCATCGACGCCAGCAGCCACAGCGTGGCAGCAATCACCGCGACGTCGACGTGCTTCATTCCCCGGTCTTTCCCTTGGTTCCTGGCTACCATCCGGGTTCCATCCTACCGGCTGGTCCCGGGCGCGCCAAGGATTCCGGGCCACAGACGGGACCTCCGCCCCTTCACTTTTTTGGAACGGCGCTTGCGCGGGCCACGTTGGTGCAGAAGTCCTGGATCCAGGATCAAATATTGATCCGGATCAGCCGAGCACGGAGGCCACGATGGGCAACTCCAGTGACATCCACAGCGGCGTCGACCATCCCGCCAGCCGGAACGGCGTCAACGACCCCGTCGGCGGCGTCGATGTGAAGCGAACTTTCGACGACAACCAGACGCCGCACGAACGTGCGCAATGGGCCGCCGATGTGCGTGCCGACGCCTCACCTCGGCGGGGCGAACCGTTCCTGCCCGAAGCGCTGCGACGGCCGCCGACCGCGCCGCTCAATCCACGCACCGGCCGCCGCGCGACTGACTAAATTAGGTTGAATCGTCATCGCGCCTTAGCTCTTTGTTTGAGCATGATCTTTTCGGAAAACCGCTTCGCACTTTTCCGGATCATGCTTTAGGCTGTGAACGCCCGCACCAGCAGCAGGCCGCCGAACAGCGCGAGAATCGAGAGCGCGACGGAGGCCGCGATGTAGGTGCCGGCCGACCATAGCTCGCCGCGCTGCATCAGCACGATCGCATCGAGCGAAAAGGTCGAGAAGGTGGTGAAGCCGCCGCAAATGCCGACGGTGAGAAACACCCGCATCGCCTGGCTGGCATTCCAGCTCAGCGCGAACGCTTCCGCGAAGACGCCGATCAGGAACGAACCCACGATATTGATCGCCAGCGTGCCCCAGGGAAATTCCGTGCCGACCAGGCGCCCCGCGCCGATCGCCACCAGATAGCGCGCGACCGATCCCAGCGAACCGCCGATCGCGATCGCCGCCAACAACTGAACGTTCAATGCTCCACCTTTCCGGCTCGCCATTCGATGAAGCCCGCCACCAACCCAAGCACGAAGGTCGCAGCGACCAGCTCGCCCGGCGCGCCGACCAGCAGGGCGACAACACCGACGAGCCAGATCGACCCGACCAGCGACAATGCGATTGAGAGTGAACCAGGAAGACCCGTCATGCGCTGTCCCTTCTCATTCGCGGGACACGGCGGGTCGGCGGTGGCGCATGCTCCTACCGACGCTGTCGCGCCCGGTAGGAGTCATCAGCCTCGCGGCGGTTATCGGGGGACTCCATCCCCATCAACGTGGGAATGGTAGGCGAGCGGAGCGGCAGGAGCAAGTGGGCCCGTTCCGCCGTTTCGCTTCTCGGCTCAGCCGGTCGTCGACAGCATCGCGTTCAGCTCAACGGCTGTTCGCAGTTGCTCGATGCGCGCGACAATCTGCTCGCGTTCGGCACCGCGCGGCAATCGGGCGAGCAGGCTTTCAAGTCGCACGCGATGTTCCTCGAGGCGCTGCTCGAATGTGTGGGGTTCAGATCGCTTCCGCTTTTGAATCGTCCTCTGCATTATCGACCTTTGGCGGTTGAAGACCGGGGCTGTTGGCCCAGCGGTCCAGTTGCTCGATGACTTTCGCGTGGCTCGGGCGCCGCGGTTTCGGGGCTTCCGGCTCCTCGGACAGCTTGCGGGGAAGCTTGACGTGGTTGGCCATGGCATCTCTCCAGCGACATAACGAGGCGGGCGGCCGGATCGTTCCTTTATTTTTTATCTAAGTTATTGATTTCATTTGATAATTCTACTAAATTGACGTTTTTGTCTCAACCGATGGAACCCCATGCGAGTTTGGTGGTTTAGCAAATTACTCAACAAGCTAAGTCTTGGTGTTTTGCGATGAATGAGCTTCGCGCTGAGCGTCTTCAGGTCATGCTGTCGCCGGAGGAGTTGGCAGCCCTCGACGATTTCCGCTTCAAGCACCGCATGCCGACCCGCGCCGCGGCGGTCCGCGAGCTGCTCAAGCTCGGTCTGGCCGGCATTGGCGTCGATGGGGGAGCAGGAGTGAAATCGAGCGATTATGGTGTGTTCGATCGCGGGCCCGAGGGGCACACCCAGAGCGACGCGCCGCAAGAGGATTGACGGCGCGTTGGCGCTGACGTGGCGGTTCAGCCCGCGGCGAACAGGTCGACAATCGCCTTCAGACTGCACACCACGAGGGCCGACGTGAACATCGCCGTGCCGAGATCCGCGAGATAAAGCAGTTGCGCCCTCTGCTCCGCATCAAGCCGCGCGATCGCCTTGCGCATGGCCAAGCTCCCTTTTCGGGAGAACGCGATGCGCCGATGTCCGTTCCCTTCTTTGCGTCAGGCCCGCTGCAGCGCCAGCGTCACGCCGCCGAGCGTCAGCGCCATGGCGCCGATCTCGCGCAGGCCCAGCGGCTCACCGAGAATGATCGCGGCCGACACCACGCCGATGACCGGCACCAGCAGCATGCCCGTTGACGCCGATGTCGGCGGCAGGCGGCGCAGCGTCTCGAACCAGGTGAGATAGCAGATCCCCATCGGCATCAGCGTCATGTAGGCAAAGCAGCCGAGGCCGAGCGGCGTGATCGCGGCATAGTTCGGATGCTCGAAGAGGATGCCGAGCAGGAGCATCACGAGGCAGCCGATGCCGACCTGCCAGGCCACCACCGCGAGCGGCGGCATCGGCAGCGGCTTGCGATTCAGCACGTTGCCGAGCGCGAACAGGATGGCGCAGGCGAGCGCCAGCGCGATACCGGTGAGCTTGTCGGCGCTGAACGCAAAGCCATTGCCGCCGAGCAGGAGTGCAACGCCGGCAACGCCGAGCACCAGCGCCGCAAGATCCCGCAGCGTCGGGCGGCTGTGCAGCACCGGCCAGGCGAACAGCATCGCCCAGATCGGCATCGTGTAGGCCAGCAGCGCGCCCTCGCCGACCGTGACGAATTTCATCGCGATGGTGCCAAAGCCCATCCAGGCAAAGACATTGGTGAAGGAGGCAAACAGCAGCCGCGGAATCGCCTCGCGCGGCACGGCGAGCGACTGTCCGCGGGCCAGCGCCAGCGTGCCCAGGATCGCCGCCGCGCAGGTGCCGGCAAGCCCACGGGCGAACAGCGGCGGCCATTGCTGCAGCAACAGCTTCATCAGCGGCCAGTTCAGGGCCCAGCCGAACGCCGTCACCACCAAGCAGAGAAAGCCCACCGTTCTATCGCGCTGCGTCGTATCCATGGGCGGCGCTTAGCAGGCGAACGCAGGCGATTCCATATCGCATCGCGCATGCGCACCACCCTGTCAGGCAAAGGTGCCGATCGTGACCCGCGGCCAGCCCTCGCTTTTCCGCGCGGCGGCAAGTCTGGCCGTCCAGGCATCGATCAGGCTTGCGATGAGCAGGCGGCCGGTGCCGCGCATGTCGGGCAGTTTCATGGTCGGGGTGCCGAGCGTGAGCGCGACCACGCCGTGGGTTGCCGCCAGCAGCGCGGTCGCGAGCCGCTGCGGCAGGCCCGGCGCCGGCTCGGCGCCATGTGCCGCCAGAAATTCCCGCACCGAGATCACGAACAATTCGTAGCTGCGGCGCGCAATCTCGGTCTCGCCGAAATAGACGCCGTCGGGAAAACGGCGGTCCTCGACCGTGCCGGACATCGAGAACAGTGAGCGGAAGTGATCGGGATTGTCGGCCCAGTAATCGAGATAGGTTTCCATCACGCGCCGCAGCCGCAGATCGCTGTCGGCCGTCTCCGCGCGCACCCGCTCGAGGCGTTCGGCGACCGCCTCGAGATTCTGCTGCTTCACCGCGAGCAGCAGCAACAGCTTGGTCGGGTAATATTTGAGGACGGTGCCCTTCGAGTAGCCGATCGCGTCGGCGATCTTCTGGATCGAAACGGTCTCCAGCCTGCCGGCGGCGAACTCCTTGCGCGCGGTCTCGAGGATCAGCGCCTTCAGCGCCTCCTTGTCGGCCTCCTGGCGCGCCCTGCGCTGGAAGCGCCGTGCGCCTTTGGCTCGCTCCACGATCGACATCCCCATCTGCCTCGCGCCTCCATGCCGCGCACCCGTCCCGATGGCAACCCCGCCCTTGCAATATGCGAGTTAATTGACTATGGTCAATTAATTAATGACAAGACGGGAGGATCCGATGAGCACCCATGCGAGCCCCCTTGCGAGCTCCCTTGCCGGCGAAATGGTCCGCAGCGATTTCGATCCGTTCAGCGCGGCGACGCGGGCCGATCCTTACGGCACCTATGCGGAGCTGCGTGCCGCAGCGCCGGTCATCCGCCTGACCAGATATGACATCTGGGCGGTGCCGCGCTTTGCCGAGGTCAAGACGATCTTCGGAGACCATGTCAATTTCAGCAACGCCGGCGGCGCCGGACTTGCGAACCACTTCAAGGAAAAGCCGTGGCGGCCGCCGAGCATCGTGCTGGAAGCCGATCCGCCGCTGCACACGCGAACCCGCGCGGTGCTGGCGCGGATCCTCTCACCCGGCGCGATGCGGCGGCTTGCAGATGACTTCAAGGCGATGGCGACGCGGCTGATCGACGGGCTGGTCGAGCGCGGATCGTTTGACGCCATCAAGGACATCGCGGAGGTGTTTCCGGTCAGCGTGTTTCCCGACGCGCTCGGCATCGACCAGGAGGGCCGCGAGAACTTCCTGACCTATGGCGCGATGGTGTTCGCCGGCTTCGGGCCCGAGAACGACTATTTTCGCGATTTGATGCAGCAGGCGCCCCGCGTGCTTCCCTGGGTCGCGGCGCGCTGCCAGCGCGAGGCGCTGCGCCCGGGCAGTTTTGGCGCGCAGGTCTATGAGGCGGCCGACGCCGGAGAGATCAGCGCGGAGGAAGCTCCGCTGCTGGTGCGTTCGCTGCTCTCGGCCGGGCTTGACACCACGATCAGCGCGATCGGCATGGCGCTGTACACGCTTGCGCGCCATCCCGAGCAATGGTCGCTGCTTGCAGAAGATCCGTCATTGTCGCGCGCGGCATTCGACGAGACCCTGCGCTTCGATTCACCGGCCCCATTCGTGTTCCGCACCACGCCGCATGACACCGAGATTGCAGGCGTCAGGATCGGCAAGCACGAGAAGGTGCTGCTGCTGCTTGCCTCCGCCAACCGCGACGAGACGCGCTGGGAGCATGCCGACCGGTTCGACGTCAGACGGCGGCTCTCCGGTCACATGGGCTTCGGCGTCGGCATCCACGGCTGTGTCGGGCAGATGGTGGCACGGCTGGAAGCCGAGGCCGTGATCACAGCGCTCGCCAGCCGCGTGAAGCAGCTCGAGATTGCAGGCCCCACAGCCTTCCGCGACAGTTCGGGCCTGCGAGCGCTCAGCACGATGCCGGTCTGCGTGACGCCGAAATAGCGTCGCCATCGAAGGCTTGCTCAAAAAAAGCCGGCGTACCTTTCGGTACGCCGGTCTGGATTTTGCCGCTTGCGTAAATTCAGCTCATGCCGAGGCGGCGCGCGGCGAGCGGTTGCGCGAGTTGCGCTGGAAGAACAGCGCCTGGCTCGCCACCGCCGACACCATCGCCGGCTGGAACGGCTTCGAGATCAGGAATGCCGGCTCCGGCCGCTCGCCGGTCAGGAAGCGCTCGGGATAGGCGGTGATGAACACCACCGGCACCTCGAAGGTCCGCAGCAACTCGTTCACGGCATCGAGGCCCGACGAGCCGTCGGCGAGCTGGATGTCGGCGAGGATCAGGCCGGGCTTCTTGTTCTTGGCGAGCGCCACCGCGTCGGAATGCGTGCGGGCAACGCCGATGACGTTGTGACCGAGATTCTTCACCAGGCTCTCGAGGTCCATGGCGATGAAGGTCTCGTCCTCAATGATCAGGACGTCGGTGGCGATCTCGGCGGCCATCTCGCGGCCGGCGGCATCGGTGAGCTTGCGCGTCTCGGCGATATCGGTGCCGAGAATGTAGCCGACCTCCTCCTCCGAGAAGCCCTCGAGCGACAGCAGCAGGAAGGCCTGGCGCGGCAGCGGCGTGATGTTCGACAGCCGACGCTCCGGCGGCAGCGACAGCGTCGCCACGTCGGCATTGTCGTTGTTGTTCACCGACACCGAATTCCATATCTGGGTGAACAGCCGAAACAGGCCGGCGCGCGGCCCGTGGGTCTGATCCAGCAACGATCCATCCTGCAACAGGGCCTCGAGCATGGCCCCGACATAGGCGTCCCCCGACGCCTGATTTCCGGTCAGTGCGCGAGCGTAACGGCGCAACAGCGGAAGGTGTTCGGCAACGATCTGCGATCGGGACATTCCCACTCCATCCTTGTTCGTGAGGCCTGGCGGCCTGAAACCCGTTGTCTGGGGGCGACAGAATCCAGTTCTGGGACGACCCCGGTTCCCCTGCATCGCCGACTACGCGCGAAAGCCGAAAAAGTTCCACGAAATAGTTCCAGCATTCCGGAACTTTCTGCGCAACTTTGCATTAGCTCCTGACCGACGAGGCAACGCGGCCAGCCTCTTTTTTCGAGGAAACGACTTGGAAATCAGAGACTTAACTCCCGGGGAAGCGTGGATCACATCATGAAGGAAGTAAAGAAGCAGGGCGGTCTCAACGCCGAGATTCAATCGAGAATCGGCCACCAGCTTCGCGCCATGTACGATGACGTGGTGCGACAGGGCGTACCCGACCGCTTTGCGGAGCTGATCCGCAAACTCGACGGGCCGGAGGCTGCGGCGGCGGCCGTCGCCGGGGGCAATACCGACAAGAACAATGGAGGGGACTAATGCCTCTCACGAATGAACTTCGCGACGATATCCTTGCGTCGGTCCCGAGCCTGCGCGCGTTCGCGATCTCGCTGTCCGGTAATGGTGACCGCGCCGACGATCTGGTGCAGGAGACCCTGCTGCGCGCGATCGCCAACATCGACTCGTTCCAGCCCGGCTCGAACCTCCCCGCGTGGCTGTTCACCATCCTGCGCAACCTGTTTCGCTCCGACTACCGGAAGCGGCGGCGCGAGGTCGAGGATGCCGAGGGCAATTATGCCAAGACGCTGAAGAGCCAGCCTTCGCAGGCGGCGCATCTGGAGTTCGAGGAATTCCGCGCCGCGCTCGAAAAGCTGCCGCAGGACCAGCGCGAGGCGCTGATTTTGGTCGGCGCGTCCGGCTTCTCCTACGAGGATGCCGCGGCAATCTGCGGCTGCGCGGTCGGCACCATCAAGAGCCGCGTCAACCGCGCGCGATCGAAGCTCTCCGCGCTGCTTTATGTCGACAGCGCCGAGGATTTCGGCCCCGACAACACCGTGCGCGCCGTGATCGGCGGCAATGGCGGCTAAGCGCGACCACGGCGATAAATAGGAAAAGGCGGCCCGCGGGCCGCCTTTTTCATGTTGGCCTGCAAGGTCCGGCGACGCTCAGCGCGCCGTCAGCTGGCCATCGCCTTGACGGACGCCGGCTTGAAGCCGTTTCTCAGTTCGAGGATCTTGGCTGCGATTTCGGTCACCGGGACCGGATGACTGAACAGGAAGCCCTGCGCCTCGTTGCAGCCTTCGGCCCGCATATGATCCAGCTGCTCGACGGTCTCGATGCCCTCCGCGATCGTGGTCATGCCGAGGCTTCTGCCGAGGCTGATGACGGCGCGGACGATCGATTTCGATCCATGCGTCGCGGTCGCGTCGCGCACGAAGGATTTGTCGATCTTGAGCTTGTCGAAGGGGAAGCTGCGCAGATAGCTCAGCGAGGAATAGCCGGTGCCGAAATCATCCAGCGCGATGCGCACTCCCTGCGCCTTCAGCTTGTGCAGCGTTGCAAGCGTCTCGTTGCTGTTCGCGAGGAACACGGACTCGGTGATTTCGAGCTCCAGCCGGCGCGGCGACAATTTTGACGTCGCGAGCGCGCCGATGACGACGTCGATGAAGTCGGCATCGCGAAACTGGACCGCGGAGACGTTGACCGCGAGCTTCATCTCGCTGGGCCAGGTCGTCGCCTGTTCGCAGGCGCGATTGAGCACCCATTCTCCCAGCGGGCCGATCAGACCGATCTCTTCCGCGATCGGGATGAACTGGTCCGGCGGCACCAGCCCGCGCTTGGGGTGATGCCAGCGCAGCAACGCCTCGAAGCCGCAGATGCGGTCGAGATGGAGATCGTAGAGCGGCTGGTAGAACAACGAGAACTCGTCCTTGACCATCGCCTCGCGAAGGTCGAGCTCGATGGCCCGACGCCGCTGCAGGCTGGCGTCCATCGCAGGCTCGAAGAAGCGCCAGGTGCCGCGGCCTTCCATCTTGGCGCGGTACAAGGCGACGTCGGCGTTCTTCAGCAGCTTCTCGCCGGTGGTGCCGTCGCCCGGCGACATCGAGATGCCGACGCTGCATCCGACGATGACGCGATGCCCGTTCAGCTCGTACGGCGCGCCCACGCATTCCACGATGCGGCGCGCGAGGCGTTCGGCCTCGTCTCCGCCCTGGACGCCACACTGGATGACCGCGAACTCGTCGCCGCCCAAACGCGCGACGGTGTCGACCTCACGGACGCAGGCGTTGAGCCGGTCCGCGACTGCGCACAGCAGTTCGTCGCCGACCGGATGCCCGAGCGTGTCATTGACCTGCTTGAAATTATCGAGATCGAGACAGAACACCGCGAAGCCGAGTCCGCGGCCGACCTGCGCAACCGCCAGCTCGATCCGCTCGGCCAGCAACGTCCGGTTCGGCAGCTTGGTCAGGGCATCGTGCCGGGCCATGAACGCGATCTGCGATTCCGCCCGTTGCTGTTCGGTGACGTCCTCGCAGGTGACGAGCCAGCCGTCATCGGATGTCGGCCGTTGCGCGATCGCAATGATCCGTCCATCGCTGAGATGCTGCAGATAGTTGCCGTCGTGCTGAGCCATCGACCGCTCGCGCTCCGCCAGCAGGTCGGTGACGGTCCGCTCCCCGTGATTGCCCGCGGCGATGCTCAGGTCGAGCACCTCCTCCATGGTCATTCCGGGAACGACAAGCTCCGGCGATATATCGAAGATCTCACAGAACCGGCGGTTGGCGACCTGCAGCCGCGCCTCGCTGTTGTAGAGGCACAGCCCTTGCGACATGTGCGTGAGCGCCGCGTCGAGCCGCAGATTGGTTTCATGCAGCTCGGCCTTCTGCTGCTTCAGCGCGGAGATGTCGCTGTAGACGAGGACGACGCCGCCCTCCTGCGTCTCGCTGCGGCTGACGCGCAGCCAGCGTCCATCCGCAAGCTGCGCCTCGCTCGCAAAGCCATCGATGTCACCATCGGCGGGGGCCAAGCTCGCGGCATCGAGCCGGTCCGACTGCAGAAGCTGCGGCGAGAGACGGATGAATTCACTCGCGCGCGAGTTGGCCAGCGCGACCTGGCCATCCGCGTCGAGCAGCACGACGCCCTCACGCGACGTTTCGAGCGCATCGGAAAGCCGTGCCTGCGCGGAGCGGCGTTGCGATACTTCTTGATTGACCATTCGCCGAATGTTGTCGCGCATCGTTTCCATGGCGGTCAGAAGCGTGCCGAGCTCGTCGGTCCCGCCCTTGGGGATGGTCGCGTCGAGGTCGCCGCCGGCGATGCTTCGCGCGGCCCGCGATGCGATCGCGACCGGTCCGATAATGCGGCGCGCCAGCAGCCACGAAAACAGCGCCGACAGAAACAGCGCGACGGTCAGCCCGGCCACGTTGAGCTGCAGGTCCCGCTTGATGGTCGAGAGCGCCTTTTGCCGGAACAGGAAGCCATCGCCGGCCGTATAATTGACCAGCAGCTCGACCTGCTGGCTGACGATCTTGGAGTAGCGATCGACATCGCCGACCGTCGCACCCGGTGCGCGCGGATCGGCCGCCGTGCTGCCCTCCGTGGACGATCCGATCGCGCGCCGGTGCAGCGCCATCCAGGCGTCGGCGGCTTCCTGAACCTTGGCGGCGGCTTGCGCGGCGCGCGAGGATTGCGACCGATCGGCAGCAATCGCCAGGTCTTCCGAGAGCGTCTTTGCGAGCTTTTCAATCTGGCCATCGAGATTGGCCCGGATCTCCGGATCCGTGGTCAGCAGGCGTTGCGACGAGGCGACCCGCATCGTGGCGAAATCCGCACCGGCCGCGCGCGCATAGTTGATCGACATCAGGGATTCGTCGAAGGTCTTGGCCACCAGATCGCCGGCATGGCGGATGCCGAGGATGGAGTACCCGCCGAGGGCGACCGCAACGGCGCTCATCGCAAGGCAAAAAATCAGAATCTGGCTGCGGATCGACCCCTTGGTCAGGGCAAGACGCGAAAGGCGGCCGGTTGCGAACCGAAAGGCCGCACCGCTCTTTACCTTGAGGTTGCCAAATAGGCTGTCCATGCCCGCGTTTCGCCGTAGTGCTCGATACTCAAGCTACGCAGAAAGGCGCAGCACTGCGGAAAATAACTGTCTGCTCAAAATTGCTTTAGTAGTGACTGGAACTCATGCTGAAATCGTTAAGATCAGCTGGCGATAATCACCCTTACAGGTGGTCCGGGAGCCACATTTGCAGCCCGGGATAGCCGATATTTGGTGTTCGAGGTTCAGCGGGGGTCTCATGCAGTCAGGCTTGTTGCGCGCCTTGCGCCTGGGCCAGTTCGGCCGCGTGCCGTTTGCGGCGGCGATCGTCACTGGAGCGCTTATTGGAGCAGCTTTGGGCGCAGCCCCTTATGTCATTTCGCAGAAGGATCGTGAATTCAAACCCGCGCAGATCTCGATCAAGCGGGGTGAGGTTTTACGGTTCGTTAACGATGACGGCGAACTGCTGCATCACGCTTATTTGAGCACCGATACGTTCAGCTTCGACTCGGGCGACCAGCAGCCGGGCAGCAAGTTCGACGTCACCTTCTCGGTGCCCGGCGACTACACCGTGCTGTGCGGCATTCATCCGAAGATGAAGCTCGCCGTCCACGTCGCCAAATAGCCCCACAGGGGCGGCGATCTACAGGACCGACGTCTTGAAGATCGCGGCGTGGCCGAAATAATAGACGAACAAGGTCACCGACAGCGCGGCACAGAGTGCGACCGGGGCGAGCCACGGCGCACGACGGTCGCGCGACAACACCTTGTTGTCGGCGACAATCGCAAGCAGGACAGCGATGATCGCCGAGTGTCCGATGGTGTCGATCTTGCCGAATTCGAAGCACGCGCTGATGAACATCCCCGTCAGCACGGTGGCGGCGCAGCGCCGGATCAGCGGCGTCCAGATCAAGGCAAAGGCAAGCGTGAATTCCACCATGCCGGCGGCGCGCATGTAGAACTCGTTGTCGAAGCCCAGCGTCATCGAGGAATGCTCGATCAGCAGCGGGAAGCTCCACTCCGGATAGGCCCATTTTTCGACCGAGGCCCACATCAACGTCACCGCGGCGGCGTAGCGCATCACGTCGATCGGCCGGACTCCGAACAAATCCTTGTTCAGCCCAACCAGTGCAAAATAGGCGGCAACACCGAGAAAGATCGGGTAATCGGCGAGGTGAAAGAGACCGTAGTCGCGCACACCGATCCCGAACAGGACCAGCATCCCCGCCGCCGACAGCGGCAGCGTGCGTCGTGACAGCATCCCGGCAGCGATCGCAAGCTGCAGCGCGCCGACGTACGGCGACGTCGTCTTCAACTCGGGCGTCAGCAGGATGCCGCCCACGGCCCAGATCGAGATGAAGAAGAAGGCGCACACGGCGCGCATCATCAATTCGGTGCGCAGCCGCAGTCCCTCGGTGACGCGGTCCATTACCCGGATCGTGGCGTCACCCAGCGAGGTGGGCTCGATCAGGCAACCCGCAAACAGCCAGAAGATGGCGACGCCGAGCAGCAGCTCGAAATCCAGGCAAAGGACATTCTCGAGTCCGCGGGGCTGACCGGCGACATCGTAGGCACAAAACCACTTGACATGTGCCTCGGCACTGCGCGCGGCTACGACACAAAAAAGAACCGCTGCAAGGCACGTGGCGAAAAAGGAGCGCACCGCCGAGACGGTATCTCGCGCCCATCCACTAAACATTGAACCAACCGCCCACACACTTAGGACTTGTTTAACTTATATCAAATTTTAAGCTTTGCGCCTGCCGGGACACCCCGTGGTTGCATTGTGGTTAATCGTGGCGGGCGAGCCCCCGGCCTGTCCCTTAGTGCAATCTTTACAGCCGGTTCCCTCAAATTTTAGCTAATTTCGGCACGGGAGCTCAATTCAACTGTCGTAGTGAAATCCGGACAAATCGGATCGGGAGGCCGGTACAGTGTTCGGAGCGTTGAGCGTCGTAAGTATCGGGGTGGGGTCGGCCCTCGCCTATGTGACAAGATCGTCCGCTGCGCGCGCAGCGACCCTCGAGACCTGCGCGGGCGCCTTCGTGATCGTGGGGCTCGGCCTCCTGGGCGCGGCGCTGCCGCACCTGTCCTGAACGAACCTCGTTCTGAAAATCGCGTTGAGCCGAGGTCAGCGCGGCAGTTTGGGCACACCTGCCACCGGCGGGGCCGTTGCGGTCAGGGTTTGCAGGAAGGCGATGAGGTCGTTCTTCTCGTCTGCCGTCAGGGACAGCGGCTTGATGTCGGGTGATCGGCTCGGCCGATCGATCCCACCCTTGTTGTAAAGCTCGATGACATCTTCCAGCGTTGCCACCGATCCGTCGTGCATGTAGGGCGCGCGGCGCGCGACGTCGCGCAATGTCGGCGTCTTGAACGCATATTTCAGCTTCGCCGAGGTCGGAAAGAAACGGCCGCGCCCGATGTCATGGCCCTTGGCGGTGCCGATATCCTGGAAGGATCCGTCGGAAAACGACGGGCCGCTGTGGCAAGCCGAGCAACGCGCCTTGCCGTTGAAAAGCTCAAAGCCGTGCTGGGCTGATTTGCTGATGGCGGTGTCGTCGCCCTTGATCCAACGGTCGAACGGAGCCTCGCCTGCAACGATGGAGCGCTCGAAGGTCGCCAACGACGCCTCGATCCTCGGCCGCGTGATCGCGCCGTCTCCGAATGCGTGGGCGAAGGCATCGACGTAGCCGGGGATCGCCGAAAGTCGCGCGATCAATTCCGGCTCGGTCATGTTCAGGTTGGCCGGACTGAGGATCGGCCCGAACGCAACGGATTCCAGATCCTTGAACTTGCCGTCCCATCCCAGCGGCTCGAAGAAGGCCACATCGATCAACGTCGGCGAGCGGATCGGCAGGCCCTTGGGATCCTCGCCGATGGCACGCGGAAGGCCATCGGCCCATGAAAGGGATGGCCTGTGGCAGCTCGCGCAGGAGTGCGTCTTTGACCTCGACAACAGCGGATCGAAGAACAGCAGCTGCCCAAGCGCGGATTTCGCCTCCGAATAGGGATTGCTGCTCGGGAACGGAACGACGTCCGGCCGCCGATAGCTGGCACGGATTGTCGCAGGGTCGCCGGGTGCCGCCGCCGGAGTCAGGGCAAGCGACAGTCCTACCGGCAAAACTGCCGCGAGCAAGGTCAGGCTGACCCAAAGCCTCATCGGGGTCCTCAGACGGTATCCTGCTCGGTATATGCCCAAGCATGTTCAACGAAGTTTTAACAATCGGTTGCGGTCTATTACTGATACCGGGCATTGGTCACGATGACGACGGCGCATGCTTTCGCGCGTGATTTCGATCAATCCGCGCGGCGGTCCGATCACACAACCTGAGGCAGCCGCTACTTCTTCACCGGGCGCAGCGGCGCGGAGAACTGCTCGGTGCGGTCGCGCTCGGTCATGTCGACGACGGTGTCCATCGGCGCGGTCAGTTCATAGACATAGGAGACGTCGGTGAAGTAGCGCTTCGCGGTGCCGCCGAGCGCCTCGGGCGCGACGCGGTCGAGTAGGATCAGGCCGAAATCACTGTCGGCTCGCCGCGTCGCCTGGCTGGTGTTGAACTCTTCCCAGCGGAAATGAAAGACCGAGTCCGGATCCTCGCCGACGACCTCCCAATTGGCGACGATGTGCGGGTGCTTGCCGACCAGCGACAGCCCTTCGTCGGAATGCGAGGCGAGCTCGAAGAACAGCAGCGACAGCGATTGGGCGGCGCGGGCGCTGACCGTGATGTCGGGACCGTTCACCGCGATCCGGTCGGCATGCGGGATCGCGCGCGATTCGAACAGGCCCTTCAGCTTGACGCCCTGCCACTGGCTCTCGCTGAGCAGCGTGACGACGTTCGACATCGCGTGGATGCGCCCGATCAAGAGCTCGCGCGCGACATCGATATCGGCGCCGTGCCGCAGCGTGCGGGTCACGATCGACTGGATCACCGCGAGGATGTTCTTGACGCGATGGTTGAGCTCGTCGATCACGGCGGTCAACCGGCGCTCGAAGCCGATGCGGACCTCGATCTCGCGGCTGAGCCGCAGATTGTTGTAGGCGACATAGCCGAACAGGCCGCAGACGATGCCGGTCAACGCGAGGCCGATCGCCGCGACGATGGTCGCGGTCTGCTGCGCACGCACCGTGGCGTTGCTCTTGGCGTAATAGTCGAGCGACCAGTCACGGCCGCCGAACGTCACCGTGCGCACCATCGACGGCAGCGGGCCATCCTGGCGCACCGCGCGCGAGGTGACGATGCCCTGCTCGTTGGCGGTGAACTCGTCGTTGGAGTCGCGCGGATCCTTCAGCGCCACCGCGAACAGCGAGCTGTCGTCGTTGGTCAGCATCAGCGACGACAGCTCGTAGGAGAAGGTGATGAAGCCCGCCGGCTCGGACGCGCCCTCCTGGAACACCGGCGCGGCGAGCACGACCCCGACCGGGCCGTTCTGCCGCAACAGCGGCACCGGATCGGAGGCCACCGGCTTGGCGTTGGCCATCGCCCGCGCCAGCATCGGGCCCACCACCGAATGGCGGTCGAAGGCGCGGCCCGGAATGCTCAAGGTCTCCGGATTGCGCGGCTCGACGTCCATCAGCACGTTGATCGGCTTGTCGAGCGCCTTGAGGTCGAGCGCCTGGTCGTCGAAATCCCGGATGGTCGGATTGGTGAAGCCGTTGGCCTTCAGCTCGGCCTCCGCCGCGGCCAGCTCGTCCGGCTTGAGCCGCGCGATCCAGGCGGCGACGACGAAATCCGTCTTGAAGGCGTAGATCGCCGAGCGCAGCGGCTGCAGCATGTTGGCCTTCACCATCGACGGCGCCCGGAACAGCCCCGAGGCGACCCGCGCCAGCAGCTCGCGCTCGGTCAGGCGGTCCTGCACCAGGCTGGCATGGACGTCGATCGCCCGCGCCAGCGCGATGCCGTCGATCGCGAGCTCCTGATCGTGCACCCGATAGGCGGCAAGACCGGAGAGCAGAACTCCGATCAGCGCAATCAAGGCAACGATGAAGCCCAGTCGAACCACACGCTTACTCGGCAATCAGGGGGTGGCGAAAGGGGACGGAAGTCATCTGGCTTCTGCAAGGGCGGCGACAAATCAGGATGCGATGAAGGCCCGCCGCAAAGGAATATGGAATAGCGATCATCGGTCCGCAACAGGAGCCGGTCGGCAACATTAACGACGACGCCACCCGGCGGTCTTTGGCGGCGCCAAAGGTTGCTAATCGGCAAAGTTGGAAATTGTTCCGGCGATTGCGCAGCTTTTTTGCGGCGAGGTGCGCGCCCCCTCTCATCGACCGTCACCCTGAGGAGCGCGGTACGCGCGTCTCGAAGGATGAACGGCCCGGCCGGTGGCCGTTCATCGTTCGAGGCTCGCTCTGCTCGCGCCTCGGGAAGACAGGATCGGCGCTAGTGGCCTGCCACAATGATTAACGCCTAACCGACCTAACCTGCCTTGACCTTGCCCTGCGACCGAAGGCCGCCCTTGGTCTCGATGAAGCTGATGATGCGATCGAGGCCGTCGCTCTTCTTCAGGTTGGTCATCACGAAGGGCCGCTCGCCGCGCATCCGCCTGGCGTCGGTGTCCATCTTCTCGAGTGACGCACCGACATGGGGTGCAAGATCGATCTTGTTGATCACCAGGAGGTCGGATCGCGTGATGCCGGGGCCGCCCTTGGAGGGGATCTTGTCGCCGGCGGCAACGTCGATGACGTAGATCGTCAGATCGGCCAATTCCGGCGAGAAGGTCGCCGCCAGATTGTCGCCGCCGGATTCGATCAGCACCAGATCGAGGTCGGGGAATTTTGCCCGCATGTCGGCGACCGCGGCGAGATTCATCGAAGCGTCCTCGCGGATCGCAGTATGCGGACAGCCGCCGGTCTCGACACCGGCGATGCGGTCCGGCGTCAGCGAGCCGGAGCGCACCAGAAACTCGGCATCCCATTTGGTGTAGATGTCGTTGGTGATCGCGGCGATGTCGTAGCGCTCGCGCATCGACTTGCAGAGCAGGTCCATCAGCGCGGTCTTGCCGGAGCCGACCGGACCGCCGACGCCGACACGAAGTGGGCCGTGGGAAGTGGGCATGTGACACGCTCTCCGTTATCGTCGTCCCGGCGAAAGCCGGGACCCATTACCACCGAATTGAATTGTTGCGCGAAGCTGGGGCCGCAGTCTTGCATAGCCACAGAGACCGGTGGTTATGGGTCCCGGCTTTCGCCGGGACGACGGTGAGACCATCATGACCGGAACAGCCTCGTGTATTGCGTCTCGTGACGCAGGCTTGCGAGATCGGCGCGAAAGGTCGCGCCGCCGAGATCGTCGAGCGAGGCCGCATCGGCCCGCGCCGCGGTCGCTGCCACGACCGGCTCGAGATCGGCCAGCACGCGCTGACTGTCGGTCTGCCCGAGCGGGATCAGCCGGCTGCCCGCGGAAATCCAGTTCGAGGTCACTGCATGCAGGAAGGCGTGCAGCGCCGGCGCAAGCCGAATGCCGTGTGCAGCGCTGACGATGCCGACCGCGACGGGGTAGACAACAGGGCCGTCGCAAGCCGCAATCATCGCATCGAGGCCGGGCGAATTCCACGCGGCACGGGCAATCTCGATGAAGGCGCGCCCCTGCGCCGTGGTCTCGAGCTGCCGCTCGCGCGACGGCACGAAGGCCGCGGCAAGTTCGGCGATCTCCTTCAGCCCGGCAGGATTATGCTCGGACGCCGCGCGAAAACTCTGCGCGAGAAACACGGCGTCGCAAAATCCGCTGCCGTCGGAAAGCATCGCGGCGAGCCAATAGCGCAGCGACGCGGCATCCGTGATGTCGCCGACCTCGACCGCCCATTCGATGCCACTGGAATAGGCGAACGCCCCCACCGGAAACGACGGCGACAGCCATGTCATCAGCCGGTACAGCGCGGCCGTCTCGTCCTCCGCCATCCCGCCGCGCATCGCGGCGGGATCAGGCTCATTTGTGGTCATGAGCATGGGAGTGGTCGTGGTGATGATGAGCATGCTCGCAATGCTCATCATGATGATGGTGGTGATCGTGGTCGGACCCATGATCATGGCCATGGTGGTGACCGTGATCATGCGCATGGTTGTGGGCATGATCGTGCCCGGTGTGACCATGCGCGCGCTCGTCGGCATGCGCATGCTCGGCGTAGGCGCCGCCCTCGGGATCGAACGGTGCATCGATCTCGATGACGCGGGCCCCTAACCCCTTCACCATCGCCTCGATCACGTGATCCCTGCGGATGCGCAATCCCTTCGGCATGATCTGGGTCGGCAGATGACGGTTGCCGAGATGCCAGGCGACCCGGATCAGATGATGCGGATCGCTGCCGCGGATTTCCGCCAGCGGCTCGGGAGCTGCGACCACCTCGACGAGACGGCCGTCCTCCAGCACCAGCGCATCGCCGCCGCGCAGCGCGACGGCGTTTTCGAGATCGAGCAGGAATTCGAGCCCGCGCGTCCCTGATATCACCATCCGCCGCCGGTGCCGGTCGTCGAAATCGAGTACGACAGTGTCGGCTGGCGCTTCCGTCCAGCGATGCTGTCCCAGGACCTTGGTGGCGCGGATCATCGATGCCTCAGAGCTTCTCGACCTTGGCGTCGCTGATGATCTCGATCACCGTCGGCCCGGTCTTCATGTTAGCGGAATATTCGCGCCATACCTTCATGTGCGGCGCCCTGGCATGGGCGTTGAGGTCCTCGCGGCTCGCCCAGCGCTCGACCACCACATAGAGGTTGGGATCGTTGACGCTGACATTGCCGTCGTAGGAGATGCAGCCCTTCTCCTTGCGGGTCTCGACCGTGCAGGCCTTGTGCCCCTTGATGAAGTCGTCCTTGTTCTCCGGCTTCATCGGCGTGGTGGCGATGACATAGATCATGGATTATCTCCCTTCTTTTTCTCGTTAACGGACGTCGACCTTCTCGGGCGTGATCACCTCGATCTTCGGCGGCGCGGCCATGCATTTCACCGCGACCCGGCCGAACGTCTTCATGTGCTCGGCGGTGCGATGCGGCACCAGGGCCTCCGCGTTCTCCCACTGCTCGACGAACACCATCTTGCTGTGGTCGGTGACGCTCTCATGCAGATCGTAGGCGATGTTGCCGGGCTCCTTGCGGGTTTCCTTGATGCAGGCCGTCGCCGCGGCGATGAATTCGGCGCGGGTCTCGGGCTTGATGGTCAGCGTAGCAACGACGTAAATCACGGAAATTCCTCCCGGTTTTCTCTTTTATCTCGAGTCTTGTTTCGACGCGCTTTCTTTCCGCGAACCGGAAATCCACTTCGCTCGAAAACGCTCTGGTTACCGGTTCTAGAACATAAAATAGCGCTGTGCCATGGGCAGCACCTCGGCCGGCGCGCAGGTCAGGAGCTCGCCGTCTGCGCGTACCTCATAGGTCTCGGGATCGACCTCGATCTCAGGCGTCGCGTCGTTGTGGATCATGCTCTTCTTCGAGATCTTGCCGCGGGTGTTCTGCACCGCGTAGAGCTTCTTGCTGATGCCGAGCTTGCGGGCGAGACCGCCGGTGACCGCGGCCTTCGAGGTGAACACCACCGAGGATGCAGTCAGCGATTTGCCGAAGGCCGCGAACATCGGCTGGTAATGCACCGGCTGCGGCGTCGGGATCGAGGCATTGGGATCGCCCATCGGCGCCGCCACGATCGAGCCGCCCTTGATGATGCAATCCGGCTTGACGCCGAAAAACGCCGGCGACCACAGCACGAGGTCGGCGAGCTTGCCCTTCTCCACTGAACCGATCAGCTTCGACACGCCGTGCGCGATCGCGGGGTTGATGGTGTATTTGGCGATGTAGCGCTTGACGCGGAAATTGTCGTTGTCGTTGCCCTTGTCCTGCGGCAGCGACCCGCGTTGCTTCTTCATCTTGTCGGCGGTCTGCCAGGTGCGGATGATGACCTCACCCAACCGGCCCATCGCCTGCGAGTCCGACGACATCATCGAGAGCGCGCCGAGGTCGTGCAGGATGTCCTCGGCAGCGATGGTCTCCTTGCGGATCCGGCTCTCGGCGAAGGCGAGGTCTTCGGCGATTGACGGATCGAGATGATGGCACACCATCAGCATGTCGAGATGCTCGTCGATGGTGTTGCGGGTGAACGGCCGGGTCGGATTGGTGGAGGACGGCAGCACGTTCTTCAGCCCGGCAATCTTGATGATATCCGGTGCGTGGCCGCCGCCGGCGCCTTCGGTGTGGAAGGCATGGATGGTGCGGCCCTTGAAAGCCTTCACCGTGTCCTCGACGAAGCCGGACTCGTTCAGCGTGTCCGAATGCAGCATCACCTGGACGTCGTAATCGTCGGCCACGGAAAGGCAAGTGTCGATCGCCGACGGCGTGGTGCCCCAGTCCTCGTGCAGCTTCAGCGCGCAGGCGCCCCCCTTGATCATCTCGACCAGCGCCGCCGGACGCGACGCGTTGCCCTTGCCGGAAATTCCGAGGTTGACCGGGAAGGCGTCGAACGCCTGGATCATCCGCCCCATATGCCACGGGCCGGGCGTGCAGGTGGTGGCGAAGGTGCCGTGCGAGGGGCCGGTGCCGCCGCCGAGCATCGAGGTGACGCCAGACATCAGCGCGTGCTCGATCTGCTGCGGGCAGATGAAATGGATGTGGCTATCGAAGCCGCCGGCGGTGAGGATCTTGCCCTCGCCGGCGATCACGTCGGTACCGGGACCGATGACGATGGTGACATTGGGCTGGATGTCCGGATTGCCGGCCTTGCCGATCGCGGCGATCATGCCCTCCTTGATCGCGACGTCGGCCTTGACGATGCCCCAGTGATCGACGATCAGTGCGTTGGTGATGACAGTATCGGCGGCGCCTTGCGCGTTGGTCACCTGCGACTGCCCCATGCCGTCGCGGATCACCTTGCCGCCGCCAAACTTCACCTCCTCGCCATAGGTGGTGAGATCCTTCTCGACCTCGATGATCAGATCGGTGTCGGCGAGCCGAACCCTGTCGCCAGTGGTCGGGCCGAACATGTCGGCATAGACGGAACGCTTGATCTTCACGGACATGTCAGCCCCCAGTTTCAGCCAGCGCGGCCTTGGCGCGCGCAATCGTGTCGTCGAAAATGCGGTCGAGCCGCGGATTGATGCCCCGGCAACCAGCAACGACCTTGTCGGCCCAGGTCGCATAGTCGGCGAGATCGTCGCGCTCGTCCTTGCTTGGGTGCGGCACGATCCGCGCGCCGATATTGCTGATCTTGTCGGCGATCTTGATCAGCTTTGCACCGGGAGATTTGTGCGGTGCATCCTCGATCTGCTTTTGCCGGCGGGCAGGCTTTGGCAGGCTCATGTCATCGGTGCACTCGACCACCAGCGAGGCAACGCGCGCGGTGAACTTCTGCGCGAGCTCCTCGCGCGTGGTCTCGGTGTCCTCGAGGGTGTCGTGAAGCCAGCCTGCTACCACCAGTTCGGCATCGGCGCCATCGGTCACCTGCGCGAGCAGGTTCGCGACCTCGGCGAGATGGTTGATGTAAGGCTCACTCCCCCGCCCCTTGCGCGCCATCCCATTATGACGGTGCGCGGCAAGCTCGGCAGCTTCGGAGACCATGCGGACAGCGGGAAGCATGGCGCTACAACTTCCCCTTCACCTCGGCGCGAAAGCCGTAGATCACGCGCTTGCCGGCGAGTGCGACGAGCTGGACGTCGCGGGTCTGGCCCGGTTCGAAGCGGACGGCGGTGCCGGCGGCGATGTCGAGGCGCATGCCGCGAGCCTTCTTGCGGTCGAATTTCAGCGCGGGGTTGGTTTCGAAGAAGTGGTAGTGCGAGCCGACCTGGATCGGACGGTCGCCGGTGTTCGCGACCGAGAGCGTCACGGTCTTGCGGCCGGCATTGAGCTCGATCTCGCCGTCCTTGATGAAGAGTTCGCCGGGGATCATTCGTCTCTCCTGTCATTCCGGGGCAATGCGCAGCATCGGACCCGGAATCTCGATCAACAATCTCTGGATTCCGGGCTCGGCCGTTCCGGCCGCCCCGGAATGACGCTCATGGCTAGCGGATCGGCTCGTGCACGGTGACGAGCTTGGTGCCGTCGGGGAATGTCGCCTCGACCTGGATGTCGTGGATCATCTCCGGGATGCCATCCATCACCTGCGCGCGGGTCAGGACCTTGGCGCCGGCCTGCATCAGCTCTGCGACGGTGCGGCCGTCGCGCGCGCCCTCGACGATGAAGTCGGTGATCAACGCGACGGCTTCAGGATGGTTCAGCTTGACGCCGCGCTCGAGCCGGCGCCGCGCCACCATGGCCGCCATCGATACCAGGAGCTTGTCCTTTTCGCGGGGAGACAAATTCATGCGAGCACTCTGATCGTTCTTTGAGAGGTCTAGTTGAGCCACAGCCGCGGCAGCGGCACGGCGGAGGCGCGGCCGAGCACCGTCATCATGTCGGCGCGCAACCGGGCCGCATCTTGGGCACAGAAGCGTGCCATTGCAAAGCCATTCCAGGCGGACATGCCGACCTCACCGCCGAAGCCCTCCGACGCCTCGCGGATGCGTTCGACCAGCGCCTCGTCGCCAGGCGCGATCAGCGCCGTGCCGATCGCAGCGCCGCCGCCCGCGATCGCGGGCCGTGCGAGCTTCTCGCCGATCTCGCCATCGAGCCTGACGGTCTCGGCAAACACCAGCCTGCCGCCACGGCGCATCCGCCAGCGATCGACGAATTCGCCATGGCGCATGGTCTCGCCCATCGCGGCGCGGCCGAACACCACGATCTCGCAGAGCAGGAGCGAGGCGCCTTCCGCGAGATCAATGTCAAACGTGCGGTGGATACGGGCGCGGTCGAACAGGATGGTCTCCTGTGGCAGCCAGGAGAGATGCGCACCATGGGCAACCTTCAACGCGATGTCGAGCCGGGCCGCCGCTGCCGGCGCGCGGTAAACCTTCTCCGCAGCTGCCGTGGTCAGCGTCAGGCGAGCGCCCTCGCCGGCTGAGATCGCGATGTCAAAACGATCGCCGCCGGCAATCCCGCCGGCGGTGTTGACGAACATGGCCGACAGGCCTTCGTCCTCCGGCGATGGAAAACGAACCCGCAGCGAGCCGGACTCATGCAGGTCGCCGCGGCGGGTGGCGCCATCCTTGAGATGCACGCCGAACCGGACCGCACCCTGGGCGCGGTTTGCCGCAAACGTTGCCGCTGCCGCGCCTGCGATCCCGGTCCGCATTCCCCCGACGCTCCCTTCGCGCGCCACAACAGGCGGCGTCACATCCTGTTCACAGCGCCATCTGGCGGCTGATCTCGGCGGGATCGAGGCTTGCGCGGTCGCAGGCATATTTCACCGCACCCCGGTCCATCACGGCAAAACTGTCGCCGAGTTCGCAGGCAAAGTCGAGATACTGTTCGACCAGCACGATGGCGATGTTGCCGAGGTTTCGCAGATAGGAGATGGCGCGGCCGATATCCTTGATGATCGAGGGCTGGATGCCCTCGGTCGGCTCGTCGAGCAGCAGGAGCTTTGGCCGCATCACCAACGCGCGGCCGATCGCGAGCTGCTGCTGCTGGCCACCGGAAAGATCGCCGCCGCGGCGGCCCAGCATGGTCTCCAGCACCGGAAACAGCGAGAACACGTCGTCGGGAATGTTGCGGTCTTCGCGCTTGAGCGGACCGAAGCCGGTCTTGAGGTTCTCTTCCACCGTCAGCAACGGAAAGATCTCGCGGCCCTGCGGCACGAAGCCGATGCCGCGACGCGCCCGCTCATAGGGCTTTAGCGCGGTGATGTCCTTGCCGTCGAAATTGATAGTGCCCGACGCGATCGGATATTGGCCGACCATGGCGCGGAGCAGCGAGGTCTTGCCGACGCCGTTGCGGCCGAGCACGCAGGTGACCTTGCCGGGCTCGGCGGTCAGCGACACGCCGCGCAGCGCCTGCGCCGCACCGTAATAGAGATTGATGTTGTCGATCTTCAGCATCGCGCTAGCGCCCCAGATACACTTCGACCACCCGCTCGTTCGACGACACCTGGTCGATCGAACCTTCGGCGAGCACCGAGCCCTCATGCAGGCACGTCACCTTGACGCCGAGCTCGCGCACGAAGGTCATGTCGTGCTCGACCACCATGATGGTGTGATTCCTGTTGATCTCCTTCAGGAGCTCCGCGGTCAGATGGGTCTCGACATCGGTCATGCCGGCGACCGGCTCGTCGACCAGCAGCACCTTGGGGTCCTGCGCCAGCAACATGCCGATTTCGAGCCACTGCTTCTGGCCGTGCGACAGGCTGCCGGCGAGGCGGTTGCGCGCATCGGTCAGGCGGATGGTCTCGAGCACCTTGTCGATGCGCTCGGACTCGGCCTTGCTGCCGCGCCAGAACAGCGTGCCGCGCACGGAATGATCGACATTGAGCGCGAGCAGCAGATTGTCCTGCACGGTCTGGCTCTCGAACACCGTCGGCTTCTGGAATTTGCGGCCGATGCCGAGCTCGGCGATACGGGTCTCGTCGAGCCGGGTCAGGTCGACGGTGCCGTCGAACAGCACGGTGCCCTCGTCCGGCTTGGTCTTGCCGGTGATGATGTCCATCATCGTGGTCTTCCCGGCGCCGTTCGGGCCGATGATGGCACGCATCTCGCCGGGCTCGAGCGCCAGCGACAGATTGTTGATGGCATGGAAGCCGTCGAACGAGACGTGCACGCCGTCGAGGTAGAGCATGGCCGAGGTGGCGCGGGTATCCATGACGTTCATCTGCCTACTCCGCCGCGTTCGGTGCGCCGATGCCGTCTTCGCGCGCGGCGCTGTCGGCGTCGGGAGAGCTGTGCCGTGCCTTCTCCCACCAGCTGTTGAAGGTGCCGACGATGCCCTTGGGCAGCAGCAACGTGACCAGGATGAACAGCGCGCCCAGCATGAACAGCCAGTACGGTGCGAGCGGCCCCGAGGTGAAGAACGTCTTGGCATAGTTGACGACGACGGCGCCGAGCGCCGCGCCGACTAGCGTGCCGCGGCCGCCGACCGCGACCCAGATCACCGCCTCGATCGAGTTGGCGGGCGCGAACTCGCTCGGATTGATGATGCCGACCTGCGGCACGTACAGCGCACCGGCGACGCCTGCCATGCAGGCCGACAGCGTGAACACGAACAGCTTGTAGGATTCGACGCGATAACCGAGGAACCGGGTCCGGCTTTCGGCGTCACGCACCGCGATCAGGACCTTGCCGAGCTTCGAGGTGACGATCGCGCGGCAGATCAGGAACGCGATGATCAGCGCCAGGCAGCTCAGCAGGAACAGCGCCGCGCGGGTGCCTTCGGCCTGCACGTTGAAGCCGAGGATGTCCTTGAAATCGGTCAGCCCGTTGTTGCCGCCGAAGCCGAAATCGTTGCGGAAGAACGCCAGCAGTAGCGCATAGGTCATCGCCTGCGTGATGATCGACAGATACACGCCGGTGACGCGCGAGCGGAAGGCAAGCCAGCCGAAGCAGAAGGCGAGCAGACCCGGCACCAGCAGCACCATCAGCGCCGCGAACCAGAACTTGTCGAAGCCGTACCAGTACCAGGGCAGCTTGCTCCAATTCAGGAACACCATGAAGTCGGGCAGGATCGGGTTGCCGTAGACGCCACGGCTGCCGATCTGGCGCATCAGGTACATGCCCATCGCGTAGCCGCCGAGCGCGAAGAACGCCCCGTGGCCGAGCGAGAGGATGCCGCAATAGCCCCAGATCAGATCGATCGAGAGCGCGAGGATGGCGTAGCAGACATATTTGCCCCACAGCGCCACCAGATAGGTCGGCACCTGGAACATCGAACCCTGCGGCAGCAGCAGGTTCGACAGCGGGATCAGCACGCCGATCGCGGCGACGATCAGGACGAACGCGGTCGCCGCGCGATCGAGCGAACGGGTGAGGATGTGCGGCGTCATGCTTCTACCGCCCGCCCCTTGAGCGCGAACAGGCCGCGCGGCCGCTTCTGGATGAACAGGATGATGAGCACCAGGATCGCGATCTTACCGAGCACCGCGCCCGCGACAGGCTCGAGGAACTTGTTGGCGATGCCGAGCGTGAAGGCGCCGACCAGCGTGCCCCAGAGATTGCCGACGCCGCCGAACACCACGACCATGAAGCTGTCGATGATGTAGCTCTGGCCGAGATTCGGGCTGACATTGTCGATCTGCGACAGCGCCACGCCGGCAATGCCGGCGATGCCCGAGCCGAGGCCGAAGGTCAGCGCGTCGACGCGCGAGGTGGCGATCCCCATCGAGGCCGCCATGCGGCGGTTCTGCGTCACTGCGCGCATCTCGAGGCCGAGTGCGGTGTAGCGCAGCATCGCCAGCAGGATGGCAAACACCGCGAGCGTGAAGCAGAGGATCCACAGCCGGTTATAGGTGATGGTGATCTGGCCGAGCTCGAAGGCACCGCTCATCCAGGAGGGGTTGCCGACCTCGCGGTTGGTCGGACCGAACGCGGTGCGCACCGCCTGCTGCAACACCAGGGACAGGCCCCAGGTCGCGAGCAGCGTCTCCAGCGGACGGCCGTAGAGGAAGCGGATGATGGTGCGCTCGATCAGCACACCGATCAGGCCGGCGACCAGGAAGGCGAGCGGCACCGCGATCAGCAGCGAGTAGTCGAACAGCGCAGGATAGCGGCTGCGGATCACCTCCTGCACCACGAAGGTGGTGTAGGCCCCGAGCATCACCATCTCGCCATGCGCCATGTTGATGACGCCCATCACGCCGAAGGTGATGGCAAGCCCGATCGCGGCGAGCAGCAGCACCGAGCCGAGTGACACGCCGTACCACGCATTCTGCACCATCGACCACATCGCCAGATTGCTCTGGATCGAGGACACCGCGCTTGCGGCCGCGTTGGCGACCAGCGGCGGCTGGTCGGCGCCGAGGGCGGTAAGCAGCGCCAGCGCCTCCTGATCGCCGCGCGCCTTGACCACAGCGACGGCGTCGAGCTTGTCGCTGTCGGATGCGTCCGACTTGAACAGGATGATGGCGGCGCGCGCCTCGGCGAAGGCCTGCTTGACCGACTTGACGCTCTCCTTGGCGAGCGCGCTCTCCACCGTCGGCAGCACATTCTCCTCGTGGCTCTTGAACACCGACTGCGCGGCGGCGAGCCGCTTGGCCGGGTCCGGCGACAGCAGCGTCAGGCCGCCGAGCGCGGCCTCCACGGTGCGGCGCAGGCGGTTGTTGAGGCGGACGGCGGCGGCGTTGTCGGGCAGCTTGTCGACGGCAGTCCCCGTGGTGGCGTCGACAATCTTGCCGTCGGTCCGCGTGATGAAGACCTTCTTGCTGTCGGGATCGGCCGAGAGCCGGCCGTCCTGCAGCGCGCTGATGATGGGCGAGGCCAGCGCATTGCCCGATGCGGCGACCTCGCCGATCGCCGCCTCGGTGTCGGAGAACTCGTCATTGGCGAATTTGGCGACCGAATCCTCGAACGGACCGGCCAGCGCCGGCACTGTCAGGCAGCTCAGCAGCAGGATCGAGAGAAACAGCGCACGAAAACGATCAATACAATTGGCGAACACGTCAGTACCCCGGCAGGAGTGTGAGGAGAAGGCGGCGAGCTGTGCCGCCTTCTCCAGGTTCTTGGATGGTTGTGTTGTGTCGTTGTTCAGGTCAGGAGCTCAGGAGCCTTGTTGTCAGGAGCCCTGGCCGCCGCACTTGTTGGTCTTGGTGTTGAAGTTGCCGCACTTCTTGCCGACCCAATCGCCGATCAGGTCCTTGGAACCCTCGAGCTCCTTCGACCAGGCGTCGCCGGCCACCAGGCCCGGGGTCTTCCAGACCACGTCGAACTGGCCGTTGCCCTTGATCTCGCCGATGAACACCGGCTTGGTGATGTGGTGGTTCGGCAGCATCTGCGACACGCCGCCGGTCAGGTTCGGCGCCTCGATGCCGGGAAGCGCATCGATCACCTTGTCCGGATCGGTCGACTTCACCTTCTCGACCGCCTTCACCCACATGTTGAAGCCGATGTAGTGCGCTTCCATCGGATCGTTGGTCACGCGCTTCGGATTCTTGGTGTAGGCCTGCCACTCCTTGATGAACTTCTCGTTCGCCGGGGTCTTGATCGACTCGAAGTAGTTCCAGGCGGCGAGATGGCCGAGCAGCGGCTTGGTGTCGATGCCGGCGAGCTCTTCCTCGCCGACCGAGAACGCGACCACCGGGATATCGGTCGCCTTGATGCCCTGGTTGCCGAGCTCCTTGTAGAACGGAACGTTGGCGTCGCCGTTGATGGTGGAGACCACCGCGGTCTTCTTGCCGGCCGAGCCGAACTTCTTGATGTCGGCCACGATCGTCTGCCAGTCGGAGTGACCGAACGGCGTGTAGTTGATCATGATGTCGTCCTGGGCGACGCCCTTCGACTTCAGATAGGCTTCCAGGATCTTGTTGGTGGTGCGCGGATAGACGTAGTCGGTGCCGGCCAGCACCCAGCGCTTCACCTTTTCTTCCTTCATCAGATAGTCGACCGCCGGGATCGCCTGCTGGTTCGGCGCCGCGCCGGTGTAGAACACGTTGCGCTCGGACTCCTCGCCCTCATACTGCACCGGATAGAACAGGATGTTGTTCAGCTCCTTGAACACCGGGAGCACGGATTTGCGCGACACCGAGGTCCAGCAGCCGAACACGACCGCGACCTTGTCCTTGGTGATCAGCTCGCGGGCCTTTTCGGCGAACAGCGGCCAGTTCGAGGCGGGGTCGACCACGACGGGCTCGAGCTTCTTGCCGAGCACGCCGCCCTTCTTGTTCTGCTCGTCGATCAGGAAAAGGATCGTGTCCTTCAGCGTGGTTTCGCTGATGGCCATGGTGCCCGACAGCGAGTGAAGGATGCCAACCTTGATGGTGTCGTCGGCCGCTTGCGCGGGCGCGAGGGACGAGGACGCAGCCAGACCCAAAACCAGGCCGGCCGTCGCCGCGAGCGCGCGGCGACGGGTCATCGTCGCTATTCCGTGAGTAAGCTGAGTAAGCATGAAATGTCGTCTCCCTGACGCAGGCGTGAACGCTTGCGAAACGGCCGCTTGGCCGCCTGCGGTTAAGGGAATCGCAAGAACTGTGCCACGGTACGCAGCCCCGGTAAGCCGATGAACCGGCTGGATAATTTCATCGGTTCCGGGCAAATACGGAAGCCGACTGCCCAATCATTGAGCCGGCAACTTGACTGCCGAAAGAGCAATCAGTCTATCTTTTAGGCAAAATTGCCGTCTTGGCTAAATTTCCGGCATCGATTTGTGACAGTTTGCGCGATGGTTCAGCGAACTCCGGGCACCAAAGACGGCGATCTCATCTTGAAACCGCCCAGTTCCTGGTCCATATCCTCGCCATGCCCGCGAGAGTCGCGGTGCCTTCGCGAGCTGCGTGTTCAAGCTGCCCCAAGCGGCTTCTGGCTCGCCTTCCAGCTAACCCAGCTTGACGCCCCAGACACGCGGGTGTCCCCGAATGCCTTCAAACGCTTCCGGCCGATATGGGCCGGAACGACGATGGCTTTTATGGAAAGAACCACCTTTTGACCTCCTTTCAGGATTTCGGCCTCGCCGATCCCATCGCCCGCGCGCTCCGAGAAGAGAATTATCTCACGCCGACCCCCATCCAGGCCCAGACCATCCCGCTAGCCCTTGCCGGCCGCGACGTCGTCGGCATCGCCCAGACCGGTACCGGCAAGACCGCCTCCTTCGCGCTGCCGATCCTGCACCGGCTGCTCGAGAACCGCGTGCGCCCGCAGCCCAAGAGCTGCCGCGTGCTGGTACTCTCGCCGACCCGCGAGCTGTCCGGGCAGATCCTCGACAGTTTCAACACCTATGGCCGCCACATCCGGCTGTCCTCGGCGCTCGCCATCGGCGGCGTGCCGATGGGCCGCCAGGTCCGTGCCGTGATGCAGGGCGTCGAGGTGATGGTCGCCACCCCCGGCCGCCTGCTCGATCTCGTGCAGAGCAACGGTCTGAAGCTCAACCAGGTCGAGTTCCTGGTGCTCGATGAAGCCGACCGCATGCTCGACATGGGCTTCATCAACGACATCCGGAAAATCGTCGCCAAGCTGCCGATCCGGCGCCAGACGCTGTTCTTCTCGGCCACCATGCCCAAGGACATCGCCGAGCTCGCCGAGGCGATGCTGCGCGACCCGGCCCGCGTGGCGGTGACGCCGGTGGCCTCGACGGTGGATCGCATCGCCCAGCGCGCGATCCAGGTCGATTTCGCGGCCAAGCCGACGGTCCTCGCCCAGTTGCTGAAGCAGGAACCGGTCAACCGCGCCCTGGTCTTCACCCGCACCAAGCACGGCGCCGACAAGGTGGTGAAAAGCCTTGCCAAGGCCGGCATCGAGGCCAATGCGATCCACGGCAACAAGTCGCAGAACCACCGCGAGCGCACGCTGGCGGCGTTCCGTTCCGGTGAGATCCGCACGCTGGTGGCGACCGATATCGCTGCCCGCGGCATCGACGTCGACGGCGTCAGCCACGTGGTGAATTTCGACCTGCCCAACATCCCGGAGACCTACGTCCACCGCATCGGCCGCACGGCGCGCGCCGGCGCCGACGGCGTCGCGATCTCGCTGATCGCCGGTGCCGAGGAGATGGGCTATTTGCGCGATATCGAGCGGCTGATCCGGATTACCGTGCCGCGGGAAGACCGCCGCACACAGGGCGGCCGCGAGGCCGCCGCGCCGGCGCAGGCCACCCACCCGCACCGGGGCGGCCGCTCCGCGCCCCGTGCACATAATGTCCGTGGGAATGAGGCCGCTCCGGGCGCAAAAGGCCCTCGCCGCCGCCGCCGTCGAGGTGGTAATAATGGCGCGCCGCAGACGAGCCGGGGCGAGTCGCCGCGTCCGTCGCAGGCCGGCAACAGCGAAGGCATTCAGGGCGTCGCCTTCTTGCATCGCGAGAGCCGGCCGAATCCGCAATCCAACCGCAACAACCGACCGAAGCACTAGCCGTCGCTCGATCTGGAGAAACATATGGCTAAGGAAGAGCTGATCCAGTTCGAAGGACTGGTGACCGAAATCCTCCCCGACGCTCGTTACCGGGTGCAACTCGATGCCGGGCACGAGATCGTCGCCTACACCGCCGGCAAGATGAAGAAAAACCGCATCAAGACGCTGGCCGGCGACCGTGTTACGATCGAAATGTCGCCCTACGATCTGGAAAAGGGGCGCCTGATCTTCCGGCATAAGGACGAACGTCCGAGCGGCGCGCCCGGTGGCCCGCCGCGGGGCGGAGCCCAGCGCGGCGGCCAGTTCCGCCGCCGATAAGCGGGGTATTGCAACCGCTGCGGGCATGACGTCCTGATGTCCTGCGCACAATTGGCCGGCGGCTGCGCCGGCCAAAAAATCGCGCACGTCAGGATTGTTTTCAGGATTGTTTTGAAGCCTTCTATCGAATAATATCCTACCCATCGATTTTCGGCCGGACGACATTAGCCAATACCGGTACAGCCGGTTCAGACGCTGACGACCCTTTCCAAAAATTCGATCTCACCACCCCGCCGATCAGCGGGTCTTGAACTTGTATATCTGAGAAGGGACTACCCACGTGAGCATGGGAACCGTGAAGTGGTTTAACGCGACCAAGGGCTACGGCTTCATCCAGCCGGATGAAGGCGGGAACGACGTGTTCGTGCACATCAGTGCAGTCGAGCGCGCCGGCCTTGGCACTCTGCGTGAAGGCCAGAAGATCTCCTACGAGATCGTGGCTGACCGCCGTTCCGGCAAATCCTCGGCCGACAATCTGCGCGCCGCCGGATAAGCCGATTTCCCGGGAGCGCGAAGCTCCAGGAAATTGTCGCTAAAGCATCAAGGGCCGCACCTTCGGGTGCGGCCCTTTTTGTCTGGATTGCCAATCGGCGTTCCGCGTCGTTCGGAAGCTCTAATAGGTCGAGCAGGTCGTCGGCATCGTGGCAGACGTCGGCGCGTAGAACACGCAAACCGACTGCCGCGGCCTTGTGAAGGCGACATCGGTGAGATTGATGCCGCTCTTGGCCATCACATAGCCGACCGTCGGAACGTATTTGTAGCTGACTTCGCTGAAGATCAGATAGGTGCCCGCAACCAGCAGCGCCGCCGGAACGACGCTGGTCACGACATCACCCTGACTGCGGCTCGAGGCCGTCAATGTGGCCTGCGTGGCGCCCGTGGCCATCACGCCCGCCTTGCTCCACTGGATCCGCGCGACCTTCGAGGCATCGACGTAGATTTCCGACAAGGTGACCTTGGTCGGCGTCGGATCGTACGGAGTCATGATACCGACGCTGGCACTGAAGAAGTTCTGCAGGTCGGCATCCACCACCTGCGTCGACTGCGAGGTCAGGTCCGACGCGGCGCGCGCCATAAGCGTGACCTTGCGGTCGACCGCGACACCGGATGAAAACTCGACAGTACCGAAGAACAGCACCAGCATCAGCGGCAGGACGAAAGCGAACTCGACGGCGGCAAGACCCCGGCGGTCATTGCAGAGGGTCGCGACGGAGCGCAGCAAGGCCGCTGCCTGAGTTTTCATGACGTTGCTCATGAGCATGTCGCCCCGGCGGTCCCGGATGGCTCGTTCTTGAATGTCGCGGTCGCGGTCAGCAGCCGCTTGCCGTTGGCGAGGTTGGCGACATTGAAGCCAAGCTTGGTGACGAACAGCGGCCACTGATAGAATAGCCGGACCACCACGACGTCGCCGTCCTTGCCGGGGCACCATTTCATGGTCGGAATGAATGCGTTGTTGGAATCGATCGGAGGCGCGATGTTGACGCTGCTGAAGCCCGTCGCAGCGGGATAGCTGCGCACGTCGACCGATATGCCATTGACGCAATCGAACAGCGCGCTGACCTGGCCACAGACATAGTTCTTGAACTGCTGCTGGGTGTAGCTTGCGCCCTGCGCCTGACCGGTCATGATCATGCGCGCGGAATCCTGCGTCACCGTCTCCAGCAACTGGCTCGCGAAGAAGATCATCGCCACTTCGATGATCGCAAACAGCAGTCCGAAAAACAGCGGCGCGATCATCGCGAATTCGACCGCGGTCGCGCCACGGCGGTTTCGGCGAAAGCGATGGAGGAGGCGCGCGAAAGAATGAGCGGGCAGCGGCATCAACGACCCCGGATCAACATGGCGGCAACAACTACCCCAGGACTCATTGTCGAAGTATTTCGCCGGATCGAGACAGAGCGACCCGATCCGTCAGGCTTTTCTTAACCATGTCGGATGGACCGCCTGCGGCAGGCGGCTGCCCCGGCGCGTGAAGCGCTGGCGCGGACACGCGCTAGTTCTGCGGCTTCGCGGCCGCGCCCGAGCCGGAGGCCTGGCTGTTGAGCGAGCCGGCCTGGTCCATGGTCGACTTGAAGTAGGTCTCGCCGTCGCCGAGGGTGATGCGGCGCTGGCAGACCGGCATGCAGCTGTAGGTCTCGCGATCGACGCCGCGATAGACCGTGACCAACTGGTCGGTCGGACCTTCGACCTGGATCTGACGATCCACCAGCACCTGGCCGGTGCGGTCGAGTGCGATGAAGTTGGTCGCGCCGTAGCCCTTGCCGGTCACGACGACAACGCCGCCATTCTGCAGGGTGACGTCGGCGATCAGCGGGTTGCCGACCACGATGGTGGAGATGCCGCCGGGCAGCTTGACGAGCTTGGCCTGATCGACATTGACCGCGATCCGGTCCGGATCCGGCGCCGCCGTTGCGAATGCGGGCCACAGAACGGCTGCGGCCAGCGAGATGAATCCAATGCGCGCGACGGCGCGAATACGCTGGGACTGAAACGACATACCTTACCCCGGGACGTTAACAAGCCGGCAAAAGCGATACGCAGCGGACCGGCGCCCGACGCAGGCAAATCTGACGGCAATTCATTTAAGAAGAGCAAAAATCGACCGCTGAATTGCGCCGATGTCACAACTTCCGGAACGGATCGGCCAACGGCCCGGTGATCCCGCGGAAAACGCCCCCGGGGGGGACCGCCGCCTAGCCGGCGGCACGCACATGCACCACCACGCGATCGTCGGCGTAGAGGCGCTGCCATCCATCGATGTGATCGAGAAACTTGGAGGCGGGCGTTGCCGGATCGAGCATCACCGCATCGATTCTGTAGGTCTTGAGCAGATCGAGGAAGCCGTCGACGTCCTTGAGCTGGAGCGCACGGTAATAGGCGATCTCGAATTTCTCGCCGTAGAGCTCGGCACGGCCGTCGACGAACACCGGCACCTGGCGCCAGATCAGATAGCCGCCGAACTGCAGATCATTGAGCACGCGCTGCACGTTGTGCGCCTTCAGCGCGTCGACGGCGGCAGCGGGCGAATGGATCGTCGGCGGCGACATGTCCCGACGCACCGCAATGAACCAGGTCGAGGCGCAGAGCGCGGCGATGAGCATCGCGGCCGGCATGGCCTTCAGCCGGACCACGCTTGCGGCATGCAGGCCGAACTGGGTTGCCACCGGCGTCAGCGCGGCTAGCGGCAACAGCAGGGCGAAGAGCTCGAGATTCCTGACATGGGATAGCGCCATGTGCAGCAGGCCCAGCGCCAGGGCGATCCGCGGCAGCGGCAGCTTCACCCCGCAATAGAGCGCCCCACCGATCAGGCCGAGAATGGTCAGCTCGAACGCATCGAGGTGGCTGAAACTCGCCGGCATCCATTCCGCGATGAGATGCAGCAGTTCACCGAGGCTGAGAATCCTCAGCGAGGCGAGGATCGTTCCCCAGCCATAGGGCGTCACGCAGCACGCGGCCAGCGCGCCGAGCCCGAACGCGACCCAGCGCAGCGCCAGCGGCAATCTTTGCGCTGGCGCGGCGTTCCACAGCGCATCGAGCGCGAAGGCGCCGGCCAGCACCAGGCCGAACAGAAAGCCGCCATGCAGATTGGCCCAGAGCGCGATCAGCGGCAGCAGCCAGAACGAGGGGGCCTCGCGGCGCTCGCTGGCGACCATCAGGCCGTTCGCCCAGACCATCATGATCGGCAACGCGAGCACATGCGGACGGGCCAGCAGATGCCCGCATGTCAGCACCAGCGCAGCCAGCGCGATCAAGCTCGCATGGATCGCCGGCAGCGCGCGGCCGAGGATGGCGGTGAGCAGTGCGAAGGTGGCGGCGCCGCAAGCCGCGGCCAGCGCCGCGGGCCCGGTCCACCCGGCAAGGTCGTAGGCCTTCGCGAACAGGACCTGCGCCAGCCAGGACGACGACACCCAAGGCTCACCCGCCTTGGTGAAGGAATAGATATCGACCGACGGCAATGCGCGGTGGTCGAGGATCCAGCGGCCGACGGCAATCTGCCAGTAGGTGTCGGAATCGGCGAGCAGCCTGTCGCCGACGATCAGCAGCAGCGCATAGACGCCGCACGCCATCCAGAACCAGGCCGGGACTTCGGCGAACACCGAGGCCCGCGCCTGTGGGATGGTTGCGGTCTCAGCACTCATGCGCGCGCGGTTCAATGACGGAACGGATAGGCCAGCTGTCCGCCGATTTCGGCCGGCACGCCCTGCTCGCGCGTCGACGCCGTAATCATCCGGAAGCTTGCCTTCGGGCATGCGGAATGTCCCGAACAGAATGTCCCAGAGCGGAAACGTGCCCGCAAAATTGGTGTCGCCACCCTCCTCGAGCGCGGTGTGATGCCAGCGATGAAACACCGGCGTGGCGATCACATATTTGAACGGACCGAGCGTCCAGTTCAGGTTGGCGTGCACGAAGGCGGAGTGGAATGTGGTGAAGGGACCGACCCACAGCATGATGTTCGGCGAGATGCCGGCCATCAACAGGATCACGTCGACCGAGATCGTGCCGATCAGCAGATTGACGGGATGGAAACGCGCCGCCGAGATCCATTCGAGATCCTCGGAGGAATGATGAATGGCGTGGTACTTCCAGAAGCCGCCGCCGTGAAACATCCGGTGCAGCCAGTACAGCATGAAGTCGGAAGCGACCAGGAAGATGATCGATTGCAGCCAGAGCGGCAGCTGCGCCAGCGGGCCGTGTCCGTTTTCGTAGAACGAGATCAGCTCGTCGGCACCGTGCACGTCGAACACCGCGGCCGCGCCCACCACAAGCAGCCCGATGCGCAGCACGCGGGCGAATACCGGCACGAAGAACCAGTAGCAGATGTCCGTGACCAGCTCGCGCTTCTGCCACCACGGCTTGCCGGGATTGCAGGCCCAGAAGCGGGTCAGCACCGTGAAGAACAGCGCGAGGCCGATCGTGATCGGCACCACCCTCATCATCGTCTGGCCGAGCATCTCGATGACTTCGATCGGAAGGGTGGACATGGCAGCCTCATACTACGGAAGCCCCATGGGTATAGATGTGCGCTTAAGGAGCCGTGAATCGGCGCCGGGCGCCGGGTCGCAGCAACAATCTGCAATTTGAGCGGACCGCTTAATGCCAAATTTACTGTGCGCAACAACAGCGGGTTCCCGCAGAGTTTATGCGATCAAATTAACTGCACCGAAATCGTCCAACACTAGGGTGCCGCAATGGTCACGGTGCTGAGAACGCCGGCGAGACCAAATCTAGTTCGACCAGCCACGTGTACACAGGAGTGATTTTATGAAGAACCTCGTTTCGCGCTTCGTGAAGGACGAATCGGGCGCGACCGCCATCGAGTACGGCCTGATCGCCACCGGTATCGCCATCGCGATCATCGCTGCAGTCAACGGCGTCGGCACGAAGCTCTCGGGTACCTTCAACTCGATCTCGGGCTCGCTGAAGTAAGCCGGCTTCGACGAATTCGCATCAAAGGTCCCGGCAATCCCGGGACCTTTGCTATTTGTCGGGGGCCGATCGGCTGCCTGCGTAGAAGGTGCCGGCAATCCTTTTCCGATTGTTCACCATTGGCCGCTAGCGTCGGGTCTCGACCGCAGCTCCAGCTTGACGGCATGAATTCATGATCCTCGACATCGCACGCTTGATGCTGTTTCCGGCCCTGATGGCCTTTGCGGCGGCGAGCGATCTCCTGACCATGACGATCCCGAACCGGATTTCGCTGGCGCTGGTGGCTGGCTTCTTTGTCCTGGCGCCGCTGACCGGGATGGGCGTCCACGAGATCCTCACCCATGCCGGCGCAGGCGCGCTGGTTCTCGTGGTGGCGTTCGGCATGTTCGCGATGGGCTGGGTCGGCGGCGGAGACGCCAAGGTCGCGGCCGCGGCCAGCCTTTGGTTCGGGTTCGAGCATCTGCTGCCCTATCTGGTGTTTGCCTCGCTGTTCGGCGGTGCGCTGACCGTGCTCTTGCTGCAGCTGCGGCAATGGCCGCTGCCCTACCCGCTCGCGTCCCAGGCCTGGCTCAGCCGCCTGCACGACAAGCAGACCGGCATTCCCTACGGCATCGCACTCGCCCTCGGCGCCCTCCTGATCTATCCCGAGACGGACTGGATCAAGACGATTGATCTCGCGCACTTCGCCATGCGCTGAGAAAGCAGCGGTAACCGCCCGTTAAGGCGATTTAGATACGCCTCATTAACCATGCTTTGACGAATAGCTGGTCAACTCCCATCACGGCGGCGGCAGCGTCGCGGCGTCATGTGGAAAGTGAAGCGTAATGGATAAGGCCCGCATTCTGGTCCTGGCAATTGCAGGCTGCGCCGGCCTTGCGGCGCTTTATTTGGCGAGCGGAAGCGACGACAAGCCGGCGGCTCCTCCGCCAGTTGCGCAGCTGCCGACGGTCGACATCCTGGTCGCGCGCTCCGACATTGGCCTCGGCCAGGCGGTGAAGGCCGAAGATCTGCAGTGGCAGACCTGGCCGGCGGCGACCGCCAGCGCCAGCTTCATGCGCAAGGACAACCACGCCGACGCCATCAAGGACGTCACCGGCTCGATCGCGCGCGCCCCGTTCATCCAGGGTGAGCCGATCCGCGAGCAGAAGCTCGTCAAGGCCGACGGAAGCGGCTTCATGGCCGCGATCCTGCCGACCGGCATGCGGGCGGTGTCGACTGAAATCTCTCCCGAGACCGGGGCCGGCGGCTTCATCCTGCCCAACGACCGGGTCGACGTCCTGCTGTCGAAGCGGGACAAGAATCCCGACCGCAACGGCGCCGACATCGTCAATTCCGAGGTCATCCTGACCAATATCCGCGTCCTCGCGATCGACCAGGCGCCGAAGGAGAAGGACGGCACCAACGCACTGATCGGCAAGACGGTGACGCTGGAGCTGAAGCCTGACCAGACCGAGACGCTGGCGCGCGCGCGCCAGAGTGGCGTCCTGTCGCTGGCGCTGCGCAGCATCGCCGACAACAATGGGACCGACGTCAGGGCCGAAGACAACCACCAGAGACGCGGTGAGACGATCAACGTCATCCGCTTTGGCGTTGCCAACCAGGCAACGATGCAGAAGTGACCATGAGGACACAGGTGATGAAGGGCGGGGCAACTCAACGGACGATGCGGGCCTTCATGGTCCGCGCATTGTCGTTCTCGGCCGTCGCGGCGCTCACGCTCAACCCGGCACTGACGCCGGTGGTGGCGGGCGACTACCGCGCCGCTCCCGCCGCGGCCGATGGCCAGATGAACGCCCGCTTCCTCTCACTCGGCGTCGGCAAATCGGTGGTGATCGATCTGCCGAGGGACATCAAGGATGTGCTGGTCGCCGATCCCAAGATCGCCAATGCCGTGGTCCGCTCGGCGCAGCGCGCCTACATCATCGGCGCGACCGTCGGCCAGACCAACATCGTGTTCTTCGACGCCGCCGGCCAGCAGATCGCGGCCTATGACATCGCGGTCAAGCGCGACCTCAACGGCGTGCGCGCGGCCCTGCGCGCCGCACTGCCGAATGCCGATATCCAGATCGAGGGCGTCGGCGAGGGCGTCATGCTGACCGGAAGCGCGGCGAGCCCGATCGAAGCGCAGCAGGCCGGCGAGATCGCCACGCGGCTGGTCGGCAGCGCCGACAAGGTCGTGAACTCGATCACAGTTCGTGGCCGCGACCAGGTGATGCTGAAGGTGACGGTCGCCGAAGTCTCACGCAGCCTGATCAAGCAGCTCGGCATCGACCTCACCGCGAACCTCAACTACGGCACCACCGTGGTGAAATTCACCAACAACAACCCGTTCACGGCGAACAACGCAGCGCTGGTGCCCGGTAACAACCTCACCACATCATTCGGTGCGGCTCCATCGGTGTCGGCGACGCTGCGCGCCATGGAAAGCGCAGGCGTGGTGCGGACGCTCGCCGAGCCGAACCTGACTGCGATCTCCGGCGAATCGGCGACCTTCATCTCGGGCGGCGAATTTCCAATTCCGACCGGCGTGACCTGTCAGACGACGACGGGAGGCGCGATCGGGAATTGCGTTCAGACCGTCAGCTTCAAGAAATTCGGCATTTCGCTCAACTTCACGCCCGTGGTGCTGACCGAGGGACGGATCAGCCTGCGCGTGATGACGGAAGTGTCGGAAGTCTCGACCGAGAACTCGCTGACCGGCGGCGCGGGCGGAACGACGATCCCCTCGATCAAGACCCGGCGCGCCGAGACCACGCTGGAAATTCCCTCGGGCGGCTCGATGGCGATGGCCGGCCTGATCCAGGACCAGACCAAGCAGGCGATCAATGGCCTTCCCGGGCTGGCGTCGCTGCCGGTGCTCGGAACGCTGTTCCGCAGCCGTGACTTCGTCAACAACCAGACCGAGATGATGGTGCTGGTGACGCCCTATGTCGTTCGCGCGGTGGCGCAAAAGGACCTGTCGCGTCCGGATGACGGCTTCGCCAACGCGTCCGATCCGCAGGCCGACCTGCTCGGCAGCATCAATCGCGTCTACGGCGTGCCCGGCCGCACCGAGCCGGCGCGGAATTACCGCGGCACTTACGGCTTCATTACGGACTGAGGCGGACGATGACACAGACCACATCCAGGACATCCGCCGGTTACCAGCGCGGTATCGCTCTCGCCGGAGCGCTCGTCAGCCTCGCGATGACGCTGGGCGCCTGCCAGCACGCCGCCGACAACAGTTTCGCGATGGTGAACGCGCCGGCCGACTATCGCCAGCGTCACCCGATCGCGGTCACCGAGGCTGATCGCTCGATCGTGGTCTTCGTCGGCCGCAGCCGCGGCGGCCTGACTGCCGAGCAGCGCGCCGAGGTGATGGGGATGGCGCAGGACTGGATGCGCGAGGGGACCGGCGCCGTCACCATCGACGTTCCCGTCGACACGCCGAACGCACGGACCGCCCAGGAATCGCTGCGCGAGATCCAGGCCACGTTCACCGCCGCCGGCGTGCCGCCGCGCGGGATCCTGGTTCGCAAATACCATCCCGAGGATCCGCGCCAGATGCCCGCGATCCGCGTGAACTATCCAAAGATGAAAGCGGTCGCCGGGCCGTGCGGCCTCTGGCCGGAAGATCTCGGCCCGTCGATCCACAACGGGTCCTACATCGAGAACAAGCAGTACTACAATTTCGGCTGCGCCAATCAGCGCAACCTTGCAGCCATGGTCGAAGACCCGACCGACCTCGTGCAGCCGCGCGCGGAGACCCCTGCCTATACGTCGCGTCGCAACATCGCCTTCGACAAGTATCGCAAGGGCACCACCACCGCCACGACCTATCCCGAGTCCGACAGGGCCAAGCTAAGCGACACAGGAAAATGATCACCTACGCGCAGCAAAACTCCGAAGAGCAGACGGACGCCCCGCCGCAGGCCGTGGACGACCATATTGCTCCGGCGCCACGGGTCTCGGTCCAGGCGTTCTGCGAAACGGTCGAGACCGCTGCCGCCGTGCAGTCGGCGGGCGAGGATCGCCGGCTGGCCAAGGCTCACCTCAAGATCCAGATGGGCGGCATGGCGGCCGCCATCGAGGCCTATCGCTCGGCGCCGACGCCCAACGTCATCATTCTCGAGACCGAGGGCCGCGGCGACATCCTGGCCGGCCTCGATCAGCTCGCAACAGTGTGCGATGCCGGCACCCGCGTGGTCGTGATCGGCCGCGTCAACGACGTCACCCTGTATCGCGAGCTGGTGCGCCGCGGTGTCAGCGATTACGTGATTGCGCCGGCCCATGCGATCGACGTGGTGCGTGCGGTCTGCAACCTGTTTTCGGCGCCGGAAGCCAAGGCGGTCGGCCGCATCGTCGCCGTCGTCGGTGCCAAGGGCGGTGTCGGTGCCTCGACCATCGCCCACAATGTCGCCTGGGCGATTGCCCGCGATCTGGCGCTTGATTCCGTGGTCGCCGACCTCGACCTCGCCTTCGGCACCGCCGGCCTCAACTACAACCAGGATCCCGCGCAGGGCATCGCCGATGCCGTGTTCTCGCCGGACCGCGTCGATACCGCCTTCGTCGACCGCCTGCTGTCGAAATGCACCGACCATCTGAGCCTGCTGGCGGCGCCGGCGACGCTGGACAAGGTCTACGATTTCGGCGCCGAGGCGTTCGACGCGATCTTCGATACGCTGCGGACCACGATGCCCTGCATCGTGCTCGACGTGCCGCATCAATGGTCCGGCTGGACCAAGCGCGCGTTGATCGCGGCGGACGACATCCTGATCGTGGCGGCGCCCGACCTCGCCAATCTGCGCAATGCCAAGAATATGTTCGACCTGCTGAAGGCCTCGCGGCCCAACGACCGCGCACCGCTGTATTGCCTGAACCAGGTCGGCGTGCCGAAGCGTCCCGAGATCGCGGCCGGCGAGTTCGCCAAGGCGATCGAAAGCCAGCCGATCGCCGCCATCCCGTTCGATCCGCAGATCTTCGGTTCGGCCGCCAACAACGGCCAGATGATCGCCGAGATTTCCGCCAATCACCGCGCGGTCGAGATGTTTCTGCAGATGGCGCAGCGGCTGACAGGCCGCGGCGAGACCAAGAAGCCGAGGGGGTCCTTCCTGTCGCCCCTGCTCGAAAAGCTGCGGTCCAAATAGTGGTCCGCGTGGAGTCAAGACGTCGTGTTTGGTAAGCGTAGCGGAAACGATGGGGACGTGCGGGCACCCAAGCCCGCGTTTCAGACGCCGGAGCCAGCCGGCGCGCCGGCGATGTCGCGCGAGCCCGTCGCACCGGCGATCTCGTCGCCGCCGCTGGCACCCAGCAAGCCACCGCCTGCCCCGGCCGTCGAAGCCCGCCGCTCGGACAACTACTACCAGGTCAAGGCGACGATCTTCGGCGCCCTGATCGAGGCGATCGACCTTGCCCAGCTCGCCAAGCTGGACAGCGAATCGGCGCGCGAGGAAATCCGCGACATCGTCAACGAGATCATCGCGATCAAGAACATCGTGATGTCGATCGCCGAGCAGGAGGAGCTGCTCGACGACATCTGCAACGACGTGCTCGGCTACGGCCCGCTGGAGCCGCTGCTGTCGCGCGACGACATCGCCGACATCATGGTCAACGGCGCAGGCACCGTGTTCATCGAAGTCGCCGGCAAGATCCAGCGCACCGGCATCCGCTTTCGCGACAACCAGCAGCTGCTCAATATCTGCCAACGCATCGTCAGCCAGGTCGGCCGGCGCGTCGACGAATCCTCGCCGATCTGCGACGCCCGCCTCGCCGACGGTTCGCGCGTCAACGCCATCGTGCCGCCGCTGGCGATCGACGGGCCCGCACTCACCATCCGCAAATTCAAGAAGGACAAGCTGACGCTGGAGCAGCTCGTCAAGTTCGGCGCGATCACCCCCGAAGGGGCGACCATCCTGCAGATCATCGGCCGCGTCCGCTGCAACGTGATCATCTCCGGCGGCACCGGCTCGGGCAAGACCACGCTGCTGAACTGCCTGACCAACTACATCGAGCACGACGAACGCATCATCACCTGCGAAGACGCCGCCGAGCTTCAGCTGCAGCAGCCGCATGTGGTGCGGCTGGAAACCCGGCCGCCGAACATCGAGGGCGAGGGCCAGGTGACGATGCGCGAACTGGTCCGCAACTGCCTGCGTATGCGCCCGGAGCGCATCATCGTCGGCGAAGTCCGCGGACCCGAAGCGTTCGACCTGTTGCAGGCCATGAACACCGGCCACGACGGCTCGATGGGCACGCTGCACGCCAACAATCCGCGCGAAGCACTGTCGCGCTGCGAATCCATGATCACCATGGGCGGCTTCGCGCTTCCGTCTCGCACCATTCGCGAGATGATCTGCGCCTCGGTCGACATCATCGTGCAGGCCGCGCGCCTGCGCGACGGTTCGCGCCGCATCACGCACATCACCGAGGTGATGGGCATGGAAGGCGATACCATCATCACCCAGGATGTCTTCCTCTACGACGTGGTCGGAGAGGACGCCAACGGCAAGATCATCGGCAAGCACCGCTCGACCGGCATCGGCCGGCCGCGCTTCTGGGAACGTGCGCGCTACTACAACGAAGAGAAGCGGCTTGCGGCAGCGCTGGATGCCTCCGACGCGCCGGCGCCGGTCTAGGGGAACGCAGGATGCAGACGCAAACTCTGGCTCTCGCCTTCCTCGCCGCCACGACGGTGGGCGGCATCGCCTGGGTCTTCCTGTATCCCTACCTCTCGGGGGAGAAGAAGGCCGAGTCGCGGCGGGCGTCGGTGGCGCGCAGCGAACCCACGACGACACGAAACGCCGACCGCACGCAGCGCTCCCGCCGCGAGCAGGTCGAAGGATCGTTGAAGGAGCTCGAGGCGCGGCGCCAGAAGGACAAGAAAGTCCCGCTCGGCCTGCGCATCTCGCAGGCCGGACTGGAGTGGTCGGAGCAGAAGTTCTGGATGATCTCCGGCGCTCTCGGCCTATTCGGGTTCGGCGCGGCATTCCTGGCCGGTGGCGGCATGCTCGGCGCGGCCGGCATCGGCTTTGCCATGGGTCTCGGCGCACCGCGCTGGCTGCTCGGCTTCTTGAAGAAGCGGCGGGAAAAGGCGTTCCTGAAGGCGCTGCCTGACGCCGTCGACGTCATCGTGCGCGGCATCAAGGCCGGTCTGCCGCTGTTCGAATCGCTCAAGGCGGTCGTCAACGACGCGCCGGAGCCGCTGCGCAGCGAGTTTCTCGCCATCATCGAGACCCAGGCGATCGGCATGCCGCTCGGCGAAGCCTGCTCCCGGCTCTACGAGCGGATGCCGCTGCCGGAGGCGAACTTCTTCGGCATCGTGATCGCGATCCAGCAGAAGTCCGGCGGCAATTTGTCGGAAGCGCTCGGCAATTTGTCGAGGGTGCTGCGCGACCGCAAGAAGATGGCCGAGAAGATCCAGGCGATGTCGATGGAAGCGAAGGCCTCCGCCGCCATCATCGGCTCGCTGCCGCCGATCGTGATGATCCTCGTGTTCCTGACGACGCCGGACTACATCGCCCTGCTGTGGACGAATTCGATGGGCCAGCTCATGCTGGTCGCCTGCGCGATCTGGATGTCGATGGGCGTGCTGGTGATGAAGAAGATGATCAACTTCGATTTCTGACGGTGCAGCATGATTGATATTCTGGTCGCCAAGCTCCACGACGTCAGGTTCATGACCATGCTGCTTGCCTTCTTCGCGGCAAGCGCGACGGTCTACACGCTGGTGATGCCGCTGCTGGCCGGCGGCGATCTCAACAAGCGCATGAAGGCGGTCGCCAGCGAGCGCGAGCGCCTGCGGCAGCGCGAGCGCGAACGCCTCTCCAGGTCGGAGAAGGTGACGCTGCGGCAGACGCCGAAGCAGGCGGTCTCCAAGATGGTGGATGACCTGAACCTCACCAAATGGCTGGCTCAGGAAGCGGCAATCGAGAAGCTGGTGATGGCGGGCTATCGCGGCCACGCCCCCTATGTCTACTTCCTGGCTGCGCGGGCGGTCACGCCGATCCTGATGCTGATCGGCGCAATCATCTATACATTCTTCATTGCCGGCGCGAACTGGTCGCTCACGCTCAAGATCGGCATTTGCGTCGGCGCGGCCTATGCCGGCCTGCAGGCGCCGATGCTGTTCCTGAAGAACGCGATCGCCAAGCGCCAGCTCCAGATCAAGCGCGCCTTCCCGGATTCGCTCGACTTGCTGCTGATCTGCATCGAGTCGGGCATGTCGGTCGAGGTCGCGTTCCGGAAAGTGGCCAACGAGATCGCCGGGCAGTCGGTCGCGCTGTCGGAGGAGTTCGCGCTGACCACCGCGGAACTGTCCTATTTGCAGGATCGCAAGACCGCCTACGAGAACCTGGCGCGCCGCACCGGCCTCGAAGGCGTGAAGTCGGTGTGCATGGCCTTGCAGCAATCCGAACGCTACGGCACGCCGCTCGGCCAGAGCCTGCGCGTGATGGCGCAGGAAAACCGCGACATGCGGATGAACGAGGCCGAGAAGAAGGCCGCAGCACTGCCGCCGAAGCTGACGGTGCCGATGATCCTGTTCTTCCTGCCTTGCCTGTTCATCGTGATCCTCGGGCCGTCCTACATCAAGATCGCCACGATGCATTGAGTTGCGTCGCCTGCGCGGCTGCCTTCTCCTTCCCCCTGAAAGGGGAAGGCCGGGATGGGGGTCAGCCGCAGACACTGCCGCTCGTGGAGAGATGATCCCCACCTGCTTTGCGCTCGCGAGCAAAGCGACCTCCCCTTTTCAAGGGGAGGCGGAGCTGCCGCGTTTGGTTTAGTCGTCCTTGGCGACGACCGGCGTCGCACGCGACGCGGTCCGCGGCCCGTCCTTGCGATTGAGCATGTCGCGGAGATAGGCGACGTTGGCCGCGGCCTCATCCGACGGCAGGTCGGCCTTGACGATTGTTTCCGCCTCCGCGAAGCGGCCCTGCAGGCCGACGACCAGCGCAAGGTTCTGCCGGATCCGGGTGTCGGCGCGGGCGCTGGCATAGGCCTGGCGCAGCGTCTGTTCCGCTTTCGGCAAATCCTTGGTCAGCATGTAGGACAGGCCGAGATTGGACAGCACCGACGGCTCGTCCGGAGCCAGCCTGAGCGCACTGGCGTAATAGCGCCGCGCCTCCTCGTGCCGGTTCATCTTGTCGAGCGTGGTGCCCTGCACCGACAGGATCCGCCAGTCCGGATTGTCCGGGCTGTGCGCGCGGCTCAGCACGTCGAATGCAGCCTGCGAATTGCCGTTGTCGGCCAGCGCGCGGCCATAGGCGGCGAGCAGCGCCTTGTTGCCTGGGTTGGCGATCGTGGCCTGCTCGAGCACAGCGCAGGCCTGCGAGCGCTGGCCGGTCATACGCAGGGCCTGGCCGTAGGCGACCGCGGCGGCGACATCCTTGGGATTCTTGCGATAGCGCTCGCCATAGGCCTCGACGGCCCGGCGCGGATCATCGGGCGTGGGATCGGACCGCGACGTGATCGATCCCGCCACGTCGGACATGGTCTGGCAACCGCCAAGCCCTGCGGCCAGGACCGCCAGAAGGGCTGCGGAAGCGAGATGCCGGGTCAGATTGGACTGTCGACACATGGCACTGTGACTCACGAAATCGGGCGAACGGTTCCAGCCGAGCGTGCCAGCAATAGACTGTTAACCCTAACGTCTGGTTAACTGGCGTCGCCGGCGAGCCGACGCTCCGGTTCCGGCCCTGCACGTCGCGTGAACCGTTGGCGCGCTACCATCTGTGGCGAAAGGCGTGTAGTAGCCCACCAGCGACGCCAGAACAGCCGAGAGCCGCATGCCATCCGTGTTCGAGACCGCCCCCGCGACCGCCGCCACGCCGATCACCTTCGTCACCGAGGCGACATGGGATGCGATTCAGGGCGAGCTGCCGGCGCTGGCGCGCCAGTTCGCGGCGGCCAATGACTTTGCCGCCAAAGCGGGCAAATTGCTCGTCCTGCCGGCGGCAGACGGCGGCATCGCGCGGGTGCTGTTCGGTCTCGAGGACGCCGACCACAAGGCGCGCGATCCGTTCCGGCCCGGCGCCCTGCCCGGCCTGCTGCCGCCGGGCGTCTACCGCTTCGCCAATGCACCGCACGACATCAGACTTGCCGCGCTCGCCTTCGCGCTCGGCTGCTATCGCTTCGGCCGCTATCGCACCAACAAGGTCCCCGAGGTCCGCCTGGTGCCGCCCGACGGCGTCGACACGGCGGAGATCACCCGGATGGCGGATGCCGCGGCGCTGGCGCGCGATCTCATCAACACGCCGTCCAACGACATGGGACCGGCCGAGCTCGCCGAGGTGGCGCGCGACCTCGCGACGCGGTTCGGCGCTGCCTTCAATTGCATCGATGGCGACGAGCTCGCGCAGAACTTCCCGCTGATCCACGCCGTCGGCATGGCGTCGACGCGGCCGCCGCGGCTGATCGAGCTGAGCTGGGGCGACCCCGCCCATCCGAAGGTGACGCTGGTCGGCAAGGGCGTCTGCTTCGACACCGGCGGGCTCGATCTCAAGCCGTCGAGCGGCATGCTCATCATGAAGAAGGACATGGGCGGCGCCGCCAACGTGCTGGCGCTGGCCCAGATGGTGATGGACGCGCAGCTCAAGGTGCGGCTGCGCGTGCTGATCCCGGCGGTCGAAAACGCGGTTGCCGGCAACGCATTCCGCCCGCTCGACATCTTCAGGTCGCGCAAGGGCATCACCGTCGAGATCGGCAACACCGACGCCGAAGGGCGGCTGGTGCTCGCCGACGCGCTGGCGCTCGCCGATGAGGAGACGCCGGATCTTTTGGTCGACCTGGGCACGCTGACCGGTGCCGCGCGCGTGGCGCTGGGCCCGGATCTGCCGCCGTTCTACACCAATGACGAGGCGCTTGCCGGCGACGTCGCATCTTGTGCGACGAGCGAGAACGACCCGTTGTGGCGGATGCCGCTATGGCCGGCCTACGACGCCTGGCTCGACTCGAAGACCGCCGATATTACCAACGCACCGTCGGGCGGTTTCGCGGGCTCGATCACCTGCGCGCTGTTCCTGCAGCGCTTCGTCGAGCACGCGAGGAGCTGGCTGCACGTCGACATCTACGGCTGGACGCCGTCGGCAAGGCCCGGCCGCCCTGAAGGCGGCGAATGCCAGGCGGCGCGCGCGATCTACAAATTGCTGAGCCAGCGCTATGCATGACCCCCGTCTGACGCCGGCCCGCGCCGACCTCGCGGCGAAATATCTCGAGGGCAAGGTCAAGGCCTTGCGCTTCGTCGAAGGCGAAGTGCTCGAGGTCGGCGACGCCATCGCGCCGCTGCGCCAGGCGCCGGCGAGCGATGCCGAACAGATGACGCAGGCGCTCCGGGGCGAGCGCGTCACGGTGTACGATCGCAACGGCGAAGGCTGGGCCTGGGGCCAGCTCGCCGATGACGGCTATGTCGGCTGGATTCCCGAAGCCGCGCTGGCCAAGCCAGGCGCCGTCCCGACGCACAAGGTCACGGCGCTGCGCACGCTGGCGTTTCCGGGCGCGTCGATCAAGCTGCCGCCGGTCGAGGCGCTGGCGATGGGGACGAAGCTCGCGATCGTCCGCGAGGACGGTGCGTTCGCGGTGACCCGCGAAGGCTGGCACCTGCCACGCCGGCATCTCGCGTCGCTCGACACGATGGCAGGTGATTTCGTTGCGATCGCCGAGCAATTCGTCGGCACACCCTATCTGTGGGGCGGCAAATCGAGTCTCGGGATCGATTGCTCCGGCCTGGTGCAGATCGCGCTGACCGCCGCCGGCACCGGCTGCCCGCGCGACAGTGACATGCAGCAAGACGGGCTCGGCCGCGAATTGACGGCCGCCGAATCGAAGCATCTACAGCGCGGCGACCTGATGTTCTGGAAGGGCCATGTCGCCATCGTGCGCGACGCGACAACGATCGTGCACGCCAACGCCCATCACATGGCAACGGTGGTGGAGAACACGCAGGCTGCCATCGCCAGGATCAAGGCCGCCGACAGCGAGGTCTTGGCGATCAAGCGGCTATAATTGCTTCCGTCATTCCGGGGCGATGCGAAGCATCGAACCCGGAATCTCGAGGTTCCCCGGTGCGCAATTGCGCACCTGAGGTTCAACGCTGCGCGTTGCCCCGAAACGACAGTCAGGTCGCCACAGCCCCGTCGCCGGCCGCTTCGATGCGGAACGCGGCGGCGAACAGCGCGCGGGTGTAGTCGCTCTTCGGGTTCCTGAACAGCTCGGAGGCGGGCCCCTCCTCCTCCACCTTGCCCGATTTCATCACGATCAAATGGCTCGCCAGCGAGGCGACCACGCGCAGGTCGTGCGAGATGAACATGTAGGTGAGGTCGCGCTTGCGCTGCAGGTCGCGCAGCAGGTCGACCATCTGGGCCTGCAGCAGCATGTCGAGCGCGCTGGTCGGCTCGTCCAGCACGACGAAATTCGGCTCCAGCACGACCGCGCGCGCGATCGAGATGCGCTGGCGCTGGCCGCCGGAGAATTCGTGCGGATAGCGGAAGCGCCAGTCGGGATCGAGCCCGACATCCTTCATTGCCTTGATCACCCGCGCCTCGCGCTCCTCGCGCGACAGCTGCTTCTGGTGCACCTCAAGGCCCTCGGCAATGATGTCGGCCACCGACATGCGCGGGCTGAGCGAGCCGAACGGGTCCTGGAACACGATCTGCATGTCGCGGCGGAACGGCCGCATCTGCTTGAAGCGCAGGCCCTGAATATCGTTGCCGAGGAATACGATCGGACCATCGGACGAAATCAGCCGGAGCAGCGCGAGCCCGAGCGTGGTCTTGCCGGAGCCGGATTCGCCGACCACGCCGAGCGTCTCGCCCTTGCGCACCGCGAGGCTGACGCCATCGACCGCCTTGATGTGGCCGACGGTCGAGCGCAACAGCCCGCGCTTGATCGGAAACCAGACCTTGAGATTGTCCGCCGACATCACGACCTCTGCGCCCGGCTGCGGCGGCGCCGGATCGGGCTTCGGCTCGGCCGCGAGCAGCGCCTTTGTATAGGCGTGCTTCGGCGCGGTGAAGACCTGCTCGACCGGGCCCTGCTCGACGATCTTGCCGTTGTTCATCACGCAGACCGTGTCGGCGATGCGGCGGACGATGCCGAGATCGTGGGTGATGAACAACAAGCTCATGCCGAGACGCGCGCGGATTTCGGCCAGCAGCGCCAGGATCTGCGCCTGCACGGTGACGTCGAGCGCGGTGGTCGGCTCGTCCGCGATCAACAGATCGGGCTCGTTGGCGAGCGCCATCGCGATCATCACGCGCTGGCGCTGGCCGCCGGACAATTGGTGCGGATAGCTCTTGAGCCGGGTTTCCGGCTCGGGGATGCCGACCTGGCCCAATAGCTCCAGCGTCCGCGCCCGCGCCGCCGCGCCACTGACGCCCCTGTGCAGCGACAGGATCTCGCCGATTTGGGTCTCGATGGTCTGGAGCGGATTGAGCGAGGTCATCGGCTCCTGGAAGATGATCGAGATGTCGTTGCCGCGGACCTCGCGCATCTCCTGGTCGGACGCGGTCAGGAGGTCGCGGCCGCGGAAGCGAATCGCGCCGGTGGGATGCGATGCCGTCGGATAGGGCAGCAGCTTCAGCACCGACAGCGCGCTGACGGATTTTCCCGAACCGGATTCGCCGACCAGCGCGACGCATTCGCCGCGCTTGATCGAGAACGAGATGCCGTCGACCGCAAGCGAGCGGCCGAAGGCGACCGAGAGGTCGCGGACATCGAGCAAGGGCTGGTTGATGGCGTCCATACCTCAGCCCTTCGAGAACGTCTTGCGTGGATCGAAGGCGTCGCGCGCGGCTTCGCCGATGAAGATCAGCAGCGACAGCATGATCGCGACCGAGAAGAAGCCGGTGAGGCCGAGCCACGGCGCCTGCACGTTGGCCTTGCCCTGCGACAGCAATTCACCGAGCGAGGGCGAACCGGGCGGCAGGCCGAAGCCGAGGAAATCCAGCGCCGTCAGCGTCATCACCGAGGACGAGACGATGAAGGGCAGGAACGTCATGGTCGCGACCATCGCGTTCGGCAGCAGGTGGCGGAACATGATCACGCCGTTGGAGACGCCGAGCGCACGCGCCGCCTGGATGTATTCGAAGTTGCGACCGCGCAGGAACTCGGCGCGCACCAGCCCGACCAGCGAGACCCACGAGAATAGCAGGAGGATGCCGAGCAGGATGAAGAAGCCCGGCGGCAGCACCGCCGAGATGATCAACAGCAGATAGAGCGAGGGGATCGCGGTCCATATCTCGATCAGCCGCTGGAAGATGAGATCGGTCCAGCCGCCGAAATATCCCTGCACGCCGCCCGCGGCGATGCCGATGATCGAGGACAGGATGGTCAGCGTCAGGCCGAACAGCACCGAGATGCGGAAGCCGTAGATCAGCCGCGCCACCACGTCGCGGCCCTGATCGTCGGTGCCGAGCCAGTTGTATTCGAGGTCGCGGCAGCCGGTCAGTCCCTTGCGCTTCACCACGTCCTTGCACTGCTCTTCGGTCAACAGCCAGGTCGGCTTCGAGGGCACCGCCGTCGGCGGATCGAGGTTGCGGCTGTCGTAGGAGTAGCGGATCGGCGGCCAGATCATGCTGCCGCCCTTGGCGGCGATCTGCTTCTGCAGGTATGGATCGCGATAGTCCGCCGCGGTCTCGAAGTCGCCGCCGAAGGTGGTCTCGGCATAGGTGAAGATCACCGGCCAGTAGAGCCGGCCGTCATATTTGACGACCAGCGGCTTGTCGTTGGCGATGAAATTGGCGAACAGCGACGCCACGAACAGCACGAGGAAGATCCAGAACGACCAGTAACCGCGGCGATTGGCCTTGAAGTTCTGCCAGCGCCGCCTGTTCAGCGGCGACGGCGAAAAGCCGTGATGCGTGGCGGGCACCGCCTCGCCGAGCGGCGACTGCGTCGAGGTCTCGACCGGTTGGGGCGCGAGCATCGTCATCAGACCTCCCGCGCTTCAAAGTCGATCCGGGGATCGATCCACATATAGGCGAGATCGGAGAGCAGATTGACCACCAGTCCGACCAGCGAGAAGATGAACAACGTCCCGAACACCACCGGATAGTCGCGGTTCAACACGCTCTCGAAGCCAAGCAGGCCGAGCCCGTCGAGCGAGAAGATGGTTTCGATCAGCAGCGAACCGGAGAAGAACGCGTGGATGAACGCGCCCGGAAACCCGGCGATCACGATCAGCATGGCGTTGCGGAAGATGTGGCCGTACAGCACCTGGCGCTCGCTGCAACCCTTGGCGCGCGCGGTCATCACATATTGCTTGCGGATCTCGTCGAGGAACGAGTTCTTGGTCAGCAGGGTCATGGTGGCGAAGGCACCGAGCGCCATCGATATCAGCGGCAGCGTCAGATGCCAGAAATAATCGATGATCTTCCAGTACCAGGGGAATTGCGCCCAGCCGTCCGAGGTCAGGCCGCGCAGCGGAAAGATATTGAGGAATGAGCCGCCGGCAAGCAGCACGATCAGGAGGATCGCGAACAGGAAGCCCGGTATCGCAAAGCCGATGATGATCGCCGCCGAGGTCCAGGTATCGAACCGCGAGCCGTCCTGCACCGCCTTGCGGATGCCGAGCGGGATCGAGATCAGATAGGTCAGCAGCGTCATCCAGATGCCGAGCGACATCGAGACCGGTAGCTTCTCCTTGATCAGCTGCAGCACGCTGACACTGCGGAAATAGCTGTTGCCGAAATCGAACCGCGCGAAATTCCACACCATCAGCGCGAACCGCTCCGGCGCCGGCTTGTCGAAGCCGAACTGCACCTCGAGCTTCTTGATGAAATCGGGATCGAGGCCCTGCGCGCCGCGGTATTTCGAGTTGATGGCTGCGCCTGCGCCCGCGCCCTGGCCGCGCTGCGCGCCGAAATCGCCGCCGCCTCCCGACACCCGCGATGTGCCGCCGGTGTCGGCGCCGTTGATCTGCGCGATGACGCGCTCGACCGGACCGCCGGGGGCAAACTGCACGACCACGAAGGAGACGAACAGGATGCCAAGCAGCGTCGGCAGCATCAGGAAGATACGTCGGGCGATATAGGCGCTCATCGGCTACTTCGCCTGCTCGAGCTTCGCGGCCTTGGCCGCATCATACCACCAGTTCTCCGGGGCGCCGACGCCCTGGGCATATTTCGCCAGCTTCTCGGTATGGCCGAACTGGTCCCAATAGGCGATCGGATGCGTGTTGCGGTACCATTGCGGCACCCAGTAGCGGCCGGCGCGGAACACGCGGTCGAAGGCGCGGCAGGCGATCGTCAGCTCATGGCGGCTGTTGGCGCCGATGATCTTCTCGATCAGCACGTCGATCGCGGGATTGGCGATGCCCGCGAGATTGTAGGAGCCCTTGGTCTTCGCGGCCTGCGAGGAGAAGAACGGCCGCATGCTGTCGCCGGGCGTCGCCGAGAAGCTGAAGCGCTGCATGGTCATGTCGAAATCGAAGTCTTCCACCCGGGCGCGGTACTGCACCGCGTCGACGAGGCGGAACGTTGCTTCGATGCCAAGCGTGCCGAGGTTCTTGATGTAAGGCCCATGGTGCGGCTGCAGCGAGGGCTCGTCGTTGAGGAATTCGATGGTGATGGGCTCGCCGTTCGGCAGCACGCGCTTGCCGTCCTTGACGACACAGCCGGCCTCGTTGAGCAGCTGCACCGCCTTGCGCAGCAGCGCGCGATCCTGGCCGGAACCATCGGACATCGGCGGCACGAACGGCAGGCCGAACACCTCATCGGGCACCTGGCCGCGGAACGGCTCGAGCAGCGCCAGCTCCTCAGGCGAGGGAGGCCCGTCCGCGACCATGTCCGAGTTCTGGAACGGCGACACGGTGCGCGCATAGGCATCGTACATGATGGTCTTGTTGGTCCACTCGAAGTCGAAGGCGCAGATCAGCGCCTCGCGCACGCGTGAATCCTTGAACTTGTCACGGCGCGTGTTGATGAACCAGCCTTGCGCGCCGGACGGCGTATCGTCGGGCAGCGTCTCGCGCTTGACGCGGCCATCCTTCACGGCGGGGAAATCGTAGCGTGTCGCCCAGACGCGCGCGGTGAACTCCTCGCGGAACAGATAGCTCTTCGAGGTGAAGCCCTCGAACGCCACATCGCGATCGCGATAGAATTCGTAGCGCACGGTGTCGAAATTGTAGCTGCCGCGATTGACCGGCAGCTCGGCGCCCCACCAGTCCTTGACGCGGTCGAATTCGACATAGCGGTTGACCTCGAACCGGCCGACCTTGTACGGCCCCGAGCCGAGCGGTGCATCGAGCGTCGAGTCCTCGAACGGCCGCTTCGCGTAATAGGCCTTGGAGAAGATCGGCAGACCCGCAACATAGAGCGGCACGTCGCGGGCGCGCCCCGCCGCGAAGGTCACCACCGCGGTCGCGTCATCGGGCGCCTCGGCCTTGACGAAGTCGCGCAGCTGCACCTGGATCAGAGGGTGGCCTTTTTCCTTCAGCGTATTGAGCGAGAAGGCGACATCCTGCGCGGTCAGCTTCGAGCCGTCATGGAAGCGCGCCTCGGGGCGCATGGTGAAGCGGTAGACCAGCTTGTCCGGCGAGATCTGCACCGACTTCGCGGCATAGCCGTACATCGCGTCGGGCTCGTCATTGGCGCGCGACATCAGCGTCGCGAACGTCATGTCCATGCCCTGCGCGCCTTCGCCCTTGAGGACGTAGGCGTTCAGCGAATTGAAGGTGTAGTAGGACTGGTTGTAACCGCGCACCCACGGGATCACCGAGAACGCCCCGCCCTTCGGCGCCTTCGGATTGACGTAGTCGAATATCTTGAAATCCGCCGGATATTTCAGGTCGCCGAACACCGACATGCCGTGCATCTCGGTTCCGTTGTCGGCCACCGCCGGCGCAGCACGCAAGCCTGCAGCACTCAACGCACCGATGCCGAGACCGAGTGCGTGCCGACGGGAGAATAGCGCCATGCGCGGATCCTTGAGTTTTATGAACGCTTGAGCTTGGCCGCCTTGTCGGCGTCGTACCACCAGATCGCAGGGAATCCCGATTGGCCATATTTCGGCAACTCTGCCGGACGGCCGAAGCGATCCCAGCGCGCTGTACGCACCTTAGGATAATTCCACTGCGGGACGACGTAATGATTCCACAATAGCACGCGGTCGAGCGCTTTTGTCGCCGCGACGAGATCCTCGCGATCCGTCGCAAAAATCACCCGTTCGATCAGCTTGTCGATAACCGGGCTCTTGATGCCGGCAATATTGCGCGATCCGGCGTTGTCTGCAGCTTTCGATCCCCAGTATTCACGCTGTTCGTTTCCGGGTGACAGGGATTCACCCCAGGATGCGGTGACGACGTCGAAATCCCAACTGCGAAGCCGGTTCTCATATTGGATCGGATCAATCGTACGCACCGTGATCGAAAATCCGAGCCGCTCGAGCGCCGGCTTGTAAGCCAGCATGATCCTCTCGAAATTCGGATCCTCACTCAACAATTCGATGGAGAACGGCTCTCCGCTCTTTGCATCCACGAGCTTCCTGTCTCGCACCTCGTACCCAGCCTCCCTGAGCAGACGAGATGCTTCACGGAGATTTTCGCGCACTGCTTCTGGATTGCCGCCGACCGGATTCGCATAGACCGTCGTGAATACTTCGGCAGGCACCTGATCACGCATGGATTCAAGAATGGCGAGCTCCTTGCCTTGCGGCAGCCCAGTCGCCATCAACTCCTCGGCGCCATCAAAGTAGCTAATGATGCGCTTGTATTGGCCGAAGAAGAGCAGCTTGTTGACCTCCTCGAAGTCGAACGCGTAATTCAGGGCGCGGCGAACACGCGGATCCTTGAATTTGGCGCGCCGCTGGTTCGGGACAAAGGCCTGCATGATGCCCGAACTGCGGTTCGGAAACTCTTCCAGCACCACGCGCTTGTCGGTGACAGCAGGAAAATTATAGGCGGTTGCCCATGCCTTCGCGCTGTTCTCCAAGCGCCAATCGATCTGATCGCCCTTGAATGCCTCAATCGCAACCGTCGGATCCCTGAAATACTCGTAGCGAAGTTCGTCGAAGTTGTTGCGCCCCACGTTGATCGCGAGGTCGCGCGCCCAATGGTCCTTGACGCGCTCAAGAGTCACCGTCCGTCCTGCGACGAACTCCTTGATCCGATACGGTCCCGATCCAAGCGGCTGCTCCAGCGTCGTCGCGGAGATATCGCGCTTGTGGCCTTGGCCATTGGTGCCTTCCCACCAGTGCTTCGGCAAAATCGTCAGTTGACCCACGATCTGCGGCAATTCGCGGTTGCCAGGCATATCGAAGACAAACTTCACTTCGCGATCGCTAATCTTTTCCGCCCTTACCACATGGCTGTAATAGGCAGAAAACATAGGGTGATGAGTCTTGAAGGCGTCGAGCGAGAAGATCACATCTTCCGGAGTAACCGGTGCTCCGTCATGCCACTTTGCCTGAGGGCGCAGACGATAAACGACATAAGAGAAGTCGTCGGGGTGACTTGCTGCCTCCGCCAGCGATCCGTACTCCGTTGAGACTTCGTCGAGCGAAGGTGTCGTCAGCGATTCATAAATGAGGGCGACAGCGCCTGCGATGGAGCCCTTCACACCCGAGACGACGATGTTGAAATTATCAAAAGTGCCGATTGAGATTTGCCGGACAAACCCGCCCTTCGGCGCATCCGGATTGACATAGTCAAAGCGCTTGAAGTCGACCGGATATTTGACATTCCCGAAAAGCGACAAGGCATGCCGCCATTTCAGCCCGTTGGGGGCATCGTCGGCGAAGGCCGGCGTGATCGCCGACAGGCCGGGGGTGAGTCCTAGCGCCGGAGCCATTGCCGCCAGTGCGCTGCCTTGAAGGAGGTGTCGTCGGGTGATCGCCAAATTCGGTCTTCCTGCTTGCGGCCCCGCTTACATGGGACCCAATATAAGGCAACGGTTCGACAAATTACGTTGCTTTTTCCTCATGATATTGGCCCGGGAACAATATCGGTGCGGCGAAACGTCCCGATAACAAGCCCGCGACAGCGGATTCCCCATGCAAAAACGGCCAGGCATTGCCTGGCCGTTTCATCCGCATGCTTGCGCGAAGCAAATCGCTACTTCGAGGCGGTCGGGAGCGGAGCCGGGTGCTCCGAGTTCGAATTCAGATAGGCGATGATGTCGGCGCGCTCGCTGTCCTTCGGGACGCCGGCAAAGCCCATCGCGGTGCCGGGAATGAAACCCTTCGGGTTGGTCAGGAACTTGTTGAGGTCGTCGAAGGACCATTCGCCGCCCTTGCCCTTCATCGCGGCCGAGAAATTGAAGCCACGGCCTTCACCCTTCTTCTCGCCGACGACGCCGAACAGGTTCGGACCGACGCGGTTGGGACCGCCCTTCTCGAAGGTGTGGCAGGCCTGGCACTTCTTGGCGGCCGCGGCGCCCTTCTCGACGGACGCGGTCTGCAGCAGCTTCTCGATCGGCTCGGAGGAGGCCGCCGCGGCCTCGCCGCCACCGCCATGGGACTCTTCCTTCACAGCGATCTCAAAACCCGGCTTCTCCGGCAGCTTCGGCGCGAATTTCGCGCTGGCGGCAAAGCTCATCACCAGGACGACGATGCAGGTGCCGAGAACCGCACCGAGGATTTTGTTGAGTTCGAAGGAGTCCATTTTGGGTCAGGCTCCGGGCCTTGAATGTCGACTTCAGGCCGGGAATACGGCCGCGGGGAAAGACCTGGGAATCGGCCTTATCGCACCGCCCCAAGCAGGGTTGAGATATCGGTTTGCCCGCGCTCTGGCAACCCGTATAAACGCGCCGAATTCAACCTCCTCCCCGGCAATTTCCGCAGGCCGGACGGGCCCCGACACGAATGACCGATCCCCGTACCTTGGTGCTGATTCCGGCCCGCATGGCCGCCACTCGCCTGCCGGGAAAGCCGCTGCTCGAGATCGCCGGCGTGCCGATGATCGTCCATGTGCTGCGGCGGGCCGAGGCAGCGGGCATCGGCCGGGTTGCGGTCGCCACCGACACGGCCGAGATCGCCGATGCGGTGAAGGCTGCCGGCGGCGAGGTCGTGATGACCCGTCCCGACCATCCGTCCGGCTCGGACCGGATTTATGAAGCGATGACGACCCTCGACCCGGCCGGCCATGCCGAGATCGTGGTCAATCTGCAGGGCGATTTCCCGACCATCAGCCCCGAGACCATCCGCAGCGTGATGCCGGCGCTCGACGATCCCGCGGTCGACATTTCGACCCTGGCCTCGCGCATCCATACCGAGGAGGAGGATCAGGCCCCCAGCGTGGTCAAGGCAGTCGGCTCGCCGATCGGGCCGAACCGGTTGCGCGCGCTGTATTTCACCCGCGCCACCGCGCCTTATGGCGACGGGCCGCGCTACCATCATATCGGCCTCTACGCCTACCGCCGCGCCGCGCTGGAGCGGTTCGTGGCGCTGCCGCCCTCGCCGCTGGAGCAGCAGGAAAAGCTCGAGCAGCTGCGCGCGCTGGAGGCCGGGATGCGGATCGACGTCACCATCGTCGATACCGTCCCGCGCGGCGTCGACACCCCGGCCGATCTCGAAACCGCCCGCAGAATACTTTCCAAAGCCTGACCGGCTGGTAAAAGGCCACCCATGACCAAGAAGCTGAAAATCGCGTTCCAGGGCGAGCCTGGCGCCAATTCCCATATCGCGATCGTCGAGGCCTATCCCGACGCCGAACCGATGCCCTGCCCGACCTTCGAGGATGCGCTGGCCGCGATTTCCTCGGGCGAGGCCGATCTCGGCATGATCCCGATCGAGAATTCGGTCGCCGGCCGCGTCGCCGACATCCATCATTTGCTGCCCGCCTCGGGCCTGTTCATCGTCGGCGAATGGTTCTTGCCGATCCGCCACCAGCTGATGGCGATCAAGGGCACCAAGCTCGCCGACATCAAGAGCGTGGAGAGCCACGTCCACGCGCTCGGCCAGTGCCGCCGCGTCATCCGCAAGCTCGGCATCAAGCCGATCGTCGCCGCCGACACCGCCGGCAGCGCCCGCGACATCTCCGAGCGCGGCGACAAGAGCGTGGCGGCGATCGCCTCCCGCCTCGCCGCCGATATCTACGGCCTCGACATTCTCGCCGAGGACATCGAGGACGAGGCCCACAACACCACCCGCTTCGTGGTGCTGGCGCGCGAGGCCAAATGGGCCGCGCAGGGCTCGGGGCCGCTGGTCACGACTTTTGTGTTCCGGGTGCGCAACTTGCCCGCCGCGCTGTACAAGGCGCTGGGCGGCTTTGCCACCAACGGCGTCAACATGACCAAGCTCGAAAGCTACATGGTCGACGGCAATTTCTTCGCCACGCAATTCTATGCCGATGTCGACGGTCACCCCGATGACCGCGGCCTCGCCTTCGCGATCGAGGAATTAAAATTCTTCTCGCGCGAATTCCGCATCGTCGGCGTCTATCCCGGCCATCCGTTCCGCGCCACCTTCAGCGAGACGCAGGACTGAGCCGCACGCGCCGTCCTCCCGGCGAAGGGAGGGACCCATAACCACCGATGTTCGTAGGCAGCAAGGCGACAACCAGTTTGCGCAACAACTGGGACCGCGGCATATGGGTCCCGGCTTTCGCCGGGACGACGATCACGAAGCCGCCGCCCTCTTCGCGAGCCCGAACGCCTCGGCGAGCAGGCTGTACGACTTCTTCCGCGCCGCGTGGTCGTAGACCGCGGTGATCACCATCAGCTCGTCGGCCTGGGTCGCCGCGATCAGCGGCTCCAGCTTCGTCATCACGGTTGCGGGGCTGCCGACGAAAAGGCGGGCGCGGTTGCGCGCGATCGAGGCGCGCTCGGCGTCGGTGTAGGGATAGGCCTCTGCCTCCTCGACGCTCGGCAGCGGCAGATACTGGCCGCGGTCGCGGCGCAGCCGGTTGAGATCCATCGACAGCGCAAGCCGCTCGGCTTCCGCGTCGGTCTCCGCCGTAACAACCGCAACCGCGAGGATCGCCTGCGGCGTCGCGCGCCAGCCCGACGGCTTGAAATGCGCGCGGTAGTTGGCCATCGCCGCAATTGCATCGTGAGTGGCAAAATGATGCGCGAATGCAAAGCCCATCCCGACCTGGGCCGCGAGCTCGGCGGAATAGTCGCTCGAGCCGAGCAGCCAGATCGGCGGCAGCGGCGAATCGTCCGGCATCGCCACCACATTGTTGTAGGGATGGCCGGGTGGGAAATCGCGCGTCTCCCACAAGGTCAGCTCGTGCAGCCGCTCGAGGAAATCATCGCCTTCGCGGCGATCGAGCCGGCTGCGCAGCGCATAGGCGGTGGCGCCGTCGGTGCCGGGCGCGCGGCCGAGGCCGAGATCGATGCGGCCGGGAAACAGTGCCTCCAGCATCTTGAAGCGCTCGGCGACGACGAGCGGCGCGTGGTTGGGCAGCATCACGCCGCCGGAGCCGACACGGATATGCGACGTCACCGCCGCGATCTGCCCGATCATCAGATCGGGCGCCGGACTCGCGACGGAAGCGAGGTTGTGGTGCTCGGCGAGCCAGTAGCGGATATAGCCGAGGCCATCGACATGGCGTGCCAGGTCGATGCTGTTGCGGAGCGCAACAGCCGGCCTGGTGCCGGTGGTGACGACGGACAGGTCGAGGACGGAGAGCGGAATCATGGCCGTCAACCTAGTGTGGCGCCAGGAGGCGACAAAGGCCCCGGCCGCGCAGACCAGTCCCGCGGCGGAACGCCGGCGCCGGCAGCCGTCGGCTTTGGGACGACATGCAATGACTCATCTTTGTACCACGCTACCCACAATCGATTTCGTTCTCCAATCAATTGCAAACAATCTACTTTATTAATATTTTTCAATATGTTAATGTCGTCTTCGGCGAAGTCGACGGACTGCCCACCGAACATTCCGGATAGTCAATTTTTGCCGAATCTGCGCCACGAATGGGCAATTTCCCATATCCGATGGGCTGTTTGATCCAACGCGTTTGGCTTATCTTAGGGCCTTCATATCCAGGCCGGACGTCTGCCCTCCAGTTGCGGAGCCCTTGCGTATCATGACCGAGACCATTTCCTCCGTGCCGAACGCGCCGCGTGCGCCCAAGGCGCCGAAAATCTCCTTCGAGTTCTTCCCGCCGAAGACCGAGGAGATGGAGCGCAATCTCTGGGAGACCATCAATCGCCTGGCGCCGCTGACGCCGAACTTCGTCTCGGTCACCTACGGCGCCGGCGGCTCGACCCGCGAACGCACCCATTCGACCATCACCCGCATCCTGCGCGAGACCGATCTGCTGCCGGCCGCGCATCTGACCTGCGTCAGCGCCTCGCGCGGCGAGATCGACGACATCGTCGACCGCTACCATGAGGTCGGCGTCCGTCACATCGTCGCGCTGCGCGGCGATCCGCCCGGCGGCATCGGCACGCCCTATTTCACCCATCCGGACGGCTACCAGAGCTCGGCCGAGCTCGTCGCCGGGATCAAGAGGCGCCACGCCGACATCGAGATTTCGGTATCCGCCTATCCCGAGAAGCATCCGGAAGCGAAGGATTTCGACGCCGACATCGACACGCTGAAGGCCAAGGTCGACGCCGGCGCGACGCGCGCGATCACCCAGGTGTTCTTCGACAACGACCTGTACCACCGCTATGTCGACCGGGTGCGCGCGCGCGGCATCGAGATTCCGATCGTGCCGGGCATCATGCCGATGCACAATTTCAAGCAGGCGCGCAATTTCGTGACGCGCGCCGGCACCAGCGTGCCGGACTGGCTCGCCGAGAAGTTCGAGGGCCTCGACAACGACGCCGAGACCCGCAAGCTGGTTGCCGCCACCGTCGCCGCCGGCCAGGTGCAGAAGCTGTTCAAGCACGGCGTCGACACCTTCCACTTCTACACCATGAACCGCGCGGACCTCGTGTTCGCGATCAGCCACCTGCTCGGCATCCGGCCGAACGGTGCCCAGAAAGCTGCCTGACACATGTCCGTTCCCGTTTCCCCCAAGCGTAACGCTTTGCTCGCGGCTGCCCGCGAGCGCATCCTGGTGCTCGACGGCGCCATGGGCACGATGATCCAGGGCCTGCAGTTCGACGAAGCCGCGTTCCGCGGCGCGCGGTTCGCGGACTTCCACCGCGACATCAAGGGCAACAACGATCTGCTGATCCTGACCCAGCCCGATGCGATCACGGACATCCACGCCGCATATCTGCGCGCCGGCGCCGACATCGTCGCGACCAACACCTTCTCCTCGACCTCGATCGCGCAGGCCGACTACGACATGTCGGACCTCGCCTATGAGCTGAACCTGCAGGGCGCCCGGCTGGCGCGCACCGCCGCCGAGCGGGTGAGCGCCGAGGACGGCAAGCCGCGCTTTGTCGCCGGCGCGCTCGGCCCGACCAACCGCACCGCCTCGATCTCGCCCGACGTTTCCAATCCCGGCTATCGCGCGGTGACCTTCGACGATCTGCGCAAGGCTTACGGTGAACAGGCCAAGGGCCTGCTCGACGGCGGCGCCGACCTGCTGCTGGTCGAGACCATCTTCGACACGCTGAACGCCAAGGCGGCGCTGTACGCGATCTCCGAGATCATCGAGGAGCGCGGCATCGACGTGCCGGTGATGATTTCCGGCACCATCACCGACAAATCCGGCCGTCTGCTTTCCGGGCAATTGCCGGAGGCGTTTTGGCATTCGGTGCGGCACGCCAGGCCGATCACGATCGGCTTCAACTGCGCACTCGGCGCCGAAGATCTGCGCGCGCATATCGCCGATATCGGCCGCGTCGCCGACACGCTGGTCTGCGCATACCCGAACGCCGGCCTGCCCAACGAATTCGGCCAGTATGACGAGACGCCGGACTACATGGCGCGGCTGATCGGCGAGTTCGCCGCCGCCGGCCTCGTCAACATCGTCGGCGGCTGCTGCGGCACCACGCCCGACCATATCGCGGCGATCGCCAAGGCCGTCGCCCCGCACAAGCCGCGCGTGGTGCCCGAGATCGCGCCGCGGCTCAGGCTGTCCGGCCTCGAGCCGTTCACGCTGACCGACGCCATTCCGTTCGTGAATGTCGGCGAGCGCACCAACGTCACCGGCTCGGCGCGCTTCCGCAAGCTGATTACCGCCGGCGACTACACCGCCGCGCTGCAGGTCGCGCGCGACCAGGTCGAGAACGGCGCGCAGGTCATCGACGTCAACATGGACGAAGGCCTGCTCGATTCCGAAGCGGCGATGGTGACGTTCCTCAACCTCGTCGCCGCCGAGCCCGACATCGCGCGCGTGCCCGTGATGGTCGATTCCTCGAAGTTCCACGTCATCGAGGCCGGCCTGAAATGCATCCAGGGCAAGCCGATCGTGAACTCGATCTCGCTCAAGGAAGGCGAGGAGAAGTTCATCCACGAGGCGACCGTCGCCAAGCGCCACGGCGCCGCCGTGGTGGTGATGGCGTTCGACGAGACCGGCCAGGCCGACACGTTCAAGCGCAAGACCGAGATCAGCAAGCGCGCCTACGACATCCTGGTCGGCCGGCTCGACTTCCCGCCCGAGGACATCATCTTCGATCCGAATATTTTCGCGATCGCGACCGGCCTCGAGGAGCACAACAATTACGGCGTCGACTTCATCGAGGCGACGCGCTGGATCCGGGCGAATCTGCCCGGCGCCCACATCTCCGGCGGCGTCTCCAACCTGTCGTTCTCGTTCCGCGGCAACGAGCCGGTGCGCGAGGCGATGCACTCGGTGTTCCTGTATCACGCGATCCATGCCGGCATGGACATGGGCATCGTCAATGCCGGGCAGATGATCGTCTATGACGACATCGACCCCGAGCTGCGCCAGACCTGCGAGGACGTGATCCTCAACCGCGACCCCGGCGCCTCCGAGCGGCTCTTGGCGCTGGCCGAGAAATTCCGCGGCAAGGAGAAGCAGACCAAGGAAGCCGATCTCGCCTGGCGCGAATGGCCGGTCGAGAAGCGACTGTCCCACGCGTTGGTGCACGGCATCACCGAGTTCATCGAGCAGGACACCGAGGCCGCCCGCCAGAACGCGTCCCGTCCGCTCGACGTCATCGAGGGCCCGCTGATGGCCGGCATGAACGTGGTCGGCGACCTGTTCGGCGACGGCAAGATGTTCCTGCCGCAGGTCGTGAAGTCGGCCCGTGTGATGAAGCAGGCCGTCGCCTATCTGATGCCGTTCATGGAGGAGGAGAAGGCCCGCAACCTCGCCAACGGCATCACCGGCGGCCGCAACGCCGCGGGCAAGATCGTGCTCGCGACGGTGAAGGGCGACGTCCACGACATCGGCAAGAACATCGTCGGCATCGTGCTCCAGTGCAACAATTTCGAGGTCATCGACCTCGGCGTCATGGTGCCCGCCAACAAGATCATCGAGACCGCGAAGGCCGAGGGCGCCGACATCATCGGCCTGTCCGGCCTGATCACGCCCTCGCTAGACGAGATGAGCTTCCTCGCCGGCGAGCTGCAACGGCAGGGCATGAACCTGCCGCTTTTGATCGGCGGCGCCACCACGAGCCGCGTGCACACCGCCGTGAAGATCGACCCGAACTATCCGGGCGGCCCTGTCGTGCATGTCAATGACGCGAGCCGTGCCGTCGGCGTCGCGTCCTCGCTGCTGTCCGCCGAGAAGAAGCAGGCCTACGCCGCCGAGGTGCGCGCCGAATACGCAAAAATCTCGACGGCGCATTTCCGCGCCCAGGCCGACAAGAAGCGGCTGAAGCTTGGTGAGGCCCGCGCCAACAAGGTCGCGATCGACTTTGCGGCGGCGCCGCCGAAGAAGCCGGCCTTCTTCGGGTTGAAGAGCTTCGACGCCTACGATCTTGCCGAGCTCGCCGACTACATCGACTGGACGCCGTTCTTCCAGACCTGGGAGCTGACCGGCCGCTTCCCGGCGATCCTCGACGACCCCAAGGTCGGCGAGGTCGCCCGCTCGCTCTATGCCGACGCGCGCCAGATGCTGGACACCATCATCAAGGAGAAGTGGTTCACCGCCCGCGCCACCATCGGCTTCTGGCCGGCCAACGCAGTCGGCGACGACATCGAGGTCTATGCCGACGAGAGCCGCGCCAGGAAGATCGCGACCTTCCACACCCTGCGCCAGCAACTCGAGAAGCGCGAGGGCCGCTTCAACGCCGCGCTGTCCGATTTCATCGCGCCTGTCGAGACCGGCGTGCCAGACTATATCGGCGGCTTCGTCGTCACTGCGGGGATCGGCGAGGATGCGGTCGCCGACCGCTTCAAGAACGCCAATGACGACTACTCCTCGATCCTGTGCAAGGCGCTGGCCGATCGTCTGGCCGAAGCCTTCGCCGAGCGCATGCACCAGCGCGTGCGCAAGGAATTCTGGGCCTACGCGCCCGACGAGACCTGGTCGGCGGACGAACTGATCCTCGAGAAATATGACGGCATCCGCCCGGCACCCGGCTATCCGGCGCAGCCCGACCACACCGAGAAGCGGACGCTGTTCGCGCTGCTCGACGCCGAGAACACCGCCGGCGTGAAGCTGACCGAGAGCTTTGCGATGTGGCCGGGCTCGTCGGTCTCTGGCCTGTACTTCTCGCATCCCGAAAGCTTCTACTTCGGCGTCGGCAAGATCGAGCGCGACCAGGTCGAGGACTACGCCGCGCGCAAGGCCATGACGGTCGCCGAGATCGAGCGCTGGCTGGCGCCGGTGCTGAACTACATCCCCTCGCAGGACGGCGCCAAGGGACCGGCGATCGCGCCCGCCGCGACGCCCGCCAACGACGCGGAGCTGGCCTCGCATCCGCAGGGCTGCACCTGCGCCGTGCATCTCGCCTGGCGCAAGAAGAAGGTGGGGGCTGGGTAGGCCTTTCTTCCCTTCTCGCCTTGTGGGAGAAGGTGTCGCGGACAAAGTCCGCGGCGGATGAGGGCTCCCTATCCGCGGAGACAGACCCCTCACCCGTCCGCGATGCCTTTGCATCGCGTCCACCCTCTCCCACAAGGGGAGAGGGGAAGAAATGCGGGGTGCACTCCATGCAATTCTTCTCGTTCTGGCGATCGCTGGCGAGCTTTCGGGTGCGGATCGCGCTCAACCTCAAGGGCGTGGCCGCCGACGTCGTCTTCGTCGATCTCGATGCGGACGCGCATCGCACTGATGCCTATCGCAAGATCAACCCGCAGATGGCGCTGCCGGCGCTGGTGACCGACGACGGCACGGTGCTGTTCCAGTCGCTCGCGATCATCGACTGGCTCGACGAGACCTACCCGAGCCCGCCGCTGCTGCCGGCGGATGCGCTCGGCCGCGCCCGGGTGCGCGGGCTGGCGCTGATCGTCGCCTGCGAGGGCCATCCACTGCTGACGCCGCGGGTGCGGCGCTATCTCGACCGCGAGCTCGATCTGCGCGACAGCCAGCAGAACGCGTGGCGGCGGCACTGGACGATCGAGACGCTGGCGGCGCTCGAGGGCCACCTCGCCGGCCACAAGGCGACCGGCCGGTTCTGTCACGGCGATGCGCCCACCCTTGCCGACATCTGCCTGGTCGGCCACGTCACGGCGGCGATCAACCAGCAGATCAACCTGTCGCCCTGGCCGACCGTGAAGCGCATCCACGAGACCGCCATGGCGCTGCCGGCGTTCGCCAAGGCGCATCCGTCCGCGCAGCCGGATACGCCGGAAGCGATGCGGGCGAAGTAGCTTGCGGACGCGCTGCAAGGGACAGGCAGAGGCGCAGACGTGTGCGCGGTTCTCTCGATCGTCGTCCCTGCGAAAGCAGGGACCCATACGCCGCGGCGGATGTTGTGGATGGGACTCGTCGTTCCAGCATCGTTCAACAATCAGTATTTGTGGTTATGGGTTCCGGCCCCCGTGCGCAATTGCGCACCAGGCCGGGACGACGGTGAGGATGAGCCGCAATTCCGCGGCGGTTGTTGTAGAGGCGACTCGTCGTTGCAGCACTGCTCAACAATGACCATCGGTGGTTATGGGTCCCTGCTTTCGCGGGGACGACTCCGAATGTGTAGCGTCGTCTGTGACACACTTCCGCGTTCTCGCGACATGATCTATCCTAGCTTTGCATCTCATTCCGCCCTCCCTTGAACAGAGGGCGCAAGGAAAGCCGGGTGCCGATCGCACCCATGGGCCCCGAGCAATGGGTAGAAACAGGGAGCCTGCAGGGCGCGCTCACCTCACGCTCGCCATGTTCCGACCGATGCGATCTCTGACCGTTTGCGCGATCGCCGCCGGAGCTTCGTCGGGGATCGCGAAGCACGAGCTCGCGTTGATCTCGCAGAGCACATAGGTGTCGGCACCATCAGCATCGCGTGGACCGTAGAGGAAATCGGCATCCCAGATCACCGGCAGCGACGCTTCATCGATCGTCAGCGCCGCCATCAACTGCGGGATCCATTCGTCCTCCATCAAGCTTCGCAGTGCCTGGAATTGCGGCGCGTCAGGGCCATGCATGATGCGCGGTCCGGGTTGGGCTTCAGGTGAATCCGGACCTTGCGGGGGCGGCGGGATCAGGGCCTTGATCAATTGGTGTCCGAAACCCGCGACCTTCGCTCCGCTGACATAGCAACGGATCATGCCCTCGGGCAGGCGCGGCTGGAATGCCTGATCGATGATGCAGCCGCCCCAACCGAAATACGGCGCGCAGCGTGCCATGAAGTCGCCCAGCGGCATTTCCTCCGGCTGGCTGCCGCGCAGCGCATGCAGCACGCGAATCGTCGCGTCGGTCTTCGGCACCGTTTCCACCTTCCAGACGCCCTGCCCGCCATTGCCGCGGTTCTGCTTGAGCACGCGCGGACCAGCCGCGCGCAAGCGCGGGGGAAATTCGGCGCGGAACGCATCGACCGTGGCGTATCGATGGGTGTCGGCGCCCCAGCCCAGGTGACGCGTCCGGTACAGCACGTCCTTGACGCCCATCTTGAGGATGACGTCGGGATGCGCGCTGACCCACGGTCCCTCTGCCGCGACCTCGCGCAGCAGCGGATCGAGGGCGGCGCGCGTCTTGCCCTGATGGATCGGATCGACCCAGACGAGAACGCCGTCCATCGTCAGCAATTGGTCGCGGACGGCATCGGCGAATGTCTCGTCATAGACGACGGGAACGGCCTCGATGCCCGAAGCGGCGAGCGCTTCGAAGACGCGGACGAAACGGCTGTTTTGTCGGGTCGCCTCCCGGCGCGACGCGGCGTCGCCACGCGACAGGATGGCGATTTTGCAACGACGATTTTCGGAACGACGACGTGTGTGTGGTTCGGTGTCCATGTGAAAGCTCCACGACGGTGAATGTCGCGCAGAGCTTGGACCGAGGTCTCACGGGGAGTCTGCCTTGTCCCCTTGAGGCAAATCTAGGCCACCGCGCGCAGGTTTCAAGGTGGAAGTGGAGCGAAGCGGATCAGGCCGTGATCCCGTGCAACCCGAGCCAGCCCGTATAGAGGCCGACGAGCACGATCAGCGCGGCCGACACGTAGGGCGCGCGATGGGCAAAGCGGCTGAAACCGGCCCAATGACGTTCGACATGACGCAGGCTCAGCGCGGCCGCAACACCGGCAGAGACCATGGTGAGCGCAAGCCCGATGCCGAAGCAAAGCACCAGCACAAAGCCGAGGCTGAACTGCTTGAGCTGGAGACAGAGCAGCAGCACGGTGATCGCCGCCGGACACGGAATCAGCCCGCCGGTCAGGCCGAACAGGATGATCTGCCATGTCGTCACGGTGCGTCCGGCAAAGCGCTTGCGGATGTCGGCGGCGTGCGCGCGCGCATGCGCGTCGTCCTCATCGCCGAGATCCATATGCGCATGGTCATGCTCCTCGAACAGGACTTCCGCCACGTCCGCGCGGACCGAGACGCGCGCCTTGAAGGCATGCGGCTCCGGAATTTCGTCGATGCTTTCCAGATAGCCATCCCTGCCCGCGAAGCGAAAGCGTTGCTCGCTGCCGTCGGGACGGATCGTCACGACATCAACATCGCCGGCCGCCGGCAGCGCTCCAGCCTCGCTTCGCAACCGCCAGCGCGGCGGCGCGCCGTCCTCGAAGACCTCGAGCGACAGCGATTGTCCGGCCAAGACAAGCTGGCGCGTCTCGTCGTGATGATGGTGATGATCGTGTTCGGCCGCCTGCTCGCGCCAGGTGCGCCAGGCCATCCAGGCCGCGATCGCGATGATGATCACCGCCGACGCCAGTTGCAGCCAGGCTTCGCTGCGTTCTCCGGACCATTGCTGGCCGAAATGAAGTCCGGCGAGCGCAACCAGCCAGACGATGGCGGTGTGCGAGATCGTCGCCGCCAGGCCGAGCAGCACCGCCTGCACCACCGTGCCGCGGATCGCGATGATGAAGGCCGCCATCATCGTCTTGGAGTGGCCGGGCTCGAGCCCGTGCAGTGCGCCGAGCAGGATCGCGCTGGGCACGAACAGCCACGCATGCGCGCTGCTCTGCTGGAGCAGCTGAGACAGGTCGGTCATGGTACTCACTTCAAATAGGTACGAACGACGTCGATCAGGTCCGCGGCGCCTTGCGCCTTCTCGGGATCCTTCTCGTGAGCGGGATCCACGACGTGATGACGGATATGGTCCTCGAGCAATTCCGCGGTCAGCCCGTTGATGGCGCCGCGGACCGAGGCCACCAGCATCAGCACGTCGGCACAACCAATCTCGGACTCCAGCGCGCGCTCGACGGCCTCCAGCTGGCCCTTGATGCGGCGAACCCGGCCGACGAGCTTGGACTTGTGCTTGATGGTATGCGACATGAACGTAATATAGGGGGGTACCCTATATTGGTCAACCATGCTGTCGGCCGGCCGGGCGCGCATCGAGACATGGCGGCGGGATGTCAGCGGCGGGCGTCAGCCCATGCTGCCGGGCATGAAGCAACGCGCCTTCGGGTGACCGTCTATGTAGTAGGGCCACACGATGGGTCGGCCGGACAGGTTCGGTCCGGGCACGACGGCTTCGTTCGGAACGTCAACCCACTCGCCATCGATGCGCACCCGATAATGGCCATTCCTGGTTTCCCAGTCGACGTCGTCGATGTGCTGCGCATCCGTGCCATCGCAGCAGGGACCCTTGCTGCTATGCAAGCCCTCGTACCAACCGTTCAATTCGGGGTGCTGGTGATCGTGGGCGAGAGCGCCGCCGGTTGTTGTGATGAGCAGCATAACGACAAGAGCAACAGGCGTCGCATGCCAATAATGACTGTCCATCAATCGGCATTGCTCCAATGAATGCAGGCGGGAGCGCGACACGTTCGCGGTGTCGGCATCTACCTGAGTTGGTCCCTGCCACCGCGCAACTCGGCAGCGAATTGTATGTTCCTATTCGCAACTCGCCGGAGGTGGAGAGGTGACCCGATCGGCCTGAGTCCACGGCTGCTTGTTCCAAGCTACGCGATGAAGTTTTCGTGACTGTCGATCGGCGATAGCTGCGGGATTTGGCAAAGTCAGGTTGACAGCCTGGAGATCAGGGTTTTTGATGTGTGTACGGGGATGTGCGATCTCCCCGCGAGGCGACATGCCCAAGAATCGCGTCCTGTCACCAAGGACGCACCATGTCGTCATACACATCGATCTCATCCGAAAAATTATCCCGTCTCATCGGCACGGCGAAGGCGCCGACGCTTGTCGACGTTCGTCTCGATGAAGATTTCGCCGCCGATCCGCGCCTGATTCCGGGCGCGGTCCGCTACTCCCATCTCGGCGTCCAGGACTGGGCTTCCCGCCTCACCGGCCAGTCGGTGGTCGTGGTCTGCCAGAAGGGACAGAAGCTTTCCGAAGGCACCGCCGCCTGGCTCCGCTGCAGCAACATCGCGGCCGAGATTCTCGAGGGCGGCCACCTCGGCTGGCGGGAAGCGGAGCTACCGACCGTTCCCGCCGACAAGATTCCAAAACGCGACGGGCGGGGTCGCACCGTCTGGGTGACGCGATCGCGGCCGAAGATCGACCGCATCGCCTGTCCATGGCTGATCCGCCGCTTCGTCGATCCCGCGGCCGTGTTCCTGTTCGTCACATCGGCGGAGGTCGAGGCGGTCGCCGAACGGTTCGACGCCACGCCGTTCGACATCGAGAACGTGTTCTGGAGCCACCGCGGCGAGCTCTGCACCTTCGACGTGATGGTCAAGGAATTCGGACTCGCGACGCCGGCGCTGGAGCGGCTCGCGACGATGGTGCGGGCGGCCGATACCGCGCGGCTCGAGCTTTCGCCGGAGGCGCCCGGGCTACTCGCCGCCTCGCTCGGCCTGTCGCGCATGTTCGACGACGACCTCGAACAGTTGAGCGCCGGGCTGCTGCTCTACGACGCCTTCTACCGATGGTGCCGCGATGCGACCAAGGAGACGCACAACTGGCCGACCAGCAAGGTGAAGCCATGACCGACGTCGCAACGACAGCGAAGGCGCGCGGGCATGAGCCCGCGCACGGCATCTCCTTCAACGAGGCGCTGCTGGTCTGGATACGCGTCGCCATCCTGAGCTTTGGCGGGCCGGCTGGCCAGATCGCGGTGATGCATCGCATCCTGGTCGAGGAGAAGAACTGGATATCGGAGGGGCGTTTCCTGCACGCCCTCAATTACTGCATGCTGCTGCCGGGGCCGGAGGCGCAGCAGCTGGCGACCTATATCGGCTGGCTGCTGCACCGGACGCTCGGCGGCATCGTGGCGGGCGGATTATTCATCCTGCCCGGCATCTTCGCCATCATGGGCCTCAGCTATATCTACGCGGCATATGGCAATGTCGGGTTTGTCGAGGCGCTGTTCTTCGGCCTGAAGGCGGCGGTGCTGGCCATCGTGATCCAGGCCGTGGTGCGGGTCGGCAAGCGCGCGCTGCGCAACCGGGTGATGATCGCGCTCGCGGCGATCGCCTTTGTCGCGATCTTCTTCTTCGCCGTGCCGTTTCCGCTGATCATCGGCGCCGCCGCGGTCACAGGGCTGGTCGGCGCACGCCTCGGCCGGAGCGAATTTGCGGCGATCGAGCATGGCGGCAAGAATTCCGCCGTGATCGACAGCATGCTCGGTGAAGCGGTGCCGGACCATGTCCGTCCCAACGCATCGCGCACTCTGCGGGTCGGCGCCATCTGGCTCGCGCTCTGGCTGGTGCCGGTGTTCGCCCTGCTGATTGCCTTGGGACCCGGCGACGTGTTCACCCAGATCGCGATCTTCTTCAGCAAGATGGCGATGGTGACGTTCGGCGGCGCCTACGCCGTGCTTGCCTATGTCGCGCAACAGGCCGCCGACTATTATCACTGGGTCAGCCCGCGCGAGATGCTGGACGGGCTCGGCATGGCCGAGACCACGCCCGGACCGCTGATCATGGTGGTGCAGTTCGTGGGCTTCATGGCCGCGTTCCGCGAGGCAAGCGGGCTGTCGCCGATGTTGGCCGCCACACTCGGCGGGTTGCTGGCGACATGGGTGACGTTCACGCCGTGCTTCCTGTGGATCTTCGTCGGGGCGCCCTACATCGAGGCGCTGCGCGGCAACAAGGCGCTGGCGGGCGCGCTTTCGGCGATCACCGCCGCCGTGGTCGGCGTGATCCTCAATCTGTCGATCTGGTTCGCGCTGCACACGCTGTTTCGGCAAACATTCCCGGTGCACGGGCTAGGCCTGTCGTTCGACGCGCCGGTGCCCGCTAGCCTCGACTGGCCGGCGCTGGCGCTGTCGATCGCCGCCGCGATCGCGATCTTCCGCTTCAATGCGGGGATGCTCAGCGTCCTCGCCGCCTCCTGCATCACGGGCATACTGCTGCGCCTCGCCGGCATCATCTGAGCGGAACGGCGCGCAGCTTGAGAACCTGGGGCAGCACAACACAACCAGGAGAACAACCATGCAGAAACGAAAACTATCCCGCCTGATCCTTGCGCTCGCGATCGCGGGCGGCGCCCTGCCCGCCTACGCCCTGACGCAGGACGAGTTGGTCGCGAAACTTCAAGCTGCCGGCTACGCCCAGGTCACCGACGTCAAGTCGACGGCCGAGGGCACGACGGCGAAGGCGATGAAGAACGGCAAGCCGGTGCGGCTCGTGATCGACAGCAGCGGCCAGGTCAAGGAGCGGGACTGAGCTCCCGCGCGCGCGAAAGTCGTCAACCGATCGATGGAGTGACAATCATGATGAGAGCAATTGTGGTTCTGTGCATGGCGGTGCTGGGGCCGGGCGCAACCCTGGCAGCGCCGGCTGCCCTCGATGAGCGGCAGGACGCGGCCGTGACAATGCAGGCGGCGATGGTCTACCCGCAAGGGAGCGAGACGCTGCGCGGCGTCGTCGATCGCGTCGATGAACCCAACGACACGCTGCTGATCCGGTTATCTCCGGACCGGATCGAACGGTTCAAGGTCCAGGACGGCCTGATCTTCAATGCCGTCCGCTTCGGCGATCCCGTCGAAATCGCGGTGCAGAACATCGCCGGGTTCCGCACCATTGTCGGGCTCTCGAAGCAATAGAGCCACGATCCGAAGCATCGAAAGAGATTCAAGGGAGCAATCCAATGCGACACACGATTTCGGCGCTGATCGGCGTCAGTGCCTGTCTCTTCGCCACAGGCGGGAGCGCGCAAAAGATCGACTGGCAGGTGTTCACCGAGCCGTTCGTCTCGTCGGCACATGCGCAGGCGATCGACTGGCAGAAGGTCGACGACACGCTGGGCAGAAAGCCCGCCGTGACCGGTGACGTGCATCGCTACGGTTTTCCGCGGAGCGATCTGACGGTGACGCTCGACGGCATCACCATCAAGCCGGCGCTGGCGCTCGGCGGCTGGGTTGCCTTCAAGCCCATGCACGACGACGTCATGGCGATGGGCGACCTGGTGCTGCTCGAATCCGAAATCAACCCTGTGATGCTGAAGATGATCGGAAACGGCCTGCAGATCACGGCCGTGCACAACCATTTGCTCGGCGCGAGCCCGGCCACCTTCTACATGCACGTCGCCGGCCACGGCGACCCGGTCAAGATCGCCGCCGCGATCCGAGATGGCCTTGCGGAAAGCAAGACGCCGCTCAAGGCCGCAGCGCCGGCCGCGCCGCCGCCGACCATCGATCTCGATACCGAGCAGCTCGATCAGATCATCGGCGTCAAGGGCCAGGCCAATGGCGGCGTCTATCAGTTCAATGTGCCTCGTCGCGATCCGATCACTGAAGAGGGCATGGCGTTGAGCCCGGTTGGCCCGATGGGCGTCGCCATCGGCATCAACTTCCAGCCGACCGGCGGCGGCAAGGCGGCGATCACCGGCGATTTCGTGCTGACAGATGACGAGGTCAACCCCGTCATCATGGCGCTGCGGACGCACGGCATCGACGTCACCGCGCTGCACAGCCACATGCTGGACGAACAGCCGCGCCTGTTCTTCATGCATTTCTGGGCCAATGACGACGCCGTCAAGCTCGCCAAGGGCCTGCGTGCCGCGCTCGATAAGACGGCCACGACAAAAGGCTGACCCTGGTCTCGGAGGGATCAACTATGCGAAGCCTCACGGTCATGTCCATGGTTGTCGTCGGAGTTCTTGTGGGCATGGACGCTGCGATCGGCCAGACCAGCTGTCAGGTCTGCGCCGATCAGCAAAAGGCGTGCATGAAGAACTATGCCGGGCCAACCTGCAAGTCCGAGTATCAGATGTGCAAGAAAGCCTGCAAGAAGTGACAGGGGCGCCCTTGGGCTGAAGTGAGATGCTGACGATGCGCACGCTGCTCAGGAGTGCCCGCGTGATGCTGCGCATTGCCGCCACATTGCTTGCGATCGCGCTGACATCGGCTCGGCCGGCGCCGGCGGACGATGGCAAGATCGTCGTCTTTGTCTGCCTGCACGGCGTGGTGAACAGCCAGATGGCGGCGGCCTATTTCAACAAGGCTGCCCAGGAGCGCGGATTGCGGTTCGGGGCGGTCTCACGCGGCATCGACCTTTATCGGTCGGTGCCGGTCAGGGTCCAGGATGGCCTGGCACTCGATGGCCTGGAGGCGGCCAACACGCCGCAACAGCTGACCATCGACGACATGGCTGCGGCAGACCAGGTGGTGGCGTTCGATCAGATACCCGCCGAGCAGCGCGGACGGGCCGACGTGACCTACTGGTCCGGCATTCCCTTGGGTATCGATGATTATGAGTCGGCCCGGGATCAGATCGTCCGGCGCATCGACGCCCTCATTCCGACGCTGGCAGCGGCAACCGAACCGGCAGGAGACAAGACGCCTCTCCAGCTCGAAACGAAGATCCTGCTCGGCGATGTCCGCGGTCGGATCGATCACCTGGCGGTCGACCTGAAGCGGCAGCGACTGTTCGTGGCCGAGCTCGGCAATGACAGCGTCGGCGTCGTCGATCTGGCGGCGCGCAGTTTGCTTCGAACCATTACCGGATTGAGCGAACCCCAAGGCGTCGGCTATGAGCCGTCGACCGACACCCTCTACGTCGCCAACGCCCGCGATGGATCGGTGCGGCTGTACGGTGCCAACGAGTACAAGGCGACCGGACGAATCGAACTCGGCAGCGACGCCGACAACATCCGGATCGACGCGGCCGCCAAGCGCGTCATCGTCGGTTATGGCGATGGTGGCCTGGCAGTCGTCGACCCGTCCACCCGGACCAAGGTTCGGAGCCTACCTCTTAAGGCACATCCGGAAAGCTTCCAGCTTCAGCCCGATGGTGGGCGCATCTTTGTCAACCTGCCTGACGTGCGAGCCGTCGCGGTGGTGGACGTTGCTTCCGGAAAACAACTCACCAGCTGGCCATTGGACAAGGGCGGTAATTTCGCGATGGCCATCGATCACGAACGAAGCCGCGTTCTCCTGGTGTATCGCAGTCCGGCCGAGCTTGCCGCCTTTTCGACCGACGGCAAGGCGATTGCAGCCGCCGGCACTTGCGGCGATGCCGACGACCTCTTTGTGGATGCAAAGCGCGGACGCATTTACGTGAGCTGCGGCGGTGGATACGTCGATGTATTTGAGATTGATGGAGCGGCCTATCGAATGATCGCGCGCCTGCCGACGGCGACGGGCGCACGAACATCGCTCTTTGTGCCGGAGCTGGACCGTCTGTTTGTTGCGGTCCGCGCGGGGCCTGCGGGACCGGCGGCAATCTGGGTGTTCAAGCCAATGCCTTGAGATCGACTTTGTGGGGAGACGGCGCATGTGGAAACGCAGCCGGGGCTTTCGCAGCTGCTCGATAGGCCTTGCGCCGAGCTTCATGGCCGCTTGGGGACTGATCGCATGGTCCGGCCCCGCCTCGGCCTATCGCCCCTTCGATGGCACCGATGCCGCCGTTGCCAGGAAGGGGGAGATGGAGGTCGAGTTGCAGCCGGCAGGACGTTTGCGTGATGAGAGCGGAACAAGCCTGATCGCGCCGGCCTGGGTTCTCAACTACGGTCTGAGCGAGGATTGGGAAGCCGTCTTCGAAGGCCAGGGACAAACGTCGCTCTCTCCGCCCGGCCCAACCAGCCTGACCGCAGCCGGAGCGTTTCTCAAACACGTGGTCGTACCCGGCAGCCTGCAGGACAAGACCGGTCCGAGCATTGCGACCGAATTTGGCGTCCTTCTTCCTGACAGCACCGGCAATTCGGGGGTTGGCGTCAGTCTGGCCGGCATCGTCTCGCAGCGCTGGGATTGGGGCACCATTCACTTGAACGCCGAGACCGCCATCACCCGCGACCATCATGGCGACGTGTTCGTGGGTGCGATTGTCGAAGGGCCAACGACCTGGACGGTGCGCCCCGTCGCCGAGATATTCTACGAGAACGAGTTTGGAAAGGAGGAGACGTTCTCGGGGTTGGTCGGGCTGATCTATCGTGTGCGCGACGACCTCAGCTTCGACATCGCGGTCCGGCACGCGCTCACCGGAGGCCATCCGGTAAACGAAATACGTGCGGGCTTGACCTTCGGCTTTCCGCTTTCCTTCTTCGAACGTCACGCCACGCGCCAGGCGCAGCCAATTCCGCCTCGCTAGCTACTGGCGGTCCCGGCTCTCAGAATGGGCGCGCCAATCGCGGCCGACCGTTTGATGCTCGTCGGGGGTGGGTGCCTTGCCGGCGTGGTCCTTCTCGCCGCCTTCGGCCTTCCAGTCACGCCCGATCTTGACGTCCTCGGCACGACTGCGATCCTGCTCGCGGGTTTGCTCCGACTGATGCGGCGGTTGGGCCTGCTGGACAGGCGTAGATTGTGCCTTCACATCGCTACCGACGAATGCAAAGGTCAGCACTGCTGCGGAGATGAATGCAACCGGTGTGGAGTTTTTCATGGCGTTGTCCTTTCCTCTTGCTCCGCACTAACGCTCCGTCATCGCCTTTGTTCGGAAACAAACGGCCTTCTGGCTGCACATGGTGGTCGGAACCGAGCGCTCTGCACGCGAACAGTGACGGTCAATATTTCGGCCGGTGCGAAGTGGCCCATTCGCGCGCGTGTTCGATCGGCACCCGCTGCACGGCGGCGCGAACCTTTTGCGTTGCGGGCAGATTGTCCATGCGCTCCCGCCAGCGGCAGAATGCCGGGAATTTCGGATACATCGACTGCCCTTCGGCGGTGAGGCTGAAGGCGAACGTGCTGGGCAGCAGATAGAAATCCGCAATCGAGAGCTCGTCCCCAAGCAAAAAATCCTTGCCGTGCGCAAGCTGGCGCTCGGCCACCGCAAGCCCCGTCTCGACCTTGGGCAGCGCATGTGCCACGACTTTCTCGTCGGGGGCGATGCCGAGCTCCGGGAAAACCAGACGCTCATGCGTCACGTGGTAGATCATGTAGGGGTAGTAATAGCTGTTTACGGCGCTGATCCACTGGTTCATGCGCGCCCGCGCCTTGATGTCTTTCGGCGTCAGCGACACGCCGCCAAAGGCTTCGTCGACATAGGCGACGATTGCGCTGGTTTCATAGACGGTGAGATCACCGTGCTTAAGGATCGGGACGCGGTCGAACGGGTGGAGCGCCAGGTGATCGGGTTTTCCCATCACCGGCTCAAGGTCTTGAAATTGGTAGGCCACGTCCTTGTGCGTCAGGATCAGGCGGACGATGTTGACAAAGGTACTGCGTGGAAAGCCGTAGACGATTGGATCGGACATCTGTTTTCTCTCTTTTGATTTTTGTCTGTCAGCGCCAGAACGGTTTGGCAGCTTCGCGCAGCGCCTCCTCGCGCGTCAGGCGAAGATCGCGAAGCAGGCGCGGATCATCGGCAATCTCGCGTAGCGCCATGCGCTGAAACGGCCGGTCAAGCCAGTTCCACCATCCTGGGCGCCGGAAGCCTGGTGACGTTCCTGAGCTGGATTGGTGAACTGGAGTGGCCGGATCGGCGGCGGGCACCGGAGGGATCGACCATATATCGGTTAAAAGGACGGACACGACAGGCTCCAAATTGCTTGAAATGCTTCACTGGAGCTGTTCAATAATGGTGCGGGGCGGTTTCCCGCAAAGCATCGTTTCTCGTGCCTGCCCTAATTTTTCTCATGAAGTCGTGCGATGCGCCCACGCCTTCCGTCGCTCAATGCCCTGAAGGCCTTCGAGGCCGCCGCACGCCACGAGAGTTTTACGCGCGCGGCCGAAGAGCTTTGTGTCACGCAGGGCGCGGTCAGCCATCAGGTGAAAGCGCTGGAAGCGGAGCTCGCGATCAAGCTGTTCAACCGCGAGCGCCAGCGCCTGATCATCACCGAGGCCGGGCGCGACTATCTCGCTGTCGTGCGCGACGCGCTCGATCGCATCGCGATCGGCACCGAGCGGCTATTGCTGCGGCAGAATACCGGTGTGCTCACGGTTTCGACCTCGCCGGATTTTGCTGCGAAATGGCTGGTGCACCGGCTCGGCCACTTTGTTGAGGCGCATAGCGGCATCGACCTGCGCGTCTCCGCCACGCTGCACCACGTCGACTTCGCGCGCGAGGAAGTGGATCTCGCGGTGCGCCATGGCGACGGTAACTGGCCGGGGCTTGACGCGGTGCGGCTGAGCCCGGAGCGGCTATTTGCCGTGTGCAGCCCAAAGCTATTGTCCGGCAAGCGACGCCTGAGCAACCCCGCTGACATCCTGAAACTTCCGCTGATCCATATGGACAGTCGCGCCGACTGGAAGAACTGGCTTCAGGAAGCGGGACTTGACGATGCTGCCGCCACGCATGGCCCGGTCCTCAATCGCGCCAGCATGGTGATTGATGCCGCCATCAATGGGCAAGGCATTGCGCTGGCGCGCACCACGCTGGCGGCATGGGACCTCATCAACGGCCATCTGGTACGTCCATTTCCGCAGGCGCTGGCGTTGTCGAAGACCTACTGGATCGTCTGCCCGAGGGCGACCGCAAACCTGCCGAAGATCGTGACGTTTCGCGACTGGTTGCTCTCGGAGGCCGCAAGCGACCTGCGCCGGCTCAAAAACCTCGGCGGAACCTCTCATCGGCTGACGTGAGTGCCGGCAGGCTTCCAAATGCATGGAACAGCGTTGCCGCACTCGCGATTGTCGTGGGACGCACGACCCACCATGCATGGAGTCCGATCATTGCTGAAGCTGTACAGGTCGGCGACCTCCGATTGGCGGAGTATCGGCGCGGAATTGCCGTCCGAGATCATCTGGATCGATCTGCTCGAACCCACCGAGGACGAAAAGCAGTTCGTCGAGCGCGCGCTCGACATCCGCGTCCCGTCCGAGCGATCGTTGAGCGAGATCGAGGCATCGAGCCGACTGATCACCGATCATGACCGGCTCTATCTGAGCTCGCCGGCGGTGCGGCTCGACGACAACAACGAAGCCGAGATCACCAATATCGGCTTCGTGATCGGCCCAAAGGTGCTGGTCACGGTAAGGTTTGCGCAGCTGACCACGTTCGACGACGTCATGAAGCGGATCGGCACCGACAAGAGCCTGCAGAACGGCATGTGCGTGTTCACTGCGCTGCTCGAGGCCATGATCGATCGCGGCGCCGACGTGCTGGAGCATCTCGGCGCCAAGACCGACAGGCTGTCGCGGGGCGTCTTTAGGGGCGGCCTGGTGCGGAGCAAGCGTCCGGTGCGCTCCAGCCGCAAGCTGCGCGAGGCGCTGGAGAACATCGGCGAGCTCGCCGATCGCCTGGCGAAGGCGCGCGACGTGCTGCTCGGCGTCGGCCGAGTCGCGAGCTTCGCCGATGACGTCGGCAATGAATGGATCACGTCGGCATCGAAGCGCCGGCTCGAGGCCGTCTCCAAGGATGTGGCTTCGCTGGGTGATTACGAGACCCGGCTGTCGGACAAGATCCAGCTGCTGCTGGACGCCGTGCTCGGCTTCATCAACATCCAGCAGAACGACCTGTTCAAAATCCTGACCATCGTGTCGGTGGTCGGCGTTCCCCCGACCATCCTGGTCGGGGTCTGGGGCATGAATTTCAAGGAGATGCCGGAGCTGAGCTGGACCTTCGGCTATCCCTTGGCCTGGGCCGCGATCATCGCCAGCGGCATCCTGCCGGTGCTCTGGTTCAAGCGGCACGGCTGGTTCGACTAAACAAGCGAAGTTGAAACGCCGCCGCGTTATCCGCGTTGAGAACCTGCCTGCGAGTCTATAAATCTGAAGCTGCCCCACTCGCCCATTTGGCGTGGTCATCCCCCACCGAAGAGTTCAGCCTATGCGCCCCTACATCATCTGCCACATGGGCACGTCGATCGACGGCCGGCTTCATCCCAGCCGCTTCACCAAGGCCGCCGCCGGCATCCCGGCCGAGGTGCTGCGCGGCCACTACGAAAGGATCCATGACGGCTTCAATGCCGATGGATGGATCATCGGCCGCGTCACCATGAACGAGATGGCCAAGGGAACGGAGCGGCATATCGCCAACCCACTGAGGCTGCCGCGCGAGGCGCATCTCGGCAACCGTAACGGCCGCAAGCTTGCTGTCGGCATCGATCCGTCGGGCCGCGTGCATTTCGGCAAGGACAATGTCGGCGGCGATCACGCCGTCGCAGTGCTGGGCGAGCAGGTGTCCGATGCACATCTCGCCGAGCTGCGCGAGGACGGTGCGTCCTACATCTTTGCAGGCACGAAGGGCGTCGATCTGCCGGGCGCGATGGCGCAGCTCGCGTCGCTGTTCGGCGCCAGGACGCTGCTGCTCGAAGGCGGCGGCGGAATCAACGGCGCCTTCCTGAAGCATGGGCTGATCGACGAATTCAGCACGCTGATCTTTCCGGCGGTCGACGGCGTCGCCGGCTCACAAAGCATCGTCGACTATCACGGCCCCGACGACGACCGCCCAGGCGCCGGACAATCGCTCCGGCTCACCCATTGCGAGACGCTGGAAGGCGGCATGGTCTGGCTGCGTCACGCGGTAGAGCGCGCGCCCGATTGAGCGCGCCTATGGCTTGGGATTCTCCACCCAGCCGGTCCGGCACGCAGCGACAAAGAACGCGACGCCGCGCGCGACATGGGCATCGATCTCGGGATCGAGCGCCTTCAGATCCACCTCAAACAGCGCCCGGAGCAGCATCGGCACCGCGATGATGTCGAGGAACATCCGCGCCGTGGTCGGCAACTGCTCCGGCGCGAAGGCCGGCAGCTTGCCGAGCTCGTCGGATTGCGTCAGGTCGCGCAGCAGGTGAATGCCGAGCTCGGTGCTGAGCGCGCGCGCCCTGCGGTTGACGTTGGCGGCGAGATCCGGGAACCGGTGCGCCTCCGCGATGGCGAGCCGCATCAGGCCGATCCGGTCGGCATCGAAGCCCCAATGCAGCAGGGTCGAGGCAACGCTGGTGAGGCGCTCCTCGATGTTCGCACCGACCGGCGGATCGGCCTTGAACTCGGCGATGCGTGCCAGGATGTCCCGCGTCACCACTTCCGTGAACAGCGCCCGCTTATCGCGGAAGCGCGCATAGATCGTCCGCTTGCCGGAGCGCGCGGCTTCCGCGATCTCGTCGATGCTCGCGCCCTCGAACCCGCGCTGGAGGAAGACCTTGCGCGCGGCATCGAGAATCCGCGCATCGACCTCGCCGGCGAGCTCCTTCGGCGGCCGGCCGGCGCGCACCTCGACCGGCCTGGTTTTCGGCGCCCGCGCGCTTCTTCAGGGTGCTGGTGGTCATCGCATCGACCCGGGTTCGATGGGCCGGTCAGGCCGGCAATATCAGGCAATATAGCCTTATCACATCTTGTTGTAAATAGAACGATACAGTTCCGTTTCTATTGACGGCGCACGGCGGCGGGACTATTTGCCGTATAGAACGGAACGGTACCGTTCCCTTTTGCGAAGGCCTTGCAGACCTCGCCTGACAGCAGGAGCCGCCATCATGTTTGAAGACACTGTCTTGGAGCGCGACCAACCGGAGCATGAGGTTATCGAGGGTGCCCCCTCGGCGCCGGCCTCGCATGAGCCTGACCGGCCCGCGGTCACCGCACGGGCTCCGGCGCAGGAGCATCCCGCGGGCAAGCAGCCCGCCCCGCCGGCAACAATCCCGCCGGAGGTCATCGGCAAGGCAACACGGCGCAGCTTTCTCCGCCGCCGTCCGGTCGTCTCCGCGATCGGCGCCGTGCTGCTCGCCGCAGCGATCGGCGGCGGCTATCTCTACATGGACTACAGCGCGCATTTCGAATCCACCGACGACGCCTTCATCGCGGCGCGGCAGTCGGCGCTCGCGCCGAAGATCTCCGGCTACATCACCGCCGTCCCGGTCACCGACAACCAGCATGTCGCGGCCGGCGACGTGATCGCCCGGCTCGACGACCGCGACTATCGCGTCGCGCTGGCGCAGGCCGAGGCGCAGGTCGCGGCCGCGCGCGCCAGCATCGAGAATGTCGATGCGCAGCTCGACGTGCAGCAGGCGCAGATTGCTGCCAATCAGGCGCAGGTCGACCAGGCGCAGGCGGCGCTGGTGTTCGCCCAGCAGCAGGCGACGCGCTACCAGCATCTGGAGCAATCCGGCTACGGCACGGTGCAGAATTCCGAGCAGTTCACCTCGCAGCTGCATCAGCAGCAGGCTGCGCTGCTGAGCGCGCAGGCGACGCTCAACCTCGCGCAGCGCCAGGTCGAGTCGCTGAAGGCGCAGCGCAAGAGCGCGGTCGCCAACCTCGCCCAGGCCGAGGCGCAGCGCGACCAGGCCAAGCTCAATCTGTCCTATACGACGGTCACCGCCGCGCAGCCGGGCCGCGTCGTCAACCTGTCGGCCGCGGTCGGCCAGTTCGCCCAGGCCGGCACCAACCTCACGATGTTCGTGCCCGACCAGACCTGGGTTACCGCGAACTACAAGGAGATCCAGCTCGACAAGATGCGGCCGGGCGAGTGCGTGACGATGAAGATCGACGCCTATCCCGGACGCACCATCCAGGGCCATGTCGAGAGCGTGCAGCCGGGCTCCGGCACCGCGTTCTCGCTGCTGCCGGCGCAGAACGCCACCGGCAACTACGTCAAGATCGTGCAGCGCGTGCCGGTGAAGATCGTGATGGACAACCCGCCGGCCGACGTCGCGCTCGGCCCGGGCATGTCCGTCGTCCCGACGGTGCGGATCGATGCCGCGCCGTCCCTCTTCGAGCGCCTCGAGAAGTCGAGCCTCGGGAGGCTGTGATGAATGCCGCCGCCATCGACGCCAAAGGTTTCTCGACTCCGAATGTCACCGTCAATCCCTGGCTGATCGCCATCGTGGTCGCGCTCGCGAGCTTCATGGAGGTGCTCGACACCACCATCGCCAACGTGGCGCTGCCCTATATCGCCGGCGGCATGGGCGTGAGCGAGGACGAGGCCTCCTGGGTGGTCACCACCTATCTGGTGTCCAACGCCATCATCCTGACCGCCTCCGGCTTTCTCGCCCGCACGCTCGGGCGCAAGACCTTCTTCCTGATCTGCCTCGGCATCTTCACGGTCAGCTCGATCCTGTGCGGTTTTGCGCCCAATCTGAACGCGCTGCTGCTGTTCCGTATCCTGCAGGGTCTTGGCGGCGGCGGCATGGTGCCGGTGGCGCAATCGATTCTCGCCGATGCGTTCCCGCCGGCCAAGCGCGGGCAGGCGTTCGCGGTGTTCGGCATTGCCGTCGTGGTGGCGCCGGTGGTCGGGCCGACGCTCGGCGGCTGGCTGTCCGACAACCTGTCCTGGCACTGGTGCTTCCTGATCAACGCGCCGGTCGGCGTGTTCGCGATCGCGCTGATCGCCGCCGTGCTGCAGGAGCCCGCGATCGCGAAAGCCGAGGGAGCGCAGCCCCAAGACAACAGGTTCGACTTCATCGGCTTCGCGCTGGTCGCGACCTTCCTCGGCGCGCTCGAGGTGGTGCTCGACCGCGGCCTCGAGGACGACTGGTTCGCCTCGCCCTTCATCATCACCTTTGCGGCGATCTGCGCCGCGGCGTTCGTGCTGATGATCCCGTGGGAGATGACCCGGCGCAATCCGATGATCGACCTGCGCATGGTCGCAACCCGGCAGTTCGGCGCCTGTTTCCTGGTGATGCTGGCGACCGGCGCCATCCTGCTCGCGACCACGCAATTCTTGCCGCAGCTGGTGCAGCAGGATTTCGGCTACACCGCGACTTGGGCCGGCCTCGTGCTCTCGCCCGGCGGCGTCGTCACCATGATGATGATGTTCGCGGTCGGCCGGCTCGCCGCCAGGGTGCAGCCGAAATACCTGATCGTTGCCGGTGCGCTGGTGATCGCCGCCTCGATGTACAGCATGACCAACGTGTATGGCGATCTCGGCTTCTGGTTCATGGCGCGCTCGCGCATGCTGATCGGCGTCGGCCTGCCGCTGATCTTCGTGCCGATCATGGCGGCGTCCTATGACGGCATTCCCGCCGGGAAGACCGACCAGGCCTCCGCGCTGATCAACGCGGCGCGCAACACCGGCGGCTCGATCGGCGTCTCGATCGTGTCCAACGTGCTGACGCATCGCCAGCAATTCCACCAGAGCCGGCTGGTCGAGCAGGTGACGCCGTCAAGCCCGCAATACCAGGACACGCTGCACCAGGTCACCGACTTCTTCGTCGCCCAGGGCAATTCGCTGGCGCAGGCGCATCAACAGGCGATCCAGTGGATCGGGCAGCAGGTGCAGACCCAGGCCTCGTTCCTGTCCTACATGGATGCGTTCTGGGTTTTGATGTTGATCTCGCTCTCCGCCATCCCGCTGGCGCTGACCTTGCGCAAGGTCAAGCTCGGCGGCCCCGCTCCCATGGGTCATTGATCCCGGCGCGGGCATGGATGCGCGACGGCAGAATGCAGACGTGGCGCGGCCGCGCTATCGACCGGACAGGTCCGCGCGCCACGCGCGGGCCTTCGCGGTCGTCTCCTCGACGAAACGCGTTTTGCCGTTGCGATAGGCCGCGATGTCCTCTCTTGCGGCGGCAGCGAGGGCCTGCTTGGTATCCGCGTAGGCGCGGGCCGCCTCGGGGTGCGCGCGAAGATAGTCGCGAAACACCAGCAGCGTTTCCCAGCGCGGATTCAATGGCTCCATCAGATGCAGATGATGGGTCCACGGCCCCGGAGAGCCCTTGCGGAAGAACAACTCGCCGGGCAGCCACGCCGCGTATTCCGGTATGTAGTGGTAACCGAGCGCCTCGATCGGCCTGAAGCAGCGCTCCCGTGCCTCCGCGAGGCTGGGGACACCGACCATCAGGTCGATGATCGGCTTCGACGGCAAGCCCGGAACCGCGGTGCTTCCGACATGCTCGATGGCCAGGGCCAGCGAGCCGAGCGCGTGCTCGATCCTCGCGCACTCCGTCGCGAACATGGCCGGCCAGTTGGGGTCATAGTCGAGGACAACGATTGGCCCGGCGCCGTATTTCTCCATGGCACACCCTGATTGCTTGCCGCGAGGTCTCCTTCGCGGGTCAATCAAACCATGATGAGGCTAGGTTCGACCAGAGGCGCGCCGCCGGTGGCCGCGCCACCACAGGCCGAAGGCGATCGTGACCGCGGCAGCCAGCGAGAACCAGGTGATGGCGTACTGCATGTGGTCGTCCTTGAGCCGCACCTTGAGCGGTCCGGGCTTCGGCGTGCCGCTGTCGGGCACCGGGGCCTCGAGGTCGATATAGAACGGTGCGACCTGGCCCCAGCCGAGCGCTTGCGCCATCGCGCGATGATCGCGCACGAACCACAGCCGCTTCGCCGGATCTTCCTTCGGCGTCAGCCGGCCCGGCGGCTCGGGAAAGCGGATATAGCCCGTCAGCTCAACCGGCGCGCCGGTGACGAGGCGGCCGACGACGCGATCCTCGAAGGCGCGATCCTGCATCGTGTTCTGGACAAAGCCGGTGTTGATCACGACGGTCTCGCCGCTGGCGAGCTTCGCCGGCAGCAACGCCCAGGTGCCCGGACCCGAAATGTCGTCGCGCACCGCGGAGCCGGAGCTGAACACCATCGCGTCGGGCTGCTCCGCATAGGTCGCGGTCAGCGTGACGCGGCGGAATTCATCCTTGACGGAGGTCAGCGTCGGCCATGCCGACGGCGGCGGCAGCGCCTCGGTCGGGGCGGCCAGCCGCGCATCGAGCGCCCCGATCAGCGCGTGCTTTTCGACCCGGCGCTGCAATTGCCAGAAGCCAAGGGCGATAAACACCGCGATCAGGATCAACGTGAAAATGCCGAAGCCGGCCGCGCTCGGCCGGCGCGTCGTCGTATCATTCATTTCGGGTCGCGCTCGATCAATTGGCCTTCGGCGGCCTTGTGGTGGAATTGCAGCGCGATCAGAAGTGCCTTCATCGATCGTAGCGGCAGGATCGTTGTGACCAGGATCAACGGCAGCCACAGCGCGGCATGCACCCAGAACGGCGGCTGGTACTTCACCTCGACGATCAGCGCCGACGCGACCACGATGGCGCCGGCCAGCATGATGACGAAGATCGCCGGCCCGTCGCCGGAATCGATGAAGGCGAAGTCGAGGCCGCAGGCCTGGCAGCGCGGCGCCAGCGTCAGGAAGCCGGAATAGAGCTTGCCCTTGCCGCAGCGCGGGCAGCGGCAGGCGATGCCGCGCAGTGCGCTCTCAGTGACGGTCGGCGGGGTATCGGTCATCGGTTCTCTTCAAAAACAAAGGGGCGGCCATTCGGCCGCCCCCTCTTAGCACGTCGGCCGGCAATTAGTGTGCGCCGTGGGCCATCGTCTCGGCGCCGTGGCCCCAGACGTAGATGCAGATGAACAGGAACAGCCAGACCACGTCGACGAAGTGCCAGTACCAGGCGGCAAACTCGAAGCCGAGGTGCTGCTTCGGCGTGAAGTGGCCGGCATAGGCGCGGATCAGGCAAACCAGCAGGAAGATGGTGCCGACCAGCACGTGGAAGCCGTGGAACCCGGTCGCCATGAAGAAGGTCGCGCCATAGACGTTGCCGCCGAACGAGAACGTCGCATGCGCGTACTCATAGGCCTGCACGCAGGTGAAGAGAGCGCCGAGGATCACGGTGAGGATCAGGCCCTGCTTGAGGCCCTGGCGGTCGTTCTCGAGCAGCGCATGGTGCGCCCAGGTGACCGTGGTGCCCGAGGTCAGGAGCAGCAGCGTGTTGAGCAGCGGCAGATGCCAGGGATCGAAGGTCTCGATGCCGTGCGGCGGCCAGGTGCCCGGCACCGAGCAGGCGCCCATCGCCGTGCCGGCGCCGCAGCCGAACACCGCGTCGCGCGTGGCGTGCACCGCGTCAGCCGGGAACAGCGCCGCATTGAAGAAGGCCCAGAACCAGGCGACGAAGAACATCACCTCAGAGGCGATGAACAGGATCATGCCGTAGCGGTGGCTGATCTGCACCACGCGGGTGTGGTCGCCCTTGTACTGGGCTTCCCTGATCACGTCGCCCCACCAGCTCGCCATCGTGTAGAGCACGCCGATGGTGCCGACGCCAAACACGATCGGGGCGGCGGAGAACATGTGGTGCATCCAGCCGATCGCGCCGAACGCCATGATGAAGGCCGAGATCGAGCCGACCACCGGCCACGGGCTCGGGTCGACGAGATGATAGTCGTGATGCTTGACTTGCGCCTCAGCCATTGCCGTCTCTCCATTCGCGTGCCGCAAGGCACGTCTTAAATCTTAAATTCCAAAACTAGCCGCCCTTGCGCTGCTCCGCCTCGCCCGCCGCCACGGGCTTCGGCGCGGCGTCGCGCACGGGGAAGAAGGTGTAGGACAGGGTGATCGTCTTCAGCGTGTCGTTCTCGCTGTCCTTGGCCAGCGCCGGATCGACATAGAACACCACGGCCATCTCGCGCTTTTCGCCCGGCGCCATGGTCTGTTCGGTGAAGCAGAAGCAGTTGATCTTCTGGAAATAGGCGCCGACCGTCAGCGGCGCGACATTGTAGGACGCCTGACCGGTCGTGGTGCGCGCCGACTGGTTGGTCACGGTGTAGTAGACCGTGACCACCTGGCCGATCTTGACGTCGATCGTGTTCTGCTCCGGCTCGAACTTCCAGGGCAGGCCCGGCGCGACGTTGGAATCGAAGCTGACCGCAATGGTGCGCGCGAGCGGCGCATCCGAAGGCACCGACGTCGCGACCTGGGTGGTGCCGTTGAAGCCGGTGGTGCGGCAGAACCAGTTGTAGAACGGCACGGCCGCGTAGGACGCGCCGACCATCAGCACCACGACGAAGCCGCAGATCGAAGCAACCACGGCGTCGCGCGTCAGCGTGCGGCGCGTGACCTTGGCGCCCTCACCCTGCTGCGGTCCCTGGTTCGCCATCTCACTCACAGCGGCCGCACCAGCACGGCTGGCCCCTTGACGAGGGTGACGGCGAAGAACAGCACGACCAGGATGCCGAGCGCGAGCGCGATGGCGATCGAGCGCTGGCGGCGGCTCTTGAGCTGTGCCTCGGTGAGGACGATTCCTTCTGGTTCGCGTTTCTCGTCCATTGATATCCCATGCGCCCCCATCTTGCCCCCCGGCTCCCTATCCGATGAAGACAGGCGCAATCGCGCGGACCACGACCTCGGCGAGAAGGACGGCAAACAGCGCGAACAGATAGAGGATCGAGAATGCGAACAGCCGGCGCGTGGCGCGGTTGGCAGCCGTACCCTCGCGGCGGCGATAGACCTCGATGGCAAGCCACAGCATGCCGGCGCCGAGCACCAGCGAGGTGACGCCGTAGATCGCGTCGAAATAGCCGAGCGGCCACGGCGCCAGCGCGATCGCGACCAGCACGATGGTGTAGAGCAGGATCTGCAGCCGGGTCGCGTCGGGACCGGCGACGACCGGCAACATCGGAATGCCGGCGCGGGCATAGTCGTCGCTGCGGAACAGCGCCAGCGCCCAGAAATGCGGCGGGGTCCAGAAGAAGATGATCAGGAACAGGAGGATCGGCTCGACCGAGAGCGATCCGGTCGCGGCGGCCCACGCCACCACCGGCGGCAAGGCACCGGCGGCGCCGCCGATCACGATGTTCTGCGCGGTCCAGCGCTTCAGCCACATCGTGTAGACCACGGCATAGAAGAAGATGGTGAAGGCAAGCAGCGCGCCCGCCACCCAGTTGACCAGGATGCCGAGCGTCATCACCGAGAAGAACGCGAGCGTGATGCCGAACGCGGCCGCCTCGGTCTGCGTGATGCGGCCGCGCGGGATCGGCCGGTTGGCGGTACGCGTCATCAGCGCGTCGACGTCGCCCTCATAGGCCATGTTGAGCGCGCCGGAAGCGCCTGCACCGACCGCGATGCACAGGATCGAGGTGAACGCCAGCACCGGATGCACATGCACCGGCGCGATCATCAGCCCGACCAGCGCGGTGAAGATCACCAGCGACATCACGCGCGGCTTCAACAGCGCGATGTAGTCGCCCACTTCGGCCTCGGAGATCCGGGGCAACTCGATGGCGTTGTGATCGACAACCGACAAGATCAGGTCTCGCTTCTCTCAAAAGGCGCGGCGCACCCTTAAGTGCGCCGCGTTGTCGTGGACTTACTGCACGCGGGGCAGCACTTCGAACTGGTGGAACGGCGGCGGCGAGGTCAGCGTCCACTCCAGCGTGGTCGCACCGGCGCCCCACGGATTGTTCGCGGCCTGCTCCTTGCGGACGAAGGCATCGATCACGCCGTAGATGAAGATCAGGACGCCGATGCCGGAGATGTACGAGCCCCAGGAGGAGATCAGGTTCCAGCCGGCGAACGCATCCGGATAGTCGACATAACGGCGCGGCATGCCCGACAGGCCGAGGAAGTGCTGCGGGAAGAACACCAGGTTGACGCCGACGAAGGTGAACCAGAAGTGCGCCTTGGCGATCTTCTCCGAGTACATGTAGCCGAACATCTTCGGGAACCAATAGTACCAGCCGGCGAAGATGCCGAACACGGCGCCGAGCGACAGCACGTAGTGGAAGTGCGCCACCACGTAATAGGTGTCCTGCAGCACGCGATCGACGCCGGCATTGGCCAGCACGACGCCGGTGACGCCGCCGACGGTGAACAGGAAGATGAAGCCGATCGCCCAGATCATCGGCGCCTTGAACTCGATCGAGCCGCCCCACATCGTGGCGATCCACGAGAAGATCTTCACGCCGGTCGGCACCGCGATCACCATCGTGGCGGCGACGAAATAGGCCTGCGTCGCCGAGGACATGCCGACGGTGTACATATGGTGCGCCCACACCACGAAGCCGATGCCGCCGATCGCGACCATGGCGTAGGCCATGCCGAGATAGCCGAACACGGGCTTGCGCGAGAAGGTGGAGACGATCTGGCTGATCATGCCGAAGGCGGGCAGGATCAGGATGTACACTTCGGGGTGGCCGAAGAACCAGAACAGATGCTGGAACAGCACCGGGTCGCCGCCGCCGTCAGCCGCAAAGAAGGTGGTGCCGAAATTGCGGTCGGTCAGCAGCATGGTGATCGCACCGGCGAGCACCGGCAGCGACAGCAGCAGCAGGAACACGGTGACCAGGATCGACCACACGAACAGCGGCATCTTGTGCAGGGTCATGCCCGGCGCCCGCATGTTGAAGATCGTGGTGATGAAGTTGATGGCGCCGAGGATCGACGAGGCACCCGCGAGATGGAGCGAGAGAATCGCGAAATCGACCGCCGGTCCCGGATGGCCCGAGGTCGACAGCGGCGCGTACATGGTCCAGCCCGCGCCAACGCCGTTGGCGCCCGGCTCACCCTCGACGAAGGTGGACATTAGCAGCAGCGCGAACGAGGCCGGCAGCAGCCAGAACGAGATGTTGTTCATGCGCGGGAACGCCATGTCCGGCGCCCCGATCATCAGCGGCACCATCCAGTTGCCGAACCCGCCGATCATCGCCGGCATGACCATGAAGAAGATCATGATCAGGCCGTGCGAGGTCACGAACACGTTATAGGTGTGCGTCTCGTGGAATATCTGGACGCCCGGATACATCAACTCGGCACGGATCGCGATCGACATCGCCGCGCCGATGATGCCCGCGATCACCGCAAAGATCAGGTACATCGTACCGATGTCCTTGTGGTTCGTGGAGTAGAGATAACGCCGCCATCCGGTCGGATGGTGGGCGTGATCATCATGGGCGTGATCGTCGTGTGTCGCTGCGCCTGTCGCCATGTTCAAAATCCTGCCTTGCAGTCCCTCTCGGACCTTGCGGTCCCGTCGCCCTTATTCCATCCGCGCCGTAAGCCGTGAGGCTTACTGCGCCGCCTGACCAGCCGATGCGTAGGAATTCGCCGGGTTGGTCGCAAACTTCTTCTTCGCGCCTTCGACCCAGGTCGCGAATTCCTGGTCGCTGACGACCCTGACCGCGATCGGCATGAAGGCATGGTCCTTGCCGCACAGTTCCGAGCACTGGCCGTAGAACACGCCGGTCTTGGTGGCCTTGAACCAGCTCTCGTTGAGGCGGCCGGGGATCGAGTCGATCTTCACGCCGAAGGCCGGCACCGCGAAGGAATGGATCACGTCGGCGCCGGTGGTCTGGATCCGCACCACCTTGTTGACCGGGACCACCATCTCGTTGTCGACGCCGAGCAGGCGCGGCTGCTTGTCCTTGTCGAGCAGCGAATCGAACTCGAACTTGCCGTTATCCGGGTAGGCGTAGGACCAATACCACTGCTTGCCGGTGACCTTCACCGTGAGGTCCGGCTTCGGCACGTCGAGCTCCAGGAACAGGAGGCGGAACGACGGCACCGCGATGCCGACCAGGATCAGCACGGGGATCAGCGTCCAGGCCACCTCGATCAGCGTGTTGTGGGTGGTCCGGGAGGGAACCGGGTTGGCCCTGGCGTTGAACTTCACCACCACGATGATGAGCAGCGCGAGCACGAACAGCGTGATCAGGGTGATCAGCACCAGCAGGAAATTGTGAAACCAGATGATGTTTTCCATCACCGGGGTCACGCCTTCCTGCAGCGTGTGCTCCCACGGCGCCGGCTGCCCCATTTCGGCGAAGGCCGATCCCGCGGCGACAGACGCCACACCCGCCACCGCCAACCCCAGCAATTGCCTGCCCAACCGGCCAATCGACATCTTCATGCCGCTCGCGCTCCCTTGCATTATTCCCCAAAGCACTCCCGGCATGTGGCCGAAAATGCAGCACGATCCGCCCTGACAAACGGCCTTCCGGACATACCCGTCTCTGAGTCAAGGTGGGTACGGGAGCCAGATCGCTAGAACGCGTCGAAATCCAGCCTCTCAAACCATAATTCTCCGGCGCTCGCAATGCAGTAGTGGGGCCGAAAGCCATGCGCCTGCGATGAAGCAGCCGCTTGCGATTTTTCCCGCAAAATCAAGCGAAAGTCGCCGAAACGAAGCCGCATGCAGTTGACAGGGGGATTACCGGATGTACCCACAGACAGGGCAGCGCTCAGGAACCTGATTCGCTGCGGGCTGCCCCAATCCGGCGCGAGAATGGCTCCAAGATCGCCTTCAAGGCGCCGTCATTGCGGTATCAGTCGACGCCTGAGCATGATCCGGAAAAGTGGAGACCGGTCTTCCGAAAGATCATGCTCAAACAAGAAGATGAGATCATGATTCGCTTCCGGGAAGCGCATCGTGGCGCGCGTGCTACCGGCGGCCGGACGGCCGGACCGACCGAACATCTATAAGGATCGACCCGGATGGGCGCTTCGAACATTCGTTTGACGATGGCCGGCTGGCTCGGCGGCCACGCGATTCTGGCCTTCTGCCTCGGCCTTTCTCTTGGCCTTTCTCTTGGCCTGACCCAGCCGGCGAACGCGCAAGGCGCGGTGCGCTCGGTCCATGGCGACTGGCAGATCCGCTGCGACACTCCGCCCGGCGCCCAGGCCGAGCAATGCGCGTTGATCCAGAGCGTGGTAGCGGAGGACCGCTCCAACGCCGGCCTGACCGTGATCGTGCTGAAGACCGCCGACCAGAAGAGCCGTTTGATGCGCGTGGTCGCCCCGCTCGGCGTGCTGCTGCCCTCCGGCCTCGGCCTGAAACTCGACAATCAGGACGTCGGCCGCGCCGGTTTCGTCCGCTGCCTGCCCAATGGCTGCGTCGCCGAGGTCGTGATGGACGACAAGCTGCTCGGCCAGCTCAAGAACGCCAAAACCGCGACCTTCATCATCTTCGAGACGCCCGAGGAAGGGATCGGCTTTCCGCTCAGCCTGAATGGCCTGGCGGAGGGGTATGACAAATTGCCCTAGGGGCGCCGAGCGGCACAGGAAAGCGTAGCCCGGATGGAGCGCAGCGCAATCCGGGGCCGCTCTCATCGCGGATGAACCAGTCCCGGATTTCGCTGCGTTTCATCCGGGCTACGCCATCTCAGCGGACGCCCGCATAATAATCGAACAGCCCGCTCGCCTCCGCGGACAGCCAGTCCGCCTCCCCCGTCATGTAGCCTTCGACTTGTCCGGTGATGCCGATCAAAAACGAGATCGGCATGCCGTAGAGCGCGAACGGCGTGTCGACCTCGGCGGCGTCGACGCGCGAGACGAGGCCGCCCGGATCGAAGCCGATCGCGAGATGGCGCAGCTTGAGCTGCTTGACATAGGGCGCGACCGGCGCGCGGTTGCGATCGGTGCTGACAGCGACGACCACGAGATCGCTGCGGCCGCTGGCGGCGAGGCGATCCAGCATCGGCAGCTCGGTCCGGCACGCCGCGCACCAGGTGGCCCAGAAGTTCACCAGCACCATCCTGCCTTTGAACGCCGTGAGATCGAGCGCGCCGCCGGCGAGCGCCGGGATCGCGACCGGCGGCACCGGGCGGGCGCCTTCGACCTGCGTGAACTGATGCCGGATGGTGCCGAATTGCGGCGGTCCCGACGCTGCGCGCACAGCTCCGGTGGGCATTGCGAGCGAGGCGCCGGCGCCAATCATGCCGGCAACGACGGCGCGGCGTGAGGGTGCGTGAGCTGACGTCATGACAAGTTCTCCGCTCGGTTTGATGGCCACATCGCTCAGGACCGGATGTAGGACCAGCCGGCTTCCTGCAATTCGATGATGCGCCCGGGTCCGTTCGGCACCAGGTCGACATGATCGAGCAGGACCAGCGGATGACCCTCGGCGCGCTCCATGCCGAGCTTGGTGGCTTCGCAGACAACCAAGCGGATGTCGGGCGTGAGCCCCCGCACCACCCGCAGCAGGTCCTTCACCGGCGAGGTGTCGGCGCGCAGCATGTGGACGCCGGTATTGTAGGCGACGACCTCGATCTCGAACGGCTCGTTGCGCTCCCGATAATATTTCGGGAGGTTGAGCGCGGTCGAGATCAGCGCCCGCATCGTGGCCGGATCGTCGCTGTTGATCGGCAACACAAGGTGGTGCACGCGCGGCTCCGGCTTCTTCGGCTCGGGTTTGGAGACCGCCGCTACCGAACCGGTGAGCAGCATTGTCGCGGCGAACGGCACCGCGAAGGCCAGCACCAGCCCGGTCACGACCGTCAGCTTGTGGCGAGAGACGCGCATCGCGCTCACCTCACGGCGCGCTCGCGAGCAGGGCGAACTGGCTGCGCTTGGCGTAGGCGACGATCGCGCTCAATGTCAGCAGCACGAGGGCGGGCACCGGCGAGCCGCCGATCACGAACAGATGGCTGATGGTGGCGCCGACCATGATGCAGCTGAGCAGCACGCCGCCGAACGCTGCGACCGGGGGCAGCAGGATCAGGACCGAGCCGAGCAGCTCCAGCGATCCGGTGAAGTAGCGGAACCATTGACCGAGCCCGATATGTTCGAATTCCTCGACCAGCATCGGCACGCCGTAAAGCTTGGCGGCGCCCGCGGCGGCAAAGGCCAAGGCGAGCAGTCCCCTGACGACCCAGAGGCTGACGGATTTCCAGCGCGACGGCGCCGCGGCAACTGCAACTGACATTGATGACTCCCGAGTTGTTCGTAAGGCCGGTCCGCGGCGGCCACCCGACCGATCGGCGGCCGGCCCGCGGCTTTCGGTGCACTAAATTCGGGAGTAAGATGAAAAGAACAAGTAGGATGCTTTTTGTGAGGTAGTATGAAAAAGATGACTATTGAGCCTGTCGAGCCTCCGGCGGCGTCCGAGCCGTGCAACGGCGACCTGTCGGCGCAATTTCATCGCGCGCTGTCGGTGCTGGCCGGGAAATGGAAGGGCGACATCCTCTGGCAACTGGTCGAGCGCAAGCGCCGGTTCGGCGAGCTGCGCCAGTCGATCCCCGGCGTGACCCAGCACATGCTGACCACACAGCTGCGCGATCTCGAGGCCAACGGCCTCGTCAAGCGCACGGTCTATCCCGAGGTGCCGCCACGGGTTGAGTACGAGATGACGCCGTCGGCCAAGGCGCTCAAGCCGGTGTTCGACGAGCTGTACCGCTGGGCGCAGGAGCATGGCTTTCCGACCTCGGCGCAGGGCACCGCGCAGCCGAAGCCGCAATCGGGCGATGCAGCCGAGCGCGAAAGCCAGCCGCTGAAGGCGGATCGGCGCTCAAGGTGATGACGACAAGGTGAGGAGCCCGACGGGGCACTGTGATCGACCGCATAGTCGCAGGCACTCCCGGTTTGCCACCCCAACCACTATCTTTGATGATCGCCGTCCGGGCCTGAACCGGGACCGGTACAGGTTTCCGGGTTGTAAGATGAGTTTTCCGCTCGTCTCTGCTTCAATCCCCCGAAATCCCTGGCTTCCGGGTTCCCCACTGGCAATCAGTTGCGCTTCAGGCAAGGATGACGAGGAAACGCCAAGCAATCGCATTGCGTCGGAGTGACCATGACCAATCCCGCCACGACCTCCCTGCTCGACCGCGCCAATCTGGACCGCGATGCCGTCCGCCGCGAGGTGTCCCGCGGCCTTGAAGGCGCCGACGACGGCGAGCTGTTCCTGGAGTTCGGGCAGACCGAGGCGCTGGTGTTCGACAACGGAAGGCTGAAGCAGGCGACCTATGACACCTCGCAGGGCTTCGGCCTGCGCGCGGTCAAGGACGACGCGGTCGGCTATGCGCATTCCTCCGACGTCTCGATCCCGGCGCTGATCCGCGCCGCCGATGCGGTCGCGGCCGTGCGCGGCGGCTATGCCGGCACTTTCGCCGCGGCGCCGGCCCACACCAACATCAAGCTTTATGGCGACGAGAACCCGCTGGACGGGCCGGCATTCGAGGCCAAGGTCAAGCTGCTCGGCGAGATCGACGCCTATGTCAGGGACAAGGACCCGCGGGTGCGGCAGGTCTCCGCCAGCCTCACCGCGACCTGGCAGGTGGTCGAGATCCTGCGGCCCGACGGCGAGAGCTATCGCGACATCCGCCCGCTGGTACGCGTCAACATCTCCGTGGTCGCCGGCCAGGGCGACCGCCAAGAGAGCGGCAGCAAGGGCTATGGCGGCCGCGAAGGCTATGCGCGTTTCATCGAGACCAAGGCCTGGCGCGACGCAGCCGACGGCGCGCTGCGCGAGGCGCTGGTCAATCTCGAATCGGTGCCGGCGCCTGCCGGCGAGATGGACGTCGTGCTCGGCGCCGGCTGGCCCGGCGTGATGTTGCATGAGGCCGTCGGCCATGGGCTCGAGGGCGATTTCAACCGCAAGCAGACCTCGGCCTTTGCCGGCCTGATGGGCCAGCAGGTCGCGGCCAAGGGCGTCACCGTGGTCGACGACGGCACCATGGCCTCGCGCCGTGGCTCGCTGTCGATCGACGACGAGGGCACGCCGACCAACCGCACCGTGCTGATCGAGGACGGCATTCTGGTCGGCTACATGCAGGACCGCCAGAACGCCCGGCTGATGGGCATGAAGCCGACCGGCAACGGTCGGCGGCAGAGCTATGCCCATGTGCCGATGCCGCGCATGACCAACACCTACATGCTGTCGGGCGACCGCGACCCGGCCGAGATCATCGCCTCGGTGAAGAACGGCATGTACGCCGCCAATTTCGGCGGCGGCCAGGTCGACATCACCTCGGGCAAGTACGTGTTCCAGTGCACCGAGGCCTACAAGATCGAGAACGGCAAGCTCGGCGCGCCGCTGAAGGGCGCCATGCTGATCGGCAACGGACCGACCGATCTCCACAGGATCACCATGATCGGCAACGATCTTGCGCTGGATACGGGAATCGGCACTTGCGGCAAGAACGGCCAGGGCGTGCCGGTCGGCGTCGGCCAACCGACGCTCAGGATGGAACGGATTACGGTCGGAGGAACGGGCTAGTGAGCAGCGGAAACGAAGTCGTGACGGCCAAGCCGACCAGCTGGCGCGGGCAGGCCGTGCAACTGGCCGCGATCGTGGCCGTCGTGTTCCTCGCCAAGGGCGCGATCGCCGAGCCGTTCTACGTGCCGTCGGGATCGATGGAGCCGACGCTGCTGATCGGCGACGCACTGGTCGCCTCGAAATATCCCTATGGCTACGGCGCGGCCTCGCTGCCGATCCAGATCACGCTGCCGGAAACCGGCCGCGTGTTCGGCGAGACGCCGAAGCGCGGCGACGTCGTCGTGTTCCGCTGGCCGGGCGACCGCTCGCAGGCCTGGGTCAAGCGCGTGGTCGGGCTGCCGGGCGATCGCATCCAGATGCGGCAGGGTCAGCTCTTCATCAACGATCATCCGGCGACGCTGAAGCCCGACGGCACCGGCTTCGCCGAAGACGATCGCGGCGGCGGCGAGGAGGCGTATCGCTATATCGAGACGCTGCCGAACGGCGTCAACCACGCGATCTTCAAGATCCGCGACAACGGCCGGCTCGACAATACCCAAGAGGTGACGGTGCCGCCGGGCAAACTGTTCGTGCTCGGCGACAACCGGGACAATTCCGCCGACAGCCGCGTACCGGTGCGCGACGGCGGTGTCGGCCTGTTGCCGATCGACAATCTGATCGGCCGCGCCGACGCCGTGGTCGGCTCCTGGGACCTCGGCATCCGCAGCCAGCCGGTCTGGACCTGGCTCTCAGGCTTCCGACTCGCCCGCTTCTTCACCTCGGTGCAGTAGACGCGTAGCCCGGATGGAGCGCAGCGCAATCCGGGATCTCCCACTCGGCAAGATGTCCCGGATTTCGCTTCGCTCCATCCGGGCTACATTCCTTGTGGGATGATCGCCGTGACCTTCGACGACATCAGGCACATGGCGCTGGCGTGGCCGGACGTCGAGGACGGCTCTTCCTACGGCACGCCGGCGCTGAAGGTACGCAACAAGATGCTGGTGCGGCTCAAGGAGGACGGCGACAGCCTGGTGATGCCGGGCGTCCCGCCGGATGAGCGCGACATGCTGGTCGAGCATCAGCCCAAGGTGTTCTACTTCACCGATCATTACCGCGACTACCCGATGGTCCTGATCCGCCTGTCGAAGGCCAACCGCGCCACCGTCGAGCCGTTGCTGCGCCGGCACTGGCGCACGCTGGCGTCGAAGAAGGCGGTCCGGGGCTACGACGCGACCGCCTCGTCGTGACCCAGGACGAATTCCTCACCGCGGCGCTGCGCAACCCGGCCAATCAAGCCATCACCGACGAGTTGTACCGCCTCGGTCTGCCCGATGCGTGGTTGGTCGCCGGCTGCCTGGTGCAGACCGTGTGGAACGCGCTGACCGGCCGGCCGCCCGATCATGGCATCAGCGACCACGACATCTTCTATTTCGATCCGGATATCTCGTGGGAGGCCGAGGACGCGGTGATTCGCGAACTCAAGGCACGGCTTGGCCATCTCGGTGTCGCGATCGAGGTGCGCAACCAGGCCCGCGTCCATCTCTGGTATCCCGACAAGCACGGCCTGCCCTACCCGGCGCTGTCGCGTTCGACCGACGGCATCGATCGCTTCCTCACCGAAAACACGCAGATCGGCATCCGCCGCGCCACGCGCAGCTACGACGTCTATGCGCCGAACGGTTTCGACGATGTCGCCGGCATGATCGTGCGGCCGAACCGAACCCCCAATTTTTCGCCGGCGAACTATGCGACGAAGGCGGCGCGCTGGAAGGCGCTGTGGCCGGAGATCACGGTGCTGGCGGCGGAGTAGCCTGTCGTCGCGTAGCCCGGATGCAGCGCAGCGAAATCCGGGGCAGGCCCATCCGCGGTGAGCGCGGTCCCGGATTACGCTGCGCTCCATCCGGGCTACGGATTCACCGCACCACGCCCGACGTGAATCCCGCCTTGCGGCGTGGCGGCTTGATCTCTTTCTTCAGGAAGCAATGCGCGTCGCGGCCGGCATAGCCGGGCCGGGCGTAAGTCCAGGCGCGGCACTTGTTGTCGGCGGTGCAGGCGGCCTGGCAGGCCTCGTCGCCGTCGCTGCTCTTCAGTTCGAAATTCTTGTAGTCGCCGCCGAGCCGGTCGATCGAGGTTTCGATGGCGCCGTTGCGCGGTTCGACCACACCCGCGCCGCGCACCCCCGAGACGCAGCAGACGTTCTGCACCCGTGCCGGCACGGTGCTCTTCAGCCAGCACACCGCGCTGTTGTTGGTATCGGTCGGATAGTTGAAGCTCCAGGCGCGGCAACGTCGGTCACGCTCGCAGGTCAGCGCGCAATCGGCCGGATCGCCCGTCGCCACCGGCGCATTGAGATAGTCGCCGCCGGGACGGTCGAAATTGGTCTGCGCCAATGCCGGGCGCGCGACGACAGCGGCCGCGAGGACCGCAAACATCACCACACACGCCCTAAAGAGGCGGCCTATCTCCATGAGATTGCTTTCAAATTCGCGCAGCCCCGCGCATTTCGCGGGGCGTCATTTGAACGCCATGAACCTGTACGGCGGATGAACGGCGGGTGCGACACCACCGCCGTTCGCGCGCGCCTCACGCCCGGATTGGGGCTAGGCGGGGACTAGAAGGCGTATTCCTGATAGGCCGGTTCCACCGAGCCCTTCCAGGGGCCGTTGAACTTCTCCAGCATCTCCTCCGCCGGCGAGCGGCCGGCTTCGATGATGCGCTCGAGCGGTTCGAGGAAGCGGCTCTCGTCGCGTCCGAAATGATCGATCCGGCCGCGCCGCCGCAATCCGGCATGCGACAGGATCAGGCACTCCTTGGCGATCTCGAACAGATAGCGGTCCTTGATCCGCGACTTGAAGCCGAAACGCGGCACGTCATCGCGCAGCGCCTGCCGTTCCGGCGCGGTCCAGTGGCGGACGATGTCCCAAGCGGCATCGAGGCTGTCATTGTCGTAGAGCAGCCCGACCCAGAACGCCGGCAGCGCCGGCAGCCGGCCCCACGGCACGCCGTCGGCGCCGCGCATTTCGAGGTAACGCTTCAACCGCACCTCGGGGAAGATCGTCGAGAGGTGATTGGCCCAGTCCGACAAGGTCGGGCGCTCGCCCGGGAAGGCGGCATTCTTGCCGGCGAAGAAATCCCGGAACGAGGAGCCGGAGACGTCGATATATTCCTCGCCGCGCTTGACGAAATACATCGGAACGTCGAGCGCGTAATCGACATAGCGCTCGAAGCCCATGCCGTCCTCGAACGCGAACGGCACCATGCCGCTGCGCGCATTGTCGGTGTCGCGCCAGATCTCGGAACGGAACGACAGGAAGCCGTTGGGCTTGCCTTCGGTGAACGGCGAGTTGGCGAACAATGCGGTCGCGATCGGCTGCAGCGCCAGCGACACCCGCAGCTTCTTCACCATGTCGACTTCGGAGGAGAAGTCGAGATTGGTCTGCACCGTGCAAGTCCGGAACATCATGTCGAGGCCGTATTTGCCGACCTTCGGCATGTAGTTTCGCATGATCTTGTAACGCCCCTTGGGCATCACGGGGATCTGCGCGCGCGACCAGGACGGCGTCATGCCGAGGCCGAGGAAGCCGATCCCGAGCGGGGTTGCGATCTCCCGCACCTGCGCCAGATGCGCCATCAATTCCGACTGGGTCTGATGCACGGTTTCGACCGGCGCGCCCGACAGTTCGAACTGACCGCCCGGCTCGAGCGAAATCGCGCCGCCGCCGGTGACGTCATAAAGGCCGATGATGTTGCCGCGCTCCATGATCGGCTCCCAGCCGAGCAAGAGCTTCATGCCCTCGAGCAGCGCGCCGATGCCCTTGGCGCCTTCATAGGGCACGGGCTGATGGCCCTCGAGCGTGAACGGAGTCTTCTCGTGCTCGGTGCCGATCCGGAATTCGGACTCAGGCTTCACGCCGGCTTCAAGCCACGCCACGAGTTCGTCGCGCGACTGCAGCGGCGTCATGTCGATCTGGTCACGCGCCATAGATAATCCAACTCAAGGGCGCTTCGATCGAAGGCGCGCGGTGGCAGGGACATCCGCGAGCCACAACGGCTGCGGATGATGGAATCAGCAATATCATCGGGCAGGCACGCCGTCTCGCGCGGGCGCAGCCTTGCTATCAGCCTTGGTCTCGTTCTTGCCGTCGCCTTTGGCGTCGCCGCAGGCGCAGCCGAGCCGGTCGAGCAGACCGCACAGCCTGGTTGCGTCGGCGTCGGATAATTTGGAGCCGACATGCTTGTCGATCGCGGCGGAATAGGCGTTCCACATCCGCTTCTGCAGCTCGCGTCCAGCCTCGGTGATCTCGACGAACTGGCCGCGCTTGTCGATCTTGCATTCGCGGCGGGCGGCGAGCCCCTCGTCGACCAGCTTGTCGATCAGCCGCGAGGTCGAATATTGCGGGATCAGCATCTGGCGCTCGAGCTCGACCGGGCGCAGCTCGCCCGACGGCGCGCGGGACAGCTCGAGCAAGGCGTCATACCAGGCGAGCGGCGGAAAACCGGCCTTCTTCAGATCCTGCTCGACGCAGTCCAGCACCCGGCTCGGCACCCGCATCAGGCGGATCCAGGCGGCCGTCGCCTCGCTCGATAGCTTGCGTTTCATGGTCTAGCTCATAGGGTCCCGGCACCGACTGTACCGCACTGAATGCATCTGCATCAATCTTGACTATTTCATGCAGGCGCATGTAGGCAATCCCTCTCCGGACGCCAAGAACAAGGGAAGGAATACCCCTATGAAGCTTTATTACACCCCCGGTGCCTGCTCCCTCTCCCCCCATATCGCCCTGCTCGAGGCCGGGCTGCCCTACGACCTGGTCAAGGTCGATCTCCGCGCCAAGAAGCTCGAAAACGGCGACGATTTCCTCCAGGTGAACCCCAAGGGCCAGGTGCCCGCGCTGGCGCTGGATACCGGCGAGATGGTCACCGAGGGGCCGATCATCATCCAGATGATCGCCGACAAGGCCGCCGACAAGAAGCTGGCGCCGGCGAGGGACTCCAACGAGCGCTACAAGCTGCTCGAATGGCTGAACTACACCACGACCGAGCTGCACAAGAATCTCGGTCCGATGTTCTCGCCCGTGCTCGCCGACGACGCCAAGGCCTTCTTCAAGGACCGCGCCATGGGCAAGTTCAAATATGTCGAGAGCCAGCTCACCGGACGCGACTATTTGATGGGCAACCAGTTCACGGTCGCCGACGGCTACCTCTTCACCATGATCATGTGGGCGCAGGACCGGCTCGGCTTCGATCTCTCCGGCCTGCCGAACGTGACGGCCTACAAGGCCCGCGTCGCGGCGCGCCCGAAGGTGCAGGAGGCGCTGAAGAAGGAAGGCCTGCTCAAGGCGGCCTGAGCTCGCACCGAACATGGCCGGCCTCGTGGCACCACGCGGCCGGCCCCTTGCCGACAATTTTCGACAGGAAGAAGCTGGCCACGACCCATCTGCTGCCGGGCATGCCGGTCGAGGCGTTTGTCCCGACCACCGAGCGGATGGTGCTCTCCTGTCTGATGAAGCCGCCGGCCGACCAGGTCCACCGCGCCTTAGGGAGAAATGAACGGTGCAAACCTTCAGGACGTGCTGGAACAAAATCAATTTAATCGGCATTCTACCGATTAAGACTACTTTCGGCTGAGGGCGTGGCCGTCCTTGTTCGAGCGATCCAACTAACCGACTATGACCTGCGGCGCGCCCTCCGCTCCAACTGGTCTAAAAATGTGACGATCGCCTTTACCCTTTTATTGACCAGCACCCTGGTTGGGCTGGCAACCAGTTTGTACTTTCGGGTTTGGACATTGATGCTGGAGTCGCCGCTGGTCGCGGTGCTCGCGGCGATCGTGCTCCAATCCGACGGCTTTTCCTTTGCCACCGGCGCTCCGATCGTCGTCGCCTGTCTCGCCTTCAACCAGTTCGCTTATCTCGCCGGCGCCTTGCTCTCGCCGGAGACTGACGGCTCAATGGCGGAAGAAATTGACGGCCTGCCAGACCGTCGCGGCGAGCACAATATCCGCGGTCAGAACGAGTAGCGCGAGGCCGGCCCATGAAGGGCCCTTGCCCCGAAGACGCAGCGGCTTCCGCCACCGCGACGACCGCAGGGAAGACAAGGAATCCTTCGCCGCGATCTCCGCGGCACCTTCCTTGAACGCAGAACTCATCGCACGACACCCTCACGCTGATCGTCGCCCCGGCGATCGACGAGCAAGAGTGATGCCAGCAGCGTGGTGCCAGTGGGGAACGAGCGTGGCGGGACTTTGACGCGCATGACCGTCGCACAACAGGATCAAGTCGGATCGATGACCGGCTTGATCCTGCGCGAGTTCGCCTCAGAAGTTTACGCCGCCTGCTTCTTCGGCGGGAAGCGGCCGTAGAAGGTTTCGCCCTTGGCGGCCATCTCCTCGAGCAGCTTCGGTGGCGTGAAGCGCGAGCCGTACTTCTTCTCGAAGCTGTGGCAGAGCGCGACGAAGTTCTTGGTGCCCATGAAGTCGATGTAGGACAGCGCGCCGCCGGTGAACGGCGCGAAGCCGAAGCCGAGGATCGAGCCGACATCGGCCTCGCGCACGTCGGTGATGACGCGATCCTCGACGGTGCGCGCGGCCTCCACCGCCTGCACCACCAGGAAGCGCTGCTTCAACTCCTCGACGCTGAGCGTGTCGGGATCGAGCTGCTTCGGCTGCAGATTGGCGAGCCCCGGCCACAGGCTCTTCTGGCCCTTGCCCTTCTCGGGATAGTCGTAGAAGCCCTTGCCGTTCTTGCGCCCGAATCGGCCCTGCTTCTCGACCATCTCGACCATCAGCTTCTTCTGCGCCTGGTCGATCGCGTTGGGGCCGAGATCGGCCTCGGTCGCCTTGGTGATCTTCAGGCCGAGATCGAGCGCGACCTCGTCCTGCAGCGACAGCGGCCCGACCGGCATGCCGGCCATCTTGGCGGTGTTCTCGATCATCGCCGGCGGCACGCCCTCGAGCAGCATCTCGTTGCCCTCGGAGATGTAGCGCATCACGCAGCGGTTGGCGAAGAAGCCACGGGAGTCGTTCACCACGATGGGCGTCTTGCCGATCGCGCGCACATAGTCGAGTGCGGTCGCCAACGCGACGTCGCCGGTGTTCGTGCCCAGGATGATCTCGACCAGCATCATCTTCTCGACCGGCGAGAAGAAGTGGATGCCGATGAACTTGCCCTGGTCCTTGAACTCCTCGGCCAGTGAGTTGATCGGCAGCGTCGAGGTGTTGGAGGCGAAGATCGCGCCCGGCTTCAGCAGCGGCTGCGCCTTGGCATAGGTATCCGCCTTGACCTTGCGATCCTCGAACACCGCCTCGATGACGAGGTCGCAGTCCGAGATCACGTTGTAGTCTGATGTGGCCGAGATCCGCGCCAGGATGGCGTCGGCCGCGTCCTGCTTCATCCGTCCCTTGGCGATCAGGCCGTCGACCACGGTCTTGGCGTGGCCCTTGCCCTTGTCGGCGCTCTCCTGGTCGCGATCGACCAGCACGACGTCGATGCCGGCCTGCGCCGAGACATAACCGACGCTGGCGCCCATGAAGCCGGCGCCGATCACGGCGAGCTTCTTGACCTTGGTCGGCGGCACGCCCGCCGGGCGGCGGGCGCCCTTGTTCAGTTCCTGCATCGACAGGAACAGCGAGCGGATCATCGCCGCCGCTTCCTTCGAGCGCAGCACCTTTGTGAAGTAGCGCGACTCGACCCGCAGCGCGGCGTCAATCGGCAGCTGCAGGCCCTCATAGACGCAGCTCATGATGGCGCGCGCGGCCGGATAATTGTCGTAGGTCTCGCGGCGATAGATCGCGTTGCCGGCCGGGAACATCTGCATGCCCATCTTGGCGAAGACGGGGCCGCCGGGCAGCTTGAAGCCCTTCTCGTCCCACGGCGCGACCGCCTTGCCGCCGCCCTTGATCCAGTCCTTCGCGGCCTTGATCAAATCGGCTGCCGGCACCACTGCGTGAATCAGGTTGAGTGCCTTGGCGCGGGTCAGATTGACCGCCTCGCCCTTGAGCAGCAATTGCATCGCGTCCGCCGGCTGCATAAGACGCGGCACGCGCTGGGTGCCGCCGGCGCCGGGGAACAGGCCGACCTTGATCTCGGGCAGGCCGAGCCGGGTCTTCGGGTTCTCGGCCGCGACGCGGTAGTGGCAGGCCAGCGTGATCTCGAAGCCACCGCCGAGCGCAAGCCCGTTGATCGCGGCGACCCACGGCTTGCCCGAGGTCTCGATCGCGCGGAACGACTGCGACATCCGGCGGCTCTGCTCGAACAGCATCTGGTTCGCGGCTTCCTCGCCCTTCTCCTTGAAGAGCTGCGCGTAAGAGCGGTTCATGCCCTCGAGCATCGAGAGGTCGGCGCCGGCGCAGAACGCCTCCTTCGCCGAGGTGATCACGACGCCCTTGATCGCGGGATCGCTGGTCGTCTGCTTGATGATCTCGCCGATCTCCTGGGTCGAGATCTCGTCGAACACGTTCATCGAACGATCTGGGATGTCCCAGGTGACGAGCGCAATACCGTCGGCGTCGACGTCGAACTTGAAATTCTTGTAAGCCATGTTGCTCGCTCCCCTCGCCTCAGACGCGCTCGATGATGGTGGCGGTGCCCATGCCGCCGCCGATGCATAGCGTCACCAGCGCCGTCTCCTTGTTGGTGCGCTCGAGCTCGTCGAGCACGGTGCCGAGGATCATCGCGCCGGTCGCCCCTAACGGATGGCCGAGCGCGATCGCGCCGCCATTGACGTTGATCTTGGCGTTGTCGATGTCGAACGCCTGGATGTAGCGCAGCACCACCGAGGCGAAGGCCTCGTTGAGCTCGAACAGGTCGATGTCCGACTTCTTCATGCCGGAGCGCTCGAACAGCTTTTCGGTGACGTCGACCGGGCCGGTCAGCATCATCGCCGGCTCCGAGCCGATATTGGCGAAGGCGCGGATTTTCGCCCGCGGCTTCAGGCCATACTTGGCGCCCGCCTCCTTGCTGCCGAGCAGCACGGCGCCGGCGCCGTCGACGATGCCGGAGGAATTGCCGGCGTGATGCACGTAATTGACCTTCTCGACCTCGGGATGCGACTGGATCGCCACCGCGTCGAAGCCGGCCATCGCCGCCATCGCCGCGAAGGACGGCTGCAGCTGCGCCAGCGACTGCATCGTCGTCGTGGGGCGCATGTGCTCGTCCTTGGCAAGGATGGTCAGGCCGTTGACGTCCTTGACCGGCACCACCGATTTATTGAAGCGGCCCTCGTCCCAGGCCTTGGCCGCGCGCTGCTGGCTCTGCACCGCGTAGGCGTCGACGTCATCGCGCGAGAAACCGTATTTGGTCGCGATCAGATCGGCCGAAATCCCCTGCGGCATGAAGTAGGCCGGCACCGCCATCGAGGGATCCATCGGCCAGGCGCCGCCGGAGGCGCCGATGCCGACGCGGCTCATCGATTCCGCGCCGCCGCCGATCACGAGCTCATGCTGGCCGCTCATGATCTGGGCCGCGGCGAAGTTCACGGCATCGAGGCCGGAGGCGCAGAAGCGGCTGATCTGCACGCCCGGCACCTTCTCGCCGAGGCCGGCGTTCAGCGCCGCGAAACGGGCGATGTCGGAGCCGGCCTCGCCGACCGGATCGACCACGCCGAGCACGACGTCGTCGACGGAATCCCCGGGAAGATTGTTGCGCTCCTTGAGCGACTTCAGCGGCACCGTGGCGAGCGCCAGCGCGGTGACCTCGTGCAGCGCGCCGTCGGCCTTGCCGCGGCCGCGCGGGGTACGAACGTGATCGTAGATGTATGCCTCAGGCATGACGCCCTCCTTGATATGAGGATCATAATATATACGGAAGGACACGCCGCCGCAGCGGTGCGGCGGCAATTTTTTCAGAACGCTTCCGCGGCCAATTCCATCGTGGTGGCGCTGCCGCTCTGGATCCGGGCCAGATGCACGGCGGTCTCCGGCAGCAGCTTCTCCATGAAGAAGCGGCCGGTCACGAGCTTGGTGTTGAGGTACGGCGTGGTGCCGGCGGCGGCCTTGTCCTGCGCCACCTTGGCCATCTTCGCCCACATGTAGCCGAGCGCGACGAGGCCGAACAATTTCATGTAGTCGGTCGCGGCGGCGCCGGCATTGTCGGGCTTGGCCAGCGCGTTCTGCATCAGCCAGCCGGTGGCCTGCTGCAGATGGCCGAGCGCGGTGGAGAGCGGGGTGATGAACGGCTTCATCGCCTCGTCGGCGCCATGCTCCTTGGCGAAAGCACCGACCTCGCCGAAGAACGCCATCGCGGCACGGCCGCCGTCGCGCGGCAGCTTGCGGCCGACCAGGTCGAGCGCCTGGATGCCGTTGGCGCCCTCATAGATCATCGCGATGCGCGCATCGCGCACGAACTGCTCCATGCCGTGCTCGGCGATATAGCCGTGGCCGCCGAACATCTGCTGCGCCGAGACCGTGTTGGCGAACCCGGTGTCGGTCAGGACGCCCTTCAGCACCGGCGTCATCAGGCCCATGTGATCGTCGGCAGCCTGGCGATCCCCAGCGTCGTTGGAGCGATGCGCGACGTCGCTCTTCAGCGCGGTCCATACCACCATGGCGCGCGCCGCCTCGTTGAAGGCGCGGATGGTGAGCAGCGTGCGGCGCACGTCGGGATGCACGATGATCGGATCGGCCGGCTTCTCGGGTTCCTTCACGCCGGTCAGCGAGCGGCCCTGCAGGCGCTCGCGGGCATAGGCGACCGCGTTCTGATAGGCGACCTCGGACTGCGCGAGGCCCTGCACGGCGACGCCGAGGCGAGCCTCGTTCATCATCACGAACATGCCCTGCATGCCCTTGTTCTCTTCGCCGATCAGCCAGCCGGTGGCGTTGTCGTAGTTCATCACACAGGTGGAATTGCCGTGGATGCCCATCTTGTGCTCGATCGAGCCGCAGCTGACGCCGTTGCGCTGCCCGAGCGAGCCGTCGGCATTGACCAGCACCTTCGGCACCACGAACAGCGAGACGCCCTTGATGCCGGCCGGCGCACCTTCGATGCGCGCCAGCACGAGATGGATGATGTTCTCGGTGAGGTCGTGCTCGCCGGCGGAGATGAAGATCTTGGTGCCCGTGATCTTGAAGCTGCCGTCGGCCTGGCGCACCGCCTTGGTGCGGAGCAGGCCGAGATCGGTGCCGCAATGCGGCTCGGTCAGGTTCATGGTGCCGGTCCACTGGCCAGCGACCATCTTCGGCACATAGGTCTGCTTCTGCTCGGGGGTGCCGTGCACCAGCAGCGCCGCGGTCGCGCCCATGGTCAGCCCGCCATACATCGAGAAGGCCATGTTGGCGGAGATCTGGAATTCGTTGACCGCCTGCGAGAGCGTTACCGGCAGGCCCTGGCCGCCGAATTCCGTCGGCGCCGAGAGGCCGAGCCAGCCGCCTTCTGCAACCTGCTTGAAGGCATCCTTGAAGCCCTTCGGCGTGGTGACGCTGCCGTCGTCACTGCGGTTGCAGCCTTCAAGATCGCCTGTGCGATTGAGCGGCTGCAGCACCTCTTCGCTGAGCTTGGCGGCCTCGCCGAGGATCGCCTCGCGCACATCGGCCGACGCGTCGGTGAAGCCGGGAAGATTGCCGTAGCGGTCGATCTGGAAAACGTCGTTGAGCAGGAAGCTGACGTCTTCAACGGGGGCTTTGTAGGTTGGCATGCTGGTCTCCCGGCTGGCACGTGGCCGCATATGCGACGGACGCTGCGCAGCGTGTCCTTGGGTTTGTTGGAGCGCACCTTATCCGGTTCCGGAGGTCCGCGGCAGATGCTATCGCGACCAAAGCGCGATGAGATTGGGTTGAAACGTCATCGCGCTTTAGCTCTTTGTTTGAGCATGATCTTTTCGGAAAACCGCTACGCACTTTTCCGGATCATGCTTTACGATTGCGAGGTTGCGCCGCTTTGCTTCATCAACTCCTCGCCCATCATCCGATGCAGCAGGTTGATCGCCTTGAGCGGACGCACCATCACCTTGAAATGCGTGATCCGGCCGTCACCATCGAACGTGATGATGTCGACGCCGTTGAGCTTGATGCCGTCGATCTCGTTCTCGAATTCGAGCACCGCGCCGGTGTCATTGCGCCACTCGCCAAGATACTTGAAGGTCGGGCCGCCGAGCACCTTGGCGGCGCTGGTGAGATATTTGAAGGTGATGTCGCGGCCGCGCTGCGGCGTGTGCACGACCGGGCTTTCGAACACCGCGTCGGGATGCAGCAGGTCCCACAGAGCGGCGGTGTCGTGGGACTTCATGTAGGCGTACCACTTGTCGAGGCCCGGCTTGCTCATTCGGACGTCTCCTGCGGCGGGGTTAAGAAGCCTGAACATCGGCCGCGCGCGACAGGGCGGCACGCCGATCACTATATGCATATTGACGCATATGCAAACTAACGCATAAAGTCAAGCGAGCTTGAGAATGGTCGTCTTGGGAACTGAGATGGAGGTGGGCGTTGGCACTCGGTGACGCAATCCTCGCATGCCTCACGGAACGTCCGATGACGGGCTACGAGCTCGCCAAGACTTTCGATGCGTCGATCGGCTTCTTCTGGAAGGCCGACCATCAGCAGATCTATCGCGAGCTCTCGCGGCTGCGCGACAAGGGCCATGTCCAGGGCCGCGAGGTGGTGCAGTCCGGCAAACCCAACAAGCTGGTCTATACCCTGACCGCCGAAGGCCGCGCGGCGCTGAAGCACTGGGCAGCGCGCCCGAGCGTGCCGCCCTCGATAAAGGATGACCTTCTGGTCCGGCTTTATGCGCTCGACTGCGTCGATATCGAGCCGCTGCGCACCGACCTGATGGCGCGGCTGGAGCATCATCGCGACCGCTATGAGCGCTATGAGCGCCTGCTCAACAAGCGATTTCCCGACGGCACCGCGCCGCCGGCCGATGTCGGCAAGATGCTCAGCCTGCGCCTCGGCATGCGCCATGAGCGCATGGTGGTTGAATGGTGCGGCGAGGCGCTCGACGCGCTCTCGGCGATATCCGGCCGCGGCAATGTGCTGCCGCTCGACGACGGCAAGCGCGAAAGCAGCGGCTAGGCACCCACCCCCTTGAAACGGGGAGGTCGCTTTGCTCGCCAGAGCAAAGCGGGAGGATCCGCTCGCTCCACATACAGCGTCGCCCGCGGCAAACTCCCATCCCGACCTTCCCCCCTTTCAGGGGGAAGGAGAAGCTTGGCGGCGACACAAGTCGCTGTCCTGATCCGGCGCAACAGGTTCCCGGATTCCCTAACTTTAGCGCCCGTCGGCCGCATTCCTTAACCCGTTATTTACCGTGACGGGAAAAAGTCAGCAGCTGAGGCAGACGCCCGGCGCAGAATTCGATTGTCTCTTAACGGGAATGCGCGGGGAGGCTGCGGGCGCAGGGTGTAGCGCCGGAGTCGGGACCGGACGGAATCATGAATTCGCGCGTATCGTGGAGTGTTGACGGCATCGATCCCTCCGTCCGCGACAGGGCCGAGGCGGCTGCGCGCCGCGCCGGGATGTCGCTGAACGACTGGCTCAACTCCACCGTCGGTGAACCGAGCCCGCCGGATTGGCGCATGGAGCAACGGCAGCCGATGCCGAGCCGGGAAAGCCGCGAGGTCGCAGATATCCACCAGCGGCTCGACGCCATCACCCGGCAGATCGAACAGATTGCAAAGCCTCTGACGCGCGCCGAAGCGGTGCGCGCCGAAGTCCCGCGCGGCCAGCCCGCCGTCGCGCGGCAGCTGAACGACGCGATTTCGCGCCTCGATGCCCGGCTGTCGCAAATTTCGCGGCCGCAGCCGGCGCGCGAACCGCAGCCACAGCCGATGCGTGAATCGCAGATGCAGCGCGAGCCGCAGATGCATGACCGGCAACTGGAGGAGAGGCTGCGCCAGGCGGAGGCGGTCGAGCGTGCCGCAGCCCAGGTCTATCGCCCCTCGCCGCCACTGAGCCCGGCCTCGTTCGATTTCGCGATCGCGGAGATCGCCGCGCGCCAGAACGAGCTCGACGGATCGGCACAACGGCAGATGCCGACGCGCGGCGCGCCGCCGATGCCGCAATCGGCTCCGCCGACGGCCGCCTATGCGCCGCCGCCGGCTGCGCCGGCCGGACCCGACTTCTCCTCGCTCGAGCGTCATCTGCTCAAGATCACGAGCCAGATCGAGGCGCTGCAGCGGCCCGACCATATCGAGCAGTCGATCGCGGCCTTCCGCGGCGAGCTTGCGGAAATCCGCCAGGCGATCACCGAGGCGATGCCGCGCCGGGCGATCGAATCGATCGAGAACGAGATCCGCTCGCTGCATCACCGGATCGATGAGCTCCGCCAGGAGGGCCGCAACGGCCAGGGCCAGGCGATCGCCGGCATCGAACGCGCGCTGTCGGAAATCCGCGAGGCGCTGCGCACGCTCACGCCCGCCGAGCAGCTCACCGGCTACGACGAGGCGATCCGCAATCTCGGCGCCAAGCTCGACATGATCCTGCGCGCCAACGACGATCCGTCGACGGTGCATCAGCTCGAGAGCGCGATCGCCGCGTTGCGCGCCATCGTCTCCAACGTCGCCTCCAACGACGCGCTGCTGCAGCTCTCCGGGGACGTGCATGCCCTGGCCGCGAAGGTCGACCAGCTGTCGCAAATGTCGCGCGCCGAGAGCCATGGCGATGCCTTCGCCGGGATCGAGCAACGCATTGCCGCATTGGCCTCGACGCTGGAGACCCGCGAGCGGCCGGCCGGCAATGACAACACCGATGCCATCGAAGGCGCCCTGCGCTCGCTGTCGGAGCGGATCGACCGCCTGCAGGTCGGCAACGACAGTTCGTCGGCATTCACCCATCTCGAGCAGCGCGTCTCCTATCTGCTCGAGCGCCTGGAGTCCGCCGACCAGCGCTCCGGCAATCTCGGCCGGGTCGAGGAAGCGCTGCATGACATCATGCGGCACCTCGAGGCGCAGCACGCCCACATCGCCTCGCTTGCCGACGCCGCCCGCAACGTCAGCACGTCCTCGCCGCAGCCGATGATGGACAGCGGCATCGTCGACATGGTGAAGCGCGAGCTGTCCGACATCCGCTTCAGCCAGTCGGAGACTGACCGCCGCACCCAGGATTCGCTGGAGACCGTTCACAACACGCTCGGCCATGTCGTCGATCGTCTCGCGATGATCGAGAACGATCTGCGTACCGTGCGCACCGCGCCGCCTGCTCCCGCGCCGGCCGAGTCGCGGATGGAAGCTCCGCGGATGGAAATGCCGCGGGCGGCGATGTCGCAGCCGATCGCGCAGCCCAAAGCTGAAGCGTACAAGCCTGACTCGTACAGGCCCGAATTGCCCAATCCTGCGCTGGCGCAGGAGCACTTCATGTCCGCGCCGCGCGAATTCCATGCCGCGCAGCCGGTCGAGAGCGCGGCGCCGCCGCCGCCGCTGCCGCCGCGCGCGATCAGCGAGATCCTCGAGCCGCATGCGGCGTCCGCTCGTGCCGCGATCGCGCCGGAACTGCCGCCGGATCATCCGCTCGAACCGGGCACACGCCCCTCCGGCCGCGTCGCTTCGCCGTCGGAGCGGATCGCGGATTCCGAGCGCGCGATCAGCGATCTTCCCGCCGGCAAGAAGGAGCCGGTCTCGACATCGAGCTTCATCGCCGCCGCGCGCCGCGCCGCGCAGGCCGCTGCCGCGCAACCCGTCAACGAGAAGGCGGCGCGCGCCGCGAGCAAGGCTGCAGCCAAGGCCAAGGAGAAGGCCGACAAGGCCGCGAAGGCGGCTGCCGCCAAGGCCGGCACGGTTGCGGCCGGCGCGCCGGCGACTGGCGCGCCGGAGGCACAGCCTTCGACCATCACCTCCAAGATCCGTTCGCTGCTGGTCGGCGCGAGCGTGGTCGTGATCCTGCTCTCAACCGCCAAGATGGCGATGAACCTGCTCGACACCAGCTCCGCGCCGCAGGTGCCGGCGATCGAGCATAGCGAGCCGGCCACGCCGCCCATGCAGCCGCCTGCCGAGAATTCCTTCGCGCCCGCCCCGGCTGCGCCGTCTGGCGTGCCCGGGCCGTCGATGACCTCGCCGACCCCGCTCGGCCGCCAGTCCAACAATACTCCGGCGCCGAACACGCTCGACAGCGCGCAGGTGACGATCCCACCGGCAATCGCGCCCGCACCCGCCGTCGCGCCTGAGCCGACCGCGGCGCCAACGGCCGCCGCCAACGACGTCACCGGCACGATTCCGACCGCACCGCCGCTCGGCGGCAAGCTCGTCATGGTCCAGATCCCGGCGGGCGAGAAGCTGCCCGATGCAATCGGTGGTCCGGCGCTGCGCAGCGCCGCGATCAAGGGCGATGCGGCCGCGGCCTATGAAGTCGGCGTCCGCTTTGCCGAGGGCAAGGGCGTGACCGCCAATGTCGACGAAGCCGCCAAATGGTATGCCCGCGCGGCGCAGGCCGGCGTGGTGCCCGCGATGTTCCGGCTCGGCACCTTCTACGAGAAGGGCCTCAGCGTGAAGCGCGACTTCGATGTGGCGCGACGCTACTACGTGCAGGCCGCCGAGCGCGGCAACGCCAAGGCGATGCACAATCTCGCCGTGCTCGACGCCGATGGCGGCGGCAAGGGCGCCGACTACAAGAGCGCCGCGCAGTGGTTCCGCAAGGCGGCCGATCGCGGCGTTGCCGACAGCCAGGTCAATCTCGGCATCCTCTATGCCCGCGGCATCGGTGTCGAACAGAACCTCGCCGAGTCCTTCAAGTGGTTCAGCCTCGCGGCCGCGCAGGGCGACGCCGACGCCGGCCACAAGCGCGACGATATTGCCAAGCGGCTCGATCCGCAGTCGCTGGCCGCAGCGAAGCTGGCGATCCAGACCTTCACCGCCGAGCCGCAGCCGAGCGATGCGGTCAACGTGCCGGCGCCCGCCGGCGGCTGGGATGGCGCGGCCGCGCAGCCCGCAGCGGCGAAACCGGTCAAGCAACCCTCGAAGCGGACTGCGGCGCTCGCCGCTCCAGCTCACTAAAGCATGATCCGGAAAAGTGCGAAGCGGTTTTCCGAAAAGATCATGCTCAAACAAAGAGCTAAGGCGCGATGACGATTCAACCTAATCTCATCGCGCTTTAGGTTCGAGACGGCTGCGGCGCCTTGACGGCGCCGCTGTCCTATACCTCCGGCCTTCGGCCGTGTAGACAGGCGCGCAGTTCCGCGCCGTCGGCGTACGTCCCGGAGGGTCAGGCTTGTCTGTCGACGATCGCCAGGATGATGGAACGGGCCACCGTTCGTCGCCGACCGGTCCCCGCGTTGCGCCGCCGCGGCAGGCGCCGTCTCCATTTGCCCGGCGCCCCTCAGCCCCGCCTCCGCCGACGCCCCAAGAGAACGTGGCATCGCCGCCCCGCGCCTTCCGGTTCTCGCTCTGGTCCATCATCATCTTCGTGCTGCTGTTGTCGAGCGTCGCCATCCAGGCTTACCGGGACCTGTCGACGCCGGGCGCCTGGGACTTCTGGCGCGAGACCTACATCGCGGCCAGCATGACGTCCGCGGTGATTCCCGACGTCGACATCGATGGATCGGGCCGCGGACGGCGGGCGCTTGCGATCAGCGGCAAGATCGGCTCGGCCAGCGCGAGCTGGTTCCGCGACCGGCTCAGCGAGGCGCGTCTCGCACCAGGCGACGTCGTGCTGCTGTCGTCGCCCGGCGGCGCGCTGAACCAGGCCGCCATCATGGGCGAGGTCATCCGCACGCGCGGGCTCGTCACCGCGGTCGCCACCGCCGATGCCTCGGGCAAGCTCCGCCCCGCGTCCTGCGCCAGCGCTTGCGTCCTGGTCTATGCCGGCGGCCAGACCCGCTATGGCATCGCGGGCTCACGGCTCGGCGTGCATCGCTTCACGACGAGCGCGCCGGTCGGCGATCCCCTCGCCGAGGCGCAACGCATCCAGGGCATGGTGCTGGGCTACATGACCAAGATGGGCGTCTCCTCCGCGATCGTCGAGGCGATGTCGCAAACCTCCGATATCCGCTGGCTGAACCCCAACGAAGCGCTCGCGCTGAACCTGATCACCAGGCCTGTCGATCGGCCCTAAAGCATGATCCGGAAAAGTGCGGAGCGGTTTTCCCTCGCGACAAACGCGGAACGCGTTTGCGCGGAGATCATGCTCAAACAAGGCGACACGGGCGTCATTAATCTGAATCATCAACCACGTCCGCAGCACGGCGGCCAGATGCGGCGAAAAATGCCCCCCGGGGTGGATTCTTTAGTCCCTCCCCCTGCCGAATTCGGTTATGCAAGAACGCGGCAATCGACCCGCGTTCGCCTGCGTCTTGCGCGCCGACCGGATTCGTTCAGCCGGAGAATGCCCGACCAGAACGACATCACGCCGTAATGCGGCCCTGTGCCGAGTTCGCGGCGAACCGACAAGAAGCGACGCGCGTGCAGCTCTATCTCCCGATCGCCGACATTCCGGTCAATGTCTTCCTCATCCTGGCGATGGGCGCGGCGGTTGGATTCGTCTCCGGCATGTTCGGCATCGGCGGCGGCTTCCTGATGACGCCGCTGCTGATCTTCGTCGGCATCGCGCCCGCGGTCGCGGTCGCCTCCGTCGCCAGCCACATCGCGGCCTCCTCGTTCTCCGGTGCCATTTCCTATTGGCGCAGACGCGCGATCGACCCGCTGCTGGCGGCGGTGCTGCTGATCGGAGGCACGCTCGGCACCACGCTCGGGGTGTGGACCTTCACCTTCCTGCGCTCGCTCGGCCAGCTCGACCTGATGATCGCGCTGTCCTACGTCATCCTGCTGACGACGGTCGGCGGGCTGATGTTCTGGGAAGGCCTGCGCGCGATGCTGCGCGCCCGCGGCGGCCGCCCCGTCACGCTGCGCAAGCCCGGCAGCCATGGCTGGATCCACGGCCTGCCGCTGAAGCTGCGCTTCAAGCGCTCCAAGATCTACCTCTCGGTCATCCCGGTGGTCGTGGTCGGGCTCGCGATCGGCTTCATCGGCGCAGTGATGGGGATCGGCGGCGGCTTCATCCTGGTGCCGCTGATGATCTATGTGCTGCGGGTGCCGACCTCCACCGTGATCGGCACTTCGATGGTGCTCACCCTCGTCACCATGGTGTTCGCAACCATGCTGCACGCGGTGACCAACCATCTGGTCGACGCCGTGCTGGCGCTGATCCTGATGGTCGGCGGCGTCACCGGTGCGCAGTTCGGCGCCCGCGCCGGCCAGAAGATCCGCGGCGAGCATCTGCGCCTGCTGCTCGGCCTGCTCGTGCTCGCGGTCGGCATTCGCTTTGCGGTCGAACTGGTGATCCGGCCGCAGGACCTGTTCAGCATCCGCGAAACCGGCGGAGCCCCGCCATGAGGCTGCGCGCGTCGCTCGCGATCATCAGCCTCGTCGCAGCCAGCCTGGCGGCCGCGCCCGCTCATGCCGAACGGCTGATCGTGTCGGTCTCCAACCACCGCGTCACGGTGACGCCGAACTATTCCGGCGGCGAGCTCGTGCTGTTCGGCTCGGTCGAGAAGGACGACAAGACGCCGGCCAATCGCAGCAATTACGATCTCGTCGTCACGGTGTCCGGCCCGCGCGCCGACATGGTGACGCGGCGCAAGGAGCGCAAGTTCGGCATCTGGATCAACACCGACTCGCGCCAGTTCCTGCAGGTGCCGGGCTATCTCGCGCTGTTCTCGAATCGCCCGTTCGACCAGATCGCCTCGCCCGAGGTGCAGCGGCGGCAGCAGCTCGGGCTCAACAACGTGCTGCTGATGCAGCGGGTCGGGCCCGACTATGCCGACGTGGTGCCGAACGACCCGTTCCGCAGCGCCTTCGTGCGGCTGCGCTCCGAGCACGGGCTGTACCGTGAGGCGACCTCGGCGGTGACCTTCCTGACCCCGACCCTGTTCCGCACCGGCATTCCGCTGCCGGCGGAGGTGCCGATCGGCACCTATAATGTCGAGATCAAGCTGTTTTCCGACGGCGCGCTGGTGACCAAGGCCGAGACCGCGTTCGAGATCGTCAAGGTCGGCTTCGAGCAATTCGTCGCCACCACTGCGCGGCATAACGGCCTTGTCTACGGCCTGATCACCGCGTTCATGGCGCTGATGACCGGCTGGATGGCCTCAATCGTGTTCCGCAAGGATTGATCTAGCCAGCCCTGCTTTGCAATGCGCTTTCGAACGCGTCGCTGAGGATCGAGAGGCCAAGATCGATCTCGTCGTCGCTGATTGTCAGCGGCGGGGCGATGCGGAATACGCTGCCCATGCCGGGCAACTGAACGATGTTGGTGCTCAGTCCAAGCTGCATGCAGCGCTGAGAGACACGCGTTCCAAGCGCTTCGTCAGGCTCCTTGCTGTAACGGTCGCGCACGATCTCGATGCCCTGCATCAGCCCCCTGCCGCGCACGTCACCGATGCATTCGAACCGGTTCTGAAGCGCGAGGAGCCCATCCCTGAGCCGCGTGCCCGCGATCCTGGCGCGCTCGACCAATCGGTCGCGCAGGATGATCTCGATGACCTTCAGCCCGACCGCGGCCGGCATCGGGTCCGACACATGTGTCGTGTAGAACAGGAAGCCACGTTCATGGCACCGCTCTTCGATCTCGGCGGAGGTGATGACCGCGGCCAGAGGCAGGCCGGCGCCGAGCGTCTTCGACAAGGTCAGGATATCAGGCACGACGCCGTCGCGCTCGAAAGCGAACATGGCGCCGGTTCGACCGAGGCCGGTCTGGGCTTCATCGACGATCAGCAGCATGCCGCGTACCCGGCACAGCTCTTTCAGCTCGGCAAGGTAGCCTTCGGGTAGATCGATCAGCCCGCCGGAGCTGAGGATCGGCTCGGCGATCATGCAGGCAAGCGAGCCGGTCGATTGGCGATCGATCAGATCGAAGGCGTAGGCCAGCTCGGCCCGCCAATCAGCCGCATTGCCGAAGCGCGGGCGATAGGGGTTCGGCGTCGGGATCGCGAGCGAGCCGACCGGCGCCGGACCATAACCCTTGCGGCCGGCCGAATAGGTCGTTCCGGCCGCGCCAGACGTCATTCCGTGCCAGGACTGCGCGAACGCGACGGTCTCGAAGCCGCCGGTGGCGAGCTTGGCCATCTTGATGGCCGCCTCGTTCGACTCGCCGCCCGTGCTGAGCAGCATGACGCGATCAAGCGCCGGCGGCAGCAGGCCCGCAAGCTGTTCGGCCAGCGCGACGACTGGGCGCGTCAGCATGCCACTGAAGAGATGGTCGAGCCGTTCGGCATGCTCGGTGATGGTCTGGACGATCTCCGGGTGACCATGACCGAGCACGGCGCTCATCTGTCCGGACGTGAAATCCAGGATGGCCCGGCCGTCGGCGTCATAGACGAAGGACCCGGAGGCGCGCTCGATGATGACGGGAGCGAACGTCCCACCGTAGCGAATGAGGTGCCGCCGCGCGCGATCCCAAAAGGATTTGTCGTTATTTCCGGCCATGCCCGCTCCTTGCTGCTCGGTCGCAGCGATCAAAGAACCCTCGCATCACATCTTATGCGCGCGGGAGGGCAATGACATTGCGATTTGAGATGCATTTCAGCCCTTCTTCTGCAATCAATTGCGTAAAAGATCGAAAATGCGAAAGAAATGGGAACCACGATCGTGATCGACGAGATCGACCGGAAGATCCTCGACGTGCTGCAGGTCGAGGGGCGCATCACGAATCTCGAGCTGGCCGAACGGATCGGCCTCTCGTCCGCCCCCTGCATGCGACGCGTTCGCACCCTCGAAGAGGCCGGCGTCATCAACTCCTATGTGGCGCTGGTGGACCCGACGCGGGTTGGACTCGGGTTCGACGTGATCGTCGAGGTCCGTCTCAAGCAACAGAACAGGGAATCCTTCGCGCGCTTCGAGAAGAAGGTGATCGCCCTTCCGGAGGTCGTCGAATGCTGCATGATTGCCGGCGATTGGGATTACTCGCTACGGATCGTGTCCTCGGACCTCGCGCGCTATCAATCGTTCATCCTCGACCGCCTCATGCATCCGGACAGCGATATCGCGAGCTATCGCACGACGATCATCCTGCGAAAGGTCAAATCGACGACCAAGATCGATAGCTCGCTGTTCGGCGAGGGCTGAGGAGTTCGAACAAGCTACAGCAGGAAGCCGATCCCCATCGCGATCACGCTGAGCGCCATCGCGCCGGTCGAGAGCCAGCCGAGCCAGTACAGCCAGCCGCCGACCACAAAGCGGTCCATGACGTCCCGGCGGCGGGCCATGAACATCAACAGCACCATCACGGGCACCGCGAGCACGCCGTTGACGACCGCGCTCCAGTACAGCGCCGCGATCGGATCGATCGGCGTGAAGTTGAGCGCGATGCCGATGCCGCCCGACAGCGCCAGCACCGAATAGAACGCGATCGCCTCCTTCGGCCTGCGCGTCAGCCCAACCCGCCATCGCCGGCCCTCGCCGACCGCATAGGCCGTCGCACCTGCGAGCACCGGGATCGCCAATAGGCCGGTGCCGACGATGCCGAGCGCGAAGATCACCTCGGCAAACGGCCCGGCGATCGGGCGCAGCGCCTCCGCGGCCTGCGCCGAGGTCTGGATATCGGTCTTGCCGGTGGCATGCAGCGATGCGGCGGCGGTGACGATGATCGACAATGCGATCAGGTTCGAAAACGCCATGCCCGTGATGGTATCGGCACGGATGCGCGAGAATTCGCGCCGGGCCCCGTAATGCCGCTCGATCAGCGGATGCTTGGTGACATCGACCCGCTGCTCCTCCGCCTCCTGCGAGGCCTGCCAGAAGAACAGATAGGGCGAGATCGTGGTGCCGAGGATCGCAACGATGGTCGTGAAATAGTCGGCGCTCCAGCTGATGCGCGGCAGCAGCACGCCGGCCAGCGCCTCCATCCACGACACCTTGGCAAAGGCGAGCGCCGCGACGTAGGCGAACAGGCTGAGCGTCAGCCATTTCAGGATAGCGACGTAGCGCCGGTAGTTCATGAAGATCTGCGCGGCCACCGAGGTGACGCCGAACAGCACCACATAGAGGATGGCCGGACCGCCGATCAGGAGCTTTGTGGCATCGGCCATGGCCGAAAGGTCGGCCGCGATGTTGATGGTGTTGGCAATCGACAGCAGCGCCACCACGACCGCGAGCAGCCAGCCCGGATAATGCCGGCATACATTGCCCGCGATGCCATGCCCGGTGATACGGCCGACCCGCGCCGAGATCTCCTGGATCGCGCTCATCAGCGGAAACGTCAGCAGCATGGTCCAGCCAATGCCGTAGCCGAGTTGCGCGCCGGCCTGGCTGTAGGTGCCGATCCCCGAAGGGTCGTCGTCGGAAGCGCCGGTGATCAGCCCGGGTCCGAGCGTCTCCAGGACGCGGCTGAAACTGAACGGCTGTCGCCGGGGCTTCGCCGCCGGCGCATCGTCATGTTTGTCGTGTGGTGGGATCGTCCCTTGCCGCGTCATGTCCGGTTCCAGCCGTCTGACAACGAGCCGGATACCGGCAAGTTCCTGGGACGAAACCTACGGCTCGATGACCGTGGCGATGCCGGGCTCGAGGATGCGCAGACGGCGGCCGAAGCCGAGCGTATCGAAGCTCGCGCGCAGGTCGCTCGCGCTCTGCCGGAAATGCGCCCAGCCGTCGGTATGAACCGGCACGATCACCGCGTCCGCAAAGGCGCGCGCGGTTTCGATCGCGTCATTGGTGTCCATGGTGAGATGGAAGGGGCCGCGGGTTTGCGCTGCGCCTGCGAACGGCAGCACCACGCCGCAGTCGAAACGCCGCGCAACCTCGGCGACGCCGTCGAACCAGGTCGTGTCGCCGCTGACATAGACCGGACGGCCCGGTTTTGCCGGCTGCACGACGAAGCCGATGACGTCGCCGGACAACGGCTCGATCCCGGCCGGTCCGTGCCGCGCCGGCGTCGCGGTGATGGTGAGCGTCCGGCCGCCCTTCTGCAACTCGGTCGAGGCCCAGGGCGCAAAGCCCTCGGCGTTGCCGCCGAGCCGCCTGGCGCCGGCCTCCGTCGTCAGCACGCGCCTCGCGCCTTTAAGGAAATCCCGGCCGGCATGGTCGAGATTGTCGGAATGCTGGTCGTGGCTCAGCAGCACCGCATCGATCGCGCCGACATCGCGCGCGCCGAGCGCGGGGCCCGTCAGCTTCTCAAGTTTCACATGCGGCAGTTGATACTCGCCGGGCGCATCGAAGGTCGGATCGGTGAGCAGGCGGAACCCGTCGATCTCGATCAGGGCGGTGGGGCCTCCGATCAGCGTGATGGTGATGCTCACGTCATACTCCTGTTGGGCGCGGCTGCCGCCGGGCGGGTCACCAGGTAAATGCCGAGCGCCACCGGAATGATCCCGAGCAGGTCGCGAAATTCGACATGCTCGCCGAGCACGAGGTAGGCGAACAGCATGCCGAGCGGCGGCATCAGGAAGTGATAGGCGCTTGCGGCGGTCGCGCCACACACTTTCAGCAGATGAAACCAGAGCAGATAGGCAAGGATCGAGCCGCCGAGCACGAGGAAGGTGAAGGCGCCGGCAAGCCGCATGCTGGGCACGATGTCGCTGACGCTGGAGAGCGCGAAGGCGAACGGCATCACCGCAAGGCCGCCGGCGATGTTCTGGATGCCGTTGCCGATCCACAGGCTGCCCTTCGGTGCCAGCAGCTTGAACAGCACGGTGCCGGCGACGATCGAGGCGAGCGAGGCCAGCGTGAACAGGATGCCATGCGGGCTGTCCGATCCGACCGACATGCGATGCCAGACGATGAAGGCGACGCCGACGATGCCGAGCACGAGACCAATCACCTTGCGCAAGGTCATGCTCTCACCGAGGAACAGCGCCGCCAGCATGGCGGTGAACACCGGATTGGCCGAGACGATCAGCGCGCCGAGTCCGGCGGAGACCGTCTTCAGGCCGGTATAGCCGAGGCCGAGATAGAGCGCGTTGTTGGCGACGCCGAGCACTGCGAACACCGCCGCATCGCGCCAGGTGAGATCCCATTGGTCGCGGCGCAGCCAGGAGATGGCGAGGATCAGAACCCCGGCGAGCGAAAACCGCGCGGCCAGCAGGATCAGCGGCGGGCAATCGGTGACGCCGATCTTGCCGGCGATGAACGCGTAGCTCCAGAGCAGGCAGAACAGGGCGATCAGCAGCGGCAGGGTGTTGAAGCGGGCGCGCGGGGCGGCCATCGAGGTTGCGGCGGACATGGGCGAATTCTCCTTCGGTCATGATCTAGGCCCACGCCTTGATATTTGGAAATTAAATGATAGACTGGCATGCAGTTGATTTATAAATGGAGGCTGCGATGCTCGACCTGGAGCTGTTGCGCAGTTTCGTCTCGGTGGTCGATGCCGGCGGCTTCACCCGCGCCGGAGAGCGCGTCCACCGCACGCAGTCGACGGTGAGCCAGCAGATCAAGCGCCTGGAGGAGGATGTCGGCCAGCCGCTGCTGATCCGTAGCGGCAAGGATGTCACCCCGACGGAAGCCGGCGAGCGGCTGTTGACCTATGCGCGGCGGCTATTGTCGCTCGCCGAAGAGGCCCGTGACGTGCTCTCGCGACCCGGCAGCGAAGGCGCGATCCGGATCGGCATCACCGAGGACTTTGCCGCCTATCGGCTGACAAAGCTGCTCGCCACCTTCGCGCGCAGCCATCCGAACTTGCGGCTCGACGTGCGCTCCGGCCAGAGCTTGTTCCTTTACCGTGATCTCGAGCGCGGCGATCTCGATCTGGCGCTGATCAAGCGCGCCGCCAATGAGAAGGGCGGCATCGCGGTCTGGCCTGAACGCGTGCACTGGGTCACCAGCAAGAGCCACCCGCGCGATACGACGGCCGGCTCGGTTCCGCTGATCGGTTTCGCCTCGGGCTGTCTCTACCGCGCCCGCGCCATCCATGCGCTGGAGAGCGCCGGCCGCAACTGGCACATGGCCTACACCTCCTCCAGCCTCGCCGGCATCCAGGCCGCGGTCGCCGCGGGCCTCGGGCTCAGCATTCTGTCGGAAATGTCGATCCAGCCCGAGCATCGCGTGCTGACCGCAAAGGACGGCTTTGCGCCGATCGACCGCACCGAGGTCGCCCTCGTCGCCGCCCCCGAAGCCAGCCCGGCGACACTGCGGCTGGCGGACAGGCTGGCGGAGTATTGCGAGAGCGTGCAGGCCAAGGCGGCTTAGGGCGAGATCGCGCCGCTACTCCGCTGTCGTCCCTGCGAAAGCAGGGACCCACAACCACAGGGTCGAGTTGTTAAAGCAGGCGGTGGCCCCATCGTTGCGCAACAACGACGATCGATGGTTCTGGTCTCGGGTCGCGCTGCGCTTGCCCGGGACGACGCCGAATGTGCGGCGCGGCAGGCGAAGGCGGCGTAGGGCTGAGACCGCACCGCTACTCCGCTGTCGTCCCTGCGAAAGCAGGGACCCATAACCACAGGGTCGAGTTGTTAAAGCAGGCAGTGGCCCCATCGTCGCGCAACAACGACGATCGGTGGTTATGGGTCCCGGGTCGCGCTGCGCTTGCCCGGGACGACACCGGGTGTGTGGTACGCGATCCTCAATAACACCGCGACGCGACGAACGCGTGGACGCGGTTGTCGCCGAGCACATGGGCCATGAAGCCGGGCGATCCGAAAATCCGTGTGAACGCGGCGTCGCGGATGCTCAGGCCCCCGGTGTAGGCGCCGAACGCCGGCATCACCGCGCGCTCGCCGTCACTGGCGAAGCAGCGGCGCTCGATCGAGCGGCCGCGGGTCGGCACCCGCGCCTTGGGGTGCAGGTGCCCGGCGATCTCGCCGGCTGCGCCGGTCGGCTCATGGCGGAACACGATCGGACCGATCGCGACTTCGGTCGCGACCACGCCGCCGAGATCGGACGGCAGCGCCGGATCGTGATTGCCCGAGATCCAGATCCAGTTGCGCCGCAGCTGCAACGCCGCGAGCGCCTCGCGATCCGGATCCGACAGGCGTTCATGCGCATCGCGATCGTGAAAGCTGTCGCCGAGCGCGATCACCCGCTGCGGATCGTGACGCGCAATCACGGCAGCGAGCCGGCTCAGCGTGGCGACCGTATCGTAGGGCGGCAGCAGCACGCCGCGGCTGGCGAAGCTCGAGCCTTTTTCCAGATGCAGGTCGGACACCACGAGCAGGCGCTGCGCTTCCCAGAACAGCGCGCCGGAGAAATCCGCCACGAATCCGACATCCGCCACCGTGACCCTCGAAACGCGCATGTCGTCACCGTCTCGCAAAACCTGCGCGCTTGCCGTCACGTCCTGTTCCCCAGAGTACCAGCGTTACGTCGTCGCCTCCCGCACGAGTTCCTCGGCCGCCTCGGCCAGGAGCTCGTCGGATGCTTCGCCATAAACTGACTCGCGGCCGATTTCCAGCAGCGCGGGGACGGCAAGCGGAGAAACGTGGTCGAGGTCCTTGTGGGTGATTCGGCCGTGGATGCGCGCAAGCATGTCGCTGAGGCGGCGGAGATCGAGCAATCCCGCGGCGGCGTCGCCGCGCGCGGCGCGCAGCAGCACATGGTCGGCCTGGTGCTTGCGCAGCACGTCGTAGATCAGGTCGGTCGAGAACAGCACCTGGCGGCGCGACTTCTCCTCGTCGGTAAAGCGGCGCGCGATCAGCCCGGAGATGATGGCGCAGTTGCGGAAGGTCCGCTTCATCAGCGCGGATTCCGCAAGCCACGCCTCGAGGTCGTCGCCGAGCATGTCGGGATCGAACAGCGCGTTGAGATCGAGCTTGCCGTGGCGGATCATGAAGGAGAGATCGCCGACGCCCCAGACCGCGAGCGCATATTCGTTGGCGACGAAGCCGAGCGGACGGGCGCGGGCGCGCTCCAGCCGGCGCGTCAGCAGCATGCCGAGCGTCTGATGCGCGAGCCGGCCCTCGAAGGGGTAGCAGACCAGATAATGGCTGCCGCCGCGCGGAAAGGTCTCGACCAGTAGCTCGCGCACCGCCGGGACACGCGAGAATTTTCGCTGCAGTGACAGCCAGTCGTGCACCTGGTCCGGCAATCCGTTCCAGGCGCGGCTGTTGTCCAGCAGCTTGCGGACGCGTTCGGCGAGATAGGTCGACAGCGGGAACTTGCCGCCCATATAGGACGGCACTTTTGCATCTTTATCATTGGCACGGGAGACATAGACCTGGTCTTCAACCAAGGCCTCGTAGCGCACCACCTCGCCGCCAAAGACAAACGTGTCGCCGGGCACGAGGCCCTCGATGAAGACTTCCTCGATCTCACCCAGCATCCGGCCGCCGCGGGCGATCGCGCCGGTCGATCCGCTACTTTTTCCTTGGCCGCCGGCGCGCGAGCGCACCAGCCGCACCTTGAGCATGGTCTCTTCGACGATGGTGCCGACGTTGAGGCGATAGCTCTGCCGCACCTTCGGATTGGTGACGCGCCAGCGGCCCTGCTTATCCTGCTTGATGCGCGCGAAACGCTCATAGGTCTTCAGCGCGTAGCCGCCGGTGGCGACGAAGTCGACCACATCGTCGAAATCGGAGCGTGCGAGCGATGCATAGGGCGCGGCGGTCCTGACCTCATCATAGAGTTCATCGGACAGAAACGGCTTGCCGCAGGCGCAGCCGAGCACGTGCTGGGCCAACACGTCGAGCGCGCCCGAGCGCAGCGGCGGCGTGTCCTGCGCATTCTCGGCGATCGCGTCGATCGCGACACGGCATTCCAGCACCTCGAACCGGTTGGCCGGCACCAGCACGGCGCGCGAGGCCTCATCGAAGCGGTGGTTGGCGCGGCCGATCCGCTGCATCAGCCGCGACGAACCTTTCGGCGCGCCGATATTGATGACGAGGTCGACATCGCCCCAGTCGACGCCGAGATCGAGCGAAGAGGTACAGACCACGCCGCGCAGCTTTCCGGCGGCCATCGCGTCCTCGACCTTGCGGCGCTGCGCGACGTCGAGCGAGCCGTGATGCAGCGCGATCGCAAGGCCATCGTCATTCATGCGCCAGAGATCCTGGAACAGCATCTCGGCCTGGCTGCGGGTGTTGACGAACACCAGCGTGGTCTTGTTGCGCTTGATCAGCTCGTAGACCTCGGGCAGCGCGTGGCGCGCGCTGTGGCCGGACCATGGCAGCCGTTCCCGCGTGTCGAGCATCTCGACCACCGGCGGCGCGGCGCCGCCGGCGGTGACGACGTCAGCGGACGCGTTCTCGCCACCGGGCTGCGGCACCAGGAAGCGCGCGAGCTGCTCCGGCTCGGCGACCGTCGCCGAGAGACCAATGGCGCGGATCTGCGGCGCGATGGTCCAGAGCCGCGCAAGTCCGAGCGACAGCAGATCGCCGCGCTTGGAGGTGACGAGCGCATGCAGCTCGTCGAGCACAATGCGCTTCAGCGAGGAGAACAGGAACGGCGCGTCATCGGATGCCAGCAGCAGCGCCAGCTGCTCCGGCGTGGTGAGCAGGATGTCGGGCGGATAGCGCCGCTGCCGCTGCCGCCGCGACACCGGCGTGTCGCCGGTGCGGGTCTCGATCCTGATCGGCAGCCCCATCTCGGCGACTGGCGTCTCCAGATTGCGCGCGATATCGACCGCGAGCGCTTTCAGCGGTGAGATGTAAAGCGTGTGCAGCCCGCCGCTGCGGCGAACGCCACGGCCGGTGGAGATAAGGGCTGGGCGAACTGTCCTCGATTCAATTTCGTCGCTTGCGAGATCGTCGGGCTCCCTCCCCCTGAAACGGGGAGGGTTGGGGTGGGGGTCAGGCGCTTGCTCCGTGCCCGTGGCTGACCCCCACCCGTCGCGCTCGGCCGCGCTATCGCGCGCCGGAGCACGCCGACCTCCCCCTTTCAGGGGGAGGTGAGCAGAAGCACCGCGGTCGAATCCTTCTCCACTCAACTCCACCAGTGTCGGCAAGAACCCCGCCAGCGTCTTGCCCGCCCCAGTGGGCGCGATCAGCAGCGCGGAGCGTTGCTCGCGCGCTTTCGCCAGCAGCGCGAGCTGATGCTCGCGCGGCGACCAGCCGCGTGAGGCAAACCAGTCGCGAAACCGGCGCGGCAGGAGATCGGCCGTTTCCGACGGCGGAACGGAGAAGAGATCGAGCGTCGACACGCCCAAGAGGTAGGTGGTTCAGGCGGCTTCGTCGAGGGCGGACGGAAATGGCGGCAGGTGGCAAGGGGCCGCGACAGGACGCTTCGACTCCCTCTCCCCGTCCTTCACGGGGAGGGTTGGGGTGAGGGACTGCTTCCGCGAGCGGCGAGTGCCGTGAGACCTGTGCCCCCTCACCCGGATCGCATCTTGCGATGCGATCCGACCTCTCCCCGCAAGCGGGGCGAGGAACAGCGTGCTCCACCGCTACTCCGTCATCGGCTGGCCGGAGAGGTCCCAATCCTTGCCGTTGAAGATCGAGACATAGAGCGTCTTCATCGGCGTGTAGTCGTCGGGCGTATAGCTGTAATTGATGCCTTCAAGGAAATAGGGCGAGTGGAAACCGGCGAGCGTGGTAGCCTGCTTCAGCACGTTGGCGCGGGTCAGGTCGTCGCCGCAGCGGCGCAGGATTTCGCCCATCGTTGCCGCCTGCCCATAGCCGGCGAAGGCGATGGTGTTGTCGGGGTCGATGTTCGGCAGGTACTTCTTGCGCAGCTCCTCGAACGCGATCACGTCCGGATCCTTCTCATACCGGGGTACGCCGACTTCCTTGTTGTAGCGGATCGCGACGATGTCCTTGGCGTTCTCGAGGCCCGCGGCGCTCAGGATCGAACGGCCGGTCGAGCCCGCCGACAGCAGTTGCAGCGGCTTCCAGCCGAGCTCGGTCACCTTGCGGATCGACTGCGACGTCGCCTTGCCGGTGGTGATGTTGTAGAAGACGTCGGCGCCCGACTTCGAGAGATTGATGAGTTGCGAATCGACCGTCGGATCGGTGAGATCATAGGTCTGCTCCATGATCACCTGTGCCTTGCCGCCGGCATCGGCCAGCACCTTCTTGAACGGCCCCAGGAAGTCGCGACCGAAATCATCGTTCTGGTAGAGGATGCCGACCTTGGCGTTGGGCTTCACGCTGACGACGTGCTTGGCGAGGATGCGCGCCTCGGTCGGATAGAGCGGCAGGCCCGCCATGGTCCATTTGAAGTTCTTCGGATCGTTCCACTTCGAGGCGCCGGTGTTGAGCAACAGCTGCGGCACGCCCTTGGAATTGAGGTATTTGTGCACGGAGGTCTGCGGCGCGGTGCCGAGCGAGCCATACAGCGCCAGCACCTCCTCCTGCTCGACCAGACGGCGTGTCGCCTCGACGCATTTCGGCGCGCTGTAGGCATCGTCCATGGTGAGGAATTTCACCTTGCGGCCGTTGATGCCGCCCTTGTCGTTCAGCATCTGGAAATAGGCTTCGCCGACGCGGCCCAGCACACCATAAAGCGAGCCGGGGCCGGAATGCGGCACGGTCTGGCCGAGCTTGATCTCGGTGTCGCTGGCACCCGGATCGTACTTCTTGTCGGCGGCCCGGACGAAAGGCGCGGGCAGCACGGACGCGGCGATCACGGACAATGCGGTGGCGCCGAACTCGCGCCGTGTATGTTTTTTCATTATTTCTCTCCCTGAGGCGAAAAGCTCTCGCATTCCGCTTTGCGCCGGGCAAGCGCGAAGTCATGACTTTGCGGCGCAATGCCGCGTCACGGCAAATGCGTAGCGTGTAGACTCAAGTTCGGGTGCGAGGCGGCGCTCTCTTCCCTTCTCCGCTTGTGGGAGAGGGTGCGTTAAGGCTTGACCGCGACGGCGACGAGTCCGGGTGCCGGGATATTGTCTTCATTGCGCGCCGAGAGATCGTCGAGCTGGGCCAGCGTCAGCCCCGCGGCAGCGACAGAGTCGCGCACGTAAGCTGCACTGTGGGCGTAGCGCAGTCCCTCGCCGATGATGACGCCTTCGCCGTCATGGGTCTCGGCCGTGAAGGCGAGCACGCCGCCCGCCACCAGCACACGGCTGGCCTCGGCGAGCACCGGCGCGAGATCGGCGACATAGACCATTGCATCGGCGGCCAGGATCAATTCGGCGCTGGCCTCGCGCTTGGCCGAAACGGCCTTCAACATGTCGTCGACCTCAAGCTCGGCATAAAGGCCGGTTGCGCGCGCCTTGTCGATCATGCGCGGCGACAGGTCGATGCCGATGAAGCGATCGACATGCCGGGCGAATGCACCGGCCGCCAGCCCGGTGCCGCAGCCGAGATCGATCGCGCGCTTGAAGAAGGCCGGTTTCTTTGCGCCCGCACGCACCGACAGCACCGCCTTGAACAGCAGCGCCGGGCCGCGATAGCCGAGATCGCCGACCAGCGCGGGCCTCGAAGCGCGGCGCATATTGATCGAACAGCGTCTGTACATAGCCCGGCGGCATCGAACTGACGGCCTCGACGCCGAGCTGCATCAGGTGAAGGCCGGCGCCATGCCGGTCTTCGGGATCGGCGTCGCGCGCGCCGCGGAACGCTGCGATCGCGGCCTCGCGCTGGCCGAGCTCCAGGCGGATCTTGCCCAGCGTGTACCAGGCCGACGGGAATTTCGGCACAAGCTCGATCGCCTGTTCGAGCAGCTCGGCGGCAGCCGGCAGATCGCCCTTCAATTGCAGGTCGCGCGCGAACTCGTAGCGGCGGTCGGCGACGAGGTCGCCGGAGGACAGAAACAGGCGGAGGGCCATTCGCTTTAAGGAACCAATCTCGGCCGGGTCCGGCCATCCATCAAAGCACGGACTTTTTCCGGAGATGGATGCACGGGTCAAGCCTGCGGATCCGGCTAAACATCGCGAATCGAGCGCCTATATAGGGACGATGCGCCCGCAAGACATCCTGATGCCCGTCCCGGCCGGGCTTTGCTGCAAGCCCGGCGGCTTCCACATCGATCCTGTCAGGCCGGTCGAACGGGCACTGATCACCCATGGGCATTCCGACCATGCGCGGGCGGGTCACGGCGCTGTGCTCGCGACCCAGGAAACGCTCGACATGATGCGGCTGCGCTATGGCGAGAATTTCGCCGGATCGACGCAGGCGATCGCCTACGGCGAGGAGATCAGGCTGGGCGACGTCACGGTGACGTTTCATCCCGCCGGTCACGTATTTGGCTCCGCCCAGATTTCCGTGACCTGCAAGGACACCCGCATCGTCGCCTCCGGCGACTACAAGGATGCGCGCGACCCGACCTGCGCGCCGTTCGAGCTGGTGCCCTGCGACGTCTTCATATCAGAGGCGACGTTTGGATTGCCGGTGTTCCGCCATGGCGATGCCGCCGGCGAAGTGAACAAGCTGCTGGCGTCGGTCAAATTGTTCCCGGAGCGCGCGCATCTGGTCGGCGCCTATTCGCTCGGCAAGGCGCAGCGCGTGATCGCGCTGCTACGCGAGGCCGGCTACGACGCGCCGATCTACCTGCATGGCGCGATGGAGAAGATCACTTACTACTATCAGGAGCGCGGCATTCCGCTCGGCGAGCTCCGGCCCGCGCGCGGCATGAAGAAGGCCGAGCTGGCCGGCACCATCACGCTGGCGCCGCCGAGCGCGACATCCGATGTCTGGACGCGCCGTTTCCCCGATCCGGTCACCGCATTCGCCTCGGGCTGGATGCGCGTGCGCGCCCGGGCCCGGCAAGGCGGCGTCGAGCTGCCGCTGGTGATCTCGGATCATGCGGACTGGGACGGGCTGACGGCGACGATCGCGGCGACCGGCGCCGGCGAGATCTGGGTCACCCACGGCCAGGAAGATGCGCTGGTGCATTGGTGCAAGACCAAAGGCCTTGCCGCGCGGCCGCTCGATCTGGTCGGCTATGGCGACGAGGACGAAGGCGAGACCGCCGCACTGACCGGCGAGGCCAAGCCCGCTGGCGAAGCCGAGTCCGCCGGCGAGGCAGAAACATGAACCGCTTTGCCGAGCTGCTCGACCGCCTCGCCTACGAGCCCGGCCGCAACAACAAGATCAAGCTGCTGGTCGCCTATTTCCGCGAGACCGAAGATCCCGACCGCGGCTACGCGCTGGCGGCGCTGACCGGCGCGCTGTCGTTCAAGCACGCCAAGCCCGGCCTGATCCGCGACCTGATCACCGAACGCGCCGACCCGGTGCTGTTCGGCTACTCCTATGATTACGTCGGCGACCTCTCGGAGACGGTCGCGCTGATGTGGCCGAAATCTTCTCCTTCTCCCGCTTGCGGGGGAGGGTCGGGGTGGGGGTCTCTCCACACGGTCGACAAGCAGAGACAGCCCCCACCCGGATCGCCCGACCGCGCTGACGCGCAGCCGAACGATCCGACCTCCCCCGCAAGCGGGAGAGGTGAAGAAAGCTTGCCCCCCGATACCCGACACAACAACCCGCCTCCTCCAACCCTGACTGACGTCGTCACCACGTTGCGCACGCTCGGCAAGGCCGAGTTGCCGGCACAGCTGGCGCGCTGGCTGGACGAGCTCGACGAGACCGGGCGCTGGGCGCTCTTGAAGCTCGTCACCGGCGCGATGCGGATCGGGATCTCGGCGCGGCTGGCGAAGACCGCGGCGGCGGCGCTCGGCGACAAAGACCCGCACGAGATCGAGCTGATGTGGCCCGGCCTGTCGCCGCCCTATCTCGACCTGTTCGCCTGGCTCGAGGGCTGCGGCGACAAACCGGTCAACCGCGACCCTGCGCCGTTCCGCCCGGTGATGCTGGCGCACGCGATCGAGGATAGCGATTTCGCCAATCTCGACGCCGCCGATTTCAGCGCGGAATGGAAATGGGACGGCATCCGGGTGCAGGCGGTGTCCGGCCGCGACGCGCGAGGCCATGTCCAGGCGCGGCTCTATTCGCGCACCGGCGAGGACATCACCGGCAGCTTTCCGGATCTCGTGCCGTCGCTGCATCTGCCCGGCGCGATCGACGGCGAATTGCTGGTGCTGCGCGACGGCCGCGTGCAGACCTTCAACGTGTTGCAGCAGCGGCTGAACCGCAAAGTCGTTTCGCCGAAGCTGATCAAGGAGTTTCCGATCTACCTGCGCGCCTACGACCTGCTCGGCGACGACGAGAACGATCTGCGCGAGCTGCCCTTCACCGAACGCCGCGCGCATCTCGAAGCCTTCGTCGCCAGGCTGAATGATCCGCGCATCGATCTGTCGCCAACCATCCCGTTCGCGAGCTGGGACGAGCTGGCCGCGGCGCGCGCCGATCCCAAGAGCGCCGGCGCCGGCGACGATGCCGACGCGGTCGAAGGCGTGATGCTGAAGCGGCGCGACGCGCCCTATCTGCCCGGACGGCCGAAGGGCCCGTGGTGGAAGTGGAAACGCGATCCACACATCATCGACGCCGTGCTGATGTATGCCCAGCGCGGCCACGGCAAGCGCTCGTCCTATTACTCCGACTATACGTTCGGGGTCTGGACCCATGGCGAGGCCGGCGACGAGCTGGTGCCGGTCGGCAAGGCCTATTTCGGCTTCACCGACGAGGAGCTGTTGCAGATCGACCGCTTCGTCCGCCGCAACACCACCGAGAAGTTCGGCCCGGTGCGCCATGTCGTGCATGAGCCGGATCAGGGGCTGGTGCTGGAGGTCGCCTTCGAGGGATTGCAGCGCTCGCCGCGTCACAAATCCGGCGTCGCAATGCGCTTCCCCCGGATCAGCCGCCTGCGCTGGGACAAGCCGCCGCGCGAAGCCGACCGGCTGGAGACGCTTGAACGGATGTTAATCTCCATGACAGGAAGTTAAATCCCAAGCGTGCATGGCAGCCATTGATCGCGGTGCGCGGGTTTCCCATGTGCACCGCCGTGACCTATAATGCGGGCGATTCCGCGGGAGAGAGCAATGCCAAACGACATCCGGGACTTGCCGGCCGGCCGCAGTGACGGCCTGTACCGCTTTCTCGGCGGATCGCCGCTCTCTGTGGCGTTCCGGTTGATTCTGCTGTCGATTTTGGTTGGTGTCGTGCTCGCCGCGATCGGCCTCGATCCGTGGAACATCCTCAACAGCATCCGCAGGCTGTTCCAGAGCATCTGGGATTTCGGCTTCGACGCGATCAACTGGGCCTGGCGCTACTTCCTGCTCGGCGCCGTCATCGTGATTCCGATCTGGCTGTTGTCGCGGCTGTTCGGCGCGCCGCGCGGCCGCTGATCCCAAGGAGGGTTCGCAGCCGATGCAATTGCGATTTGTCGGCTGCGGCGATGCATTCGGTTCCGGCGGCCGCTTCAACACCTGTTTCCACGTCAGCGGTGCACGCACCAATCTCCTGATCGATTGCGGCGCCTCGTCGCTGCCGGCGATGAAGCGGCTCGAGGTCGACCGCGACGCGATCGACCTGATCCTGATTACGCATTTCCACGGCGACCATTTTGCCGGCCTGCCGTTCTTCCTGCTCGACGCGCAGTTCTCCCGCCGCACCCGGCCGCTGGTGATTGCCGGGCCTCAAGGTATCGAAACGAAACTGCCTGCGGTGATGGAGGTGATGTTCGAGCATTCCTCCAAAACCAGGCAGCGCTTCGATCTGTCCGTCGTCACGCTGGCGCCGCGCGAAAGGCGCAGCTTTGGCGAGGTGGCCGTGACGCCCTATCCTGTCGTGCATGGCGAATCCGGCGGGCCGTTCCTGGCCTATCGCGTCGAGGCCGAGGGACGCATCATCAGCTACAGCGCCGATACCGAATGGACCGACGCGCTGATTCCGGCGGCGCAGGACGCCGACCTCTTCATCGCCGAAGCCTACATGTACGACAAGATGGTCAAGAACCATCTCAGCCTGAAGACACTGGAAGCGCATTTGCCGGCCATCAACGCCAAGCGCGTGGTGCTGACCCATATGAGCGACGACATGCTCGGCCGCGTCGACGATTTGCGCTACACGGCGGCAAGCGATGGCATGGTCGTGGTGTTCTGACCATGCACGCCTTGTCGGCTGCCCCTCCGCCATCGCATTGCTCCGAGAACAATTCCAGCATGGCCGCGCGACGGTTGACGCGATAGAAGCGAATATTCCTTGCAACTGTAGCCATGCACGCACCCATCCACCCGAAGATCACGACGCGCGAGGTGTTCGCCATCGCCGGCCCCGCGATGGTCGCCAACCTGACCACGCCGCTGATCGGCATCGTCTCGACCACCGCGATCGGTCGCCTCGACGATGCTGCGCTGCTCGGCGGCGTGGCGATGGCCTCGGTGATCTTCGACTGCCTGTTCTGGCTGTTCGCCTTCCTGCGCATGAGCACGCTGGCCTTCACCGCGCAGGCGCAGGGCGCCGGCGAGATCAAGGAATATGCCGCAATCCTGGTGCGCGGCTTCATCGTCGCCGGCCTGATCGGCGCGGCGCTGATCGCGCTGCAGGTGCCGCTCGCCGCCGTCACATTCCAGCTGATGGGCGGCAGCGAGGGCGTCACGCGCGCGGCCGAGAGCTATTTCATGATCCGGATCTGGTCGGCGCCGCTGGCGCTCGCCAATTACGTCATCCTGGGCTGGCTGGTCGGCCAGGCCCGCGCCAATCTGGCGCTGGCGCTGCAGATCGTGATCAACATCATCAACATGATCGCAACCGTGCTGCTGGTGCAGGTCTACGGCGCCGGCATCGCCGGTGCCGCGATCGCCGCGGTGCTTGCGGAGACCACGGGTTTTGCGGTCGGCATCGTCGTGGCGTGGCGGATCTCGCAAAATGGCTTCGCGGTTCCCGCGGCCACGCTGTTCGATCGCGCCAAGCTGATGCGCATGCTGGCCGTCAACCGCGACATCATGGTCCGCACCGCGGCGCTGATCGTCGTGTTCCTGTTTTTCACCGCCAAGGGCGCGCGCGAAGGCGACGTGACGCTGGCGGCGAATTCGGTGCTGAACAATTTCCTGCTGGTCAGCGCCTTCTTTCTCGACGGCCTCGCCAACGCCGCCCAGCAGCTGTGCGGCCGCGCATTCGGCGCGCGCGATGCACGCGGCTTTTCCGATTCGACCCGGCTGGTGCTGCTGTGGGGCATCGGCTTTGCGCTGATGGTGTCGGTGCTGTTCGCACTGTTCGGAGCGGCGCTGATCAATCTGATGACGACCAGCGACGACGTGCGCCGCTATGCGCGCGAGTTCCTGCCGTTCGTGATCCTGGCACCCCTGCCCGGCGTCTTCGCGTTCGGCTTCGACGGCATCTATGTCGGTGCTACCTGGGCGCGCGAGATGCGCAATCTGATGCTGGCCTCGCTTGCGATCTTCCTCGCCACCTGGTGGGCGCTCAGCTCGTTCGGCAACACCGGCCTGTGGATCGCGCTGCTCGGCTTCTACGTCGCACGCGGCGGCCTGCAGGGCCTGCGCTATCCGGCGCTGCTCAGGAAGACGTTCAAGACTGTGTAAGTCCGTAGCCCGGATGAAGCGAAGCGAAATCCGGGGACCTGTGCCGCGGCGAGACTGTCCCGGATTGCGCTGCGCTTCCGGGCTACGAAGTTCTCTTCCCCTTCCCCCTGAAAAGGGGGAAGGTCGGGATGGGGGTCAGCCACAGGCGACGCAGCTCATGGAGAGAGCTGATCCCTACCCGCTTTGCTCTGGCGAGCAAAGCGACCTCCCCTTTTCAAGGGGAGGTTGGGGCGCAGCCGGATTTCGCTTCATCCGGGCGACGGGCAACTACCTCACCGGCCAGTCCTCGGCGGTGATGGTCGCCGCGTCGGCGCCGACGATTTCCGACAGCGAATCCCGGCCGGTGCGCAGCAGGGTCGAGGACAGATCGCGCTTGATGTCGTCGACAAGGCCGAGGCCCTTGTAGACCAGCGAGGAGTAGAGCTGGATCAGGCTGGCCCCGGCGCGGATCTTGGTCAGTGCGGCGCCGCCGCTATCGATGCCGCCGACGCCGATCAGCGGAAACGCGCCTTCGACACGGACATAGGTCTCGGCCACCATCCGCGTCGACAGCCGGAACAGCGGACGGCCCGACAGGCCGCCCTGCTCCCTGGCGCGATTCTCCTCACGCAAGGTCGAGGGACGCGCCAGCGTGGTGTTGGCGACGATCATGCCGTCGACGCGCCGCGAGCGGGCGATGTGCACGACGTCGTCGAGCTCGGCAAGGCTGAGGTCCGGCGCGATCTTGAGCAGCACCGGCGAGTCGCCGGCGTTCTTGCGCACGCGCTCGCGGGTGTCGATGACCCGCGCCAGCAGATCGTCGAGCGCCGCCGATTGCTGCAGATTGCGCAGGCCCGGCGTGTTCGGCGAGGAGACGTTGACGGTGAAATAGCTCGCGACCGGCGCAAAGGTCTCGATCAGCTTCACATAATCGGCGGCGCGGTCGGGCGAATCCTTGTTGGCCCCGACATTGACCCCGACGATGCCGCCGGCGCTGGCGCGCGCGGCGAGCCGCCGCAGCACGGCCTCCGCACCATCATTGTTGAAGCCCATGCGGTTGATGACGGCCTCGTCGCGCTCCAGGCGAAACAGCCGCGGCCGCGGGTTGCCGGCTTGCGGCTTCGGCGTCACCGAGCCGATCTCGACAAAGCCGAAGCCCAGCCGCAGCAGCGCGTCGGGCGCCTCCGCGCTCTTGTCGAAGCCCGCCGCCATGCCGATCGGGTTTGGAAAGTTGAGTCCGAAGGCGCGCACCGCGAGCTTGGGGTCGTCCGGCCGCTGCCGGATCGGCGGCAGCAGCTTCAGGCCCTGGATCGCCATGCGATGGGCATCCTCGGGATCGAACCAGCGCAGCAGCGGCAGCGAGAAGGCGTCGAAGGCACGGATCACGGCTTGAGCTCCGGAACGTCGTGGCCACCGTCGGAGCGCGCGCGCAGGTCGAGGATCTCGGTGACCGCGCCGAGGTCGAGCTCGCCATAGAGATGCGGGAACAGCTCGTCATTGCGGGACCGCTCCCAGCGCAGGGCATCGCCCAGCGCATCGGCATCGACCGCGACCAGGAACAGGCCGGTTTGCCCGTGGTAGTGCTTGCGCGCGGTCTCGGCCACCTGGGAGGCGGTGGAAAAATGGATGAAGCCGTCGCGTTTGTCGTCGGCACTGCCCCGGTACACGCCCTGCCGTTCGGCCTCGCGCCAGGCCGAAGCGGGGGTGATTTTGTAGATCATCGGCACGGGCCGGCCTTCCCTTTTGTCCTTGAGTCTCTTGGGGTTTTATCCGGATTTGAGGGGAAAATGCCCCAGACGCCATCTGGCGAGCGAGGGACCGTATCGGCGGCGGCGGCGCAACTCAAGCGGTGTCGGGACAGATCCGACGGCAGATTTGCGAAAATCGAAGTTTCAGGCAATAATTCCTACCATCCGGGATCTCCTCGATGGCCAAACAGCCCAAAGCCACCCGACCGCTGACCCACGCGCAGGTCTGGGCCGCGCTCGACCGGCTCGCCGAACGCGCCGGCCTGTCGCCGTCGGGCCTTGCCAAGCAGTCCGGACTCGACCCCACCACCTTCAACAAATCCAAGCGCGTGACCGGCGACGGGCGCGAGCGCTGGCCCTCGACCGAGTCGCTCTCCAAGGCGCTGGCGGCGAGCAATGCCAGCATGGAGACCTTCGTGCAGTTGCTCGGCGATGGCGCGCGCGGCGGACAGTCGGTGCCGCTGATCGGCTTCGCGCAGGCCGGGGCCGGCGGCTATTTCGACGACAGCGGCTTTCCCGCCGGCAAGGGCTGGGACGAAGTGGCGCTGCCGGCGACCACCGACGAACACGCCTATGCGCTGGAGATCGAGGGCGACTCGATGCAGCCGGCCTATCGCGAAGGTGACATCATCGTGGTGTCACCCGCGACCGCGATCCGCCGCGGCGACCGCGTGGTGGTGCGCACGACCGCCGGCGAGGTGATGGTGAAGGAATTGAGACGCCGCACCGCCAAGATGCTGGAACTCGCATCGCTCAATCCGGAGCACCCCGACCGCATGCTCGATGCCGAGGAAGTCGCGTGGATCGCGCGCGTCGTGTGGGCGAGCCAGTAGCGGTCATCGCGAGACGCCACAACAACGGTGTCGTCCCGGCCTAGTGCGCAATTGCGCACGGGAGCCGGGACCCATAACCACCGATGATTGTTACTGCTCCGCGCTGGAGCCCCAGCGCACTTCCACAACTCGAGCCTGTGGTTATGGGTCCCTGCTTTCGCAGGGACGACGGTGGAGTTTGACGCGAATTACGTCGCGTAGTCCGGCTCCTTGCGATCCAGCATCCGCTTCAGCGCATCGAAATGCCGCTGCGCCGGGGACGGGCCGTTGTAGAGATGGTCGTCGCGGAAATCGCGCTTGGTCTTCTCCACCACATGCTGCGGCAATTGCTTGAGCGGCTGCTGCGTCCACATCGCATAGATCTGCACCTGCGCGGCGCGCTCGATGTAATAGAGCCGGTCATACGCATCGGCGACCGTCTCGCCGACGGTCGAGATGCCATGATTGGCCATGAACAGGATGGTCTTGTTGCCGATCACCTTAGCGAGCCGTGCGCCTTCCTCGGGATCGAGCGCGGGGCCGGTGTAGAGATCGTCATAGGCAATCGCTTCCGACAGCCCGACCTCGGTCTGCCCGATCTCCTTGATCCGCGGATCCTCGAGCCGTGTCAGCGCGCTCGCATAGGGCATGTGGGTGTGAAACACGGCCTTGGCCTGCGGCAGCGCCTTGTGGATCGGCGCATGGATGCAATAGCAGGAGCGCTCGACCTCACCCTCGCCGCGCTTCACCTCGGCATCGTCGATGCCGACCTCCATGAAGGAGGATGCTGTCACCTCCGACCAGTGCATGCCGAACGGGATCTGGTAGTAGCGGTCGGTGCGGCCGGGCACCACCAAGGTGAGATGGTTGAAAATACCTTCCGAAAAGCCGTGGATGTAGGCGAGCCGATGCGCCGCCGCGAGATCGACCCGCGCCTGCCATTCCTCGGCGCTCGAACTGTCCTGCAGCGATGTCGGCGAAACCCTGAACTGCATGCGCATGCTCCCATCTGTGCCGGCCTCTCGGCGGAGGCCGTGCTGATTTTATGGATGCGACTGTAGCGCAATCCGGCGCCAGGCTCCGGTGAAATTGCCGATGGCCTGCTATCCGAATTTTGCGGGCTCGCCACCATTATGTGATGATGCGCTGCGAAGACGGCGGATCGGCGGCTTCGTTGGCTGCGGCGGAAAGCCACATGAGCGGCCTGACTTTCCAACCCAACGCAACACACTCCGCAAAGCCCAGAGTTACGCCATGACAGGACCATCCGACCGCAAGACCATCGCCATCGTCGGCCTCGGCAGCATCGGCGGTATCATCGCCGGCCTGCTGCGGGCGGTCGACAGGCATGACGTGATCGCCTGCGTCCGGCGCCCGCTCGATCGGCTCACGGTCGAGCGGGCGGAAGGCACGGTGGAGGTGCCGCTGCGCGCCCTCACCGATCCGGCGGAGGTGACGCCGGTCGACTGGGTGTTGTTGTCGACCAAGGCGCAGGACACGGAATCGAGCGCGCCCTGGCTGCAAAGGCTGTGCGGGCCGCGGACGCGCGTCGCGGTGCTGCAGAACGGCATCGGCCACGCCGAGCGGCTGGCGCCATTGGTCGGCGCCGCCACGGTCGTGCCGACCATCGTCTATTACAACGGCGAGCGGCTGGCGCCGGATCGCGTCCGTTTCCGCCGCGCCGGCGAGCATGAATTCGCGGTTGCCGATGACACGGACGGACGCGCGTTCGAAGCGCTGTTGGATGGGACGGCGATGCGCGTGCGGCACTCCGCCGATTTCACCACGCTGGCGTGGCGCAAGCTTCTGCTCAATGCGGTCGCCAATCCGATCACCGCGCTCACCTTGCAGCGGCAGGCGGTGTTCCGCCGCGCGGACGTCAAGGCGCTGTGCCACGCCATCCTCGAGGAGGCCGCGAATGTCGGCCGCGCCGACGGTGCCCAGCTCGCGCCCGACGAGGCCGAGCTGATGCTGGCGACGTTGTTGACCTATCCGCCAGACGCCGGCACCTCGATGTATTTCGATCGTGTCGCGGGACGCCCGTTCGAAGCCGATGCTCTCACCGGCGCGATCGTCGCGGCCGGCGAACGGCACGGCGTGCCGACGCCGCTCAACGGCCTGCTGCTGACGCTGTTGCGCGCCACCAGCGACGGCCTGCGCGACGCGGCGCAGGCCGAGCGGCGATGAGCGCCGCGATCCCTACGACGACCGCGCCAGCGCACCGTCGATCATGTTGACCGCGTTCTGCACGCCGTAGACCGCGACGAAGGAGCCGAAGCGCGGGCCCTTCTCCTGGCCGAGCAGCACCTGGTAGAGCATGTTGAACCAGTCGAGCGAGACGCCGGGACGGCCGTCCTTGCCCTTCTTGACCATGTCGAGAAACGGCTCGCGGCGGCCGATCTCATAGACCACGTTCTGGATGTCTTCCGCGCTCGCGTTCGCCGGCATGTTGGCGAGCGCATCGCGCAGATCCTGCAACGCCGCGCGCTCTCCGTCGGTCGGCTCGCGGAACTGCTTGGTCGGCGCCACGAAGTCGCGATAGTAGTTGATGGCGTAGCCGACCATCGCGTCGAGCTTCGGATGAGTCTGCGGCGTCACGCCCGGCCGGTAGCGGCCGATGAAACCCCACAGCGTCTCGGCATTCTCCGCGTTCGACGACGACACCAGCGTCAGCAGCAGCTGGAAGGTGACAGGCATGTCGGCCTGCGGCGGCTTGCTGGAATGGATGTGCCAGACCGGATTCTGCAGCTGCTGCCGCGCTTCCTGCCGCGTGAAGCCGTCGAGGAATTGCTGGTAGTCGTCGACATTGCGCGGGATGACGTCGAAATAGAGCCGCTTCGCCGCCTTGGGCTCGCGATACATGAACAGCGACAGCGACTCCGGCGAGGCGTAGCGCAGCCACTCGTCGATCGTCAGGCCGTTGCCCTTCGACTTCGAGATCTTCTGGCCCTTCTCGTCGAGGAACAGTTCGTAGTTGAAACCTTCCGGCGGCGTGCCGCCGAGCGCCGAGCAGATCTTGCCCGACAGCTTCACCGAGTCGATCAGGTCCTTGCCGGCCATTTCATAGTCGACGCCGAGGGCGTACCAGCGCATCGCCCAGTCCGGCTTCCATTGCAGCTTGCAGCGGCCGCCGGTGACAGGAACGGTGACGGTCTCCTTGCTATCGGGATCTTCATACGAGATCGTGCCGGCCTTGGCGTCGTGCGCCGTCACCGGCACGTAGAGCACGAGGCCGGTGCGCGGGCAGATCGGCAGGAACGGCGAGTAGCTCGCCGCACGCTCCTCGCGCAGCGACGGCAGCATGATCGCCATCACCTTCTCGATCCGCTCCAGCATGCGCAGCAGCGCGGCATCGAAGCGGCCGGAGGTGTAGTACTCGGTCGAGCTCGCGAACTCGTAATCGAAGCCGAACTGGTCGAGAAAGGCGCGCAGCCGCGCATTGTTGTGCTGGCCGAAGCTCGGATGGGTGCCGAACGGATCGGGCACCTTGGTCAGCGGCTTGCCGAGATGCTGCTCAAGCAGCTCCTTGTTCGGCACGTTGTCCGGCACCTTGCGCAGGCCGTCCATGTCGTCGGAGAAGGCGAGCAGTCGGGTCTTGATCTTGTCCTCGGTGAGCACGCGGAAGGCATGGCGCACCATCGTGGTGCGCGCGACTTCGCCGAACGTGCCGATATGCGGCAGGCCCGACGGGCCGTAGCCGGTCTCGAACAGCACCTCGTCCTTGGGATTTTTCTTCAGCCGCGCCACAATCGCTTTCGCCTGCTCGAACGGCCAGGCGTTGGATTGTTCGGCGAGCGCCCGCAGGTCGCTCGGGCTGGCAGAAGGATCAATCACGGACATTCCTCAGGTTCTCTCCAAAAAGGCCGCGAAAACTAACGCTTTCGCGGCAAAATGCAAAACGACGCTCCCTCGCCCCGCTCTTGCGGGGAGAGGGTTGGGGTGAGGGGCTCCATCCGCGTAACCGGCAAGAGAGGAATTCGCGGTGGGGGGTCCCCCTCACCCGGAATTCAAGCTGCGCTTGAATTCCGACCTCTCCCCGCAAGCGGGGAGAGGTGAAGAGCACAGCATCAGAACGGGCTGACCGAGAAATAGCGCAGCCACAGATCGGTGAAGCGGCCTTTTTCCCAGATCCGGAACAGCGCCCAGTTCAGCGACTGCCGGAGCAGGTCGTTGCCCTTGCGGACCGCGATGCCGACGCCCTCGCCGAAATAGCGGCTCTCGACAAAGGGGCCGCCGGCAAAGGCGCAGCATTCGGCGGAATCGGTGCCGTTGATCCAGAACGCGAGCGAGATCGCATCGCCAAAGATGAAGTCGACCTCGCCGCGGCGCAGCGCCGCGCGCAGCGCGTCGTTATCCGGATAGGAGTGGATCTCGGCGTCGGTGAACATCGCCTTGAGGTAGGCCTCGTGCGAGGTACCGGCGATGACGCCGACCTTCTTGCCCTCAAGGTATTCCGGGCGGATTTCCGGCATCGCGTTGTCACGGCGCGACACGAAGCGGGCCGGCGCGCGGTAATAGGGATCGGTGAAATCGACCTTGGCGCGCAGCTGCGGCGTCACCGCCATCGACGCGATGATGGCGTCGCCCCGGTTGGTCGCCAGGGCATCGATCAGGGTCTCGAAGCGGCGCATCTGGATGGTGCAGGTGACCTTGATCTCGTCGCAGAGCGAACGCGCGAGGTCGACGTTGAAACCGGCCGGATTGCCGTCGGGACCGGTGAAATTGAACGGCGGATAGTCGGTCTCAGTCAGGAAGCGGATCACGGTGAGGCGCGACAGGTCCGGGCGGTCCGGCCGGCGCCGCGGGTCCCAGAAACCCGGCACCGCCTGCGGCGCGGCCTCGGCGGCGGCCTTGGGCGACAGGGTCGGGGCCGGCTGGGCAGCGGGCGCCGAAGGTGTCGCGGGCGCCGCTTGTGCGGGGGCCGCCTTGGCCGCCGGCGGCTGCGCCGGAGGCGTCTGCCCGATCGCAGGACCTGCGAGGGCCAGCAAGGCAGCCGCGATCATGCCCGCGGCCAGGCGAAGCTGGCGCGAACGGACGGCAAAGGGCTGGACAGAGGGGTTTGGCATAACCGGCAATTTCAGGAAATTGAACGGCTTATAGCCGAATCAGCGCCTGAAGCGAGCGCCGATTGGGTTAATTCTGAACCGGAAATGGCGATCAGAGGTACCGTTTGAGATCGGCCGCCGCCTCTTCCGGCGTCCGTTTCAGATTGAACGGCGCGACGAAATGACCGTCGCGGTCCATCAGATAGATCAGCGCGGTGTGGTCCATCGTGTAGTCGCCATCCTTCAGCGGCACTTTCTTGGCGTAGACACGATAGCTCGACAGCACCTTGGCGATCGCGGCGGGATCGCCGGTCAGGCCCTTGAGGTGCGGATCGAAGCTCGACAGGTAATCCTTCATCGCGGTGGCGGTGTCGCGTTCCGGATCGACCGAGACGAAATAGGCGTTCACGCGATCGGCGTCCTTGCCCATCGCCTTCAGGACCTCCGAGATCTCGAACAGCGAGGTCGGGCAGATGTCCGGGCAATGGGTGAATCCGAAGAAAATCAGGGTCGGCTTGCCCTGAAGGTTCTTGTCGGTAATGGTCTGGCCGGACTGGTCGGTGAGCTGGAACGGCCCGCCGATCGCGGCCGGCGCGGCAACGGTGCGCAAGCCGCCGATCGCCCACAGCATGAGGAACAGGCCGACCGCCAGACTGCCCGCGAAGGCAGCGAAGATCACCAATGGGCGCGTGGTCCGGGGCATGATGCGAGAGCGTCCTTGTCAGAAGCAGGCGGAGATGCCGGCCGTGATCATTTCGAAAAACACCGCGGTCCCGTAGTGGAACCAGAGCGCGGCGGCGGCAAGCAGGGCCAATCCGCCGATACCGGCCGCGCCCCACAGGATCGCAAACGCCACCCGGGTCTGTGGAGCCGTTACGAGCTCGGATCGGGTGGAGATCGGCTGAATCATGAGCCTGAGATAAGCCCGGTTCCGGCAGGCAGCAAGCGCAATGGCGGCCGCAGGCCGTCAAATGATGGCGAGCTGTTCCGGCGCCTGCTCGTCCATAACCCGACGTAAGCCCAGGCCAATGGCCGACGAACGTCAAACAGAGAAGCAGCCGGAGCCTAGTGCGCGGGCTTCGGCGCCGAGGCCTGGGCGTTGAGGTAGCACGGCTTGTACAGCGCCTGCAGTTGCTTACCGCGCAGGAAGATCATGCGCCGGGTCAGGCCACCACGCTCCGAAATCCATCTGCGTACCGCCGGCGGATACATCAGGTACAGCATATGGGTGGCTTCGGGATTGGGGACGGGGCGGCCGTTGTCGCCGTAATCCCAGGCTGCATGGAAGCCGAGGCTGGCGTGCGAGGTCACACAAATCCGGTCGTGAGGAACCTTGCCGAGCACGATGGTGCAGGCCGAGGCACACAGCCCGTCGATGATGACCGTCTCGCCCGAAGTCCGCAGGTCCTGATACCTGTCGACATAGACGCCGATCTTGCCGCCGCGATCGTCGGCGATCCTGACTACAGCTTGAGACACCCCCATTCCCGCCAGCAGGAGAACCGCAGCGAGCAACCCCGTCATCAACTTCATTTTGGCCAGCCCCAGTCGAAACCGAATCTGTTTGGTCTGTGATGCAAGACAATCGTGAGCGTGTTGTGCGCGCGGATTTTTGTCCAGACGAGCGAAGCCGGTCAAAACAAATTCAAATTGGGTGTTGCGCGCACGCTGCAGTGAAAGTGGGGAAAGGTCCCAAACTGGAACAGCGCGGCGCACGTGCTTGGTGCTCCGCCGCCACAGGCAAGGTCCATTTGGCGTTGACCGCACGCAATGAGGCGGTCTTGAATCTCGGCGGGACGGGGGACCTAAACATGGCTGACGATGCAGATGTGATCGTGATTGGCGCGGGGCTTGCCGGTCTCGTGGCCGCAACCGAAGTCGCCGACGCAGGCAAGCGCGTCATCGTGCTCGACCAGGAAGGGGAACAAAGTATCGGCGGCCAGGCCTTCTGGTCGTTTGGCGGCCTGTTCCTGGTCGATTCGCCGGAGCAGCGCCGGCTCGGCATCAAGGATTCCGCGGACCTCGCGCTGCAGGACTGGATGGGCACCGCGGGTTTCGATCGCGAGGAGGATTACTGGCCGCGCAAATGGGCCGAGGCCTATGTCGCATTCGCGGCGGGCGAGAAACGCGACTGGCTGCGTGCGATGGGCCATCGCATCTTCCCGGTGGTCGGCTGGGCCGAGCGCGGCGGCTACGACGCGATGGGCCATGGCAATTCGGTGCCGCGCTTCCATGTCACCTGGGGCACCGGCCCCGGCATCGTCGAGCCGTTCGAGCGCCGCGCGCGCGAGGCGGCGAAAAGCGGACGGCTGGTGTTCAAGTTCCGCCACCGCGTCGATGCGCTCAGCGTCACCAGCGGTGTGGTCGACGGCGTCAGCGGCGTGATCCTGGAACCGACCTCGGTCGAGCGCGGCAAGAGTTCCTCGCGCAACGTCGTCGGCGATTTTTCCTTCCGTGCACCAGCCGTGATCGTCGCGTCCGGCGGCATCGGCGGCAATCATGATCTGGTGCGGCAGAACTGGCCAAAGCGGCTCGGCGAGCCGCCCAGATTCATGATCTCCGGCGTGCCCGAACATGTCGACGGCCGCATGATCGGCATCACCGAGGCGGCGGGCGGACGGCTGATCAACCGCGACCGCATGTGGCACTATGTCGAGGGCATCCGGAACTGGAACCCGATCTGGCCGCGTCACGGCATCCGGATCCTGCCGGGACCGTCGTCGCTGTGGTTCGACGCGACGGGCAAGCGGCTGCCGGCGCCGCTGTTCCCGGGCTCCGACACGCTCGGGCAACTGCACTACATCATGGGCACCGGCTACGATTATTCGTGGTTCATCCTGACCCAGAGCATCATCAAGAAGGAGTTCGCGCTGTCGGGCTCGGAGCAGAACCCCGACCTCACCGGCAAGAGCTGGCGCATGACGATCAAGCGCGCCACCAACAAGGGCGCGCCGGCGCCGGTGGAAGCGTTCAAGCAGCACGGCGCCGATTTCATCGTGCGCGACAATCTCGCCGAGCTCGTCGGCGCCATGAACAAGCTCGCAGGCAACGACCTGTTGCAGCTCGACGCCATCAAAACCCAGATCGAGGCGCGCGACCGCGAGATCACCAACCCCTACGTCAAGGATGCGCAGGTGATGAACCTGCACAACGCGCGGCGCTATATCGGCGACAAATTGATCCGTACCGCCAAGCCGCACCGCATCCTCGATCCCGAGCACGGCCCGCTGATTGCGGTGAAGCTCAACATCCTCACCCGCAAAACGCTCGGCGGCTTCGAGACCGATCTCGATTCGCGCGTATTCGGCAGGGATCACCAGATCATCCGCGGGCTCTACGCGGCCGGCGAAGCCGCCGGCTTCGGCGGCGGCGGCGTGCACGGCTACCGCTCGCTCGAAGGAACGTTCCTCGGCGGCTGCCTGTTCTCGGGGCGCAACGCAGGACGTGCGGCGGCGAAGGCGGTGAACTGACGCGTGCTACTCTGAGGTGCAGTCGAAAAGCCCGCCGGCGTGAACCAGCGGGCTTTTCTTGCTGAGCGGAAGTTCCCCAGGCCGTGTTGCGATCAGGCCGTCCTGGTGAAAAGCGTCAGAATGCCGTTGGTGAGATTGACCGCGACAACTTGTGCCGAGCTGAGGCCCTTCGCCTTCAGCGCGGATACCGCTTCTTCAGATGCGTCGATGGAACCGCGAAGGTTCCGCAGGTCGTCTTCGCTTGCCTTTGCGACGACAGCCTCGACCCTTGACCGGACCTCAGGCTTGAGATCCTTGACGTCCACGACCTGTATGCTCCGGATGGCATTGGGCTGGTCAGATTGAGCCTGCGGCAGCGCCTTCGGTTGCGTTCCCTGCACCTGCGCCCAGGCAGGTGTTCCAAGCGAGAGCGCCGCAACGATGACGGATGCCGTAGAGATGCGGATGTGCATGAGCATTCCTTTGTTGATTGCCCCCAACATCCCGCGAGAACGCGCTCTCCTTGCTTAAGGTTCCGGCCGGAAACCGGCTCTCTCGACCGGTGCAGCATGAACTTACGGGACCGTCGCCGGGGGCGTCGCCAAAATATCGAAAACAACCCCATGCAAAGTAGCCGGCAGTGGCCCGCGCTCGACCAAGCAACTTGACACGTCGGGCAACTCAGACGTATTCTTCTAATATTCCGAAATTGCGCAAATGTCCCTCGCGCAAGGGCTGTCGCATAGGCCATTTGCGGACTTCTGCAATTGACGCTTCCACGTCGCGGGCGGGAAGAGCGAACGCGCCTCAGTTCGCGGCCACAGCTTGATCTCATCCTGCTCTAGTCCGCCTCCGCGCTGAGGAAGCGGACGCCGAACGTGTCTGCGTTGGCCTCGCCCCAATCGTAGAGTGCCTGCAGCATCGGCTTCAGCATCTCGCCGCGCTTGGTCAGGCAATAGCGCGAGGAGCCGCCGCCGCGCTCCTGCCTGACGAAGCCTGAGTTGCAGAGATGGCGCAGGCGCTCGGTCATCACCTTGTCGCTGAGCTGCGGGATGTCGTGGCGCAACTCGCCATAGCGCATCGGCCTGACCGTGAGCCGGCTCAGGATCACGGTCTTCCATTTGCCGCTGAGCTGATCGATTGACTGTGCGCATGGGAACTCCTTTCGTTCTCTAGTCAATGCTTCCACAAGCACGTCATACGTTGCGGTATCCCCGTTCCTGTAACACCCAGCTGTTGCCGTCCGGATCCGAGAAGTCGGCGAAGCTGGCGTAGTCCCTGCGAGCAGGGTCGAGCCCGGGTGCGAAACCTCCATCCCAGGCATCAACGGGCACCTTGTGCCGGACTTCACCGACCTCGACCCCACGTTCGAGCAGGCGGCTCCGCGCAACCTCAACATCGGTGACGACGAGATAGACGTTGCGAAGTGATCCGGCGGGCGCGTCGGTGAGCCCGCGACCGATCTGTATCGAGCAACTGGAGCCCGGTGGAGTGAGCTGCACGACGCGAAATGCGTCTTTCGGCGAATAGTCGACGTCGAGCGTGAAGCCGACCTGGTCGACGTAGAACCGCAACGCTCGCTGGACATCGCTCACCGGCAACGTGATCACCTCGACTGAGAGCTTTATGCCGGTTGCGCTGGTTGTGTTGATCACGCCCACGCCTCCTCTTCGGTCTGATTTGCGTCGCCCGCAGGGCTCACAAATCGATGACGACGTCACGAATCGGTTGTGAGCAGCAAACGAGAAGGTTGCCGTCAGCGGGCTTCTCGAGTGGCTGGGGTCCATAGGCGACCTCGCCCGAAACCAAACCGCTCTCACAGTTGTGACAAACACCGGTCCGGCACGACCAACGGACCGGGACGTCGCACGCCTCGGCGAGCTCCAAAATGCTCTGGTAGACGGACGCCTTCCAGTGTGCGGCGATGCCACTTCGCGCGAACGATACCAGCGGACCGGTGTTGGCGTCGTCCCTGGGCAGATGTGGAGTTCGCGTCGCTGCGCCGACGACACCCGGAGTCATCGACTCGCTGCCGTTGAAGATTTCGACATGCATCCGCTCCGGCGCCACGTCCAAGGCTGCGAGCGCCTCTTTCATGTCTGCCATGAAGCGAGTCGGCCCGCAGAGGTAGACATCCGCCTCTCGCGGGATGCCGACCTTGTCGAAGACCGATCGCGACAGGTGACCGGTCGCGTCGAAATCCTCGCCCATCTTGTCGCGCGAGCCCGGCCTGCTGTAGCAAACATAGCTGCGGCCATGGGCGAGCGAGGGCATAAGGCGGCGGACTTCGGCGGCAAATGGATGGTGCGGCCGGTCGCGAGCCGCGTGCAGCCACAAGACCTGCCGTGTCGAGCGGGCCGCCGCCAGCGCGTAAAGCATTGCCAGCACAGGCGTCGCTCCGATTCCCGCGCTGAGCAACACCACGGGCCGCGCTCCCGACTGCAGAATGAAGCTTCCCCGCGGCGAGCTGACGTCGAGAACATCGCCCATGCGGACATGCTCCCGCAGGTAGGTTCCAGCCGCCCCATCCGGCTCGACTTTCACGCTGATCCGGTAGCGCTCCGTCGAGAGGGGACCCGAGAGCGAGTAGCTGCGAAAGAGTGGCGGCCCGCCGCCGATCCGTCGAAGACGTAAGACCACGTACTGACCGGGCAGAGCCTGTCGCAGCGGCTGACCGTCCGGATGCCGCATCGACAGGGAGAGGACGTCCGCGGACTCCTGATCTATCGCTGCCACCGTGAGCGACTGAAATCCTGGTGCAGCCGGATGCGCAGCCGCTGCCGGCGCAAGCCCTGCGTTGCCGCTTCCCGCGCCAGTCGTCTGATTCTGCAGTAACGCCTCAAACGACACGCGCCATCCGGGCGAAAGCGTCTCGATCCGCAAGGCGCGCTCCAATCGATCGCGTGGATGATTGGGCGAATAGAGAAGCGCGTTGATCTCTTCGACCGTCATTCGCTCATTCGCCTCTCCCACCTTCATGATTTCGTCGCCGGCGCCTACTTCGCCTTCCTGCAGGACGCGGAAGTAGAACCCCGGACGGCCGCTGGATGTCAGCAATGCCGGCATCCGCGGCTCGTTCATCCGAATGCCGACCCGATAGCAGGTCACGCGGGGCTGAGTAACCTCGAACACTGCGCCGCCGATCTGATAACGGTCGCCGATGCCAACGGCATCGTCGGGTAATCCCTCAATCGTGAAGTTCTCGCCGAACTGTCCATGGACGAAGTCGGTCCTCTTCAGCTGTTCCTGCCAGTAGCGATACGATTCGATCTGGTAAACTAGGACGGCTCGCTGCTCACCCCCGTGGCCGCTCAGGTCGCCTTGACCGTCTCCATCCAGATTCAATCGGCCGACCCGACAACGGCTACGTACAGGATTTTTCCAAATCCCGGTGTGTACGGTGCGGCCCTTCCATTCGATATCACGCGGAAGTCCGACGTTCACCGACAGCAGTCGCGCCATGCCCCACTCCACTTTGATAGGGACCGAAGGTGCTTCTTAGCCGCCGCCACCTGGCTCATGGACCACCTCGGAGACGTCGATGTTGCGATCTGGGCCATGCGCAACCACCGTCTGGCCCGGCTCGAGATGGAGTTGGGTGCCATCGAGATGGACCGAGACGATATCCGGTTCGAACGACACCAGGTTGGAGATGCCGCGAACCTCGGGATAGGGGTCAGGATACCCCCATGCCGCCAGACGTGCCTCATCGATGGAGTAGTAGCTGCAGAGCCCCTTGTATGGGCAGAAGGTCTGGAGTTTCACGGGAGTGAGGGCGGACTCATCGATGTCGGCGCGTGGAACGTACCAGCGCGGCGCGAAGCCGGACTCGTAGAGGACGAGCGGCCGCTTGGTATCGGCAATGATCCGGTCACCATGGCGGACCACGAGGTTACGGGAGGCGCGGCGGATATCGATGCGGTGGTAGGGGTCAGCGGCATGGCCCACGATTCGCTCGTCTTCCTCGTAGAAAGCGTCCATAGCCCGCCAAGCGAACGCAACGCGTGCCTGCAGTTCGCTCGCATGGGGAGGAAGGCTGGTGTGCTGCCATGCCCCTCGCGGTGCGACGTGCTGCTCGTCGGCCCGGACACTGTACCAGGACGTGAGCCCGAGATCGGCGTGTTGGGTGGTATGCTCGGTGCGTTCAAGGACGCGTGGGGAAATGTCGGTCTCCGGAAAATAGGCGACCGGATAGCGGCCCGGTTCGAAGAACAGGAGGACATTCTCGCTATCGGCGATCCAGATCCCCCGAAGCGAACGCGCATACGCCGGCGCAACCGCTCGACGTACAACAATCTCTTGGGCAGCGGTTCGGGCACGAGAAACCGGCCGATTGCTCCCGTTGAGAGTGGACCTTGTTGCCAGGACAGTCCCATGGTCTCCCCCATGGGTTTGATGACCGAGGCTCTGAAACGCGGATCCGGCGGCAAAGTTCCACGAGAGGACGGCGACTCTCGGCTTGCCTTTGGCACACGCCCGCCCCTACGGAGATGACCGAATGAAGCAGCGTACCGAGCGACCGCTAAGACAACGCCGTCAGCCCAACGTCCCCATCCAGTCGGCAATGGCCCGCCCGATCTCGTCCGGCGAATCTTCCTGGACGAAATGGATTCCCGCGACCGTCACCTCAGTCTGCGCGGGCAACTTGCGGACGAAGTCAAGATCGAGGCCGGCGGAGAGGATCCCACCGGGCTCGGCCTTTATGAGCCGAGCCCCAGTCATGGATGACCAACGTGACCCGCTCGGCAACATCCAGGGCTTCGAGCAGGGCGTCGAGGTAGCGGCGGTGCTCCACGAAACGATACGACTCGGGGCCACTGTTAGGCAGCTTGTCGGAGTCTCCCATGCCGATCAGATCGGGGGCGATGCAGCGGCCTAGTGGCTGCAGGTGCGGCAACACGTTGCGCCAGAGGCGCCGTTGCAGTTGAACCTAATCTCATCACGCTTTAGGCCGCGATTTTCATGAGGTGCGCGCTGCAAAATGCGCAGTGGCGGTGGTCGCCCTGACGCGCTAGAGGTTTGGTTCTGATCAAATCAGAACCAAACCTGTCGATCTCTTGTTTTGACGCGTTTTCTTCACGCGAACCGGTAGCCACGCCGCTTGAAAACGCTATAGACATGCCCGCCATTCAGTGGAGACCCAAATGAGCATTCAGCGTTTCGAAACCGGCCCGCGCATGAGCCAGGCCGTCGTGCACGGCAACACCGTCTATCTGGCCGGCGTCGTCGCCGGCAAGGCCGCGGGCGGCAGCGTCACCGACCAGACCAAGGACATCCTGTCGATCATCGACGGCCACCTCGCCAAGGCCGGCACCGACAAGTCGAAGCTGCTCAGCGCGACGATCTACATCACCGACATGAAGACGTTCCCGGAGATGAACGCGGTGTGGGACGGCTGGGTCTCGCAGGGCAACACCCCGGCCCGCGCCACCGTCGAGGCCAAGCTGGCGGCGCCGCAGTACAATGTCGAGATCATGGTTGTCGCGGCGAAATAGACGCGACACACGTCATCCAAAGAGACCGGATGCCCCGGATTGCAAAGCGCAATTCGGGGCATTTTCATCTTGCACTCACGCGCTGATCCGCGCGCGCTCGCCGGCAGCCTCGCCGAGATCGGACTGAAGCCAGCGGGCAATCCGGCGCCATGAACCGGCGAGAGCCTTGCAGCCCATGAACAGTCCGAGGTGACCACACGGCTCGGTATGGCATTGCAGCCACGCGGGCGGCGTGGCCAGGAGCCGCGCTGTCGCAAATGCCTGGTCGGGCGGAACAACGATGTCGTTCTCTGCGGCGAGCACGAAAACGGGCTGCTTCACGGCAGCGAGATCGATCTTGCAGCCAAGCGCGAGGAAGTCTCCAGCCGCGATCCGGTTCTGGCGAAAGATCCAGTCGGTCACTTCGAGGTAGTAGGTGCCCGGCAGATCGAGCGTCTCGCTATTCCAGCGCGTGAAGCGATCGAGCAACGCCCGCGCATCCTCCGACTTGCGGTCGAGCCGCCTCTGCAGCGCCGCTTCCGCGTCACGCATGGTGAACGGGATGCTCCAGGCCTGCAGCATATGCTTGCCGCTGATGATCCCATCCCCCTGACGGACCAGCGCCTCGAAGCCTTGCGGTGGAAGCGAGGCGACCATCCGGGAAAGCTCCGACGGTACCGAGACGTCGACCGGGCTGCCGGCAAGCACAAGCCGCCGTACCTTGCCGGGAAAGCGCGCCGCGTAGAGCAACGACAGCCAGCCGCCCTGACAGAGACCTGCAAGGTCGACCGGCGGCCCGATCGTGTCGACGGCCACGTTGAGATCGGACAGAAAGGTGTCGATCGAGAAATATCGCATCTCCGGTGCCGCCGAGCGCCAATCCGTGAGATAAAGACGCGCAACGTCAGCCTTCTGCAGCGCCTCCATCAGGCTGTGGCCGGGGGCAAGATCCGCGATCTGCGCGCGATGCAGCGCATAGGGCGCGCAGACCAGCAGCGGCCGGCCTTCGGCCGCTCTTGAGAAATCCAGCAGGCACATCGACGGCAGCTGAAGCGCGACCGAATGGGCTGTCGTCCAGGGCAGCGCCGCCATTTCGCCCGACGAATCTGTGGGCTCGGGCGCACGATTGGGGTACCACTGCGAGTAGATGTCCAGCGCCAATCGCGCGGCTTCAAACGGCCATAGCCAGGCGTCCTGCGCCCAGTTGGTGCTCGCACTTCGATCCGATCGATTCGTCTTTTCGGGCAAGCTCATTCACCGATTGATCGCTACCGGGATAGTCTGGCCGACGCGGGTCACCTTCACGCTGATCAAGAACCGACAAATTCAGGTCGGATCAGTTTACGCCAAGCCGGCTGGAACGGCAGCCACGCCGGGATGTCACGATCTCGCGACCCCGGCGCGGCTTGCTGCCAAGCAAGGCCGTCGTTTCAGCGGACTAGGCGGCGCGCGCCGTGCCTTTCTCCGCCTCGAGCTTGCGTGCGAACAGCCAGCGGAAATAGGTCAGCGGGGCATCGGCGCCGATCGCGAGCAGCTGATAGTCCGGATCGGCGTCGAACACGCGCTGCTGCGCCTCGATGATGTCCTTGTCCTCGTTGAACCCTTCCTCGAGGCTGTGCCGCAGCGACAGTGCGATGTTCGGGTTGTCGATGTCGAAATCGTGCAGGTAATTCCAGAAGAAGTGCGTAGTCGAGCGCGTCTCCGGCGTCATGAACTGCGCGTTGCGATATGACCGCGTGCCCGGAACCTGGACGCCCTTCTCGACGCCCTGCCCCGCCGGCGCGAACGTGGTGTCGAGCGTGAAGATGCCGGGCACGATCATGCGGCCGATATTGCGGCGGTCGATCTTGTCGGTTTTGTTCGCGATCACCTTCTTGTGGTAGGGCGGCGGCTCGGCGCCCATGTGCCAGCGCTCGACACGGAAACCGTCGTCCAGCTTCTCGATCGCGACCGGCTTGGTCTTGTAGGCATATTCCTCGGATCCGCCGAGCGTGTTGGTGTGCACGAAGGCAAGATGCGCAAAGTCGCTGAGATTATCGACGATCAGGAGCCAGTTGGCCTTGTAGTGCATGTAACCCGGCAGGCCGCGCCATCTGGGATCCTCGAGCGGCGGATAGTCGAGGATCAGTTTCGGATCGGCCTTCTCCGGATCGCCGGTCCAGATGAAGATCATGTTGTAGCGCTCGACCACCGGATAGCTGCGCACGCCGAGCTTGGCGGGGATGGTGTCCTGCCCGGGGATCTGGATGCATTTGCCGTCGGCCGCGAACTTCATACCGTGATACATGCACCTGATGTCGTCGCCCTCGATGCGTCCCATCGAAAGCGGCGCGGCGCGATGGCAGCAGCGGTCGTCCAGCGCGACGACTTTCCCGCTCGACCCGCGATAGAGCACGATCGGCCGTTCCAGGATGGTGCGTGCGACCATCTTGCCGTCGATCAGTTCGTGATTCCACGCCGCCACGTACCAGGTGTCGCGCAGGAAAATTCCGTCGTCAGCCATCTCACCCTCCCGATGCAAATTTGGTTGGCGACGAGGTTAGGTGATTGCGGTCACCGGGATAATCCGATTTGGCTGGACACACTGTACCGGTGGATGGACAATCGGCCATGGAGTGGCGCGACTGGGAGCTGTTTTGCGAGGTTGTCGAGCATGGCGGCTTCACCGCCGCCGCGCGCGTGCTTGGCCATCCCAAATCAAGCCTCAGTGCTGCGGTGCAGCGTCTCGAAGCCAATCTCGGGCTGCGCCTGATCGAGCGCACCACCCGGCACCTGCGGCTGACCGATTCCGGCGAGACCATCTATCGCAAGGTCCGCCCGCTGTTCACCGCGCTGCACGACACCCACAGCGAGGCGCTGGCGATGTCGAGCGCGGTGGCGGGCACGCTGCGCATCAAGGCGCCTTATGAATTCGGCGCGCATCATGCGGGGCCGGTCGCCTGCGCCGTGATGGGCCGCTATCCGGAGCTTTCGATCCGGATCGACGTCGAGCATGACATCGTCAACCCGATCGCCGAGAACTACGACATCGTGTTCGCGATGCTGGAGGCGCCGCTGCCGTCGGCCGGCATCGTGATCCGCCGCGTCTTCACGCTCGAGCGCGGTCTGTTCGCGGCACCCGCGCTGCTCGACAAGGTCGGCGAGCCACGCACGCTGGATGATCTGAGAAAGTTGCCGCTGCTGACCGGCCCCAGCGATCCGCCATGGGCGATCACCGCTCCCGGCGGCGCGGTCGAGCATCTCGCGGTCGATCGCGCGCGCCTGACCAGCTCGAATGCCCATGTCCGCCTGCAGGCCGCGCTCGCCGGTCATGGCGTGCTGCGGGTCACCGCGAGCTACACCCGCATCGCCGTCGCGGCCGGCGAGTTGCGGCGGCTGCTGCCGGACCATGCCTGCGAGCCGCTCAACGTGCACGCGCTGTTGCCGGCGCGGCAATTTGTCCCGGCGAAGGTGCGCTGCTTCCTCGACGCGATGGAGGCGCATGCACGCGGCGATCCGGAGGCCTATATCAGGCCGTAGGGTCTTTTTGGCCGATCACCATTTTCCCGGGAACCTGTACGGCCGGTCGGCATCCAATGGTATTATTCCGCCAACAGTGAGGGCGATCCCGCCATGCGCCAGGCCCCTGTAACGTCCCTGCCGCCGATCCGCTCGGACGATGCCGAGCTGGTGCAACGCGCGCGCGCCCGCGACGAGGCCGCAATCCGCGCCATCATGCAGGCGAATAATCGCCGGCTGTTCCGGCTGGCGCGCGGCATCCTGCGCAACGACCACGAGGCCGAGGACGTGGTTCAGGATGCCTATGTGCGCGCCTTTACCCATCTGGACCAGTTCCGCGGCGACTCCAGCCTCTCGACCTGGCTGTCGCGGATCGCAATGAACGAGGCACTCGGTCGCCTGCGCCGCAGGCACAGCAGCGTCGAATGGTCCGATCTGCCGAAAGGTGCTCCCGAAGCCCAGATCATCCAGTTCCCCCTGTCGTCAACGGACGATCCGGAAAAATCCATGGCCCAGCGTGAGATCCAGCATGTCGTCGAGCACGCGATCGACGAGCTGCCCGAGGCGTTCCGCCTCGTCTTCATCACCCGCGTGATCGAGGGCATGAATGTCGAGGAGACCGCTGAGATCCTCGGCCTCAAGCCGGAAACCGTGAAGACGCGCCTGCATCGCGCCCGGACCATGCTGCGCGACAATGTCGAGCGGAAGATCGGCCCCGTCGTCATGGAGGCCTTCCCCTTCGCGGGCAAGCGCTGCGAGCGATTGACCGAGGCGGTTCTGAAACGGCTGCGCGCCACGGCCTGAATTTTTTCGGGAACCTCTGCTCGCCCGCACCATCCAACTCCTGTGCAAGCAACGACGCGCCGCGCGCTACGCCCGGCTCAACAGGAGTGTCAAACCATGTTCGTTCGATTGGGTATCGCGGTCGCCGCGCTCAGCCTTCTCAACTGCGCTGCGCTGGCGCAGGGCGCAAAGCCGACCGATCCACAGATCGCACACATCGCCTATACGGCCGGCGTGATCGACATCAATGCCGCCAAGCAGGCGGAAGAGAAGGCCTCCAACAAGGAGATCAAGGCGTTCGCCAAGGACATGGCGCGCGACCACGAGGCGGTGAACAAGCAGGCGCTCGACCTCGTCAAGAAGTTGAAGGTGACGCCGGAGGACAACGACACCAGCAAGGCGCTGTCGAAGCAGGCGGCCGACAAGCTCGCCGAACTCGGCAAGCTGAAGGGCGCCGCCTATGACAAGGCCTATATCGACAACGAGATCGCCTACCACAAGGCAGTCAACACCGCGCTGGAGACGCAGCTGATCCCCTCGGCCAGCAATCCCGAGCTGAAGAGCCTGCTGCAGACCGGCCTGAAGATCTTCCAGGGCCACCAGCAGCATGCCGAACACGTCGCCGCCGGCCTGAAGTGAGGAGGCGCGCGATGTTGCCAGGACGCTGTCTCGCAACGCTGGCTTTGCTCGCGCTCGGCGCGATGGCCGTCCCGGCGCATGCGGCCACCATCCGGATCGTGATGGAGAATATGGTGATCTCGCCGGCCGAGGTGTCGGCCAAGGTCGGCGACACCATCGAATGGGTCAACAAGGACGTGCTGGCCCACACCGCCACCGCGAAGAACGGCGACTTCGACGTGACGATCGCGCCGAAGAAGACGATCAAGTCGGTCCTGACCAAGGCCGGCACGGTCGACTATTACTGCCGCTACCATCCCAACATGAAGGCGGTGCTGACCATCGCACCATAGCCCGCGCGATGACCTCGGAGGTAATCGATCGGCGCACGCGAACCTTCGATAGTCCGGACCGCCGCACAGCCCGGCACTATCGAAGGAGAGCACCATGACCGACCATGCCGCCATCGCCCGCCGCTATATCGATCTCTGGAACGAGCGGACGCCGAGCCGGCGCCGCGAGATGCTGAGCGAGAACTGGACCGCCGATGCGCGCTATATCGATCCGCTGATGAGCGGCGACGGCCATGAGGGCGTCGACGCGCTGATCGCCGGCGTGCAGCAGAAGTTTCCGGACTTCCGCTTCAAGCTGATCGGGGAGCCGAACGGCTTCGGCGACCATATCCGGTTCTCCTGGGGCCTCGGACCCGACGGCGTCGACAGCCCGATCAAGGGCACCGACTTCGCCATGCTGAAGGACGGCCGGATCAGGAGCATCACCGGCTTCCTCGACCAGGTGCCGGGCGCCTGAGGCGCCGCTTCCGCCCCGGCGATGTCGCTGCCAGAGCGTTTTCGAGCGAAGCGGATACCGGTTCGCGTCAAGAAAACGCGTCAAAACAAAGAATCGAGAGCCCCGTTCCGATTCCATCGGAACGGAAAAGGCTCTAGTCTTCCCGAAACACAGGGAGGACGCCATGAAGGCAGATTACGCCTTCAAGACTTCTGTCGTCAGCGACATCACGCCGGCGCTGCTGGCGATCGGCCGCGACAGCTTTCCGCAGGCCCTGATCGGCGCGCTGCGCCGCGTCGCCGGTGTCGGTCACTGCATGGTGTTCTCGTTCACCGGCCCGCGGACCGCCGCGTGCCTGCTCGATGTCGGCAACATCCCGACCGGGCGCGACCTCGGGATCGCCTATTCCGAACATTTCCATCAGGCCGACCCGAACCGGGATGCGGTATTCGAGGGGCAGGCGCAGGCCGCGCCGATCGTGCTGCCGAACTTTGCACGCCGGATGTACAGCGACGGCTACCGCAAGATTTTCTTCGACGACTCCGACATCGTCGACAAGTTCGCTTCCGCGATCTGGACCGGCGACACCTGCTTCTATGTCAACTTCTACCAGATCACCGCGCAAGGCCGCTTCAGCCGCGAGCAGATCGCGCGCCTGGCCGCGGTCGCGCCGGCGTTGACGGCGGCCGTGGCGCGGCATTTCCAGCGCGACCCGGCAGCGGATATTGATCCGATCGAGCGGTTGAAGACCTTGTTTGCAACGGCTGAGCCGCTCGCCAGGCTGACCGGGCGTGAGCAGGAAGTCTGCCTGCGCATTCTTTCCGGTCTCAGCTCGGAAGCGATCGCCGCCGAGCTCGGCATCGGGCTGCACTCCGCCCTCACCTATCGCAAGCGCGCCTATGACAAGCTCGGCATCTCCTCGCAGAACGAGCTGTTCGCGATCGCGCTGCGCCTGATGGCCTCGGCGCGCCAGCTGAACTGAGCGCGCTCCAGGCGATGGTCTCCCGCTGTCCCCAGCGGTGGGGACAGACGGGCCGCGCCTGCCGGCCTATGCTCGGCCCGAAAACCCGAGGCCAAACCGAGATCACGTCGTGAGCACCGCGCCCCATTTCGACATCGACGTCCCCGCCTTCTGGCAGGATCCCTACCCGGCGCTGGCGCGCATGCGCAAGGAGGCGCCGATCGCCTTCGTGCCGCAACTCGGCAGCACGCTGCTGTGCAGCCGCGACGACATCTTCATCTCGGAGAAGCAGATCGACGTGTTCTCGTCGCACCAGCCCGAGGGGCTGATGAACAAGCTGATGGGCCACAACATGATGCGCAAGGACGGCGATGCGCACATGAACGAGCGCAAGGCGATCTTTCCGGCGATCTCGCCCAAGACCGTCAGATCGCACTGGACCGCGCAGTTCGCAGTACACGCGACGCGCATCCTCGACGAACTGAAGCCGGACGGCGTGGTCGATTTCGTGCAGGCCTTCGCGCTGCCGTTCTCGGCCGAATGCCTGAAGTCGATCACCGGCCTCACCAATATGCGCTTCCAGGACATGAATGCGTGGTCGCAGGGCATGATCGACGGCATCGCCAATTATGTCGGCGATCCCGCGATCGAGGCGCGCTGCCATGCGGCGACTTCCGGGATCGATGCCGCGATCGACGACATGGTCCCTACCCTGCGCAAGACGCCCGACCTCAGCCTGCTCGGCGTGATGCTGCAGACCGACATGCCGATGGAGAGCGTGCGCGCCAACATCAAGCTTGCGATCTCGGGCGGCCAGAACGAGCCGCGCGATGCGATCGCCGGCACGGTATGGGCGCTGCTGACCCATCCCGACCAGCTCGCGCTGGCGACGACCGGCGCGATCCCGTGGCTGCAGGTGTTCGAGGAATATGCGCGCTGGATCTCGCCGATCGGGATGTCGCCGCGGCGGATCGCAAAGCCCTGGACGATCAGGGACGTCGCCTTCGAGACCAATGAGCGCGTGTTCCTGATGTTCGGCTCGGCGAACCGCGACGAGAAGCATTTCGACCGGCCCGACGCGTTCGACGTGCGCCGCGACGCCAGCAAGAGCATCGCGTTCGGTGCCGGACCGCATTTCTGCGCCGGCGCCTGGGCCTCGCGCGCCATGGTCGCCGACGTCGCGCTGCCCGCGATCTTCAACCGGCTGAAGAATCTGCGCCTGATCGAACACAAGCCGGCGCGGATCGGCGGCTGGGCGTTCCGCGGCCTCCTGGATTTGCCGGTGACGTGGGACGCGTAAGGGTCGTTACCGTCCCCAGCGCAGCACGACCGGATCGAGTGTCCGCGCGATCTCGATCAGCCCCGCGCGGGTCGCCGGATGCAGCGGTTGCAGCGGGTGGCGCACTGCGTCGGACTTGATGACGCCGCCCTCGCGCATCAGCACCTTGCAGGCCTGCAGCCCGCATTGGCGATTTTCGTAATTGATCAGCGGCAGCCACCGCGCATAGGCCTGCATGGCCTCGTCGCGCCGGCCGGCGAAGAACGGATCCATGATCTGGCGGATGCCGTCGGGATAGCCGCCGCCGGTCATCGCGCCGGTGGCGCCGGCATCGAGATCGGCCATCAGCGTGATCGCCTCCTCGCCGTCCCACGGCCCCTCGATCTCGGCGCCGCCCTTCTCGATCAGACTGCGCAGCTTGTTTGCCGCCATCGGCACCTCGATCTTGAAATACCTGATGTTGGCGAGCTCCTTTGCCATCCGCGCCAGGAAATCCACCGAGAGCGGCGTGCCCGCCACCGGCGCGTCCTGGATCATGATCGGGACGTTGATGGCATCCGACACCACCCGATAAAACTCATAGATGCCCGGCTCGCCGACGCGAAAGGTCGCGCCGTGATAGGGCGGCATCACCATGACCATGGCAGCTCCGGCAGCTTCCGCCTCGCGGCTGCGAGCCGCGCAGACCGCCGAGGAGAAATGCGTCGTGGTGACGATGACGGGAATGCGGCCGGCGACATGCTCGAGCACCGTATGCATCACGGTCTCGCGCTCGGCGTCGGTCAGCACGAACTGTTCGGAGAAATTGGCGAGGATGCAGATGCCGTGGGAGCCGGCGTCAATCATGAAGTCGACGCAGCGCCGCTGGCCATCGAGGTCGAGATTGCCGTTGGCGTCGAAGATGGTCGGCGCCACGGGGAAGACGCCGCGATAGGGGCGCTTTGCGACTGATGTCATGGTAACGACCTCCCAGGTTGTTGTCGGATTTTCTTGTCAGCTCTGGCGGAACGGCAGCGGCGGGCCATCGAGCCGGCGCAGGCCCGGCTCGCGCCGCTCCAGCCACCAACCATACTGCTTCGGCCAGGACGCGAACACCTCGCCGCCTCCACCGCCAAGCGCAAGCTCGGCATGCAGCGGCCAGTTCGGATCGAACAGCGCCTCGCGGCCGATCGCGACCAGATCGGCCTGGCCTTTGGCCAGGACGTCTTCGGCCTGCTGCGGATGCAGGATGAGGCCGACCGCGATGGTCGCAATGTCGGCGGCGCGGCGGATCTCATCGGCATAGGGAACCTGAAAGCCGTAGCCGCGCGGAATCCGCGCCGCGGTCGCCGAGCCGAGCAGGCCGCCCGACGAGCAATCGATCAAATCGGCACCGCGCGCCCTGGCTTCGCGGGCAAACGCGACCTGGTCCTCGAGCGTCAGGCCGCCGTCGATACCGTCGACCGAGGAGATCCGCACCGCCAGCGGCCGCTCCGCCGGCCAGGCCGCGCGCACGGTCTCGATGATCTCGAGCGGATAGCGCATCCGCCCGGCGCGATCGCCGCCATAGGCATCGGTGCGGCGGTTCGACAATGGCGAGAGGAATTCGTGCAGCAGATAGCCATGCGCGCAATGCACCTCGACGAATTCGAAGCCGGCCTCGACCGCGCGCAAGGTGGCGCGCCGCCATTGCTCGCGCAGCGCGGCGAGCTCGGCCGCGTCGAGCGCGTGCGGCATCAGCCAGCCGTCTTCCATCGGGATCGCACTCGGCGCCACCGTCCGCCACGGCAAATCGCCGCGAGCGCGATCGGCCTCATCGAGAGCGGCATTGCCGTACCAGGGACGCTGCATGCTGGCCTTGCGGCCGGCATGCGCGAGCTGGATCGAGGGCACGGCGCCATTGTCCTTGAGGAAAGCGGCGATCCGCTCGAGCGGCGCGATCTGCTCGTCGTTCCAGATGCCGACATCGCCATGGGTGATGCGGCCCTCGGCGACAACCGCTGCGGCCTCGACCATCACGAGCCCGGCGCCGCCCTGGGCGAACTTGCCGAGATGCACGAGATGCCAGTCATTGGCGAGCCCGTCGGTCGCCGAATACTGGCACATCGGCGAGATCAGGATGCGGTTTCGGGAGGTCACGCCGCGAAGCGTGATCGGCTGAAACAGAAGCGGCTGCGACATCGGGACCTGCGGGAAGGTGTTGGCGGGAGAAATCGTGGCGGAAAGCTAGGCGGCGCGTCCCGAGATCGCAAGTCATGCCGCGGCGCAGGCGGCAAGACCTGCACGCATGCAGCACTTGCGCCCCGGCGCGATCTGCAAAACCCGCAACATTTGCCGCAGAACAATTTCCCGGCCGGTAAACACTTTCAGTCATCCCTGGGTCACATCTACGGATCGCAATTCGTCGCGGACATCCCTACATTGCCGGCATGAAGAAAATCGGATTCCTTTCGTTCGGGCACTGGACGCCCTCGCCGCAGTCGCAGGCCCGCTCGGCCGCGGATGTGCTGCTGCAATCCATCGACCTTGCGGTCGCGGCCGAAGAGCTCGGCGCGGACGGCGCGTATTTTCGCGTCCATCACTTCGCACGCCAACTGGCCTCGCCGTTCCCGCTGCTGGCGGCTGTCGGCGCCAGGACCAGCCGGATCGAAATCGGCACCGCCGTGATCGACATGCGCTACGAAAATCCGCTCTACATGGTCGAGGACGCCGGCGCGGCCGACCTGATCGCGAGGGGGCGCCTGCAACTGGGCATCAGCCGCGGCTCGCCCGAGCAGGTGATCGATGGCTGGCGCTATTTCGGCTATCAGCCGGGCGAGGGCGAGACCGACGCCGACATGGGCCGGCGTCATGCCGAGATCTTCCTCGACATGCTGCGCGGCCAGGGATTTGCGCAGCCCAATCCACGGCCGATGTTTCCCAATCCTCCCGGCCTGCTCCTCCCGGCCTGCTTCGGCTCGAACCACTCTCGGAAGGCCTGCGCGAGCGCATCTGGTGGGGCGCCGGCTCGAACGCCACCGCGGTGTGGGCGGCAAAATTCGGAATGAACCTGCAGAGTTCGACGCTGAAGAGCGACGAGACCGGAGAGGCGTTCCACATCCAGCAGGCCGCCCAGATCCGGGCCTATCGCGCCGCATGGAAGGAAGCCGGGCACACGCGCGAGCCGCGGGTCTCGGTGAGCCGCAGCGTCTTCGCGCTGGTCGACGATCGCGACCGCGCCTATTTCGGCAACGGGCAGGAGGAAGACCAGATCGGCTTCATCGACGAGAGGACGCGCGCGATCTTCGGCCGCGGCTACGCCGCCGAGCCGGACAGGCTGATCGAGCAGCTCAAGACGGATGAGGCGATAGCGGAGGCCGATACCTTGCTCCTGACCGTCCCCAATCAGCTCGGCGTCGACTACAACGCGCATGTGATCGAGACGATCTTGACCCAGATCGCGCCCGCTTTGGGCTGGCGCTAAATCCATCGCGAATGTCAGCGATACTCGACCGGCGCGCAGGCTCGTCACATCGAGCACGACCGGGATAAGGACCCGCGCCGGCCGTCTTCTAGGGGGGCTGTTGAGAGGGAACGGCCGGGCGCGGGCTTGAACCGACCGTTCTCGCCGGAGGTCGGTCGGCTCTATTCGACCAATGCCGGAACCCGCGACATCGTTCCGGCGGAACTTCGTTCTCAAACGCGGAGAACTACGGAAACATAACTGCGCGTTGTGAGAAGAACAGGTTGAGTACGGTTCGTTAGGCGCGCACGTTGCGTGAACAGATCGCCGTAATATCCCGGGATGATCGCCCGAAGCTGGCTGCCGATTGCCACGCGGATTCCCTCGGTCAGGAATCCCTGTCGCGATTACGCCGGGTCAGATCGAGCCGCTCGACGCGCTCATCGATTCGCCGGTTCAGCTCCTCGTCTTCTCGCGTATTGCTGCCGCGACGGGCGCGAACCACCAATGCACAACATCCGAGCAGAACGATCGCGAAGAGCGCGTAGTACCACCATGCCATGCACTGATCTCAAATCAACGCTCGCGATACGGCCGGAAAGGTCATCGTTCAGGCCGATGAGGACGCGCCGATCTCGGCGCATAATAGGGGTTCACCAGACAGGTTGCCGGAAGCCCAACGGCGCCGGCCTGACACTGTTCCAGCGACGTGAAGACGCAGTCCATGCGCTCGCCGACCAGCATACCGTAAACATGCATGCAGACGGGATAGCGCGGATCATACATTTGCGCGGATGCCGGCCTTGTCATCCAAAGCGCGCCTAGCGCAAGCAGCAGCGCTCCAAGCAACCTCACGTCACGTCTCCTGCTGTCGCGAAATACATTGCCTTGCCGACAAACGGTGCCTTGCCGACAAACCGTCCTGCGACATTTGCCTGAAGGCTGGAGCGGGCGAAGGGAATCGAACCCTCGTATGCAGCTTGGGAAGCTGCCGTTCTACCATTGAACTACGCCCGCGATCTCAATGCTTGAGGTCGCACCCTACGGCTGCGACCGGCCGGACCATAGCCCGGGCGGAGGCAGCGGATCAAGCGCATTGAAGCCGATCGCCGCACCGCCCCGCTAATGGCCCATCCTCACGAGCACGTCATTGATGACAAAAGCCGCGGCGGCAGCAGCATTGCAGGTGCCGCTTCGTGCATAGATGCAGGCATCGGCGATGCCGACGCGGGCACAGCTTTGCCTTGAAAAATCCGCCGGCAGATCACCGGCGGCCGCGGGCCGCGCAAGGATACGGTTGAAGGCCGGCCTGGTCGCCTGCAACAGCGGCGGCAGCATGAGCTCGGCGAGCGGATCGGCGGGCTCGAGCGCATAGAGCGGCACCGCCCCCACCAATCGTTCGCGACCCGGCAACAGCTGGAAACGAACATTGTAAAGTGCAAGGCCGCACATCTGCGGATCGCTGCGCAGTTCGGCGGCGAGCCGCGCCGCGCCGACACCACGCGTCCAGTAGTCGCGCATCCCTTCGCTGGCGCCGGCGAGCGTGACCGAGAGCAAGACCCAGACGCCGGTGACGATCGGCAACGCCCAGCGGCGCCATCCGGGTTTTGCGCGCAGCCATTGCACCCAATCGGCCGATCCCAGCGCCGCGACGATGATGAACAGCGCCACCGACAGGAAGACGAAGCGGTATTCCTTGTGCGCGATCAGGCTGTGGAAGACGAGGTTGACCAGCGCCACGGCCAGCAACAGCGGCGCATGGCGCGCGCCGCGCCAGATCGCGGCGAGCGGCAATACGATCGCCGCCGACCACACGATCAGGAAGTTGACGAGATAGGCCGAAGGGGGCGTCACGCCGAACTCGGTCGCGCGATCGTGCAGCAGGTTTTCCCTGATGTTGCCGATCAGCCAGGCGAACGGCACGGCGCCATGCGCAAGCTCGATCGCGGCGGAGAGCATCAGCGCGGCGAGACCGCCCGCGATCAAGGGAATCAGGTTTCGCCAACGCATCCAGCAGGCGCCGAGCGCAAGCACGGCGATGGCCGGCGCATACTGGAAGCGGCAGACAAAGGCAAAAGCGAGCAACGCGCCGCCGATCGCCAGATGCCGTTGCGACGGACGGCTGGTCACCAGCAGCGCCGCCGGCACGATCAGCGCCGTCGCCAACGGCTCGCCCAATGTGTGCGGCGCGAGCAGGATCAACTCGAACCAGACTGCCGCAGCGAACGCCGCGACGATGGCATGGGTTCGCGAGATCCGTGCACCAAAGAACCAGGCGCTGACCACGATCGACAGTGACGCAGATGCGGCGACCAGGCGCGGCACCAGGAAAGCGCCCTCGCCGCCCGGCGCAATCAAGCCGCCCACCGCGACCGGCCCGGCCAGCAATGTCGGCAGGAACCAGCCGCGAATGCCTTCGCGCCAGTCCCACGTCAAAATGCCGTCATGACCGAGCATCCGCCACGCCGGCTCGAGATATTGAAAGATCTCGTCCGGATACATCACGTTGGGCCAGAGCGCGGCCGCAAGGCGCAGGACCAATGCCAGCAACAACAATGCGAACAGCGGATGAAGACGCCCGGTCGATGTCCCGGCCACGGCGGTGCTGCCGCGCGCCACATCCGCGCCGGTGCTGGTCATCGTTCCGCCGATCGTACCGTGGAGCAGCATGCTGACGACCAGATAGCGGGCAAAGCCTTTAAGATGCGTGACCGGAGGCTCGCCGGCCCGCGCGCAACCGCGCCACGGCATGCTTAACCGAACGTCAAGATTCCGGATGCGCGCGCCGGCGACGATGTTAAGATCGCGCGCATGGGGGCTGGTGGCGTCATGGCGGGGCGTGGGTACACCATTTTCGACACGGCGATCGGCCGATGCGGTATCGCGTGGGGCGAGCTCGGCGTGGCCGGCGTGCAGCTTCCCGAGCTGCGCGAGATCGAGACCCGCAAGCGGCTATTCCAGCTTTATCCTGACGCGCGCGAGATGCGGCCTCCTGAAGAGGTCGCTGTCGCGATCGAGGGCATCGCCGCGACCTTGCGCGGCGGCAATGGTGAGCTTGCCGGCGTTGCGCTCGACATGAGCGGCATTCCGTCATTCGACGCGCGCGTCTACCAGTTTGTCCGCACCATTCCCCGCGGCGAAACCCGGACCTATGACGAGGTGGCGAGCGCCTTGCGCGCGTCCGGCGCGGTCTATTCGGTGGCACAGGCGCTCGGCCGCAATCCCTTCATGCTCATGGTGCCCTGCCACCGGGTGCTCGAGGCGGGCAATTATGCCGACCGGATCTCGCCGAACGGCGGCAGCATCTCGAAGCGGCGGCTGCTCTCGATCGAGGGCGCCCAGCCGACCACCAGCAAGACCCTTTTTGATGTGCTGCTGCCCATTGCACGACTCCGGCCGCAAGCTTAAATCCCGGGTATGGTCCGAACCACGCTGCTGCAGCGCGATCGCATCACGGTGAACGAGTTTCGCTGTACGGCGGAACCCGGCGACGAGCCGTTCGCCGAGCAGTTCGCCTGCCACTCGGTGTCCTATGTGCGCAGCGGCAGCTTCGGCTGCCATTGCCGCGGCCGCTTCCATGAGCTGGTGGCAGGCTCGATCCTGGTCGGCCATCCCGGCGACGAATATACCTGCACGCACGACCACGTGGTCGGCGACGAATGCCTGTCGTTCTTCCTGGACCCGGAGCTGGTCGAGACCATCGGCGACCGCGCGGCGGTCTGGCAGGTCGGGTCGGTGCCGCCGCTGCCGGAACTGATGGTGATCGGCGAGCTCGCGCAAACGGCGGCAGCTGGCAACAGCGACGTCGGTCTCGACGAGATCGGCCACCTCCTCACCAGCCGCCTTGTCGAGCTGGTGTCCGACCGCAAGGCAAAGCCTCTCACCGCAGGCCTGCGCGATCGCCGCCGCGCCGTCGAGGCCGCGCTGTGGATCGACGCCAATTCACATCGTCAGATCGACCTCGACAATGCCGCGGAACAGGCCGGCTTGAGCACCTTCCATTTCCTGCGGCTGTTTTCCGCCGTGCTCGGCGTGACCCCGCATCAATATCTCGTGCGCTCGCGGCTGCGCCATGCGGCGCGGCGGCTCGCCGACAACGACAGCCCGATCACCGACATCGCCTATGACGTCGGCTTCGGCGACCTGTCCAATTTCGTGCGCAGCTTCCACCGCGCCGCCGGTGCCTCGCCGCTGAAGTTCCGCCAGGCCTCGCGCGGCGACCGCAAGATTTTCCAAGAACGTCTCGCGCTGCAATAGCTAGGCTGCTCCGGTCCGCGCGTCTTTCGATGCGCTTAGCGACTGGAGATTTCCCATGTACGACCATATCGGATTGCGCGTCGCCGACCTCGACGCCAGTGTCCGCTTCTACACCGCGGTGCTGGCACCACTCGGCTTCGTGCTCTGCTCGCGCGACGACAGCGGTGCCGGCTTCGGCCCGAAGGGCGAGCCCGCGCTCTGGCTGCATCTGCACAAGGGCAAGGCCCAAGGCGGCGCGCACGTTGCGTTCCGCGCGCCGAGCCATGACGCGATCAAGACATTCCATACCGAAGGCCTGAAAGCCGGCGGCAAGGACAACGGCGCGGCAGGCCACCGCAAGGACTACAGCCCGACCTATTACGCGGCATTCCTGCTCGACCCCGACGGCAACAATGTCGAGGCGGTGTCGACCTGAGCCTCAACCCGTCATTGCGAGGAGCGACGCGACGAAGCAATCCATTCTTTCATACCGCTGTGAGGTGGATTGCCTCGCTTTGCTCGCAATGACGGTCCTTCAAATGCAACAGCAAGGACTCAACCTCATGGCTTCCATTTACAAAGACATCCCGATCGACGCGCCTGCAGATCATGTCTGGGACGCGTTGCGCGATTTCGGCGCGCTGCATACGCGGCTGGTGCCGGGCTTCGTGACCGACACCAAGCTTGATGGCGACGTTCGCACCGTCAGCTTCGCCAACGGCACCGTGGCCCGCGAGACGCTGGTCGATTGCGACGACAAGCGGCAACGGCTGGTCTATGCGATCAGCAGCGAGCGGTTGAAGCAGCATTCCGCCTCGGTGCAGGTATTCGCCGAGGGCGACGCGCGCTGCCGCGTGGTGTGGATCGCCGACGTGCTGCCGCACGAGGTCGCGCCATACATGGACGCGCAGATGGACCTCGGCGCGGCGGCGATGCAGGCCGCGATGGCCAAATCGGCGAAGAACGCAGCGTAGCAGGGCTAAAGCGCGATGAGATTAGGTTGAATCGTCATCGCGCCTTAGCTCTTTGTTTGAGCATGATCTTTTCGGAAAACCGCTTCGCACTTTTCCGGATCATGCTTTAGCGGCCGGAAACTTTATCACCGTCACTCCCGCGCAAAGGTCGCCTTTGCGCGGCGATAACGGTATGAGAATTGTAGCGAGCGGCCTCCCCACGCCGTCGTTCTGGCGAAAGCCAGGACCCATAACCACCGAATTCGATTGAGCGTGCGATAGTGGCCCCAGCGTCGCATAACAACAAGCGGTTGGGGTAATGGGTCCTGGCTTTCGCCAGGACGACGCTGAATGCATGCATCCTCTCAGGATGACGGTGTGAGAGCCGAGACGGCACTTTCGGCGGTTCAAGACAGCGCCGGCTGCGGCTCGGCGACCGGCGCCGACTTACCCCAGCGCGTCAGGATCACGCTGAGGCAGGACAGCACCCCGAGCACGCCCATCGAGGCGGCGGCGAGTGCGAAGAAGTTCTGCGCGCTCGCCTCATGCGTCGAGAGCCACCAGCCGCCGGCGCCGATGAAGATCAGCCGCGCGGTCTGCGCCAGCACCGGACCGAGCACCTTCGCCGCGCCTTGCGAGGAGAAATACATCGACATCGCCAGGCCGATGAACGCGTACATCGGCGCGGCCGTCGAGAGATATTGATGGCTGGTCGCCCGCACGTGTGGATCGTTGGTGAACAGATTGACCCAGAGGTCGGGGAAGACGGCGATGAAGCTGCCGACCACGCCGACCGCAAGGAACGACACCGTGCCAGCGGTCCAGGCAATGCGCCGGGCCCGCGCGACACGCTCGGCGCCGACCGCCATGCCGATCATCGGTACCGAGGCGATGCCGACCGCGAAGGCGACCGAGGTCAGCATGAATTCGAGCCGCGCGCCGATGCCGTAGCCGGCGAGCACCGCGGTGCCGAACTGCGCCAGCATGTGGGTGAAGATCGAGATCGTCAGAACCGATTGCAGCGGCGAGAAGCAGGACACCGCGCCGACCTTGAGGATGTCGATGAACATCGCCCATTGCACGCGCAGCCCCTTGAATTTCGGCTTCACGCGGGCGCGGCCCGAAAACAGATACCAGCCCATCACGCTGATGCTGATCGAATAGGCGATCAGCGACCCCGCGGCGACGCCGCGCATGCCGAACTGCGGCACCGGCCCGAGACCGAGCCCGAGCGTGCCGCCGAGAATGATCTGCCACACCGCGGACGACAGGATCATGGTCGACGGCAGCTTCATGTTGCCGGTGCCGCGCAGGATGCCGGCCATCGTGTTCATCAGCCAGGGCAGGATCGCACCGCCGAAGAACACCTGCGAATAGGCGGTCGCCTGCGCCAGCACATTGCCGCGGCCGCCGAGCAGTTCGAGCAGGCGCGGACCGAAGATCAGCATGCCCAGCATGAACGTCAAACCAAAGGTCAGGCCGATCAGCAGCGCATGCATCGCCAGCGTCGAGGCGCGCTCGATCTCGCCGGCACCGAGCGCACGCGCGATCGCGGATGCCACGCCGCCGCCCATCGCGCCGCCGGACATCGTCATGGTCAGGATCACGCAGGGAAACACCAGCGCCATCGCCGCAAGCGACTCGACGCCGAGCCGGCCGATATACGAAGTCTCCGCGATGACGACGCAGGTGCCGGCGGAGAGCGCGATCACGTTCGGCCAGGCCAGCCACAAAAGTGTGCGCAGGATCGGCCCGTCGAGCAGCGCATTGCGCGCCGGCTTGGTCACCGGCGGCGGTAGCGGCCGCTCTTGTTCGTCGACAGGAATTTCGGCGAGGCCGAGATCGGACATTTCTACTCCCACGCGCGATCTGGGGAGCCGCGCCATGGTGTTTCCCTACCATGGGCGCGGCGGAATCCACGTGCGCGGGACGCAAGGGGGGCCTGCGCGATTGCAGGTGAACCCGGATGAACCTTGGCGCTAGCCGATCGACCAGACGAACGGTGCGCCGGCGGTGCTATTCGGCTTCAGATGCACCGGAATATGCCGCCCGCAGCCGGCCGCCAGCCCTTCGAACAGGCCGGTCAGCACGCTGGCGCAGGCCGGATGATAATCGGCGACGTCGGCCATCAGCTTCCAGCCCTGCTGGCGGATTTCGAACTGGCCCTCGGACTCGGTGATGTCAGCGACATCGTCCTGCGACTCGAAGAGAGTGCGCAGGAATGCGGCAAATTCCGTGGTACGGCCACGGCTGCCGCCGAGCGCCTGCGCGACCTCGTCGTAATACTGCATGCCGATCAGCTTGCCGGTGAGATGCAGCAGATAGCTCGCATCCTCCGGGCCGAACACCTGCACGATGACCGGCGCGGCCGTCTTCACATATTCCATCGCGTAGTTGCGATAGGCCTTTTCCAGCCGCGGCTTCGGCCAGCTGTCCACCGGCAGCGCCGGCGCGGTCCCGGGATCGAACGGCGGCGCCTCGAGATGGCGCGCGAACACCAGGCGCTGATCGAGCTCGAGCGGATGATCGTATTCGCAATAATAGCCCTCAAGCCCGTCCTGCCCGTCGACGCTCTGCTTGGTGCAGACGAAGCCGAGCCGCAAATCCCCGAGCGCGACGCCGTTGTTGGCGTGCCAGCCGCGCAGCATCGCGCGCGAGACCTCGCCGGGCACGCCGCAGATCGCCGTGCCCTTCCAGATCCAGCGCGGCGGCGGATAGCGAATCCAGGCCTTGCGGTCGGTCTCGTACATGTATTCGACATGCACGCCGCCGATCCAGTTGGAGAGGTAATGATACTGCGCGGCCGCGACCGCCGGCGGCAGGCCGTCGAGGCCGAGCTTCTTCAAGCCGGGCAGGAAGCGCTCCTGCTGCTGGCGGCGAAACACGCGGAAGACGAACTCCGCGGCGTCAGTCGTGCCGCGCCGCGTGACCACGGTGAGGATCAGCCCGGTGAAGAAGGCATGATAGAGATCGGCGACGCCGCGCCACTTCCGCCATTGCGCTTCCTGTGCGCTTTCGCCTGCGGTCATGTTCGCTCCCTGGCTGTTGTTGGCGAGGCGAGCTCGCATGCGCAATCGTAGCCCGGATGCAGCGAAGCGCAATCCGGGGCAGCTCAATGCGCGTATGCAGCGTCCCGGATTTCGCTACGCTTCATCCGGGCTACGGAATTACACGCGCGCGAAACGGAATTGCACCCGAAATCCTTGGAGAGCTTCTGGAAGTGTGTCATCGGCATAGACGCGACGCAACTAGACACATATTCGGTGTCATCGCCCGACTCGATCGGGCGATCCAGTATTCCAGAGACAGTCGTTATCGATGGAGAAGCCGCGGCGTACTGGATTCCCCGCTTTCGCGGGGAATGACAACAAAGTGGGAAGTCCGAGCTACGGAATTACGCACGCGCGCGAAACTGAAATGTGTCATTCGCCGAAGAGACGGCGCAACCAACACACACTCGGTGTCATCGCCCGACTTGATCGGCGATCCAGTATTCCAGAGACAGTCGTTGTCGATGGAGAAGCCGCGGCGTACTGGATTCCCCGCTTTCGCGGGGAATGACGGCGGAGAATGACGCGAAATCCGGCGCGCGGAATTACACGCGCGCGAAACGGAATTAGACGCGAAAATGCTTGGAGAGCTTCAGGCCCTGCGCCTGATAGTTCGAGCCGATGCGCTGGCCATAGAGCGCATCAGGACGCTCGAGCATGCGTTCATAGACGAGGCGGCCGACGATCTGGCCATGCTCGAGGATGAACGGCACCTCGCGCGAGCGCACCTCCAGCACGGCGCGCGCGCCCTTGCCGCCGGCGCCGGCATAGCCGAAGCCGGGATCGAAGAAGCCGGCATAGTGGACGCGGAATTCGCCGACCAGCGGGTCGAACGGCACCATCTCCGCGGCGTAGTCCGGCGGCACCTGCACCGCCTCTTTCGAAGCCAGGATGTAGAACTCGCCGGGATCGAGGATGAGACTGCCGTCGGGCCGCGCCTTGATCGGTTCCCAGAAATCGTCGACCGCATAGCCGCCGCGGCGATCGACATCGACCACGCCGGTATGGCGCTTGGCGCGATAGCCGACGAAGCCCCCCGAGCTCTCGCCGGAGAGATCGACGGAAAGCGCAACGCCATGGGTGAGATCGGCATCGTCGATATCGACCAGCCGCTCGGCGGCATGCAGCGCATCGAGCTCGTCGGCGGTCAACGTCGCCTCGCCGATCCGGAAGCGGACCTGGCTGAGCCGCGACCCCTCGCGCAGCAGCACGGGAAACGTCTTCGGGCTGATCTCGGCGTAGAGCGGGCCGTGATAGCCGGCGCCGATCATGTCGAAGCGGCGGGTGCCGTCGGCGATCACGCGGGTGAAGACGTCGAGCCGTCCGGTCGAGCTCTTCGGGTTGGCCGCGGCCACGATCTCCGGCGGCAGCGCCAGGCTCTCCAGCAGCGGCACGATGTAGACGCAGTTGGTCTCCAGCACCGCGCCGTCGGACAGATCGATCTCGTGCAGCTTCAGCTGGTCGATCCGCTCGGCGACGGTGGCATCGGGGCCCGGCAGGAAGCTGGCGCGGACCCGGTAGGCGATGTCGCCAAGGCGCAGATCGAGGCTGGCCGGCTGGATCTGGCTCTCGACGAAGTCATAGGCGGGCAGAATGAGGCCGGCCTCCGCCATCTCCGCGATCATGCGGTCGGGCAGGATTCCGTTGGATTCATCTTCCAGCGTGAACGACACGATGCGGTCCCTCGGCGATCCCTCGAGATGGCCCAAAAATCATACTCCAGGCGGCCATCAAGCCCCAAAATATGGGCTTTTACGGGTTATCCGATGACCGTCTTGACGGAAAGGGCGCGAGGGAATATCAGCTGCACTTATCCCGTGGTGATTTGAGCCGGCCGGCTTGCAGCCACGTTAAATAAGTCGCTAAACAGGCCGGGGACAGTGTGATCCCGGCTTGTGGAGGTTGCTCCAGGCCGGTTTTTTTGTGGCCATTCTCCAGAGGAAATGGCCACCTCGGAGGTCACATGTCTGAATCTGAAACCACGGCCCGCTTTCGTCCCGAAACCCGCCTCGTCCATGGCGGCACGCTGCGCTCGCAATTCGGGGAGACGTCGGAAGGGCTGTTTCTCACCCAGGGCTACGTCTACGACACCGCCGAGCAATGCGAGGCGCGCTTCAAGGGCCAGGACCCCGGCTTCATCTATTCGCGCTATTCCAACCCGACCATCGCGATGTTCGAGCGCCGCATGATCGAGCTCGAGGGCGCGGAAGCCGCGCGCTCGACCGCGACCGGCATGGCCGCGGTGACCACCGCGATCCCTCGCGCCGCTGAAGGCCGGCGATCATGTGGTGGCCTCGAAGGCCCTGTTCGGCTCCTGCCTCTACGTGGTGCAGGACCTGTTGCCGCGCTACGGCATCGAGACGACCCTGGTCGACGGCCTCGACCTCGACCAGTGGCAGCGCGCGTTGCGGCCGAACACCAAGACCTTCTTCCTGGAGAGCCCGACCAATCCGACGCTCGACGTGCTCGACATCGGCGCGATCGCCAAGATCGCGCATGGCGGCGGCGCCCGGCTGATCGTCGACAATGTGTTCGCGACGCCGATCTGGCAGAGCCCGCTGTCGCTCGGCGCCGACGTCGTGGTCTATTCCGCGACCAAGCATATCGACGGCCAGGGCCGCTGCCTCGGCGGCGTCATCCTGTCGTCGGAGGCCTTCATCGCCGAGCACATCCACAATTTCATGCGCCAGACCGGGCCATCGCTGTCGCCGTTCAACGCCTGGGTGCTGCTGAAGGGGCTGGAGACGCTCGGCGTCCGCGTTCGCGCCCAGACCGAGAACGCGGCGAAGATCGCCGAGGCGCTGGCCAAGCATCCGAAGGTCACGCGGCTGGTCTATCCGGGCCGCCCCGATCATCCGCAGGCAGCGACGGTGAAGAAGCAGATGGGTGCCGGCTCGACGCTGGTGGGCTTCGAGGTGAAGGACGGCAAGGCCGGCGCCTTCCGCTGCCTCAACGCGCTGAAGATCTCGCGCATCTCCAACAATCTCGGCGATGCCAAGAGCCTGGTCACGCATCCCGCGACCACGACGCATCAGCGCCTGGCACCGGAGGCCCGCGCCGAACTCGGTATCAGCGAAGGCTTCATTCGCTTCTCGGCCGGGCTGGAGCATCCCGACGACCTGATCGAGGACTTCGAGCGCGCGCTGGAGCAGGTTTGAGGCAAACGCCTCTTGCGGGCGGCGTGCGCCGTTCTTTCGGCGTCGTCGTGGCCGGGCTTGTCCCGGCCATCCACGTCTTGCTCGCAGCGACCGCCAAAGACGTGGATGCCCGGCACGAGGCCGGGCATGACGAGATCGTGGGACGATTGCGCGCTATCTCTTAAAGCGCGATGAGATTAGGTTGAATCGTCATCGCGCCTTAGCTCTTTGTTTGAGCATGATCTTTTCGGAAAACCGCTTCGCACTTTTCCGGATCATGCTTTAGAGCGATTGACCTTACGTCGCCGCCGTCGTGACGCCGCCGTCGACCACGATGGTCTGGCCGGTCATGAACGTCGAGGCGTCGGAGGCGAGATAGGCCACGGCGCCGGCGATCTCGTCGGGCTCGCCGATGCGGCGGAGCGGCGTCGATGCGGTGCGGCGCTTCAGATTGTCCGGGTCCTCCCACAGCGCGCGGGCGAAATCGGTCTTCACCAGGCCCGGCGCCACGCAGTTGACGCGCACGCCCTTCGGCCCCCATTCGCCGGCGAGGCTGCGGCACAGCGCGAAGTCGGCCGCCTTGGAGATGCCGTAGGCACCGATCACGGTCGAGCCGCGCAGGCCGCCGATCGAGGAGATGATCACGACCGAACCCTTGCCGCGCTCGGCCATCTGCGGGATCGCCAGCGCGGACAGCCAGATGTTGCTCTTGACGTTGGAGCCCATGATCTTGTCGAACGCCTCGTCCGTGATGTCGAGCAGCGGGCCGTAATACGGGTTCACCGCGGCGTTGCAGACCAGGATGTCGATCTTGCCGTAATGCTTGATCGTGCCCGAGACCAGCGCCTCGACCTCGTTGCGGCGCGCGATGTTGCAGGGGATGACGAGGGCATCGCCACCCGCCTTCTTGATGCCGTCGGCGACTTCCTGGCAGGCGTCCGCCTTGCGCGAGGAGATCACGACCTTGGCGCCGAGCTTTGCCAAAAGCTCCGCCGAGGCGCGGCCGATGCCGCGGCTCGAGCCGGTGATGACCGCAACCTGGCCGGTGAGATCGAACGGGGTGTTCTTCATTGTTGTTGTTTCCCTGTTATTGGCACGTCATTCCGGGGCGCGACGCAGTCGCGAACCTCAGATGCGCAATCGCGCATCGGGGAATCCAGAGGTTGTGGCGCGAGATTCCGGGTTCTCGCTTCGCGAGCCCCGGAATGACGGAGACAACTTACGCCAGCAGCCCGCCGCCCTCGCTGACGCGACGGAGGTGATAGTCGGTGTCGCCGAGCGTGTTCTCGATCATGGTCAGCCGCTTGAAGTAGTGGCCGATCTTGGCCTCCATGGTCATGCCGATGCCGCCATGAAGCTGGATCGACTGCTGGCCGACGAACTTCAGGGACTTGCCGACCTGCACCTTGGCGGCGGCAACCGCCGACGCACGCTCCTTGGCATCGTCGAAGTCCGACGCCATGGTGGCGAACATCGACATGCTGCGGGCCTGCTCCAGCGCCACGAACATGTCGGCGGCACGGTGCTGCAGGCTCTGGAACGAGCCGATCGCAACGCCGAACTGCTTGCGGGTCTTGATGTACTCGACCGTCTCCTTCAGCGACTCGTCCATCGCGCCGACCGCTTCCGCGCACAGCGCGGTGCGGGCTTCGTCGGCGACGCGCTCGATCAGGGGCAGGCCGTTCTCGGGATCGCCGATCGCAGCGTCAGCACCGACCTCGACATTGGTGAAGGTGATGTCGGCCGCGTGCAGGCCGTCCTGGGTGGGATAGCCCTTCCTGGTGACGCCCTTGGCATCCGCAGGAACCAGGAACACGCCGATGCCAGTCTTGTCGCGCTGGCCGCCCTTGGTCCGCGCGGTCACGATCAGCGTGTCGGCGTTCTCGCCGTTGAGCACGACGAACTTCTCGCCGTCGATCACGTAAGCGTCGCCCTTCTTCTTGGCCGTGGTCACGACGTCGAACAGATCGTAGCGCGAGTTCTTCTCGAGCTGCGCGAAGCCGAAGGTCTTGCTGCCGTCGATGATGCCGGGAATGTACTTGGCCTTCTGCTCGGCCGAGCCGCCATGGCGCAGGAAACCGCCGGCGACCACGACGGTGGCCAGATAAGGCTCGACCACCAGCGCCTTGCCGAGCGCTTCCATCACAATCATGGTCTCGACCGCGCCGGCGCCGAAGCCGCCGTCGGTCTCCGCGAAGGGCAGGCCAAGCAGGCCCTGCTCGGCGAGCTTGCCCCAGAGCGCTTTGCTCCAGCCGCCCTTCTCCTTCATGTACTTCTTGCGCGCATCGAAGTCGTAGGCATCCGCCAGCAACCCGTCGACGCTTTCCTTGAGAAGCCGCTGCTCCTCGGACAGATCAAAATCCATTTTACCATCTCTCCAAAATCAAGCGGGCACTGCTGTTGCCCAGATCCCCGATCGTCATCCCCGCGAAAGCGGGGATCCAGTACTCGGCGGCCATCATTGGGAATTCTGATCGCCGCGGCGTACTGGGTCCCCCGCCTGCGCGGGGGACGACAGCTGAATGTGCGGCTTACAGCCCCAGCACCGCCTTGCTGATGATGTTGCGCTGGATCTCGTTGGAGCCGCCGTAGATCGAAACCTTGCGGTTGTTGAAGTAGCTCGGCGCGATCTGCGCGGTCCAATCCATGCTCTCGTTCGAGCCGGCATCGCCGTGCTCGTCATAGGGCGCGGCGAACGGACCAATGATCTCCATCAACAGCTCGGTCGTGGTCTGCTGGATCTCCGAGCCCTTGATCTTGAGCACCGAGGACGCCGGATTGGGCTTGCCCTTGCCGTGCTTGCCCTCGTCGGCGACGACGCGGAGCTGGGTCAACTCGAGCGCCTTCAGCTCGATCTCGCACGCCGTGAGCTTCTCGCGGAACGCCGGATCCTCGATCACCGGACGGCCGCCGGCCTCGACCTTGGAGGCCAGCGCGCGGATGCGGCGCAGCCGCTCCTTCGACACGCCGACCCGGGCGATGCCGGTGCGCTCATTGCCGAGCAGGAATTTGGCGTAATCCCAGCCCTTGTTCTCCTCGCCGATCAGGTTCTCGTAGGGCACCTCGACATCGTCGAAGAACACCTCGTTGACCTCATGGCCGCCGTCGATGGTCTGGATCGGGCGCACGGTGACGCCCTTCGACTTCATGCTGAACACGATGAAGGAGATGCCCATCTGTTTCTTCGCGGCCGGATCGGTGCGGCAGAGGCAGAAGATCATGTCGGCGTGCTGGGCGAGCGTGGTCCAGGTCTTCTGGCCGTTGATGATCCACTTGTCGCCACGGCGCTCGGCCTTGGTCTTCAGCGACGCGAGGTCCGAACCCGAGCCCGGCTCCGAGAAGCCCTGGCACCACCAGTCGTCGACATTGGCGATGCGCGGCAGATATTCCTTCTTCTGCTTCTCGTTGCCGAAGGTGTAGATGACAGGGCCGACCATGCTGACGCCGAAGGCGAGCGGCTGCGGCGCCGGATAGGACTGCAGCTCCTCGTTGAAGATATAGTGCTGCACGGTGCTCCAGCCGGTGCCGCCATATTCCTTCGGCCAGTGGGTGATGCCCCAGCCCTTCTTGTTGAGGATGCGCCACCAGGTGACCATCTCGTCCTTCGACAGATGGCGGCCTTCCTGCAGCTTGCGCCGGGTCTCCGGCGGCACGTTGTTCTTGAAGAACTCCCGCACCTCCTCGCGAAACGCTATCTCTTCCTTGGTGAAAGCGAGATCCATCGGATCCTCCTTTTGAAATTCAACTTCCTCGTCACTCTCTACTGTCGTCCCTGCGAAAGCAGGGACCCATAACCACCGGCCATCGTAACTGGCACAGCCGGCTGCCGCTCTGCCCCTTACGAGGGCCGCGGCGTATGGGTCCCGGCTCGCGCTTCGCTTGGCCGGGACGACATCGTTACTGCAGCACCTCGAACAGGCCGGCCGCGCCCATGCCGCCACCGACGCACATGGTGACGACGGCGTACTTGGCCTTGCGGCGGCGGCCCTCGATCAGCGCGTGGCCGGTGAGCCGCGCACCCGACATGCCGTAGGGATGGCCGACCGAAATCGCGCCGCCATTGACGTTGATCTTCTCCGGATCGATGCCGAGCTTGTCGCGGCAGTAGAGCACCTGCACCGCAAAGGCCTCGTTGAGCTCCCAGAGATCGATGTCGTCGACCTTGAGGCCATGGCGCTTGAGCAGACGCGGCACCGCGAACACCGGACCGATGCCCATCTCGTCCGGCTCGCAGCCGGCGGAGACGAAGCCGCGGAAGATGCCGAGCGGCTTCAGCCCGCGCTTGGCGGCTTCCTTGTCGCTCATGATCACGGAGGCGCTGGCACCGTCCGAGAGCTGGCTGGCATTGCCGGCGGTGATGGTGAAGCCCTCGCCGCGTACCGGCTTGAGGCCGGCAAGCCCTTCGGCCGTGGTCTCCGGCCGCGGACCTTCGTCCTGCGACAGCGTCACCTCCTTCATCGTGACGGCGCCGGTCGCCTTGTCGGTGACCGCCATCATGGTGGCGATCGGCGCGAGCTCTTCCTTGAACTTGCCGCCCTGCTGCGCGGCGGCAGTGCGGCGCTGGCTTTCGAGGCCATACTCGTCCTGCCTCTCGCGCGAGATGTTGTAGCGTTTGGCGACGATCTCGGCGGTGTCGATCATGGGCATGTAGACCTCGCCCTTGATCTTGAGCAGCGCCGGATCCTGGGCGTGGAAGGAATTCATCTTGTCGTTCTGCACCAGCGAGATCGACTCGCCGCCGCCGCCGACCGCGATCTCGACGCCGTCGAAGATCACCGAGCGCGCGGCGAGCGCAATCGCCTGCAGGCCGGAGGCGCACTGCCGGTCGATCGTGGTGCCGGCGACCGTCACCGGCAGGCCGGCGCGGAGCAGCGCCTTGCGCGCGATGTTGCCGCCGGTCGCGCCCTGCTGCATCGCCGCGCCCATCACGACGTCCTCGATCTCCTTCGGATCGACCTTGGCGCGCGCCACCGCTTCGCCGATCGCATGCCCGAGCAAGGTCGCGCCCTCGGTGACGTTGAGCGCGCCGCGATAGGCCTTGCCGATCGGCGTGCGGGCGGTGGAGACGATAACGGCGTCGGTCATGAGCGGGATCCTGATGCAGTCTGTTGTTGCGTGGATTGAGGTGTCTTGGGCTGTTGCTGGCGCAATTCGTGACGCGACAGCTTGCCAACCGGGGTGCGCGGCAATTCGTCGACGAACTCGACCGCTGCCGGCAATTCATGCTTGCCGACCTTGCCGGTGAGGAACGCACGCAGCTCGTCGATCGAGAACGCCGGCTGCCCGTTGCGCAGCTTGATGAAGGCTTTCGCGGCTTCACCGCGGTAATCGTCGGGAATGCCGATCACGATCACCTCCTGCACGGCGGGATGGGTGTAGATCGCCTGCTCGATCATCTGCGGATAGACGTTGAAGCCGCCGGAGATGATCATGTCCTTCTTGCGGTCGACCAGATAGAAATAGCCGTCGGCGTCCATGTAGCCGATGTCGCCGGTGAGGAAGCGGTCGCCGACGAAAACCTCCGCGGTCTCCGCCGGCCTGTTCCAGTAGCCCTTGGTGACGTTCGGGCCGCGGATGCGGATCTCGCCGACCTCGCCGACCGGCATCACCTTGGTGGAATCCTCCAGCGACACCACGTCCATCTCGATGCCGGGCAGCATCAAGCCGATCGAGCCCGGCTTCTCCGGTCCCTCCTTGGGGTGGCCGGTGCCGGGCGAGCAGGTCTCGGTCATGCCCCAACCGCTCTTCAGCTTCATGCCGACGCGGCGTTCGAAGATCTTCGCGACCTCCACCGGCAGCGGCGCGCCGCCGGAGCCGGCGACCACCAGCGAAGAGAGGTCGCGCTTGTCGAGATCGGGCAGCGAAGCGATCGCGATCCACATTGTCGGCACGCCGGGAAACACCGTCGCGCGCTTGACCTCGATGTCGCGCATCACGGCCTCGACATCGAAGCGCTGGTGCAGCGAGATCAGATGGCCGCGCCGGATCGCCGACAGCAGCACGACGGTCAGTGCGTAGATGTGAAACAGCGGCAGCACGCAGATCACGCGCTCGATCGCATTGCGTTCGAGCCGCCCGGGCTTGCCCCAGACGTCGTAGATCGACACCGCCGCGGTGAGATTGCCATGGCTGAGCATGGCGCCCTTGGGCAGGCCCGTGGTGCCGCCGGTATATTGCAGCAGCGCGACGTCCTCGACGTCGACCGCCGGCCATTGCGAGGGCCTGGTCGCGCCGTCGATGAACTGCCGGTGGGTGATGATCGCGGGATTGTCGGGCAGCGCCGTCTGCGGCGTGCCGACCTTGCCCCAATTGTCATCCTCGCAGACGATCAGACGGTCGAGCAGACCCTTGGCGAGGAATTTCAGCGCGGTCGGCAACAGCGCCGACAAATTGCTGGTGACCAGCACGCGCGCGCCTGAATCGGACAGCTTGTGCGACAGCGCGATCTCGCCGTCGAGCGGCGACAGATGCACGACGCGGGCGCCGGCCTTCAGCGCGCCGAAGAAATTGATCGGATGGTCAGGCGAATTGCCGAGGAACAGCGCGACCGACGTACCCTTGCCGTAGCCGGCCCGCATGAAGGCCGCAGCGGCGGTCTCGACCAGGGCCTCCAGCTCGGCGTAGCTGATCGGCCGGTCGCGGAATTCGAGCACCGGGCGCGCGCCGAACTCGGCGGCGGCGCTCGAGAGCAGGTCCGGCAGCGTGCCGCGCGTGATCTCGTCGCTCCACTGCACGCCCTTGGGATAATATTGTTCGCCGGGATAGGTCATGAATGCCTTCGCAGGGACTCTAAAGGTCGTCATTCCGGGATGGCCCGAAGGGCAGACCCGGAATCCATCAATCCACTCGTTCGACGGCGCCATGGGTTCCGGGTTCATCGCATTGCGATGCCCCGGAACGACACTTGGTTGGGCCGTCGCTCGATCACGCAGCCTTCGACGGCGCGGCGAGCGAGGCGAAGGTCTTGCCCTCGTCGGCGAGCTTCTTGAGCAGCGGCGCCGGCTCGAGCGAGGGATCGTTGGTCTCCTTGGCGTAGAAGGCCAGACGATCGGCGATGTGCTTGAGGCCGACGGTGTCGGCCCAGAACATCGGACCGCCGCGATAGATCGGCCAGCCATAGCCATAGAGCCAGACCACGTCGATATCCGACGGACGCGCCGCGATGCCCTCGGCGAGGATCTTCGCGCCTTCGTTGATCATCGGGTACATCATGCGCTCGAGAATCTCGTCGTCGCTGACGACGCGCTTCTTGCGGCCGAGGCGCGCAAGCGTCTCGTCGATCAGCTTCTCGACCTCGGGATCCGGCAGCGCCGCGCGCGAGCCCGGCTCGTACTTGTAGTAGCCCTTGCCGGTCTTCTGGCCGAAGCGGCCGGCTTCGCAGAGCGCGTCGGCGATCTCCGACTTGATGCCGCGGTCCTTGCGCGAGCGCCAGCCGATGTCGAGACCGGCGAGATCGCCCATCGCGAACGGGCCCATCGGCATGCCGAACTTCGTCACCACGGCGTCGACCTGCTGCGGCAACGCGCCCTCGAACAGCAGCTTCTCGGACTGCTTGCCGCGCTGCGCCAGCATGCGGTTGCCGACGAAGCCGTCGCAGACGCCGACCACTGCCGGCACCTTGGCGATCTTGCGGGCGATCGACACGGCGGTGACCAGCGCGTCCGGCGCGGTCTTGTCGGCGCGCACGATCTCGCACAGCTTCATGACGTTGGCCGGCGAGAAGAAGTGCATGCCCAGCACGTCCTGCGGACGCTTGGTCGACTTCGCGATCTCGTCGATGTTGAGATAGGAGGTGTTGGAGGCCAGCACCGCGCCCGGCTTGGCATACTGGTCGAGCTTGCCGAACACTTCCTTCTTGACCGCCATGGTCTCGAACACCGCCTCGATCACGAGATCGGCGTCGCCGACGTTCTCGATGCCGACGACACCGTTGATCAGCGCCATGCGCTTGGCGGGCGCGTCCGCCGGAATGCCGCCGCGCGCAGCGGTCGCCTCGTAGTTCTTCTGCATGATGCCCATGCCGCGCTTGAGCTGCTCCTCGCCGGTCTCGATCAGGGTGACCGGGATGCCGGCATTGGCGAACGACATCGCGATGCCGCCGCCCATGGTGCCGGCGCCGAGGATGGCGACGCGCGCCACGTTGCGGCCCTTGGTGCCCTCGGGGACGCCGGAGATCTTGGCGGCCTCGCGCTCGGCGAAGAAGGCGTAGCGCTGCGCCTTGGACTGGTCGCCGTTCATCAGCTTGAGGAAGCCCTCGCGCTCCTTCTTCAGGCCTTCATCGAACGGCAGGTCGATCGCGGCGCCGACGGCGTCGGCAGCGGCGAACGGGGCCTCGAGGCCGCGCGACTTCTTGGTCAGCGCAGCGACCGCATTGGTGAAGATCGAACGATCGGCCTTGGCCGCGGCGAGCTTGCTGTCGTCATCGCGCAGCTTGCGCAGCGGACGCTTCTCGGCGACCACCTTGCGCGCAAACGCCTCACCGCCCGTCGCCGGACCCTCGACGATCTCCTCGATCAGGCCGGCCTTCAGCGCCGCGTCCGCGCCGATCGGATCGCCGCCGACGATCATCTTGACCGCGAGTTCGGGACCGACCGCGCGCGGCAGGCGCTGGGTGCCGCCGGCGCCCGGCAGCAGGCCGAGCTTCACCTCGGGCAGACCGAGCTTGGCGTCCTTGGTGGCGACACGATAGTGGCAGGCCAGCGCGACCTCGAGACCGCCGCCGAGCGCGGTGCCGTGGATCGCGGCAACGATCGGCTTCGGCGAGCTCTCCATCAGGCTCAGCACTTCGGCGAGCCCGGGCGGCTTCGGCGGCTTGCCGAATTCGGTGATGTCGGCGCCGGCGATGAAGGTGCGGCCGGCGCAGGTCAGCACGATGCCCTGGACCTGCGCGTCATCGATCGCGCTCTTGATGCATTCGAAGATGCCGCCGCGCACCGCGGCGCTCAGCGCATTCACAGGCGGACTGTTAACCGTGACGACGGCAATATTGTCATGACGTTCGAGCTTGACGACTTCACTCACCGGGACTCTCCCTGGATGCTTGTTCTTGGACTTGTGTTGAGTAGCTGCACGACTTGCGTTGAGCCGCTACGATTAGACCAATTTCGCACTGCGAAATTTAATTCCACATCTTGACATGGAGGGTTATTTTGAAGCACGTGCCTTGTCAACGAGCATGACAAGGGCAGGGAATGAAGCGCGCCAGCAAGAAAGCCGCGACCGATCGCAATTTCGTCGTCGCGCTTTCCCGCGGACTGGACGTGCTGCGCGCATTCCAACCCAATGACGGGCTGCTCGGCAATCAGGAGATTGCGGCCCGCACCAAGTTACCGAAGCCGACCATTTCCCGGCTGACCTACACGCTTACCAAGCTGGGATACCTTACACCTGTACCGAAGTTCGAGAAGTACCAGCTCGCGCCGTCGGCGATGGCACTCGGCTACGCCGCGCTCGCCAATCTCGGCGTTCGGCATTTGTCCGAGCCCTATCGAGAAGAAGTGATGCGCGCGACCGGCGGCGCGGTCGCCGTCGGCGGCCGCGACCGCCACAGCATGATCTATTTCGGCCAGAGCCGGAACGGCCTGGCGCTCGGCGTACAACTCGACGTCGGCTCGCGGGTGCCGATCGCAACCACGGCGATGGGACGTGCCTATATTTGGGCATTGCCGCCCGACGAGCGCGCGGCTTTACTGCGTGAGCTGCGCGATCACTACGGCAGCCGCTGGGCCAAGATGCGCGACGGCATCGAGCGCTCCGGCGAGACGGTCGCGAAGCACGGCTTCACGATGTCCGCAGGCGACTGGCAGAACGACGTCGCCGCAGTCGGCGTCGCATTGAGATTGAACGACGGAACCGGTCCTTACGCCTTCAATTGCGGCGCGCCGGCATTCCGCTTCACGGAAGACAGATTGCTCAACGACATTGGACCTCGTCTTGTCGCGATGGTAAGGAACATCGAGCAGGCGCTCGGTGGAATGGCGCCGCAATCCAAAAAAGAAGAACGCAAAAAGACCAGAGTAGGAGGGAAAGTTGCACGTTTGGCCGAGGGGATCAGATAGCCTCCATCACGCCCAGCGAAACGCATCGCAGGGCCGCTCGCACCGCTCGAAGACGGCGGGCGAGACGAGATGACGCAGGCACAGCTCGCGCAGGGGAATGATCCCTTGCTCGCGGTTCGCGACGTCAGCGTCGTGTTCGGCGGCATCATCGCACTGAACGGCGTGTCGTTCGACATGCGCCATGGACAGATCCTCGGGCTGATCGGGCCGAACGGGGCCGGCAAGACGACGCTGTTCAATTGCCTGTCGCGGCTCTATCAGCCGTCGTCCGGCGACATCCTGATGGAAGGCAAGAGCATCCTGTCGCGCCCGCCGCACCGGATCTCCGAGATCGGCATCGGCCGCACCTTCCAGAACGTCGCGCTGTTCCCCAACCTGTCCGTGATCGACAATGTGCGCGTCGGCGCGCATGCGCGCACCTCGAGCGACATCGTCAGCGACTCGCTGCGCCTCGCCTGGGTCCGCCGCGGCGAGACCGACATGAACAAGAAGGTGCACGACATCCTCGGCTATCTCGATCTCGAGGACGTCGCCCACACCGTGGTCTCGGGACTTCCGTTCGGCACCCAGAAGCGCGTCGAACTGGCGCGCGCCCTGGCCGCGGACCCGAAGATCCTGCTGCTCGACGAGCCGGCCGGCGGCCTCAATCACGAGGAAGTCTACGTGCTCGGCGACCTGATCCGCAAAATCCGCGACGACCGCAAGATCACCGTGCTGCTGGTCGAGCATCACATGGGTCTCGTGATGTCGATCGCCGACCACGTCGTCGCGCTCAATTTCGGCCGCAAGCTTGCCGAAGGCACGCCGGCCCAGGTCCAGGCCGACCCTGATGTCATCAAGGCCTATCTGGGGAGCAAGGACCAATGACCACGATGCTCAACGTCAAGGACCTGCGCGCCTATTACGGCCAGGTCCAGGCCCTGCACGGCCTCAACTTCTCGCTCAACGAGGGCTCGCTGACGACCCTGCTCGGCGCCAACGGCGCCGGCAAGACCACGACGCTGCGGGCGATCTGCAACATGGTGCGCTCGACCGGCGCGATCGAGTTCGAGGGCAAGCCGATCGGCACGCGCTCGACCGAAAACGTGGTCCGCCTCGGCATCGCCCACGTGCCGCAGGGCCGCGGCACCTTCACCAACATGACGGTGGAGGAAAACCTGCAGCTCGGCGCCATCAGCCGCGCCGACAAGAAGGCGATCGGCGGCGACATCGAGCGGATGTACGAGCATTTCCCGGTGCTGAAGCAGCGCTACACCCAGCAGGCCGGCACGCTGTCCGGCGGCGAGCAGCAGATGCTCGCGGTGGCGCGCGCGCTGATGCTGCGGCCGCGCCTGATGCTGCTCGACGAGCCGTCGTTCGGCCTCGCGCCGCTGATCGTGCGCGACCTGTTCCGGATCCTCGGCAAGATCAATCGCGAGGAAAAGGTGACCATCCTGGTGGTCGAGCAGAACGCGCAGCTTGCGCTCGAGCTCGCCGACCAGGCCTACGTGATCGAAACCGGACGGATCGTGATGTCGGGCAATGCCAAGGACATCGCGAACAACGAAGACGTCCGCAAATCCTATCTCGGCTACTGAGGGAGCTGGCACAATGGAGCTTTTTGCCAACCAGGTCCTGGCCGGCATCGCCACCGGCGCGATCTATGCCTGCATGGCGCTCGCGGTAGTCATGATCTACCAGGCCATCGACCATCTGAATTTCGCCCAGGGCGAAATGGCGATGTTCTCGACCTTCGTGTCCTGGCAGCTGATGCAATGGGGCGTGCCCTACTGGGGCGCCTTCGTGCTCACCGTCGCCTTTTCGTTTGCCGCCGGCATCGTCATCGAGCGGCTGCTGTTCAAGCCGCTGGCGAAGGCGCCGATCCTGACCAACGTCGCCGGCTTCATCGCACTCTACGCGATCATCAACTCGGTCGCCGGCCTGATCTGGGACTTCACCATCAAGCAGTATCCGACGCCGTTCGGCTCCTCGCCGTTCCTCGGCAGCCAGCTGATCTCGACCCACCAGGCCGGCATGATCGGCATCACGCTGTTGATGCTGCTCCTGCTGTTCTTCTTCTTCCGCTTCACCCGGGTGGGTCTGGCGATGCGGGCGGCAGCCTCGCTGCCGGAATCGGCGCGCCTCGTCGGCATCAACACCTCGTGGATGATCGCGCTGGGTTGGGGCATGGCGTCCGCGATCGGCTCGATCGCCGGCATGATGATCGCGCCGGTGGTATTCCTCGAACCGAACATGATGCTCGGCGTGCTGATCTATGGATTTGCCGCGGCCGTGCTCGGCGGCCTGTCGAGCCCGTTCGGCGCCGTCATGGGCGGCTTCCTGGTCGGCGTCTTCGAGAACCTCGTCGGCACCTACATCCCCGGCGTCGGCAATGAACTGAAACTTCCGATCGCGCTTGCGCTGATCATCGTCGTCCTGGTCGTGAAACCGGCAGGCCTGTTCGGCCGCGCCATCGTGAAGCGAGTTTGATCATGAGCGCCGCTGAAGAAATCGTCACAGAAGGCTCCGCTGTCGAGGCCGTTCCCAAGCGCGCCATGACGCTCGGCTATGGCACCTCGCTTGTGGTGCTCGCCGCGCTCGTCCTGATCCCGCTGTTCGTGAAGAACTTCATCATCTTCCAGATGACGATGCTTCTGATCTACGGCCTTGCGGTGCTGGCGCTCAACATCCTGACTGGCGGAAGCGGCCAGTTCTCGCTCGGCCAGAGCGCGTTCTATGCTGTCGGCGCCTACACCTCGGCGATCCTGATGGAGCATGCGGGCATGAACTATGCCCTCACGCTGCCGATCGCCGGCATCATCTGCTTCGCCTTCGGCTTCCTGTTCGGCCAGCCGGCGCTGCGGCTATCCGGCGTCTATCTGGCGCTAGCGACCTTCGCGCTCGCCACCGCGATGCCGCAACTGCTCAAGCTCGGCTATTTCGAGCACTGGACCGGCGGCGTGCAGGGCCTCGTGGTCACCAAGCCGGACGCCCCGTTCGGCCTGCCGCTGTCGCAGGACATGTGGCTGTATTACTTCACGCTGGTCGTCACCATCGCGATCTACGTGGCCTCGGTGAACCTGCTGCGCTCGCGCTCCGGCCGCGCCTTCATGGCGATCCGCGACAACGAGATCGCGGCCTCCGCGATGGGCGTCGACGTCGCGCTGTACAAGACGCTGGCGTTCGGCGTCTCGGCCGGCATCACCGGCGTTGCCGGCGGTCTCGGCGCCATCGCGGTGCAGTTCGTGGCGCCCGACGGCTACACCATCCAGCTCGCGATCTCGCTGTTCCTCGGCATGGTGGTCGGCGGCGTCGGCTGGCTGCCCGGCTCGATCGTCGGCTCCGCCTTCATCATCTTCGTGCCCAACATCGCCGAGGGTATTTCGAAGGGCCTTTCGGGCGCCGTGTTCGGCGTGCTGCTGTTCCTCGTCATCTTCCTCGTGCCGCATGGCGCCAGGCAGGTTGCGATCGTTGCCCAGCAGCTGGCCGCAAAGTTCAAGAAAAACTGAAGCATGATCCGGAAAAGTGCGAAGCGGTTTTCCGAAAGAGATCATGCTCAAACCAGTTAAGAGCCTATAGAAGCAAACCAGGAGATATTATGCTTTCTACCGTTCGGATCGCCGCGATTTCCGCGGCGATCGTCGCTGTTGCCGCGACGTCCACTGCCGCATTCGCCCAAAAGAAATACGACACCGGCGCAAGCGATACCGAGATCAAGGTCGGCAACATCATCCCCTATTCGGGACCAGCCTCCGCCTATGGCGTGATCGGCAAGACCGAAGAAGCCTATTTCAAGATGATCAACGATCGCGGCGGCATCAACGGCCGCAAGGTCAATTTCGTCAGCTATGACGACGCCTATTCGCCGCCGAAGGCGGTCGAGCAGGTGCGCAAGCTGGTCGAGAGCGACGAGGTGCTGCTCGTCTTCAACCCGCTCGGCACCCCGTCCAACACCGCGATCCAGAAATACCTGAATTCCAAGAAGATCCCGCAGCTGTTCGTCGCGACCGGCGCCACCAAGTGGAACGACCCGAAGAACTTCCCGTGGACCATGGGCTGGCAGCCGAGCTACCAGAGCGAAGCGCAGATCTACGCCAAGTGGCTGATGAAGGAGAAGCCCGACGCCAAGATCGCGATCCTCTATCAGAACGACGATTTCGGCAAAGACTACCTCAAGGGCACCAAGGACGGCTTTGGCGCCAAGGCGGCCTCCAGCATCATCATGGAGGAGAGCTATGAGATTTCGGAGCCGTCGATCGACGGCCACATCGTCAAGATCAAGGCCGCCAATCCCGACGTGCTGCTGATCTACACCACGCCGAAGTTCGGCGCGCAGACCATCAAGAAGACCGCCGAGCTCGGCTGGAAGCCGCTGCAGATCATCACCAACGTGTCGGCCTCGGTCGGCAGCGTGATGCAGCCGGCCGGCTTCGACAACGCGCAGGGCGTGTTGTCGGCCGCCTACGCCAAGGACGGCGCCGACACACAGTGGAACAACGACCCCGGCATGAAGAAGTGGGCCGAGTTTCTCGACAAGTACATGCCGGGCGCCGACAAGACCGACGGCGGCTATGTGTACGGCTATGGCGCCGCACAGACGCTCGCCAAGGTGCTCGAAATGTGCGGCGACGATCTCACCCGCGCCAACGTCATGAAGCAGGCGGCGAGCCTGAAGGACTTTACGCCCGACACCCTGCTGCCCGGCGTCAAGATCAACACCTCGGCCACCGACTTCGCCCCGATCGCCCAGCTGCAGATGCAGCGCTTCAAGGGTCAGAAATGGGAACTGTTCGGCGACATCATTTCCGGCGACGTCCCCTCCGAGTAACGTTGCACTGCAGAAACAAAACAACGCCTCCGCGACCAACGTCGCGGGGGCTTTTTGTTGACGCGCTGCGCCGATGGTATTGAATACCCAAAACCAAGAGCCTGAGGTGGGGAAACCATGACTGCCGTACGCCCGTCCCTGACGGCGCTGTTGTCCGCATTCGCTCTGATCTTGACGAGCTGCAATGTCGCGCTGGCGCAGAAGAAATACGACACCGGGGCCAGCGACACCGAGATCAAGATCGGCAACATCATGCCCTACAGCGGCCCCGCCTCGGCCTACGGCACGATCGGCAGGACCGAGGCCGCCTACTTCAGGATGATCAACGATGCCGGCGGCATCCACGGCCGCAAGATCAAGTTCATCTCCTACGATGACGGCTACTCGCCGCCCAAGACGGTGGAGCAGGCGCGCAAGCTGGTCGAGAACGACGAAGTTCTGCTGCTGTTCGGCTCGGTCGGGACCGCGACCAATGCGGCGATCCGGAAATACATGAACGAGAAGCAGGTGCCGCAGCTGTTCATCGCCTCCGGCGCCTCGAAGTGGAACGACCCGAAAGATTATCCGTGGACCATGGGCTGGCAGCCGTCCTACCAGGACGAGGCGCGGGTCTACGCAAAATACATCATGAAGCACAAGCCCGACGCCAAGGTCGCCGTGCTCTACCAGAACGACGATTTCGGCAAGGACTACCTCAAGGGCTTGAAGGACGCCTTCGGCGACAAGGCATCGATGATCGTCGCCGAGGAGGCCTACGAGACATCCGAGCCCACGATCGACAGCCACATCGTCAAGCTGAAGGCCACCGGTGCCGACACATTCGTCAGCATCACGACGCCGAAATTCGCGGCACAGGCGATCAAGAAGGCCGCCGAGATCGCGTGGACGCCGTTGCAGATCGTCGCCAATGTCTCGGCCTCGGTCGGCGGCGTGATGCAGCCGGCGGGCTTCGAGAATTCGCAGGGTATCCTGTCGGCATCCTATCTCAAGGACGGCGCCGATCCGCAGTGGGACAAGGATCCCGGCATGGAGAAATTCCTTGCCTTCCTCAAGAAGAATTATCCCGACGCCAACAAGCTCGACGGCGCCACCTCGTTCGGCTACGCCGCCGCACAGACCATGGTGCAGGTGCTGGAGATGTGTGGTGACGACCTCACCCGCGCCAATGTCATGAAGCAGGCCGCAAGCCTGAAGGATTTCGTCCCCGGCACGCTGCTGCCGGGCATCAGCATCAACACCTCGGCCACCGATTTCGCACCGATCAAGCAATTGCGCCTGATGCGGTTCAAAGGCGAAAGGTGGGAGCTGTTCGGGGACATCATTTCGAGCAATCTGAGCAACTGATCGTCACGTCGGTCTGTTCGGCCGCGCGCTCAACTCAACGGCGCCGCTTTACTCGACCGCAATCTCTGCGGTTGGCGCCGCGCACAGGCGAACGCGTTGGCGAATTTTTGAGCAGCGGCCCGCCTTGAGGGTGGTCGACTAAAGACGCAGCCCCTGCCGCAATGCCGCAGGGGCTTTTCATTGAGACACCCCAGGTAAGATGATAGTTTTTACGACCAATAATGAGCCCTCGAAACAGGGGGCCGCGACACATCATCTGCAATCAGGGAGAGAAACGGCATGTCTGCAATACGACAATTGACGGCATTTGCTGCTGCGCTTGCGCTCGTCGCCGCATCCGGCAGCGCTGCGCTTGCCCAGAAGAAATACGACACCGGCGCCAGCGACACCGAGATCAAGATCGGCAACATCATGCCCTATAGCGGCCCCGCATCCGCCTATGGCGTGATCGGCCGCACCGAGACCGCCTATTTCAAGATGATCAACGACCAGGGCGGCATCAACGGCCGCAAGATCAACTTCATCTCCTATGACGACGCCTACTCGCCGCCGAAGACGGTGGAGCAGGCCCGCAAGCTGGTCGAGAGCGACGAAGTGCTGCTGATCTTCAATTCGCTCGGCACGCCGCCGAACTCGGCGATCCAGAAATACATGAACCAGAAGAAGGTGCCGCAGTTGTTCGTCGCCACCGGCGCCACCAAGTGGAACGACCCGAAGGACTTTCCCTGGACCATGGGCTGGCAGCCCAACTACCAGAGCGAGACCCAGATCTACGCCAAATACATCCTGAAGAACAATCCCAACGCCAAGATCGCGGTGCTCTACCAGAACGACGATTACGGCAAGGACTATCTGAAGGGATTCAAGGACGGACTCGGGGCCAAGGCCGCCTCGATGATCGTCGCCGAGGACAGCTACGAGGTCTCGGAGCCGACTATCGATTCCCACATCGTGAGGCTGAAGGCCTCGGGCGCCGACGTCTTCATGAACATCACCACGCCGAAATTCGCGGCGCAGGCGATCAAGAAGAACGCCGAGCTCAGCTGGAAACCGCTGCACTTCCTCAACAACGTCTCCGGATCGATCGGCAGCGTGATCAAGCCCGCGGGCTTCGAGAACGCCCAGGACATCATCTCGTCGCAATATTTCAAGGATCCGACCGACGCGCAGTGGAAGACCGACAAGGCGATGATCGGCTGGAACGAATTCCTCGATAAGTACTATCCGGAAGCGAACCGGGCCGATGCCTCCGTGATGTACGCCTATATCGTCTCGCAGGGCCTGGTCCACGTGCTCAAGGCCTGCGGCGACAATCTGACCCGCGAGAACATCATGAAGCAGGCGGCCAGCATTCGCGATTACGAGCCCGGCGGCCTGCTGCCCGGCGTCAAGGTCAACACCTCGGCGACCGACTTCGCGCCGCTCTCGCAACTGCAACTGATCCGCTTCAAGGGCGAGACCTGGGAGCGCTTCGGCGAAGTCTTGAGCGCCGACGTCGGCGGTTAGGCCGGAAAGGTCGACCAAAGATACCGCCCCTGCGGCGTTTGCCGCAGGGGCTTCTCATTGAGGCGAACCGCCTAAAATGATAATCACTGCAGCCAAATAAAGAGCTCTCCAAGCAAGAGGCCGAGACACATGCGTCTGACAAACAGGGAGAGAAACATAGATGTCCGCTACCAAGAAACTTGCGGTCCTCGGGGCCGCGCTCGCGCTCGTCGCGACATCCGGCAGCGCTGCGCTTGCCCAGAAGAAATACGACACCGGCGCCAGCGATACCGAGATCAAGATCGGCAACATCATGCCCTACAGCGGCCCGGCATCCGCCTATGGCGTGATCGGCCGCACCGAGGCCGCCTATTTCAAGAAGATCAACGACGCCGGCGGCATCAATGGCCGCAAGATCAACTTCATCTCCTACGATGACGCCTACTCGCCGCCGAAGGCCGTGGAACAGGCCCGCAAGCTGGTCGAGAGCGACGAAGTGCTGCTGATCTTCAACTCGCTCGGCACCCCGTCGAACTCGGCGATCCAGAAATACATGAACTCCAAGAAGGTGCCGCAGCTGTTCGTCGCCACCGGCGCCACCAAGTGGAACGACCCGAAGGACTTTCCCTGGACCATGGGCTGGCAGCCCAACTACCAGAGCGAGACCCAGATCTACGCCAAGTACATCCTGAAGAACATGCCGAACGCCAAGATCGCGGTGCTCTACCAGAATGACGATTACGGCAAGGACTACTTGAAGGGCCTGAAGGACGGGCTTGGCCAGAAGGCCGCCAACATGATCGTTGCAGAAGAAAGCTTCGAGACCTCCCAGCCGACCATCGACAGCAACATCGTCAAGCTGAAGGCGAGCAACGCCGACGTCTTCATCGACATCGCAACGCCGAAATTCGCGGCGCAGGCGATCAAGAAGGTCGCCGAGATCGGCTGGAAGCCGACCCACTTCCTCAACAACGTGTCGGCCTCGGTCGGCAGCGTGATCAAGCCGGCCGGCTTCGAGAACGCGCAGGACATCATCTCCGCCGCCTACCTGAAGGACGCTTCCGACAAGCAATGGGACAATGACCCCGGCATGAAGGAGTTCTACGCCTTCATGGCCAAGGACTTCCCCGAAGGCGACAAGCTCGACGGCGGCACCGTGGTCGGCTTCGGCGTCGCGCAGACGCTGGTCCAGGTGCTGAAGCAGTGCGGCGACAACCTCACCCGCGAGAACATCATGAAGCAGGCCGCAAGCCTGAAGGACTTCCGCACCGAGGTGCTGCTGCCTGGCGTCAAGATCAACACCGCGGCGAACGATTTCGCGCCGATCAGTCAGCTGCAGCTGATGAAGTTCAAGGGCGAGAAATGGGAACTGTTCGGCGAAGTCATCAGCGCCGACGTCGGCGGCTGATTTCCCGCCGCCCCTCGACCGGGAAAGGCCCCCTGCGATACCGTCGCAGGGGCTTTTTGTTGGCGCGTTTTCGGACGAAGCCGGTACCGGTTCGCGTGAAGAAAACGCGTCGGAAACCAGAGTTTATAGCCACAGCCTGCTCGCAGGCCGGCCCGGGCAATGCCTGCTTACACTTTGCTCGGCAATACGCTAGGTAAACCGGCAAGAACCCCGACAGGAAACCGACGCCCTTGCGCGGCGGCAACAACAAGGAGATTTCGGGAAATGCCGATGCCGATCCGACACCGTGTCGCAACCGCCCTGCTCGGCCTCGCCGTCGCCGCCGCGACCGGCAATGCCGCATGGGCGCAGAAGAAATACGACACCGGTGCGAGCGACACCGAGATCAAGATCGGCAACATCGTGCCCTATAGCGGCCCGGCGTCGGCCTATGGCGTGGTCGGCAAGGCGATGGCCGCGGTGTTCAAGAAGGTCAACGACGACGGCGGCATCAACGGGCGCAAGATCACTTTCGTCTCCTACGACGACGCCTACTCGCCGCCGAAGGCCGTCGAGCAGGCCCGCAAGCTGGTCGAGAGCGACGAGGTGCTGTTCCTGTTCGGCACGCTCGGCACCGCCTCCAACACCGCGATCCAGAAATATCTCAACGCCAAGAAGGTGCCGCAGCTGTTCGTCGCCACCGGCGCGACCAAGTGGAACGATCCGAAGGCCTTCCCCTGGACCATGGGCTGGCTGCCCAGCTATCAGAGCGAGTCGCGGATCTACGCGAAATATCTGCTCAAGGAAAAGCCCGCCACCAAGGTCGCGGTGCTCTACCAGAACGACGACATGGGCAAGGACTACCTCAAGGGGCTGGAAGACGGCTTCGCCAGCGACCCCGCGCGCGTCGTCGCCAAGGAGAGCTATGAAGTCGCCGAGCCGACGATCGATTCCCATGTGGTGCGGCTGAAATCCTCCAATCCCGACGTCATCGTCTTCTTCACCACGCCGAAATTCGGTGCGCAGGCGATCAAGAAGCTCGGCGAGATGAACTGGAAGCCGGTGACCATCGTCTCCAACGTCTCGGCTTCCACCGCGACCGTGATGCGTCCGGCCGGCCTCGACAATGCGCAGGGCGTGATCTCGGCCGCCTACGCCAAGGACGCCAGCGATCCGCAATGGAAGGACGACGCCGGCATGAAGGCGTTCGACGAACTGCTCGCCAAATACATGCCCGACACCAACCGCGTCGATGCCTCGGCGATGACCGGCTACAACATGGCGACCACGATGGTCGAGGTGCTGCGCCGCTGCGGTGACGACCTCACCCGCGCCAATGTGATGAAGCAGGCGGCGAGCCTGAAGCAATTCGCGCAGGGCGGCCTGCTGCCCGGCGTGACGCTGTCGACCGGGCCTGCCGACTTCCAGCCGATCGAACAGCTCCAGCTGATGCAGTTCAAGGGCGAGCGCTGGCAATTGTTCGGCGATGTCATCAGCGGCGAAGTCGGTGGACACTGACCGCGTTACATAAGGCACAACCATGACCGACCGTCGTCCTTTCCTGCGTTCGATCTTCGATGCCGCGGTGGCGGCTGCGCATCCCGATGTCGTGCTGGCGCCGCGGCTGCGGCCGGTGCCGAAGGGACGGGTGATCTGTCTCTGCGCAGGCAAGGGCGCCGCGGCGATGGCCGCGGCGGCCGAGCGGCATTATCTCGACGCGCTCGAGCTCGATCCGTCGCGGCTGGTCGGCATCGCCACCACCCGCCACGGCCATGGCGTGCCGACCCGCCGCATCAAGGTGGTCGAAGCCGGCCACCCGGTGCCCGACGAGGCCGGGCTCAAGGCGGCGGACGACACGCTGCGGCTGGCCGCGACAGCGACCCCGGACGATCTCCTGCTGGTGCTGCTGACCGGCGGCGGTTCGGCGAACTGGATCGCGCCGGTCGACGGCGTGAGCTTTGCCCAGAAGCAGCAGGTCAACCGCGCGCTGCTGCGCTCCGGCGCGCCGATCGGCGAGATGAATACCGTGCGCAAGCATCTGTCGCGGATCAAGGGCGGACGGCTGGCGCGCGCCGGCCAGCACGCCGCCGAGATCGTCACGCTGGCGATATCAGACGTGCCGCATGACGATCCCTCCGCGATCGCCTCCGGGCCGACGGTGCCGGATCCGACCACGCTGGCCGATGCCCGCGCGCTGGTCGCCAGATACGATCTCTCCATCGACGACGCGGTCCGTCGCGCCCTCGACGATCCCGCGAACGAAAGCTGCAAGCCCGGCGATGCCGCCTTCGCGCGGGCGACATTCGAGCTGCTGGCAAAGCCGAAGGCCTCGATCGACGCCGCGGTGAAGGTCGCGCGGGACGCCGGCTACGAGACCATCGCGCTCGGCGCCGATCTCGAAGGCGAGGCCCGGGAGATCGCGGCCGAGCACGCGCGGCTCGCGCTGAAGGCGCGCAGCGAAGGCAAGCGGGTTGCGATCGTCTCCGGCGGCGAGCTGACGGTGACGGTGCGCGGCAACGGCCGCGGCGGCCCCAACCAGGAATACGCGCTGGCGCTGGCCGGCCTGCTGAAGGATACGCCCGACGTCTCGGCGCTGGCCGCCGATACTGACGGCGCCGACGGCGGCGCCGGCAGCGCGGCCGACCCGGCCGGCGCCGTGATCGACCAGACGACATTCGCGAAGATGAAATCGATCGGCCTCGATCCGAAGGCCTATCTCGATAACAACGATGCGACGGGGTTCTTCGCCCAGACCGGGGATTTGTTGCTGACCGGGCCGACGCTGACGAATGTCAACGATGTGCGGGTGATCCTGGTGGATTGATCCACCTTCGTCATTCCGGGGCGCGCGTCAGCGCGAACCCGGAATCTAAAGCATGATCCGGAAAAGTGCGAAGCGGTTTTCCGAAAAGATCATGCTCAAACAAAGAGCTAAGGCGCGATGACGATTCAACCTAATCTCATCGCGCTTTAGAGATTGTCGCGCGAGATTCCGGGTTCGTCGCTACGCGACGCCCCGGAATGACGAGAGTGTCAAAACTCCTGCGCGAGCTTCGCCAGCATCTCCAGCAGCGCGGCGTGGTTAGCCGGACCGAGCACCTCGATCAGCCGCGCCTCGTGCTTGTTGGCGACCAGCTTCTTGGCGCGCGCCAGCACGGCGCGGCCCTTGTCGGTCAGGACGAGGATGTGGGAACGGCGGTCGTTGGTGGAGCGCATCCGCGCGCAAAGGTCGCGGCTCTCCAGCGCGTCGAGCATCGCAACGAAATTCGGCCTGAGGATGCCGAGCGTGTTGGCGATCTCGGTCTGGTTGCGGCCCGGATTCTTGTCGAGCAGAAGCAGCACCGAAAACTGCGCCGGCGTCAGCTGCAGCGGCGCGACGCAGCGCAGGAAGTCCTCGAATACCCTGAGCTGCGCGCGCTTCAACGAATAGCCGAGCAATCCGGACAGTTCGCCCAGTTGCAGCATGCTGTCGTCCCCGGCAGAATCGGCCGGTTCCCTGCGCAGTGCGCGCGACGAACGGAGGGCATCGGTGGCGGTCTTGGAAACAGTCATCGCTCCAGGCTCGCAATCCCGGTACAAGAATCCCGCACGACACTCGGGGACCTTGAGATTATATCTAATAATTGTTATGGACTATATCAAATGTCGGCGCCTTTCAACAGCCGATATCGGCCGACCTGACCGGCACGACCGGTCGAGGCGGTCCGACGCTTGAGGGGGAGCGCTCGGCCTTGAACACAACGATCATGCTGTTCCTGCTGCAGGACGGCATCACCAATGGCGCGATCTACGCACTGCTCGGGCTGGCCCTGGTGCTGGTGTTCGCGGTCACGCGGGTGATCCTGATCCCGCAGGGCGAATTCGTCACCTACGGCGCGCTGAGCTACGCCATGCTGGCGACCGGCCAGGTGCCCGGCACCGCACGGCTTGCGGTCGCGATGGGCCTCGTCGCCTTCGCCCTCGACCTGTTCTTCGCCCGCAACGCGCTGCATGCGCGGCTGGTGATCCGCTCGGTCGCGCTCAACATCGCCTTTCCCGTCGCGCTGCTCGGTCTGATTTACGCGCTGGTCGGTCCCGGCACGCCGATCGCCGTCAACATCGCGCTCGCGCTCCTGATCGTGGCGGCAATCGGGCTGTTCCTCTACCGCATCGCGTTCCAGCCGATCGCGCACACCTCCGTGCTGGTGCTGCTGATCGCCTCGGTCGGCTGCCATCTGGCGCTGCAGGGCCTCGGCCTGGTGTTCTTCGGCGCCGAAGGCCTGCGCGCGCCTGCGCTGTCGAATGCCGCAGTGACCGCCGGCCCGCTGCGCTTCACCGGGCAGAGCCTTGCGGTCTACGGCCTGACGATCGGCTTCATCGTCGCCCTGTGGCTGTTCTTCGGCTACACCAAGACCGGCAAGGCGTTGCGCGCCACCGCGGTCAACCGCCTCGGCGCCCGCCTGGTCGGCATCCGCACCACGCTGTCCGGCCAGATCGCGTTCCTGCTCGCCTCCGTCATCGGCGCGATCTCCGGCATCCTGATCGTGCCGATCACGACGCTCTATTACGACACCGGTTTCCTGATCGGCCTGAAGGGCTTCATCGCCGCCATCATCGGCGGCCTGGTCAGCTATCCCCTGACCGCGGTCGCCGCCATCGTGGTCGGCATTGTCGAGGCCTTCTCGTCGTTCTACGCCAGCAATTTCAAGGAAGTCATCGTGTTCACGCTGATCCTCCCCGTGCTCGTGTTGCGCTCGCTCGCGGCGCCCGAGGTCGAAGAAGAGAAGGATTGAGCGCGATGACGCAGCGCCTTCCCCTCATCATCTTCGCGCTCGTGATGGCGGTGATTCCGCTTGTCCCAGGCATCCCGCCGTTCTGGATCGTGCTGCTCGACAATATCGGCCTCGCCGCGCTGGTCGCGATGGGCCTCGTGCTGCTCACCGGCGTCGGCGGCCTGACCTCGTTCGGCCAGGCCGCGTTCTGCGGGTTCGGCGCCTACACCACGGCGGTGCTGACCACCGCCTACGGCGTCTCGCCCTGGCTGACGCTGCCGGCTTCGCTCTTGGTCAGCGGCATCGCCGCCGTGCTGCTCGGCATCGTCACGGTACGCCTATCCGGCCATTATCTGCCGCTCGGCACCATCGCCTGGGGCATCGGGCTGTTCTATCTGTTCAGCAAGCTCGAATTCCTCGGCCGCAACGACGGCATCTCCGGCATTCCGCCGCTGTCGATCGGCTCGTTCAAGATGCTGAGCCCGGATGCGATCTACTATGCGATCTGGGTCGCGGTGCTGCTGTCCGCGCTACTCACCATGAACCTCTTGGACTCCCGCACCGGGCGCGCGATCCGCGCCTTGCGGCGCGGCCATGTTGCGGCGGAAGCGTTCGGCGTGCAGACGCCGCGCGCGAAGCTGCTGGTGTTCATCTATGCCGCGGTGCTGGCCGGCCTGTCCGGCTGGCTCTATGCGCATTTCCAGCGCGCCGCCAACCCGACGCCGTTCGGCGCGCAGGCCGGCATCGAGTATCTGTTCATCGCCGTGGTCGGCGGCGCCGGCTACGTCTGGGGCGGCGTGCTCGGCGCCGGCATCGTCGTGATCCTCAAGGAGGTGCTGCAGAGCTACCTGCCCTACATCTTCGGCGGCCAGAGCCAGCTCGAGACCATCGTGTTCGGCATCATGCTGGTGCTGCTGCTGCAGCTCGCGCCTCAGGGTGTCTGGCCCTGGCTGATGTCGCGGCTGCCGTTCAAGCCCACCCGCAAGACCCCGGACACGTCCGCGAAGCTGGAGCACCGCGAACGGGCGCCAGGAACGTCTCCGATCCTTCTGCACATCGACAAGGCGCGCAAGCAGTTCGGCGGCGTGCTCGCGGTCAACGACGTCTCGTTCGACGTCAACGCCCGCGAGATCGTCGCGCTGATCGGCCCGAACGGCGCCGGCAAGAGCACGACCTTCAATTTGATCACCGGCGTCCTGACCGCAACCAGCGGCAAGATCTCCGTGCTCGGCAACGAGGTCGCGAACGCTCCGCCGCAGGAGGTCGTCAAGCTCGGCGTTTCCAGGACTTTTCAGCACGTCAAGCTGGTGCCCGACATGACCGTGCTGGAGAATGTCGCGATCGGCGCGCATCTGCGCGGCAATTCCGGCGCGATCTCCAGCATGCTGCGGCTAGACCGCGCCGATGAGGCGAGGCTGCTGGCGGAAGCCGCGCGGCAGATCGCGCGCGTCGGCCTGTCGGACCAGATCGACCAGCTCGCGGGCTCGCTGTCGCTCGGGCAGCAACGCATCGTCGAGATCGCCCGCGCGCTGTGCGTCGATCCGATGCTGCTGCTGCTCGATGAGCCGGCCGCCGGCCTGCGCCACATGGAGAAGCAGCGGCTCGCCGCGCTGCTCCGGCAATTGCGCGACGGCGGCATGTCGGTGCTGCTGGTCGAGCACGACATGGGGTTCGTGATGGATCTCGCCGACCGCATCGTGGTGCTGGATTTCGGCACCAAGATCGCCGAGGGCACGCCGGCCGCGATCAAGCGCAATCCCGACGTGATCAAGGCCTATCTCGGAGCCGCCGCATGAGTGCTCTGCTATCGGTGACCGACGTCCACATCTCCTACGGCAAGGTCGAGGCGGTGCGCGGCGTTTCGCTCGACGTCGCCCAGAACGAGATCGTCACAATCATCGGTGCCAACGGCGCCGGCAAGACCACCTTGCTCAACGCCATCATGGGCGTGCTGCCGCTGAAGGGTCGCACCAGCTTCGCCGGCGTCGACATGGCGCCGCTCGATATCGAGGACCGCGTCGCCACCGGCCTCAGCCTCGTGCCCGAGCATCGCGAATTGTTCGGCACCATGAATGTCGAGGACAATCTCGAGCTCGGCGCCTTCCGGATTGCGAAGGCCGTCGCGGCGGCCTCGCTGGAGCGGGTCTACACGCTGTTTCCGAGGCTCAAGGAGCGACGCAAGCAGCTTGCCGGCACGCTGTCCGGCGGCGAGCAGCAGATGCTGGCGATGGGCCGCGCGCTGATGGGCGCGCCGAAGCTCTTGATGCTGGACGAGCCGAGCCTCGGCCTCGCCCCGATCATCGTCGCCGACATCTTCCGCATCGTCGGCGAGCTCCGCGCAGCCGGCGTCTCGGTGCTCCTGGTCGAGCAGAACGCCCAGGCCGCATTGCAGATCGCCGACCGCGCCTATGTCATGGAGCTCGGCGAGTTCGTGCTGTCAGGTACCGCCAAGGACATCGCCGCCAACAAGGGCGTCGCCGCGAGCTATCTCGGCTTCCAGCACGAAGGCGAGAGCGCGATTTAGATTGCCCTTGTTGTACGTCGGTTGCCAGTGGTGATTGAGGTACTGCCGACGGCGATAGACCGTCACCCCACCCCGCTTCGCATCGCTACTCGCGATGCGAAGCGACCCTCCCCCTCCAGGGGAGGGTAAGAGCCGTCCATCGACTTGCATTCGCGCGAAGATTGCGCTCCACTTCACCCTCCCCTGGAGGGGGAGGGTCGAGCGCGCGCGGCGATGCGCAGCATCGCGGGTGCGATCGGGGTGGGGTGAAGCACACAAATGGTCTCAGCATCGATCCTAAGAGCGGCTGCGAAGAAGCTGCGCGCGAATACCACGCCGCACGAGCGGATATTGTGGCGTGCACTGAAGGAGCTGCCGATGGAAGGAACGCATTTCCGAAGGCAAGCCCCGATCGGTCCCTATGTCGTCGACTTCTTTTTGCCCGGTCAAGCGACTCATCGTCGAGCTGGACGGTGGACACCACAACGACGATGAAACTGCACTGCGCGATCGCGAGCGGCAGCAATGGCTGGAGAACGAGGGATATCGCGTCATCCGCTTCTGGAATTCGGAGATCACGGCTGACCTCAGTGCCGTGCTGGAGCGGATTTATGTCGAACTCTACGGCACTCGCGAGGCGGAAGCCGTGCCATTGAGGCACCACCGGCGGCGATAGACTTTCACCCCGCCCCGCTTCACATCGCTCGCGCGATGCGAAGCGACCCTCCCCCTCCAGGGGAGGGTAAGAAAAAAGCCGGCCCGCATCGGGACCGGCTCCTTCGTTCTTACGGATCGCGACCGGCTTACATCGCCGGGACGTATTTGCCGTCCTTGACCGTCAGCAGGATACGCGAACGGTCGTCGAGGCCGTAGCGATCCTTTTCGGTCCAGTTGTAGACGCCCTGGGTCGCGACGATCTCCTTCTCGGAGATGAACGCCTTGCGGATCGCCTCGCGGAATTCCGGCGTGCCGGGCTTGGCGGTCTTCAGCGCCACCGGGATGACGCGCTTCATCACCTCGAAGGCATCGTAGGAGTGGCCGGCGAACTGGCTGCGGCTGTTGGCGCCGTACTTGGCTTCATAGGCCGTATTCAGCGCGAGGCCGGGCTTCTTGGTCAGCGCGCTGTCGGGCTGGGTTTCCGGCGACATGATCGGGCCGGCCGACATGATGACACCTTCCGCGGCCGCACCGGCGATGCGGATGAAGTCCATGCTGGCGGCGCCGTGGGTCTGGTAGATCAGACCCTTGTAGCCGCGCTCGCGCAGCGCGGTCTGCGGCAGCGCCGCGGCGGTGCCGGAAGCACCGACCAGGATGGCATCGGGATTGGCGGCGACGAGCTTCAACACCTGGCCGGCGACCGAGGTATCCGGACGCGCGAAGCGCTCCTCGTCGGTCATGGTCAGGCCCATCGGCACGGCCTGCGCCTTGAAGTCGTTGACCCAGAGATCGCCGTAGGAATCCGAATAGCCGATATAGCCGACGGTCTTGATGTTGTGCGCCTTCATGTGCTCGTAGAGCACCTTGCCCATGATCGGAATCGACTGCGGCAGGTCGACCGACCACTTCATGCGCGCCTCGTTGATCGGGAACGGCGCGAGGCCGAAATGCGGGATGCCGGCCTCGTTGGCGACCGTCGACACCGCGATCGACGGCGGCGTGGTGCAGGAGCCCATGATGATATCGGCCTTGGACTCGGTGACGAAGCGCCGCGCGTTGGTGGTCGCAGCCGTCGGATCGCCGCCGTCGTCGAGCACGATCAGCTTCAGTGGTACGCCGCCGATCTCCTTCGGCACGAAATCGAGCGCGTTGCGCTCGGGAATGCCGAGCGCCGCGGCAGGACCCGTGGTCGAGATCGAGATACCGATGGTGATTTCATTGGTCTGCGCCAGTGCGGGCGCGCCCGGCAGCGCGATGGCTGCTGCGAGCGCCGCGGCGAGAGTGGCCTTCCTCATTCATTCCTCCCTGCAGTTAAGTTTTTTGGGTTTAAACCGGTTTTGCGGGCCAATTCAGCCCCTTCTTTAGGTCATGAGGGGGTGCGAGTCAGCCCTTCATGAAGCGGTCAATGATCTCCTGCGGAAATGGCGCCGATTTCAGCTTGGCGGGATCGTCCGGGTGGCGGCCGACCAGCACCCGGGTCTCGAACGCCTCGATCGCCAACGCCTCGCCCTTGAATACGCGGTGCACCACCTCGAAGCTCGAGCGCTTGATGCTCTCGATCCGGCTTTCGATGGTAATCCAGTCGCCATGCGTCGACGGGATATGAAATTTCGCCCGCGTGTCGACCATGGGTATGCCGACCAGGCCATACTTGTGGACGAGGTCCTGCTTCGAATAGCCGGCGGCTTCGAACATGATCGAGGTCGAGTCGTCGAACATCGCGAAGTAGCGCGGGTAGTAGACGATGTTGGCGGGGTCGCAATCGCCCCACTGGATCTGCACGTCGCGCCGATTGACGAACATGGTTTATCCTCGATCGAGCATGAGCGATCCGGAAGGGCGTTCGTGCTCTTCCGGATCATGCTTCAGCGCGGCGCCATCCGGAGCGCGGCATCGAGCCGCACCACTTCGCCGTTCAGATAGGGGTTGTCGATCATGTGCAGCGCCAGCGAGGCAAACTCGTCGGCCTGGCCGAGCCGGCGCGGAAACGGGATCGCTGCGGCGAGCGAATCCTGCGCTTCCTGCGGCAGGCCGGCCAGCAAGGGCGTCATGAACAGGCCGGGCGCGATGGTCAGCACGCGGATGCCGAATTGCGCGAGCTCGCGCGCGATCGGCAGCGTCATCGCGACGATGCCGCCCTTCGATGCCGAATAGGCCGCCTGCCCGATCTGGCCGTCATAGGCCGCGACCGAGGCCGTCGAGATCACGACGCCGCGCTCGCCGGTTGCGAGCGGCTCGAGCTTGGCCATGTCAGCGGTCGCAAGCCGCAGCATGTTGAACGAGCCGATCAGATTGACGTTGATCACCTTGTCGAAGTCGGCCAGCGCCATCGGCCCCTCGCGGCCGATCACGCGTTTGGCCACCCCGATGCCGGCACAGTTCACCAGCACGCGCGCCGGGCCGTGCGCCTTGGCGGCGGCAGCGACCGCGGCTTCGGCGGCCGCAGCATCGGCGACGTCGCAGACCACGGGAATGCCGCCGATCTCGGCCGCGACGCTCTCGGCGAGCTTGGCGTTGAGATCGCAGACCGCGACCTTGGCGCCCTGCGCGGCGAGACGGCGCGCGGTCGCAGCGCCCAATCCCGATGCACCGCCGGTGACGATGGCGGCATGGTCCTTCAACTGCATGGCTTTCTCCTGTTCGAGAACTAGACGAGTGTGATCACCGATGCCGGCGGCACCGGCGCATAAAGCGCTTCGATGATGTCCGTGCGATGCTCCAGCACCGCGCGCTGGTTGATCGAGCCCTTGTCGGTGACCTCGCCGCGATCGATCGACAACGGCGTGTCGAGCAGGATCGCGCGCGCGATCCGGTTCGACGAGCCGGTGGCGCCGGCCAGCACGCGCGCGAAGCGCTCGCGGAAAGCCGCCCGCACCAGCGGATCGTTGGCCGCGGCCGCGATGTCGCCAGAGGCGAGCTGCGGATTGATCAGGCGGCAGCCGTCGAGATCGAGGATCACGATCGCGGCAAGCTCGTCGCGGTTGAGCCCCGCGATCACGACGTCGCGCACCAGCGGCGCGCAGGTGCCGACGAAGAGCGCCCGCAAGGGTCCGACGCTGACCCAGGTGCCGCTCGCCAGCTTGAAATCCTCGGCGATGCGGCCGTCGAAATCGAACCCGGCATCGAGATCACCAGCGTCGGCGGGCTTCAGCGCGTCGCCGAACTTATAAAAGCCTTCCTCGTCGAACGCCTTGGCGGTCAGCTCGGGCTGCCGCCAGTAGCCCGGCGTCACGTTCGGGCCCTTGGCACGGACCTCGAGCTTGCCGTTGTTCGGAACGAGCTTCGCATCATTGCCCGACACCGGAAGCCCGACATGGCCGGAGCGGCTGGTATCCGGGCGCACCGACATGAAGAACGGCGAGGTCTCGGTGGCGCCGAGGCCGGTCAGCATCGGCACACGATAGCCCTTCTCCTGCACGGCGAGCGCATCGAGGCTGTTCCAGACGAACGGCGACAGCGCGGCGCCCGAGAAGAACATCGCATGCAGCCGGGCGAAGAATTTTGCCCGCAGACCGGCGTCGTCGCGCAGATAGGGCAGCAGCGATTCATAGCCCTTGGGCACGTTGAAATATACCGTCGGCGAGATCTCGCGCAGGTTACGCACCGTCTCCTCAATGCCGCCGGGCATCGGCTTGCCCTCATCGAGATACATCGAGCCGCCGTTATAGAGCGTCAGCCCGACATTGTGGTTGCCGCCGAAGGTGTGATTCCACGGCAGCCAGTCGACGATAACCGGCGGCTCGTCCTTGAGGAACGCCAGCGTCTCGCGCAGCATCACCTGGTTGGCGCAGATCATGCGCTGGGTGTTGATGACGGCCTTGGGATTGCCGGTCGACCCCGACGTCAGCAGGAATTTCGCGATCGTGTCCGGACCGATCGCCGCATGGGTTGCATCGAGGCGCGGGTCCTCCGGCGTCGCGATGAGGCCGGCGAGGCGCGTCACCTCACGGCCGGGCACGGTGCCACGGCTTGCGGCGATCTCGACATCGGATCCGACATTGGCACGCAGCGCGTCGGCGAACTTGTCGGCATCGTCGACAAAGATGAGGCCGGGCGTCAGAAGCTTGATGACGAAGCTGAGCTTGCCATAGTCGCGCGACACCAGCGAATAGGCAGGCGACACCGGGCAGAACGGAACGCCGGCATAGAGCGCGCCGAGCGCCATCAGGGCATGATCGATCGAATTGCCCGACAGGATCACGATCGGCCGCTCGGCCGACAATCCGCGCGCGATCAAGGCGGAGGCGATGCGCCGCACAGCCTGGAGCAATTGCACGTAGGTGATTTGCCGCCAGCCGCCACCGGCGGCACGCTCGGCCATGAACACGCGGTTCGGCTCGGCCTTCGCCCAGTGGTGCAGCCGATCGGTGATGCGAACCGGAAAACCAGCGAGGCTGAGCTTCGGTCGGAGATAGATGGTGCCGTCGTCGCGGCGCTCGACGGTGACGTCAGGATTGCCGAACGAGATCGGACGCAGCGGATGCGCGCTCGCAGTGTTCCCAGACGGCGCGGCGCTCATGTCGGCTTCACCTTGGCGGTCTTGCGATCAAGAAACGCGCGGATGCGCTTCTTGGCTTCCTTGTCGCTCTGCGCCACCGTCGCCATCAGCGATTCCATCAACAGGCCGGTCTGCGGATTGGCCTCGGCGATCATCGGCAGCGCCTGCAACACGGCGAAGTTGGTCAGCGGCGCATTGGCGGCGACGCGCTCGGCCAGTTCCAGCGCTTTCGGCAGCGCGCCGTCGGCCTCGGTGAGATATTGCGAGAAGCCGTAGGCGGCGCCCTCGGTCGCCGAATAGACCCGCCCCGTCAGCATCATGTCCGCCATCCTGGGCACGCCGATCAGGCGCGGCAGCCGCACCGATCCGCCGCCGCCGACGAAGATGCCGCGCTGGCCCTCCGGCAGCGCGAAATAGGCCGACGGCTCGGCGACCCGGATATGCGCGGCGCAAGCCAGCTCCAGCCCGCCGCCGATCACCGCGCCCTTCAGCGCGGCAATGACCGGCACGCGGCAATACTGGATGCGGTCGAACACGCGGTGCCACATCTGGGAATGCACCAGGCCCTCGGTGGCGTCGCGCTCGGTCAGTTCGGAGAGATCGAGGCCGGACGAGAAATGATCGCCGATACCATGGATGACGACGGCGCCGACCGCATCCGGTATCGCGGAAAAGCAATCCCGCAGCGCCAGGATGATGCCGTCGTTCAGCGCATTGCGCTTAGCGGGACGGTTCAGCCCGACCGTCAGCACCGCCCCTCGCGTCTCGATCCTGAGCAGCGAGGCGTCTCCCCCGCCGGCAGCGTTTCCCATGGCGTTATTGTTTCCCGTTCAGAATAGTTATGTTTTATAACGATTAGCAGGAGAGTCAATATGGGCGCGCACGGCCGGTGGGCGTCGACCCTTGGAGACGGCCGCTGCGCGGCCTCCTCAGGGTGACGGTGATGGAGTTGATACGCGCGCGCCCTCCTCCCGTCGTCCCTGCGAAAGCAGGGACCCATAACCACAAACGGTTATTGCTGCGGGACGGCGGAACGACGAGTCCCGTTCACGACACAGGCCGCGGAGTATGGGTCCCTGCTTTCGCAGGGACGACACCGAATGTTGGGGCGGATCCCGGCAGGTGAGACTGCAAGAGTGCGAAACTAAAGCACCTGATGCACGTCGATCACGACGCGGTCGGCGTGGCGGGCGGCGGAGCCGACGAAGATGTGCTGCATCAGCCAGCGGTAGTTTTCGGCGCCGGTTTCGAATTTCGGCACGGTGCGGAAATAGATCAGCTTCGGGTCGACCGGCTCGCCGCGCTTCAGCTTCTGCAACAGCTCGACCGGCCCGAAGCGGATGCCCTTGTTCTCGACATAGACGACGGCGCCGTCGTCGGTCTCGAACGCGTATTTCGCCTCCAGCTCGATCAGCTCATTGGGCCGAATGATCTGGAAGTCGGCACCGAACGCCAGCACCTTGCCGTTGACCTTCTCGCCCTTCACCTCGCCGCCGATGATCGGAATGATGCGGCGGACGCCGGTGCCGATGTCGCCGGCGGACGTCACCTCAGCGATCCGGGCGGTGATGGTGAAGACGTATCTGGTCTCAAGCTTGGGATTCATGGGCCTAACCAATCATGCGCTGCGGCAGCCAGGTCGCGAGCAACGGGAACAAGATCAGGATCACCAGCCGGATCAAATCGGTGATGACGAATGGGAGCACGCCGACAAAGATCGTCGACATGTTGACGTCCTTGATCACGCTCTTGATCACGAACACGTTCATGCCGACCGGCGGATGAATCAGGCCGAGCTCGACCGTCATGACGATGATGATGCCGAACCAGATCGGATCGAAGCCGAGCGCGGTCACCACCGGAAACACGATCGGCACGGTGAGGATCACCATCGCCATTGCGTCCATCAGGCAGCCGAGCACCAGATACATCAGGAGGATCAGCGCCAGCACGCCATAGGGGCCGATGCCGAGCCCGGTGAGGAATTCGGTGACGTGTTGCGGCGTCTGGGTGATGGTGAGGAAATAGCCGAAGCAGAGCGCGCCGATCAGCACCGTGAACACGGCGGCGGCGGTGCGCGTCGCCTGCAGCAGCGATTGCAGGATGCCTTCCCTGGTCAGCTTGCCGCGCAGGATACCGATGATGAAGGCGCCCACCGCGCCGACCGCGCCGGCTTCGGTCGGGACAAAGAAGCCGCCATAGAGCCCGCCGATCACGAACAGGAACAGCAGCAGCGGCGACCAGACGTCACGTAGCGCGACGAAGCGCTCGTGCCACGACGCCTTCTTTCCCGCCGGCAGGAAGCCGGGCCGCGTCACGCCGATGATGCCGATCGTGATCATGTGCATCAGGATCGCGAGCAGGCCCGGCACCACGCCCGCGATGAACAGCTTGCCGATGTCCTGCTGGGTGATGATGCCGTAGACCGCGAGCACGGTGGACGGCGGCAGCATCGCTCCGAGCGTGCCGCCGACCGCGATCACGCCCGCGGCGAATGATTGCGGATAGCCGAAGCGGCGCATCTCGGGATAGGCCACGGCCGAGAAGGTCGCGGCGGTCGCGACCGACGAGCCCGAGATCGCGGCGAAGCCGCCGCAGGCTGCGATCGTCGCAATGCCGAGCCCGCCCTTCCAATGACCGACGAAAGTGTTGGCGGCGCGGAACAGCTCGCGGCTGATGCCCGAGACCGACACGAAGGCGCCCATCAGCAAGAACATCGGGATCACGCCGAAGGAATAATCCGTCACCGTGCGCATCGTGGTCTGGCCGACCAGCTTGAGCGCCGGCGCGAAGCCGGTGAGATAGCCAAAACCGGTGATGCCGACGAGGCCCATCGCCATGCCGACGGGGACACGGAGCAGCATCAGCACGAACAGGCTGACAAAGCCGATAACGGCGACGGTCTCGGGACTGAGGTCGAGACTCATGGCCGTCTACTCCGCGGTCTTGATCTTGGCATCATGGATATCTTCCGGATGGAAGATCAGGCGGTAGGTGCGGATCGCGATCAGCAGCACCGCGGAGACGTCGCCGATCCACGACACCAGGAAGAACGGCCAGACCGGCACGCCGAGATCCATGGTGACGATATGGCTGTTCCTGGTGTCGATCACCTTGTCGACCAGCGTGTAGGTCTGCACGCTCACCACGAACAGCAGCACCAGCGTCGCGAAGATGTCGATCCAGCGCTGGTAGCGCGGCGAGGCGTTGGCCCAGACCAGATCCACGGTGATGTGGGTGCCGCGATAGCTCGTCGCCGCAATGCCCCAGAAAATCAGGATGCCGAGCAGGAACTGGCCGAAATTGTAGTAGTCGGGGATCGTCACCGCGAAGAATTTTCGCATGAACACCGCGGTGAAGGTGTTGAGCGCGACGACGCCGACGAAGAAGGCCGCGACCCATTCGATCGAATCGATGAAGCGATCCATGAAATTCTTGCGCGCCGGCTCGGGTGGGCCGGTGATGACGCCGTCTTGGGAAACTTCGGAATTGGCAGCCATGCTTCGAGATCCCACCCCGCGTCATGGCCGGGCTTGTCCCGGCCATCCACGTCTTCGTTACCGTTCAGCAGTAAGGCGTGGATGCCCGGGACAAGCCCGGGCATGACGGCCTCATTTGCCTCGGCAGCGCCTTAAATCCCCGCCTCGAACTTCTTCAGCGTGGCCTGCAGATCGGCATCGACCTTTGCCGCATCGCCGCCGGCCTTTTTCACCGCCTCGGCCCAGCTGTCGCGCAGCGGCTTGACCGCCTTCTTCCATTCGGCGAGCTGATCCGAAGTCAGCGGATAGACCTCGTGGCCTTCCAGCGCCTTCATCTTGGTGCGGCCATTGGCTTCGAAATCGGTCCAGGGGTCGGTGACCTTGGAGGCCCATTCCGGCGTGCAGTGGTCGTCGATCACCTTCTTCTGGGCAGCCGACATCGAATTATATTTGGCGAGGTTCATGTTGTAGGTGAACACCGTCGAATAGAGCGGCACGTCCATGTGGTACTTCACCACCTTGTCGATGCCGAACAGGAAGATCGAGCCCCAGGGGAAGGTGATCTCGTCGGCCACGCCGCGCTCGATCGCATCGCGCGATTCCGGCGCGGAGGCCTGCACATTGGTGCCGCCGAACATCTTCACCATCTCGCCGATGGTGCTCTGCGCGGGCCGCACCTTGACGCCGGAGAGGTCGCTCGGCAGCACGATCTTCTTCTTGCCGTGCAGCGCACCCGGATCGTGGATGAAGGCGAAGCACAGCTTGGTGTCCTTCATCTCGGTCGGCGCATATTTGTGGTACCACTCGTTCAGCGCCAGCGTGCCCTTCTTGCCGTCGGAGAAGGTGAACGGAAGCTGGCCCGCGGCCGCGATCGGGAAACGGCCGGGCTGATAGCCGGGATTGACATAGGTGACGTCGGCGATGCCGTCGCGCGCCATGTCGTAATGGTCGAACGCCTTGCCGAGCTGCTCGGACGGAAACACGGTGACTTTGATGGTGCCGCCCGATGCCTTCTCGATGTCGGCGGCCCAGGCCTGGGTCGCCGGCACCAGCGGATGCGCCGGCGGCACCCATAGCGACACCTTGAGATTGACGGTCTTGTCCTGCGCGACAGCAGGTCGCGCAGCCGGCACGATGGCGGCGGCCATCAACACCGCCAACACTGTTTTCCTCATCACGTCTCCTCCTCTCCAGGGCGAGCTTGGTGCCCGGCCTCATTACTTAACATGTTATCTAATTCAGACGGATATTCAAGACGAAATCCGCCGGGCGGACGCCTCGTCGCACCCTCCGCCCCGGTCCCGCGCCGCCGCATCTTGCGCTGCGGCGAATGCGCGTCCCGCGCAAATCCACCTTGCCAAAACCGTTATATGATATAGTTGCCTTGGCAAGTTGACGGCGCTCGCCCCGGCGCGGGCACCAGCTAAAAGCCTATCCGATCGGGAGGACAAGGTATTGCGGACAAAAGTAGCAATCATTGGTGCAGGTCCGGCCGGACTGTTGCTTGGGCAACTACTTCATGCTTTCGGCGTAGACAACATCATTCTTGAGCGGCAGACCCCGGACTATGTGCTGGGACGGATTCGCGCCGGGCTGCTCGAGGAAGGCACCGTGTCGCTGCTCGAGAGCGTCGACGCCGCTGCCCGGCTGCACCAGGAGGGCCTCGTCCATCACGGTCTCGAACTGGCGTTCGGCGGCGCGCGGCACCGCATCGACCTGCATGGCTCGACCGGCAAGACCGTGACCATCTACGGCCAGACCGAGGTCACGCTCGATCTGATGAATGCCCGTAAGGCTGCCGGCCTGACCTCGATCTATTCAGCGGCCAACGTCAAGCCGCTTGATTTCGACACCGATCATCCGCGCGTCAGCTACATCAAGGACGGCGTCACCCACGAGATCGCCTGCGACTTCATCGCCGGCTGCGACGGCTTCCACGGCATCAGCCGCGCCAGCGTACCGGCGTCGGCGATCACCAGCTACGAGCGGGTGTATCCGTTCGGCTGGCTCGGCATCCTCTCGGAGACGCCGCCGGTCTCGCCGGAACTGATCTACAACAACCATGCGCGCGGCTTTGCGCTGTGCACGATGCGCTCGACCCACCGCAGCCGCTATTACGTGCAGTGCCCGCTCGACGATCACGTCGACCAATGGTCGGACGATCGGTTCTGGGACGAGTTGAAGCGGCGGCTCGACCAGAAGGCCGCCGACGAGATCGTCACCGGCCCCTCGATCGAAAAGAGCATCGCGCCGCTGCGCAGCTTCGTCGCCGAGCCGATGCGGTTCGGCCGCATGTTCCTGGCCGGCGACGCCTCGCACATCGTGCCGCCGACCGGCGCCAAGGGCCTCAACCTTGCCGCCAGCGACGTGCATTATCTGTCGCAGGCGCTGCGCGAATATTACGACGAGAAATCCTCCGCCGGCATCGATGGCTATTCGGCGAAAGCGCTGGCGCGGGTCTGGAAGGCGGTGCGCTTCTCCTGGTGGATGACCTCGATGCTGCACAAATTCCCCGACGAGGGCGAATTCGCCGCGCGCATCCAGATCGCCGAGCTCGATTACCTCGTCAGCTCGAAGGCGGCCTCGACCTCGCTGTCGGAGAATTATGTGGGACTGCCGTTCTGATCACCGACTGCCGGCTTCGTCATCCCGGCGCAAAAGCTTTGCCGTTGTCGCTGGAGGTGCTGGCGCAGCGAGCCTCGAAAGATGCACGGCACGGCCGGTGGCCGTCGATCCTTCGAGATAACGGGACGTGATGCCTGGGCTTAGGCGGCCGCCACGGCCGGCTTCGGCATCAGCCAGGCCAGCACCAGCGCGATCAGCAACAGCGCCGGGACGTCGCCCAGCAGGTGACCGCGCTCGGCCTCGTCACTGACCGCCTGCACGGCCATGATGCCGCCATGCACGACGCTCGACCACACCGTGAACCAGATCAGGCTGCGGTGCTGCAGCGGATCGCGCGCGGCGAGCAGCAGGAATACCCCGAGCGTGGCGTAGATGCCGACGATCATCATCGGGTAATGCGAATGGCCGTGCCCCCAGGACCAACCGGACGGCCAGAGCTGGAACAGCGGATAGACAGCGAAAATCGCGATCACACCGACCACGACGAGCGCGATGCGAAGATAGGTCAGGCGGGTCTCGGCCGACATGATCTCTCCTCATGCCATGGACGCGGCGCGGAGCATGTCACAAACTGCGGCCGGATGCGCGTGAACTGCGTCACGGTTGGGAAGCGGCCGCGATGCTGATATTGTATCCCGCACCCGGCGCGAGCGAGCTTCAAACAGCCGTGCAAATCCCGTTTAAAACTTTGTAGGCGGTGAAACCGTCATCGACATCGCGTTCAATGGCATCAACGCAACGTCATATGCGAGCTTCAGATGACCACCGATACGCAAGTCGTGCCCGACAATCCCCAAGATGTCCCTCAAGGCTTCGAGCCGCTGTTCCGCAAGAGCCCGCTCACCGAGCCCTGGGAGCCGCTCTACCAAAAGAAGACCGAGCGTGCCGTCATCATCGGCCTGCGGCTGGCGAGGCCGCATACCAACGGCCGCGGCCTGATCCATGGCGGTCTGATCGCAGCCCTTGCCGACAACGCGATGGGCTATAGCTGCGGCCAGGCGACCGGCTGGACCACCTCGTTCGTCACGATCTCGCTCGCGGTCGATTTCGTCGGCTCCGCCAATGTCGGGCAATGGCTCGCGATCGAGAGCGACGTGATCAAGACCGGCAGCACGATCTGCTTCGCGCAGAGCCTGATCAAGGCCGACGGCGTGACCATCGCGCGCGCCAGCGGCACCTTCCGCGTGGTGCCGAAGAAGCCGCCGGTGAGCTAGTCGAAATACCAGTCGGTGATCTCGGTCACGAGATCGATGAAGGTCCGCACCTTGGCCGACAACAGCCGCGTCGTCGGATAGACGACGTGGATCGGCACCGCCGGCTGCTCGAACTCGGCGAGCACGATCTGGAGCCGCCGCGCCTTCAGCGATTCGGCGGCCTGATAGGCCATCACCCGGGTCAGTCCGCCGTCCTGCTCGGCGTACTGGATGGCGGCGTCCGAGCTGTTGCTGGTGAAGCGCGGCGTAGGGGTGATGCGGACTTCGCGGCCATCCTCCATGAAACGCCAATCCGGCGTCGCGGTCATGGCGCCGAACTGGATAGTGTCGTGGGCGGTGAGGTCCGCCGGTCGCTTCGGCTCGCCGCGACGCTTGAGATAGCCGGCCGACGCCACCACGATGCGGCGCATCCGGCCGACATGCCGCGCCACCAGCGTCGAATCCGGCAGGTGCCCAAGCCTGACCGCGAGGTCGACGCCGTCCTCGACCAGATTGATCCTGCGATCGGACAGCCGCAGATCGACGCCGACGCCGGGATAGCGCTTCAGATAGGCGCTCACCACCGGGCTGACATGGAGCCGCCCGAAGCCGAACGGTGCCGAGATCACCAGCCGCCCCTCGGGGCGGGTGCGCTCGTTCTCGACCGCGTCCTCGGCCTCCTCGACATCGGCGAGGATCCGGCGCGCCCGCTCCAGATAGCGCGAGCCGGCGTCGGTCAGCGTCACCTGCCGCGTGGTCCGCTGCAGCAGCCGCGCGCCGAGCCGCTCCTCCAGCGCCGCGATCAGCCGCGTGATGGCGGACGGCGACAGGCCGAGCTTGCGGGCGGCGGGGGCAAACCCCTCGAGGTCCGCCACCGCGACGAAGGCCTGCATGGCGTCGATCCGGTCCATGGCACTATTGCATAATTGGCAACAGTGAAGTGTCAATGCACAAGATTGCTTACGATCTAGGAATGTCCATCTTAAGCAGTGAGGACAACCGCTTAAGGCGCCCGTCACGGGAGGCACCGATGTCAGATGGTCACAGCTATCCGAGCGACGTCGCATTCAGTCCGGCGGTGAAGGCGATCCAGACCCGCAAGGGCTCGCGCGCCACCTACGCCGAGGTCGAGGCGCATGGCGGCTGGCGCAGCGAGATCGACGAGAACCTCGTCGGCTTCCTCAGCGAGGTGAACAGCTTCTATCTCGCGACCGCATCGGCCGACGGCCAGCCCTACATCCAGCATCGCGGGGGGCCGAAGGGCTTTATCAAGGTGCTCGACAAGCACACCATCGCGTTCGCCGATTACAGCGGCAACCGCCAGTTCATCACGCAGGGCAATCTGTCGGAGAATGCGAAAGCGTATATCTTCGTGATGGATTATGCGCACCGCCGCCGCGTCAAGCTGTGGGGTGAGGCGAATGTGGTGGAGGACGATCCGGCGTTGACGCGCGCGCTGATGCCGCAGGGTTACCGGGCGCGGCCCGAGCAGGTGATCCTGTTCAAGGTCGCGGCGTGGGACACCAACTGCCCGCAGCACATTCCGCAGAAGTTCGACGCGGCCGATGTGGCGGCGGCGCTGGCCTCGCGCGACCAGCGCATCGCCGAGCTCGAGGCGGAGCTCGCCGCATTGAAGGGCCAGCCCGCTCCTGCCGCGCCGGCCCAGGCATGATTCGGAAAAGTGCGAAGCGGTTTTCCGGAAGGATCATGCCCCGAACTAAACCTAAAGCGCGATCGCGCTTTAGGCCGCCTGCTGCTGCAGCGGCGCCCAGGCGAATTCCGGATAATATTGCCGCATCATCCGGCCGACATAGGCGGTGAGATTGTCGAACTTCTCGGTGCGCTCGCGCAGCGGCGAATCGAAGAACGGGGTGAGGATTCCCGCCAGCGCGCCGAACGCGGTGGCATCGGTGCCGCACGGCGCATCACCCATCAGATACGGCTTGTCGCCGAGCTGGACCGCCAGCGCGAACAGCGAGCGGATCGCGAGATCGACGTCTTCGTCAGGTCCGTGGCGGCCAAGCCCGCTCAGCAGATAGTTCTCGGCAACGCGGAACTGGGCGTCCTCGCGCATCTTGTCGCGCATATGGTCGGGCGCGCCGTCGAAGAAATGCGCGGGCCCCTTGGCGAAATTGGTATCGTCGACCCATCGCGCGCCGACCAGCGCCCAGTAGACGTGATGTTCGATCATGCGCTCGAAGGCCCAAGCCTGGGCGCGCGCCTGCAGGCTGAGCGGCGCGTCGAAATCGAAGCCGTATTTGCCCTCGATATGGGCGCGGATGAAGGTCGAATCGGCGATCGTCTCGCCATCGTCGGCGATGAACGGCAGCTGGCCCTTGGGAGAGGCCGGCGGCATCGCCTTCTCCTTGCGATAGTCGAGCCCGGCCATCTTGAGCTGGACCTCGGTTTTGGTCACGAAGGGGCTGATTTCCGGCAAGCCGAAGCCCGTGCCAAAGCCAAAAAGCGTAATCATATGAAGCTCCCGATCGCCTGTGGTCGTGAATTGAAGCTAGCCGTCCCCTGCTGCCAGCATGGTGTCAGCAGTAGTGGCATTCACTGTCGAACGGGCCGACGGGTGCGAGGCGGCGAACCGCCTCGCGAACGCGCTTGACCAGCCGTGCCCGCCCGTAGGACCAGACCGTGCTGATCGACTGTGCGATCAGCGCGACCAGGGCCCAGCGCAGGTCGCCGGAAGTGGAGTAGACCGTGACCAGCTGTTCCAGCGCAAAGCCTTGCGCCTGCCGGAAACCGAGTTCGTCAAGATTCGTCATGGACAAATTCCCTTCACTTGAGGTGTTGTCCTGATATAGCCCCCACCTGCTGCCAACATGCTGTCAGCAGTAGCCGGCCGGGGCCCAGAAAAGCCTGCGCACCGAGAGAGACGAGACCCGTCAAGACACTCGTCAAGACGGCTGCCGAAACAGCTACCGAGACACTCGACCAGACACGTGCCAAGAGAGCGATCGAGAGAGTTGCCATGAGACGCGCCGACCGGCTGTTTCAGATCATCCAGGTGCTCCGACGCACCCGTAAGCCTTTGACTGCCGATGCAATCGCAGCCGAGCTCGAGACATCGAAGCGGACGATCTATCGCGACATCGCCAGCCTTATCGAGCAGCGGGTGCCGATCCGCGGCGAGGCCGGCATGGGCTACATCCTGGAGAAGGGATTCGACCTGCCGCCCTTGATGCTGACACCCGACGAGATCGAGGCCTGCGTGCTCGGCGCGCAATGGGTGGTCGGCCACGCCGATCCGGCGCTGGCGCGCGCGGCCGAGGACCTGATGGCCAAGATCGCCGAGACCGTGCCCGACCGGCTGCGGCCGTTCGTGCTTGAGCCGGCGAGCCGGGCCCGCTCGGCCTGGAACCGGGAGCCCGACCGCATCGACATGGTCAGGACCCGCAGCCAGATCCATGAGGGCAAGAAGATCACGCTGAACTATCGCGACGAGCATGGCCGCGATAGCGAGCGCACGATCTGGCCGATCGCGGTCGGCTATCACGAGGCGGTGCGGCTGCTCGCCGCCTGGTGCGAGCTGCGCAAGGATTTCCGCAGCTTCCGCACCGACCGCGTGGTCACGGCGGTCTATCACGACGAGAAATATCCGGAGCGGCGCGACCTGCTCAGGGCGCGCTGGCGCCGCAGCCTGGTCTGGGAAGCGCCGAGGGACACCTGATGGCTGACAACGCGACCGACGCAGCCGACGCAAACCCCTGCCAGTCCTGCGGCGCCTGCTGCAGCTATTCGGAGAACTGGCCGCGCTTCACCATCGAGGACGACGCGCAGCTCGATCTGATCCCACCGCAATTCGTCAACGCGCGACAATCAGGCATGCGCTGCGAGGGCGATCGCTGCTCGGCGCTAGCGGGCCGGGTCGGAGAAGCAACGCGCTGCGAAGTCTATGCGGTGCGGCCGGAGGTATGCCGGACCTGCCAGCCGGGCGACGCGGAATGCGCGATGGCGCGGCGCCGGCACGGGCTGCCGCTCATCGCGAGCGCGCAGCCGATCTGACCAGACGTTACGCCGTGACCCTGTCGCTGACGTCCTCGTCGTCGAGCTCGTCATCGACGATCGGCGCGAAGGTCGTCAGCGGCTTGGTCGACAGCGTGATCGGCTTGCGGCCACCATGCGAAACGGTCGCGGCGCGGGCCGGCTCGCGCGACAGCGCGTAGAGCGTCGAGCCGACACGGCCACCCGAATTCGCCAGCTCCCACTCGCTGCAGCTCGAAGCAATCGCCACCGCGAGCGCGTGCAGATGGCTGCGGCGATAGCAGAACAGCGCGAGCCTCGCCCTGACGTCGGGCGCGACATTGGCAACCAGCAACGAGAGCCCGTTCGGATTGGCGCGGTACATCTGGCCGAGCAGATCGTCGGCAACCGGGCAGGCATCGTTCTCGAAGGCGTCGCGGCTTGAAAACATTTGCAAATCCCCCTCGATCGGGAAGATGCCGCGTAATCCTCTAACGAAAGGTTAACCACGGCTTCCGGTCGCTTCCGGAGGGCCTTGCCCGTTGCGCGCGAATCACATCCGCCCGCGTCGCGGGCATCTGGATTCCTGGTCCCAGGATGTGAGGAAAGGCGCGCGAAACCCGCTCAGTTCGCGGCCATATAGATCGACAGCGCGAAGCCGGTGAGGTGGTGCAGCGCCTGGTCGACCCCGATCAGGGTCCAGAACCAGGGATGGCCGGATTCCAGCGTCACGCCGAAATGCGAGGCGCAGATGCCCTTGGCCCGATCGACGATGATGTGGATCACGAAGTCGATGAAGGCGACGTACCAGAACCGCGGCGCCACCACCAGGATCAGCGCCAGGGCAACCGCGAGATGGACCAGGCAGTGCGCCAGCAGCGGCAGCGCCCAGCCGGTCTTCTGATCCTTGCCGATCGCCATCCAGGCGTTCTGCAGCATGAAGTCGGCGATGATGTGCTTTGCGGTGAGAAGCAACATCCATCCCACCAGGGCACCAACCGACACCGACGATGACATGGAAGGAAACAACAAGCTGACGCCCTTTTACTTCGATGAATGTGATTGCAAGAAATCCGGGTCAGGCCGTCAGCACAATTGCGCAGACCGAAGCGTGTCTCATTTATGACATCTCCGACGGCGGAATGCACCTGCGCCTCCTCGAAAATCACATCTCGGTCCGACGGTCGATAGTGGCAATGGTCATGTGGCATCGCGGCGCAGGCCGGCCGAGATTAAGGTTACGGCCGGCAGCCGGTTTGCATTCCCCCCGGGGAGGTATATCGTCGGCAACATAGGAAATTTTCTTTCTTTTATAGCCATTTACGGATTCACCGGGCAGCGCCGCGCCGATCGGGTTACGGCAACGGGCCGTCCCGGACGGGTGACGAGCCAGGTAATCAGCCATGAGTGCCGAAGCCCCCTCGCCTGCGCCGATGCCGCCGCGCCCACCGGTCGCCAAACCGGTCGTCAAGACCAACCGCGCGCAGATCATCATCTTCACCCTGCTGACGCTGCTGCTGAGCGCGGTCACCGTGATCGGCGGCCGCCTCTGGCTGCGCAATTCCGAAACGCTGGTGTTCGCGGTCGGCGATGCCAAGGGCCCGGAGGCGAAATTCGCCGCCAAGCTCGCCACCGTGCTGAAGAACAATTCGTCACGGCTGCGGCTGAAGATCGCGCCGAACCCCGACAACGCCAAGGCGCTGGCGCAATTCGATCGCCGCGACGCCTCGCTTGCCATCCTGCGCACCGATGCAAGGGTGCCGCCGCGTGCCCGCGCCATTGCGATCCTCGAGCATGACGTGGTGCTGGTGCTCAGCCCCGGCGGCAAGAAGATCAAATCGCTGAGCGAGCTCAAGAAGAAGCGGATCGCGGTCGTCGGCGACGGCGAGAACAGCGTCAATTTCGTCCGCAGCGCGCTCGAGATTGCCGACAGCCCCGACGCGGCGCAGCGGGTACAGCAGGCGCCGCCGAACACACCTTTCGACAAGCTGTTCGCCTCCGGCTTTGCCGCCGTGATCGCGATCGAGCATGCCTCGAAGATCGTGAAGGACAAGACCTACGAGCAATATGCCAAGCGCGCCGGCGGCTTCACGCTGAATTCAATCGACGCGGCCAAGGCGCTGGCGCGCAAATACCCGGCGATTTCGGAGGAGACGGTCTCGACCGGCATGCTGTCGTCCTCGCCGGCGATCCCCGATGACGAGGTCGACACCATCGGGCTGGAATGGCTGCTGGTCGCGCAATCCTCGATGTCCACGACGACAGCCGCCGAGCTCGCGCGCATCATCTATGAGAACAAGTCGGAACTCGCGCTCGACGACCGCTTCGCCTCCAAGATCGAGCCGGCGGCGACCGACAAGGACGCCTTCATCGTCGCCCATCAGGGCGCCGCCGAATACATCAACGACGATACCAAGTCGTTCATGGATCGCTACAGCGACGTGATGTATCTCGGCGCCGCCGCGCTCAGCATCATCGGCTCGATCTTCGCCGCGATCTACACCAAGATCACCCGCGTCGCACCGGAGAAGGCCAGCGAGCTGGCGGGCAGGATCCTCGACATCGGCGAGCGCGTCGAGCACGCCACTTGCGCCGAGCATCTCGACGAATTGCAGGACGAGCTCGAGGCGATCCTGCGCGGCGCGGTGACCGGCCTGCGCGACGGCACCGTTTCCGGCGACGGAATGGACACGTTCAAGCTCGGCTACGAATTGGTCCGCGACGAGATCGCACTGCGCCGCGATCACCTCAAGCGCCACCCGGCGACGCCGGATGAGAACCTCGTGGTGGTGAAGGCGGCGAATGGGTGAAACCAAGCCGTTGGTCACGCCACAAATACAACTGTCGTCCCTGCGGTCGCGCCACATGCACCACTGTCGTCCTGGCTTTCGCCAGGACGACACCGCCTATATTGAACGGCCGGTGAACCATACATCCGCGCTCTCGCGACACGCAGCGGAGCGGGCTACTACCCGACCGCCGCGTCCGTCGGCGTCGCAGCGGCGCCCTCGTGATCCATATGCAGGTAGTTCGGGTTGAACAGGCCGGCCTGCATCAGCCGCTCGAGATTGGGGACGACCAGGGTCTTTCCCTTGAGCACGATCAGGCCGCCGGCGCGCAATTCCTGCAGCGTTCGGTTGACGTGAACCTTGGAGAGCCCGGTGGCATCGGCGAGATCGCCCTGGGTCAGCGGGAAATCACAGCTGTCGCCCTGGGTCAGGCCTGCGGCACGCAGCCGGAGCCAGATCTCGCACAGCAGATGGGCCATCCGCTCCAGCGCCGTTCGCTGGCCGAGGCTCATGGTCCATTCGCGCTGGATCGCCGCGTTGACCAGGGTTTCCCACCAGAACGCGGTCACGATGCGCGGATGTCCGGCTGCGACCTTGTCGAAGAATTCGCGGGAGAGGTCGGCGATCGACACAGCCGTGACGGTACCGATCGAATGGTCCATCTCGCGCAGGATGAAGACGTTCACATCGCAAATGTCGCCGGGCAGGAAGAAAGCCACGATCTGACGCCGGCCGTCCTCGAGCTGCTTGTAGCGATAGGCCCAGCCGGACAGGATCAGATGGACGTCCTTCGGCTTCTCGCCCTCGCGGACGATGTCGACCCGCGGACCAAAATGGCGGACGCGCTCGGTAGACGCGCGATTGAGAAGGACCTGGTCTACCGGCGAAAGCCGTGCAAACTGCTCCAATTTCCGGACTAGCGACGCCAACGATTGGTCTCCCGCATGTTTAATCGGGCAACTGCAGGACCGACTTCAATTACGTATGTTACCTTGCACAGCTATTGACGTATGTTCACTAGTGTACAGACGTCCCAAGGATGCGACGGTTACATCCCCGAGCATCACACACACCTCGGCTCCCGGTGGGTACCACCGGTGAAATACGGGTCCCCCGCTCAAGGGGACGTCTAAGGGACGTTCAGACGAACGGCACGCCGTAGTAGTCGTTCACCGCGCGCGTGGTGCCGATATCGGACCAATTCCACTCGCGCTCGCTGCCGTATTTCGGCGCGCCGCGCAGCTGGCTCTCGGTGACGCCGGTGACATAGCCGCCCAGCCTCGTGTCGTATTTGAGCGACTGCCAGGGCAGCGGATAATGGTCGTTGCCGAGACCGAGAATGCCGCCGAAACCAAGCACGGCGTAAGACACCCGCCCGCTCTTCTTGTCGATCATCACCCGTTCGATCGAGCCGATCTTGCGCTCGTCGGAGCCATAGACCGCGGTGCCCTCGACCTTGTCGCTGCCGATCAGGTTTCCGACCTCCTTCTCGTCCATCGCCATGTCAATTCTCCATTGATCCTTCGACGCCAACGGTCGACCCGGGTCATCGTTCCTGCCGCATTGCCGCGATTGCTGCAGAGCGGAACGACGTTCAGCCCGTTGGAGGATCGCCGCGGTCGTCCGATGTCATGCCGGATCCCGGCGTCTTGTCGGCATCGTTCAATTTCGGATCACGCGTCGCTTCGCGCGCATTCGACTTTCGCGGGTCGGTCTTATGCGCGGCCTGCGCGCGCTGCTTGTCGGCCGGCTGCTCCTGCCCCTTGTTGTCTTTCACGATGCCCTGATTGGAATGTGCCATTGCTTATGTCCTTCTTGTTTCCTTGGCTGCCTTGCTGGAAGACATGAGGGCCCCGGCGATCAAATTCGCCGAGGCCCGTCACCGGAGTGGTCCACCGCCTTTCGGGGAGCAAAGCAGCGAACGCACGGGTGTTACGCAGAGCGCCGAAGATCGTTCCTGCGATCTTCGCGATCCCAGGTCGCGATCTTGGGTCGCGATTTCGGGGCGCGCGGTTTTTCAATTCGACCGATGTCATGGGTTAACGACGGCGTCCGGGGAACAAGCCTAGTATTGCTGTTCCAGCTCGGAGACGGCATGATCAAGAAGAAGCGCAACAGGTCGCGGCCTCCCGGATCGTTCGAAAACCGCTTGCAGAAATTCGCCGAAGATTCGCGCATTGCGGCGCGCAAGCTGCCGCCGGGACGGGAACGCGAAATGCTGATGAAGAAGGCCAGACAGACCGAGACTGTGATGGAAGTCAGCGAATGGCTGACGTTCCGCAAGTAGCCGCGAGTCGCAAAGGAGAGCTGCGATGATCGAGGAACGGTTTGACTCACGCACGCTCTTCGCCATGAACGCTGCGCTCGATCGCGTTTGCGCAGACGCAGCTCACGGCGAGGAACATGACACCCGCCGCCGCGTTGCCAGATACATCATCAAATGCGCCAAGAGCGGCAGGACGACGCTCTCCGAGCTGACCGAAGCCGGACAGCAGGCGCTGGCCAAGGCCACCGCCGCGGCGGGATAACCGGCGCAACTGCCCTGTTGCCCTCGGCCCTCAGCAGAGGCAGCTACGCATGCGCATTGCGATCAGCATCGGCCTGCTGGCCTTTTTGGCCGCCGTCGGCGCCTACGCCTATGAAGGCCTGACTGTGGACGTCCCGGTGCCGACCTACGGCATCGTGGTGTTCACGATCGGCATTGCGGTTCTGGCTGCTGTTTGCATCGGCCTGATGGGCCTGTTGTTCTATTCCAGCCGCCGCGGCTACGACGAGCCGCCGCACATCAAGCGGTAGGTGTTCTCCGCTTGCGGCGCTATGGGTTGCTTCGCTTCGCGCGCAATGACGCGGGAGCTATCACCGTCACCTTGAGGAGGCCGCAAGGCGGCCGTCTCGAAGGGCGAGGGCCTGTCTGTGGCCGTGCATCCTTCGAGGCTCGCCCAGCGGCGCAATTGCGCCGCAAGGCTCGCACCTCCAGCGACAAAGGCTTCGCCTTTGCGCGGGGATGACGGGTCCAGCACTGAAAATCCCGTTCAATGCGAGCCAACCGCCGGTGCCCGGGCGCGGATCTCCGCGATCTTGCGCTTCAGCGCTGCCTGCCGCGGATCGGGCATGGTGGCGGCGCGCGCTTCCGCAATGGCGCCGGCAAGATCGGGAAGCACGAGCACGCCGTCGAAGGTCGGCTTGGCGAGCCCGTCGATGATCACGTGCCAGTCCGCGATGCCCTGGCGGTAGGGATCGCCGTAACCCTGGATCATGGTCGCGGTCTGCACGACCGCCGGGGCGGCGCCCGGCTGCTTGGTCAGGCTGCGGTCGATCATGTGCAGCCAGCGCTCGACCCAGACGCGCTCCCTGGCATAGCGTCCCGAGAACAGCCGCCAGCGCTTCAGGCCCGCCTCGATCCTGAGCCGGCGAACGCTGAAGCGGTTGTTGGCGCTGAAGCGAATCGAGACCCGGCGACGCCGCCAGCCGAATTGTTCCAGCACGCCGAGCACCGGATCGGCGACCACCGCCGGCAGGGCGTCGATCAACTCGTCAAGGCGAAACTTCTTGACGTCATCGGCCGAGCGCGCCGCAAGGCCGCCCACCGCATTGACTTCGCCGAGCTTGAGCTGCGCGATGCGGATCGCGTCCTCATACGCCATGCGCGCCGCCATCAGGCGGGCGATCTCGGCAAGCAGGGCGTCGTCGACGCCGCGGCGGCCGACGAAGCGCTTGAGCCGGTCGATATAGAGCTGGGCGTAGCTCGTGCCCTGATAGGCGATCAACAAGTCGATGGCCTTGGTGACGGGCGGCCCGAGATGGTCCGGGCAGGCGTCGGGCAGCACCGGCGGCCCCTCGTCCTCATCGCCGATGATGTCGGCAAAGAGGTAACGGAGCGAAGCCAGGAGACCGTCGTCATCCGGCACTGCGGCGCCTCCAGAACTCGTCACGGGGCTCATGCAGGTTTTGGCTCCGCAACCTGTGGGGTCGTGTGCTGTGCAAGTTGCTGCTCGAGCGTCGAGATATTCTGGAACAGACGGGCGCTGGCGAGTCGCAGAAAGTAGAAGCCGAAGGCCGGGTTCTGGACGTAAAGCTGCTCGACCTGGTCATAGGTCACCGACAGCACCATGCCGGTCTCGACGCACTCCAGCGTCTGGGTTCGCGTGTTCGACGGCGACAGCATGCCGAACTCGCCGACGAGGGCGCCGACCGGCAGCTCGATGCCCGATTCGACCAGGCGGAAGCGGCCGCTGACAATGTAGAACATGCTGTCGGCCTTCTCGTCCTTGTAGAACAGGACTTCCCCCGCGGTGCATTTGCGCTCCGTCGTGAACGGCCTGAGCCAATCCATCGACAGGTCGCTGTTGACCGATCTTTTCACGTTGCGGACAAGTTGCAGCATCTGGTGCAGCCGATAGGTGTTCACCGGCAGCAGCACGGCATGCAGAATCAGCGTCGCGTAATTGTGCGTCGGGATCGCGGTCGCGATCAGGATGATGTTGGTCAGGATGGCGAAGACGCGCAACGGGATCATGGTGCGCATTGACAGCGTGGCGACCACGAAAATCGAAGCGAAGAGACTCCCGGCGGCGCCGGCGTGCTGCGCGAGATGTGAGGTATCCATCGGAAACCAGCCAATTCTCAAGAAGTGAATAAGATCGTCTTATTAGTCGCTTCATTCCTGCCCTGGTTTGCCTGCCCGAATCGCCTGCCTAGTCACACAGGAGTCGCAGCGGCGAACCAGCATCCCTGATATACGGGGAAAAAGCGACGTTTTGTCCGATTTCTCACATTCGCGGGCGCAAAATCGGGCCAACATGGTTAGGCCTTTCGTCCAACTGATGGGTCTTTCGCCGCGAGCATCCCGCCATGGCCTGCGCGTTGACGGCCTCAACCGGGAGAGGCACGTTGTGACATCGGCTCCGCCGTTCGCAGGGCCTCAATTCCAGCAGTTCATCGACAGGCAAGCTCCGTTCCGATGTCCAAGCGGCTCGTCCTTCCGGCCTTGACGCGCTTCGTTTCCGCCACCGCCGGCCGCAACATGACCACGGCGGCCTATGTCGCCGTCGCGGCCGGTGTCGCGATGATGACGCTGCTGACGGTCGCGCCGGCCCATGAGGCGGCGCCGCGCTGGGTCGATGCGCTGCTGTGGGCCTGCCTTGCCTATTTCGTATTCGAATGGCTGGTGCGGCTGCGCCACATGGGGCAGCAGGGCAAATTCTGGTTCTACGCGCTGTCGAGCGCCGGCGTGGTCGACGCGATCGGCGCGCTGGCCGTGCCGGTCGCCTTGCTGTCCGGCGTCGAGCCGAAGACCGCCTGGCTGCTCGGCGTGCTCTGGGTGCTCAAGGTGGTGCCGGGCATTCCCGGCCTGCGCCAGCTCCGGCGCGTGCTGGTGGTGGAATCCGGGCCGCTGCTCAGCGTGCTCGTGATCTTCCTGATGGTGGTGTTCCTGGCCTCCGTCGCGGAATATTTCCTGGAGCGGGACGTCCAGCCGCAGACCTTCGGCAGCGTGCCGGCGGCGCTGTGGTGGGCGGTGGTGACGCTGACCACGACCGGCTATGGCGACGTGGTGCCGATCACCCCGCTCGGCCGCGTGGTCGCCGCCATGGTGATGATCTCGGGCCTCGGCGTGTTCGGGCTGTGGACCGGTATCCTGGCGACCGGCTTTGCCGCCGAAACCCGCCGCGACAATTTCTTGAGAACCTGGGAGACCGTCAGCAAGGTGCCGTTCTTCGCGCATCTCGGCCCGGCCGCGATCGCCGACGTCACCCAAATGCTGCGGACCATGGACCTGCCGCCGCGCACCATGATCATCCGCAAGGACACCAATGGCGACTGCATGTATTTCGTCGCCGCCGGCGAGGTCGAGGTCGACCTGCCCGGGCGCAAGGTGAAGCTTGGCGAAGGCGAGTTCTTTGGCGAGATGGCATTGCTCGGCAACGCCAAGCGCGGCGCCAGCGTCTCGACCAGCAAGGTGACCAGGTTGTTGGTGCTTGACCTGGTCGATTTCCGCCTGTTGATGGCAAGGCATCCCGATCTCGCCGAGACCATCGACGCCGAGGCCAAGCGGCGCGAACGTGAGAATCAATAATGATGGAGACCAAGATGGCTGACGCGGCCGACACCGCCAGCGGACCCGTGCTCGAAATCGCGGGCCCGCGCGCAACGATCCGCCTCAACCGGCCGAAGCACCTCAACCGCCTGCAGGCCGAGGATCTCGGCGAGCTGCTGAAATTGTTCGACCGGATCGAGGCCGATCCCGCGATCCGCGTGCTGGTGCTGACCGGAACCGGCCGCGCGTTCTCCGCCGGCTACGACCTCAACTCGGTCGCCGAGCGCGCGGTGAGCGCGAGCGAACAGCAGAGCGCGGGCTCGGCGTTCGAGGTCGTGGTCAACCGCCTCGAGGATCTCAGTGTGCCGACGATCTGCCGGCTCAATGGCGGCGTCTATGGCGGCTCGACCGACCTCGCGCTCGCCTGCGACTTCCGCATCGGCGTCGATACCGCCGAGATGTTCATGCCGGCGGCGCGGCTCGGGCTGCACTATTACAAGAGCGGCATCCAGCGCTACGTCACGCGGCTCGGCGTCGACAACGCCAAGATGCTGTTCCTCACCGCGCAGAAGATATCGGCGCCCGAGATGCTGCGGATCGGCTATCTCACCGCGATGGTATCGCTCGACCTGCTCGACGAGGAGGTCGACAAGGTCGCGACGATCCTGGCCGGCAATGCGCCAAAGGCGATGGCCGGCATGAAGCGCGCGATCAACGAATTCGCCCGCGGCGAGCTGGACGAGGCCGCCGCCGACGCCCGTCACCGCGAGAGCATGCGCGGCGACGAGATCAAGGAAGGCATCAAGGCCTTCGCCGAGAAGCGGGCGCCGCGGTTTTAGCGATTGGTCGCACGGCACACTCCCCTTCATCCTCCCTGGAGGGGGAGGGTCGGGTCACATGGAGCGCAGTGGAATGTGAGACGGGGTGGGGTGATCTCTCAGCACGAACGGTGCCCGAGTGGAGAGATCACCCCACCTCGGTTCGCATTGCATGCGAACCGATCCTCCCCCTCCAGGGGAGGATGAGAGCAGTGCCTCTTCACGCCCGCTTGCTCCGCATCGCGCGGACCTGCGCGATGTCGGGATCCGCGGCGAGTGCCTGGTAGCGCTTGCTGTCGACGGCGTAGAGCGCGATGCGCCCCTCGGCGTCGGCATGGACACCCCAGCCGAAGCGCTTGCCGAGCGGCGAGGCGCGCATGCAGGCCTGGCCGCGCGAGAAGAACGTCTCGCGGGCGAGGCAGCGCGCCTTCTTCGCGGCTTTCGCATCGAGCGCGCGGCCGGCCGCCGACGTCGCGAACACGACGTCGTCGGAGGTGTACTTGTAGGGCGCGCCCGCGATCATCCGGTATTGCAACACGGCGACCGTCGGCTGGCCGCCGCGCAACTGCGGCTCCTCGCCGCGCTGCGCCGGGCAGTCCTCCGCGACGCGGATCAAGGTGTTGAAGCAGTTGGTGCTGTGCAGGACTTTCGCCATCGGCTCGATCCGTATCACACTCCGGCGGCCGCGGCATGATGCGCCGCCATCTCGTCGTCGGCCTTCGATATCCGCTGGAAGGCCGGGCGCGCGGCGATGCGCTCGGCATAGCGGACGAACACGTTCCTTTTCGGCACGATGCCGAACATCATGGTCCAAGAGAGCGCGATGCCCCAGAGGATGTCGGCCGCCGCGATCTCTTCGCCGAGCAGATAGGGCCCCTTTGCCAGCTGCGATTCCAGCGCGCGCAGCATGGTGTCGTAATCGGCATAGGGCGACTGCGTGATCGGCGCGGGCTCGCGCTTCATGAAATGGTCGATCACGGCCGGCTCGAACGATGAACCGTAATAGGCGATCCAGCGCAGATACGGGCCGCGACGCGGATCGTTCAGCGCCGGCGTCAGGCCGGCCTGCGGAAACAGATCGGCGAGATAGATGAATATCGCGACCTGCTCGGTGACCAGCGCGTCGCCGTGGCGGATCGCCGGCACCTTGCCGAGCGGATTGATGGTGAGATAGGCGGCCTTGCGCTGCTCGCCGGCCTTCATGTTCAGGACCCGCAGGTCATAGGGCGCGCCGAGTTCCTCCAGCAGCACGCGGGTGCCGGTGGCGCGGCTCTGCGGCGAATAATACAGCGTGACGCGGTCGGTGGGGGCAGCGGTGGTCATGATCGGGTCTCCTGGCGCCGTCGGGGGCATGGCCTCCTTATGACTGCCTATACCTGACATCTTGTGTCAGGTATGATTTGGCCATGCGCGCGAGCCGGCTGTTTTCCATCCTCACCACCCTGCAGGCGCGGGGGCAGGTCACCGCACCTGAGCTGGCGGAAGCTTGCGAGGTCTCGGTGCGCACGATCTATCGCGACATCGACGCGCTGGCCGCCGCCGGCGTTCCGGTTTACGCCGACCGTGGCGCCGAGGGCGGCTATCGCCTGCTCGACGGCTATCGCGTGCGGCTCAACGGCTTGTCGCAGGGCGAGGCCGAGGCGCTGTTCATGGCCGGTCTCCCGGGGCCCGCCGCAGCGCTCGGCCTCGATGCCGCGATGGTGGCGGCGCAGACCAAGCTGATGGCGGCGCTGCCGGAGAACCTGCGGCCCAACGCGCGAGGGATGCAGCAGCGCTTCCATCTCGACGCGCCCGGCTGGTTCGGCGAGACCGAGGAGCCGGAGCATCTGCGCGCCATCGCCGGCGCCGTGCTGCGCGAGACCATGCTCGAAATCCACTACCAGAGCTGGAAGGCCGAGAAGCGGCGGCGCGTGGCGCCGCTCGGCCTCGTGCTGAAGGGCGGCAGCTGGTACCTCGCCGGCCTCGTCGACGGCAATGTGCGCACCTACCGCGTCGCCCGCGTGCTGGATTGCACCGTGCTGGACACGCCGTTCGCGCGGCCGACCGAATTCGACCTCGCCGCCTATTGGCGCGCCTCGATCGAGCGGCTGGAGGCCGAGCTGCATCCGAACGAGGCCACGGTGCGGCTGTCGCCGCTCGGGCTGAAACTGTTCGATGCGCTGGCCCACCCTTACGTGAAGGCGCGGATGCAGCTCGCTGATGGTACCGACGCCGACGGCTGGCGGCTCGCCACCATGCCGGTCGGCAAGACGGTGTGGCATGCAGCGACCGAATTGCTGCGGCTCGGCGCCGAGGCCGAAGTGGTCGCGCCGCCAGAGTTGCGCGAGAAGATGGCCGAGCTGACGGGCGCGATGGCCGCCCGCTATGCCGACGCGCCGGCCCGCCGCGCTGCCCGCCGTTAATACCGGCTATCGGAGCTGATGACGAAGCGATCGAAAAAATTGACCGGCAGGATCTCGAACTTGTCCAGCGTCAGCGTAATCCCGGTCACGAAGTCGACGCCCTTGATGGTGCCCTCAAGGTCGATCCGCCGGCCGCGGCGCAGGCCGCGGGTTTCCGGATGTTGCTCGATGTCGATATAGGCATAGATCGGATTGTCGAGCCGGGAATGGCGATGCCAGCCGCGCTGCAGGAAGCTGAATTGCAGCACCGAGCCCGCGCCCCAGTCGATCGCGTCGAAGAAGCGGGTCTTCCAGGCGACGGGCTGCCCCACATAATGCGCCGCGATGAACGCGTCGCGCTCGAGCGCAGGCAGACGGTGCAGCTGCCAGCTGATCTCCGCCGGCGTCAGGGAGGCGTTATTCGCCATTGTTGTTCTTGTCGTTTCTTCTTGTAGCTCTTCTTGTCCTCGGCGGGAGGGTGAACCGGCCTTCCCGCCTTGAGGAAACTATACATCGACGAATGTGACAGTATCTTCCACGGTCGCGCGCGACGTGCGGTAGCTGTTCACCTTGTGCGCATGATCGGCATAGCCGAACGAGATACCGCAGACAACCCGGCGATCGTCGGCCAGGTTGAAATGACGGCGGATCAGCCCGGAATGGCGCGCGATCGCCGCCTGCGGGATGCTGCCGAGGCCGAGCGCCTGCGCCGCCAGCATGAAGTTCGAGACATAGCCGCCGCAGTCGATCGCACCATAGATGCCGAGCGGCTCATTGGTGTGGACCACGGCAATGTGCGGCGCGCCGAAGAAATTGTAGTTCTCCAGCGCCTGATTCGCGTAGGCCGGCTTGTCGCCGCGCGCGATGCCGAGCGTATTGTAGAGCTGGAAACCGCTTTCGCGGCGGCGCTCCAGATAGACCCCGACATATTCGCGCGGCGGCGTGAAGTCGTAATCCTCGCCGAGGCCGCGCGACGCCTCGGCATAGATCGCCTTGCGAAACCGCTCCTTGGCCTCGCCGGAGACGATCAGCACCTGCCAAGGCTGGCTGTTGCACCAGGATGCGGTGCGCTGCGCGGTCGACAGAATGTGCTCGATGACCTCGCGCGGCACCTCGCGCGGCTGGAACGCGCGCACCGAGTAGCGCTCGTTGAGCAATTCCTCGAGCGCGCCGATGCGGTCCTCGGTCGGGTAGCGCGGCTTGGTGGTGGCATCCATGCTCAGCGCCCCTTGGTCGGGATCTTGTTGTAGGGCACGTCCTTGTCGACGCGGATGTCGCCGGGCAGGCCCAGCACGCGCTCGGCGATGATGTTGCGCAGGATCTCGTCGGTGCCGCCGGCGATGCGCATCGAGGGCGACGACAGCAGCATCTGCTGGAACTGGCCGTTGGCCTGCTCCTCATCGGTGCCGGCGAGGCTGCCCGCCGCGCCCTCGAGGTCCATCGCATAGGTCGCGATGTCCTGCAGCATCAGGCCGGAGACGAGCTTGCCGATGGAGTTTTCCGGGCCCGGTCGCTCGCCCTTCGACAGCGCCGAGATGGCGCGGTAGCTGGTGTATTTCAGCCCGCTCGCCTTCACCGCCCAGCTCGCAAGCCTGGAGCGCACCGCCGGATCGTCGATCGCAAGACCATCCTCCAGCATCAAATTGGAGCAGAACTCGAACATCTCGGGCACGCCGGTGGCGAGCCGCGCGCCGATCGACATGCGCTCGTTCATCAGCGTGGTCAGCGACACGCTCCAGCCCTCGCCGACCGCCCCCAACCGCTGGCTGTCCGGGATCACGACGTCGGTGAAATAGACCTCGTTGAACTCCTGCATGCCGTTGGCCTGCTTGATAGGCCGCACCTCGACGCCGGGGCTCTTCATGTCGAGGAAGAACATCGTCAGACCCTTGTGCTTCGGCACATTCGGATCGGTGCGCGCGATCAACAGGCCGTAGTCGGAGTAATGCGCGCCTGAGGTCCAGATCTTCTGGCCGTTGACGACCCAGTTGTCGCCCTTCTTCTCGGCGCGGGTGCGCAGTCCCGCGACGTCGGAGCCGGCTGACGGCTCGGAGAACAGCTGACACCAGATCTCCTCACCGGAGGCGAGCTTCGGCAGATAGCGGCGCTTGGCCTCCTCGCTGCCCCAGGCCATCACGGTCGGGCCGCACATGCCCTCGCCGATCTGGAACGGTTGGGTCAGCTTTCCGTAGACGCCCTCTTCCTGCTGCCAGATCACGCGCTCGATCGGGGTGGCGCCGCGGCCGCCATATTCCTTCGGCCAGTGCAGGCAGGCCCAGCCGCCCTCCGCCTTCTTCTTCTGCCAGGCCTTGCCGACCTCGACCATGTCGTGCCTGGCGAGCCGGATGCGGCCGAGCGACGACTTCGAGAGCTCCTCTTCGAACTCCTTCGGCGCGTTGGCCGCGATCCACTTGCGGGCGACGGCGCGGAATTCGGCTTCCTGCGGTGTGTCATCGAAATTCATGGCGGCTCCTTTTCTTTGTCATTCCGGGGCGCGCGCAGTGCGAACCCGGAATCTAGAAGTTATGTCGCTCGAGGTTCCGGGTTCGCCGCTTCGCGCCGCCCCGGAACGACGGTTAAGCTCTTCCCTTGGTCGGGATCTTGTTGAAGGGAACGTCCTTGTCGACGCGGATATCTCCGGGCAGGCCCAGCACGCGCTCGGCGATGATGTTGCGCATGATCTCGTCGGTGCCGCCCTCGACGCGGGTGCCCGGCGCGCGCAGCAGCATCGCCTGGAATTTGCCGGTGACCTCGGCATCCTCAATCCCGCTCAGCGCGCCGGCCGCGCCCTGCAGATCGAGCGCGTAGGTCGCGACGTCCTGGATCATCGAGCCGGCGACCAGCTTGCCGATCGAATTCTCCGGTCCCGGCCGCTCGCCCTTCGACAGCGCCGAGATCGCGCGCATGCTGGTGTATTTCAGCCCGCTCGCCTTGACCGCCCAGTTCGCGAGCTTGGAGCGCACCGCGCGGTTCTCGATCGCGGGGCCGTCCTCCAGCATCAGGCTGTTGCAGAAGTCGAACAGCTCGGGGAAGCCGGTGGCGACGCCGGCGCCGATCGACATGCGCTCGTTCATCAGCGTGGTCAGCGACACGTTCCAGCCGTCATTGACATTGCCGAGCCGCTGCGAGTCCGGAATGCGCACGTCGGTGAAATAGACCTCGTTGAAGTCGGAGGCGCCGCTCGCCTGCTTGATCGGCCTGACCTCGACGCCCGGGCTCTTCATGTCCAGGAAGAACATGGTGAGGCCCTTGTGCTTCGGCACGGTCGGGTCGGTGCGGGTGAGCAGGATGCCGTAGTCGGAGTAATGCGCGCCTGAGGTCCAGATCTTCTGGCCGTTGATCACCCACTCGTCGCCGTGCTTCTCGGCGCGGGTGCGCAGGCCGGCGACGTCGGAGCCGCCGGCCGGCTCGGAGAACAGCTGGCACCAGATCTTCTCGCCGGAGGCGAGCGGCGGCAGATATTTGCGCTTCTGCTCCTCGCCGGCAAACGCCATCATGGTCGGGCCGCACATGCCGTGGCCGATGATGAACATCGAGCTGAGGCGGCCGAACGGGCCCTCCTCCTGCTGCCAGATCACGCGCTCGATCGGCGATGAGCCGCGGCCGCCATACTCCTTCGGCCAGTGCAGGCAGGCCCAGCCGGCGTCGGCCTTTTTCTTCTGCCAGGCCTTTGCGACCTCGAGGATATTGGCGCCCTTGAGCGCAACACGGCCGAGCGAAGCCTTGCGCAGCTCGTCCTCATATTGCTTCGGCGCATTGGCCGCGATCCAGGCTTTCGCCTCGGCGCGGAATGCGGCCTCCTGCGGGGTGTCGTCGAAATTCATGGTGGCTTTCTTTCCGTCATTCCGGGGCGATGCGCAGCATCGAACCCGGAATCTCAATTCCCAACCTCTGGATTCCGGGTTCGCGCTACGCGCGCCCCGGAACGACGAATCGTAGCGTTACGCCGCGTTCTTCTTGCGCATGCGATCGATCAGCGCGTCTTCCCAATAGGACAGGCTGCCGAGGCCGAGCGCCACCGCGTTGGCGCGGCGGTAGTACATGTGGCAGTCGAACTCCCAGGTGAAGCCCATGCCGCCATGGACCTGGATATTGTTCTTGGCGCAGTGCTGGAACGCCTGCGTCGCGCTGATGCGCGCGGCGGCGGCGGCTTCCGGCAGCTCGCCGGCATTGGTCGAGAGCGCCCAGGCGCCGTAGTAGCAATTCGAGCGCGCCAGGGTCGCCGAGACATACATGTCGGCCAGCATGTGCTTGACCGCCTGGAACGAGCCGATCGGACGGCCGAACGCGATGCGGTCGAGCGCATAGTCGCGGCCCATCTCCAGCGCGCGATCGGCGCCGCCGACCTGCTCGAACGCGGTCAATACGGCCGCGCGATCCAGCACCTGGGCGATGACGCTCCAGCCCTCGCCGGCCGCGCCGAGCGGCTCTGCCTTCGCATCCTTGAAGCTGAATTCGGCCTGGCCACGGGTCAGGTCGATGTTGGTGAGCGACTTGACCTCGACGCCGCCGGCCTTGAGGTCGACGATGAACAAGGAAATATCGGACTCGCGTCCGCTCGAGCCGGTGCGCGCGGCGACCACGGCGAAATCGGCGATCGCACCATCCGGCACCGGCTTCTTGACGCCGTTGAGCACACCGCCATTGGCCGTGACCTTGATCGCCTTCGGCGACGGATTGCCCTTGCCCTCGAACAGCGCCAGCGTGCCGATGGCTTCGCCCGCGGCGATCTTCGGCAGCCACTTCTGCTTCTGCGCGTCACTGCCTGCGATCAGGATCGCTTCGGCGGCGAGATAGACGGTGGAGGAGAACGGCACCGGCGCCAGCGCGCGGCCCATTTCCTCCGCGATCACGCAGAGCTCGAGATGGCCGGCGCCCGCGCCGCCGAACTGTTCCGGGATCGCGACGCCGAGGAAGCCCATCTCGGCGAGGCCCTTCCACAGCGCCTTGTCGTAAGGCGCCTTGCCGTCGAGCACCTCGCGCACGGCCTTCGGCGGGCACTGTTCGCTGAGGAACTTCCGCGCCTCGTCGCGCATCTGCTTCTGTTCGTCGGAGAAATCGAAATTCATGGCGCTTACCTTTTTACTTGCTGTCATTCCGGGGCGATGCGCAGCATCGAACCCGGAATCTCGACGTAAGGAACCTCTGGATTCCGGGTTCGCGTGCCCCGGAATGACGTGTTTGCTTTCGTATGATCAGTTCAAGATGATCACATCGTCGCCGGGCTTGCCGGCATACAGCTTCTCCACCAGTGCGGCGCGGCGTTCGAGGCCGGCACGCTGGTTGATGTAGCCCTTGTCGGTAAGCTCGTTGCCGTCGATCGACGGCGGCTCGACCATCAGCATCGCACGCGCGATGCGCATGCTGCTGCCGGTGGTGGAGGCGTTGTGCGCCTGCAAGCCCTTTCTGAGACAGGCGACCACGTCGGGATGCCGGATCACGTCCTCATAGCTTGCGTCGGCATTGCCGACGAGCTGGCGGCAGGCATGCAGGTTCGGCCAGCACAGCAGGCCGATGAACTCACGATCCTGGCCAGCAACCAGCGCATCGTGCACGACCGGCGTCGCGGCCGCGATCGCATCGGTGCGCAGCGAGCCGACATGGACGAAGGTGCCGGTGGTCAGCTTGAAATCCTCGACCACGCGGCCGGCAAAGATGATGCCCTGCAGCGGGTCTTCGGCGTTCACGAACACGCCGGCATCGCCGATGCAGTAGAAGTCCTCCTCGTCGAACATCTTCGCCGTGAGGTCCGGCTGGCCGAAATAGCCGGGCGTGACGTTGACGCCGCGCAGCCGCAATTCGTATTTCGAGCCGCACGGCACCATCTTCAGCTCGACGCCGGGGAACGGCAGGCCGATCAGGCCGACGCGCTCGGTGTCCCAATAGGTGCCGGTCGAGGTCGGCGCGGTCTCGGTCGAGCCCCAGCCGGTGTAGAATACGATGCGCTCGCCGGTGGTCTTCACCGCCAGCGCCTGCATGCGGTCATAGAGATCGTCGGGCAGCCGGGCGCCGCCATAGGCCATGATCGAGAGGTTCTTGAAGAAGCTCGCGCACAGCGCCTCGTCCTTCTCCATCGCGGCGGCGAGCGCGGCGTAACCGGCCGGCACGTTGGCGTAATAGGTCGGCGACACTTCGCGCAGATTCCTGATGGTCTCCTCGAGCTGGCCCGGCATCGGCCGGCCGTCGTCGATATAGAGCGTGCCGCCGTCGACCAGCACCGGATTGAACGCGGCGTTGCCGCCCATGGTGTGATTCCACGGCATCCAGTCGAGCACCGTCGGGATCGGTCCCTCCGTTTCACGCGGGCGCACCTGCATCATCATCGCCGCGTTGGCGCACATCATCTCCTGGGTGTTGATGACCGCCTTGGGCATGCCGGTCGAGCCCGAGGTGAACAACAGCTTGCCGACGGTCTTGGGCGTGATCTTCGCGATGGAGGCGCCGACCGCAGCCGTCACCGGCGTTGCCGCGAGATCGGCAAAGGCTGTGCTCTTGATCCTCTCGCAGGGACGCAGGACGTGGACGACCGTGATGCCGGTGAGATCGAGCGCTTTGAGCGCTTTCCCGAAGGTCGGGCCGTCCTGCACCATCACGACGGCCGGCTTGATCAGGTTGAACAGGTATTTGAGCTTGAGATGATCCTGGCTCATCAGCGAATAGGCCGGCGACACCGGCGCGGCCGGCAGCCGCGCCTGCATCGCGGCCTGCGTCATCAGCGCGTGCTCGATCGAATTGCCAGAGAGGATCGCGACGGGCCGGCCGTCGCCAACCCCGAGATCGAGCAGGCCTTGCGTCAGCGCATCGACGGTGCGCTTGGCTTCACCATAGGAGACCTTGCGCCATTGCCGGTCGGGACCACCGCGTTGCGCGAGCCAGATCCGCTCCGGCGCCTGCGCCGCCCATTTGGCGAGATAGGCCGGAATATGCGTCTCGTAGGCCTGGAGCGGAATCCGCGACTTCAGGACGACGGTGCCGTCACCGCGCCGCTCGACCGCGATGTCACGTGCGAGCCAATCCACCTTGCGAAAGGCAGGTTTTGTCAGCATCGCCGCGTCTCCATCCATTTTGCGTCTCCCGGAATTCTTGTCCTTTTGAGGATCTGTTCTCAGCGCCTGATATAGACAGGCTTTCGTTTCTCGAGAAAGGCCCTGATGCCCTCCTGGAAATCTTCCGAGCGGCTGCACAGCACCTGATTGCGATCCTCCATCGCAATCACGGCCTCGATCGAGCCGGCATCGACGCTCATGTTGATGCATTCCTTCGAGAGGCGGAGACCGACCGGCGAGGCCGTCATCATCGCCTCGACATAAGGATTGGCCGCAGCATCAAGATCGCCGGCCTCGACCACCTCGGACACCAGACCGACCGCAAGCGCGCGGTCGGCATGGATGAAGCGCCCGGTGAGGATCAATTCGGAAGCAACCGACACGCCGACGAGGCGCGGCAGGAAATAGCTGGTGCCGATATCGCAGCCGCCGAGACCAAGCTTGATGAAGGCGCAGTTCATCCGTGCGTTCTTCGCCGCGATGCGGATGTCGGCCGCGAGCGCCAGCGCGAAGCCGCCGCCGGCGGCCGCGCCCTGCACGAGCGCGATGATCGGCTGCGGAGCGCGCCGCATCAGCATCACGATGTCGGCGATGCGGCGCTGCGAGTCCAGCGACTCCGTCACGCCGGGCGGCTCGGTCTGCCCGCCGCGGCGCGCCATCGCGTGCTTGAGGTCGAGCCCGGCACAGAAATTCGCACCGGCGCCCTTCAGCACCGCGACGCGGGTGTCGCGATTGCGCTGCAGGCCCTGGAAATAGAGGTTGAGCGCGTCGATCAGCGAGGGATCGAGCGCGTTGAGGCTCTCGGGACGATTGAGCGTGACCCAATCAACTCCGTCGTGATGTTCGATCAGCAGCGGCTGAGACACGCGCATGGTCCTCCCGACCGTCGTCCCGGCCAAGCGAAGCGCGAGCCGGGATCCATAACCACAGGCTGTTGTTGTCTTGTGTTGTCTTGCGCGGCGTCTGCCAGGTTTGCCTGTTACAGACGCCGCGGAGTATGGGTCCCTGCTCCAGCGCGCAATTGCGCGCAAGGCCGGGACGACAGTCGAGCTTGTGGCTTAGCGCGGCGCCATGCGGATGGCGCCGTCGAGGCGGATGGTTTCGCCGTTGAGCATCGGGTTCTCGACGATGTGGACCGCGAGGTTGCCGTATTCCGAGGCATCACCGAGGCGGGCCGGATGCGGCACCTGGGCGCCGAGACTCTTGCGCGCTTCCTCGTTGAGACCCATCAGCAACGGCGTCAGGAACAGGCCCGGCGCGATGGTGTTGACGCGGATCTTCAGGCTGGCGAGGTCGCGCGCGGCCGGCAGCGTGAGGCCGACGACGCCGCCCTTCGAGGCCGAATAGGCGATCTGGCCGATCTGGCCTTCATAGGCCGCGACCGACGCGGTGTTGATCGCGACGCCGCGCTCCTCGCCGATCGGGGCTTCGGTCGCCAGCCGCTCGGCGAACAGGCGCAGCACGTTGAAGGTGCCGATCAAATTGACGTTGATGATGCGGACGAACTTGGCCAGCGGATAGACGCCGTCCTTGCCGACGATGCGCTGCGAGCCGCCGATGCCGGCGCAGTTCATCAGAACGCGCGCGATGCCGTGCGCGGCCTCAGCCTTGGCAATCGCCGCCTTGATCGCGTCCTCGTCGGTGACGTCGGCATGCAGCGCAACGCCCTTCACCTCGGCGGCGACCTTCTCCGCATTTTCCTTGTTCTGGTCGATCACGCCGATCTTGGCGCCCTTGGCGGCCATGGCGCGCGCGGTTGCGGCACCAAGGCCGGAGCCACCGCCGGTGATGAGAACGGCAACGTCTTTCAACTGCATGGATACAACCTTTCCTTGGGCGTTTCTTCTCTAGACTTCGAACTTGTTATCCGGCGGCGACTGCCGCCGCTTCCTTATCGGGATTGAGCACGCCGCCGAAGATCAAGGCTTCCATATGCTTGATGTAATCGCGGCAGACCTCATCGGTGACCGGACCGACACCGACCGCGCGCGACATCGCGTGACGGCCGAAGAACAGATGATCGCAGGCGCCGATCAGGCTGGTGTAGAACAGCACCGGATCGATCTTGCGGAATTCGCCGGCCTTGATGCCTTCTGCGAGCAGCCGGCGGTGAAAATCCAACAGCGGCGCGACGAAGAATTTCGACACCTCGTTCGCGGCGGCAGGCGAGCTCTCGTGCAGGAGGTAATGAATCAGCCGGTTCATATAGGGGAACTGGTGATAGGCGCGGATGATGCCGCCGATATGCAGGCGCAGTTTCGCGGACGGCGTGATCGGCTGGCTGATGAGATATTCGAGCTGCGACATCTCGGTGGCGGCGTCGCGCGCCAGCAGCGCCAGCAACAGCCCGTCCTTGTTGCCGAAATGATATTTCACCAGCGCGGCGTTGACGCCCGACTTCTGCGCGATGTCGGACAACGAGACCTCGATCGAGGCGCGCTCGATCATCAGCTCGCTGGCCGCAACCAATAGCTTGTCGGCGGTGGCATTTTTGCCGGCCGGAAGTCTCGTCGGTACGCTGGTATTCAACTGCGCTCTGGTCCCGCTTCAGGTCAGGGTTCGACGGTAAATCGAGGCCGCACATAAGCCCATGGCGGGGCCGCACTCAAGAGTTAATTGATTGATTGACTAAATGCTGAGCCACCCCTTAAATCCGGCCCAACTTTCAGACCGCCCAATCCGGAAACATCAGGGAGATCAGACATGGCCGAGGCATATATCGTCGCCGCCGCTCGCACCGCGGGCGGCCGCAAGGGAGGGCGTCTCGCCGGCTGGCATCCGGCCGATCTGGCTGCGACCGTGCTCGATGCGCTGGTCGAACGATCAGGCGCCGACCCCGCGCAGGTCGAGGACGTGATCATGGGCTGCGTGATGCAGACCGGCGAGCAGTCCACCAACATCGCGCGCAATGCGGTGATGGCCTCGAAGCTGCCGGAGAGCGTGCCGGCCACCTCGATCGACCGCCAATGCGGCTCCTCGCAGCAGGCGCTGCACTTCGCAGCGCAGGCGGTGATGAGCGGCACGATGGACTGCGTGATCGCCGCCGGCGTGGAATCGATGACCCGCGTGCCGATGGGCCTTGCCTCCTCGCTACCCGCCAAGAACGGCTTCGGCCACTACAAGAGCCCGGGCATCGAGGCGAAGTATCCCAACATCGTGTTCAGCCAGTTCACCGGCGCGGAGATGATGGCCGAGAAGTACGGTCTGTCGAAGGATGAGCTCGACGAATACTCCTATAACAGCCATCAGCGAGCGATCGCGGCGACGCAAGCCGGCCACTTCAAGGACGAGATCGTGCCGGTCAAGATCACCCGCGCTGACGGCTCGACCGACACCCATCACATCGACGAAGGCATCCGTTTCGACGCCAGCCTCGAAGGCATCAAGGGCGTCAAGCTGATCGCCGAGAACGGCAAGCTCACCGCGGCGAGCGCCAGCCAGATTTGCGACGGCGCCTCCGGCGTCATGGTCGTCAACGAGAAGGGCCTGAAGGCGCTCGGCGTCAAGCCGATGGCGCGCATCCATCACCTCACCATGATGGGCGGCGACCCCGTGATCATGCTGGAAGCGCCGCTGCCGGCAACCCAGCGCGCGCTGCAGAAGGCCGGCATGAAGATCGACGACATCGACCTGTTCGAGGTCAACGAGGCCTTCGCCTCGGTGCCGACCGCGTGGCTGAAGACCACCGGCGCCGATCCGGCCCGGCTCAACGTCAATGGCGGCGCGATCGCGCTCGGCCATCCGCTCGGCGGCAGCGGCACCAAGCTGATGACGACGTTGCTGCATGCCCTCAAGCAGCGCAACAAGCGCTACGGCCTGCAGACCATGTGCGAAGGCGGCGGCATGGCCAACGTCACGATTGTCGAGCGGCTGTAAGAAGCGCCTGACTCCTAGGAAGCGGTGAGAGGCCGCAAGAACCTCCATACAAAAGGTGTCGTCCCGGCCTTGAGCCGGGACCCATAACCACAGGTGCTTGTGGTTATGCCGGGCTGCGGCCCCAACTCATTCCAACAACACAAAGCGGTGGTTATGGGTCCCGGGTTACGCCGGGACCACGCATCGCCTGAGGCAACACCCGAGGAAACGTCTGTGACCCATCCGTCCATCCACGCGCGCACCCATCCGAACAAGATCGCCTATCAGATGGCGGCGTCCGGCAAGGCCATCACCTATCGCGAGCTCGACGAGCTTTCGAACCAAGGCGCGCATCTGTTCCGCTCGCTCGGCCTGAAGGCCGGCGACCACATCGCCCTGCTGATGGAAAACCGGCTCGCCTTCATGGAGATCTGCTGGGCCGCGCAGCGCTCAGGTCTCTATTACACGGCGATCAGCCGCTATCTGACGGAAGAGGAGATCGCCTACATCATCAAGGACTGCGGCGCGAAGGTGTTCATCACCACGCCGCAATGCGCCGACAAGGTGAAGGGCCTGATCAAGGGCGAGCCCGGCGAACCGCTGTTCTACATGATGGACGAGCCCGCCCCCGGCTTCCGCTCCTATGACAGGGAAGCCGCCGCGCAGCCCACCACGCCGGTCGCCGACGAGGTCGCCGGCTATGACATGCTGTATTCCTCCGGCACCACCGGCCGGCCCAAGGGCATCAAGAAGGAGTTCGAAGGCAACCGGATCGACGTGCCGAACCCGTTCCTGCGGATCCTCACCGCAGACATGTGCGGCATGAACGCCGACAGCATCTATCTGTCGCCGGCGCCGCTCTATCACGCGGCTCCCTTGCGCTTCAACATGATGGCGACCGTGCTCGGGGGCACCTCCGTCATCATGGAGCATTTCGACGCCGAGGAATTTCTGAAGCAGGTCGAGAAGCACAAGGTGACGCAGTCGCAGCTGGTGCCGACCATGTTCGTGCGCATGCTGAAGCTGCCCGACGAGGTGCGGAGCCGCTATAAGGTCTCGTCGCTGAAGGGCGCGATCCACGCCGCGGCGCCCTGCCCGGTCGACGTCAAGGCGAAGATGATCGAATGGTGGGGACCGATCCTGATCGAGTACTACGCCGGCTCCGAAGGCAACGGCGTCACCGTCTCGACCTCGCAGCAATGGCTGACCCATCGCGGCACGGTCGGCCGCGCGGTGGTCGGCAAGGTCAAGATCCTCGACGAGAACGACGAGGAGGCGCCGACCGGCCAGATCGGCCAGGTCTATTTCGCCGACGCGCCGGCGTTCAGCTACCACAACGATCCGGAGAAGACGAAGAAGGCCTACAACGCCAAGGGCTGGTCGACGCTCGGCGATGTCGGCTACCTCGACGAAGAGGGCTTCCTCTATCTCACCGACCGCAAGAGCTACATGATCATCTCCGGCGGCGTGAACATCTACCCGCAGGAGACCGAGGACGTGCTGATCACGCATCCCGCGGTGTCCGACGTCGCGGTGTTCGGCGTGCCGAACGAGGAGATGGGCGAAGAGGTCAAGGCCGTGGTGCAGCCGCACGACATCGCCAGGGCCGGCAAGGAGCTCGAGGCCGAGCTGATCGCCTTCTGCCGGCAGCATCTGTCGCCGATCAAATGCCCCAAGAGCATCGACTTCGAACAAGAGCTGCCGCGCACGCCGACCGGGAAGCTGGTGAAGCGCCATCTGCGCGACCGCTATTGGCCGAAGGCAGCAGCAAAGGCGTGAATCTTCGACCTTCCACCGGAGGTGCCTCTTATCCTCCCCTGGAGGGGGAGGATCGGTTCGCATGAAATGCGAACCGAGGTGGGGTGACAGCCTGTCGGCTCGGCCTCTGCCCGTGTTGAGAGATCACCCCACCCCGCCTCACATCTCGCTGCGCTCGCCGTGAGCCGACCCTCCCCCTCCAGGGGAGGGTGAAGGACGGACGACGCTTCCCCGTCTCCAATTCTGCCGTTATGCAGCACTACAAATCCTCCGCCGGTGCGCACGCGACCGATGCCACGGCACGCAGATGCAGCTGGCCGTGCTTGCCTGATGCCGTGGTGGTCCATTGCGCATCGATCTGCTGAAGATCTTCCGACAGCTTGCCGCGATGGCTGCCGTCGGTTTCGAACGCTCCGTTGCCATCGGGCGAGCGTTCGAAGATCTCGACCTCGAGATCGGACAGCCGGATGAACATCTGCACGCCGATCTTGGTCACGTGGCGGCCGACCTCATATGAACCGCAGCCGCGCGCTTCCGCGTTCTGCTTGTTCAGGGCCTGCACTTTGTCGAAGGTAACGACGACGTTCTGCACCGCGTTGTCGCCGTCCCACAGGAATTCGCCGACATAGGCGCGCGGCAGTTTCTCGGTGAGCTGCTTGATGTCGGCGGCACGCACCGCCGACATCAGCACCAGACTTGCCGCCACGATCATCACGCCGAGACGCGACATCCAGCCGGGCAGCTCTGCAATCCTCGCGTGGCGCATGCGGTATGCATCCCCTGGGCAAAATTGCTATCGTCAATCAATGGCCGCCAGCATACAGCCAAATGCGCTGGTTCTGCGGCGATGCCCAACAGGTGATCTGCACGATGGAAACGCTCCCCGACGTCCCGCTGCCCTCCACCATCCGCTCGCGTTATGTCGACGGGATCAACGGCCTGCGCATGCATGTGCTGGAAGCGGGCTTTGAAACATCCGGCCGGCCCTGTCTGTTGCTGCTGCACGGCTTTCCGGAGCTGGCATTTTCCTGGCGCAAGGTGATGCCGAAGCTCGCCGCTGCCGGCTATCATGTGATCGCGCCAGACCAGCGGGGCTATGGCCGCACCACCGGCTGGAGTGCGGAGTATGACGGCGATCTCGCGTCATTCCGCCTGCCCAATCTGGTGCGCGATGCGCTCGGGCTGGTCGCAGCGTTCGGCTACAAGCACGTCGATGCCGTGATCGGGCACGATTTCGGCTCGTCGGTCGCGGCGTGGTGCGCGCTGATCCGGCCCGACGTGTTCCGCGCGGTCGTGATGATGAGCGCGCCGTTTTCGGGGCCGCCGTCGCTGCCGTTCAACACCGCGAGCGCGCCGGCAAAGCCCGCGAGCGAAGACCCCGTGCATCGCGACCTCGCCGCGCTGCCGCAGCCGCGCAAGCATTACCAATGGTACTATTCGACGCGCCCGGCCAATGACGACATGCATCACGCGCCGCAGGGCGTGCACGATTTCCTGCGCGCCTATTACCACCACAAAAGCGCGGACTGGAAAGACAACAAGCCTTATCCGCTGCAATCCTGGTCGGCGGGCGAATTGGCAAAACTGCCGACCTATTACGTGATGGATCTCGCCAAGGACATGGCCGCCACCGTCGCCGAGGAGATGCCGTCACGCGAGGCGATCGCCGCCAACACATGGCTGCCGGATAGCGAGCTCGCTTATTACAGCGCCGAATATCAGCGGACCGGATTCCAGGGCGGGCTGCAATGGTATCGCTGCGGCACCTCGGGGGCGTTCGTCCCGGAACTACAGACCTGGAGCGACCGCACGATCGACCAGCCGTCCGCCTTCGTTTCCGGCAAGCAGGATTGGGGTACCTATCAACGGCCCGGCGTGTTCGAGGCGATGCAGCGCAAGGCCTGCATCAACATGATCGGCTGCCATCTGGTCGACGGCGCCGGCCATTGGGTGCAGCAGGAACAGCCGGATGAGGTGAGCCGCCTGTTGCTCACATTCCTGCGAGAGGTCGGCGCGCAGCGCTAGACGCCCATTCGGCCGTCGCGTCGCATCCCGTTGATCTCACGCGTGTTCCTCGCCCAATCCGCGCGGCTTGCCGGTGCTGCAGCAGCGAATCCGGGCCGATCCGGATTTGACCGGGTGCCAGCGCAACCCTATAGTTTAGAACTATTCTAATTCTAAACTCCGTGAACAAGGCGTTGCCGTGAAGAACTTTGCCGATCTGACCGAGCGCGAGGTGCTGGCGGTCGCGATCGCCTCCGAGGAGGAGGACAGCCGCATCTACATGACGTTCGCGGAGGATCTCGCCGGGCGCTATCCCGACACCGCCAAGATTTTCGAGGAGATGGCCGAGGAGGAGCGTGGCCATCGCCACCGGCTGCTGGAAACCTACGAGCAGCGCTTCGGGGCGCATCTGCCGCCGATCCGGCGCGAGGACGTCAAAGGCTTCCTGCGCCGCCGCCCGATCTGGCTCACCAAGAACCTGCCGCTCGACACCATCCGCAAGGAAGTCGAGACCATGGAGCTGGAGGCCGAGCGCTTCTATGCCAAAGCCGCCGAGAAGGCCGAGGATGTCGGCGTGCGACGGCTGCTCGGCGATCTCGCCGAGGAGGAGAAGGGCCACGAGAAGCTCGCGGTGAAGCTGACCGGCGAGATCCTCAAGCCGGACGTGCGCGCCGAGGAAGACCGCACGCGGCGGCGGATGTTCGTGCTGCAATATGTGCAGCCGGGTCTCGCCGGATTGATGGACGGCTCGGTCTCGACCCTTGCGCCGCTGTTCGCCGCCGCCTTCGCCACGCATCACAACTGGCAGACCTTCCTGGTCGGGCTTGCCGCCTCGATCGGCGCCGGCATCAGCATGGGCTTCGCCGAGGCGCTGTCCGACGACGGCTCGCTGACCGGCCGCGGCTCGCCCTGGCTGCGCGGCCTGACCTGCGGATTGATGACGACGCTCGGCGGGCTCGGCCACACCATTCCCTATCTGGTACCCGACGCCTGGCCGAACGCATTCTGGATCGCGACCGCGATCGCCGGCATCGTGGTGTTCTTCGAATTGTGGGCGATCGCCTTCATCCGCGCGCGCTACATGGACACGCCGTTCCTGCAGGCGGCGTTCCAGATCGTGCTCGGCGGCGCGATCGTGCTCGCGGTCGGCATACTGATCGGCGCGGCGTAGCAATTCCGATCAAACACGGCGACAACGTCACGGCTACAGCGCTTGCGGGCGGCAGCCAAACTGCCCATCATCGCGCCAACAACAAACCGGGAGCACGCCGTGGCCAAATCGCAATACAGCTTCAAGACCGCCGTCGACCTGTCGAAGGCGCTGCGCAACAAGCAGGTCTCGGCGGTCGAGCTCGCACAGGACGCGATCGGCCGCATCGAGCGCCACGACGGCAAGGTCAACGCGGTCTGTGTGCGCGATTTCGAGCGCGGCCTCGCCGCCGCCCGCGCCGCGGATGCCGCGATCGCGCGCGGCGAGCACAGGCCGCTGCTCGGCATCCCCATGACGGTGAAGGAATCCTTCAACGTCGCGGGATTGCCGACGACCTGGGGCTTCCCGCCGCAAAAGGACTTCGTCCCGACCGAGGACGCGCTGTCGATTCAGCGGGTGAAGGACGCCGGCGGCGTCATCCTCGGCAAGACCAACGTGCCGGTCGGGCTCGCCGACTGGCAGAGCTACAACGAGATCTACGGCACCACCAACAACCCCTACGACCTCGGCCGCACGCCGGGCGGCTCCTCCGGCGGATCGTCGGCGGCGCTCGCCGCCGGCTATGGCGCGCTGTCGCTCGGCTCAGACATCGGCGGCTCGCTGCGCGTCCCGGCGTTTCATTGCGGCATCTATGCGCACAAGCCGACCTTCGCGCTGCTGCCGTCGCGCGGCCACACCGCGCCGCCGGCGCCGCCCATCATCTATGAGCGCGACCTTGCGGTGACCGGCCCGATGGCGCGCGGCGCGGCCGACCTGTCGCTGCTGCTCGACGTGATGGCTGCACCCGATCCGCTCGATGCCGGCAAGGCCTATCGCCTCGACCTGCCGGCGGCGCGCCACGCCGGCCTGAAGGATTTCCGCATCCTCGTCATCGACACCGATCCGGTGTTGCCGACCGACAAGGCGGTGCGCGGCAGGATCGACAAGCTCGCGAGCCATCTCGACAAGGCCGGCGCGAAGATATCGCGTTCGAGCCCGCTGCTACCGGATTTCGCGGCGTCCTCGCGGCTCTATATGCGGATGCTGCTGTCGTTCCTCGCCGCGACCTTCCCGCCGGAGGTCTATGCCGGCGCCTGCGCGGCGGCGGCCGCGCTGCCCGCCGGCGACACCAGCCTGCAGGCCGAGCGGCTGCGCGGCATCGCGCTCAGCCACCGCGACTGGGTGCAGGCGACGGTCGCCCGCTCGCGGTTGCGCGCGCAATGGCGCGAGCTGTTCAACTCGTTCGACGCGGTGATCTGCCCGATCATGCCAACGCCGGCCTATCCGCACGATCATGCGCCCGACCAGGAGCAGAGGCGGATTTTGATCGACGGTGTGCCGCACGTCTACACCGACCAGCTCGCCTGGCCAGGCATCGCGACCCTGCCCGGCCTGCCTTCGACTGCGATCCCGACCGGCTTTGCGCCCGACGGATTGCCGGTCGGCGTGCAGATCGTCGGTCCCTGGCTGGAGGACCGCACGCCGCTCAAGCTCGCCGAGCTGATCGAGCGCGAATTCGGCGGCTTCGTGCCGCCGAAGATGTTCGATGATTGATACTTGCCATCGTCATTGCGAGCGAAGCGAAGCAATCCATATATCCGTCTGCGCGGAGGCGTGGATTGCGTCGTCGCTTCGCTCCTCGCAATGACGAGGGGAAACCGGGAGAAAGCCAATGAGCAATGACCTCGAGGAGCTGACGAAGCTCAACAAGGATTACGTCGATTCAGTTCAGAACTGCGACGTCAAGCGCTTCGATGAGATCCTGGCGCAGGACTTCTACTGCACCAATCCCGACAAGAGCCTGGTCGACCGCGCGGCCTTCCTGAAGCAGACGGCGATCCCGGTGAAGATCAAGGGGCTGAAGGCCGAAGACGTCAAAATCCGCATCCTCGGCGATTTCGCCATCATCCACGCCCAGACCAGCTACACCAACGCGGACGGCGAGCCGGCGCACGGCCGCTATACCGATTGTTGGGCGCGGCAGAACGGAAAATGGCTCGCGGTGTCCGCGCATGTGGCGCGGTGAGCGATTCAGGTGTCGTCCCGGCGCAGGCCGGGACCCATAACCACCGCAGCTTGTGGTGAGTAAAGAAAGTCGTCCACCCACGTGCCCAAAGCAAGGCCGCGGCGTATGGGTCCCGGCCCACGCCGGAACGACACACGCTCAGCTGTCGAACATGATCACGCTGCGCAGCGTCTTGCCGGCTTTCATGTTGGCAAAGCCCTCGTTGATCTCGGAGAGCTTCAGCTTGGCCGAGATCCAGTCTTCCAGATGCAGCTTGCCGCGCATGTAGAAGTCGACGAGGCGCGGCATGTCGACGCGGAAGTGGTTGGAGCCCATCGACGAGCCCTGGATGCGGCGCTCGCGCAGGAAGTCGAAGCCGTGCAGCTCGATCTTCTGGCCGAACGGGATCATGCCGACGATGGTCGCGGTGCCGCCCGCCGCCAGCATGGCAAAGGCCTGCTCGGCGGTATCCTTGCGGCCGAGCACCTCGAAGGAGTGCTGCACGCCGCCGCCGGTGAGCTCGCGCACCTGCTGGACCACGTCGCCGCGGGCCGGATCGACGATATCGGTGGCGCCGAGCTTGGTCGCAAGCTGCAGCTTGGCCGGATTGGTATCGATCGCGATGATGCGGCCGGCGCCGGCGATCTGCGCGCCGTTGATCGCCGCCATGCCGACGCCGCCGCAGCCGATCACAGCCACCGTCTCGCCGGCGGTGACCTTCGCGGTGTTCACCACGGCGCCATAACCGGTGATGACGCCGCAGCCGATCAGCGCGGCGAGATCGAGCGGCATCTCTTTCTTGATCTTCACGATGGCGTTCTCGTGCACCAGCATCTGCTCGGCGAACGACGACAGATTGAGGAACTGGTTGAGCTTCTCCTTCCTGCCCCATGACAGGCGGTTGGAGGCGCCGGGCAGCATCTTCACCGTGGTGTCGGTGCACAGCACGGTGCGGCCGGTGGTGCAATTGTCGCAGGTGCCGCAGAACACCGAGAGGCAGGTGACGACGTGATCGCCGGGCTTCACGTAATTGACGTCGGAGCCGACCTTCTCAACCACGCCCGCCGATTCATGGCCGAGCACCGCCGGCAGCGGGTGCGGATAGAGGCCTTCCATGAAGTGCAGATCGGAATGGCAGAGGCCCGCGACCGCGGTGCGGATCAGGACCTCGCGCGGCCCCGGATTGGGCACGCTGACATCCTCGATCACCAGCGGCTGATTGACTTCATGCAGGACGGCGGCCTTCATCGGGGTCTCCCTTGACGTTTTTGATTGTTTGAAAAGTTCGCTCGCGCAGCAGCCTATGCTGCGTCAAGCAATTCGCCAACCTCGGCCATGCCGACCGCGCGATCGCCGAGCAGGTGCCCGGTCATCCTGCGCTGAACGGTATTTTCCGTTAGCCGGAACGGATCGCCCGGCAGCACGCGGTGATCGACCACCATTCGCGACAGCAACAGCCGGCGCGCATCGCCGCGCATCTCATTGGATGCGCCCGCCCTCCCACGCCAGCGCGACCGCGCTTGCGACATGATAGAGCAGGCTGGTGGCGCGCCGCGCGTCGCCCTCATTGTCGACGCGGCTCGCCACCTCGCGCGCAAACGCGACCGCGCGGTCGCTGAGGTCGCGCAGCCGGTTGCACCAGGCTTGCGGAACATTCGGGCTGTCATCGAGCCGCGCATGCAGATCGGCGGCGAGCGCATTGTCGGCGCCATGGCGACCGACCGCGCGCTTCAGCGCATCGATCGCGACGATGTTGCCGGTGCCCTCCCAGATCGAGCCGAGATGCGCATCGCGCAGCAGCCGCGGCGTGACGAATTCCTCGATGTAGCCGATGCCGCCGCGCATCTCCATCGCATCGCCGCAGACTTTTCGGGCGTCGCGGGTGGCGCGGAATTTCAGCGTCGGCGTCAGGATGCGAAGCAGCGCCGCGGCGTCTTGACTGCCAGCCTCGGCGCGGTCGAGCGCGTCGGCGGTCAGAAAGCTCATCGACAGCGCCTGCTCGGTCGGCAGCATGATCTTCATCAGCTGCCGCCGCGCCAGCGGCAGGTCGATGATGCGCTGGCCGAACACCACGCGGCCGCGCGCCACTGTCATTGCATCGTGCCAAGCGCGGCGCATCAACGCAGTCGACTTCACGCCGTTGGAGAGCCGCGACGAGTTCACCATCTCGGCCATCTGCACGAAGCCGCGGTCGAGCTTGCCGACGGCGTAGGCGATCGCGCCATCGAACTTGATCTCGCCCGAAGCCATCGAGCGGGTGCCGAGCTTGTCCTTCAGCCGCACGATCCGGTAATGGTTCTGCGAGCCGTCGTCGAGGAAACGCGGCATCAGGAACAGGCCGACGCCGCGGGTGCCTGGCCCCGCGCCTTCCGGCCGCGCCAGCAGCATCACCACCTTGGCATCGGCGTTCGAGCAGAACCATTTCTCGCCGTAGAGCCGCCAGTGATCGCCCTCCTGCACGGCGCGCGTGGTCAGCGTGCCGACATCAGAGCCGCCCTCCTTCTCGGTCATGAACTGGCCGCCCTGTGTCAGCTTGCTCATGTCGGTCTGGGTCAGGCCGTCGAGATATTTTGCCTTCAACGCCTCGCTGCCGAAATTCGCCAGCAGCTTGGCGCAACCGTCGGTGACGTTGATCGGGCAGCCCATGCCGAATTCGGTCTGGTTGAATAGGAAGGTGAAGGCGTGCTTGGCGACGACAGGATACTTGTCGGGCCAGCCCATGATGCCCTTGCGGAGCGACAGCGCGTGGATGCCGAACTCGCCGAACGCGGCCTTCTCGATCTCGCGATAGGCCGGATGATATTCGATGTGCTGCACGTCGCGGCCGAACTTGTCGCGCTGATGCAACACCGGCGTATGCCGGTCGGCAAGCCGCGCGCATTCGTCGAGATAGCCTCCGGCCAATCCACCGAGGCGGTCGAGATGCGGCTCGATATGGCGGAACAATGCATCGGGCAGATGCAGCTTCAGAAGGTCGGTCAGCGCCGGATCGGCCCGGTAGAAATTCATTCCCGTCGTATCGGGCGCCAGCAGGCCCGGCTGGCTGGCGGCTGACGTTTTCGGATCCTGCTTGTGCGGCTGCATTGAATTCCCGGCTTCGGTGCTCATTTGTTTGGGCACGACTATCCTCCTCCGGCCGAGCAAAGGAAAGCCCAATGGATATTCCAAAATACAAGATCGCCCTGATCGTCGGCGCCGGCGAGGGCCTCAGCGCCTCGTTGACGCGGCTATTTTCGCGGGAGGGAATTCGCGTGGCACTCGGCGCCCGCAGCATCGAGAAGCTCGGCGCGCTCTGCACCGAAACCGGCGCGCGGGCCTATGCTTGCGACGCCACCAAGGCCGAGGATGTCGAACGGCTGTTCGGCCTTGTCGAGCGCGAGATCGGAACGCCTGATCTCGTGGTCTACAACGCCTCCGGCCGCTCGCGCGGCCCCTTCGTCGAACTCGTCCCTTCAGAGGTCGAGCAGGCGATCGCGGTCTCGGCGTTCGGCGGCTTCCTGGTGGCGCAGGAGGCGGCGAAGCGCATGCTGCCCAACAAGAAGGGCGCAATTCTGTTCACCGGCGCCTCCGCCAGCGTGAAGGGCTATGCGCAATCGGCGCCGTTCGCGATGGGCAAGTTCGCCTTGCGCGGCCTCGCGCAGAGCATGGCGCGCGAACTGTCGCCGCAGGGCATCCATGTCGCGCATTTCGTGATCGACGGTGGCATCCGCAGCGCCGCCCGCACCGAGTCCGCCGACCGGCCGGACTCGATGCTCGATCCCGACGCGATCGCACTGAGCTACTGGAACGTGCTGCAACAACCGCGCAGCGCCTGGACCTGGGAGCTGGAATTGCGGCCCTGGGTTGAGAAGTTTTGAGATGACGGAGATCATGCAAGCAGCGTAGGCTGGACGCAAACCGCCGCCACATTCGTCATTGCGAGGAGCGAAGCGACGAAGCAATCCATTCCACCACTTGCGGCGGCATGGATTGCTTCGCGGAGCCTGTCATCCGGCGGCGCTCCACGCCGACCGGGTGGCTCGTAATGACGGATGAAACTGGGGAAGGAAAACATGTCGAACGAAATCAAGATCGAGACCGGCACCGACGAACTGCTCTGCGTGATCCGCGATCGCGTCGCCGTCATCACGCTCAACCGCCCGGATGCCCGCAACTCGCTGTCGGATACCTTGACGCCGGCGCTGCGCACGATGATCAAGACCTGCGGAGAGAATCCCGAGGTCGGCGTGCTGCTCGTCACCGGCGCCGGCAAGGCGTTCTGCGCCGGCGGAAACGTCAAGGGCATGGGCGCGCATCGCGACAAAAAGAAGCTCGAAATGTCCTATGAGGACAAGGTCGCGGATTTGCAGGAGCGCCAGCGCCTGCTCACCGGCGCGCTCGCCTCGGTGCGCAAGCCGACCATTGCTGCCCTTCCCGGTCCCGCGGTCGGCGCCGGCCTTGCGATCGCGATGGCCTGCGACATCCGGATCGCGGCTCAATCCGCCTTCATCTCGACCGGTTACTTACGCGTGGCGCTGAGCGGCGATTACGGCATGGCCTGGCTGTTGACGCGGCTGGTGGGCACCTCGCGCGCCCGCGAGCTGATGTTCACCTCGGAGAAGGTCGACGCCGCGAGATGCGAGCAGATCGGCCTCGTCAACCGCGTGGTGCCGGACGAGGCGCTGCAGGACGAGGCCTTTGCGCTGGCGAGGTCGATCGCCGAGGGCCCGACCCTCGCGCTGCGCTACATGAAGGACAATCTCGACGAGGCGCTGCAGTTCGACTTCGCCACCGCGCGCGACCACGAGGCCGAGCGGCTGATCCGCCTCACCACGACGGCCGATCACAAGGAAGCGGTGCAGGCCTTCATCGAGAAGCGCAAGCCGGTGTTCCGGGGGAGTTGATCCCCGTTCAGTGTCCCGTCATTGCCGGGCTTGACCCGGCAATCCATCCCAAAGGAATGCCTTTTTGTTTGATGGATGCGCGGGTCAAGCCCGCGCATGACGATCTCGTAGCCCGGATGCAGCGCAGCGAAATCCGGGATCGGTCTTACCGCGGACGCAGTCTCCCCGGATTGCGCTTCGCTTCATCCGGGCTACGCAGGTCCATCCGGGCTACGGGCTGCCGCGCGAAAAATCCACGAACGCCCGCAGCGCGGCCGGCAACTGGCGGCGGCTTGGGTAATAGAGGAAGAACCCGGGATAGGCCGGGCACCAGTCGGCGAGCACGCGCACCAGTTTTCTTTTGGCGATCAGCGCCTCGACCTGCGCCTCGAACACATAGGCGAGCCCTGCCCCGTCGAGCGCCGCGTCGACCATCAGATCCTGGTCGTTCAGCGTGAGCGGCCCCGCGACGTCGATATCGACCTCGATGCCGCCGCGCTCGAACTCCCAGCGATAGATCGCGCCGGAGGTGAAGCGGTAGCGAATGCAGGGCAGGTCTTTCAGGTCGTGCGGCGTCACCGGCGGCTTGTGCGTCTTGAAATAGGCCGGCGAGCCGACCACGGCAAAGCGATGCCGCGGCCCGATCGGCACGGCGATCATGTCGGCAGCAATGGTCTCGCCGAACCGCACGCCGGCATCGAAACCCGCGGCGACCATGTCGATCAACGCGTCGTTGATCATGATCTCGACGCTGATATCAGGAAACGCCTTCAGGAAGCGCGTGACGATCGGCAGCAGCACCAGTTGCGCCGACTGGCGCGCCGCGGTGAAGCGCAGCGTGCCCGCCGGCTTGCCGCGAAAATTGTTGAGGTCCTCCAGCGCATCGTCGATGTCGCGAAACGCCGGACTGATCCGCGCGAACAAAAGCTCCCCGGCCTCGGTCAGCGCCACGCTGCGGGTGGTGCGGTTGACCAGGCGCAGATCGAGCCGCTCCTCGATGTTGCGCAGCGCATGCGACAGCGCCGAGGCGGACACGCCAAGCTCGGTCGCCGCCGCGCGAAAACTCTTGTGGCGGGCGATCGCGAGGAAGGTGGCGAGGTCCGAAGGATCGATCCGCATTGATGAATTTTACTCAGTAGCTTGAAGAATATATAGCTGATTATCTCAATTATGGCGAGCCGCTATCCCTTTGCCCATCAGCCCGGCAGTGCGCCGGGCCTTCCAGGAAAGGGCAAGATCATGCGTGTCTGGTTCATCACAGGAGCTTCCCGGGGGTTTGGCGCCCTGATCGCGGAAGCCGCGCTCAAGGCCGGCGATGCGGTAGTGGCCGCCGCTCGCGATCCCGCGACCGTCACCGCCCGCCTCGGCCAGCATGAGCGGCTGCTGGCCACAAGGCTCGACGTCACCAGCGAGGCCGAGGCCCACGCCGCGGCCGGCGAGGCGGTCAAAAAGTTCGGCCGCATCGATATCCTGATCAACAATGCGGGCTACGGCCTTCTCGGCGCGATCGAGGAGGCCAGCGCCGCGGAGACGCAGAGGCTGTTCGGCACCAACGTGTTCGGCCTGCTCGGCGTCACCCGCGCGGTGCTACCGCATATGCGCCGGCAACGTTCGGGCCACGTCATCAACATCTCCTCGGTCGGCGGCTACACCGGCTATCCGGGCTGGGGCGTCTACGGCGCGACCAAGTTCGCGGTGGAAGGCATCAGCGAGGCGCTGGCCGCCGAAGTCGCGCCGCTCGGCATCAAGGTGACGGTGGTCGAGCCCGGCTTCTTCCGAACCGACTTCCTCGACGAGAGTTCGCTGTCGCGCACCGCGCATCAGATCGAGGATTATCATGCGAGCGTCGGCAAGACCCGCGCCGTCGCCGCCGATTTCAACCACGGCCAGCGCGGCGACCCGCGCAAGCTCGCCGGCGCGATGCTCAAGCTCGTCAACGCCGACAACCCGCCGCTGCGGCTGCCGCTCGGCAGCGACACCGTGGAGCGGATCGAGACCAAGAATGCGTTCGTCGCGAGGGAGCTCGCGGAATGGCGGACGGTGGCGACGTCGACGGATTTTACGGAGGAAGCCTGATCCGTCGTTGCCGGGCTTGACCCGGCAATCCATCGAAAGAAACGCTTTCGCTCGATGGATGCGCGGGTCGAGCCCGCGCATGACGAGCGGAAATCGCGGCAAAGGCACGGGCTAGAGAAAAGGGCCCGGTTCTGGAGGGGCCAGAACCGGGCCAGTCAGTCAAACCGCAAGCGAGGACATCGCGGCCGAGCGGGAAGTGGCGGCAAGCCGCCAGCTGGCACAGGGAATGTCTTGCGGTTCGACGTGGATCTCTTTTGCAAAGCGCACCAGCTTCCAGTCGCCGGGGCTCGGCATGAAGGCGTAGCCCGACTTCCGGGCGAGGCCGATCATCGTCGCATTGGAACGCAGTGTGTCGCCGAAGATGCGCTCGGCTCCGAAGGACGCCGCACGGCATTCGAGATTCCTGAGCAGCGCCTTGCCAATGCCGTGGCCCTGCCACCGGTCATCGATCGACAGGCCGAACTCGACGCTCGAATTATCGGCATGGAAGGCGTAGCGGGCTTCGCCGACGATGGTCTCAAAGCCATCGACCAGCATCGTCGCGACCACCGTGAACCGGTCAGCCTCGCCGACATGGATGAAACGCTCGAGCTCTGTCTTCGGCAGCTCGCTCAACGCGCCCAGGAAGCGGTTGTAACGGGACCCCGCGGAGAGCGAGCGGATGTAGCTCTGCAGCTCCTCGCGGTCGCGCGGCTCGACGAAGCGTACCTTGACCTCGCTGCCGTTCTTGGCGCGCAGCACGTCAGAGTATTGCTTGAGATCGTCGAGATGCAGCGCAACCATGACACGCTCCTCGGGTGAAGAAATTGGCTGGCGTCCCTCGATCGAGGCGACGCCAGCGGCGGCGTCCTTCTCAGGCCCGCCAGAACGGCTTCTCGGTTTCGAACACGATGTCGCTGCGGGACATGCCGATGTCGTGCAGATCGCGCTCAGTCCACTGCGACAACTCGCGGCGGCGTTCGTAGCGCTCCCACCAGACGTGAAGGGTCTCGCCGACCTGGTTCAGCAGGCCCGATGCGCGATGATTTAGGGTATGATGATTTGTCATCGATTCATGCGTGAAAATGGACATCTGCGGCTCCTATCGGTAACCTGTTGGCGGTAATATCGGAGCTATTCAGCCCGCTCACAAACGACACTTTGTACCGTTTCGCATGAATTAAAGTCATGTATTTGGAGGCACTCCAGGAATGACCAGCCGCCTGCCTTCGCTGAATGGCCTGAGGGCGTTCGAGGCCGCCGCGCGGCATATGAGCTTCACGCTGGCGGCTTCCGAACTGAACGTGACGCAGACCGCGATCAGCCATCAGATCCGGCGGCTGGAGGAGGAACTCGGCGTCCGCCTGTTCGTCCGCCAGAACCGCTCGCTGAGCCTGACGCCGGAGGCTGCCGAATACCTTCCCGGCGTCCGGGCCGCCTTCAACGACCTCAGGCTCGCCACCGATCGCCTGCTGCGCAGGGACGACGATCACGTGCTGACGGTCTCGACGCTGGCATCGCTTGCCGCCAAATGGCTACTGCCGCGGCTGTCGGCCTTCCAGGAGGCGCATTCCGGCATCGACGTTCGCATCACTACCTCGACCAGCCTGGTCGACTTCCAGCGCGACAAGGTCGATGCGGCGATCCGCTATGGCCGCGGCCAATGGGCGGGCCTGCGTGCAGATTGGTTGATGGCGGATGAGCTGTTTCCGGTGTGCAGTCCGTCGCTGCTGCAGGGAACCAGGCCGCTGAAATGCCCTGAAGACCTCAGGGATCACACGCTCCTGCACACCAGCAACGCCAACAGCGACGACTGGCGGCTGTGGCTGACTGCGGCGGGGCTGCCGACCGATATTTCCAAGCAGCCCGGCGTCACCTTCGACCTGCTGTTCGTGACGATCCAGGCCGCGATCGACGGCATCGGCATCGCGATGGGCCGCACCTCCTATGTGCAGGACGACATCGCCAAGGGTCGCCTCGTGGTTCCCTTCAAGATCGCGCTGCCGGCCGACGCCGGCTTCTACCTGGTTTCGCCGCAGGGACGCGCCGATACGCCAAAGCTCTCCGCGTTCCGAAGCTGGCTCGGCACAACGGCGCACGCCGCGCCCTGATGCGGCGCACGCGACGGCCGGGGCTTCGGTCCTACCAGAGCCGAAGCGCTAGATCGTTGTTTTGACGAGGTTTCTTCGCGCGAACCGGTATCCCCTTCGCTCGAAAGGCTCGCTGCGATTTCCATCTACGGCTTTTTTCCCATAGCCCCCCGCGCGATTCCGGGTTGGTCGAGCCGGACAGCCGTGCCAAATTGCCGCACATGGCAGTTAACTGCTTTGGCCGGCGAGACAATTTGCGCCGGCCGTTTTTGTCACGGGGAGGAAAGGGCGTTATGTCGCAGTCGAGTTCATCGCAAGTCCCGCAGATCAAATCGCGTCTTGGCGCCATCCTGCGCGCGACCAGCGGCAATTTCCTCGAGCAGTTCGACTTCTTCCTGTTCGGCTTCTATGCCCAGGCGATTGCGAAGGCCTTCTTCCCCTCCGAGAACGAGACCGCCGCCTTGCTCAACGCGTTCGGCGTGTTCTGGCTCGGCGCCCTGATGCGCCCGGTCGGCGCCGTCGTGCTCGGCGCCTATATCGACCGCATCGGCCGCCGCAAGGGCCTGATCGTGACGCTGTCGATCATGGCTATCGGCACCGTGGTGATCGCGCTCTGCCCGAGCTATGCGACGATCGGTATTGCGGCGCCGATCATCGTGCTGATCGCGCGCCTGCTCCAGGGCTTCTCCGCCGGCGTCGAACTCGGCGGCGTCTCGGTCTATCTCGCGGAGATCGCCACGCCCGGCAATCGCGGCTTCTACACCTCGTTCCAGTCGGCGAGCCAGCAGGTCGCGATCTTCGTCGCCTCGATCCTCGGCTTCGTCCTCAGCGAGAGCATGCCGGCCGCAACCGTTGCCTCCTGGGGCTGGCGCATCCCGTTCTTCGTCGGCTGCCTGATCATCCCGGTGATCTTCTTCCTGCGCCGGACGCTGGAGGAGACCCCGGCGTTCCTGGCGATGAAGAAGCATCCGACCGCGAGCGAGGTGTTCGCCTCGGCGATCGCGAACTGGCGCATCGTCGTGCTCGGCATGATGATCGCGGTGCTGACCACCACCACCTTCTACTTCGTCACCGTCTACACGCCGACCTTCGGCAAGACCGTGCTGAAGCTCTCGACCCAGGATGCGCTGCTGGTGACGCTGCTGGTTGCCGTGACCAACTTCATCTGGAATCCGGTCGGCGGCGCGGTGTCCGACCGGATCGGTCGCAAGCCGGTGCTGCTGGCGATCGCCGGCCTGTCCCTCATCACGGCCTATCCGGCGCTGCACTGGCTGGTGACCAATCCCTCGTTCGGCAAGATGCTGGCGGTCGAGATGATGTTCTCGTTCTACTTCGGCGTCTACAGCGGCACCATGCTGGGCTGCCTGGTCGAGATCGTGCCGGCGCATGTCCGCACCACCTGCTTCTCGCTGGCCTTTGCACTGGCGGCCGGGCTGTTCGGCACCTTCACGCCGTTCGCCTCGACCTGGCTGATCCAGCGGACGGGCGACAAGGCTTCGCCCGGCTACTGGCTGATGTGCGCCGCAGCTCTCGGCATCGTCGCCGCGCTGATCGTCTATCGTGGCGGCCAGACCATCGAGCAGCGCGAGACCGTTGCGGCCTGATATTCCACTTCGCGGCCGGGCGGGCTCGCTGGGCATGACTTCTCCGGAAAATCGCGACACGCTTTTCCGGATCATGCTCATGCGCCCGGCCGTGTTGCTTTCCATGCCAACAACGATAACAAGAGCGCATGGTTGATCTGACGCGCAGGTTCGACGTGCTGGTGATCGGCGGCGGCAACGCCGCGCTCTGCGCTGCGATCAGCGCACGGCGCGCCGGCGCCTCCGTCCTGGTGCTGGAAGGCGCCCCGAAATTCTATCGCGGCGGCAACACCCGCCACACCCGCAACATGCGCTGCGCCCATGACGCGGCGACCGAGATCCTCACCGGTCCTTACACCGAGGAGGAATTCTGGAAGGATTTGCTGCTGGTGACCGGCGGCCAGACCGACGAGGAACTGGCCCGCTTCATGATCCACGAGTCCAAGGACATCCTGAACTGGATCGTCGAGCAGGGCGTGCGCTGGCAGCCGTCGCTCGGCGGCACGCTGAGCCTTGGCCGCACCAACTCGTTCTTCCTCGGCGGCGGCCGCGCGATGCTGAACGCGCTCTATCGCACCGCCGAGGAACTCGGCGTCGACATCCTCTACGATGCCGAGGTCATCGATCTCACGGTCGAGGACGGCATGTTCCTTTCGGCGCAGCTGAAGCAGCCGGTCGGCGGCAAGACCGAGGTCCGCGCCTCGACCCTGGTTGCGGCCGCCGGCGGCTTCGAGGCCAACATCGAATGGCTGAAGGAGTCCTGGGGCGATGCGGCCGACAATTTCCTGATCCGCGGCACGCCCTATAATCGCGGTACGATCCTCAAGATGCTGCTCGCGAAGGGCGTGCGGGAGATCGGCGATCCGACGCAATGCCATGCGGTGGCGATCGACGCCCGCGCGCCGAAATTCGACGGCGGCATCATCACGCGCCACGATTCGGTCGTGTTCGGCATCGTCGTCAACAAGCATGCCGAACGCTTCTACGACGAGGGCGAGGATATCTGGCCCAAGCGCTATGCGATCTGGGGCCGCCTGGTCGCCGCGCAGCCGGACCAGATCGCCTACATCATCTTCGACTCGACCGTGGTGACAAGCTTCATGCCGACGCTGTTTCCGCCGATCGCGGGCGCGACGATTGCCGAGCTCGCCGGCAAGCTCGAGCTCGACGCGGCCGCGCTGGAAAAGACCATCACCGAGTTCAACGCCGCGGTGCAGCCCGGCACCTTCGACCACACCATCCTCGACGACTGCGCTACCGAAGGCATCACGCCGCCGAAGACGCATTGGGCGCGCCGGATCGACACGCCGCCCTATCTCGCCTATCCGGTGCGGCCCGGCATCACCTTCACCTATCTCGGCACCCGCGTGAACAGGGAGGCGCGGATACTGATGAAGGACGGCAAGCCGTCGGCCAACATGTTCGCCGCCGGCGAAATCATGGCCGGCAACGTGCTCGGCAAGGGCTATGCCGCCGGCATCGGCATGACCATCGGCAGCGTGTTCGGTCGCGTCGCCGGCCGAGAAGCAGCCAAGAATGCGCGGAACTGAAGGCGGGACTGACGCGATGCACGGGACGAGGATATTGCAGGAAGCCGACCGTCTGATGACGGTGTGCAATTCCTGCCGCTATTGCGAGGGCCTGTGCGCGGTGTTTCCCGCGATGGAGATGCGTCGCGCCTTCTCCGACGGCGATCTCAACTACCTCGCCAACCTCTGCCATAGCTGCGGCGCCTGCTACGCCGACTGCCAGTTCTCGCCGCCGCACGAATTCAACGTCAATGTACCGAAGACACTGGCGGTCGCGCGCGCCGAATCCTATGCCGCCTATGCCTGGCCGCGCGCCTTTGCCGGCGCATTCGCGCGCAACGGCCTCGTCATCAGCATGATCGCAGCGCTCAGCGTCGCCGCCTTCATCTTCGGCTTCGCCGCGGTCAATGATCGCGGCGTGCTCACCGGCATCCACACCGGTCCCGGCGCGTTCTACAAACTGATGCCGCACAATGCGATGGCGCTGCTGTTCGGCTTGGCCCTGCTCTACGCGATCCTGGCGCTGGTGATGGGCGTGCGGGCGTTCTGGCGCGACATCGGCAAGCCGGTCGGCATGACGACGGATGCGAAGGCGCTGTTGCAGGCGGTCCGCGACGCCGGCGAGCTGCGCTATCTCGACGGCGGCGGTGTCGGCTGCTTCAACGAGGACGACCAGCCGACCGACCGCCGCAAACTGTATCACCACTTCACCTTCTATGGCTTCGCGCTGTGCTTCGCTGCGACCTGCGTCGGCACGCTGTATCACTACCTCCTGGCGCGCGAGGCGCCCTATGCGTGGTGGGACCTGCCCGTCGTGCTCGGCACGCTCGGCGGCATCGGGCTCGTGGTCGGCCCGCTCGGCCTGCTCGGCGAGAAATGGAAGCGCGACCGCGTGCTGGTCGACGAGCAGCGTATGGGCATGGACACCGCGTTCATCCTGATGCTGTTCCTGACCAGCATCACCGGCCTCGCCTTGCTGCTGTGGCGCGAGACCGCCGCGATGGGTCCGCTGCTTGCGCTGCATCTCGGCGTGGTGTTCGCGCTGTTCATCACCATGCCCTACGGCAAATTCGTGCACGGTATCTACCGCTTCGTCGCGCTGGTGCGCTATGCGCGCGAACGGCAGATGATGGCGGAATGAATGGTGGTGGGTTAGCGGAGCGTAGCCCCGCTTACGAACTCATCCTGCATCGGGCTTTGTCGCCAGGGCACAGAACCACTCATTTGTCTCGACCAGCTGAACCCTCGTGAAGCCGGCTGCTGCCAGCCTTTCCGCGACCCCTTCCTTGGGCTGTCCGGAGTAGCGCGTAAAGCCGAGCGCGATCCTGCCGCTCGGCTTCATGACGCGCCGGACCTCCCGTAGCCCGGCGACGGCGTCCGGCCAAACTTGCATCGAGTTGATCGCCAGCGCCGCGTCGAAGCTGTCCGCATCGAATGGCATGCGTTCCACGGAGCCAAGCCGAAGCTCGACACGACCATCCTCGATCGCGGCCGCGTTCCGGGCGCGAGCTTGCCCGACCATCTCCTGCGACGGATCGATGCCCGCGACGCGTCCCGCCGGCACCAAGGTCGACAGGCGTTGAATGACGACGCCGAGACCAAACCCGACTTCGAGCACGCTGTCATCAGGTCCGACCTCGAGACGATCTGCGACCCACGCGCCGCAATCTGCATTGGTGCGCGCCATGATCATGCCGCCGAGCCTCCCCAGGAGACCCCGAGGACGGCCAAACGCACGCAGGAGGATGCTTTGCATGACGCTCACCGATTGCCATCTCCGGTGAACAGGATTTCGGGACCCTCGCGGCTACAAATCCACCACCACGTAGTCGCTCTCCACCGCGACCTTGATGGTCTCGGCGACATACGGCCCCTTCACCACATTGGTGCCCGGCTCGACGCTGACCGGATAGGCGCGCACGCGGAATCGGCGCGGATCGCAATAGGACTGGCCGGTGCGGATGTCGAACTCCCAGCCGTGCCAGGGGCAGCGCAGAATCTCACCGAGCTTGGTGTATTCGATCTCGCCGGGGTCGGACGATGAGGCGAGCCCGATCAGCGGCCCCTCGCACAGCGCCGCGCCCTGATGCGGGCAGCGGTTCAGCAGGCCGAAGAACTCGCCCTTGACGTTGAAGACGGCGATCGGCCGTCCGTCGATCTCGAGGAATTTTCGCGAACCCGGCGGCAGTTCGTCCACCGGGGCGATCACATGCCGCGCCATCTTATGTGATACCGTACAGCTGCCTGGCGTTGTCGAGATAGAACGCCTGGCGATTGGCGTCGCTGACGCCGGCCGGCAGGACGCGCGACGGCTCGTCGTAATCCCAATGCGGGTAATCGGTCGCGAACAACAGTCTGTCCCAGCCGATCCACTCGATGGTCTGGAACAGATGGTCGCGGCTCTCCGGATCCTCCATCGGCTGCGTCGTCCACCAGATGTGGTCGCGGATATATTCCGAAGGCTTGCGCTTCAGATGCGGCACTTCGGCATGCAGCCGCGAAAACACCTTGTCGAGCCGCCAAGCCAGCGACGGCGCCCAGCCGAAGCCGGCCTCGACCATCACCATCTTCAATTTCGGGAAGCGTTCGAACACGCCCTCGAGCACGAGGCTCGCCAGCGCGGTCTGCTGGCACTGCGAATGCCCGACCATCTCCTCGATATAGTAGCTCGGCCATCCCGACGCGGTGATTGGATTACCGCCGAAGCCGAAGGCGTGCACGCCGATCGGAAGGCCGGCCTCCTGCGCCGCCTCATAGATCGGCCAGTAACGGCGCTGGCCGAGCGGCTCGACATTGCGGCTCAGCAGCAGCACCTGGACGAAATTTGTGTCGCCCGCGCGCTTGCGGATTTCGGCGGCGGCCGACACGCCATCCTCATTGGCGACGACGACCGAGCCTTTCAGCCGGGAATCCTTGCTGGTCCATTTCTCGATCTGCCAATCGTTGATGGCCGTGCAGATCGCGCCGGCGAGATCCTGGTTGCGGATGCCCTGTCCGGTGTTGAGCGGGTTGAGCACGCCGAGCGCGACATTATTGGGATCGAGGTGCTGCTTCTGCATGAAGGACAGCGACGAGCCCTGCGGGCCGCCTTCCGGCGGATAGGCATCGCGGCGCGACGCATTCGGCTGCGCCTTCGGATAGGGCGGGCCTTCCATCATGCCCTGATAGGCATGGACGCCGAAGGTCTCGAGATGCGCATGCCAGCGCTTTTCGAGATAAGGATACAGTTCATCCTTGGTGGCGCGGGCCGGATGGATGTCGCAGTCGGCGATCGCGGTCTTAATGCTGGTCGGCGATGCGGTTTCGGGACGCTCGCGAAGCTGGATGTTCATGGCGTCATCTCCTTCACCTTGAGCCGGCCATAGGTCGCATGCGGATTATCGATCATGATCTTGCACACCAGATCCTGCGACAACCCCCGCGGCAGCACCTCGTCACCATCGAACTGCCAATGCGGATAGTCGGTGGAGAATAGGATCAATTCGTCCGACTGCATATGGTCGAACAGGCGGTTCAGCGTGTCTCCGTCCGGCGGCGCATCGACCGGCTGCAGCGAGAAGCGGATGTTGCTACGCACAATCTCCAGCGGCGCGCGGTCGACCCACGGGGTCTCCATGCGCACGCCGCGCCAGAACTTGTGCAGCCGCCACAGGAATGGCGGCAGCCAGGTGAAGCCTGACTCCAGCATCACCATTTTCAGGTTCGGATGGCGCGCGAACACGCCCTCCACGATCAGGCTGGTGAGCTGGGTCTGGAACGCTTGTGCCTGCGCGACATAATCCTCGATGTGATAGGAGCCCCAGCCGACCGAGGTCGGCGGATTGTGATAGGCGCTGCCGGCATGGATGCCGACCGGCAGGCCGAGCCGTTCCGCCGCGGCGTAGATCGGCCAGTAGTGCCGCTTGCCGAGCGGCATGTCGCCCATCACCAGCATCAGCACCTGCACGAAGCGCCTGTCCTGCGCACAGCGCTCGATCTCGGCGACCGCCTTCTCGGTGCTCTGCACCGGGATCACGATCGAGCCGCGCAGGCGCTCGTCCTTGTCGAGCCATTCCTTGACCAGCCAGTCGTTCAGCGCGCGGCAGAACGCATCGGCCATGTCCTCGGAGAACACCATCTGCACGCCATAGAGCGGATTGCAGATGCCGTAGGCCGCGCCGAACCTGTCGAGCGCCTGGCGTTGCATGTCCGCAAGGCTCGAGCCCGGCTTGCCTTGCGCGGGACGCCAGTTCGGCCGCGACGAGATCGGCGAATTGGTGGGATAGGATTGCGAGATCAGGTCGGTCATGCCGCGCGTCGTCACCTGGTCGCGCCAGTAGTCGTTCATGTACGGCAGCAGGCTGGTGAGGTGAGGCACGGCGGGATGCAGATCGCAATCCACGCCGCCCGCAATCGGCGACGTCATGATGTTTCCTCCGCGCACGCTCTCACCACAAGCTTGTCGGGCGGCGCTTGGTTCTTGTCTTGCATTCAATCAGGCCATGCCGCGGCCTGCAACTCGGCAAAAGCCTGCGTGGTGTGCTAGGAAGGCAGAACGCCCCACGGGATTTTCATGGCAGGCAACGAGAAAGAAGGCCGATGAACGCGCTCACATCCATCGCCGAACAGGTCGCCGCAAAACTGATCGCGAACAAGCAGACGATTGCGGTCGCGGAATCCTCAAGCGGCGGACTGATCTCCGCTTCGCTGCTCGCGGTTCCCGGCGCGTCGGCCTACTTCCTCGGCGGCGGCGTGATCTACACCCGCGACGCGCGGCGTGCGCTGATGGACATTCCCGACGACGCCATGCGCGGCATCCGCTCGGCATCGGAACCCTACGCGCAATTGCTGGCGCGGCAGATTCGCGAACGCCTCTCGACCGACTGGGGATTGTCGGAGACTGGTGCCGCCGGCCCGACCGGCAACCGCTACGGCGATGCCGCCGGCCACAGTTGCATGGCGGTCGCAGGCCCCCGCCAGCAGGTGATCACGCTGGAGACCGCGAGCGGCGACCGGCAGGCGAACATGCAGGCATTTGCGAAGGCGGCGCTCGAATTGCTGTTGAAGAATCTGGAGCGGTAATTCCAACAGCGTCGTCCCGGCGAAAGCCGGGACGACGCGGGGCGAGAATCACTGAAGGTGCATAGCCCGGATGAAGCGAAGCGCAATCCGGGATGACTTCATCCGCTGCGCGACTGTTCCAGGATTTCGCTGCGCTTCATCCGGGCTACAAGAGCAGCGCGCGGCTACTTCTCTCGGAACGAGCGCATGAACTGGTCGCTCATCGGCTTCATCAGATAGGACAGCATGGTGCGGTCGCCGGTCTGCACGAAGGCTTCCACCGGCATGCCGGGGATGATCTTCACCTCGCTGCCGAGGCGCGCGACTTCTTCCGGCGGCATCGAGACACGGATGGTGTAATAGCTCTGCCCGGTGCGCTGGTCGGTGGTGACGTCGGCGGAGACGCGGGTGACGACGCCGTTCAGCTCCGGCGTGGTGCGCTGGTTGAAGGCGGAGAGTCGCAGCACGGTCTTCTGTCCGACCTGCAGCTTGTCGATGTCCTGCGGATTGACCTTGGCCTCGACCGACAGATCGTCGGCCTTCGGCACGATCATCATGATGGCATCGCCCGCCGTGATGACGCCACCGACGGTGTGCACGGTCGACTGCAGCACGACGCCGTCCTGCGGCGCGCGGATATCGATGCGGCGAAGCTGGTCCTCGGCGGTGACCTTGCGCTCGACGAACTCGCCGATCTTGTCGTTGGTCTCGCGCAGGTCCTTCGAGACCTCCGCCAGCATGTCCTTGTCGACTTGGATGATCTGCAACTCGGTCTCGGTGATCTTGCCCTTGGCCTGCGCGCGCGAGGCGATGTACTGAGCGCGCTCGCCGGAGAGCCGCGCCGCGTCGCGCTCGAGCGTTGTCAGGCGCGTCAGCTGCACCAGATGCTGCTCATAGAGCTGGCGGACGCCGACCAGCTCCTGCTGCACCAGCGCGATCTCCTTGTCCTTGGCGCTCTCCTGCGCCTGCAGGCCGGAGATCTCCTCGTTGAGCTGGGTAACGCGCTCGCGCAGCTGCGCCTTCTGGCCGGTGCGGCCGTTGACGCGGACCTCGAACAGCTTGGTTTCGCTCGCCATGATGTCGCGAACGTCCGGATCCTTGGCCTGCTCGAGCAGCTGCGGCGGGAAGGCGATCTTGTCGCGGCCCTGCTGCTCGGCCTCGAGCCGGGCCGCGCGCGCATAAAGACCGTTCAGCGTCTTGACCACGATCGCAAGGCTGGCCTTCACGACGGTCTCGTCGAGGCGCACGACGATGTCGCCCGCCTTGACCACGTCGCCATCGCGCACCCGCACCTCGCCGACCACGCCGCCGGTCGGATGCTGCACCTTCTTGACGTTGGATTCGACCACCACCGAGCCCGGCGCGATCAGCGCGCCCGAGATCGGCACCGTTGCGGCCCAGCCGCCGACGCCCCCGCCGAGAACCAGAACCACGGCGAGACCGACGATCAGATGCTTGCGGATCGAGCGATGTGCGTTGCGCGGTTGATCGGTCATGACTTGGCGGCTCCCGCATCCGCGACGATCTTGATCGGCGTCGGCACCGGCGGCGCGGCACGCTGCAGCACCTGCGCGAGCACTGCCTCCTTCGGCCCGAAGGTCTGCATGCGTCCGTCCTTCAGCACCAGCAGATGATCGACGCCCTCGATGCCGATCGGCCGGTGCGCAACCACAATGACAATCGCGCCGCGCTCGCGCGCGCCACGCACCGCACGGGTCAGCGCCTCGTCGCCTTCGCTGTCGAGATTGGAGTTCGGCTCATCCAGCACGATCAGGAACGGATTGCCGTACAGCGCCCGCGCAAGCGCCACCCGCTGCGCCTGGCCGGCGGAGAGCGCAGTGCCCTGTTCGCCGACCTGGGTGTCGTAGCCCTCGCGCATCTTGATGATCATCTCATGCACGCCGGCCTCCTTGGCCGCCGCGATGATACCGTCGGACTTGGCGTCGGGATCGAACCGGCAGATGTTCTGCGCGACCGTACCGGCGAACAGTTCGACGTCCTGCGGCAAATAGCCGACATGACGGCCGAGCTGGTCCGACGACCACTGGTCGAGCGCGGCGCCGTCGAGCCGTACCTTGCCCCGCGCCGGCACCCAGACGCCGACCAGCGCCCGGATCAGCGACGACTTGCCGGAGCCGCTCGGGCCGATCACGCCGACGCCGCTGCCGGCTTCGACGGCGAAGGTGATGTCCTGCACGATGGCGCGCTGGTCGCCCGGCGCGACCATGGTCACGGCCTCGACCGAGAGCTTCTTCTCCGGCGTCTGCAACAGCGTCTGCTCGGGCCGCGCCGGAATTTGCTGCAGCAGGCGGTTGAGCCGATGCCAACTTTGTCGCGCGGCGACGAAGCCCTTCCAATGCGCGATCGCGAGATCGACCGGCGCCAGCGCCCGCGCGCTCAGGATCGAGCCGGCGATGATGATGCCGCCGGTGGCCTCCTGATGGATCACGAGATAGGCGCCGACCGCGAGCACGGCAGACTGCAGCATCATGCGCAGCACCTTGGCGACCGCACCGAGCCCGCCGGTGACGTCGCTCGCACGCTGGTTGCCGGACAGATATTCCTCGTTGGCCTCGTTCCAGCGCCTGTTCATCCGGCCGGCCATGCCCATCGCCACCAGCACCTCGGCGTTGCGGCGGCTGGAGGCGGCAAGATCGTTGCGCCGCGCCGCGAGCGTCATCGCTTCCTTGGCCGGCGTGCGCGACAAGTATTCCGTGATCAGTGTCAACGTCACCAGGATGATCGCGCCGACCAGCGCCGTGACGCCAAGCAGCCAATGGAAGGCAAAGCAGATCACCATGTAGAACGGCAGCCAGGGCAGATCGAAGAACGCGCCGGGACCCATGCTGCCGAGGAAAGAGCGCACATTGTCGAGGTCGCGCAGCGGCTGCAGGCCTTCGCTGCGATTGCCGGCCATCAGCGGCAGCCGCACGACGGTGTCGAACACCCGCGCATTGAGCGCTTCGTCGAGCGAGGTGCCGACGCGGCCGAGGATCCGTCCGCGCAGCAGGTCGAGCACGCCCTGGGCGATGTAGAGGACCGCGGCGATGACCACGAGGCCGACCAGGGTCGGAACGCTGCGGCTCGGCAGCACCCGGTCGTAGACTTGCAGCATGAACATCGAACCTGTCAGGTAGAGCAGGTTGATCATGCAACTGATGAGGCCGACGCCGATAAAGGCGCTGCGGCAAGCGCGCAGCGCCTCAGCCAGTTCGGAACGCCGGACAGCGGGCGCGGCTGCCATAAAAACTGATCTCTGCAAAACAAAAGAGTTACGTGATCACCACGTTGTATAGACGTTTGCGACCACCGTCCATTTCAAGTCGCGTGAACCAAAGCATGGTTCGCGGCCTCATTTTGTGATCGCACCGACAGTTGACGGAATAAATTAGGGTTAACCGGCGGCGGAACCCTGGCCTCGCGCGGGCGCGCTTCCCGGAAGCGGCACGAGAATGACCGACATCGAGACCCGGCCGATCTCGCCATCCACATCGAGCAACACCCCGCTGCCGACGCCGAGCCCGGCCTCCGGGCGCCAGCGCGCATCGGCGCGAACGCCGATCCAGGCGCCCCGCGGTGACCGGAACAGCTGCACCGCGAGGTTCGGATTGGGGTCTGCCACCACGTTCTGGACCGGCCGCGCGATGCCGTGGGTCCAGTCAGCCGGGCCGAGCACCCGCGCCAGCGGACCGGCGCCCTCTATGACGGCGTGATGCAAGCGAAACCAGGCGGTATCGCCGCCGGCACGGGCTTCCATCGCATCCATGAACCAGCTGCGGCCATGGACGGCGTGTGGGCTGCGCAACGGAAATGCCGTGGGATCCACCGGATCGGCTGAGCTCCCGTAAAACCCCGGGACCTCGACGGCACGCTCGCGCGACAGCGTCACGCGCACCGTCGCGCAGGGTTGCTCCTCACCGGCCGGCCAGAGCGTATTGTCGACGACGCTGACCCGGCCGCCTTCGGTCACCACGGTAACCTGCGTGCGCAGTTCCGTCATTGGTGTCGGCCGCAGGAACCAGGCCGCCGCCGAGATCGCGGTGCCCCAATTGCGCGCGCCGGCCATGGCCTCGACCTCGCCGGTCAGCAGGCTTGCGACCGCCCCGCCCTGAAGGCCTGTGAACGGCCCGGCCGCCAGCGCCGCCGGCTTCCAGTGATGGGGCGTGGCGAGCGGTTCGAAGATGGCCAAGGCGAATGATCCCCTGAGATGAGCAGGATTGAGCGTTCGACCAATCTGATCCAAGAATAGCGGCCATGACAAAAGGCCATTCATCACTTCAGGTGAGCAGGATTCACCCATTGGATGCCCCCGATCCGCGCGTGATCCCACCGCTGCCGGCGCTGCTCGCCTTCGAGCGCGCGGCTACGCAACTCAGCTTCCGGCGCGCCGCGCGAGACCTGTCGCTGAGCCCGTCGGCGATCAGCCACCAGATCCGCGGGCTGGAAGAGCAGTTCGGCATCAAGCTGTTCGTCCGCGGCGCGCGCCAGGTGCGATTGACCGACGACGGCGAGCGCTACCTTGCAAAAGTGTCGGCCGCGCTGGCGACGCTGCAGGAGGCCAGCCGCGACATGCTGCGGCAACGCGGCGAGGCCAGCGGCGAGCTCTGGATCAGCTCATTGCCGTTCTTCACCAGCGCCGTGCTGCTGCCGGCGCTGCCGGAGTTCAAGCGGCGCCATCCGCAACTGACGCTGCGGATCGAAGCCACGCACCAATATGCCGATTTCAACGGATCGCGCGTCGATGTCGCGATCCGCTACGGGCGGGAACATGCCACCGGGCTGAAGGTCGAGCCGCTGGTGCAGGTCAAAGGATTGCCGGTCTGCACGCCGGCGCTGGTCAAGGCCGGTCTTCGGACCCCTGCGGACCTGTCGCGCGAGGTGCTGATCCATGTCACAACGCAGCCGCGGGCGTGGCCAGCCTGGCTGAGGGAGGCCGGGCTGCCGAATCTCGCTCCGCGCGGACATCTGTGGCTCGACAGCGTGCCGGCGATGCTGGAGGCCGCCGAACACGGGCTCGGCGTCGCGATTGCGATCGCGCCCCTGATCAAGGCGCGGCCGGGCTTTGGCAAGCGGCTGGTGGCGCCGTTTGCGTTCGAGGCCGCACACAGCGAGACGATCTACCTGGTCTCCCGCACCGAGCAGGCGCGGGACCGCCGCATCGCCGCGGTGCGGCGCTGGATTGCCGACGCGGTCGCACGGGCGAGCTAGACCGTGACGGACGCCGGCTCGGCCAGGATGCACCGTGCCAGGCGGCCGGGAGCGACCTGCACACTCGGCGGCAGGCTCTCGCTGCAGCGCGGCTCAGCGAACTTGCAGCGCGGTGCAAAGGAGCAACTGGCCGGCGCGTGATCGAGCGAGGGCGGAGTGCCCGGAATGGTTTCCAGCCGCTGGCCGCGCATCGCGCCGTGAATGGTCGAGGCCAGCAGGCCCTTGGCATAGGGATGCACCGGCGAGCGCACGATGTCGCGCAAGGCGCCCTGCTCCACGATCTGGCCGGCATACATCACCGCGACGCGGTCGCAGATTTCGATTGCGACACCGATGTCGTGGGTGACGAAGATGACCGACATGCCGAACTCGCGCTGCAATTCGCGCAGCAGCAGCAGGATCTGGATTTGCACGGTGGCATCGAGCGCCGTGGTCGGCTCGTCCGCGAGCAGGATCTTCGGCTTGCAGGCCAGCGCCAGCGCGATCATCGCACGCTGGCGCATGCCGCCCGACATCTCGTGCGGATAGGAGTCCAGCCGTCGCTTCGCGGAGGGGATCCGCACCACCTCGAGCATTTCGAGCGCACGCGCGGTAGCCTCGCGCTCGCTCTTGCCCTCGTGGCGCATCACCGTCTCCGCGATCTGGCGGCCGATGGTGTAGACCGGATCGAGCGCCAGCGCCGGCTCCTGGAAGATCATCGAGACGGTCTGGCCGCGAAATGCGGACAGCGCCTCGTCGTCCATCGCCAGCACCTCTTGTCCCAGCACCTTGACGCTGCCGGAGATCTGCGTGCGTTTCTTCGGCAACAGCCGCATCAACGCGCGCAACGTCACGCTTTTGCCCGAGCCGGACTCGCCGAGCAGCCCCAACACCTCGCCCTCGCCGAGCTGCAGGCTGAGATCGTTCACGGCATGGACCGTGCGATCGCCGGTGAAGCGGATGTTGAGGTTGTTGATCTCGACGAGGTTGGTCATGCGAGCTTGGGTATCCTGGCGTGGAAATCGGTCGCGCGCTGGAACGCGGCGCCGATCCGAAGCAGAACCGCTTCCTCGAACGAGCGGCCGATCAGTTGCATGCCGACCGGCAGACCCGCCTTGGTGAAGCCGGAGGGAATCGAGAGCGACGGCAGGCCGAGATAGTTGACCGGGCGGGTGAACCGCGTCAGGCGCTGCAGCACCGCGTCGGCGCCGGGACCATTGCCGACATCGCTCTCGGCAATCGTGGGTGCCGGCACCGGCGACGACGGCGCAATCACCGCGTCGACGCCGCTGACGGCTGCGTTGTGCGCAGCGAGCGCGGGGCCGCGCCAGCGCATCGCCTCGAGATAGGTGACCGCCGGAATGGTCAGGCCGTTCTGCAGCCGCATCAAGACCTGCGCGCCGTAATCCTGCGGCCGCTCGATCATCCAGCGCTTGTGGAAGGCGGCAGCCTCGACCGCGAGCACCAGTTGCGATGCCGAAGAGAGCTGGCGCTGATCGGGCAGCTCGACCTTGACGATCTCGGCGCCCTCTTTCTTCAAGGTAGCGACGCTCTCGTCCAGGATACGCGCCACCTCGGGATCGAGGTCGTCGACATAGAACGCCGTCGGCACGCCGATCTTCAGGCCCTTCAGCGACTGTTTGGTCGCGGCCATATAGTCCGGCACCGGCTGCGTCGACGCCGTCAGATCCTCGGGGTCGGCGCCGGCCATCAGGCCGAGCAGAAGCGCGCAGTCTTCCGCGGTCTGCGCCAGCGGACCGACGGTATCGAGCGACTGCGACAGCGGCATCGCACCGGCACGGCTGACGCGGCCGACCGTCGTCTTCAGGCCGGTGACGCCGCAGAAATGCGCCGGCATGCGCACCGAACCGCCGGTGTCGGAGCCGAGCGCCGCGAAGGTGAGCCGCGCGGCAACCGCCGAACCCGAGCCCGACGAGGAGCCGCCGGTGATGTGTTCGGTGTTCCAGGGATTGCGCACCGCGCCGTAGTGCACGTTGTGGCCGGTCGGCCCATAGGCAAACTCGACCATCTGCAACGAGCCGAGGCGGACCTGTCCGGCATCCTTCAGCCGCTGCAGGGCGGTCGCGGTCGTCTTCGGTACGAAGTCGCGGCGAATCAGCGAGCCGCAGGTCACGACCTTGCCGGCGTCATAGTACATGTCCTTGTGCGCCAGCGGCACGCCGTGCAGCGCACCGCGACTATTGCCCCTGGCGAGCGCGGTATCGGCCTCCGTGGCGGCGGCCAGCGCCTGCTCGGACTCGATCGCCATATAGGCGTTGAGGCGCGGCTGCCATTCCGCAATGCGATGCAGCACGGCGCGCGTCACCTCATGCGAGGAAACTTTCTTGTCGGCAATCGCCTTGGCGACCGCGGTCAGCGTCATCAGGGCCGGATCAGAGCTCATTTCGACACCTTCTCAGTCTTCTGCGCGATCTGCGCCAGCAGGAAGCTCGCGGGTTCGAGATCGAAGGGCAGCGTGCCGGAGATCGGCGCGAAGCCGTCGAATGCCGGGCCGATCGAATTGGCGATGCGGGTGGCGACTTCGTCGTCGGCAGGCACGTCGGCGACGTGCGCGATCACCTTGACATCCTTGGGCGTAGGTCTGGTCATGCCGCGTTTTCTCCTTTTGCTTTTGCCGGCGCGCGGCTGTGCCCCGAGCCAGGAATGGCCATGTAGCACGCCGCTTGATGGCCCATTGTATCGAGATCGCTGAGTTTTGGCGTGTCGTTTGCGCAGAGCGGCTCCGCAAACGGGCAACGGGTGTGAAACCGGCAGCCCGGCGGCGGATCGATCGGATTGGGCGGATCGCCCGAGATCGGCGGCACCTCGGTGCGCTTGTCGGGATCGGATGACGGCATCGCCGCCAGCAGCGCGCGGGTATAGGGATGCGCCGGTGCATCCCAGACCGCATCAACGGGGCCGAGCTCGACGACCTCGCCGAGATACATCACCAGCACGCGGTCGGAGATGTAGCGGACGACGTTGAGATCGTGGCTGATGAAGAGATAGGTCAGGCCGAATTCACGCTTCAGGTCAGCGAGCAGGTTGAGCACCTGGGCCTCGACCGATTTGTCGAGCGCAGAGACCGCCTCATCGAGGATCACGAGCCGCGGCGACAGCGCGAGCGCACGCGCGATATTGACGCGCTGCCGCTGGCCGCCGGAGACTTCGTGCGGATAGCGGTTGGCGAAAATCTCCGGCCGCAGGCCGACCTTGCCGAGCAGCTCGCGCGCCAGCGTCCGCGCCGTGTCGTCTGCCATACCGTGGACCTTTGGCCCGAACGCGATCGATTCCTCGATGGTGAGGCGCGGGTTGAGCGAGGCGTAGCTGTCCTGGAACACCATCTGCACGCCGCGTCGCAAATCGCGCAGCGAGAGTGACGGACCGACCTGTCGGCCGTCATAGATGATGTCGCCTGCATCGCGTGCCATCAGGTGCATCAACAGCCGCGCCGTGGTCGATTTGCCGCAGCCGGATTCGCCGACGATGCCGACGGTCTCGCCCTTCATGACCGCGAAGGTGACGTCGTCGACGGCGCGCACGGTCTTGCGCGGACTGAAAAGCCCGCCGCGCACCGGAAAATGCTTGGTCAGTCCCTTGACCTGCAGCAGCGGCTGCGCGGCGCCGCCGATGTCGGCGACCGGCTCCAGCATATCGACGGAGAGATTGGCGTCGCTCATGCTCTAATTCCTGATGTCCATGGCGCTGCGCATGCCGTCGCTGAGCAGATTGAAGCAGATCGAGACCGCGAAGATCATCGCGCCCGGCAGCGCCGCGACCCACGGATTGACGTAGATCGCGGTGCGCAGCGTATTCAGCATCAAGCCCCATTCCGGCTCCGGCGGCTTGGTGCCGAGCCCGAGGAACGACAGGCCGGCGGCGAGGATCATCGACACCGAGATCAGGCCGGTGGCGTAGACGAAGATCGGGCCGAGCACATTGCCGAGCATGTGGACGCGCATGATGGTGAAGGGGCCGGCGCCGGACGCGCGCGCCGCCTCGACGAAATCCATGTTGCGTACGCCGGTGGTGACGCTTTCGGCGACGCGGGTGATCTGCGGCACGAACACGATGGTCAGCGACACGATCGAATTGGTGATGCCGGCGCCGAGCGCGCCCGAGATCGCAATCGCCAGCAGCACCGACGGGAAGGCGTAGAACACGTCGACGGTGCGCATGATCGCGGTGTTGAGCTTGCCGCCGACATAGCCGGCGACGAGGCCGAGCGAGGTGCCGATCACGAAGGCGAAGATCACCGGCAGGATGCCGATGACCAGCGACAGCCGCCCGCCATAGATCAGCCGCGCCAGCATGTCGCGGCCGAGCTCGTCGGTGCCGAGCGGATAGCCCGGCGTGCCGATATGGCGAAGACGGCGGATCATCGAACCCTGATAGGGATCGGCGAGATGCAGCCACGGCGCCAGCAGCGCCGAGGCAAAGATCAGCACCAGGATGATGGCGCAGGCCATGCTGATCTTGTCGCGCCTGATGCGGCGGGCAACCGTCGCCCAGTAGCCGCGCGCCTTGGTCGCGGGGACGGCTTGCAATGCGGTATCTGACATCGCACTCATGCGCTCGCTCCTTGTTGGAGCATGATCTCCGCGCAAACGCGATCCGCGTTTGCCGCGAGGGAAAATCGGTTCCCACTTTTCCGGATCATGCTCTAACTCCGCTTGATGCGCGGATCGATCGCGGCCTGCGCGATGTCGACCAGGAGATTGAGCAGTACGAAGAACAGCGCCAGCACCAGGATCGTGCCCTGCAGCAGCGGCAGATCGCGCTGGAAGATCGCCGAGTTCAACAGCAGGCCCGAACCCGGCCAGGAGAACACGGTCTCGATCAGGATCGAGCCGCCCAGCATGTAGCCGAGCTGCAGACCCATCACCGCGAGCGCTGTCGGCGCCGCGTTCTTGATGACGTGGCGGAACACCTCGGTCTCGCGCAGGCCTTTTGCGCGCAACGCCTCGACAAAGTCCTGGCTCAAGATGTCGCCGGTCAGCGCGCGCACCGTGCGGGTGACGATGCCCATCGGGATCACCGAGGTTGTGATCGCCGGCAGCACCAGATAACGCAGATGCTCCCAGTCCCACGCCCAGGCGCCGGAGCCGCCCGGCCCGGCGCCGACCGCGGGCAGCCAGTTGAGCTGCACCGCGAAGATGATGACCAGCACCATGCCGAGCCAATAATGCGGCAGCGACACGCCGGCTATCGCAACCGAGGTCGCGACCTTGTCGACCCAGGTGTCGCGGAAATAGCCGGCAATCAGGCCGAACAGCAGGCCGAGCGTAAAGCCGATCATCGCGGCCGCGATCGCCAGCATCACGGTGTTGCCGACGGCGCGCATCACCTCGGTCAGGACGGGCCGCCCGGTCGCGATCGAATTGCCGAGATCGCCATGGATCGCGCGCCACAGCCACAGGCCGAATTGCACCGGCAGCGGGCGATCGAAGCCGTAGGCCGTGCGCAATTGGGCGGCGAGCTCCTGCGAGGCATCGGCCGGCAGCACCGCGACCAGGGGGTCGCCGGGCGTGATGTGCACCAAGAGGAAGCACACCAGCGCCACGCTGAGCACGATCGGAATGACGTAGACGATCCGTCTGGACGTATAGGCGAACACGTTGCGTTCTTTCTTCCTTCTCCCCTTGTGGGAGAAGGTGGCGCGCCGAGCGCGCCGGATGAGGGGTTTCGATCCGCGGACAGGGTCATTTCGGATCGGAGAGGAGCGCCCGCGGAGACAACCCCTCACCCGGCTTCGCTCTCGCGAAGCCACCCTCTCCCACAAGGGGAGAGGGTGCACCTATTGCGCGACTAGCGCCTCACGGCGCGACCGTGACCGGAGAGAAGTCGACGAACCAGCTCTTCGGCTGCACAAAGCCCTTGATCTTCGGGCTCATCGCGCGCGGTGCGACATCGTGGGCGACATAGAGGAAGGCCGCGTCGTCGACCGAGGCCGCATGCAGCTCGGCGAGCGCGGCGTCGCGCGCCGCCGGCTCGAAGGTCTGGCGGGCCTTCTTGACCAGCTCGTCGAACTTCGGGTTGTTGTTGAAGCCCCAATTGTTCGACACCGGCGGCGCCATGCCCGACTGCAGGAAGCGCACCAGCGCGAAGAACGGATCCATCGCAGCATAGGTGACGTTGATGGCGTTCGAGCCGTTGGCGGTCGGATCCTTGGTGCCGCGCCGCCAATTGGTGAACAGCGTGTTCCACTCGATGACGTCGAGCTGCACATCGAAGTAGCACTCAGCCAACGCCTGTTGCAGATACTCGTTCATCGGCAGCGGCAGCATCTGGCCGGAGCCCGATGCCGAGGTCTGGATCTTGACCGTCAGCTTCTTGTTCGGACCGAAGCCCGCCTCCTGCATCAGCTTCTGCGCGGCCGGCTTGTCGTACTTGATCTGGAAGGTCGGGTTGCCGCGCCAGGGATGACCGGGCTCGAACGTGCCGGTCGCCGGCACCATCAGGCCGGCGAGCAGGCCGTCACGCAGCCCCTCGCGATCGATGCAGAGATTGGCCGCCTTGCGGACGCGGATATCATTCCACGGCGAGCCCTCGACGCGCGAGAACTGCCACGGCCAGACATGCGGCTCCTCGTTGGAATAGAGGTTGAAGCCACGCTGCTTGATTTCGGGCAGCGCGTCCGGCGCCGGCGCCTCGATCCAGTTGACCTGTCCCGACAGCAGCGCCGCGGTGCGGGCGTTGGCTTCCGGCATCGGCAGCAGCACCATCTTGTCGGCCTTCGGCACCCGTGCCTTGTCCCAGTAACTCTCGTTCTTCACCAGCTCGAGCCGCTCGCGCGGGGTGAAGCTCGACATCTTCCAGGGGCCGGTGCCCGACGCATCCTTGGCGAACGCGGCCCACGCGGCCTGCGACTTCGCCTTGGCATCGGCGCCTTCGGCCTTGTCGTAGAATTTCTGCCACTTGGCCGGGCTCGCCATGAACAAATTGGTGAGGTTGATCGGCAGGAAGCTGTCCGGCTCCTTGGTGGTCAGTTCCACCGTCATCTCGTCGATCTTGCGCGCCGAGACCAGCGTCGGCATGCGCGAGGCGGTGACGCCGACCTGGCTCGCATCGTACTGCGGCGCGTCCTGCTTCAGCACCTTGTCGACGTTCCAGACCACGGCGTCGGCGTTGAACGGCGAGCCGTCATGAAAGGTGACGCCGGGGCGCAGCTTGAAAATCCACTTGGTCTTGTCGGCATCGTCGACCTTCCACCCGGTCGCGAGGCCGGGGATCATCGCGCTTGCCTTGTCGGACGAGGACAGGTCCCACATCGTCAGCGCGTCATACATCGTCAGACCCGTGAAGCGATTGCCCTCAAAACCCTGGTCGGGCTGGCCGAGCGTGCGCGGAATATCGGCAGCGGTCATGCCAATGCGCAGCACGGTCTCGGCGCCGGCAATCGCCGGCACGCCCGTGGCTATCGCAAGCGCCAGCATGATCGCCGTCGCATTGGTTTTCCTGTTACGCATCTGAGCAGCCCCTTCGAGTCTGGTGACGTTTTGGTGATTATTTCTTGGGCAAGCGTATGCAATGCCTGTGCCAAGGGGAATAGTTCATCAGCAAATAACCGCCGGGCGCGTCATTTCTTCCCACCTCGCGCCTGAACGGAGCGAAGATGCCTATTCTGGCATCATGCTTGCAGGATTTGGCTCCAACGTCTTTCCAACGGAGCCTTCATATGCGTGCGCGCAATTCGATCCTGATGGCGGCAATGACGCTCGCCTTGACCGCGGGCTGGCCGGGTACATCCGCGCAAGCAGAGTCCATTGTGCGCTACGGCATTTCGATGGCCGACATTCCGCTGACCACCGGCCAGCCCGATCGCGGCGCGGGCGCCTACCAGTTCACCGCCTACACGATCTACGATCCGCTGGTTGCCTGGGAGATGGATGTTGCCGACCGGCCGGGCAAGCTGGTGCCCGGGCTCGCGACCGAATGGAAGGTCGACGACAACGACAAGACCAAATGGCGCTTCACGCTGCGCAAAGGCGTCAAATTCCACGACGGCAGCGACTTCAATGCCGACGCGGTGATCTGGAATCTCGACAAGGTGCTGAACGACAAGGCACCGCAATTCGACAAGCGGCAGAGCGCGCAGGTCAAGACCCGTCTACCTTCGGTTGCGAGCTACGCCAAGGTCGACGATTTCACCATCGAGATCACCACCAAGACGGTCGACTCCTTCTTTCCCTATCAGATGCTCTGGTTCCTGGTCTCGAGCCCCGCGCAATATGAAAAGCTCGGCAAGGACTGGGACAAGTTCGCCAGCCAGCCCTCCGGCACCGGTCCGTTCAAGCTGACCAAGCTGGTGCCGCGCGAGCTCGCCGAGCTGACGAAGAACCCGGACTATTGGGACAAGAAGCGGCTTGCGAAGGTCGACAAGATGATCCTGATTCCGATGCCGGAGGCGCTGACCCGCACCAACGCGCTGCTGGCCGGCCAGGTCGACCTGATCGAAACGCCCGCGCCCGACGCCGTGCCGCAGCTCAAGGCCGCCGGCATGAGGATCGTCGACAACGTGACACCGCATGTCTGGAACTATCACTTGAGCGTGCTGCCGGGCTCGCCCTGGACCGACATCCGCCTGCGCAAGGCGCTCAACCTCGCGATCGACCGCGACGCGGTGGTTGGCCTGATGAACGGCCTCGCCAAGCCGGCCAAGGGCCAGGTCGATCCGTCGAGCCCGTGGTTCGGCAAGCCGACGTTCGAACTGAAATACGACCTCGCGGCCGCGAAGAAGCTGGTGGAGGAAGCCGGCTATTCGATGGACAAGCCGCTGAAGACGACTTTCATCATCGCCCAGGGCGGCACCGGGCAGATGCTGTCGCTGCCGATGAACGAGTTCCTGCAGCAGAGCTTCAAGGAGATCGGCATCGATATCGACTTCAAGGTGGTCGAGCTCGAGACATTATATACGCACTGGCGCAAGGGCGCCGCGGACGAGATGAATGCCGGCATCACCGCCAACAACATCGCCTATGTCACGTCGGATCCGCTCTACGCCATCGTGCGGTTCTTCCACTCCGGCCAGGTGGCGCCGGTCGGCGTCAACTGGGGCGGCTACAAGAACCCGAAGGTCGATGCGCTGATCGACGAGGCCAAGCAGACCTTCGATACCACCAGGCAGGATGCGCTGCTGGCGCAGGCGCACGCGCTGATCGTCGACGATGCCGCGCTGGTGTGGGTGGTGCACGACACCAATCCGCACGCGCTGTCGCCGAAGGTGAAGACCTTCGTGCAGGCGCAGCACTGGTTCCAGGATCTGACGCAGATCGGGCTGGAGTAAATCTCCCTATCGTCGTCCCGGCGAAAGTCGGGACCCATACGCCGCCGCCGCCGCAATGGGCATGCGGCGAGACGATCTTCCGTCAACGGCCATTCGTGGTTACGGGTCCCGGCCCCCCGTGCGCAATTGCGCACTAGGCCGGGACGACATCGGGTTTGCGTCGGCTATTTCGTCGTCAACGCGAATGCGCCGTTCCAGTCGTCGGGCGGCGGCTCCTTTTGGAAGGCGTGGATGCGCGCCTCGTAGAGGCGGTAGAGATATTGCAGCGTCTGCGCCTCGTCGGTCTTGCGGCCGCGTTCGATCGCGGCGAGCGCGCCGTCCCAATCGCGGCCGCGGTAGCAGGCGAGCATCTCGATGGTCAGGTTGCGCAGCCGCTGGAAGCGGCCGGAGTTCGCGACATCCTCGCGGCCGGCGATCGCATAGATCACCTCGGGCTCCTTCTTGCCCTTGACCATGATGAAGTCGAGTTCGAGGATCGCAAGCTTCTCCTTCACCGCGAGCGCGGTCTTCGATCCCACGATGATCGGAAAGCCGTATTCCTTGGACTGCCCCTCGAGCCGCGAGGCCAGATTGACGCTGTCGCCGAACACCGAATAGTCGAAGCGCACATCGGAGCCCATATTGCCGACCACGCAGGAGCCGGTGTTGAGACCGACACCGATGTTGAGCGGCACATAGACGTGGCCGCCGTCCTTCGCCTCCTGCTCGCGCTCACGGTTGAGGTCATCGACGCGCTCCAGCATGTCGAGCGCCGCATCGCAGGCGTTGAGCTGGTGCTGCTTGTCATCGAGCGGCGCGTTCCAGAACGCCATGATGGCGTCGCCCATATATTTGTCGATGGTACCCTTGCGGGCGAGAATCGCGTTGGAAAGCGGGGTGAGGAAACGGTTCATCAGCGCCGTGAGGCCCTGCGGATTGCTCTTGTAGGTTTCCGAGATCGAGGTGAAGCCGCGCATGTCCGAGAACATGATGGTCATCTCGCGTTCCTCGCCGCCGAGGACCAGCCGCTCCGGCGACTGCGCCAGTTGCTCGACCAGCGCGGGCGACATGTACTGCACGAATTGCGACCTGATCTGCCGGCGCTGCTGCTGCTCGCGCACGAAGGCGGAGAAGATCAGCGTGAGATAGATCGCCGTGGTCGACATCAGCGGATAGGTGAAATCGATCAGCAGCCGGTGCTGGGAATAGAAATACCAGGAGGTGCCGATCAGCACCGAGGCAAACATTCCGCCGACGGCGACCAGCGTGATCGGACCGAATTTCGGCGCGAAGGCGATCACCAGGAGTCCCATGATCAGTGCGGCGAAGAATTCGATGCCGATGCCGTAATTCGGCTGCGAAACGACATCGCCGGTCAGAGCGCTCTCCAGCACCTGGGCGTGGACCTCGACACCGGGCATCGCCGGCGTCACCGGCGTCGTCTTGATGTCGTTCAGCCCGGTCGCTGAGGTGCCGATCACGATCAGCTTGCCGGCAATTCGGTCCGGTGAGACGCGCCCGTCCAGCACATCGACCGCCGAGACATAGATCGAGGGATCGCGGCGGGCGTAGTGGATCCAGAGTTGGCCGTGGAGATCGGTCGGGATCGCAAAGCCCTTGAGACCCAGACTCTTGATACCGGCCTTGTCGGCCTTGATCAGGATCGTGCCCGAGCCGCTCGCCACCCGCAGCATCTCGAAGCTCAGCGACGGCATCGTGATGCCCTGCGCCACCATGATCATCGGCACGCGCCTGACGATGCCGTCGCGCTCCGGCCTGATCGTGAACAGGCCGCGCCCGGCGGCCGCCTCCTCGAGCACCGGTACGTTGCGCAGCAACCCCGGGAACATGAACATGAAAGGCTGCGGCTCCTCGCCGAGCATCGCAAGTCCGGTGACCGGAAGCTTTTCGTTGAGGTCGGCGCGCACGTTGGGCCCGCCGGATTCGCCGAGCACCACGCGCGAGTTCTTGATGGCTTCGGCCATGATGCTGTCGTTGCTCGGCAGCTGCCGCAGCCTGGCGCGCATCTCCTCATCGAGGCTGCTGAAGGTATCGGCGGCGATATCGGGGTTGAGACGATCCGGCTCGGAGAACACCGCGTCGAACGCGATCACCACGGCGCCGAGCCGGGTGAGATTGGTGACGATGTCGGCGAGCCGGGTCCGCGGCCACGGCCACTGTCCGAGCCGGGGATCGGCGAGGCTCTTTTCGTCGATGTCGACGATGGTGACGGGCCGCGCGGTCTTCTGGCGCGGTTGCAGCGCCTGGAATGTGTCAAACGTCCTGACGCGAAGCTCCTGAACCGGAGCCGGATCCACGATCCGCAGCGCGGCAATGCCGATCAACAGCGCCACGCAGACCAGCCGCGCATAGCCGAAGCGCCGTGCGAACCACCTGCGTATCGCCTTCAGCCGTTTCATGCCATCTGGATATCACGCGCGCAGAATTGTTCCAATCGAGCAAGCACGCAGTGCACAATCAGCCGGACCAGACCCGCGGGGCACGGCCGGGCGTCCGTCACGGAAAATGAATGATGAAGTCGTTCTGGGACAGGCTCGCCTTCGCAACATTGTGCAATGTGATCGTGTCTGCGCCGTCGACCGTGATCAGCGTATCCGCCGAATTCGTCGGCGATGTCGCAACATGCTGATCGAACCAGGTACTGAAGGTGCTTGCCGAGACGACAGTGGACAGGTCGATCTGGTCCTCGCCTGGCGTGAAGTTCAGGATCGTGTCGTGGTTGAAGTTCGGCGCAAACACGAACTTGTCCTGATAACCCGACCCGAAGAACACGTTTTTGTCGCTGGTCCCCGTCAGTGTCACCGGCTGCGGCGGGTCCTGCTGGACGTTGAAGATCAGATTGACCGTATCGGTTGCGCCATGGCCATCGGTCACCGAGAGCGCAATCTTGTCGGTCGCCGGAGCTGTCTGGCCGGGGTTGTAAACGAGGCCCGGCGATCCAAGCGCGGTGTTGATGCCGGAGAGAAGCCCCTCCTGCGACGAAGGTGCAACGCTGCTGCCCGCACCGGGCGTCGTCACCGCGGCCATGGTGAAGGTCTCGTCGGCCGTCGCATCGGCGTCCGTCACGGTCAGGCCGGAGATCGTCTCGGTCCCGTTGGGATGTTCGGTGATACTGACGTTGTCGGTGTGGATCACGGGCGCGTCGTTGGCGCCGATCACGTCGATCGTCAGCTTCGCAGTCCCGATGGCGCCATGCGCGTCGATCGTTTCCACATCGAACGTGTCGGCATAGGTGCCCTTGCCGAGCGCGTTGATCGCGGCGGCATCGGGAACATAGCTGTAGGTGCCGTCCGGGTTGACGGTCAGCGAGCCGTAGAGGCCTGCGGTCTGCGTGACCGCGGCGTGATCCGAATTGAGCGCGGCATAAGTCAGCGTCGCGGTTTCGCCATGGTCGACGTCGTTGCCATGGAGCGTGCCGGTCAGCGTGCCGAATGTGTCGTTATCAGCGGTATCGGTGAGCGTGCCGGCACTGACGTCGGCGAGTGTCGGCGCGTCGTTGGCGCCGTTGATCGTGATCGTCACGGGCTCGTTGACGACGCCGCCATGGTGGTCGTCGATCTGGATCGTGTAGGTCAGCGTCAGCGTCTCGCCGAGGGCGAGATAGTCGAAATTCTGGTCCGCGGCCGAGAACGTCCAGGTCGACGATCCGGTTGAACCGCCAGTCGCGTCCGTCAACGTCCCCAGCGACAGCCAGTTCAGGATCGTGGACTCGTCAGGCAGGCCCGTGGTCGCCCCGGATTCGGCGACGCCGGTGATGGTCATGGTGTGGGTGTCGCTGAGATCCACATCGGTGAACGCTACGGTGCCGGATGCGCTGTCCAGCGTCGATGAACCGGTCGTATCGGGTTGTTCGGGGATGATGGCCGCCGGAGGCACCGACGTGACGATCGGCGCGTCATTGCTGCCGGTAATCGTGATCGTGACCGGTTGGCTGATCACGCCGCCATGATGGTCATTGACCTCGACCGTATAGGTCAGCGTCAGTGTCTCACCGTCGGCAAGATAATCGAAATTGCGGTCGGCGGCCGAGAAGGTCCAGGCCTGGGATCCGGCGATCCCGCCGGTCGAATCGGTCAGCATCCCCAGCGAGAGCCAGTTCAGGATGATGGACTCGTCCTCAGGCAGGCCTGTGGTCGTTCCGGATTCCGCGACGCCGGTGATGGACACGATATGGGTGTCGCTGAGATCGACGTCGGCAAATGTCACCGCGCCCTGGGCCACGTCGAGCTTGATCGATCCGGTCTCGCCGATCATCTCGGGGACCGTGGCGGTCGGCGGCTCCGACGTGAACGTCGGCGCGTCGTTGGTGCCCGTGATGGTGATGGTGACGGGCTGGGTGACGACGCCGCCGTGATGGTCGTCGACCTGGATCAGGTAAGTCAGCGTCAACGTCTCGCCGACAGCGAGATAGTCGAAATTCCTGTCGGCGGCCGAGAAGGTCCAGGCGCGCGATCCGGTTACGCCGCCGGTCGAATCCGTCAGCGTGCCGAGCGACATCCAGCCCAGTATCGTCGCCTGATCGGGAAGCCCCGTGGTCACGCCAGTTTCGGTGACGCCGGCCACGGTGACGCTGTGGGTGTCGCTGAGATCGACATCGACGAAGGTCACGGTACCGGATGCGGTATCCGGCACGACCGAACCGGTCGTCTCCTCGGCTTCGGTGATGGCGCCCGCCTGGGTCGGCGAGGTGATCACCGGCCTGTCGTCGGTGCCTACGATCGTGATGGTGACCGGCAGCGTGACGACGCCGCCCTGATGGTCGTCGATCTCGACCGTGTAGGTCAGCGTCAGCGTCTCGCCGGTGGCGAGATAGTCGAAGCTCCTGTCGGCGGCCGAGAACGTCCAGGAGCGCGATCCCGTCACGCCATCGGTCGAATCGGTCAGCGCGCCCAGCGACAGCCAGGTCAGCACGGTGGCATGGCCGGCAAGTCCGGTGGTGATGCCGGCCTCGGTGACGCCGGTGATGGTGACCGTATGCGTGTCGGTCAGATCCGCATCGGTAAACGTCAGCGCGCCGTGCGCCGTATCAGGCTGGGCGGAATTCGTCGTTGCTGCGAGTTCGGTGATCGAACCGGCCTGCGCCGAGGACGTCACCACCGGCGTGTCGTTGGTGCCGGTGATCGTGATCGTGAAGGTCTTGAACGTAGTCTCGTTGTTCGGCGCGAAATTGTTATCGACGCGCGCGACATAGGTCAGCGTCAGCGTTTCCCCGGCAGCCAGGAAGTCGAAGGCGCTGTCGGCAAGGTTGTAGGTCCAGGTCGCCGAACCGGCATTCTTGTTGTTCGGATCGGGCTCGAGCAGCAACGGGATCTCGACGGTCTTGATGGCCGCAAGCTGCGCTGCCGTCAGCGATGAGGTCACGTCGCTGCCGTTGGCGTCCCGGTAGCTGAACGCGGAATAGCCGACCTTCGCACTCGGTATGTCACCGACATTGAGGTCCAGCCATTTGATCTGGCCCGTCGCAGTGTCGAGCAGCCCGCTTTGGGTCAGCCCCGGCCGCTCGGTAAACGCCGCGTCCTGGGTCACGACCTGCGGCGGCCCCGGGATGTGGTCGATCCTGCTGTTGGGAACGCCGCCGGCCTGAGGGCCGGTCGTGTTGACGAAGGTCAGCAGAATGATGATCGGCGCGCCACCGTCGCTGCTGGTGAGCTTGAAGCTGCTCGAGACCGGGACGACACTGTCCGTGAAGTTGGTTGTGAGCTTGGTGTTGGGATTGTTGTTGTCGGTGAACTTCAGCGCGAAGACGTCGGAGATCAGCTTCTGCGCATCGGTCGACAGTTGCGCCGACGAGACGAAGCTGACGCTGCCCTGGCCGTTGACGATGGTCTGGGTGCCGGCCTGATCGACGGTCGCGATCGGATTGAGCGTCGTCTTGTCGAACAGGATGTAGGAGCCGGTGGTGCCATCGGGCTCGACCAGCACCTGGAATTTGGCCGGCGGCACGCCGCCGGTGCCCTGCACGTCGAAATCGATCTCGACCAGCACCGCGGTGCCGCGGATGCCCATGGTCGCGACCGGCGTATCGACCTTCATGTCGCCGTGCTTGGCGGTCGCGCCGGCAACGAAGGAGATCGTGCCCGAGACCAGACTCATCAGCGACGTATTGCTCGAGCCGTTCGGGTCGTAGATCATTTCGTTCAGCACCATCTTGGCATTCGGTCCGAGACCGAACACGGTGCCGTCGATGAAGGTGATGCCGAGCGTCGAGTCGCCTCCGGACTGCACCACGTCACCCTTGTTGACGTTATCGCCCTGGTTCAGGACGATTGCGACGCCGTTGCGGATGGCCGTCGCGTTCCCGGTCAGCTTGGTGACATGGCCGATGACCTTGGCCGGCTCCGCCGCGCCGCCGGCCTGGGCATATTGGGCATAGCCGGTGAGTGCGTTGACGAGATCGCCGGTGAGATGCGCGCCGTCAGGCGACGCCAGCGGCGCGCGCTTTTCGCCCTTGAAGTAGTCGTGAAGGACAAGTTCCCGATCGTCCTTCGCGATGACGAGATCGAGCCCGGTCCGCTTGAAGTCGCCGGTGAACAGCAATTGCCCGTCGTCGACGATGATCGCGCCGGGCGGAGCATGCGTGGAAACACTGTCGACGTGCACGTATCCACGGGCATAAGCGTCCGTGTTCGGCAACAGGCCGTCGAATTTCTCGACAAAGTTCACTGCGGATCACCGCACGAGAGTTAATATTGTTAAAATATCCGAATGATTATGCCTGCATATCATCGGATAAAGCTTGGCGAAACCACTCTGTGCTTGCGCAAGGTGGTCCTGCAGTGCGGTTTGACTGGATGTGACTTGGCTCACGCTGTGAAGAGCCGTGTAGTTCGGATTCGCTTGACGGTACCATAAGGTGGGATTTAAGCCAAGATACGTACTGAGCCACGTATTCGTGGTATTGATTGGCATTTCTGTACTTGCCTCTATTTCCCCTTAGCCCAGAGCGGGCATTTGACCCCAATTTCCCGGCCAAAGCTGTGACTTAGCTTACAAATCACAGCAGTCCCGTGCGCGGACCGGCCGGGTTAACCAGAAGGCAAGGATGAGTTGCAAAGCAGTGGAAAAAGGTTCGCCGCTTCCTTTCACGAACCGGTAAAGTTTTCGGGACCCCAAGCAGGCGCCCTTTAGCCTCTTCCCCTGATTCCCCACATCTTAAGTCGATTCGAAGGGATCGTTCGCCATGCTGCCCGGCATGAAACGATCCGGTCGCGTGCGCGGTGCAATATCCACCCGCCGATGAGCGGACAGGGGGTGTCAGATGAGATTCTCGCTTCGCCCGCTGGCGCTGCGCGCCGTCATGCTGGGCTTCGGCCTGGCGCTGGCCGCGCCGGTTGCCGAGCTCAATGCCGCTTCGCTGCTTTCGCCCGGCCCGGCGACGCTGATCAGAAAGTCGACCGAGCCGTTCGGCCTGACCACCAGCCTGCTTGCCGATGGCGGCCTGCACGACAAATGGCTCGGCGTGCAACGCCAGCTCGCCGACGAATTGGAGCAACTGGCAGCCTGCGAGAGCGACCGCGCCGGTTGCGCGTCGCCGGTGGCGCTGCGATTCCTGGCGATCGTCGATGCCGGACGAGCGCGTCAGGGTCGCGCCCGGCTCGGCGAGATCAACCGCGCGATCAACCTTGCGATCCGTCCGGGCAGCGATCTTGCGGCTTATGGCGAGCCCGACGTCTGGGCGCCGCCGCTCGCCACCTTCGCCCGCGGCAGCGGCGACTGCGAGGACTATGCGATCGCGAAACTCGTGGCGCTGCGCAAGGCCGGCGTGGCGCCGGAAGATCTGCGGATCGTCGTCCTGCATGACCTCGTCGGCGGCGAAGACCATGCGGTGGTCACGGCGCGGCTCGACGGCCGCTGGCTGACGCTCGACAACCGCCGCATGGCGATGATCGAGGACAGCGACATCAGGAGCTTTCGGCCGACCTTCGTGATCGACCAGCACGGCGTCAGCCGCTATGTCGATGCCCCGCTCGTCGCCGAGACCGCGTGGCGGCCGGCGGCGCGGACGAACTGATCGCGTCATTCCGGGACGATGCGAAGCATCGAACCCCAATTCGCAATTGCGAATTGGGGAATCTCGAGGCTTCCCGGTGCGCAACTGCGCACCTGCGGTCCGGTGCTAACGCACCATCTCGGAATGGCGATCCCGAGAAATGCCGCTCAGAACATCAGATTGTCCTTCACCAGCACCCAGCGGCCGCCCTTGACCTGCTGCACCTGGGTGATGGTGTTGGCGAGATGATCCGTCTTGGAGAACTTGGTCGGCGGCGAGCTGAAGATGTCGAGGAACTTGTCGCCTGATTCCAGCGAGTCCAGCATCTTCTGGCCGGAGAGATCCTTGCCCGCCTTCTGCGCGTAGAAGGCGAAGGTCATCACCGCGTTGTAGCCGATGATCGCCTGGGTATTGGCGTCGGTATTGAACATCTTCTTGTAGTTCACCAGCCAGTCCTTCACCTTGCCCTTGGCCGTGTCCTCGTAGGGGATCTCGAAGCCCGACGCCGCATAGAGCCCTTCGACGGCTTCCTTGCCGAGCGCCGGCACTTCGAGCACGTTGGTCGGGGTGGCGCCGAGGAAGGTCACGTCCCAGCCGAGCTTCTTCGCTTCGTTCATCGCGCCGATGGTCTCGCGGATCACGGTGCCGAGCACGACGAGATCGCAGCCGTCGGCCTTCATCTTGGCGACCTGCGCCGAGAAGTCGGAGGCGCCGCGCTTGTAGCTCGTGACCGAGGCCGGCTGCACCTTCATCGCGCCGAGCTGCTGGGTGAAGCCGTCGAGCACGTTTTTGCCGTACTCGTCATCCTGATGCATGATGCAGGGCTTCTTGAAGTTCTTCCAATCCATCATGTATTTGAGCGCGGCGCGCGTGCTCTCGACATAGGGCAGGAGGTTGTTGAACTTCAGCCGCTCCTGCGGCTTGGCGGGATCGAACTTGAAGGTGAATTCGGCGGCCGTCAGCGGGAACAGCTGCAGCACGCCGGCATCGAACAGGATGTCCTGCGCGGCGAGCACGGTCGGCGAGCCCATCGGTCCGATCATCGCGAACACCTTGTCGCGCTCGACCATCTTCTGCGAGGCCAGCACCGCCTTCTTCGGATCGTAGCCGTTATCCTCCAGGATCATCTTGATCTTGCGGCCGTTGATGCCGCCGCCGGCGTTGATCTCCTCAACCGCCATCTTCATGCCGTTGGACACCGGAACGCCCCAGACCTTGATCGGGCCGGACAAGTCCTGATGCGTTCCGATCACGATCTCCGTCGGCGAGATGCCTTCATTGGTGACCTTGGTCTGGGCTGCGGCCGGCAGACAGGTCAGCGCCAGCGCGCTCACCGCAAGGCCCAGCGCCTTCAGCGATTTCGACATTGCAGTCTCCTCCTTACATGGCCCATGTTGAGCGAAGGGTCGGGCCGGCTCGCTCCCTCGCCAATTTCCTTCTCCTCGGCTATGCCACCGCCCGCTCGCCATACATGGCGTCGATCTCGGCGGCGTAGCGCTTGTTCACGAAGCTGCGCTTCAGCTTCATGGTCGGCGTCAGCTCCTCGTCCTCGGGCGTGAGCTGGCGCTCGATCAGATAGAATTTCTTGACGGTCTCGACGCGCGCGAACTTCACGTTGACCGCCTCGACCTCGCGCTGGATCAGATCCTGGATTTCGCGGGCGCGGCACAGGCTCGCGTAATTGGTGAACGGGATGTCGTGATCCTGGGCGTACTTCTCGACATTCTCCTGGTCGATCATGATCAGGCAGGTGAGATACGGCCGCTTGTCGCCGATCACGACCGCGTCCGAGACATAGGGCGAGAATTTGAGCTGGTTCTCGATCTCGGACGGCGTGATGTTCTTGCCGCCGGAGGTGATGATGATGTCCTTCATCCGGTCGGTGATCTTGACGTAGCCTTCATTGTCGATCGTGCCGACGTCGCCGGTGTGCAGCCAGCCTTTGGCGTCGATCGTCTCGGCGGTCCTCTCCGGTTGATTGAGATAGCCCATGAACAGGAAGTCGCCCTTGATCAGGATCTCGCCCTTCGGGCAGATCATCACCTCGCCCCACGGCGCGGCCTTGCCGACCGAGCCGAGCTTGATGCGGTCCGCCGGCATCATGGTCGCGACACCGCAATTCTCGGTCTGGCCGTAGACCTCGCGCATGTCGATGCCGAGCGCGAGATACCAGCGGATCAGATCCGGCGAGATCGGCGCGGCGCCGGTCAGCGCGATCCGGCAGCGGTCGAGCCCGAGCATGCGGCGGATGTTGCGGAACACCAGCCAGTAGGCCGCGCGGTTGGCGAGCCGCAGCGACAAGGGCGGCGTTTCGCCCTGCAGCCGGCACTCGGTCATCCGGTTGCCGATCGCGAGCGCGCGGGCATACATCCAGTTCTGGAACGGGGTCGCATCCTTCAGCGCGATGGTGATGCCGGAATAGAACTTCTCCCAGATCCGGGGCACCGCGAGGAACGCGGTCGGCTGCACCTCGCGCAGATTGTCCGGCACCGTTTCCGGGCTCTCGGCGAAATTCATCACCGATCCCAGCGCGAGCGAGAGGTAATAGCCGCCGACCCGCTCGGCGACGTGGCAGAGCGGCAGGAACACCAGCCGCTCCTCGCTGTCGGTCGAGGGGTAGAGATCGTTGGCGTGGCGCATCTGGTGCGTCACGCTGCGGTTGGAGTGCATCGCGCCCTTGGGCGGGCCCGTGGTGCCGGAGGTGTAGACCAGGATCGCGAGATCGGAGGCGGTGCGGCTGCCGGTCATCTCGTCCCACAGCGCCGGATTGCCCCAGGCATGATTGCGGCCGAGCGACGTGAATTCCGCGAGCGACAGCACCATCGGATCGGAGAAGCCGGAGAGGCCCTCCATGTCGAACACGACGATCTTCTCCAGCGTCGGACAGCGCGACCGGCAGGTCAGCACCTTGTCGAGCTGCTCCTCGTCCTCGACGAAGATGACCCGCGTGCGGGAATCGTTGATGAGGTATTCGACCTGCGCCGCCGAATCGGTCGGATAGATGCCTGAGGAGACGCCGCCGGCGCACAGGATGCCCATGTCGGCATAGACCCATTCGGGCACCGCGTTGGCGATGATCGAGCCGACGTCGCCGGGACGGAAGCCTGTGGCATGCAGGCCGTAGGCGATGTCCTTGGAGATCTGCAGCCATTCGCGCCAGCTGGTCGGTTGCCAGATGCCGAACTTCTTCTCGCGGATCGCGGGCCTGTCGCCACGCGTTTGAACCGCGAGCAGAAAGCTCCTCGCGATCGTGTCGGCAACCGTCAGCACCGCTGGTCCTGCCATGCGCGCTCCCTCCTCTGCCGCCCGTCTCACCCGCCGGCCCTTCGTGCCGGCCTTGTTGGCGAAACGGGCCTGAAATCTAGCTCCAACTCTCTTTCAGTGCCAAACCTTCCTCGGCGCCATTGCCAGCGCCCAGTCATTCTCAACGCCACGTCTTCTTTTTTTTCCAGCGCCGCTCGCCGCGCGCGCCGGCTTCCTTGGCGCCGAGATAGAACTCCTGGATATCGGGTGAATTCATCAGCCGTTCGCTGGTGTCGTTCATGACGACGCGGCCGATCTCCAGCACATAGCCGTAGTGCGCCGTCTCCAGCGCGATCTTGGCATTCTGCTCGACCAGCAGGATCGACATGCCCTGCTCCTCATTGACGCGGCGGATGATGGTGAAGATCTCCTTCACCAGGATCGGCGACAGCCCGAGCGACGGCTCATCGAGCAACAGCAGCGTCGGCCGGTTCATCAGCGCCCGCCCGATCGCCAGCATCTGCTGCTCGCCGCCCGAAAGCTGCCCGGCCGGCTGGCCGAGCCGCTCTCTCAACCGTGGAAAATAGCCGTAGACGCGATCGAGGTCCTGCGCCACACCGTCGCGGTCCTTGCGCAGATAGGCGCCCATCATCAGGTTTTCGCGCACCGACAGGAACGGAAACACCTCACGCCCCTCCGGCACGTGGCTCAGGCCGAGCCGCACGATCCGGTCGGCCTCCATGCGCTGGATCGGCTTACCGAGGAATTCGATCGAACCCTTCTGCGGGTCGAGGATCCCGGAGATCGTCTTCAGGACCGTGGTCTTGCCGGCGCCGTTGGCGCCGAGCAGCGTCACGATCCGGCCGCGCGGCACCTCGAGGCTGATGCCGCGGATCGCCATGATCGGCCCGTAATAGCTTTCGATGTTGGAGAGTTTCAGGATGATGTCCGCTGTGCTCATGGCATCATCCTCATGCGCCGAGATACGCTGCGACGACGTCGGGATGGTGCTGCACCTCGGACGGCGAGCCCATCGCCAGCACGCGACCGTAGTTCAGCGCGATGACGCGGTCGGAGACGCGGTTGACCAGCGTCATGTCGTGCTCGACCATCAGCACGGTGATGCCGAGCTCGCTCTTCATGTCGCGGATCCAGAACGACATGTCGTCGGTCTCCTCGACATTGAGGCCGGAGGACGGTTCGTCGAGCAGGATCAGCTTCGGCTCCGAGCACAGCGCCCGCGCCAGCTCGATCACCTTGCGCACGCCGTAAGGCAGTCCCGAGATCAGCTTGTCGCGGTAGGGCTCGAGATCGAGGAACTCGATCACCTGCTCGACGCGGCGGCGATGCGCCTTCTCGCCGGCGCGGACGCTCGGCAGGAACAATAGCTCCTGCCACAGCCGGGTAGTGGAATGGCGATGGCGGCCGACCAGGAGATTGCTCAGCACGGTCGCGTTCTCGAACAGCTCGATGTTCTGGAAGGTGCGGGCGATGCCGAGTTTCGCGATGTCGTAGGCCGGCTCCTGGGTGATGTCCTGATCCTCGAAGAAGATCTTGCCGGAGGTTGGCGGATAGATCCGCGAGATCAGGTTGAAGATCGAGCTCTTGCCGGCGCCGTTGGGCCCGATGATCGAGAGGATCTCGCCCTTCTCGACCGCAAAGCTGACCGCATCGACTGCCTTGAGGCCACCGAAATGCAGCGACAGGTTCTCGGCGCGGAAATAGCTCATCTGTTCCGCTCCGATTTCACATAGATCTTCTGCCGCTTGAAGGTGGCGCGCTTGTAGAGCGGGAACAGCTGGAAGAAGAGCTTGATCTTGAGCCAGCGGCCGTAGAGTCCGAGCGGCTCAAACAGCACGAACAGCACGATGATGATGCCGTAGATCGCGCCCTTCAGTCCGTTGGCGGAGGCGAAGGCTGCGACCGCGTCCTGGATATGGCCCGCGCGCTCGGTGCCGGCGCCGAGGGTCGCAGCCATGCCGCCGATCACGCCCGGCATATCGTCCTTCAGATAGGTCAGGAACGGATCGATCATGACCAGGAAGATCGCACCCAGCACCGCACCGTGCAGGCTGAACGTGCCGCCGATCAGGATCACGATGATGAACTCGATCGAAAGCTGCAGCGTGAACATCTCGGGCGAGATGAAGGAGAGCTTGTGCGCGAACAGCACGCCGGCAAAACCGGTGATCGCTGCCGAGATCGCAAACGACTTCACCTTGTAGAGCGCGACATTGATGCCCATGCTGCGCGCCGCGGTCTCGCTGTCGCGGATCGCGACGAAGGCGCGCCCGGTCGGCGAGCGCAGCAGATTGAGCGTGCCGACGATGGTCAGCACCAGCACCGCAAGGCAGAGGTAATAGAAGGTCGGGCCGTCGCGCGACACCGTGGTGCCGAGCAGCTGCATGGTCTTGACCCGCATGCCCTCATTGCCGTTGGTGACGCTTTCCCAGCGCGCCAGGATCTCCTCGACGATGAACGCAAAGGAGATCGTCGCGATCACCAGATAGATGCCCTGCAGCCGCAGCGCCGGAAACCCGACCAGCGCGCCGACTGCGCCGGTCAACAGGCCCGCGGCGAGGAAGTAGATCGGGAACGGCACATTGAACTGCTGCAGATAGGCCGCGGTGTAGGCGCCGATCGCAAGAAACGCGGCATGGCCGAGCGAGGCCTGTCCGGTGAAGCCGGTCAGGATCAAAAGCCCGACGCCGACGGTCGCGTAGATGCAGACGAAGACGAGCTGGCTCATCAGATAGCTCGAGAGCACGTAGGGCGCGATCAGCAGCACCGCCAGCAACAGGCCGTAGGAATAGATGTAGCCCGAATGCGGGAACAGCTTGATGTCGTCTTCGTAATCGGTCTTGAAGAGAAACCGCATCCGTTGCTCCTCAGACTTTCTTCCGGACATGAAGGCCGAACAGGCCCTCGGGCTTGAGCAGCAGCACCGCGAGCAGCACGATGTAGGGCGCGACATCCTTCCATCCCTGCGGCAGATAGAAGCCGGCCATGCTCTCGATCACCCCGATCAGGACGCCGCCGACGACGGCGCCCGGGATCGAGCCGAAGCCGCCGAGCACCGCCGCCGGAAACGCCTTCAACCCCAGCACCAGGCCGACATTGGAATGAATGAAGGTGATCGGCGCCAGCAGCACGCCGGCGCAGGTCGCGACCGCGGCCGAGATCGCCCAGACGATCGAGACCACCCGCTTGACCGGAATGCCCATGTAATAGGCAGCCAGCATGTTCTCGGAGCTGGCGCGCATCGCGGTGCCGAGCGTGGTCCGGTTGAAGAACAGATAGAGCAGCGCGCACAGGATGATGGTCGCCGCAATCACCGACAGCTTGTCGTAGGCGAGCACCAGGCTGCCGATCCGAAGCACGCCCTGGCTGAACGGCGTCTCGATCTTGAAGTCGTCGGTGCCCCAGATCATGCCGGAGACCGAGCGCAGGAAATAGCCGAGCCCGATCGTCGCCATGATGATGGAGAACTGCGGATAGCCGAGGATCGGCCGCACCACGAGCCGCTCGGCCAGCATGCCGAACAGCGCCATGCAGATCACCGCGCCGGCGAACCCGACCCAGTAATTCAGCCCGAGCATGCCGATAAAGGTGAAGGCGAAAAAGCCGCCCAGCATCATCAAATCGCCTTGCGCGAAATTGACGACCTCGGTTGCCTTGTAGACCAGCACGAAGCCGAGCGCGATCAGGCCGTAAACGCAGCCGAGCGCGATGCCGCTGACGAGCTGCTGAACAAAGTCCAGCATCGTTCCCTCCCCGATGCCCGGCGATTCTTATCCGATCGCTCGTTGCATCCCGCCTTCACGCCCTTGTGTCTGGAGCGCCGAAAGCCGCCTATGTCAGCCCTGATTGAGCCAAAAGGCCCGATCCCTGTCAACAAACCGCTGTTGTCGCTGTATCATCACATTTGCGGAGATTTGCCGCAGCACGGACTAATACGGATATCACCTTTGATTTGCCTCGTGCGATTCACTGCACCGAAACGGTTTTTGTCCAAGCTTTGCGCAACCGACGAGCGAAATTCCGGATCGCCACCACGCCATGACACCTGAACTGTCCGCACTCACCGTGCGAGGGTTAACCAAGCGTTTTGACCGCCCGGCGGTCGATGCGCTCGATCTCACGATCCGTGTCGGCGAGTTCTATGCGCTGCTCGGGCCGAACGGCGCCGGCAAGACCACGACGCTGCGCATGGTGGCCGGGCTATTGCGGCCCGATGCCGGCTCGGTGTCGATCCTTGGCCTCGACGCGCTCGCCGATCCGGTCGCCGCCAAGCAGATCATGGCCTGGGTGTCCGACGAGCCGATGATCTACGACAAGCTGACGCCGCTGGAATATCTCGAATTCGTCGCCGGCCTGTGGGGTATCGATCCGCGCACGTCGGAGAGCTCGGCGCGCGATCTCCTGGTGTCGCTCGGGCTCGAGCCGCATCTCAACGAGCGCTGCGAAGGCTTCTCCAAGGGCATGCGCCAGAAGGTGGCGCTGGCCGGCGCGCTGGTGCACGATCCCCGCCTGATCATTCTGGACGAACCGCTGACCGGCCTCGACGCGCTGTCGGCGCGTCACGTCAAGGGACTGCTGCAGGAGCGCGTCCGCGCCGGCTGCACCGTGATCATGACGACCCACATTCTCGAAGTCGCCGAGCGGATGGCCGACCGGATCGGCGTCATTGCGGCCGGCAGGCTGATCGCCGAGGGCACGCTGGCCGAGCTGCGCGCGCAGAACGGCCGCAACGACACCACCCTCGAGGATATGTTCATCGCGCTGGTCGATACCGAAGCGGCGGCCGCGTGAGCTCGGTCGCCCACCTCACCTGGTTCGCCCGCCACGAATTCCGCCTGGCGTGGCGCGAATGGCTGGCGATGATGACCGGCGGCCGGCGCCGGCGCAAGCGCGCCGTGATCGGCCTTCTGATCTTCGCGGCGATCCTGCATCTGCCGGCTTATGCCGTGGTCAACCGCTATGCCAACTTGCGGTTTCCGCTCGACCCGTCGTCGCTGATCGTGCTGACCGCGACGATCTTCCTGGCCTGGGCGCTGATGCTCTCGCAGGCGATCGAGTCGGTGACGCGCGTGTTCTACGCCCGCGCCGATCTCGATCTGATCATGTCGTCGCCGGCAAAGCTCACCAACATCTTCTCGATCCGGATCGCCGCGATCGCGCTGACGGTGAGCAGCATGGCGCTCCTGCTGTCGACGCCGTTCATCGACGTGCTGGTCTATCTCGGCGGCCCGCGCTGGCTCGCCGGCTTCGGCGTCGTCCTTGCGATCGGGCTGTCGGCGGCCGCCGCCGCGATCGCCGTCACCGCGTTCCTGTTCCGCCTGATCGGGCCGAGCCGGACGCGGCTGGTGGCGCAGGTCGTCTCCGCCGTGATCGGCGCCGGCTTCGTCATCGCGCTGCAGGTCGTGGCCGTGCTGTCCTACGGCACGCTGTCGCGCTTTGCCTTTCTGACCTCGGAAACCGCGGCGCGAATTGCCCCCGCTGCCGACAGCCTGCTGTGGTGGCCGGCCCGGGCATCGCTCGGCGACCTCGAAATCATGATGCTGTTGCTCGCCGCGGCGCTGGTGATGCTCGGCGGCGTGATGGCGCTATTCGCACCGCGGTTTGCCGATACGGTCGCCAGCGTCGCCGCCAATCCGGCTGCGGTGACGCGGGGACGCGCCCGCGCGTTCCGGGCCGGCTCGCGGCAGCAGGCGCTGCGGCGCAAGGAATTCTTGCTGCTGCGCCGCGATCCGTGGCTGCTGTCGCAGAGCCTGATGCAGATGCTCTATCTGTTGCCGCCGGCGCTGATGCTGTGGCGCAGCTTCTCCGGTACGTCGACCGCGATCGTGCTGATTACGCCGGTCATCGTGATGGCCGCAGGCCAGCTCGCCGGCGGGCTCGCATGGCTGACCATCTCCGGCGAGGACGCGCCCGATCTGGTGGCGACCGCGCCGCTGCCGCCGTCACGCGTGACCCGCGCCAAGGTCGAGGTGGTCCTGATCGCAATCGCCGTAATCTTCGCCCCGCTGGTGGCCGCGCTGGCGTTTGCCTCGCCAGGACAGGCCGCAGTCACGGCGATCGCAATCCTCATCGCGACCGCATCCGCCGCCGCGGTCCAGCTCTGGTTCCGCGCGCAGGCCAAGCGCAGCCAGTTCCGCCGGCGCCAAACCTCCTCCCGTATCGCCACCTTCGCGGAAGCCTTCTCCTCGATCGGCTGGGCCGCAACCGCGGCGTTGGCCCTGACAATCCCGACGGCTGCGCTGGTCAGCGGCATTCTGACGCTGCTGACGCTTGCCATCGCCTGGAAGATCAGCCCGCGGCGCTAAAGCATGATCCGGAAAAGTGCGAAGCGGTTTTCCGAAAAGATCATGCTCAAACAAAGAGCTAAGGCGCGATGACGATTCAACCTAATCTCATCGCGCTTTAGCCTTCACCACCTCGATCACCGCCGCGGCGAACGCCTCCGGCGCTTCCTGCGGCAGGTTGTGCCCGGCATGCGGAATCAGGCGATGGGCCAGGCGGCGGGTGTACTTTGCCGCGGTGCGACTGCCGTCGGTCGCGAACGTCACGCCGTCGTCGGCGCCGTCCAGCGAGATGGCGGGGACCTTGATGACAGGCAATGTGTCGAGCCGCCGCTGCAAATCCGCATATTGCGGATCCCCATCGACAACGCCGTAGCGGTGCCGATAACTGTGGATCACGACGTCGACATAATCAGGATTGTCGAACGCGACCGCAGTCCGCTCGAAGCAGGCGTCGTCGAACGCCCAGCTCGGCGACCATTGCGACCACAGGATTTTGGCGATGCCACGCCGGTTGGCGGCGAGCCCCGCCCGCCCCCGCTCGAGTTGGAAGTAGTACTGATACCAAAGCGGCACCTCGCGATCCGGCGGCGCCGGCACCATCGCATGCGCGATGTCCTGGATCATGTAGCCGTTGGTGCAGACGAGTCCGATACATCTTTCCGGCCATAGCGCCGCACCGATCGATGCGGCGCGGCCGCCCCAGTCATAGCCGGCGAACACCGCGCGCTCGATGTCGAGCGCGTCCATCAGCGCGATCATGTCGGCGCCGACCGCCGCCTGCTCGCCCGAGCGTGGCGTCGCCTTGTCGCGGAACGCCGTCGGTCCGTAGCCGCGCAGATAGGGCACGATGACCCGACAGCCTTGCGCCGCCAGCACAGGCGCGACGTCCACATAGGAGTGGATGTCGTAGGGGAAGCCATGCATCAGCAGCACGGCCGGCCCATCGGAGGGGCCCGCTTCGTAATAGGCGACGTTGAGCACACCGGCGTCGACATGGCGCAATGGCTCGAGCCGTTTGGTTGAAGGCGCGCGCTGCGAAGAGACGGTATCAGTCACGCAGAACTCCCTGATCTCGATCGTTTGCGCGACATCCTAGCGTGTCCCGACGCAATAATCGCCCGGCTCGTGTTGCAGCCCGCGCCATGGAGCGATGCACGGGCCTCATCATGACGGCGCGCCAATTGCGCGCTACTCTTCCGTCCGCGGATGCCGCCGCAGACGGAACAGGTCATGCTGAGATTGCTCGCCGCGCTTGTCTTGCTGGGACCATTGACCGGTCACGCCTTCGCGCAGGACGCCCAGCGCAGCGAATGCCTGGCGATGGCCAATGCGCCGCCGCGCGCCGTTCCCGTGAGCTACCGCCGCGTCGCGGCCAAGACCGCGGACAAGACCGCGACCAAGTCCGACGAAGTCGCGATCACCTATGCCGGCCATTCGACCTACTATATCGACACGCCCGGCGGCATCCGGATCGCGACCGACTATAACGGCGTGTATCGGACCGGGCGGCTGCCCGACGTCGCGACCATGAACCGGGCCCACGCGACCCATTACACGCTGTTTCCCGACCCCAAGATTCCCCACGTGCTGCATGGCTGGGGCGAGAACGGCCAGGCCGCGCATTACGCCGAGCGCATCGGCGACGTCTATATCCGCAATGTCACCACCGACATCCGCCGCTACTGGGGCGAAGACTCCGGCGGCGAGATGATCAAGGACGGCAATTCGATCTTCATCTTCGAGGTCGCCGGCCTCTGCATCGGCCATCTCGGCCACCTCCACGTCAAGCTCGACGACAGCCATTTCGCCGCGATCGGCCGGCTCGACATCGTGATGGTGCCGATCGACGGCACCTATACGATGTCGCTCGACGGCATCTCCCAGATCACCAGGCGATTGCGCGCCGCCGTCGTGCTGCCGATGCACCGCTTCGCCACCCCGCTCGACGAGTTCATGCGCCTGATCGGCCAGCAGTTCGAGATCGATCGCCGCGGTGGCGAGCGCACCTTGCGGATTTCGCGCGACACGCTGCCGGCGACGCCGACGGTGATCATCCTGGATGGGGTGTGAGGCTCAACGCACTCATTCCTCCGCCGCCTGGCTGCGCCGGTAGTGCCGCCGCGATTTGGCAAGATTGCCGCAATCGCCCATCGAGCACCACCGCCGGTTCTGGGTACGGCTCTCGTCAACGAACAACCAACCGCAGCCCCGCTCATCCTGGCACTGCTTCACCCTCAGCGCACGGGGCCCGGTCAGAAGGCTCACCGCCGACCATGCGATCGGCTTGAGCAGCGTCTCGGGCGCAACTTTCCCGGCTGTCGGCAGCCACCGCAGGGTGTCGCCGACAGGTCCGAGCGCAACACCGCCCAACGCTGCTTCGAGGTATCGGTTGATATCGGCCAGCGCCGTCCGATCGATCCGGCCGCCTCCGATGCGGGCGATAAAGATCCTGTAGAGCGCCTCGCGCAGACCGTGCGCCGCATTCAGAAAGGCATCGGCCTCGTGCGGTGAGGCTTTCCATCGCGCCCTGAGCTGCGCGGCGATCCGGCGATCCGCCAGTTCGGCATCGACCAGCCATTTCAGGATGGAATCCGAGGTCGCGATCCGATCCTCAACCAGGTCGCGGAGACGCCATGCGACGGTATTGACGAACTTGATGCTGAGCTCTTCCCGGGACGACGCCTCAGGCGAAGGAACGCGCGGCATGGTCCAGCAACTCCTCTGGAACGCATAACCCCTTAATGGGTTGGATTTGATAACCCATTAAGGGGTTAGAATCTAGCTCGGGAGCCTCGCATGTCCAAGCGCCTTTTGATCGTCGGCGCGTTCGCCGCCATCTACCTGCTTTGGGGTTCCACCTATTTCGCGATCGCGCTCGGCCTGAAGACGATCCCGCCGTTCCTGCTGATGGGCCTTCGCTCGCTCGGCGGCGGCCTGATCCTTGTCGCGCTGAACGGGGCGGACGTCACGCGCGTTTCGCGGTGGAACTGGCTGACCGCAGCACTCTGCGGCGTGCTGTTCTTCGTCGGCTGCCATGGTGTTCTCGCTTATGCCCAGCAATCGGTCCCGTCCGGCATCGCCGCGATCATGCTGGCTACGATCCCGTTCTGGGTGTTGCTCATCGATTTCCTGTATCCGCAAACCCGGCGTCCCGCGACCATGACGCTGGCCGCATTGCTGCCCGGCCTTGCTGGTGTTGCAATCGTAGGCTGGCAATCGGCCGAACAGGGCCATTTCAGTATCCTTCCCATTCTGCTGCTGCTCGCTGCGGCGTTCTCCTGGGCGGTGGGCACGGTGCTGTCGCGTCGGACTTCGGATCATGGTTCGCCAACATTGTCGTCAGGCATGCAACTGTCGATCGGCGGCGCGGTCCTGTTTGCAATCAGTCTTGCGTCCGGTGAACTGGAAGGCTTCTCGCCGCGCGACGTTTCGGCGCCTTCGCTCGCGGCCGTGATCTATCTCGCCATCGCCGGCAGCGTCATCGGCTTCACGGCATTTCGCTGGCTGCTCGACAATGTGTCGACGTTCATGGTCTCGACCTACATCTTCGTCAACCCGATCATCGCCGTGCTGCTCGGCACGCTGATTCTGGGCGAGCCGTTTTCCGTCACGATGTTGTTTGGAGCGCTTCTTGTCATCGCCTCGGTCATCATCACCTGGCGCACCGAGCAGGCATCGCCGGCGTCGGCGAGGCAAGCTCAGTCGATGACGTGGTCGCGACCGGCAATACGGTCGGGTTGACCGGCACGCGCAGACGTACGCATGCCTCCTCAGGTAGAGGTCAGGCAGAGGCCCGGGTTTGACGCGCTCCTGCGCGGCTCGTTATCCTCCCCAAAGCCGACATCGTATCGGCGGCCGACAAGAGCAAGAACAGGGAGTATTATCCATGGCCAGCACTCTGCCCGCCTCCGCCAGCGGGCTCTATGCCAATCCGCGCGAAGACTGGCTCGCCCAATACACCGAGGAGATCATCGATCCGGCCCGGCCGATCGTCGATCCGCATCACCATCTCTGGGATCGCGGGGGCTTGCGCTATCTGATCGAAGAGATGCGCGACGACATCGCGTCCGGCCACAACATCGTGGCGACCGTCTATGTCGATTGCCGGTCGATGTACCGCGCCGACGGCCCGGAGGCGTTCCGTCCGGTTGGCGAGGTCGAGTTCGCCAACGGCGTCGCGGCGATGGCGGCGAGCGGCGGCTACGGCAAGGCGGCGATCTGCGCCGGCATCGTCAGCCACGTTAACCTTCTGATCGGCGATCAGGCCAAGGCGGTGCTGGAGGCGCAGATTGCCGCCGGCAACGGCCGGTTCCGCGGCATCCGCCACTCCTCGGCCTGGGACGAGGATCCCAACGTCGCGCATATGTACGCGAACCGGCCGAAGGGCATTCTGCTGGACTCCACCTTTCGTAGGGGGTTCGCCTGCCTGGCACCGCTCGGCCTCAGCTTCGATGCCTGGTTGTTCCACCCGCAGATCGGCGAGCTGACCGACCTCGCCCGCACCTTCCCCGATACCCGGATCGTGCTCGACCATTGCGGCGGGCCGGTCGGCACCGGACGCTTCGCCGGCAAGCGCGCGGAGACCTTTCCGGTCTGGCAGGCGTCGATCCAGGAGATCGCCAAATGCCCGAACGTCGTGGTCAAGCTTGGCGGGCTGGCGATGTGCCTGCTCGGCTACGACTTCCACCTCCGCCCCAGGCCGCCCTCGTCGGAGGAACTTGCTGCCGCCTGGCGGCCTTATGTCGAGACCTGCATCGAGGCGTTCGGTCCGGACCGTTGCATGTTCGAGAGCAACTTCCCACCTGATAAGGGGCAATGCAGCTACCAGGTCATCTTCAACACCTTTAAACGGCTTGCATCACAATATAGCGAAGCCGAAAAGACGGCGTTGTTCTTGAAGACGGCAAAGGATGTCTATCGGCTCGATATCGGGTAAACTCTCGACTCATGGATGACGGCATCACCATCCGGCCGCTTCGAGAGGCTGATGCGGAAGCGGTGGTCGAACTTTACGCAAAGGCAGCCGCGGTGGAACCGCGGCTAGGCCCTGTGACGCTGCCGCAATGGGACCAGTTCCTGAAGCTGCCGCAGAACCGCGGCGGGCGCGGCTTTCGTGTTGCCGAGCGCGATGGCGTACTCGTCGGCCTCGCCGAGTCCTCGTTGCGCGACCAGGGCGCGCATCACACCCGATTTCTCAAGATCGTCGTGGCGCCCGAGATGCGCCGCCGCCGGATTGGCCTCGCGCTGTTCGACGAGGTGCTTGCGATCGACGCCGATGCCGATCTCACCGTTCAGACGCTGGTGAGTAGCGACTGGCCGGCGGGAATGGCCTTCGTCGCGGCCTTCGGTTTTGTTCATGTCGAGTCCGAGATCGGGATGAAGTGCGTCGAGCCGCTGCAGCCGGCGCGCACGCTCGCGGCCGCGCGCGCCACCATCGAGCAGGTCAGCGACGTCACCGCCTGCGCGGGCGAAGTCGCGCGCATCCACAATGCCGCCTATGCCTCGGACGCCGCCTTCCGCCTGTATTCGCCGGAGGAGATGGCGCAGGTCCTGACCGAGAGCGAGGTCTGGATCGCGTCGGAGGATGGACAGATGTCGGGCTTCTGCCTGACCGAGCCGGAACGGAACTCGATGTGGATCGAGTCGGTCGCCGTCGATCCGGTGCGGCAGGGACGTGGGCTCGGCCAGCTGCTGGTTTATCGCGTGCTGGCCGCACACGACGTCTCGGTCGAGCACCCGTGCTGGCTCAACGTCTCGAGCCGCAACGCTCCCGCGCTGAAGATCTATCGCCGGCTCGGCTTCCGGCCGCAGTACGAGACCTGCCGCTTCAGCGCGCCGCGCGGCGACCTGCTCGCCGCGCGGGGGCGGAGGTTTCAGTAGAGCGCGAACTGCGCTCCCTCGCCTCGTTTCTTACGAGGTCGGGACAAGCGAAGCTTGCTCTTAAAGGGATGCGGTGAGGGGCCGCCTTCGCGCATTCGATGATATCTGTGTTTGCGGAGACTCCCCTCACCCGGAACGCATCTGGCGATGTGTTCCGACCTCTCCCCGCACGCGGGGCGAGGTGAAGCAGAATTCGCGGGCGGCCTTTAAGCCCACTCGCCCTTGCGGAACACCGGCACGCTACGGCCGTCGGCATGGATGCCGTCGATGTCGGTGTGGGCGGAGCCGATCATCCAGTCGATGTGGATCAGGCTCTTGTTGCCGCCCTGCTCGGCGATCTGCTGCGGCGTCAGCTTGTCGCCATTAACGAAGCATTTCGAGTAGCACTGGCCGAGCGCGATGTGCGAGGCGGCGTTCTCGTCGAACAGCGTGTTGAAGAACAGCAGCCCGCTCTTCGAAATCGGCGAGGAGTGCGGCACCAGTGCGACCTCGCCGAGGCGGCGCGCGCCCTCGTCGGTGTCGAGCACCTTTTTCAGCACTTCCTCGCCGCGCGAGGCCTTGGCCTCGACGATGCGGCCTTCCTCGAACTTGACCGAAATATTGTCGATCAGCGTGCCCTGATAGGACAGCGGCTTGGAGCTGACGACGTGGCCGCTGACGCGGCGGCAGTGCGGGGTGGTGAAGACTTCCTCGGTCGGGATGTTGGCATTGCAGGCGATGCCGTTCTTGGCGGTCGACGCACCGCCTTCCCATTCATGACCGTCGGCGAGGCCGATCGTGAGGTCCATGCTGGGTCCGGAATATTTCAGCGCGTGGAAGCGCTGGCCGTTCAACCATTCGGTGCGCTCGCGGAGCTTCGCATTGTGCTGTGCCCAGGCGGCGACGGCGCCATCCTGATCGACCCGGGAGGCGGAGAAGATCGCATCCGCAAGCTTGGCCACCGCGACGTCCTCGGCATCGTCGGGGAACACCTGCTTCGCCCAGGACGTGCTCGGATAGGCGATGATGTTCCAGTTGGTGTCGAAATTGACGATCTTCTCCAGCGCCGGCTGGTAGGCGATCGAATTGGCCTTGCTGGCGCGCGCCACCTTGACCGGGTCTTCGCCCGACAGCAGCATCGGATTGTCGCCGACGATTGCAAGCCGCGCAGTATTGGCGCCGAACGCCTTGGCCATGCCCTCATAGAGCCAGCTTGCGGCACGATCGAAACTTGCATCGCTGGCGTAGCGGTAGCGCGCCAGCGTGAGCTCTTCGTCCGAGAAAAACGGGGTCACGAGACCAGCACCGGCCTTGTAGGCATGCTCCGCCACCCGCCGCACCAGCGGCATCGCCGCGGCAGGGGCGGTCAGCAAGAGATCCTGCCCCGGCTGCAGCTGCAGGCCGACCTTGATCGCGACTTCGGCGAGCCGATCGAGCTTTACGGGATCGATCGAGGCGGAAAGGTTGCGTTGATGTGCGGTCATGAAGCGCCGTGTCGTTTGAGGAACTCTCGGGATTCGTAATCCAATTCGATCCGCATTCGCAAGGTTCCTGGCCGGCGCGCGCGATCACGCGACGGCGAGCAATTGCCTCGAATCTTACCGCTTCATTGAGGCCAGCACCCGGTCGACCATCTGCGGCGCGAGGCCGAGATAGTTTTTCGGCGCGGTGAGGCGGTCGATCGTCACCCGATCGATCCGGCTGGCGACGCGATCATCCGCCGCCAGCGCCTCGGCCAGCGTCAGGCCCTTGTCGTTGGCGAGGCGGCAGGCGTCATAAACCACGTCATGCGCCTCCTGCCGGCCGATCGCGGGCGCGAGGCCCATCATCACGGCCTCGGCCACAATGAGCCCGCGGCTGATGTCGAGATTGTCGGCCATCCGCTGCTCGTCGACGATCAGGCCGCCGAGCGCAAACCTCGCCTGGTGCAGCGCGCCCGCGGTCAGCACGAAGCTCTCCGGGATCGCCATCCATTCGGCGTGCCACGGACCGGTGGCGCGCTCGAAATCCTGCACCATCGCATCCAGCATCAGGCCGGCATGCTGGCGCACAGCCTTGGCGGCGGCGAGCATCAGCTCCGACGAGATCGGGTTGCGCTTTTGCGGCATGGTCGAGGAGGCGCCGCGCCCCTTCACGAACGGCTCGTAGACCTCGGCGAACTCGGTCGAGGCCATGATCATGATGTCGAGCGCGATCTTGCCGAGCGTGCCCGTGACCAGCGCGAGGAAATTCACCGCTTCCGCCAGCCCGTCGCGCGCGACATGCCAGGTCGAGACGGGCACGCCGAGGCCGAGTTCCTCGCACAGCGCCTGCTGGACCTCGAATCCCCTGTCGCCGAGCGAGGCCAGCGTGCCGGCAGCGCCGGCGAACTGGCCGACCAGCACGCGCGGCTTCAGCTCCGCAAGCCGCGCGACGTGGCGATCGAACGCGGCGAGCCAGATCGCGGTCTTGTAGCCGAACGTCACCGGCAGCGCCTGCTGCAGATGGGTGCGGCCGGCCATCGGCGTGTCGCGGTATTTTTTCGAGAGATCGGCGAGGATGCCGCGCAGCGCAGCGATGTCGTCCCCGATGATCTTCAGGCCGTCGCGCAGTTGCAGCACGACGGCGGTGTCCATGATGTCCTGCGTGGTCGCGCCCCAATGGACATAGCGGCCGGCCTCGCCGCACTGCTTGGCCATTTGATGCACCAGCGGCAGGATCGGGTAACCGACGACGTCGGTCTCCTGCCGCAGCAGATCGAAATCGAGCGCGGTCACATCGGTCCGTTTTGCGATCTCCACTGCGGCTTCAGCAGGAATCACGCCGCAGCGCGCCTCGGCCTTTGCCAGTGCGACCTCGACCTCGGCGTAGCGCTCGATCAGCCGCAGGTCGGAAAACACCTCGCGCATCTCGCGCGTGCCGAAGGCATCGCGAAACAATACGGAATCGAGCACGGTGGTCGAGGTCGGGAAGGCGGACATGGGCAGATCCTGTTGCCGGTCGCAGACGGCAACGTCCCTATCACGGCAGGGGCCGGTGCCCTACCCCTCCGGGGGCACCTCGCCGAACACCTCGGCCGCAATCTTGCTGGTCTCGATCGCGGCCGGAATGCCGCAATACATCGCGACCAGCAACAGCACGTCCTGCACCTGCGCGGCGGTGCAGCCATTGGCCAGCGCGCCCTTGGCATGCACGCGGAACTCGGCCGGCTTGCTGCTCGCCGCGGTGATGCCGAGCATCACGAGGCTGCGGATCTGGTCGGACAGCCCGCTGCGCTCCCAGACGTCGCCATAGACATAGGCATTGATGATGTTCTGCAGCGGCGTGCCGAAGTCGCCGGCAGCGGCCATCCGCTTGGCGACGTCGACCTCGCCGAACATCTTCTGGCGCCGGCGCAGTCCGCGCGCTTGGAGATCGCTGATGTCCACCATCTTCGTCGGGCTCCCTAGATGGGCTATTTATACGGATAAATATGACGCACCTCAACATTGCAACAGGCCGGACGCTTGCCTTTCTAAGGTATTTGTCCGTATAAATTTGCAAAAGTAGACACGGGAGGGGATCGGGATGAAGTTACGGCTGGGGCTGCTCGTCGTCCTGCTTGCGACGCTTTCGGTCCTGCCGGCTTTCGCGGCGGACGATTTCCCGCAACGCCCGCTCAAGATCATCGTGCCGTTCCCGGCCGGCGCCGGTCCCGACAACGTCGCGCGGCTGATCGGCCAGCATCTGCAGGACGCGTTCGGCCAGACCGTGCTGATCGAGAACCGCGCCGGCGCGCTCGGCAGCATCGGCGCCCAGGAAGTCGCCCGCAGCGCGCCCGACGGCTACACGTTGTTGATGGGCACCAACACCACCCATGCCAGCAACGTCGCGACGCTCAAGAGCCTGCCCTACGACCCGGTGAAGGATTTCGCGCCTGTGATCCGCACCACAACGACGGCGATGGTGCTGTTGGTCAATCCGAAGCTCACGGCCAGGGACCTGCCGCAGTTCCTCAGCTACGCCAAGGCCAATCCCAACCTGACCGCGGGCTACGGCTCCGGCGCATCGCAGATCTCGATCGCCCAGCTGCAATCGCGCGGCGGCCTGTCGCTGGCCGCGGCGTCGTATCGCGGCGTGCCGCAGGCGATGACCGACGTGATGGCGGGGGTGATCGATCTGACCTTCGGCGACTTCTCGGTCGCGATCCCGCAGATGCAGGGCGGCACCTTGCGCGGCATCGCCGTGACGTCGGCGACCCGCAACGATCTGACCCCCGGCCTGCCCGCGCTCGCGGAAGCGATGCCGGGCTTCGAGGCCACGATCTGGTACGGGCTGTTCGCGCCGGCCGGCACGCCGGAACCCATCGTCAGCAAGCTCTACGCCGAGTGCGCGAAATACCTCGCGATGCCGGAGACGAGGAAGAAGCTCGCCGATGTCGGCGTGATGGTGGCGCCGCTCGCGCCCGCCGAGTTCGGCACCTTCGTCAGCAGCGAGGTCGCGCGCTGGTCGGCGGAGGTCAAGGCGGCCGGCATCCAGCCGCAATAAAGCGAGTCGGCGTCGCATCATGGCTCACGAGACATCTGTCGGCATGATTGGCCTCGGGCTGATGGGATCGGCGCTCTCCGCGCGGCTGATCGACGCCGGCATCGGGGTGATCGGCTTCGACATCGACGCCGCGAAGACGGATGGCCTGAGAGCCAGCGGCGCCGAGTTCGCGGCCTTCGCCGCCGACGTCGCGGCGCGCTGCCGGACCATCGTCATCGCGGTGTATGACGTAGGCCAGGTCAAGGGATTGCTGCCGGAGCTCGCCAACGCGACAGTGCCGCCGCGCGTCATCTGCACCACCACCTGCGCGCCGGGCGAGATCGTGGCAATCGCCGAATTCGCCTCCCGCTCGCGCCTCGCCTTCATCGAAGCGCCGATCTCGGGGACCAGCGCCGAGGTCCGGGCGGGCACGGCCACCGCGCTGGTCGCCGGCGATGCCGACATCATCGACGCCGCCGCGGCGACGCTCGATATCCTCTGCCCGCAGCGGGTCAATGTCGGCGCGATCGGCAATGCCGGCCGCACCAAGCTCGCCATCAACCTGATCCTGCAGAACAACCGCGCCGCGCTGGCCGAGGGCATCGCCTTTGCGGAAAGCCTCGGCCTCGACGGCGCGACGTTCCTTGCGACCGCGCGGCAATCGGCGGCATATTCCAAGGTGATGGACAGCAAGGGGCCGAAGATGCTGGCGCGGGATTTCTTGCCGCAATCGCATATCGCGCAGACCTTGAAGGATGCCGAACTGATCCTGCAGGAGGCCGGTCGGCGCGGCCTGCCCTTGCCACTGACCTCGGTGCAGGCCGGGTTGCTGCGCGCGGCGATCGCGCTTGAAGGCCCGGACAGCGACAGCGCCGCGGTCATCGAGGCGATCCGGGCCGGCCGCGGCAACGGGGAGGGACAGTCATGATCAACTGCGCGATCGCGGGCCTCGGTCGATGGGGCCGCGCACTGGTCGGGGCCGCGCGCAACGAGCCGCGGCTCAGGATCGTCCGCGCGGTGGAACCCGACGCCAACGGCGCCGCCGGCTTTTGCGAGGCGCACGGCCTCTCCGTCGCGGCGAGCCTGGACAATGTCCTCCTCGACCCTCGCATCGATGCCGTGCTGCTGGCGACGCCGCATTCGCTGCACAAGGGCCAGGTGATCGCGGCGGCCGGCGCCGGTAAGCAGGTGTTTTGCGAGAAGCCGCTAGCGCTTCGGCACGCCGATGCCGCAGAGATGTTCGCGGCGTGCCGTAGCGCCGGCGTGGTGCTCGCGGTCGGGCATAACCGCCGGTTCTGGCCGTCGATGCAGGCGCTGCGCGCGATCACAGCCAGCGGCGAGCTCGGCACCATCCTGCATGTCGAGGGTCACAACAGCAACGAGAACTCGCAGAGCATCACGCAGGGCTGGCGGCTGTCGCCCGAGGAATCGCCGGGCGGCGGGCTGACCGGCGCGGGGCTGCATGTGCTCGACGGCTTCGTCAGCCTCTTTGGTCCTGCCCGACAGGTCTATGCCCGGTTGAGTGCGCGCGAGGCGGGACCGCCGCCGCTCGACACTGCAACCTTGGCGATTGAATTTGTGAATGGCGTGAGCGCAACCCTTGCGACAATTCGCGCAACACCGTTCTATTGGCGCGTGCATGTGTTCGGAACGAAGGGATCCGCCGAGGTGCTCGACGAACAGACGATGGTGCTGCGGAAATCCGGCGAGGCGCCTGCGACCATGCGCTATCCGGCGATCGACACGCTCACCGCGGAATTATCGGCCTTTGCCGACGCCGTCGAAGGCAGGCAGCCGTTCCCGGTGCCTGAAGCGGACGTGCTGGCGACGCTCGCCGCGTTCGAGGCTGCGCTGCAGTCGATGCAATCGGGACATCCGGTCGTCTGCCATACGGCATACCAGTGATCCGCCATGTCTGAACAACCGGACCGAGCGCGATCGTCCCGCTACCGCGACATCGCCACCGGGGCTGCAGAAGGACATCCGGCTCGGCACCTACGCGGTCGGCAATCTGCTGCCGACCGAGACCGAGCTGATGGCGAGCTATCAGGCCAGCCGGCAGACCGTGCGCGAGGCGCTGCGCATCCTGATCGACCAGGGCCTGATCGTGCGCCGCGCCGGCCTCGGCTCGGTGGTGATCGCATCCGAGCCGCCGGTGCTGTTCACCCACAGCGTCAAGTCGCTCGGCGAGTGGCTGCGCTATTCCAACGAGACCTACCGCGAGGTCGTGGCCAGCAGCGACATCGTGGCCGACCGCAAGCTGGCTGGCCTGCTGAAATGCGAGCCCGGCAAGAGCTGGTTCCTGATCGAGGCGGTGCGCCGCTCCGACCAGTTCGCCGCGCCGCTCGGCTGGGCCGAGATCTACGTGCTGCGCCGGTTCGCCGATGTCGTGACCCGGCCCGATCACGGCCGCACCCCGGTGCATGAGCAGATCGCCAGGATGTACGGCCAGGTCACCGAGCGCGCGCAGATGGAAATCTTCGTGCGGGGCATGCCGGCGCCAATCGCCAGGGCGCTCGGCGTCAAGACCGGCTCGCCGGCACTCACCGTGGTACGCCGCTACTACGGCCAGCGCGAGGAACTGTTCGAGGTCACCATCACCACGCACCCCGAGGGGCGCTACACCTACACGATGGACATGCAGCGCTCGCTGCGGCCGAAGCTCTAGCGCACCCGGGCCAGATGGGTGCTGGCAGAGGTATGTGCCGTCTGCGGGGTGCCGCTCACGCCCCAGATCGCGACCGCAATCAGCGCGGCCGCCCAGACATAAGGCACAGCATTCAACTTCTTCATTTCCGGGATCATCCCCAACGTCTCAGCAGGACCGACTGACCTTGCGACCCAGGTCGTGAATCTCACCACCGCGGTCCTCAGCGTCTCACCAGGCAGCCGTCCTTCACAACGCTACTAAGGTTAGACCTTGTCGGTTTCAGGACGCCTTCGTGCGAATCCGGAAATGATTTCGTCGGAACCGGGCTCTCTCATCCGAATTGATGAGACGGCGGGCCGAAGGGGTCCGGCTCCATTCGAGGCAACACTTAAGAGAATTTTCTGCCCAAATTTGAGTCAGACACACAGCAAACCTTCCAAAGATGCGCCCACTGAATTCTTTTTGATTGTCGCCCCGACTCCCGCCGTGCGATCAGGGCCTGTGACACTGTGATGACAAGGGTTTCTCCCGTGACTGCCGAACCGGCCAAACCGCAAGGCGACTCCCGTCGCCGCTCCAAGGAAACCCAGGACGAGGTCGCACGGTCGCTGGAACGGGAATTGAAGCTGCTGACGGAAGAGCGCCAGGAGCGCGCGCTCCGGTTCGGCCTCGATATTGCGGGCAAGACGCCGAAGGTGGACCAATAAGGTCGCCGCCGCGCCGAGAGCCTCGGGCGGATAGTTTCCGTAACACTGTCGATTCGCGCGGGCGTCTGCCATGGCTGGTATGCGTGTTGCCGTACGCCGGTCGTGATTTCCTTCGATCATGCCGCCAAGGTCGCTGCGCGGAGACGACGCCTTCTGCCGGGATGCGCGGATGATGATCCCGGAGAGGAATGCGGGCAGACAGCTTCCTTGGCGTCGTCCCGGCGAAGGCCGGGACCCATAACCACAGGGTCGAGTAGTTGAAGAAGGCTGTCGCCCCAGCGTAGCGCGTTCATTGGCATTTGGGGTAATGGGTCCCGGCCTTCGCCGGGACGACACCGAGAATGTTGCAGGGTCAGTGAGTCAAACTTCCGCGTTCTCGCGACATGATTTGCCCGAGCTTTTGCTCTTCATTCCGCCCTCCCTTGAACAGCGGGCGCAGGGAAAGCCGGGCGCCGATCGCACCCATGGGCCCCGTGCAAGGGTTGAAAGCACGGGGTTAGGACCACAGGTGTAACCGGACACAACCCGGCTTTCCCCGCGCGATGGCTTACGGCTTATACGTGCTCTCCCCGGCGAGACTGGGCTTTGTTGTCACCGCCCTCGCAAAGACGCTTTCGCCTCTTGCGAGAGGACACCTGCCGCTAGGGCGTCAGGCCTGCACGATTTCGCCGTCCGCCTCATGCGCAATCGGCGTCCACCGCATCTCGACCCACGTTCGTGACGACCGCGAAGCGCCCCCTCGATCGGGTGAGACGGCCAAACCATACATTGATTTGTCATTACGATAAACCGAAATATTTTTACAATGAGGCATTGACAGGTTTTGTTGAGTAGCCCGTCGGGTAGTCACACAGCCATCACTCTCGTCACTCGAAAGATTGAGATGCAGCCCGCGCTTGAGCTATTGCACGCCCGGCGCGTCAGCATCGGCCTGCACGACACCGCCGAAGCGATCCTTGCCGCTGAGCCTGGCCTTGCCACCATCGAACGACAGCAGCCATCGGCGGTCGGTATCGCCGCCGACCAGACGCAGGTCGATCGCAAATGTCTGGTTGTCCTGCCACGTTCCTTTCAGCGCCATCACGCCGAGCGCCGTTGGCTGACCGAGACGGTACGCACCGTCGAGCCCGATCGGTCCCGCCAGTGTCGTCACCGGCCTCGCCAGATCCGGCGTCGCCGTTTCCAGTTCGTAATGCGCGGGCTGATCCGTCAGATGCAGCGTTAGTGCCCGCAAATTGAAGCCATTGGCCGGGAAGCGCCAGGTCTTGCCGGAGATGGCGGCGGCCGTCTCGGGCACGGCACCAACCGTCGACAGCTTTTCGGTTGCGATATCGCGCAACGCGCTCGCGAGCTGATTGCCGCCGACGGAGTTCACCGGCAGCGCCGTGTCGGATTTGACCGCGCCTGAAATCTCGTCGGCCATTTTGCCGAACGAGCAGTAGTCGCGCGCGGTCACGACCGTGACGATGTCGAGCGCGGGAAACAGCATGACGAGCTGACAGCGGTCGCCGACCGCCATGACAACCTGCCGCTGCGGCATGACCCAGAAGAAATTGGCGTAGCGCAACGATGGGTCGAACGAGGCGTGCATCTCCGCCGCCGCGTGCCTGATGCGATCGACCCAGCCGGTCGGCAGCAAGCGCTGCCCGTCCCATTCACCGTCATGCAGATAGAGCAGGCCGATCCTGGCCGCGTCGCGCGGCGCGAGCTGGAGCCCGCCGCCGCCCTGCGTCAATCCGGGGCCGATGCTGTGCCAGTACGGCGCGGCTATCCCGAGCGGGCGAAACAGTTTCGTCACCGCATAGTCCCGCGCGCTCATGCCAGTGAGCTTGTTGATGATCGCGGCCAACAGCTGCGCATTGCCGGTGTTGTAATAGAACGCCTCGCCCGGCGCCTTCGCCATCGGGCGGTCGAGGATGAACTGGATCGCATCAGGGCTGCGGCCCCACTCGATCAACGAGTCCGGCCGACCACCCTCGACGCCTTCGGTCCAGGCCATTCCCGAGGTCATGTCCAGCATGGACCGGACCGTGATCGCCCGCTTGCGGTCGTCGAGATTGGCGATGGTGCGATCGCCGAAGAAATCCACCATGCGATGGTCGAGGCTGTCGAGCACGCCATCCCTGAGCAGCATCGCGACCAGCGTGCCGGTCACCGCCTTGGTGACGGAATTGAACAGATGCGGGATCTCCGGCGTGTAGGGTGCATAGTAGGCGTCGAGCACGATCCGGCCGTGCCGCGCGATCAGGAGGCTATCGAGACTGTGGGCCGCGCCATCATTGACGAGCCGCGCCAGCGCGGCGGAATCCATCCCCTGCTCTTCCGGCGTCGAGGTCTGCCACTGCCAGGTCTGCCACTGTGAGGTCTGCCGTACCGGCTCGGCGACACCTTGCGCCTGGACAGCGCCCGACAAAGCCGAAGCTGCAAGCACGAGCCCTGCAAGCATCGGCAGCGCCAAACGTTGAACTTGCATCGGCGTCTCATTGCGACACGGCGGAGAGCCGCACCATCCGCGATGCCTCGCATGCTTGTCAATCGTCGCCGCGACCACGCGCCAATCAGGACGTCGGCAAGGCCGTCTAGCGCTGCCGCTGCGCGAGATAGAATCCGGCCAACACGGCGGCCAATCCGGCCGCCTGCAGCGTGGTTGGTGGCTCGCCGATCAGCAGCCATCCCAACAGCAGGGTCAGCACCGGCACGGTCGCAGGAAATACGGCTGCGCGGGCAACGCCCAGGCGCTGGATCGACACCGCGAACAGATACATCGCCGCGGGCCCGGCCAGAATGCCCTGGGCGATGGCCTGCAGCGTGTTTTCATGCGGGCCGATGGCCGCATCGCGAGCGAGCCCACCCGAGGCGGCATACAGTGGAAACAGCGAGAGCGACAGCACGCTGATGACGCTGGCCACGGAGAACGCCGAGACACGCCAATAGCGCACCAGCGTGGCGAAGCCTGCGAACATCAATCCGGTCGCAACGAAGATCAAATCGCCCATCACGGCGCTCGGCCCCATATGGCCGATCGACTCGCTGCCGATCACGGCGAGGCCGACGACGATGACGATAGCGCCGGCTGCCCGCGAGAGCGAGACCGATTCCTTCAGCAAGACGACCGCGAGAAACAAGCCACCCAGCGTCGCGCAGGACGGCTGGATCACGCTGCCATGCCCCAGCGGCACGAACATGAAGCCGACATAGCTGATCAGCGACATCACCGGCCCGCCCAGCAGCATCAGCGCCATGCCGCGGCCCCAGCCGATGCCGCAGAGATCGCGGAGGCCGGCGCGCACAACGAGCGGCAGGAAGACGATGCCCGACCACAGGAAGCGATGCATCAGCAGGTCGACGGGCGTGAACCCGACCTTCAGGCCGTGTCGGGTCGCCACGAAGCCGAGCGCCCAGCACAGCGCCGCACCGAGGCCGCATGCGACCCCGAGCAGGATGGCTTTCGTATCCGGAAGAGCAGCAGCCTTGGCGATGGCCGGACGTTCGTTCATCGCGAACGACTACGTTAGCTACCGAGGCGGATCAACCCACTGGTATGCACGGCTGGTTGGCGCAAGCCCTTCAAAAGCCGCTTGGGCCAAGCTGTGACTTCATTCCGCGCCGCCGCCATGCCCGCTTTGCCTAAAAGGCGACCTTGCGGGCCGTTTCACCCTAAGCGAAGCTGACCTTCACAGACAAGAAGTGGGGACTTACTTCCGCGGCTCGACCACCGTCTTTGTCGATCCGTCCGGCGCTGCCTGCATTCCCGGCGGGCTTTGACCTTGCGGGCTTTCCGGCGGCGCACCACCTGATTTTGTTTCAAGCGGCCCGGTCCAACCTTGTGGCTGTGGTTGACCTTTTTCTTCCGGTGCCGAGCGCCCGGTTGCCGTGTTCACGTCCTTGTTGGGATCGGCCTGGGCTATCGCAAATCCACACGACAACGCCCAGCCAATCGCCGTCATCAGAATGATCCGCATTCCGACCTCCCTTGGCTAATCGTAGCAAACAGGCGGGGCCGGCTTCAGTTCCGTTTGCCATAGGAGAACGACCAAAACTGGCGGCAAACGATGCCCGCTATGGGTCAAAAGGCAACATCATGCCTTGCCGCCGCGACGTCCGCTTCGGGCCAGCAGCGGACGTTCGGATGTGGAGCATCAATCTCAAGCCGCAGGCGAGCCGCTGCGTTGAGGAAACAGCCGAGGTGCGCCCTCAGGAAGTAACCCATAAGCCTGAAGCACACCGTAGACGAGCGCTGCTAGAATGATGAAACCGACAATGCGATTGAGTTTGAACACCAAACCTCGAAGTTCTTCGTTGCCAAGCGCCATATTGCCTGAGATGCATCACTCGCAGCAAGAGCACCGAGGCCACGAAGATCAACGCGGCCCATCATGCCGCGATGATCGAATGTTTGTGCAACCGGGACACTAACGTAAACAAAGGCTCTTCGGAAGATCAGGCGGCGCTGTAGCCGCCGTCGACCACGTGCGATGCGCCCGTCATGAACGACGCCTTGTCCGAGCACATCCAGACCACGGCTTCGGCGATTTCCTCGGGCACGCCCAGGCGACGGACAGGCACCTTGGCGATGATCTCGTCGTAACGCTCGTCCATCGTCTCCTTGGTCATCGGTGTCTTGATGTATCCGGGATTGACGCAGTTCACGCGGATGCCGTCCTGGGCATATTCGATCGCGGCGGACTTGGTCAGTCCGACGACACCGTGCTTGGTCGCGACATAGTGGCCCGACGTCGCGAGGCCGACCAGGCCTGCGATCGAGGCGGTGTTGACGATGGCGCCGCCACCGCCTTGCTTGAGCATTTGCGCGACCTCGTATTTCAGGCACAGGAACACGCCCATCAGATTCACCGAGAACATCTTGGCCACCGAGGCTTGCGTGAGTTCATGAATGCGCTGGCCGGGCGGGCCGACAGAGCGCCCGGCAACGCTGGCATTGTTGAACGCACAATCGATGCGCCCGAACGCCGAAACCGTGCGGGCCACCATGTTCGCGACCTCGGCCTCGTCGGTGACGTCGCCCTGGATCGCGATCGACTGGCCGCCGGCGGCATTGATCAGCGCGACGGTCTCCTCGATGCCGTCCTTCGAGAGGTCCGACACCGCCACGCGCGCGCCTTCACGCGCCATCGCGATCGCCGTCGCCCGGCCGATGCCGGAGCCGCCGCCCGTCACCAATGCAGCCTTGCCGTCCAGAATACCTGCCATGAGAAACTCCTCGAGCGCGATGAGAGTGCGATGAAATTCGACTGAAGCATTAATGCGCATGAGCTCTTTGTTTGAGCATGTTCTTGTCGGAAAAACCGCTTCGCACTTTTCCGGATCATGCTCTAGCGCTTGCCTTCGATTGCGATCTCGACGAGGTACGGCCGCTGCGCTGCGACAGCCTTTACGACTGCACCGGCAATGTCGTCGGCCTTCTCGACCCTGACCGCCTCGACGCCCATGCCGGCCGCGAGATGCACGAAGTCGAGCGCGGGGCCGGTGATATCCATGTACTGATAGGGATGCTGGGTGCCGGCTTCGAAGTTCTGCCGCCAGACATCCACATTGTGCTTGAGGATGCGGTACTCGCGGTTCGCCAGCACCACGAACACGATCGCAAGCTTGTGGTGCGCGGCGGTCCACAGCGCCTGGATCGCGTACATCGCCGAGCCGTCGCCGGAGATGGCAACCACCGGACGATCCGGCATCGCGACCTTGACGCCGATCGCCCCGGCGAGGCCCTGGCCGATGCCGCCGCCGCGACCGCCTAAATAGTCGCCGAAGCCGCGATAGTCGAAGGCGCGCGCGAGATCGAGGCTCGCGGTGATGCTTTCATCGACGATGACGACATCATCGGGCAGGCCGCGACGAAGCTCCGCGGTGACACGCGGCATCGCGGTCGGCTGCCGGTCCCAGCTTTTCTCGACGCGCGCGCGATAGGCCTCCTTCTCCTTCGCCTGCAATTCGGCCAGCGCGGCATTGCGGTTCTGCGCGGCCTGCCTGAAGTCCGCGCGGGCCTTCGCATGCACCGCTTCCGACAATGCACTGACGCTGACGGCGATGTCGCCGACGATGCCGGCATCGAGCCGGTTGTTGAGCGCGAGGCGCTCGGCCGAAGCTTCGATCTGCAGCACGGAGGCGCCGTCGGGAATGTGGCCATCGGGCGCAAACCAGATGTCCTCAAAGAACGGACCGCCGATCAGCAGCACGAGATCGGTATCGCCGAGCGCCTTGCGCACCTGCCGGGCGTCGCCCGGAAGCGACTGACGATAGTTCGGATGGCTGGTCGGGAACGGCGCGTGATGGCGGAGCCCCTCGAACCACACGGTGGCGCCGATCACTTCCGCGAGCGCCACCAGCGCCTGCTCGCCGCCCGATCGTGCCACGTCGTCGCCGGCGATGATGGCCGGCTTCTTCGACTTCAGAAGCAGCGCGACAAGCGCTTCGATGCCGGCCGGATCGGGGCGCGTCGAGCGCCACAAATTGTCCGGCGCCAGAGCATCGACCGCGGTCTCCTGTTCCATGACGTCGATCGGCAGCGACACGAACACCGGCCCCTGCGGCGCATCGGTCGCCACCTTGAACGCGCGGCGCATGATCGGCGCGATCTCATCGGCGCGCTCGATCTGCACGCTCCACTTGGTCACCGGCGCCGCCATCGCGACGAGGTCATGGCCGAGCAGCGGATTCTTCAGCCGCATTCGAGTATCCTGCTGGCCGGCCGTCACGACCACGGGCGAACCCGCCTTCAGCGCGCCGTATAGCGAGCCGATGCCGTTGCCGAGGCCGGGAGCGACGTGCAGGTTCGCGACGGTGACACGCCCCGACGCCTGCGCGTAGAAGCTGGCGGCGCTGACCGCGACACCTTCATGCAGCGCCATGATGTATTCGAGTTGCGGAAATGCCGGCAGGCTATCGAGCAGCGGCGTTTCGGTCGTGCCGGGATTGCCGAAGATATGACGCACGCCGTGCGACACGAACGATTCCATCAGCACACGACGCCCGCGCATTCGCTCCCTCTCGATTGTTCTGATCCGTTTTGCGCATCATCGGCCGGGGAGCGCCCCGTGGCAACCGTGCGAGACGGCCAGCATCCGCGCGGCCGGCTGCGTCTTCCGCATGGCTTCAAGGCGCGGCCGCGCGCCGCATCACGGCGTCGAACCACTGGGGCAAGCGCTGTCGTGGATCGCGATAGCCGCGGGACGCGCCGACCTTGATCCTAGTTGCCGTGGAGCGCATCGCGAACGAATTGCACGATATCAGGTCGAGGAGTGTGCTCTCCCGCAAACCAGCCCCGCGACCAGCCTGCTCTTCCCAAAAGCGGCGGAATAGACGGAACCCGGAAATACGGCGCCTCCCAGAACGAGATCAGTTCGCTGCCTTGTTCTGAAACGAGCCGGAGTTCGAGCGTGCTGCTCGCGAAAACCGTTCTGTCGATTTCGCGGTGGGACGGCGCATCCCGGTCGGCAAGCAAGCGCAGATGCGGTTCCGCAATTTGCGGTGCGTTCAGCCGAAGAGTGTCGCGCCGCTCGATTTTCGCGAGCCTCATGCATGGGTTGGGTTCGTTCGGATTTCGGTTGCGGATGGCACGCTCATCCTTGCCGGCGTCGACGCATGCCGCACTGTTCACGCGCTCGACGCTGTACCAGTCGTCACCGATCACGCCATACGCCTTCTCGAACAGGCCGAGCGCAACCGTCGTTTTCGGGACATACCCGTCGATCCCCCACACGGTGAGGAAAACCCGGGGTCGGTTTTCGCGCGTGATGCTTATGCGCGGCCAGGATGCCACCTCAGCATGACGCGCCGGCGGCGCCATCACTCTCGCCTCGACATAGGCGTAAAGATAGCTCGCGAGCGGAAGCGTGGCGACCGCGGCCAGCACCAGCGCTCGCCCGCGCCGGCCGTTGCGCGCCGCGACGCTCGCGGCCCAGGCGAAGCCGATGATAAAGCCATAAAGCGGAAGCTGGCTCAGAACAACGATCGTGTAGATGAGGCCCACCGGCTTGGCACCCTGTCTGCGGATGCCCGACCCTAGCCGGAAGTGCTTGCCGATCCGGTAATCGATTGCGTCGAGTTTCCCGGCGGCCAATCGTTAATGGAGGATTGATTGCAGCTTCCGCAAGGTGCCGGAGCGACACCGGAGCCTTGCCTATCGCGCGGCCGAACCAGCCAAAGAAAAGGGCCACCGTTTAGGTGACCCTTTTGCTTATTTCTTGAGGTTGGCGGCAAACAGCTTTGCGGCTTCGGCCTTGGATTCCTGATCGGCCTTGGCGTCGTATCTGAGCGGCAGGTTGAACTTCTTGCCGAGCTCGGTGGCTTCGGGGTTCGTGAACGCGTGCACCGCGCCGGGATACTCGACGATACGGTAATCGGCCTTCGCCGCGTCGAAATCCTTCTTCAGCGCATCGTACTGCTCGCGCTTCACGAACGGATCGTCGGCGCCGTTCAGGATCAGGATCTTCGCCTTGACGGTGCCCGGCGCCGGTGCGGGGGTGTTGAGACCGAGCGATGCGTGGAAGCCCGCGACGGCGGCGAGATCGGCGCCGGTGCGCGCCATGTTCAGCACCACCGCACCGCCGAAACAGTAACCGACGGCGCCGATCCGCTGCGGATTGACCGTGGCCTGCTTGGCGAGTTGCTCGCGTGCGGCATTGAAGCGCTGCTCCATCGCCTTCGGGTTCTTCATCACCGACCCCGAGAGCGCGCCGGCATCCTTCGGGTTGTCGGCAGTCTTGGCGTCGCCGTACATATCCGCGATGAAGGCCACGTAGCCCTGCTCCGCGAACTTCCGCGCCTCGCTATGGATATGCGGGGTGATGCCCCACCATTCATGCACCATGACGATGCCGGGTCGCTTGGCCTGGGTCGCGTCGTCATAGACGACGAAGCCCTTCATCGTGGTCTCGCCGTCGGTATAGGTGACCGGCTCTTCCTTGACCGCTGCGTGTGCGCTCGCGACCATCGCGATGGCGCAGAGTGCTCCCACTATATTCGTTATGATCGTTCGCATGCTGACCTCCTGCGGGTTTGGCACGATGCGACCTTGGCATACCAGCGAATCGCGCGCTAGGCTTGGAAAGCGGAGCCGCTTTGCTTCGCAGGCTGCGCATCATCTCTCGGGCGCCCGGCCCGAGGCTACGCCGACATTTCTGTCGGTTGCTGATGTGTGAACGATGTTGCGTCAAGGTCACCGCGTCTCGGTCGCCGCTCCTGCGCTTGTCGCGCTATCGATGAACGCAACCGGCGTACCCTTCGCGACACCGGCCGCAACGCGTTGCGCGTCCCAGTTGGTGAGCCGGACGCAGCCGTGGGACTCCGCCTTGGAGACCTTGCCGGGATCGGGGGTGCCGTGAATGCCATAGCCTTCTCCCGAGAGGTTGATCCAGACCACACCGACCGGGTTGTTCGGACCGGGCCTGATCGTGAACGGCGTCTTCGATCTGACGCCCTTGAACGCGTATTTCGGATTGTAGCGATAGGTCGGGTTCTTGTTGATCGCCGTCACCTTGAGCGTTCCGCTCGGCGTCGGCTTATCCGCGCTGCCGACCGTCGCAGGATAGAAGCCGAGCAGCTTGCCTGCTGCATCGAACGTGCTGAGCGCCTGCCGCATCTTGTCGACCTCCACGCGCGCGATCGGCGGCGGTTTTCCGGCGTCGACGACGTTCGCAACCGCAATGGTCTCGCCGGCCTTGTCGAACTTCTGCCCCGGATTGAGCGCCTGAAGCAGCGCCTCGCTCATGTGGAATTTTTCCGCGAGCGCTTCACGCGGACTGGTGTAGCCCAGCGCCGGCAGGCTCTTCATGCTCTCCATCCTCGCGGGGATTCTCTTCGCGAACGGGCCCTTCACGTCGGCATCGACGATCGCGTAGCTGACGATCGCGGGCCCGTCGCTGGCGGCTGTGAGCCCGCTCCAGAGCTCCGGCGTCACCGCCTTGTCGAAGGACAATCCATTCGCGTCGGCAAACGCCCTGAGCGCCTTCTGCGCGTTGTCGCCCAGCTTGCCGTCGATCTCGCCGGGAGAAAAATGCGCGCGGTCGAGCAGGATTTCGAGCCTGGCAATGAAGGCGTTGAGCTGACGACGGTCCGGCAACTTTGCTGGCGGCGCCGCCACGTCGTTGATCGTGGCCGCATCAAGACCCGCGGCCACCGCCGGCGCGGCCGACACAAGCAAAAGTGCAATGGCAAAGCGCGCAACGGAAGACGGTCGGAACATCGTGCATCCCAACGTGGCTACCTTCCGTAAAGCTACGGAAAGCGTCGAAGTTCCAATGCGAATAGCAGCGAAGTTCCGCGGCGGAACAGCTGATTTCGCGGCTTCGCCGCAATCGACCCGCTAAAAAGTCGTGATCCGAAGTGCATTTGCGCGCAACTCACATCACAATTCAGGTCTCTGGAAGCAAATGCGATTTGTCATCGCGGCGCTTGCCGCGTTTCTTGTCTTGATGCTCGACTTTGATCGTTCGCCCGGCTCGATCAATGCCTCAACCCAAGCCCCGACATTCTCGCGCGACGCGACATCAGACGCCGTTCCGTTTGCCGCACGCTTTATCGAAAGCGCCGATGCCAGCGAGGCACCCGCTGCGACGGACGCGGACAAGACGCCCGCGCCTGCGGCGCAGCCGAGCGATGCCGCGGCCGAGCCGCAGCTGTCCGCGATCGACAAATTCTGCCACAGCCTGAAGGACGCGGCGCAGGCGAGCGAAATCCCCGTGGCGTTCTTTGCGCGCCTGATCTGGCAGGAGAGCCGCTTTCGCTCGAACGAGATCAGCCATGCCGGTGCGCAGGGCGTCGCGCAGTTCATGCCGGAGACGGCGGCCGAAGTCGGGCTCGACGATCCCTTCGATCCGCTGCAGGCGTTGCCCGCATCCGCAAGACTGCTGCGCAAGCTGCGCGACGATTTCGGCAATCTCGGCCTGGCGGCGGCCGCCTACAATGCCGGCAGCGGCCGCGTCCAGAAATGGCTCGCCAGGCAGAGCGAGCTGCCGCGCGAGACCCGCGACTATGTCCGGATCATCACCGGCACCAAGGCGGAGGACTGGATCGAGCATGCCGACACGCTCGCCATCCGCATCGACTTGCCAAGCGAAGCGCCGTGCGAAGGCATAGGCGGCCTCTCGAAGGCGAAGGATGTCGCCTTCGTTGCGGCGTCGCCGGCGTCCGCGGTGACGACGATCATCCGCAAGGCCGAGGCCGCGCGAGAGGCGGCAAGGTCGATCGCCGGCCGCGCGCGCAAGCGGCTCGCGCTGCTGCTCAGAAAGAGCTCGCCGGGCGCGGCCCGGCTCGGCAAGGCGCGCCGGACCGTCGTCGCCGCCAGGGCAAAGCCGGCGAAGGGCCGGGCCGTTCACGTCGCCTCGCGCGCGCGTTCGTCGGGCTGAGGCCGCGTCACGACGCGTGCACCGCCGCAAGTGCGGGCCGGCCACATTTCCGCTCAGGAAACTGAGCGCACTGGTGTATGTTGCCGGTCGTTTTCAGATCGGATTGCTTGCAATTCATTTCCCAGTGGGCGTTGTCATGACGTTGATCGATGGTTTGGGTTACCTGGCTTCTGCACTTGTGTTGCTGACGTTCTGCATGAGCACGATGTTGAGCCTGCGCGCTGTCGCGATATTCAGCAATTTGGCATTCATCAGCTATGGATTGGGCGACCGGATCTACCCGGTGCTCATCCTGCATATCATTCTGCTGCCTCTGAACGTGGTGTTGCTGTTCCAGATGGTTCGGCTGCTTCGGAAAGCGAAGCGTGCCGCAGCGACGGACCTTTCTCCGAATTGGCTGCAACCGTTCATGCAGCCGAAGCATCTCAAGGCGGGAGAAACGATCTTCCGGAAGGGCGACGACGCCGACCTGCTGTACATGGTCGTATCGGGCGAGGTCAGGTTTCCCGAGATCGATCGCGGGGTATCTGCGGGTGAACTGTTCGGCGAGATCGGGCTGTTTTCGCTCGAGCGCCGCCGCACGCAAACCGCTCAAGCTGCGACCGATGTGGAGCTGCTCTGGATCAGCGACGGCGCGCTGAGGAAGCTGTGCGAGCGCAACCCGGGACTGTCGCTGTATTTCCTGCGCCTGACGGCGACGAGGATGACGGAAAACGCAGCGCGCGCGATCGGGGTCGGCGCGGTGGCGCCCAATCCGGCGTAGAGCGCGCCGCCTCGTTTGCCGGCGTTACGGCGCGGACGACGCCGCAAGGCTCGGCAGCGGCGCAAACTGCATCTCTGCGACGGCCGAGCCGGCATATGCACTGGCGATCAGGATCATGACTCGAATGGCGACGAACATGGTGCCTCCTCAGTCTTGTTGTTGGTCTTTCAATGCCAGAGACTTCTTTCCCGCCGGTGAGGAAAGCTGGTTGCCGCAACCTTGAAGGCATTGGTAAGCGGGCCGTTTACGCGGCCCGCGTTCATGAGTTGGGAACCGTATCGGCCGATCGACCTCGGCGCTAAACGCGCGGTTCACCGTCACCGGGCATTGTTCGCCTCAATCAAGAAGGCGCAAGCACAATGCCGATTTTCAGGACGATCCTTGTTGTCGTATCGATTTTTCTTGCCGGTTTGTACGTCTACGACAGCTGCCACAGCGATGGGCTCGCCATGCCGGTTTCGGTAAACGAAATCCTCGCACGGCGCTGGCCGGAACCGGACGCGTTTCATCCGACGGCGGCCCCGGTATCCGCGGCCGCCGGCACCGTGACGCCGGCCGCGCGCGTTAGGGAAACGTTTGCGATGTTCATCCCCAAGGATGCGCGACGCCATCCGATGCAGCGCAGCCTTTAGCGGCCTCGAGTCAGCCCAGCGATGCGCCGGCCTTGGCGCGGCTTATTCCGAGCGTCACGATGCGCTGCAGGAGATCCGGATAGTCCAGCCCGTCATGCCCGGCGGCCGTCGCGAACTCCTGGCTCTTGGCGATTTCGGGGTTGGGATTGGCCTCGATGAAATACGGAACGCCATTGGTCGACAGGCGGAAGTCGATGCGCGCATAGCCATCGAGCCCCAGCGTCCGGTAGATGCGCTTCGCCAGCCGTTGAATATGGGCGGATAGCTCCGGCGTGAGATCCTCGGCCGGGCCGTCGACGATCCCGACGCGCTCCTGATAGCTGGTATCGTGCTTGACCTTTTCGGTGGCGATCTGGCGCGCGACGGGGCCGCCCATGCTGCCGAATTTCAGTTCCCACACCGGCAGCACCCGCAGCCGGTTGTTGCCGAGCACGCCGACATAGAGCTCGCGTCCCTCGATGAACTGCTCGGCGATCGCGGCCGTTCCGATCCGCTCATGGATGAAGGCGACGCGCTCGGCGAGCTTCTCGTCGGTATCGACGATCGACGCCTGCGAGATACCGAGCGATCCGTCGCTGCTCAGGCTCTTGACGATCAGCGGCAGCTCGAGACGCGGCGGCCGCTTGACCTTGCGGCGCATCGGAAACACCGCGAAGGCCGGCACCGGGATCCGGCGATGGTGCACCAGCGTCTTGGACAGATCCTTGCCGCGCGCCAGGATCAGGCCGCGCGGATTGCACCCGGTATAGGCGATCTTCATCAGCTCGAGATAGCTCGCGATGTGCTGGTCGTACACGACGTCGTAGTGAAACTCCTCCAGCAGCGTGAACACGACGTGCGGCTTGAAGCCCTCGATCTCGTCGCGCACCGGCTTGATTTCCTCCTGCACGCCGAGCGGACGAACCTCATGGCCGGCCGCGCGCAGGGTGCTCACGACGTCGTATTCCGTCTTCCACTCGTTGATCTCCCGCGCGCTGTATCCATCGCTGGAGTCGGGCGGCACACAGTCCGGGTGCATCAGCACCAGAATGCGAAGCTGTTTCATAGCGCGATCCATTTCCGGCGCGACGGGCCGAACAGCGCGTGCATGGTCTTGGCGGTCAGCAGAATGGTGAAGTTTGTCACGAGCTTCTGCTCGGGGCCGACGGCACGCAGATTGAGCTCGCGGCAGCGCGAGATCATGTCGTCGAGCACGGCATCGAGCGTCAACTGGTTCTCGCCCGTCCACCGCGCCACCAGCTGCCTGATCTGGGCGCGGTGCCGCCTGATGAAGGCCGCGGCCGGCGGACGCCGATAATGCCGCGGATCGGCGGAGAACAGCTTGGAAAGATCGCGGTCGTAGGTCTTCGGCGGCGTGAAAGCGTAGAATGCCTGCTTCTTCCTGTAGTGCTCGGCGAGCGTTTGCTTGAGCGTATGCAGCGGATCGACCCGTTCGCGCGTCGCGAGCTGCGGCCGCTTGCCGGCGATCTCGCCCATCAGCTCGTCGACATATTCTAGCTTCTTCAGCGCGGGCCAGCCGGCATAGCGCGTCCGCCAGTTCGAGCGCGGCCGCAGCCACACCGCGAAGGTCTCGGCGAAGTCCTCGTCCGGATGGCTCTGCGCGTACCAGAGCCGAAGGTGCTGGACATAATTGCGGCTGGCCGGATTGGGCCGGTAGTAGCGCGGGTAGTGCTGCGACGACGGACCGAACAGCTGCTGCCAGCGCCGGCGGCGCTGCAGCTGGTAGCCGTGCTGCACGGCGTGCCCCGCCTCGTGGCGGAGAATGGCCATGCACTCGGACCACGAGGCGCCCTCGACGTCGAGCATCATCTTCTTCTCGAGCTTCATCAGGCGGGGATGGGCGAGGTAGAACGGGATCGCGATGCCGGGCACATCGGCCGGGCTGAACCATTCGCTCGAGATCCATGTGTGCGGCCGCAACCGGATGCCGCGCTCCTCGAGCTCCTCATAGAGCGTATTCACACAATCGGCGAGCCAGGTACCCTCGACGGCAACCCTCAGACGGTTGAGCGGTTGCGCGAGCAACTGCTCGTCCGTCAGCTTCTCCCAAGCAAATTTGCGGCGCGGCATAGGCTTCCAAAGTCCAAAACAAATCGGACTCTGGATGGTGTCATAGGTTGCCGCCGGCAACAACCGCCGGGCCTTCGCGGCGGGTCCCCGGCCAATGCCGGCGTCGGGCCGGCCCGAGCGCCGGCCATGCACGGTGGACGGCGCGCCGAGCCCGATTCGCCGGCTCAAGGCGCCGCTCATCTTGCATCCTAAGGTTTGACCCAGCGTTGCACGGCCGCGGCGGTATCGGCCGGCCTGGTGTTGAAGCAGATGGCGGCATCGGGGGCGAGCCGGTGCACCAGATTGAGGATCGTCTCGAATAGCAGCAGCCGCTCCGGCGGCTCGCGCAGCCCGGCACCGATCACCACGCAGTCGTAGCGGCGCGCGTTGAGGGCGGCCGCCGTCACGGCTTCCGCGGTATCGCCGAGGTCGATCAGGCAGCTGTCGACGTCGTAGCCGAGCGTCCGCAGGCCGTCGATCTGCGCGCCGAGATAGCTGCGCACCAGTTCCGGCGTGAACTGCGGCATGACGGACAGATCGACGAAGGTCGGGTCGAGGCCGATCGCCAGCACGGATGGCTTCGTCATGGTGGCAGTTCCCGTTCCGCTCCATCGCGTCCGAACATGCCAGAGGTTTGAGTCGAAATCGCGGAGCCGTCAGCGGCAGCCATGATCCTGCGCGGCACGCGCGGCGATCGCGGCGCGCCGCTTGAGGAACTCACGCTCGCGCGAATTGCCGGCCAATGCGGCGGCGGCCTCGAACGCGGCATGCGCCTCCGCGAAACGGCTCAGCTTATGCAGCAGATCGCCGCGCACGCTCGGCAGCAGATGATAGGATTTCAGCGCCGGCTCATCCGCGAGACCGTCGACGATCGCGAGCGCGGCGAGCGGCCCCTCGGCCATGCCGATCGCAACCGCGCGGTTGAGCTCGATCACGGGAGAATCCAAGAGCGCGGCGAGGTCGCCGTACAGCGCGGCGATGCGGTGCCAGTCGGTCGCATCAGGCGTGCCGGCCTCGGCGTGGCAGGCGGCGATCGCGGCCTGCAGCACATAGAAGCCGCCGGCGCCGCCGAGCTCGCGGGCCCGCGCCAGCGCGAGCTGCCCGCGGCGGATCTGCAGGCGATCCCACCGCGCGCGGTTCTGGTCCATCAGCAGGATCGGCTCGCCGGACGCATCGGTACGCGCCGCCATCCGCGAGGCGTTGAACTCCATCAGCGCCAGCAGCCCGTGCGCCTCCGGCTCCGATGGCGCGATCGAGGTCAGCACGCGGCCCATGCGCAGCGCCTCGTTGCAGAGCTGCGGCCGCAGCCATTCGTCGCCGCTTGCCGCGGTATAGCCCTCGTTGAAGATGAGGTAGACGACCTCGAGCACGGAAGCGAGCCGCTCGGACAGTTCCTCGCCGCGCGGCGTCTCGTAGGCAAGGCCTGACTCCGACAATGTGCGCTTGGCGCGCACGATGCGCTGGGCGATGGTCGCCTCCGCCTGCAGGAAGGCGCGCGCGATCTCCTCGGTGGTGAGGCCGCAGATCATCCTGAGCGCCAGCGCGGCGCGCGCCTCCCGCGACAGGCGCGGATGGCAGGCGGTGAAGATCAGCCGCAGCAATTCGTCGCCGATATCGTCGTCGAGCGCGGAATCGAAGTCGGGCATGGTCTCCTGCTCCCGCGTCAGGTCGTGCGCAATCACGCCGTGCTTCTCGGCCAGCATGCGGTTGCGGCGCAGATGATCGAGCGCGCGGCGCTTGGCCGTCGCCATCAGCCAGGCACCGGGCTTTTCCGGCACGCCAGCGGCCGGCCAATGCTCGAGCGCGGCGACCAGCGCTTCCTGGGTCAGGTCTTCGGCGAGCGGCACATCACGCAGCATCCGCGACAGGCTGGTGATCAGCCGCGGCTGCTCAATGCGCCACACACCGAGGATGGTGCGCTTGACGTCGTCGACCGTCATGGCGGCCACCGGCATCCGGCTGAGGAGGCCATCAGCACTCCATGAAGGGGCGAACCTCGCATGACAATTCCCAGTCCGGTATGTGGTCGAGATGAAGCTGCATGAACTCGACGCCGCGCGCCACCGCCTCCTCCTTGTCCTTCAGCTCGAAGATGGCGTAGCCGCCGACTACCTCCTTGGCTTCCATGAAGGGACCGTCGGTGACGGTGAGCTTGCGATCCTTGATCCGCACCTCCGCGCCCGCCGTGCGCGGCAGCAGCGCGCCGGTATCGAGCATCCGGCCGGCCGCGATCTCGCGTTCGGCCAGCTTCCGGATCGCCTCCCTCAACGCGGGATTCGGCAGCATCGGCTTCTCGGCCACCAGGACATACATGAAGCGCATCGCTTGTCCTCCGCTTACGCACCGCACTGGCCGGCGAAACCTGCAAAGGCGCGAACCTCGCAGGTGCCTTCCCAGCCCGGCATGTGAACCTTGTGCAGCTGCATGAACTCGACCGCGAGCGCGATCGCTTCCTCCTTGCTGTGGACGTCCGAGATCGCGTAGCCGCCGATCACTTCCTTGGCCTCGACGAAGGGACCGTCGACCACGCTGAGCTCGCCGCCGACCAGGCGGACCTGCGCGCCGGTGGCGAGCGGCATCAGGCCGGCATTGTCGATCATGCGGCCGGCCTTGATCTCGCGGTCGGCGAGCTTGTGCATGGCCTCCAGCAGCTCCGGGGTCGGCTGCTGCGGCGGCTGGGACGAGGTAACGATCGACATAAAGCGCATGAATTGCTCCTGTTTCAGGCAAGCCGCGGGACGGTCGCGGTGAAAAATCGGCTCGCTATGGAGGACGACGATCCGGGGCGGCCCGGATCGACAGGGGCAAGGGAATTATTTTGGAGCTGTGAGGGTGCAGATCGAAAGCCGAGACGGCTCCACCCCGATCGTCGTCCCTGCGAAAGCAGGGACCCATGACCACAGGGGTGAGTTGCCGAAACGAGCTGTGGCCAAAGCGTTGCAACCAACCTGCATCGTGGCTATGGGTCCCTGCTTTCGCAGGGACGACAGCGGTTTTGTGGTCCGGCCAACGGACCCGCCACGTCGCTCCGGATATGTGTGAGCAGCGACCTACTGCTCCCGCAGCATGATCAGCGGGTCGGCGCTGTCGGGGACGCGGCGCCACTGGGCGTTGTCGTCGGCCTCGAACTGCCAGGTCTGGCCCTTGGCCGACATCAGGATCATCTGGCCGTGATCGAGCCGCCACATGGTCGGGTTGAAGGCCGCGACCGCGGGATCGCATTTGCCTTTCAGGAACACCTGGAAATTGTCGTTGCCGGCGTCGGTGTTGGTCAGCACCAGCGTGCAGATCGCCTGGCCGTTTGCCGCGGACCATCGACCAGTCGCCGATCATCTGGTCCATCGATTTGGCGAGCGAGCGCGCCGCGGCAAGGTTTTGCAGGATGTAGACGCCCTCATTGGTGCGCATCCCTTCGAAGATGCCGGTCTCGACTTCGGTGAAATCGATCACGGTCTCGCCGGCGGCATTGTGCAGCCGCACGATGTCGCCGAGGCCCTTGATGCTCCAGCCGGTGATGTCCTTGGTGAAGGGCAGCGCGGCCGCGCAGGCGGGCTCGAGCTCGAGCTTGAAGCCTTGCGGTGCCGTATCGCCCTTCAGCGTCACGACGCAGGTCTTGCTGCGCTCGGTGGTGGCGAGCTCCCACTGCCCGATCATGTCCTTCTTCAACGTCGTGACGTCCTGCGCCCCTGCCGGGCCGCACGCGGCCAGCAGCAGACACAGCACGGCATTGAAGCGGGACAACGACATCAGCGATCCTTGACGGGCGTTTCGGCAACCGGCGTCAGCGGCGGCTTGCCGGCGAACCAGTTCTTGATGTTGTCGACCACGAGCTGGTCCATCGCGTTGCGCGTGACCACCGAGGCCGAACCGATATGCGGCAGCAGAACGACGTTCTGCATCGCCTTCAATTCGTCGGGCACGTTCGGCTCGGCCGCGAACACGTCGAGACCGGCAGCCAGGATGGTGCCGGACTTCAGCGCCGCGACCAGCGCCGGCTCGTCGACCACCGAGCCGCGCGCGACATTGATCAGCACACCGCGCGGGCCGAGCGCCTTCAAGACGTCGGCATTGATCATCTTGGCCGTCGACGCGCCGCCCGGCACGATGACGATCAAGGTGTCGACCGCCTTCGCCATCTCGATCAGATCGGGATAGTGCTTGTAGGAGACGTCCTTGGACGGATTGCGCGAGTGATAGGACACCGGCACCCGCGACGCATCCAGCCGGCGCCCGATCGCCTGGCCGATCCGGCCCATGCCGACGATGCCGATCTTGCGGTCGCGCAGCGAGCCGACGCTGAGCGGATAATTCTGGGTCTGCCACAGCCCGGAGCGCACATAGCGGTCGGCCTTGACGAATTCGCGCAACGTCGCGATCAACAGGCCCATCGCGACGTCGGCGACCTCCTCGGTCAGCACGTCGGGCGTATTGGTGACCACGATATTGTGATCGCGCGCATAGGCGGAATCGACGTGGTCGTAGCCGACGCCGAAGCTGCCGACGATCTCGAGCTTCGGAAACATCGCCAGCGCGGTCTTGTCGGTCGCCATCGTGTGGTAGGTGACAGCGATGCCGCGGATCTTGGCCATCGTATCGGGCGTCAGCCGCTCGAGGTCGCCGCGGCTCTCCGCGCGGTGCAGCACGTATTGATCGGGAAAGCCGCTTTCGAGGATTGGCCGGATCGGTCCATAGATCAACAGATCGATCTTTTCGGAAGAAATCGGGGCCATCAACTGTCCTTTCCTAACGCGCTTTCATGCCAACGTCGCAGCAACAGGTGCGAAACTAGCGCCAGCAACCCATAAATGACAATCCCGGCCAGCGATAGCAGCAGAAGTGCCGCGAACATGCGGGGAATATTCAGCCGGTAGCCTGATTCAGCGATCCGGAAGGCGAGGCCCGAGCCGGCGCCGGCGCTGCCCGCCGCGATCTCCGCCACCACGGCGCCGATCAGCGACAGCCCGCCGGCGATGCGCAGACCGCCGAGGATATAGGGCAGCGCCGCGGGCAGCTTCAGGAACAGCAGCGTCTGCAGCTGTGAGGCGCCATAAAGTTGAAACAATCCGGCGAGGTTGCGATCCACCGAATTGAGGCCGAGCGTCGTGTTCGACAGCACCGGAAAGAACGCCACGATCCAGGCGCAGACGATCACCGCGGTCTGCTGCTGCAGATAGATCAGGAGCAGCGGCGCGATCGCGATGACGGGCGTGACCTGCAGCACCACCGCATAGGGAAACAGCGAATACTCCAGCCATTTCGACTGATTGAACAATAGCGCCAGCACGATGCCGCCGATGGCCGCGGCAACGAAGCCTTCGAGCGTGGTCAGCAGCGTGACGCCGAGCGATTGCGACAGCACCGGCCAGTCCGCAACCAGTGTCTTCAGCACCAACAGCGGGCTCGGCAGCACATAGGGCTGGATGCCATAGCCGCGGACGATGGCTTCCCAGAGCACGAGGCCAGCGGCAAACACCGCGACCGGAAGCAGAAAACGGACGAGGTCTTGCGGAGACTTCATGCGCCCGCCTGCCCCGCATAGGACGGCGCCAGTGCATTGGAGACCTCGCGGCAGAACGCGGCATATTCAGCCGAGGTGCGGAACTCCTCACCGCGCGGTTCCGGCGAGCTGATGCGAAACTCCGCGCCGATCCGGCCCGGGCGGGCGGTCATCACGATCACGCGCTGCGACAGATAGACCGACTCGAACACCGAGTGCGTCACGAAGATGACGGTCTTGTGCAGGGTGCGCCACAGCGACAGCAGGTCGTTGTTGAGGCGAAACCGCGTGATCTCGTCGAGCGCCGCGAACGGCTCGTCCATCAGAAGGACATCCGGATCGGTAACCAGCGCGCGCGCCAGCGACACCCGCATCTTCATGCCGCCGGACAATTCGCGCGGATAGGCGTCGGCAAACTCCGCAAGCCCGACCTGATCCAGCGCCGCATCGATGCGGGCGTCGGCGTCGGTCGCAGGCAGCCGGGCGAGCTTCAGCGGCAGGCGGACATTGTCGCGCACGGTAGCCCACGGCATCAGGGTCGGCTCCTGAAATACGAAGCCGATGCGGTGGCTTCCGCGCTGCTCCGCGCCATGATGCGAGACCTCGACCGTGCCGGCGTTTGGCGTGGCGAGACCTGCAATGAGCCGCAGCGCAGTGGACTTGCCGCAACCGGAGGGCCCGAGCAGCGAGACGAACTCGCCTCGCCGCACATCGAGGTCGAGCGGCCCGAGCGCCCTCACGCCACTGTCATAGGTCTTGCTGACGCCGCGCAGGCGCACGGCCGACGCTGCATCAGATCCAGACAACGCAGGTCCCGCCATCGCCTGTCCGCACCCGTCAGTTCTTCGGCCTGAGCTCGGCGCCGACCGCCTTGTTGACGAAGCGCAGCGTGTAGCCCTGGCGATAGTCGATGGCGCTCTTGACCACGCCGGCCCGCACCATCTTGTCGAAGAAGCTCGCCATCCGCTCGTCGGTCATGGCGCCGATGCCGTTCTTGATGGAATCGCCGGAATCGACGATGCCGTGCTCGCGCATCTTGGCGACGCAATAGGCGAGCAGTTCGTCGTTCATGTCGGGATTGAGCTTCTTGATCATCGCATTGCCGGCCGAGTTGTCGCCGTAGACGTAGTGGTACCAGCCGACGATCGAGGCATCGACGAAGCGCTGCACGAGGTCAGGCTTCTTGTCGACCAGGTCGCGGCGGGTCTCGATCAGCGTCGAGTAGGAGTTGAAGCCGTAATCGGCGAGCAGCAGCACGTTCGGCTTGAAGCCGGCGGCTTTCTCGACCGCGAACGGCTCCGAGGTGACGTAGCCCTGCATCGCGGTCTGCTTGTTCACGATGAAGGGCTGCGGGTTGAAGGTATAGGGCTTCACCTTGTTCTCGTCGAAACCGTATTCGGACTTCAGCCACTGGAAGTAGCTGGTAATGCCCTCCTTCGAGATCAAAAGCGTCAGCGGCTTCAGATCCTCGATCTTCGTGGCCTTGACCTCGGGATGGGTCAGGAAAACCTGGGGGTCCTTCTGGAACATGGCGGCGACGGCGACCAGCGGCACATTGTTGGTGACGGCGTCGAAGGTCTGCAGCGAGTTCGCGCTCATGAAGAAGTCGAGCTTGCCCGCGATCAGCAGCATGCGGTTGTTCTCGTTGGGACCGCCCGGCACGATAGTGACGTCGAGGCCGTATTTCTTGTAGGTGCCGTCGGCGAGCGCCTGGAAGAACCCGCCATGCTCGCCCTCGGCGACCCAATTGGTGCCGAACGAGACCTTGTCCAAGGTCTTGTCCGAGCTCTGTGCCCGCGCCGGGGCAAGCGCCGCGGCAACGCAAAGCGTGGCGGTCAGAAGGCTTGTGGTTAACGCTCGCAGCAAAAAGGCCGGGATCATGGTTGGACTCCGTCGATCATTATGGCCCATGATGGAAGGCGGGAAGACGTGGACCGCGCCCGGAGACGCGAACCCGTTATGATGTTAAACAAACTAGCCTGCAAATCCATCCCGTGAAACGCGTGTATTGAAACGACCGGCTTGATGACTTCTCAGCTTCCGCCCCGCGACTGGACCGCCATCCACTGGCCCGATATCGCCAAGGATACGGCCGCGCGCTGGATCGCGGTGCTGCCGCTGGCCGCGACCGAGCAGCACGGGCCGCATCTGCCGCTCGGAACCGACGTCATGATCGGCGAGGCCTATCTTTCGCGGGTGCGAGAGTTGCTGCCGGCGACCGCCCCCGCCACGTTCCTGCCGTTGCAGCCGGTCGGCATCTCAACCGAGCACATCGATTTTCCGGGTACCTTGACCTTGCCGACCAACGTGGCGCTGAAGAGCTGGATGGCGCTCGGCGAGAGCGTGGCGCGCGCAGGCGTCAGGAAGCTCGTGATCGTGACCAGCCATGGCGGCAATTCCGCCGCGATGCAGCTGGTGGCGCAGGATCTGCGCGCGCACCATCAGATGCTGGTGGTGACCACGAGCTGGTCGCGCTTCGGCGCGCCGGACGGACTGTTCGACGCCGGCGAATTGCGCCACGGCATCCATGGCGGCGCGGTCGAGACCTCGATCATGCTGGCGAAATATCCGCACGCCGTGCGCAAGGACGCGATCGCGGACTTCAAGCCGGCAAGCGTGCAGATCGAGAAGGATCACCGCTTTCTGTCGACGCAGCGGCCGGCGCCATTCGCCTGGCAGGCGCAGGACCTCAATCCGAGTGGTGCGATCGGCGATGCGACCCAGGCCTCGGCCGAGAAGGGTGACAAGCTGATCGAGCACGGCGCGCACGCGTTCTGCGAGCTGCTCGCCGACGTCGACAGGTTCGATCCCGGCGTGTTTCGCGGCCACTGACCGAGAGCGTTTTCGAGCGAAGCGGGTACCGGTTCGCGTGAAGAAAACGCGTCGGGATCAGAACTGCTTCGTCCGGGCAGACGCGACGAAACAATTCGCGAAACCATATTTCCACCCCGATCTTCGAACCGGAACCGGACAGCCTCCGTCCAACGGGCATGCGGACCACACCGGCGCCGCCCCACACAGGATGGAGTATTCCATGTCGATCAAGACCAAGTTCGCCGCCCTCGCCCTCACCGCGCTCGCCGTGACCGGCACCATCGCGTCCACGACGTCGCAGGCTGAAGCGAAGCCCTATGGCTGGGGCTGGGGCGTTGGCGCAGGTCTCGTCGGCGCCGCCGTCGTCGGCAGCGCGATCGCGGCCAGCGACGGCTATTACTACGGCGGCGGCTATCGGCGCTGCGGCTGGGTGCGCCAGTTCGACGCCTACGGCAACTACATCGGCCGCGTGCGCAGCTGCTACTACTGATCGACACAATTCCTGAGGTTGCGGATCCTGTGTTCGGCACGGGTCCTCATCCACCCCGTGTCGCAACCGACCCGTCCGGCCATCCCCCCGGGCGGGTCAATTCTTGAACACGTCCATCACAGATACTTCGCGACCAGCCTGAAATCACGCAGCACGGCGCGGCCCTTCGGCCCCGATGCCTTCAGCGTCTCCTCCAGGCTGTGACCGATGTGATCGTGGATCAGCGCCTTCTTGGCGCTCTCGATCGCGCTTTCCACCGCCTGCAATTGCTGGGCGATCTGCGCACAGGGCCGGCCCTGCTCGATCATCTCGACGATGGTGTCGAGATGGCCGTTGGCGCGCTTCAAGCGCCGGGCGATCGCAGCGTGTGGATGGTCGTCGGACATCTGGGTCTCCTATCCTCCCCGGAGGATAATCATGATCCTCCCCGGAGGATAGCGGAATCGGCTTGACAGGCCATTGTCGCGGGCGTAGTGCCCGATGACCGGAACGTTCGTTCCGCGCCGGGGGTTCTATCTCCGGAGGCAAGTCGATCCACGAGCCAGCACAGAAGGCACATGGGCAGTAGCAACTCAGGCGACAGTAGTCCGGCGATGCCGGGACTGGTGACGCCGCAACACAGCAAGACTGATCGCGCAGATCTCGCCTGCGTGGACGGGTGGTCGCGCCCAAGCTGACCACTGCTCCTCACCGGCCTGCCGCGACCAGCGGAAGTGGAGGTGAGCGATGTTCGAAAAGCTCGCAAAATTCCGGCAAGCAAGCCCGCGGCACGTTGTCGAGCCGCGGCGCATGCCACCGCCGGCTGCCATTCATTGCAATGACAACCTGCCGGGCTTTCGCCGCCTGGCGGGCCGCCGCCGGCGTCCAACCCCGGCCTGTCATTGGGTCCTGATCGACGGCCGCCTGGAATGCCGGTGGACCATCGACGACACCGGCGGCGATCTCGATCAGCAGCGACGCGCGGGCCAGCGTTTCGGCCCGCGCGCAACAGCCACACGCCACGCCGCGGCAAAGCCGCGGCTGTGCGCTTAGGCCGACCGTGAGGGCGGGCTTGATAACGACGGTGCTGCCGCTCCCTCTCCCCGTTCTTACGGGGAGGGTTGGGGTGAGGGGCCGTCTCCGCGCACACGGTGATAGCTGAGTTCGCGGCTCCCCCTCACCCGGATCGCATCTGACCATGCGATGCGACCTCTAAGAGCGAGCTTCGCTCGTCTCGACCCCGCACGCGGGGCGAGGTGAAGCGGCGCCCGCTGCTCGGTCGGAAGTAGTCGTCCTGGTTTAGGAGGCCGACATGGACGAAGGACCTAGTTGCCCCGTTGCGCAGCATTCAGGCGCGGCAACGGGATTCTCGATCTGCATCACATCTGGAAATGCCGCTGCTCACGGTAGCGGAGACGTGCGCGCCTGACGACGCCCGCGTCCCTCCCGCCGTGCCGAAAGGCGGCGAGGAGACGCGAAATGACCGAAAGCAAGACCACACAAACCGCCATTCTCGATAGCGCGCATGCCGGCGACATCCACGGCGCGCTCGGCAGCATCGCTCGCGACGACACCGCGCCGCGCGCGACCTTGCTGGCCCGGCTGAAGACACTGCTGGCGATCGTCGGCCCCGGCCTGATCGTGATGGTCGGCGACAACGACGCCGGCGCGTTCGGCACCTATACCCAGGCCGGACAGAATTACGGCACCACGCTGCTGTGGACGCTGCTGCTGCTGATCCCCGTGCTGTACGTCAACCAGGAGATGGTAGTGCGGCTCGGCGCGGTCACCGGGGTCGGCCATGCGCGGCTGATCTTCGAGCGCTTCGGCAAGTTCTGGGGCGCCTTCAGCGTCATCGACCTCTTGGTATTGAACGCGCTGACCATCGTCACAGAGTTCATCGGCATCACGTTCGCACTTCGTTATCTCGGCGTCTCGCAGTTCTGGGGCGTGTTGGCCTCGGCTGTTATCGTGATGCTGGCGGTCTCGACCGGCGACTTTCGCCGCTTCGAACGCTTCGGCATCGTGCTGGTCGCAGGCAGCCTGCTGCTGGTACCCGTGATCCTGATGGTGCATCCGCCGCTCGGGCAGATCGCGGCGGACTTCTTCGTGCCGAAGATGCCGCAGGACGCCAAGCTCAGCGAGGTGATGCTGCTGATCGTCGCCATCGTCGGCACCACGGTGGCGCCGTGGCAATTGTTCTTCCAGCAGAGCTACATCGTCGACAAGCGGATCACGCCGCGTTTCATCCGCTATGAGCGGATGGATCTGTGCATCGGCATCGTGCTGGTGGTAGTCGGCGCCGTGGCGATGATCTCGTTCTGCGCGGCAGTGTTCGCAGGAAAGCCCGAATTCGGCAACTACACCGACGCGCTGGGGACCGCCGTCGGCCTCGAGACATATGCCGGCCGGCTGCCGGCGATGCTGTTCGCCCTTGCGCTGCTCGATGCCTGCATCATCGGTGCTGCGGCAGTCTCCCTCGCGACCGCTTATGCGATCGGCGACGTGTTCGCGGTGAAGCACTCGCTGCACCGCAAGCCGTGGGACGCGAAGGGCTTCTACAGCGTCTATTGCGGCCTGATCGTGCTCGCGGCGGTGCTGGTGCTGACGCCGGGCACGCCGCTCGGACTATTGACCAACGCGGTGCAGACGCTGGCCGGCGTGCTGCTGCCGAGCGCGACCGTGTTCCTGCTGCTGCTGTGCAACGACCGCCACATCCTCGGGCCCTGGGTCAATTCGACCAAACTCAACCTGTTCACCGGCGCGGTGGTCGCGGGGCTGGTGATGCTGTCGGTGATCCTGACCGCCGCGGTGCTGTTCCCCGATCTCGGCGAGACGTGGATCATCGGCATCCTGATCGGCGGCAGCGTGCTTGCGCTCGCGATCACGGCGGCCGTCAAGCTGTACGAGCTGTCGTCGCGCCGCAACGCGTCGTTCCGCTTCAAGCGCAAGCCCTCGCTGGTCGACCCCGACAGCTGGCGGATGCCGCCGCTCGACCGGCTGCCGCCGGCGCGGCTCAGCCCGCTGAGCCGGATCTGGATGATCGTGCTGCGTGGCTATCTCGTCGTCGCCGCCGGCCTCGTGCTGCTGCGGATCGTCCAGCTCGCCACGGTGGGAGCGTGACCGCGCGCAATCGCGGCCGGCGATGGAGCGCGATCGTGCTGCTCAGGCTGGCGAGCGCCATCCTGCGCGGCGCGGCCGCGCTCCACCGGAAACGCACAATCTCAAACGCCGGGCTGCGGACGGCGCTGTCGATAGCGCGATGTGTCGAACGGGCCGGCGCGCGGGTCGTGCTCGGCAGGGCATCGCAGCCGGCATTCATCAACACCAAGGACGAGGACAATGGCGGCATCGATTGAACGGTCGGTCGCGACCGGTTTGTCACGGACACGCGGCCGATCGCCGCCGATGTGGCCTGCCGCCTCGCGCTGTTACGTGACTGTCACGGTGGCGTGCAAATCGGAACGGTATCGGGCGCGCCTCAGTTGCTATTGCGAATTATTTGCAATAAGCAACAGGGGATGCTAGGTGCTGATCTGGCTTTGGATGGGACGACACAGATCGGACCGGGGACGGCGGGCGATGATTTCAAATCTCGGGTGGCAAGCGGCCACCAAATCTGCAGTGATGCCGGGCGAAACCGCCACTCGTTCGCGGAAAGCCGCGTCATGACCTGCGTCCGCCTCTTCCGGGTCCAGATCGCCGCCGGCGCAGCGCTCGGTGCGGCAACCTTCGGCGCGCCGGCGACCGCGGCCGATCTGGCGCTCAAATCCCCCGCCGCCAGGGCGGTCTACAGCTGGACCGGGTTCTACGTCGGCGCCCATGTCGGTTATGGCGACGGCACGCTGGGTCCCGGCACCAACCCGATCCTCGAACAGGGCGTGTTCTTTCCGCCCACCATCACCGGCGGGATCGGCGGCTTCCAGGTCGGATACAACAAGGAATTCGCCAACCGCTTCGTGCTCGGCGTCGAGGCGGATGCGACCTTCACCGGCCCGACCGACCTGCCGCGGCGAGTGCTCGGTCCCTTCAATTCGTCGATCGACTATGTCGGCACGCTGCGCGGCCGCGCCGGCTACTCTTTCGGTACCTGGATGCCTTACGTGACCGGCGGCTTCGCCTGGGGCCACAGCCAGGTTCGGATCAACGACGCCGCGGGCGAGGTGATCTCGGAGCCCGGCCAGTACCAGACCGGCTGGACCGTCGGCGCCGGCGCCGAATTTGCGGTGAGCGGCAATTGGACCGCCAAGGTCGAATACGACTATGTCGACCTGTCGCGCCGCACGCTCGGCCTCAATGAGTTCGGCATGCCCGGCGTCAGCATCGACCCGCGTATTCATCTGCTGAAATTCGGCCTCAACTATCAGTTCGGCGACTCGCCATGGTCGGCGACGCCGACGCGCACCGCGCTGCCCGAATCGAGCGACTGGAGTGTGCACGGCCAAACGACGCTGCTGCCGCAGACGTATCCGTCCTTCCGTTCGCCCTATGCCGGCACCAACAGCCTTCCCGGCGCGGGGCAGTTGCAGCAGACCTGGACCACGACGGCGTTTCTCGGCGTGCGGCTCTGGGAAGGCGGCGAATTCTACTTCAACCCGGAAACCGCGCAGGGCTTTGGCCTCAACGGCACGCTCGGCCTCGCCGGCTTCTCGAACGGCGAAGCGCAGAAGGCCGGCGCCCCGTTCCCGAAAATCCGGCCGCAGCGCTACTACTTCAAGCAGACCTTCGGCTTCGGCGGCGAGCAGGAAGACGTCGCCGACGGCCCCAACCAGATCGCCGGCAAGCGTGACATCGACCGGCTCACGCTCGTGGTCGGGCGCTTTGCGGTCGGCGATTTCTTCGACGGCAATTCCTACGCCAAGGACCCGCGCGCCGATTTCATGAACTGGGCGATGTGGGCGTCCGCCGCCTACGACTTCCCGGCCGACCTGCCCGGCTATACCCGCGGCGCGGTGGTCGAGCTCAACCGCAAGGATTGGGCGGTGCGCGCCGGCGTGTTCCAGGTGCCGAACGCACCGAACAGCGACGTTCTGGTGTTCGACACCGGCGGCGCCGTGGTGGAATTCGAGGGCCGCTATTCGATCTTCGACCAGCCCGGCAAGCTGCGCGTCGGCGTGTTCGGCAATCGCGGCAACACCGGCAATTATCGCCAGGCGCTCGCCATCGAGGATGCCAATCCGGGGCTCGACATCAACGACGTGATGGCCGGCATCCGCAAGGACAATCTGAAATACGGCTTCTATCTGAACGGCGAGCAGCAGATCGCAAAGGATGTCGGCCTGTTCGGCCGCCTCAGCTGGAACGACGGTCAGAACGAAATCCTGTCGTTCACCGATGTCGATCGCAGCGTCTCGGGCGGCCTGTCGATCAAGGGCAGCAGGTGGGGACGGGCGAACGACACGATCGGCATCGGTGGCGCGATCAACGGGCTGTCATCAGCGCATCGCGACTATCTTGCCGCCGGCGGCCTCGGTCTGCTGATCGGCGACGGCGCGCTGAACTACAGCCCGGAGCGAATCTTCGAGACCTACTACGCCTATCAGGTGAACAAGAACCTGACGCTGACCGCGGACTATCAGTTCATCACCAACCCCGCCTACAACGCCGACCGCGGCCCGGTGCACATCTTCTCCGGCCGCATCCACGGCGAGTTCTGAACGCGCCATCTTCCAACGTCGTCCCGGCGAAAGCCGGGACGACAGCAAATTTGCCGCGCCGTTCTTCTCAATGATGTCTCGGAGGTGGTTCGATAGAGCAAACGCCCTCTCCCCACTCAGATATATGTAGACCCCCCGGGCTTGCCGCAAGCCCGGGGTCATCCCGTAGAACGCGCGCCCAATCGAACGGAGGAGTGCGGGATGCGGGAACATGCTGTCGTGATTGCCGGCGGAGGTCCGACCGGGCTGATGCTGGCGGGCGAGTTGGCGCTGGCGGGAATAGATGTTGCGATTGTCGAGCGGCGCGCGAGGGAGGACCTGATCGGTGCGCGCGCCGGCGGCCTGCACGCGCGCACCATCGAGGTGCTCGATCAGCGCGGCATCGGCGACCGCTTCGTCGCGCTGGGAACGCGCCATCCGGCGGTGCTGTTCCATTCTCATCTGGTTCCGCTTGAGATCACCGACTTTCCGACCCGGCGCAATTTCACGCTTGGGCTCCGGCAGAACCATATCGAGCGCCTGCTCGGCGAATGGGTTGGCGAACTGGTGGTGCAGACCTATCGCGCGCGCGGCGTGATCGGCTTCACGCAGGACGACGGCGGCGTCGACGTCGAACTGTCGGATGGCCAATTGCTCCGGGCACAATATCTCGTCGGCTGCGACGGCGGCCGGAGCCTCGTCCGCAAAGCGGCCGGCATCGAATTCGCCGGGTGGGATCCGACCACGAGCTGGCTGATCGCCGAGGCCGAGATGGCGGGCGAGCCAGAATGGGGCTTTCGCCGGCACGACGCCGGCACCTCAGCGATCGGCAAGGCGGAAGATGGCGGGCGAGTGCGGCTGGTGCTGACCGAGCGGCAACTCGACACCGACCGGGAGCCGACCTTGCGCGACGTCAGCGAGGCACTGGTCGCCGCGTACGGCACCGATTTCGGCATCCACAGTCCGGTCTGGATCTCGCGCTTCACCGACGTGACCCGGCAGGCCGTGACCTACCGCAAACAGCGCGTGCTGCTGGCCGGCGATGCCGCCCATGTGCATCCGCCGATGGGCGGCCAGGGCCTCAATATCGGCGTGCAGGACGCGGTGAACCTGGGCTGGAAGCTGGCCCAGGTGGTCAAGCAGATCGCGCCGGACAGCCTGCTCGACACCTACGAAGCCGAACGGCATCCGGTGGCGGCCCGCGTGCTGCGCAACACCATGGCGCATGTCGCGCTCAACCGCACCGATCCGCGCACCAGGGCGCTGAACGAGATCGTCTCCGGCCTGCTGCGCATGGACGAGCCGCGCAGAAGCTTTGCCGCGATGATGTCCGGCCTCGATCTTCACTACGATCTTGGCGACGGCCATCCGCTGCTCGGACGCCGCATGCCCGATCTCGATCTGGTCACCGCCAACGGCCCGATGCAGGTCTTCGCGCTGCTGCACCGGGCGCGGCCGGTGCTGCTGAATTTCGGCGCGCCCGGCGGCATCGCCATCGCGGGATGGACCGACCGGGTTCAGCTGGTCGATACCGAGTATCGCGGCGCATGGGAGCTTCCCGCGCACGGCACGGTTTCGGCCCCGACCGCGGTGCTGGTGCGGCCCGATGGCTACGTGGCGTGGGTTGGCGAGCGAACGCAGGCCGGCCTAACCGATGCGCTGACCAAATGGTTCGGCGCGTCCGCTGGTACGTCGTGAGCGTAGCCCGGATGGAGCGCAGCGTAATCCGTGATCGGTCGATCCGCACAGAGAGTGGTCCTGGATTACTTTGCGCTTCATCCGGGCTACGGATTTGCCGCCCCTACCCCGCCGGCTGGAACGAATCCGCGCGCGCCATCGCCCAGGCGTCGCGGAAGCGGCGGTCCTGGGTACCTTCGAGCAGTTCGCCGGGGCGCAGCGTCGGATAGAGCTCGGCGAAGGAAGAGACCTCGGTGGTCGAACTTCGCTGCGAGAAGTGGATCGGGCGCAGCTCCTTGGTGTGCTCGAGGCCGGCGGCGGCGAGCAGCTCGGTCAGCGCGTGCAGGGTCGAGTGGTGGTAGTTGTACACGCGGTCGATCTTGTCGGGCACATAGAGCGCGCGGTTGCGGATCGGGTCCTGCGAGGTGACGCCGGTCGGACAGCGATCGGTGTGGCAGCTCAGAGACTGGATGCAGCCGAGCGCGAACATGAAGCCGCGCGCCGAATTGCACCAGTCGGCCCCGATCGCCATCGCGCGCGCCATGTCGAAGGCGGTCGCGATCTTGCCGGAGGCACCGATCTTGATCCGATCGCGCGCGCCGATGCCGATCAGCGCGTTGTGGACGAAATTGACGCCCTCGCGCATCGGCATGCCGAGATGGTCCATGAATTCGAGCGGCGCGGCGCCGGTGCCGCCCTCATTGCCGTCGACCACGATGAAGTCGGGATAGAGCCCGCTCTCGTGCATCGCCTTGCAGATCGCCAGGAATTCCCAGGGATGGCCGATGCACATCTTGAATCCGGCAGGCTTGCCGCCGGACAGCTTGCGCATCTGGGCGACGAATTCCATCATCTGCAGCGGCGTCGAGAACGCCTTGTGATAGGCCGGCGAGATGCAGTCCTCGCCCATCGGTACGCCCCGGATCTTGGAAATCTCCTCGGAAACCTTCGCCGCCGGCAGCACGCCGCCATGGCCGGGCTTGGCACCCTGGCTGATCTTGAGCTCGACCATCTTGATCTGATCGTCACCCGCGACGCGTGCGAACTCGTCGGGATTGAAGGTGCCGTCACGGTTGCGGCAGCCGAAATAGCCGGAGCCGATCTCCCAGATGATGTCGCCTCCCATCTCGCGGTGATAAGGGCTGACGCCGCCCTCCCCGGTGTCGTGGGCGAAGCCGCCCTTCTTGGCGCCGGCATTGAGCGCCCGCACCGCGTTCGGGCTCAGCGCGCCAAAGCTCATCGCCGAGATATTGAAGACCGAGGCCGAATACGGCTTGGTGCAGTCGGGGCCGCCGACGGTGATGCGGAATTTCTGGTCGGCCTTCGGCTTCGGCGCCACCGAGTGGTGCATCCACTCATAGCCCTCGCGATAGACGTCCTCCTGGGTGCCGAACGGCCGCTTGTCGAGCACCATCTTGGCACGCTGGTAAACCACCGCGCGGGTGTCGCGCGAGAACGGCATGCCGTCCTTCTCGCTCTCGAAGAAATATTGCCGCATCTCCGGGCGGATTTCCTCGAGCAGGAAGCGGACATGCGCCGAGATCGGGTAGTTGCGCAGCACCGCGTGGTTCTTCTGGGTGAGGTCGCGGATGCCGAGCAATGTCAGCGCGCCGAAGATGATCAGCGGGATCAGGACGATCTTGAAGACCTTGTGATCGAAAATCCCAACCAGCAGCAGGAGCGCGGTGACGACGGCGCAGATCGTCAGCACGATGAAACGCGGCGAGAACGGAAGCAGCACTGTATCCATGAAATTCCTCCGGTCTGCCCAAATGACCTGTCGGCCGCGAGCCTAATCCAACTCGCGGAACAAGTGCACTACGGTTATACGGCCGAGCCCTCACAGATGTGACAACCGCCCGAATGAGCGGGTGCGGATACCGGTCGAACTAAAACGAAATCGACTTTTGCACTGCAACGAAGCGGAGAGCCCCACAAAGACTGCGCCCCCTTTCCCGCTTGCGGGCAGGGCTAGCGCATATAGCGCTTGCGGGCTTCTGCAACTGACGTGTCCACGTCATCGAGCCATGGAACGAGGCCGACAGCGGGATAGGACAGCTGCCGTCGCACGGCGCGCTGCCAAAATATCGAAAACAACCCCATGCAAAGGAGCCGGCGACGTGCCGGCGCTCGACCAGCACCTTGACACGTCGGGCAAATCAGGGGTATTATTCTATTATCCCGAAATCATGATGTGAATCTGCAGCTCCTCCGTCGTCCCTGCCTGGTGCGCAATTGCGCACGGGAGCAGGACCCATACGCCGCGGCGGACCTTGTTGAAGGGACTCATCGTTCCAGCATCGCCCAACAATTGGCATTTGTGGTTATGGGTCCCTGCTTTCGCAGGGACGACGATGGGGATGGTTCTCGATTCGAGGCGTCACACCACGCGGTGTCATCACCCGCGGATGCCGCCTAGTGGTCGTGCGGCTGCAATTCGTGCGGGATGTGCCCCGGCCTCAGGCCGTCGCCGTCGAGCCAGGCGTTGGTGGTGTCGAGTGCCCGGGTAATGTGATCGGCAGTCCGCGAGAAATCGTAGGGCGAGCCGACCAGCGGGCAGAGCGGCGGCACCACGAAGTACTCGACATCGGGCCCGATGTTCTCGAGCTCGTTGACGAGCTGCCGCGCGATCAGGAGCGTCAGCGCGTGCAGGGCATTGGCGAGCGCGCCGATCGGCGGCGCCTGGTTGGCGCAGGCATGCCCGGTCGGCAGCACGATCAGGCGCTTGGCACCGTGCCTGACAGCGACGCGGACCGGCGTGTTGCTGGAGATCGCGCCATCGGCCAGGAAACGATCGCGGTAATGCACCGGCGTGAACGCACCCGGGATCGCGGTCGATGCGACGATCGCCTCCGCGGTCGAACCTTCCGACAGCACCACGCTGTCGCCGCTGATGATGTCTGTGGTGACGATGTGGATCGGGATCCGCGCGTCCTCGAGATTGCGGAACGGGATGTAGTCGTCGATCAGCTTGCGGACGCCGTCATGCGGGATCAGGAAGTCGCGCCGCCACAGGAAGCTCACCAGCGTCCGCCACGTCACCGGAAACACGTCTTGCCGGTTGAGGCCGCGCCAGATCTCGGCCAGCCGCGCGACGCCCGAGACCGTCGGGTCGCCGGCGTAGAACGCGCCGTTCAGTGCGCCGACGCTGGAGCCGACCACCATGTCGGCGACCACGCCATGCGCGGCCAGCGCCTGCAGCATGCCGACCTGGATCGCGCCAAAGCTGCCGCCGCCGGCAAAAACAAACGCGGTTTTCGGTGCATCCGGATCGGTGATGGACAAGGTGCTGCTCCCAGATCGCCGCGTTCGCGCAACGGCCGCGCGGCGTTGGGGGCGTTATAGCAGTGGGGGATTGAAAAGCACCACATACACAGATGTCGTCCTGGCCTAATGCGCAATTGCGCACCGTAGCCAGAGCCCATAACCACAAATGCAAAAGGCTGGAGCCCGGTGGGGCCCCAGCCTTCGCAAAACAGGGAGCGGTGATAATGGGCCCTGGCTTTCGCCAGGACGACAATCCTGACGCTCGACGGCCTCAGCGCTCGACGAACGCCTTCTCGATCACGAAGTGACCGGGGGTGTTGCCGCTGCCTTCCTTGAAGCCGCGCGTCTCGAACAGCTGCTTCAGCTCTTCCAGCATCGCCGGGCTGCCGCACATCATGATGCGATCTGTCTCGATGTCGAGCGGACCCTGATGCAGATCGGTGAACAGCTGGTTGGAGGTGATCAGATCGGTGATGCGGCCGCGGTTGCGGAACGGCTCGCGCGTCACGGTCGGATAGTATGAGAGCTTCTCGGACAGCAGCGGCCCGAACAGCTCGTCGTCGCGCAGCTTGGCGACCAGCTCCTCGCCATAGGCGAGCTCGGAGACCTGGCGGCAGCCATGTACCAGCAGGATCTGATCGTAGCGATCATAGACCTCGGGGTCCTTGATCAGGCTGGCGAACGGCGCGAGGCCGGTGCCGGTCGACAGCAGCATCAGCCGCTTGCCGGGAATCAGGTTGTCGGTGATCAGCGTGCCGGTCGCCTTGCGGCCGACCAGGATGGTGTCGCCCTCGCGGATCTTCTGCAGCTTGGAGGTGAGCGGGCCGTCCTGCACCTTGATCGAGAAGAACTCGAGCTCTTCCTCGTGATTGGCGCTCGCCATCGAATAGGCGCGCAGCAGCGGCCTGCCGTCGACCTCGAGGCCGATCATGGCAAACTGCCCGTTCTGGAAGCGGAAACCGGTATCGCGGGTCGCCCGGAAGCTGAAAAGCGTATCGGTCCAGTGCTGAACGGAAAGAACTTTCTCTCGATAGAACGCGCTCATGGGTTTTCGTTTTCCCGACTGACCAGAATTAGAATAGTTTGATTTTTAGACGGCTCGCGACGGCGCGGAAGTGGCCGAAATCACTGAAGATCTCGCGTGTCCATTGCGCCAATGCAGCAGATAGTCAAGATCAACTGGCGTGCAATTGCGATCTCAGAATGGCAGTCGTTCGATTTCGCGCAGAGGTTCAACCGCGTCATCGTTAACACGTGGTACTCCAGGTAATTTACTTGCTGAGATCGGCATCGATCCGGCAATTAATTGCTACGAAAACCGCGGTGAAGGGAAAATGATCTCGTGGTCCTGATCAGCCAGCGAATCTTCCTGGAAACCATCAAAAAATATTGTTTGGCGCACGCGATTGCCGTCGAGGTGCGGTCCGGCGGCTGGCTGGTCACCATGACCAAGGGCAACGCGCGGCGGCTCGCGATCGGCTACGACGTCGGGCTGAACAGCGCGGTCGCGCATCAGGTCGCCAACGACAAATCGGCCTGCGCGGACGTGCTGGCATCGGCCGGCGTCCCCGTCATTCCGCATACGCTGTTTTTGGGCGCGAAGCTCAGCAAGCACATCCCGGGATCGGACTCGCTGGACGCGATGCAGCGTCTGCTCGAGCAGCATCCCCAGGGGCTCGTCGTCAAACCCAATGAGGGGACCTCCGGCGAGCTTGTCTTCCGTGTCAAGACGCGAACGCAACTGGAGACCGCGGTCGCGCGCGTCCTTGCCGCGCATCCAAGTCTCGCCATCTCGCCCTATGTCGAGATCGCGGACGAGGTGCGCGTCGTGCTGCTGGATGCGCGCGCGCTGATCGTCTACGGCAAGGCGCGCCCGTCGGTGACCGGCGACGGCATAAGATCGCTGCGCGCGCTGGCGCAGGCGAGCGCGACGGCCGAGCAACTCAAGACCATGACCGAGGATTTCGATGCCGCCGCGCTCGACGCCGTTCCGCCCGCCGGCGAACAGCTTCTGCTCAACTGGCGGCATAACCTCGATGCCGGCGCGGAGCCCGTGCTGCTCGCCGATGGCACGACGCGCGAGGCCTGCGTCGCGCTCGCGATCAGGGCCGCGCAGGCCGTCGGCATCCGCTACGCCTCGATCGACGTCGTGCGCACGGATGGCGCGTGGAAAATCCTCGAGGTGAACTCCGGGGTGAAGATGGAAGCGCTGGGGCGCCGGCATCCGGCGCTGGTCGAGGCGGCGTATTCGGCCGCGCTGGACGAAGTGTTCGCGTAGGCAGCGTTCCCCTGCCCGACGACGCGGGCTCGCCGGCGCGATCCTGCACTGTGAGCGCCCGATCAGTCTTGCGGGTGCTCCTTCTCATAGGCGGCGACGATCAATTCCGATTGCTCGATCTGTGCCGTGAGACGCTCGATCTCGGCTTGCGTCTCTGGAAACACGTCAGTCCCCGCCGTATTTCCGGATTGCAATTCCGCGATCAGTTCCCGGTTCTTCGCAATCTGCTCCCGGTGCCAATCGATTTCGGGATCGTCTTGCATGGGCCACCCATCGGCGAGAGCTACGACGCCAGCTCTCGCAGCAGCGTGGGTGGATAAACCGGCTTCTCGAAAAACTTGACGCCCTCAGGCAGCGCGCTGTCCGGGGGCCGGCCCGAGATGACCATAACGCGCACGCCCGGATCGCAATCGACGGCCAAACGTGCAAGCTCGACGCCATCCATTTTGCCCGTGAGCTTGATATCGGTAACCACCAGCGACGGATGACGCATCTTGATGGCCAGCGCTGCCGTCTCGGCGTCCTCGCACTGGATGACGTCGAAATGGCCTTCTTCCAACAACAGCGCAATCATGTCGCGCTGGATCGTGTCGTCTTCGACCACAATTGCTATTTGACGACTTGGTCTCGCGTAAGCCATGGCGACCTCCGAACGATCAACCACCGTTAACGAATGAGGATGCTGATGGTTCTGGTTCCCGCTTCATGAGGCTGACTGCGGCAGACCTTTGCAGGTTCCGTGCGGAACAACTTTGCAGGCTTCAGCGTCATTGATGGGCGACAAGCCGGACGAGCCGAATGGTTCGGGCCTGAGCAAGGGAATTCTTGCGAGATAGTGCCAGGAGGCAGAGCTCATGAAGGACGTTGTGCAGTCGGATCAGGATCCTCGCGAACCCTACGGGACTGACGTGACGGCCGGCGCGACAGGTTATGCGTCCTCTCGACGATGGATCGAGGATCAGGCCATCGAACGGCCCGCGCTCGCGAGGCAGCCCAGGATGCAGCACGAGACGGCCAATCGCCTCCGCGCTCGCCTGCCGCACGACGTCATTTCCGAAATGGAAGCAGAGCTGAAGCGACAAGTCGATCGAATCGTCGCCGAACGACATTAGCTGGTGAAGCAACGAGCTCGCTGACTTCAACAGCCGAATCTTGCCTGCCGATGATGCTCCAGAGATCGCGGCGCGTGGACACTCGAAGGAAGATCCCGCCGGATCGACGGAGCTTTGATGGGTGCGATTCTTGGCCGCGCGGTTTTCCAGGTCATGGTTGTTCTGGCGGCGGTCGGCATCGTTGCCCTCGCATGCATGGCAGTCCGCGGCGGCTGACGCGGGGCGGTGGTGCGGCCGGCACGGAAGCTCTGGCCGTCATTTTGATCGATTCAGCGCCTTGCTCATCCTGCGCAAGGGAGTACGCTTCCGTGCATTGATTGATCCGGAAACAGATTATGCGCAAACTTCTTTTGAGCTTCGTCGCACTCGCGGCGTTCGCCGCCGCCTTCAATCCTCCGGCCGCCAATGCGGTGTTTTGGCGCGGCGTCACGGCCCCGACGAATATCGACATCCACGGCTACCCGATCATCAAGGAGCCGCCTCCGAGCACATGCCAGCTGATCCACGTGAATGGATACTGGGTCCGGCAGTGCCTGGATTTGTCGCGGCGCTATTGGCGGTGAACGGCGCGCGCCGGACTTTGCGACCTCTCCTGCAAAGCGAGAGGCCGAAATTCGCGGCTAAAGCGCGATGAGATTAGGTTGAATCGTCATCGCGCCTTAGCTCTTTGTTTGAGCATGATCTTTTCGGAAAACCGCTTCGCACTTTTCCGGATCATGCGTTAGTTCGACCCGCCCGGCGAATCGTCGAGCGCCTTGAAGGCCTCTTCGAGCTGCGGTGACAGCGCGACATTGAGCTTCTCGCCGGTCGGCAGCCGGGCGACGAACCATTTGTTGTAGAGCGGGACGATGTCGCGATTCGAGGCGAGCCTGCGGAACGCCCGTTCGACCACGTCCTTCATCTGCGGCTCGCCCTTGCGGTACATGATGCCGTAGGGATCGTAGGACAGGTAGTCGCCGGTGACGCGGAACTTGTCCTGCGACTTGTGCCGCGCGATCAGGCCGTAGAGCAGGATGTCATCGGTCGCGAACGCATCCGCCTTGCCGTCCACCAGCATCTGGTAGGACTGCTCGTGGTCGGGTGCGGTGACGATGTTGAGGCCGAGCTTTTGTTTGGCGTCGACATTGTGCATCGCCTGCTCGTTGGTGGTGCCCTTGGTCACCACCACCGTCTTGCCCTTCAGGTCGGCGACCTGGGTGACGCCGGAGGCCTTCGGCACCATCAGCTTGGTACCGGCCACGAACATCAGCGGCGAGAATGCGACCTGCTTGCCGCGCTCGGCATTCGCCGTGGTCGATCCGCATTCGAGGTCGATCTTCTTGTCGACGACCGCCGGAATGCGGTCGTCGGAGGTGACCTTGACGTAGTCGACCTTGAGATTGGCGTCGTCGACCTCGGTCCCGATCTCCTCGACGATCGCATCGCACAGCTCGAGGCTGTAGCCGATCGGCCGTTTGGAGTGATCGAGGAACGAGAACGGCAGCGAGCTTTCGCGATAGCCGATCCGCACCGTGTGCGTGGCCTTGATGTTGGCGAGCGTGGGGCTGAGCCCCTCGCCCGCCGGCTGTGCGGACACAGGGCCAGAGAGCAGGCTTGCCGCCAGCAGGCACGCTGACAGCAGGCATGTCGACAGGAGAGGCGCTTCAGCCCGTATCGGCCTCCAGCGGGCGCGATGCATGCATGCCTCCCGTCAATGGCCGGCCATCACGGCGCCGGGCACCGCATCCTGCGGCACTGCGTCGTCGGGCCCGAGCTCGTGCTCGGCCTTCAGCTCGCCCTCCCACTTCGCGACCACGGCGGTCGCCAGCGAGTTGCCGATCACGTTGGTGGCGCTGCGGCCCATGTCGAGGAAGGTGTCGATGCCCATGATCATCAGCAGGCCCGCCTCGGGGATGTTGAACTGCGCCAGCGTCGAGGCGATCACCACCAACGACGCGCGCGGCACGCCGGCGACGCCCTTCGAGGTGATCATCAGCGTCGCCAGCATCGCGAGCTGCGTGCCGACCGACATCTCGATGTGGTAGGTCTGCGCGATGAAGATGCTCGCGAAGGTGCAGTACATCATCGTGCCGTCGAGGTTGAAGGAATAGCCGAGCGGCAGCACGAAGGCCGAGATGCGCGAGGAGGCGCCGAACCTGTTCAGCCCCTCCAGCGTCTTCGGATAGGCCGCCTCCGACGAGGCGGTCGAGAACGCGATCATCAGCGGTTCGCGGATCAGCCGCAAGAGATGGCTGTAGCGTGGCCCGATCACGATGAACCCGACGACGACCAGGATGCCCCACAGGATCAGGAGCGAGAGATAGAAGCCGCCCATGAAGACGATGAGCTTCCAGAGCACGCCGAGGCCGTTCTTCGAGACGGTCGCCATGATCGCGGCCCACACCGCGAGCGGCGCGAACAGCATCACATAGCCGGTGACCTTGAGCATGATGTGCGCGAGGTCGTCGATCAGGCTCATGATCGGCTTGGCCCGTTCAGGCATCGCACCGAGCGCAACCGCGAAGAACACCGCGAACACGACGATCTGCAGAATCTCGTTCTGCGCCATCGCGTCCGCGATCGAGGTCGGGATCAGATGGGTGAGGAATTTTTCGATCGAGAACGCCGACACCGGCAGTCCGGTCGACTGCGCCTTGTCGGGCAGCGTGCCGGGGAAGTTGGCGCCGGGCTGCAGCAGGTTGACCATCACAAGGCCGAGCAGCAGCGAGACGAAGGAGGCGGAGACGAACCAGCCCATGGTCTTGGCAAAGATGCGGCCGAGCTTGGCGCCGCTCCCCATATGGGCGATGCCGCCGACGAGGGTCGCGAAAACCAGCGGCGCAATGATCATCTTGATCAGACGCAGGAACAGCATCGCGATCAGGTTGACGTCTGCTGCGATCTCGGCACGGCTGTCAGGAAAGTAGTTGAAGACAATCGTCCCCATCGCGATGCCAAGGACCATCGCAATCAGGATATACTGCGTAAACCTGCTGGACATTCTCTTACCCCCGTATGTTCCCGGCGGAGGGCAAGTGTGGCAGATTTACGCAGCTACGCAACACGCTTCGCGTCCAGCGCGACTTTGCCGAAACGTTCCCGTTGTGGAATGCCAGTGCGCGGACTAGCGTTCATGCAGCGCACAATCTGTGCAAGGCGCTGCGCGCGTCGCAGTCAATTGCATGCGAAACGACCAACGCGAGGGGAGACACCACCAATGAACGACACCGTCAATCGCCAGATCCTGCTTGTCGAAAAGCCTACCGGCAAGCTTGGCCCCGAGCATTTTCGCCTGACCACGGGGACGATCCCCACGCCGAAGGACGGCGAGGCGCTGGTGCGGACGCGCTACATCTCGCTCGATGCCGCCAACCGTGCCTGGATGCACGGCGCCACTTACCGCGCTGCGGTGGAAGCCAACACCGTGATGGCCGGCGGCAGCATCGCCGAGGTGATCTCGTCGAAGGATCCCGGCCTGAAGCCCGGCGACATCGTGTTCGGCGACACCGGCTGGCAGGATTATGCCGCCGTGCCCGCCAGGCACCTGGCGAAGATGCCGAAGCTCGAGCCGATGACGCATCTGCTCAGCGTCTACGGCGTTGCCGGCCTGACCGCCTATTTCGGCCTGCTCCATGTCGGCAAGCCCAGGGAAGGCGAGACCGTGGTGGTGTCGGCGGCCGCCGGTTCGGTCGGCTCGATCGTCGGCCAGATCGCCAGGATCAAGGGCTGCCGCGTCGTCGGCATCGCCGGCGGCAAGGACAAGTGCCATTGGCTGACCAGCGAGCTCGGCTTCGACGCTGCGGTCGACTACAAGGACGGCGCGACCTACAAGGCGCTGCGCGCGGCGGCGCCCAAGGGCATCGACGTCTATTTCGACAATGTCGGCGGCGACATTCTGGAAGCCTGCCTGGCGCAGATGAACAATCGCGGCCGCATCGCCTGCTGCGGCGCGATCTCGCAATATGACGGCGTCCCCTCCGCGCACGGCCCGCGCGGCGTGCCCGGCCTGATCGTGGTGAAGCGGCTTATCATGCAGGGCTTCATCGTGATGGACTACATGGACCAGCGCGATGCCGCGCTCGCCGACCTGCAGTCCTGGGTCGCCTCGGGCAAGCTCAAGGTGCAGGAGGACGTCATCGCCGGCATCGAGAACACGCCGCAGGCGCTGATCGGCCTGCTCGCCGGCGAAAATCGCGGCAAGCGCATGGTGAAGGTGTAGCGGTCTTTCTTACCTCTCTCGCTTGCGGGGAGAGGTCGGATCGCATCGCAAGATGCGATCCGGGCGAGGGGGTACAGGTCTCGCAACTCGCACCGCCTGGCCGAGAGAGCCCCTCACCTCACCCCACCCGAGCTTCGCTCGTCTCGACCCCGCAAGAGCGGAGCGAGGGAGTCAATGCGCCGTGCCCGACGCCTGCGGTGCGGCTTGCGGCGTCGTCTTGCCCTTCTTCGCCTTGCGCCAGTTCTCGAAACTCTGCACCACGACGAAGAACGCCGGCACGAACAGCACGGCGAGGCAGGTCGAGGCGATCATGCCGGAAAACACGGTGATGCCGATCGACTTGCGGGCGTTGGCGCCGGCGCCGGTCGCGATCACCAGCGGCAGCACGCCGAGGATGAAGGCAAACGACGTCATCAGGATCGGCCGGAATCTCGCGCGTGCCGCGTCGATCGCCGCATCGAGCACCGACCGTCCGTCGCGCAGATGACGTTCCAGTGCGACCTCGACGATCAGGATCGCGTTCTTGGCCGACAGCGCGATCAACAGGATGGTGCCGATCTGGGTGTAGAGGTTGTTCTCGATATTCAGGCTCAGCAGCACCAGCGTCGGGCCGAGCAGCGACAGCGGCACGGCGAGGATCACCGAGATCGGCGCGTACCAGCTCTCATATTGCCCGGCGAGCACGAGATAGACCAGGAGCAGCGCCAGCGCGAACACGTAGTAGATCTGGCTGCCGACCTCCTTCTCCTGGTACGACATCGCCGTCCACTCGAAGCCCGAGCCGGGCGGCAGCGTCTTTGCCGCGATCTCTTCCATCAACGCCATCGACTGGCCGGACGAGTAACCCTGCGCCGGCAGCCCGATGATGGAGGCGGACGGATAGAGGTTGTAGAGGCTGATCAGCGACGGTCCGATCGAGGGCGTGATCTTGGCGACCGTTCCGAGCGGGATCATGTCGCCGTTGCTGTTGCGCACCATCATGTTCTCGATGTCGCGCAGGCTCAGGCGGTACTGTGCCTCGGCCTGGGTATAGACCTGGAAGGTGCGGCCGAACTTGGTGAACTGGTTGACGTAGCTGGCGCCGAGATAGGACGACAGCGCCGCGAAGATCTGGTCGGGAGTGACGTGCAGGGTCTGCGTCTTGATGCGATCGACGTCGACGTCGAACTGCGGCACCATCGAGCGGAACGACGACTGGACCCGCTGCAGCGCGCTCTGGGTCTGCGCATTGGCCACGATCGCCCCCGTGACCGCCTGCAGCTTGCCGTAGTCGGCATTGCCGTCGCGCAGCTCGACCTGCATGGCAAAGCCGGCGGCGTTGCCGATGCCCTGGATCGGCGGCGGCGGGATCACCAGGATGCGTGCCTCCGGGATCACCGCGAGCTTGTCGTTGAGCCCGTAGACCAGCGAGCGCAGGTCCTCGCCCGGCCCGCGCGAGCTCCAATCCTTCAGGATCAGATAGGCGACGCCGGCATTGGCGAGGCTCGAGGAATTGTCCAGCGCCGAGATGCCGGCGATGCTGATCACCTGGTCGACACCGGGAGTCTTGCCGGCGATCGTGGTGACCTCGTCGAGCACGTGCTGGGTGCGATCGAGGGCCGCGCCGTCGGGCAATTGCACCGCGGCGAGCAGATAGCCCTGGTCCTCGATCGGAATGAATCCGGTCGGCACCCGCGACAGGCCGTAGCCGGCAAGCCCGATGATGACAAGTGCAATGGCGACCGAGGTCTTGGCATGCCCGGCGATGCCGCTGACCAGCCGTGTGTAGCCGCGCTCCAGCCGGTCATAGACCGCGTTGAAGCCGCGATAGAAGAAGTTGCGCTGCTCGGGCGGCGCGGGGGGACGCAGCCATAGCGCGCACTGTGTCGGCTTCAGCGTCGCGGCGTTGACGGCGCTGAGCAGCGCGGTGGCGGCGATCACCAGCGCGAATTGCGCGTACATCCGCCCGGTCAGCCCGGGCAGGAACGCCGCCGGCAAAAACACCGAGATCAAGACCAGCGTGATGCCGACGATCGGCGCGAACAACTCGTCCATCGCCTTGATCGCGGCGTCGTGGCCCGACATGCCGCGCTCGATATTGTGCGCCGCGCCCTCGACCACGACGATGGCGTCGTCGACCACGATGCCGATCGCCAGCACGATCGCAAACAGCGTCGAGAGGTTGATGGTGAAGCCGAGCGCGGCCATGGCCGCGAACGCGCCGATGATCGTGACCGGCACGGTGGTTGCCGGCACCAGCATCGCCCGCCAGTCCTGCAGGAAGACCAGGATCACGACCAGCACCAGCAGGCCGGCCTCGAACAGGGTCTTGTAGACCTCCTCGATCGAGGCGTTGACGAATTTGGTGGTGTCGAACGGCGTGTCGTATTTGATGTCCTGCGGGAACTGCTTGGCGAGCTCTGCCATCTTCCTCTCGACGGCCTTCTCGACCTGCAAGGCATTGGCACCCGGCGACTGGAACACGCCGATGCCGGTCGCGGGCTTCTGGTTCAGCGAGAAGATCTGGCTGTAGGTCTGCGCGCCGAGCTCGACCCAGCCGACGTCGCGGACCCGGGTGACGTCGCCGACATTGCCTGTCTTGACGATGATGTCCTCGAACTGGCTCTTGTCGTCGAGCCGGCCGTTGACGTTCAGCGTGTACTGGAACGCCTGGCCTGCCGGCGTCGGCGGCGCGCCGACCTGGCCGGCGGTGACCTGCTGGCTCTGCTGCTGGATCGCCTGGATGACGTCCTGCGGCACCAGCGCGCGTACCTGCAGCTTGTTCGGATCGAGCCAGACCCGCATCGAATATTGCCCGGCGCCGAACACCGTGACGTTGCCGACACCCGGCAGGCGCGACAGCTCGTCCCGGATGTTGATGGTGGCGTAATTCGACAGGAACAGGCTGTCATAGGTCTTGTTCGGCGAGGTCAGCGTCACGAACAGCAGAATCGAGGTCGACTTCTTCTGGACCGTGACGCCCTGGTTCTGCACCGAGGTCGGCAGCTGCGACAGCGCGCTGGAGACACGGTTCTGCACCAGCACCTGCGCGAAATTGAGATCGGTGCCGATCTTGAAGGTCACCGTCAGCGTATAGGTGCCGTCGGCGCCGCTGTAGGACTGCATGTACAGCATGTCCTCGACGCCGTTGACCTGTTGCTCGATCGGCAGCGCCACGGTGTCGATCACCGTCTTGGCCGAGGCGCCGGGATAGCGCGTCGTCACCTGCACCGTCGGCGGCACCACGTCGGGATATTGCGCGACCGCTAGATTGTACAGCGCCACGCCGCCGATCAGGATCATCAGGATCGCGATGACGTTGGAAAGAACCGGGCGCTCGATGAAGAATTTCGAGATCATGGCGCGTGCGTCCTATTTGGCCGCCGCCGGCGCCGCGTCGGCCTTCTGCACCTGCGGATCGACCTTCTGCCCGGGGATCGCGCGCAGCAATCCGGCGGTCACGATGCGGTCATCCGGCTTCAGGCCGCTCTCGATGACGCGCAGCCCCTCATCGAGCGGACCGGTCGTCACCTTGCGCTGCTCGACCAGATTCTCGGCATTGACGACCAGCACGTAGCGGCCGGCCTGGTCGCTGCCGATCGCGACGTCGGGCACCAGCAGCGCCTTGTCCTGCCTGTCGAACGGCACGCGAACGCGGACATAGAAGCCGGGCAGCAAGGTCCGGACCGGATTTGCGAACACGCCGCGGACCGCGAGCGTGCCGGTCGACTGGTTGAGGGTCGGCGAGATGTAATCAAGCTTGCCCTTGTGCGGATAGCCGGTCTCGGTCTGCAGGCCGACCTCGACCGGCAACTGCCTGAGTTCGTTGACCGTCAGACCACGACGGCGCGCTTCATCCCGCACGCGCTGCACGTCCTGTTCGTTGACGTTGAAGTTCACATAGATCGGATCGAGCTGCACGATGGTGGCAAGCTGGGTCGGCGACGCCACGCCGACCAGCTCGCCGACCGAAACCAGGTGATTGCTGACGATGCCGTCGAACGGCGCGACGACGTTGGTGTAGCCGTAGTTGACCGCCGCGATCCTGGTGTTGACCTGCGCCTGCTGCAGGCTGGCCTGGGCGTTGTCCCGGGTGGAGGTCGAGGTATCAAGTGTCGCCTGCGAGACCGCCTGCCGCTGCACCAGATCGGTCTGCCGCTTGAAGTCGAGCTCGGCCTGCTTCAGCGTCGCCTGCGCACCGACCTCTGCGGCCTGCGCCTGTTCCAACTTCAGCTTGTAGGTCTCCGGCTCGATCGTGAACAGCGTGGTCCCCGCCTTCACGAAGGAGCCGTCCTGATAGTTGATCGCCTGCAGGAAGCCCTGCACGCGCGCGACCAGATCGACGGTCTGGATCGGCGCGGTGTTTCCGGTGGCGTCCAGATAACGTGTGATGGCGCGCTGCACCGGCGGCGCAACCTCGACCTTGGGCGGCGGCGGCGCAACAAAACTGTTTTGCTCGCAGGCACTTAAACTGACGAAGGCCGATACGACGAACGCGACGCGCGCAAGCGGTGCATTTCGCAGCCGCACAAAATTGCTCCGACCGAAATGCGCCGACGCGCGCGCATGCCTCATTTCCGAGCCTCGATTCAAATGACTAAATTTAAAGATCTCGTGACGGGCAAAAAATCCGCCTGCTTCATCCATAGCAACAATCCGCTTGCAGCGGAACTCGAAAGCGAAAATGATGCCGCTCGCCGAGGTTGTTACAACAAGACTTTTTCAGAACTCAGTTCAGTTGAGCCGGAGGCATCCGGCGCGACCAGAGGATTTATTCAGATGATCAATGCGTTGACACGAGCAACGAAGCTGTCCGCATGGCTTGCGCTTGCAGCATTCATGAGCACCGCACCGGCCTTGTCGCAGGCGCCGACCCAGGCACAGCGCGACGCCATCAAGTCGCAATGCCGCAACGACTACATCGCCCATTGCTCCAGCGTACCGCCGGGCGGCGAAGCCTCGCTGCAATGTCTGCAGAAGAACATGGCAAGCCTCGGACCGGGCTGCGCCAGCGCGGTGAAGGCCGTCGAAGCGCCGGCCGCCGCTCCGAAGGCAGACTCCGCGCCCGCGGCGGCCAAGACCGAAGCTGCTCCGGCGACGGCCAAGCCCGCCGCCGAGGCCGCCGCACCGAAGGCGGCCGGAGCGCCGTCCAGCGCGCAGGTTTCGGCGATCCGCAGCGCGTGCCGCTCCGATTATCCCAAAGTCTGCGCGGGCGTGCCGACCGGCGGCGCGTCGGCGCTGCAATGCCTGGAAAAGAACAAGGGCAAGCTTTCGCCGGCCTGCGAGAAGGCCGTGGCCGCCGCCGGTGGCGGTGCCGCCGCGCCGGCCGCGGGCGCGGCAGGGACGGCAGCACCGGCGGCCGCGCCGGCCGTAATCGCGTTGCGGCCGCTGCGGCCGCGCGAAGAACTGTTGGTGCTGCGCTCGGCCTGCGGCGCCGACGTCCGCTCGATCTGTGGCGGCGTCCAGCCGGGCGGCGGGCGGATCGTGCAGTGCCTCGCGACCAATGCCGGCTCGCTGTCGCCGGCGTGCCGCGACGTGCTGGCGCCGTTCGCGGCGCGATAATCCTGTTGTCACGCTAGAGACCGGAGAAGGGAGCGAACAATGCTGCGTATCGTCCTGACCGCCGCGCTGCTTTGCGGCGCAACCGCCGTCTACGCCCAGGAGCTGACCACCGCGCAACGCGACGCCTGCATGGGCGACTACGAGAAGTTCTGCAAGAGCGTGACGCCCGGCGGCGGCCGCATCATCGCCTGTCTCGCCAAGCAGAGCGACAAGCTGGCGCCCGCCTGCAAGAAGGTGCTGGCGGAAGCGGAAAAGAAATAGCCGCGCCGGCGGTGAGACGACATGTGCCCGGCGATTTGCCGGGCACGGAGCCGTAGCACCTTGTTGTCACCAACACGCCAACCATGCCTCACCCGGGAGAGGGAATTTCATGCGTTCAATATTGCTGATCGCCGCGGCTCTGCTGTCCTTTGCCGCGACGATGACCTTCGAGTCTTCCGACGCCAACGCGGCCGTCTGTGCGCGCGGCGTCTATCGCGCCGGCTGCGCCGGTCCCAACGGTGCGGTCGTCGCCCGCAAACCCGTCGCCGCCGGCTGCCGCTGGGTATGGGTCGGCGGGGTCAAGGTCCGCCGCTGCTACTGAAACTTTCAGCCCCACGCGGCTAGTCGCCGCGCGCATTTTCCCTCTGGCGTTCCCGCCGGAGGGCGATTAGTCTGGACCCAAATTGTAAGTACACTGTCAATCTGGGAGGCAGACGTTGCGGATCGCCGTGATCGGCGGAGGGCCCGGCGGGCTCTATTTCGCCTATCTCTGGAAGAAGCGTCATCCCGACGCCGAGATCGACCTGTTCGAGCAGAACGCGGCCGGCGCCCACCTGGGGCTTCGGCGTGGTGTTCTCCGAACAGGCGCTGGACTTCCTGCGCGCCGACGACCCCGAGACGGTCGACGCCATCGCCCCGCTTATGGAGAGCTGGAAGAATATCACCCTCAATCTGCGCGGTGAGAGCGTCGAGATCGACGGCGTCGGGTTCTCCTCGATCGGCCGGCTGGCGCTGCTGACGATCCTGCAAGAGCGCGTCCGCAGCACAGGCGTCACGCCGCGCTTCGACACCGTGATGCAATCGGTCGACCAGATCGGGGATTACGACCTTATCGTTGCCGCCGACGGGCTGAACTCGATGGTCCGCCGCGGCTTCGAGGCCGCCTTCGGCGCGTCGGTCTCGCATTCCTCAAACAAGTTCGCCTGGTACGGCACCACGAAAACCTTCGCGACGCTGTCGCAGACCTTCGTGGCAACCGACCGCGGCAGCTTCAACGCCCATCACTACCGCTATGCGAAGGACATGAGCACCTTCCTGGTCGAATGCGACGCGGCGACCTGGGCGGCCTACGGCTTCGCCGACAAGAGCATCGAAGAGTCGCAGGCGATTTGCGAAGACATATTCGCCGCGGCGCTGGACGGCCACCGGCTGATCTCGAACAAATCGGTGTGGCGCAATTTCCCGTGGATCTGGAACGAGCGCTGGTCGCACGGCAACATGGTGCTGATCGGCGATGCGCTGCATTCGGCGCATTTCTCGATCGGCTCGGGCACGCGGCTTGCGATCGAGGATGCGATCGCGCTGACCAAGGCGCTGGAGACCGAGAGCGGCATCGGCGCCGCGCTCGCGCGCTACGAAAGCGAGCGCAAGCCGATCGTGAAGAAGCTCGTCACCGCGGCGCGGACCAGCGCCGACTGGTACGAGCATTTCCCGGCGCACATGACGCTCGACCTGATGGATTTCGCCTACAGCTACATCACCCGCTCCGGCCGGATCGACGACGCGCGGCTGCGCGCGATGTCGCCCGCCTTCATGGCCCGCTACGCAGCCGCAAAGGGACAATCATGACCGGGATCGCCGACCAGGTTCCGCTGGACAATCCCGGTGCGCGCGAGATCGGCTTTACGATCCCCGAGCGCTACAATGCGAGCCGCATCCTGTTCGACAATCTCGGTAACGGGAATGCCGAACGCCTGGCGCTGACCGGCCCGGCCGGCACGCGGACCTATCGCGAGCTCTGCACTGAGGCCGCACGCTGGGGCCACGCCTTCCGGTCGCTCGGACTGCAGCGCGGCGACCGCGTGCTGCTGTTCCTCGACGACACCCCGGCCTATCCGGCGGCATTCTTCGGCGCGGTACGTGCCGGCTTCGTGCCGCTCTTGATCAACACGCTGACGACGCCCGAGCTGCTGCAATTCTACCTGTCCGACGCCGGCGCGCAGGTCGCGGTCACCGACGCCGAATTCTGTGCGCGCTTCAACGCGGAAGCCTGCAGGGACACGCCGCTGCGCACGCTGGTGGTGGTCAATGGCGCCGCCGGTGATCACGCGGCTGCCGAAACGCGCGAGGCCGGCGACTGGCTGCAAGGATTTCCGACCGAGCTCGACGCGGCCGACACGCACCGCAACGAGATGGCGTTCTGGATGTATTCGTCGGGGTCGACCGGCCGTCCCAAGGGCATCGTGCATCTGCAGCACGACATGGCCTATAGCGAGCGCGCCTTTGCCCGCAACGTGCTGAAGCTTTCGCCCGGTGACATCAGCTTCTCGGTGCCGAAGATCTTCTTCGCCTATGGTTTCGGCAATTCGATCACGTTTCCCTTCTCGGTCGGCGCCGCGACGCTGCTGCTGCCGGGCCAGCCGAAACCGGCCGCGATCTTCGCGGCGATCGGGCAATATCGGCCGACCGTGTTCTTCGGCCTGCCGACGCTCTACATCTCGCTGACCAAGGCCGAAGGCGCTGACACCGCCGATTTCTCTTCGCTGCGGATGGCGGTCTCGGCCGCGGAGGTGCTGTCGGCCGACGTCTTCAATGGCTGGAAGCGGCTCACCGGGCTCGAGATCATCGAAGGCCTTGGCTCGACCGAAGTGCTGCACGTCTATCTCAGCAACCGCGCGGAGCGAAAGAAGCTCGGCGCCGCCGGCCTGCGCGTGCCCGGCTACGAGGTCAAGCTGCGCGACAGCGATGGCCGCGAGGTCGCCGACAATGAGGAAGGCATCCTGTGGGTGCGCGGCGACTCCGCGACGCCGCTGTACTGGAACCGGCCGGACAAGACCGCCGAGACCGTGCGCGAGGACGGCTGGATCTACACCGGCGACCGTTTCATGCGCGACAGCGACGGCTTCCACTTTTTCCGCGGCCGCGCCGACGATCTGATCAAGATCTCCGGCCAGTGGGTCTATCCGCTGGAGGTCGAGCTCTGCCTCGCCGATCACCCCGACGTCCGCGAATGTGCCGTCTACGCCGCCGAATTGCCGGACCGGCGCATGACGCTGCGCGCCGTGGTTGTCATGAACAAGGCCGGCTTCGACACGGCCGAAGCGACGCGGCGGCTGCAGGACTACGTCAAGACAAAGCTGTTGCCGTACAAATATCCGCGCGAAGTCAAATTCATCGACGAGTTGCCGAAGACCGGCACCGGCAAGATCGACCGGCAGGCAGTGATGCGGATGTGAGGGCGCGTACCCTTGTGCGACAACGTCACCTCACATTCAATGTCGTCCCGGCGAGGGCCGGGACCATAACCACAAATATTTGCGGCGCGACGGCTGGAGCCCCAGCCGCCATGACAACAGCCTTCGGTGGTTATGGGTCCCGGATCGCGCTTCGCTTGTCCGGGACGACGAGTAAGTAGCTAGCCACCCAGCCCCGTCCCGCCATACAGCAAGGCGTTTCAATGTCGTCCCGGCGAAAGCCGGGACCCATAACCACAAATATTTGCGGCGCGAAGGCTGGGGCCCCAGCCTGCCATAACAACCGCGTTCGGTGGTTATGGGTCCCGGATCGCGCTTCGCTTGTCCGGGACGACGTCGGAGAATACAGCGACCGCGTCTCTTGCGTCGACCGCCGGGCAGTTACGCCTTTAGCCCTGTCCCGCCATACAGCCACGCGATATCGTCGCACCATTCGTTCTGCGACTTCGCGCTCATGATCGCGTTGCGGATGCGGGCGTGTTCGCCTGAAGGATGGTAGACGTGTTCGCCTATCGCGCGTGACATCAGCTGCACGCGCGCGGTGCGCGGGAAGCGTTGCGCGCTGTAGGCTTCGAGCGCCGCTGTCTGGTCATCGTGACTGGCCAGCATGTGCGACAGGCAGACCGCGTCCTCCATCGCCTGGCAGGCGCCCTGCGCAAAATATTGCAGCATCGGATGCGCGGCGTCGCCGAGCAGCACCACGCGGCCGTCGATCCACCGCTCGTTCGGATCGCGATCGCACAGCACCCAGAGCTTCCAGTTGGTGCCGTGGCGGATGATGTTCTGCGCCCGCTCATGGACGTGGGTAAAACCCTTCATCACCTCTTGCTCGGAGACCGGCTTGCCGGCAACCGGCTCCGGCGCATTGTTGTGATAGGTGACAACGAGGTTGAACACTTTCCAGCCCGACAGCGGATAATGCACAATGTGGCATTTCGGACCGGCCCACAGCGTCGCCGCGTTCCAGCGCAGGTCCTCCGGCATCTGCTCGGTCGGGATCACCGAGCGATAGGTGGTGTGGCCGGAGACGCGCGGCGGACCGTCCGCCGTGACCTGCTTGCGGATGTTCGACCACAAGCCATCGGCGCCGATCAGGAGGCGGCCGCCGATGCGCTCCCCACTCGCGAGCGTAGCGGTCACCGACGAACCATCCTGCTCGTAGCCCGTCACCTCGCTGGACACGCGTAGCTCGATCAGCTCGTGGTTCTGGCAGGCGCGCAGGAACACGCCGTGCAGATCGCCGCGATGCACCACGGCATAGGGATTGCCGAACCGCGCGCGAAAGGCGTCGCCGAGATCGATATGGGTGATCTCGTCGGCGGTCAGCGCATCCATCAGCCGGAGCTGATCGATATAGAGCGGCCATGTTGCGCGCGGCCTCGCCGACGCCGAAATAGTCGAAGGCGTGGAACGCGTTCGGGCCGAGCTGGATGCCGGCGCCGATCTCGCCGAGCGCGGCAGCCTTCTCCAGCAGGATGGAGCGGATGCCCTTCTGCGCGAGGCCCAGCGCCACGGCAAGGCCGCCGATGCCGCCACCCGCGATCAGGACAGGTCTCGTCTCCGCCATCAGCCCGACCTCCCGAGATGTTCGAGCGCATCCTCGGCGCGCAGCGGCACCCGCGACGCCTCGTTGTTGAGGTCGACGAGCTGGGTCAACAGCGCCAGCAACGTCTTGCGGTCGGCTGGCTTCAGCGGCTGCAGCATCCGCGCCTGTGCCTTGTCGACCGAGGGCATGATGTCGCTCAGCACCGCCGCGCCAGCCTTGGTAAGATAGAGCAGCTTGACGCGCTTGTCCTCGGGCGCCGGCTTGCGCACGATGAACTCCTTGGCCTGCAGCCGCTCGATCACGTTGCCGAGCGTGGAGCGGTCGAACGCGATCACCGCCGAGAGCCTTGTGGCGTCGATGCCGGGATGGGTCGAGATCGTGACCAGCGCGGCATATTGCACCGGCGTCAGGTCGAACGCCTTGCACTCCTCGATGAACAGCGCGACCGCGATCTGCTGCATCCGCCGGAACAGGTAGCCGGGCGCGGTGTAGACCGCGTCCATCGTGACGGGCGTTGGCTTGTTATTCGGCATCGGGCTGCTTGTCCGGGGCGGCGTCGGCAAACGCCTTGACCTGTTTGGCCGCGGTCTCGGCCTTGAGCAGGCGCGGATAGGCCGAGACGTCGACGCCGAAACGCCGCGCATTGGCGAGCTGCGGCACCAGACAGAGATCGGCAAGCGTCGGCTGGTCGCCAAAGCAGAATGGGCCGGACTCCGCCGCGATCAACGTCTCGCAGGCCGACAGTCCCTCGCGATTGGCCCAGGCTGCCCATTCCGTCACCTGCTCTTCGGGCAGGCCGAGCTGACGCAGCCGCGCGCCAGCACCTTCAGATTCTGCACCGGATGCGTGTCACAGGCGATCGCCTGCGCGAACGCCCGCACCTTTGCGCGCCGCAGCGGATCGTTCGGCAGCAGCGGCGGATTGGGATTGGTCTCGTCGAGCCATTCGATGATCGCGAGCGACTGGGTGAGGATCGCGCCGGCGTCGCTCTCCAGCGTCGGTACCAGCCCCTGCGGATTGATCGCGAGATAGGCCGGCGCACATTGCTCGCCCTTGCGCAGATGATGCGGCAGATGCTCTGAGGTGAGCCTCTTCAGATTGAGGGCGATCCGGACCCGGTAGGACGCGCTGCTCCGGAAATAGCCATGCAGCTTCATCGGAACCTCCCTTGCATTTCCCTATTGGCTTGGTTGATTGACGCTAGCCATATTGTCAGTATACTGTCAATTAAATTGCACCGACAAGAATGATGGGAGGCTTGCCATGGAAGCCGTGCAGAAGACCCCTGAGCGCGAGGCGTTCTACAGGAAGATCGACGGCCAGAACCTCTCGGCGCTGTGGAACGTGATGAACGATCTGATCACGCCGGAGCCGAAAAGCGCCTGCCGTCCGCACTTATGGAAGTTCGACCAGATCCGCGAGTACATGAACGAGGCCGGCAAGCTGATCACGGCCAAGGAAGCCGAGCGCCGCGTGCTGGTGCTGGAAAATCCCGGCCTGCGCGGCCAGTCCAAGATCACGACCTCGCTGTTCGCCGGCGTGCAGATGGTGGTGCCGGGCGACATCGCCCCCGCCCATCGCCATGCCCAATCGGCGCTGCGCTTCGTGCTCGAGGGCAAGGGCGCGTTCACCGCCGTCGACGGCGAGCGCACCGCGATGTCGCCGGGCGACTTCGTCATCACGCCGTCGATGACCTGGCACGATCATTCCAACGAAACCAATGAGCCGATGTTCTGGCTCGACGGACTCGACATCCCGATGGTGCAGTTCTTCGACTGTTCGTTTGCCGAAGGCGCAAAGGAGGACCAGCAGTCGATCTCCAAACCGGCCGGCGCGAGCTTCGCGCGCTACGGCCACAATCTGCTGCCGATCGACCAGAAGCGGACCTCGAAGACCTCGCCGATCTTCAACTATCCCTATGAATACACCCGCGAGGCGCTCGAGAAGGCCAAGGTCGGCGACGAGTGGGACGCCTGCCACGGGCTGAAGCTGAAATTCTCCAACCCCGAGACCGGCGATTTCGCGATGCCGACCATCGGCACCTTCATTCAGCTGCTGCCGAAGGGTTTCAAGACCGCGCGCTATCGCGCGACCGATGCGACCGTGTTCGCCGCGATCGAGGGCAAGGGCCGCACAAGGATCGGCGACCAGACCTTCGAATGGGGACCGCGCGATTTGTTCGTGGTGCCGAGCTGGCACTGGGTCACCCACGAGGCCGATGCCGACTCCGTGCTGTTCTCGTTCTCCGACCGCCCGGTGCAGCAGAAGCTCGACCTGTTCCGCGAGGACAGGGGCAACGCGTAACCCCGTCGTCCCGGGCAAGCGAAGCGCGACCCGTTTCGCCGGGACAGGGGGAGCGCGTAAGTTTCGTCGTCCCGGCGAAGGCCGGGACCCATAACCACCGCGCTCGGTTGGTTAAAGACGCTGCGGCCCCAGCCTGTTCTAACAATCACGCCCTGTGGTTATGGGTCCCGGCCTGCGCCGGGACGACAGTGGTGTTGCGGGCCGGCAGGTTGCCTTCACCGCCAGTGCAGCAACCGCGTCTCGAGCAAATTGATCAGCTTCCCCACCGCAAGCCCGAACAGCGACAGGATCACGACGCCGGCGAGCAGCTGATCGGTCTGCATCAGATTGCCGGCCTGCAGCACGAAGGCGCCGATGCCGTATTGCGCGCCGATCATCTCGGCGCTGACGACGAGCAGCAGTGCGACCGACGCGGTGATGCGGAAGCCGGCGAGGATCGAGGGCAGCGCGCCCGGCCAGATCACGCGGCGCACGATGGCGTGGAACGGCACGTTGAAGCTCTGCGCCATCCGGATCAGGTTGCGCGGTACCGCATCGACGCCGCTATAGACCGAGATCGCGGTCGAGAAGAACACGCCAAGCGCAATGGTCGCGATCTTCGGCTCCTCGCCGATCCCGAGCCACAGAATGAGCAACGGCAGCAGCGCGATCTTCGGAATCGGAAACAGCGCCGAGATGAATGTGATGCCGACGCCGCGCGCCATGGTCGACAGCCCGATCGCGAAGCCGACGACGACGCCGGCGGCCGTGCCGATGAGCCAGCCGGTGCCGATCCGCATGATGGACCACGACAAGTGCTGCCACAGCGCGCCCGACATCGCGAGCTTGTAGATCGCGACAGCGATCGCAGACGGCGCCGGCAGGAACAGCGGGTTCACCCACCCTGCGCTGCCGGCGAGCTGCCAGACCGCGATCACAAGCGCGAGCGCGATCCAGCCGGCATGGCGGCTGCCGCCGGGGATAAAGCCGGCGCCGCGAAACGCGACCGGGCGCGTCGCCTCCGCCGATTGGTCTTTCGCTTCCCGCGGCGCGCGGTCAAGCATGCTGGACCTCGCGCTCGGCATCGATCGCTTCTTTCCGGATCAACGACCACAGCTCGCTTTGCAGCGCAGCCATCGGCCCGCGCGCGTCCATCGTGCCGCGCTCGGCGCGCGTCATCGGGATGGTCACGATTTCCCGGATCCGGCCCGGGCGGCGCGACAGCACCACGACGCGATCGGCGAGCCGCACCGCTTCCTCGAGATTATGCGTGACATAGACCGCGCCCATCGCGCCGTCGGCGAGCAGACGCACGAAATCCTCCATCAGGAGCTCGCGGGTCTGCGAATCCAGCGCCGACAGCGGCTCGTCCATCAGCAGGATCGCGGGGCGAACCGCGAGCGCCCGCGCAATGCCGACGCGCTGGCGCATGCCGCCGGACAGCTGCTTGGGATAGGCCGCGCGAAAATCCGAGAGCCCGGTGCGGCGCAGCGCATCGTCGATCACGGCGCGGCGCTCGCCGGCACTCAAGCCCGTATGCAGCAGCGGAAACGCGACGTTCTCCTCGACCGTGTTCCACGGCAGCAGCGCAAAGTCCTGGAACACGAAGGTCAGCGGATTGAGGCTATCAGCCGGCGCTGCGCCGCGCAGCTCGGCCGCGCCTGCAGCCGGCCGCAGCAGGCCGCCAAGGATCGACAGCAGCGTGCTCTTGCCGCAGCCGGACGGACCGACGATCGCGACAATCTCGCCGGCGCGCACCGTGAAGGAGACATCGTCGAGCACGTCGAGCGCGCCGAAGCGATGGCTGATATGGTCGGCGATCAGGTCCATGGTGCGTCACTCGCAATGGAGCTCGTCATTGCGAGGAGCGAAGCGACGAAGCAATCCATCCATCCGCATATGCGGCGCGATGGATTGCTTCGCTTCGTTCGCAATGACGGTTCGTTGCGGCTCGACATCAATCCGCTTTCACATAGTCCTTGGCAATGATCGCATTGGCATCGAAACCCTTGTCGACGAAGCCCTGCCCCTGCAGCCATTTGATCTGGTTGTCGAGGTTCTTCAGGTCGAGCTTGCCGTCAGGATCGATATAGGCGCAATTGCCGACCACCTGCGCGACCGGCAGGTTGGTGTATTTGGCGATGATCTCGAGCAGCGGCCTGGTCTTGTCGTTGATCGGCGCCACACCGTCCTTGATCGCAGTCAGGATCACGTCGTGATATTCGTGGTCGGCACGGGTGAGCGCGGTGAGCAGCCTGGTCACCAGCGGTGCGTTGGTCAGCGCCTTCGGCGACGCGAAGATGGCCCCTAACTGCCACGGCGTCTCGTCGCCGACCCAGCCGAGCAATTTCGCGCCGTTGGAATCCATCAGCGTCCGCGCGGTCGAGACCGGCAGCAGCGCGGCGTCGACGGTTTCGCCCTTCAGCGCCGCGGCCGCGTTCGACAGCGACTGCAGCGGCACCACCTTCACCTCGGACAGCTTGAAGCCGTATTTGTCGGCCAGCAGGCCGAGCGAATAATGGAAGCTGGAGCCGACCTGGGTCACCGCGACGCGCTTGCCCGCCAGATCCTTCGGCGTCTTGAGGCCGGCGGCATAGGCGTTGTTGCTGGCGAAATAGCCGATCAGGGGATAGCCGGCCTTCTCGCGGCTCATGCCGCCGATCACCTTCAGCGTGCCCTTGCCGGCGAGATTATAGAGCCCCGCGGTGACGGCGGTGATGCCGAAATCGACATCGCCCGACGCGGTCGCGACCGCGATCGGCTGCGCCGCGTCGAAGAATTTGAGCTCGACGTCGAGACCGGCGTCGCGGAAATAGCCCTTGTCCTGCGCGATGAACACCGGCGCCGAGGACGACAGTCGCAGCACGCCGATCTTCGCCTTCAGAAGATCGTCGGCCCGCGCGAGACCGCTCGCGGCCCACACCAGGAGACCCGCGAGTGCGAGCCGCGCCCAACCCTTCATTGCCGTCCTCCACTTACAATGCTGCAGGCACGGCCTGATCGCGGCCGATGAACGCGCCCTGTGTGCCGAGCTGTTGTTGCAACTTTTCGACGGAAATGTCGCGCGGAATCGTATTGCCCGACAGCGCGAGCGCGGCTGCGGTTCCCGCCGCCTCGCCCATCACAAAGCAGGCGCCGGAGACGCGCGCCGCCGATTGCCCCTCATGGGTCATCGAGGCGCAGCGGCCGGCGACCAGGAGATTGTCGACGCCCTCCGGCACCAGCATGCGGTACGGCAGCTCGTTATAGCCGCGGCTCTCCGGGATCGGCGGAAACTCGAAGATCACATCGCCCGGCACATGGGATTCCTTCGGCCAGCCATTGACGCCGATCGAATCCTCGAACGAGGCGCAGCCCAGCACGTCCTCGCCTGACAGCATGTAGCCGCCGATCACACGCCGCGTCTCGCGGATGCCGAGCTGCGGCGGCAGATCGACGATGTAGGAATTCTCGAAGCCCGGCACCGTGCGCAGGAACTTGAACGCCTCGACCGCCTGGCGGCGGCCCTCGATCTCGCCGCGCGTCATGTCATCAGGATCAATACCGGAAATGGCGCCGCCATCGCTCCGCGTCACCTGGGTGAAATTCACCCGCCATTCGATCTGCGATTTCTGCGGCCGCACGATCGCCGACTTGCGCGGGAATGTGTGGGTGCCGGCGGCCTCGGCCTCAGCCATCAGCGCCGGGATGGTGCGCCACGCATCGCCGGCCTTCGCCGGATCGATGCCGTTGAGGCGGAACATCATCGAGGGGTAGAGCATGCCGCCGGCATTATCGCCGACCTCATGGGGCGCGCCGGCCCACACCGCGAGATCGCCGTCACCGGAGCAATCGATGAAGATGCTGGCGCGCACCGCTTGCCGGCCGGCCTTGGTTTCCACCATCAGCGCACGGATATGCGCGCCATCCATGACGACGCCGGCGCCGAGGGCGTGGAACAGAATGTCGACCTTGTGATGTGCGAGCAGATCGTCGGCTGCGATCTTGTAGGCCGCGGTGTCGTAGGCCTGCGCAAGGATCTTGCCGAGGATCAGATGCGGCGCGTTCAGCCCGCCGAGCCGGTCGATCCGCGCCAAGAGGTCGGAGGCGATACCCTGCACCACGCGGTGCATCTCGCCGAAGATGTTGGCGTGCAATCCGCAGAAGTTGGTCACACCGGCTGCGGTGCCCATGCCGCCGAGAAATCCGTAACGCTCGATCAGGAGCGTCCGCCGTCCGGCACGTGCCGCGCCGACCGCTGCCGCGATACCGGCCGGCCCGCCGCCAAGCACCACCACGTCATATTCGCCATAGACCGGGACCTGCCGCGCAGGCTCTTCGATCGTGCTCGCTCGCATCATTTCCGCCCTGAACAAAGTTGATTGGGCCAACTATGAATTGATGCATATTGCAGTACAATCCATCAAATTATGTAATCAGCTTTCGCGAATCGAGAAAGGCTCGAGCAAGGCAGATGGATACGCTGGTCAATCTCGAAGCCTTCCTCGCCACCGCCGATGCCGGCGGCTTCTCTGCCGCTGCGCGCAAGCTCAATGTCGCGACTTCCGTCGTCGCCAAGCGCGTCACGCAGCTCGAGGAGCGGATCGGCACCCCCCTGTTCCACCGCTCGACCCGCCAGTTGCGGCTGACCGAGGCCGGGCAGCAATATGTGCATCGCGCCCGTGGGGTGGTTGCCGATGTCGGCGATCTCTTGTCGCGGATGGGCGAGAAGCAGCGCGACCTCTCCGATCATCTGCGCGTCAAGGCGCCGACCTCGCTGACGGTGGCGCGGCTCGCCGACGCCTTCACGATTTTCCAGAAGCAGAACGGAAGCGTGAAGCTCGAGATCGTGATGATCGATCGTCCGGTCGATCCGGTGACCGAAGGTTTCGACCTCGCGATCGGCGCCTTCCCGCATTCCTTCGGCGGCGTGGTCGACGAGCCCTTGTGCCGGCTGCCGCGCCTCGTGTGCGCCTCGCCGGCCTATCTGAAGACGCACGGCATACCGAAGCATCCGCGCGACCTGGTCGACCATCGCTGCCTCAGCTTTCTGCCGACCGGACCGGAATGGCCGTTCGAGGGACCGCGCGGCCGCATCAATATCCAGGTCCGCCCCATCTTGAGCTCAAACGAAGGCCGCGTGCTGACGCAAAGCGCGATCGCCGGCAACGGCGTTGCGCTGCTCTCGCATTATCTGGTCGCGGACGCGCTGCGCGACGGCGCGTTGCAACCGGTACTAACCGACTTTCCGATTCCGGAATTGTGGGTCAAGGCCGCCGTTCCCGAGCGCCGCATCGATGCCGCCGCGGTGCAGGCGCTGCTGAAGACATTGAAAAAATCGCTGTCGCAGCCGCTGTGATGCGACGCCGGCCTTGCCGTTGGCATGCCGACCTGAGACAAGGACGCGAAAGGATCGCCCGCTTGAAACTCCCGATCTCAGTGTCGTTTGGTCTCATCATCGTTGCGACGCCCGCGGCGGCGATCGAGACCTGCCGCTTCATTGAGGCCAAGGCGGAGCGCGAGGCCTGCTACCATCGGCAAGAGCAGGAACTTGCGGCGAAGCGCAAGCCCGAGCCGCCGGTGACGCGGTCGAGCGAATCGAAGACGTTCGATCAGCTGCAGCTGATGCGCCGTGACGACGAAGAGGTCTATCGCAGCATGCGCGGCATCTGCCGCGGCTGCTGAGCCTACGCGCCGCCGCCCCACCGCCCCGCGCGCTTCTCGGCGAAGGATGCAAGCCCTTCGGCAGCTTCCGCGGTCTGCCGCTTGGCCGAATGCAGATGAACGAGGCGTTTGTAAGCGTCATCGTCCACGCCCATGCCGCCGAACGAGCTTTCCATCGCGAGCTTCTTTGTCTCGGCCATCGCATCCGGCGCATTGCCGAGCAGCTGCTCGACGACCTTGGCGCCGGCGCTGTCGAGCTCGGCTGATGGCACCACCTCATGGACGAGGCCGATGCGGCGGGCATCCTCGGCGCCGAACCGTTCGCCGGTCAGCGCGTAGCGGCGCACCTGGCGGACGCCGATCGCGTCACAGAGCTGCGGGATGATGATCGCCGCGGTCAGGCCCCAGCGCACCTCGGTGATCGAGAACAGCGCGTTGTCGGCCGCGATCACGATATCGCAGGCCGAGATCACGCCGGTGCCGCCGCCAAAGCAGCCGCCCTGCACCAGCGCGACGGTCGGGACCGGCAACGTGTTGAGACGCTGCACCGCCTCGAAGGTGGCGCGCGATGCCGCCTCGTTCTCCTCGAACGACTTCGGCCGCACGCCGTTGATCCATTTCAGGTCGGCGCCGGCCTGGAAATGCTTGCCGTTGCCCTTCAGCACGACGACGCGCACCGGTTTGGTCGAGAGATCGTCGATCGCGGCCAGCACGCCCGCGATCAGCGCGCCGTCATAGGCATTGTTGACCTCGGGGCGATTCAGCGTGACGGTCGCGACCCCGCGCGCATCGAGGCTCCACAGGACTGGGCTGGCCGACATGACGTTGCTCCCTCGTTCGGCATTGCTGTTATCTTGTACGAGCCTTGCACTATGGCGAGAGCAGGCGCCTTGATCCATCACTTTAGAGCGGGCGCGACTGCACCACGCGCATGACGGGTTGCGCGATGCCCCGCGCTTGTGGAAACTGACGGGGGCACGCTGCGGAGAATTGTTCCACTCATGCGTATTTGCATTTTCGGCGCGGGCGCCGTCGGCAGCCACTTCGCGGTCCGGCTCGCGCGCGCCGGCCACAATGTGTCCTGCGTGATGCGCGGGCCGCATCTCGACGCGGTGAGGACCAGCGGACTGACGCTGAAGGTCGGCGATAGCAGCATCACCGCCAGGGTGAACGCCTCAGCCGATCCTGCCGATCTGGGGCCGCAAGACATCGTCATCAGCACGCTGAAGGCGACCGGCATCGGCGCGCTGGCAACCGGGCTCTCGCCGCTGCTTCAGCGCGACACGTCAATCGTGTTCGCGCAGAACGGCATTCCCTGGTGGTACGATCTCGGCCTGCCGCCGCAGCATCCTCAGATTCCCGATCTCGGCTTCCTCGATCCCGGCGGGCATTTGCGCAGCGCCGTCCCGAAGGAGCGGATCATCGGCGGCGTGATCTTTTCCTCCAACGAGGTGGTCGCGCCCGGCGTCGTCGCGAACCTGTCGCCGGACCGCAACCGCCTCTTGATCGGTGAATGCGACGATCGGCAGAGCGAGCGCATCGCCACCCTGCGTGCGGCGCTCAACGACGCCGCGATCGAATCGCCCGAGGTCAGCGAGATCCGCGAGACGATCTGGTCGAAGCTCTTGACCAACATGTCGATGTCGGTGCTCTGCCTGCTGACCGGGCTGACCGCGCGCGGCGTCCGCGACGACCCCGACATGCAGGACGTGATCCCGCGCCTGCTCGACGAGGCCAATGCGGTGGCGACACGCTATATCCCCGCCGTCAAGCGCGTCACCCGCTCAGGGCCGGCGCCGGACCACAAGCCGTCGATCCTGCAGGATTACGAACTCGGGCGCGCCATGGAGATCGATGTGCTGGTGCGCGCACCGGCGGCATTCGCCCGCGCAGCCGCCATTTCGACCCCGATGCTCGACCTGATGGCCGCGCTCGCGATCCAGAAGGCGCGTGACAAGCGCCTGTATCAGGGCTGACAATCCGGCCCACCACGATAACAAGCAGGGACATCGAACCATGCAAGTCAAGGACAAGGTCTGCGTCGTCACTGGCGGCGCGAGCGGGATCGGCGAAGCAGTGGCGCGGGCCTATGCGGACGCCGGGGCTCGCGGCGTCGTGGTCGCCGATCTCAAGACCTCGCGCGATCGGCTCGCGAGCGTCGCCGGCGATATCGACGGCCTCGCGGTCACCGCCGATGTCGGGCTCGAGGAGGACATCAAGGCGCTGATCGCGGCGGCCGAGGACAAATATGGCCCGGTCGACGTGTTCTTCTCCAATGCCGGGCTCTCGCGCAAGGGACAGGAGGCCGCCTCCGATGCCGACTGGGACGTGAGCTGGCGCGTGCATGTGATGAGCCACGTGTTCGCGGCGCGCGCGCTGGTGCCCGGCATGCTCGCGCGCGGCTCCGGCTATCTCATCAACACCGCATCCGCCGCGGGGCTATTGGCCTCGCTGAACTCGATGCCTTACGGCGTGACCAAGAACGCCGCGGTCGCGCTCGCCGAGCATCTCGCCATCCAGTATGGCGATCGCGGCATCCGCGTCTCCGTGCTCTGTCCGCAATCGGTGCAGACCGGCATGACGACGCCGGGCCCGAGTGCCGCGCGCGTCGACGGCGTGCTGCAGCCGGGCGAGGTCGCGCGCATGGTGATCGAGGCGATGGCCGAGGAGCGCTTCCTGATTCTCTCGCATCCGCAGGTGCAGGAATACATGCAGCGCAAGGTCACCAATCGCGAGCGCTGGCTGTCCGGCATGCGCCGCCTGCGCGACCGGATCTATGGCGGGGCGGCGTCAGGCTGACCGCGGCGCAAATTTCTCCAGCAGGCCGGAATAGGCCTTGGCCGCGGGCGACGCGTAAGCACCGCGACGCGACGTCGTGAGCTTGAGGCCGGCAAGCGCTTCCGCCTGCTTCACCGCAGCGGCCACGCCGTCGACCACAGGCACGCCGAATTGCACCGACAGCTCATGGGCAAGATCGGCCATGCCGGCGCAGCCGAGCACGATGGCGTCCGCGCCCTTGGCCAGCGCCCGCGCGATCTCGGCCTCCAGCTTGGCCTTGGCGCCCGAGCCCGGCTTCTCGAGATCGAGCACCGCGACGTCGCAGGCGGTGACCACGGCGCGGTCGGCAAAGCCGTAACGGCGCACCAGCTCCTCGAGCGGCACGATCGAACGCGGCAGCGTGGTGACGATGCCGATGCGCTTGGCGATCTGCCCGGCGGTGACCAGCGCCGCCTCGCAGATCCCGACCACCGGATAGCGCGCCGCCGACCGCGCGACATCCAACCCGGTGTCGTCGAAACATGCGACGATGCCGGCATCGGCATCGGGCGTCTTCAGCAGCGCCTCGATCAGCCCGGGAACGGCGAAGGCCTCGTCATAGAAGCCTTCGATCGAGGCCGGTCCCATCGCAGATGTGACGGCGACGATCTCGGTGCCCGGCGCGGCCACCGCTTGCGCCGCGGCCGCGATGGTCGCGGTCATCGACGCGGTGGTGTTGGGATTGACGATCAGGATCCTGGTCATGTGCCGAGATTAGTAGCCCGGATGGAGCGGAGCGCAATCCGGGACGGTGTCACAGGGCGGCAAAGCCGGCCTGCTTACGCATGCTTCGCCACCCAGGCCGCGAAGGCGTCGAGCACCTCGGCCATCACCTCGCGGTCGTTGCGGCCGGATCGCTTGAGGACATGGAAGGAGTGGTCGGCCTCCTGCACCACATGCAGCGTCGCGCGATGACTCAACCCCTTCACCGCGGGCTCGAGCAGGTCGAGCTCGGCCAGCGCATCGCGCGTGCCCTGCAGGAACAGCATCGGGACCTCGACCTCGGCGAGATGCTTGGCCCGCTCGCTCGACGGCTTGCCGGCGGGATGCAGCGGAAAGCCGAGAAACACCAGCCCGCGCACGCCGGCGAGCGGCGCCTTGGCCTGTGCCTGCGAGGTCATGCGTCCGCCGAACGACTTGCCGCCGGCGAACAGCGGCAGTTCGCCGCAATGACGCGCGGCCTCCGCCACCGCGGCACGCACCGTTGCCTGCGCGACGGCGGGCGGATCGGGCCGCTTGCTGCCCTTCTCCATGTAGGGAAACTGATAGCGCAATGTCGCGATGCCGCGCTCCGCCAGGCCCTCCGCAATCGCGGCCATCGAGGGATGCGTCATGCCGGCGCCGGCGCCATGGGCAAACACATAGGCGCTACGAGCCTGCGCCGGCCGCAGCAGCAGCGCGGACACCGTGCCGTGGTTCGAGACCGTGATCGTGAGCGGCTGCGCGCCTGACGTGTTCAAGATGACATCTCGAAGAATTGTTGCGCCGTCGTTTCTAGCCGCTGGCCTCGATGCGCGCAAATGCCGCCGCGGAGGGAACGCCGCAAGTGAACTGGCTCACAGCCAATCAACATTTCCGTTGTTAGACCAAGCGCCGCCACTGTAGGATGGCGCACACAGCATCACACGCTTAACGCGAACTCGTTTTTCGGCGAATTTTAACATCTCATCCATATCACGCGCGAGTACCGCGAACTGGGGGAACGGGGCATGCCTCGCAAGACGATATTCGTCATCGGACTGTTGATTGTCGCCGGCGTCCTCTATTTCAAGGACGATATCGAGACGGTGGCGAGCGGCTTCCGCGTCAAGGTCGTCGACTACCAGCCGCCGGCAAAGACGGTGTGGCTGGATCAGAATGTCAGCGCGGAGCGGCTGCGCTGGTTCTATCACGCCGACCAGGGCACACGGACCTTCGGCATTCCCCATGAATGGTTCATGGCGCTGGAGCAGCCGACGGTCTGGCCGCTGTTCACCGCGGCGCCGCGACTCAGCGAGACCAATTATCTCGGCCGCTTCGGCTTTATTCCCGACACGGTGATTCCGGGCAAACCCGATGCGCTGCCGATCGGCTTTGCGCAGGGCGGCCCGATGGCCGATGCCAACGGCGCGCCGTGGCGCAATCCGCACAGCAAGGCGGACATGACCGGCGTCGGGCTGACCTGCGCCGCCTGCCACACCGGCAGCTTCAGCTATCGCGGCACCGAGATCGTGATCGACGGCGGGCCGGCCAACACCAATCTGTTCGAATTCCAGAAGAGCGTCGGCGTCTCGCTGCTGCTGACGCGGTTCTGGCCGGGGCGCTTCTCGCGTTTTGCCGACGAGATCCTCGGCAAGGACGCCAGCCTCGACGAGCGCATGGCGCTGCGCGGGCAGCTCGACCTCGTGCTGAAGCAATACGCCAACATCAATTCGCTGGAGAACAAGGTCGCCGCCAACAGCGTCGAGGAAGGCTATGCGCGGCTCGACGCGCTGAACCGGATCGGCAACCAGGTGTTCTCGATCGATCTGAACAACCCGAACAACTACGCCTCGCATTCGGCGCCGGTGCATTTCCCGCGGATCTGGAACGCACCGTGGTTCAGCTGGGTGCAATATGACGGCTCGATCATGCAGCCGATGGTGCGCAATGCCGGCGAGGCGCTCGGCGTCAGCGCCGAACTCAATTTGCTCGACGAGTCCAAGGGGCTTTACAAATCGAGCGCGCGGATCGACGTGCTGCACGAGATGGAGCGGATGGTCGCCGGCGAGCCGCCCAGCGAGGACAAGGGCTTTGGCGGACTTGCGTCGCCGAAATGGCCGGAGAACATCCTGCCGCCAATCAACATGGATCTCGCGAAGAAGGGCGGCGAGCTCTACAAGACGCATTGCCAGGGCTGCCACGGCCCGGCGATCGACAGCAAGGCGCTGCCCGCGAGCGAAGCCTTTGCGCTGTTCAAGGACAAGAAGCGCTGGACCAGGAACGAGGCCGGCCAGCCGCTGCTCGACGTCGAGATGATTCCGATCAGCCATATCGGCACCGACAGCGCGCAGGCCGAGGGCCTCGCGCACCGCACCGTCGAGACCCCGGCCAATCTCAACATCAAGGACGGCAGTTTCGGTCCGGCGCTCGGCGAGCTCGTCGAGAAGACCGTCGACTATTGGTACGACCAGAACAAGACCCCGCCGGAAGATCGCAAGCGCATCAACGGCTACCGGCCGAACGAGATCCAGGCGCCGCTCGCCTACAAGGTCCGGCCGCTCAACGGCATCTGGGCGACCCCGCCCTATCTGCACAACGGCTCGGTCCCGACCATCTACGCACTGCTGTCGCCGGTGAAGGATCGTCCCGCAACCTTCTATCTCGGCAGCCGGGAGTATGATCCCAAGGATCTCGGCTATGCCTGGAAGGACAAGATCAAGAACGCCTTCATGCTCGACACCACCAAGCGCGGCAACGGCAATTCCGGCCACGAATTCTCCAACGAGAAGCGCTCCGGCGTGATCGGGCCCGAGCTGAAGGAAGACGAACGCCGCGCCCTGATCGAGTTCATCAAGACGCTGTAGGCCCCGAAGGGACTGCGCCCCCTCTCCTCGCGCGCGGGGAGGGCAATCGCATATGGCCGTTTGAGGCAATCGAAGTTCCCACAAACTCGTCATGCCCGGGCTTGTCCCGGGCATCCACGTCTTCGTTTCCACGCAAAGAAAAGACGTAGATGGCCGGGACAAGCCCGGGCATGACGGCGCGGAAGAATCGGTTCATTCCAAATGCGATTGCCCTGCGCGCGCGGGGAGGGTTGGGGTGGGATATCTCCGCGAGTCACATTGCGGAAAGAGCCCCCACCCGCATCGCATCTTGCGATGCGATGCGACCTAAGAGCGAGCTTCGCTCGTCTCGCTCCGCAAGCGGGAGAGGTGAACTGAGTTTGCGGATAGAATACTGCACATCCTCCGTGTCGGCTGATGTCCTCGCCAACAGCGGCTGTCCTTCAACTCTTCGGCACCGGCTGCCGGCGCGCCGGGCGGGTCATGGCCTCGAGCTCGAGCAGCTGGTTGAGCTGCGCCTCGGTCAGCAGCTTTTCCTCCAGCACGATGTCGGCGACCGAGCGGTTCTCCTTGAGCGCACGGCGCGCCACGCGCGATGAGGCCTCATAGCCGAGCGACGGCGCCAGCGCCGTGATCAGGCCGATCGAGCCCTGCACCAGGCTGCGGCAACGCTCGCGATCGGCCTCGATGCCGTCGACGCAACGCTTGGTCAGCGTATCGACCGCCGCCGTCAGCATGCGCAGCGAGCTCAAGACGCAATAGCCGATGGTCGGCTCGAACGCGTTGAGCTGCAACTGGCCGCCTTCGGCGCACATCGTGACCGTGAGGTCGTGCCCGATCACCAGGAAAGCCACCTGGTTGACCACCTCGGGAATGACGGGATTGACCTTGCCGGGCATGATCGACGAGCCGGCCTGCACCGCCGGCAGGCGGATTTCGCCGATGCCGGTGCGCGGCCCCGACGACAGCAGCCGCAGGTCGTTGCAGATCTTGGACAGCTTGACCGCGACGCGCTTGAGCACGCCGGAGAACAGCACGAAGGCGCCTAGATCGGACGTCGCCTCGATCAGGTTGGAGGCAAGCACCATCGGCTGGCCGGACAGCCGCGACAATTCCTCGACCGCGAGCGCCGCATAGCGCGGATCGGCATTGATGCCGGTGCCGATCGCGGTGGCGCCGAGATTGACCTCGCGGAACAGCGCGGAAATCTCGTTCAGGCGCGCGACGTCCTCCTTCACGGTCACGTGGAAGGCGTCGAATTCCTGGCCGAGCGTCATCGGCACCGCATCCTGAAGCTGGGTCCGCCCCATCTTCAACACGTCGGCGAACTCCACCGCCTTGCCCTTGAGGGAGTAGGCGAGATCGTCCAGCGCGCGCACCAGCGGCTGGGTGGCGAAGATCACCGCGAGCCGCAGCGCGGTCGGATAGGCGTCGTTGGTCGACTGCGCCATGTTGACGTCGTCGTTCGGATGCAGCGCGTGATAGTCGCCCGGCTTGCGCCCCATCAGCCGCAGCGCGACGTTGGCGATCACCTCATTGGCGTTCATGTTGGTCGACGTGCCGGCGCCGCCCTGGATCGCGTCGACGACGAAGGATTCGGCATAGACCTTTTCGGTCGCAATCCGGGTGCAGGCCGCTTCGATCGCATCCGCCTTCTCGGGTGCGAGATAGCCGAGCCGCTTGTTGGCGCGCGCGGCGGCCTGCTTCACCAGCGCCAGCGCGCGGACGAATTCCGGGAAGTGCCCGACCGGCACGCCGGTGATCGGAAAGTTCATCACCGCGCGCTTGGTGTGAATGCCCCACAGCGCATTGGCCGGCACGTCGTCCTCGCCGAGCAGATCGTGCTCGGTGCGGGACTGCGCCTGCTCGATCGGCACGGTGCGGACGGTCGCGACCGCGAGCTGGCTGGGGCCGCCGCTCTCGCCGGAGGGGGACGCGGCAGCTGCAGCGTTGGCGGTCTCAACCTTCGATTCGGCCATGGTACCTCCGTTACTTCACTCAGATCGTGTCGTCAGCGACACCGGCCATGATGCGCCCGGCGGGCGTCGAAAGCCAATGCCTATCGGCAGAGTCTTGCACACCGGTGAGCGGAGGGACGCGGAAAAGCAGCATTGGCGCGCGCCGAACCGGGAGATTAAGAGCTTTGCCTTATCCGTCATGATAACAACAACTTATAACTCGATATCGCGGCTCGCTTCGCGACCGATGCGGCTGCTTTCTCGGCCCCGTCGTCGCGTGCTAGACGAGCATCGACTGGCGCAAGGGCGCCGCCGACACTGAACGAACCGAGGACCAAAGCCGTGTCCAACAACAACGAAGCGATCACCATCAAATTCCGCTGCCCGGCGGAGCTCGAGGGCAAGATTCCGCCGCCGATGCCTGCGTCGTTGGGGCTTCCCGGATGGCTCAAGGCGATGCCGACGCAGGCCTTCAATACGATGAGCAATCGCGAAGAGGATACCGTCAAGCGTTGCCCGCCATTCGTCGATGCGATGACATCGGGTTTCCTGTTGCCGCTGATCTGCGATCTCAAGGTCGAGAATGGCGCGATCACTTGGGACAACGACCTTCCGGCCGGCGGCGCGCTCGAATTCCCGCGCTCGCCGGTCGGCTTCCACGACGAAAGCCAGGTGGTCGGCTCGCCGCTGTTCGAGCCCGACCGCTTCGTCATCAAATTCGTCAATCTGTGGACCATCGAGGCGCCGCCGGGCTACTCGCTGTTCTTCACGCATCCGGTCAACCGGTTCGACCTGCCGTTCACCACGCTGACCGGCATGGTCGATTGCGATCTGTTTCACGACAGCTGGGTTCATTTCCCGGCACGCTGGCACGACACCAGTTTCAACGGCGTGTTGCCAAAGGGCACGCCGGTTGCGCAGTGCTTCCCGGTGAAGCGCGAAAACTGGGTCGCGCAGACCGCGGCGATGACGCCGGATGAAACTTCGCGCGCCCAGGAACTGACCAACAGGATGGCCCGCGAGTCCGGACTCTATCGGCGGCAATTCCGGACGTAGAGCGGGCGCGCGAAGCTCAGCTGCGGCCTCCTCCGTCATTGCGAACTACCCGATGGGGGGCTCCGCAACCACCGCCGTCGTTCTGGCGAAAGCCAGGACCCATAGCCACCGTCTTCGATGATGAACGGGATCGCGGACCGGTGTCGCTCAACAGTTGAGATTTGGGGTAATGGGTCCTGGCTTTCGCCAGGACGACACCGAATATGTGGCACGATCCTGAGCCAGTTCGGTGTCATCACCCGCGCATGCGCATGCGGGTGATCCAGTATTCCAGAGACGCTTGTGCTTGAGCGCAGAGGCCGCGGCTTATCCCGGCTGTCGTCCCGGCCCCCGTGCGCAATTGCTCACTAGGCCAGGACGACGGTGCACCGGCGGCCGCTCTCGATTCTTGTTTTGACGCGTTAGCGCGAACCGGTGTTCGCTTCGCTCGAAAACGCTCTAGCTCAGAAATTCCGCAAAGGCGCTGCGACGGAAGAAGAAGCGGCCGTGCGATGACATGATCAGCGCGGCGGTCGTGCGGCCGATCATTTGCGGCCGGCCGCGCAATGCGAGACGCAGATTGGCCTCGCCGGCCGCGCGGTCGCCCATTTCCAGAAGACTGGCGGAGAAGCTGAGACGCGTCAGCGGGTCGTCGGGGCGCTGCGCCACCACCTGGCGGTAGAGATCCGCCGCGGCAGCATATTCGCCATCGAGCAGCAGCACACGCGCGAGCGCGGCGAGAACATCCGGATGTCCCGGCGCCGCGTTGCGCAGCTTCTCCAGAATCTCGCGCGCCCGGCCGCGCTCATTGCGCTGGGGCAGCAGCTGCGCCAGCAGCAGCTGAAACTCGAGGCTCCCCGGCGCGAGAACCAGCGCGCTCTCGATAACGGCAACCGCCTCGTCGATGCGGCCGGCCGAGTGCAATTGTCCTGCCAGGGCCTGGAATGCGGGCAGGTACGGCGGCCGCCGCGCGGTGGTTCGCCGCAGCACATCGATCGCCTCGCTGCCGCGACCGGCGCCGCCGAGCGCTGCGCCGAGCAGGGTCTCGAGGCCGGGATCCTCGACGCGGCGCACGGCGCGCTCGAGCGGCGCAATCGCCTCCTCGTTGCGGTTCTGGATCATCAGCGCCCGTGCCAGGATCGAGGCCGCGCCGACATCGGTCCGGTTTGCCTTCAAGACCTCCGCCGCCAGCCGCTCGGCTTCGACGACCTGTCCCATCTGCAATGCGACCACGGCGCGTTGCAGAACCGGAGATGGGCTGGGCCCGCGATTGGAAGGAGGCGGCGGTTTCGGCATGCGGTCCGTCGTGAGATGGTTGTTGTCAGCCGTTATCACTGCCGCCGACGGAGCGTCCAGCGAAAGTCGCATCCGGACACCGAGATACCGTCCGGTTCCGGCCCGCACCGACCGATTCATGCATCCCTGCGGCTACCGGGCGACCGAGGTCCAACCACCCTATCCATGCAATTTTTCGACTGCTTAACCTATTCAATCTAGCTTGGGTTGCCATAACAGGGCCCGGCTAGATGCTCGCAACAACGCTCGAAACCATTCAGTCGACGGACTCGAAGCGCGCCAACTACACGCGCGGAATCCTCGTGATGCTGGTCGCCGCCCTCCTGTTCAAGGTTGTGTGGTTCTCCCAGCTGGGGCTGGGGCACGGCCGCGAACTGGTCGACTTCGCCGCCTTCTACATCACCGCAAAGCTGGTGTGGCTCGGGGACCTCGACCAGGCCTATCAATTCGCGAAGCTCGCCATCATCGAGAAGCAGGCGTCGGGCGGGCACGACGGCTTCATGCCGTGGACCTATCCTCCGCAATTCAACCTGCTGCTGGCTCCGTTCGCGCTGGTCCCGTTCGGAATGGCCTATCTGTTGTTCATGGCCTCGACGCTGGCTGTTTACCTCGCCGTGCTGCGGCGTCTTGCCGGAAACCGGTTCGTGCTCGTGCTGATCGTTTTCTTTCCGACGATCGGGGTCACGCTGGCATGCGGACAGAACAGCTTCCTTACCGCCGCACTGATCGGACTGGTGTGCCTGTACTTCGAAGAGCGGCCGATGCTCGCGGGCGCGGCGCTTGGTCTCATGATCATCAAGCCGCATTTCGCCGTTGCCTTCGCACTCTATGCCATCCTGCGGCGCTCGTGGATCGTCGTGATGACGGCGGGCGCCGTCGTGCTGATCAGCTCGGCGATCTGCACGTTGCTGTTCGGCATGCAGATCTGGCCCGTGATGCTGCAGAGCGTGCATGATTCGTCGGTATTCCTGCGCGAAGCCTATTATCCGCTGTATCGAATGGTCTCGACCTATGCCGCGCTGCGAACCACGGGGTTCTCCGCATCGGCAGCGTTTATCGGCCAGGGCATCGTCGCCGTCCTTGCGCTCGGCATCGTGCTGGTCGCGGTCTACCGCAAGATGCCGGTGCGCGAGAGTCTCGGCCTGATTGCGATCGTATCGGTCTGCATCAGCCCCTATGCGTATGATTATGACTTCCTGATCTTCAGTATCGGACTGGCGCTGCTGTTGCCGGCGCTTCAGGCCAAGGCCCGCGAGTGGGAACGTGCGATCATCTATGCCGCGCCGATACCGATCGGAGCCTTCGGCTACATGCACACGGTCCATAACAATACGCCCCGCACCGACGTCCATTGGGTCGACGTGCTTTCGATCGGAGGCTTCGGGATCGCCGCGCTGATCACGCTGATCGTCGCAATCCTGCTGCTGCGCGAGTCAAGCGCCTCCGACCCCGTTCCGGCGCAGGGGCCGCTTGCGAGGATTTGAGCACCCGGCGCGACACCCCCGCGATCACGCAACGCTCACGGCGCCACCATTTCGAGACGATCGCGCGCCGGCAGGGTCGACGCGAAGGCCTTCAGGGCGCCGGCGACGAGAAGCGGCTCCGCGGCCGGCGTGACGTAGAAGCTTACGTCACCCCGCGCGCCGGTCACCGGGATCGTGTGCAGAATCGCAACCTTCCTCCAGCTCGCCGGCACGCCCTGCGCAAACCAGCTGTCGTAGATCATGGCGACGCCGACATGATGCTCGTCGGCGAGCGCGGCGATCTCGGGCGGGCCGTAGCGGCCGGCGCGCTTCGCCTTGCGCACGCGCTCCGAGCCGAGCCCCCACAGATCGAGGACAAAGTTCGGATTCCCCCAGGCAACGAGCCCAAGATCGTTCACGGCAATCGGCCGCCGGTAGAGCTGCTGGGCGAAGCGGCCCAACTGATAATGCTGCTCGTAGACGCCGCGCGAGGCAAATGGCGTCTCCAGGGCGGCGCTGGCATAGCCCACGCTGGCAAAACCGGCCAGCCCAATGGTGGCGAGCGTCGCGGCGGTCCATTGCGGGACGCTCAAGACCGCTCGCGCACGTGCAGTCGCGTAGAGCAGCGCCAGCACTGCGAGCGCAACGATGTAAACCTCATACCGGTAGAACCAGCCATATTGGCCAAAGCCGAGATGCGCCGCGATCGCGGCGAGCACCGTCGCACAGACGATCAGGGCGCCGCGGTCGGAGCGCAGCAGCGCCATCGCGCCGGCGAGCGCAAGACCGAGCAGCATCAGCCTGAAGCCGGCGGGATCAGCGAAGCTGTCGCCGAGATTGCGGAGGATGGAGCCGAAGACGCCGGCTCCTTCATAGCCGGATTCGGCGATGCGCGATTTGAGCAATACCGAGCTCGGCAAGAGCGGGAGACCGAGCGAGGCCATGCGCGCGAAATACGCGGCGTACGCGCAGAGCGTGACGGCGGCGGCCGCGGCGGCAAACCGGCGCTGGCCGAGCAAAGCAAACCCCATCATCGCCGCGACGGCAAACGCGATCCCCTCGAAGCGAATCAGCGGCAGCAGCACCAGCGCCGCGAAATGCATGGCGGTCGGCGATCGTCCGCGCGCGGCTTCGGTCAGGCCGCCGAAGGTCGCGACCGTGGCCCAGACGTGAAGACTGTGCTCCATGCCGGTCATCGGCAGGGCGATCGCGCTTGACGAAAAAATGGCGAGCAACGCGACGAAAAACAGCAGCGGCTTCTCCCGGCCGGGGTCGAGCAGCTCAGCCGATTCAAGGATGCGCAGGAAAGCCACGACAGTCGCGGCCGCGGCCGCGGCATTGATCAGGAGCGGACCGAATGCGCCAAGATGCAGCGTCTCCGTCACGGCCAGCAGATAGGGCCAGATGATCGACGAGCTTGGCGACGAGACCTCGGAGGCATTGACGCCGTAGCCGCCGGACCGGATGTGATCGGCGACGGCGAGGTGGATGTAGGGATCGTCGAGGGTGAAGATCAGCCTGCCGTCGCAGAGCGTGACGCTGAAGATCAGCGTCACCGCGAACAGCACGAGCCACAGCGATGCCGTCACAAGCGGGACGCTCTGCCGGATCGCGCTGGATCGCGGGAACGACGCCTGGTTGGCGGCGATGCCGGGCATCAGATACGCATCCGCTTGAAGATCGTCTCCGGCAGCGCGCAGATGATCGCCATCACCAGGCGGAAGCGGCGGGCCACATAGATCACGTCACGCGGCCTGGTCACATCGGCCCGAAAGATATCCTCCGCGACCCGATCCGGCTGCACCGTCAGGGGAGCCGGCAGCTTCATATGCGCCGTCATCCTGGTCCGCACGAATCCCGGCTTGACGGTGACGACGCGGACCTTGCCCGCAAGCGCCAGGCGATTGCGCAAGCCGGACAGGAATTGCGAGAAGCCGGCCTTGGCCGCACCGTAGTAATAGTTCGAGGCCCGACCGCGATCGCCGGCGACCGAGCTCACGCCGACGATGGTTCCCGAGCCGCGCGTCGCGAAGGCTTGCGCGAACAGTTCGAGCAGCAGGCTGGGCGCCTCGAAATTGGTGCGCATGATCTTCGTCGCAAGCCCGGGATCGGTCTCGGCACGCGATTGATCGCCGAGCTCTCCGACAACGCATACGACGGTGTCGGGAAGTGGCGAAAGACCGGCGACGAAGCCGCCGAGCTGCCCGGTCTGCAGCACGTCGAGCGCGACAACCGAGGTTTCGGTACCGCTTCGCGTCTTGATGTCGTCCGCATTGCGCTGTGCCGCCCCGATATCGCGGGCGGCGAGCGTCACGCGCCATCCCTCCCTCGCATAGCGCAGCGCGGTCGCGTGCCCGATGTCCGAGCTGCCGCCAATCACCAGAATTGATTTTGTGCCGGTCATCAAATTCCAAGCCGTGCTGAAAGATGGGACACGAGGCGACTGTTCGCCCCGGTCTGCTGGCGGATGTCCCGCAAGGCCGCAAGGCCGGGATATCCGGATTCGAATGTCGCGCGGGACTGCCGCGCATCCTTGGCGAGATAGAGCCGGCCGCCGGCATCGACCACCAGCGCGTCGAGCTGGTCAAGAAAGGCGAACAGCGCGTCGGTGACGGGAAAGTCCATCGTCAACGTGTAGCCGCGGAGCGGAAACGACATCGACCCGCTGCCTTCGCCAAGCTGCTTGAGCACCGCAAGAAACGACGCATCGCCGCGCCGCGACACACGATCGAGAATTTCGGCGAGAACGCGGCGCGCGCGGTCGAGCGGGATCACGCATTGATATTGCACGAAGCCGCGCCGGCCGTAGATCCTGTTCCAGTCGGCGATCGCATCGAGCGGAAAGAAATACGGGTCCCAATGGACCAGCCGCGGCTTGCCCGGATGCGCGGCGCCGCGGCGGAAGTACAGCTCGTTGAACACCCGCATCGATGCGCGATTGAGCAGCCATCCCGGAAACAGCTCCGGGACCGCGAGCCGCGACGTGCGAAGGCTGGGGAACGTCTCGAGGTCCGGTCCCAGCGTATCCTTGTCGCGGCGCGTGGCGTGCTCGGCGAGATAGACGAGCGAGCGTCCGAGCGCCGCGCCGCGCGCGAGGCAGTCGATCCAGGCCACCGAATAGGTGGTCGATGCGCTGCTTTCCAGCTGATCGATCGCCGCATCGAGATTGTCGGCGACGCGGGTGTCCTGACGCAGCCAGGCGGTCTCGATCGGCAGCAGCCGCAGCGTCGCGTCGAGGATGATGCCCGTCAGGCCCATGCCTCCCAGTGTCGCCGCGAACAGCGCGGCGTTTTCCGATCGCGAGCAGGTGACGATCTCGCCGCCAGGCAGCGCGAGGCGGAACGAATCGACGATGGTGCCGAAGCCGCCATCGCGATGATGGTTCTTGCCGTGAACGTCGGCCGCGATCGCGCCGCCGACCGTCACGAATTTCGTGCCGGGCACGACCTTGAGGAAGAAGCCGCGCGGCTCGAAAACGGCAAGGATGTCGGCGATGGTCACGCCGGCTTCGACCGTCAATCGGGCGGTTGCGGCATCGAAGCTCCGCATCCGGTTCAGGCCGCGCGACGAAATCGTGGATTGCGTTCCGATCGCGGCATCACCATAGGCCCGTCCGGCCCCGCGCGCGACGACGCCGGACCGCGCAAGCAGGTGGTCCCGCGCGCCTGCGGGCGTCTGCGGCGCCAGCAGTTCGGACGACGCCCTGGGATAGTTGCCCCAGCCGGACAGCCCAATCCCGTCCGGATTGGAGGCCGATGGCACAGGTGCTGGTAACGCAGCCGCCGACATCGCTAGATGGCGGCGAGCATGATGGCGCCGATCGCGCCGAGCGCGACCCAGCTGACGCGATCCCTCAGCGCAAAGATGACCGGATCGTCGTCGATCAATCCGCGCTGCGCGAACAACATCACGCGGCCGATCCAGTACATCAAGATCGGACAACCGACCCAGAGCAGTTGCGGATGGCTGTAAAGCGCGCGCACCGTATCGGACGAGATGTAGAGCGTGAAGATCACGACGGCGTTGAAGCCTGACGCGGCGGCGAGGATCGCAATCATCGCTTTGTCCTCGACCTGGTAGCCGCGCGCCGCCAGCACGGCGCCGTCCGGCTGGCCGGCGAGCTCGATATAGCGCTTCACCAGCGCCAGCGACATGAAGATGAACAGCGAGAACGCGAGCAGCCATTCCGACATCGGCACGCTGATCGCAACGGCGCCGCCGATCACGCGGACGGTGTAAAGCGTGGCGAGCACGACGACGTCGACGGTCGCGATGCGCTTGAGCCAGAACGAATAGGAGGTGGTCAGCGCGAAATAGCCGAGCAGGACGCCGCCGAACTCGATCGATATCGACATTGCCATCGCTAAGGCGGCGACCAGCGCCAGGGCCATCGCGCCGACGGCGCGCGAGGCCGGGACGGTGCCGCTTGCGATCGGGCGGTTGCGCTTGGTCGGATGCGCGCGGTCGGCCTCGACGTCGAGAAGATCGTTCAGGATGTAGGCGCCCGACGCGCAGAGCGAGAATGCAATCACCGCAAACAGCGACGTCGCCGCCGATCCCAATGCGAATTTGTGTGCGGTCAGCAGCGGCACCAGCACGAGGGCGTTTTTCGCGTATTGATGCACCCTGAACAGCTTCAGCCAGGTGTGCATGCCGACCGGCGCGGACGGCTCGGATCGAGCGGGGCGCGCGAGGCGCGATGCGGAATCGGGCAACGCGACCGCTGCGCTGCCGATGTAGTCAAAGCCCTGGTGAAGCAGGGGCGGCAGCTCTTCGCGCTGTGCCGCCGCCAATTGACGTTCCGGCGCGGCGGCCCAGGCGGTAAAGACCCCAAGATGCTGGGCAACCGCGCTGACGAACGGCTCGGGATGGGTTTCCGAGCAAAGGTACACCGGGCGGCCTTCGCCCAGCACCTGCAGCAGGAACCTGACCGCGTCGTGGTCGAATTGCGCCCGGGATGGATCGAACCCCGATGGATCCGCACCATGCGCTGATCGCGCTTGCGGTCCAAGGGAAGCGGTGATCGCCGCGGCGAAAGCGCGAAGGCGGCGGATCAGATCGGATGCGATATCGGCCGGGGCGGAGCTTCCCCGCATCATGACCTCGTCGACATCGACGACGAGCGGCCGGGCCTTTGAACGCAGCGGATCGCGAAGGGCATCGCCGCCCCCCTGCTCAACCCGTTCTGGAACGCTAGCTCGCATACGCGCGGTCTTCCGGTGCCCCCTCCCCATTGTCCCGGGCTTTCCCTAATTTGGGGTGAACTTGGGAGGAGCGAACGCCGGGCAGATGGCGCCGAAATGCATGTTGAAAAGCCTCGCCGACCGCGCGCGGCGAGCGAAAAATGGCGATCCCGGGAAGACTCGAACTTCCGACCTACGGTTTAGGAAACCGTCGCTCTATCCGGCTGAGCTACGGGACCGCACCGCCCGCAGCGAAAGCATGCGGGCGCCGCCATCCCATAGCAGAGCTGCCGGGTGATCGCCAGCCCGCGCCGCATCGGGCGCGCGCGAAGTTGCATCGCGTTTGGCGCGTCGCGCGTTACGCCACCTGCCGGGCCGGATTCGAGGCGGCATCCGCGCTCGCCCGACGTGCCGGGAGAAACTCGATGGCCTCATCCTTCAGCGAGCCGAAGCGCAGCGTCATGATATCGAGTGCATAATTCTGGTAGAGCCGCCACGGCCGGCGCGAGCCCTGCTTGGGGAACCTGGCGGCGGCGCGCTGGATATAGCCCGAGGAGAAATCCACCCAGGGCAGCTCGGTCACGGTCGGATCGTTCCGCCGCGGCGTGACTTGCGCGTAGCCATGCGCCTTCATGTGGTTGAGCATGCGGCAGACATATTCGCAGGTCAGGTCGCATTTCAGCGTCCAGGACGCGTTGGTGTAGCCGAAGGCGGCGGCGAGGTTCGGCACGCCCGAGTACATCAGCCCCTTGTAGTTCATGGTCTTCGACAGATCGACTCGCGCGCCGTCGACATTGATCTCGAGTCCGCCGAGCACCTGCAGATCGAGGCCGGTCGCGGTCACCACGATGTCGGCGTCGAGCACATTGCCGCTCTTGAGCTTGATGCCGCCGGGCGTGAAGGTCTCGATCTGGTCGGTGACGACGGACGATCCGCCGTTGCGCAGCGATTGGAACAGATCGCCGTTCGGCACCAGGCAAAGCCGCTGGTCCCACGGATTGTAGCGCGGCGTGAAATGAGTGGCGACGTCGTAGTCGGGGCCGAGCGCGTGGCGCACGCCGCCGAGGATCAGCTTCTTCACGCGCTCCGGATCGCGCTTGCAGAGCCGGTAGAAATACATGCCGAACAGCACGTTCTTCCAGCGCGTGAGGCCGTAGGCGGGTTTCGCGGGCAGCCGCGCGCGCAGCCAGTTGGCGACCTTGTCCTCGTCCGGCCGCGCCACGACATAGGTCGGCGAACGCTGCAGCATCGTGACATGGGCGGCGGTCTTGGCGAGTTCCGGCACCAGCGTCACCGCGGTCGCGCCGCTGCCGATCACGACAACCTTCTTGCCGGCATAGTCGATGTCGTCGGTCCATTTCTGCGGATGGACGACGCGGCCGGCGAAATCGGCGATGCCGGGGAAGTCGGGCGTGTAGCCGTGCTCGTATTTGTAGTAGCCGCTGCACATGAACAGGAAGTTGCAGGTGAAGCGCTCGATCGTCTTCTCCGGCCCACGCTCGACCTCGACCGTCCATTGCGAGTCGGCGGATGACCAGTCGGCGCGCACGACGCGGTGGTTGAACCGGATGTTCTTGTCGATGCCGTAGACGCGCGCGGTCTCGCGCACATAGTTCAGGATCGAGGGGCCGTCGGCGATCGCCTTCGGCTCGGTCCACGGCCGGAACGAATAGCCGAGCGTGTACATGTCGGAGTCGGAGCGGATGCCGGGATAGCGAAACAGGTCCCAGGTGCCGCCGATGCAGTCGCGGCCTTCAAGAATGGCGTAGCTGCGGTCCGGGCAGTTGGCCTGCAAATGATAGCCGGCGCCGATGCCCGACAGTCCCGCGCCCACGATCAACACGTCGAAATGAGCGGACATGCCCTGACCCTTCCGTGGCAGTATTGACAATCTATATTGTCAGATAACTTGACATCTGACAATGCCTCGTGTCAATACACTTTCATGGCAAGGAGCCGGAAAGCCCGCCTCTATGGCGGTATGGACGCCGAGGAACGCCGCACCGAGCGGCGGCTCAAGCTGATCGATGCGGCGATCGAGGTCTATGGCGAGGTCGGCTATCGCGGCGCCACCGTGAAGGCGATCTGCGAGGCGGCCGAGCTGACCGAGCGCTATTTCTACGAGTCCTTTGCCAACAGCGAGGCTCTGCTGATCGCCGCCTACGGCCATGTCGTCGGCCACCTGCACGACGAAATGACCGCGGCCGCCGCAGCCGCAGGCGACGATGCCGAGATGAGGCTGCGCGCGGCGCTGACGCTCTATTTCACGCGGCTGAAGGAGCACCCGAAGCCCGCGCGGGTCTTTCTGCTGGAAATTTCAGGCATCAGTCCGGCGGTCGATGCAGTCAAGCTCGACGCCTTGCGCGTCTTCAGCGACATCCTGGTGCCGCCGGCACTAGACCCGAAACGCAGCGACAAGGGCGCGGCCGCCTCGCTGCTCTCGGTCGGCATGGTCGGCGCCGTCATCTCGATCGCGCTGCGCTGGGTGTCGAAGCAATACCCGCAAGCCGTGGAAGAGGTCGTCGCGATCGCCGCCAGCTTCTGCCGCGTGGCGCTGACCGAAGCCGACCACCGTGAGGATGGTCACTTATCGTAGGCCGGATCGCACCGGCCAGCGGGACCCGCCGATTTTCGATCATGTTTCGCCAGCACTCGCGGACCCGGCCCCTAGCCTGTCGCTGATTTAACTTGCATATCGGGCTCCTGGGTTTTCTTATGCCCGGTACCGGGCGCAACGAGGCGCGGCCTGTTTCGCCTGACAAAACAACGCTGGTTGCATCGGCGGAGCTGAATTTTGGTCGATCTGCACAGGCTTGACGATGTGACCGCGCGCCTCGGCGATGTGGTTCTCGATCCCTCGACCTGGCCGTCCTTCATGGACGAGGTCTGCGCCGCCGTCGGCGCGACCGGCGCTGCGATGCTTCAGAGCGATATCCGCACCGAGGACATTCCGCGCACGGACTCGATCACCGAGTATTTCACCAAGACCTACTTCCCACACAATCTTCACCTCACCGACATCCGCGCAGCCCGCGGCGTGCCGCTGATGCACGCCGGCGTCGATGTCATCACCGATGCGGATCTGTTCGAATCCGAAACCGAGATGCTGCGCGATCCGCTGTACGCCACGCTCGGCGAGTTCGGACTGAAATGGTTCGCGGCGATCGGCTTCCACTCCGGCCCGGCGTTGTGGGCACTGACGATCCAGCGCTCGCCCAGGGAAGGCTTGTTCGACGCCGACGAGATCAAGGCGCTGCAAAGGGTGTCGGCGCCGCTCACGGAAGCCGCGACGCTCTCCGCCGTCGTCGGCCGCTCCGCGCTCTCGGGCATCACCAGCGCGCTCGATCTGATCCAGGTCGCTGCGATTGCCGTCGGCCGCTTCGGCGCCATCATCGGCATGAACAGCCAGGCGGAACGCTGCCTCGGCTACGACCTTGCGATCCGCAACAATCGCCTCACCCTGCTCGACCGGCAGGCCAATGCCGATCTGACCAGGCTGATCGATCAGCTGGCCCACAGCTCGGACCTGCATCCATTGCCGTCGTCGCCGATCGTGGTGCGCAGGATCGACAAGCGGCCAATCGTGATCCAGATCCAGCCGGTGCCTCCGGCGGCGCGCTCGCCGTTCCTCGGGGCGCGCGCGATCCTGTTGATCCGCGATCTCGAAGGCAGCGCGGCGTTCGATCAGGCGCTCCTTGCAGCGACGTTCGAACTGACGCCGGCGCAGGCACGCCTTGCCGCGCGGCTTGCGCGCGGCGATTCGGTCGAAGCGGCCGCGCAGGCCGCCGGCGTTGCCCTTGCCACCGCGCGCAATCAGCTCAAGACGATCTTCCAGAAGACCGGCACGCACCGGCAGGCGGAACTGGTGGCATTGCTGCACAGGGTGAAGTGAACGATTAAAGGCGAATTGTTCTGATCTCCGGCCCGTTCCGATGAGATTCTTCAATTATTCCAATCGCGAAGGCTGTGTTCCATCAGCTGCGGCAACATTCCACAGGTCAGGAAAATCGTCGGGTTCCCGGGTGACAAGTGTCACTAAAATGGCGACAATCTGCTCACTCTGTGTCGTTCGGGTTTGGTCTCAATGTCCGTGATGCCGTCACGATCATCGACGTTGGCTGTTGCCGCTTTCGCCGTCGCTTGCGTGCTGGCGCCCATGAGCGCGCACGCGCAATGGTGGCGCGGCGGCCCGAAGGACTTCGAGGACTGCGCCGACCTCGCCGAGAAAGCGAAGACCAGGGAAGACAAGACCGCGCAACTCGCCGATTGCAACGCCAAGTTCGCCGGCCGTCGCAAGCCCGGCGGAGGCTACACCTATTACGACTTCATGCAGGACCGCAGCTTCGACATCGCCGGTCCCAATCCGACGCCGGACGAGCAGAAGAAGATCGACCAGGAATATACCGGCTACCTCGAGCAGCAGCGCCGCTCGCGTATCGTTGCGGCGTTCAATGCGAAGCAACTCGAGCGGCAGGAGACACAGCCGGTGCGGCCGCCGCAAATCCAGCAGGCGTCATTGCACAATGAGCCGTCGCGCAGTGAGACTGCGAAAGTCCCCGTCCCCGCCGCAAGGCCGGTCAAGCCGCGGGTCGCTGCCGTCCCCATCCCCGAACCGCGGCCGCGGGCAAGCAACTGCATGAAGGGTACGTTCTCCTGCGAATGGCCGCGGCTTTCCGAGGGATTGGACGGCCTGAAGAAGCTGTTCACGCCGACACCGCCGCCACCGACCAAGGTTGCGAAGCGAAACTGACGGCTCGCTTAGTCATTCCGGGGCTCGCGCAAGCGAGAACCCGGAATCTCTCTGCCATTTCCGTCGAGATTCCGGGTTCGTCGCTTCGCTCCGCCCCGGAATGACACCGCAGGCTCAATCGGTAATCACCATCGCCCAGAACCTGCGGTACGGCGACTTCGGATTGTCGACGAAGGCGACACCGACGCGCTTGGCGCCCGGCATCAACAGGTTCTCGCGATGGCCCGGCGAATTCTCCCACTGCTTCAGCATCTCGGCGAAGGCGATGAAGCCGGCGCCGATATTCTCGGCGGCGCGCTGCTTCTTGAGCGGCGCGATGCGCGTGAAGAAGCTGCCGCCCGCGAAGTGGCTGACCGATCCGGTCGCCGACATTGCCTGGGCCTGCTTCAGCGCCATCGCGTTCAGCTTCGCGTCGAGCTTCACCGCGGGCATGCGGTTGGCGCGCCGGTAGGCACTGATCGACCCGGCATAGTCGGCGGCACCTGAGGCCGTGGTGAAGCCAAACACCAAGGTGAGCGCGAGGAACAGCAGCTTCATCTGAGGTCGTCTCTGTGATGGATCAGTGCGCGCGGGTGCGCTTGTGGTGCCGGGGTGCGACCGATTTGTGCGCAGGCGTGACCGGTCGGCTTGCTGCTGCGGCCGCCGCGCGTTGCTCCTGCAAGCGCGCATCATAGCCAGGCGACGGTGTCACGGTCGGCGGCGCCGCACGGACCGGGCCGGCCACGAGCGCAACAAGCGTGAGCAGCATGATGCTGGACCGTTTCATGACGTCACCTCCTCTGTTGTCCGATCGATGTGGCGGACGATCATCGGCGTTCATGGTCGCTGGCATCGCGGATCTGTTCGGGCGTCAGTCCCGGCGAGCCGTTGCCGTCGGCCTCCGCCTTCCGGATCAGCGCGATGACGCGGCGCGACAATGGCGCCGCGAGCCCGCGGCGATCCGCGATCGCGGTGATCACGCCCTGCAAATAGTCGATCTCGGTGCGGCGGCCGCGCTGCAGATCCTCCCACATCGAGGAGCGCGCCTCGGGATCGATCTTCATGGTGCGGCCGAGCAGCATGTCGAACAGCGCATCCGGCAGCCGCAGCAAAGGCGGCATCCAGCTCGACGGCAGCGGCGTCGGCGACACCGGCGCAATGCCTTCGGCGCGCACCGCGGCCAGGCCCTCGGCCATCTGATCGGCAAGCAGTCGCCGCCAGCCGCGCTGCGCGAGCTGTTGCCGCAGCGGAATATTGGACAGCGCATTGAGCGCATTGTTGAGATTGACGACCAGCTTGCCCCACTGCACGCCATCGATATTGCCGGTGGGCTTGACCGCAAGGCCCGGCACCGACAGCCGCGCCGCGGTGCCCGCGTCATCCTGCGCGATCACGATGTCGCCGGAGGTCGAGCGATGGAAGCGACCGTCGCCGAGCGCGACCACGTTGAACGGCACCATGCCGCCGAGCACCTTGCGGCCCGGCAGACGCTCGCGCAGCAGCGGCACATTGCCGACGCCGTTCTGCAGGCTGATCACCGCGGCATCGCCAGGCGCGTGGCGCGCGATCACGTCGGCCATCGCAGCGGTATCGGCGCTCTTCACCGTCACCAGCACGGTCTGGACGTCGGACAAGATCGACGGATCGTCGGACACAATGAGTCGGTCCGCGGATACCGTCCGCTCGGAGCCGTCAAAGCTGCTGACCCGCAAGCCGTTGCCTGCGATCTCCTGGATCAGCCGCGGCCGCGCCAGCAGTGCGACACGGCGCCCCGCAGCCGCGAGCATGCCGCCGACGAAGCAGCCGATGCTTCCGGCGCCCGCAATGCCGATCGGCCGGTCCTGGTTCATCAGTCCAAACGTCCATTCATCATTGGCTCGATAGCAGGCTTCGATAGCAGACCTGGGGTTGCCTGCCTATTTCGACGCACCGCAGGCCGGGTGGCCCGCCTTGTAACCGTCATGGGCGGAAGCTATGTTTCCCGCTCGGGGCACGGTTGCGGCAGGAGACGATCATGGGTTTACTCGACGTACTCAACGGCATGCAGAACGGCCCGCGCGGTCCAAGCGCGCCAAGCACATCATCCGACAGCTCCAGCGGCGGCGGAATGTCGCCGATGACGATGGCGATCCTCGCGCTGCTGGCATGGAAGGCGGTCAAGCATTTCTCCGGAGGCCAGGCGGACGCGAGCGCCCCTGAGCCGAAGCCGGCGCAGGCGCCGCCGCTTCCTCCCGGCAACGTCACCGCAGGCCTGCCCGGTGGCGGCGGGCTCAGCGATCTGCTGAAGGGCGGCCTTGGTGGCCTGCTCGCCGGCGGCGCAGCCGGCACCGTGCTCAGCGGCGGCCTCAGCGACCTGCTCAAGCAGTTGCAGGACAAGGGCCAGAGCGATGCGGCCAATTCCTGGGTCAGCAACGGTCCCAACAAGCAAATCGCGCCCGGCGATCTCGCCAACGCGCTCGGCGCCGACCAGATCGACTCGCTGGCATCGCAGAGCGGCATGTCGCGCGACCAGTTGCTGCGGGGCCTGAGCCAGTACCTGCCCGACGCGATCAATCATCTGACACCGGACGGGCGGTTGCCGAGCGGCGACGAGCTGCACCGCAGGCTTTAGCGGCATTGTTGATTCCATCTGAAGAGGACGACAGACATGGGCGGCATCATCTGGGTCATCATCGTCGGCTTTATCGCGGGGATCATCGCGCGGTTCCTGTCGCCGGGGCCGAACAATCCGAGCGGCTTTATTCTCACCACCGTGCTCGGCATCGCCGGCGCGTTTCTCGCCACCTTCATCGGCCAGGCGATCGGCCATTACGGTCCCGAACAGGGCGCCGGCTTCATCACCGCCACGATCGGCGCGCTGGTGGTGCTATTCATCTGGAATCGGCTGGTCGCGGCACGTGTGATCCCGGATCCGGGAAACAGGTGACGGCACAGCGAACCGAATATTGATCCAAAATCAAAATGCCCGGGCTTGGCCCGGGCATTTTCGTTTCCGTAACTGGTCGGAAGTCGCGGATAGCCAGTTTCACTGAATGAGATGCATGCCGGCATCCATGCGGACGAATTCGCCGGTCATGTTGCTCGAGGCCGGGCTTGCCAGGAAGCAGACCAGATTGGCGATGTCTTCCGCCGTTGACGCAACCTTCAGCGGCACCCGCGCGACCACGGCATCGCGCACCTGCTTGGCGCCCGCCTCACCGCGGCCCTTGGTGAACCAGGGCGTATCGATATAGCCCGGGCACACCGTGTTGACGCGGATCAACGGCGCCAGCGCGCGCGCCAGCGACTGCGTCATGGTGTTGAGCGCGCCCTTGCTCGCGGCATAGGCGACCGACGAACCGCCGCCCGAAATGCCGGCGACCGAGGAGACGTTGACCACCGCCGACGGACGGCCAGAAGCCTTCGCGCCGGCTTCGAGCAGCGCGCGCGCGGCACGAACCATCTGGAACGGGCCGATGGTGTTGACGGCATAGATGCGCTGGAAATCTTCCGCGGTCAGGCCGTCGAGATCGTGATGCGGCACGTGCTTGGTGGTGCCCGCATTGTTGACGAGCACGTCGAGGCGGCCCCAACCCTGCGCAGCGGCGGCGATCTTCTTGCAGTCCTCATCGCGCGATACGTCGCCCTGCACCACCAGCACCTCGGCGCCCTGCTTGCGACAGGCTTCCGCGGTCGCTTCGGCTTCCGCCTTGCTGTTGGAATAGTTGATGATGAGGCGCGCGCCCTGCGTGGCGAGGATTTGCGCGGTGGCGGCGCCGAGTCCCGATGCCGATCCCGTCACGATTGCGCACAAACCATCCTTGGACATCTGCATTTTCCTTGTTGTTGTGAGCCAGATGAACTCCGGCGGCGGCACACCATATCGCGTGGAACGACATCTGCAAGCCGCGCCCAAATCCTCACGTATACGCGTTCAGCCCCTTTTGCAGGCTGGCCCACTGCGCCTCGTCATGGCCGCAGATGATCTTGACGCCGGATGCCTCGAGCCTTGCGATCTCGTCGAGCGACTTCAGGAACTGGTCGACGTCGAGGCTGTTCCTCGGCGAGGTCCGCTGGTCGAGATTGGCGCGCACACTGAGCGCGTCGGAGGCGAGCAGGTATTCGCCGCTGTTGTCGAGCTTGACCAGCGCGCCGGTCGTTCCCTTCGAGTGTCCGGGCAGCGGGACCAGCGTCAGTCTGCCGTCGCCGAACACATCCATCTGCTTGTCGAAGATCTCCATCTTCCGCGGATGATCCCAGTCCGCCTTGATGTATCCGCGATCGAACGCGTTGTCGGCATTCGCGGCCTCGACCTCGAGCGCATGGACGAAGATCGTCGCCTTCTTGAAGAAGGCGTTGCAGCCGCAATGGTCGGTGTGCAGGTGGGAGCAGATCACCACGTCGATATCGTCGGCGCCGAGGCCGACGGCCTTCAGGCTCGTCAGCACGTGATCATCCGCCGGCATGATCGGGCGCATGTATTTGGCGAGCGTGCCCAGCCGCCCTTCAGGATCGGTCGCGACATCGGGATGGCATCCGGTATCGAACAGCACATTGCCTTGCGTGTGCCGCAGCAGCACGCAGGACACCGGAAGGTCGATCGTCTCGCCGCGCGCGGCATCGGGCAGATAGGTCCGCTTCGACATCTGCAGACGGCCGCCCGACAACATATGCATCTTCATCTCGTTACCTCCACGTTGGATTCAAACTACATATGAGTTTTATGAAAACTCATAATAGATTTGACAGCATATTATTCGCCCTTATAGCTTCCGCGCAATGTCGCGATCGCATGACAAATGCGCTCAACGAAGCATCCGGCTCCTTCGGATCGGCATCGTTGACATCGATCAGCGGCCGTCAGAGGGAAGTTTCGCCACGATGTACACCGTGTTCAACACGTTCGCTGCGACATCAGATGCAGCAGCGTTCAAACCTTTCCTCTGCATTCCCGCGCGTCCCGACCGCGCATACTTTCCCGACGGCGTCGAACTGTCCTATGGCGACATTGCGCAGCAGGTCTGCGCGTTGCGCGATCTGTACCGCGCGTCCGGTTTCGGCCATGGACACCGCGCCTGTCTGCTGCTGGAGAACCGGCCCGACTTCATCGTGCACTGGCTGGCGCTCAACGGCCTCGGCGTCTCGATCGTTCCGATCAACCCAGCCTATCGCGCGGCGGAAATCGAATACCTGATCGCACATGCCGAACCCGACCTGATCGTCACGCTGGCTGACCAGAAGGAATTGCAGAAGGCGCTGACCGGCGACGTTCCGCGGCTCACCGTCTCCGGTGACGATCTCGGCGCCAGCGTCGAGAAAGTGCCGCAGGCCAGGCGGCCGCCACCACGCGCCGGCGACCCCGGAAGCGAGACCGAGGCTGCGCTGCTGTACACGTCAGGCACGACGGCGCGTCCGAAGGGATGCATCCTGACCAATGAATATGTGGTCTCGACCGGCCGCTGGTACGTCAGCCACGGCGGCGAGGCGACGTATCACGCCGGAACGGAGCGCCTGTACAGCCCGCTGCCGCTGTTTCACATGGCCGGCCTGACGCTGACCCCGATCGCGATGATGCTGACCGGCGGCTGCCTGATCCTGCCGGAACGCTTCAACGCGAAGTTTGCCTGGCGCGACATCGTCGCGTGCCGGGCGAGCGTGCTGCATTATCTCGGCGTGATCGTCGCGGCCCTGCTGGCGCAGCCGGAGACGCCGGACGAAAAAGCCAATGCGCTGCGCTTCTCGATGGGGGTCGGCGCCAATCCCGAGCAGCGCGCGCGCGCCCGCGAGCGCTTCGGCATCCCCTTCGTCGAAGGCTGGGGCATGACGGAGACCGGACGCAGTCCGTTCAACACCGTCGAGCCGCGGCATCTGGAGACCAACACCATCGGCCGCAGCGTACCGGGGCTCGAAATGACGATCCTTGATGCCGACGGCAATGCGCTGCCGGCAGGCGCAGTCGGTGAACTCTGCGTGCGCCATTCGCAAGCAACGCCGCGGCGCGGCTTCTTCTCCGGCTATCTGAAGGACCCCGAGGCCACCGAGCAGGCCTGGCGCGGCGGCTGGTTTCACACCGGCGACAGCGCCTGGCAGCACGAGGACGGCGCCTTCGTGTTCATCGACCGGCTGAAGCACCTGGTCCGGCGCGCCGGCGAGAACATCTCGGCGGCGGAGGTCGAGGCCGTGCTGACGACGTCGCCTCTGGTCAAGCAGGCGGCAGTCGTCGCTGCGCGCGATCCGATCCGCGACGAGGAAGTTGCGGCCTTCATCGTGAGCAACGACGGCACCGATGCTTCACGCGAGCTCGCACAGGACATCTTCCACTTCTGCCGCGAGCGCCTGGCGGCGTTCAAGCTGCCGGCGTGGTTCGCCTTCGTGGCCGAGCTGCCGCTGACCTCGACCAACAAGATCCAGAAACACGTGCTGCTCGGCGCGGACAGGGATCCGCAGTCGCATCCGGGCATGATCGACCTGCGGCAAGACAAGACCAACGCCATAAGGCAATCGAACTAGAGGAAACCAGGGACAATGACATCGAGATACGGATGGATCGCCGCGAGCGCTGCAATCCTCTCAGTCGCCTTCGCCGCCGCGCCATCTCACGCGCAGATTTCCGACGATACGGTGAAGATCGGCGTGCTGACCGATCAGGCCGGGCTCTACGCCGACGCCGCCGGCCCCGGAGCGGTCGAAGCGGTCCGGATGGCGATCGCGGATTTCGGTGGCAAGGTCCTGGGCAAGCCGATCGCGATGGTCGATGCCGACCATCAGAACAAGGCGGACATCGGCGCCGGCATCGCGCGGCGCTGGTATGAGCAGGAGAATGTCGATGTCATCGTGGATTTCGCCAATTCCGCTGTCGCGTTCGCCGTGCTCGAGCTCACCAAGCAGAAGAACAAGGCGATGCTGGTGTCGTCGGCCGGCTCGTCCGACCTGACCGGAAAGGGCTGCTCGGCGAATTCGGTGCAGTGGACCTACAATACCTATGCGCTCGCCAACAGCACGGTGCGGGCGCTGGCCAAATCGGGCGCGAAGAGCTGGTACTTCGTCACGGTCGACTACGCTTTCGGCCACGCGCTACGCAACGACGCGGCCAGGACCGTGGAGAAGGTCGGCGGCAGCATCGCCGGCGAAGTGCGGCATCCGCTCAACAGCATGGATTTCTCGTCCTATCTGCTGCAGGCCCAGAGCTCGAAGGCTGACGTGATCGCCTTTGCCAACACTGGCGGCGACCTCGCCAACTCGATCCGGCAGGCGCAGGAATTCGGGATGGCGCAGCAGCAGAAGCTCGCGGCCTTCCTGATGCAGACCAGCGACATCCACGCGATCGGCTTGCAGGCAGCGCAGGGGCTGCAGCTCGCGACCGCCTTCTATTGGGATCTCGACGACAAGACCCGCGACTTTGCCGCGCGCTTCATGGCCAGGACCAAGAAACGGCCGACCATGGTGCAGGCCGGTCTCTATTCCTCGGTGATGAACTATCTCAAGGCGGTGGAGAAATCCGGCACCGACGACGGCCCCAAGGTGATCGCGCAGATGAAGGACATGCCGATCGACGACTTCTTCGCCCGCAACGCATTCCTGCGCGAGGACGGCCAGCTGATCCACGACATGTATCTCGTGCAGGTGAAGTCGCCGGCCGAATCGAAGGGCGCCTGGGACTACGAGAAGCTGGTTCAGGTGATTCCGGGCAAGGAGGCGTTCGCGACGCCCGAGGAGAGCGCCTGCCCGCTGCTGAAGAAATGATCGCTCCGATGAAACTCGCAAGCCACAGGCAAGAAACCACAGGCAAGGCTGGACATCCCATGACTGAGCTGCCGCTGCTGTTTACCCCGCTGCAATTGCGCGATCTCGAACTGAAGAACCGGATCATGGTCTCGCCGATGGCGACCTATTCGGCGCAGGAGGGGCGCGCCACCGATTGGCACACCGCGCATATCGGCAAGCTCGCCGCCGGCGGCGCCGGCCTCGTGTTCGTCGAGCAGAGCTCGGTGAACACCCAGGGACGCATCACCCATGGCTGCCTCGGCATCTGGGACGATGCGCACATCGCGGACCACGCCGCCCTCGCCGCGCTGATCCACAGCTTCAACGCCAAGGCCGCGATCCAGATCGCCCATGGCGGCCGCAAGGGCTCGTCGCAGCGGCCGTGGGAAGGCGGCAACCCGCTCAGCGAATCCGACATCAAGGCGCGCGGCGAAGGCCCGTGGCAGATCGCGGCCTCGAGCGGCATTCCCTTCGACGACGGCTGGCCGGCGCCGCAGATGCTGACCTCAGAGCAGATCGATGCCCTGGTGGACGACTATCGCCAGGCGTTTCGCCGTGCCAGGGCGGCCGGCTACGACGTCATCGAGCTGCACTGCGCGCACGGCTATCTGATGCACTCGTTCCTGTCGCCGCTGGCGAACAACCGCAACGATGAATATGGCGGGTCGCGCGAGAACCGCATGCGCCTGCCGCTGCGGATCGCGGCGATCATGCGCGAGGAATGGCCCAGCCATCTGCCGGCCTTCGTCCGCATCTCGTCGGTCGACGGCATCGACATCGGCTGGTCGATCGAGGACTCGATCGCGTTTGCGGCCGAGCTGAAGGCGATCGGGATCGACATGGTGGACTGCTCGTCGGGCGGCATGAAGCTGCCGCGCGGCAATTCGCTGGTATCGCGCACCCCGGGCTTCCAGGTGCCGTTCGCCGAGCGCATCCAGAAGGAAGCCGGCATGCCGACGGTGGCGGTCGGGCTGATCCGCGAACCGGACTACGCCGAAGCCATTTTGCGGGATGGCAAGGCGACGCTTATTGCGCTCGGCCGCGAACTGCTGTGGAATCCGAACTGGCCCGCGCAGACGGCACTTGCGCTCGGATGCGATCCGGAGTGGACGAGTTGGCCCGAGCAATATGGCTGGTGGCTGAAGCGGCGGGTGGCGCAGCAGGGGCGATAGCGATGCCGGTGGCGAAGAAAGATTTGGCGAAAGCCGGCGCGGCTGCCGGCGCGCGGTCTTTCGACGGCCCCGATTTCCCCGGCGATACCTCGCGCGACCTGCCGAAAATGGACAATGCGGTCAAGTCGGCGCGGCGCGTGTTCGATGTGCTCGAATTCTTCGAGGAGCACCAGCGGGCCGCGTCCGCCATCGAGGTCGCGGCCGCGCTCAAGTTCCCGCAATCCAGCACCTCGGCGTTGATGCGGACGATGACGGCGTTCGGCTATCTCCACTATGACACCAGCCGCCGCACCTACATCCCGACGCCGCGAATCTCGATGCTGGGGCACTGGCTGAGCCCGGCGTTGTTCACGAAGGGACGTCTGGTCAATTTGATGGAAGAGCTCTCCGCGCGGACCGGAGAGACCATCATGCTCGCGGTGCGCAACGGGCTCAGCGCGCAGTATGTCCATATCATTCAGGCCAAGCTGCCGATGCGGCTGTATGTCAAGGCCGGAACGCTGCGGCCGCTGGCGCGATCCGCATCGGGGTATGCGCTGCTGTCGGCCTATCCGGACAAGGAGGTGCGCCGCCTGGTGCGCCTGATCAACGCCAACGAGACCCGACCCGATCGGCAGGTCGATATCAAGGCGCTGCTGCTGGAGCTGAAGAAGGTGCGTGCCAAGGGGCACGCGTTCTCGCTCGGCCTGGTCACGCCGGGCGCCGGCGCCGTTGCCATGAACCTGCCTCCATCAGCGGAATCGAACGAGCCGCTGGTGCTGTGCGTGGCCGGATTGAACGACGCGCTGGTCACCCAGGAGACCGAGTTCGCCGACCTGATGCGGAAGGCGATCGAGTTTCATCTGGCGGACTGAAGGATGCCGCCGGCCAATTTTGCGCGAGTGCGTGGCATACAAACAGGGACAATCGAAAGTTCACTATGCGGAATTCATGCGCCATGTCCGGCTTCATGCCATCCGCGCAAGTGGCCCTGCGGGCAGCGCTTGTCACGGCTATGGCTTTTCCCCATCATTGAGCGCAAGACAACATCGCAAGCAGGGCATGGCCGAACGGCCAGCCCGAGCCAATCAACACGAGGAACGCTGTGGCGGAGAGTGAAAACATCGTCGCCGAGACCGCGGAAAAGATTTTCGCCGATCTCGCGGATGCCCAAACCATCAATCACGACAAGCAGGGCGCATGGAAGGCGCCGCTGTGGCAGGCGCTGACCGAAGCCGGCCTGCCGCTGTCCTGGGTGCCCGACGATCTCGGCGGTTCCGGCGCCAGCCTCGCGGAAGGATTCAGCGTCCTGAACGTCGCCGGGCGGCATGCGATCGCTGTTCCGCTGGCCGAAACAATGCTGGCCGGCTGGCTGCTGACGCAGGCCAGGATCGCCTCCCCCGAAGGCGAGATGACCGTGCTGCCGGCAAGCCCGAAGGACCGCGTGACGCTCAACGCCGACGGCAGCCTCTCCGGCCGTGCCCGCGGCGTGCCGTTCGCCAAGGACGCAAAGCATTTCGCCGTGCTGGCGAACGGCAATGGCGGGGTGTCGATTGCGCTGGTCGATGCCGCGAAGTGCCGGATCGAATCCGGCATCGGGCTTGGCGGCGATCACAACGACACCGTTACGCTCGACAAGGTGCAGCCGGTCACCACCAGGCCGGCGCTGAAGGGCTTTGACCAAACCACGCTGATGCTGATGGGCGGCGTGGTGCGCAGCCTGCAAATCGCCGGCGCGCTGGAAGCGATGCTCGACATCTCCGTGCGCTATTCCAACGAGCGCGTCGCCTTCGAGAAGAAAATCTCGAAATTCCAGGCGGTGCAGCACAACCTCGCCCGGCTCGCCGGCGAAAACGCCGCGGCACTCGCCGCCGCGACCTCGGCGGCGGACACGATCGTGAACGCCAAGTCGCTGGACACTGATGCGGTGTTCCTGGAAGCCGCAGCGGCCAAGGTCCGCTGCTCGGAAGCGGCGGAGAAGGGCAGCGGTATCGCGCATCAGGTGCATGGCGCGATCGGCTTCACCATCGAGCACATCCTGCACCGCTATTCGCTGCGGGCGCTAGCCTGGCGCGACGATTTCGGCTCGGAGAGCTACTGGGCGGTCGAGCTCGGCAAGCTCGTCGCGAATCGTGGCGCCGATGAATTGTGGCCGCTGGTGGCTTCGCGCTGAGATCAGGACAGAGACATCATGACTGCAGCCCTTCGTTTCGATCCGATCCGCCTGCCGGAAAAATGCGAGCAGCTCCGCAAGGAGGTGCGCGCCTTCCTCGCCGAGGAAATCGCCGCCGGCACCTTCGATCCCCACGCGCCGAACCGCGAGGACAATGACGCACCGGAATTCTCCCGTCGCGTCGGCGCCAAGGGCTGGCTCGGCATGACCTGGCCGAAGAAATACGGCGGCCAGGAGCGCTCGTTCCTCGAGCGCTACGTCGTGACCGAGGAAATGCGGGTGGCGAACGCGCCGACCCGGCGCTTCTTCGTCGCCGACCGCCAGAGCGGGCCGGTGCTTCTGAAGTACGCGCCCGAGCACATCAAGATGGACATCCTACCGCGCATCTGCCGCGGCGAGGTCTGCTTCGCCATCGGCATGAGCGAGCCGAACTCCGGCTCCGATTTGTTCGCGGCGAAGACCCGTGCGACCAAGACCGACGGCGGCTACCTGATCAACGGCACCAAGATCTGGACCTCGTCGGCGCACATCGCCGACTACATGATCGCAATCTTCCGTACCTCGCCGCCGACCAAGGAAAACCGCCGCCACGGCCTGACCCAGTTCCTGGTCAAGATGAAGCAGCCGGGCATCCAGGTGAATCCGATCGGCCAGATCACTGGGCAATTCGAGTTCAACGAGGTCGTGTTCACCGACTACTTCGTGCCCGACGATCACGTGCTGGGCGAGGTCGACGGCGCCTGGAAGCAGGCGACGTCGGAGCTCGCCTATGAGCGAAGTGGTCCCGAGCGTTTCCTCGAGACCTATTATGTGCTCACCGAGCTCGTGCGCGCGGTCGGCAAGAATCCGGACACCCGCAGCGCCGAGGGCATCGGCCGCCTGGTGGCGCAGGTTCACACCATGCGCCGCATGTCGGTGTCGGTCGCGGGCATGCTGCAGGCCGGCAAGGAGCCGGTGGTGGAGGCGTCGATCGTCAAGGACATCGGCACGGTGTGGGAGCAGCAGCTGCCGCATCGTGTCCGCGATCTCGCCGCGTTCGTCGAGGAGACCGCGACCAACCGCGAGACGCTGGAAAAGCAGCTCGATTTCGCCATCAAGACCGCGCCGAAGCTGACGATCCAGGGCGGCACCACCGAAGTGCTGCGCGGCATCATCGCCCGCGGTTTGGGCCTGCGCTAATTCAACGAGGACAGATCATGACCAAGTACACTGATATCGGCGTCGAAACCCACGGCCATGTCGGCCTAATCGAAATCCGAAAACCCCCGCTGAACTTCTTCGACGTCGCGCTGATCAACCAGATCGCCGACGCGCTCGAGGAGTTCGACAACAATATCGAGATCCGCGCCTCGGTGCTGGCGGCGCAAGGCAAGGCGTTCTGCGCCGGCGCCAATTTCGGCGATCCCGCCCGCCAGGAGCAGGAGGAGCGCGCCAAGAGCGATCCGGCTTCCAACCTGCCGATCAACCATCTTTACGTTCAGGCGGTGCGCATCTTCCGCAACAAGAAGCCGATCGTCGCGGCGATCCATGGCGCCGCGATCGGCGGCGGCCTCGGCCTTGCCGTCTCCGCCGACTTCCGCGTCGCCTGCCCCGAGGCACGCTTCTCGGCCAACTTCACCAAGCTCGGCTTCCATCCGGGCTTCGGCCTGACCGCGACGCTGCCGGAGCTGATCGGCAAGAACAATGCCGAGCTGATGTTCTACACCAGCCGCCGCGTCACCGGCGAGGAAGCCTATCGCTGGGGCCTCGCCAATGTGCTTGTGCCGCAGGACCAGGTGCGCGCCGAGGCGATGAAGCTCGCGCAGGAGATCGCCGAATGCTCGCCGCTCGGCCTGGTCTCGACCCGCGCCACCATGCGCGCCGACCTCGCCGACCGCGTGCTCGCCGCGACCAACCATGAACTGGTCGAGCAGACCAAGCTGCGCGCGACCGAAGACTTCAAAGAAGGTGTCAAGGCCACCGCCGAGCGCCGCGTCGCCAACTTCAAGGGGCGGTAGGTCCTCGCGCCACTCTCACAACGCGTCGTCCCGGCGAAGGCCGGGACCCATACGCCGCGGCCTGCGGAAGGGGCACAAGCGGCGTCGGCTTCTCTCACAACTCACCTCGGTGGTTATGGGTCCCGGCCTTCGCCGGGACGACACCGAGTCATTTCGGCACCACCAGCGCATCGACGATCGTGACGCCCTGCCCCTCCGGGTGCACCAACACTGGATTAACCTCGATCTCGGCGATCTCGCTTCGGTGCTGCGCCGCCAGCACTGAAATCTGCGAGATCAACCGCGCCAGTGCCGTGACATCGGCCTTCGGCGCGCCGCGGAAGCCGTGCAGCAGCGGCGCGGCCCTCAGCGTCTCCAGCATCGTGCTCGCTTCAGCCACGCTCACCGGCGCGGGGCGATAGACCACGTCCTTGAACAGTTCGGTGGTGATGCCGCCGAGCCCCACCATCACCATCGGCCCGAACGTCTTGTCCGTCATGGTGCCGACGATGATCTCGACGCCTTTCCTGGCCATCGGCCCGACCAGCACGCCCTGGATTTCAGCGCCCGGCCGCTGCTTCTGCACCGTCTCCAGCATGTCGCGATAGGCCGTGAATGCCGCACCCTTGGCGGCGATGTTGACGCGGACGCCGCCGACCTCGCTCTTGTGCGCGATCGCGGGCGACTGAATCTTCATGACCAGCGGAAATCCGGCGCGCTCGATCGCGGCATCGAGCCCGTCGCGGTCGATCACCAGCACCTCATCCGGCAGCGCAACGCCGGCCGCGCGCAGCAGCGATTTGCTGTCATATTCGGAGAGCGTCTTCGACGTGAGATGCATGGAGAGATCGTGCGCCGGCGACGCTGATGCCGAAATCTCCGGCGCGGGCTTGAAGCCGGCATAGTCCGCCAGCCGCCGCATTGCGACGCCGACATGGGTCAGTCCCGAGAGCGCCACCACGCCCGACTTCGCCAGCTCCTGCCGCGCGAATTGCGACGGCAGCGTGTAGGAGTAGAACACCACCGGCTTGTGCTGCGCCGCGATCACCGGCTTCAGCTCGGCTTCCTTGAACGGCATCCGCGTCTCGCTCGACAGCGACAGCACGACCAGCGTCGCGTCCACTTCATCAGACGTGTCGAACAGCTCGATGCTCTTCTGCAGTCCGCCGGATGACACGCCCTGCGCCGTCACATCGACCGGATTGCCCGCCGCGCCGTAGGACGGCATCCATTGCTTGATCTGGCTCTGGATCGCGGCCGAAAGCTCCGGCACCCGCAGGCCCTGCATCGAGACAGTATCGGCGCCCCAGATGCCAGCGCCACCGGACACCGTCAGCACCGCGACGCGATCGCCCTTCGGCAGCGGATTGGTGGTCAGAACCGCGGCAATGGTCACGGCCTCGTCGAGGTCGTTGGAGACGATGAAGCCGTATTTCGCGAACACCGCATCATAGGCCGCCGACCAGCCCGCCATGCTCGCGGTGTGCGAGGCCGCCGCACGTTCGCCGGCGCCGGAGCGCCCGACCTTGGTGACGATCACGGGCTTTTTGAGTTCTGCCGCGCGCTTCGCCGCCGCCAAGAACTTGTCGACGTCCCTGATGCCCTCGATGAACAGCAGGATCACGTCGGTCGAGGCATCCTGCACCATGTAGTCGAGGAACTCGCCGGCGCCGAGATCGCTCTCATTGCCGGCGCTGACGACATAGCTGAGCGCGACGCCGAGCGCCTTGGCGCGATGATAGATCGCAAAGCCGATGCCGCCGCTCTGCGCGACGATGCCGATCCGCCGCTTGCTGGCGACCAGATCGGGCGCATCCGGCTTGACGTCGACGGTCGGGCTGAAGGTCGCGGCGACCTTCTGCGCCTGGCTGTAAAACCCTTCCGCGTTCGGCCCACTGATCCGCATCCCGGTCCGCTTCGCCAGCGCGACGATCGCGTCCTGCATGTCAGCGCTGTCGCCGCCCTCCTCGGCAAAACCGGACGAGATGATGACGGCATTCTTCACGCCCGCGGCCGCGCATTGCTCCAGCGCCGGCAGCACCGCACGGGCGGGAATGACGATAACGGCAAGATCGACCGGCGCGCCGATCTCGGCAATCGACTTGAAGCACCTCAAGCGGTCGATCTCGTCATAATTCGGGTTGATCGGATAGAGCGCGCCCGGGTAACCGTTCTTGCGCAACATCGCGAGCAGCCGCCCGGGAATCTTCTCGTGATCGCGCGAGGCGCCGATCAGCGCGATGCTCTTTGGGGCGAAGAAGGTATCGAGCGGATGCGGCATGGGGCGTTCCTTTTTATTCTTCTTGTAGCCCGGATGGAGCGGAGCGCAATCCGGGAGCCGGTCTATCCGCGAAGCGCGCGGCCCCGGATTTCGCTTCGCTGCATCCGGGCTACGACGTCACGCCGTCAGCTTGAACGTCACGCCGCAGAGCAGGAACCCGTCGCCCTTCACCTCACAGCCCCTGGCTTTTGCGGCGTCCAGCACCTTCGCCTTGTCGACGACCTCAAACGTCAAGCCGCTCATGATCTCGCTGTCGCCCTTGACGAAGCTGAAGGTGCTATTCGGCAGCTTCACCACGGTACCATCGGCGGGAATGCCGATGATCCTGCCCCAATGCGCCGCCAACGCCTCAGGCTCGGGGCTCTGCATCTCGACCTCGGTCAGCGCCAAAGTCGTGTCCTTGCGGATCGACTTCTGCCAGTCGGGGCCAGCCGGCGGGTACGGCCCCAGCACGTCGTCGCTGCCGTCGGTGTGGTTGAACTCGATGAAGGCGGCGCGGCAGTCGCGCGGATGCAGCTGCACGCCGTGATACGGCGCGTGCGTGATCACGTTCGCGGTGCGCACGCCCATCGCGTTGGCCTTGGCGCCACGCGCGTCGGGATCCTCACAAACGAAGATCGCCATATAGCCCCCGCGGCCACCGGTCTTCTCGATGAAGCGGCCGGCCGCCGTGCCCGGCCCCGGCTGGAACGGCGCGACGACTTCGAGCAGGATGGTATCGACCGGCAGCAGCGCATTCTCGAGGCCGTATTTCGCGACGTTGCCGTCGCGATAGCAGACGTCGAGGCCCATGATCGCGGAGATGTCCGCGATCACAGGCGCAAGCTGCGGCGCCACCAGGCAGATCTGCCGCAGCCGCATGTACTCGGCCATGGTCTACTGCCCCTGGAAGGTGGGCTTGCGCTTCTCGACGAAGGCCTTGGCCGCTTCCTTGTGGTCGGTGGTCTCGCCGGCACGCGTGTGGTGGATCGCCTCGCCGTCGAAGCAGGCCTCTAGCGTCATGGTCTCGGCATTGTTGATGTTGCGCTTGATGTAGCCGAGCGCCACCGACGGGCCCTGCGCCAGCGAGCGCGCCAGTTCCAGCGTCTCGGCCTCGACGTCGGCATCAGGCACCACCTTAGAGACCATGCCGAGGTTGTAGGCTTCCTGCGCCGACAGCACCGGCGACATCATGTAGAGCTCGCGCGCTTTGGCGCTGCCGAGCATCTTGGTCAGGAAATAGGTGCCGCCGTAGTCGCCGGAGAAGCCGACCTTGGCGAAGGCCGTGGTGATCTTGCAGGAGGCGCTGGCGACGCGGAGATCGCAGGACAGCGCGATCGAAAGCCCGGCGCCGGCCGCGGCGCCGTCGAGCTGCGCCACCACCGGCTTCGGCATCTGGTGCAGGATGCGCGAGACCTCCATGCCGCGGCGCAGATTGGCCATCTTGGCCTCGAACGGCAGCGGGGCGCGGCCTTCCGCCATCGACTTGACGTCGCCGCCGACGCAGAAGGTGCCGCCGGCGCCCCGGATCAGCACCGCGCGCACCTCGGTATCGTCCTGCGCGCGGCGCGCCGCCTCGACGAGGCCGCGCGTCATGTCGGGATTGAGCGCGTTGCGCCGGTCGGGACGGTTCATGGTGATCGTGAGCAGGCCCTTGTCGAGGGATTGGAGGACCATCTGATTATCGCTCATGGCGTTTTGCCTTTCGTTGTTGTTGGTTGTTACGGCGTCATTCCGGGATGGTCCGAAGGACCAGACCCGGAATCTCGAGATTCCGGATTCGACGCTGCGCATCGCTCCGGAATGACGCTTCGCGTCACTTCTTCACCAGCGGGCAGCGCGACTCCGACAGCGGCTGGAAGGCCTGGTCGCCCGGAACGGTTGCCACCAGCTTGTAGTCGTCCCAGCGGCCCTTCGATTCCGACGGCTTCTTGACCTCGAACAAATACATGTCGTGCACCATACGGCCGTCCTCGCGGATCTTGCCGTTCTTGGTGAACATGTCGTTGATCGGGGTCTCCTTCATCACCTTCATGACGGCGGCTGGATCGGTGGTGCCGGCGGCCTTCACCGCCTTGAGATAGTGCGTCACCGAGGAATAGACGCCGGCCTGTGCCGAAGTCGGCACCCGCTTGGTGCGTTCCATGAAGCGCTTCGTAAAGGCGCGGCTGTCGTCGTTGAGATCCCAGTAGAAGGCTTCCGCCAGCAACAGGCCCTGCGCGGTCTCGAGCCCGACGCTGTCGATGTCGGTGACGAAGGCCAACAGCGGCGACAGTTTCTGGCCGCTCTTGGTGAGGCCGAATTCCGCCGCCTGCTTGATCGCGTTGATGGTGTCGCCGCCGGCATTGGCAAGGCCAATCACCTTGGCCTTCGAGGCCTGCGCCTGCAGCAGGAAGGACGAGAAATCCGAGGTGTTGATCGGATGCCGCACGCTGCCGAGCACCTTGCCGCCCGACTTCACCACGACATTGCTGGTGTCCTTTTCCAGGTCCTGGCCGAACGCGTAGTCCGCGGTCAGGAAGAACCAGGTATCGAGACCGGATTTCACCGCGGCGAGGCCGGTCACATTGGCCTGCGCGAAGGTGTCGAACACGTAGTGCACGGTATAAGGGCCGCAGGCCTCGTTGGAGAGGCGGATCGAGCCTGGACCGTTGAACATGATGATCTTGTTGCGCGCCTTGGCGATCTCGCCGGCGGCGAGCGCGGTCGCGGAGGCCGCGACGTCGAAGATCATCTCGACGCCCTGGTTGTCGATCATGTCGCGGGCGATGTTGGCGGCAAGGTCGGCTTTGTTGAGATGGTCGCCGACCACGATCTCGACCTTGCGGCCGAGAACTTCACCGCCGAAATCCTCCACTGCCATCTTGGCGGCGGTTTCGCTGCCCGAACCGGTGATGTCGGCGTAGAGGCTCGACATATCGAGGATGCCGCCGAGCTTCAGCGGAGGCTTGTCCTGCGCCAGCGACGCATTCGCCGAGATCGCAAACGCACAGGCCAACACGCCGGCCAAAACTCGTCTCATTCCAATCCTCCCTTGCAGCGCGGACCCCGTTCCATCAGGTCCGTTTCGAGGGCCGGATCATGCCGCATGGCCTGCACTGCAGCAAGCCGCAGCGGCAGCAATCTGTTTTCCGCTAAGCGGAATGAAGCGCCGCGCCGGAGCTTCCGGCCGCGCTGCGATCAGAGATGAAAGTCGGGAACGGTCTGATGGGGCGTTCCCGCCGGCAGGCCGAGGAACAGGTACTGCATGCCATAATGTCCGGCGAATGCCGATGCCGCTGCATCCATGATGATGCGACCGCCCAGATCCAGATGCAATTCCGGGCGGGTGATGGCGCCGAGCGTGTAGGCCGGCACGATAGTCTCGTTGATGTGCAGGGCGTCGAAGACGGCGGACACCGCCGAAAGCGAAGCCGCATTGCCGGCCAGGTCGACGACATCGGCGCCATTGGCGGCGAAGCCGGTCACGGCCAGCGAGCCGGCCCGATCCGTCGATGACACGATGTGATCGAACACCAGCTTCGAGGAATCGCCGAGCAGCACCGTTGCCGCGGCGTCGTAGATTGCGGTGCCGCCATCATTCAGCGTCAGGCTTGGCGCGCCGCCATTGACGTGCACCGCCTCGTTGAAGCCGACCGTCAGTTGCACCAGTGAACCCGGCGCTGCGACGCCGCCGGAGGGCGTCGCCGTGATCCCGGTGAGATGGGGCGCCGTGGTGTCGAGGGTGAAGGTCAGGCTAGAGGATGCGCTGACATTGCCGGCGGCGTCGACCTCCTGCACCGTGACGGAGTGCATGCCGTCGGTCGTGAAGATCGGCACCGCCGTGGAGAAGGCCGAGGCACCGTCGGTCTTGTAGCGCAGCGTGTCGGCCGCATCGAACTTGGTGTAATCGATCAGCCCATTGCTGGTAATGTGGTCGGTGCTGGAGACGCCGGTGTCGCGGTGCAGCGCCAGCGTCGGCGCCGCTGGCGCCTTGGTGTCGCCGGTGAAGCTGACCACGTTGCTTGCTCCGCCGGCGTTGCCGGCGATGTCGGTGTAGCTCGCCCCTGCAACCGAAACATCGGCCGACAGATGGTCGGTGACATCGGCCGTGAAGGTCGCGGTGTAGATATCGTGGCCCGCGCCGTTGATGCCGACATGGACGAGGCTGCCCAGCAGTCCGCCATGGACGGTGACGTCGCCGAGTCCGAAACCTGCGACCGCCTCGGAGAAGGTGAACGTCATCAGCGCGGCGTCGCCGGCGTGCAGCAGAGTGTGATCGGCCGCCACCGATACCGTCGGCGGATGCGTGTCGCCGCCGATCGTCGCGGTATTGCTCGCCGCGCCGGCATTGCCTGATACGTCGGCATAGCTTGCGGCGGTGACCCGGATCGAGCCCGCCACGATGTCGTTGATATCGGGCGTGAAGATCGCGGTGTAGACGTCCTGGCCTGAACCATTGAGCCCGACATGGATCAGATTGCTGAGCAAACCACCGGCGACGTCCGTGTCGCCGAGCGCAAAGCCCGCGACCTCTTCGGAGAAGGTGAAAGTGACGGCCGAAGTCTGGCCGGAAAGCACCGTGCTCGGGCTCACCGCAACCGACACCGTCGGGGCCCTGGTATCGCCGGTGAAATTGATGGCGTTGCTTGCCGCACCGCTATTGCCGGCGACGTCGGTGTAACCAGACGCGGTGACTTGCACCGAGCCCGCTTCAGTGTTGCTTTCATCCGGCGTGAAAATTGCCGTGTAGACGTCCTCGCCCGATGCGTTGACGCCGACATGGACCAGATTGCCCAACGCCCCGCCATGCACCGTGACGTCACCGAGCGCGAAGCTCGCAATTTGTTCGGAGAACGTGAACGTCACCAGCGCGGTTTGGCCCGCCAGCAGCGCGTTGCGGTCAGCCGCGATCGACACCGTCGGCGCCAGCGTATCACCACCGATCGCCGCGGTGTTGCTCGCGGCACCGGCATTGCCGGCCACATCGGCATAGCTCAACGCGTTGACCTTCACCGAGCCGGTCTCGGTGTCGCTGACATCGGGCGTGAACGTCGCGGTGTAGACGTCCTGCCCAGCGCCATTGAGCCCGACATGCACGAGATTGCTCAGCGCGCCGCCATGGACGGAGATGTCGCCGAGGGCGAAGCCCGAGACGGCTTCCGAGAAGGTGAAGGTCGCGACCGAGAGGTCGCCGGCCAGCACCGTGTCGGGATTGAGCGTGACGGAGACCGTCGGCGCCAGCGTGTCGCCGGTGAAGTTGATGGCGTTGCTGGCGGCGCCGGCGTTGCCGGCCGTATCGCTATAGCTCGATGCGTTGACCTGCACCGAGCCAGCCTCGGCATTGGTGACGTCGGGCGTGAAGGTCGCGGTGTAGATGTCCTGCCCGGCGCCGTTGACGCCGACATGGACAAGGCTGCCCAGCGCGCCGCCGCTGACGCCGACATCGCCGAGCGCAAAGCCCGCGACGGCCTCGGAGAAGGTGAAGGTCACGACCGCGGTCTGGCCGGCGAGCAGCGTCCCATGGTCAGCCGAAACCGACACGGTCGGCGCCCTGGTGTCGCCGGTGAAGCTGATCGTGTTGCTCGACGCGCCGGAACTGCCGGCCGTATCGCTATAGCTCGATGCGTTGACCTGCACCGAACCCGCCTCGGTGTTGGTCACATCGGGCGTGAAGGTCGCGGTGTAGACGTCATGGCCGGCGCCATCGATGCCGACATGGGTGAGATTGCCCAGCGTACCGCCCTGGACGGCGACATCACCCAATCCAAAGCCGCTGACGGCCTCGGAGAAGGTGAAGGTGACGAGCGCGCTATCGCCGGCAGTCAGCGTGGTGTGATCGACGGAGACCGCCACCGTCGGCGCCTTGGTATCGCCGCTGAAGGTGATCGCATTGCTTGCCGCGCCGGCGTTTCCGGCACTGTCGGTATAGCTTGACGCGTTGACCTGCACCGAGCCTGCCTCGGAATTGGTCACATCGGGTGTGAAGGTTGCCGTGTAGACGTCCTGGTGCGCGGCGTTGACGCCGACATGCACGAGGTTGCTCAGCGCGCCGCCGCTCACCGTCGTGTCCGTCAGCGCGAAGCCGCTGACCACCTCGGAGAAGGTGAAGGTGACGGTCGAGGTCTGACCGGCCAGCAGTGCGGTCGAGCTCGCCGCAACCGACACGGTCGGCGCGATCGCGTCGATCACGAGATGCAGATCGGTCGCCGCATGGGTCACGTCGGCGTCCTGGCCGCCGGGATCCCTGATCGTGCCGCCGTTGAGCGAGAGGCTCTGCACCTGCAAATCAGACGTGCTGTCGCCGTCCTGCACCGTGTAGCTGAACACCAGCGCCTGCGAGCCGCTGCCGCTGAGATAGGTCGCGGCCTTGCCGTCGTTGAGCAGCAGCTCGGGCGCGCCGGTTACGCTCACCGTGTTGCTGAAGGTGACCGTGATCGTGACGACCTTGCCAGCGTTCAGCGTCGTGAGATGATCGGTGGTGTCAGCCGTGACCGAGGCGATGCTCGCCTGTGACCGGATCTCGAGATGCGGCGAGGCCGAGCCGTCGGACGCCAGCATCAGCGAGGCGGCCGAGGCGCCAGCGCCAAAACTCAGGGTCAGCGATGCGAGCGTCGTGCCGCTACCGCTCTTCACCAGCAACACGCCGTTCGCATAGGACAGCGTCGCCGTGGCGTCATAGGCGATGTTGCCGAAGTCGATGGTGTCGCCGCCGGCAAAGCCGGTGATCGACGTGCTGAACGAGGCGCCGGAGAATGCCGCGGCATCGAGCACGAGTTTTTCGGTGCTGCCGTCGGTGAAGGCGATCGCGCCGGTCCCTGCCGCGCCGTTCGCCGCCAGCTCCAGGATCGAGCCCTTGATGACGGTACCGCCGGAAAAGGTGTTGTGCGCGGACAGCACCAGCCGGCCGCCGCCGGTCACCTCGACATCACCAGGCGTCGCGCCGTCGGAGATCACGCCGCTCTGGGTAACGGTCTCGCCAGCGGCGACGTTGAAGATCGGATCGCCCGCGACGGCGATGTTGCGGGTCTGCGTGAAGCCGTCGGTGAAGCTGATGCCGGTGCCGTCGCCCAACTTCAGCACGTTGGTGACCGCACCGAGATTGACGTTGGACGAGATCGATATCCTTGTGCCGGCGCCGCTGACCGTAGTGTTGCCGGTATAGGTATTGTTGCCGCCGAGGACGACGGTGCCGCCGCCGCTGATGGCCAGCCCGCCGACGCCAGCATCGGCGCCGGTGCCGCCATTGCCGCTCTGGTCCGCGATGTCGTTGGCGACCGTCAGCGTCTGGCCGCTGGCCGGCGTGAAGCTGAGAGTGTTGTTGCCCTGGATGAAGATGCCGGCGCCGAAGCCCGAGCCGCTGGCCTGGCCAATGCCATTGGTGCCGCCGGCGACGGCATTGAACCCGGAATCGTTGGAGAGCGAGCCGCCCTCGATGGTCAGCGAGCCGCCTTGCTGAACAAAGACAGCGCCGCCGGCTCCGAGACCGCCACCGCCGCCCGGCGCGCCGTTGCCATTGGTGCCGCCATTGCCGGCACCGAAGCCGCCGATACCTCCGATGCCGCCTCCGCCGCCGAAGCCACCATTGCCGTTGTAACCGCCACCGCCGCCGAAGCCACCGTCGCCGCCATCGCCGCCACCGCCACCGAAGCCGCCGTTGCCGCCGTCGGCCCCGTTTCCGCCGCCGACACCGCCCCCTGGCCCGTACGGTGCGCGGACGGCGCTGCCGATCCACCCAGCGGCGCCGCCGCCGCCGCCATTGGCGCCGCCTGATCCGCCATACCAGTAAAGCTCGGTCGCACCACCGATCGAGATCAGGTAACCGTCGCTCCCTTTGCCGCCCCCGGCCGCGTTGGGGATGATGCCGGGTGAACCGCTTCTAAAGAGATCGCTGTCCGCGCCCTGAGCGCCGAGGCCGATCCCCCCGCCGCCGCTGCTTCCGCCGCGTCCGCCCATCCCGCCGCCACCGCCGTAGCCGTAGCCGTACGCGATATTGCCAGTGCCGCCGGCACCGCCGTTGCCGCCGATCGCGGCGCTGTTGTGGAAGGTGACATTGTCGATGGTGGCGCTGCCGTTCGACGAGACGAACAGCGCACCGCCGAGCCCGGCGCCGCCGCCGCCACCACCGCGAACGACCCCGCCGCCGGCAGCCACCGTGTTCTGGATGGTCAGGTTCTCGAGGTTTACGTTACCGGCATAGACGAAGAAGCCGCGCTGGGCGTTGAGGCCATCGATCGTGAAGCTGCCGCCGTGACCGTCGCTGCCGTTGATGGTGACGCTCGACCCGCTGAGCAGATTGAGCGCGTACAGCTCCGACGTCAGACTGAAACTGGCGGTGATGTTGATCGTGTAGTTGGCATTCGACGCGGCGTTCTGTCCGCCGGAATCCATCTGCAGAATGGCGGCGTTGAGCTCGGCGACGTTGGAGACGTTGAAGACGCGGGTCGAGACGACCTGCACGATCGTCCCGCCGCTCGCATCCTGCGAGAGCTGAAAACTGGTCCCGGCGCCGACGCCGGCAAGGGTCAGCGTATCGGTCGTGGTGCCGTTCGAGATCGAGAGCGTGTTGCCGGACAGGCTGACCGTGTTGAGCGACGGATTCTGGGTGTTGTACTGCAACCCGGTCAGGTCGATGAACTGGCCGGGATTGAAGTTCGCGATCGTGTTGGCGAACGCATTGCCGCTCAGCGCAGCGTTGTCGATCTTCAGCGTGCCGGCAATGCCTGAGGTAAACGAGATGTTGCCGGTTCCGGCGGCGCCGGCCGCGGTGAGCCACACCGTGCCCGAATAGATCGTCGTGCTGCCGTAGGTATTTGCGGCATGGCCAAGCATGAGCGTACCGCCGCCATCGACGCCGAGATTGCCGCTGCCGGTGACGAGGGCGGTGTCGGACACGGTCTTGCCGTTCGCGATCGACAGGATCGAATTGCCGCTGACCGAGAGCGTGTCGTCGAAAGTGCCGCTCGACGTCAGCGACAGATGCGCGCTGCTCAGACCAAACGTCCCGGTCAGCCCGGCGAGCTGACCCATCCCGAGCTGCAACGTGCCGGCGCCGGACAGTGTGAAGGTGCCGGAGCCGCTGATCGAGCCGGTGTCGGCGATCGTGCCGGACGATATATCGAAGATGCCGCCATTGGCGGTGAGCTGAATATCGTGCGTGAAAGTGTAGCCGCCGGTCGTGGTCAGCGTGCCGCCGTTGAGGATCAGTGCACCGGCCGAACCGCCGATGTTGTTGTCGGCCGTGATCGAGAGAGTGTTGCCGGAATCGATCTGCGTGCCGCCGACATAGCTGCTCGCACCCGTCAACGTCAGCGTACCGCCGCCGGAGACGACCAGCCTGCCGGTCGTACCGCTGCCGCTGATGCCCCGCTCATCGGCGATGCTGTCGCCGATCGTGAGCGTGGTGACGGTCTGCAGGCCCTGGGAGAAGGTGGGCACGGTGTGCGTCGGCGTGACGATCATCGTGCCCTGGATGAAGATGTCGCCATAGGCGGAGCCGTTGCCCGCACCATTGGCGCCGGTGCCGCCGGTCTCGGTGGCATCCATCAAGGTGCCGCCGATGACGGTCAGCGTGCCGCCTTGCTGAACGAAGATGTCGCCGCCGGCGCCAAGGCCGCCGCCACCGCCGCCGGCGAGCGAGCCGCTGCCCGCGCCGAAGCCGCCGGTGCCGGGCGTGCCGTTCGAACCGCCGCCTCCGCCACCGAAACCGCCATTGCCGCCGGTGTGCGCGTATCCGCTGCCGTTGCCGGAGCCGCCGCCACCGCCGGCGAAACCACCATCGCCGCCGCTATAGATGCCGCCGCCGCCGCCACCACCAACGCCGCCCGCGCCGCCGAAGCCAGCTCCGGGAGCGCCGGCTACCGAGTTAGCGCCGCCGATGCCGCCGCCGCCGCCACCGACACCGCCGCCACCACCGCCGCCACTCGCGCCACCGCCGGCATGCGCGCCGTAGCCGCTGCCGCCGTAATTGTCGGCGCCCTGTCCGCCGCCCGCCGCACCTTCGATCGTCGCCGGTGTGCCGCCCGCGTTCTGCGCCCCGGTCGAGGGATGCTGGCTGTCGGAGCCCGCCTCGCTGTAACCGCTGCCGCCATTGCCGTGGTAGCCGTAATAGTCCTGGCCACCGAAGCCGCCGCCACCACCGCCGCCACCATTGCCGCTGCCGCCGTCGGCACCGATGCCGCCACCACCGCCGCCGCCGCCGGCCGGATCGACCACGCCGCCATCGCCGCCCTTGGCGGTGTTGTTGCCGAAATTGACATTGTTCAGCGTGACGTTGGCGTTCTGTCCGACGAACAAGCCACCACCGAGGCCCGCGCCGCCGCCACCGCCGCCGACCCCGCCATTGCCGCCGCTTGCAACCGCATTGATGATGGTGAGGTTCTTGAACGTCACCGTGCCGGAGGTGACCACGAAGCCTTGATAACCGCGCGCGTCGATGACGTCGCTGTAGTCCTGGCCGCCGAGCTGATTGTTGTAGTCGGAGTTGCCGTCGAAGGTGAGCGTGGAGCCGCTCATCAGGTTGATGGCCGGCAGATCGTCCAGCAATTGCAGCGTGCGCGCACCGGACGAGAGCGAGAAGTGGATCACGTAATCGGTGTTGGCAGCAGCGAGCCCGCCGCCGACGCTGATCGCCGAAATCGCGTTGTAGAGCAGAAGATAATCGCTGAGCGGATCGCTGGTCGACAGCGTGAGAACGACTGGGTTCGACACAAGAACCTCGGCAATATGAGTGAGCGACCGCAATCGGTCGCCTTTCAAAAAATTGCCGAATAGTTATCTTGCGCTGCAAGTCATTGGCAACAATAACAAATTCTCATTCCGCGCACGGAGTTGAGATGATGAATGGGTAAGGTTGACGCGTGTGAGGGCCGCTCGATGCACGATCGGACGGCAATTTTCGTCACGACAAGGGGCGCTGAAGACGAGTTCGTCGCGCGACAGGCACGGATTGATGTGAAACACCAATTTCGCCTGTGCACGCGATGAGAAGCGCCGCAGAAAATTGACCACCGAATCAACGATGGCATCCCTCGATGCGATCTCGCTTCGCTTGTGGTGGCCCCGAAGCGATCTTTCCGTCAGACTGTCCTTGTTGGCGACCACGCTCCGAGCGGAGCGCGCCGAAGTGACGAGTGCCGCATGACGCCTCCACGCGATCGAGCATGGCGTCGCCGTCCGTGGGCGGTGATGATGACGGTATGCGTCCTCGCGATCGGCGCGAGCATCGGACGCGCCGAAGCGACTGGCTGCAATTTCGAGATTCAGGGCGAGGGTCGCGTCGCCGCCATCGTCGATGCGCGCAGCCTGCGGCTGGACGACGGCCGTGAGGTCAAGCTCGCCGGTATCGAGGTGGCCGACAAGGCGAAGGCTATCGCCGCACTGACGGCGCTGCTGGTCGGCCGCGAGGTGACGCTGCGCGGACAGGACGACACGCCGGACCGCTATGGCCGACAGCCGGCCTACGCATTCCTCGAAGGCAGTGAGAAGCCCGTGCAAAGCGAGCTGCTGCGCCAGGGCCTCGCGCTGGTGTCATCCGAGACCCCGGACCAGGACTGCGCCACCGCGCTGATGGCGGCCGAGGCCGAGGCAAGGGCCGCCCGATCGGGAACCTGGGCCGGCTCCACGGTCATAAAAAACGCCGAAAGTCCGGACGATATTTTGGCCGGGATCGGGCGCTTTACCGTGGTCGAGGGCAAGGTTTTGTCCGTGCGTCAGGCCGGGGCGACGACCTACCTGAATTTCGGCCGAAACTGGACACGGGACTTTGCTGTGACTATTTCAAGGCGCATAGTCCCTGCGTTCGAGGCGGCGGGGCTTGCGCCCAAGTCTCTGGAAAATCGTAAGATTCGTGTACGAGGCTGGGTGGAAGCACGACGTGGGCCGCGAATCGAACTGCTCCGGGTGGGGCAGCTTGAAGTGCTCGGCGGGAACTAGGGGCCCAAGGGACTCAAGAAACCCAGGGGCCCTGCCCCGGTCTTTTTACGGGACAATTTGTGAGTTTTTGACGTGATTGAGCGCGCAGGACGGCGTGAAGAGGGGACTGGCCGCCGCCTTTCGGCTGCGCCGGCGCTCGTTTGCGCCGCCCTGACGCTGTCGGCCTGCGGCAATGTCGGCCGGTTCGAGCAGGCCACGCCCACGGCAGCGGTGGCGCCGGTAAAGCCGAACCGCGTGGTGCAGCAGACGCCCACGAGCGAACGCGAGCATGAGCGCATCCTGTCGTCCTATGGCGGCGCCTATGACGACCCGAAGCTGGAGGCCCTGATCAGCAAGACCGTCGAGCGCCTGGTCGCTGCCTCCGAACGGCCCGACCAGGCCTACAAGGTCACGATCCTCAATTCCGGCGCGGTCAACGCCTTCGCGCTGCCGACCGGCCAGCTCTATGTCACGCGCGGCCTGATTGCGCTCGCCAGCGACACCTCCGAGCTGTCCTCGGTGCTGAGCCACGAGATGGCGCATGTGCTGGCCAAGCACGCGGCGATGCGCGAGGACCAGGCCCGCCAGGCGGCGGTGGTGACGCGCGTCGTCACCGACATGAGCACCGATCCCGATCTCACCGCGCTGGCGCTCGCCAAGACCAAGCTGACGATGGCGAGCTTCTCGCGCCAGCAGGAGTTCGAGGCCGACGGCATCGGCGTCGGGATCGCCGCTCGCGCGCATTTCGATCCCTACGGCGCGGCGCGCTTCCTGACCGCGATGGAGCGCAATGCCGCGCTCAAGATCGGCAAGACCGCGCTCGATCCGCGGGCGCAGGACTTCACCTCGTCGCATCCGGCGACGCCCGAGCGCATCAACAATGCGCAGACCACCGCACGGCAATACTCATCGCCCGAGAGCAACGAACGCGACCGCGAGACCTATCTCGCCGCGATCGACAACATCGTCTATGGCGAAGATCCCAGCGAAGGCTTCGTGCGCGGCCGCCGCTTCCTGCATCCCAAGCTCGGCTTCACCTTCACCGCGCCCGACAACTTCACGCTCGACAACACCGCGCAGGCGGTGATCGGCGTGCGCGAGGGCGGCAGCCAGGCGATGCGCTTCGACGTGGTGCGGGTGCCGGCCGAGCAGTCGCTCGGCGATTACCTGAATTCGGGCTGGATGGAAGGCGTCGAGAAGTCATCGACCGAGGACCTCAACATCAACGGCTTTCCGGCGGCGTCGGCCACCGCGCATGGCGACCAGTGGCAGTTCAAGGTCTATGCGCTGCGCTTCGGCAGCGACGTCTACCGCTTCATCTTCGCCGCCAAGCAGAAGTCCACCGAGAGCGAGCGTAACGCGCGCGAGACCGTCAACTCGTTCCGCCGCCTGACGCTCGACGAGATCCAGGCCGCGCGGCCGCTGCGCATCAAGGTCATCAACGTGCAGCCCGGCGACACCGTGGAATCGCTGTCGCACCGCATGTCCGGCGTCGACCACCCGTCCGAGCGCTTCCGCGTGCTCAACGGCCTCGACGCCCATGCCCAGGTGAAGCCGCGCGACCGCGTCAAGATCGTGGTGGATTGAGGCTGCAAGGCGTCGTGCTCGCGCCTCACCACCGCTGTCGTCCCGGCGAAAGCCGGGACCCATAACCATAGGGTTGTGTTGTTCGAGCGCGCCGTGGCCCGAGCTTCTTCCAATAATGAATGACGGTGGTTATGGGTCCCGGCCTTCGCCGGGACGACAGGCTACATTCTACTTCGCCTTCTCCTTGAGGAAGGCAATGATGTCGGCGCGATCCTTCGGATCCTGAACCTCGTAGAACATCTTGGTGCCCGGAACCATCGTGTCCGGACCAGTGAGCCATTTGTCGAGATTTTCCTCGGTCCACACGATCTTCGAATTCTTCAGCGCCGGCGAGTAGTCGTAGCCTGCGACGGAGCCGGCGAGGCGGCCGACGACACCCTTGTGCATCGGGCCGACGTCGTTCTTGTCGATCGAGTGGCAATCGCCGCAGCCCTGGTACAGCGTGGCGCCGCGCGCCGCATCTCCCGCGGCACGGGCGCTGTTCAGGGCGAGCAGAATCGCGATGGCCGCCATCGCGGCAATTTTGGCTTGCTGCGGCGCCAGCACGCCTGCGATCGAACGAATGGTCATTCCCGGAGGTCTCCTGTTTGCCACCACAACAGGAGCAGGCATGCCGCGATTCTATTCCTTGGAATGCCGCGCGCTCGCGCCGCCGACGACTGACGAAGAATTTTGAGCCAACCGGGAATTTCCCGGCGCGCCGCCGATCTCTATCGAAAGCTGCCACCTCCGCAGCGGCGCCGGGCTATTGGAGCATCCCCAGTGTTTCAGAATCGGTTCGGCGCCGTCGCTCGACTTGCCGAACTCGGGTGCGTGCTTGCTGCGCTCACACTCGCAGCAGCCACCGCCGCGCGCGCGGACGGCTGTCCCAAGCCGAGCGACGAAATCGCGACCGACCGGCCCGACGTCACCAATTCGAGTATCGTCGTGCCGGTCGGGAGCCTGCAGAACGAAAACGGCATCAACCTGACCGGCCGCAGCAGTGGCCGCAGCATCGACGGCAGCAATAGCCGCTGGCGGCTCGGAATCGCGCCCTGCCTCGAGGTGCTGATCGACCTGCCGAACTATGTCGGCACTGTGAATTCGCCCGGCACCTCGGGCTTTTCCGACGTCGCGCCGGGGATCAAATGGCAGATCAGTCCCGTGCCGGGGAAGCTCGACCTCTCGATCACGGCCGGCGTCGCGCTGCCGACGGGCGCTGCCGAAATCGCCGGTCGCGGCGCGCAGCCCTACATCCAATTGCCATGGTCATGGGAGCTGCATGACGGCTGGGGCGTCAGCGGCATGTTCACGGAATTCTTCCGCCCCGCCGAACTGACCGGCCGGCACGTGTCGGAAGCGACCTTCGTGATCGAGAAGAAGCTGACCGAGCGGATCAGCGTGTTCACCGAATATGTCGGCGACTATCCCGACGGCGCGCGGCCGACCCAGTTCATCAACTCCGGCGGCCTGTACCAGATCACCCCGACCCAGCAGGTCGACTTCCATGTCGCGTTCGGACTCAACCGCAACTCGCCGAACTACATCGTCGGCCTGGGGTATTCGTTCCGCGTCGACGGGCTGTTTCGCTGAGGATGGAGATGGGTATCGGGCACCATCCGCGAGGCCTATCCAGCTCCCCTTGAAAAGGGGAGGTCGCTTTGCTCACCAGAGCAAAGCGGGTGGGGATCTTGTCTCCACACACGCCAGCGCGTGCGGCAGACCCCCATCCCGACCTTCCCCCTTTCAGGGGGAAGGAGAAGAGTTCAGCCCTCGGCTTCGCGCAATCCGCTCAGCCACAGCGCCAGCAGCGTCCATACCGCGCCCGACAACAGGTAGGCGCCGGCCGAGATCAGGCCGAAATGCGTCGCCAGCAGCAGCGCCGCGAGCGGCGCAAAGCCGGCACCAAACAGCCAGGCGAAATCCGAGGTCAGCGCCGAGGCCGTGTAGCGATAGCTCCGCGCGAAGCTCGAGGCGATCGCGCCCGACGACTGGCCGAACGACAGGCCGAGCAGCACGAAGCCAAGCACCATGTACACCGTTTCGCCAAACGCCCCGGCATCGAGCAGCTGCGGGGCAAAGCCGCTATAGACCGCGATCGCGACCGCAGACCCGAGCAGCAGCGGCTTGCGCCCGACGCGGTCGGCGATCATGCCGGAGGCGATGATAGCGACGACGCCGACCATGGCGCCGATCATCTCGATGATCAGGAAGCGCACCGGGCTTTCTTTGGTGAACAGGAACACCCAGGACAGCGGGAACACCGTGACCATGTGGAACAGCGCAAAGCTCGCCAGCGGCGCGAAGGCGCCGAGCAGGATGTTGCGACCCTCCTGCGCGACGGTCTCGCCGACCCGCGCCGGCTCGAGATCGCGGCTTTCGAACAGCTCGGAATATTCATTCGTCGCCACCATGCGCAGCCGCGCGAACAGCGCCACCACGTTGATCGCGAAGGCGACGAAGAACGGATAGCGCCAGCCCCAGTCGAAGAAATCATCCGCCGAGAGGTTGCCGGCGAAGAAGGCGAACAGCGCGCTGGCCACGATCAGCCCGAGCGGCGCGCCGAGCTGCGGCACCATCGCGTACCAGCCGCGGCGATGCGCCGGCGAATTCATCGCCAGCAGCGAGGCAAGGCCGTCCCAGGCGCCGCCCCAGGCGATGCCCTGCAGCACGCGCGCGGCGGCCAACAGCCAGATTGCCGCGACGCCGATCGTGTCGTAGCCGGGCAGGAAGGCGAGCGCGACCGTGGCGGTGCCGAGCAGGAACAGCGCGATGACGAGCTTGGCGCCCTTGCCGTGGCGGCGGTCGACCGCCATGAAGATCACGGTGCCGAGCGGCCGCGCGGCGAACGCCAGCGCGAAGATGCCGAATGAGTAGAGCGTGCCGGTCAGCTCATTGACGAACGGGAACACCAGCTTCGGGAACACGATGACCGAGGCGATCGCATAGACGAAGAAGTCGAAGAATTCCGACGTGCGTCCGATGATGACACCGATGGCGATTTCACCGGGTTTCGCCTGCCCGTGACCTGATGCGGTCGGGGTGCCGTGAGCCATTGCTGGGGCCTGTGCCATCGCCGGAGAACTGTCCTTTGGAGCATGACCAACCGGTTTTCCGAATAGACCGTGCTCGAACAAGAAGTGAGGCCACGAGCAGATTGCCACGCGGTCCACCTCACCTTCTGATCCTCCATCCCGCGGTGCAACATTGGACAAATTGTCCAATGTGAACTTTGCTGCATCGCAGCTACCCCTTGGCGGAACTCATAAAATTCAAGTGGGGTGAGCCGTGCGCGCCTTGAAATTATTGGCCTTATTGCCGTTCGCGGCGCTCCTTGGCGGGTGCGATTTCGTCGTCCTGGCCCCTGCCGGCGACATCGCCGCCCAGCAGCGCGACCTCGTCGTCATCTCGACCGTGCTGATGCTCATCATCGTGCTTCCGGTGATGGCGCTGACCGTGTTCTTCGCCTGGCGCTACCGCCAGTCCAACACCGCGGCCCCCTATGAGCCGGAGTGGGATCATTCCACCCAGCTCGAGCTCGTGATCTGGTCGGCGCCGCTGCTGATCATCATCTGCCTCGGCGCGCTGACCTGGATGGGCACGCATCTGCTCGATCCCTACCGCTCACTCGGTCGCATCGCTGCCGACAAGCCGATCGAGAGCAAGGACGCCCCGCTCAATGTCGAGGTGGTCGCGCTCGACTGGAAATGGCTGTTCATCTACCCGGACTACGGCGTCGCCGCCGTGAACGAGCTCGCAGCTCCGGTCGACCGCCCGATCCGCTTCCGCATCACGGCGTCCTCCGTGATGAACTCGTTCTATGTCCCCGCGCTCGCCGGCCAGATCTACGCCATGCCCGGCATGGAGACCAAGCTGCACGCGGTCGCCAACAAGGAAGGCACCTATCGCGGCTTCTCCGCCAATTACAGCGGCGCCGGCTTCTCCGGCATGCATTTCGAGTTCAAGAGCCTGTCTGGCGCCGATTTCGACAAGTGGATCGGCACCGCCAAGACCAGCGCCAACATGCTCGGCCGCACCGACTATCTGCAGCTCGAGCGTCCGAGCCAGAACGATCCGGTGCGGCTCTATCGCTCGGTCGACCGCGATCTCTACAAGGCGGTCCTCAACATGTGCGTCGAGCCCGGCAAGATGTGCATGAGCGAGATGATGGCGATCGACGCCAAGGGCGGCCTCGGCCGTGAGGGCTTCAACAACACGCTGCCGCTGACCTACGACAAATACGCCCGCCGCGGCGCGCCGCTCGGCTCTGAGCCGACCTTCGTCGCCGGCATCTGCTCGATGGACGAGATCAAGGACGCGCCGTCGCACGAGGTCAATGCGCCGCTCGACCTGACGCCGCTGCGCGGCTTCGGGCTGAAGCGCCCGCCGTTCTCGCCCGCGCATCCCTCGTCGACATCCTTGCTGCTCGGTCAGCGTCCGAAATCAGAGTCCTGAGGAGGACCGCATGAATCCCGATCTCGTCAAGATGATCTTCGGCCGCCTCAATCTGGAGGCGCTGCCGATCCACGAGCCGATCCTGGTCGGTACCTTCGCGGTGGTGGCAACCGGCGGCCTCGCGCTGTTTGCGATCGTCACCTATTTCCGGCTCTGGACCTATCTGTGGCGCGAGTGGTTCACCACCGTGGACCACAAGCGCATCGGCATCATGTACATGATCCTCGGCATCGTGATGTTGCTGCGCGGCTTCGCGGACGCGCTGATGATGCGGCTGCAGCAGGCGATCGCCTTTGGCGGCTCCGACGGTTATCTGCCGGCCCATCACTACGACCAGATATTCACCGCGCACGGCGTGATCATGATCTTCTTCGTGGCGATGCCGCTGGTCACCGGCCTGATGAACTATGTGGTGCCGCTGCAGATCGGTGCCCGCGACGTCTCCTTCCCGTTCCTCAACAATTTCAGCTTCTGGATGACGGTCGGCGGCGCCGTGCTGGTGATGATGTCGCTGTTCGTCGGCGAATTTGCCCGCACCGGCTGGCTCGCCTACCCGCCGCTGTCGAACATCGGCTACAGTCCCGATGTCGGCGTCGACTATTACATATGGGGACTACAGGTCGCCGGCGTCGGCACGACGCTATCGGGCATCAACCTGATCTGCACCATCGTCAAGCTGCGCGCGCCGGGCATGACGATGATGAAGATGCCGGTGTTCACCTGGACCTCGCTCTGCACCAACGTCCTGATCGTCGCCTCCTTCCCGGTGCTGACGGCGGTGCTGGCGCTGCTGTCGCTCGACCGCTACGTCGGCACCAACTTCTTCACGAACGACTTCGGCGGCAACCCGATGATGTACGTGAACCTGATCTGGATCTGGGGCCACCCCGAGGTCTACATCCTGGTGCTGCCGGCGTTCGGCATCTTCTCCGAGGTGACCGCGACGTTCTCCGGAAAGCGGCTGTTCGGCTACACCTCGATGGTCTACGCCACGGTCGTCATCACCATCCTGTCCTACCTGGTCTGGCTGCATCACTTCTTCACGATGGGCTCCGGCGCCAGCGTGAACTCGTTCTTCGGCATCACCACCATGATCATCTCGATCCCGACGGGCGCGAAGATGTTCAACTGGCTGTTCACGATGTATCGCGGCCGCATCCGCTTCGAGCTGCCGATGATGTGGACGGTGGCGTTCATGCTGACCTTCGTGATCGGCGGCATGACCGGCGTGCTGCTGGCGGTGCCGCCGGCCGACTTCGTGCTGCATAACAGCCTGTTCCTGATCGCGCATTTCCACAACGTGATCATCGGCGGCGTGCTGTTCGGCCTGTTCGCCGGCATCAATTACTGGTTCCCGAAGGCGTTCGGCTTCAGGCTCGATCCGTTCTGGGGCAAGCTGTCGTTCTGGTTCTGGGTCTCGGGCTTCTACTTCGCCTTCATGCCGCTCTACGTGCTCGGCCTGATGGGCGTGACCCGAAGACTCCGCGTGTTCGACGATCCGTCCTTGCAGATCTGGTTCATCATCGCGGGCTTCGGCGCGTTCCTGATCCTGCTCGGCATCGTCGCGATGCTGGTGCAGTTCGCGGTCAGCATTCTGCGCCGCGAGCAGCTGAAGGACACCACCGGCGATCCCTGGAACGCACGCACGCTGGAATGGGCGACCTCCTCGCCGCCGCCGGACTACAACTTCGCCTTCACGCCCGTGGTCTACGACAACGACGCCTGGTGGGACATGAAGCGCCGCGGCTACAGGCGCCCGCTCACCGGCTTCAAGCCGATCCACATGCCGTCCAACACCGGCACCGGCATCATCCTCGCGGGCTTCGCGACGGTAATGGGGTTCGGCCTGATCTGGTACATCTGGTGGCTCGCCGCCGTCAGCTTCGTTGCGCTGCTCGCGGTCGCGATCGGCCACACCTTCAATTATCACCGCGACTTCCACATCCCGACGGATGAGGTGGTGCGGACTGAAGACGCGCGGACACGCGTGCTTGCCGCGGGAGCCCAGACATGAGCGTTGCAATCATAACCACACAGGACTCCGAGCCGGTCTTCCACGTCATCGACGAGCATGATCATCCGGAAGGCGCCAGCACCATGCTGGGCTTCTGGATCTACCTGATGAGCGATTGCCTCATCTTCGCGATGCTGTTTGCGACCTATGGCGTGCTCGGCGGAAACTATGCCGCTGGCCCATCGCCGAAGGACCTGTTCGACCTCAAGCTGGTCGCGCTTAACACCACGATGCTGCTGCTCTCCTCGATCACCTATGGCTTCGCCATGCTGACGATGGAGAAATCGAAGATCGGCGCGACCCAAGCCTGGCTCGCCATCACCGGGCTGTTCGGCCTCGCCTTCCTCGGCATCGAGCTCACCGAGTTCGCGCATATGATCCATGAGGGCGCGACGCCGCAGCGCAGCGCCTTCCTGTCGTCGTTCTTCACGCTGGTCGGCACCCACGGCCTGCACGTCACCTTCGGCCTCCTCTGGCTGGTGACGCTGATGGTGCAGACCGCGCGCTTCGGCCTCACCGAAGCCAACCGGCGCCGTCTGATGTGCCTCTCGATGTTCTGGCACTTCCTCGACGTGGTCTGGATCGGTGTCTTCACCTTCGTCTATCTCCTGGGAATGCTGCGATGACAAAAGAAGCTCACGCTATCGAATCCAACGCCGGCGGGCACGGCCACGCCGCTCACGGCGGGGCATCCCATGGCTCGCTGCAGAGTTATCTGATCGGCTTCGGTCTCTCCGTCGTCCTCACCGCGGTGCCGTTCTGGCTGGTGATGACCGGCGCGATCGCCGACAAGCAGGTCACCGCATTGATTGTGCTGGTGCTGGCTGCGGTGCAGATCGTCGTGCACATGGTGTACTTCCTGCACATGAACACCCGGTCCGAGAACGGCTGGACCATGATGGCGATGATCTTCACCGTGATCATGGTGGTGATCGGGCTGACAGGCTCGCTGTGGGTCATGCATCACCTCAACGTCAACATGATGCCGCTGCACGACATGAGCCAGATGCCGTGACGATGCGGTCTGCCAGGCCCTCGCTTGTGCTGCTCACGCTCGGCATGCTGGGCGTGGTGCTGCTGGGCGCGCTCGGTATCTGGCAGGTCGAGCGCCGGACCTGGAAGCTGGCGTTGATCGAGCGGGTCGAGCAGCGCATGCATGCGGCGCCGGTCGCGCCGCCGCCCCCATCATCATGGCCTGATGTCACGGCCGCGAGCGATGAATACCGCCGCGTCACCGTACGCGGCACGTTCCTCAACGCCGATGAAACGCTGGTGCAGGCCGTCACGGCCGAGGGCCCCGGCTTCTGGGTGCTGACCCCGCTGCAAGCCGCCGACGGAACCACCGTGCTGGTCAACCGCGGCTTTGTTCCCGCCGATAAACGCGATCCCGCGACACGGCGCGATGGCGAGCCGCAGGGCGCCGTCAGCGTCACCGGACTGCTGCGGATGTCGGAGCCGAAGGGCGGCTTCCTGCGCAGCAACGATGCTTCGGCCGGCCGCTGGTATTCCCGCGACGTCGCCGCGATCGCCGCCGCGCACGGATTATCGCATGTAGCCCCCTTTTTCATCGATGCCGACGCGACGCCAAATCCGGGCGGCGCCCCGGTCGGCGGGCTCACGATCGTGCGGTTTCCGAACAACCATCTGATTTACGCGCTGACATGGTTCGCGCTGACCCTTATGCTGGCGGGCGCGCTCCTGCGCGTCATCAGCGGCAGGGGCCGCGCCGGCGCCTCCGATCCAAGGTGGGACTCACGGCGCGCCGCCGTGCGCCGCCTGATCGGCGCAGCCCGCAATCTGTCTCGCGACACAGGCCCAGATGCTCGAGCGCACATCGGATCTGCATGACGACAAGGCCGCGACCGGCGCAGCGGTGATGCCGTCCGCCGCGGGCGCGGCTGCCGGCATGCCGTTCGATCTCGCTGCGCCCGCGGACATCGCGACCAATCGCAAGAACATGGCCCTCCTGGTCCAGCTGCGCTGGATCGCCGTGATCGGCCAGATCGCCACCATCGGCTTCGTGCAGTTCTGGATGGGCGTCGCGCTGCCGCTGCTGCCCCTGGCGGCCGTGATCTCCGGGCTGGTGGCACTCAATGTCGTCAGTCTGCTGTGGCTGCGCTACCGCGCCGACATCAACAACCGCGAGCTGCTGGTCGCGCTGGCGCTCGACGTCGCGGCGCTGACCGCCCTGCTCTATCTCAGCGGCGGCGCCACCAACCCGTTCACCTCGCTCTATCTGCTGCAGGTGACGCTTGGCGCGGTGCTGCTCGATGCGCCCTCGACCTGGTCGCTGGTGGCGCTGGTCTGCATGAACTTCGCCTGGCTGACCGGCTATTACCGGCCGCTGGAGCTGCCGCAGCAAGGGTTCGCCGATGCCTTCAACCTCTATATCGCCGGCACCTTCATCGGCCTCGTGCTCGACGCCGTGCTGCTCGTGGTGTTCATGACCCGGATCAACCGCAATCTGCGCGATCGCGACCTGCGCCTCGCGGCGCTGCGCCAGCACGCCGCCGAGCAGGACCACATCGTCCGGATCGGCCTCCTGGCCTCCGGCGCCGCGCATGAGCTCGGCACGCCGCTCGCCTCGCTCTCGGTCATCCTGGGCGACTGGCGCCGGATGCCCGCGCTCGCATCCGATCCCGAGCTGTCGCAAGACCTCGGCGAAATGGAGATTTCGGTGCAGCGCTGCAAGTCGATCGTCACAGGCATCCTGCTGTCGGCGGGCGAAGCCCGCGGCGAAGGCTCCTCGCCGACCACGGTCGCGGCGTTCCTGACGGCATTGGTGGAGGAATGGCGGACGACGCGGCCGTCGGCCACGCTGTATTTCCGCAACGCCTTCGGCGCTGATCTCGCGATCGTGTCCGACATCGCGCTCAAGCAGGCGATTTTCAACGTGCTCGACAACGCCGCCGAGGTCTCGCGCGACTGGATCGAGCTGACCGCCGAGCGCAATGCCGACACGCTGGTGCTGTCGGTGACCGATCGCGGCCCGGGCTTCTCGCGCGAGATGCTGGCGCATATCGGCAAGCCGTATCAATCGACCAAGGGTAGCCCCGGCAGCGGCCTCGGCCTGTTCCTGGTGGTCAACGTGGTGCGCAAGCTGGGCGGCGTGGTGACGGCGCGCAACCGGCCGGACATCGGCGCCGCGGTCAAGCTCGAGCTGCCGCTCTCGACGCTTGCGATCGGAGACCATCTTGACGGATGAACGCCAGCTCCTGATCGTCGAGGACGACGCCGGTTTCGCCCGCACGCTGAAGCGCTCGTTCGAGCGCCGCGGCTATGATGTGGCGGTGTCGGCCTCGCTGGACGAGGTCCGCCAGCTGCTCGAGCAGCAATCGCCCGGCTATGCGGTGGTCGACCTGAAGCTCGCCGGCGGCGCGTCGGGACTTGCCTGCGTCGAAGCGCTGCACGCGCATGACCCTGAGATGCTGATCGTCGTGCTGACCGGCTTCGCCAGCATCGCGACCGCGGTCGAGGCGATCAAGCTCGGCGCCTGCCACTACCTTGCAAAACCGTCCAACACCGACGACATCGAGGCCGCGTTCCAGAAGGCCGCCGGCAACGCCGCCATCGAGGTCGGCGCGCGGCCGACCTCGATCAAGACGCTGGAATGGGAGCGCATCCATCAGACCCTGATGGAGACAGACTTCAACATCTCGGAAGCCGCCCGCCGCCTCGGCATGCACCGCCGGACATTGGCGCGCAAGCTCGAGAAGCAGCGGGTGAAGTAGCACAGGCTAGCGTAGCCCAGATGGAGGTACGTAGCCCGGATGGAGCGAAGCGCAATCCGGGATCGAACCATCCGCGATCAAGCGCCCCCGGATTTCGCTGCGCTTCATCCAGGCTACGGATCCGCCACGCCGTTGCCGTTCGGTTCGCCGCGGATGTATAGCAGCGGCATGAGCAGTGCCGACAACCTCTTCCAGCCCAGCACGGATGACGCCGGCGACGCGGCCATGATCGCGGCGGCGATCCGCTGCATCGACGAATTCACCGACCGCTTCAACGCCCGCGATCTCGCCGGCATGGATGTGTTGCTGCACTTCCCGCACGTCATCCTCTCCGGCGAGCAGCTCGTGATCTGGGACGGCCCGGGCCAGCTGCCGGCGTCGTTCTTCGAGGATCTGACGCGCACCACGGGATGGGCGAAGAGCACCTATCAGCGCAAGGAGCCGGTGCTGGTCAGTCCGCGCAAGGTGCATCTGTTGGTCGAGTATACGCGCGACCGCGCCGACGGGTCGGTTGCCAGCCGTCACCGCAATTTGTGGATCGTGACGTCCGAGAACGGCCGCTGGGGCATCAAGCAGCGCTCGTATTGAGCACATGGCGCGGCAGCATCAACGGCTTCGCCGAGGGTTACCGCCGAGCCAGGAAGACCCCCAGCAAGAATGCGACGGCAAGTGATTGAAGCGGAGCCGCATTGGTCAATTCAGCCAAGTGATGCAGCCACCGATCTTGCGGCAAAGGTTCGCATGCACCATGCCCAGCCATCTGACGGATCGCCTCTGACGCCTGTTCTATGCGTTGTTCAGGGCTGGCAGTGGAAGCAATGGAGTTTTCGTTAGCCATCGGATGAACGGGCCTTCTGTATCAGCACTAACGTCCCTTGATTGCGGACTGTTCCTCGACTCCTTCACTAAGCGATGCGCTCAGTCATTCCCGAAGAAGTTCGCGAACGGACGAGACGGGGACTCATCGTCTTCGGACGCCATGATCGGCGCTTCGCGGCGTTGTGCCCGCTCCAGGAGCACCGGAGCTTCGCGACGTTGGTCTCCCTGCTCGATGCGCCGCTGTTGACGCTTTGCGTGCTCGGTCGCGACGCGCTTCGCCTTGCGTTCAGCGTAGCGCTTGCGCCGTTCCTTTTCTTCAATGTCAGATTTTCTCGTGTCCACCACGTCTGCCTGCTTCTCGACGGGTGCTTGTACGTCCTTGACCGGCTCCGGTGGCGACTGCGGCGGTGAGGCTGCTTCCGGCGAGGCGGGTTCGCGTTGGGTCGCGGGCTGCGGTGGCTGCGCGGCTTCAGCCGTGGATGGCAGGATAACGCGGGCCGGTTCCGCAGGCGCTGGCGACGCGACGCGCGTGGGGGCGCCGGCAGAATCCTGAAGCGCCGAATTTGCGATGAACAGTCCACCACCGAACCCGGCGCCGAGGATGATAAAAGTTGTTCCAACGCCTGCGAAAAAAATGCCTGCCTTTGATGTCATGTCCGCTCTCCTGCATTGGCGAGCGAACGCGCGAGAGTTACCGGCGTTCCGTTTCGGGATAACTCGGCAATGAGTACCGTTTGTCCAAGCGGCTGGCGGTGCGGACAGTTTGGAACATCGATCCGCGCCGAGCGACGGACTGCAGTTCGCGGAGCGGCACCCTCACCCGGATTGCATCTTGCAATGCAATCCGGGCCCCTCCCACAAGGAAAGAGCCAAGCGTGCCCCACGGACGCACCGCCAAAACAAAAAGCCCGGTCTTGCGACCGGGCTTTTGTTTTCAATCCGTCGAACCCTTTCAGGCGGCCTCGTCCTCGACGGCGGTATCGTCGCCATCATTGTCGAGATCCTCGCCGTCGGCATCGCCCTCGGCGTCGCCTTCAGCGGACTCGGCCTTGGCGCCGCGGCGCGGGCTCTTGGCGAGCTGGCCTTCGATCTCCTTGATCGCCTCGGTCTCGGTCGAGTGCTGCACGACCGCGATCTCGCGCGACAGGCGGTCGAGCGCCGCTTCATAGAGCTGGCGTTCAGAGTAGGACTGCTCGGGCTGCGATTCCGAACGATAGAGGTCGCGGACAACCTCGGCGATCGCGACGATGTCGCCCGAGTTGATCTTCGCTTCGTATTCCTGGGCACGGCGCGACCACATGGTGCGCTTGACGCGGGCGCGGCCCTTCAGCGTCTCCAGCGCCTTCTTGACCAGCGCCGGCTCCGACAGCTTGCGCATGCCGACATTGGCGACCTTCGCCGTCGGGACGCGCAGCGTCATCTTGTCCTTCATGAAATTGATCACGAACAGCTCGAGCTTGGCGCCCGCGATCTCCTGCTCCTCGATCGCCAGGATCTGGCCGACGCCGTGAGCGGGATAGACCACGAATTCGTTGGCCTTGAAGCCCTGACGCTGGGTCACGACCTTCTTCTCTTCCGGACGCGACGGGGCGGCCGGCTTGGCGGCGGCCTTCGGAGCAGCGGCGGGGACGGCAGCCTTCGGGGCGGCCGGCTTCGGCGCAGCAGCCGTCTTGGTCGCGGCAGGCTTGGGGGCGACCTTGGCAGCAGCGGGCTTCGCAGCTGCCGCTTTCGCGGCAGTCTTGGCAGTCTTTTCTGGCATCACGCTTCTTTTGTTCTTTGAGGACTTTGCAGCCGCCGCCTTCTTGGCCCCCTTCACGGACGCCTTGGCACGGCCCTTGGTTGCGCTGCGAGCAACGACAGCGGCTTTTTTCGTCGTCTTTGAAGCACTCTTTTTACGCGTTTTCTGTGACACAGCCTGCGCGCGGAAACTGCCACGCCCCTGTTCGAGTTTGCGGGAACCTCGAAGCCACAAGGTACGCATGGCAGGGGGTTCTTGGCCTGTAATGTGTCAGATATAGCACATTTTCCGCAAAAATCAATGGTTTACGCCCGATTCCGGGCATAACAGGGGCCGCTCAGGTCATATGTCCGTCATTAGGGTTAAATCGGCGGCCGAACGGAGGGCCACAGCGGACCGAAGCCCGCCCTTACCGTGGTATTCCCTGGCGAATCAGTCGCCGCTGCCGGGATTCGGAGAAAAATACTTCTCGAACTTGCCTTCCTTGCCTTCCCACTCCTTGGCGTCCTCGGGCGAGTCCTTCTTCTGGGTGATGTTCGGCCAGCTCTTGGCGTAGTCGCGGTTGACCTCGAGCCACTTTTCCAGGCCCGGCTCGGTGTCCGGCTTGATGGCGTCCGCCGGGCATTCCGGCTCGCACACGCCGCAATCGATGCATTCGTCGGGATGGATGACCAGCATGTTCTCGCCCTCGTAGAAGCAATCGACGGGGCAGACCTCGACGCAGTCGGTATATTTGCACTTGATGCAGGCTTCAGTGACGACGTAGGTCATCCAAAACTCCGAAACGATCCAGTTTTTCTGGGGTTGCGTAGCGCAGGAATACCGCCCCCGCAAGGGAAGCCGGCTCCGAAAAACGCCAGTATTCTCACGCCCCTGCCCGCCGGTTTGTTGGGAGCATCACCCCCGCGCAAGCGCAATGCGTTTGTCGCGAGCGAAACCCGGCCCCATTCCGCGGTCGAAGTAACAGACGCTAGATAACTACTCCTTACCGGCTTGCAAATTGCCGGCCTGCAAATCCTCGTACAGCACCCGCGCCGAGCTGGCATCGCCGCGCCGCTCGGCAAAGCCGATCACCTTGAGCACGCGGACGCTGTTGTCGAGCGCGACGGTGACGACGTCGCCCGCCTTCACCGCATGGCCCGGCGATTTCTCGCGCGCGCCGTTGACCCGGACATGCCCCGATAGGACGAGTTCAGCGGCGCTGGTGCGGGCCTTCACCAGGCGCGCATGCCACAGCCATTTGTCGAGGCGCTGTCGATCCAAACTAGACCAAGCGTTGAACCAAGGGTTGAACTATTCCTTCCGGCCTGCGAGCTGCTCTTTCAGGGCAGCGAGCTTGGCGAATGGCGAATTCGGATCGATCGGCCGGTCGCGGTCGCGCGGCGCGCTCGAGGCGTAGGGCCGATGCGACGGACCGCCCTCGCGCTTGTCGCGGCCGCCCTTGCCGAAATCGCGGCCGCCGCGATCACGATCGCCGCGCTCGCCCTTGCGGTCGCCGCCGAACTTGTTGTCACGGCGACGCTCATTGTCGCGGTCGCGACCCTTGCCTTCGAAGCGCTCGCGGCGCTGGCCCTTGTCGTCCCTGTTGTCGCGGGCCTGCGCGCCCTCGGCGGGCGCCGCAGCCGGATCCGCGGGCGCGCCCGGACGCGGCGCGCGGAAATCCTGGTGACGGCGCGGACGGCGATGCTGTTCGCGCTTGCTGTCGCCCTCACCGCCTTCAGCGGCCTGCGCTCCCTCGGCGGGCTTGCCCTGGTGACGGCCGCGGTTGCGATCGTGGCCGCGATGATGCGGACGGCGCTCGTCGGAACGGCCACCGGGACGCCAGACTTCGACCAGCTGCGGCTCGGCCGGCGTCTCCGCGGCGGCGACAGCGGCTTCAGCCGATGTTGCCTCAGCGCTCGCGGTCTCCGCGGCCGCCTCAGTGGCGGTCTCGGAGGGCGTCTCTGCAGTGGCTTCCACGGCAGGTGCGGGCTCGGATACCGCGTCCGAAGCGGGCGCCTCGGCGGCGGGTTCTTCGGCAACAGCGGCGGGCGCCGCGGCAACTTCTGCCACCGGCTCGGGCTTGGTCTCGACGACGACCGGCGTCGCTTCGCTGGGCACTACCTCGGCAAAGCCGACATCGGGCAGCAGCGCGGCCGACGGTGCGGGATCGCCCGACACCGGCTGATCCGTGGCGGCCTCCGGCGCGTCGGCCACAACCTCGGCCGTGGCACCGACCGGCGCATCCACGGCGGCGTCGGACGTCGACTCGACCGGCGGCGTCTCGGCAGCGACCGTCTCGGTGGCCTCGGCCGCGGCCTCCGTGGTCTCGGCGACGGCCTCCGTGGTCCCGGTCACGGCGTCCGTGACCTCGGCCGGCGCCGCCTCGACGGGCTTCGGCGGCAGCGGCGGACGGCGGTCCATGCGGTAGCCGAGCGCGCGCAGGATCGAGGCAAAATCCTCGCCGGCGGAGCCGGTCAGCGAGGTCATCGCCTGCGTCACGACAAAGCCGCGGCCGTCGAACGCACCCGCGGGCTTCTCGCCCGGCGAGGTCTCGCGCCAGGCCAAAGCGGGGCGGATCAGGTCGGCGAGCCGCTCCAGGATGTCGACGCGCACCGCGCGCTCGCCGCACTGGCGATAGCCGAGCACGCGATAGGCATCGCGGGCTAACTGCTTGTCGACCGGGAACGAGGTGCGGCCGCTGGAGGCGAGATGCTGCACATTCGACAATGCCGCCATGTCGGCATTGCTCTGCTTCTCGGCCCACAGCAGCGAGGCCAGCGAGCGCGCCGCGGGCTTCAACAGCTGCGGGAAATAGATGTGGTAGGCGCCGAACCGCACGCCGTATTTGCGCAGGGCCGCGCGCGAGGGCTGGTCGAGATCCTTCATCTCGGCCGCGATCTTCGCGCGCTCGAGCACGCCGAGCGCCTCGACCAGCTGGAAGGCGATGCCGCGGGCGATGCCCTGCAGATCCTCGGCCTTGGACAGTTCGAACAGCGGCCCGAGCAGCTTTTCGATATGCGTCTTGAGCCAGAGGTCGAGCCGGGTCTGCACCGCTTCGCGCGAGGCGCCGGTCAGCCGCTCGTCGGAGATGATGCGCAGGCGCGGATGCAGCGCGTCCTCGGCGGCCACCAGCTTGGCCACCGCATCGCCGGTCCAGCGGATGGTGCCGTCGGAGGTCAGCACGAACTGCTCGTCGGGGGCGGCGCCCAGTTTCTCGGCGCGTGCATCGATCTCGCGCGCCAGCACCTGCTGGGCGGCGGCTTGCAGCGCCTTGGCGTCGCTGCCGGCCTCGGCCGCATCAGGTGCGAAGGTGAAACCATCGAGCCGGCCGATCACGTGGCCTTCCACGATCACTTCACCGGTCTTGCCAATTTCCGTATTCAAAACTGAGTTCTCCCGCAGGCGGCGCATCAATACACTGGTCCGCCTGTCAACGAAACGCTCCGTGAGCCGTTCATGCAGCGCATCGGATAATTTATTTTCGAGCTCGCGCGCGATCCCCTGCCAGTGGTCCGGGTCGTAGAGCCAGTCCGGCCGGTTGGCAACAAAGGTCCAGGTCCTGATCTGCGCGATCCGGCCCGATAGCGTGTCGATATCGCCGTCGGTCCGGTTGGCCTGGTCGACCTGGGCGGCAAACCATGCGTCAGGGATACGCCCCTTTTGCATCAGGAAGCCATACAGCGTGGTCACGAGTTCGGCATGGGCGGCCGGCGACAGCTTCCGGTAGTCCGGAACCTGGCAGGCCTCCCACAGCCGCTCGACCGCCTTGGCCCCGTGCGCCATATCGCGCACCTCGGCGTCGCGCGCGACATGCTCGAGCACGCGCAGATCCTCAGCCACCGGGGCCCGCGTCAGTGCCTCATGATTGGGCGACAGCGCCAGCGACACCTGCAACGCGCCGAGCGAGGCGAAGTCCAACTTCGCGTTGCGCCATTGCAGCACCTTGACGGCATCGAAGGTGTGGTTCTGCAGCGCGTTGACGAGCTCCGGCTCGAACGGCGCGCACCGCCCGGTGGTGCCGAAGGTGCCGTTGCGCGTCGCGCGCCCGGCGCGGCCCGCGATCTGCGCGAATTCGGCCGGCGTCAGGCGGCGGAACTGGTAGCCGTCATATTTGCGGTCGGAGGCGAAGGCGACGTGGTCGACGTCGAGATTGAGCCCCATGCCGACCGCGTCGGTGGCGACGAGATAATCGACGTCGCCGTTCTGGAACATCGCGACCTGCGCATTGCGCGTGCGGGGCGACAGCGAGCCGAGCACCACGGCCGCGCCGCCATGCTGGCGGCGGATCAATTCGGCGATCGCGTAGACCTCGTCGGCGGAGAACGCGACGATTGCTGTTCTGCGCGGCTGCCGCGTGATCTTGCGGTCGCCGGCGAATTCGAGCTGCGACAGCCTCGGCCGCGTGATGATCGAGGCGCCCGGCAGCAGCCGCTCGATCATCGGCCGCATCGTCGCCGCGCCCAGCAGCAGTGTCTCGTCTCGGCCGCGGCGGTTGAGGATGCGATCGGTGAACACATGCCCGCGCTCGAGATCGGCCGCGATCTGGATCTCGTCGACCGCGAGAAACGACACATCGAGATCGCGCGGCATCGCCTCCACGGTGGAGACCCAGAAGCGCGGCGCCTTCGGCTTGATCTTCTCCTCGCCGGTGACCAGCGCGACGTTATCGACACCGGCGCGGTCCGCGATCTTGTTGTAGACCTCGCGCGCCAGGAGCCGCAACGGCAGCCCGATCAGGCCGGACGAATGCGCCAGCATGCGCTCGATGGCCAGATGCGTCTTGCCGGTGTTGGTGGGCCCGAGCACCGCGGTGACGCCTGCACCGGGCACGCGGTCATTTCCGAACGAAGTTGAGAAAGCCATATTTTGCAGGTGTTTCTTGAATTTGTTGGCGAAACGCTCAACCCGTCATCCCTAGTACAACAGCCGCTTAGCCGTTGTACTGGAGGAGCGCGTAGCGCGCCTCGAAGGATGCACGGCCGAGATTTATCCGCGCGTGTTGATCTGACTTTCCTCTCGCGGACCGAGCGGAGCTGTCGCCCTTCGAGACGGCCGCTGCGCGGCCTCCTCCAGCGACAACGGCGGAGCCGTTGCGCGGGGGTGACGGTTTGGCAGTGTGTTTCGGATTGGCAGCGTGTTTCACAAAACCTGTCTCACAATGCGACGCTTTCCGCGCCCACCTTAAGCTCTGGAACGACTCTAGAACGAATCGCGGCCGAATCGCTGACTCGATTTGGGACCCGAAACGTTCACCGCAACATCTCGGGTAGGCTGACGGCGGCGGCACTAGATCAAGTTTGAGAGGGCTCCACAAGCACAGGATATGCGGACTGAATTCCTTAAGTTCCAGGGGCGTCCGAGTCGAATCAGAAGCCGGCAAGAGTCAACTGGATTCGGGTGACGTTCGCTGCATGCCCCCGCGCGCTGAGTGCCCCGTCATTCCGGGGCGCGCGCCGCGCGAACCCGGAATCTCGAGATTCCGGGTTCGATGCTTCCGCATCGCCCCGGAATGACGGCGCGATTTACTGCGTCTTCGCCACGCGCGGCGGCGCGGCTGTGGTGACGAACGAGGTGGCTTCCAGCATGGCCTGGCCGAGCGGGGTCGGGATCGTCATGCGGAACGGCACCAGCAGGCGCGTGCCGGCGATCGGCACGAAAGCGATCTCGATGTTGCGCTGGGCGGCGAGGTATTTGATCACGGGGCGATCCGGGATGTAGCCCGAGATCGGCACGAAATAGAGCGCGCAGACCAGCGCCGGGCCGTGATAGCCGCGCTCGGCCTTGACGATCTCGACCCGCTTGAAATCAAGCTTGAGGTCGTAGCGCATGCGGCCGTCGAAGATGCCGGCGCCGCTGCGGCAGATATCCGGGCTCATCAATTCGGCATTGCCGGGCGCGCGCAGGAACGAGCCGGTCATCGGATCGAACACGTTCTTCTTCTGCGCGTCGGTCACCGGCAGGCGGTCGGGATCGACCGGCGGCTCCGGCTCGATCGCGGATTCCTTGATGCCGCCATTCGCCAGCACCATCCGGATCGTCTCCGACTTCTTCGAGGTGGTGGTGGTCGCGGTGTAGGAGGTAGCGGCCAGCGTGCCATTGACGACGCGGCCCTGCGAGGCGCCCGCGCCGGAGCCGCCGGAAAACGCCTTCAGGAGGCCCGCGGTGCCGCCCTGGGCCGAGGCCGAGAAGCTGTCGTCGCCGATTTCGATGGTCCAGCTGCCCTTGCCGACCGGGATACCGGCGAGCGTCGCCTCATACTGGGCGTCGAGCCGCCCCTGCGCGCTCGCACGCTCGGCGCAGAACAGCAGCAATGCGCCCGCGCACAGACCGAGCAGCCGGCCGAGCGGGGGCAAAATGGCAATGGCGGTGGTCACTTAACCTACCTGACGGTCCTGCTATCGGCGCTCTATCCGTTGTCCATTTCGGCGTTCAATTCGGCCGGACAACAAGGCGCATCTTGTATGGAACCTAGACTTGCAGCCGAATACGCCCTTTATATGGTTGCCATATCCGCCGTTAAGTGGCTGGAAGACCTTATGAACCGGCATTTCCGGTGCCCCGCATGCGGCGATATAATCTTGACGCTCGGGTATTCTCCCCCTATACACCCGCGGTTCCTGGAAAATGGACGCGAATTCAAAACCCCCGCGCGGGCCGTGTGATTGCACGCCCTTCGAGCGGCGGGGATGCAATAAGGATTTTGTAAGATGTCCCGGCGCTGCGAACTGACGGCCAAGGGCCCCCAGACGGGCCACAAGGTGAGCCACTCGAACATCAAGACCAAGCGGCGTTTCCTGCCGAACCTGGCCAACATCACCTTCATCTCCGAAGCGCTCGGCCGCAACGTGCGCCTGCGCGTCTCGACCAATGCGCTGAAGAGCGTCGACCACAATGGCGGCCTCGACGCCTATTTGCTCAAGGCCAAGGCCGACGTGCTCTCGCCCCGCGCCCTCGAACTGAAGCGCGCGATCGAGAAGAAGGTCGGCAAGCCGGCGCCGGTGAAGCAGGCGAGCTGAGCGCGACGCGAACGCGGAATTCGCGGAGAGAGTTTTGAACGGCCGGGTCAGATGACCCGGCCGTTTTTGTTTTGTGAAGATCGTCTCTTTCACCTCTCAGGGCATCCCTCGTGGAATCATCCAAGAGCGCGAACATTTCAATTTGCGATGGTGCAGTGCTTGGAGAGGTTGTCGAGGCAATCGCAGGGAGCCGATACATCGCAGCAACCGCGTCTGAGTTCACCCTGAGCTCGGGACCCATGGGAGCGTGCTGGCACCCGGCGTTCCCTGCGCCCTCTGCCGACAAGCGGGGATCAAGCTGCCGCAAAACTCGGACCGATCGCGACGCGAGAATGCGAGCACACACCCTCTCCTGATGTCCGGCAGGTGTATCGATCCGACCGACGCGCGTGCGCGCGGGTGAGTAGCGAATGAAATCTTCTTTGCGCAATGACGCGTGAAGTAAAATCGTCCATCGCGTCGCGTGAGGAGAGATGGATTGCTTCGTCGCTTCGCGACTCGCAATGACAGGCGTCGCTGATGATTACGACACTCCGCTGACAGCTGCTGCCAATGACAGCGATGTCATATCTTCCATCACGCGCACATCACACGAATCTTCCGCTTGATGCATCGAGAGTGCGTGAAGAAACGCTTAACGCACGGGCCCCGACCAGCAAAGAAACCCTATAAATAAAGGCAAAGCGGGCCGCTCGCTCCGCCGTTAATCACAACATCACTGCACATCATCACGAGCGCATGAGGCGCATGCAAAACGCCACGATCTCTTCCAGATGTTAGTGTGCAAACAAGCCGTCCGACACGAATGCGATTCGACGCGGTACGCCGCATCGTCTCGAAGACCGTGAGGGACATCACGGCCAGCACAACTGATTGTGAGGCATGTGCGCCGCACTCTTGGGAAGAAGCCTGGCCGTTCCTATGTCACGTCCAAAGAACGACCCCGATAAAGGAATTGCTCGATGCAAGTTCGCGCAGCCGATCCGCGCGGAAGACTGGTGCCTGCGATTGCAACCGCCGCCGTGGCGGTGCTCGCGACAGCCGCCCTCGTCATCCTCGAATTCAACCCGCCCCGCAATGTGCAGGCCGCGGCCGAGCCCGGCATGATCACCTCCGCCGCCGCCAGCAGAGCCGGCGCTACCGTGCTGCCGACTGATCCGGTGACCACCGGCAGCGTGCGGGTGCGCTAAGGACTCCGCTTTCTCGTTGTCGTCGTCCCGGCGAAAGCCGGGACCCATTACCCCAGCTGTTTATTGGTTAGAGCGCTGGGGCGACATTCCGCTTAACGGCAAATACTCGTAGTAATGGGTCCCGGCCTTCGCCGGGACGACGGTAATAATCACCCCCGCCGCATTTTCGCATCCCTGCCCCGGCGTCTCGTCGCAAGCCCACCTCCCTCGACCTGCGTAAGCTCTCCCTCGCGAACAAAACAAAAAAGCCACAGGGAGGCTCACGATGATCTGGAAGGCCGTCACGGCAGCCGTCGCGCTTGCGCTCGCGACGCAGGTTCACGCCGCAGAGAAGAAGTATGGCACGGGCGCCAGCGACACCGAGATCAAGCTCGGACAGACCTCGCCATTCTCCGGCGCGGCGTCGGCCTACAGCGTGATCGCGAAGACGCAGGCCGCGTACTTCAGGATGGTCAACGACCAGGGCGGCGTAAATGGACGCAAGATCAACCTGATCACGCTCGACGACGGCTACTCGCCGCCGAAGACCGTGGAGCAGACCCGCAAGCTGGTGGAGCAGGAGGAGGTCGCCGCGATCCTCAATCCGCTGGGCACGCCGACGGGCCTGGCCGTGCGCAAATACCTCAACGACAAGAAGGTGCCGCAACTGTTCGTCGGCGCCGGCGCCACGCTGTGGGGCGATTACGCGCATTATCCATGGACGATCGGCTTCCAGCCGTCCTACCAGGCCGAGACCGCAGTCTACGCCAAGTATGTGCTGACCAACAAGCCGGACGCGAAGATCGCGCTGTTCTACCAGAACGACGACGCCGGCAAGGACTACGGCAACGGCTTCAAGAAAGGGCTTGGGCCGGAAAATACCGCGAAGATGGTGGTGGCGGAGACGACCTATGAATCGACCGATCCGACGGTCGACAGCCAGATCGTGAAGCTGAAATCATCCGGCGCCAACGTGCTGTTCATGCACGCCATCCCCAAGCAGGCGGCGCAGGCGATCAAGAAGATCGGCGAGATCGGCTGGAAGCCGGACCTGTTCTTCCTCGCGGCGACCTCGACCTCGGTGTCCTCGGTGCTGAAGCCCGCCGGCTTCGAATACTCCAGGGACATCATCTCGTCCTACTCGCTGAAGGATCCGAACGATCCGCAGTGGAAGGCGGACCCGGACGTGATCGCCTGGCAGGACTTCATGAAGAAGTATTTTCCGGACGGCAATCTGCAGGACCAGCTGATCGTCTACGGCTATGTGGTGGCGGAGGCGACGGTGCAGGTGCTGAAGCAATGCGGCGACGACCTCACCCATGAGAACATCATGAAGCAGGCCGCCACCCTCGACATCGCGCTGCCGATGTTCCTGCCCGGCATCAAGGTGAAGACCTCGCCGACCGACTACTTCCCGGTCGAAGCGATGCGGCTGCAGAAGTTCAACGGCGAGACCTGGCAGCTGTTCGGCGACACGATCGGGAATGATTGAGGGGGTAAACGCAAAGCCATCCACTCCGTCGTCCCGGCGCAGGCCGGGACCCATTACCACTGCAGCCCGTTGTAGCAGCGAGCTGCGGCCCCAGCGTCCCACCACTTGTACATTTGTGGTTATGGGTCCCGGCCTTCGCCGGGACGACGGGGAAGTTAGAGTCCCTTTGCCAACAAAGGCCGGGACGACGGGGAGGAATCAGACTCCCCGCTCCAGCAACACCCGAAAATCCGCCCGCGCGTGCTGCGCCTCGGCGCGTGCGGCCTCCGACGCATCACCGAGGCCGAAATAGCCGTGAATCAGCCCCTCCCCGGAATGATAGGTCACGGGTACGCCGGCCGCCTGCAACGCCTTGGCGTAGGCATGGCCCTCGTCGCGCAGCGGGTCGAACCAGGCAGTGGTGACGACGGCGGGCGCGACACCGGCAAGGCTCTTCGCGCGCAGCGGCGAGACGCGCCAGTCGGCGCCATCAGCCTTGTCGGCGAGATAGTGCCCGCAGAACCACTGCATCGTCGCCCGCGTCAGGAAGTAGCCGTCCGCATTCTCGGCGCGCGACGGAAATTTGGCGTTCTCGCCCGGATCGGCGAAATTGCCGACCACATCGGCGACGGGATAGACCAGCAGCTGCCCGGCGAGCCTGATGCCGGCGTCGCGGCAGGCCAGCGCGGTGGTGGCGGCGAGATTGCCGCCCGCGGAATCGCCGGCAACACCGACGCGGGAAAGATCGCCGCCGAATTCGTCGATGCGCGCGACTACGTCGCGGATCGCGGCGAACGCATCCTCGAATGCACCGGGAAAGCGCGTCTCAGGCGGACGGCGGTAATCGACCGAGATCACGACAGCACCGGTGTCGATGACGAGGTTGCGGGCCTGGCGATCATGCGTCTCGAGATCGCCGGCGACCCAGCCGCCGCCGTGGAAGAAGATCACGGTCGGCGCGGTGCCGCGGCCGCTCCGATAGAGCCGCGCGCCGAGCTTGCCGGCGGCGCCCTGCACTTCGATATCGCGTGCCACGTCGACCGGCGGCGGCGGCACCGCCTTGCGCGCCTCCGCCAGCGCGCGCAGCGAATCGCGGCAGCTCTGCGGCGTCATGGTTTCGGGATCGCGCAGCGGCAGCAGCGGAATGATCTTCTCAATGACGGGATCGAGCGGAAGCGGCATGGGAGTCCTTCAGTGTGATTGCGTAGAGTTCAGGTGAGTTGCTTGGAAAGCGCGCCGGCCTCGATCGCGGATATCTGCAGCGCGATGAAGCGGCTGTAGATGCGGGCCTGCGAGAACGCGCCGCCGGCGAACCAGAGGCCGGGCTGCGGCGTGCGCGTCCACATGTTGCGCAGCTCCTGCGTCGCATCGTCAAAGCCCCAGACGCGGCCGACGCGCTCGGCGACGTCCTCGCCGAACAGCCTGCCGACCAGATGGTCCGGGCCCTTGTAGCCGGTGGCGAGCACGAACAGCTCGGCGGCGAGCGAGGTGCCGTCCTTCAGCGCAAGGCCCGTGGCGGTGATATCGGCGATGTCGGCGGCCTGGATCAGGCGGATCCTGCCGTCGGCGATCAGTTCGGAGCAGCCGACATTGAAGTAGTAGCCGCCGCCCCGGGAGCGGAATTTCAGCGGCCAGCCGGTGCCGTCCTCGCCGAACTCGAGCCGGAAGCCGGCGCGCTCCAGCCGCGACAGCAAGGGCGCATCGAGCCGCTTCACCTCGTCGGTGATGCTCCTGTGCGCGATCTTCATCACCGGCAGCGGCACGCCGGAATTGAGGATATCGCGCACCTCGATCGGCGGGCCGTCGCCGAGATAGGTCTTGTCGTAGAGCTGCGCCGGCTCGACATTGACCACCATGGTCGGGCTGCGCTGGACCATGGTGACGTCGGCAGCGGCGGCGTGCAGCTCCTGGCAGATGTCATGCGCGCTGGTGCCGGTGCCGAACACCACGACCGAGCGCCCGGCCCATTCGCGCCCGGCCGCGAACGCGCTGGAGTGCAGCACCTTCCCCTCGAAATTCCCGATGCCGTCGATCCGGGGAATGTTCGGCGTACCGCTGACGCTGGTCGCGAGCACGATGTGCTTCGGATGCAGCGTGCGCGGGCCATCGCTCCGCTGCAATGCCACCGTCCAGCGCTGCGTCGTGTCGTCATAGCGCGCGCCTTCGAACGAGGTCTCGGTCCAGAAGTCGAGCTCCATGATGTCGACATAGCTTTCCAGCCAGTTCGCGATCTTGTCCTTCGGGATGTAGTCCGGGAAGCTCGGCGGGAACGGCAGGTAGCGGAACAGATTGACCGGCGTCTTGTTGTGCAGCTTGAGGCCGCGATAGCGCAGCCGCCAATTGTCGCCGATGCGCCGCTCGCGATCGACGATCAGGGCATCGAGCCCGATCCGCTTGCACTCGACCGCGGCCGCGATGCCGGCATGGCCGCCGCCGACAACAAGCACGTCAGGCTCGCGGTCGGCATAGGCGCGCGAGACCTGCCGCTGCTCCAGCCAGTCGGGTGCGGCGAAATCGCGCGCGTGGGATTGCTCGGAGGCGCGATCGGCGCGCGCCTCGCAGATGCGGTTGAAGTCGAGCATCGTGGAGAACGTCCACGCCACGGAATTTCCGCTCCTCTCATGCAGCAGGCGGACCGCGCCGGTGCCGGGACCATTCGACGTGTCGAAGGTGAAGACCGCCTCGATCGTCTCGCGTCCGGCCACCACGGCCCGCCGCGGTATCAAGGCACGGTCATCGAGACGAAATCCGCGCGCGCCGACCGCTTCAGCGCGCGCCAGCAGCTCGGCGACGACGCGCTGCCGCCCGCTGAAGGTCGCAAACTGCCAGGAGATGCCGAAGATATTGCGCCAGTGGCTCTCCGGCGCAAACAATGCGGATAGAGCCTCGGTGGAGCGGCTCGCGAGCGCCGCATCCAGCGCGCCGATCCATCGCTCGGCGGCAAGTTCAGGCGCGTCCTCCGTAGCCGGGTTCAGTTTGTCCAGCATGATCGTGCTTTCTCGGGAGCAGTTGTCGTCTATCTGACAACATGCTCCCGAAAAGCACAACCATCATGCCAAGACTCATGCGACGTGTTGCGCCAGCCGCGCCGGCTCGGCCTCGCCCTCATCGCCGGCGGGCTCGGCCTGCGGTGCGGGCGCCGCAGCGAGTTCCGCTGCTATTTCCTTGGCCAATGCAGTGGCGCCGACATAGTCGGTCTTGCCGGTGCCGAGCAGCGGCACCTTGTCGACGACGCGGATATCGGCCGGCACCGCGAGTTCGGAGGCGCCGACGCTCTTGGCCTGGCGCTGCATCGCGGCGCGGTCGGCGTCCTTCTGCGTGGTGAGCAGCACGATGCGTTCGCCCTTGCGCTGATCCGGCAGCGTGACCGCAACCGACATGGCCTGCGGCCAGATCGCAGCCGCGATCGCCTCCACCGCTGACAATGAGACCATCTCGCCGGCGATCTTGGCAAAGCGCTTGGCACGGCCCTTGATCGCGATGAAGCCCTGCGCGTCGACCGTGACGATGTCGCCGGTGTCGTGCCAGCCCTCGGGCAGCGGCTCGAGCACGCCGGGATTCTCGGCACGGAGATAGCCGAGCATGACGTTCGGGCCCTTCACCGACAGCCGGCCGCCTTCCTCGATGCCGGGGACCGGATCGAGACGGTACTGCATCAGCGGCGAGATCCGGCCGACGGTGCCCTGACGGTTGGCCATCGGCGTGTTCATCGCCAGCACCGGCGCGGTCTCGGTGACGCCGTAGCCCTCGAGGATCCGGATGCCGTAGCGCTCCATGTAGATCTGCCGTGTGCGCTCCTTCACCGCCTCCGCACCGGCAATGACGAGCCGCAGCGTGCGGAAGTCATAGGCATGCGCCGAGCGGGCGTAGCCGGTGAGGAAGGTGTCGGTGCCGAACAGGATCGTCGCACCGGTCTGGTAGATCAGCTCTGGCACGATCCGGTAGTGCAGCGGCGACGGATACATGAAGATCGGAATGCCGCCGAGGATCGGCATCATCATGCCGCCGGTCAAACCGAACGAGTGGAACACCGGCAGCACGTTGAACACCTTGTCGTTGGCATTGGCATCGACCCGCGCCAGCGCCTGCGCCGCGTTGGCGAGGATGTTGCGATGAGACAGCACGACACCCTTCGGCGTGCCCTCCGAGCCCGAGGTGAACAGGATGACCGCGGGATCGTTGGCCTTGCGGGCGACGCGCGGCGTGATGCCGGCGCGGAAGCCCGCGATCTTGTCGGCGAGGCCGATGCCGGCCCTGACATCCTCGAGATAGACGACGCGCGCCTGGCCGGCGAGCGCCGCGATCAGCTTGTCGAGCTTGCCCTTCTCGATGAAGGCCTGCGACGTCAGCACGGTCTTGACCTGCGCCGCCTTCATCGCGGCCAGCACGTTGACTGGACCTGCCGAGAAGTTGAGCATCGCCGGCACCCGGCCGATGGTCTGCAGCGCCATGAACACCACGGCGACGCCGGCCGAGTTCGGCAGCAGCACGCCGACATTCTCGCCGACCGCGGTGCCCTGCTCGAGCTTGCGGCTCAACACCTGGGCGCCGAGGATCAGCTTGCGATAGGTCAGCTTGGTGCCGAGCGCGTCCTCGATGATCGGCTTGCCGGTGTCGCGGTCGCGATAGGCGTGGCCGAGGCCCTCGAACAGCGTATGGTCGAGCATCGCGTTCTGGACCATGGCGTTGATCATGACGTCCTGCAGCGCGGCGCCGGCCGCGTTTCGGCGCGCCTTGCCTCGCAGCGATTCGTCGACCGGCAGCTTCACCGGCGGCAGGATCGAGATCGTCACCTTGGGGAACCAGGAGCGCTTGATCTCGCCATTCTTGAGATAGCTGAGGTGCGAACGCTGCGCGCCCTCGATGCGGACCGGGACGACCACCGCATCGGCCTTGTCGGCGATCATCGCGGTGCCGTCATAGACCTTCATCAGCGACCCCGAGACCGTGATGCGCCCTTCCGGGAAGATCACCACCGGCTCGCCGGCGGCGACCAGCTTGATCAGGTCGCGCGCCGCCAGCGGCTTCGACGGATCCATCGTGTAGTGCTTGATCATCTTCAGGAACGGCTTGGCCCACCACGCCTTGGCGATGCCGGTATCGACCGCGAAGCTCGCGTCGATCGGCAGCATGGCGTGTAGCAGCGGGCCGTCGACCAGGCTGACATGGTTGGGCGCAATCAGCATCCGCGTGCCTTCGGGCGGCAGGTTTTCCATGCCGCGCACCTCGAGGCGGAACAGCGCCCGGAACAGCAGCGCACCGAAGTCGCGCACGCCCTCCTTGCCCCACTTGGTCAGCACGAACCAGACGGTGCCGAAGCTCGCGACGGCGAGGCCGAAGAAGATCCAGGCGATCGGCAGGCCGACAGCCTGCAGCGCGCCGACGAACACCGCGCCGGCGACCATGAAGCCGGCCTGCAGGATGTTGCCGGCGGCGATGATGCGGGCGCGCTCGGACGGCGCGGTCCAGGCCTGCACGGCGGCAAACGACGGCACCACGAACAGGCCGCCGCCGAAGGCGAACAGAAAGAAGTCGGCCAGCATGCGGAAGCCGCCGAACGAGCTCGCGAACGCGGCCGCGGTGACGTCCTTGCCGAGCGAGGTGGTGGCGATCGCCCAGGCGAGGTCGAGCCCGATCACGCCCATCACGATGGCGCCGATCGGCACCAGCGCGAGGTTCGGGCGAACGTGGCTGAGCTGCGCGGCGAACAGCGAGCCGGCGGCAATGCCGATCGCGAACACGGCGAGGCACAGCGTGACCACGCCCTCGGTGCCGCCGACGCCTTCCTTGATCAGCGCAGGCAGCAGCGACAGCACGATCGCGCCGACCATCCAGAACCAGGACACGATCACCATGCCGTCCCACAGCCGCGGCTCGGCATAGAGCGACTTCAACAGGCGCACGGTCGAGGTCCAGGGATTTTTGGTGATCGGCAGATCGGGCGCGGACGGCTGGGTCACCGGGATGCGCGACGCAAATGCCCAGGACAGCACCGACAGACCGACCACGGCAGCGCAGATCCAGCCCATGTGGCTGGCGCCGGCGACGAACATGCCGCCCGCGATGGTGCCGATCAGGATCGCCATGAAGGTTGCGCCCTCGACCAGCGCATTGCCGGTCGCGAGTTCGGACACCGACAGCTGGTCGGGCAGAACGGCATATTTCACCGGGCCGAACAGCGCGGCGACGATGCCGAACAGCGCCAGCGCGATGAACAGCAGCGGGATCGAATGGGTGAAGAAACCGGCGGCGGCAAAGGCCGCGGCGAAGATCTCGAAGAACTTCAGCCGGCGGGCGACGACGGACTTGATGTAGCGGTCGGCGAGCTCGCCGCCGAGCGCCGAGAGCACGAAGAACGGAGCGATGAACACCGCCCCCGCGAGCTGAACCAGCGCCGGCCCCTGCTCGTTGGCGACGCCATAGAGCAGCATGATGACGAGCGCGTTCTTCAGCACGTTGTCGTTCAACGCCGAGCAGAACTGCGACCAGAACAGCGGCGCGAAGCGGCGGGACGTCATCAATTCCTTGATCATGACCGGTTCCTTGGGTTAGCGCGCACGGCGCTGGCAGGTCTGCGAGTTCGGGTGGCGGAGAATGGTGAGCGTGGAGAAAATGACGGGGATGCCGCAGCCTTTAGTCTTTTCCGCAACGTATCGGTTCGAAGGCGCGCAAAATCCGGCGCACCGGGAGGTCGCGACATTGCCCGCCAGAGATGTACGAGACCTTATCCAGACCTGGGGTTGATCGACGCCGGACCGGCTCGCGGAGGACATGGTGAGCGCTTTGTTGAGGTTTCGCCGACAATTGCGGCCCGCGTGCTTCAGGTCAGTTCACTCAAGCCGCCGAACGGCGACCATCGACAGTTGCGCGGCTTGCAGCGGCCTCCGCTCGCAGCCGCTTGGCGCGGCGCGCGCCGATCCGCGCGCCGCTGCTCCAGGACGCCTGCGACGTCGCAGGCGCGGGCGATCCGCTCGATCGGCGCGGTCGCCAGAGTGAGGACGGCGCGGCCGAAGCCCTTCACGAGCTCGATCGCGTCATCGACAAGGGTGGTGGTCAATTGAAGTGCTAGGGTCTGCATCTGAGTGGCCTCCTATGCCAACTTGAGCAACGCTCAAATTAGTAGTATGAAAATGAACATTGTTCAAGAAGAATCGCGACGAGACCAAAAAAAACTTCAGCGGCGAGCCCTGCTGATGGAGATCGCGCGCCGGTCAATCTCAACTAAGGGATTGAAATCACTCAAGGTTCGCGATGTCGCCGAGGCCGCCGGGTGCTCCATCGGCAGTGTCTATAATGAGTTCGGCGACTTCGACGGGTTGATCCTGACCGTGAACCGGGAGACCGTTCACGCCCTGACCACGCGGCTCAAGGCGGTCCCGGCCGACGATCCCCTGCGCCAGCTGCACGGACTTGCCGACGCCTATCTCGGCTTCGCCACCGAGCACGCCAATCTGCTGCGCTCGCTGTTCGAGCACCGGATGGAGGACGACCGGCCATTTCCGGAAGACATCCTCACGATGGTGATGGACGCGTTCGCGCTGATGCAGACGCCGCTGCTCCGCCTGTTGCCCGATCGTGATCCCGGCGACGTCGCGCTGCTGTCGCGGATGATGTTCTCCGCGGTCCACGGCATCATCTCGCTCGGCCTCGAGGAGCGCATGGTCGCGGTCCCGCCCGAGATGCTGCGCGAGCGGCTCGCGCAGTTCGTCGACACGCATCTGGCGGGGCTCGGTGTTTCGCGGCGCACGTAATCACACCGGGTGCGCCTCGATCAGGTTTGACTGCGGGCAACGCGGCCTGGGTGAGCAAGGGTCCAGAGCGGTTCGAGGAACACGACACTGGTGCCTCCCTCGCGGAAGACGAGCTTGAACTCGATACGTCCATCCGCGGTGATGGAGGCGGAATGCAGTCCGGTATTGCCGTCATAGCGCAAGACGTCGTCGAGGACATAACCGGTGAAGCCGCCGGAAAAGCCGGGCCCGGGTACCCGGCTGTGCGGCATCGCCGGGCCGTTCACGAGATAGCCGGTCGCGACACCGTCCCGATCGACATTGGTGACGATCATCATGAATTGGCGGTGCGAATTGATCCATCCCTGGTCGCTCACCCACACGCCGAGAAAGCGGCGGACATTGTCCGGCACGTCACTTGCCGGCGCGCGAACGCGATAGGCGGGAAGCGGCAGCTGCTTCTCGGCGGCCAGCGCGGTGATCCGCTCGACATCCTGCTCCGGCACGATGCCGTGGTCCTCCGGCACAAACCAGTGCGCCAATTCGGCCAGAGGATGCCTCATCCCGGCGGCAATCGGCGGCGCGGATGCGAGTGATGCGAAGGCCATCACCGACAGGCCGGCGACCAGCGACCTTCGGGGAAGCGCGGCCAAGCGTGCTGCGATGCCGCGTGGAGCGGACATTTGGCGCGAGGCGTTCTGCGATCCATGATCGTGCGGCGGCGGCACCGGCCTGGCATCGAGGCGATAGCCGCGGCGAGACACCGTCTTGATGATACTGTGGTCATCATCGCGCAGCTTCAGGCGCAGCTCGCGGATGCACTGGACGAGCGAGTCGTCGGAAACCGCGACGTTACCCCAGACGGCCTCGTGCAGGTCCTGCTTGGATGCCAGCCGCCCGGCATTGCCGGCAAGATAGCCGAGCACCGCGAATGATTTCGGCCTGAGATCGAGATCGACGCCATCCACGCGGGCTACGCCGCGGGCGAGATCAAGCTCAAAGGAATCAAATATCAAAACGGAATCAGTCGCCGGGTCCATAGAGGTCACTCCATGCCCACAGACGGCACCAATCGGGAAAATTTAGCAGGAAATTCGCCGTTCTGTCACTTCTTCATCAGGACTTCCCTGGCGCGAAGCCGATAGTCGCGAACCGGCCCGGCATCATCTCCGGGCTCGCGGGAGGTTGGCCATGTCGAGCACCCGGTTTGCCGTGTTGGTCGGGGCTGTTCTGGCGCTTGCGGCGGTGCGACCGGGACACGCCCAGGCGCAGGACGTCGTAAGGGTCGGGCTGGTGATGCCGTTGACCGGCGTCCTGGGGCCGGTCGGCAAACAGGCGGTCGCCGGGGCGCGGCTCTACATGGCACAGCACGGCGACATGGTCGCCGGCCGCAAGGTCGAATTGATCGTCCGGGACGATGCCAGCGTGCCCGACAACGCCAAGCGCATTGCGCAGGAGCTGATCGTCAACGACGAGGTCGCGATCCTCGGCGGCGGGCTGACGCCGAGCGTGCTGGCGCTCGCGCCGCTGGCCAATGAGAGCAAGACGGCAACCGTCGTCATGGTGTCGGGCACCTCGATCGTGACCGAACGGTCGCCTTACTTCGTGCGCTCCAGTTGGACGCACGCGCAGCAGGCCAGCGTGCTGGCGAATTGGGCGGCGAGGAACGGATCGAAGCGGGCCACCATCATCGCGTCCGACTGGGCACCCGGGCGCGAAGCCGCCGGCGTATTTTCGGCGAGCTTCACCGCGGCCGGTGGAACGATCGTCGAAGCGCTGAAAGTGCCGCTGGCCAACCCCGATTTCGCGCCGTTCCTGCAGCGCGCGCGGGATGGCAATCCCGACACCCTGTTCATTTTTGTCCCGACAAGCCAGGCCGGTATCCTGGCCAAGCAGTTTGTCGAGCGCGGGCTCGACAAGAGCGGGATCAAGCTGATCGGCCCCGGCGACATCGCCGACGATGAGGACCTGCCGGGCATGAGCGATGCGATGATCGGCATGATCACGGCGGGGTTCTATTCCGCCGCGCATCCATCCGACCTGAACCGCGACTATGTCGCGGCATTCCGCAAGGCCAACGCGAATGTTCGACCGAACTTCATCAGCGTCAGCGCCTATGACGGCATGCATCTGATATACGAGGCGCTGAAGGTGACCGCCGGCAAGACCAACGGCGATGCGTTGGTCGAAGCCATGAAGGGCATGGCCTGGGAAAGCCCGCGCGGCCCGATGTCGATCGACCCGAAGACGCGCGAGGTCGTCCACGACATCTACATTCGCAAGGTCGAGAAGGGCGGCGGCGAGCTCTACAGCGTCGAGCAGGAGACGTTCAAGACGGTCAAGGACCCCGCCAAGGTCGCGAACCGATGAGGGAGACGGAGTAGCGGCTGATCCGGCTTGGCGTAGGCCTTTGCGGTGTCCCGGCATAGCGGGTGACGGCCGACACAGGACTTGCGTTCAGACCATCCCCCCTGCAACACGACCGATCCCGAGCCAGCAAACCAGCTCGTCCAACGCCACTCCGACGCTTCAAGCGCGCGCCCGCGCGATCGTACCGCCGACGATCTGCATGGCAACGCCGAGCACCCAGCCCGCCATGATGGCCGCGGTCCAGCCGATGTCCGGCTCGCTGCGCAGCACGACGACGCCAACCGAGAAGAACGCAACCATCGTCGCGAGGAAGGTCCCGATCGCGCCGAGCAGCTCCGCCGCGTCGATCTTGCGCATCGACGCCGAATCCTTCGGGTGGAACAGCTTGGGCGGCGTATCGATGCCGAGATAGAAGCCGATCGCGCCGCCCAGCATCATGACGAGCAGGAACGCCTGCGAGGTCAGCGCCGAGACGCTCGAGCCGACATGGATGGCGACAAACAGACCGCTTGCAGCTCCCGCCAAAGCAAGACCGAAGCGCTCAAGGACATGGGCAAATTTTCTGACGTGGCTGCGCATCGCTGTGCCTCATCAATGAATTGCGCCGCTATCAGGCTAGGCCTTTTCGCAGCAACGCGAAAGCCGTCGCCTCTCACATGGCCGCGACCACGTGACGCTTTGTGCGCCAGTTCACACCTATCGCGGCATGGAATGTTTAAAGAGCGATCAAAGGTAGCAAACGATCCCGTCCCTGCTACGCTGCGCCACCCGCTTCATTCGTTTCAGCGAGCGTCTTTCAATGCCGAGTCCGAAGATCATTATTCTGTCCGATGGCACCGGCAACGCCGCTTCCAGCGTCTGGCGCACCAACGTCTGGCGGATATTTCAGTCGCTGGATTTGCAGGGCAATACGCAGGCCGCCAAGTATGATGACGGCGTCGGCACGTCGAAATTCATTCCGCTGGCCATCCTCGGCGGCGCCTTCGGCTACGGCCTCAAGCGCAACATCCTCGACGCCTACAAGTTCATCTGCCGGAACTACGACCACGAGAACGATTCGAAGGTCTACCTGTTCGGATTCAGCCGCGGCGCATTCACCGTGCGCACGCTCGCCGCACTCATCCTGGATCAGGGCCTGATCGTCGCGGACACCGAATCCGAGCTGCACGACGGCGCGGTGAAGGCCTATCGCGCATACCGGGCCGAGGGCTACCACTCGATCTGGCGCATCGAGGTGCTGTTCCGCGCGCTGCGCGACTATGTTCTTGTGCCGCTGTGGGATCGGCTTCGAGGCAACAAGCCGTATGCAAGGATCGCGCGGAAGCCGGTGCCGGCGATCGAGTTCATCGGCATCTGGGACACCGTCGCGGCCTATGGCCTGCCGATCGACGAGATGACGCGCGGCATCTCCAACTGGGTGTGGCCGCTCGAACTGCCGAACCGGATTCTCAGCCCGAAGGTGAAATGCGCGCGACACGCGCTTGCGCTCGACGACGAGCGCACGACCTTTCATCCGGTGCTCTGGACCGAGCAAGAGCCGGAACAGCCTCCACCCGCGGTGCCGACCAGCATCGATGGCGAGCGCCTCGTCCAGGTCTGGTTCGTCGGAATGCACGCCAATGTCGGCGGCGGCTATCCGGACGACGCCGTCGCCTTCGTGCCGCTGGCCTGGCTGGTCGACGAAGCCGTCAAGCGCGGCCTCGCATTCAAGAGCGCACCGATCGCCGACCCTGACGCGATCAAGTCAATCAAGTCCTCCGAAGACAAGGATGGCCGGCTCTACGATTCGCGGGCGGGCCTCGGCGCGTACTACCGGTACGGTCCACGCAAGGTCGCCGACCTCTGCAACGATCCCTATGCCGGCGTCAGCGTGCCGATGCCGAAGATCCACGAGAGCGTGTTCGAGCGGATCGACAGCGGCGCCAATGCCTATGCCCCGATCGGACTTCCGCCGAACTACGTGGTCGTCTCGCGCAGCGGCCAGGTCACCCCGCTCGGCGCCAATACGTTTGAGACGCCCGCGGGCGCACCGGCGCGCTATGCCGCGCAGGAGAAGCTGTGGAACTACGTCTGGATGCGCCGGATCGCCTACTTCGCCACGCTGGCGGCGTCGCTGCATCTGGCCGCGTTCTGGCTGTTCCATAACCAGCACAAGGAGCACGAATTCAGCTCCTATGTCAGGATGATCTCGGAGCTGGTGCGCTTCGTTCAATCGTTCCTGCCCGATTCCTTTCATTGGTGGACCGATTGGTACGCCGGCAACCCGGAATGGTTCGCGGGCGGCATCCTCGCTGTCATCGTGCTGATGGGTGTAGGCAGTTCGCTCAGCGCGACGATCCGGGACAGGATGCGGATCATCTGGCGTAACCGCGCGAGCCCTGTGCCGCTCTCCGGCTTCGTGCACAACGCGATCTATCGATTCCGCACCTGCGCGATCTATCAGTGGATCCTCAATGTCGGAAAGCGGCATGTCGTGCCGTTTGCACTGACAGCCCTGCTGGTCTGGTTCAGCGCGACGCTGGTCAGCCACTTCCTGTTCAATCTCGCCGATTCGACGGGGGCATTCTGCAGGGGCACTGCAACGGACAAGCTTGTCGCCGTCGACAAGGGCATCCCGCAGGATGCCGCCGACTTCGACACCGGCGCGATCTGTGCGCCGACCGGTCTCAAGGTCCGCACCGGGTTCAAGTACGAGATCGCGATCACGATGTCGGAGCCCTGGGAGGACGCCGGACGCGCGGTGACGCCGATCGGATACCGGACCTCGACCATCGAAGGCACAAAGCAGTTGCGCGGCTACTTCGCGATCTTCCTGCGGCGGATCCTGTTCCGGCCATGGTTCAGGCTGATCGCACGGGTCGGCGAAACTGGGGTCGACGAGTATTTCCTCGACCCCCTGCCGGTGTCGAACACCGACCCGCAGGTCTACAAGGCGCGTTTCACCGCCGATCGCAGCGGCGAGATCTTCCTCTACGTCAACCAGGCCGTCATCGGCCTGCCCTGGGCCTGCGGATGGTTCTACGGCGACCATAAAGGCAAGGCGAAGGTCACGGTGCGGCTGCTGTAGGGAGCCGCGATCGGGTCCACAGCATCGCGGCCCAACGGGTGCGCATGGCGTGACCGATCTGTGATCCTGCCGACAGACCCGGTTGTAGATTATCTGGCATACTCTCCTTGCTAGATCAGCCGCCCCGACGCCCGGAACGATCCGACGCGACTCCGGGGATCGCCGGGCGACGTTGACGCGCCAGATTCATGTCGACCGGATATTTCTCATCAGGGATTTGGAGCATCACCATGATTTCCACAATTCAGGCGTTCCCGACCACCGACGGCATCCTCGTGGTCTGGGAGGTCGCGGCAATGATCCCGGACTGCCTCGGCTTTGCGCTGTATCGTCAGCAGCAGGGCAAAAGTGCAACCGTGGTCGACACCTGGGTCGGATTCGAGGACCAGGCGCAGGATCACAAGCCGGGCGAACATCAGCCGAGCACCGAATGGCCGGTGCAGAAGACGAACTGGACCGATTTCCTGGCGCCGACTGACGCGCCGGTCCGCTATGGCGTCGTTCCGGTTCTCAAGGACGGCGCCACCAAGGTAAAGCCCGCCTACAGTGCGCCAGCGACATGGACCGAATACGTCTCGGCCATGCCGTCGGGCCCGCTCAAGCCGTGGTTCAACCGCGGCACGATCTCGGCGCAATGGCTGTCGCGCGCCATCGGCAAGGACAAGAAGCCGGCGCAAACCCTGGAGAAGGCGATCTCGACCAAGGGCAACAAGATCCGTGACTTCCTCAAGGGCCAGCTCGGCGCCCGCCTGCTGGCGCTGTTGGCTGAAGCCAAGAAGAGCAAGCGCGACGTCTATCTCGCGCTCTACGAGCTCAACGACCCCGAGCTGATCGCCGCGCTGACCGCGATGAAGGGCAAGGCACACGTCGTGCTCGGCAACAGCACCGGCAAGTCCGACGCCACCGCCAAGGACACCGAGAAGAACGCCGGCGTGCTGAAGAAGGCCGGCGTCGACATCGTCCGCCGCAAGATCGCGCCGAGCCATTACGCTCACAACAAGTTCGCGGTGTTCTGCGACGGTGCGCAGAAGCCGAAGGTGGTCTGGACCGGCAGCACCAACTGGACCCGGACCGGACTGTGCACCCAGAACAACAACGGGCTCGAGATCACCGACGATAAGGTCGCGGCGGCCTATCACGACCATTGGAAAGCGATCTACGCCGACGGCAGCAAGTCGCCGAAGGCGCTGGCCGTGGCCGGCGATCACGAATGGCCTTTCACCATCGGCAAGTCGAGGCTCAGCGTCTGGTTCACGCCGACCACCAAGAGCGGCGACCTCAAGGAAGCCACCAAGATGATCGAGGACACCGAGCATGGCGCGGTGTGCCTGATGCTCAATCCCGGCAACAAAGGCCTGCTCGGCCCGATTCTGGAGAAGGCGCAGGACAAGAAGCTCTACGTGCGCGGGGTGCTCAACAATTTCCCGGCGCAGGGCAAGGACAGTCCGAAGGATCAGCTGCAGCTCCTGGCCGGCGACGGGCAGCAGCAGGTCTTCAAGGGCAAGCAGATCGCCGACGTGATCCGGCCCGCCGGCATCGACAAGACCGCGGACTGGTGGGAGCACGAGATCAAGAACACCGGCAAATTCATGATCGCCGTACACAGCAAGGTGATCGTGCTGGACCCGGCCGGCAAGAACCCGGTGGTCATGACCGGCTCGCACAATTTCTCCGACCGCGCCAGCACCAAGAACGACGACAACCTCGTCATCATCAGAGGCGATTCGCAGCTGGCGCTGACCTATGCGGCGCGCATCGTCAGCATCTACGGCCAGTATCGCTGGCAGGCCTGGCGCAACACGCCGGAGGGCCAGAAGGACAAGGGTCTGAAGCGCAGCGACACCTGGCTGAGCAACCGCATCGGCAAGGGCTGGGCGCAAACCGAAACGCGGTTCTGGCTCGGCACCGCCTGACGCCGGCGATCCGTCATGACTACGGGGCAGCGTTACCGCTGCCCCGTATTATCCTCACCGTCAAACCTACGCTGCGCGGCCGACCGAGGCGTCGAGATGCTTCAGCCGCGGCAGCACCTCCTGCTTCAGGAGCCGCAGAGAATTGTGCCAGGCTTCCGGCTTGTGCTTGTAGTCGAAGCCGAACACCAGGAGCACGCCGAAGCCGCCAACCTCCTGGTAGATCCTCTCGATCTTTTCGGTGACCGTCGCGGGCGATCCGACGATCCAGTTGTTGCGCGCGCAATATTCGACCGTAACGTCGCTGTCCGGCACGTCGGGCGAGGCCTTCAGGTAATCCTTGAAACCAAAGTGGCCGAGCAGCGGCAGGAAGTACTCGCCCATCATCCGGCCCATCATGTCGCCGGTCGACAGCTTCCATGCTTCTTGATCGGTGTCGGCGACGAATACCTCGCGCACCATTCGCCAATCCTTGCGGCTCGGCGTGCGGCCGGTCTTGGCCGCGCCCGCCTCGACCGAGTCCCAGTGGCTGCCGACATAGGCAGGGTTGAGGTTGAGGCTCATCGGAATGAAGCCGCGCTCGCCGGCGAGCTTCAGCGTGTCCGAATTCTTGGAGAGTCCCGCGACGCCGATCGGCGGATGCGGCGCTTGCTGAGGCTTGATGTGCGGCTTGAGGAAATCGAACATCGTGTCCGGCTTGGTCACGGTCCAGAACTTGCCCTTGTGGGTCCAGGGAGCCGGCTCGGTCCACATCTTCAAAATGATCTCGAGCGCTTCGCGCGTCATGTCGCGGTTCTGTCCTGACATGCCGTCGACATTGAACATGGCCCAGTCGCTCGGCAGCCCGGAGGCCGCGACGCCGAAATTGAGCCGCCCGTTCGAGAGATGATCGAGCATCGCGACGCGGTTGGCGAGCTCGGCCGGGTGATGATACGGCAGCAGGAAGCCGCCGGGCCCGATGCGGATATTCTTGGTCTGCAGCAGCGCCTGCGCGATCAAGAGATCAGGCGACGGATGCGGCTCCCAGGGCGCGGTGTGGTGCTCGCCGATCCAGGCTTCCTGATAGCCGAGTTCGTCGAGCCAGCGCAGCACCTGCAGGTCCCAGTCGTGGCCCTCCTTCAATCCGCACTCCGGCGGATGCGACGGCATCGCGAAGTATCCGAGTTCCATGGGTTTCCTCTCTTTGTTCGATGCGTGTCTTTCGCACGCGCTTCGAGAGTAGCTGCCCCGGCTACGGCAGAACAATGGCCTTGTCGCATCCGGCTCGGCCAGGATCTATGCGTAGGGCGTATCCTTCAGCATGATCGCGATACCGGAAAAGCTTCGCTCCATGATCCGCAGGAAGGTCTCGCGTGACGACGCAGCCGACCTGCAGGCCTTGTGCTCGCGAAGCCCTTCCGCATAGGCGACGGTCAGCGCCGTGACCACCATCGACGCGGCGAGCCGGGCATCGGCATCGGCGAGCGGGCGCTTGATGGCTCCCGCCAGCACGCTCGCGAGATCATCGATCAGTTCGTCACGCATCTCGCGCGCCCGCGCCGAGAGCGCCGGGCTTTCGGCGACGGTGCGCCAGAATTTCGCCGTTGCGTCGGTGAATTTCGCGAACGGATGCACGCGATCCGCCAGGCTGTGCACCAGCTTGCGGAGGGTCGCGATCGGCGCCTCGCCGACCGGACGCTCGGCAAAGGCGGCGCGCAACATCTGCCGGCTTTCCTCCTCACGGTCGAAGAACAGGTCTTCCTTGCGTGGAAAGTAATTGAACACCGTCATCCGGGAGACCTCTGCGGCCTCGGCGACTTCGGCCACCGAAACATTGTCGAAGCCGCGTTCCAGGAACAGCTCGGTGGCGACATCCGAGATCGCCTGGCGCGTCGCCTCCTTCTTCCGCTCGCGCAATCCGCCCTGATTTGACATGCGGGAATTTGTACCATAGTAAATATTATACTGAGTACAATTTTATGGTGACGGCGTGACGCGTGAACGAACCGACGTGATTGTGGTCGGTGCCGGGCCGACCGGACTGCTGCTGGCGATCGAACTGACCCTGGGCGGCGCCGACGTGATCGTGATCGAGCGGCTGACCGAGCCCGACCAGACCATCAAGGCGGGCGCGATCGGCGCGCTGGCAGGCGAGGCACTGGAGCGCCGCGGCCTCGGCGACGCGATGAATGCGGTCGAACGCAGCATGGCGGAAAGCATGTCCAGGCTCATGAAGGGCGCGGGCGATGCGAGCGACCTGCCGTTCAAGAAATTCGGCGGTCACTTCTCGGGCATTTTCCTGATCGACCAGACGCGTCAGCGCGAGCCGGACCGGCGGTTGCGCGGGGTGAACCAGCAAGCCCTGGAAACGATGCTCGCCGAACGCGCCCACGCGCTCGGCATCGAGATCAGGCGCGGCTGCGAGTTGATCGATTTCGAGGATAGCGGCGACGGCGTCGTGGCGCGGAGCAGGGACGCGTCCGGCGATGCCACGCTGCACGCGGCCTATCTGGTCGGCTGCGACGGCGGACGCAGCGCCGTGCGCAAGCGCGCGGGCTTCGCATTCCCCGGCACCGAACCGTCCCTCACGGGACACCAGGCCATCGTCGATCTCGATCATCCGGATCGACTTCTGCCGGTCGGCTGGCGGCGGACGCCGGTCGGCATGATGGCCTATGGACCGATTCCTGGCCGGGTGTTCCTGGCCGAGTTCGACGGACCGCCGGCCGATCGCAGCGCACCGGTCACGCGCGAGGAGATCGAGACCACCCTGCGCCGGATCAGCGGCGTCGACGTTCGCGTCACCGCGGTCAAGACCGCGACGCGCTTCACCGACAATGCGCGGCAGGCCGACAGCTATCGCAGGGGCCGCGTCCTTTTGGCGGGCGATGCGGCGCATGTGCACTCGCCATTCGGCGGACAAGGCCTCAATCTCGGCCTGCTCGATGCGGTCAATCTCGGCTGGAAACTTGCGGCGGTCGTCTGCGATCGCATGCCCGAAAGCCTGCTCGACAGCTACACGGGGGAGCGGCATCCGATCGCGGCAAGGGTGCTCGCCAACACCCGCGCCCAGGTCGCCTTGATGCGGCCTGATGTCATGACGGACGCCTTGCGCGAGATCGTCGCTGACCTGATGAGCCTCGACGAGGGCACCCGCTACTTCGGCGAAATGATCAGCGGCATCCGGATCCGTTACGATCTCGGCAGTGACCATCCATCGGTAGGCCGGCTCTCCGGCAATTTTGCTCTTGGCGACGACGGCGCGGAAACAACCCTGTTCGATCAGATGGAGGACGGCAGGGCCGTGCTGGTCGATGCGACTGATGGAGCTGCGTCAGCGATCGCGGCGCGCTGGGACATCTTCGTGCGATGCGTGCCAGGACGCGGCGGCGCTTCGCTGCTGATCCGTCCGGACGCCTGCATCGCCTGGGCGGCCGACGACGCCGACACGACGGGCCTCGACGCCGCGCTGACGCGCTGGTTCGGGCCCGCCATGCAGTGACCTCGCAAGCGAGGTGCGCTGTCAGCGCGTCCCGAACGTGGTCTTGCCGAACAGCGCCTTCTGCGTCGAGGGCTGCGAGCGCCAGTATTGCGGCGGCGCGCTCACCTCGCCGCCGAGCTCGGCGGCAGCGTGCCAGCCCCAGCGCGGGTCGTAGAGCATGCCGCGGGCGAGCGCGACCATGTCGGCCTTGCCGGACGAGACGATCTCCTCCGCCTGCTTCGCTTCCGTGATCAGGCCGACCGCCATCGTGGTAACGCCGGTCGCCTCCTTGACCGCCAGCGCCGCCGGCACCTGATAGCCCGGCCCGAGAGGGATCTTCTGCAACGGCGAGACGCCGCCGGATGAGACATCCATCCAGTCGACGCCGCGCTTCTTCAGCTCCCTGGCAAGCTCGATGGTCTGCGCAAGGTCCCAGGCGCCCTCGACCCAGTCGGTCGCCGACACCCGCATGCCGATCGGCTTGTGATCCGGGAATACTGCGCGCACGGCATCGAACACTTCCAGCGGGAAGCGCATGCGGTTTTCCAGCGAGCCGCCATAGCGATCGGTCCGCTTGTTGGCGATCGGCGAAAGGAATTGGTGCAGCAGATAGCCGTGCGCGCCGTGCAGCTCGAGCGCATCGATGCCGAGCCGGTCGGCGCGCTTTGCCGACGCGACAAAAGCCTCGCGGATGCGCTTCAGGCCGGCGTCGTTGAGTGCCACCGGCGCGGCCTCGCCTTCCTTGTGCGGGACGTCAGATGGTCCGACCGTCTGCCAGCCGCCTTCGGCAATCGGGATCAACTGCCCGCCCTCCCAGGGGCGCTGGCTCGACGCCTTGCGGCCGGCATGGGCGAGCTGCATCGCGACCGCCGCTTTCGAATGCTTGCGCACCGAGGCCAGGATCGGCTTCAGCGCCGCCTCGTTGGCGTCGTTGTACAGACCGAGGCAACCCGGCGTGATCCGCCCGATATCCTCGACATGGGTGGCCTCGATGCAGAACATCGCCGCGCCGGACAGGGCCAGCATGTTGATGTGGGTGAAGTGCCAGTCGTTGGCGGAGCCGTCGATGGCCGAATACTGGCACATCGGCGAGACCATGATGCGATTGGAGAGTTTCAGGTCGCGCAGTTCGATCGGGGAGAACAGGGAGCTCATGCGGCGGATATCCGGGATCGGGGAAAGGGCCCGGTTAAGATAGAGGCACCACGGCCGATCACCAACCGTCCGGAAGGCCGCGCAGGCCGGGGCGCAGATCAGCAATGCCCTGACGGCGTCCCTCGGGCCGGCGCCTCAGTCCACCAGCGTGAACTGCAGCAGCAGGTTGCGCTGGATCAGGGAGAAATTGTCGTCGGAGACCATGGTCAGCACGGTCTCGCCCTCCTCCGTGACATGGGCGTCGATGCCTTCCATGTTGTCGACCTCGTTGCCGAGATCGGCATTGAAGATCGCAGGGCCGTCGACCACGGCGCCGGGCGCGATCTCGGACAGCGCGAGACGGCGGATGCGGATGCCGACGCCGCCGAACCAGGAGAATTTCCGCTCCAGAATCAACAGACCGCCCGACGGCAGCAGGACCGCGTCGCTGATGTCGAAATTCTCGCTGCGGCGGACGCTGAACTGGCCCGGCGTCTTGCCGCCGACCAGGAAGGCGACCAGATTGCCGCTCGCATCGAGCCCGCGTTCCGAGAATGCGATCAGCGTACCCGCAAGCGGCTGGCCTTTCGGCACGAAGACGAGCCCCTCCAGCCCCTTGTTGTTGGGAAGCTTGCGTGCCGGCGGCGGCAGCGCAATCACCTCGCCGCGCGAGCGGGTAAAGCCCTTGGCGAAATCGAAGCGCAGCACCTGGTTGACCCGCTCGAGCCCGACATAGGCGAACGAGCCGTCGAGCGCGAGCGATTCCGAATCATACCAGCCGCGGGTCGCGGTGATCGGCCTGCCGTCGGCGCCGAGCAGCGGCGCCGCCTCGACATCGTCGAGCCCGACCATCTCCCGGCCGCGATAGACGATGCGGCCGGTGAGCCAGCTGCCCTGGTCGCTGACCGCGATGAAGCGTTCGCCCTTGGCATCGAGCCGTAGCGCGGAGAGGCCGCCGAAGCCGGAGAACGACGAGGTCAGGATCAGACCGCTGCGATATTCCAGCGCGCCGAACCGCGTGCGCGCGCGATCGCGGATATCGAACGACGGCAGCGGCCGCGCGTTGACGTCGACCGAAACCGGTTCGTTGACCCGGTAGGGGCTCGGCCTCGCAGCCGGCCTCGGCGTTGCCGGCGGCTGGGTCGCGCTCTGCGCCTGCGCAAGACGCGGCAATGCGGCGGCCGACAGCCCCGCCGCCATACCCTGGAGGAAACGGCGGCGGCTAGGGGGTGAGCGCATGTCTCACGAGTGGAGGCGGCGCCGGATGCCCGGCGCGGGCGCCGAGCCGTGAGTCTCGCTGAACAGCTCGGCGAGCTTTTCGGTGATGGCGCCGCCGAGCTCTTCGGCGTCCACGATGGTCACGGCGCGGCGATAGTAGCGCGTCACGTCGTGACCGATGCCGATCGCGATCAGCTCGACCGGCGAGCGGGTCTCGATCTCGTCGATGATGTGCCGCAGATGCCGCTCGAGATAGTTGCCGGGATTGACCGACAGCGTGGAGTCGTCGACCGGCGCGCCGTCGGAGATCATCATCAGGATGCGGCGCTGCTCGGGGCGCGCGAGCAGGCGCTTGTGCGCCCAGTCGAGCGCCTCGCCGTCGATGTTCTCCTTGAGCAGGCCCTCGCGCATCATCAGTCCGAGATTCTTCCGCGCGCGACGCCAGGGTGCGTCGGCCGACTTGTAGATGATGTGCCTGAGATCGTTGAGGCGGCCCGGATTGGCCGGCTTCCCGGCCGCGAGCCACGCCTCGCGCGACTGCCCGCCCTTCCAGGCGCGCGTGGTGAAGCCGAGGATCTCGACCTTGACGCCGCACCGCTCCAGCGTGCGCGCCAGAATGTCGGCGCAGGTGGCGGCGACCGTGATCGGGCGGCCGCGCATCGAGCCGGAGTTATCCAGCAGCAGCGTCACCACGGTGTCGCGGAAGGTCGCCTCCTTCTCGTGCATGAAGGACAGCGGATGATAGGGATCGGTGACGACGCGCGACAGCCGCGCCGGATCGAGGATGCCCTCCTCGAGATCGAACTCCCAGGCGCGGTTCTGCTGCGCCATCAGCCGGCGCTGCAGGCGGTTGGCGAGCCGCGCCACGATGCCCTGCAGATGCGCGAGCTGCTTGTCGAGATAGGAGCGCAGCCGCTCGAGCTCGTCGTGGTCGCAGAGATCCTCGGCGGCGATCACCTCGTCGAATTTCGGCGCGAAGGCGTGATATTCCGGACCGCGCGGCTCGTTCTGGCCGCGCGCATTCGGCCGCGTCGCCTCGCCCGGCGTCTCGTCGTCGCCTAGCTCGCCGTCGTCGAACGTATCAGACGTGGAGGCCTGCGCGCTCTCCATCGCGCTTTCGCTCATCTCTTCCGCTGACGTCTGCGCCTGGTCGGCGCTCATCTCTTGCGCGGCATCGGAGTCGGGCGAGCCCTCGGCGCCGGACTGATCGCTCTCGCCGTCCTGGTTCTCGTCCTGGTCGTCGTCATCGTCCGAATCCATGTTGCGGTCGTCGCCGAGATCGAGCGCCGACAGCAGATCATGGACGAGGTCGCCGAACCTCGCCTGGTCCTCGGTGAAACGGCTGAGTTTGTCGAGCCGCGAGCCGATCTTGTCCTCCAGGGTCGGACGCCAGAGATCGACCATCTTCTTGGCGGCCGCGGGCGGGGCCATGCCGGTCAGACGTTCGCGCACCAGCATCGCCAGCGCATCCGACAGCGGCGCGTCGGCGCGATCGGTGATCTCGTCATACTTGCCGCGGTGGAAATGATCGTCGAGCATCGCGGTGAGGTTCTTCGCAACGCCCGCCATCCGCCGCGAGCCGATCGCCTCGACGCGCGCCTGCTCGACCGCCTCGAACACGCCGCGCGCCTGCGGGTTACCCGGCATCAGCTTGCGATGCACCTTAGGATCGTGACAGGCGATCTTGAGCGCGATCGAATCGGCGTGGCCGCGCACGATCGCGGCATCGCGCTTGGTCATCTTGCGTGCCGGCTCCGGCAGCCGCGCCTTGCCGGGCGCGAGCCCGGGGCGCTCGGCGGCGAAGGAGACTTCGAGCTCCGGCTTCTTGGCGATCGCCTTCAGGCACGCCGACACCGAGCGCTTGAACGGCTCGGTCGGCGCTTCCTTGGATCCGGGACGGAATTTGATGTTGGAGGTTGTCATAGCGATTTCGTAAACCAATGGCGCGTTACGCCGCCGGGATACCCCTCAATCGAACCGAACTCTTTATATCCATTGGCGCGGTAGAAGCCCGGCGCCTGGAAGCTCATCGTATCCAGATAGGATCGCGTCGCTCCGAAGCGCCGCGCCTCGTCCTCGATCGCCTTGATCAGCTTCGCGCCAAAGCCCTTGTTGCGAAACTTCTGCTCCATCCAGAACAACTGGATGAACAACACCGCGGTCCAGACCTCGCCGACGATGCCGCCGACAATCTTGTCATCTTGCCGCAGCGAGATGGCGAAGCGCTTGTACTTCTGCTTCCCCATCTTCTCGTTGTTGTAGTGGAGCAATCCGCCGAGCACCGCCTTCTTCGTCTGTGTGACTGTGCGCTCGACGGAGATTTTCGGCATGGACTAGCTGAGCGCCACGTTGACCGAGGATTCCGGCAGCTCGACGTTGAAGCAGCGCTGGTAGAACTCGGCGACCAGCGGCCGCTCCAGTTCATCACACTTGTTGAGGAAGGTGACGCGGAACGCGAAGCCGATGTCGTTGAAGATGTCCGAGTTCTCGGCCCAGGTGATCACCGTGCGCGGGCTCATCACCGTCGACAGGTCGCCATTGGCGAAGGCGTTGCGGGTGAGGTCCGCAAGCCGCACCATCTTGTTGACGATGTCGCGGCCTTCCTGCGTGCGGTAGTGGCGCGCCTTGGCCAGCACGATCTCCACTTCCTCGTCATGGGCGAGGTAGTTCAGCGTGGTGACGATCGACCAGCGGTCCATCTGGCCCTGGTTGATCTGCTGGGTGCCGTGATAGAGGCCCGAGGTGTCGCCGAGGCCGACCGTGTTGGCGGTCGAAAACAGGCGGAACGCCGGATGCGGCTTGATCACCTTGTTCTGGTCGAGCAGCGTCAGGCGGCCGGAGACTTCCAGCACGCGCTGAATCACGAACATCACATCCGGGCGGCCGGCGTCGTATTCGTCGAACACCAGCGCGATATTGTGCTGCAGCGCCCAGGGAAGGATGCCGTCGCGGAATTCGGTGACCTGCTTGCCGTCCTTGACCACGATGGCGTCCTTGCCGACGAGATCGATACGGCTGATGTGGCTGTCGAGGTTGACGCGCACGCAGGGCCAGTTGAGGCGGGCCGCAACCTGCTCGATGTGGGTCGACTTGCCGGTGCCGTGATAGCCGGTGACCATCACGCGGCGGTTCTTGGCAAAGCCGGCGAGGATCGCGAGCGTCGTCGCGCGGTCGAAGCGATAGTCCGGGTCGGTTTCCGGCACATGCGGATCGACTTCCGAATAGGCGGGAACTTCCAGATCGCTATCGATCCCGAAGACCTGCCGGACCGACACCTTCATGTCGGGCAAGCCGACGACGGGTTCTTGTGCTTTGGTCTGGACGGCGGTCGTCATTCATCCTCCGAGGTCCCGGGCATTCCCGAAACCAGATTGATCGTTTGGCTGCGGATGGGGTGCTAGGCACAAGCCTAGCAGAGAGCAACGGCCGGCAGAAGCCCGCGGGCCAATCAAAGTTCCGTTGTTCTATCATGAAGATAGGTCTGGGAGCCGGTTTTTGAAAGGCTGCCCTGCGAATCACGCCGCACTTTCGCCGCAGCGTGCGGACGCCCTGCCTGCACGCGAGGCACTTTCCACCTTGGCAGGGAGTTGTTAGCTCTCCAATCCATATCACCGCCGCATGGGAATTTTGTGACTTCATTCCTTGACCCGTTCATCGCGTTCGTTTCGGCCCATGCCTGGCTCGCCTATCTGACGCTGTTTCTGGCCGCCCTGCTGGAAGCGGTTCCGGTGATCGGCTCCCTGGTGCCGGGTTCGACCATCATCCTGGCGCTGAGCGCGCTGGTGCCGGGCGGGGAACTGAAGCTGCTGCCGGTGCTCGCCGCGGCCGCCGCCGGCGCGATGCTCGGCGACGGCACCGCCTACCTGATCGGCCACCGCAGCCAGCGCGAGATCCTGTCGGCCTGGCCGCTTTCCAACTACCCGCGCGTGGTGGCGCAGAGTGAGGCGTTCTTCAACCGCTGGGGCGTGCTCGCGGTGTTCTTCGCCCGCTTCGTGCCGCCGATCCGCGCCTTCGTGCCGATCACGGCCGGCGCGCTCGACATGCCGCCGGCGCGCTTCTACGCGGTCAACATCCCCGCGATCCTGCTCTGGGCGCCGGCGCATGTGCTGCCCGGCGTGCTCGCCGTCACCGCGCTGCACGACTATGCCGGCCTGCCGCATCATGGCCATGTCGGCAAGCATCTCTGGATGTTTGCGGTCGCGGGCGGCGCCGTAATCCTGGCGCTGGCCGTCTGGACCATCCGCCGCCGGCACGGCGGCAGCCTGATCGAACCGGCCAAGCCGGCCAAATAGCTAGAGGCTGTTGGTCGTTCCCGCCCGCCCGGGCGCCGGTCCGACATAGCGCGCGCGAGGCCTGATCAACTTGCCGAGTTGAAGCTGCTCGCTGGCATGTGCGATCCAGCCGACGCTGCGGGCCATCGCAAACAGCGCGAGCTCGCTGCCCGCTGGCATCCGCAGCGCATGCACCAGCACCGCCAGCGCATAATCGATGTTGACGAATTCGCCGGTCGCCTCCGCGATCCGCTCCGGCACTTCCCTGGTGAATTTGCGCGGCGCGCCGGCCCGCGTCAGCGCCTCGAGCAGCGAGATCGCCCGCGGATCGCCCTTCTTGTAGACGCCGTGCCCGAAGCCGGCGAAACGCTCGCCAAGCGCGACGCGCTCGCGGACCACTGGCGCAACGTCATTGTCGAGCATCGTCTTGACGAGGCGCGAGGCGAGCACGCCGGCACCGCCATGCATCGGTCCCTTCAGCGCAACGAGACCCGCGATCACGGCGTCGTACAGATTGAGCCCGGTCGATGCCGCGCAGCGTGCGGTGAAGGTCGACGCGTTCAGTTCATGATCGGCGAGCAGCACCAACGCGCGGCGGATCAGGTCGGGCGCGTGCTTGTTGTCAGGCGTCCAAACCCGCGCCACCTGCTCGTGCAGCGGCTCGTTCGATGGCACGGCATTCAGCATGGTCGCGACCAGCAGCCGCAGGATGCGGCCGCCGACCATGGCGCGGCCGTCCGGCGCGCGCGTGAAGGCGCCGGGATCGGCACTTGCCGCCAGCGCCAGCACGGCCACCGTCCGATCGATCGGCTGGGCGCGGCGCGCGGCTTCGGCGATGGCGCGCATTTCGTCCGAGAGGTGCGGACAATTGTCCGGCGCGAACGGATCGACGCCGGTGACGTCCCACAGCAGCGTCGCGGTGTGCTCCAGCGTGTCGCGCTCGGCGAGATCGACGCAGTTGACGCCGCGATAGATCGGGCCCTGTTCGGTGATGGTCGCGATCGCCGAATCCATCACCGGCAGATCGGCGTCGAAATTACGGAAGCCGCGCGGCTCCGGCGACGGCACGCGGCGCTCCTTCAACCCCCTGATGTCCTCGGCGCGGTAGCGGTGGCTGCGCGAATCCGGCGACGGCTCGGAGCGGATCAGCCCGCGGCTGACATAGGCGTAGAGGGTCGCCGGCGAGATCGCGAGCTCGGCGGCGGCTTCGCGCGCGGAGAGGTAAAGCTCGGCGGATTTTTTCATATTGATTTATATAATCAAGATTGATCAACTCGTCGAGAGGCCTGACCTTGAAGGGGTGAAGCAAGGAGATCAGGCCATGAATATGCATCTCACAAAGAGCCAGATCGGTCTGGACGGCGTTCCCGCCGCCGAGACCGTGTTGAGCCATGTCGACGGCGAGCGCGGCGAATTGATCATCGCCGGCGAGCACGTCGCCGACCTCGCGGGCAAGTCGAGCTTCGAGGGCGTCACGGCCCGGCTGTGGAACGGCGCCGCCGGCAAGTCGCTGAGTGAAGCAAATGTCCGCGCCAGCCTCGGCGCCGCCCGCGAACGCGCCTTCGCCCGCCTGCCGGACCTGCTGCCGGCGACGCGCGGCATGTCGATCGTCGACGGCTTCCGGGCCGCGATCGCGGGCCTCCGCGGCGAGAACGGGCTGGAGCACGAGGCGACCATCGTCGGCGCCTTCCCGGTGATCGCGGCCGCCCTGGTCCGGCGAGCCAGGGGCAGCGATCCGATCGCGCCGGACCCGAATGCCGGCCACGCCGCCGACGCGCTGCGGATGCTGCTGGGCCGCAAGGTCGAGCCGCGCGAGGTCGCCGCGCTCGACGCCTATCTCGTCACCGTCTGCGACCACGGCATGAATGCGTCGACCTTCACCGCGCGGGTGATCGCCTCGACGCAGGCCGATCTGTTCGCGGCGATCACCGGCGGCTATTGCGCGTTGACCGGCCCGCTGCACGGCGGCGCACCTGAACCGGTGCTCGAAATGTTGGACGCGATCGGCACACGCGAGCGCATCAAGCCCTGGGTTGACGGCGCGCTGGCGCACGGCGAACGACTGATGGGGTTCGGTCACCGCGTCTATCGCGTGCGCGACCCGCGCGCCGACGTGCTGAAGATCGCGATCGAGCGCCTCGAGGCCAGTGGTGCCGACCTGCCGTTTGCCGGCGAGGTCGAGGCTTACATCCGCGAGGCGCTACGGAAGAAGAATCCGGAGCGGCCGCTCGAGACCAATGTCGAGTTCTTCACCGCGATCCTGCTCGATGCGCTGGAAATTCCGCGGCAGGCGTTCACGCCGATCTTCGCCACCGCACGCGCTGCCGGCTGGACCGCGCATGCGCTTGAGCAGCGGCGCACCGGGCGCTTGATCCGGCCGAGCTCGTCCTATGTCGGGGCGATGCCGAAGGGGTGAATGAAACCGTAGCCCGGATGGAGCGCAGCGAAATCCGGGAACGGTGTAGCCGCGGATGGGAAGAGCCCCGGATTGCGCTGCGCTCCATCCGGGCTACAGAATTGCATCGTTGGACGACGGCGGAGCCACAAACTCTGCCGTCGTCCCTGCCTAAAGCATGATCCGGAAAAGTGCGAAGCGGTTTTCCGAAAAGATCATGCTCAAACAAAGAGCTAAGGCGCGATGACGATTCAACCTAATCTCATCGCGCTTTAGTGCGCAATTGCGCACGGGAGCAGGGACCCGTGCGCCGCGGCCCATCGATGGGGCAATCGGGCAGACATTTTGTGCAAACGATAACGGCCGGTGGTTATGGGCCCCTGCTTTCGCAGGGGCGACGAGGACGAGAGAGCTTAGGCCTCGCGCACCACGGTCTTCAGATAATTGTACGCCTTGATGATCTCGATCAGGCGATCCTCGGTGGAGCGGTCGCCGCCATTGGCGTCGGGATGGTGCTGCTTGACCAGCGCCTTGTACTTCGACTTGACGTCTTCGAGCGTCGCCTCGGCCCCTAGCCCCATCACCTGCAGCGCCTTGCGCTCGGCGTTCATGACCTTGCGGGTCTCGGGCTTGGGCTCCGCGCCGCCCGGTCCGGGGCGCCAGCGGCCGCGGCCGTTGAGCTCGGAGAACACGTGGAACGGATCGGAGGCGGCATCGAGACCGCTCTCGCCCTTCTTGCCGTTGTTGGCGCCCATCTTCCAGGTCGGACGGTGGCCGGTCAGCGCGTCCTTCTGGTAGCGCGCGACGTCGTCAGGATTCATGCCCTGGAAGAAATTGTAGGACTGGTTGTATTCGCGGACGTGGTCGAGACAGAAGTGCCAATACTCGCGCGAATTCTCGCGGCCTTTCGGGGCGCGATGCGCGCCCTTGTTCTGGCAACCCGCCCACTCGCAGGTCACAGCCTGCTCGCCGGCCTGCGCCTGGCGCTTCGCACTGACCTTGGTCGGCTTGATGCGAATGGAGTCGAAGAATTTTGATGAATCGATCGGCATGTTCTCTTTGACTACGCAATGCACAAATCTTCAAGTCTTGACATTGCGCGGACCTCGTTTCCCGCTTGCACCATTGACGAAAAGCTGTCGCGAACCTAACTCCGCCGCCATGAGCACCAAAGACGCTATCATAAACAAGTTGCGTGAAGCTTTCTTGCCGGAAAGCCTCGACGTCGTCGACGAGTCACATCTGCATGAGGGCCACGCCGGCCACAGGCCAGGCGGGGAGACGCACTTCCGGGTATATATTGTGTCTCCGGCCTTCGAAGGGAAGAGCCGGATCGAACGCCATCGCATGATAAATGCGACGCTGGCGCAGGAACTCGCCGGCTCGGTGCACGCGCTGGCGATCCACGCCCACGGCCCCGGGGAAAAGCCGCGCTAGTTCGCGCTTGCCTCAAGACGAAGCGGCGGTTTTCCTTTATGAGAACAGGATGGACCTGCTCCCTGCGTGAGCAGGTGAAACTACGGATTGCACCGCCACGCATGATATGGGGCCATTGATGATCCCTTGCTGGCCACGTTTCCGGTCGATCGTCACCGCCGCCGGCCTGCTCCTGATCTGCGCGATGCGGCCGGCCTTGGCGCTGGACATGCCGAGCCCGTTCGTCCAGGAGGTGCTGATCAAGAGCATCCTGGTGTCGCTCAACGATGCGGTGGCCGGGAATAATTTCACCGTGTTCCACGCCAAGATCTCAAAGCCGTTCCGCGACCAGTTTCCGCCTGACAAGCTCAAGACCATCTTCAAGGATCTGGTCGACAAGCACGCGGTGTTCGACGCCGTGGTTGCCAAGCCGATCGTTCTCGACGAGGACGCCAAGATCGACGACAAGGGCGTGCTGCGGCTGAAGGGGCATTTCGACACCACGCCCAAGCAGGTGAAGTATCAGCTCGGCTTCATCCCCTCCGACGGCGCGTGGAAGCTGTCGGGTATCTCGATCGATATCGAGTAGCATTCGGCACAACTGCCAGATCCTCGTCCTGAGGAGGCCACCGCGCGGCCGTCTCGAAGGATGCACGGCCCGGCTGGTGGCCGTCGCCCCTTCGAGACGCGCGCGATGCGCACTCCTCCAGCGACAACGGCGAAGCCGTTGCGCGGGGTGACGGTGCTAGGAGACTGGCCAGCTCGAACTAGAACGCCGTCCCCGCCCGCTTCGGCTTCTTCTCCTCCAGCTCGGTCTCGCGCGGGACGGCGACGATGCGCAGCGCGGTGATGCGGTTGCGCTCGCGGCGGAGCACGCGGAAGCGGAAGCCGTGGAAGGTGAAGCTCTGGCCGCGCTCCGGGATCGAGCGCGCCTCGTGGATCACGAGGCCGGCGACCGTGGTCGCCTCCTCGTCCGGCAGGCGCCAGTCCATCGCACGGTTGAGATCGCGGATCGGCACCGAGCCGTCGACCACCACCGAGCCGTCCGGCTGCGCGCGCACGCCGGCGACGACGACGTCGTGCTCGTCGGAGATATCGCCGACGATCTCCTCCAGGATGTCCTCGAGCGTCACCATGCCTTCGACCTCGCCATACTCGTCGACCACGAGGGCGAAGTGGGTCTTGCGGCGACGGAACGCCTTCAGCTGTTCGGAGACCGGACGCATCTCCGGCACGAACCAGGGCGGCAGCGCGATCGCCGACGCATCGATCGCGGACATGTCGCCCTCGTTGGCGCGCATCGCGCGCAGCAGGTCCTTGGCATGGAGCACGCCGACGATGTTCTCCGGCTTCTCCCGCCACAGCGGGATGCGGGTGTATTCGCTCGCCAGCACCTCGCGCACCAGTTCCTCGGGCGGCAGGTCGGCGTTGACCATGGTCATCTCGGTGCGATGGACCATGACGTCGGAGACCTGCAGCTCGCTGAGATCCAGCAAGCCGCCGAGCATGTCGCGGTCCTGCTTCTCGACCTTGCCCTCGTGATGCAACAGATCGACCGCGCCGCGCAGACGTTCGGTCGGCGACAGCACCGCCTGATGCGCCCCGACCTTGATGCCGAGCAGCTTCATCAGCGCCAGCACGATGGTCTCGATCACGGTGAGCAGCGGCCCCAGCACGAAGATCGTCAGCCGCATCGGCCGCGCGACCAAAAGCGAGATGCGGTCGGGCGCGTTGATCGCGATGGTCTTGGGCAGCACCTCGGCGAACACCACGACCATCACGGTCATGACCGCGGTGGCATAGAGCACGCCGACGTCGCCGAACCAGGCGGTGAACACGCCGGTCGCCAGCGCCGAGGCGCCGATATTGGCGATGTTGTTGCCGAGCAGCAGCGCGCCGATCATGCGCTCGCGCATATTGACCAGCTTGGAGACCACGCCGGCATCGGTGTTGCCCTGCTTCGACAGCCGCAGCATGCTGGCGCGCGAGGCACCGGTCAGCGCCGTCTCACTCGCCGCGAAAAACGCCGAGATGAACAGGCAGAGCAGCACGATCGAGAAGGTGAACCATCCCACTGAACTGATCCGTGGCTAGAGCATGATCCGGAAAAGTGTGTAGCGGTTTTCCGAAAAGATCATGCTCAAATCAAAAAGACAGAGCGGGATGACGATCCGAAGGAGAGGCATCCCGGTCTAGGCCTTCAGCTTGGCTTGCAGGAAGTCGCGCACCGGCTGCGGCTCGACATTGTTGGCGATCACGGCGCGGCCGACGGCCTCCAGCAGGATGAAGGTGAGCTTGCCGCGCTTGACCTTCTTGTCCTGCGCCATCAGCGCCAGCAGCGCGTCGGCGTCGGCAAGGCCTTCCTGCGCGAAGCCTGCGATATCCTGCAGGCGTGTCGGCAATCCGACCGCGGACAGATGACGCGCGATGCGCCCCGCATCGTCGGACGAAATCATGCCGAGCTGCGCCGAGAACTCCGCGGCGAGCACCATGCCGACCGAGACGCCCTCGCCGTGGAACAGCCGGTCGGAGAAGCCGGTCGCGGCTTCCAGTGCATGGCCGAAGGTATGGCCGAGATTGAGCAGCGCCCGCTCGCCGGTCTCGCGCTCGTCGCGCGAGACGACGCCCGCCTTGGCGCGGCAGGATGTTGCGATCGCGTGCTCGCGCCCGGCGCCGCCAGCGAAGATATCGGTGTGGTTCTTCTCGAGCCAGGCGAAGAAGGCCTCGTCGCCGAGGATGCCGTATTTCGCGACCTCGGCGTAGCCGGCGCGGAACTGGCGCGGCGACAGCGTGTCGAGCACCGAGGTGTCGGCGATGACAAGCACCGGCTGGTGGAATGCGCCGATCAGATTCTTGCCCTGCGGCGAGTTGATGCCGGTCTTGCCGCCGACGGAGGAATCGACCTGTGCCAGCAGCGAGGTCGGCACCTGTACGAAATCGACGCCGCGGCGCAGGATCGCAGCCGCGAAGCCGGCGAGATCGCCGACCACGCCGCCGCCGAGCGCGATGACGAGGTCATTGCGCTCGATCTTCGCCGCGATCAGCGCCTCGCTGACCTCGGTCAGCGTGGCATAGCTCTTCGAGCCCTCGCCCTCCTCGACCACGATCCGCGACGTCGGCACGCCGGCGGCGGCAAGCGATGCCTCGGTGGGCTCCAGCCAGTGCTTGGCGACAGTGCGGTCGGTGACGATGGCGGTGCGCACGCCGGGCCGCAGCGCCGCGACACGCTCGCCGAGCGACTGCAGCACGTCGCGGCCGATGACGATGTCATAGGCGCGGTCGCCGAGCGCGACGTCGACGGTAACGGAGGCAGAATGTTTCAAGGGCGCAGTCATGAGGTCGCGTTCAATCCATCAGATGGTGGCTCGTCGGCCGGACGCGCACCGCACAGATGCGCATGTAGGGCCTCGAGGCATTCGTCGACGATGCGGTCGTGCGGCACGTCGCGCGAGGCAATCGTCAAATCGGCGGTGCGGTAGACCGGCTCGCGCTCGCTGAGCAGGCGGTTGACGGTCGCCTCCGGGTCGGGGGTGTGCAACAGCGGACGATCGGCGCGGCGGCGCACCCGGCGCATGATGATATCACTGTCGGCCTTGAGCCAGATCGAGATCGCGCGGTCGCGGATCCGGTTGCGGGTCTCCTCGCGCATGAAGGCGCCGCCGCCGGTCGCCAGCACGACCGGGCCATTGCCGAGGATGCGGGCGATCACCCGCGCCTCACCGTCGCGGAAATACGGCTCGCCCTTGCTCTCGAATATCTCCGGGATCGTCATGTCCGCCGCCGCCTCGATCTCGGTGTCGGCATCGGTGAACGGCAGCTTGAGTCGCGCCGCCACCCGCCGGCCGATGGTCGACTTGCCGGCCCCCATCATGCCGACCAGGACGATCGACCGCGTCCCCAGCGCAGCCGCGATGTCGGCCTCCAGGGTCGGATGGGTGGGCGCCGGTACGGCTGCGTCGGACATCAAAAAGCTCGGATATTGGGACGAATTGTTCAGAATTCGAGCCACCTATACTACCCCCGGCGACACCCTTACCAGCGACTCTTGCAACCGCGCGGGGAACATGTTGGATGATTTCATTGGTTAATTCGCCGCCCGAGTCGCCTCCATGCCCAGCCTGTTCCGCTTCCTGACGGTCGTCGCCGTGATTTTCGGGATCGGCTACGGCATCGTCTTCGCGCTGGCGAATTTCGTGCACCCGAAACCGCGGGAAATGACGGTGACCATCCCACCGGATAAGTTCCTCAAGAAATAGACGCTATGATTCCGGCATGCCCGCTGCTGCCAAAAATCCCGCCAAGACCCTCACCAAGCCCTCCGACGCCAAACTGACCGCGTTGTTCCTCGACATGCTCGCCGCGGAACAGGGCGCCGGCGCCAACACGCTCGACGCCTACCGGCGCGACCTCACCGATTTCTCCGACTACCTCGCCCATGCCGGCGCCGATTTCACCAGCGCCGACACCGAGACGCTGCGCGGCTACCTCGCCGACCTCGATGTCAGAGGCTTCAAGTCGACCAGCGTGGCGCGGCGGCTGTCAGCGATGCGGCACCTCTACCGTTTCCTGCTCAACGAGCGGGTCCGCACCGACGATCCGGCCGCGATCCTGTCCGGCCCGAAGCGCGGCCGCGGGCTGCCCAAGGTGCTGTCGATTGCCGACGTCGACCGCATGCTGACCCGCGCCAAGGAGCTGACCCAAACCGACGTCTCGCCGGCGCAGCGGCTGCGCGCGCTGCGGCTCTACTGCCTGCTCGAGGTGCTGTACGCCACCGGCCTGCGCGTCTCCGAGCTGGTGTCGCTGCCGGTCTCGGCGGCGCGGCGCGATGCGCGGATGATCGTGGTGCGCGGCAAGGGCAACAAGGAACGGCTGGTGCCGCTGAACGACGCCTCGCGCCAGGCGATGGCGGATTACCTCGCCGCGCTGGAGCTGATGCAGCCGAAGGCGAAAAAAGCCGCACCATCGAAATGGCTGTTTCCGTCCTCCGGCGAGAGCGGACATCTGACCCGGCAGCATTTCGCCCGCGACCTGAAGGAGCTTGCCGGCGCCTCCGGCCTTGCGCCGCGGCTGGTGTCCCCGCACGTGCTGCGTCATGCCTTTGCCAGCCATCTGCTGCACAATGGCGCGGACCTGCGGATCGTGCAGACCCTGCTCGGCCACACCGACATCTCGACCACCCAGATCTACACCCATGTGGTCGAGGAGCGGCTGAAGAGCCTGGTCCGCGACCTGCATCCGTTGGCGGAGAAGTCCTAGGGATCCGTAGCCCGGATGGAACGCAGCAAAATCCGGGAATGGTATTTCCGCCGATATCGCTCCCCGGATTGCGCTTCGCTCGATCCGGGCTACGAGCAATCCGCCTTGACTTCCGCTTCGTCTCCGCAGAAAGAGCGTCACCTGCTTGCGATCCCGAAGCGTGCATTCCACCCAGATGCGCGTTAACCGTTTGAAGTTACAAAGCTTCTCTTTCCGACGCCGAAACCGCTTCGCCCCTCGCACCGTTCCTCCCTATATTGAGTTGATGCCCGACCCGATGCGCAGCTATCTCGACTTCGAAAAACCCGTCGCCGAGCTTGAATCCAAGATCGACGAGTTGCGTGCGCTTGCCGCGAGCGGCAGCGACATCGGCGACGAGGTCGCGCGGATCGAGGACAAGGCGGCGCAGGCGCTCACCGAGCTCTATTCCAATCTGACGCCGTGGCAGAAGACGCTGGTGGCGCGGCATCCGCAGCGGCCGCACTTCACCGATTTCATCGGCGGCCTGATCACCGAATTCACGCCGATGGCCGGCGATCGCAAATTCGCCGACGACGAGGCCCTGGTCGGCGGCTTCGGCCGCTTCCGCGGCGAGAGCATCTGCGTGGTCGGCCAGGAGAAGGGCGCCACCACCGAGAGCCGCATCAAGCACAATTTCGGCATGGCGCGCCCCGAAGGCTATCGCAAGGCGGTGCGCCTGATGGAAATGGCCGACCGGTTCGGCATCCCGGTGCTGTCGATCGTCGATTCCGCCGGTGCTTATCCCGGCATCGGCGCCGAGGAGCGTGGCCAGGCCGAGGCGATCGCCCGCTCGACCGACGCCTGCCTGTCGCTCGGCGTACCCAATGTCGCGATCGTCACCGGCGAAGGCATGTCGGGCGGCGCCATCGCGATCACCACGGCGAACCGCGTCCTGATGATGGAGCACGCGATCTATAGCGTGATCTCACCGGAGGCGGCATCCTCGATCCTGTGGCGCGACGGCACCAAGGCGCAGGAAGCCGCCAACAGCATGAAGATCACCGCCCAGGACATGCTGCGCTTCGGCGTGATCGACCAGATCCTGAAGGAGCCCTCGGGCGGGGCTCATCGCGACCCCGCCGCGATGATCGCGACCACGGGCGACGCCATCGCCCAGGCGCTCAACGACCTACGAAATCTTGATCCGGACGCGATTCGCAAGCAGCGGCGCCAGAAATTCCTCGATATCGGCCGCAAGCTCGGCTGACCGGCCCAAACCGCCCGATTTTTCGTCCAAACCGGGCAATTTTGCCGTAATTGGGCCCCGAGCCGGGTCTTTAACATTCCTTGAACCATGCCTGCTACCGTGAGGGCTGTCCGCCCCGGTTCAGGTTGCGAGCAGGGGTCGTCGAAGGCTAATATTTTACACAATGGCTTCAGGGCATATTCGCCGTGTTGGGGTCGCGAAAATCGCCCGGTGGGTGTGGAGCTCGGACTTGACTCATCGCACGCTCGTACGCGCGCTTCTGACCTCGGCGGTGCTCGCCGCAGGCGTCATGCTCGCCGGTTGTGACAGCGACCAGATCTCGCTCGCGCAGAACGCCAAGGCCAACCAGCCGGTCCCGCCAAAGCTCGTCGCTGCCATGACCGAAAAGGACATGGACATGCAGTCGCCGATCCTGGTGCGGCTGTTCAAGCAGGAGGCCGAGCTCGAGGTCTGGAAGCAAAACCGCTCCGGCCAGTTCGCGCTGCTCAAGACCTATCCAATCTGCCGCTGGTCGGGCGACCTCGGTCCGAAGGTCCGCGAAGGCGACCGCCAGGCGCCCGAGGGGTTCTATTCGATCAACCCGAGCCAGATGAACCCGCAGTCGGCCTACTACCTGTCGTTCAACACCGGCTACCCCAACGCCTTCGACAAGGCGCTCGGCCGCACCGGCTCGCAGCTGATGGTGCATGGCGATTGCTCCTCGCGCGGCTGCTACGCGATGACGGACGAGCAGATCGCGGAGATCTACTCGCTCGGCCGCGAGTCCTTCTTCGGCGGCCAGAAGGCGTTCCAGCTGCAGGCCTATCCGTTCCGGATGACGCCGGTGAACATGGCCAAGCACCGCAACAATCCGAACATGCCGTTCTGGAAGATGATCAAGGAAGGCTACGATCATTTCGAGGTGACGAAGCAGGAGCCGAAAGTGGACTTCTGCGAGAAGAAGTATGTGTTCGACGCGGTGAAGGCGCCGGGTGCAACACGCGATCCGGTGTTCGACGCCTCCGCGAAGTGCCCGGCCTATGTGATCCCCGAGGAGATCGCGAGCGCCGTGCACGAGAAGGAGCAGAAGGAAGCCGCCGAGACCGCCAAGCTGGTATCCAAGGGTACGCCCGTTGCGCGCCTCAACACCGGCATCGACGGCGGCATGAACGCGATCTTCGCCTCGAAGATTCCGGAAGGAAACACCGGCCTCTCCGAAGGCGGCGACAGCCAGGCGCTGGCCTCGATGTCGCTGGCGCGCGCGCCCGGCACGATCCCCGGTACGGTCAATCCGCCGAAGCCCAATCTTGCGGTCCAGCAGGACGAGCCGGTCGTGGCGACGACGTCGTCCACCGCATCGTCGGCCAGCACCCGCGTTGCCTCGGCGAACGCGTCCGACAAATCCGCCTCTGACAAATCCACCTCCGACAAGTCCACCTCTGACAAGTCCGAAGGCTTCTTCTCCAGCTTTGCCCGCAAGGTCGGCATCGGCGGCACCGCCGACGCCAGCAAGACGACCGCGCCGGCTCCGGCCGCTGCTGCCCCGGCCAAGCCGAAGGTCGCCGAGGCCAAGCCGCAGTCGGTGGTTCGCGTCGCCCCCAAGGCTGAGCCGAAGCAGGCCGCCAAGCCGGCACCGAAGCCGGCAGTGACCACCGCAGCGGCCGCCGCACCGGCCCCGTCGTCGTCGACCCAACTCGCCGGCTCCGCGCCCGTGGTGCAGACCAACTCGTTCGACACCCGCTTCTCGGCGGTGAAGTAGCAAGCGCGGCACGCAAGCGCCGCCGGTCGTTTGCGATAGACATTTCAAACAGCACACGGTGTCGTCCCTGCGAAAGCAGGGACCCATACGCCGCACTTGTGGTGTGAACCGGATTCGTCGTTCCGACGTCGCGCAACAATCAGCATTTGTGGTTATGGGTCCCTGCTTTCGCAGGGACGACAGTGAGTCTATTGCGCCGCCGTCGCAAATATTGTCGTCGTCCTGGCGAAAGCCAGGGAGGTGGATTCACATTCGAAGTGCAACACTTGAGCAAAAGCCTCGGCAGGCGTGCGGTAGTCAAGGCATTTGCGCGGGGTGTTGTTGTAGGCGGCGATGAACTGGCGGAATCTGGCGGTCGAGAGGGTTACGAGATCGGTCTTGCGGGGAATAAAGCGGCGCATCCTGCCGATGGCGTTCTCGATGCCGCCCTTCTGCCAGGGGGCGTGGGGATCGCAGAAGAAGGTCTCGATCGAGAGGCGGTGCAGCGCCAGGTGACCGGCGAACTCGGTGCCGTTGTCGAAGGTCACGGTCTGGCGCAGCTCTTGTGGCAGGGTCGCGAAGAAGCCCACGAGATGGCGGGCGACACCGCGCGCGACCTTGCTGGCAAGGCGGATGCCGAGCAGCAGACGCGAGGTGCGCTCGTGCACGGTCAGCACGGCCTGACCGTATTTCGAGAACATCATCAGGTCGGCCTCCCAGTGTCCGGGCACGCTGCGGTCGGCCACTTCGATCGGCCGATTTGCCAAGGAAACACGGCCTTCGATGAAGCTTGCGGGGCTGCCGCCCCTCTTGCCGCGGCGGCCGCGCTTGCTCTTGGCGCGCGGCAGATAGCGCCGCCAGTTGAAGTTCGTGGTGCGCCTGAGTTGGGCATAGATGAAGCGGTAGATGGTCTCGTGCGAGATCACCTTGCGCCCGGACTCGCGGGCCAGCCGGCCGGCGACCTGCTCGGGCGACCAGCCCCGGCGAAGGCGTTCCAACACCGCGCGGCGCAGGCCGGGCTCCCGTTCGAGGCGTCCGCCCGTCCAGCGCCGCGCTCGCATCTGGTGCTGGGCATAGTTTGGCTTGTAGCCGACCTGGCTCCCCCGATTGCGCCTCAGTTCCCGAGAGACCGTTGATGGCGAGCGATCCAGAGCTGCCGCGATTTGCCGGACCGAGCTGCCATTGGCCGATAGGCAGGCAATCTCGCATCGGTCGTCCAGAGAGAGCTGCTTGTAACTCCGCCCCATGGCAACACCTCCTCAAGGAAGTGTTGCACTTCGTTTGTGAACTCAGGGGACCCATAACCACAGAACTTGATCGTGAATGGGATCGTGGCCCCAGCGTCGCGCGATAACTCTCATTTGGGGTAATGGGTCCTGGCTTTCGCCAGGACGACACTGAATGTGTGGCGCGGTCTGTGAGTCACACCACAACGTTCTCGCGACATGATTTGCCCGAGCTAACCGCCACGCTCTATCACGGATGCCCGTTCGCAGGCGACCGTTACATTCCGTGGCTTTCGAAAACCTTCTTGCAGCTCCGGCTCAGGCTGGCCCGCTTCATCTGAAGACAGTTCTGCACGGCACCGTCATTGCCGAGGTCCTTCCGGCAGAAGCGCTGTGCATCGCGCGTGCACGCGCTCTGTTCCGATGGCGTACCGGAATGCTGCGCCAATGCGGCGCCGCTGCTCATCACGGCAGCCGCAACAAGAGCTGCAATCGAAATATAGCGCATTGTGACTTCCTCCCGCGGCCTAACGGGCGGCCGGGGTTCTTCGTTCCTTTGGGAACCCGGATTCCACCCTACTTCGGCTGCGGGTCCTCGAGCCCCTTGCCGGGATCTTCCAGATGTCCGGTGCGCGCGAGGTCGACGGCGGCGCCGAGCGCCAGCGCGACATTGCGCACCTGTTCCTGGAAGGCCTTGTCTTCGTCGAGATCGCGATGCGACGTCGCGTAGGGCTCCATGTAGCCGACATAGCCATCGAGCTCGGCCCTGCCGCCGGCCGAGATCAACTCCATGTCGGTGAGCCAGTCCGCAAGGAAGCGGCGGCAGGTTTCCGCGCCGACGCTGTCGCCGTGGACCACGATGCCGAAATGCCGGCCGCGCAGATGCCTGGGATATGGCCAGCCCTTGAGCTCGAGCGCCTTGGCTTCGCTCGCGGTCTTGCCATGGGTTGAGGTCGGATCGGGATTGCCGCCATCGGCGCAGACCAGGCGATCGATCATCGCCTTGAGCCCGGTCGGCGTCTGGTACCAGTTGACCGGCGAGATGATCATGATGCCGTGCGCGCGCACCCACAGCGGATAGATCTCGTTCATCCAGTCGTCGGTTTGGCCGAGCGAGTGGTTTGGATAGCAGCTGCACGGCCAGTGGCAGAGCGCCATCGAGGTGGAGACGCAGGACTTGCAGGGATGAATCTCCCTGCCGAACTCGGACGTCAACCGCGACAGATCGAGCACATCGACCGCGAGGCCCATCTCGCGGAAGGCGCACTCAGCGATCTCGACCATGCGCCAGCTTTTGGACATCTCGCCGGGACAGGTATGCTCGCTGCGCGAGGAGCCGTTGATCAGCAGGATATGCGGCGTTTCGTTGGGATCGTCGTGCCTGCGCTGCGCTTCATCGATGGCATCGCGCGCGGACAGCCAATCGACCGCGAGATCATAGTCGGGATCGGCAAAGCCGGGGCCGGCCTTGCGGGTAACCGGCGCCTTGCGCGAATGACGATAGGCGTCCCAAGCGCCGGCGATGATCGTCGCGAGCTCCGTCTGCATGGATTGAAAGACCGGATCGGCAAATCGCTTGCGGTAGCGCCGTTCGAATTCATCGCGCGAAAGCTTGACCGGCGGCATCCCCTTGCGAACGTCCGGCTCCGTCATCGACACCTCTCCCTGACTACAATCCATCGCCCGCCGTGCATCCCGGTTGGCGCGCGAAGCCTCGGGATAAAGCCTCGGGATTGAGCCTTGGGATCGGGTCGAGACGGGCAAGAGTTCAAGAGCATCGATCTGCATTTGGTTCCTTGCATGCCCCGTTAGGACCCATGCCGCGGCTGGCGCGTTGGATGGGAACCTGACCATGCATACGACAGCCAGAGTTCGAGCGCGCCGCCAGCGAGGCGCCCCCTTCCCGATCACCATTCGCCCGACCGCGGCGGACGCTATGATCGCGCGTGCGATCGCCCGCAACACCGCTCCTGCGCCGGAAGAGATCGCCCGCACACTGACCTGGGGCGCTGACGAAAAGGTCCTGCTTGTGCTCGCCGCCGCCGGCTGGCTCGCCTCACGCGGGCGCGGCGCCTCGCTCGAGCGCGCCGGCAATCACGCGCTGCTGGTGACGGTCGCAGCATCGCTGCTGCCGCATGGCCTGAAATTGCTGTTCAATCAGACCCGCCCGGATCGCCTGACCGTGGCCGGCCATGCCAACGGCATCCCGATCTCGGGCAAGCGCGACGACGCCTTTCCATCAGGGCACGCGCTGCATATGGGCGCGCTGGCGTCGGCGGCCGCGACATTGCCCGCCGGCGCGCGGTGCGCAATCCAGACAGTCGCGGTCGGCCTTTCGCTGACGCGCGTTGTGGTGCTCGCACACTGGACGAGCGACGTGATCGCGGGATTCGGCCTCGGAGCGATTCTCGAGCGGCTGCTGCGATTGTGGACCGGCTATCCCGGTGACGATCCGCCGCGGGGCAAAGCGCGATGACCGAATATGTCATCCGATTTCTGCTGGGCGGGGCCGTGGTGTCGGCCTTCGCGATGCTGGGCGACCTGCTGCGCCCGAAGAGCTTCGCCGGCCTGTTCGGCGCGGCGCCGTCGGTCGCGCTCGCGACCCTCGGCATCGCCGTGTACCAGCACGGCGCCGACTACGCCGGCCTGCAGAGCCGCGCGATGATGGCCGGCGCCGTTGCGCTGGCCATCTATAGCTTCGCGGTCTGCCAACTGCTGATTCGCGCGAAGCTGCGCGCCGCCCCCGCCACCTTGCTGGCGCTGATCGTCTGGCTGGCGATCGTGTTCGGCTTGTTGGGCGTTGCCGGAGGACAGGCATGACACCCGTCCGCGTCTCACTGTCCGCGCTCAGGGAAAGCCGCTGGACCGAATATCTGATCCGCTTCGTGCTCGGCGGCGGCGCCACCGTCCTGACCGGCCTGATCAGCAGCACTTGCGGCGCCTATGTCGGCGGCGCCTTTCTTGCATTCCCCGCCATCCTTTGCGCCAGCGTGACCTTGATCGAGAAGCATGAAATCCGCCGCAAGCGGAACGCCGGCCTCAACGGCACGTGGCGCGGGCAGCAGGCCGCGGCGCTGGATGCCGCAGGCGCGGCGCTCGGCGCGTTCGGCATGCTGGCATTTGCCATCGTCTTCGCGCTGACGGTGGACCGCAGCGTGCCGGCCGGCTTCATCGCCGCAGCGCTGGCCTGGCTGATCTGCTCGGTCGCCGCCTGGTATGTACGTCGCGAGATGCGATCGGTACGGCGGACGCGGACGCCGGGAGACGGCGTGATCGGGCGGAAGGCCGACCGCCTGCCGCATTGAAATTCCGCAGCGCTACGGCGCCAGGTAGCGCAGCAGTTCCGGATCGCTCCGCACCTCACTCGCGCCACCCTGCAGCGCGACGCGACCGCGGTCCAGCACATAGGCATAGTCGGCGACGCGCAGCGCGAGGTCGAGATGCTGCTCGACGATCACGACCGAGATGCTCTTCGCGAGCTCGATCAGCCGCTCGGTGATCTCCTCGATCACGCCGATCCAGACGCCTTCGGTCGGCTCGTCCAGCAGCAGCAATTTTGGATTGCCGAGCATGGCACGGCCGATCGCCAGCATCTTGCGCTCGCCGCCGGACAGCGTGCCGGCCGGCTGGTCGAGGCGCTGGCCGAGTTTCGGGAAGATGGTCAGCACGCGATCGACCGCGCTCGAATCCGAATTGAACAGCGAGCCGACCGCGAGGTTGTCGCGTACCGACAGGCGGGCGAACACCGAATGCTCCTGCGGCACATAGCCGATGCCGGAGCGCACCCGCTCCTCGGTGCGGCGGCGGGTGATGTCGCGGCCGTCGAAGAACAATTCGCCCTGCGAGCTCGTGAGCTCGCCGACGATGGTCTTCATCAACGTGGTCTTGCCGGCACCGTTGCGGCCGAGCACGGCAACGCCACCACGCCAGGGAATGCCGATGTTGACATCGAACAGCACCTGGCTGCGGCCGTAACCGGCATCGAGATGCCGGATATCGAGGAAGGTTTGCTCAGGCACGGCGAAGATAGATCTCCTGGACGCTTTTGTTGGCCTGGATCTCCGCGACCGTCCCCGACGCCAGCACCTTGCCCTGGTCGAGCACGGTGAGGCGGTCGCAGATGTCGCGGATGAAATCGAGGTCGTGTTCGACGATGACGAGCGAGCAATGCTGCTTGATCGGCTGCAACAATTCGCCGGTGACGCGGCGCTCCTCGAGGCTCATGCCGCCGGTCGGCTCGTCCAGCAGCAACAGCCGCGGCTTGCCGGCGAGCGCCATCGCGATCTCCAGCCATTGCTGCTGGCCGTGCGACAACGCCGCGGCGGCATCATGCGCGCGATCGGCGAGGCGGAACTGGGTCAGCATCGTCATCACCTGATCGTGCAGCTTGTTGCGGGTGCGCGACAGCACCAGATCGAACAGCGAGCAGTGCGCCTGCAGCGCCAGCAGGATGTTGTCGTACAGCGTCAGCGTCGGCAGCACCGAGGTGATCTGGAACTTCAGGCTCATGCCGGCGCGGGCGCGCTCGGTCGGCGTGAACGCGGTGATGTCGGTGTTGATGAAGCTGACCTTGCCCGTGGTCGGCACCTCGGCGCCGGCGACGCATTTCATCAGCGTGCTCTTGCCCGAGCCGTTGGGGCCGATCAGGCCGTGGAACTCGTTCTCGCCGACGGTCAGCGCCGCGCCGTCGAGCGCAGTGAGCTTGCCGAACACCTTGCTGATGCCTTGCGCCTCAAGGAGCGGCATTGCCGGTCTCCTTCGGGGCTTTGCCGAAACTGCCGACCCGCTCGCGCTCGCCGAGCACGAAGGAGATCAGCCCGAGCGGCCGGAACATGATGACGAGCAGCAGCAGCACGCCGAGGATGATCGGCCAGACGTCGCGGTAATTATCCGACAGCCAGAAGCTGACGCCCTCGATGATCACGGTGCCGATCACGGCGCCGATCAGCGTGCCGGAGCCGCCGAACAAAACGTAAAGCACGACCTGGGTCGAGAACACGACGCCCAGCATGTTGGGCCAGACGAAGCCCTCGTGGAAGGCATAGAGGCTGCCGGCGAGGCCGGCGATGGTGCCGCCGACCGCGAAGATGATCGCCTTCAGATGCTGCGCCTTGTAGCCGAAGAAGGCGATGCGCTGCTCGTTCTCGCGCAGCCCCGCGAGCGCGAGGCCAAATTGCGAGCGGACCAGGAAGCGGCAGAGCAGATAGACGACCACGAGGATGCCGAGCACCATGTAGTAGTAGATCGGGCCCTCCTCGAACTCGTAGCTGCCGAGGGTGAGCGGCGGAATCGACGGGATGCCGTTCTGGCCGCCGAGATAGTACCAGCCGCGCGCCAGCCGGTCCGCGGCATAGGAGCCGGTGAGGGTACCGAGCGAGACGAAGATCACGCTCGAGGGATAACGCCCGAGCAGCAGGAAGCCGCCGAGCAGCAGCGACGCGGTGAGCCCGATCAACGTGCCGGCAGGCAGGATCAGGAGGATCGACGTGACATTGAGATCGCGCGCCATCAGCGCCACGCCGTAGCCGGCGGCACCGAAGAACAGCGCCTGGCCGAAGCTCATGATGCCGGCATAGCCCCACACCAGGTCGAACGACAGCGCGAACAGCGCGAGGATCACCACGCGGGTGGCGAACACCGTGAGATAATCCTGCAGCACCCATGGCAGGACCAGTGCGATCAGCAGCACCAGCCCTTCCACGATCGGCAGGACCTTCCATCCTGCCGATGCTCGTCCCGCCGGCGCGCTTGCGGCCGGTGCACCCTCGCCCGTCACGACATCTGGTTCCTCACCGACGCGTGCGACAGCCTCTCTTGCTCCAACCATTGATCGCTCAGCATTCCTTGGGATCAACGAGACCGTCGCTGCGCGCTACGATCTCATAGTTCCCGCCCTTGGCAACAGCGGTGTACATCTTCATCTTGCAGTGACGCTTGCCCGGCACCATCTCCGCGGGTCCGCCCGGCCCTTCGGCGATCTTGGCGTGGTCGAGCGCGGCCGCAACGGAGTCGCGGTCGACCTTGCCGGCCTCCTTGACCGCCGCCTCCCACAGCTTGAGGCCGCGATAGGTTCCGGTGGCGGCGCTGCCGGCCGCGAACAGGAAGTTGCCGGGGAAATCCTTCTCATAGGCCGCCTGGAGCTTGGCGTCGAACGGATCCTCCTTGGTCAGCACCTTGAAATAGTCGAGGCAGCTCGCAAGGCCCTCGATCTCGTTGGCCTGATTGATGTTGAGCGTGTTCTCGTCATAGTAGACGCAGGCGAGCCGCCCGCCGTTCTTGAGGAAGCCGGCTTCATAGAGCTGCTTGAAGAACGGACCGACGCCGGGCGGGATCACCGTGTTGAAGACGACGTCGACCTTGTTGGAGATGACGCGGTTGACGGTGGCCGAGAAGTCGACCTGGTCGAGCGGGTAGTATTCCTCGAACACCACTTCGCCGCCGTTCGACTCGATCACCTTGCGGGCGTAGACGTTGAGCGTGTGCGGCCAGACATAGTTGGCGCTCGGCAGCGCGAACTTCTTGCCGCCGTTCTTGATCAGCCAGGGAATGAAGGTGTCGCATTGCTGCGCCGGGGTCGGTCCGGTGCAGAACAGATAGGGCGTGCACTCCTTGCCCTCGTAGAGCTGCGGATAGATGTAGAGCGTCTTGCCGCGCGCCACGATCGGATCCTTGATCGCGTTGCGCATCGACGAGGTGATGCCGCCGAGCACCATGTCGACCTTGTCGCGCTGGATCAGCTTGCGGACATTGCCGACCGCGACCGATTCGTTCGAGGCGGTGTCCTCGATATAGAGCTCGAGCGGCCGGCCGAGCAGGCCGCCGCCGGCGTTGATCTCCTTGATCACCATCTTGGCGACGTTGGCGTCGGCGTTGCCGGCATAGGCGATCGGGCCGGTCAAGTCGGTCGCGATGCCGACCTTGATCGGTCCCTCGGCGGCATTGGCCCAGTCGGGCCTGACCACCCAGCTACCGACCCCGGTCGCGAGCGCGCCGGTCGCGAACGCGAAATTGCTCATGAAGCGGCGGCGCGTGAGATTGGTGCGATCGAACATCTGACTAAACCCCTTTTCCCGATATGAGGCCCTGCGGGCGGAATTTGATGAAGGCAATGGCGAGCACGAAGACCAGGACGTCGGCGACGACCGGAGACATCACCCATGGCAGCGCCGCGCTGAGCGTGCCGATCACACCGGCGCCGGCGACCGGACCGATGAAGGAGCCGACCCCACCCACCATCACGGCGACGAAGCCCTGGATCAGGAAGCGGATGCCGAGATCTGCAAACAGGCTGAACACCGGCACGATCAGCGCCCCGGCAAGCCCGGCCAGCGCCGCGCCGAACGCGAAGGTCGCCCCGTAGATCAGGGGCGTCGAGATGCCCGACGCGCGCGCCAGCGCCGGGTTCTCCAGCGTGGCGCGGACCCGAAGCCCGAACGAGGTGCGCGCCAGCAAGAGATAGCAGCCACCCATCACCAGCAGCGTGATCACGATGATGGTGAAGCGCCAGGCCGAGATGTGGACCGAGCCGAGGTCGATCGAGCCGCCGATCGGCTCCGGCACCGTGAGATAGAAGCCGCCGATCAGGCCGCGCACGCTCTCGCGGATGATCAGCCCGAGCGCATAGGTGCCGAGCATCGCCACGATCGGCGCGGCGTAGAACCGCCTGATGATCAGCGCCTCCAGCACGAAGCCGATCGCGCCGACCACGAAGGGCGCCGCGACCATGCCGGCCCAGACCGGGGCGCCATGGGCGTAGGCCAGATAGGTCACATAGGCCCCGAGCAGGACGAACTCGCCCTGCGCGAAGTTGAAGATGCCCATCATGCTGGCGATGATGCCGAGCCCGAGCACCACCAGCACGATGATCGCACCGAAGCTCACGATCTCGAACGCCGCGGCAAAAGTGCTAGCCATGGCGTTCGATCCATCCAGCCTGCGTCTGCGACAAGCGGCGCCTCACATCTTCTTCCAGTCGCCGGCCTGCTCGAAGGCGTGCGCGGCGCGGTAGATGGTGGATTCCTCGAACATCCGGCCGACCAGCATCAACCCGACCGGCAGGCCGTCGACCATGCCGCAGGGCAACGACATCGCCGGGTGGTGGGTGATGTCGAACGGCGCGGTGTTGGTGATCATCTCGAGCGCGCGTGCGACATAGTCCTCGCGGCTGGCATTGGCCGCCGGCAGCGCCGGCGCCTTCATTGGCGTGGTCGGCAGCAGCAGCAGGTCGTAATCCTTGAACGCCTTGTCATAGGCCGCGGTAAGGCGGCGGGAAATGTTGAGCGCCTTGCCGTAGAAGCGCGGACCGAAATTGTTGTTGATGTAGGTGCCGAGCATCATGAACAGCTTGGTGGTCTCCGACAGCGAATCCGCCTGGCGGCGCCAGCCGCGATGGAAGTCCATCAGCGAGGTCGAATAGAGGTCGGACCGGCTCAGGCCGTAGCCGTCGCCGAACATCATGGTCTGGGTCAGGCCTTCGGTGCCGATCGGGGTCCAGATCGCGGGGCCGACCATGTGCATAGGGATCGACACGGTGTCGACCGACGCGCCGAGGTCCTTGAAGCGCTTGGCCGCCTCGCGCACGCTTTCATTGACCGCGGCCTCCGCGGTCGGCTGCTCGAAGCCTTCCTTGAGGATGCCGATCTTCATGCCCTTGACGCCTTTGCCCAGCGCCTTGGTGTAATCCTCGACCTTGGGCGCCTTGATGCGCGGATCGTAGCCGTCGTCGCCGGCGATCACCTCGAGCAGCAGCGCGTTGTCCTCCACCGTCGCGGTCATCGGTCCGGTGTGGTCGACGAAGATCTCGATCGGCATGATGCCGGTATAGGGCACGAGGCCCCAGGTCGGCTTCATGCCGTAGGTGCCGCAGAACGAGGACGGCATGCGGATCGAGCCGCCCTGGTCGCCGCCGATCGCCATGTCGACCTCGCCGAGCGCGACCACGACGCCGGAGCCCGACGACGAGCCGCCGGCCGAGTAACCCATCTTGTGCGGATTGTGCACGGCTCCGTAGGAGTTGGTGTGGCTGCCGCCGGACAGGCAGAAATGTTCGCAATGGGTCTTGCCCGCGATCTCGGCGCCAGCATCGAGCATGCGCGTGACGATGGTGGCGTCGAAATCGGGGATATAGCCTTCCAGCGTCGACGAGCCGTTCGTCATCGGCACGCCGGCCAGCATGATGTTGTCCTTCAGCGCCACCGTCTTGCCCTTGAGCTTGCCGGAGGCCGCGCCCTTCACGGTCGACTTGTAGTACCAGGCATTGCGCGGGTTCTCCTCTGGCGCCGGGCGATAGCCGGGCGTGCGCGGATATTTCACCGCGGGCAGCTCGTCCGGCATCGCGGCGATCACGTTGTAGGCGTCGATCGAGCCCTGCATCAGGCCGCGGAACGAGGCCACATCCTCATCGGTCAGTGACAGGCCGCACTGCTCGGCGACGGCACGAAGTTGCGTTGGCGTGGGAAGGACGACGGTCACGGCGCTCTCCTGATAGCTTTTGATCTTTGGATTTGATCCCTCGAGGCAGGGTGCAGCGGCGCGTTGCCGGCGCGAACCGCTCATCCCATTGTTGTATTGAAAACGGAAATATTTTCCTTTTCAAGTATTATTTCGCAAAACCTTCCGGCGACGCTGTCGCACTGCTCAGATCGGCTTGATCACCCTGAAGTCGAGACCGTCGGCTTCGGCAAGATACATCGGCATCCTGGCATGGCCGCTGCGCACCGTGACCGGACCGCGCGGCCCGCGATAGACGAGGTTGTCCGCCGCCGCGAGCAGCGGCCGCATGTCCAGCGTGCCGGCGCGCTTGGCGGCGGCCTCGAGCAGGCAGAATCCTTCGTAGGCGGACTCGCTGCACGAGCCGACCGGCGGCGCGAAGGCACCGAACATCGCGCGATAGCGGTCCCTGAAATCGTCGCCTTCGCGTGAGCCGACGGAGGAGAAATAGCCGGAGGCGCAGTACAGGTTCTCGGTCTTGTCGGCGCCGATGCCGAGCAGCGCCGTCTCGTCGAAACAGCCGGCGAAGCGCAGCGTGGTGGCGGCAAGACCGGCATCGGCGAAGGCGCGGTTGAAGGTCACGCTGTCGGTGCCGATCAGCGAGATCAGCACGACATCGGGTTTCGCGGCGCGGATGCGTTCCAGCTGCGCTTCGTGATTATCCTCGCCGACCGGCACGAACTCCTCGCCGACCACGAGACCGCCGGTCTCCTTGATGTAACGCTTCACCGCGCGGTGCGACTGCCATGGCCAGACATAATCGCTGCCGATCAGGTACCAGCGCGAAACACGCTTCGCCTCGGCCAGCCAGTGGATCGACGGCCGGTTCTGCCAGCGCGGCGTCTCGCCGATCGCAATGACGCCCGGCGTCCGCTCGCCGCCCTCATAGACCGGCGTGTAGATGTAGGGGATCTTGCTGCGGGTGATCAGGCCACGCAAGGCGACGCGCACTGCGCTGGTGTGCATGCCCATGATGAGATCGACGTCGTCGGATGCGATCGCCTGCTCGGCGCGATCGAGCACGTCCTCGATCGGTCCGCCGGCATCATAGACCGAGAATTCGATCTCGCGGCCGAGGATGCCGCCGCGCCGGTTGATGTCGGCGACGGCGAGTTGCGCGCTCGAGGTCGCGGCCGGTCCCCACATCCCGGGCGAACCGGTGCAGCAGACGAAGCCGGCGATCCGAAGCCGGCTGCGCGCACCGCGCGGACCGAAACCGTCCCGATCCATCGGGGAAAAGACCCGATCGGACCGCGCCGACGTCAGGTTCCGGAACAGCAGGGATGGCGGGCATGGAAGGCCGCCATCCCTGTTGCTCGAGGTTCGGGCCATGACGTAGGGCGTCGAATGCACACCTGCTCCTGTCTGGCACCGGCAAGCCGCGCGACGAGCGCGGCATCGCCCGGTCCATCTAGATCGTCCTGATCACATTGAAGTCGAGACCGTCAGCCTCGGCAAGATAGATCGGCATCTCGGCGCGGCCGTCGCGAATTGTGACGGTGCCGCGGGCGCCGCTGTAGACGAGGTTGTGCGCTGCGGCGGACAATGGTCCGATCGACAGCGAGCGCGCCTCGTTGGCCGCCGCCTCGAGAAAGCGCATCCCCTCATAATTGGACTGCCCGACCGAGCCGATCGGCGGCGCATGCGCCCCGAACATCGTGCGGTAGCTGGTCCGGAAGTCGTCATTGGCGCGCGAATCGATGCACCCGAAGTAGCCGGAGGCGCAGAACAGGTTTTGGGTCGAGTCCGGGCCGATGCCGAGCATCACGGTCTCGTCCATCGCGCCCGCATAGCGCAGCGTGGTCGCCGCAAGCCCGGCCTCGGCGAAGGCGCGGTTGAAGGTGATGCTGTCGGTGCCGATCAGGGTGATCAGCACGACATCGGGCCGTGCTGCGCGAATCCGCGCCAGATGCGGCTCGTGATTGTCCTCGCCGAGCGGGACGAATTCCTCGCCGACGACGTGGCCGCCGGCCTCCTTGATGTAGCGCTTCACCGCGCGATGCGACTGCCAGGGCCAGACATAATCGCTACCGATCAAATACCAGCGCTGCGCCTTCTTGACCTCGGCGAGCCAGTGGATCGCCGGCCGGCTTTCGGCGCGCGGCGTCTCGCCGATCGCCATCACGCCGGGCGTCCGCTCGCCGCCCTCATAGACCGGCGTGTAGACATAGGGGATGCGGCCGGCCGTGACCTTGCGCAGCGCGAGGCGCACCGCCGAGATATGCGAGCCCATGATCACGTCGATCTCGTCGAACGCGATCGCCCGCTCGGCGCGGCGCACCACCTCCTCGATCGGGCCGCCGGCGTCGTACATCGACAGTTCGACCTCGCGGCCGCGGATGCCGCCGCGCCGGTTGATCTCGGCGACCGCGAGCATGACGCTGTTGGCGGAGATCGGCCCCCAGATCCCGGGCGCGCCGGAGAAGGTGATGAAATTGCCGATTCGAAGCTTGCTGTCGGTGCCGCGACGGCGCGACGAGCCGGGCTTGAGGGTCAAAGCAAGATCGGCCGCGCAGGACGACGGGTTTCGAAACAGCAGCGGCGGCGCGACGGGCATGCCGCCATACGCCTGGAAAGAGACCGTCGAGAGCACGCCAACTCCTGTCTGGGAAGCAGTACGCAACGCAGCCAGCGGGCGGTCGCGGCATCCGCCCCTTGGTTGGGGGAATATCCTAGGTGAAAATATTGAATATTCAACAATTGAAGTGCATATAGAAACGGCATGAGTTGCCGGACATTCATTCACCGGGTCAGGAACCAGGTCTCACGCCGTGGCTAAACCGCCGAAAGAAAATTCCCCGATCACCGAACATCTCGCCTACCTGCTGGCGCAAGCCAACCGGGAGATCAACCGGCAGTTGGAGACGCGGCTCGCCAAGGAAGGCGTGCCGGTCGAGCAGTGGCGCATCCTGAAAGTGCTGTCCGACGGCAACGGCCACTCGATGGGCGAGCTTGCGGATGCTGTGCTGCTCAACCATCCGACGCTGACCAAGATGATCGACCGCATGGTGTCGGATGCCCTGGTCTATCGCGTCCAGGATCCCAAGGATCGCCGCAAGGTGCTGATGTTCGTCTCCGACCGCGGTAAGGCGCTGTGCCGGCGGCTCAACTCGCTCGCGGTGAGCCAGGAGGAGCACATCGTCGAGAGCTATGGCGACAAGTCGACCACCGAGCTCAAGCGCCTGCTGGAAAGCCTGATCGGCAGCGCCAATTAAGGCCGCGCCGGCCCGGCGCGCTTCTAACGAAACCATCGAAAAAAGACCGGCAGGAAATGTCGGGATGCAGCGGTTTGGTGCGTCCTTGGGGCGCGCCCTGCGGCGCAGCCTTCGCGCTTGGCCGCGCTGGTCCACCCGATTACTCGTAAGTGAGGATTTCCCGTCATGACTTCGATCACGCCGTTCCTCTGGCTCGACAACAACGTCCGCGACGCGGTCGCCTTCTACCAATCGGTGTTTCCGAACGCCAAGATCGAGACCGTCAGCGATTTCATGGCGAGCTTCGAACTCGAGGGGCAGCGGTTCCACGCGCTCAATGGCGGGCCGCAGCACAAGTTCAACGAGGCGGTGTCATTCTTCCTGAGCGTCGAGACCCAGGAGCAGGTGGACTACTTCTGGGAGAAGCTCACCGACGGCGGCCAGGAATCGCGCTGCGGCTGGCTCAAGGACAAATTCGGCCTGTCCTGGCAGGTGATCCCGACCGCGCTCGGCCGTTATCTCAGCGCCCCCGACCGCAAGGCCGCCGACCGCGCGATGCAGGCGATGCTGAAGATGCAGAAGATCGTGATCGCCGATCTCGACAAGGCCTTCGCCGGCTGAGAGCGATGCGGCTCGACGGGCGGGCCAGTCGCCCGCCGCCTCAGCGCGTGCGACGGCTTACGCGTACCGGCCGTGGCAGTGCTTGTACTTCTTGCCTGACCCGCAGGGGCAGTCCTCGTTGCGGCCGACCTTGCCCCAGCTCGCCGGATCGTTCGGATCGCGGTCGGTGGCAATCATCCCCGGCGCCAGCGAGGCCTGGGCATAGGTCGCCTCGGTCAGGCGCGCCTGCGCGAACTCGTCCTCGCCGGTGTTGGGGTCGAGCTTGTGCGCTTCCATCAGCGGCAGCGGCTGGGGCGGCTCCTCCGGCGGCACGATCTCGACCCGCATCAGCTGCGCGGTGACGGCCTCGCGCAGATGCGCGCTCATCTCCTGGAACAGGTTGAAGGCCTCGGTCTTGTACTCCTGCAACGGATCGCGCTGGCCATAGCCGCGCAGGCCGATCACCTGGCGCAGATGGTCGAGCATGATCAGGTGCTCGCGCCAGAGATGGTCGAGCGTCTGCAGCAGGATGGTCTTCTCGACGTAACGCATCACGTCGGGACCCCATTGCGCGACCTTGGCGGCCATACGCTCGTCGACATGGGTCTCGATGCGGGTCAGCAGCTCCTCGTCGGCGATGCCCTCTTCCTTGGCCCATTCGTCGACCGGCAGATCGACATCGAGCACGCGCTTCAGCTCGTCCTTGAGGCCGGCGGTGTCCCACTGCTCGGCATAGGCGTGCTCGGGAATGTATTTGGCGACCACGTCCTCGACGAAGGCATGGCGCATGTCGGTCACGGTCTCGACGACGCTGTCGTCCTTCATCAGGTCGACGCGCTGGTCGAAGATCACCTTGCGCTGGTCGTTCTGGACGTTGTCGAACTTCAAGAGGTTCTTGCGGATGTCGAAGTTGCGCGCCTCGACCTTCTGCTGCGCCTTCTCGAGCGCCTTGTTGATCCAGGGATGGATGATCGCCTCGCCTTCCTGCAGGCCGAGCCGCTGCAGCATGCTGTCGAGCCGGTCGGAGCCGAAGATGCGCATCAGATCGTCTTCCAGCGACAGGAAGAACTTCGAGCGGCCGGGGTCGCCCTGACGGCCGGAACGGCCGCGCAGCTGGTTGTCGATGCGGCGGGATTCGTGACGCTCGGAGCCGATGATGTAGAGGCCGCCCGGCTTCTTCACGGTCTTGGCGGGCTTGCTGCCCTTGACCGGCTCGACCTCGAAATCCTCTTCCGCCTTCAGCACGATCTCGCGGAAGCGCTCGATGTCGGCCTTGATCTGCTCGATCTTCTTGGCCTTCTCGGCCTCATCGGTGATCCCGGCGGTCTCCTGCTGGATCCGCATCTCGAGCGAGCCGCCGAGCTTGATGTCGGTGCCGCGGCCGGCCATGTTGGTCGCGATCGTGATCGCGCCCGGCACGCCGGCTTCCGCGACGATATAGGCTTCCTGCTCGTGGAAGCGCGCGTTCAGCACCGCGAACAGCTTTGCCGGCTTGCCGGCGCGCGCCGCGGCATAGAGCTTCTCCATGCCGGATTCGGACGTGAAGTCGATCTGCTTGTAGCCGTGCTTCTTCAGGTACTCGGCCAGCACTTCCGACTTCTCGATCGAGGCCGTGCCGACCAGCACCGGCTGCAGCCGCTTGTTGGCGCGCTCGATCTCGGCAAGAATCGCGGCGTATTTCTCGTTCTGGGTGCGGTAGACCTCATCGTCCTCGTCGAGGCGCGCCACCGGCAGGTTGGTCGGGATCTCCACGACCTCGAGCTTGTAGATGTCGAACAGTTCGTCGGCTTCGGTCAGCGCCGTGCCGGTCATGCCGGACAGCTTCTGGTACATCCGGAAATAGTTCTGGAAGGTGATCGAGGCCAGCGTCTGGTTCTCGGGCTGGACCGTGACGTGCTCCTTGGCTTCCAGCGCCTGGTGCAGGCCTTCCGAATAGCGGCGGCCCTGCATCATGCGGCCGGTGAACTCGTCGATGATGACGACCTCGTCGTCCCGGACGATGTAGTCCTTGTCACGCGTGAACAGCGTGTGCGCGCGCAGCGCCTGGTTGACGTGATGCACGACGGAGACGTTCTCGACGTCGTACAGCGAGTCGCCCTTGAGCTGGCCGGCGTCGCGCAGCAAGTTCTCCAGCTTCTCCATGCCGCCTTCGGTCAGCGTCACCGTGCGCTGCTTCTCGTCGACCTCGAAGTCGGCGACCTTGCTCAGCTGCGGCATGAAGGTGTCGATGGTGTTGTAGAAATCCGACCGGTCGTCGAGCGGGCCGGAGATGATCAGCGGCGTGCGCGCCTCGTCGATCAGGATCGAGTCCACTTCGTCGACGATCGCGTAGTAATGCTCGCGCTGGACCATGTCCTCCAGGCGGTACTTCATGTTGTCGCGCAGATAGTCGAAGCCGTATTCGTTGTTGGTGCCGTAGGTGATGTCGCAGGCATAGGCGGCCTTGCGCTCGGCGTCGTCCAGGCCGTGTACGATCACGCCGGTGGTCAGCCCCAGGAAGGCATAGATCTGGCCCATCCAGCCGGAGTCGCGGCGGGCGAGGTAGTCGTTGACGGTGACGACGTGGACGCCCTTGCCGGCGAGCGCGTTGAGGTACACCGCAAGCGTCGCGACCAGCGTCTTGCCTTCGCCGGTCTTCATCTCGGCGATGTCGCCCTCGTGCAGCACTATGCCGCCGATCAGCTGAACGTCGAAATGGCGCTGGCCGAGCGTCCGCTTGGCCGCCTCGCGCACGGTGGCGAAGGCCGGAACCAGGATGTCGTCCAGCGTCTTGCCGCCGGCGAGCTGCTGCTTGAATTCGGCGGTGCGGGCCTTGAGCTGATCGTCCGTCAGTTTGACGAGCTCGGGCTCCAGCGCGTTGATGGCATTGACGCGGGACTGATACCCCTTGACCCGACGGTCGTTGGCGGAGCCGAAAAACTTGCGGGCGAGCGCGCCGATCATGCGAAATTCCTGTTCTTCGGTCTCGAGTTCGGTCTTCGTTCAGTGTTGGAATTCAACTTGGAATTCAGTCTTGGATTACAGCCTGAGATGGTCCGCCGGATCGCCTATCAACTCACCGTGACGCGCTACGGTTCGAGCCCCGGCCCGGGGGCTCCTCCGCCAATTGAGTGGGAAACAGGCCATCCTGGGTTCAACGGCGAAAAACGCAGCAAAATAAGCGCTCTCGCCGCTGACGCGGTTGGCCAGAGATATGGCCCGGTCGGGGGGTTGTCAACGCTGGCAAGATGTCAAGGAATTCATCATTTTGACAAGACTTTCGCGTTGCCAATGTAACACGATTGGGCGAGTGTCCGCCCCGCTCGAGCTTCCCCCCTTTGAGACAAGGATTTTGCATGACCACCTCGCCCCCGGAAACCAAAACCGGCCTGCGCCTCGGCCTCGCCACCCTGGCCGCGACGGGCTGTCTTGTCGCAGTGCTGGCTGCCGGCCTCCCGGTCCGGGCCGCGGAATCCGATCCGGTGCTGGCGAAGGTCAACGGTTCGGAGATCCACGCCAGCGACGTGGCGCTCGCCGAGGAGGAACTCGGCCCGAGCCTGCAGCAGATGGACCCTTCGACCCGCAAGGACAACGTGCTGTCCTTCCTGATCGACATGAAGATCGTGTCCAAGGCCGCCGAGGACAAGAAGATCGAGAACAATGACGACTTCAAGAAGCGGCTCGCCTTCACCCGCAACCGCCTGTTGATGGACAGCCTGCTTGCCAGCGAGGGCAAGGCCGCGACCACCGACGACGCCATGAAGAAGGTCTATGAGGAGGCCGCCAAGCAGATCACCGGCGAGCAGGAGGTGCGCGCCCGCCACATCCTGGTCGAGACCGAGGACGAGGCCAAGGCGATCAAGGCCGAGCTCGACAAGGGCGCCGACTTCGGCGAGCTCGCCAAGAAGAAGTCCAAGGACCCCGGCGCCTCCGACGGCGGCGACCTCGGCTTCTTCACCAAGGAGCAGATGGTGCCGGAATTCTCCGCGGTCGCCTTCTCGCTCGAGCCGGGCAAGATCTCCGATCCGGTCAAGTCGCAGTTCGGCTGGCACATCATCAAGGTCGAGGAAAAGCGCAACCGCAAGGCGCCCGACTTCGAGCAGGTGAAGGCCCAGATCGAGACCTATGTGACCCGCAAGGCGCAGGCCGACTATGTCGCCAAGCTGCGCGAGGCCGCCAAGGTCGAGCGCATGGACAAGCCGGCCGACGCGGCCGCGCCGGCCGATGCGGCCAAGGACGCGCCGAAGCCCGCCGACAATAAGATGGCGCCGGCGAAGAAGTAGGCTTCGCGACGTCAATAGCTTCAATGCGCGATGGCCGGGCTCGTCCCGGCCATTTTGCTTTTTGGAATGCCTTCGGTTGATCGCGTCGTCCCGGCGCAGGCCGGGACCCATACGCCGCGGCGAAGCTTGTCTTGCCGCGGCGGCCGTTTCTTAAACAATTGATGACGGTGGTGATGGGTCCCGGCCTTCGCCGGGACGATGCTGTGGCGCGTCCGCATCGCAGCCCTCTCCCACTTCGCACGGCGAGATGTTATGCAGCGCTTCCCTCCCCGTAGCCGGAAGCTTGCCGATGTCCACCGCCGTCTCTCCCCTCGCCCCGCCCGACGTTCCCGAGATGCCCGTGATCGCGGGTGTGCGGCTTGCGACCGCTGCCGCCGGCATCCGTTACAAGGGGCGCACCGACGTGCTGCTCGCACTGCTCGACAAGGGCACCACGGTGGCCGGCGTCTTCACCAAGTCGAAGTGCCCGTCGGCGCCGGTCGAATGGTGCCGCGCCAAGCTGAAGGGCGGCGCTGCGCGCGCGCTGGTGGTCAATTCCGGCAACGCCAACGCCTTCACCGGCAAGACCGGCAAGGCGTCGACCGCGCTGACCGCGCAGATTGCGGCGAAGGCGGTCGGCTGCTCGACGTCGGACGTGTTCCTCGCCTCGACCGGCGTGATCGGCGAGCCGCTCGACGCCACCAAGTTCGACGGCGTGCTGGCGCAGCTCGCACAGACCGCGACACCCGATCGCTGGATGGACGCGGCCAGGGCGATCATGACCACCGACACCTTCCCGAAGGTCGCCACCGCGACCGTGAAGCTCGGCAAGGCCAGGGTGACGATCAACGGCATGGCCAAGGGCGCCGGCATGATCATGCCCGACATGGCGACCATGCTGTCGTTCATCTTCACCGACGCGCCGCTGTCGGCCTCGGTGCTGCAATCGCTGCTCAAGGCCAGCGTCGAGGACACCTTCAATGCGCTGACCATCGACGGCGACACCTCGACCTCGGACACGCTGCTCGCCTTCGCGACCGGCGCCGCCGCTGCCCATGGCGCGCCGAAGATTTCGCGCGCCAGCGACCCGCGGCTGAAGGCCTTCACCAAGGCGTTCCAGCAGATCCTCGCTGATCTGTCCGAGCAGGTGGCGCGCGACGGCGAAGGCGCCCGCAAGCTGGTCGAGGTCGTGGTCGAGGGCGCCACCACCAAACCGTCTGCGCGCAGAATCGCGATGTCGATCGCCAATTCGCCGCTGGTGAAGACCGCGATCGCCGGCGAGGACGCCAATTGGGGCCGCGTGGTGATGGCGGTCGGCAAGGCCGGCGAGCCCGCCAACCGCGACAAGCTCTCGATCTCCTTCAACGGCATCCGCGTCGCCAAGAGCGGCGCGCGCGATCCGTCCTACAACGAGAAAGAGGTGTCGGAGGCAATGAAGGCGCCGAAGATCCAGATCAAGGTGGCGCTCGGCCTCGGCAAGGCGAAGGACCGCGTGCTGACCTGCGACCTCACCAAGGAATACGTCGCGATCAACGGGGACTACAGGTCGTAGTCGCTTCCGTCACTGCGAGCGGCACGCGCGAGCAATCCACCTCATCCAGCAACGCGGAGATGGATTGCTTCGCTTCGCTCGCAATGACAGAATCTGCGCGACGAACTCGCATCGGGACATTGACGCCGCATGGCTGACATCAAGCTGACACTCGTCGTCGCCTGCGCGCTTGTCGATGCCGACAAGCGCGTGCTGCTGGCGCAGCGCCCCGCGGGCAAGGCGCTGGCCGGCCTGTGGGAATTCCCCGGTGGCAAGATCGAGCCCGGCGAACGCCCGGAGCAGACCCTGATCCGCGAGCTGCATGAGGAGATCGGCATCACCGTGAGCGAGCCGTGCCTCGCGCCGCTGACCTTCGCCAGCCATGCCTACGAGACCTTCCATCTGCTGATGCCGCTCTACATCTGCCGGCGCTGGGAGGGCATCGCGGTGGCGCGCGAGGGCCAGAACCTCGCCTGGGTCCGCGCAAGCAAGCTGCGCGACTACCCGATGCCGCCCGCGGACATCCCGCTGCTGCCGCATCTGATCGATCTGTTGCTGTGATCCTCTTCGCCTCTCCCGCTTGCGAGGGAGGCGCGCGGCCAAAATATCGAAAACAACCCCATGCAAAGCAGCCGGCGGTGGCCGGCGTTCGACCAGCCACTTGACACGTCGGGCAACTCACCGGCATATTCCAATATTCCGAAATCGTGATGTGAGTCTGCGGCTTCTCCAACCCGTCGTCCCTGCGAAAAGCAGGGACCATACGTCGCGGCGGACCTTGTTGAAGGGACTCGTCGTTCCAGCATCGCCCAACAATATTTGTGGTTATGGGTCCCTGCTCTCGCAGGGACGACGCTGAGGATGGTTCTCGATTCCAGGCGTCACACTACGCGATGTCGTCACCTGGGTATTGATGCGACCTGCCAGCTGGCAAAGACCATCTGCGATAGCCCTCCCCCGCAAGGAGGAGAAGGCCTGAGCAGCGTGCTCACCTCACGCTTCAGCGCTTCGTCCGCTTCACCGCCGCCTCAAGGCTCGCCTTCGCCGACCCTGGCCGCAGCGGCTTCGGCTGGCTTTCATGCGGCGCCCAGCCGGACAGCCAGACGATGTCGAAGGTGGCGCGGATGCGGCCGTCGGGATCGGCGAAGCGTTCGCCATAGATCTGCGCCATGCGCAGCATGGTGGCGCGGCGGGTCGGGATGTGACGGCGCTCGCGCAGCACATTGGTGGCGCCCATGTGCCTGAGATCCGCCATGAGCGCGAGCGCGCTTGAATAGCGCACGACGACGCGGTCGACGTCGGTCACCGGCAGCGCGAATCCTGCGCGCTGCAGCAGCGCGCCGATATCGCGCAGATCGGCGAACGGCGCGACGCGCGGCGAGGCCCCGCCCTCGCACTCGGCCTCTGCCGCGGCAAAGCTCTGCCGCAGCTCGGTCAGCGTGTCGCCGCCGAGCATCGCCGCCAGCAGCAGCCCGTCCGGCTTCAGCGCCCGGCAGATCTGCGCCAGCACGCCCGGCAGATCGTTGACGAACTGGAAGGCGAGCGCGGAGACCACAAGATCGCGCGACTCCGGCGCCAGTCCGAGCGATTCCACCTCGCTGAATCCGATCGCATCGACCGCGGCGATACGCCCATGCAGGGCGTCCGCGAGCCCGCTGCCCGGCGTCCAGACATCGGCCGCCGCCGAAAAGCTGCGTGACACAGCCAGCAGCCGATCCATCATGTCTTCGGTAGCGCGATCGAGCAGGAACGTCGCCGCCCCCTCGCGCCGCGCGCGCGCCAGCCGCGCGCCGAGCACGGCGCGATCGAACAGGATGGGGGCTGAGGACGGAGGCGCTGCCATGCCCGCTGGTTACGCCGGACTGCCGCCGCAGGCAATGCGTTGCTTGAGGCGAACCGGGCGAGCCGCTAACCTGCGCCTGCCGTCACGCAGCTACCTTCCTTCGAAAGAGACGCAGGAATCTCCAATGCTCACGGTTCACCTTCGGGATATCAACGCTGACGTGGTCAAGGCTTGGGAACTTGCCTTTGCCGACACCGCTGACGTGCACGTATCTCGCGGCGACATTTTCGAAGCCGAGGCAGACGCTGTTGTCAGCCCGGCAAACAGCTTTGGCTTCATGGACGGTGGAATCGACCTCCTGTACTCGAAATTCTTCGGTTGGACGCTGCAGACCGACTTGCAGGCGGTGATTGCGAAACAACACCATGGCGAACTGCCGGTTGGGCAAGCTGCCATCGTCGCGACCGGTCATGACTTCATTCCATTCCTGGTCAGCGCGCCAACCATGCGGGTCCCCTCAGACATCAGCGCAACGGTCAATGTGTATCTTGCGTTCCGGGCTGCTCTGATCGCCGTGCTTGCGCACAATGCACTCGCGAAAGCCCCGATCCGAACGTTGCTTGCTCCGGGCCTTGGGACTGGAATTGGCGCGGTTGCGCCTGCGGCGGCAGCACGCCAGATGCGGGCTGCTTACGATGCGATCATCCGCGGCCGGGGCCTCGACGGCCGCGGTGCGAGAGTCATCCTGCGCCAACACCATGAAATGCTGTCCTGACCGTTAATATCTTGCGCCTTGAGCGCTACCCGCCGCGGCGCTAGCCTCGCCCGCATGGACGCCGAGGCATCACCGACACGCTCCATTACCGGTCACGTCCAGCGCGCGCTTGGCGCGATCGGGGGCGCGTGGCTGCGCACGGCGCGGCTGACGCTCGATATCGCGCTGCCGACGCTATGCGTTTCGTGCCGCGAGCCGGTCGATGGCGAGGGGGTGTGCGCGGCCTGCTGGGCCAGATTGTCGTTCATCGCGCCGCCGTTCTGCCCGCGGCTTGGCATTCCCTTCGTCTACGATCCCGGGCCCGAGCTGCTGTCGATGGAGGCGATCGCCAATCCGCCGGCCTACCAGCGCGCCCGCGCCGCGGTGCGCTATGACGATGTCGCGCGCACGCTGGTGCACGCATTGAAGTACCAGGATCGCACCGATCTGGCGCCGACAATGGGTCGCTGGATGGCGCGGGCGGGGAAGGAATTGCTACGCGAGGCCGATCTGCTGGTTCCGGTTCCTCTGCACTGGCGGCGCGGCTGGAGCCGGCGCTACAACCAGTCCGGGGCGCTCGCCAAGGTGATCGCGCTCCAGAGCGGCGTCAAAATGGCTGCCGAAGCGCTGCGGCGCATCCGCGCCACCGAGCAGCAGATCGGGCTGTCACGCAAGGACCGCGCCAGCAATGTGCAGGGCGCATTCGGGGTCGCCGATGAACGCAAGGCTGACGTCCAGGGCCGCCATGTGATCCTGATCGACGACGTCCTGACCTCGGGCGCGACAGTGGACGCCTGCGCGCGGGCGCTGCTCCGCGCCAAAGCCGCGCAGGTCGACGTGCTGGTGTTTGCCCGGGTTGTCGATACCCACCGCGCTCCCATATAATCTGACATTCTGGTTCAACCGAGCGCACCATGACCGCTGCCATTGAAATCTATACCCGCCCGGGCTGCGGTTATTGCACCGCGGCCAAATCGCTTTTGACGCGCAAGAACGCCGCGTTCACCGAATTGAGCGTCGCCAGCAACCCGGCCTATCGGGACGAGATGTATGGCCGCGCCGGCGCGGGCTCGACCTTCCCGCAGATCTTCATCGGCAAGACCCATGTCGGCGGCTGCGACGAGCTCTATGCGCTCGACCGCGAGGGCAAGCTCGATGGCCTGCTCAGCAACGGAGGCGGCGCCTGATGACGGAGAACATTTTCACTGCCGCCATGGTGCAGATGCGCACCGGATTGCTGCCGGAGCCGAGCCTCGAGCAGGGCACGCAGCTGATCCGCGAGGCGGCGGCGCAGGGTGCCAAATACGTGCTGACCCCTGAGGTCAGCAACATGATGCAGCTGAACCGCAAAGCGCTGTTCGAGCATCTGGCGAGCGAAGAGGACGACAAGTCGCTCAAGGCGTATTGCGCGCTCGCCGCCGAGCTGAAGATCCACTTGCATATCGGCTCGCTGGCGCTGCGCTACTCGCCGGAGAAGGCGGTCAACCGTTCGTTCCTGATCGGGCCCGAGGGCAATCTGCTCGCGAGCTACGACAAGATCCATATGTTCGATATCGATCTGCCGGGCGGCGAAAGCTATCGCGAATCGGCCAATTATCAGCCCGGCGAGACCGCCGTGATCTCCGACCTGCCCTGGGGCCGGATCGGACTGACGATTTGCTACGACGTGCGCTTCCCGGCGCTGTACCGCGCGCTGGCCGAGGCCGGTGCATCGTTCCTCACCGTACCGTCCGCCTTCACCCGCAAGACCGGCGAAGCGCATTGGCACACGCTGCTGCGCGCCCGCGCCATCGAGACCGGCTGCTTCGTGTTCGCAGCGGCGCAGGCCGGCCTGCATGAGAACAAGCGCGAGACCTTCGGGCATTCGCTGATCATCGACCCCTGGGGCGAGATCCTCGCCGAGGGCGGCGTCGAGCCGGGCGTGTTCCTGGCCGAGATCGACCCCGCCAAGGTCGAAACCGCGCGCAAGACCATTCCCTCGCTGCAGCATGGCAGGCGTTTCGGCATTGCCGACCCCAAGGCCGGCCCGGAGCATCTGCACCTCGTCCGGGGTTCGGCATGATCCGCTACACGCTGCGCTGCGAGCGCGGCCACCAGTTCGAGAGCTGGTTCCAGAGCTCCGCGGCCTATGAATCGCAGGAGCGACGTCACCTGATCGATTGCCCGTCCTGCGGCTCAAGCAAGATCGAGCGCGCGATCATGGCGCCGCAGATCGTCAGCAAGAAGGGCCGCGAACCGGCCCAGCCGGCGCCGGCCGCGCCCGTCGAAGCGACCGGCAATGAATCGACGTCGCTGATGATGGCGCAGGAGCGCGAGCTTCGCAGCAAGCTGAAGGAGCTGCGCGACCACATCGTGAAGAACGCCGACAATGTCGGCGACCGCTTCCCGAACGAAGCGCGCAAGATGCACTACGGCGATATCGAGCACCGGCCGATCTATGGCGAAGCCTCGCCCGAAGAGGCCCGCGCGCTGATCGATGAAGGCGTCGAGGTCTCGCCGCTGCCGACGCTGCCGGAAGACCGGAATTGATTCACTCCGTCATTCCGGCATGGTCCGAAGGACCAGACTCGGAATCTCGCGCCACACTCTCCGGATTCCGGGTTCGCGCTGCGCGCGCCCCGGAATGACGGCCACGAGGAAGCATGACCCCCGACTCATTCTCCTCCTGGCAGGTCTGGGCGTTTCTTTCCGCCGTTTTCGCCGCGCTGACCGCGATCTTCGCCAAGGTCGGCGTCGAGGGCATCAACTCCGATCTCGCCACCCTGATCCGCACCGTGGTCGTCTTGATCACGCTGTCGGCCATCCTGTTCGCGACCGGGCAGTTCACCCAGTCCGGGCCGATCTCGGCGAAGAGCTGGCTGTTCCTGCTGTCGTCCGGGCTCGGCACCGGCGCGTCGTGGATCTGCTATTTCCGCGCGCTCAAGCTCGGACCGGCGACGCTGGTCGCGCCGATCGACAAGCTCAGCGTGGTACTGGTGGCGCTGTTCGGCGCGGTCTTCCTCGGCGAGCGCCCCTCGGCCTATGGCTGGCTCGGGATCGCGCTGATCTCGGCGGGTGCGGTGCTGATTGCGGTGAAAGGGTAATTACGCGGCGATCAGCAGCGCGACGCCGATCACGATCAGGACGATGCCGAACACCTCGCGCAGCGAGAACGGCTGCTTGAGCGAGAAATAGGCCACGCCCTGCGCGAACAGCACCTCGATCAGCGCCAGCGTGCGCACATTGGCGGCGGCGGTGAGCGCGAACGCCAGGAACCAGAATTGCGATGAGAACGCGCCCATGAAGCCCGCGAACATCGAGGGCCGCCACAGCTTGAGGATCGACCTCAGCACGTCGGGTGCGCGCAGCAACAGATAGACCGACAGGATCAGCGTCTGCACGAGGAGGCTCCACATCAGCGTGTAGGAGGCCGCCGTGACAAATGAGACTGAGGGCACCGCGATGATCGCGCCGCGAAAGCTCACCGCCGAGATCGCGAACACCGCGGCGGCGCCGAGGCCGAGCACGGTCGGGCGCAGGTCGGCAAAGCTCTTCTGCCCGCCGGGCCGCAGCGCGGTGATGACGACGCCGATGGTCGCGATCACGATCGCGATCACCTTGGTCGTCGTGAGATGATCGCCGAGGAAGATGAAGCCGAAGATCGCGGTCTGGATCGCCTCGGTCTTCATGTAGGCCGTCGTCACCACGAAGGAGCGGTCGTTCATCGCCAGCAGCATGAAACCGGTGCCGACGATCTGGCTGAGCGCGCCGGTTACCAGCCACGGCCAGAACGCGGCCGCCGGCCACGGCACGCGATCGCCGGTCAGCAGCACCGCCAGCGCGAAGAACACGACCGAGAACGGCAGGCCGAACAGGAAGCGGATATTGGTCGCGCCCCAGGTCCCGAGCGGCCCGGTCAGATGCCGCTGCATCGCATTGCGCGCCACCTGCCCGAACGCAGCGACGATGGTGAAGGGAATCCAGAGCGAGGCGATGGTGAGCATGCAGGATAAGGGAGGTGTGCCGGGCGGGAATATGCGCGCAGCGTGCCGATTGTGGCCGACGCGGTCAACCGAGGCGGTGCATGACAGGGCTGCGTGGTCTCCGCAAACTCGCCGTCGTCCCTGCGAACGCAGGGACCCATAACCACGGGGAGCAGTATGTGGCACGCCGGTCAGACAAGCAGGTCGCTGAGGTCTCGCCATTCGAGATTCTCGCGTTCAATCAGCTCGATCTTCCAGTCGCGCTTCCATCGTTTGAGTTGCTTTTCGCGAGCGATGGCTTCTTCAGCCCGCTCGTAGGCTTCCACGTAGACGAGGCGGTAGACACCATATGTCTTGACGAACGACGAGCCTATCCCGGCTCTATGCTCCTCGAGCCGCTTCTGTACGGAATTCGTCACGCCGATATACAGCGTGCCATGGCGTCGGCTTGCGAGGATGTAGACGTAATACATGCTCGGAACGCTGACCTCGCCCAATTATTTGGGCCCGTGGTTATGGGTCCCTGCTTTCGCAGGGACGACACCTTTGGGAGGACACAGCGTCTCACATCTCCACCAGTCGCGCCACAAACTCCGCGTCGCCCCTGCGAAAGCAGGGGCCCATAACCACAGGGAGCTGTTTGGGGCACGATAGCCGGACAGCTGACCCTACAACAAATCGGAACGCGGACCTCGCCCCACTGTTGGAGCCGGTGGTTATGGGTCCCTGCTTGCGCAGGGACGACGCCTATCGCGTGGCCGCGACCGTGGCATCTAACTCACACCTCTTCCGCCACCACCATGTAGTTCACGTCCATGTCGGTCGACACGGTCCATTTGTCGGCGAGCGGGTTGTAGACCACGCCGGCCTGCTCGGTGACGGTGAGGTTGACGTCGCCGAGATAGCGCTCGAGCTCGGCGGGGGTGACGAACTTGCTCCACTCGTGGGTGCCGCGCGGCAGCCAGCGCAGCACATATTCGGCGCCGACGATCGCCAGCGCGAAGCTCTTCCAGTTGCGGTTCAGGGTCGAGACCACCATCAGCCCGCCGGGCTTGAGCATGACAGCGCAGCGCTTGATGAAGGCGCCGACGTCGTTGACGTGCTCGACCACCTCCATCGCCAGCACGATGTCGAAGCGCTCGCGGGCGTCCATCTCCTCCACCGTGGTGCAGCGGTAGTCGATCGACAGATGGCCCTTGTCGGCGTGCAGCTTCGCTGCAGCGATGTTGGTGGCGGAGGGATCGATCCCGATCACCTGGGCGCCGAGCCGCGTGAACGGCTCGCACAACAGGCCGGCGCCGCAGCCGATGTCGAGCAGGCGCAGGCCGGACAGGCAGCTGAGGCTCTTGGCGTTGCGCTCGAATTTGCGGCAGGCGGCGTCGCGGATATAGGTCAGGCGCAGCGGGTTGATCTTGTGCAGCGGCGCCATCTTGCCGCGCGGATCCCACCATTCATCGGACAGTTTCGAGAATTTCGCGACCTCGGCCGGATCGACCGAGCTGGCGGAGGCATTGGCGAAGGAACTGGCGGAGGAACTGGAAAGAGTTGATTGCGTGGCCATGATTGCGCGCGCCCCTATCGCGCGGTGATCGAATTGCGGAACGACAGCGGCGCGGCGATGGTCTTGATGGTCTCGATGCCCTCGCCGACGCCGCGGATGGTGACGTCGCCATAATTCAGCAGGCGCCCCATGATGCTCTGGTTGACGTCGACGCTCTCGACCTTGTCGAGGCTCATCTCGAAGGTGCGCCGCTTGATGAAGCCGCTCTTGTGCACCACGCGGAAATTTGTGACGTCGGTTTCGGTAGTCCAGCGGTGGAACCAGGCCGCGGCGGTCCAGTACAGCGCCGCGACCGCGACCACGGCGGCGGCGGCAAAGCAGGCCATCACGAGGCCGTCGACCGTGGTCATCCGCGACAGGATCAAGAGCGCCAGCACCACGATCCAGGCCCCGATCGCCGGCAAATAGAACATCCAGTGCGCATTGGTGGAATACAGCACCTTCTCGCCAGGCTGCAGGATCTCGTCGATATAACGTCCCATCCAATCCGCCTTCGAGTTGCCCTCGTGTTACCCGTGCGCCACAACCCGCCCGCAACCGGCCAAAACACCCCCAAAAGACACTCGAGGGCTCCCTACCTACCGGCTTGCCCCCGGGCGCGGCGCTATGTATACGCGCGTTTCGGTCCCCGCGCTTGCGGTTTTCGGCGTGGGTTAACCTACTTATCCTCTTAAAGGAATAGACGCGTCGTCATGGGCCGCCTCGTGATGAAATTCGGCGGTACATCCGTCGCCAATATCGATCGTATCCGCAACGTCGCGCAGCACGTGAAGCGCGAGGTCGACGCGGGCCACGAGGTCGCCGTCGTCGTCTCCGCGATGTCCGGCAAGACCAATGAGCTGGTGGCCTGGTGCACCGATGCCTCACCGATGCACGACGCGCGCGAATATGACGCGGTGGTCGCCTCCGGCGAACAGGTCACTTCGGGCCTGCTCGCGATCGTGCTGCAGGGCATCGGCATCCAGGCGCGCTCCTGGCAGGGCTGGCAGATCCCGATCAAGACCTCGGACGCGCATGCCTCGGCGCGCATCCTCGACATCGACGGCACCGAGATCGTCACCCGCTTCAAGGAACGCAAGGAAGTCGCCGTGATCGCCGGCTTCCAGGGCATCAATCCCGACACCGGCCGCATCACCACGCTCGGCCGCGGCGGCTCGGACACCTCGGCGGTGGCGATCGCCGCTGCGCTGAAGGCCGACCGCTGCGACATCTACACCGATGTCGACGGCGTCTACACCACCGATCCCCGCGTGGTGCCGAAGGCGCGCCGGCTCGACAAGATCGCCTTCGAGGACATGCTGGAACTGGCCTCGCAGGGCGCCAAGGTGCTGCAGGTTCGCTCGGTGGAACTCGGCATGGTGCACAACATGCCGATCTTCGTGCGCTCCAGCTTCGACAAGCCAGAGGATATCGACCCGCACGCCAACCAGCCGCCGGGCACGCTGATCTGCAGCGAGGAGGAAATCATGGAAATGCACGTCGTCACCGGCATCGCCTTCTCCAAGGACGAAGCCCAGATTTCCGTGCGCCAGATCGAGGACAAGCCCGGCGTCGCCGCCGCGATCTTCGGGCCGCTCGCGGATGCCAACATCAATGTCGACATGATCGTGCAGAACGTGTCCGAGGACGGCAAGACCACCGACCTCACCTTCACCGTTCCGGCCAGCGACTATAACCGCGCCAAGGACACGATTACCGCCGCCAAGGCCAAGATCGGCTACGCCCGCGTAGATACCGCGACCGACGTCGCCAAGGTCTCGGTGATCGGCAGCGGCATGCGCAGCCATGCCGGCGTCGCGGCCAAGGCGTTCAAGGCGCTGGCGGACCGCAACATCAACATCCGCGCCATCACCACCTCCGAGATCAAGTTCTCGGTCCTGATCGACGCCGCCTATACCGAGCTCGCGGTCCGCACGCTGCACACGCTGTACGGCCTCGACCAGGCGTAAGCGCGACCGGCAGGGACGGCGCTCGCTCCGCTGTCATTCCGGACGATGCGACAGCATCGAACCCGGAATCTCGAGGTTCCGGGTTCGTCGCTTCGCGACGCCCCGGAACGATGAGACCGAGCGCTGGCGGTGCTCCCCACCCCCGCCCCGGAGTTAGAATTTCTCTTAGCGGGCGCAGCATTGGGCTGACGCAGACGTTATTTGCTACTGGCAGGCGTTTTGCTTGGCAAAGCAAGCCTCGATTGGCTATACGGCCAGTCAGGTAGGCTGTCGCAAACTGTGGCACAGTTTAGTGATCCCGAATCGGCGGGAACTGGCGAGCGGCGACGCCGAATGATTAAAATTGTTGTTTTTGACGAGTTTTGCGCCAGCGGCCGGCCGCACCGGTGCGTTGGCTTCGTGGGGAGGGACTGAAACACATGCGGAGCGCGTCGGGAGGCCCCCGCATCCTGTTGAGACGGCTCCGCGAGACCATGGCGGAGCAAGTCTCCGCCCAGGAGCGGCTCGACAAGATCGTGGTGCTGATCGCGGCCAACATGGTGGCCGAGGTCTGCTCCTGCTACGTGCTGCGCATCGACAACACCCTCGAGCTCTATGCCACCGAAGGTCTGAACCGCGACGCCGTCCACCGCACCGTGATGAGCGCGCATGAAGGCCTGGTCGGCCTCGTCGCCAGCGAGGCGACGCCGCTCAATCTGTCCGACGCGCAAAGCCATCCCGCCTTCGCCTACCGCCCGGAGACCGGCGAAGAGGCCTACCACTCGTTCCTCGGCGTGCCGATCCTGCGCGCCGGCAACACGCTCGGCGTGCTCGTGGTGCAGAACCGCGCCAAGCGCACCTATGTCGAGGAAGAAGTCGAGGCGCTGCAGACCACCGCCATGGTGCTGGCGGAGATGATCGCCTCCGGCGAGCTTGCCGCGCTGGCGCAGCCCGGCGCCGAGCCCGCCGCGCGGCACTCGCTGCACAAGACCGGCGCGGTGCTCTCCGACGGCATCGCGCTCGGCCATGTCGTGCTGCACGAGCCGCGCGTCGTCATCACCAACTACATCGCCGAGGATCTGCCGAAGGAGATCAAACGGCTCGACACCGCGCTCGCCAATTTGCGCGCCGATCTCGACCGCATGCTGGAGCGCGGCGACGTCGCCGACGGCGGCGAGCACCGCGAGGTGCTGGAAGCCTACCGCATGTTCGCCAACGACCAGGGCTGGTCGCACAAGCTGCATGAGGCGGTCGCCACCGGCCTCACCGCGGAAGCCGCCGTCGAGCGCGTGCAGTCCGACACCCGCGCGCGCATGCTGCGCTCGACCGATCCCTATCTGCGCGACCGCCTGCACGACCTCGAGGATCTCGGCCATCGCCTGATGCGGCAGCTGGTCGGCCAGGACCATGCGCCGTCGCGCGAGCAGCTGCCCGACAACGCCATCCTGATCGCCCGCGCGATGGGCCCGGCGGCATTGCTCGACTATGACCGCAAGCGGCTGCGCGGCCTGGTGCTGGAGGAAGGCACCGCGAATTCCCACGTCTCGATCGTGGCGCGCGCGCTCGGCATTCCCGCGGTCGGCGAGGTGCCGAACGCGCCCGGCATCGCCGATCCGGGCGACGCCATCATCGTCGACGGCATTTCCGGCGAGATCTATGTCCGCCCCTCGACCGAGATCGAATCCGCCTATGCCGAGCGCGTCCGGTTCCGGGCGCGCCGGCAGGCGCAATATTCGGCGCTGCGCGACAAGGCCTGCGTGACCAAGGACGGCCAGCCGATCGAGCTTCTGATCAATGCCGGCCTGACCATCGACCTGCCGCATATCGACGACACCGGCAGCGCCGGCATCGGCCTGTTCCGCACCGAATTGCAGTTCATGGTGAGCCCGAACCTGCCGCGCTCGAGCGACCAGCTCGCGCTGTACCGCACCGTGCTCGACGCCGCGGGCTCCAAGCCCGTCACCTTCCGCACGCTCGACATCGGCGGCGACAAGGCGCTGCCCTATATGGAGACCGTGATCGAGGAAAATCCCGCGCTCGGCTGGCGCGCGATCCGGCTCGGCCTCGACCGTCCCGGCCTGCTGCGCGGCCAGATCCGCGCGCTGCTGCGTGCCGGCGGCGGCCGCGCGCTGAAGATCATGTTCCCGATGATCTCGGACATCGCCGAGTTCGATCAGGCCAAGGCGATCGTCGAGCGCGAGCTGACCTATCTGCGCCAGCACGGCCATTCGCTGCCCGAGCGGATCGATATCGGCACCATGGTCGAGGTGCCGGCGCTGCTCTACCAGCTCGACGAGCTCCTGAAGAAGGTCGACTTCGTCTCGGTCGGCTCCAACGATCTGTTCCAGTTCCTGTTTGCGGTCGACCGCGGCAATGCCAAGGTCTCCGAACGTTTCGACATTTTGTCAGCGCCGATCCTGCGCGCGCTGCGCGACATCGTGCGCAAGGCCAAGGCGGCGAAGAAGGCCGCCTCGCTGTGCGGCGAGATGGCCTCGAAGCCGATCGGCGCGCTGGCGCTGATCGCGATCGGCTACCGTTCGCTTTCATTGTCGGCAACCGCGCACGGCCCGGTCAAGGCGTTGATCCTCGATCTCGACGCCAAGAAGGCCGAGGCGATGATCAATCCGCTGCTGGACGCGCCGGTCGGCAGCGTCTCGATCCGCGAGGCGCTGACGAAGTTTGCGGAAACCGAGGGGCTGGCCTTGTAGCGACGCTGCCGTCGCCGCTGCCGCCCTTCCGTACCTTCCGCAATTCGAGATACCGCCATGCTACCCGAAGCCAAACTCGACGTCCTGCTCGCCCATCACGCCTCGCTCGAGGCCGAGCTGCTCGGCGAGGTCAAGTCCGATCGCTATGTTGCGATCACGCGCGAGCTCGCCGAGCTCAATCCGTTGATCGACGCGGTGAAGCTCTATCGCTCCGCCCGATCGGAGCTCACCGATACCGAGGCGATGCTGGCGGATGCGGGGACCGATCCCGAGATGCGCAGCATGGCGGAAGCCGAGCTGGAAACGCTGCAGGCGCGGATCGGCGAGCTCGAGCAGCAGATCCGGATCGCGCTGCTGCCGAAGGACGCGATGGACGACCGCAACGTGATGCTGGAAATCCGCGCCGGCACCGGCGGCGACGAGGCCTCGCTGTTCGCCGGCGACCTGTTCCGGATGTATGAGCGCTTCGCGTCCTTGCAGGGCTGGAAGGTCGAGGTGATCTCGGCGAGCGAAGGCACCGTCGGCGGCTACAAGGAAATCATCGCCGAGGTGCAGGGCCGCGGCGCGTTCGCCAAGCTGAAATTCGAATCCGGCGTGCACCGCGTGCAGCGCGTGCCCGACACCGAGACGCAGGGCCGCATCCACACCTCGGCCGCCACGGTCGCCGTGCTGCCGGAGGTCGAGGACGTCGACGTCGATATCAAGGACACGGACTTGAGGATCGAGACCATGCGCGCGGGCGGCGCCGGCGGCCAGCACGTCAACAAGACCGAATCGGCGATCCGCATCACCCATCTGCCGACCGGCATCGTGGTGATGATGCAGGACAGCCGCTCGCAGCACAAGAACCGGGCGTCGGCGATGAACATCCTGCGCTCGCGCATCTACGATGCCGAGCGCCAGCGCGTCGAGGCGGCGCGCTCCGCCGAGCGCAAGGAGAAGGTCGGCTCCGGCGACCGCTCCGAGCGCATCCGCACCTATAATTTCCCGCAAGGGAGAGTCACCGACCACCGCATCAACCTGACGCTCTACAAGCTGCCGCAGGTGATCGCGGGCGAAGCGCTCGGCGAACTGATCGACGCGCTGACGACCGAACACCAGGCGGCACAGCTCGCCGCGCAGGGCGCCGCGGCCTGACGCGCGCCGCCGCTTGCGCCGGCGGATGCTACGCTCAGTCCTCTCCGGAAGACGGCGAGGACTTCAGCAAGCGGCGCAACGCCGGGCTCGCGACGCGGCGCAGCTCCTCGATGTTCTTCTTCGAGACCGCCTGGAGCTTCTGCTCGCCTTTCGCCGTCAGCTTGAGCTGAACCCGCCTCGCGTCATCGGGATCGGCAAGGCGGCTGACCAGCCCGAGCTTTGCCATGCGGTTCATCAGTTCGACGGCGGAGTGATGCCGGATCAGCAGGAACCGCGCGATGTCGCCGACGGTCGGCGGACCGGGGTCGACGAAACCCTTGATGCCGAGCAGCGCCTGGTGCTGCCGCGGCGTCATTCCGGCCTTCCGGGCTCCCTCCTCGCTGAATGCGAGAAACCTCCGCAACTCGTAGCGAAACTGCGCCAGCGCCCGGTAGTCCACCGGCGCGGCCGCCGCCTTGCGTTTCGTTGCTCCGGCGGGCGCTCGTCGTTGCTTTGGTTGCGGCATTCGATCGTCCTGCTGCTGGCTCGCTCCACCGGACGGCAGACGCCGTGCAACGCTATCAAGCCCGCGTCGGACGCACCATACTACCGGCCGCCCTTCCACTCATGTTTTCAACGGTTTGACGATCGAACGGCAGGGGCCGGGCAAGCTCAGGGCTGCGGCCAGTGATCGTAGGTCGAGCTCAATATCTTCAGCAGCACGATCTGGAACGCGACCGGAATCCGCGGGCTCCTGCGGCGAATGGATTTCTCCAGCGCCTCGGTGATCTCACTCTTGGTGAGATGCCCGGCCGAGGCACGCTCGACCAGATCGCCCCAGACCTCCGACAACGACTTGCCGGTGTGATGCGGAGACGGGATCGTTATTCCGCGCGTCTCGGCCCAAGCGATGATCTCGCGCATGGTTTGCCGTCCGCAATTTCGCGCCGTCGCGAGATGCCGCGCGGTGAGCAGGCGCAACAGATCGTCCGGCGGCGTCCAGCCCACCTTCGGCGGCACTTCGTCGAGCAACTCGACCGCCAGTTCCTTCAGGACGTTGATCGCGCGAATGCTCAGGCTGCCCGATTGCTCGGCGCCACCGTGCTCGGTCACGGCGTGACCGTGCTCTGATACGGCGTGCTCTCCGGGATTTCCGGTGCGACTTGAAGGCTCCTGGATCATCGCTCCCTCACTTACAGGACCCGCACCCGGTCGGTAAACCCTCGATACATCGTAGAACGATATTATTTCTATCGTAGGCCGATATGATTCGACGAAAGGTGACATTGACTAAATATGCCGGTGAGGAATTGTAGCTGTGACAGGCTGCTCCATCGCAGCCGGCGCATCGTGCCGCCGATTGATCCGATCAGGCGACGAGTGAGCATGCGCGCCAACAATCAATATAATTGGAGGATACTGAGCGATGAGCACCAAGGATTTTCGGCCGGGCAGCGCCCCGAACGTTTCGCGCCGCACTTTGCTGCAAGCCGGCGCGGGCCTGATCGGCGGCAGCGTGCTGCCGGCCTCGATCGCATCGCGGGCATTCGCCGAGGACCACCCGGCGATCGGAACCTATCCCGCGGGCACGTCGGGCTCTTCGGCGTTCATCGGCATCTCGGTCCCGCGCACCGGCACCTATGCGGTGCAGGGCGAGGATGAGCTCAAGGGCTATCAGCTCGCGATCGAGCACATCAACACCGGCCACGAACTGATCAAGAAGATCTCGCCGAAGACCAGCAAGGGCGTGCTCGGCAAGGAGCTGAAGTTCGGCGTCGCCGATTCCGCGGCGAAGCCGAACGAGGCCGTGCAGGCGCAGCAGCGCTTCATCTCCGAGAACAAGGCGGTGATGATCACCGGCGGCACGTCGAGCGCGGTCGCGGTGGCGCTGAACAAGCTGGCGCAGCGCGAGAAGGTGATCTTCGTCTGCGGCATTTCCGGCTCCAACGACACCACCGGCAAGGATTGCGTGCGCTACGGCTTCCGCCAGAACTTCTTCGGCCAGACCGCCGCGGCGGCGATCGCGCCGGTGCTGATCAAGCAGTTCGGCAAGAACAAGAAGGCCGCCTACCTCACGCCCGACTACACCTACGGCCACACCGTCACCAAGTCGATGCAGGACCGTCTCGCCGAGGCCGGCTGGACCACAGTTACCAACCAGGTCTCGCCGCTCGGCGCTCCGGACTATTCGTCCTATCTGCTCAACGTCGCGAATTCCGGCGCCGACGTGCTGATCAACGTCAACTGGGGTCATGACGCCGTGCTGTCGACGCAGCAGGCCAAGCAGTTCGGCGTGCTCGACAAGATGAAGCTCGTGGTGCCCTACCAGGTGCCGTTCATCGCCCGCGAGACCGGCGGCCTGATGCAGGGCGTCTACGCCGCGACCGACTATTGGTGGACCATCGAGGACAAATATCCGCTGGCCAAGATGTTCAACGAGGCCTTCGAGAAGAAGTACGGATACAAGCCGGAATGGGGCGCCGAGAACGCCTATGTCAGCTTCGCGCACTGGGCGCGCATGGTCGAGGAAGCCGGCAGCTTCTATCCGCCCGACGTCATCAAGGCATATGAGAAGGGCGAGACGCTGCCCTCGCTGGTCGGCGACGTCCACTATCGCCCCGAGGATCACCAGTGCGTCCGCCCCGTCGTCATCGTTCGCGGCAAGATGGAAAAGGAGATGAAGGACAAGGAGGACTATTACGAGGTGATCGAGATAGTCCCCGGTGACGGCTTGATGCAGAAGCCGGATGCGTTCGGCTGCCATCTCGGCGACTACACCTGATTAACGTGGGAAGACTCGGCGCCGTGGGCGGGGCGACCCGGCCCGCGGCGCCGCTTTTCTCGGAATGCATCCTCCATCGACCGGGCCAGATAAAACGGCTGAGTGAACGCGCGCCATGATCAACTGGCCAAATTTCGTCTCGCAATTTTTCAACGGACTGGCGCTCGGCGCGCTGCTGGCGCTGATCAGTTCCGGATTGACGATCATCTACGGCACGCTCGGGGTGCTCAACCTCGCCCACGGCGCCATGTTCATGATCGGCGGCTACGCCGGATACGTGACCTACTCCTATACCGGCTCGTTCATCCTCGCCGTGATCGCGGGCTCGCTGTTCGTGATGGCGCTCGGCGTCGCGATGGAGCGGATCATCATCCGCCATTTCTATCATCGCCCGCATGAGGACCAGCTGCTGGTCACGTTCGGCCTCGGCATCTGCTTCGTCGAGATCGTGCGGCTGATCTTCACCAGCCAGTCGCAGGTGGTGCCGCCGCCGGCGCTGCTGCAGGGCATCACCTCGCTCGGCTTCCTGTTCTATCCGACCTACCGGCTTGCGGTCGTCGGCATCGTCGCGGTCGCGCTCGGCGCGCTGTTCCTGATCCTGTACCGCACCCGGCTCGGCATGATCGTGCGCGCCGGCATCGAGGATTCGGTGATGGTCGATTCGCTCGGCATCAACGTCTACCGCGTCTTCATGATCGTGTTCGGCATCGGCGCGATGGCCGCGGGCTTCGCCGGCATCATCAACGCGCCGGTGGTGTCGCTGACGCCGGGTGTCGGCGACGACATCCTCGTCGAGACCTTCGTGGTGGTGGTGATCGGCGGCGTCGGCTCGTTTCCCGGCGCCATCCTCGGCGGGCTGATCGCCGGCGAGATCATCAGCATCACCTCGATGTTCAACCCCGGTTACGCCTACGTCATGCTGTTCGCGGCGATGACGCTCGTGCTGGTGCTCAGACCGCATGGCCTGCTCGGCACGCAGGGCCGCGAATGACGACGGATATTTAGATGCTTAAACAGCGCCCATACCTGATCGAATTCCTGACGGCCGCCGGCCTGATCGTCGCGCCCTTCGTGCTGCCGTGGCTCGGCTTCGCGCCCAACACCGTGAACCGGATCCTGGTCTGGGGCCTGTTCGGCCTCGGCTTCGACATCCTGTTCGGCTTCACCGGCCTGCTGTCGTTCGGCCAGTCGGCCTTCTACGGCACCGGCGGCTTCGTCGCCGCCTATCTGCTGACGCGCGCCGGCTTCCCCTACGTCGTGCTCGCGCTCGTCATCGGCATGATCGCGGCCGCCGCCACCGGCTATCTGATCGGCCTGATCGCACTGCGCCGCACCGGCATCTATTTCGCGATGATCACGGTGGCGATCGCCGAGGTGTTCTTCTTCGTCGAGTTCAATCCGCTGTCGGACTTCACCGGCGGCGAGAACGGGCTGCCGGGCGTGCCGACCCCGAGCTTCAATCTCGGCTTCACCACGCTGCACTTCACCACCGGCTGGTCGCTCTACCAGTTCCTGGCGCTGTGCTACTTCATCGGCGTCGTGATCGCGCTGCGCATCGTGCGCTCGCCGGTCGGCGCCGTGTTCAGCGCGATCCGCGACAATCCACTGCGCGCGACCGCGGTCGGCCACAACATCCACGGCTACAAGCTGACCGCCTTCGTGATCGCCGCCGCCTATGCCGGCTTTGCCGGCGGGCTGCTCGGCGTGCTGCAGGCCTTCATGCCGCCCGACGCATTCACTTTCGACACCTCGGGGCAGCTCGTGATGCAGACCGCGATCGGCGGCCGCGGCACGCTGTTCGGGCCGCTGGTCGGCGCCGCGGTGTGGCTGTCGCTGCAGGACTTCCTGCAGGCGGCGCTCGGGCTCGGCGCGGCCTGGAAGCTTGTGCTCGGCGTCGTGTTCGTGCTGCTGGTGTGCTTCCTGCGCCGCGGCATCATCGGCGGCCTCGCCGATCTCTACCGCCTCCTGACCGGACAGCGCGGCGCCAAGGAGCCGGAGGAGAGCGCGCCCGAGGTCGTCGCCGTGGCAAGCGACCGGCACGCCGCGGTGCCCGCCGCGCCGAAGCCGGTGGCGGCTCGCGCCGGCGGCAATCCGTCCGGACCGATCCTCCAGGCCAGGGGCCTGACCAAGCGCTATGGCGGCCTGCTCGCCAACAGCGACATCGACTTCACCGTCAATCACGGCGAGCTGCGCGGCATCATCGGCCCGAACGGCGCCGGCAAGTCGACCTTCTTCAAGATGCTGACCTGCGAGGTGCACCCGACCTCGGGCACCATCCTGTTCGAGGGCCGCGACATCACCGGCATGAACGTTACCGACGTCTGTCAGCTCGGCCTGACCAAGAGCTACCAGGTCAACCAGCTATTCGCCGGGCTGACGGTGCGCGAGAATCTGGTGATCGCGGCGCTGTCGGCGCTGCGCGGCAAGTTCAAGCTCGACCTGTTCCGCAGCATCGACAGCATCCCCGGCCTGTCGGAGCGCGTGCAGCAAACGCTGGAGCTGGTCAATCTCACATCGAGGCCCGATACGCCCGTGTCCGAGCTCGCCTATGGCGAGAAGCGACGGCTGGAGATCGGGCTGGCGCTGGCGACGTCGCCGAGCCTGTTGCTGCTCGACGAGCCGCTGGCCGGCATGAGCCCGCGTGAGCGCGTCGAGACCGTCAAGCTGCTGAAGTCGATCAGCCAGGGGCGCACCATGATCATCATCGATCACGACATGGATGCGCTGTTCGAGCTCGCCGAGCGCGTCACCGTGCTGCAGGAAGGCCGCGTGCTGGTCGAGGGAACGCCGGAAGAGATCAAGAACAACTCGACCGTCCAGGAAGCCTATCTTGGCGGCGTGCATGGAGTGCTCGCCGCATGAGCCTGCTCGAGGTCAATGGACTGAACAGCTATTACGGGGATTCCCATATCCTGTTCGACGTCTCCTTGCGCGTCGAGCGCAACGAGGTCGTGGCGCTGCTCGGGCGTAACGGCGCCGGCAAGAGCACGACGCTGAAGAGCCTGATGGGCGTCGTCACCCCGCGCCGCGGCTCGGTGATGTTCGACGGCGTCGAGATCTCCGGCCGGAAGAGCCACAAGATCGCGCAGGCCGGCATGCAGCTGGTCCATGAGGAGCGCCGCATCTTCGGCAGCCTGAGCGTCGAGGAGAACCTCGTGATCGCAGGCCTGACCGCCTCGCAGCGCTGGCCGCTCGACCGCATCTACGAGATGTTCCCGCGGCTGCGCGAGAGGCGCGGCAACCGCGGCACCGACCTGTCCGGCGGCGAGCAGCAGATGCTGGCGATCGCGCGCGCGCTGGTGCGCGATCCCAAGATCATCCTGCTCGACGAGCCATTCGAGGGGCTGGCGCCGGTGATCGTGCGCGACCTGATGAAGGCGTGCCGCGATCTGGCCGAGGCCGGGCAGACCATCGTGCTGGTGGAGCAGAACCTCGCCGCGACGCTGGCGCTGGCGCAGCGCATCTACATCATCAACAACGGGCACATCGTCCATGAAGGGCCGGCGCAGGAGATCAAGGCGCAGCCCGAGGTCCTGCAGCGCTATCTCGGCGTCTAGCCTGCGAGCGCCGCAATCATGCGTTTGGCGTGATCGACGAGCACGTCCATCTCCTCCTTGCGGGTCTGCGCGGGCAGCAGCGCGACGCCGGCCTTCACCGGCATCACATGCATATGCAGGTGAAACACCACCTGGCCGCTGGCGGGCTCGCTGAACTGCTGGATGATGATGCCGTCGGCGGCAAACGCCTTCATCGCGGCGATGGCGATGCGCTTGGCCGACCGCGCCACCGCGGCGAGGTCGTCGTCCGCGATGTCGAGGATGCCGCGCGCGGGCGCCTTCGGAATCACCAGGGTATGTCCCGGCGATCGCGGCATGATGTCGAGAAAGGCAAAGGTCCGGTCGGTCTCGTAGACCTTGAAGCTCGGGACCTCGCCGCGCAGGATCTTGGCGAAGATGTTCTGGTCGTCATAGCCCGTCATGGTCGCGCGTTCCGGATCGATGGGTTGAGATTTCGACCGTGCGCGCCGGCCGCACGGGGCGCAAGTGATATCGACGCCGCATCGACCATCGGCTAACAACGCGCGATGAGCGAACCCGCTGAAAATCGCCCGACCGTCGAGAGTATCAGGCGCAGCCTCGCCGCCCGCCTCAAGGCGGCCGGCCGCGACGCCGCCGAGCTCGATGCGCGCCTGCTGGTCGGCGCCGCGCTGGGGCTCGATCTGACCGGCATGGTCACCGGCGCGAAGCGCGCGCTGACGAGGGACGAGGCGGATCGCCTCGAGCGCCTCGCGCAGCGCCGCCTCGCCGGCGAACCGGTCGCGCGCATCCTCGGCGTCAAGGAGTTCTGGGGATTGCCGCTGCATCTGTCCGCCGCGACGCTGGTGCCGCGCCCCGACACCGAGACGGTGGTCGAGCGTGCGCTCGAACTGCTGCGCGCCGACGGCGTCGCCGAGCGCGCGTTGCGGATCGCCGATCTCGGCACCGGTTCCGGCGCAATCCTGCTGGCGCTGCTCTCGGAACTGCCGAACGCACATGGCTTCGCCACCGACATCTCGGCGGAAGCGCTGCAGACTGCGAGCCGCAACGCCGCCGCGCTCGGACTTAGCCAGCGCACGACATGGATCGAGTGCGACTATGGCAGCGGGCTCGTCGGCGCATTCGAGCTGATCGTGTCCAACCCGCCCTACATTCCCTCGGCCGATATCGCTGCGCTCGACATCGAGGTGCGCGCGCATGATCCGCGCGCGGCGCTCGACGGCGGTGCCGACGGGCTCGACGCCTACCGCGCGCTGATTTCGCAATCTGCGGGTCTTTTGGCCCCAGGCGGATTTCTGGTTGTGGAAGTCGGACAGGGTCAGAGCGGCGACATTGAAGCGCTGATGACGGCATCCGGATTATCCCCAACGGGGCCGCCAAAAGCCGATCTCGGGGGCATCCCGAGGGCCGTTTCCGCCCGCCGGCTGCCCCGATAAAGTCCTATTGGAACGAAAAAAAACCTCTTGGATTATCCCCCGGGAACGACTACGTTCCGGGCACAACATCGGTGCTGGCCCCGTAATCCGTTACGGGTGATGACCAGGGTTCAGCAGAGCCCGCCGATCGAAAGGTTCCAGGAACGCAGGTCTCATAGAGCGCAATAGCCGAAGCTGTGCTGCTCTCGACCGCCAAGCGAACGAAAGCCTGTTATTGCGCTTGAAGACTTACGCACGAGAACTGAGCCTGTCTCAACGGGCGGAATGATTTGGTCGCTGGCGCGATTGCCGGCGGTTGGGGAACGCGTCTTTGCTGAACGCGACTTTGCTGAACGAGATGGTCGGCGACATCGAAACCACTTCGAACGGTATTGCGATTCCGTGTGCCTAGGCGCGCGCCGAATCGGACTCTGGGAATCGGACTTCTGAGAAATCGGACTGTGGACTGCAATAACTTCAGGGCTGGAATAAAAGGCGACAGATGAGAAACGGTCAGAACAACAAGCGGATGCGCAACCGGAATAACAACAACAATAACAACAACAATAACCGGCGCGGCCAGAATCCCCTGACACGGGTGTATGAATCGAACGGACCCGACATCAAGATCCGCGGCACGGCCTCCCACGTGGCCGAGAAATACGTTCAGCTTGCGCGCGATGCGCGCTCGTCCGGCGATCCGGTGGCAGCTGAGAACTACTATCAGCACGCCGAGCACTACTACCGGATCATCGCGGCCGCGCAGGAGCAGTTCCGGCAGAACCAGCAGCAGCCGCGCCCGGACGCCGAGGTCACGCCGACCGAAGACGGCGACGACGACAGCGACGGCTATTCGAGCTTCGGCCAGGAGCCGGGCTTCGTGCCGCAGCAGCAGCAACCTTTCATGCGCGACAACGGCCAGCAGCCGTACCAGCGCGATCAGCAGCAGCCGCGTGAGCATCAACCGCGTGAACATCGTGAGCGCGAGCATCGTCCGCAGCCGCAATACCAGCCGCAGCCGCAGAACCAGCCGCAGCCCGCGATGGCCGATGCCGGCGGCGTCGATCGCCTGCCCTCGTTCATCACCGGCGGCGCGCAGCCGCAGGTCAACGGCGCCTACGAAGGCAATAATGGCGGCGCAGAACGCGGCGAACGGAGCGAGCGCTTCCCGCGCCGCCGCCGCCGTCCGCACGGCCCGCGCCCCGATATGGCGGCACAGCCCGCGCCGAGCGACGACTTCAATCCGGGCAACGAGTAACGCAACCGTGCAGCCACCCTCCCCCTTCCGGGGAGGGTGACATTTCACGCCTCTGTGTGAGTCGATTTGCGCGTCGCCGTCGAGGACGGCACCAGCACCGGACGCAATGACGGGATCAACTGCGTGCGCTCGCGGCGCGCGGGGATCGCGCGATAGACCTGCTTGGTCGCCTCCACGATATGCACGCCGGCGAACGGCATCGACAGCGCCGCGCCGACCCGCTCCCACGCCATCGCCGAGCGCAGGAACCAGCTGCCCTGCACCGGCGGCATGAACAACGCCTCGCCCCACGACGACGGCGTGAACCAGGTCTGCCGCAACAGCTGCGTGATCTGCGCCCGCGAATAGGGCCGGCCATGGCCGAACGGCGTGGCGTCGGTGCGCGTCCAGACGCCGCGGCGATTCGGGATGATCGCGATCACCCGCCCCGATGGCGAGAGCACCCGCCACACCTCGCGCAGCAGCCGCTCCGGGTCATCGGACATCTCCAGCGCGTGCACCAGCAGCACGCGGTCGACCGCGGCATCCGGCAGCGGCATCGAGAATTCGTCGATCAGGGTGGCCAGCGCCGGCCGGCCGGTCGGCCATTTCAGCACGCCCTGGGCCGCCGGCATGAAGGCGATGCAGCGCTCGCAGGACTCACGGAACAGGCCGAGATAGGGGGTCGGATAGCCGAGGCCGAGCACGCGCTGGCCTTCCGCGTTCGGCCACCGCGCGCGGATACCCCGGTTGATCAGCTGCCGCGCCACGATGCCGAGGCGCTGCGAATAGAAGTCGCGCAGGTCGATGACGTCCATGATTTAGCCTAACACGCCCCCCGCTGCCGGGGTGCGCCGAAAATTGCATTGCCGCCGGAGCGTTAACGCCATATTTCACCCCTATATTGGGCGCGTTAAAAGCATGACCCGGGAAAGTCGATACCGGTCTTTCGAATACATCATGCTTTGAAATGTCCGTCCCGTTTGTTCGTGGAGATATCATGACCGCCGAAATTCGCACCTTCAGCTGCCTCACCGACAATTTCGGGTATTTGATCCACGATCCCGCGACCAAGGCGACGGCGTCGATCGACGCGCCGGAGGCCGGCCCGATCATCAAGGCGCTGGAGCGCGAAGGCTGGACGCTGACCGATATCCTGATCACCCATCACCATGGCGACCATGTCGGCGGCGTCGCCGAGCTGAAGCAGAAATACGGCTGCCGCGTCGTCGCCCCGCGCGACCAGTCGGCCAAGATCGCCAATGTCGATCTGCGCGCCGCCAATGCCGATGTCATCAAGGTCGGCAGCCTGCTCGCACGCGTGGTCGAGACGCCCGGCCATACGCTCGATCACATCTCCTATGTGTTCGACGGCCAGAAGGCGGTGTTCGCCGCCGATACGCTGTTCTCGATCGGCTGCGGCCGGGTGTTCGAGGGCACCTATCCCATGATGTGGGATTCGCTGCTGAAGCTGCGCTCGCTGCCGGATGATTTCCGTCTCTATTGCGGCCATGAATATACCGCGGCGAATGTGAAGTTCGCGCTCACCATCGAGCCTGACAATCCGGCCCTGCAGAAGCGGGCCGAAGAAGTCACAAAACTTCGCGCCGAGAACAAGCCGACGATTCCGGTGCTGCTCGGCGACGAGAAGAAGGCCAACGTGTTCCTGCGCGCCGACGAGCCCGCGGTCGCGGCCAAGCTGCACATGAAGGGCGCCGACCCGGCGCTGGTGTTCGGCGAGCTCCGCGAGCGCAAGAACAAGTCGTGATGGCCGACCTCTCGGCTGCCGACATCATCGCGCGGCTTGCGCTGCAGCCGCATCCCGAAGGCGGGCACTATCGCGAGACGTTCCGCGACGCGCGCTGCGACGCCAATGGCCGCGCGCATTCGACCGCGATCTACTTCCTGCTGGCGCGCGGCGAGCGCTCGCACTGGCACCGTATCGACGCGGTCGAGATGTGGCATTATTACGCCGGCGCGCCGCTGACGCTGCGGATTGCAGAGGACGGCGCCCCACATTCGATCACGCTCGGGCCGGATGTGGCGCGCGGCGAGCGGCCGCAGGCGATCGTGTCGGCGGACACATGGCAGGCCGCGGAAAGCTGTGGCGACTGGACGCTGGTCGGCTGCACCGTCGCGCCGGGATTCGAGTTCGCGAAGTTCGAGCTGGCGCCAAAGGGCTGGGAGCCGGCTTCGTAAGAGTTCTTGTAGGATGGGTAGAGCGCAGCGAAACCCATCATCTCGCCGCGTGGATAGAAGTTGATGGGTTCCCTACGTTCTTTTTCTCAGCACCATGTCTTTCGCCGCGATCAGGCCGCCGCCGGCGATCAGGATCGCGGCGATCGCAATGTTGGCACTCGGCTTGGCAAACCCCGCTGCTATCAAGAACGCGGTCGAGAGCAGCGGCGTCGCATAGGACGCGGCACCGAGCACGCGGATGTCGCCGCGCTTCATGCCGATGTCCCAGGCGAAGAACGCGGCCCCCACCGGCCCGATGCCGAGCGCGATGACGGCGAGCCATTGCAGCGGCGTCGCGGGCCACACCGTCGTCTCCACCATCATGTGCACCAGCGCCGCAAGCACGGCGGTCGCAAGGCAAAAGCCGGCCACCGCATCGGTCGGCACCGCCTTGAGCCGGCGTGACATCACCGAATAGGACGCCCAGACGAACGCCGCGACGAAGGCGGCCGCGAAGCCTGGAATCTGCTCTTTCGTGAAGGCGCCGGTGTTGCCGGCGAACAGCAGCACGGTGCCGGCGAGGCCGAGCAGCGCGCCGACGATGTGATGCACGGCAAGCCGCTCGCCCGGCAGCAGCGACGAGAACAGCACGATCAACAGCGGCCAGAGATAATTGAGCAGGCCGGCCTCGGCCGGCGGGGCGAAGCGCAGCGCCAGGAAATACAGCGCGTGATAGCCGAACAGCCCGCCGACGCCGACGACCCAGGCGACAAGCGGTTGCTTCAACGCGCCGAAGGCCGATGGCCGCAACAGGAAGCTCGCGAACGCGACCGCGGCGCCGATCGCAAAGGTCATGGCCGCGAGCTGGAACGCCGGGATAGTCCCGGTCGCGACCGTCATGACCGACAGCAGCGACCACATCAGGATGGCGGTCAGTCCGACAAGGGTGGCAGTTCGGGTCGTCATCTCAAATCAATCCGTCGTGGCCGGGCATGACTGTCCAAAGGATGGCGGTCTGCAGCCGCTCGCCGATGTCCCGGCCGGCCACGTCTTCCTTCGCGTGTGGCGCGTTGTAAAGACGAAAATGCCCGGCACAAGGCCGGGCATTCGCGACTTGATTGTGCGCGCCTGCGACGCGACGACGCTGCTCGCGTCAGGCGTGATACTGGCCGCCGTTCACGGTCAGCGTCGAGCCGGTGATGAAACCGGCATCGTCGGCGGCCAGGAACACCACGGCCCGCGCGATCTCTTCGGGTTCGCCGAGCCGGGCGACCGGAATCTGCGGGATCACGTTCTTCTCGAGCACGTCCTTCGGCACCGCCTGCACCATCTCGGTGTTGATATAGCCGGGGCAGATCACGTTCACGGTGATGCCGCCCTTGGCGTTCTCCAGCGCCAGCGCCTTGGTGAAGCCGATGTCGCCGGCCTTTGCCGCAGAGTAGTTGACCTGGCCGAACTGGCCCTTCTGGCCGTTGATGGAGGAGATCGAGATGACGCGGCCGAACTTGCGGGCGCGCATACCCTCGATCACCTGGCGCGTCATGTTGAACAGCGAGCCGAGATTGGTGTTGATCACGGCGTTCCACTGCTCGACCGTCATCTTGTGGAATGCGGTATCCTTGGTGATGCCGGCATTGTTGACGAGCACGTCGACCGGGCCGAGATCGGCCTCGACCTGCTTGACGCCGGCCGCGCAGGCGTCGAACGACGCGACGTCCCACTTGTAGACCGGAATCCCGCTCTCCGCCTTGAACTTCTCCGCCGCGGCGTCATTGCCGGCGTAGCTCGCCGCCACCTTGTAGCCCGCCGCTTTCAGCGCCTTGCTGATCGCAGCTCCAATACCGCGCGTTCCGCCCGTCACCAATGCAACACGTGCCATGTCCGTTTCCTCCTTGGCCGTCTTTTATAACCGGATAACTCCGGCCTACGCACTCACAACCCCTCGAAACAAAAATGCCCGGCGCAAAGCCGGGCATCTTATTTATCAGCTCGCGCCGCGGTTGACAGATGATCTTTTCATCACCTAACCGGCCTCGCTGCCTTTTGTTCAGTCGCGTGCAACGCACATAGCGATGCCCATGCCGCCGCCGATGCACAGCGTCGCGAGGCCCTTCTTGGCATCGCGCTTCTGCATCTCGTGCAGCAGCGTCACCAGCACGCGCGCACCCGACGCGCCGACCGGATGGCCGATCGCGATCGCGCCGCCATTGACGTTGACCTTGGCCGGATCCCAGCCGAGGTCCTTGTTCACCGCACAAGCCTGCGCCGCGAACGCCTCGTTGGCCTCGATCAGATCGAGGTCGGCGATGTTCCAGCCGGCCTTCTTCAGCGCGGCGCGCGAGGCGGGGATCGGGCCGGTGCCCATGATCTTGGGGTCGACGCCGGCCTGGCCCCACGAGACGATGCGGGCCAGCACCTTCTTGCCCTGCTTGGCGGCTTCCTTGGCGGTCATCAGCACGACGGCGGCGGCGCCGTCATTGATGCCCGAGGCGTTGCCGGCGGTCACGGTGCCCTCCTTCTCGAAGGCCGCGCGGAGCTTGGCCATCGCGTCGAGCGTGGCGCCATGTCGCGGATACTCGTCGGTGTCGACCACGATATCGCCCTTGCGGGACTTGATGGTGACCGGGACGATCTCGTCCTTGAACTTGCCGGCCTTCTGCGCCGCCTCGGCCTTGTTCTGCGAACCGACCGCGAACTCGTCCTGCTGCGACCGGGTGATCTGGTACTGCTTGGCGACGTTCTCGGCGGTGTTGCCCATGTGGTAGCCGTTGAAGGCATCCCACAGCCCGTCCTTGATCATGGTGTCGATCAGCTCGAGGCCGCCCATCTTGACGCCGCCACGCAGATATTGCGCGTGCGGGGCCATGCTCATGGATTCCTGGCCACCCGCGACGACGATCGAGGAATCACCGTTGAGCAGCGCCTGGTAGCCGAGCGCCACGGTGCGCAGGCCGGAGCCGCAGAGCTGGTTGACGCCCCAGGCCGGGCTTTCCACCGGGATGCCGGCCGCGATCGAGGCCTGGCGGGCCGGGTTCTGGCCCTGCGCGGCGGTGAGGATCTGGCCCATGATGACTTCGGAGACCTGACCACCCTCGACGCCGGCACGCTCCAGCGCCGCCTTGATGGCGATCGCGCCGAGGTCATGGGCCGGCGTGGTGGCGAAAGCGCCGTTGAAGCTACCGACGGGGGTGCGGGCGGCGCTGACGATGACGACATCGTCTGACATGGACATCTCCTATGGGTTGTAGCTGGGTTTCTCGACGGCGGGCGGCCGATTTGGCGGGCCTGTCTCTTGACGGCTATCCTGTAAACCTCATCGAGACATGTCAATCGCACTGTCGGGCAAATCGCGCCGCGACGCACTCAAAATGACGGCCTTGGCACTTTCCTGAGCAAATCCTATGCTTTGGAATTAACCGCACAGCACAAAACTGTAGCCGAACCGCTTTGAAAATGCTTACCTTTGCTGCGATGCGTTGCATTTTGCCCTGCGGCGATGCCGTAGGGTTCCAGGTTCTTCGGTGTTGAAGTGAGAGCCCATGGCAAAATCTGAACAACCGACCACGATCAAGAAATACGCGAACCGGCGGCTCTATAATACCGGGACGAGCACCTATGTGACGCTCGAGGATCTCGCGGCGATGGTGAAGGAAGGCGAGGATTTCCTCGTCTATGACGCCAAGACCGGCGACGACATTACCCGCTCCGTGCTCGCGCAAATCATCTTCGAACAGGAAAACAAGGCCGGGCAGAACCTGCTGCCGACCACGTTCCTGCGCCAGTTGATCCGGTTCTACGGCGACAGCATGCAGATGGTGGTGCCGAAATATCTCGAACAGTCGATCGAGACGCTGACCAAGGAACAGGAAAAATTCCGCAAGCAGATCGCGGGCGCGCTGAGCGGGACACCGTTTGCGCCGCTGGAAGAACAGGTCCGCCGCAACATGGAGCTGTTCCAGCAGACCTTCTCGATGTTCAAGCCGTTCGTGCCGCAACGCGGCGGCGGCGAGGCCGAGAAGGCGCCGGAGCCCACGCCCGATGACGGCAACATCGACGACCTTCGCCGCCAGATGAAGGACATGCAGGAACGCCTCGAGCGCATGTCGCAGCCGACGAAGAAGGACGAGTAGGTCGCTTCGCCGATCGGCCGGACGCACCGGCCGCTATCGTTTCGCGCAATCCTGACGGCGGCAACTCAGGCCGGCGTCAGGCGCCGCTTGCCCCGGGGAGCATGCTCTTGCGGACGATCGCGTGCACGCCCCAATTGCCGTCGGCAACCTGCGTGACGCCGAAATCGACGCCGAGCGAGATCAGCGCCAGCGTCTCATCCTCGCTGAGACGGTAGCACTCCATCAGGAATTTGCGCGTCGCCCGGAACGCGTTGCGCAGCGCCAGATCGACCGACGAGCGCTGGTAGATTTCCGACTGCGCGTTGCGCCCGAGCTCGCGCAGATAATTGCCGTAGCTGAAGCCGTGCAGGATCCACTCCTCCGGCGTTTCCAACAGCGGGTGCGCCAGCCCCTCGACATGCGGCTTGGTCGCCGTGCCGCTCTTGTGCAGGATGAAGCGAAACTGGCCGGTGAGCGAAAGCTCGAGCGCGGTGCCGTTGACCTCGCCGTCGCCTTGCGCGAAGTGCGGATCGCCGATCGAGAACAGCGCGCCTGATACTGCGACCGGCAGATAGAGCGTGGTGCCCTTGGTGGCGCGCCAATTGTCGACATTGCCGCCGAAATAGCCGGGCGGAATCGAATCGATGATGTCGGACTCGCGCGGCGCCACCGCCATGAAGCCGAAATGCAGCCGCGCCGGAATCCGCACGCCGGCGAGCACGCCGGGCTGTTTCTCGACGGTGGCGTGATCGACCGGCACGCCGGGATAATCCATCGTCTCGTGGCGCACGCCGAACGGATCGGTCTGCGGCGTCCAGCGGTAGGAATAGACGGCGCGGGCCCACTCGGCCTCTGCATCGGTCTCGAAGATCGTGATGGTCTCGCGCTTGGCCGGCGGATCGATCAGATCGTTGTATTGAAAGCCCCACCAGGCCGCGGCATTGCTGCCGAACGACTTGCCGGCGTAGGCCGGGTTGGCTGATGGCCGCGGCCAGATATCGAGGATCTGCACCTCGAGCACATCGCCCGGCTCCGCGCCGCAGACATAGATCGGCCCGGTGCAGATGTGCACGCCGAACCCTTCGCCGGCGCCGCGGCCGAAGATCGAACCATCCATCGGGCCGGCGCCGCGCCGTTCGACCGACTTGCCCTCGGCGGTCCAGCGAAACACGCTCTCCGCACCCGGGTCGCCCTTGATCATGCGCTCATAATCATCGAAGGCGTGCTGGGTCAGCGTCTCGATCGTCACCACCGCGCCCGACTGCACGCTCATCACAGGCGGGATGGCGCGGCTGAGATAGCCCCAATGTGCGGTCTCCCTGGACACCTTGAGATGGTGATGCGAGGCGCCCCGCCCTTCCGGCACGGCCGCCGGCGGTTCAACCGGCACGATCGGCTCCGGCGGCGCAACCGTCTCGCGCGCCACCGGGCTTGACGCGAGACTTGGCGCGAGCCGCAGCAGCGTTGCGGTGCCACGCGCCAGCCGCGGCCGGCCGCGCGTGCGCTCGCCCTCCACATCGCGCGGCACCGCCTTGCGGAAGTCGCGCGGCGAGGTGCCGTAGGTCGCGCTGAACATCCGGCTGAAATGGGCCTGATCGGTGAAGCCCCAGCGGTAGCTGATTTCGGCGATGCGCTGGTCGGCATAGTTCGGATCGATCAGATCGTTGCAGCAGCGTTCCAGCCGCCGCTCGCGCACATAGGCCGAGAACGTCGTGTTCTGCCGCTCGAACAGCCGTTGCAGATAGCGTTGCGACAGCCCCTCCTGCCGCGCGATGTCGGCGATGGTCAGGCCGGCATTGCCGAGCTGGGCCTCGATCGCGGCATCGACCCGGCGCAGATGGCCGGCCTGGACCTGGGTCATCGCCTCGGCATCGAGCCGCGTCTCGCCGAGCAGCGCGCCGGCGACGAGTTCGGTGACCGCGACCTCGGCGGTGGCAAGATCCGCCTTGTCCAGGATCGCGAAATTGCCGCCCACGGTCCGCATTACCGGACGCACGGCCGCAGCCGCAATCGTCGCCCCGAGCACCGCCGGCAAACGCAGACGATTATGCCCGAGCCGGCCGAGCAAGCGCTCGCGCGGCAGTTCAAGCAGCAGGATCTCGAAATCCTCGCGCAAGGTCATGCGCCACGGCGATTGCAGGTCGCACACCGAGACGTCGTTGTCGGCGAACTCGCAGCTGCGCTGACCGGACGTGATGCTGCCGCGACCGTAGCCGTGGAAGATGATGGCGACCCGCGCCGGCATTCCCGGCGAGGCCGCATGACCGCTGCAGACGATCTGCTGCTCGGTCGAACGCAGCAGCGCGAGCTGGCCGCCGCTGGTCGAGCGCTTCGCGGTCAATTCGCCGAACTGGAATTGACCGGTCTCCGGCAATTCGCAATCGAGCTGCAGACCGGCCAGCGCCTCGCGCCAGACCTCCCGCCGGTTTTGCCGCGGGATCGCATCGACCGAAACCCGAAAGGTCGTCGCGACCATCACCCCTCCAGGCCGCAGCACCGCGGCCTTCCACTCACAGAGCCGTGAACGCAGCCTGCACCGATTGCAGGCAGGCGGCAAGCATGTTGCTGCGGCACATGTTGCCCAGCCGTCGTGCAACGCGCGGAAGCGGCCGCTTTCGCGTGGCAGCGCTATCAGCGGCGAACGCAGTGCAACTTGATCGCATGCGCCCAAATTCTTGACCGTTCCGGCCATGCCGCGATGCGAAGGCGGCCGCCGCAGATGCCTCGCACGCTGTTGCACAGGCCTTTGCGTTGCGAAGGCAGCAAGCGCGCCGACAAATTATTGGGCGCGCCCGGTCATGTCGGAGCGGCGCGGCGCCATGCACTCTCATGCGCACTTTCGATCCAAGGAGGAGCTCAAGATGTGCGCAGGTGACGACAAGAACTGCCCGGACTTCGAATTGCATCATCGACAGTTCAAGGAGACGCTCGACCGGGAACGCCGTTCGTTCCTGCGCTCGAGCTTCGCGGCGGCGGGCGGCGCCGCGGCGATGACCGCCGGCGGCATCTCGCTGGTGACGCCGAAAATGGCGGCCGCCGCCGAGAAGCATCAGCCGGCGCAGCGCGCCTATCACCATCTGCCGGCCAATGCCGACACCGTGCATTGGGGTTATTTCAGCAAGTCGCTGAAGCCGCGCGTCGAGATCAATTCCGGCGACTTCATCACCATCGAGGCGCTGACGCATCACGCCAATGACGATGCCGAGCGCATGGTCAAGGGCGATCCCGGCGTCGAGAGCGTCTATCTCTGGACCAAGGAGAAGAAGGGTGTGAACCGGCGCGGCGCCGGCCCGATGGATGCCTCGCTGTTCGGACGCGGCGCCGGCGAAGGCCTCGGCGTGCATATCTGTACCGGGCCGGTGTTCGTGCGCGGCGCCGAGGAAGGCGACGTGCTCGAGCTGCGCATCATCGACGTCGCGCCGCGGCCCTGCGCCAACCCGAAATATTCCGGCAAGGCGTTCGGCAGCAACGCTGCGGCATCGTGGGGCTTCCACTACAAGGATCTGCTCACCGAGCCGAAGCCGCGCGAGGTGGTCACCATCTACGAGGTCGACGCGACCGGCGAGCGCAACTGGGCGCGCGCCGTCTACAATTTCACCTGGACGCCGCAGACCGATCCGTCCGGCGTGGTGCACAAGACGATCGATTATCCCGGCGTGCCGGTCGATCATTCGACGGTCAAGGAGAACCACGGCATCCTGAAGAATGTGCGCATCCCGGTGCGTCCGCATTTCGGCGTGATCGGGCTCGCGCCGAAGGAGGCCGAGTTCGTCGATTCGATCCCGCCGAGCTACACCGGCGGCAACATCGACAATTGGCGCATCGGCAAGGGCGCCACGATGTATTACCCGGTGGCGGTCGAAGGCGGACTGCTGTCGGTCGGCGATTCTCACGCCTCGCAGGGCGATTCCGAACTGTGCGGCACGGCGATCGAATGCTCGCTCAACGGCACCTTCCAGATCATCCTGCACAAGAAGGCCGACCTCGCCGGCACCGCGCTCGAAGCGCTCGACTACCCGATGCTGGAGACCCAGGACGAATGGCTGGTGCACGGCTTCAGCTATGCCAACTACCTCGGCGAGCTCGGAGCCGGCGCGCAGACCGAGATCTACAAGAAGTCGTCGGTCGACCTCGCTCTGCGCGATGCCTTCCGCAAGATGCGCAAATTCCTGATGACGACGAAGAAGCTGACCGAGGACGAGGCCATCTCGCTGATCTCGCTCGGTGTCGATTTCGGCGTCACCCAGGTGGTCGACGGCAATTGGGGCGTCCACGCGGAGATCCGCAAGGACATCTTCGCCGGCGGCGAGAGCTGAAGAGAATCTGGAGCGCGGTGATCAGCCGATCATCGCGCTTCAGCCCGTGGCGGGCACGGGCTTCTCCGCCGGCCCGTTCCACGGGCGGTCCGGCGAGGCGAGGCCGATCAGGCGGCCCTGGATGAAGTCGCAGCCCCATTCGCGCAGCATCACGGCGGCTTCCTCGTCCTGCACCCATTCGGCGACCGTCTTGATCTCGAGACGGCGCGCCAGATCGATCAGCGTCTGCACGAAAGCGCGGTCGTCGGCCGAACGCACGATGTTCTGCACGAAGGCGCCGTCGATCTTCACGATGTCGACCCCGAGCTTGCGCAAATTGCGGAACGAGGTGTAGCCGGCGCCGAAATCATCGATCGCGATCCGGCTGCCGAAGTTCTTCAGGCGCGTGACAAAGCCACGGACGTCGTCGATATCCTGGATCGCGACCGTCTCGGTGATCTCGACGATCAGCCGCTCGCCGACGCCGGGATGCGCGCGCATCAGGGATTCGATGGTGGCCCACCAGTCCGGATCCATCGTGGTGTCGGGCGAGATGTTGAGGCTGAGCTGTACGCCGGGGGCGGCGGCGAGCTCTGCGATGGCGAGCTCCAGCACGCGGTGATCGACCAGCCGAATCAGGCCGAGCCGCTCGGCGACCGGCACGATATCGGGCGCGAGCAGCGCCCGGCCGTCGTCCTGCTCCATGCGGACCAGGCACTCGTAGAACGCGGGCTGCCGCAGGCGCGCATCGACCACGGGCTCGAAGCCGATCACGATGCGGCGCTCGTTCAGCGCGGTGACGATCTCGTCGGTGACGCGGATGTTGACGCGGCGCTGGGCGTCGCGCTCGACATTCGGCTTCCACAGCGCGAACGATCCGGCGCGGCGGCTCTTGGCCGCGTCCAGCGTCTCTTGGGCGCGATTGACCGCCTCCTCCGCCGACCTCGCATGGCGCGGAATGGTGACGGCGCCGATCGATGCTGTCACCGACACCGGGCCGGACTTGGTCGGCACCACCTCGTCGCGCACCGCGGCGAGGAAGCGCTCGGCCGCGACATTGGTATCGTCGACGGTGCAGTTGCGCAGGATCAGGCCGAACTTGTTGCCGGAGAAGCGGCCGAGCATGTCGCCGCTGCGCAGCCGCGCGCGAATCCGCTTCGCGACCTCGGCGATGACGGCGTCCGCGACATCGAAGCCAAAGGCATCGTTGACGCGCGCCAGATGATCGATGCCGATCAGCATGAAGGCGCAGGAGCTGCGGAAGCGCGCGCACTCCTCCATCGTCTCGGCGAGCGAGGCGATCAGATGGGTGCGGTTGAGCTCGTTGGTCAGCGGATCGTGCCGCGACAGCTTCAACAGCTGCTCGTCGCGGGCGTGCCGCTCATTGTTGATGCGGACGACGCCCTCTACGCGCGCCGGCCTGCCGTCGGCGCCGGCAAACCAGCAGCCGGTCTCCTCGATCCAGATCACCGGCGCTGACGTGACGGCCCGCACGCCATATTCGATCCGGTAGGGCATGCCCTCCCCGCTCCGCACCGGCGCCGGCGCACCGAGCGCATCGGATCGCACCGAGCGCGATGGCTCGATCAGCTTTGCAAGTTCGGCACCGCTCGCCAGCGCCGCGACCGGGATATCCGGGAAGACCGCCGCCACATTGTCGCTCCAGGCAATCGCATCGCTCGCCAGGTCCCAGGCGAATGTCGCTTGGCCGAGCGAGGCGAGGATGCTGGCAGCTGGCGGGACAGGGGGCATCGAACATGTCTCGATTTGGGACGGCGCCCGGTGATTCTACACGCTCTCAAGATAGTGGTTCCGGCGAATCCAACGCTAGGTGAAGTTGATAAATAATCTGGAAACCACGTTTTCGACTGTCCGGGAACGAACTGGGGACGGCGGGCATGACCCTTGCCACGGGGGTGTTGCGGAGGGACGCGACGTCCCAAACTATGACGCTCCAACGGGTCGCAGACGATGCAGGATATCGATCAATCGGAAATCCTCGACGGTGAGTGCACCGGCGATGCTGCGGCGGCCAGCACGGCGCTGGTGCCGCTGGCCGCGACCACCCATTGGGCGCCCAAGATCCCGCTGCCGCATGCCGATCCGTCGTTTGTGGCCCACCTGATCGCAACCGCCGCACACGAACCGCAGACGCGCGGGCAGCGGCGTGGGTCATTGGCCGACGCGCAGAGCGCTTACGGTCCGCATGTCGACGAACGCCGCAGCGTGGCGCGGCGGACCCGGCAGATCATCTAGAAAAATATCAGCGCTGCGGCGCGTCCGACGGCGGATGGCCGCCCGGCTGCAAATCCGGCGAAGCGACGGTCGGCTTCGGTGCGGACTGATCGAGCAGCACGGATTCCGCGACCGATGTCGCCGGGGGAACCGGTGCGGCCGGCGGCGCGGCAGGCGCCGGTGCGGCGACGGGCGCGGGCTCGGAACGCGGCGCGGGCGCCTCTGCCGGCGCGGGCTGCGGCGCCTCGCGCTGCGGCTTGCTGACGCTCGGTGCCGCAGGCGCGACCACCGCACGGCGGCGGGTGCGCAGCGCAATTCCGGAGATGAAATCGACCAGCGCCAGCAGCGTGAGCAGGCCATAGGTCGAGTTGCCGAATTTCGGCCAGAGCACGAATTCGGCGGCGGCGGCGCCGAACACGATCAGCGACAGCAGATGGTCGGTGAGATATTTCGCGCCGGGGCGCGCGCCCTTGATGACCTCGAGCAGCAACAGCAGCACGGCGGCCGCGAGCAGCATGTCGCTGAGCGTGATCTGCCACTGCTCGCCCGACAGCAATGTCAGCCTGATCAGCGGGTCGGTGAACGACACGCCGGGCATCAGGAAGGCGATGATGTTGTAGACCGCGAGCGGAACGAGCAGCAGCGGAAAACCGACCATCGGGGCTTGCGCCTTATTCAGGGAGAACCAGCAATGCGGCGGTGCTCATTGGCCTCGCCGCGGACGCGCCCGTCTTGGCCGCACTCGTTGACCGAATTCAGGCGCCGCGCCGCATGGCTGCGGCGCGTAGGCCGAATGTCCGATCAGGACTCTTTCTTGGCCTTCAGGACCTGGCGGCCCTTGTACATGCCGGTCTTGAGGTCGAGGTGATGCGGACGGCGCAGTTCGCCGGAGTCCTTGTCCTCGACATAGGTCGGGGTCTTGATCGCATCGGCCGAACGGCGCATGCCACGGCGCGACGGCGAGGTTTTTCTTCTGGGAACGGCCATGACGGTGTCCTCTAGGGGTGTTGCGGAGGCATCGTCCGAAATGCGGACGGCTCAGCGCTTCGAAGCGCAAGCTGCGATGCCGGTAAGGCCGCGCTTATAGAGGAAGGCACTGCGTAAAGCTAGGGCCGGAGACAGCAAAAAGCGCCCGAAATCGGCCTCAGGAGCCGCGATTTTCGCGCCAGCAACGAGTCACGGAGTTGGCCCGGACCATATAGGTGGCGGACAGCCTGCGGACCCCCGGGCCGGGGTTCCGGGCGCTTCTTTTGACCGGATTCGGCAGGATCGCCGCCAAAAGCGCGGCCTCGCGGGCTGACAGCCCAGCGGCGGACCGGCCGAAGGCATATTGGGCGCCGGCCTCGGCGCCGAACTGGCCGGACGGGCCCATTTCCGCGATATTGAGGTAGATTTCCAGGATCCGCTGCTTGGGCAGCACGAGATCGATCCAGAGCGCCAGCGGCAGTTCCAGCCCCTTGCGGATCACGCTGCGACCGGACCACAGGAACAGGTTCTTGGCGACCTGCTGGGTGATGGTCGAGCCGCCGCGGGCCACCTCGCCATCCTCGGCGTCGTCGAGCACCTCGCGCAGCGCACCCCAGTCGATGCCCCGATGCTTGCAGAAATGAGCATCCTCCGAGCCGACCACGGACCGCACCAGATAGGGCGACATCGCGCCGAAATCGATCCAATGCCGCGTCACCGGGGCCCCGCGCAGGGTCCGCCAGGCCATCAGCGCCGAAACCGGATGGCCGGTGCGATAGAACGGCGCCACCAGATACGGCAGCAACAGCAGGGCCAGCAAAAGCAGCAATAAAATTCGGACGATGCGCAAAACGAGGGTTTCCGGGGAGGACCATTCCAGGAAGGATTTGGGACCCGCCCGCCAGAACACGGCCGGCGCCGTCGACGTCTGCGGGATAATTCACGGTTTTTCCAGCACTTTTAAGGCGCATTCCGTCGCAGGGCGGGAATTGACGAAGCCGATGCCATCAACGATTGTCCGGCCGAAAATCGATCTGGAGCAATTCTTAATGACGACCGGTACTGCAGAGTTTTCCAAGCGGCTGGACCAGACCGCGGAGGATACCGAAGCCCTGCTCGCCAAACTGCTGTCCGACACGACCGAAAGCGACGAGATCGTGCGCCCGAAGCGGCTGATCGAGGCCATGCGCTATTCGAGCCTCGGCGGCGGCAAGCGGCTGCGGCCGTTCCTCGCGGTCGAGAGCGCGGCGGTGTTCGGCATCCCGCGCGAAGCCGCCCTGCTGGTCGGCGCCGCGCTCGAATGCATCCACTGCTACTCGCTGATCCACGACGATCTGCCGGCGATGGACAATTCCGATCTGCGCCGCGGCCGCCCGACCCTGCACAAGGCCTATGACGACGCCACCGCGATCCTCGCCGGCGACGCGCTGCTCACCATCGCCTTCGACATCATCACCCGCGATGCGATCCACAAGGACGCCCAGGTCCGCCTGCTCCTGACCCGCGCGCTGGCGCGGGCCTCCGGCATCGGCGGCATGGCCGGCGGCCAGATTCTCGACCTCGCCGGCGAAGGCCGCTTCGGCGACCGCGAGCCGGTCGACGTCGCGCGCCTGCAGCAGATGAAGACCGGGGCGCTGCTCCGCTTCGGCTGCATCGCCGGCGCGATCCTCGGCCAGTCCTCGCAAAAGGAATACCAGGCACTCGACGATTACGGCAAAGCGCTCGGCGAAGCCTTCCAGATCGCCGACGATCTGCTCGACGTCGAGGGCGACGCTGCCGCGCTCGGCAAGCCGTCCGGCGCAGACGCCGCGCTCGGCAAGACCACCTTCGTCACCCAGCTCGGCATCGATGGCGCCAAGCAGCGCGTGAGCGACCTCCTCGCGCGCGCCGATGCCGCGCTGTCGGTGTTCGGCGACCGCGGCGATGTGCTGCGCGCGGCCGCCCGCTTCGTCGCCGAGCGCAAGAACTAGCCGAAAGCGGCGCGAAATGAACAAGGAGATCGACGACCGCCTTGTTCGCTTCCGCAAGCTGCCGCTGCCGGTCCGCGTCATCGTGGGCCGGCCGCGCACGTTCGGCTCGATCGCCTTCGGCATCCTGGCTGCGCTGCTGGTGCCGGGAGCACCGCGCATCGTCACGCGCCTGCTCGCGGGCTGGGATGCCTTCGCCGCGCTGTATCTCGTGCTCGCCTATGTGATGATGCTGCGCTGTGGCGTCGCCCATATCAAACGAAGCGCCATCCTCCAGGACGACGGCCGTTTCCTGATCCTGCTGCTGACCGCGTTCGGCGCGCTGGCGAGCCTCGCGGCCATCGTGTTCGAGCTCGGCGCATCGAAGGGGAGCCCGGCCGGACTGGCGCTGGCAATCGTCACCATCACGCTGTCATGGGCCGTGGTGCACACGGCGTTCGCGCTGCACTACGCCCATGAGTATTACCGCGGCAAGACGCCCGGCGGATTGCAGTTTCCGAGCGGCGAGGAACATGTCGACGCCGATTACTGGGACTTCGTCTATTTCTCGTTCGTGATCGGGATGACGGCGCAGGTCTCCGACGTCGGCATCACCGACAAGATCATCCGCCGCACCGCGACCGTGCACGGCATCATCTCGTTCGTGTTCAACACCGCGCTGCTCGCCCTGATGGTGAACATTGCCGCGAGCGCGATCTAGCCGCACCGGCTGATGAAATGCCGTGCGCAAGGCGGTCGGCAAGGAGTACAAGCAGCACGCCGATGACGTCGCGCGAATTTATTCCCCGCCTTGCGTCACGTGCTCCTGATATTGCGGCAGATCGTCCGATATCGCGTACCACGGCGCCTTGGAGCCGACGAAGATGTGGGCGGTCGGCCGGATCGCCGGCGCATCGCGCAGCGTGCCCATCGCGACATGGACATAGGCGCCGTCGCGGACCTGCGAATAGAGCAGCGAGCCGCAGCGGCCGCAATGCGCGTCGTGGGTGAGCTCGTCGCCATAGATCAGGATCCCATCAGCGCCGCTGACCACGGTGAATTTGTCGCGCGCGATTCCCGCGAACGGCTTGAACGCCGATCCCGTGGTGCGCCGGCAGTTCGAGCAGTGACAATTGAGCGCATAGGCAAACGCGTCGGCCACCTCGTAGCGCACGTCGCGGCAGAAGCATTCGCCGGTCAGGATATGTTCGTTCGAATTTACAGATGCGGTCACAACTCATCCCTCACGCAGAATTTTGTCGCCGGCCATGGCGGAATCCGGCGGTTCATGGCTAAATCCTAGAGCCCTTTCCGCTCCAATTGAATCGGAACAGGGGCTCTAGATTCGAGCTTTGACGCGTTTTCTCCACGCGAACCGGCACCCGCTTCGCTCGAAAACGCTCCAGCCGATCCAATCCTGCCGGGAGGACCAACCAATGAGCCAAGATCGATCCAGCGTCGAAAGCGTCGTGCAAACCTATTTCGACGGTCTCTACGAGAGCAATGCCGACAAGCTCGCCGAGGCTTTTCATCCGAGCGCCGATTTGCGCTGGGTGGAGAAGGGCGAGCTGAAGGTCCTGACCGTGCCGGACTGGCTTGCAATGGTGCGCAAGCGCACCTCGGCGAAGGCCGAAGGCAAGCCGCGCGAGGATTTTATCGTCACCATCGACCGCTCCGACGACAACACCGCCTTCATCAAGGTGCGCTGCCAGCTGCCGCCGCGCTATTTCACCGACTATCTGGTGGCGATGAAGCTCGCCGACGGCTGGCAGATCGTCTCGAAGTCGTACCGCTACGACCTCAGGGATTGACCGGCGGCCCCGTCGCATAGAGGCTTTGAAACTGACGTTTCCACATCGTCATGCCCGGGCTTGTCCCGGGCATCCACGTCTTGTTTCCCAGTAAAGGAAGACGTGGATGGCCGGGACGAGCCCGGCCATGACGGCGTCGATAAGGTCCGCTCACGCCATATGCATTCGCCCTGGGCCGGACCGCATTGACTGGCACCGGTTTCCGGGCGAATTGAGCCCATTATGGAAGCCAAGTTTCAGATTTTTCTTACTTTGCTCGGCGTGCTGGCGGGAACCGCCCTGGTGGCGCGGCGGACCGATATCGCGCCCGCGATCCTGCTGCTGCTGGTCGGCGTCGTGCTCGCCTTCGTGCCGGGCATGCCGTCGCTGGAACTGCCGCCCGAGCTGGTGCTTCTGGTGGTGCTGCCGCCGCTGATCTATTCGGCGAGCGTCGCGATGAGCTGGCGCGAGTTCAAGGCCAATCTGCGGCCGATCATCCTGCTGTCGGTCGGCTGCGTGATCTTCACCGCCTTCATGGTCGCAACCGCGACCCATTATCTGATCGGCCTGCCCTGGGGCATCGGCTTCCTGCTCGGCGCCATCGTCGCGCCGCCGGACGTGGTCGCGCCGCTGGCGATCGCCCGCAGGCTCGGCATGCCACGCCGCATCCTGGTGGTGCTCGAGGGCGAAGGGCTCGCCAATGACGCGACCGCGCTGATCCTCTACCGCTTCGCGCTCGCCGCGATCACCACCGGGCTGTTCTCGCTGCCGAAGGCGACCGGCACTTTTCTCGTCATCGTCGCCGGCGAGATCGCGTTCGGCACCGCGGTCGGCTGGCTCAGCCTGCGCGCCCGCCGCCGCGCCAGGGATCCGCAGGTCGAGATCACGCTGTCGCTGATCACGCCCTATCTCGCCTACTGGATCCCCGAGCATTTCGGCGGCAGTGGCGTGATCGCGACCGTCGCCTGCGGCCTCTATATGAGCTGGAACGGACCGCTGTTGATCTCGGCCGCGACGCGCCTGCAGGGCATCTTCTTCTGGGACCTGATCATCTATCTGATCGAGGGCCTGTTGTTCCTCCTGACCGGCTTCCAGATGCGCTCGCTGTACGAGAAGTCGAAGTCGTTTCCGCTGCACGACATCCTCACCGCGACCGTACTGGTCGCCGTCATCGTGATCGTGGCGCGCTTCATCTGGGTGTTTCCCGGCACCTATCTGCCGCGCTGGATCAGCGCCCGCGTGAGCGAGCGCGATCCGCTGCCGTCGTGGCGGGCGGTGTTCGTGGTCGCCTTCACCGGCGTGCGCGGCGCGGTCTCGCTCGCCGCGGCGCTGGCGCTGCCCCTGACCTTGCCGAGTGGCGATGCCTTCCCGTATCGCGACCTGATCCTGTTCGTCGCCTTCGGCGTGATCTTCGTGACGCTGGTCGGGCTCGGCCTCACCTTGCCGCCGGTGGTGCGCTGGCTCGGCCTCGCCAGGGACGGACGCAGCGAGCACATCGCCGAGCACGAGCAGGAGATCGCGGCGCGGCGCGAGGCGCTGAACGCCGCGCTGAAGTCGCTCGATGCCATCACCGACGACCGCGAGCTTTCCGAAGAGGTGATCAAGCTTTTGCGCTCACGGCACGAGATCCGCATCAACCAGCTGCCCGACTCGCTCAATCCCGACACGCACGACGTCTCCGCCACCGGCACCGAGCTGACGCGGGAGCTGATCGCCTCCGAGCGCAAGTTCATCCATATGCTGCTGCGCGACGGCAAGATCACCGACGAGACAAGGCGGCGCATCGAGCGCGACCTCGACCTCGAGGAAGCGAGCCTCGCCAACCGCGAGTATCGAAGGATTCCGCTGTAGCGGTACCCCCTGCGTCGTCCCGGGCAAGCGAAGCGCGACCCGGGACCCATAACCACCGATCGATGTTGTTGGACCAGGCTGCGGCCACAGCCCATTCCAACAATTTCCAACTGTGGTTATGGGTCCCTGCTTTCGCAGGGACGACAGTAGTGATCACTCCGCCGCGGCGTTCTGGCCGGGACCGCCGACGAAGCCGGCGGGATCGCCGAACCGCTCGATCATCACGGCGGTGAGGTCCTTGGTCTTGCTGGTGACGCAGGCGCCGGAGCGCACGGTGTAGCGGTCCTGATGCCGAGCATGCGGCGGCGCCTCGCCCTTCTGCAGCGCGCGGGCCGCTTCCATCATGAGCTTGCGGAAATGCATGATGCCGAGATCGGTCGGACCGAGATGCTCGCGGGTGCGATCGGCGATCGGGCCCTGGCTGTCCTGCACCGCGGCGTCCTGCTCGGAGACGCCCTTGATGCCGGTGTAGCTCTTGGTCCGCTGCAGCCTGCGGTCGATCAGATAGTCGTTCGCCTTGTTGCGCAGCGGCACGTAGTTCTCGTCGACCACCGCCATCACGCCGTTGCCGTTGGCGTAACCTTCCCGCTCGGCATCGGTCAGCGGCCGGTGCGGATTCCAGGCATAGGTGTAGATCCAGCAATTGGTGTCGGTGACCGGCACGAAGGTCTGGCCGAACATGTTCTCGCCCGGCATCGAGCTCGGCGCGTAGCTGTGGAACGGCATCAGGAACTGGGCGATGCGCCAGTAGATATTGTCGCCGCCGGTGAGCCGTCCGCCGGCCACCGTGAGACCCGCCTCATGCGGATTGATCTTGATCACCGGGCGCGGATCCTCGGCGATCCAGCGCATGTGATCGGTCGCGACCCGCGTCAGCGGGTTCACGAAATGCTTCTTGATGTCGAGGATCTCGTTCTCCTCCTTCTCGAAGGAGAGATGCGCGAAGGTGAAATGCGCGGTGTCGATCGAACCTTCCACCGCCTGCACCCAGTTGCAGTCCTGCCACTTCTTGGTGACGAAGCGGTGCGAGGCCGGCAGCAGCGCCATCTCCAGCGCCGGCAGTTCGGGCATCTGATCGGCCGGGCCCATATAAGCCCAGATCATGTCGCCCCATTCGCGCACCGGATAGGACTTGATCCGGATCAGGTCCTTTGCGTTGAGGTCGGGATACGACGTCGGCATGTCGACGCAGCGGCCGTCGGTGTCGAACTTCCAGCCGTGATAGACGCAGCGGATGCCGCATTCCTCGTTGCGGCCGAGCCAGAGATTGGCGCCGCGATGCGGGCAGTATTGGTCGATGACGCCGACCACGCCTCTCGTGTCGCGGAAGGCGAGCAGCTCCTCGCCCATCACCACGATCTTCTTCGGATCACTGTCCGGCTCCGCCAGCTCCTCCGACAGCAGCACCGGAATCCAGAACCGCCGCAGCAACTCGCCCATGCCGGTCCCCTCACCGGATTCGGTGAGGAATTTGTTGTCCTCGGCGCGAAGCATGGGCGGTCTCCCGATTTTATTTTCGTTGTAGTTCGCAGGATGGGTGAAGCGCAGCAATACCCATCACACTTGCATCCACGCAATGAGAGGATGGGTTTCGCTGCGCTCTACCCATCCTGCGCACCACGCAATTTCTCACACCGGCCGCTCTCCCTTCACGGTCACGCGGGTGCCGGAGCGGGTGTGCGGCCAGTAATCCCACATCGCGCGGTGCTGGGCGCAGCGGTTGTCCCAGAACGCGATCGCGTTCTCGGTCCAGCGGAAGCGGCACTGGAACAGCGGGTTCTCGGCATGCTGGTAGAGATAGGCCAGCATGGCGTCGCTCTCGTCGCGCGGGATGCCGACGATGAAGCGGGTGAAGCCGCGATTGACGTAGAGCGATTTCTTGCCGGTCACCGGGTGGGTGCGGACCACCGGATGCTCGGCGCGCGGATAGCTCTGCTTGTCGGCGACGCCGTAGTTTGCATACAGGCCACGATAGGTCTGCTCGCCGTCATGCAGCGCGGTCAGCCCGTCGAGATAGGCCTTCATGCGGTCCGACAGCGCCTCATAGGCGGCGTACATGTTGGCGAACAGCGTGTCGCCGCCGCGCGGCGGGCACTGCTTGATGTAGAGGATCGAGCCCATCGGCGGCTCGAGGTCGCAGGACACGTCGGTGTGCCAGCCCTCGCCATTGGCGCGCGGCGAATCCTTGTCGGCATAGATCTTCATCAGCGCCGGATCGCCCTCATTGGGCGCGGCGGGGTGCACATGCAGCTCACCGAACTTGCGGCCGAAGGCGAGATGCTGGTCGGGGCTGATGTGCTGATCGCGGAAGAAGATGACGAGGTTTTCGGCGAGCGCGCGATGGATCTCGTCCACCTGGCGGTTGGAACGCGCATCGCCGCCGACCAGCTTGCCGATATCGACGCCGGAAATCTCCGCGCCGATGATCGGCGTCAGCTTCTCGACGCCGATGGTCTCATAGGGCTCGGATTGGTCGGCGAGGTGGCGGTAGCGCGGGCCTTGCTTGCCGGACAGCGAGCTCATGGGCGTTCTCCCGATGGTTCTTGTTTTGACCATCGTAGCCCGGATGGAGCGAAGCGCAATCCGCGCCGCAAGCATATCCGTCGTCCCGGACAAGCGCAGCGGAGCGGAGCGCAGATCCGGGACCCATAACCACAGGATCGGGTTTTGCGAAGGCTGGTAACCCACATCTCGCGCCACAACCACCGTCTGTGATTATGGGTCCCTGTGTCTTGGAAGTCTGTCAGGATGGGTTGGGCGGGAAGCCGTTGGGTCCTTGGCGCTTGACGCCGTGAGCCGGCTCGGCCTCCCGCCCGTTCCATTACCAACCTGAACAGTTGCACGAGGCTGCGCCAACAGACCTCGCATCACAGGGACAGGCACCGTGATCATACCCCCTCGTTATGTCGGAATCGACGTCTCCAAGAAGCATCTCGATATCTTTGATGAAGCTGACGGCGTGTCCAGGCGCATCGCCAACGCGGCACAGGCCATCACACAGCAGGTGGCGCGTTGGCGATGCGATGCGCTGGTCGTCTTCGAGGCCACGGGCGCCTATGACCTCGCGCTTCGCGAGGCCCTAAGCCAGGCCGGTGTCCGCTTCGCTCGGATCAATCCGGCTCGAGCTCGCGATTTTGCGCGGGCCAGCGGCCAACTTGCCAAAACCGATCCGATCGATGCACGGATGCTGGCGGCCTTTGGCCGGGTCATGCAGCCGGCAGCCGAGCGGGCCGCCAATCCCGCCCGCAACGCTTTGGCAGGGCTTGCAAAACGGCGGGACCAACTGGTTCTCATGCGCGCGCAGGAGAAGAACCGGCGCAGCGAGGCCGACGACCGCGCCATGGCCGAACGGATCAGTCGGCTCATTGAGGTTCTCGATGGCGAGATCGCCGAGATCGAGGCCGATATCAACGCATTGACCAAGGCCGAGCCGGAGATCGCGGACGATGCGCGGTTGATGCGCTCACTGCCGGGCGTGGGTCCCGTGGCTTGCATGCAGCTGATCGCGAAGATGCCGGAACTTGGACATGTTGGAGCGAAGCAGATCGCCGCGCTCGCGGGCCTTGCCCCCTTCAACGTCGACAGCGGCGCCTTCCGTGGAAAACGCAAGATCGCCGGCGGCCGAAAGCGCGTTCGTGACGCCCTCTATATGGCGGCTCTGAACGCGGTTCGTCGGGCCGATCCATTCAAGGCCTTCTACGCGCGGCTGCGACAGGTCGGCAAACCAGCCAAGCTCGCTCTCATTGCCGTCGCCAGGAAGCTCCTAACGGTCCTCAACGCCATGATGCGCGACAGAAAGCCCTACCTGCAGACCAAGCCGACATAACAGTTGCCGGCCTTCGCCGGGACGACGGTTGAGTATGGGTCACGCGCAGAGTGAAACTACTCCGCGGCGCCGGCCTGCTCCGGCAGCTTGGCGCCGTTGCCGTAGCGCTGGTCGATATAGTCGATCACCAGCGCCTTGAAGTCGGCGGCGATGCCCGGACCGCGCAGGGTGCGGAACTTCTTGCCGTCGACGAAGACAGGCGCGGCCGGCGCTTCGCCGGTGCCGGGCAGCGAGATGCCGATATTGGCGTGCTTCGATTCGCCGGGGCCGTTGACGATGCAGCCCATCACCGCGACGTTGAGCTGCTCGACGCCCGGATACTTGGTCTTCCAGGCCGGCATCTCGTCGCGGATGAAATCCTGGATCGAGCGCGCCAGCTCCTGGAACGTGGTCGAGGTGGTGCGGCCGCAGCCCGGGCACGCGGCAACCAGCGGCACGAAGGTGCGGAAGCCCATGGTCTGCAGCAATTCCTGCGCGACCTGCACTTCCAGCGTGCGGTCGCCGCCGGGCTCCGGCGTCAGCGAGATGCGGATGGTGTCGCCGATGCCCTGCTGCAGCAGGATGCCGAGCGCGGCCGAGGACGCGACGATGCCCTTCGAGCCCATGCCGGCCTCGGTGAGGCCGAGATGGATCGCATAATCCGAGCGGCGCACCACTTCCTGATAGACCGCGATCAGGTCCTGCACGGCGGAGACCTTCGCCGACAGGATGATCCGGTTCTTCGGCATGCCGAGCTCTTGCGCGCGCGCCGCCGACAGCAATGCCGACTGCACCATCGCCTCGCGGGTCACGGCGCGGGCATCGCGCGGATTCGCCGACGCCGTGTTCTCGTCCATCAGCTTGGTGAGCAGCTCCTGGTCGAGCGAGCCCCAATTGGCGCCGATGCGCACCGGCTTGTTGTTCTTGTTGGCGATCTCGATGATGTCGGCGAACTGCGTATCGCGCTTGTTCTTGAAGCCGACATTGCCGGGATTGATGCGGTACTTGTCGAGCGCTTCGGCGCAGGCCGGATATTCGGCGAGCAGCTTGTGGCCGATATAGTGGAAGTCGCCGATCAGGGGCGTGGTGATGCCGCGCTTGCGCAGGCCGTCACGAATGTGCGGCACGGCAGCGGCGGCTTCCTCGCGGTCGACGGTGATGCGGACCATCTCGGAGCCGGCGCGGGAGAGCGCGGCGACCTGGGCGATGGTGCCATCGACATCGGCGGTGTCGGTGTTGGTCATCGACTGCACGACGATCGGCGCGCCGCCGCCGACGGCGACGTTGCCGACCATGACCTGCGTGGTTTGGTGCCGCGGCGCGGGGCCGGCGACGTCGTCTTGCGGCAAAATCTCGGGCTTGTTCATGGCGTCTCGAATATCAGGTTTTGGTGACATTCACCAAGGGGGCGATGGGCCTCGCGCGCGGCGGGCCTAACGATCGTGTTTCGGAGTGAATTCAACAGCTTATGGCGCCAATTGAGGCCAAACGCAAGCCATGCAGCGGCGTCCTGCATGCCCAGCTATATTGGACCGGATTGGGGTGAATCAAAGGGCAAAGTGACAGCTTTTCATGTGATCTCGCGCATCTTAGCATCCTGTTAAGGGTACAACGGGAGGACGTGAAATGGCCGTCCACAGCGAGCTGATCACCACGGCGGAACTTGCCGAGATCCTGATCCGGCCGGACCTTCGCCTGTTCGACTGCACGACCTATCTGGAGCCGGCCCCCGCCGGCAGCAACGTTCCCTATATTGTCGTCTCGGGCCGCCAGACGTTCGAGGCCGGCCACATCCCGGGCGCGAATTTCCTCGATTTGCAGGCCGAGTTCTCGGATGCCCATACCCATCTGCGCTTCATGATGCCGCCGACCGCGCAGCTCGAAGCCGCGTTCGGCCGCCACGGCATCTCGGCGGGCAGCCGCGTCGTGCTCTATTCGATCGGCACCGCAATGTGGGCGACGCGGTTCTGGTGGATGCTGCGCTCGCTCGGCTTCGAGGGTGCCGCAGTGCTCGACGGCGGCATCGACAAATGGACCGCCGAAGGACGCGACATCGAGACCGGGCTTGCCGGCGGCTATCCGCCGGCGACGTTTGCGGCACGGCCAAAGGACGGCATGTTCGTCGACAAGCATGACGTGCTCGCCGCGACCACGGAGGGCGACACCGTCATCGTCAACGCGCTCGGCCCGCAATTCTACAAGGGACTGGAGCCAAGCCGTTACGGCCGGTCCGGCCGCATCCCCGGCAGCGTCAGCGTGCCGGCGGCGACCTTGATCGATCCCAAGGCCAAGACGTTCGTGCCGCTTGAGGAGGCCGAAGCCACCTTCGCCGCGCAAGGCATCACCAGGGACAAGCGCGTCGTCGCCTATTGCGGCGGCGGCATCTCCGCGACCATCGACCTGTTCCAGCTGCATCGGCTCGGCTACGACAATCTCACGCTCTATGACGGCTCGATGGGCGAATGGGCGAAGGATGCAGAGTTGCCGATCGAGAGGGGGTAGTGACGGGGCGCGATGTCGCCTCCGTCGTCCTGGCGAAGGCCAGGACCCATAACCACCGAATTTGCTTGTGAACGGGAAAGCGGCCCCCGGCGTCGCGCGACAACCGACAGTTGGGATAATGGGTCCTGGCTTTCGCCAGGACGACGGTGAGGATGGTTCTCGCTCCCCAGGGCGCGCAATCAGGACGACTTCCTGACGATCTCAAAGCCTCGGGCGGCCAATTCCTTCAAGATGCTCTTCGCCAGATGGGAGCACTCATCGGGCTTTATCCAGCACGAACTGCGCCAATCCGGATCATCCTCTTTCGAATACGCGGTGAATGCAGACCGGATTCCGGCTTCAATTGCATCGGTGGCATCGATTGCCATTGGCGCGCCTCCACGACATGCTTCGCGTGGGAGGCTTCACGAAATGCCTATGGCGGTGTTGATGTATATCAATACCGGACGACAGGGTCGCGTTGCAGCGGGCTCGCAGCTCTCACGCCGGCACGTTGGGATCCGGCGTCACCTTCGGGTCGGGCTTGTTGACGAGATAGAGCCCGGCGATCACCAGCAGCGCGGCGACGCCGAACACCGCCGTCAGCGTGTCGTGCATGACGAAATAGGCCGCGACGACGCCGAACAGCGGCGTGACGAAGGTGAAGGCGGACAGCTTGCTGGCCGAATAGGTCTTCACCATCGCAAACCAGATGACGAACGTGCAGCCCACCACCCAGACCGCTTGATAGGCGAGCAGCGAGATCGACAGCGCGCTCGGCACATGCTCGATGCGCTCGCCCGCGATCCAGGCGGCGAAGCCGAGGATCGGAATCGAGATCGCGACCTGGTAGCCGAGCGCCTTTTCCGGCGCCGCCTTGCGCAGCTGTGTGCCCTTGGCGACCAGCGTGGTCGCCGCCCACAGCGCGCCGCCGCCGACCACCATGAGGTCGCCGAGCAGCACCTTGGCATCGACGTTCGGCTGCGGCACGCCGATCGCGAGCGCGACGCCGGCAAAGCTCAGCGCAAGCCCGCTCCACTGCACGGTCGAGAGACGCTCGCCGAGGAACTGGTGCGAGCCGAGCGCAACGAAGAACGGCGCGGTGTAGAGGAACACCGAGGCGCGCGACGCCGAGGTGAAGACGAGGCCCGTGAAGATCAGCACGAACTCGCAGCCGAACATCAGCCCGGCGATGATCCCGGGCACGAGCGTGCCGTCGCGCTCGAAGAATTTGACGCCGCGCAGGTGGCCGACGATCAGCATCACCGGCAGCGCGCCGGCGGAGCGGATCATCGCCTGCAACATCGGCGGCACGTCGGGCAGCGCGAGTTTCACCGCGAGCTGGTTGAAGCCCCAGCTCACGCACAGCATCAGCATCACGGCGATGGCGCCGGGCGGCAGCCCGTGTCCGACGCTGACGGGCCTCGTGACGCTGGCGGAGATCGCTTGGGTCGACATGTTTCCTCGCGGGCCGGCTTGGTGCCGTGTTGTTGCTAGTCGGACTGCGTCGTCCCTGCGAAAGCAGGGACCCATACGCCGCGGCCGGTGTTGTGAACGAGACTTGTCGTTCCAGCGTCGTATAACAATTGAGGGCGGTGGTTATGGGTCCCTGCTTTCGCAGGGACGACACCGCGGTGAGGACTTTGGCCGCGCTCAATCATTTCTGGCAATGCGCGCAGGTGCCGGCGATCTCGACGACGGAGAGTTTCGGGATAAACCCCGAGGCCCGCGCCGCCGCGGTCAGGCTTTGCGCGACGGGGGCGGCCGGGATCTCGCCGACCGAGCCGCAATGGTCGCAGATCAGGAACGCCACCATCGAGGTCTCGTCATGGTCATGCGCGCAGGCGAGGAAGGCGTTGCGGCTCTCGATACGGTGGACGAGGCCGTTCTCCATCAGGAAGTCGAGCGCGCGGTAGACGGTAATCGGTGCCGGCCGCGGCATCGTCTTGGCCAGCTCGTCGATCACCTCATAGGCGCCGAGCGGGCGATGGCTCGACAGCAGCGCCTGCAGCACCTGACGGCGGATCGGGGTGAATTTCTGGCCGCGGCGCGCACAAACCTGCTCGGCATGCGCCATCGCGTCCGCGGCGCAGCGGCCGTGATCGTGGTCGGGGGCAGGAAATGTCGGCTTGGCCAGGCTCATTGCCTCGATATGTAGCATTTGCGCGCCCGTTCCCAAAGCCCGGCTCCCAACCCCGGTCCGCCTCCGCGTTGCAGCCATGCCCGCAATGCGGGGCAGCCTCGCGTTAACCCGGCATGCAGAATTAATAAGCAAGCTTATTATATCCCAAGCTTATGGAGGCAGGATCGATGCGCGGTTCGGTGGACACCGATTTCTTGTTTACGCTGGGCGAAGTGTTCCGGCTGATCCGGGTCTATGCCGACAAGGAGGCCGCCCGCTACGGCATCACCCGCGCGCAATGGGCGGTGCTGTCCAAGGTGGAACGCCAGGAAGGGCTGAAACAGACCGAGCTCGCCGAGCTGCTCGAAGTGCAGCCGATCACGCTGACGCGGCTGATCGACAAGCTCTGCGACAATGGCTGGATCGAACGCCGCAGCGACGAGAACGACCGCCGCGTCAACCGCCTCTATCTGAAGAAGGCCGCGCGCCCGCTGCTCGGCAAGCTCGCCGGCCTCCGCTCCGAACTCACCGCGACCGCGCTCGAGGGCATCAGCCCCGCTGACGCGTATCGCCTGCTCACCCAATTGGAATCGATCAAGGAAAACGTTCGCAATGCCGTCCAGACCACAGCCGGCGAGCCCTCCCGAAAGGAACAGCGCTATGGCTGAACCCGTCCTCAAACTGGCCCCCGAGCAGAAGAGCAATCCGGGCGAGCCTGCGCCGTCGGGCAAGGCCAGCCGCGCGCCGCGCCGTCGCCTGATGGCGGGTTTGCGGCGCTATCGCCGCACGCTGCTGCTGGTCGTGCTGCCGACCGTCGCCGCGATCGGCGGCATCGTGTTCTATCTCAATGGCGGCCGCTATGTCGGCACCGACGACGCCTATGTCGGCGCGCAGAAGGTGCTGATCACGCCGGAAATCTCCGGCAAGATCGACAAGATCGTCGTGAAGGAAGGCCAGCACGTCAGGAAGGGCGACGAGCTGTTCGAGATCGATCCGGTGCCGTTCCGCCTCGCGGTGGCGCAGGCCAAGGCCGCGCTCGACCAGACCAGGACCACCTATGACAACCTGGTCGACAACATCAAGATCAACGGCAGGATGCTGGAATTCGCCCAGCAGAGCATCGAATTGAAGAAGCGCGACGTCGAACGCAAGTCGACGCTGGCCAAGCAGAATTTTGGCTCGCAGCTCGACCTCGACAATGCGGCGAATGCGCAAGTGACCGCCGAGAGCCTGGCGCAATACATCAGGCAGCAGATCTCCAAGGACAAGACGCAGCTGCTCGGCGATATCGACCTGCCGATCGAGCAGTTCCCGCCCTACGCCCAGGCCAAGGCCAAGCTCGATGACGCCCAGCGCAATCTCGACCACACCGTGCTGCGCGCGCCGATGGACGGCGTCGCGACCCAGGTCGACCAGATCCAGCTCGGCCGCTTCGTCGCCGCCGGCTCGCCGGTGTTCTCGATCATCGATGTCGACCATCCCTGGGTCGACGCCAATCCGAAGGAGAGCGACTTCACCTATGTAGCGATCGGCCAGCCGGTTGAGCTCGACGTCGACGCGTTCCCGAACCATCGGTTCAAGGGCAAGATCGGCTCGCTGTCGCCCGGCACCGGCGCGCAGTTCGCGATCCTGCCGCCGCAGAACGCGACCGGCAATTTCGTCAAGGTGGTGCAGCGCGTCCCCGTGCGGATTTACTTCGACGAGAACGATCCGTTCGTGAAGAAGCTGAAAGCCGGCATGAGCGTCTACGCGACGATCGACACCAACCACCGCCGCACGCTGGCCGGCCTGCTCGGGCTGGCGCCGGCCTCGGCGCACCCGGATCACGAGCAGGAATAAATGAGATGAGGCCGAACTGGCGGCCGCGATAACAGTGCGCCCCCTCTCCCGCTTGCGGGGGAGGTGGTTTCCAACGCTCGAACAGGACCGACCTGAATGAATGCACCGTCACCATCCGCTGTGCCCGGCATGCGCCGGAACATGGTGACGATCTGCGCGATGACCGCGACGATCATGCAGGCGCTCGACACCACGATCGCTAACGTCGCGCTGCCCTATATGCAGGGCTCGCTGTCGGCCTCGCAGGACCAGATCAACTGGGTGCTGACCTCCTACATCGTCGCGGCCGCGATCATGACCGCGCCGGTGGGCTGGATCGCCAACCGCTATGGCCGGAAGCGCATCTTTATCATCTGCTCGGCCGGCTTCACCGTCGCCTCGGTGTTCTGCGGCCTGGCGCAGGACATCAACCAGATGGTGCTGTTCCGCCTGCTGCAGGGCGTGTTCGGCGCGGCGCTGGTGCCGCTGTCGCAGGCCGTGATGCTCGACTCCTACGCGCTGCATGAGCGGGCGAAAGCGATGTCGATCTGGGGCATGGGCGTGATGATGGGCCCGATCATGGGGCCCTCGCTCGGCGCCTGGCTCACCGAGACCTATTCCTGGCATTGGGTGTTCTTCGTCAACCTGCCGTTCGGCGCCATCACCGTGCTCGGCCTTGCCGTCTTCATGGACGAAACCAAGCAGGACCTCAATCTGCGCTTCGACTGGTTCGGGTTCGGCGCGCTCGCGGTCGCGATCGGTTCGCTGCAGCTCGCGCTCGACCGCGGCGAGCAGCTCGGCTGGCTGGAATCCAACGAGATCATGATCGAATTCATCGTCTCCGCGGTCGGCTTCTACTATTTCTTCGCCCATTCGCTGACGACCAGCCGGCCCTTCATCCAGTTCGCGCTGTTCAAGGACAAGAACTTCCTCGGCGGCTGCGTGTTCATGACTGTCATGGGCCTCGTGCTGTATTCGACCATGGCGCTGTCCTCGCCCTATCTGCAGAACGTGGTCGGCTACCCGATCATTACCGCGGGCCTGTTGTTGGCGACCCGCGGCGCCGGCACCTTCGTCGCGATGATGCTGGTCGGCCGCATGATGCGCTACATCGAGGCGCGCACGCTGATCATCTCCGGCCTGGCGCTGACCGCGGCCTCGCTGTTCCAGATGACCGGCTGGACTGACATGACGCAGGCCAACGAGATCATCGTCGTCAGCGTGGTCCAGGGCTTTGGCTTCGGCCTCGTGTTCGTGCCGCTATCGACGGTGGCGTTCATGTCGCTGCCCAACCATCTGCGCACCGACGGCACCTCGATGCTGACGCTGCTGCGCAACGTCGCAAGCTCGGTCGGCATCTCGATCGTGATCGCGCGGCTGACGGAAGGCGGACGGCGGATCTACGCAAAGCTGTCGGAGCAGATCAACCCGTTCAACCACGCGCTGCAGATGCCCGACGTGTCAGGCATGATCAACCTCAACACCGACGCCGGCCGCGCGATGGCCGACAAGATGGTGGCGGCGCAGTCGCAGATCATCGCGTTCTCGCACGACTACCAGCTGGTGATGCTGTTCATCCTGGTCTCGATCCCGCTCGCGCTGATGATCGGCTCGACCAAGGCCACGCTGCGCTCGCAGTCGGCGCCGTCGGACCATGCCGCGGTGATGGAGTAGACTCTTCACCCTCCCCTGGAGGGGGAGGGTCGGCTCACATTGAGCGAAGCGAAATGTGCGCCCGGGGGTGGGGTGATCTATCCGCACGGGCGCTGTTCGTGTGGTGAGACCGTCACCCCACCCCGCTGCGCATTCCGCTTCGCTACATGCGCAACGACCCTCCCCTCCAGGGGAGGGTGGCATCGCGCGCTCCTATTCCGTCGTGGCACGCTCTAGATCTTCCACTCGACCAAAGCGCAAGACGCCGCAGCCGCAAGCCGCGTTGACTTTCCGACCTCGCCTCCCAATACTCCGCGAAAACAAGCAAGACCCGTCACACAACTGACGGTTTCAGGGGAGGACGCGATGCCGACTTCACGCAGGACGCTGCTGAAGACTTCAGCGGCTGCCGCCGCTGCTTTCAGCTTGGATTGGACACGGGCACAGGCGCAGGCCGAGACGGTCCGGATCGGTGTGATCTACGACCTGACCGGCCCGTTCGCCGCCGGCGGCTCGGTCGCCTCCTCGATCGGCACCCAGATCGCGATCGACCTCGTCAACGAGAAGGGCGGCATCGGCGGCAAGTACAAGATCGCGCCGGTCAACGTCGATTCCCAGAGCAAGCCCGATGTCGCGATCAACGAGGCCAATCGCCTGATCGACCAGGAGAAGGTCGATATCCTCAACGGCGTGTTCGCGAGCTCGCATGCGGTGCCGCTCGCCGCCAAGGTCGAGCAGCAGAAGCGGATCCTGTGGATCACGACCGCGGTCTCGACCGCCGTGTTCAAGGACAAGAACCTGCAATACGTATTCCGCGCGCAGATCCATTCCGACCAGTACGGCCAGGCCTTCGCGAGCTTCATCAACGAGCACGCCAAGGCCAAGCTCCACATGGAGCCGAAGGACGTCAAGGTGGCGCTGATCCATGAGGACGGGCCCTATGGCGTCGGCGTCGCCGCGGCCGACGAAGCCTTCGCCAAGGAGGTCGGGCTGCAGGTGGTGCTGAAGGAGGGCTATTCGGCGTCCGCGCCCGATCTCTCGGTGCTGGTGACCAAGCTCAAGCGCGCCAAGGCCGACGTGATCTCGCATGCCGGCTACAATCCCGACATCACGCTGTTCCTGCGCCAGGCGCGCGAGAGCGGGCTGAAGTTCAAGATGCTGTTCGGCGCCGGCGCCGGCTACAGCCAGCTCGACAAGCTGCGCGCGACCTTCGGCGCCGACATCGACAATTTCTGCAACATCGATCCGGTGCCGGCGCAGCTGCTCGATCCGGCCAAGCTCGCGCCGGGAATCGGCGACCTCACCAAGACCATGGTCGCGCGCTACCGCGAGAAGACCAATGCGACCGAAGTGCCGCCGCACTGCTCGATGGGCTTCAACCAGACCTGGATCCTGCTCAACAATGTGCTGCCGGTCGCCAAGGAGAAGTACGGCGGCTTCGATCCCGAGGCGATCCGCAAGGCAGCGCTCGACGTCGACATTCCCGCTGGCGGCACCATCCAGGGCTATGGCGTGAAGTTCTATCCGCCGGGCACGCCGCTGTCCGGCCAGAACGAGCGCTCGACGCCGGTCGTAATGCAGAACGCCGGCGAGCGCATCACCGTGGTGTGGCCGACCAGTATCCGCACGCAGGATCCGGTGTTCCCGCTGCCGAAGGGCTCGGTCTACGCGGCGTAGCGTGGCGACGAGGCGAGACTGCCGCCGCATCGGGGCTGCGCTCCCTCACCCCGCTCTTGCGGGGAGGTGAGATGTCGCCTTGCCGCTCGAGCGAATGACGCGGTGACACCCCCCTCATCCGGCGCGCTCGCGCGCGCCACCTTCTCTCACAAGGGGTGAAGGGAAGCGGTGCCGAGCGGCTACAATGTCACCCGCCTGCCCTCATCCGCGGCCCAGTAGCCGGCGTAGTTCACCCTGGTCGTCTCATACGCCAGCGCGAGATCGGCGAGCGGCTGGCGCCCGGTCGCCACGCACTCCATGAAATCCTGGATCTCCTGCAGGTAGCCGCGGGTCCATTCCTCCTCGAGGCAGACATATTGCCAGCCGGTTTTACGATCGACCTTTTCGGTGATGTAGACCGAGGCGAGCTTCTCCTCGCTCGTCTGGTAGCTGGTCAGATGCGTGTTGGGGGTGATGTTGGCGAACAGCGAACCGCCCGAGGTGTAGGTCTCGATCAGGTTGCGTACGCCGCCCATGATCATGTCGCCGGAAAACACCGTCGCCTTGGTGCCGTCGGAGAAAGTTGCGGTCAGCGTGCCCCAATCCTCGACGTCGACCGGATTGGCCTTGATATAGGCGCGCTCCTGCGGCTTGAGGCTGGCGGTGACGTTGCCGACGTCGCAGCTGACGCTGGCGACCGTGATGGTCTCGCCGCGCGCGCGGGCCTCGACCTGCTTGAGATAGAGCACCGCCGACAAGGGATGGCAGCCCATCCGGATCAGCGAGCCGCCGCCGGTCATCGCCCACTCGGCGGCATGCGCCGCATGCGAGCCGGAATGACTCTCCTCGCCCTTCATGAACAGGATCTTGTCGCCTGTCGCGCGGATGATCTCCGCGGTCTTGGTCACCGCCGGCGCGTAGATCCAGTCCTCGGCATACATGAAGAGTTTTCCGCTTCGCTCGACCGCGGCGCGGGTTTTCTCCATCTCCTCCATCACCCGCTGATACATCAGCGCCTTCGGCACATGCCGGCCGATCGGCGCCTTGTCGCCGTCGCGGCCGAAATAGCCGCTGAACGGCTTCTCGCAGATCACGTGCTTGCCGGCCTGCATCGCCTCGACGATCATCGCGGCGTGAAGGTTCGGCGGGGTGCAGATGTCGATGACGTCAAGCTCGCGGTCGGCGATCAGCCCGGCGAAGCTGCGATAGGCGTTCGGGATTGCGTGCTTGCGGGCGAACTCGTTGACATGATCGCCGCGCGCCGCGACCGCCCTCACCTCGACGTCGACGCCATAGACGCGCCGGTAGGCAACCATATGCAGCTCCGACACGAAGCCGCAGCCGGCCAGCCCGATCCTGATTTTTGTCATTTGATGTCTCCGCCCTTCAGGCGGGCGGAGAGTAGCGTGCGGCCATCACCGCGTCGAACGCATTTGCCATGACATCCGTCGAAGGCATCATTGTCGTGAACAGTTCGAACGCGTCCGCTGCCGCGTAGATCGCCAGATCGCGCCCGGTCAGGACTTTGGCGCCCTTGGCCTTGGCCGCCGACAGCAGCGGCGTCCAGAGCGGCGTGTACACCGCATCGGCGACCCACATCGACGGATGCAACAAGCTGTCCGGCACGGGACTGTCGCGGCTCGGCAGCATGCCGACCGGCGTTGCGTTGACGACGCCGGTCGCGCCATCGAGCGCGGCCTCGATGCTGGCGACACCACGAACCGGATGACGGCCGGCCAACTGACCGGCCAGCCGCGCGACCCTGGCGGCATCAGCGTCGAAGATGCGCAGTTCGCCGACACCGAGGCCGGCGAGCGCGAAGGCGATTGCCTTGCCGACGCCGCCGGCACCGATCAGCGCGATCGGGCCGCGCGGCGCCGAGGCAAGCAGCGGTGCGATCGCGCGCGCGAAGCCGGTCGCGTCGGTGTTGTGCCCGACCAGCCGCGCGCCATCGGAGACGATGGTGTTGACCGCGCCGATCGCGCGCGCATCGGGTGCGAGGTCATCGAGCAGCTCGACCACCGCCTCCTTGTAGGGAAAGGTGACGTTGACGCCGGCAAAGCCGAGCCGCCGGATACCCTCGAGCATCGCACGCAGATCGTCGCGTCCGGCGCCCTCGACCTCGATGAGCTGGTAGTGGACGCGAACGCCGAGCGCAGCTGCGGCCGCTTCGTGCATCGCAGGCGCCGCCGAATGCGCGATCGGATAGCCAATCAACCCCGTCAGGAAACGGTCGCGCATTCTCCCTCGCGTCGGTCACGTTCAGCTCATCCGGTCGAGCCGAGCATAGCTGTCTTCCATGCCGTGCTCCATGCCGGTCGCGAGCATCGCCGCGCGCGTTTCGGCATCCGGCAACGTCATCCGCATCGTCATCAAGGTGCCGTCGCCGTCGGGCGCAAAGCGCGTCTCGACCTGATTGTCCGGCGTCGGATCCGGCAGATGCATGCGCTCGACATGCACGATGCGGCTGAACGGTTCGAGCGCGAGATATTCGCCGGTCAAATGAAAGCCGCCGCCCTTGCCGTCGGTCCATTCGTAGCGGATCCGGCCGCCGGGCCTCGCCTCGCTGACGCAGACCGGCATGGTCCAGCCGTCGGGACCGAGCAGCCATTTTTGCAACAGCTGCGGCTCGGTATGCGCGCGATACACCGCCTCGGGCGGCGCGACGAAGCGCCTGGTGACGACGACATAGCGGTCGCCTTCGGTCTTCAGCGTCAACTTGCTCATGGGGATACCCTTCACTGCTCAGGCTTCATTGCGGCCAGCACGTCGTCCAGCCGGTCGTAATTGGTTTCCAGCGCGCGGCGCAGCATGCCGAGCCATTGATCGATCTCGGCAACCGCCGATGGCGCCAGCCGGCACGGCCGCTTGGTGCCCTCGATCCGCCGCACGATCAGGCCGGCGCCCTCGAGCACCTTGAGATGGCGGGAGATCGCGGGTTGGGTCATGTCGAACGGCTCGACCAGCTCCATGACCGTCGCCTCGCCCAGCGCGAGGCGCGCCAGGATTGCCCGGCGGGTCGGGTCGGCGAGCGCGGAAAAGGCGGCATCGAGGCTGGCCATGCTTGATCTCAATCGGTTATATAACGATATTGTTATATAACCGATTATGCATGGTCAAGCGAAATCCGCTACGGCGAACGTGCGCAGCGGATTTCGTTCGTCCCTTCAATGCTGGAATTGCGCGCCGCCGGCGGCGCGCAGCTAGACGTCGAAGAACACCGTCTCGTTGTCGCCCTGCAGATGGACGTCGAAGGTGTAGACGGTGCCCGCGCCGGCCTTGCGCCTGGCAATCAAGGTCGCGCGGCGCCCGGCCGGCACCAGCGCGAGCGTGGAGTCAGCGGCGTTGCCGGCTTCGTCGTCGAAATAGATCCGGGTGTAGAGGTGCAACAGCATACCGCGCGCGAACACCGCGAGCCCGATGTGCGGCGCCTGCGGCTTGCCGTCGGCATCCGGCACCATGCCCGGCTTGATGGTGTCGAAGGCGTAACCGCCGCTCTTGTCGGTGCCGCAGCGGCCGAAGCCCTTGAATGAGGAGTTCGGCAGCGCGCGCTTGTCCTGCGGATCGGAGAAGCGCCCTTGCGCGTCGGCCTGCCAGATCTCCAGCATGCAGTCCGGGATTATGGCGCCGTCGCCGTCATAGACCTTGCCCTCGACGCGGATGCGCTCGCCGGAGACATCGGACGTCAGCAGGTTGCTGGTAAAGGCGTCATTCCATTCGTATTCGCCGTTCGGCGTCAGGCCATACTTGAAGTAGGGGCCGACGGTCTGCGAAGGCGTGATTCCATCAGGACGCGGGTTCGACACTTACCTGGTCTCCATCGGCGTGGCATTGCGTCCGCGCAGCACGATATCGAAGCGGTAGCACAGCGCCCATTCCGGCTGGGTGTTCTCGGGATCGAACGACGAGATCATCCGTGCCCGCGCCTTCTCATCCGTCACCGAGTTGAAGATCGGGTCGAACGGGAACAGGGGATCGCCGGGAAAGTACATCTGCGTGACGAGCCGCGAGACGAAGGAGTGGCCGAACACCGAGAAGTGGATATGCGCGGGCCGCCACGCGTTGTGGTGATTGCCCCACGGATAGGCGCCGGGCTTGATGGTGATGAACTTGTAATAGCCCTTGGCATCGGATTGCGTCCGGCCGGCACCGGTGAAGTTCGGATCGAGCGGCGCCGGGTGCTGGTCGACGACATGGATGTAGCGGCCGCAGGCATTGGCCTGCCACAGCTCGACCAGCGTGTTGGGCACGCCGCGGCCGTCCTCGTCGAGCACATAACCATGCACGATGATGCGCTCGCCGAGCGGCTCGCCCTTGGCCTGGATGGTCAGATCATTGTCGTGCGCGCGCACGGTCTCATGACCATAGACCGGCCCGGTCAGCTCCGAGAGCGTGTGCCGCATCGGGATCAGCGGCTTCGTGGGCGCGCGCTTGATCGCGCTCCGGTACGCAGGCGACAGGCGCGGGGGATGGACGCTGTTCGAAGCGACCGGGTAGATCAACGTCATGTGCTTTCTCCAGATCGGATCGCCGCCCGCGCCGGATATCAGGCCGGCGCCTTGAAATCGTAGGAGATGCGCCCGGCCGGCAGATAGAACAGCGCGATGACCGCGCCGCCCCTCACCTCCGGATAGTGCCGGCTGCCGGGATCCGGCGCGGTCCAGCCCGGCCCCTGCCAGCCCTGCAACCCCTTCAGCTGCGCGCCCTTGTCGAGCGGAACGACGAGGTTGAGCTCGCCATAGGGGTGGCCGTGATATTGCCCGCGCAGCACGTCATGATCGTCCTCGTCCCTGAAGCGGCGCGGATCGGCGCTGTTCATGTAGACCGCGGTGATGCTGAACTGGAACGTCTCGGGGACCGGCTCAAGGATGCGGCTGCGCCGATAGTTCGGGCCCTCCACCTCCTGGTTCGCCGCCCAACCCTCCGCGACTCCCATTTTGATGAGGCGCGCGAGATCCTGGTACAGCGCGCTGTCCTCTCCATAGGTCTCGTTGAGCCATCGCTCCATCGCCGCGCTCGGCGTCATGTCCTTGACTTCGCGCAGAAACGGAATGCTGCGTTCGATAAGCTGTTCACGGCTTCCCATGACTTTCTCCTGGTCTAATCCTCGAAACCCTTGAAGGAGGCGAATGCCTCCACATCCGCTCGCGGCATCAGCCGCGCGCGGGACCGCTCCCTGGGGTGGCCCAGCGAGATCCCGCAGGCCACCATCTGCTCGGCGGGGATCGACAACAGCGGACGCAGTATCCGGTGGAATCTGGCGAAAGTTTCCTGCGGACAGGATTGCAGCCCGCGTCCCACCGCCGCCAGCATCACGTTCTGGACGAACATGCCGAGATCGAGCCAGCTTCCCATCGCGAGGCGCCGATCGATGGTGACGATCAATCCAACCGACGCGCCAAAGAACAGGAAGTTCTTTGCGGTCTGCCGGCTCCTCGCCGCAATGTCGCTTTGCGCGATCCCGAGCGAGTCATAGAACAATCGCCCGAACTCCTGGCGACGGCCGAGATACGGCTCGGGGAAGGCGCTGGCGTAGTATTGATATTCGGAGACGTGCTCGTTCGGCTCGCTCTCAAATGCATGCAGCAGCGCAGCGGACACCTCGGTTTTGGCGGCGCCGGCGAGCACGTAGACGTGCCAGGGCTGGATGTTCGCGCCGCTCGGCGCGAACCGCGCCACGCGCAGGATCTGCTCGATGGTCGATCGGGAGACCGGACTGCCGGAGAACTCGCGGCACGACAGCCGGCCGGCGATCACCTCGTCGATCGGATTGCGCGCGGCTCCGCACGCCACATCCCGGTCGATCACGACTTCTTCACGAGCGAGCATCCCCCGTCCTCCATCGGTCTGAACGCCTCCTCCCCCGGGATCGTGGCCACCAGCTGGTAGTAGTCGAACTGGTATTTCGATTCCTCCGGCGACTTGACGCGGAACAGATACATGTCGCGGACCAGCCGACCGTCGGGACGGATCCTGCCGTTGCGGGTCATGAAATCGTTGACCGGCAATTCGCGCATCTTGGTCGCGACCGTCGGCCCATCAAGCGTGCCGGCGGCTTCAACCGCCTTGAGGTAGTGCATGACCGCACCATAGGTGCCGGCATGGATCATGGTGGGCACCTTCTTCGTCTTCCCGATGAAGCGCTTCGACCACGCGCGCGTCTCGCCGTTGAGGTCCCAATAGAAGGCGGAGCTCAGCATCAGACCTTGCGCGCTCTGCAGCCCGAGGCTGTGAATGTCGGCGATGAAGACGATCAGGCCGGCAAGCTTCTGCCCGCGCGTCACGCCGAATTCGCCGGCCTGCTTCACCGCGTTGATGAAGTCGCCGCCGGCATCGGCGAGCGCGATCACGTCGGCCCTGGAGGCCTGCGCCTGCAACAGGAAGGACGAGAAATCGGGCGTGTTGATCGGGTGTTTCACCGCGCCGACCACCTTGCCGCCGGTGGCGTCGATCACCTTGCGGCTGTCGGCCTCGAGCTGCGCGCCGAGCGAATAGTCGGCCGAAAGGAAGAACCAGGACTTGGCGCCGAGGCGCGAAATCGCCCTCGTCGTCCCCTGCGACAGCGCATAGGTATCGTAGGTCCAGTGGATGCCGGTCGGCGAGCACTCGTCGCCGGTCAGCCGGGACGTCGCCGCGCCGGTGGCGAGAAACAGCTTCTTCTTGTCGCGCGTGATGCCCTGCACCGCCAGCGCGACCGCGGAATTCGGGACGTCGAGGATGGCCTCGACATTGTCGTTCTCCAACCAGCGCCGGGCAATCGCCGAGCCGATATCCGCCTTGTTCTGGTGATCGCCGGCAACGATCTCGATCGGGCGGCCCAGCACCTTGCCCTTGAAATCGTCCACCGCCATCTGCGCGGCGACCACCGAACCCTGGCCGCCATTGTCGGCATAGAGCGACGACATGTCGGTCAGCACGCCGAGCCTGACCGGCCCGCTCTGTGCAATCGCCGATGTCCCTGTCGCCATCAGCATCAACGCCAGTCCGATCGATTTACGCGTGCCACTTCGGGCCGCCATCACCCAGGCCTTCATCGCTGTTCTCCTCCCAACCCGGTGCGGGCAATCTTGGCCAGAACGCCGCGTTGCGGAAGTGAAAGTCTTGCAGAGTGATCCTGAACCGGCTTCAGATGCCCGGTGGTGACGGCATGGTAGCTCGCAGAGAAACCGCTCGGTTGCATCCGCCAGGCGGCTGGCCTTAACTGCGGTCGATCGCGGAATTTTGCCGAGGCGAGCGATCCGCTACAGACAGGACTCGCAGCGTGTCCGTTTCCTTCAAGACCCTCGATCTGAATCTGCTCAAGGTATTCGACGCCGTCATGGAGGAGCGCAGCGTGCTGCGGGCCAGCCAGAAGGTCGCGCTGAGCCAGTCCGCCGTCAGCCACTCGCTGGCGCGGCTGCGCGAGATGTTGGACGACGACCTGTTCGTGCGCACGGCCACTGGCATGCAGCCGACCGCGCGCGCGTTGACGATGGCGCCGCAGGTTCGCCAGGCGCTGCGATCGCTGGAGGCTGCGGTCGAGCTGCCGACCTTCACGCCGGCGGCCTCCACCAAGCCGTTCACGCTGGCCGCCAACGACTTCACGACGATGGTGCTGGCGCCGCCGCTGCTGAAGATCCTGGGCCGCGAAGCTCCGGCGATCGACCTCACCATCAAGCCGGTGACGCGGATCGATCTTGCCGAGCAGATCGACCTCGGCCGTATCGATGTCGCGATCGGCGTGTTCTCGTCGCCACCGAGCCGCTTCCGCAGCGCGCTGTTGTTCGAATATGACGACGTGCTGATCGTCGGCAAAAAGCGCAAGCTTGGCCGGCTCGACAAGGCAAAGCTCGCGACCCTGCCGCTGGTCGTCGTGTCCCTTGGCGGCGAGCAGGAGGGCGCGATCGGCGGCTTCATCTCCGAGCGCGGGCTCGCCCGGCGTTCGGAGATGTACGACCGCCCCGCGCTCGAACGGGCCCTCTCCGACAGCGACCGGCCGCCGCGGATCGCCGTCTCGCTGCCGCATTTCCTTGCCGTGCCCGCACTGCTGATCGATTCCGAGTTGGCCGCGATCGTTCCGCGGCCGCTGGCGCGTGCGCTCGAGCAGGCGCATGCGATCACGACCTATGAACTGCCCTACACCACGACGCCCGTGGAGGTTCGGCTGCTCTGGCACGAACGCGTCGAGGACGAGCCTTCGCACGAGTGGCTTCACGAGGTGCTCCGGCGCGCCACCGAAGAGCTCAGGCGCGGCCGCTAACGGCGATGAAATTAGGTCGGATCGTCATCGCGCTTTAGCTCGTTATTTGAGCATGTTCTTTTCGAAAAACTGCTTCGCACCTTCCGGATCATGCTTTGGCGGCCGGCCGCGCTTCACCACAATTCGCGGCCCTCATTGCGCAGCCATGCTACCGGACATCGGAACCCAGCGCTCGCCGTCGAAACGCTGCGGGCGCAACGACGTGATCAGGCGATAATCATCCGGACTGGTGTTGACGGTGATGCCCGGAATCAGACCCGGCAGCGCCAGGTTCTTCAGCGCGGTGGCCTGCTTCATAAGATTTTGCCGGGAAAGATCGTTGCCGCAGGCCTCGATGACCTTGGTCATCAGCACAGCGACGTTCCATCCGGTGAAGTTGAGCTGATCCTCGATATCGCCCTCGGGATAGTATTTTTTCATGAAAGCCAGCCATTCCAGATAGGCGGGATCGTTGGCCCATTCGGGATCGCCGACCGACTTGGTCGGCGTCGCCGAGATCGCCCCCTTGGCGTTGTCGAGCCCGGCGGGCTTGAGGATCGTCGGCACGAAGTTGCTGCCGATCGGCAGGAACTGCTGCGCGCGCCAGCCGAGTTCGCCCGCCTTGCGGATCGCCTGCGAGGTAAACTTGCCGGTCGATGCATTGAGGAAGACGTTGGCGTTGGTGCTCGCCAGCGCCACGACCTGCGAATCGACCGTCGGCGACGTGACTTCGTAGGGCGAGGCGGCGACGATCTCGGCCTTGGGATCGAGCCGCACCAGTTCGGCCTTGAAGCTGCGGAGATATTCGCGGCCGTAGTCGTCGTTCTGGTACAGCACGGCGACGCGCGCGCCGGGCGTATGCTGAGCCACCAGCCGCGCGTAGATCGCGGCCTCCGTGCTGAACAGCGTCATCCCCGAGATGGTGTAGGGACTGGTCTTCGGATCGGCAAAGCGCTCGCTTGCCGCGAACACGAACAGCTGAGGAATCTTCTTGGCGTTGAGATATTTCTGCACCGCGGCATTCTGCGCCGTTCCCATGCTGCCGAAGATCGCGACCGCCTCGTCATTCTCGATCAGCCTGCGCGTCTGCTCCACCGCCTTCGGCGGGCTGTAGCCGTCGTCGAGCGAGATCAGCTTGACCTTGTGGCCATTGATGCCGCCGCGATCGTTGATCATCTGAAAATAGCGGGTCTGCACCTTACCGACGGCGCTCAGGGCCGACGCCGGCCCGCTATAGGGCATGGTCTGGCCAAGGATCAATTCGGTCTCGGCAGCGCCGGCCGAGCCGCAGGCCGCGACCAAGGCCGCGAATATGATGACAGCGCGAAGTCCGCGCATACGCTCCTCCCTTGTTTCTTACCTGGAATATTCTTCCTAGGAAGATAATTGTCAACCTCGGCGAAAGGCGGCAAATGGCCGCTCCGCCGAGCGATGCGCTTGTGTGAAGCGATCGCAGGAACTTGCGGGGGCGACACGTCAATTCGACGATGCTAGATTGCTGCGACGCATGGCGCCGGCGCCCTTGGCGCGGGACGAAGGGGACTGGAAGGGAATGAAGAAAAGCAGCGTGTCACGCCGCGCCGAACCTGCGATCAAGCCGCCGCCTACGCCCGACAGCACCCTTTACGACGACATCGAAGCCGCCTGGCTTGCACAGCGCCCCGACCTCGACCTTGCCGCGGCCTGCACCTTGTTGCGGCTCGAGCGCGTCAACCAGCTGCACGAAATGCGCCTGCAGGACATCGCGAAGGCCGTCGGCCTGCAAACCGGCGAGCTCTATGTCCTGCTGGCGCTCCGGCGCTCCGGGAAGCCGTACGAGTTGCGCCCGACCGACCTGTTCCGCGCGCTCCTCGTCACGTCGGGTGCCATGACCAAGCGCGTGGCGCGGCTTCAGGAAGGCGGCTTCGTCCTCCGCGTCTCGGCCAGCGACGACGGCCGTTCGGAACTGGTCCGCCTCACCGCCAAGGGTCTTGCGACCGCCGACCGCGGCATTGCCGAGGTGGCAAGGGTGGTCGAGGCCGTGACCGAAGCAAGTGGACTGACCAAGGCGGAGCTCGCGATGCTGGACCGCTGCCTGCACAAGCTGCTCGCGGTCAGAGCCGTAAAGGCGCCGAAGAAGTCCGGCCGGCTTGCGGCGGCGGATTAGCTCTGCCGCCGGCAACATGACGCAACGGCCTTGTTGCCCGTCTTCAGCAGCGCTTTGAGATCGCATGAACTGTCTTCGGCCTGGTCGGGCGTCGGCGAAATGCCCGCTGCGATCAGGCGCCGCGCCACCATCTGGTCGGCGGGATTGTTGATGCTGTCGACTGCGACGAGCTTGCCCTCCCGGTAGCTGAACACAGAGAACCGGCCGGCTTCGATCGCGCCGCGGATCGCGATCCGGTCGCTGCGCGCCGAGTGCCCGACGATCTGAAGCTTGAGATCGTGTTGATCCGACCAGAACCTCGGCACGCTGTCATAAGGCTCATGGCTTTCCGCGATCGCAAGTCCGACTGCCCGTCCCTGGTCCTGCGCGTGCTGAACCGACTCCAGCCTGATCCATCCTCCCGCGAAGCGGCTGTAGTGATTGGCGCAGTCGCCGGCGGCATAGATGCCCGGGCATGCCGTCCGGCCGTGCTCATCCACCACGACGCCGTTGGCGCAATCCAGCCCCGCGGCAACGGCGAGCTCATCATTGGCGATGCCGCCAATGCCGACCACGACAAGGTCGGTGCCGAGACGGACGCCTCCGTTCAGCTCGACCGCCGCGATCCGTCCGCCATCGCCGATCATTGCCGAAACGGCCGTGCCGAACTTCACCGCAACGCCCGCTCGTACGTGACGATCGAGCAGGAAGCGCGACACCACCGGAGAGACCGCCCGCTCGAGCAACCGCGACGCGGCCTCGATCACGGTCACCTTCTTGCCGAGCTTGGCCGCCGAGGACGCCACCTCAAGCCCGATGAAGCCGCCGCCGACGATCACGATCTCGCTGGCCCCGCCGAGTCTCGCCCTGAGGTCGGCGGCATCGGCGATCGATCTGAGATAGCAGACCCCGTCGAGGTCGGCGCCACGGACCGCGATCCTGCGCGCGCGCGAGCCGGTGGCAATGACGAGGCGTTCGAAGTCGAGGACTGCGCCGTCGGCCAATGCCACCTGGCCGGCGCTGCGACCGATCCCGACAACGCGGTTGGCAAGACACAGCTCGATCCTGTTGTCGGAGAAAACAGCCTCGTCGTGCATCAGCAGGCCCTGCGCGCTGATCTCGTCGAGCAGAAAATCCTTCGACAGCGGCGGACGCTGATATGGCAGCGCGCTCTCATCGGCGATCACGGTCACCGGCTCGGCATAGCCGGCTTCACGCGCGGTGAGGGTGGCCTGAATGCCGGCATAGGAAGCGCCGATGACGACAAGGCCGCTCACGGCTTGACGTCCGCACCGCCATCACCGGCGGTTTCCAGGGCGGCGCCGCCGTCGAGCAGCACATAGACCTCGCCGTCGCGGATCTCGACCTTGAACGCCTCGATATTCCTGTAGGCGCTCGACCGGCATTTGCCGTCACGGACATCGAACATCGCGCCGTGCAGCGGGCATTCGATCACATGTCCTTCGAGAAACCCTGTCGACAACAGCGCAAACGCGTGCGAGCAGACGTCGTCGGTCGCGAAGACGTCGTCGTCGACCTTGTAGAGCGCAACGCGCCGCTCGCCGAGCTTGAAGCCCAACGGCTCCCCTTCCGACAGTTTCGCGGCGGCGCACAGATGGTGCCAGGTCATGAGATAGCGTCTCCTGGGTCGATGCGGGGAAATCGGCGCGGAGACAATGCCCGCGCCCAAGGCGTCAAATCCGATCAGCGCGGAATCTGCCGCCAATCCTCGGCAGCGGAGGCGAGCCGGCCGCCGACGGCGCGGATGTCCTTGTAGGACATGACCTCGCTCTGGCCGCTTTTCGGCGCCTTGCCGTTCATGAAGCCGCGCACCTCGTCGAGCAGCTGGCGACGCACCCTGACAATCGCCTGGTCCGCCGAGCAGAGATATTCCTGCGAACGGTCGACGATCGGCCCCATGCTGACCATGACAACGAAATCCTCGATGACGATCTCATGGAAGCCGGTGCTGTTGCCGGCATCCATGATCTGGCGATTCTGCCCCCAATTGTTGCTTTGATCGCCCGGCAGGCCGCCGGCCATCGGCCACTGGTTGGCGCGCTGCACCTTGCGCCAGGAATCCACCGGCTTCTCGGGATTATAGAAGATGTACCACTGGATCAGGTTCTCGTCGTCGATCGGCACCGCAATGATCGCGGTGCGGTCCTGCTGCGGCCCGGAGAAGATCGGCGCGATCAAGCCATAGTACGGCATCACGAACTCGGTGACGCGGGCGAGGCACGATCCGTCCGGTGCGGTGCGCAGCGCCGCGGCGCGGAAACCATAGGGCTTCTTGTCGAACTCGTAAGCGACCTCGGTGTTGACGCGCGTCGCGCCGAAATCGGTCGACGACGTCGCGGTCCAGCTCTGGTGCAGCAGCGCGACATGCGAGGAATCGATGGTGGCCTCGACGCCCTGCAGCCAATTGGCTTTGAGCTCGATACCGGCCGCGTAGACCTGATCCGGCGGCAGATCCATCCATTCGAAGTCGGGCGCGGGCGGCGCCGCGCCCTCGCCGAGCCAGACCCAGATCAGCCCGGCGCCTTCGCGCGCCGGATAGGCTTTCGCCTTCACGGTCTTGGCGAATTCCTTCGGATTGTTCGGCTCGTTGGGAACGTCGAGCACCTCGCCCTGCGCATTGATCTTCCAGCCGTGGAACAGGCAGGTCAGCGAACAGTCGTCGACCCGTGCCAGCGCCAGCGACGCGCCGCGGTGCGGACAGGCCTCGTCGAGGAAGCCGACCGAACCGTCCTTGCCCCTGAACGCCACGAAGTTGCGGCCGAACAGCTTGACCCGAACCGGCGCCTCTCCCTTGCGGACGCGCACCGAGAGAACCGCCGGCAGCCAATAATGCTGCCGCAGCATCCGTCCCATCGGCGCGTCACCCGTGACGCGGCACAGCAATTCGTTCTCTTCCCTCGTGACCATCGCGAAACCTCCCTGATTGACGCCTCTACCGTTCCGGGCCTAATATCTTCCTAGGAAGATTATTGTCAAGTTATCTTCCGAAGAAGCCATATTGGGAGACATCATGACCAAGGGACGCCTCAAGGATCGCATCGCACTGGTGACGGGAGGTAGCCGCGGGGTCGGCAAGGGCGTGGCGATCGGCCTTGCCGAGGCCGGCGCGACCGTGATCGTCACAGCGCGGACGCGCAACAGCGGCGGATCGGAATGGCCGGGCTCGCTCGACGAGACCATCGCCGCGATCGACGAGGCCGGCGGCTGCGGCATCGGCCTTTTGTGCGATCACTCCGACGACGGCTCGGTGCAGGAGGTCTTCGACCTGATCCGGCGCGACCACGGCCGGCTCGACGTGCTGGTCAACAATGTGTTTGCGGCGCCGAACGTGATGCCGGTGAATGTCCCGTTCTGGCAGGTCCCGGCATCGCTATGGGACACCATGCACCGCGTCGGCCTGCGCTCGCATTTCGTCGCCAGCCAGTTGGCGGTGCCGCTGATGCTGCCGCAGCAGCGCGGCCTGATCGTCAACACGTCGTCGGGCGGCGGCGTCAGATACACGTTCAACGTTCCGTTCGGCGTGCAGAAATCAGGCGTCGACCGGATGGCGCGCGACATGGCGCATGAGCTGAAGCCGTTCGGCATTGCCGCCGTTTCGATCTGGCCCGGCTACATCAAGAGCGAGAAGCTTGCGGCGCAGCCCGATCGCGTCCCGTCGGCGCTCGCCAAACTGATCGCCGAACGCGGCGAGACGCCGGTGTTCGCCGGGCGCGCGGTGGCGGCACTCGCCAGCGATCCCGACGTGATGACCAAGAGCGGCCAGATCCTGCTCGCCTCGGAGCTGGCGGTTAAATACGGCTTCACCGATGTCGACGGAAAGGTTCCGCCGCCGCCGAGCCGCGATCCCGCGCCGCTCGCCGTGTTCAAGCCGGGCGTCACGCCTTGAGATCGGCCCGGGAGGTGATCGCGCATCGCGTGGTCGCCATGCGCGGAGACAGCAGTTTTCGCTAGACGTCGAAGAACACCGTCTCGTTGTCGCCCTGCAGATGGACGTCGAAGGTGTAGACGTTGCCGGCGCCGGCGTTGCGCCTGGCAATCAAGGTCAGGCGGCGGTCGGCCGGAACCAGCGCCAGCGTGGAATCTGTGGCGTTGCCGGCTTCGTCGTCGAAATAGATCCGGGTGTAGAGATGCAGCAGCATGCCGCGCGCGAACACCGCGAGCCCGATGTGCGGCGCCTGCGGCTTGCCGTCGGCATCCGGCACCACGCCGGGCTTGATGGTGTCGAAGGCGTAGCCGCCGCCCTTGTCGGTGCCGCAACGGCCAAAGCCCTTGAACGAGGAGTTCGGCAGCGCCCGCGCATCCTGCGGATCGGAGAAGCGGCCCTGGGCGTCGGCCTGCCAGATCTCCAGCATGCAATCCGGGATCACCGCGCCGTCGCCGTCATAGACCCTGCCCTCGACGCGGATGCGCTCGCCCGAGACGTCAGGCGTCAGGAGGTTATTGGTGAAGGCGTCGTTCCACTCATATTCGCCGTTCGGCGTCAGGCCGTATTTGAAATAGGGGCCGACGGTCTGCGAAGGCGTGATTCCATCAGGACGCGGGTTCGACACTTACCTGGTCTCCATCGGCGTGGCACTCTGCCCGCGCAGCACGATATCGAAGCGGTAGCACAGCGCCCATTCCGGCTTGGTATTCTCGAGATCGAAGGACGAGATCATCCGCGCCCGCGCCTTCTCGTCCGTCACCGAGTTGAAGATCGGATCGAACGGAAACAGCGGATCGCCGGGAAAGTACATCTGGGTCACGAGACGCGAGACGAACGAATGGCCGAACACCGAGAAGTGGATATGCGCCGGCCGCCAGGCATTGTGGTGATTGCCCCACGGATAGGCGCCGGGCTTGATGGTGATGAACTTGTAGTAGCCCTTGGCATCGCTCTGCGTCCGGCCGGCGCCCGTGAAGTTCGGATCGAGCGGCGCCGGGTGCTGGTCGACGACATGAACGTAGCGGCCGCAGGCATTGGCCTGCCACAGCTCGACCAGCGTGTTGGGCACGCCGCGGCCGTCCTCGTCGAGCACATAACCATGCACGATGATGCGCTCGCCGAGCGGCTCGCCCTTGGCCTGGATGGTGAGGTCGTTGTCGTGCGCGCGCACGGTCTCATGACCATAGACCGGCCCGGTCAATTCCGAGAGCGTGTGCCGCATCGGGATCAGCGGCTTTTGCGGCGAACGCTTCACGGTGGAGCGATAGTCCGGCGACAGCCGCGCCGGATGGGCCGCAAGCGATTGCAGCGGGTACAACAAGGTCATGGCGAATTCCTCCGCGGCCCACGCGCCCGGTGAGCTCACGTCAGATCATTATATTGCATAACCAAATTGGGGAAGGGCTGTTTTCAGCCTCTCCAAGCCGTTGGATTAATTCAGCTTTTCGATCGCGACCGCAACGCCTTGACCGACCCCGACGCACATAGTTGCCAAGGCAAGCTTCCCGCCCCGCTTCTCCATGCCGTGCACGGCGGTCAGGACCAGCCGCGCGCCGCTCATGCCGAGCGGATGCCCGAGCGCGATCGCGCCGCCATGCGGATTGACGAAATCGGCGTCTTCCTTGACGCCGAGCTGGCGCAGGCAGGCGATACCCTGCGAGGCGAAGGCCTCGTTGAGCTCGATCAAATCGAAGTCCGACACTTTGATGCCGAGACGCTCGACCAGCTTCTTCGTTGCCGGCACCGGTCCGATGCCCATGATGCGCGGCGGCACCGCGGCCGAGGCGAGGCCGAGGATTTTTGCGCGCGGCGTGAGGCCATGCTTCTTCACCGCGGCTTCGGAAGCAAGGATCATCGCGGCGGCGCCGTCATTGACGCCGGACGCGTTGCCCGCGGTCACCGTGCCCGGATTGCGCACGATCGGCTTCAATTTGGCGAGACCTTCGAGCGTGGTCTCCGGACGCGGATGCTCGTCCTTGTCGACGGTGATCGGGCCGGCCTTGCCGCCGGGCACCTGGATCGGCACGATTTCCTCGGCGAAATAGCCCGACGCGATCGCCGCGCCCGCACGCTGCTGCGAGCGGATCGCCATCGCATCCTGATCGGCGCGCGAGACCTGGAATTCCTCGGCGACGTTCTCGCCGGTCTCCGGCATCGCATCGACGCCGTACTGCGCCTTCATCAGCGGATTGATGAAGCGCCAACCGATCGTGGTGTCGTAGATCTCGGACGAGCGCGAGAAGGCTTCCGCGGCCTTGCCCATCACGAACGGCGCGCGCGTCATCGATTCGACGCCGCCCGCGATCGCGAAATCGATCTCGCCGGCGCGAATGGCGCGGCCCGCGGCACCGACCGCGTCGAGGCCGGAAGCGCAGAGCCGGTTCAGGGTCTGGCCGGGAACCGATTCCGGCATGCCGGCGAGCAACAGCGCCATGCGCGCAACGTTGCGGTTGTCTTCGCCGGCCTGGTTGGCGCAGCCGAAATAGACCTCGTCGACCTCGTTCCAATTGAGCGTCGGGTGCTTGGCCATCAGCGCCTTGATCGGGGCCGCGGCGAGATCGTCGGCGCGCACCTTGGCGAGCGAGCCGCCGAAACGGCCGATCGGAGTCCGGACGGCATCGCAAATGAACACATCACGCATTGAATCTCTCCCTGAATGCCGCGACTTAGCGCTGGATCGACTGGAACTTGAGATGGGTTTTAGGAGCGTGCCCGCGGCAGGTCAATTGACGCGGCTGCGTGGCATCAGCGCATTACAGTGATGCCTCGTCATATTTCGGACCGTGGACAGGGTGGAAAACCCCCTTCTCTCGGATAGGACCGCGCGGCGAAATTCTGTAGTTTCCGCCACCTCATGACCATCCAGCAGCCCATCCCCGTTCCGCCCGAGTCCGCTCCTGCCGCCGAGGCGCCGTCGCGCGTCACGCCGATGATGGAACAGTATCTGGAGATCAAGGCCGCCCATCCCGGCCTGCTGCTGTTTTACCGGATGGGCGATTTCTACGAGCTGTTCTTCGAGGATGCCGAGATCGCCTCCAGGACGCTCGGCATCGTGCTGACCAAGCGCGGCAAGCATCAGGGCATGGACATCCCGATGTGCGGCGTTCCGGTCGAACGCTCCGAGGATTATCTGCATCGCCTGATCGGCGCCGGCCACCGCGTCGCGGTGTGCGAGCAGACGGAAAATCCCGCGGAAGCCAAAGCCCGCGGCAACAAGAGCGTGGTCCGCCGCGGCGTGGTGCGGCTGGTGACGCCGGGCACGCTGACCGAAGACACGCTGCTGGACGCCCGCACCAACAATTATTTGATCGCGATCGCGCGCGCCCGCGGCTCGGCCGGCGCCGACCGGCTCGGGCTCGCCTGGATCGACATCTCGACCTCCGAATTCATGGTGACGGAGTGTTCGACCGCGGAGCTCGCGGCAACGCTGGCGCGCATCAATCCGAACGAGGCCATCGTCACCGACGCGCTCTACAGCGACAGCGAGCTGGCGCCGACCTTGCGCGAACTGCCATCGTTGACGCCGCTGACCCGCGACGTGTTCGACAGCGCCACCGCCGAGCGCCGACTCTGCGACTATTTCGCGGTCGCGACCATGGATGGTCTTTCGGCGATGTCGCGGCTGGAGGCGACCGCCGCGGCCGCGGCCGTCACCTATATCGACCGCACCCAGGTCGGGAAGCGCCCGCCGCTGTCGCCGCCGGCACGCGAGGCCGCCGGCACCACGATGGCGATTGATCCGGCGACCCGCGCCAACCTCGAACTGACGCGTACGCTGGCCGGCGAACGCCGCGGCTCGCTGCTCGATGCGATCGACTGCACCGTCACCGCGGCCGGCTCGCGCCTCCTGGCGCAGCGCCTTGCCGCGCCGCTCACCGATGTCGCCGTGATCGCGCGGCGGCTCGATGCCGTCTCGGCCTTCGTCGCGGATTCCGCTGCGCGCGAGGACGTCAGGACCGTGCTCCGCGCGGCACCCGACATGTCGCGGGCATTGGCGCGGCTCTCGGTCGGCCGCGGCGGCCCGCGCGATCTCGCCAGCCTGCGTGACGGCATCCTCGCCGCCGACCAGGCGCTGGAGCTGCTGGCGCAGCTTTCCAATCCGCCGGCCGAGATTTCCACCGTGATGGCGGCCTTGCGGCGTCCCTCGCACGATCTGGCGCAGGAGTTTTCTCGTGCGCTCTCCGAACAGCTTCCGCTGATCAAGCGCGACGGCGGTTTCGTCCGCGAGAGCTATGAGGCCGCGCTCGACGAGAGCCGCAATTTGCGCGACGCCTCCCGCCTCGTCGTCGCCGCAATGCAGGCGCGTTACGCCGAGGACACCGGCATCAAGACGCTGAAGATCCGGCACAACAATGTGCTCGGCTATTTCGTCGAGGTCACCGCGCAGCACGGCGACAAGCTGTTCGCGCCGCCGCTGAATGCGACCTTCATCCATCGTCAGACGCTGGCCGGCCAGGTCCGCTTCACCACCGCGGAGCTCGGCGAGACCGAAGCCAAGATCGCCAATGCCGGCGAGCGCGCGCTCAACCTCGAACTCGAGATCTTCGAACGGCTGAGCGCGATGGCGCTCGCGGCCAGCGACGATCTGCGCAATGCCGCGCACGCCTTTGCGATGCTCGACGTCGCGACGTCATTGGCCAAGCTTGCGATCGACGACAATTACGTGCGGCCTGATGTCGACGGCTCGCTCGGTTTTGCGATCGAGGGCGGTCGCCATCCGGTGGTCGAGCAGGCGCTGAAACGCGATGGCCAGCCGTTCATCGCCAATGCCTGCGACCTGTCGCCGGCGCCGGGCCAGAAATCCGGCCAGCTCTGGCTGATCACCGGTCCGAACATGGCCGGCAAGTCGACGTTCCTGCGCCAGAACGCGCTGATCGCGCTCTTGGCACAGATCGGCTCTTACGTGCCGGCGTCGCGCGCGCGGCTCGGCATCGTTGACCGGCTGTTCTCGCGCGTCGGCGCCGCCGACGATCTGGCGCGCGGACGCTCGACCTTCATGGTCGAGATGGTCGAGACCGCGGTGATCCTGAACCAGGCGAGCGAACGGTCGCTGGTGATCCTCGACGAGATCGGCCGCGGCACGGCAACGTTCGACGGGTTGTCGATCGCCTGGGCCGCGATCGAGCATCTGCATGAGAGCAACCGCTGCCGCACGCTGTTCGCGACGCATTATCACGAGTTGACCGCGCTCTCGGCGAAACTGCCGCGGATGTTCAACGCCACGGTGCGGGTCAAGGAGTGGCAGGGCGACGTCGTGTTCCTGCACGAGGTGCTGCCGGGCTCGGCCGACCGCTCCTACGGCATCCAGGTCGCAAAACTCGCCGGCCTGCCGCCCGCCGTGATCACGCGCGCCAAATCGGTGCTGGCCAAACTCGAAGCGCAAGATCGCGGCCAGACCGCGCGCGCTTTGGTCGACGATCTGCCGCTGTTCGCCGTCCCCTCCCGCGCCGCCAGCGAGGACAAACCGCCGAGCGAGGCGGATCTGCTGGTCGAGGCCGTGAAGGCGCTGCATCCAGACGAGATGTCGCCGCGCGAGGCGCTGGATGCGCTGTATGCGTTGAGGGCGAAGCTGCCGAAGCGGTAGCCCCGTAGCCCGATGCAGCGAAGCGAAATCCGAGACCGCGCTCTCCGTTGCACGACCGCCCCGGATTGCGCTGCGCTTCATCCGGGCTACGGATCATCCTTCCCCTTCCCCCTGAAAGGGGGAAGGTCGGGATGGGGGTCAGCCGCAGACGACACCGTTTGCTGAGAGAGCAGATCCCCACCCGCTTTGCTCTCGCGAGCAAAGCGACCTCCCCTCTTCAAGGGGAGGTTAAGACCTCTTCGCGCTCTTCCTTCGTCCGATCTGCCACAGCGCCAGATTCCAGACGATGCAGGTGGCGAGCGCGCAGCAGAGGCCGATCGGCGAGCCGAATTGCAGCACCGCGACGTACAGCACCGCAATGCCGAGACCGAAGCCCATCAGGCCCCAGGCGCTGTTGGCGAGCACGGCGGCGGTTGCGGGACCGCCGATCCGCGGATGCAGGATCAGCATCATCGAGGAGAACACGATCGGGAACAGCGCCATCACGCCGGTGACACGCGGGCCGACCCAGCTCGACGCCGTGACCACGGTGCCGACCAGGCTTGCGACCAGCGCGGCGCGCAGCGGAATGTCGTACCAGCGCCGCGCGATCAGCGGCATTTTCGCGACGTGCCGATAGGGCCGGAGCAGCGGGATGCAGATCGCAAAGGTGATGGCGTTGACGATCAGCCCGGCGGCGAGCGACCACTCGAACTGACGGATGATGGTGGCGAGCACCAGCCACACGGCGATCGCGCTGCCCGCGCTGATCCACATGCTGAAGCGCTGCGCCAGCACGGCGTAGGTCAGGCCCATATAGATCGTGGCGGCGTTGACCGGCAGGCTCGCCAGCGCCCCTTCGGCGATGAAGGCGGCGTCATGGTCGAGCGCGAGAAAGGTGTAGGACGGCCCGGCCGAGATCGGCAGGGTTGCGACCAGCGCGCCGATCACCGGCCCCGACCGCTCCGTGATGATGGACGCGCTGACCACGAATGCGGCCGCAACCGCCATGCGCAGCACGAGGATCAGGACGAAGTGGAGTTCGGGGGACATTTGTTCCGTCGTCCCGGCGAAGGCCGGGATCCATAACCACGACTGTTCGTGTGGAACGAAAGCCGTCGGACAGCGCGGCTTGAACCGATGGGACACGGCGTATGGGTCCCGGCTTTCGCCGGGACGACATCCGGCTAAACCCGCTGCATCGTGACCGAAACCTTCGGGCCGTTCTTGATGGTCTGATAGACCACGCAATAGCGCTCGGTGAGTTTCAGCAAGAGATCGAGCTTGTCCTGCGGCGCGTCGGTGCCGATCTCGAAGCGGAGGCGGATCTCGCGGAAGCCGACCGGGGTCTCCTTGTCGACGCCGAGCGTGCCCCGGAAATCGAGATCGCCCTCGGCGAAGACATTGCCGGGCTTCAGCGGCACGTCGATCGCGGTGGCGACCGATTTCAGCGTGACGCCGGCGCACGCGACCAGCGCTTCCAGCAGCATGTCGCCGGAGCAAAGCTCGAGCCCGGAGCCGCCGGTAGCGGGGTGGAGGCCGGCGATCGCGAGCGCACGGCCCGTCTCGACCTTGCAGGAAATGCCTTCGCTCTCGGTGGAGCCCTTGGCCTTCAGCGTGATCACGGCGGTCTGGGGATCGGTCTTGTAGCGCTCCTTGATCGGAGCCTGCATTGCGCGGAGTTCGGCGGCGTCCATGGTCTTATCTCCCGGCTATTCTTCTTTATGCCGATGTAAGGCCTTAACGAGCCGATGTCACCACCACATCGCCTCGCCGGCGCTGGATTTGTCGGTGACGTCCCGCACCGAACGGTCGAGCGAGCGGTCGAGCGCGGTCAGCACGCGGCGCTTGAAAGTGTCGAACAGCTCCGATTTGCGGTCGCGCGGCCGCGCCAGGTTGATGGTGATCTCCTCGAACAGCCGGCCCGGCCGCGGCCGCATCACCAGCACGCGGTCGGCGAGCACCACGGCCTCGTCCACGTCGTGGGTGACCAGGATCAGGGTCGGCCGCGTGTCGGCCCACAGATCGAGCAGATGATCCTGCAGATCGCGCCGCGTGAAGGCATCAAGCGCCGAGAACGGCTCGTCGAGTAGCAGCACTTCGGGCTGCGGCACCAGCGCGCGGGCGATCGCGACCCGCTGCGCCTGGCCGCCGGACAATTCGCGCGGCCAGGCCGCGGCCTTGTCGGCAAGGCCGACGCGGGCGAGCGCCGCCACGACGCGCGCGCGCCTCGCCTCGGCCGGAAGGTCGGCGAGGCCGAAGCCGATATTGTCGGCGACGCTGAGCCAGGGCAGCAGCCGCGGCTCCTGGAAGATGATCCCGATCTTGGCGTGCGGCGACGTGATCACCGCATTGTCGAGCGTCACGCTGCCCGTGCTGGCGCGGTCGAGGCCGGCGATGGCGCGCAGCAGCGTCGACTTGCCGCAACCGGAGCCGCCGATGATCGCGATGATCTCGCCAGGTGCAATCTCGGCTGAGAACCGCTCCAGCGCGTGGACGCCGTTCGGATAGGTCTTGCCGACTTCCTTGAGCGCGAGCATCACTGCCCTCCCCGCGCGCCGAACGCGTCCTGCCAGCGCAGCAGCGGCGCGGCGGCGACCTCGATCAGCCAGTCGGTCAACTTGCCGAGGATCGCGAAGATCACGATCGCGGCAAGGATCTGCGCCGGCTTGCCGAGTTGCTGGCCGTCGAGCAGAAGGTAGCCGAGGCCTTCGGAGGCGCCGATCAATTCGGCGGCGACCACGAACATCCAGCCGAGGCCAAGACCGACCCGCAGCGCCACCACATAGGCCGGCAGCACGGCCGGCAACAGGATGCGGCGGATCATGGCCGGTCCGGACAGACGGAATACGCGCCCGACCTCGACGATCTTGCGGTCGACCGACAGGATCGCGCCCATCACGCCGAGATAGATCGGAAAGAACACGCCGACCGCGATCAGCGCGACCTTCGAGGTCTCGAAAATGCCGAGCCAGAGCACGAACAACGGGACCCAGGCGAGCGAGGGGATCGCGCGCAACGCCTGCACCGTCGGATCGAGCAGCCGCTTGGCGAAATCCCAGTAGCCGGAGATCGCGCCCATGATGGTGCCGGCGACGACGCCGAGCGCAAAGCCCGCGCCGACCCGCCACAGCGTCGCGAGGATATGGCGCGACAGCTCGCCGCTCTTGGCGAGCTCAATGATGGTCTCGAACACCTTTGACGGCGGCGGCACCAGGCGGCCGTTGGAGTAGCCGAGAGAGACGACGAGTTCCCAGCCCAGCGCGAGCGCGACCGGCAGCACAAGCCCGAGCACCGGGCGCGCATAGCGCGACGACCGCGCCGGCGCCGCAGGCGGCACGGCCGTCTGTTTCAGCACGGGCACGTCAACGGTCATGGCCATAGCAAGAACTATTCTTCCGGCGGGATTGCAAGGTGGAGCCAGTCCAACTCCATCCACGTCGTACCGGGCAAGCCAACGGGTCGGCGCGAAGCGCCGCCCGATGACAGGCTCGGCGCGACCCGGGACCGATAACCACAGGACGTGGTGATTGGGACAGCTGGGGTCACAGTTTTGTCCAACAACAAAGCCCTGTGGTTATGGGTCCCGGCTTTCGCCGGGACGACGGAGGTTGGCTTGACGACGGCGGTTAGTTGGTGGGCAGCGGGACCTGATCGTCGATCAACGAGTCCAGCGCGGCCTTGACGTCGGTCTTGGCGTCGATCACGCCCGCCTGCTGCAAGGCGAGGCCGGCGGCGAGAATCGATTCGCGCTGGGCGCTACCGATTCGGCTGTGGGTCAGCTCGGTGCGTTCCTTGAGCTGCTTGTCGACCACGGCGTCCGGTAGCTTGGTGACCGCGATGAAGGTCTTCTTCAGCTCGTCATAGTTGGCCAGCGAATATTTCCGCGCTTCCTCGTACGTCGCGAGCACGCGGCGGACGATATCCGGATGCGCCTTCAGGAACTCCTCGCGCACATTGAGGATGCCCCAGGTGTTGGCTTCCGCCTTGCGGTAGAACAGTTTTGCGCCGTCCTCGACCTCCGCCTGCGCCATCATCGGATCGAGACCGGCCCAGGCGTCGACATCGCCGCGGATCAACGCGGTCTTGCCGTCGGCGTGCTGCAACAGCACCGGCGTGATGTCCTTTTCGGTGAGGCCGGCGCCGAGCAGCGCACGAACCAGGAAGATGTGCGGATCGGTGCCACGCGTCACCGCCACGCGCTTGCCCTTGAGGTCGGCGACGGACGCGATCCTGGAGTCCTTGGTTGCGACCAGGGCGGTCCATTCGGGACGCGAATAGACATAGATCGACTTGATCGGGTTGCCGTTGATCTTCGCAACCAGCGCCGCCGAACCCGCCGTCGAGCCGAGATCGATCGAACCGGCGTTGAGGAATTCGAGCGCCTTGTTGGAGCCGGCCGACTGCACCCAGACGATGTTGATGCCGTCCTTGGCGAACTCCTTTTCCAGGAGGCCCTTCTGCTTCAGGACCATCGACACCGGATTGTAAGTCGCCCAGTCGATCCGGATCTCCTTCAGCGTGTCGGCGGCGCGCGCCGCGCCGGGCAGCAAGGTCGAGACCGCGAGCAGCGCAGCGAACGTGCGCCGGGAAAATTTTTGCATTCGTCGCCCCCTCGATCAGAAAAAGAAACAATCTTTTATTTCAATGAGTTAGCCTTGCGGTCAACGAGAAAATCTCTACCCTTTACGAGACGGCGCGAGAACGATCTTGCTCGAAGCGCCGCCATGAGAGCATGGAGCTGCTGTCGTTATACTTTGGTCAGTGACAGCAACGGCTCCGTCCGATATCGGATGAACCTATGGACAGCGTCGTAGCCGAGGCCCGCCCTGAAGCGGATGATCGTTTCGAGACCGAGCGGATCACCGCGGCGGTGAATGCACTCGCCGAACGGCATGCCGGCCGCGAGGACCAGTTCCGCGCCGCGATGGCGCAGCTGCTCAAGGCCGAGCTGATCGCGGCGCGCGCCACGGCGCAGGCGCTGCTGCTCAAGGACCGTCACGGCCGGCGCTGCGCCGAACGGCTCTGCTTCGTGCAGGACGAGATCATTCGCATCCTCTACGCGGCGGCGACCCGCCACCTCTATCACTCGCCGATCCCCTCGGGCGCCGAACGCATGGCCGTGGTCGCGACCGGCGGCTATGGCCGCGGGCTGATGGCGCCGGAGTCCGACATCGATCTGTTGTTCATCCTGCCCTACAAGCAGACCGCCTGGGGCGAACAGGTCGCCGAAGCCATTCTCTATTGCCTCTGGGACATGGGGCTGAAGGTCGGCCACGCCACGCGCTCGGTCGATGAATCGATCCGTCAGGCGCGCGGCGACATGACGATCCGCACCGCGATCCTGGAGACGCGCTTCCTGACCGGCGACCAGCCGCTTTATGACGAGCTGGTCGAGCGCTTCGACAAGGAGGTGGTGCAGGGCACCGCGTCGGAATTCGTCACCGCCAAGCTCGCCGAGCGCGAGGAGCGGCATCGCCGCGCCGGCCAGTCGCGCTACCTGGTCGAGCCTAACGTCAAGGACGGCAAGGGCGGCCTGCGCGACCTGCATACGCTGTTCTGGATCGCCAAATACGTCTACCGCGTGCGCGAGACCGACGAGCTGCTGGAACGCGGCGTGTTCGACGCGCAGGAATACCGCACCTTCCGGCGCTGCGCCGACTTCCTGTGGTCGGTGCGCTGCAACCTGCACTTCTTCGCCGGACGCGCCGAGGAGCGGCTGTCGTTCGACATGCAGCGCGAGATCGCGGTTCGCCTCGGCTACACCTCGCATCCCGGCATGCAGGACGTCGAGCGCTTCATGAAGCACTACTTCCTGATCGCGAAAGACGTCGGCGACCTCACCGCGATCCTGTGCGCCAAGCTCGAGGAAGAGCACAACAAGCCGGCACCGGTGCTGAGCCGGATGGTGGCGCGGCTGCGGCCCGGCGCCAAGCGCCGGCGGGTTAACGGCAGCGACGACTTCATCGTCGACAACAACCGCATCAACCTCGCCGCGCCCGACGTGTTCAAGCACGATCCGGTCAACCTGATCCGGATCTTCCGCCTCGCGCAGCAGAACAACCTCGCCTTCCATCCCGACGCGATGCGCACGGTGACGCGCTCGCTGAAGCTGATCAACACCCAGCTGCGCGAGAACGACGAAGCCAACCGCCTGTTCATGGAGATCCTGACCTCCGACAATGCGGAGATCGTGCTGCGGCGGATGAACGAGACCGGCGTGCTCGGCCAATTCATCCGCGCCTTCGGCAAGATCGTGTCGATGATGCAGTTCAACATGTACCACCACTACACGGTGGACGAGCATTTGCTTCGCTGCATCGGCTTCCTGCAGGACATCGAGCGCGGCGGCAACGAGGAGTTCACGGTCGCCAGCGACCTGTTTCGCAAGATCCGCCCCGAGCACCGCTCGGTGATCTATATCGCGACGCTGCTGCACGACATCGCCAAGGGCCGGCCGGAAGACCATTCGATCGCCGGCGCCAAGGTGGCGCGGCGGCTGTGCCCGCGGCTCGGCTTCTCGGCGGCCGACACCGAGCTGGTGGCGTGGCTGATCGAGGAGCATTTGACGATGTCGACGGTGGCGCAATCGCGCGACCTGTCGGACCGCAAGACCATCGAGAATTTCGCCGCCGTGGTGCAGTCGGTCGAGCAGATGAAGCTGCTCACGATCCTGACCACGGCCGACATCCGCGGCGTCGGCCCGGGCGTGTGGAACGGCTGGAAGGCGCAGCTGGTGCGCACGCTGTATTACGAGACCGAGCCGGTGCTGACCGGCGGCTTCTCCGAGGTCAACCGCGCCCAGCGCATCGCGGTGGCGCAAGCCGAATTCCGCCGCGCCTTCACCGAATGGCCGGAGGCGGAGCTCAATGCCTATATCGGCCGGCATTATCCGGCCTACTGGCTCAAGGTCGAGCTGGCGCGCAAGATCCGGCAGGCCCGCTTCATCCGCGCCAGCGAGCAGGCCGGCCACAAGCTCGCAATCAATGTCGGCTTCGACGAGGTCCGCGCCGTCACCGAGCTGACGATCCTGGCGACCGACCATCCCTGGCTGTTGTCGATCATCGCGGGTGCCTGCGCCTCGGCCGGCGCCAACATCGTCGACGCCCAGATCTACACCACGACCGACGGCCGCGCGCTCGACACCATCTCGATCTCGCGCGAATACGACCGCGACGAAGATGAGGGCCGCCGCGCGACGCGGATTGGCGAGATGATCGAGCACGTGCTGGAAGGCAAGCTGCGGCTGCCCGAGGCGGTCGCCAAGCGCACCGTGCGCAGCAAGGCGCGGCCGTTCATCGTCGAGCCCGAGGTGACCATCAACAACCAATGGTCCGACCGCTACACCGTGATCGAGGTTTCCGGCCTCGACCGGCCCGGCCTGCTCTACCAGCTCACCACCGCGATCTCGAAGCTCAACCTCAACATCGCCTCGGCCCATGTCGCGACCTTCGGCGAACGCGCCCGCGACGTGTTCTATGTCACCGACCTGCTGGGTGCCCAGATCACGGCGCCGACCCGGCAGGCCGCGATCAAGAGCGCGCTGCTGCATCTGCTCGCGAGCGAGGACCAGGCGGCGAAGCCGGCGGCGTAGCGGCGAACTGCCACCCGTCATTCCGGGGCAGCCCGCAGGGCTGAACCCGGAATCTCGAGATTCCGGGTTCGATGCTTCGCATCGCCCCGGAATGACCTATCGTACTCAACCGAACAGCCGCATCAGCAGGGCCTTGCCGACCGGCGCGGCGCGCACGCCGTGAAAGGCGCGGACATATTCGCCGGCATAGAATGCGCGCACGACATTGACCCGCGTCGCCACCGCGTCCTCGAAGCGGACGCCGAAGCCGTCGCGGGTGCGCCGGACCACGGTCGCGGCGACGTTCTGTCCGTAGACATTGCATTTGATCAGCGAACCAATGGCGGGCGGGACGGGATCGATGAAGCGCGCGCCCGAGATCGAGATGTCGGCCATGCGGATCAAGCGCATCTCGCTGTCCTGATGGATCAGGATCGGCTCGTCGCGTTCGAACCGCTCGGCCTTGCGGCGCCGCGGCTGCTCGATGCAGATGAAGCACACGATCGCGAGCACGACGCAATTGTACAGGCTCCAGGCCAGCGCCAGCCCGCCATAGGCTATGCTGTCGCCGCGCAGATGCAGGATGAAGGCATAGGCGATCGCCAGCAACGTGATCAGCAGGGCGGCGCCATAGAGCCGCAGCAGCGGCCATTCGATGAAGCGGCGGTTGCGGTCGCCGCCCTTGGCCGTCACCTTGAATTTGTGGCCCCGCGGCCTGGCGAGGCCGGTCACGACCGCCTTCAACACCGCGGGCGCCGCAATGTATTGCGACACGTCGGTCATGATCGCAAGCGAGCGGCCGCGCGAGATCCAGGCCATCGTGAAGGCGTGCCAGACATAGAACGGCAAAAAATACTTCAGCAGCTCGAACAGGTCGGCATGGACCGCCTTGATCCCGAACAGCAGATAAAGCCACGGCACGACCAGGCCGAAAACCTTGGTGCCGTAGACCGCCGCCCAGCTCATGAAGGCATCGACCAGCGACAGCCGGTCCATGAACGCGAGCTTCGATCGCCGCGAGAACGGACCGCTGCGGCCCCGGAAGATCTGCATGAAGCCGAGACACCAGCGCCCGCGCTGCGTGATGTATTCCTTCAGTCCCTCCGGCGCGAGGCCGATGGTCAGGCGCTCGTTCAGATAGACCGTGCGCAGCCCTTTCTCCTTCAGACGCAGTGTGACGAGGTAATCCTCCGTCACCGAGTCGGTCGGGAAGCCGCCGATCTGCATCAGGCCGGAGAAACGGATCAGCGATGAGGTGCCGCAGCAGAATGCGGTATCCCAGGCATCCTTGGCCGGCATGAAAATGTCGAAGAAGAAGCGCTGTTCGTCGGGCCACACATCGGTCGCCGCGAGATTGGTCTGGATCGGATCCGGGTTGATGAAGTGCTGCGGCGTCTGCACGACGCCGACGCTGCCGTCCTGCATCAGGCTCATCGCCCGGGTCAGGAAGTCCGGCATCGGGACGAAATCCGCATCGAGGATCGAGATGAACTCCGGCCGCTCCGGTAGCCCAGAAACGTGCTGGAGCGCATGATTGATGTTGCCGGCCTTGGCGTGGCGGTTGTCCGGACGGGTCAGATAGTTGCAGCCGAGCTCCTGGGCGAGCCGGCGCAGCCAGAGCCTGCGCCCATCGTCGAGCACCCAGACGCGATAATTGGGATAGTTGAGCCCGGTCGCGCCGATGATAGTGCGCTCCAGGATCGCCTTCTCCTCGTTGTAGGTGCAGATGAAGACGTCGACGAGCGGCGCGTTTGCGGGCAACTTCGATCGGCGCAGGATCGCATTGACCTCAGGCGAACGGTCGATCGTGCGGCTGAGGAACAGCAGCGACAGGCACACCGCGATCATCGAGGCCGCTTCGGCCAGCATGAAGGGATAGCCGACCAACGCATCTGCGGTGAGGCCCGGAGGCGGCAGGGTGTGGGTCACCCGCCACGCGAAATAGTGGACCAAGAGGACGAACGACATGCCCGTCATCATGACGCGGGCCAGGGTCTGCTCGCGATGGAGCAAGGGCAGGATTGCAAGACAGGCGCCGAAGGCGACCAGCCCGGGCGCAAATGCCGCCATCATGACTTTGCCGCGTCCGCGTTGAACACCACGCGTCCGGTGCGGCCGACCGCGCAATCCTTGCCCGTGGTATCGAGCGCCGGCATCGAGACCGTCACGCGATACGGCTCCTTGTTCAACGCATCCGGATTGATCGCAAGGTTCGCGGGCGCGCCCGACGCGCCGGTGAGATTGACGATCTCGCCCTGGAGCGCGGCGCTGCCGTCATTCGGCTCGAAGCTCGCCTGCTCGCCGAGCTTCAGCCCGTTGTAGACGCTCTCGGTGACGTTCGCGGTGACCACCGCGCCGCTGCAATCGAGCAGCTTGAGCAAGGGCTGCCCGGCCCTGACGTCCTCGCCGGGCGACGTCATCATCTCCCAGATGCGCCCGGCGACCGGCGCCTTGATGTCGGCTTCCGCCCGGTTGACGTAGTGCAGCTGCTCGGCGGCGATCTCGTGGGTCAGCCAGTCGATCTCGGCATCGGCATGCGCCAGATCGGCGCGCAGATCGCTGACGCGCTGGCGCATCTCCTCCTCGCGCTGCACGGAGCTCGGCCGGTCATTGTAGCTGTCGCCGAGATAGGTGCCGTTCCTTGCGGCGGTGAGCTCGACCTTGGCGGCGTCGAGACGCCGTCGAGCGCCGATTTCGGTCTGCTGGGAGATCGCCTGCTCGCGCGTCAGGCGGGCCATTTCGACCGTCGACACGCTGCCCGATTTGATCAGCGACGACGCCCGCTCGACGGCGGCCACGGCCTCCTCCCGCCTTGCGGCGGCGGCCTCGATCGCGGTCTGGATTTCGGCGATCCGGGCCTCGAGCTGGAGGATGCGGCCGTCACGGAACTGGCCGGCCTGGCGGGCAAGATCCTGTTGCGCCGTCTCGGCGGCCGCAAGCTTGGCCGCCAGACTCGGACGCTCATTTTCCAACCGGGACATCTGCCGCCGCAGATCATCGAGCCGGGCGCGATCGCCGCGCGCGTTGACGACATGAAGGATCGCATCGCCCTCGCGAACCACGCTGAGCTGCGTGGATTTTTGCGGCTTCGCGCTCACGGTGCCGTCGATCGGCGAGCGCAAGGTCACGATCCTGGCATTGACCACGGCCTCGACGCTCGAGGTCTGCAACACGGCCTTGAGCGGCAGCCATCCGAAAACGGCGACGATGGCAAGGCCAATGCCGACCTTGAGCAGGCGGCGAACCATGCGGCCCGAGCCTGCGGGCGCTTCGGGATGGGGACTGCTATCGCTGACCGGCTCGTCATGCGCCGGCTGCAGCCGCTCCTGCAAATCGCGCTGCAATCCTCGCGCGCCCTCGGCTTCATCCCTGGTGACGGAACTATTGTCTTCGGGAAACGGCTTGGGCTGCTGTGCCTGATTCATGATGACCGGCCCCTGATCTGTCAGTGCGCGAACCAACGCACAGCTCCGCGGAGCGATGCCGTTGCCGGACAGATCCAATAATCAGGTGCTTCAAAACCGGCTAAAGCGAACCGGGCATCTTTCGAAAAAATTGCTGCAATTTGCAGTGGTCGGGAGCCTGGCGCGGGAGCCGCGCCGTCGACCTGCTCCGCCCATCATTCCGGTACACCATTGCGCGGCTGGGGGCGTCTGCAGAACTGAGCCCGGAATCCATCAGGCCGGGGCTAGGCGGGGAATGGATTCCGGGCTCTCACGGAGGCTGTGATCGGACCCGTGTTGCGCGACCCAGGCGTGAGCAGCCAGCGCTTCGGTCCCGGCAGCCTGCCGGACTTGGAATTCAGGGCCGGCTACCGCCCTGAATCCGGCACGTCGAATTGCGGCTGCAGCGCCGCCAGGCTCGCTCCCAGCAAGGCGAGGTAGCTGGCCTGACAGACCACGACGCCGAGATCGAATGCGTCCAGCAGATCGATCCACGGGTTGTCGGCCAGCGTGCTTGCTGTTTGTTTGCCACCATCGATAACGGCAGGCTGAAAGCCGCGATCGCGTCGCTGAGGCCTTGCCTCGTGGTCGACGTCGTCGGAGCAAACGATCAGATGCAGGCGCGCGCTGGGCATTTCAATCTCCGTCTCTGATTGGCGATTGCTGAACCCCGGAAACCACTACCGTCATCGAGTTACCCATCAAGCGTAGTCACCGGGATGGAGCGGGCCATTGAACGGAGGTTGATCCGACCGTTACATTCGGTGGGGATGACTCATACTTGAGTTTAGCTCGCAACCTGGACCTGAGCGCGCTCGATGGCTTCGCTTTCTGCGCGATCTCGCGGGTGTGGACCGCCAAAAAGGCCGGCGCGATCCCGTCCGGGCGGCAAGAAAGCTGCTAGTATGCAGTCCGTTGGGAGGGCGGCGTTGTCGCCGCTGATGGTAGCAGTCACCTAGCGACGCAGCGCGGCCCATGATGATGGCCAAGTGCTGGTGCTGCCGATGATCCGCGACCCGACCACGAAGTCCTGGTCGGCCGAGCAATGGCTGCTCGGCGGCATGGTGCTGGCCTTGGCTGCAACCTGCATCGGGCTGTTACTTGGTCCGCAGCCGGCAGCTTCCGCCCATCTGGTTGCCCTGGCGCTGCTCGTCGCGTCGCTTACCGCCGCATTGCTGATGATCCGTCTGGTAGGCCGCTCGCAAAGGCGGATGGAGGCCATGTTGCGCGGCCGAGCCAGCGGCGAGGAGCGCGCGATGGAGGCGCTGCGCAACAGCGAAGCGCAATGGAAGGAGGTATTCGAACACAACCCGGTCATGTACTTCATGGTCGACGCAACGGGCCTCGTGCTGTCGGTCAACACGTTCGGCGCGGCACAGCTGGGCTACACCGTCGACGAACTGCTCGGACTATCCGTGCTGCGGGTCTTTGCCGCCGAAGATCGCGACATGGTCCAGCGCAACGTCGCGGCATGCCTCGACAACATCGGCCAGACCCACAATTGGGAAATCCGGAAGGTCCGCAAGGACGGTTCAAGGATTTGGGTTCGTGAAAACGCCAAGGCGGTGCGGCGGCTGAACGATCAGCTGATCGTGCTGATCGCATGCGAGGACATCACCGAGCGCAAGCAGGCCGAAAATGCGCTGCAGCAGAGTGAAATGTACCTGACCGAAGCCCAGCGATTGAGCCACACCGGCAGCTTCGGCTGGCACGTTGCCAGCGGCGAGATCATCTGGTCGGAAGAGACGTTCAGGATCTTCGAATTCGACAGAGCTCCTTCCATCACACATGCCACGGTCCTGCAGCGCGTCCATCCGGACGATCGCGCCCGCGTGCGGCGGACCATCGACCGCGCCTCGCTCGACGGCACGGACTTCGAGCACGGCTATCGATTGCTGATGCCCAGTGGGGCGATCAAATTTGTTCACGCTAGGGCGCATGCGGTGACGAACCTTTCGGGCGGCACCGAATTCGTCGGAGCGGTCACCGACGTGACCGCCCGCAAGCGAGCCGAGGCGGAATTGCACGAAGCGCAGACCAACCTCGCGCACGTCACGCGCGTGACGGCGCTCGGCGAGCTCGCCGCATCGATCGCCCATGAAGTGAACCAGCCGCTTGCCGCCGTGGTCACCAATGCCGCGGCATGCCTGCGGTGGCTCAACCGGGCGGCCCCCGATCTGAACGAAGCCCGCGGCGCGGTCAGGTCGATCATCAGCGACGGCAACCGGGCGGGCGAGGTCATCCAGCGCGTCCGCGCGATGATGAACAAGACGACCGATCAGAAGGCGCCGCTCGACGTCAATGAGGTCATCAACCAGGTGATCGGCCTGGTGCAGCATGAACTGCAGCGCCACCACGTATCCTTGCAACTCGACCTCGCTCCCGCGCTCCCGTCTGTCGTCGCCGACCGTATCCAGCTGCAGCAGGTCATCCTCAACCTGGTCCTCAACGGCATCGAGGCCATGCAGCCGGTCACGGACCGGCCGCGGGAACTGGTGATCCGGACGCGCCATGACGAGGCCGGGCAGATCGTGGTCACGGTCTCCGATAGTGGCGTCGGGATCGCGAGCGAGAACGCCGAACGACTGTTCGACGCGTTCTACACCACCAAGGCCAGCGGCATGGGAATGGGGCTGTCGATCTGCCGATCGATCGTCGAAGCCCACCGAGGCCGCCTGTCCGTGACCGCAAATATCGGCCCCGGCGCGACGTTCCAGTTCACCTTGCCACTGCACGAAGAGGATCATGCATGGTGACCGGGCGCGCGGCATCGCCTTCTGGTCTGGCAAACGCCGAAGATCCCATCGTCTTCGTCGTCGACGACGACGCATCCGTGCGTGACGCGCTGAGCAGTCTGTTCCGATCCGTCGGCTTGCGGACCGCAGCATTCGGCTCGGCGCATGAATTTCTGCAGCGCAAGCCCCCGGATGTCCCGAGCTGCCTGATCCTCGACATCAGGCTGCCCCGGCTCAGCGGCCTCGACTTTCAGGGAGAGCTGGCGAAGGCGGGCATCGATATTCCGATCATCTTCATGACCGGCCACGGCGATATCCCGATGACGGTCAGGGCCATGAAGGCCGGCGCTGTGGACTTCCTGACCAAGCCATTTCGCGATCAGGACATGCTGGATGCCGTCACGACGGCGATCGAGCGCGACAGGAACCGTCGCGATGAGGCCAAGGTTCTTGCAAACCTGCGCGCCGCCTTCGCGACCCTGACGCCGCGTGAACGCCAGGTGATGACGCTCGTCACGGCGGGGTTGATGAACAAGCAGGTCGCCGCCGAAATCGGCGTGGCCGAGATCACGGTGAAGATACACCGCGGGCACATCATGCGGAAAATGGCGGCGAAGTCGTTACCCGATCTGGTCAGGATGGCACAGATGCTCCAGATCGGACCGGCAGCCGGCGGGGCGCAAACCTAAGTATGATTCTCCGGCCCCGATTGGCGACGCAGTGTGGTCCCCACATGATGCACACGCCAGAGGCCCTTCCGGCCCGGGAAAACCTCCTTGCCCAACCCGCCCGTGATATCGATCATCGACGATGACATGTCGGTTCGCACCGCGACCGACAATCTCGTCAGATCGCTGGGCTACGCGGTCGAGACCTACGCGTCGGCCGAGGAATTTCTGCACTCGCCCCGCCTGAATGACACATCCTGCGTGATCGCAGATGTCAGGATGCCGGCCATGAGCGGGCTCGACCTGCAGAGCCACCTCATTGCCAGCGGACGCCGCTTTCCGTTCATTTTCGTCACGGCGTTCTCGGTCGAAAGCGATCGCGTCCGGGCGCTGAAGGCTGGAGCGATCTGCTTTCTGAGCAAGCCCTGCGACGGGGACATCCTGATCAAATGCCTCGATACCGCCCTCGCGCAGCACAGCGCGGCGCCGGGTGCGTGAGTTGGATCAGCCATCACCAGGCCGGCTATACGCAAGGATGATGCCACAAAACATCTGGACAAGTTGCGCATCGACGGCGGCGCCGCGAGAGTTCGCATCGTCGTCCTTCGGGAAGATCGACGGCAAGGACAGCACCAGACATTTTGATTGGCAAATGGCAATTCCTCGGAGGGAGGTCGCCATGCGTTCGGAACCGCGCTGCGCCCAGTGTGACAGCGAAGACCCCAAGATCATCTGTTTGCGAAATCCGGCGGGCGAACGCTACTGCGGACGCCTCTGCCTCTACAAAGGCCAGGAGGACTTCATCCGCTGGCTTTGGCGCGCGAATGCGGAGGCAGCGTCATGACAGCTCGTTGCGGAAATCCGGCGTGCAAACGGCCTTTCGGGCTGATCCGGCACAACTGGTATTTCGAGCAATTCTGCTCGACGAAATGCCGCGAGACCCACAAGCGGCAGCTGGAGCGCAACAAGGCCTATTGGAAGTGGCTGTATCCCTTCCCCAGAACCGGCGCCCCATCGAAAAAGGCGATCTGACGACGTCGGCCAATAGCGCGCGAGGAGTCTCACATGACGACGGTCGATGCGATGCTGGTGGGAGCGATACTCGCGTGGGTGCCTTCACTCGTTGTGTTCCTCTATATCGTGCGCGATCTGCGCAAGATGCCCAGCGAAGATCTCGACTGATCGCCGCACCGGCGGTCGAAGCGGGTCGTTGTGTTGTGGTCTTGACGCGCTTCTTCACGCGAACCGGTTCCCACTCCAAACGCTCTAGAGCGCGATGAGATTGGGTCGAATCGTCATCGCGCTTTAGCTCTTTGTTTGATCATGATCTTTTCGGAAAACCGCTCCGCACCTTTCCGGATCATGCTCTAGGTGGTGTTGACACTTATCGCATCCATAGGACGATTGCAGCGAGCGTGACGATGGCTCGGTAATTTCGGGCGGTCTTTTCGAAGCGGGTTGCGACGCGACGGAACTGCTTGAGCTTGCTGAAGCAGCATTCCACGAGGTGGCGCTGGGCATAGAGATGCTTGTCGAGCGGATGTTTGAGGGCTCGCGAGGGGTTGTTGGGGATGACGGCGATCGCGCCTTTGGCTGCGATGGCCTGGCGCAAATGATCGGCGTCATAGGCTGCATCGGCCATGACGACCTCGGCGGGCAATCCCTCGATCAACGTGGCGGCTTGCGGGGCATCGCCCTTCTGGCCTGCGGTGAGGGTGAACCGCACGGGACATCCCAAACCTCGAACGGCCATATGTATCTTGGTGCTCAAGCCGCCGCGCGAGCGCCCGATCGCTTGATCTTCAGACCCCCTTTTTTTGCCCCGGCGGCGTGCTGATGCGCCCGGACGATGGTGGAATCGACGATCAAATATTCGAAGTCCGGATCATCGGACATCGCCTCGAAGATCCGCAACCAGACACCCTTGGTGCTCCATCGACTGAAGCGCCGGAACACGCTGTTCCAATCCCCAAACGCCTCCGGAAGATCACGCCAGGGAGAGCCCGTGCGAACGATCCAGAGCACCCCTTCCACGAACATCCGGTTGTCGCGTCCGGTCGAACCTTTCTGGTCGGGCCGGCCAATGATGAGCGGCGCCATGCGCTCCCAAGCCGCGTCGCTCAACACCAAACGATCCATCACACCCAAGGCCGCCTCCCAAAAGAAGCCTTGAATCTGATTTGGCCTCAAAAGGGAATCCCTAGAGTCCACACCGCCTAGACCTCCACGCCTTCGTGGCGCAGCAGCCAGCGCTTGCGCTCCAGCCCGCCGCCATATTTGACCAGTGAGCCGTTGGCGCCAATCAGGCGGTGGCAGGGCACGACGACGCTGATCGGATTGGAGCCGTTGGCATGGCCGACCGCGCGCATCGCATTCGGCGCGTTCAGCTTCGCCGCCAGCGCGCCGTAGCTCATGGTGGTGCCGTGTGGAATGTTCGGCAGCGCGTGCCAGACCTTCTGCTGGAACGGCGTGCCGGCGACGCGCCATTCGACATCGGTGAGACGATCGCGATCGCCCTTGAAGTAATCACCGACCGCCTTGCGCATCGCAGCCGGCGCGTGGCCGTCCCGCAGCGTCACGGCGCCATAATGCAGCCGCAGCAGGTCGAGCATGCGCGCTTCATAGTCGCCCCAGTCGAGCGCGCGCAGCACGCCGTCGTCATCGGTCACCAGCAGCGCGGTGCCGATCGGGGTCTTGAGGCGGTCGAGGTCGAAGGTCTGTGGAGTCCTGCGGTCGGCCATTGTCATATCTCGGGCAAGCAGATCGGTCGGCATACAATTCACCGCCCGCATGCTAGCGTCCACCCGAATTCCGGTAAGGAGCGTTTTCGAGCGAAGCGGACACCGGTTCGCGTGAAGAAAACGCACCAAAACAAGAATCTTGAGCTTCGTTTCTTGATTCAATCAGGACCGAAGCTCCGGGGGGCCGCAATATGCTGTTGCTTGGCAATGTTCTGGTCGCGGTGGTGGCCATGCTGCACGTCTATTTCCTTGTGCTCGAGATGTTTCTGTGGACCAAACCGCTCGGGCTGAAGACGTTTCGCAACTCGATCGAGAAGGCAAACGATTCTGCGGTGCTCGCCGCCAATCAGGGGCTCTATAACGGCTTCCTCGCCGCCGGACTGATCTGGGGCCTCATACATGGCAATCCGGCCTTCGCGTTCCAGATCAAGACATTTTTCCTGCTCTGCGTGATCGTCGCCGGTGCCTATGGCGCCGCCACCGTCAGCCGCCGCATTCTTTATGTGCAGGCGGCTCCCGCTGCGTTGGCGCTGATCCAGCTCTGGCTGGCCTAAAGCGCGGGCGCGCTTTTGTTTTCTTGAGCATGATCCACTCGGAAAACCGCTTCACGCTTTCCGGATCATGCTCAAACGCGACATCGCGCGCAGGGTGCATCGTCTTGCAATGGCCCGGCCGTTCCTCCATCATCCCGTGCAACGGTGACATCCGCCGGCCTGAGCTTGCGGACAAGATCACCGGCAACAGGGAGGTCACGGACATGAGAAGCGTGCAATTGCTCGCTGCGACGGCGCTTGCGATCGCGTTGTCGGTTACATCGGCCACCGCGCAGAAGAAATACGACATCGGCGCGACCGACACCGAGATCAAGATCGGCCAGACCGTGCCGTTCTCCGGCCCCGCATCCGCCTATGCCGGCATCGGCAAGACCCAGGCGGCCTATATGAAGATGATCAACGATCAGGGCGGCATCAACGGCCGCAAGCTGAACCTGATCCAGTATGACGACGCCTATTCGCCGCCGAAAGCGGTCGAGCAGGTACGCAAGCTCGTCGAGGGAGACGAGGTGCTGTTCACGTTCCAGATCATCGGCACGCCGTCGAATGCCGCCGTGCAGAAATATCTGAATGCCAGGAAGGTGCCGCAGCTGCTCGCCTCCACCGGCGCCTCGCGCTTCTCCGACCCGCAGAACGCGCCATGGACGATCGCGTTCAACCCGAATTACCAGTCCGAGGGGCGCATCTACGCCAAATACATCCTGGCCAATCACCCGAACGCCAAGATCGGCATCTTCTACCAGAACGACGATCTCGGCCGCGACTACATCACCGGCCTGAAGAGCGGGCTCGGCGACAAGGCCGCGAGCATGATCGTCACCGAGGTGTCCTACGAGCTGACCGACCCGACGGTCGATTCCCAGATCGTGAAGCTGAAGGCCGCCGGGGTCGATCTGGTCTATGACGCCTCGACACCGAAATTCGCCGCGCAGGCGATCCGCAAGATCGCCGATCTCAACTGGAACCCGGTGCACATCCTCGACATCAATGCGAGCCCGGTGTCGGCGACGCTGAAGCCGGCCGGCCTCGACATCTCCAAGGGCATCATCTCGACCAATTACGGCAAGGATCCCGCCGACCCGCAGTGGAAGGACGATCCCGGCGTGAAGGCCTACTTCGCCTTCATGGACAAGTATTATCCGGAAGGCGACAAGCTCAACACCGTCAACACCTACGGCTACTCGACGGCCGAGCTGCTGATCCAGGTGCTCAAGCAGTGCGGCGACGACCTCACCCGCGACAACCTGATGAAGCAGGTGACCAGCCTGAAGAAGTTCGTGCCGAGCCTTGCGCTGCCGGGCATGTCGATCACGACGGGACCGAACGACTACCGCATCAACAAGCAGATGCAGATGATGAAGTTCAACGGCGAGCGCTGGGAGCTGTTCGGCCCGATCATCGAGGACACCGGCCCGGCGGGCTAGCCAGTTCGCCGCGCCGACGTGACGTGATCGAGGTCGCGCATCTCAAGTACACTGTCGTCCCGGCGAAGGCCGGGACCCATACGCCGCGGCTTGTGTTGGAGATGGGATTCGTCGTTCAAGCGTCGCAAGGCAATCGACAGTCGTGGTAATGGGTCCCGGCCTTCGCCGGGACGACGCTGAGTTTGTTGCTGCCAGCAGGACGGCAAAGTGGAGCCGGGAACGAAGCTCTCGGCAAACTTCTACTTTGTTCATCCGATTACCATCACCGCCCTGCCGACCGAGCGATGTGGCCGACGGGCTTTATTGTTTCGCATCGCCCCCTACTTTGGTTGACTGAAATCGCTCACCTTTTCGGCAGCGTTCGTCTTGCGTTGCAACAACGGTTCCTCCAGTATCCCGGCCCAGCGATGGCGACCGCGGGACCTTGATCCCGCGGACAAGATCATCGGCCAACCATCAGTCACGTGAGGGAAACAGCACTATGAGGAACGGGATTTTCCACCTGGTCACGGGAACGGCGCTCGCGATCGCGCTGTCTGCAACGTCGGCCTTTGCGCAGAAGAAGTACGATCCCGGCGCGAGCGACACCGAGATCAAGATCGGCCAGACCGTCCCCTTCTCCGGACCGGCCTCCGCCTATGCCTCGATCGGCAAGACGCAGGCGGCCTACTTCAAGATGATCAACGATCAGGGCGGCATCAACGGCCGCAAGATCAACCTGATCCAGTATGACGACGCCTATTCGCCGCCGAAGGCCGTCGAGCAGGTGCGCAAGCTCGTCGAGAGCGACGAGGTGCTCTTGACCTTCCAGATCGTCGGCACGCCGTCGAACGCCGCCGTGCAGAAATATCTCAACGCCAAGAAGGTTCCGCAGCTGTTTGCCGCCACCGGCGCCTCGAAGTTCACCGACCCGAAGAACTTCCCCTGGACGCTCGGCTTCAACCCGAACTACTTCGTCGAAGGCCGCATCTATGGCCAGTACATCCTGAAGGAGCATCCCAACGCCAAGATCGGCGTGCTCTATCAGAACGACGACCTCGGCAAGGATTATCTGAACGGCATCAAGGCCGGCCTCGGCGACAAGGCCGCCAAGATGATCGTGGCCGAAGCCTCCTACGAGGTCTCCGACCCGACCATCGATTCCCAGGTGATCAAGATCAAGGACGCCGGCGCCGACCTGTTCTTCTCGGCCTCGACGCCGAAGCAGGCGGCGCAGGCGATCAAGAAGATCGCAGAGCTCGGCTGGCACCCGATCCACATCGTCGATATCAACGCGACCTCGGTCGGCGCCGTGCTGCAGCCGGCGGGCCTGGAAGCCTCCAAGGGCCTGATCAGCACCAATTACGGCAAGGATCCCGCCGATCCGCAGTGGAAGGACGATCCGGGCATGAAGCGCTATTTCGACTTCATGGCCAAGTACTATCCCGACGGCGACAAGAACTCGAACTTCAACACCTATGGCTACTCGACCGCGCAGTTGATGGTGCATGTGCTGAAGCAGTGCGGCGACGACCTGACCCGCGACAACGTGCTGAAGCAGGCGACCAACCTGAAGAATGTCGAACTCGACATGGCGCTGCCCGGCATCAAGGGCAACACCGCGCCGAACGACTATCGCGTCAACAAGCAGCTGCAGATGATGCGCTTCAACGGCGAGCGCTGGGAGCTGTTCGGCCCGATCCTCGAGGACGCCGGCCCGGCGGGCTAGTCGGTTCGCGCGGGTATGAAATGCAATCGGCGGCCTCCGGGCCGCCGATTTGTTTTGGAGCTCGTCATTGCCGGGCCTGACCCGGCAATCCATCAAATTGAGAAGGCTCTTCTCTGATGGATGCGCGGGTCAAGCCCGCGCATGACGATATCGGCCGACGGCCGACATCGTCACTCCGGAATCTCGCCGAAATTCTTGCCTACCGGCAGCACGGCATGGCGGATCAGGCGCGAATCGTCCACCGCGGCCTGGCGGTGCTTCACGGCCTCACGATAGACCGGATCGCGGATCATCTCGACGAAGGCGGCGACGCTTGGATATTCCGCGATGAAGCAGTGATCCCAGCGCTCCTCCTGCGGACCGATCAGCATCAGCTCGAAGCGACCTTGCCAGACGATGCGGCCGCCGAGCCGTTCGAACACCGGCCCGCTCTCGCGGCCATAGGCCGCATAAGCCTCGGCGCCGGTGGCCTTGCGGCCGTCGGGATAGGCGGCCCATTCGCGCAGGCGCACCAGGTTGAGCATGTGGATCGGGCCCGGCCGGTTGTTGTCCCGAAATTGCGCGAAGACGTCCTTGGTCGGATCGATATGGCCCATGCGGTGCTCCTTCGTTTTCTTGTTCCGTCTCTATGTAGCACGCGCTGCCTCACCTCCTAATCCCCCGTTAAGCTTTGCGTAACCGCCCCTTAAACCGGGAACGCTAGCGTGCGCCCTGTTAGGGTGTGAGCGTTGCGGATGGCGTGGGGACGTAAAAAAGGCGGTGCGCGCAAGGAGCCGCTGTTCGGGCTGCCGGCCGCGCTTGCCGACCTCAGACTGTCGCCCTCCGACCGCATTCCCGGCGGCGGCGACGACAAGCCCGCGAAGTCCAAACCCAAAAGCAGCGACAAGGGCAGCGACAGGGGCGGCGATTCCGGTAGCGAGAAACCGCGCCCGTCGCGCGGCGGCAGCAAGCGGCGCAGCAAGTCGCGGGGCTTCGGCATCGGCCGCCTGTTCTATTGGACCGCGGTGCTCGGCCTGTGGGCCGGCATTGCGGTGATCGGTGTCGTGGTGTGGGTCGGCGCGCATCTGCCGCCGATCCAGTCGCTGGAGATTCCCAAGCGCCCGCCGACGATCCAGATCGTCGGCATCGACGGCAGCGTGCTGGCGCAGCGCGGCGAAATGGCCGGCGCCAACATCGCATTGAAGGATCTGCCGCCCTATCTGCCGAAGGCCTTCATCGCGATCGAGGACCGCCGCTTCTATTCGCATTACGGCGTCGACCCGGTCGGCATCCTGCGCGCGGCGGTGACCAACCTGCTGCACCGCGGCGTCTCGCAGGGCGGCTCGACGCTGACCCAGCAGCTCGCCAAGAACCTGTTCCTGACCCAGGAGCGCACCATGCAGCGCAAGCTGCAGGAGGCCGAGCTCGCGCTCTGGCTGGAGCGCAAGCATTCCAAGAACGAGATCCTCGAGCTCTATCTCAACCGGGTCTATTTCGGGTCCGGCGCCTATGGCGTCGAGGCCGCAGCGCAGCGCTATTTCGGCAAGTCGGCGAAGAGCGTCACGCTGCCGGAAGCCGCGATGCTGGCCGGCCTCGTCAAGTCGCCGTCGCGGCTGGCGCCAAACCGTAACCCGGAAGGCGCCGAGCAGCGCGCGCAGGTCGTGCTGGCGGCGATGGCCGATGCCAAGTTCATCACAGAGACACAGGCCAAGGCTTCGATCGGCCAGCCCTCGATTGCGGTGAAGCCGGCCGGCGCCGGCACCGTGAACTATGTCGCCGACTGGATCGGCGAAGTGCTCGACGATTTGGTCGGCCAGATCGACCAGGACATCGTGGTGCAGACCACGATCGATCCGAAGCTGCAGAACGTCGCCGAAGCCGCCATCATCGATGAGCTCGCCGCCAAGAGCGTGAAGTTCAATGTCAGCCAGGGCGCGCTGGTGGCGATGACGCCGGACGGCGCGGTGCGCGCCATGGTCGGCGGCCGGAACTACTCGGAGAGCCAGTACAATCGCGCGGTCACCGCGAAGCGGCAGCCGGGCTCGGCGTTCAAGCCGTTCGTCTATCTCACCGCGGTCGAAGCAGGACTGACGCCGGACACCATCCGCACCGACGCGCCGCTCGACATCAAGGGCTGGAAGCCGGAGAACTACACCCACGAATATTTCGGCTCGGTGACATTGACCCAAGCGCTGGCGATGTCGCTGAACACGGTCGCGGTGCGGCTCGGCGTCGAGGTCGGCGCCAAGAACGTGGTGCGCACCGCGCACCGGCTCGGCATCTCCTCCAAGCTGGAGCCCAACGTCTCGATCGCGCTCGGCACCTCGGAAGTTTCCGTGATCGAGCTGGTTGGCGCCTATGCGCCGTTCGCCAATGGCGGCTACGCCATCTCGCCGCATGTGGTGACCAAGATCAAGACCAGCTCGGGCAAGCTGCTCTATGACCGTCCGACCGATCCGCCCAACCAGGTGATCGAGCCGCGCTACGATTCGATGATGAACAGCATGATGCGCGAGACGCTGATCTCCGGCACCGCGCGCAAGGCGGAGATCCCGGGCTGGACCGCCGCAGGCAAGACCGGCACCAGCCAGGATTATCGCGACGCCTGGTTCATCGGCTACACCGCCAAGCTCGTCACCGGCGTGTGGCTCGGCAATGACGACAATTCACCGACCAAGAAGGCGACCGGTGGCGGCCTGCCGGTGGAAGTATGGACCCGTTTCATGAAGGCGGCGCATCAGGGCGTGCCGGTCGCCGCGATCCCGAACTCGCAAGGCAGTTGGGGACCAGCGAACCTGATGCAGATCTCGTCACAGGTCACCGCGCCGGCAGCGCCGGCGGGACCGATGCAGATTCAGCCGCCGATGCAGGCATCGCAGCCGCCCGCGCCGGTACCATCCGGCGGCAGCTATTATCGCCCGCCCCCGCCGACGCCGGCCCGCGCCTCGGCGCCACCCAACCCGAACGCGCGGCCCGAGGCTGCGGCTGGACTTGACGGCTGGCTGGCGGATCGGTTGTTTCGGTAGGCGCTAAAGCATGATCCGGAAAAGTGCGAAGCGATTTTCCGAAAAGATCATGCTCAAACAAAGAGCTAAGGCGCGATGACGATTCAACCTAACTCATCGCGCTTTAGTCCGACAATCAGATCAATTCGTAGCCCGGATGAAGCGAAGCGAAATCCGGGACCAGTCACCCCACCAATGAGAGCTGCCCCGGATTGCGCTGCGCTCCATCCGGGCTACGCACCGCGCCTTTCATTTATGTTCAAGCCGTGATCCCCCGGGCATGCGGGGGATCCAGTACGCCGTGGCCTATCGGTTGAACACGAATGCCTCCGGAATACTGGATCGCCCGCTTTCGCGGGCGATGATAGGGGGCGGCGAAGACAGTGCGTAGGTTCGGTAGACCGGCGCTGCTGCGCCCTACTCCTGAATCCCGTAGCGGTGCAGGTCGTTGCCGTAGGTATCGAGCCAGTGCTTGGCGCGCGTCACCGACGCGCAGACCTTGTCGACCACCCGCCAGAACCGCGCCGAGTGGTTCATCTCGACGAGATGGGCGACCTCATGCGCGGCGAGGTAATCGAGCACGAAGGGCGGCGCCAGGATCAGCCGCCACGAGAACGACAGCGAACCCGCCGAGGTGCACGAGCCCCAGCGGCTCGACTGATCGCGGATCGAGATCCGGCGTACCCGCACGCCGAGTTCCGCGGCATGAAGCTGCGCCGCCTTCTGCAGGTCCTTGCGCGCCTCGCGCTTGAGGAAGTCGTGCACGCGGCGATCCATGTGCTCGACGCCGCCGGCGACGCAAATGATCTTCTCGCCGCTGTCGCGCGTCTCGGTCCACACCGTGCCGCGCTCGCCCGAGCGGTGCACCAGGCGATGCGGCACGCCGCGCAACGGCACCACGGTGCCGGGCTGGAACGGCGCCGCCTTCGGCAGACGGCCGAGACGGGCGGCGATCCAGCCGCCATGGAGATTGGCGAAGTCCTTGGCTTCCGGAATCGTGCCGCGCGGCGGCATCGTCAGGATCGCTTCACGATCGGTCGGATGTATCCTGAGTGTGTAGCGGCGCGCGCGCCTGTGCCGGCGCAACCTGACAGTGAAGAACTGGGAGCCGTGTCTGACCAATACGGTCGCGGGTTCGGCAGGCCGCCGATAGAGGAGCGCGCGAGTAGCCATTTCTGAGAGTCCGGGGAGCAGGAGTTCGCCCGAACTTTGCCATATCCGCCGCCAGGGAAAGCGCTCGGCGCAAAAACAAATCATTTGCCCAATATACAGGGGCTGGACGTTAATTGACCTCTACAGGCAGGGGCTGGAACCGGAGTTTTTCCGATGAATCAAGGTTACAAAAAAGGCCCAAAGAGTGAAATTATATTCACCCCTTGAGCCTGGTCTGATTTGAGATTCTTTTAGTTAAATCAGTGACTTGTGCGACCGCGAAAATCGCGGCCGAGGCGATACCTATTCGGCTGCAGCGACCAGGGAAAGCCGGGTATTGGCCGCCGAAACCATGAAATCGGAGATTCGCGGCACGATTTCGGACCGGAAACGCGAGCCGTTGAACACGCCATAGTGCCCGACGCCCTTCTGCACGTAATGCACCCGGCGATGGTTCGGGATCGCGGTGCAGAGCGCGTGCGTCGCCTCGGTTTGGCCAAGACCTGAGATGTCGTCCTTCTCGCCTTCGACCGTCATCAGCGCGACGCGGCGGATCTTCGACGGATCGACCGGCTTGCCGCGATGGGTCATCTCGCCCTTCGGCAGCGCGTGCTTGACGAAAACGAGGTCGACGGTCTGCAGGTAATATTCGGCGGTGAGGTCCATCACCGCGAGATACTCGTCATAGAATTCGCGGTGCTTGTCGACGAGATCGCCGTCACCCTTGACCAGATTGGCGAACAGCGCCTTGTGCGCGTCCATGTGCCGGTCGAGGTTCATGCTGATGAAGCCGTTGAGCTGCAGGAAGCCCGGATAGACGTCGCGCATCACGCCCGGATGCGGGAACGGCACCTTGGTGATGACATTATTGCGGAACCACTCGATGCTGCGCTCTTCCGCGAGGTTGTTGACCGCGGTCGGATTGCGCCTGGTGTCGATCGGCCCGCCCATCAGCGTCATCGACAGCGGCACGAACGGGTCGTTGTTGGCTTCCATCACCGAAACGGCCGCCACGACAGGCACCGACGGCTGGCACACCGCGATGACGTGCATGTTGCCGCCGAGCGCGTGCAGCATCTCGATCAGGTAGTCGACATAGTCCTCGAGATCGAACCGGCCGGCCGCGAGCGGCACCATGCGCGCATCGGCCCAGTCGGTGATGTAGACCTCATGCGTCGGCAGGAACGCCTCGACCGTGCCGCGCAGCAGCGTCGCATAGTGGCCCGACATCGGCGCCACGATCAGCACGCGCGGCTGCGGCGAGCGCAGCGGACGGGTCAGCTTGCGATCGAAATGCAGCAGACGGCAGAACGGCTTTTCCCAGATCGAGCGAACCTCGACCGGGGTACGGATGCCGTTGACTTCGGTTGTCGGCAGGTTCCATTCCGGCTTGCCGTAGCGGCGCGTGGTGCGCTCGAACAGCTCACAGCCGGCGGCGATCGACTTGCCGAACTCGGTGTGCGTCCACGGATTGAGCGGGTTCTGAAACAGGATCTTGGTGGCGTCGGTCACCGCGCGCACCGGATTGAGCGACGCATGCGCCATCTCGTACATCCAGTACAACGGCGTCGTGAGTGCCGGGCTGCCTTCCGCCGCTAGTGGCGGGGCACCGCCAAATTCACCGATGGGCATAGTATTTTCAGACCCCTGTTTTGCGCCGCAGCATACTGACCAATGCGTAACAATGCGTCAATGCGCCGCGAGCCGAATCTGGGGGCGATATCGGGTTAAAAGGCCGAGAATCCACGGGAAAGTGACATTTATTCACCACCGCCGAGCAGCGACCCGTTGCGCTTGGCGCTCTGCAAAAGGGCAAGGAAGATCGCAAAAGAGGCAGCGAACAGGACCGCGTTGATGACCAGCGCCCACGCCATCAGGTCGGCGCGGAAGACGTGATCGATCAGCAGCGAGCGCATGCCTTCGAACACATAGGTCGGCGGCAACGTCCAGGCGACAGCTTGCAGCCAGGCCGGCAGCACCTCGACCGGATAGTAGATGCAGGCGAGCGGCATCACCGCGAACATCAATGTCCAGACGATGCTTTCCGCCCCTAACCCGTTGCGCAGCACGAGGCCGGAGGCGAACACGCCGACCGACCAGCTCGTGAAGATCAGATTGCAGAAGAACGCGATCAGCGGCAGCCCGATGGCGTAGAAGTTGAAGCCGAAAAAGAACAGCGCCAGCAGCGTCATCGGGATCACGCCGATGGCGAGCCGGATCAGGCTCATGATCATCAGCGAGAGCAGGAATTCGATCGGCTTCAGCGGGCTCATCATCAGGTTGCCGAGGTTGCGCGCCCACATCTCTTCCAGGAACGAGATCGAGAAGCCGAGCTGCCCCCGGAACAGGATGTCCCACAGGATCACGGCGCCGATCAGCGTGCCGCCCGCCTTGGCGAAGAAGCCGGATGCCTGCGAGATGTAATTCTGCAGGAAGCCCCAGGTGATGATCTGCAACGCCGGCCAGTAGACCAGCTCCAGGAGCCGCGGCCATGACGACATCAGGAGATACCAATAGCGCAGCACCATCGCGTTGATGCGTTGCAGTGAAATGGCGTGCTGGTGCTGGCTGACGAGTTCACTCATGGTGTGCCCTCTGGCGCGCCCTCGCGCAGCCGGCCGCGCGCCACGTCGAGAAACACCTCTTCCAGCGTGTCGCGGTTGTAGCGCGCCATGATCCGCTCGGGGCTGTCGTCGTCCTCGATCTTGCCGCGCTTCATGATGATGACGCGGTCGCAAAGGCGCTCGACCTCCAGCATGTTGTGTGACGCCAGCAGGATGGTCGCGTTATGGGTCTTGCGATAGGTCTCGAGATGCTGCCGCACCCAGTCGGCGGTATCCGGGTCGAGCGAGGCGGTCGGCTCGTCGAGCAGCAAGAGGTCCGGTTCGTTGATCAGCGCCTTCGCCAGCGCGACGCGGGTCTTCTGCCCGGCGGAGAGCTTGCCGTTGGAGCGGTCGAGGAATTCCTTGAGATCGAGATCGTCGGCAAGCTGGTCGATCCGCTCACGCAAATGCTGCACGGCATAGAGGCGGCCGAAAATGGTCAGGTTCTGCCGCACCGTGAGCCGCATCGGCATGTCGACATAGGGGCTTTCGAAGTTCATCCGGCCGAGCACGTCGTAGCGCTGCTCGGGGATTCGTGCACCGAGCACCTCGACGCTGCCCGAGGTCGGCAGCACCAAACCCATGATCATCGCGATCGTCGTGGTCTTGCCGGCTCCGTTGCCGCCGAGCAGGCCGGTGATGCTGCCGCGCGCGATGCGGAACGAGATGTCGTCGACCGCGCGGGTGGTCTTGTAGACCTTGACCAGATGCGCGACGTCGATCGCGGCCGATCCGCCCTGATCGACCGCCGGCGTTTGCGCCTGACCTGTCCCGACCTGTTGCATATGGCCGTCATTGAGCCATTGCGACAATAAGCGCAAGGCTTGCCCTGCATCGTTGCGCTAAGTCGCGAATTTGTGCGCCGCCCGCGGCACAGCTAAGGTCCCGGCATGACCGACGTCGCTTCCGATTTCCGCCAACCCCGCCGCTATGTCCGCCTGGATACGATCCTGCGGCTGCGCTGGCTCGCCGCGCTCGGCCAGCTCGTCGCCATCTTCATCGTCGCGCAGGGACTGGAATTCGACGTTCCGATCGTCCCATGCGTCACCATCGTGACGTTCTCGGCGCTGCTCAATCTGGCGCTGCAGATCGCCTTCAACCCGATGCAGCGGCTGGAGCCGGCCTATGCCGCGGCCCTGCTCGCGTTCAACATCGTCGAGCTCGGCGGCCTCCTGTACTTCACCGGCGGATTGCAGAACCCGTTCTCGTTCCTGTTCCTGGCGCCGGTCCTGATCTCGGCCACCGTGCTGCCGATCCGGCTGACGATCGCGCTCGGCTGCCTTGCGGTCGCCTGCGCCTCGGCGCTGTTCTTCTACCATCTGCCGCTGCCCTGGGATGCCGACGATCCCTTGGTGCTGCCGCCGATCTATCTGATCGGCGTCTGGCTTTCGATCCTGCTCGCGATCGGTGTCACCAGCCTTTACGCATTCCAGGTGACCGAGGAGGCGCGCCAGCTCTCCGACGCGCTCGCGGCGACCGAACTGGTGCTGACGCGCGAGCAGCATCTGACCCAGCTCGACGGCCTCGCCGCCGCTGCCGCGCACGAACTCGGCACGCCGCTGTCGACGATCTTCCTGATCTCGCGCGAGCTCGAGAAGACGGTGCATGACCAGGCGATCGCCGGCGACCTCAAGACCCTGCGCGAGCAGGCGCAGCGCTGCCGCGACATCCTGAGCAAGATCGCGCAATTGTCATCGAGCGGTGCGCCGTTCGACACCATGAAGCTGTCGACCCTGATCGAGGAGGCGGTGGCGCCGCATCGCGATTTCGGCATCAACATCAAGGTGCGGCTTGCTGTCGCAGCAACGCCTGAACCGGTCGCCGCGCGCAATCCGGCGATCCTTTATGGCGTCGGAAACATTCTCGAAAATGCGGTCGATTTCGCGCACCAGACTGTCGAGGTGAACGCGTGGTGGAACGCCGAGACCGTTGAGGTCGTCGTCTCCGACGACGGTCCGGGCATCGCGCCCGACATGCTGAAGCGGATCGGCGAGCCGTATCTGTCGCGCCGCCGGGGTGCGGATGAGGCCCAAAACCCACGTGGGGGCCTCGGTCTGGGCGTTTTCATCGCAAGGACGCTGCTGGAACGTACCGGCGCCAAGGTGTCGTTTACCAATCGCACCTTTCCCGATCACGGCGCCGTGGTGCAGATCGTCTGGCCGCGCGAGCGCTTCGAGGAAGCCGCGCCGGGCGACGAAACCGAATCCTGAGAACGATTCTTAATCGCAACTCTGGCATTACGGATGCATTGTTCTCTCCAGACAAGCACGCGACTTTCGGCTGCCTTGGCAGCGCCACGGTAGAACCCCATATTGTTGGTGTCTGCCACAGGGAAAAATGGACCGTGAACGCCATCACTGAACTGAATGACCATGCCGACCGCTCGCTCCTCATCGTCGAGGACGACAAGCCGTTCCTGGAACGTCTGTCGCGCGCGATGGAGACGCGGGGTTTCGCGGTGAAGTCATGCGACACGGTATCTGATGGTCTCGCCGAGATCGGCCGCGCCGCGCCCGCTTTCGCGGTCGTCGACCTCCGCCTCGGCGACGGCAACGGCCTCGACGTCGTTTCGGCGTTGAAGCGCAAGCGCCCCGAGGCGCGCGCGATCGTGCTGACCGGCTACGGCAACATCGCCACCGCCGTCACCGCGGTGAAGATGGGCGCCATCGATTATCTCTCGAAGCCCGCCGACGCCGATGACGTCGTCGCCGCGCTGCTCGCGACCGGCACCGAGAAGTCCGAGCTGCCGGCCAATCCGATGTCGGCGGACCGCGTGCGCTGGGAGCACATCCAGCGCATCTACGAGATGTGCAACCGCAACGTCTCGGAGACCGCGCGCCGTCTCAACATGCACCGCCGTACCTTGCAGCGCATCCTCGCCAAGCGCGCCCCGCGCTAAGCGACGCTTCATTTGTTTTCGCGATGGCCGGGCACGTCCCGGCCATTTGCTTTTCGTCGCTTCGTAGATTCCATGGGGCGGTGAGCGTGGCCTTTCCGATAGGTTTGGGTTTGCACACTCGAACCATCGGAGAAGTCAAATGCAAGCATCGACCGTAGGCACGCCCACCGCCGGCGATTGTGGCACAATTTTCGTTGCGATCGAACTCAGCCAGAAGACTTGGTTGGTGACGCTACACAGTCCGGATCGTGACCGGATCTCGCGCCACAAGCTCGAGGGAGGCGATCACGTCGGGGCTGTTGGCCTTGGTCGAGAAGGTCAAGGCGCGGGCGGCCGAGAAGCTAGGGTCGGCGCCGCGTGTGGTGAGTTGCTACGAGGCCGGCTATGATGGTTTTTGGCTGCACCGGCTCTTGGAAGCGGCCGGGATCACCAATTTCGTGTTTGATGCGGCCAGCATTGCGGTGGAGCAGCGGTCGCGGCGGGCGAAGACGGACCGGATCGACGGCGAGCTCATGCTGCGCACGTTGATGGCCTATCTGCGGGGCGAGCCACGGGTGGTCCGGATCGTCCGTGTCCCGAGCGTGGCCGAAGAGGATGCTCGGCGCGCCAGCCGCGAACGCGATCGTCTGGTCAAGGAGCAAACGGCCCATAGCAACCGGATCAAGGCGCTGCTGCGTCTGTTGGGCGTGGCGGTCGGCAACCCGCGGCGAGCGAACTGGCTCACCTTTCTGGAGCAGCAGCGGGATTGGCAAAGCCAACCGCTGCCGCCTCACCTGTTGGCTGAGGTGAAGCGCGAGCACGCGCGATTGACCATGGTGCGCGAGCAGATTGCGGCGCTGGAGCAGGCGCAGGCTGCGCAAGCCTGTCCCGTTCCTGCGCCGATGGCAGAGCGGCGATCGAGCTTGCAGCGGCTCAAGGCGCTCGGCCCGGCCTTCACCGCGACGCTGGTGGACGAGCTGTTCTACAAGGACTTCCGTAACCGGCGCGAGGTCGCCAGCTATTGCGGATTGACCCCCAGTCCCTGGAAGAGCGGCGGCATCGATCGCGAGCAGGGTATCAGCAAAGCCGGCAATCGGCGGGCGCGCCAGAAGGCGATCGAGCTGGCGTGGCTCTGGCTCCGCCACCAGAGCGACAGCGCGCTCAGCCGCTGGTTCCGCACCCGCACCGCCAACGCCGGCAAGCGCACCAAACGCATCGCCATCGTCGCCCTGGCGCGCAAGCTGATCGTGGCGCTGTGGCGCTACCTCACCACTGGCCTCATTCCGGAGCAGGCAACCATGAAGGCATAAAACAAGCCACGTCGCTACGCATCGCGGCTTCGCCGCGCTCCGTGCGAGATGGATGATGACCGTGCCATCCTAGGGCTCAAACGCCGTTTCGTAGATGGGTCTCATCCTCGCCAGGCTTCCTCGCCGCAAGCATGCGGAAGGTGGGTACGGATCAAGCAATCCGACCGGATATGAGGTGATGCAGTGAGCTGCAAAAATCTTCGGAAGCCATTCCTCGCATGCTGCCCGATCGTCGCGCTGCGCTTCGCATGGCTCCGCGCGCCGCCCTCTCACCACAAAAACCTGACCCAGACCCGGAGAGAACCTTGACTCACAAATCCCCATATGAGGGTGGGTAGAGCGAAGCGAAGCGAAACCCACCAACTTCACGCGGCGGCGACAAGTGATGGGTTTCGCTTCGCTCCCCATCAGCCGGGCCGAACCATCCTTCGAGGCTCGCTCCGCTCGCGCCTCCAGCGACAAAGGCGAGGCCTTTGCGCGGGGATGACGGGTTAAGATCGCGTGCTCGCTCTAAAACTCGCCGTGCCCCTGCGGATCGACCAGGCGGTTGATGCGCTGCGCCGCGGCCATGGCAAAGCGCACCGTCATCGCCTTGCGCGTGGCCGCCGGCAGGCGATGCTCCGGCGCCTCGCAATGCAGATGCGCGCCATAGGCGTCGGCGATGATCAAACCGGTGTCCTCCGGGAAGATCTCGCACGGCAGATCCTGCGTGAAGGCGAAGAACAGCCGGTCGCAATGCATACGGTAGTCCTGCCATTTCTGATCCGCACGCAGATCCTCGACCGACGACTTGATCTCAACGATCCAGATCTCGCCGCGCTCGTTCAACGCGACCAGATCGGCTCTTCGGCCGGACGGCAGCGGCAATTCGCTGATGCAGGAAAATCCCAGCGATCTCAGAAGCCTCGCCGTGCCGCGCGCGATCGCAAGCGCGGTCTCCGACTGGCGTCGGTCGGGCGCGGGCACAAGCGCGATCTGGCGGGCGGATGAGTCCATTGCGCTAAGATTAGCCGATTCCACGAGAGCATGATCCGGAAAAGTGGAAGCCGGTTTTCCGCGAAGATCATGCTCCAGCCGATAGAGCGCGGCAGCGCGGGAATCGGCCGCAAATTCGCGAGGAAGGCGCCTTGATTCCGGCCTCAAGCCACCGCGAAGCCGATGGAACCTGGTTCCGAGGGACGAAACCACTGCAGGAGAGACCCATGAGGTCACGCATCACGCTTCGCTCGTTCGTCTTCGCTCTCGCAACCCTGCCACTAACAGCCGGACTGTCATCGGCCATCGCCAAGCCGGTGGTCGAGGTCGCCTTCGTGCTCGATACCACCGGCTCGATGGGCGGATTGATCGAGGGCGCCAAACGGAAGGTCTGGTCGATCGCGACCGCAATCGTCGATTCCAATCCCGACGCCGATATCCGGATGGGCCTCGTCGCCTATCGCGACATCGGCGACGACTATGTGACCCGGAAGGTCGAGCTGACGCGCGACATCCAGGATCTCTACGGCAATCTGCTGGAATTGAAGGCGCGCGGCGGCGGCGACTGGCCGGAGAGCGTCAACGAAGCGCTCGACGTCGCCGTCAACAAGATGCAGTGGACGCAAGGCCGCGACAGCACACGCATCGTTTTTCTGGTCGGCGACGCCCCGCCGCACATGGACTATGCGCAGGACACCAAATACCCGGTCACGCTCGCCGTTGCCAAGCAACGCGACATCGTCGTCAACGCCGTGCTCGCCGGCAACGCTCAGGATACCGAGCGGGTGCGGCGCGATATCGCGCAGAACGGCAACGGCGAGTTCATCCCGATCCCGCAGGATGGCGGCCAGATCGTGACCATCGAAACGCCGTTCGACGAGGACATCATCATCCTGCAGCGCCAGATCAACGGCACCGTGATTCCCTACGGTCCGCGCGCACTGCAGAAGCGAACGGAATCCAAGGCCCAGCAGCTGGCGAGCGTCGCCGCGGCTTCGCCGGCCCGCGCGTCGGAGATGGCAAGCTTCATCAACAAGCGCGCCAAGGCGACGTCGGAGGCGGTCACCGGCGACGGTGACCTGGTCGCCGACGTCGCGGCCGGCCGCAACGATGTGGCAAAGGTCAGGGACGAGGATCTGCCGGACAATCTCCGCGCCATGAAGCCGGAAGCGCGCAGCGCCGAGATCGACAAGCAGATCACCCAGCGCAAGGCGTTGAACGAGAAGCTCGCCGCGCTGGTCACCAAGCGCGACAAATACGTCGCCGAGCACCGCAGGAGCGCGCCGAAGGCGTCATCGTTCGATCGCGTGGTCGAGGACACGCTGAAGGCGCAGATCAAGCGGTAGTCAGCCGGCACGGAGCGTCGTCCGGCTCCCTTGCGGGACGGCGCTCCACAGGAACCCGTCGCCGCCTCACCGCTTATCCTCCCGGCCGCCGCCACGGGTGGACTGGAGAGGATTGCCTGGTGATCGACGACCTCTGGTACAAGAACGGAGTGATCTACTGCCTGTCGGTTGGCACCTACATGGATGCCAACGGCGATGGCATCGGTGATTTCAGCGGCCTGCTCCGGCGCCTGGACTATTTGCACGGGCTCGGCATCACCGCGATCTGGCTGATGCCGTTTCAGCCTTCGCCCAACAGGGACGACGGCTACGACATCTCGGATTATTACGACGTCGATCCGCGCTACGGCACGCTGGGCGACTTCGTTGAATTTACCCATGGTTGCCAGCAACGCGGCATCCGCGTCATCATCGACCTCGTCGTCAATCACACCTCGGATCAGCACGCCTGGTTTCGATCAGCGCGCAGCTCGAAGGACTCGCCGTACCGCGACTGGTATGTCTGGTCGGACAAGAAGCCTGCCAATGCCAACACCGGCATGGTGTTTCCCGGCGTTCAGAAATCGACCTGGACGCGCGACAAGCAAGCCGGCGCCTGGTACTTCCATCGCTTCTACGATTTCCAGCCGGACCTCAACACATCGAACCCGCATGTGCAGGCCGAGATCCTCAAGATCATGGGGTTCTGGATTCAGCTCGGCGTCTCGGGCTTCCGCATGGACGCCGTGCCCTTCGTGATCGCGACCAAGGGCGCATCCAGGCGCAAGCCGGTCGAGCAGTACGACATGCTGCGATCGTTTCGGGAATTCCTGCAATGGCGCCAGGGCAACGCGATCATCCTCGCCGAAGCCAACGTATTGCCCGAGACGGACATGGAATATTTCGGGCGTGACGGCGACCGAATGCACATGATGTTCAACTTCCATGTCAATCAGCATCTGTTCTACGCGTTGGCGTCGGCGGATACGAAGCCGTTGGCGAAGGCCTTGACGGCGACCAAGCCACGGCCCGCGACCGCACAATGGGGCTTGTTCCTGCGCAATCATGATGAACTCGACCTCGGCCGCCTCTCCAAGCCGCAGCGCGAGACGGTGTTCGAGGCATTCGGTTCCGACAAGAGCATGCAGCTCTACGACCGCGGCATCCGGCGACGGCTTGCGCCCATGCTGGGCGGCGACCGCCGACGCATCGAGCTCGCCTACAGCGTGATGTGCACGCTTCCCGGCACGCCCGTGATCCGCTACGGCGATGAACTCGGCATGGGCGACAATCTCGACCTGCCCGAACGCAGTTGCGCGCGCACGCCGATGCAATGGTCGACCGAGCCCCACGCCGGCTTCACCGAAAGTGATCGGCCATGTGTGCCCGTCATCGACAATGGACCGTACGGCTATGAGCACGTCAACGCGGCCAAGCAACGGCGCGATCCCAATTCGATGCTGAATTGGACCGAGCGCATCGTCCGGATGCGCAAGGAAGTCCCCGAGGTCGGCTGGGGAGATTTCAAGGTCATCGCAAGCCGAAATCCCGCCATCCTGATCATCCGGTACGACTGGCGTAACAACTCGGTGCTGTTCGTGCACAATTTCGCGGAAAAGCCGCTCGAGATATCCTTCGACGTCGGGCTGCCCGACGATGCCGGCAATCTCCTCGTCAATCTCCTGACCGAGGACCACAGCCGCGCCGACGATGCCGGTCGCCACAAGCTTCTGATCGAGGCCTACGGCTATCGCTGGTACCGGGTCGGCGGGCTCGATTATCTGCTCAAGCGCAGCGACATCGATACCAACGAGCCCCGCACGCGGCGTCAATCGTCCTGATGCGGCCCAAGGATCACGCCCTCATTGGCGCGTAGATCGAGCACGCCTTCGACCTTCTCGCCCTGCCGGTCCATCAAGGTCGACAGCAGAACCTCGTTGCTGAAGCCGATCGCGCTCGACGAGACCGACGCCGGCGCCGCGCCGAAATTCAGCGCGATCACGGCGACGCCGTCAGTGCTGCGCCGCCGGTAGAGCAGCACGTCACCGTGCGCCGCCACCGGCTCATAGCTGCCATGGATGAGCTGCGGAAGTCTTTGCCGCAGCGCGATCAGCGCCTTGTAGAGATTGAGGATCGACGCCGGCTCCGCCTCGAGGCTTGCGACATTGTCGCTGGCAAAATCCTGCGCCAGCGGCAGCCATGGCGTGGCGGTCGAGAACCCGGCATGGCACTCGGCGCTCCATTGCATCGGCGTACGGCAGCCGTCGCGGCCGACGCCGATGTCAGGCACATTCTTCTCAAAGGGATCGCGCACCTGATCCGGCGCAATCGCAACCTGGCGCATGCCGATCTCGTCGCCGTAATAGAGCGTCGGCGTGCCGCGCAGCGTCAGCAGCAGCATCGCGGCGACCGGCGCCTGCGCCGGCCCCACCCGGCTCGCCACCCGCGGCCGGTCGTGATTGCCGAGCACCCAGTTCGGCCACGCCCCCGGCGGCAGCGCCTTTTCGTAGTCGGCGATGATCATCTCGACCGCACGCGCACTCCACAAGGTCGACAGCAGCGCGAAGTTGAACGGCATCTGCGCGCCGCGCAGATCGTTGCCGTAATAGGCAACCAGCCGGTGCAGCGGCAGATAGATCTCGCCGATCAGCACGCGGTCGTCGAATTCCTCGGTGACGCCGCGCATCTCAGTGATGACGGAGTGCACCTCGAGCTGATCGGTCGAATATTGCGTCAGCAGCTTCTCGTGCGGCGGCCGGCCCTCGCGATAATGCGGGTTTGCCGGGTTATCGCGGAAGTCGGCATCCTTGATCAGGTGCCAGATCACGTCGACGCGAAAACCGTCGACGCCCTTGCGCAGCCAGAAGCGCATCACGTCGTAGATCGCGTCCCTGACCTCGCGATTGCGCCAGTTGAGATCGGGCTGCTGCGCGAGGAAGGCGTGATAATAGTATTGGCCTGAGGTCTCGTCATACGCCCAGGCGCTGCCGCCGAACTCGGACAGCCAGTTGTTGGGCGGGCCGCCGTCCGGCGCCGGATCGCGCCAGATGTACCAGTCTCGCTTGGGATTGTCGCGCGAGCTCTTCGCCTCGATGAACCAGGGATGCTGGTCGGATGTGTGGTTCGGCACCAGATCGAGGATCAGCTTGAGACCGGAATCGTGCGCGGCCGCGACCAGCGCGTCGAAATCCTCCATCGTGCCGAACAGCGGATCGATGCCGGTGTAATCGGAGATATCGTAACCGAAATCGGCCATCGGCGACGGGAAGATCGGCGACAGCCAGACCGCGTCGACGCCGAGCCGCGTCAGATAGGGCAGCCGCGTGATGATCCCCTTGAGATCGCCGACGCCGTCACCGTCGCTATCCGCGAACGAGCGCGGATAGACCTGATAGAAAATGCCGCGTCGCCACCAGTCCCTGTTGTCCTGATCCATCCCGTCCCCCCAAGCTCGCAGCCCGGCCCAGGCCGCTCCGCGCCCGGAGCGGCCGATCGGTTCAGGGATGACGCACAATTCGGGACGGAAAGATGGCCGGATTCAGCCGCTATAGCCGGTTCAATGCCGGGCCATCGCCAGCTGATAGATGGTGATCAGCACCTCGAACAGGATCAGGAAGACGATGATCAGCTCCAGCCGCAGCGAGCGGCCGGTGTCGATGATGTCGGTCAGCACCTGCGCGGTTTCGGCGACGACCGCGAGCTTGCGGTTCAGCGACTCCGCACGTTCCTTCAATTCATACTCGTCCTCGAGCCGGGCATAGAGGCGCTCGAGCTGCGGCTTGTCCCAGAGGATATCGGGCTTCTCCGACACCTCGACCGGCCCGGCCACGCGATGCCGCACCAGCAGCGCGTTGCCGATGTGCTTGAGGATCGCAACGCGGCCGCGATGGACGCGGCCGCCCTTGGCGAGCTCTCGTGCAAGCGGCTCGGTCGTATCGAAGACTGCCCGGACCTCGCGCTCGTGCCGCGCCAGCACCACGCTTTTCGCCAACGCCTCGCCGACGAGGATCAGCCGCTCCGGCGAGAGGCCTTGCAGATAGATCGGGCCGCCCGGCGGAATCTGATCCTCCTTCTCGGCGGCGAGCTCGATGATTGCGATCTCTTCCTCGCGCCGCGTGAACAGGCCGGTCATGCGCGACTGCAGGCTGCGCAGGAATTCATCCTCCTCCAGCGCATTGAGGCCGATCAGCACGACGACGCCGTAGCGGAACAGGATCGCCACGCCATTTTCATTGACGCGAAACGCCAGCGGCGTCGTGGCCAGCACGTCGCCGCGCTCGAGGCCCGACGTGTTGATGCGGTCCGCAACGAAGAAGGCGCGCGCGGTGGTCCGGGGTCCGCCGAGCGGTGATTTGGAAGCCTGGGTCATGAAGTTCCGGACTGCGAGGACTTGAATCATGATCGAGAGCAGCCGCGTACCGGCCTGCTCACGAACTTGTTCTGCTGGAGGTGACCTTATCACGGTCCGTTTTGGGATCACACGCCGGGGCGGCCGCATTTCCGGCGCGTGTTGACGGCGTTTGCCGGAAGCCTATGGTGCCCCCATGAACGAGACAACCGACACCAAGCCGAAGGCCGGCGCGATCATCGTGCCCGTGACGCTGTTCGAGCAGAACTGCACCATCATCTGGCACGAGCCCACCAAGAAGGCCGTGGTGATCGACCCGGGCGGCGACGTGCCGAAGATCCAGGCCGCGATCAAGCAGACCGGCGTGACGGTCGAGAAGATCTGGCTGACCCACGGTCATATCGACCATGTCGGCGGCGCCGCCGAACTGCGCGACGCGCTCCAGGTCAAGATCGAGGGCCCGCATATCGCCGACAAATATCTGCTCGACAATGTCGTCTCGAGCGGCGCGCGCTTCGGCATGGCCGGGGTGCGCAATTTCGGGCCAGACCGCTGGCTCGACGAGGGCGATCAGGTCTCGATCGGCGATCTCACCTTCGACATCCTGCACTGCCCCGGCCACTCACCGGGCAGCGTGGTGTTCTTCAACAAGGAGCTGCGCTTCGCCCATGTCGGCGACGTGCTGTTCGCCGGCTCGGTCGGACGCACCGACTTGCCCGGGGGCAGCCATCCGACGCTGATCCAGTCGATCAAGGACAAGCTGCTGCCGCTCGGCGACGATGTCGGCTTCATCTGCGGCCATGGCGCCGGATCGAGCATCGGCCAGGAGCGGATGACAAATCCGTTCCTGACCGGCGAGATGTAGCTACTTCATCAGCCCCGCGGCGGTGAGCGCCCGCGTGATGACGCCGCCGACATCGACACCCTTGCTCCGTCGCCTGCGCGGCCGATCGCTCTTGCCGCCCGATGCCACCTCCGGCTCGGCCGCTGGCACCGGTACCGTCATCGAGACCGTGTCGGCGCGCTCGCGCGGAATTCCGGTCGGCGCGATATGCGGCTGACGGACCTTGTCGGTCAGGCCGAAGAAGCTCGCGATGTGATAGGACGAGGAGATCCCGGCCTCGATCAGGAACGCGCCCTCCACGCCATAGCGCTCGTCGTTATCGGCAAGCCCGAGCGGCGTGCCATGGGCCATGTCGGCGATAGTGTAGGACTCGACCAGCGTTTCGCCGTCGGCGTTCCACCACACCTCGCGCGGATGGCCGTCGACATCCGCCTTCGACATCGCAGCAGGCGGCAGGCCGTGCACGTCGAGCCACTGCCGGACGATCGCATCGGCGTTGCCGGGATGCACGGTGCGGTCGGCGCTGCCGTGCCACACCGAAATCTTCGGCCATGCGCCGCCATGCGTGGACGCGTTGCGCACGAGACCGCCGAGCTCGGGCGCGGACAGCGCGCTGCCATGCATCATCGTGTGCAGCGCTTCGCGCAGATCGGTGGCGACGCCGAACGGCAGGCCGGCGATGATGGCGCCGGCAGCGAACACATCCGGATAGGTCGCGAGCATGACCGAGGCCATCGCGCCGCCGGCGGACAGTCCCGTCACATAGACCCGCCGCGGGTCGATCTCATGCGTGCCGATCATATGCGCGATCATCTGCCTGATCGAAGCGGCCTCGCCCTGCCCGCGCGCGATGTCTTGCGGGTTGAACCAGTTGAAGCAGGTGTTGCCGTTGTTCAACGCCTGCTGCTCCGGCATCAGCAGCGCGAAGCCGTAATGCGCCGCAAGCGCCGACCAGCCGGCGCCGAGATCGTAGGACGCGGCGGTCTGGCCGCAGCCATGCAAGACCACGACGAGCGCGGGCGACCGCGCCAGCTGCGCGGGCACGAACGAGAACATTTTCAGATCGCCGGGGTTGACGCCGAATTCGGTCGTCTCGACGAGCGGCGTCGGCACGGCCGGCGCGAGTGCGCCAAGGCCGCTGAACGCGTTCATCTTCGGCAGATGACGCAGAAATTCGACGTTGTTGATCAGGGACAACAGCAACTCCTGAGGTGATTTAGTTTTCTGTGTCACCCGATCAGATAATTGCTGCACTGCAAAATGAAAAGGCCGTGTGCTGTCTTTCCCTGCGGAATTGTGAGAATCGGCGTTAATGCGTGATCGCGCCGCGGGCCGGCCGAAATAGTTGCCGTAGCACCTTGTTTGAGCACCAACTTTTCAGGAATGCGCGCCGCGTGCAGCCGGATTCACGGGGTGGCGCGGCGCATCCATGACAGAAATGCGGCTGAAATGGCGATCGACAGCACAAACAATGCGCATGCCGCAAACAGCGCCAGACGTGCTGACATCGTGCTCTCGATTGCGAAGAAGACTGCGCCGATCGCGGCGACGCCGGCCGCGTTGCCGATCTGCGTCGTCGTACCGTACATGCCGGAGCCGGCACCGGCGCTCGCGGGCTGCACGCTCGCGAGCACCGCGCTCGACAATGGCGCCATGACGAGCCCCTGGCCGTAGCCGAAGATCATCAGCACCAGCGCCAGCAGCAGTGCCGACGGTGCCGCGACCGTCTCAATCGTCGCGACGAGCACGGCGAGACCGACGATCTGCAGCGCACAGCCCTCGATCAGCACCAGCGTGCCGCGATGCCTGGCGCGCACGCCGCTGTGACGCGAGGCAACCACGAAGGTCAGCGCCAGCGGCACGAACACCAGCCCGGCCTGTAGCGGCGGAATCTGCAAGCCCTTCTGCATGAACATGGTCATGATGAGGTAGAAGGACAGGTTGGCGAAGAAGAAGAAAAACACCGCGACCAGCCCGCGCATGAAGGCGCGATCCGACAGCAGCGACAGATCGATCAGCGGCATGCCGCCGCGACGCGCGACGGCCCGCTCGAGCCGCACGAAGGTCGCGATCACAGCGATGCCCACTGTCATCACCAGCCAGACCCATGCCGTCCAGCCGAAATCATGGCCAAACAGCAGCGGACCGATCAGGCACAACAGGCCCGCGAACAGCACGATCGCGCCCGGGATATCGAGCCGCGTGCCGGCGCGGCGCGGCACCGTCGGCATGATCTTCAGCGCCGCCGCGATAATGATGACACCGCACGGCACGTTGACGAAGAACACTGCGCGCCAGCCGAGCCCGGCGAGGTCGAGCGTCACCAGCACGCCGCCGAGCATGAAGCCGGCGGCGCCCGCAAGTCCCAGCACGATGCCGTAGATGCCGAACGCCCGCGCGCGGGCGGCGTCTGAGAACAACAGATGCAGCGTCGCCAGCACCTGCGGCACCATCAGCGCCGCGGTTGCGCCCTGCGCGAGCCGCGCGACGATGAGCTCGGGCCCGGACTGCGCGAGACCGCACCACAGCGAGGTCACCGAGAACCCGGCGACGCCGGCGATGAACACATTCCTGGTGCCATGGATGTCGCCAAGCCGGCCGCCGGTGACCACCAGCGTGGCATAGGCGATCAGGTAGATCGCGATCACGGCCTCGATCTGCGCCGGCGTCGCGTGCAGCTCCGCCGCGATCGTCGGGATCGCGACGTTGACGATGAAGGCATCGACACCGAACATGAACTGCGCCGACACCACGATCGCCAGCACCCACCAGCGGCGGGACGTATCCGCTCGCGTCGAAACGATCTGGTGCATGTCCTGTCCTGCCCGAAATGATGTTACGGCGGACATCAGCAGATTCCGGTCATCGCTTCGATTACCTGCGAGGTAAGCCCGGGATCACAGACGCTCGAGCCCCGGCTGCCAATTTGCGTTGACGCGCTGGGAAACATTCCGGACGGCGGCAATCGCCGCCGATTTGCGCAACAACCATGCGACCGCCGCAACCCCCGAGCATTGCCTTGCCCCGGGCCACCCCGTAGGTTGGCGGAAAGCCCCCGATAACAATAGTCCGGAGAGAACGACCCATGGCGCGCCTCAAGTTCGGAGCCTTCCTCGCCCCGCATCACCCGATCGGCGAGCATCCGATGCTGCAATTCCGCCGCGACCTCGATTTCGTCGAGCAGCTCGACGCGCTCGGTTACGACGAATTCTGGTGCGGCGAGCATCACTCCTCGGGCTGGGAGACCATCGCCTCGCCGGAAATGTTCCTGGCCGCCGCCGGCGAGCGCACCAAGCGCATCAAGCTCGGCACCGGCGTGATCTCGCTGCCCTATCATCACCCCTTCAACGTGGCGCAGCGCATGGTGCAGCTCGACCACATGACCGGCGGCCGCGCCATCTTCGGCTCCGGCCCTGGTGCGCTCGCCTCCGACGCCCATACGCTCGGCATCGACCCGATGACCCAGCGCGACCGCCAGGACGAGGCGATCGCGGTGATCCGCCGCCTGTTCAACGGCGAGCGCGTCACCGCCAAGACCGACTGGTTCGAGATGCACGACGCCGCGCTGCAGATCCTGCCGCTGCAGGAGGACATGCCGTTCGTGGTGGCCTCGCAGATCTCGCCCTCGGGCATGACGCTCGCCGGCAAATACGGAATCGGCATCATCTCGCTGGGCTCGATGTCGACCCAGGGCCTGATGGCGCTGCCGCAGCAATGGCAGTTCGCCGAGGACGCCGCCAAGAAGGCCGGTACCACCGTGAGCCGTTCCAACTGGCGCGTGCTGCTGTCCTGGCACATCGCCGAGACCCGCGAGCAGGCGCGGCGCGAGGCCGGCGCCGGGCTGATGCGCTGGCACAACGAATATAACGTCGGCACCCTGATGCGGCCGGGCCTGACCGCGTTCTCCTCGCCCGACGAGGCCGTCGACAAGACCGCCTTCGTCGAAGGCGCCGCGTCCACCATCGGCACGCCGGATGATCTGATCAAGATGATCAAGAATCTGGTCGATGTGTCGGGCGGCGTCGGCTCGATCATCGGCTTCGCGCACGACTGGGCCAATCCGGAAAACACCCGCCGCAGCTGGGACATGGTCGCGCGCTATGTCGTGCCCGAGATCAACGGCTATATCGACGGCCTGCGCAAGTCGCGCCAGTTCCTGATCGACAACCGCGCCGTGTTCGAACGCGCCGGGCAGGCTGTGATGGCCAAGATCATGCAGAACGACAAGGCCGCCGCCGCACTTCAACAAACCGGCCCCGGCCGCGTCGCGATCCCCGCCGTGAATGCGCCGGATCTTGCGAAGGCCGCGGCCAAGCAGAAGGTGTGATTTGCGATCCTTCCTGGAGGAAGAAAGAACGCCAGCTCGCGCCACACCCACCGCCGTCGTCCCGGCGAAGGCCGGGACCCATACGCCGCGGCGGATGTTGTGAACGGGGCTCGTCGTTCCAGCATCGCTCAACAATGACCATTCGGGGTAGTAGGCCCTGGCTTTCGCCAGGACGACGGCGGGGATGGTTTGCGATTCAAGACGTCAAGCGGCGCGGTGTCATCACCCGCGCATGCGCATGCGGGTGATCCAGTATTCCAGAGACGCCTATGCTTGAGCCGAGAAGCCGCGGCGTGCTGGGTCGCCCGGTCGAACCGGGCGATGACAGTGCGAATGCCACACACGATCGTCGTCCTGGCGAAAGCCAGGACCCATTACCCCAAATGCGAATTGTTGCGCGACGCTGGGGCCACGATCCTTCTGACAACCAAAGCCGGTGGTTATGGGTCCTGGCTTTCGCCAGGACGACATTGAGTGTGTAGCGCGGCCGGCGGGTCATACATCCGCATTCTCGCGACATAAATTGTCCGCCTCATGCGCATTCGTCGACTGCGCATCGGCGTCCACCGCATCTCGACCCACGTTCGTGACGACCGCGAAGCGCCCCTCGATCGGGTGAGACGGACGGAATTGAACATCTGATTTGCACGGCGACGGAAGCGCTCATTTGCCCATCGGGTTAATACGTCGCAACCCGACGCCCCCGGCGACGCAGACTTGCGTCGCCTTGTGAACCACCCAAGGCAGACATGCACTCATGTCGAGACTCGAGAGCGTCTCACCTCTCCCCCGCCGCGCCGACCGGAGGCTCGCAATGACGATACCGAATCAGCCCGCCCCCTGATCGAATGCCTTGCGCAGTGCGACGTAGCCGGCCTGCTGCTGGCTCCAATTGCGGCCGCCGGTGATGGCGCCGTCGATGACGAGGTCGTGGCCGTTGATGAAGCTCGACTCGTCGCTCGCCAGGAACACCGCGGCATGCGCGATGTCGTCGGGCAGGCCGGCGCGCGGGATCGGCTGCGCCGCCTTGTAGACCTCGCGCATCACGGCTGCGGTCTTCTCCGCCGCTTCCGTCGACAGCCCGAGCGCCTTGCCGAAAATGCCGGTGGCGATCGCGCCCGGCGAGATCGAGTTGACGCGGATGCCGGACTCGCCGAGCTCCATCGCCACGCATTTGGTGAAATGGATGACCGCGGCCTTCGCGGCGCCATAGACCATCGATGAGGAGAAGCCGGCGAGCCGTCCGGCGATGCTGCCATTGTTGATGATGCTGCCGGAGCCCTGTTTGCGCATGTAGGGCGCGGCATGCTTCATGCCGAGCATGACGCTGCGCACCAGCGTCGCCATCGCGGCGTCGAACCGCTCGACGTCGAGACCTTCGATGCCCCCGGTCTGCGCCGGCCCGCCGGCATTGTTGAACAGGCAGTCGATCCGGCCGAACCTCTCGACCGCAAGCGCGATCAGCGCCTGCATCTGTTCCTCGACCGTAACGTCGGTCTGACGGAACACGCAAGTCTCGCCGAGCTGTTGCGCCAGTGCCTCGCCCTCCGGCGCGCGACGCCCGGCGATCACCACCTTCGCGCCCTCCGCGACAAAGACCTCCGCCGTGCGTAGCCCGATGCCGCTGGTCGCCCCTGTGATCACCGCGACCTTGCCGTCCAGCCGTCCCATGTCGGTCCCCTCAACTTACGTAGGATGTTGTGGATATTCCCCAGCTCCTGCTGCCAATACAAGCACTTGCAAGCCGCCACGCTCGCAAGGTCCGCCTGTGGCCAGAAGGCAACAACTGCGGTTTTTCGGTCGCAGCGGCCTTATTTTGGGTCGCCTGTTCACGTGAACTGGAACGACCGATGGCGAAGTGGATCGACGATTTCAGGGCGTGTTGGCGGGGCGATGCCCAGCCAACGGTGCGGCTTGCGGTGGCCTTCGCGGTGCTTTGTCTCGTTTTGGCCACGGCCGCGCGCTTCGGGCTCGCCCAGATCCGGCCGGATGTGTTCTTCACGCCCTATTTCCCGGCGGTGTTCTTTGCCACCGCCCTTGGCGGTTTCCGGATCGGGATCGCGACCGCGCTGGCGAGCGGCCTGCTCGGCGTGGTGCTCAATTTCAGCGGCGCGCACGCCGATCCGGCGCGCTTTGCGTTGTTGATGATGTTCTGGGTTGTGTGCGGCATCGCGATCTGGGGCGTCGAGCATTACCGTTCCCTGGTCGCACAGCAGCGCGAAGTTTCCAAACGGCTGATCGAGGAAGAGCAGTACCGCAAGGTCGTGGTCGACGAATTGCAGCACCGGCTGAAGAACAAGTCCTCGACCATTCATGCCGTGCTGCATCAGGCGCTGCAGGACCGGCCCGATGTCTGGCAGCGCATCGACCATCGCATCCGCGCGCTCTCGGCAACCGACGATCTGATCGCGCGGGTCGATGGCTATGGCTGCGATATCAAGGATTTGCTGCGCTCGGAACTCGGGCCCTACGGCCATGTGCGGTTCAATCTCAATGGCGAGCAGCTGTTCCTGCCCGCCAAGCTCGCCGTCTCGCTGGCGTTGATCTTCCACGAGCTCGCAACCAACGCCGGAAAATACGGCGCCTTCTCCTCGCCGCGCGGATTTTTACAAGTGTCATGGACGGTCGACGACGGACGTCTCAACGTGATCTGGGACGAGACCGAAGGACCGGCGGTCGAGGCGATCGGCGAAGCCGGCTTCGGCACCAAGCTGCTCAAGTCGGCGCTGCGGCCGTTCGACGGCAAGACCGAGATCAGTTACCTGAAGACCGGTGTTCACTGCACCATGCAGTGCAAGCTTCCGAACTGTTGATAAGTTGGCTTTCCGGCACACGCGCATGTGTTGATGCAACCGCGCGCAGCGCAATCGCTTTCACCAACGGTCGCGGCCGACATTGATACTCTGTTAATGACGATTGCCGCGACGGCTTGCGAAAGCCGCCGCGGTCTCATTCTGTCACGGCATTTCGCAGGTCCGCTTAACCAAAACTACAACGGACTTTGCCAAGGTCGGCGCATGCATAGTCTCACCAGGCACGATTTTCAGGCGGGCGCGGCAGCGACCGGCCAAGACGATATTTCCGGAAATGAATTGCGTATCCTGCGCGACCTGCTCCAGCTGTTGCCGGCGGGTGTGACGACCGTCCAGGACGAGCAGGGCCAGTTCATCCTGGTGAATGAAGCAGCCGCGAGCCAGCTGCAGCTGGCCGCCAGCGCGAGCCAGCCGTCCTCGGTCGATGAGCGCCACGCCGCCAACCTGGACCTGCTGCGCAGCGGCCGTCCAGTGGTGCTCGAGGAAACGCTCTCCTGCGGCGCATCCAAATACGTGTTTCTGACCTCGCACCGGCCGGTCCGGATCGCCGGTCGCAATCTCCTGATCTCGACCTCGACCGACATCAGCGAGCAGAAGGCGTTCGAGGACCAGCTGTTCCGCTCGGCCTATTACGACGAGCTGACCGGCCTGCCGACCCGCCGGGTGATAGAGCACCGCGTCAACGGCTTGATCCGCGACGATTCGCAAGGCCATTTCGCGCTCGCCTTCCTCGACGTCGACAACTTCAAGCACATCAACGACTATTACGGCCACGCGATCGGCGATGCGCTGCTCGTTGAGCTCTCGAAGCGACTCGGCCACGCGCTGCGCGACACCGATATCCTGTCGCGCATCTCCGGCGACGAATTCCTGCTGCTGCTCAACCCGATCAGCGGCAATGACGAGGTCGCCGAATTCATCCATGTCATGCAGGAGAGGCTGAAGGCGCCGTTCTTCATCGAGGACTCCGAGATCTTCGCCTCGACCTCGATCGGCGTCAGCCTCTATCCGATGCATGGCCGGAGCTACGAGGCGCTGCGCCAGAACGCCGACATCGCGATGTACCGCGTCAAGAACAACGGCAAGGGCTCGACCGCGTTCTTCGACAACAGCATGGAGCGCGAGGCGCTGGCGCGGATGAAGATCGAGCAGTCGCTGCGGCTGGCGATCCTGGAAAAGCGCTTCTGCTGCGCGTTTCAGGCCAAGGTCGATATCCGCACCCAGGAGGTGAAGGGCATCGAGGCGCTGGTGCGGCTGCGCGACGACGAGGGCGTGATCCAGGCGCCGGGCACCTTCATCGATCTCGCGGTCGAGCTCGGCCTGATCGACGAGCTGACGTTCCTGGTGCTGGCGGAGATCGTCAAGTCGATCGACCTGATCAACGACACGTTCGGTCCGACGGCGACGATCAGCATCAATGTCGCCGCCAAGCAGGCCTCCAACCTCGAATTCATGCGCCGGTTCGCTCGCGCGCTCGAGGAGACCGGCTTCCCGAAACGCTTCATGATCGAGGTGACCGAGGACGCGTTCGTGACGCGGTCACATTTCCAGGACCAGATCCTGCCGATCCTGCGCGGCATCGGCGTCGGCATCTCGATCGACGATTTCGGCATCGGCTATTCGTCGCTGTCGGCGCTCGCCGACATCACCGCCGACGAGATCAAGATCGATCGCTCCTTCATCACCGACATCCATCAGCGGCCGCGCAGCCAGGGCATCTTGCGCGCAATCGAATCGCTGAGCGAGGCGCTCGGCATGACCGTGATCGCCGAGGGTATCGAGTCCTACGAGGAGCTCACCTATCTGCAGGCGGCGAGCAAGATCCGCTATGCCCAGGGCTATTACTTCGCCAAGCCGATCTTCCTCGAGGATTTGAGGCCGGCGACACCGGTCGCCAGTGAGACGCGCGCCAGCATGGCAGCGCGCCCCGCCCAGGAAGGCCGCCAGGGCTATTCGCGCGCCAGCGGCTTCCGGCGGTAGGCGATAGGCGCCCATCAAATTGACGGCTGAACCACCTCGCCCCGCTTGCGGGGAGAGGTCGGATCGCATCGCCCTCTAAGAGCGAGCTTCGCTCGTCTCGACCCGTAAGAACGGGGAGAGGGAGCGGACAACAGCCCTACTTCTCCAGTACCGCCAACGGCTGCACGCCGTTATTCGCGGGGCCGGCCTGCATCGTGATCAGCATCATCGAGACCATGTCGTAATAGCCCATGATGGCGATGATATCCGTGATGCCGCGCTCGCCGAATTTATCCAGCGCCGCCTTGTAGACGGCGTCGCTGACCTTCTTGTCGCGATAGAGCGCGATGCCGAGATCGTACAGCGCAGCCTCGTCGTCCTTCATGCTCTCGGGCCGCGCGCCCTTGGCGATGGCGTCCGCGATTTTCGGATCGAGCCCGCCCTTCATCGCCAGCGGATAGTGCGCGGACCATTCATATTGCGCGGTTCAGTGCCGCGCCGTGATCAGGATCGCCATTTCGCTGAGCCGCGCCGGCAGCGAGGTATTCCAGCGCAGGTACTCCGACAGGTTCGACAGCTTCGGCGCCAGATCGGGATTGCGGATGTAGGCGCGGTAGGGCGGCGCGGTGAATTTGGCATTGCGCGGCGGCGCGCTGATCATGTCGGCCCAGGCCTTTTGCGCTGGCGACAGTTCCTCCGCCTTCAGCGGCGCAAAGCGCACGGCGTCCTCGGCCCGCACGGCCGACACCGACAATGCCAGCGCCGCCAGGATCCCTGCTCCGAATATTGTTCTCATTGTTGTTCTCCCTTTTCGGTGCAGGCGTCTTTGCGCCCCTGCCCGGTCGCGCGAGCTTAGTTGCCGTCGCGATGGATGCAATGAGGTGCCAGCTGTCGTTCAGCGCGGGCCGCCGAACCGAAGCGCCTCGTCACGGCAGGCGCGCGGTTAGGCCACACCTACCGCAGCACCGGGCGGCGGCGTATATAAAGAGCAGTCCCAAGCGGCGCGAAGGTGTCAGCCATGCAGCCTGTGTCTATCCTCCTGAACATCCTCTGGATCCTGATCGGTGGCGCGTGGATGGCGTTCGGCTGGCTGATCGCCGCCGTGATCATGGCTGTGACCATTATCGGGCTGCCCTGGGCGCGCGCCGCCTTCAACATCGCCGTCTACACGCTGCTGCCGTTCGGCTCGCGTGCGGTGCGCCGCGATGAGGTGACCGGCACGTCCGACATCGGCACCGGACCGCTCGGGGTGATCGGCAACCTGATCTGGTTCATCCTGGCCGGCTGGTGGCTCGCGATCGGCCATGTGATCACCGCGATCCTGCTGGCGGTGACCATCATCGGCATTCCGTTCGCCTGGGCGCATCTCAAGCTTGCCGGCATCGCGCTGTGGCCGATCGGCAAGGTGATCGTGCCGGCGTGACGCTGGCTGGGCCGTCGGCGGCTAGAGCCAATCCTTCGTGGTCTGGCTGCAAGCCTGGTAGTCGCGCCGCCAGACGAAGCCACCGCCGCCACACGGCGGGCGCGGCCGTGAGGTGGCGGGACACTCGTTCCTAACCCGCGCGGCGGTGCCCCATCCGTCGATCACGCAGGCACCTCGTGAGGTCCTGTGGCAACCGTCACCGCATCCCTCTGCGGCGTTGGCCGGGGTCAAGCCGAGGAAGGCACCGGCTGTCAGAAGCGTGATCAAACCTGCTCTCATGATGTTCTCCATCGAGCTGTCGGTCGTGCTGCTCCATTCGCGATACGAGCGTAGGCGATCTCAGTGCCGCTTGCCACCGAATCCGCGCACAAATTCTGGTGTCGGGGGCTCAGCGCGCCGCTCGCAGCCGGGGATGTCGAACACGGCGGTCAGGCCGCAGGGCGAATTGAGCATCTTGCCGCCGGCATGGCCGACGCCGGGCACGTCCCACACGCTGTGGTTCGGCGCGCCGTTGTCGCGGGCCTGCATCGCGGCGGCATAGGAATGCCCGCGCGCGTAACGATATGGTCCTTCGGCCTCCGCCATGCAGGATTTGTCGAGCGCGGGATGATTGGGGTTGGTGTCGAGCGTTCCAAGCAGATAGATCACGCGGCGTGCGACATAGGCCTGCTCCAGCGCAGCCGGCGAAGGCTCGGCAAGATAGGGCGGGCGGTTGTCCATGCCGAATTTCCAGCTGTTATAGCCATGGCAGTTCGCCGCGATCGCGGGCTCCGGCCGCTCTTTGGTGAAATAGGCGTAGGAGGACGGATTGGCGACCACATAGCGCACGCCGATACCCTCGCGCAGCAGGACCTGGTCGCCCTTCACCGCGATCGCATAGCGCTGCACCACCTGGGCGCCGCCGGAATGGCCGAACACGACGACCTGCTGCAGGTTGGGAAACAGCTTGCGGTCGCCGAGCTTCGCCAGGATGGCATCGAGCGCCTCAAACGAGCTCGCCGCGCTCGGCGCGAGCGCAGGCTCGCCGCCCTGCCAGCCATAGAGGCTCCAGCGCAGCGTCTCCGCCGGCAGCTTGAATGCCTCGACGTCGGACTCGATCAGGAATTGCGGCGCGATCATCAGCGCATGCTCGCCGGCATCGCCGGCTGCGGCCTGCGCGCTCAGCGCCGCGCGAAAATAGTCGTCGGCATTGCGCAGCACGCCGTGCAGCACGAGCACCGCGCGCGTAACATCCGGCAGCGGATTGGACCAGTCGGCCGAGAGGTAGAGCGGAAAGCTCGCTTTGCCGACGGCAATCCGCGCATTGGCGATCTCCTTGACCGGCTTCCGGTCGCGCTCGGTCTGTGCCTGCGTCGCGGACGCAGTGGGTACGTGAGCCGCCGCCACGACGAGCAAGGCCGCGGCCGCAAGCCAGACCCGGTGATGCATGGTTCGACTCCGTTGCTGCCGCGCGCTCGGCCGGATCATGGCGCGTCAGGCGCAGATTCGCCCGTGAATTTTCGGAAAGCTTCCGCACCCGCGCCTCAGGCGACGAGCCGCCCGCGATTGTTGGCGGCGAGGATCGGGCGGATCAGGCGGCCGAACCGCTCGGCCTCCTCGTCATGCAGATAGCCGGACAGGCAGAAGGAGTGGCAGCCGGCATCGATGAACTGCTGCAAGGTCGCGGCGCATTGCGCGGGATTGCCGACCACCGCGATGCCGGCGCCGGGCCGCACCTTAGTGATGCCGGTCCACAGATGCGGCATCAGAAGATCGCCGTAGTCGCGCGCGAGCTGCTGCACGCGCTGGTTGGCCTCCGAGCGATTGTAGAGCGTCTTCATCTCCTGCTTCTGCCGCTCGGTAGCGTGGCGCACCAGCTGGTCGGCCGCCTCCCAGGCATCGGCCTCGTTCTCGCGGCAGATCACCTGCAGCCGCATGCCGAAGCCGATCGCATCCTCGCGGTCATGCGCCCGCGCCATCCGCCGGATCTCGGCGATATTCTCCGCGATGCGCTCCGGCAGATCGCCCCAGAACAGATGGACGTCGGAATGCTTCGCCGACACCTCCCAGGCCTGCCGCGAGCCGCCGCCGAGATAGAATTTCGGAAACGGCTGCTGCAGCGGACGCGGCCTGATGTGCGCGCCGGAGATCGTGTGAAACCTGCCCTGGAAATGCACCGGGCTGCGCGTCGTCCACAGCGCCTTGAGGATCGAGACCTCCTCCTCCATCAGCGCGTAGCGCTCTTCCTTGGGCTGACGCACGCCCTCGGCCTCGACCTCGCTCTCGTTCTGGCCGGCGATCAGATTGATGCAGATCCGCCCGCCCGACATCTGGTCGAAGGTCGAGATCATCTTTGCCATCAGCACCGGGTTGATATAGCCGGGCCGCGCCGCAATCAGCGGCTTGATCCGGCTGGAGCGCGCCGCCATGAAGGCACCCGTGATCCAGGCCTCCCAGCACACCGAGCCGACCGGGATCAGCAGATACTCGAAGCCGGCATCCTCGGCCGCCTTGACCACGCGCTCGCAGAGTTCCGGCGAACCGGCGATCTGGGCTTCCATCAGCCCATAGGCCGTGGTGTCGCCATGCGTGGGCAGATACCAGCCGAATTCCAGCGGACGCATGGGCAAACTCCCTCGAAAGACGGCCTTTTTTCGCGGCCTGTCATATTGTCGGGAGGCAGTTTACAGCCCTCAACCAGTTGGACAACGCCGTTGCCGACAGGGAGCCAATCAGCTAAATGAACCCCTGCACGCACCCGTAGCTCAGCTGGATAGAGCGTTGCCCTCCGAAGGCAAAGGTCACACGTTCGAATCGTGTCGGGTGCGCCATTTCCGCTTCGTTTGCCGCCGTTCAATTGTAGCCTTTGCTGCGCTCCCCGCGGCTTAGGGGATTCTTGCAACAACGTTGGGCCGGTTTTTCTCGAGCCAGGCGACGGCCTCGGGTCCATCGACGATACACTCGAAGGTTTCCCAGGTTGGGTCCTCCAGAGATTCCAGTTGCAGTCGCTTCGCCGCATACTCAACGAGGTCGTGCAGGCGTTCGTATCCTTGTCTGTGCTCGAGGGAATCTGCAATCGCAGTGCTGGTCCATCCTCGTTGGGCCAAATCGATAATGCTCGGAGCATCAGCCTCGCTGAACCACGGTGTGGCATCGAACTCGATGCAGCGAACGTTGTCGGCGGTATGGCAAGTGGCGTGGATCATTGGATTCCTCCGTTTCCCGGCTAACTACCTGCGCCAGCATCGCACTTCTCACGTCGCTGCCTCGCACGCCGTCAGGCCTTGACCAAGTCCCCCAGCAGGTTCGCCGCCACCGTCAGCTTGGCGAGGGTCAGGCCGCTGGCAGCGATCTCCTCGACCGAGCGGCGGATACGCGTCGCCTCGGGGTGAGCCGCGAGCCAGGTCTCGACGGCCTGCTGGCCAGACTGGCCGGTTGCCAGCATATCGGCCGCCAGTCTCCTTTCGGCGCCGGCGATCTGCTCGACGGCGCGATCGATGGCCATGCGTTCGAAATAATCGTTGGCCGGCACACTGCGTGCGGCGGCGATGATGCGGTCGAGACGGAAATTCGCCTCGGCGGCGTAGAAGGTCGCGGCGGCATCGCCGATGGGGCGCTTGGTGCGCTCGGCAACCGTCACGATGTCGGGAGCCGAGACCAAAGCGTCAAGATCGGCGAGCTCGCCGGCGAGGCCGGCCGGGACACCGGCGTCGGCGAGTTCCTGCCGCCGCTTGACGCGCGCGGCTTGCAAGTCCGGCGGCAAGGCAGCGTCGAGCCCGGCGACGATCTGGCGGATCGCCGGGCCGAAGCGCGCGACAACGGCCTCCAGCCCGTCCTTGAAATCGGCATTGCGCACGTACCAGACCATGCGGGGGAGCAGGAGGTCCTGCACTGAAGCGTAGAGGGACAGCTGCAGCTGCCCGTCGATGCAGGCATCGAGCGCGTCGATCGCGTCATTGAGCCACTTCAGGCCGTAGCATTCGTCGACCGCCACATAGGCCATCACGATGGTCGGGATATCGGCGTCGGTCTCGTCGATCAAGCGCACGACGCAGGCCGGGCCACCGCGATTGATCACCGCATTGGCGAGACTGGTCGCGATGATCTCCCGCCGCAAGCGATGCAATCCGGCCGCGGTCGGGAATTTGTCCTGAACCTCGCGCGGAAAATACTGGGATAGTTCGCGGGCAAGATAGGGGTCATCGGGCACGCTGGTGACGAGCAGGTCATCGTAGAGGGTCAGCTTGGCGTAGGCGAGCAACACGGCAAGCTCGGGCCGCGCGAGGGACTGGCCGCGCCGTGTGCGCTCGGTGAGCGCGGCGTCGTCGGGCAAGAACTCCACAGCGCGGCTGAGCAAGCCGCGCTGTTCGAGCGACTGCATCAGGCGGGTGAGGAAACCGGTCTCGGCCACACCCTTGCGCTCGGCCAGCGAGAGCGCCAGCGTCTGCAGATAGTTGTTGCGCAGCACCAGCACGCCGACCTCGTCGGTCATCGCGGCAAGCAGGCTGTTGCGGTCAGTGGGACTGAGGCGTCCCTCGCGCTCGGGGCGCGCCAGTGCGACCTTGATGTTGACCTCGACGTCGGACGTGTTCACGCCGGCCGAATTATCGATGGCGTCGGTGTTGAGCTTGACGCCCTTCTGCGCCGCTTCGATGCGGCCGCGCTGGGTAACGCCGAGGTTGGCCCCTTCGCCGATCACCCGGGCGCGCACGTCGCCACCCGCGATGCGGATCGGATCGTTGGCGCGGTCCCCGACCTGATCGTCGCTTTCCCCGGAGGAGCGGACATAGGTGCCGATGCCACCAAACCACAACAGGTCCGCGCGAGCCTTCAGGATCGCCGTCATCACCTCGAAAGGCGTGGCCTGCGGCTTGTCGAGATCGAGCAGCGTGCGCACTTCCGGCGCAAGCGGGATCGCCTTGAGCGAGCGCGAGAACACGCCGCCGCCCTGCGAGATCAGCGACTTGTTGTAGTCCTGCCAGCTCGATCGCGGCAGATCGAACAGGCGCTGGCGCTCGGCGAAGCTGGTCGATGGATCGGGCGAAGGATCGATGAAGATGTCGCGATGATCGAAAGCCGCCACAAGCCTTGTCGCCGGCGAGAGCAGCATACCATTGCCGAAAACGTCGCCCGACATGTCGCCGACGCCGACCGCGGTGAACGGCATGGTCTGAATGTCGGTGCCGAGCTCGCGGAAGTGGCGCTTGACCGCCGTCCAGGCGCCGCGCGCCGTGATCCCCATCTTCTTGTGGTCATAACCCTGGCTGCCGCCGGATGCGAAGGCATCGCCGAGCCAATGGTTCTTCTCGGCCGAGATCGCGTTGGCGACATCGGAGAAGGTGGCGGTGCCCTTGTCGGCGGCAACGACGAGGTAAGGGTCGTCGCCGTCGTGGCGCACGGTGGATTCGGGCGGCACGACGATGTCGCCGTCGAGATTGTCGGTGAGTTCGAGCAGCGAGCGAACGAAGATGCGATAGCTTTCGGTGCCCTCCGCAAGCCAGGCGTCGCGCTTGGAAGGCGGCGGCAGGCGCTTGGGCACGAAGCCGCCCTTGGCACCGACCGGCACGATCACGGCGTTCTTGACCTGCTGCGCTTTCACCAGGCCGAGGATCTCGGTGCGGAAATCCTGCGGCCGGTCGGACCAGCGCAAGCCACCGCGCGCAACCTTGCCGAAGCGCAGGTGAATGCCTTCGACACGAGGGGAATAGACGAAGATCTCGTAGAGCGGTCGTGGAGCGGGTAAGTCGTCGATCCGGCGCGCCTCGAACTTGAAGGAGATCACCGGACGCGGATGTCCATCCTCGCCGATCTGCCACAGATTGGTGCGAACGGTAGCCTGCACCAGATTGGTGAAGCGGCGCAGGATGCGGTCTTCATCGAGCGAGGCGACGGATTTGAGCTGTTCCTCGATCTCGGCAAGCAAAGCCGTCTCACGCGCCGCGCGCTCGGCGTCCGTCAAGGCGAGGCGCGGATCGAGGCGGGTCTGGAACATCGCGACCAGGCTGGCCGTGATCGCGGCGTTCTTGCGCAAGGTCTCCCACATGTAATCCTGGGTGAACGGAGCGCGGATCTGGTGCAAATAACGCGACAGCGCCCGGATGGTCGAGACTTCCCGCCAGCTTAGGGCGGTGCGCAGGATCAGGCCGTTATATCCGTCGGATTCGGCGCGATCGGTCACCACCGCCATGATCGAGGCTTCCAGGCGATGGCTGAATTCTGGGTTGATCTCGATGGGCTGGCCGTCACTGGTCTCGATCGTCATGTCGTGCAGCCAGACCGGCGCAGGCCTGGTACCGGGCACGATCTGATAGGTGCGTTCGTTGACCACGCGCAGGCCGTGATTTTCGATCACCGGCACGCGGTAGGACAACGACAACGGTACGGCGTCCGAAAACACCTTAAGGCCGAAGCGCCTCGGATCGTCGCCTTCGATGCGGTAAACCGAAATCGTTACCGGGCGGGCCGGCGTCAGCTTTTCGACGGTCGTGATATCGGCGATCGCCTGTTCCGCGCCGAACACCTCGGTATAGCCGCCGCTGAAGGCCTGGGCATATCGGTTGGTGAGCATGCGCGCCCGCATGCCATCGGTCGACGCCGTGAGCGCGGCCTTCAGCTTGTCGGCCCAGGTCGCGGCAATGGCGCTGATCCCGGCTTCGAGCAGGGCGCGGTCGACGACGGGCGTTTTGCCTTCATAGCGTCCGATGATGAAGTGGACACGCGCAAGCGCCCCTTCAGGGAATGATACGTAGGAGGCGGACAGCTTCCCCTTGTAGACCTGCGCCAAAAAGGCTCCGACGCGCGTGCGGACGTCGGTGTCGTATTTGTCGCGCGGAATGAAGGTGAGGATGGAGACAAAGCGATCGAACTTGTCGACCCGCGGCAACGCCCGGACGCGCGGACGCTCGTAGAGGATCAGGATCTCGATGACGAAGTTATAGAGCGTGTCGACGTCGATCTGGAACAGCTCGTCACGCGGATAATCTTCGAGAATATGCATCAGCGCCTTGCCGGAATGGCCGTTCGGGTCGAAGCCCGCGCGCTGCAGCACCCGCGAAACCTTGTGGCGGACATAAGGGATCTGCCGTACCGAGCGAGTATAGGCGCCCGAGGTGAAAAGGCCGACGACGCGCAACTCGCCTTCGAGCCGGCCGTCGGGCGAGTAGAGTTTGATGCCCACATAATCCATCCGGGTGCGGCGATGGACGCGGCTGGAGACATTGGCCTTGATGACGATCAGCAGAGTCGGCTCGTGCATGAACTCGCGGATTTCCGGCGTCATCACCACCATTTCGCTGCCCCGGCGCAGGACCTTCACGTCCGGATCGCGCAGGATGCCGAGGCCTTCGCCGGTCGTAATGTCGTCCGACGCGTCGCTGTCGGGCGAGAAGCGATATTTGCGCACGCCGAGGAAAGTGAAATTGTCCGCGCAGAGCCATTGCAGGAACTGATTGGCTTCGGCGAGTTCGTCGATCGGCAGCGGCGGCGGATTGGAAGAGAACGTCTTGATCGCTTCCTCGACACTGTCACGCATGACGCGCCAGTCGGCAACGCAGGCGCGGACATTGTTCAACGTCCTGGTCAGGCCGTCGATCAGCTTCTGGCGATCGGAATCCGCGTCCAGGCGGGTGATGTGGAGATGAATCAGGCTTTCGCGCGCGCCCTTTGCTCCCTCCGGCAGTGCTTCCCCATAGAATCGCAACAGCTTGCCCCCTTCATCGCGCTCCACGGCGATGATCGGGTGAGCGACCAGGGTGACCTCGAGGCCCTGCTCGGCGAGCTCCGCCATGGTGGAATCGAACAGGAAAGGCATGTTGTCGTTGAGAATTTCGAGCACGGAAATCTCGCGCCCGTTCGGCAACGTCGGATTGACGACGCGGATATCGGCGCTGCCGGCGGTACGCCGCTGCACGTGCTCCCAGGCCTGCTCCGCCAGGAGGGCAAGCGAGGCGGCATCGTAATTGGCGAGATCCTCGATGTTGGTGTAGCCGAACAAGGGCTCGGCAAAGGCCCGGGGGCTCTTGCCCGCTGGCACGCTGCCCGCTGCATCGCGGATCAGGGCTGCCCGGGCCTTGTCGTCACGCCACGCCATAATGTCCTCCATTTGCCGTGCCGTCCGATCGCAGCCGCGACCATCCGCTTGATTCTGGAGTGCATCTCTTCGTGCGCCGCGATCGAATGCTAACACGAAATCCTAGCTTCGACGGCTGCCGACGACAATACTACGATCCCGCAGCGAGCGGCGCACGCTGCCGTGAGGCGTGCTGAATTTCGCTTGCGACAGCGGATGGGCCGAAGTCGGCGGCGACGGCGGCCGAACGCCCGGGCAGGAAAAATCACATGCAATTTCAATTATGTGCGGGTTCGCGCCACCGTTCGGCAGGGATGTCGTATCTGACGGACAGCGGCTGCACTCAGGTCAGGTCTTTCGGCATCGTGATGCCGAAGCGGAGAATCTGGCGATGGATGGTCGAGCGATCGACGCCGCGTTCGCGTGCCACCCGCGAGACATTCCAGCGATTGTTGCGCAACGCTGCAAGTAGCGCATCGGCTTGCCGCGACGTCGCCGCTCTGCCACGTACCGGCTTTCGGGCGATATCCTCGCCCAGGGGATGAGCGATCCGGTCCGGCAGATCGGCAAGATCGATCGTGCCGTCGTTCGACAGCGCGCAGCCATGATCGAGCGCGTTGATCAGCTCGCGGATGTTGCCAGGCCATTGGTACTTGAGCAGCGCGCTGCGCGCGCTTGCCGTCAGCGCATAGTTGGCCTTGTGCTCCGTCGAAAGCCGATGCAGGGATTGATCGATCAGCCACTCGATATCGGTCCGCTGACGCAGCGGAGGCAGCGCAAGCACCGCGCCGTTGAGGCGGAAATAGAGATCCTCGCGGAACTGCCCCGCCTTCACCAGCGCGACGAGGTCGCGATGGGTGGCAGCGATGACGCGGACATTGAGCGGGACCGGCCGGGTGCGGCCGACCGGCGTCACCTCGCGCTCGGCGAGCACGCGCAACAGGCGCGTCTGCGACGAGATCGGCATGTCGCCGATCTCGTCAAGGAACAGGGTGCCGCCGTCGGCTTCGAGCACGAGACCCTTCTTGCCCTTGGCCGCCGCTCCGGTGAAGGCGCCCGCCTCGTGGCCGAACAGCTCGCTCTCGATCAGGCTCTCCGGCAGCGCGGCGCAGTTGACGGCGACGAAGGGCCTGCCTGCCCGCGCACTGACCGAATGCAGCGCCTTCGTCAGGTGCTCCTTGCCGGTGCCGGTTTCGCCGGTGATGAGCAAGCCCATCTGGGTGTTGATGAGCTTGGCAGCGCGCGTCACCACATGATGCATGGCGGGATCGCCGCGGAACAGGTTGCGCAGCGGCGCCGGAAGCGCCGACTCGCTGCGGGAGGAGGCCGGCGCCGCCAGCCTGTTCGGGGGCGGCAGGGTCTGCGCGAACAGCGTCGCACCGCTGTTGGCAAGCCGCAGCGTGCGTTGGCCGGTGGGCCGCGAATGGGCGAAGCGCGGCAGGTCGTCGATGGTGCATTCGAAGATGTCGGACACGCCGAAGCCGTCGGCCCGCAGGCGCAGGTCCGGACGCTTGGCCAGTTCGCGGGCGAGCAGCTGCCTTGCGCGATTGTTGAAACCGATGATGCGGCCGTTGCTATCGACGGCCATGACATAATCCGGATCGACATCGGCGAATTCCGCGGAGCCGGACAGCTTGATGATCCATTCCTGCCGGAAACGGTTCAGCAGGTTCGCATTCTCGATCTTGTGGGCGAACGACTTGACCAGTTGCAGCGCCAGGAACTGGCTGGCCTTCGGCTCCGGCGAACGCAGCGCGGAGATGTCCAGCACCGCAGCGAGCTTGCCGCTGGGATCGAAGACCGGCGCGGCCGTGCAGGTCAGCGGAATATGGGTGGCGTCGAAATGGTCGGATTGATGCACCGTCAGAGCTTCTTCGGTCGCGATGCAAGTGCCGACTGCGCAAGTGCCGGCATGCGGCTCGTTCCAGTCGGCACCGAGATAGAGGCCGGCCCTGCGAAGCGTGTTGTTGAATGTCGGGTCGCCGATGAAATCCACCGTGATGCCCCTGGCATCGGTGAGCAGCAGGACGTAGCCGAGTCCGGCGATCTGACGATACAGCATCTCGACGCCGAAGCGCGCCGTGTGGAGGAATTCGTCCATGGCGTCGCGATGCTCGCGCAGTCGCCCGGACGTCACGATATGAGCGTCGCGCAGCACCAGCGGATCGAGCTTGTGTTCGGAGACGCATCGTACCCACGACTGATGGATGATTGCATCACGCGCGCTGGTCTGGCCGACCGCAACGCGAACCAGCTCGTCGATGTGCGCAGCCCGCTCCGTCGTCACGGCTGATGCTCCTGGATGTTTCCCCGCACGTTGTTGCGTCAAGTGTCACTCGGATTGTGCCGCCGATCAAGTTTGTTGCGTGCAACACCTGTTGCATGGCGCAACAAGTGAGGCGGCCTGGCGCCGGCAGTTAACGCGAGGAAATGCCGAGCGTTTTTCGAGATGCGCGGCAGTGGCATGAGGCTTGCTGACATGGTGGTCGAGGCAAGATTCGACCTCGCTAACGAACGCGCCGGAACCACGACGCAAAGGCGATCGACGCCGGCATATGGGAGAATGAAACATGCTCACGAAGGCCCCGGACGGAAAGATCACCGCGCTGCTCGATGAGTTCAACGCCGCATTGTCGTCGGGTGACATCGAACGCGCGATCGCGCTGTTCCAGACCGATTGCTACTGGCGCGATCTGGTCACCTTCACCTGGAACATCAAAACCATGGAAGACAAGGATCAGATCCGCGACATGCTGAAGGCGCGGCTTGCGGACAGCAAACCGTCGGGATGGCGCATTGCCGATGGCGAAGCTGCCAGCGAGGCCGGCGGCATCATCGAGAGCTGGATCGAGTTCGAGACCGATGTCGCGCGCGGCTATGGTCACCTGCGCATGAAGGATGGACGCATCTGGACCTTGCTCACCACGATGGCCGAGCTCAAGGGACATGAGGAGAAGTCCGGCTTTACCCGTCCGCTCGGCGCCAAGCACGGTCATGGCAAGGACCGTAAGAGCTGGCGCGAGGAACGCGACCAGGAAATCACCGAGCTTGGTCACGCAAAACAACCCTATGCGCTGATCATCGGCGGTGGGCAGGGCGGCATTGCGCTTGGCGCGCGGCTGCGGCAACTGAACGTGCCGACCATCATCATCGAGAAGAACGAACGCGCCGGCGATTCCTGGCGCAAGCGATACAAGTCGCTCTGCCTGCACGATCCGGTCTGGTACGACCATCTGCCTTATATCGACTTCCCGAAAAACTGGCCTGTGTTCGCACCGAAGGACAAAATCGGCGACTGGCTGGAGATGTACACGAAGGTGATGGAGCTCAACTACTGGAGCTCGACCACGGCGAAGTCGGCCAAGTATGACGAGAAAGCCGGGGAATGGACCGTCGTGGTCGAGCGCGACGGCAAGGAGATCACGCTCAAGCCGAAGCAGCTCGTGCTGGCGACCGGTATGTCGGGCAAGGCGAACTGGCCCACCTACAAGGGGCAGGACATCTTCAAGGGTGAGCAGCAGCATTCCTCGACCCACCCGGGGCCGGAGAAATATCGCGGCAGTAAGGTGGTGGTGATCGGCTCCAACAACTCCGCCCACGACATTTGCGCGGCGCTGTGGGAAGGTGGTGCCGACGTCACCATGGTGCAGCGCTCATCAACGCATATCGTGAAGTCCGACACGCTGATGGATATCGGGCTCGGCACGCTTTATTCGGAGCAGGCGGTGGCGAGCGGGATGACCACGCGCAAGGCCGATCTGATCTTCGCCTCGCTGCCCTACAAGATCATGCATGAATTCCAGATCCCGCTCTACGAGCAGATGCGCGAGCGCGACAAGGATTTCTACGCCGCGCTGGAGAAAATCGGCTTCATGCATGACTGGGGCGACGACGGCTCCGGCCTGTTCATGAAGTACCTGCGCCGCGGCTCGGGCTATTACATCGACGTCGGCGCCTGCGATCTCGTGATCGACGGTTCGATCAAGCTCAAGAGCGGCAAGGGCGCGGCGGTGCAGGAACTGACCGAGACCGGCGTCAGATTCGCTGACGGCACCGAACTCCCCGCGGATCTCGTCGTCTATGCCACCGGCTACGGCTCGATGAACGGTTGGGCCGCCGACCTGATCTCGAAGGACGTCGCCGACAAGGTCGGCAAGGTCTGGGGTCTTGGATCCGAGACCACCAAGGACCCCGGCCCGTGGGAGGGCGAGCAGCGCAACATGTGGAAGCCAACCCAGCAGCAAGCGCTGTGGTTCCACGGAGGCAACCTGCACCAGTCGCGGCATTACTCCCAATATCTGGCGCTGCAACTGAAGGCGCGGATGGAAGGCATCCCAACCCCGGTCTACGGCTTGCAGAAGGTTCATCACCTCGGTTGATCGACCGGATAATAACGAGATGTCGGGCGGATCGTCGTGCGATCCGCCCGGCCTCGCCTCAATGATGAGCCGACACGCTCTTCACGCATTGAGACAAGAGATCATCACCGGCAAAGTGGCCCACATCGCCCAGGCTGATCATGCCAACCATCCGCTTGCTCTTGTTGATCACAGGCAGTCTGCGGATCTTCAGCGTTTCCATGTGATGTATAGCTTTCGTCAGATCGTCGTCTTCCCGGCAGCAGTGTATGCCTTCCGTCATCACATCCCGCGCCGTGGTGCGCGCAGAGTTGAAGTCCTTGCTCGCGAGACCTTTGCAGACGAGGTCGCGATCCGTCACCATCCCGATCAGACGATCGTCTTGCCCGATCGGAATGCAGCCGATGTCGTGCCCTTGCATCAATTTCGCGATTTCGGTGATTGGGGTGTCGGGGCTTACCCAATCGACGCCCTTGTGCATCACGTCCTTGACTTTCATGGAGGACCTCCCGTCCAAGGCAGCAGCCCCCTCGCTCGCAACTATACAGCAGAGCTGGCGCGACTGCATGCGTGCTGCGCCTTAAGGCGCGGTGAAACCGGGTCGAAGCGTCATCGCGCTCGAGCCCCTTGCTTGAGCATGATCTCCGCGCAAGCGCGTTCCTCCCTTGTCTCGGGAGAGAGCCGCTTCGCACCTTTCCGGATCATGCTCCGGTCGGAGCGCACCGATAGACGGTCCCGCTGTCACGCCGCCTCAGTCGTGCGCACTGAAGCTGCCATGCAGGGAACCGGCGGTCAGGCGTGCGAATTGCGCACGACCGAGATGAAGCAACGTCTCATGATCGCCAGCTTCGATATAGATCTCGGGCTGCATCCGGATGCTGTCATCAACGATAACGTCGAGCCCGTAGCAGCTGCCGGCGGCGGGAACCGCCCCGTGCGCACAGTCCGCGAACAGCCGATCGATCTCGCCCTCAGCGGCCATGGCGATATCGTCACCGAATCTCGCCCTGAGATCCGCCAGCCTGAGGTGATGCGATGCCGGCAGCACGGCGAGCAGGTACCCGTCGTTGCGGCGCAGCACAATGGCCTTGGCCAAGCGATCGCCCGAGACGTGACAAGCCTGGGCGGTAAGGGCGGACGACATCGTCAGTACGTGCGGGATTTCGTCGTACTCGATGTTTTCTGCAGCAAGGTAGTTGTGCAGTCTGGGAGAAATGGTCATGGCATCACCTCCGGTGCGACATGCAACCATCCACCGTGGTCCTGCCCGCCGCACGATGAGCGGCTGCGTGGTTCTCAAGACAGAACATAGGTCTTGTCGCAGGACACTGCAATTCGATCCCTAACGGGGGCGCCGCGCCAGGTTCAAGTTCCGGGCCTTGTCCAGATTGCGGGCCTCGGCCAGCGTGGCCGCGCTCGGCAACAGAGCCGACGCAAGGTCGGCCTCGGTGAAATCTGCGCCGGCGACATTAGCGTCGGATAGGTCGGCTCCCGCAAGGTCAGCTCTGTGGAGGCTGCAGTTCGCCAAATTGGCGTTCTGCAGTTGCGCGAATTCGAGATCGGCGCGCGAGAGATTGGCGCCGCTTAGATCCGCGTTCCGCAGATCGGCGGATTTGAGCACGCCACGCATCAGGCCCATCGATTGGTTGCGCATATCAGCGCTCAGATCGGCGCCCGCAAGCCTGGCCCCGATCAGGCTGGCGCCGGAAAGATCGGCGGTTATCCGAGCGCCGCTCAAGTCGGCGCCGCCAAGCCTGGCACGCTGCATCTGCGTGCCGAGCAGCGATGCCTTGACGAGGGACGCCCCGGTCAAGTCTGCGTCGATTAGCCAAGCCTGGTTCAAGATAGCCCGATCGAAGCGGGCGCCTTTCAGATTGGTCCGGTTGAGCTTTACGAGATGAAGGTTGCCGCCGGTGAAGTCGAGGCCCGAGAGATCGAGGTGCGACAGTCGCTTTCCATCCAAATCCGCAGCGCGTCCGTCCCCTTGAGGGACCGACTTGAGGAGCGCGTCGACCTCGGCGCGCGTCATCTCCGACGTCGTCATTTCCGGACTGTTGAGGTCGACACTCCGCAGCATGTCCTGCGACACGGCGTCAGTCGGATCAACCAGGAGCGCCGCTATCGACACAAAGGCAAATGCGAGACGAAACGACATCGCCGTCTCTCCGCCGCTCAGTAACCCGGTATCGTCTCTTGCATTCTCCGGGTTGGCCGCGCCGTCAGGTTAGCTGGCCGGCTCCGGCCTATGCCAGAGTATGAAACCGGATATCGATCCTGGCAATGCCAGTGCCCCGTCCGAGGGAGGCTGCCCGCAAGCGCAAAGTGCCAGATTTCGGTCCGAAGAGGCGCGACAGGAAGAACGATCCGCCGCTCGTCGCCGACGGCGCGACGCGGCATCTGCTCGGCGATATCTCTCACGACGATGCCTACATAACGAGACTCACAGGGGCGGGCGCACGAACGTCCGTCCAAAGTCGCCGAACGCGCCCTCGTCGGCAAATCTCCCGAGCTGATCGTCGCTCCAGCCGAGCCATTCCGCAAACACCTCGCGCGTGTGTTCGCCGAGCATTGGCGGCGGCGTGGAAGGTGGCGGCGGGACGTCGCCGAATCGCGTCGGCCTCGCGATGAACTTCACATCTCCCGCGGCCGGATGGCCGATGGTCTGGACCATTCCGCGCTGCGTGAGCTGAGGCGTTTCGCAGACCTCGCCGACCGACTTGATCGCGCCGCACGGAATGCCTGCCACACCGAGCGCCTGCAGCCAGTCGGCGCGACTCCTCCGCGCGAAGATCGGCGAAAGGATCGCGACGAGCTCATTGCGGCTCGCCGCGCGCTTCGGGGCGGTGGCGAAGCGCACGTCTTCGCGCAACTCCGGACGGTCGATGACGCCGCAAAACGCCGCCCAGAACTTGTCGTTCGCGACCCCGACATTGATCCAGCCGTCACTCGCTTCGAACGGTTCATACGGGCTGATGGTCGGATGAACATTGCCGCGGCGCTTCGGGCTTTGTCCCGAGGCGAAGTACATGCCGGCGTTGAAGGTCAGCAGCGATGCCATGGCGTCGAGCATGGAGACGTCGACCCGGCCGCCCTCGCCGGTGCGGCTCTTGCGCATCAGGGCAGCCAGCACCGAATGCGACGCATAGAGGCCCGTGACGAGGTCGGCGATCGACGTGCCGACCTTGGTCGGCGGCCCATCCGGATCGCCGGTAATGTGCATCACGCCGGATTCGCCCTGCAGGATGAGATCGTAGCCAGGGCGCGCGGCGTCGGCGCCGGTGCGGCCGAACCCCGAGATGCTGCACAGGATGATGTCGCCCTTGCGGGCCCTCAGCGCGTCGAAGCCGAGCCCCCATTTGTCCAAGGTACCGGGGCGGAAGTTCTCGATAACGACGTCGGCGACGGATGCAAGATCGAGCACCGCGTCGCGCCCGGCCGGCGACTTCAGATCGATAGCACAACTTCGCTTGTTGCGGTTCACCGACAGGAAATACGCACTCTCGCCGCCGATGAACGGGGGGCCGTAACGGCGGCTTTCGTCGCCCTGTCGCGGATCCTCGATCTTGACGATGTCGGCGCCGAGATCGCCGAGCTGCATCGTGGCAAACGGGCCGGAGACCACCCGGCAGAGGTCGAGGACCCTGATGCCCGACAGCGGCTCGCGATCAGACGATCGCATCGGCGAGGTCCTTCATCGACGGCACCAGGATGTCGGGCTGATGCGGCGTGATGCCGAACGGGCGGCTGCGCCGGTCGATGAAGGCCGTCCGCATGCCGGCGGACTTGGCGCCGATGCAGTCGAAGGCATGATTGGCCACGAACAGCACCTGCGCCGGCTGCACGCCCATGATCTCGGCCGCTTTCGTATAGGTCGCGACATGCGGCTTGAACGAATTGGCCTCCGCCACCGAGATCACCCGATCGAACGGGACCTTGTGGTATTGCTTCGCGGTCTCGAGCATGTCGGGATCGCCGTTCGAGAGCACGACGAGCTTGTACTTGCGCTGCAGCCGCGCGAGTGCGTCCGGCACCTCCGGAAACGGCACCAGCTTCTCGATCTCGCCCACGAGGTAGCGCACATCGTCCATCGTGTAATCGATCTTGGCGCGGTCCATGACGTGGGCAACCGCGCGGTGCCCGATCTCGCGATAGGGCGTGTGCTCGCGATGCAGCAGCGCATCGATCATCGAGTTCTCGAAATGCGTGCGACGCCACCACGTGACGAAGGAGTTCGGATCGCCCTTCCAGCCCTTCTTCGCGAGGAAGGGCGCCGCGATCCTGGTCAGGCCGCCCTGCATGTCGACGACCGTGCCGTACTGGTCGAACATGCAGATCTTCACGTCACGCTTGATCGTCTCAAAGCTCATTGATGCCTCCTTGGTCCTGATCGATTGATACGCGCTGCACCATCATGGATGAAATGGATTTGTTATCTCTCGTCATTCACGATATGAATAATTGATGAACCTTCGATCCATCGACCTCAATCTGCTCGTCGCGCTGGACGCACTGCTGACCGAGCGTCACGTCACCAAGGCGGCAGACCGCGTCGGTCTCAGCCAACCCGCGATGAGCAATGCGCTCAACCGGTTGCGCGCGATGTTCAAGGACGAGCTCCTGGTGCGGACCACGACCGGGATGAAGCCCACACCCCGCGCCACCGAACTGGCGGAGCCGCTGCGCCAGGTTCTGCGCCAGGTCGAGCGCGTGATGGCGAGCGATGCCGGCTTCGATCCAGACAAGACGGAACGCACCTTCACGATCAGGATGTCGGACATTCTTGCGTGCCTGCTGCTGCCGCGACTCGCCGCAGCGCGGCCGCCGGAGGGCCGAATTTCCTACAACACGATCCATCTGCCGCCTTCGCTTACGATCGATGCGCTAGAGCGGGACGAGATCGACGTCGCGGTGAGCATGGGGCTCGAACATTCCGCATCGATCCGTTCCGAGACGCTGCTCCGCGACCGCATGGTCTGCCTGATGCGACGCGGGCACCAGATCAAGCGCGCACGGCTGACCTTCGAGCGCTTCATCGCGCAGGAGCACATGAAGGTCTCGATGAGCCCGACCGATCTTCGCTTCGTCGACGACGTGCTCGCCGAACGCGGCCATCGAAGACGCATCGCCCTGAACGTGCCGCATTGGCTGGTCGTGCCCCATGTCTTGAAGAAGACCGATCTGCTCGCGGTGATGCCGAGGCACCTCGCAACCGTGCTGATGGACGACGGTCTGAGGATGGAGGAACTGCCGTTCGAGTCCGCGCCGTTCGACTGGATGTTGTACTGGCACCGCAGATACGATCAGAGCAATGCCAACGGCTGGCTCCGCGACCGGATCAGAGCAGCGTGCTCCGACCTGAACTAGGCGCCGAGGTCCGCCGGCCTCCGCGCCATCGACGACCGCCCTCCCGCCTCGGCGTCCGTGACCGCCGACGCGTCCTCGAGAGATCGTCCCTTGGTCTCGAAACCGAACACGAGGAAGACCACGGCCTGGAAGACGAGGATGCCGGCCAAGGTCGTCAGCACGCCGGTCAGCCCCTGCCAGGCGAAGATCGCAACCACGACGTATTGAACCAGCGCGGTCGCGATGCGTCCGGAGGTGGCGCAGATCGCCGTGCCGCGAAGCCGATACCGCGTTGGAAACAGTTCGGGGACGTGCATCGCGAACCCGGTCGCCAGCATCACGTAGATCGCCGTGATCAGCAGGAAGCCCACGGCCGCGAGCGCAACACCATCCGGCATGTATGGATAGGCGATACCGAGCGCCGCGGCCGCAATCGACGAGCAGACGATCGACAGCCTGCGTCCGAGCCGGTCCGCCAGCACGAGCCCGATCAGCGATCCGACCGGGCCGCCCAGCGCCATCACGGTGGTGTAGCCCAGCGAGGAAACCACGCTGTGGCCGCCCTTGACCATGAAGGTCGGCAGCCAGCCGATGAACCCGTAGAGGCTGAAGCCGACGACGATGTGCAACAGGCTGCCGAGCAGCGTGCGCGCGAGATAGGGCGGCTGGAACAGACGCCAGACCGCGCCCGGAGACTCCTGCGCCGGCGCGCGGGCAGCGACGGCAGGCAGTTTCGCCTTGCGCGCGGCCTCGGCTTCGATCGCCGACAGGATCTTCTCGGCTTCATCGGCACGTCCGTTGGCGGCGAGCCAGCGCGGCGATTCCGGCATCGACTTGCGCAGAATCCAGACGACCATCGCAAGACAACCGACAAGGCCGAACATGTAGCGCCATCCAAGCGTCGGGATCACCCACAGGCCGACCATCGACGAGACGAACAGCGAGAAATTGGTGATCACGGCCAGCAGCCCGATCCAGCGCCCACGCGAGGAAGCCGGCACGAATTCCGTCAAGGTCGCATAGCCGACCACGATCTCCGCGCCGAGGCCAATGCCGATGATGAAACGCAGGCCGATCAGGACGATCATGTTCGGCGCGAAGGCCGCGGCGATCGAGGCGAGGCCAAAGATCGCGAGGTTCATCTGGTAAGAGAAGCGGCGGCCGAAGCGGTCACCGAGGATGCCGGAACACCACGCGCCGATCGTCATCCCGACGAAGGTCGCGGAGACGAATGCGGCGTTGAGCTCGAGTGTCGACCATCCTTCCTTCAGCACGGCGCCCAGCACGCCGCCGGCCAGATAGATATCGAACGCGTCGAGGAACATGCCGGCCCCGATCAGGGCCAGGATGCGCCAGTGGAATCCGCAGATCGGCAGCCTGTCGAGGCGCGCGCCCGCGTTGATGTCGATGTCGGCGGATCGCGCCATACCAAACCTCCCTGCCCGGCCTTTGGCAGCCGGATGCTCCGTCACCGATTGATGACGCGCAGGGGGTCGTCGTCCAATTCAAATCGAAAATTCGACTATTTGGCGCGGTGATGAAGCTGACGAGACCGCATGATCGCGTTCCATCCTGACACCGGGCTGACTTGCATTCGCCGTCGTTAACGATCCCGCCGTCGCGCGATCTCGAAATCACGGTGTCAGCACAAACATTCACAACGGGTTCATGTCGCCGCCACTATTCGACTCCAACGCTGGGGGAGAAGATTGGAGTATGCGCCATGCGCCGCATCGCCGGACTGCCTTTCGCCCTGGCTCTCAGCCTCTGCTGTTTCTCGCCGCCACACGCTGCGCGCGCGCAGCTTGCCATCGGCATCACCGTCAATGCAGCGCCGCCGCCATTGCCGGTCTATGTCCAGCCGCCGATCCCCGCGCCCGGCTACATCTGGACTCCGGGCTATTGGGCATGGAGCGACGACACCGGCTACTACTGGGTGCCCGGCACATGGGTGCTTCCGCCGGCGCCTGAATTGCTGTGGACACCCGGCTATTGGGGCTGGAGCGACGGCGCCTACGCCTTCCACGCCGGATATTGGGGCCCGACCGTCGGCTTCTACGGCGGCATCTCTTATGGCTTCGGCTACACCGGCGTCGGCTACGAGGGCGGCTACTGGCGCGGCGGCAGCTTCTTCTACAACAGCTCCGTCAACAACATCTCGAACGTCTCGGTCACCAACGTCTACAACAGGACCGTCGTCAACAACACGACCAACGTCAGCTACAACGGCGGCACCGGCGGCACCACGGTGAAGCCGACGCCGCAGCAGCTCGCCGCCCAGAACGGGCAGCACATGGCTGCGACCGGCGAGCAGACGCGGCACGCGCAAGCGGCGATGAAGAATCCAGCGCTGACGCTCGCCAACAACCATGGTCATCCGGCAGTCGCCGCGACCGCGCACGCAGCACGGTTCAGCGGCGCCGGCGTGATCGCCGCGCGCCCGGGCAAGCCGATCGCGGCGCCGCCGCCCCGACATGCGCAGACTGCGACGGGCCACGCTTTGCCGACGGGACACGCGCTGCCGACCGGGAACGCTCTGCCGCCAGGACACGCTCTACCGACAGCAAATGCTTCGCCGGCCGGACACGCTCTACCGACGGGAAATGCTTTGCCGCCGGGACACGCCCTGCCGACTGCGCATGCTCTGCCGGGCGCCGGCGCACATCCCGCACCGGCGCCGCACGTCGCTCCGCCGGCGTCAAGACCGCAGCTCGTGCAGCATGCACCGCCGCAGCCACGCGCGGCCGCGCATCCGCCGGCGCCGCGCGTCGCGCAAGCTGTTGTGCGTCGGCCCGCGTCGCCGCAGGTGTCTCGGCCGGCGCCGCGGCCTCATCCGGCGCCACGGCCGCATCCTGCTGCGAGGCCGCATCCGGCGCCACACCAGCACTCATGATCGGGCTCATCGGCGTGCCTGCGAGGGCACGCCGATGTCGTATGAGACCCCATCGCGGGCACCACGGCACGCGATGCACTCATCAATCCATGGACTTTTGGGTGCGAAGCGCGTCGTCAAGCCAGCGCGTCAGCCGCGCACCTGATCCCGTCGTAGATCTCCACGAGATCGGCTTCCGTCACGCAGTAGGGCGGCATGACGTAGATCGTGTTGCCGAGCGGCCGCAGCAGCAGGTTCCGGCGTTGGAAGAAGGCCTGAAGTTTTGGGCCGATGCCGGCGAGGTAGCCCGCATCGCTTGCCTTCAGGTCGAGTGCGGTGATGGTCCCGGTGCGGCGGACGTTTTCAAAGCGTGCATCGATACGGAATGGTGCGATCAGGCGCTCCTGCATCGCTGCAACCGAGGCGACGCGCTCGCCCGCGCCGTGTTGCCAGAGTTCGAGGTTGGCCCTTGCGGCGGCGCAGGCGACCGGGTTTGCCGTGTAGGAACTGGAATGGAAGAACGTGCGCGAACGATCGCTGGAATAATGCGCGTCGTAGATCTCGGCGCGGCACAGCGTCACCGCGAGCGGGAGCGACCCGCCGGTGAGGCCCTTCGAGTAACAGGCGATATCCGGGCTGACCTCGGCCTGCTCGCACGCGAACAAGGTGCCGGTCCGGCCCCAGCCGGTCATGACCTCGTCGGCGATGAACAGCACGTTTGAAGCTTCACAGATGCGCTTCATCTCCTTCAGCACCCAGGCGGGATACATCAGCATCCCGCCCGCGCCCAGGATCAGCGGTTCGACGATGAACGCTGCCGCGGATTCCTTCCTGCACGCGGCTTCGAGCGCGTCGAGCGTCGTCTGTTCATAGCCGGGCGCCGGAAACGGGATCGACGCGACGTCGAACAGCAGCGGCTCGTAAGCCTTGTTGAAGACGCCGCGCGCGCCGACCGACATCGTCCCGACCGTGTCGCCATGGTAGGAGTTTTCCATTACGATGATCTGCGTGCGCGTCGCGCCGATATTGTGCCAGTAGCCGAGCGCCATCTTCAGCGCCACTTCGACGCTGGTCGAGCCGGAATCGGAGAAGAACACGTAGTCGAGGCCAGGGGGCGCGAGCTTCACGAGCTGTGCCGCAACCTGTTCGGCCGGATCATGGGTATGACCGGCAAAGATGATCTGGTTGAGCTGTTCGGCCTGGTCCTGAATCGCGCGCACGATGTGCGGATGGCAATGGCCGTGGGTCACGACCCACCAGGATGCGATCGCATCGATGATGCGGCGATCATCCGCGGTGTAGAGATAGGCGCCCTCCCCACGCACGATCCTCGTCATCTCGCCGTGCAGCGCGTGCTGGGTGAACGGGTGCCAGATCGGCGACTTCCGAGCGGATGTCATGGATTGAAATCTTCCCGCCGGAACGACGCCTTGAACGCTGCCCGCAGCGTGTCTGCCGCAAGCGGAGCAAGCCAGGGCAACCGGCCCAGCCGGCGCACCTGCCCGATCTCGCAGATCGCGCGCTCGCTCTCGGGATTGCTCTCGCCGATGAATGCGATCCCGAGCATGTCGATCCCGCGCTTGCGCAGCGCCTCGACCGACAGCAGCGAGTGATTGATGGTGCCGAGCGCGGTGCGGGCGCAGAGCACGACCGGAAGGTGCCATCGCGCGAAGATGTCGATATAGAGCGTGCTGCCGTCGAGCGGCACCATCAACCCGCCGGCACCTTCGATCACCAGCGGCCGGTCCCCGACATCGGGCACGCCGAGCGCGGCAGCGTCGATGCGCACGCCGTCGAGTGCGGCCGACTGATGCGGCGAGGCGGGTGTTCGAAGCCGGTAGCGCTCCGGCACGATGCGATCGGCCGAAAGGCCGCCAAGCCGCACCACCAGTTGCGCGTCGGTCTCCTCTTCGAGGCCGGATTGAATCGGCTTCCAGTAGCTCGCGCCGAGGAAGGAGGCGAGGCCAGCGGAGAACACCGTCTTGCCGATCCCGGTATCGGTGCCGGTCACCACGATCCGGCCCGTCATTGCGACCAGCCGTTCGTCTCCGCGACGAGCGCGTCGAGCAGCGCGCGCACGTCCTCCTCGTCGACATTGAGGGTCAGCGCAATGCGCAACCGCGCGGTGCCCGCCGGCACGGTCGGCGGTCTGATGCCTCTGATATCGAAGCCGCGCGCCTGTAGTGCAGACGCCAGTTGCATCGCGCGCGCATTGTCGCCGACGATGTAGGGCACGATCTGCGAGCGCGACGGGCTGCGCCAACCGCGCAGGTCGAGCTCGCGATGCGTGAACGCGACCAGTTTTGCCAGGCGCTGCTGATGCCCGGGCTCCTGCTGCAGGATCAGCAGCGCCTCGCGCACGGCGACGGCCACAAGCGGCGACGGCGCGGTGGCGAAGATGAACGGGCGGCAACGATTGACCATGAAGTCGCGCAGCACGGTCGAGGCTGTGACCAGCGCGCCGGCGGCGCCCAGCGCCTTGCCGCAGGTATGAACGATCACGAGGTTCTCGCGCCCTTCATAAGGTGCAGTGTGCCCACGCCCCTGCTCGCCATAGACGCCGGTGCCGTGCGCCTCGTCCACCATCAGGAACGCGTCGTGTCGGTCCGCGATGGCGACGAGGTCGTCGAGCGGTGCGACGTCGCCATCCATGCTGTAGACGCTTTCGACCACGATCCAGACCCGGCCCGTGCCGCCCTCGGCGCGCCAGCCGCGAATGGTGTCTTCGACCGACCCGGGATCATTGTGCGCGCTGATCCGGAATTCGGCCCGGCCGGCCCGCGCGCCTTCATGGATGCTGGCGTGCACGAGAGAATCGAGCACCAGGAGGTCGCCGCGCTGCGGTAGCGTCGTCAGTACGGCGAAATTGGCGACGTAGCCGCCGCCGAAGAACAGCGCCGTCTCGGCCCTAAAGAACGCGGCGGCTTCGGCCTCGAGCCGTTCGTGCTCCTCGCAATTGCCGCGCAGCAGCCGCGACCCGCCGGCGCCGATCGGCGTGCCGGCATCGAGCGCGGCCGAGACCGCATTCTTGATGCGCGGCGCGCCCGCGAGCGCCAGATAGTCGTTCGAGACGAAATCGATGCCCGCGCGCGGCTTGAGACCGCGCAGCCGATCGGCCTTGCTCAGGGCGTGCAAGGCCGCGGCGTAATCAGCGACCTTGGCCGCGTGGATTGCGCTCATGCTTCTCTCTCAGATTTGTCGTTGGTCGCGCGGCGAATCCCGCCGCGCGCGTGCCGGAGCTGCGCTCAGGCGAGGGCGGAGTTGATGCCGAGCCGGTCCAGCAGATGGGCGTCGCGATCGCGCTGCGGGTTCCTGGTGGTCAGCAGCACATCGCCGATGAAGATCGAATTCGCGCCGGCGAGGAAGCACATCGCCTGCAGCTCGTCGGTCATGTATTGCCGTCCGGCCGACAGCCGCACCACGCTCTTCGGCATCATGATCCGCGCGGTGGCGACCAGACGCACCAGCGCGATCGGATCAGGCCGTTCCGCGGTGTCGTTGACCGGAACGCCTTTGACCTCATTCCACAGATTGATCGGCACGCTCTCCGGATGGCTGGGGAGATTGGCAAGCAGCATCAGCATGCCGAGCCGGTCATCGACCTGTTCACCCATGCCGATGATGCCGCCGCAGCAGACCTTGATGCCGGCGTCGCGCACATGCGCGAGCGTATCGATGCGGTCCTGCAGGGTGCGGGTGGTGATGATCTTGTCGTAGAACTCGGGCGAGGTGTCGACGTTGTGGTTGTAGAAATCGAGCCCGGCGTCGGAGAGACGCTCGGCCTGCTTTGGCGTCAGCATGCCGAGCGTGACGCAGGTTTCCATGCCCAGGCCCTTCACCGCGCTGACCATGTCGCAGACCTGATCGAGATCGCGGTCCTTCGGGCTGCGCCAGGCCGCGGCCATGCAGAAGCGGGTTGCGCCGGCGTCCTTGGCGCGCTGCGCGACCGCGACCACTTCGTGCCGCGGCATCAGGCGAGTGGCCTTCAGGCCGGTGTCGTAATGTGCGCTCTGCGAGCAGTAGCCGCAGTCTTCCGGGCAACCGCCGGTCTTGATGCTGAGCAGGCTCGCGGTTTCGACATGGTTCGGATTGAAGTTGGCGCGATGCACGCCTTGCGCCTGAAACATCAGGTCCGCGAACGGCAGGTTATAGAGTGCTTCAGCCTCGGTACGGTCCCAGGTCTTGCGGGGCGCTGCACTGGTGCGGCTGTCGGTCCGTTCGATTTCCACGACATCAACCATAGGGCTTGCTTTCTCGCTTGCTGTAGATCATAGATAATCTGAGATATTATCTATGATCTATGGACTTGGAACGATGCTAGCCGAGCCCGAACGCGCGCGCACCCGTTTTTTCGATAGATAATCTATGACAAACGAGAGCGAGAACACGACCACCGCGAGGCGCATCGCCGAAGCGATCGGAGAGCGCATCATCAGCGGCGAATTGCTGCCGGACGCGCCGCTGCGGCAGGACCATGTCGCGCGCGAATTCCATTCGAGCCACGTCCCGGTGCGCGAGGCGTTCAGGCAATTGGAGGCGCAGCATCTCGTCGTTGCGGTGCCGCGACGCGGGGTGCGGGTCGCCCCGCTCGACACCAGGTCGGTGAAGGAAATCGCCGAGATGCGCGCCGCGCTCGAAGTGGTCGCGTTGCGCAATGCCGCCCCCAGGCTCACATCGGCGCATCTGGCACGGATCGAACTCGCCATGATCGAAGGCGACAATGCCGAGACCGTGCAGGATTTCGAGATGGCCAATCGCGCCTTTCATCATGCGCTGGTGGCGCCCTGCGCGATGCCGCGGCTGCTCGCCAGCCTCGACGGCCTGCAGCTTGCGAATTCGCGACTGGTGTTCGCAATGGCGCGCAACGCCGGGTGGCGGCCGCGGCCGAGCCAGGATCATCGCGTGATCCTGCAGGCGCTGCGCGCACGCAACATCGAACAAGCCTGCAGCTTGCTGGCGCGGCATATTCAAACCATCGAGCGGCTTGCCCTGCCGGCGGCGTGATCACTTTGCTCCGAATCGAGCCGCGGACTCCGGTTCACCTCGCCCCGCGCGCGGGGAGAGGCATAGGCCGCCTTCAGCGGCCGTCCCCAAGAACGCCGAAGCCAAGGCTTCGGCTATGACGCATCGGCAGATGCGTTCCGGGTGAGGGGGAGTCTCCGCGAGAGTATCTGTCTCCGTGTGCGGAGGGAGCCCTCACCCCAACCCTCTCCCCGTGAGAACGGGGCGAGGGGGCGCGCCGCCTTTGCGACCGCCATTCAATCCAATCCCATCACTCTCTAAGCGATCGCGACGATCTCCAGTTCCTGATCGCCCGAGCCTGCGACGTCGCCCAGGGCTTTGCCCATCAGCGACCTCGCCACCGGCGAGACAAAGGAAATCGAGCCTGCCTTTGGATCGGCTTCATCCTCGCCGACAATGCGATAGGTCTGCACCCGCCCGTCGGCGCGGCTGAAAGTCACCGTGCTGCCGAAGACAACGGTTTCGGTGGAAGCAGGGTCAGGCACGACCTGCGCGGTGCGGAGCCGCTCCGTGAGATAGCGCGCGTCGCGCAGTGGGGCCGCCGACTGCCGCCGCCGTTCGTTGACGTCCTCGAGCTGCTGCGCAGTCTCGTAAGCCTCGCGCGCCTCCTGAAGATGGCACTCCAACGCTCTCCGTCCGGCTTCGGTCACCAGGTTGGGATGCGGCGAAATGGGGCGGTCCGGCAACAGCGTTTCCGACGCGGTCTCGGCACTTTCTTCCTTGGTGAAGGCAACGCTCAATCCAGAACTCCATCGATGAGGCCAGCAGCATAGACCCGCCCCACGCGCCCCCCTAATGCGCGAAGGGATTAGGCGGGATCTAATGCGAGGCAGGCTGTTCCGCCTTGCTCCGTCTGCCGAAGCGGTTCTTTACACCCTCGCGCCAGCCCTGGAAGGTGACGAACAGCATCGGCACCAGGAAGATGCCGACCGAGCTTGCGGCGAGCATACCGCCGAACACCGCGGTGCCGACCGCGCGGCGGCTGATTTCCGCGGCACCGGTCGCGACCACCAGCGGCACCAGGCCGAGGATGAAGGCAATTGATGTCATCATGACGGCGCGGAAGCGCATCTGCGCGCCCATCGTCGCGGCCTCCGCGATCGGCTTGCCGGCCTCGCGCTGCTCCTTGGCGAACTCGACGATCAGGATCCCGTTCTTGGCGGCGAGCGCGATCAGCACCACGAGGCCGATCTGGCCGTAAAGATCGAGGTTGAGGCCCGCGAGCTTGATCGCAAGATAGGAACCGAACACGCCGACCGTGACCGACAGCAGCACGGGAATCGGGATGGTCCAGCTCTCATACAGCGCGACCAGGAACAGATAGGCGAACAGCACCGCGAGCCCGAGGATGATGCCGGTCTGGCCGGAGGCCGCCTGCTCCTGATAGGCCGTGCCGGTCCACTCGTAGGAATAGCCGGAAGGCAGCGTCGTCTTGGAAAGGTCGGCCATCGTCGTGATCGCGGTGCCCGAGGACACGCCCGCCGCCGGGCTGCCGTTCACGGTGACCGAACGATAATTGTTGTAGCGCGTGATCACCTGCGGGCCGGTCACGATCCGCAAGGACGCGATGGAGCGGATCGGCACCATCTCGCCGCCGCTGTTGCGCACATAGATCTGCCAGATGTCGGGGATGTCGCGGCGGTTGGCCGCATCGCCCTGCACATTGACCTGCCAGGTGCGGCCGAACAGGTTGAAGTTGTTGACGTAGATGCCGCCGAGCGTGGCCTGCAGCGCGGTGAAGACGTCGGCCATGTTGAGGCCGAGCGCCTGCGCCTTGGCGCGATCGATATCGAGATAGACCGACGGGTTGGTCGCGGTGAAGGTCGAGAACACGCGGGCCAGATTCGGATTGCGGTTCGCCGCGCCGATCAGCCCGCCCATCACGCTGCTGAGCGAGGCCGGATCCTGCCCTTCCAGTGCCTCGAGCTGATATTCGAAGCCGCCGGAGGTCGAAAGCCCGATGATCGGCGGCAGGTTGAACGGCAGCACCGATGCCTGACGAATCTGCGATCCCCCGACGAAGGTCTGCCCGATCGCCGCCTGCACCGAGTCGGTGACGGCCTTGCGGTCGGCGAACGCCTTCATGCGCGCCACCATGAATGCCGAGTTCGGCTCGCTGGCTCCGTCGAGCAGCGAGAAGCCGATGATCGACAGCACATGGTCGATCGCCGGATTCTTCTTCAGAAGCGCCTCAACCTGCTTGGTGACCTCGCTGGTGCGCGCCACCGACGCGCCGTCGGGCAATTGCACCGCGATGAAGAAGGCGCCCTGATCCTCCTCGGGCAGGAAGCCGGTCGGCGTGATCTTCGACACGCCGAACACCGCGCCGGCAAACACCAGCACCGCAACCAGCGACAGCACCGCCACACGAACCAGGCGTTGCACCACGCCGGCGTAGCGGTCGCGTACCCAGTCGATGCTGCCGAGCACCCGTCCCATGATGCCCCGGCGCGGCCCGCCATGACGCAGGAACACGGCGCACAGTGCCGGCGACAAGGTCAGCGCATTCAGCGCCGAGATCACCATCGCGGCGCTGATCGTCACCGCGAACTGGCGGAACAGCGTGCCGGAAATGCCCGGGATGAACGCGATCGGCACGAACACCGAGAGCAGCACAAGCGAGATCGCGATGATCGGCGCGGTGATCTGCGCCATCGCCTTCTTGGTGGCGTCGGCCGGCGACAGCTCCGGCTCCTCCTCCATGACGCGCTCGACGTTCTCGACCACGACGATGGCGTCGTCGACGACGATGCCGATCGCCAGCACCATCGCCAGCAGCGAGACCGTATTGGCGGAATAGCCGAGCGCGAGCAGCACCGCGAAGGCGCCGATCAGGCTGACCGGAACCGCGACCGCCGGGATCACCGTGGCGCGCAGATTGCCGAGGAACAGGAACACCACGATCACGACGAGCACGAAGGCCTCGCCGAGCGTCTTCATCACCTCCTTGATCGTATCGGACACGAAGGTGGTGGAGTCGTACTGCACGAGATAGGTCAGCCCCGGCGGAAACCGCTCCGACAGCCGCGCAAGCGTGGCCTGCACCGCCTTGGCCGTGGTCACGGCATTGGCGCCGGGCGCGAGATAGATGCCCATCGGCACGCCGGGATTGCCGTCGATCCGCGACTCCGAATCCATGTTCTGCGCGCCGATCTCGACGCGAGCAACGTCCCTGATCCGCAGCACCGATCCATCCGGATTGGCCCGCAGCACGATGTCGCCGAACTGCTTGGATGTCGTCAGGCGGCCCTGCGTCTGCACATTGAACTGGAACTGCTGGTCGTTGCTGATCGGACGCGCGCCGATGCGGCCGACCGGCGCCTGCACGCTTTGCGCCCGGATCGCGGCGATCACGTCCGACGGCGCCAGATTGAGGCTGGTCAGGCGCTGGGTGTCGAACCAGATCCGCATCGAATAGTTCAGCTTCGCGAACAGCGAGGCCTGTCCGACGCCAGGCGTGCGCGAGATCGCGTCCAGCACGTTGATGATAGCGTAGTTGGTGATGAACAGCGGATCCTGATCGCCGCTCTTGCTGTACAGCACGATGAATTGCAGCACTGCCGAGGATTTCTTCTGCACGGTCAGGCCCTGCGCCTGCACCTCGGTCGGCAATTGCGCGAGCGCGCTCTGCACGCGGTTGTTGACGTTGACGGTGTTGATATCGGGATCGGTGCCGAGCGCGAACGAGACCGTCAGCGTGTAGCTGCCGTCATTGCCGCTGGTCGACTTCATGTAGAGCATCTTGTCGACGCCCACGACCTGCGCTTCCAGCGGCTGGGCGACGCTCGATTCCACCACTTCAGCCGATGCGCCGGGGAACACGGCGGAGACCGTGACCTGCGGCGGCACGATGTCCGGGAACTGCGCGACCGGAATCTGCATCAGCGCCAGCGCGCCCGCGATCGTGATCACGAACGCGATGACGATCGCAAGCCGCGGACGATCGACGAAGACGGCAGAAATCATGGGTTATTGCCCGTCGATTTCGGCGTGGTGCCGGCGCCGCCGTCCGCCGAAACCTTCATGCTCGACTGGATCAGCGCGCTGACGGGCCCCGGCGCCACCACCTCGCCCGGCTTGACCTTCTGCAACCCCTCGACGACAACCTTGTCGCCGAGCGAGATGCCGCTCGTCACCGCCGCAATCGTTGCGGTCGATTGCCCAAGCTGGATCCGCCTTTGCTCGGCCTTGTTGTCCGCGCCGACCACATAGACATATTCGCCCTGCTGGTCCGACAGCACCGCCGAACGCGGGATCGCGAGCACCTCGACCGGCTGCACGCCTTCGAGGAGAACGGTCACGAACTCATTGTCGGTGAGTTCGCGGACCGAGCCGCCGGCTGCGACGGAGGTGTAGGTTGACGGGTTGGGGATGACGCCGCGCAGGGAGATGGTGTCGGTGTTCTGCGCGATCGTGTTGTTGACGAAGTTCAACTCGCCGGTCTTGTCGTAGAGCCGGCCGTCCGGCAACCGCAGGCGGATGACGACGGCCTTGAAGCCGCCGCGCGTCGCATAACGGTCGCGCAGATCGAGCGCCTCGCGCACCGGCACGGGAAAGGTGACGTACATCGGGTCCTGACTGACGATGGTCGTCAGGGTTCCCGAGCTCGGCGTCACGACGTTGCCCTCGGTGACCGCGGTGCGTCCGATCCTGCCGTCGATCGGCGAGTGGATCATGGTGTAGTCGAGATTGATCTGGGACAGGTCGACCTGCGCCTGCGCGGCCTGCACCTGCGCCTCGAGGCTCTGCTGGTTGGCGACCGCCGCATCAACATTGGATTGCTGGCCGGCCGGGCCGCCCATCAGGGCCTTGGCGCGATCGGTGGTCAGCTTGGCGTTGACCAGCGTCGCCTGCAACTGGGCGACCTGTGCCTTCTTCGATGCGAGATCGGCTTCGAACGGGCCGCGCTCGAGCTGATACAAGAGATCACCGGCCTTGACCTCGGAGCCCTCGACAAAGTTCCGCTTGTCCAGGAACGCGGTCACACGCGCCACCACGTTGACGCGGTTGGGGGCCTCGATGCGTCCGAGAAATTCGTTGGTTTCGGTGATCGGCCGCTTCACCGCCTCGAACACGCCCACGGCAGGAGGCCCGGGCGGCCCCGCCTGGGCATGGGCCGCTGATACTCCCGCCGCCATTAGTCCCGCCGATACGAGAAGCCCTGCCAAGCCACCGAGCATGCGTTCCGTACCACTCATGCAGTCCAACCCTTCGGCTACCAACAGACGCTACGAGACCGATGTGACGTCGAGTTCCCTCAGACCCGAAGGCCAGGATGGGCAGGTGCTTTGCAGCAGATCATAACGCGGCCAATCCGACAATGCTGTAAGCTGATCGCTCTTGTTCCAGCGATCTCCGCTGAAGGACAGTTCTGAGAAACGTCGCGGCGCTGCAATCGCACCGCGATTGCGACCGCCGTCCAGCGCGGGGCATGCCGCGGACACCGAAAACTCCCGGCAATGTGATGCAAATGAGCGCTACCTCGGTATGGTCGAGCTCAGCTCTGCGCGTGGTCGACGACGGATCGGGCGCGGCCGCGGACCGAGCGCTCACAGCGCGATGGCGCCCTTCAAACGAGACGTCTGTTGATAGAGAGGCGACGCAAGGTGCTCGTACAGCCAAGGCCTTGCACGCTTGCCGCTGACCTCGTGCACGCCGTCGAATACGTCGATGTCGATCAAATGCGGATGGCCTGACGATGCGTAGACCGACCGCACCTCCGCGAACTTCTCATCCCGCCCGAGCTCCATCGCGTTTGCACCGTCACGATTGCCAATCTCGGCGAACAGCGGACATGGACAAAGCAGATATGCCAGATCGGCGCCGGCGTATTTGGCGCGGCCGTTGCTGAAATGGATGTAGGCCGCAAGTTCGACGCCGAGATTCCTCGTGATCACGGATGACATCAGGAACTTCTTCTCGTCGCGCATATATCCCGACACGACAGTCGGCCGCATCTGCCCGGTCGCGGCTTCCAGATGCAGCGCGAGAAAGGCGCCCCAGGACACCCCGTAGACGCCGACATTCAAACCCGACGCGCCGGTGAGCTTCCTGCAAACGATTTCGCCGGCGTCGAGCGATGCGCATGACACGTTGTGGGCGGAGACACCGTGCGATGCCAGCATAGCGGCGATGTTGTTCTGGCTCTCCTGATTTCCGATCTGGATGATGTAAGGACACCAGACGACGTAGCCGTCCCGACATAGCCGTTTGCCGAGCGCGTTCATGTAGTCCTTGTCGGCATCGTCGAAGCAGCGCTCCGGCGTGCTCGCCATGCCGTGGCCGAGCAGGATCAATCCCTTGAATTCTCCGCCGGGAATTCCAAGACATCCGCGCACCGGCACGCCGCATTCCAGATCGAACTCGACCTTCACGACCGAGAAGCCATCCGCGGGCGCGCGCCAGAGAACCCGGATCTCGTCGTGCGACGGCCGATAAAGCCGCCGCGCCCGGAACAGAGATCGCATCTCTCCGCGAATCTCCGAACCGGTGGCGACCGCGTGCAGCCTGCCGCTTGCCGCAATATCGAACAACGACCGGCAGAACTGATCGTAGCCAAGGGTCGGCAAGTCGACATTCGCGCATGATCCCTGGCAATGGCCCAGCGCCAACCCCTCGTTGCCGGCCCGCGACGAGGGGCCGACCAGCGTCATCAACAATCCGGAAAGCGCCCTGCGGCTGATCATCGGCTCTCCCCGAGCCGACGATGGCTCGCATAAATGTCAGAGGTGGCCGCTCACAACGCGATGAGACGCGGTTTGAATCGTCATCGCGCTTAGGCCGCCCCTTAGGCATGATCCTTTTCGGACTTCGCACTTTTCCGGATCATGCCCTAGCTGGCGCCACGGATTGCGCGGATACAAATTAAAGGATGTTCATGCTCGAACGATCGCGTGCAGCGTTGCAAATGTGTGACGCCGACGGGGCTGGCGCAGCGCCAGTCACGCCAATCAGGTTTCGAGATGCTTCGGAATATTTCCACCTGTCACGCAGCTTCGATTTCGCCACACGCGGCGATGATCGTCGGGCCTTGATTATCGAGCCTTCCTCAAGTCTCTATCGAGACTCTATCAAGTCTTGGGCCTGCCCCCGCCGACCTGGCATCGGCCTTCGAATTCGTCGTCCGGGCGCCGGCGGCCGCGCGCCGGGTCGCAGCCGAGCGAGCAAGGCTCTACGCGCCCGCGCGAAAATCGCGAAGAAGAGCGGCGAAAACGCCGGAATTCCCCCCTGATGCGCGTGAACGCGCACCGGAATAACCCGGACTCGTGGCTCAGGCTGAATTGCTTTACGCAATATTTCCGGGGTCGCCGGGTTTATCTATTGGGCAACAACGGTTTTTGGAATGACCGATGGCGAACGACCTGCACGAGCATCTGATTGAACTGGCCTATGAGGCCGCGGTTGTCCCCGAATTGTGGCCGAATGTCCTGCATCAGGTCGGTGCGATCGCGCGTGCGCGCGGTATCGTGCTGCTGACGGCGGCCCCGCACGACGTCCGCTGGGTCGCATCCCCCGACATGCACGACGACACCGTGGCCTATGTCGAAGGCGGCTGGCACGAGCGCAACGGGCGATTGCCGCGCTTGCTCGCGGCCAACCATGCCGGCTTCCTGCGCGACATCGACGTGTTCGATACGCCCGAGGAGGTGCAGCAGGATTTCCAGATCCGCGAATTCTTCCGCCCGCGCGGGCTCGGATGGGGCGCCGGTACCGCGATCCCGGTGCCGAGCGGCGACGTGCTGATCTACAGCGTCGAGCGCGAATACCAGCACGGACCGATCGAGCGGGAGGCAATCGAGCAGCTCGACGCGCTGCGGCCGCATCTGGCGCGTGCGGCGCTGCTGTCGGCGCGGCTCGGGATGGAGCGCGCCAGGGCGGCAACCGAATCGCTGGCGATGCTCGGCCTGCCCGCGGCAGTGCTGCGGCGCGGCGGCCGCCTGATGGCGGCCAACACGCTGTTCGACCGCATGGTGCCCGACGTGATGCAGGATCGCGGCGAGCGCCTGACGCTGACGGCGACCACTGCCGATACGCTGTTCGCCCAGGCGCTGGCCGCGCTTGATCAGGGACTGATCAGCGTGGAGGTGCGCTCGGTGCCGATCGCGGCGCAGGAGGATCGGCCGCCGCTGATCGTGCATCTGGTCCCGATCCATGGCGCGGCGCGTGACCTGTTCGACCGCGCGGCGGCGATCGCGATCGTGACCCCGGTGGTGCCGGCCGAGGTGCCGACCGCGGAAGTGCTGCAGGGCCTGTTCGACCTGACGCCGGCGGAGGCGCGCGTCGCGCGCGGCATCGGCGAAGGACGCACCGTCGAGGCAATCGCCGGCGCATTCGGCATCTCCCGCGAAACGGTGCGCAACCAGCTCAAGGCGGTGCTGGCCAAGACCGGACTGGGCCGGCAGGTGGAGCTGGCCGGACTGCTCGCCGGCGCGAAGGTGCCGCCGGGGTCGTCAGGAGACTAGCGCACGCCGCGCAAGCCTCGGTACAGGGGTCGATGCGATCCTCCGGGAATTCGCAAAAGGATCGCATGTTCAAACGGTACCGGTTACGCTAGGGGTAGCTTCCCTCCCTCCGCGCGCCCCGCCCGGCGCATGTCCAGTCAATGAGTACAACTGAATGGCCGAAGCCGACCTCGACGCCGTCATCCGGCAAACCGCAAAAGCGCAGACCAAGGCCGTGATGGCGGCTGCCAAGAAACGCCAGGCCGTCTGGGTCACGCGCGCCGCCAAGGCCAAGGACAAGGAGGCCAAGGCACGCTTCCGCTTCCTGGCCAAGAGCACGATGCTGAACGCAACCGCGACCGCCAAGAGGTTGCAGAATTCGGCCGAGAACGCCGCCGACGCCTATGCCCGCGCCATGAAGAAGGCGATGGAAGAGCCGCCGCCGGCCAAGACGCCGGCGAAGAAGAAAACCGACGGCTAGTCGATGCCGCGTTACGTCGCCCTGCTGCGCGCGGTCAATGTCGGCGGCACCGGCAAGCTGCCGATGACCGAGTTGAAGGCGATGTGCGTCGACGAGGGATTTGCCGACGCGCAGACCTATATCGCCAGCGGCAATGTCGTGTTCTCCTCGAAGCTCGGCGCGGCCAAGGTCAAGGCCACGCTGGAGCGGCGGCTGCAGGCCTATGCCGGCAAGCCGGTCGGCGTCGTCGTCCGCAGCGCGGACGAGATCGCCGCGGTGCTGAAGGCCAATCCGTTTCCGAAAGCGCCGCCGAACTATACTGTCGCGATCTTCCTCGACGAGCCGCCGCCGAAGGACGCCTTGAAGGATATCAAGGGCCGGCAGGACGAAGAGGTGCGGCTCGGCAAGCGCGAGATCTATGTCGCCTATGGCAGCGGCATGGGCCGCTCGAAGCTGAAGATCCCCGCCGCCGCCAAGGGCACCGCGCGCAACATCAACACCATCGCGAAGCTCGCCGAGCTGGCGGCGGGTGAGTGAGCAATCGGCCCCATTCGCCTAGTGAACCGTCATCCTGGGGAGCGCGCACTTGCGCGCGTCTCGAAGATGCACGGCACGGCCGGTGGCCGATTCATCCTTCGAGACGGCCGCGTTGCGGCCTCCTTGTACTGAAGACTGCTCAGGATGACGGGTTAGGCACTTCAGTTCGTGGCAGATAGCGCGAAGTCGCTAGGTTTCCCGCACCGCGAATCCTTCGGCGCTGAGCCTTGCCAGCACCTCTTCCAGATGGGCGCGGTCGCGGGTTTCGATCACGAGCTCGAGCAGCGTCGCTTTCGCCGGAAGATCGGAGAAGGTGCGCTGATGCGAGACCTCGATGATATTGGCGCCGGCATCGGCAAGCAGGATCGACACCGCCGCGAGCTGTCCGGGCCGGTCGACGATGTCGAGCGCCAGTTGCGTCAGCCGTCCCTCGCGGGCGAGCTCGCGGGTCAGGACCGAGGCGATCAGCCTGGTGTCGATATTGCCGCCGGTCAGCACCAGGCCGACATTGCGGCCGGCAAAGCGCGCCGGTGCCGCGAGCACGGCGGCGAGGCCGGCCGCGCCGGCGCCCTCGACCACCGTCTTCTCGATCGAGATCAGGGTCGCGACCGCGCGCTCGATCTGGTCCTCGCTGACCAGGATGATGTCGTCGACGAGCTCGCGCACGATTTTCGTGGTGATCTGCCCGGGAGCCTTGACCGCAATGCCCTCGGCGAGGGTGTCGCCGCGCATCGGCAGCTGCTCGCCTTTGACCGCATTGTACATTGACGGATAGAGCTGGGCCTGCACGCCGACGACCCGGACCGACGGCTTCAGCGCCTTCGCGGCCGTGGCGATGCCCGAGATCAGCCCGCCGCCGCCGATCGGTACCACCAGGATATCGAGCTCCGGCACCGTCGCGAGCATTTCAAGTCCGATCGTGCCCTGTCCTGCAATGATCAGCGGATCGTCATAGGGATGGATCAGGATCAGGCCCTTTTGCGCGGCATGCGAGCCGACGAACGCGAAGCATTCTTCCAGCGTCTGCCCGGTGATGATGACCTCGGCGCCGTGCCGCCTGGTGTTCTCGATCTTCACCATCGGCGTCCCGATCGGCATCACGATGGTGGCGGGGATGCCGAGCCGCTTCGCGTGATAGGCCACGCCCTGGGCGTGATTGCCGGCCGACATCGCGATTACCCCGCGCTTGCGCTCCGCGGGCGACAGCGCCTGCAGGCGATTCAGCGCGCCGCGTTCCTTGAAGGTCGCGGTGAACTGCAGGTTCTCGAATTTGAGGAACAGGCGACAGCCGCAGATCTCGCCCAGCGTGCGGCTCTCGTTGCAGGCCGTGACCATGACCGCATCCCGGATCACATCCGCGGCACGGCGTATGTCGGCAAGGGTGATGGCGGTGGTGTCGGAAGGCTGCGGCATCGGGTTTCGCTTTGGTCCGTTTCGTCAGACGGAACCTAGCGGGTTTCGGCGCCGAAAACGACCGCGCAGAGCATGATCCGGAAAAGTACGAAGCGGTTTTCCGGAAAGATCATGCTTAAACAACGAGCTAGAGCGCGATGACGATTCAACCTGATCTCATCGCGCTTTAGCGTGCGGCCAACACCCGTTCCTCCGGTCTGGCCGGACCGGCCAGCTGAACCTCATCGCATTTTGGGCATACAAGCGCGGTGCGGAAATGCTTGTCGAGCACAATGGTTCGCGTCCTGCCGCACTGGCAGCGCCATCGGCTTATCCATGGAAGACCGGCCCGGGTTCGCGATGCAAGGAAAGCATGCGCCTGGCTGCCCCGGTCCGGTTAACCCAATATGACTTGAAGCCGGATAATTTGTCGCGCCGCTAAAAGAGACCGGCGCTGAGATCAAGGCCGTAGCTTGCCCTGAGTGCCGCGACGAACAGGACAGCGGACGCAAACAACAGGACATGCCGGGCGATGCTGCTCCGAAGCGAATTGGCCGGAAACGCGCGTGCGATCGATTGAGCCAAAGCAGTCATTTGCGACCTCCGGAGCCACGCCCCGAAGGTAGGTCGCGTGCAGCGCAGTGAGGTTCAATGCGGCTCGCGGATCGGCCGGCGGCGCGCCAATGTGCTCTGTTCGGTATCGCTCGGTGCCCGCACCCGATTCTTGAAGCGGTGACCGACCACGATCAGCCTGCCCTCGGCGCGGATTACGGTCTCGGCCGATGGCGCGGACGGCAGATTGTCTTGCGTGACCGCCTCCAGCGCGCGCAGGAACTCGCGACCGGCCGATGTGATCTCCCAGCCTTCGACGTCACGGAGCACATAGCGATTGCTAAAGATGTCGAGTTCGGGGACCCGCGACGCCAGACGTTTGATCCGCGCATGCCAATCGTCGCCGCTCGATGAGAGGATTGCGAGATCGTGCTTGAGTGAATTGATTGTGGCTTTGCCGCGGACGTGACTGGCCAATATTTTTAAGATCGCAACCTGTATGCTCAACTCGACGCCTCGACCGCCACGGTTCTTTTTGTTCTGCGCAGCCGACCTGGAAATTATCGCGCTAATGACTCAGGCGTCCAGTCATCAGCGCCAGTTATCCAGAACCCGACAAGACGGTATCGACTTACGCCGCGCGTGATGTGTCGACGCGGCGCTCGGGCCGGTGCGACGACATCGATTCCTCCTCCATATCCTGCGGCGCGCCCCAAAATTCCTGCACCGTCGGCCCGTGCTTGAGTCTTTTGTCGCGCAGGAAGCCGAGAATTTCATGCGGCCAGACCCGGCGGCCCATCTGCGTGTACCAGCGCATCGCGTGACGAAGTCCGGCGTCGCGGTGGAGCAGCACGCGGAGCAGCGCCTTCGGGCGGCACTGCAGCACCATCTCGGTGAACTTGAACCAGAGCAGTACGCGCCATGGCGGCATGTGCCGGGTCGCGAGCACCTGATGCTTGTAGTCCCAGAGCCTGCGATCGGTCTGGATGACGCGCCGCTCCGCCGCGAGACGGAAATAGGGCGTCCAGCGATGCGGCGTGACGTAGAGCATCTGGATCTGGTCGGGATCATAGGACAACAGCTGCCTGAGACCGCGCCAATGGTCGCGATCGGTTTCCTCCTCGAAGCCGACCACCCAGGTCGCCATCGACAGGATGCCGTGCTGGCGCATCAAACGGATGGCCTCGCGATCGATCGTGGTGGTCGCGCCCTTGCGGATCAGCTCCAGCGTCTTCTCGTCGGTGTTCTCCATGCCGAGCAGGAAGCGCTGCCAGCCCGCTTTCTTGTAGAGATGCAGGATGTCGGCGTCGCGCACGATGTCGTCGGCGCGGGTCGAGCCGACGAGGATCAGATCGACATCCTCCACGATCAAGGCCTCGAGAAAGGCCCGCCACGCCTTCTTCGAGACGGTCGGATTCTCGTCGGCGAAATTGATCACCTTGACGCCGTGCTCGCGATGGAGCCGCGCCAGCTCCTTCGCAAACCGCACGGGATCGCGGTGCCGCCATCGCGTCCAGAAGCCGCGCTGGCCGCAGTAGTTGCAAAGATGCGGACAGCCGCGCGAGAACTGCACGACGACGGCGCGCAGGCCGCCCCAATAGCTGTAGCGCGCGTGATCGATCAATTCCCATCCGACGCGATAGGCATCGAGATCCCGGATAACAGGCGCAGGCGGCGTGACGCGCGGCCCATAATCGTCGCGGAATGCGATGCCGTTGATGATGCGAAGATCCTCGCCGGCCTCCAGCGCCCGCATCAGACGGCGCGCGGTTTCTTCGCCCTCGCCGCGCACGATCGCGGTGACGTAGCGCTCCTCGCGCAGGATGTCGCGCCAGTGATAGGTCGGAAACACGCCGCCATAGACGATCCGCACGTTTGGCACGGCCTTGACGATCGCCTGCGCCACCTCGGCGATCACAGGATGGCCCGACGTCGAGCCGGAATGACCGAACAACACCGCATCCGGTGCAAATCTCGATGCCTCCGCCACGATGGCTTCGACCGGCATCGGCCCGAACTCGGCATCGACAAGACCGACGTCGTGGCCGTCATCGATGAGCGGCCCGCCGATCGACAGCAGGCCGAGCGGCGGCAGATGGTCGTCGGGGATCCGGCTGCCGATCGCCGGGTGCGGCACGTTGACGAGAAGAATGCGCATGGATGATCGCTCCCGCTTTGGTTGGCGTGATCGTTCGTCCCCGCAGCTTGTGAAAGAGAGCCCAACCCCCCGGCCGGGCTTTAGGAAGAGCTGGAAGCGCAACCTCCTTGTTTGAGCATGATCTTTTCGGAAAACCGCTTCACACTTTTCCGGATCATGCTCTTAGAGGTTCGGCACCTCCGCCGGCGCGATCGCGGTCAGCCCGCCGAAGCGGCGCTCGCGGCGATGGAAGGAGGCGAGCGCGTCGGCGAGATCGTCGGCATCGAATTCGGGCCACATCCGCTCGGTGAAATGCAGCTCGGCATAAGCGCCCTCCCAGAGCAGGAAGTCCGACAGCCGCTTCTCGCCCGAGGTGCGGATGATCAGGTCGACGTCGCGCAGGCCGGCCTCGCCGGTGATGAGATCGGCGAAAGTCTCGCGGCTCAGCTCGCCGGCGCCGGCCGCGCTCGCGGCCGCGTTCAGGATGGCGTCGCGCGCCGAATAGTCGATCGCGATGCGCAGATGCAGCGTGGTGCCGCCGGCGGTCTCGGCCTCCGCGCGCGTGATCGCGGCGGCGATGCCGTCGGGCAGCCGGTCGCGGCGGCCGATCACGGTGAGGCGAACGCCGTTGCGCACGAGCGCGGCGATCTCGTTGGCGAGGTAGAACCGCAACAGCCCCATCAGTGCCGCGACCTCGGCCTTCGGACGGCGCCAATTGTCGCTCGAGAAGGCGTAGAGCGTCAGCGTGCCGACGCCCTGGTCCGGCGCGGCCTCGACGATGCGGCGGATCGCCTCGACGCCGGCCTCGTGTCCGCGCAGCCGTGACAGGCCGCGCCGCGTCGCCCAGCGGCCATTGCCGTCCATGATGATGCCGACATGGAGCCTGATGGCGGCTTCCGGCTTGAGCGCGACGTTACTTTGCATCACAAAGTCTCCGGACAAAAATGGGATGATTCAAACCGGCTGGATACCGAGGCGGCCAGCTGCGCCGTCGTCCTTGCCGGCGGCCTTCTCAGCCTTGCCGCCGGCCTTTTCTGTCGTGCCGGCAGCCTTGGCCGCGTCACGCACCAGCTGCTCGAGCACGGCGAGATAGTCGAGGAAGCGGCGGCGGCCGCTCTTGGTCAGGCGACAGGTGGTGTGCGGACGATTGCCTTCATAGCCCTTGATGACGTCGACGAGACCGGCCTCCTGCAGCACCTGGAGGTGCCGGCTGAGGTTGCCGTCGGTCAGGCCGCAGAGCTGCTTGAGATCGGCAAAGGCGAGCCCCTTCGGATGCGCCATCAGCGAGGTCAGCAGCCCGAGCCGCGCCTTCTCGTGGATGACGCGGTCGAGGCCTTCATAGGCGAATGGCGCGGTGGTCAGGTCAGTCTTCGGCATCATGGCCTCCGGAAGCGAAATAGAGCAGCGCTGCGAGCAGCAACTGGCCGATCGCGAATGGCAGTCCCATGGTCCAGGGCGACAGCGCGTGGCTCTGGCTTGCAATCAGCAGCACCGTGAAGCCCGACAGGAAATACCAGGCGCCGCCGAGCGCGATCGTGCGCGGCAGCAGGCGGACCGAGGCGAACACGCCGAGGCTGACCAGCACCTGCCACAGGCCGGGCAACATCCACAACGTCTCGGGCGCGAACTTCCATTGCAGGATCGCGAGCAGCACGCCGGCGATAACAGCGGGAACGAACTGCTCGATCGCCTGCTGGACCATCGCGTCCGCAAGGCCGGAATGATGCCGCCGCGAGCGCGCCTGCATCTCGATCCAGATCAGCACGGCGGAGACCAACGCGGCCGCCGCCCAGCCTGCGAGGAACGCGATCGGATGAGCGGTGGGATCGGCGAGCCAAAGATATTGCGCAAGCGCCGTGATGAGCGCGATGCCGCTGGTGGCGGCGACGGTCGCCGGACCGTAGCCGCGAAACGCCGTTCCGGCCGCAATCTGGCTGCGGATGGCGAGGATATCGGCCAACGCCTTGTCGAGGTCACGCATGATTCGCCCGAACTTTGTGTTACAAAGTATACGGGATCGCCAAGTAAACGCAAGCGGCATCGCGCGGCTTGCCGAGCGTGATGTTTAACAGCCGGTTATTGCGCGGATTGCGGCGAAACCGTGCCGCGTCAGACCTTCACCAGGCTGGCAAAGCCGCCATAGATCATCCGCTTGCCGTCGAACGGCACGTCACCCATGCTCATCGATGCAAGGCGCGGATCGGCCATCACCTTGGCGTTGATCCGGTCGCGCTGGGCGCGCGACTTGTAGGTGATCCAGGCAAACACGACGGTTTCGCCGGCCTTCAGTTTCACGCTCTGCGGAAATGAGGTCAGCTTGCCCGGCTTGACGTCGTCGGCGACCCATTCGCGATAATCGAGCGCGCCATATTCGCGCCAGACCTTGCCGGCCTTCTTCGAGAGCTGCGCATAGGCTTTGAGTTTCTTCTTCGGCACGGCGACGATGAATCCATCGACGTAAGGCATTGGGCGGTTTCCTGCTGTTTGGGCTCCCTGCCATTGCGAGCGCCTGCGAAGCAATCCATCTCTTCAAACGCCGAGGATTGGATTGCTTCGTCGCTTCCGCGCAAAATTGCTCTGCAATTTTGTCGCGAGCCCCTCGCAATGACGATCAGGAGTGACAGCAGGATGCCTGAACCGGCGCCGGTTGGTACTGGTCACGTAGCCGCACCCAATCCATCGGATAGGGCAATCCTTCCTCGTGGCGGCCGAGCGGCGTCAGGTCGAGATAGTGATAGGCGGCATTCATCATGTCGAGGCCGCGCGCGAAGGTCGAGTAGGTATGGAACACGCTCCCTGTCTCGTCGCGGAAGAACACGCTGATGCCGGGCAGTTCGGGACCATAGAGCGGCGTCGTTCCATAATTGTATTTCGCGTCCCCCGCATCGATCTGCCCTTGCGTGAACGATACGCCGTAATCGTAATTGAAGTCGCTCTCTCCCGAGGAGACCCAGTCGAAGGTCCAGCCCATCCGCGCCTTGAATGCGTCGAGCTTTGCGAGCGGCGCCCGCGAGATCGCGATCATCGTGGTGTCGCGCGCGGCGAGATGCGGAACCATGCGCTCGAAGCCGTCGACCCAGAACGAGCAGCTCTTGCACGCTGCGTCCCATTCCGGCGCGAACATCACATGCTGCACCACGAGCTGCGGCCTGCCCTTGAAGAGATCGCCGAGCGTCATTTTGCCGCCCGGCCCGTCGAACACATAGTCCTTGTCGACCTTGACCCAGGGCAGTTCGCGGCGCTGCCGGCTGAGCGCTTCGCGGGCCTGGGTCAGTTCCTTCTCACCGGCCATCAATGCCTTGCGGGCTGCGATCCATTCCTCGCGCGAGACGATGTTGTGCTGTTGCATGAGATGCTCCTTTGCAGGTCAGGCGTCGACGTATTGTTCCAGGTTGCCGAGGAATTCGGTCCAGCCGCGCTGGTGGTTGTCGCGGGCGGTCTCATCGACGAACTGTGCGTGATGGAAGGTGAGCAACGTGCCGCCGGCATCGGGCTTGATCGATATCGTCACCTCGGACTCGCGCTCCGGCGTAGAATGCCAGGCCCAGCTGAACACCAGCTTCTCGTTCGGCACCACCTCGCGATAGGTGCCGCCGACCTCGTGATATTCGCCGTTCGAGCCGGTGAACTTGATCCGGTAGCGTCCGCCGACGCGGACATCGAGCTCGGCCTGCGTCGTGCCGGGCTTGACCTGTCCCGGCCCGAACCACTGCGCTAGATTTTCCGGCTCGGTCCACGCGGCGTAGACTTTTTCCGGCCGCGCGCGGAGGCGCCGCGTGAGGGTGAGGCTTGGGCGCGCGGCGAGGCCGGCGTCGGCGGCGACTGCGGATTGGTTTGCCATGGTTCTTCCTCCACAAAGGCGGCAAGGCGGTCGAGGTTGTCGGACCAGAATTGCGCATAGCGATTGAGCCAGTTCATCGCCTGCTCCATCGGCCGTGCGGTGAGCCGGCACGCCACCGTGCGTCCGGTCTTTTCGCGAGCGACGAGACCCGCATCGGTGAGCACGTCGAGATGCTTCATGATTGCGGGCAACGACATCGCGAACGGCTGCGCCAGCTCGCTCACCGACAGGCTGTCCTGCTCGCCGAGCCGCGCCAGCAACGCGCGGCGGGTGGGATCGGAAAGCGCCGCAAAGGTGCGGTCCAGCGTCTCGTCCTGATACTTAACCATGCGGTTTAGTATAGGCGCAAACGGCGCGACGTCAAGCGCGCGACTTCACGATCGCGTCAGGATGGACCCAGCCGGGGGACGAACGTCAGGAACGGTGGCGACGGACCGCCTTGCGGTGATGCCGCAACGCTAGTCGGGATATACGGTCCGGTGCCGACGCTGATAGCGGCGCGGTGGCGGCGGCGGTTCGCTGAACAGGAAGCGCGGATTCTCGCCGCAATAGAGATAACGGCCGGACACGCTCGCGAGGCATTGCTGGTAGGTCCGGTAAGCGCATTCGCCGGGATAGCCCAAGCTCGGGCCCTGCGCGCACCATGGGTAGTCATAAGGATCGGCGGAAGCTGGCGTGATACTCGCCGCGCCTGCGAGCGTCATCGTTCCCAGAACAAGCATTGCCAATCCCGATGCGCGCATGATCCGGCTCCTCGGACGCCGCAGTTAGCCAGGCGCGGCACCTTTGATAAGGTTCCTGAACGTCATTCTATTCCGCGTCAAGGCCGACGGCTTCGGCCGCGGACCGGCTGTACCACGCGGGCCACATTTGTCCCGCGCGATCCAGCATCGCGCCTCTTGCGAGGCCTACTCGACCTTGAGGCCGGCGAACTCGACCACCTTCTTCCACTTGTCGGTTTCGGCCTTGATGTCGTTGCCGAAGGCTTCCGGCGTCTGGATCAGCGGATCGCCGCCGAGCTCGACAAGACGCTTCTTCATGTCGGGTTCGGCGAGCACGGCGTTGATCTCGGTGTTGAGCTTGGCGATAACTTCCTTCGGCATGTTCTTCGGCGCGCCCATGCCAAACAGCGCGCTCGCCTCGTAGCCCTTCACGGTTTCGGCGACCGACGGGACATCCGGCAGTTGCGAGGATCGCTCCGTTGACGTCACAGCCAGCGCGCGCAACGCGCCGGAGCGGATGTGCTGGATGATCGAGGGCATGTTGTCGAAGATCACCTGCACCTGGCCGCCGAGCATGTCGGTGATCGCGGGCGCCGCGCCGCGATACGGCACGTGCTGCATCTTGCAGCCGGTCATCGCCATGAACATCTCGCCGGAGAGATGCACCGAGGTGCCGTTGCCAGAAGAGGCCATGTTCACCTTGCCGGGATTGGCCTTCACATATTCGATGAACTCGGCGACGGTCTTGGCCGGCACGTCCTTGTTGACGGTCATCACGTTCGGCACGCGATTGAAGGAAGCGACCGGCGCGACGTCGCGCACGAAGTTGAACTTCAGATTGGCGTAGAGCGAGGCATTGATGTAGTTGGCCGGATTGACCAGCAGCACGGTGTAGCCGTCCGGCTCGGCGTTGATCGCCGCCTCGGTGCCGATATTGTTGCCCGCGCCCGGCTTGTTCTCGATCACGAATTGCTGCCCGAGCCTCTCCGACAGCCGCTGCCCGACCAGGCGCGCGATGATGTCGGTGGCGCCGCCCGGCGGATAACCCACGATCCAGCGCACCGGCCGCGCCGGATAGTCGGCAGCGGAAGCGCGGCCGATCGCGAATGTCGAAATCCCCGACCCGATCAGGCCCAGCGCGGTACGGCGTGAAATCATGAAGTTTCTCCCGATCCAGCAGGGTTTGGCGCCCTGCCCGTTTCTGTTGCGTTGCGTGCGGCGCGGTTTTAACAAACAATGCCTGAAGCGACCAGTGCGACACGTGCGCCGCCGACCGCGACGAAAGACTAAGCTTCGGCTCTGATCGCACCAGAACCGGCGACCACATCGCTCGAAATCACTCTGGACCGAAGAGGATCGATCATGTCCGTCAAGGTAAATGGGCTCGACCATCTCGTGATCAACGTCACCGATGTCGTGCGCTCGGTTGCCTGGTACAGCAGGATCCTCGGCATGGAGGTGAAGGTGTTCGACCCCGGCAAGGGCAAGACACCGCGCACCTCGCTGGTGTTCGGCAACCAGAAGATCAATGTGCGGCCGCGCGATGCCGACAAGGTGGACTGGTTCACCGCCGAGCACGAGGCGGCCGGCAGCGACGATCTCTGCTTCCTCACGTCGAGCACGCCCGAGGAAGTGGTCGCGCATCTGAAGGCCAATGGCGTCAGGATCGAGGAAGGCCCCGTCGCCAAGCAGGGCGCGCGCGGCACGCTGCGCTCGGTCTATTGCCGCGACCCCGACGGCAGCCTGATCGAGATCTCGTCGTACGAAAAGAACGCGACCTAGCTTTCGTTCGTCCTTGCGAGCCGGCGCGGCGTGCGAATGCGCGCCCGATGACGGATGCCGCGAATAAATCGATCTCTTCCGCGCGGCGGAACAGATTGCTTCAGCGCAAAACCGCTTTGCAAATCACGATTTGCTCTCGGCGCACGCCGATGGCAGAACTGCTCCCAACCAAGACCAATGGCGGCCGGCAAGGCCGCGCGGGAGGACATATGAGCAATTCACGAGCAGTGCCGGGCATCGTGGGACCGTTTGCGGGACTCGACGTGCCATGGCTGCTGCGGATGCGCGCCGAGGTGCGGCGCGACCATCCATTCCTGATCTGGGCGCCGTTCGACACGCCGGCACGGCGCTGGAGCTACGGCGAATTCCATGAGCGCGTCGGCGCGCTCGCTGCGGGCCTTGCGAAGCGCGGCATCCGGCAGGGCGACTATGTCCTGATCCATCTCGACAATTGCATCGAGGCGATCATGTCGTGGTTCGCCTGCGTCGAGCTCGGCGCGATCGCGGTCACCACCAACACCCGTTCCGCCGCCGCCGAGATCGAATATTTTGCCGGCCATTGCGGCGCGATCGCCGCGATCACCCAGCCGGCCTATGCAGAACTGATCGCCGCCAACTGCAAGAGCCTGCGCTGGATCGCGGTGACCTCGCACGACGCCGGGCAAGCGCCGGCACAGCTGCCCGCGCGCGGCGACAGCTTTGACGCGCTGTTTGCCGACAGTGCCGACCGGCCACGTCGCCCGACCGATCCGCTCGCCCCCTGCAGCGTGCAATACACCTCCGGCACCACGTCGCGGCCGAAGGCGGTGCTGTGGACCCACGCCAACGCGCTGTGGGGCGCCAAGATCAATGCCGCGCATCAGGACCTGCACGCCTTTGATGTTCACCAGACCTATCTGCCGCTGTTCCACACGAACGCGCTAGCCTATTCGATGCTGGCGAGCCTGTGGGTCGGGGGCACCTGCGTGATCCAGCCACGCTTCTCGGCTAGCCGCTTCTGGCCGGTGGCGCTCGAGCACGGCTCGACATGGACCTCGACGATCCCGTTTTGCATGAAGGCGCTGCTGGAGCACGAGGTGCCGAAGAATCACAAGTTCCGGCTCTGGGGCACCGCCGTGAACGAGCCGCCGGCGTTCAGCGTGTTCGGCATCAAGATCATCGGCTGGTGGGGCATGACCGAGACCATCACGCACGGCATTATCGGCGAGGTCGATCAGCCCAACACGCCGATGTCGATCGGCCGCGCCGCGCCGGAATACGAGGTCCGCATCGTCAATGACGACGGCACGCCGACCGGCGTCGGCGAGACCGGCAACCTCCTGATCAAGGGCATCCCCGGCCTGTCCCTGTTCGCCGAATATCTGCACAACGAACAGGCCACGCGCGAAAGCTTCGACGAGCACGGTTACTTCATTACCGGCGACCGCGTCACGATGCTGCAGCACGGCTACATCAAGTTCGGCGATCGCTCCAAGGACATGCTGAAGGTCGGCGGCGAGAATGTCGCAGCTTCCGAGATCGAACAAGTGATCGCGGTGGTGCCGGGCGTGCGCGAAGCCGCTGTGGTGGCGAAGAAGCACCCGATGCTGGACGAGGTGCCCGTCGTCTTCATCATCCCGCAGGCCGGTGTCGCCGCCCTGCCTGCCGATTTGCACGACAACGTCATGACCGCCTGCCGCTCCGGACTCGCGGACTTCAAGGTGCCCCGCGAGATCCGCTTCGTCGACGAAATGCCGCGCTCGACGCTGGAGAAGGTCGCGAAGGCGGAGCTCAGGAAGATGCTGGAGTGACGCGGCCCTGGCCGCGTCAATTCACCTCGAACCGGATCGGCAGCTTCTTCGGGCCGTTGACAAAATAGGCCTGCGTCATCTTCACCTCGCCGTCGAGCGACAGCGACTTCAGGCGCGGCAGCAGCTCCTCGAACAGGATGCGCATCTCGAGCTTGGCGAGGTACTGACCGAGACAGAGATGCGCGCCGTAGCCGAACGCGACATGGCGGTTGGGCTTGCGATCGCTGCGGAAGCGATCGGGGTCCTCGAACACCTCCTCGTCGCGATTGCCCGAGGCGTAGCACAGCATCAGCCAGTCGCCCTTGGCGATCTTGCGGCCGCCGAGCTCGGTATCCGCGGTGGCCGAGCGCATGAAATGCTTGACCGGCGTCATCCAGCGGATCGACTCATCGACCAGGCCCGGGATCAGCTCCGGGTTGGCCTTCACCTTGGCGAATTCCGCGGGGTCCCTGGCCAGCGCCCAGATCGCGCCCGCGGTCGAGGATGAGGTGGTGTCATGACCCGCGGTCGCGACGATCATGTAATAGCTGGTCTGATCGTGCTCCGGCATATACTCGCCGCCAATCTTCGCGTTGGCGATGACGGTGGCGAGATCGTCGCGCGGGTTCTGGCGGCGATCCTCGGTGATCTTGCGGAAGTAGGCGGAGAAATCGGCGATGATCGCCTGCAACATCGCCGAGACCTGCTCCGCGCTGAGCGCGTCGCGGACGCGCGCGGTGTCGGGATCCTGCGGGCCGAACAGCTCCTGCGTCAGCTTGAGCATGCGCGGCTCGTCCGCCTCGGGCACGCCGAGGATCTCCATGATGACGTGGAGCGGATAGCCGAGCGCGACGTCCTCGACGAAGTCGCAGGCGCCGCCCCTCGCGAGCATGCGCTGCACCGTGGCGCGCGCGATCTCGCGGACGCGGGCCTCGAACTTGCCGAGATTGGCCGGCATGAACCAGCCTTGCGTCAGCGCGCGATATTTCGGGTGATCAGGCGCGTCCATCTGCACCAGCGAGCGCACCAAATTGGGCCCGCCGGTGATCTTGCGAACGCGCTCCTCGATCGCCTGCGTCGTCAGCGTGGTCGGCCGGTCGGCGTTGTGGAACAGCTCGTTCTGCCGGCTGATCGCCTGGATATGGGCGTGCTTGGTCACCACCCAGAACGGATCGAACTTCTCGGGCCGCGCGATGCCGAGCGGATTGTTGGCGCGTAGCCAGCGATAGCTGTCGTGGATGCGGTCGTCCGCATAGGCGACGGGATCGACGAGGGTTGCCGCGATGTCGGCGGGGATGTCGAAATCCCCGGTCGTTGCCGTATCCATGATCGTCCTCACTCGCCCCAGCATCGGTCTTGCCGATGATCAACGGAATCTAGGCGGGGTTAAGGAGGACGACTTGCGTTGATTGGCTAGGATCCCCGCCAAAGGCGTCATTGCGAGGAGCGAAACGACGAAGCAATCCATCGGCCCGCACACACGGAGCGATGGATTGCTTCGCTTCGCTCGCAATGACGACGAAAATCGTTGGAGATCAATAATGCCCGAACGCTACCGGACGGAACGCCTGCAGCAATTGCTGGTCGAGCTTGCCGCCCATCTCCTCCATCATGGAGAACGCCTTGGCGTGGGTGAACTGCAGCCGGTAGGCGCGCTTCTCGACCAAAGCGGCATAGACGTCGACGATCGTGGTGACGCGGACGATGTCGCTGATCTGGTCGCCGCTGAGGCCGTTGGGATAGCCGGTGCCGTCGAGGAATTCGTGGTGATGCAGGATCACGTCGAGCATTTCCGGCGGGAAGCCGCCTTGCGCGGACAGCGCCTCATAGCCGCGGCGCGGATGCTCGCGCATCTCGGCCATTTCCTCGACCGTCAACGAGCCGGGCTTGTCGAGCAGCGCGACCGGAACGAAGGCCTTGCCGACGTCGTGCAGCAGCGCGGCACGGGCGAGCCGGCGCTGATCGTCCTCACGCATGCCAAGATGCTGCGCGAACGCGACCGCGAAGCCGGTCACGAACAGGCAGTGGCGATAGGTCTCCTGGTGATGGCAACCGACGGTGGTCAGCCATTCGCGCAGCGAGTTGTGCTTGATCGCCTTGAGGATCTTGTTTTCGGCGGCGACGATGTCCTCGAACTTGAGCGGCTCGCCGGCACGCATCCGCTCGAACATCTTGACCATCACGCCGTGTGCGGCTTCGACGCCGCGGTTGAGCGCCTTGCCGCGGTCGGTCTCGTCATAGCCGCTGTCGTCGGGGAACGCGGCGCGGATGCGCTGCAGGATGCCGCGCGCATCAAACGGCCGCGAGATCGTGTCGGTGGCGCCGAGCGCCCAGGCCTGCATCGAGGCGTGGTGCAAGGCATCTGCCAGCACGAACAGCCGCGGCATCTCGCGATAGGCATCGGCCTGCAGCTTGGCGCGGACCAGCTGCACGGCTTCGGGCGAGCGCAGGTTGATGTCGACGACGATGCCGGAGAGATCGCGGGCCGGCTGCTCGGGAATATCTGAGGTCGGAACGGTATCGACCTCGCCCACCGAGCGCAGGATGCTGGCGAGCTCGTTGCTCTGATCGCTTCGATCTGACGCCAGCAGCAGGCGGCGCTTCGAAGTCTGGTTGTTGGCTAAGGCAGTCATGGCATCCCCGTCGCAGTAACGACCGACGCCGGGACGCTACCTGACGATGCGTTCCCTCCGGCTTAATGGGGATGCTGAACGGCGCTTAAGCGCAATGGATACAATTTGAGCGATCGCCGAATCCGCCAGCAAAATCAGGCCGACCGAAAATCAATGCAGATGCGAGTGTCGGCGGAGAATCATGAATTTTTGCGGCTTCGAGGACGTTGATGCCGTCACCGCCCGGCCGACGCGCGGAGCAAAGGAAAACGCCGGAGAGCTCGTGCTCTCCGGCGTTCTTGTTCGTTCAGATCGTTACGCCTTCATCGCCGCCTTGACGGCTTCTGCGGTGATCGGCAGGCCGCGGACGCGGGCACCGACCGCGTTGAAGACGGCGTTGCCGATCGCCGGCGCCACCACCGTCACCGCGGGCTCGCCGACGCCGGTCGCCTTCTCGCCATTGGCGATGACGTTGACCGCGACTTCCGGCAGCTGGCTCATCCGAAGCGGCGTGTAGCTGTCGAAGTTGGTCTGCTCGATGCCGCCGTCCTTCAACGTCGCCTTCTCGAACAGCGCCAGTGACATGCCCCACAGCGCCGCGCCCTCGACCTGGGCCCGGATGCCGTCGGGATTCACCTGCGTACCGACGTCGGTGGCAACCGTCAGCTTCTTCACCGTCACCTCGCCCGACGGGGCGACCGCGACATGGGCGACGCAGGCGGTCCAGCTCGCCGTGGCGCGCTCCTGCGACGACACGCAGGCGACCCCCATGCCTTCGCCCTTGGGCAGCTGCTTGGTGCCGTAGCCGGCAAGGCCCATCGCGGCGAGCAAGGTGTTGCGGAGACGCTGCGCGCCGCCGTCATTCTTGCCCTTGCCGTCGAGCAACGAGATGCGCAGCTGCGCCGGGTCCTTGCCGGTCGCATGCGCGATCTCGTCGATCATGCTTTCGACCGCCCAGAACGTCCAGCCCGGCGCCACCGAGCGGAGCTGACCCGACGGGGTGGCGTTGTGCGCCATCTCGTTCTTGATCGCCCGCACATAGTGGTTGGGCACGGTGTAGAAGAAGTCCGCTCCGTTCACGGTGAAGGAGTCGAGCGGACCCTTTTTGTCGACCGACGGTGTGAGGAAATCGGGGATTCCCCAACGCGCGGTCGGCCAGGCCGAGACCACATCGTGGCTCATCGCGACGATCTTGCCGCCGCCGTCCATGCCGGCCTTCACCTTCTGGTAGGTCAGCGGACGCGAGAAATCCATCGTCATGTCGTTTTCGCGCGTGTAGATGACCTTGACCGGCTTGCCGACGGCCTTCGCCGCCTGAACCGCGGGCACCATCATGTCGGCGTCGAGACGCCGGCCGAAACCGCCGCCCAGCCACATCTGGTGCATCACCACGAACTTCGGATCGATCCCGGCGGCGCCGGCCGCAATCGCGCCGGAGCGCGTCGCGAACTGGTTGCCGGAATAGATGTGCAGGATGTCGCCCTTGAACTCCGCGGTGGCGTTCATCGGCTCCATCGGCGCGTGGATGTTGATGTTGGTGGTGTATTCCGCCTCCAGCACCTTGGCCGCCGAGCCGAAGGCCGCCTTGGGATCACCGTCCTTGACGAAGAACTGGCCGGAATCGTCCAGTCCCTGAAGCCGCTTGGCTTCCGTGAGCAGCGATTCGCTCGACAGCTTTGCGTTCGGACCGCCGTCATAGCTGATCTTCAGCGCCGCCGCGGCCTTCTTCGCCTGCGCATAGGTGTTGGCGACCGCGACGACCCAGCCGGTCGTGGTGTTGGTCTTGTCGTCGAGGGTGACGGCCTTGATGAAGCCGGGCAGCTTCCTGGCCGCGCTATCGTCGACCGACTTCACGGTGGCGCCGTAACGCACCGGCGGGGTGACCAGCGCGCCGTGGACCATGCCCGGCACCATCACGTCGATGCCGTACTTGGCCGTGCCGTTGGTCTTCGACGGGATGTCGAGCTGCGGCACCGAGACGCCGATCATGGTGTACTGGTCGGGCGTCTTCAGCTTGATTGCCTTCAGATCATCCGCCGTGAAGGTCTTGGTCGCCTTGCCGCTCTTCACCACCTCGGCGAACGACATCGACTTCTTCGACTTTGCGTGGCTGATCTTGGAATCGCGTACCACCAGCTCGCCGGCCGGCACGCCCATGGAGGCCGCCGCCGCCTCGGTCAATGCGATACGGCCGGCTGCGCCGGCGCGGCTCATCGCATCGAAGTTCATCATCGTCGACCAACTGCCGCCGGTGATCTGCGCGCCCAGCACGGGATCGTTGAACTTCGGATCGTTGGAGGCGAGCTGAACCCGCATGTCCTTCCAGTTCGCGCCGAGCTCTTCGGCCACGATCTGCGCCATGGTCGAGGCGACGTGCTGGCCCATGTCGGCCTTGCCGCAGGTCACGGTGACGAGACCGTCGGGCGCGATCGAATACCAGACGCTCGGCTCGAAGTTGGCGGGCGCGGGTGCCGCGAGCGCCTGGTCGATGCCTGACCCAGCATAGCCGAGTACGAGGCCGGTTGCAGCGGTGCCGACCAGGAAGGAACGGCGGCTGAGATCGGTCGTCTCTGGAGCGAGGTTTTTCACGTGCTTGTTCATGTGGCCCTCCGCTCGGATCCGGTGGCCGATGCGGTGCGCATGTCGGACGCAGCGCGCATGATCGCCTTCTGGATTCGTGAATAGGTCATGCAACGGCAGAGATTGCCGTCCATATGCGCGACCACTTCTTCCTTGGTCGGGTTGGTGTTCTTCGACAGCAGCGCCGCCGCCTGCATGATCTGGCCGGACTGGCAGTAGCCGCATTGCGGCACTTGCTCAGCGACCCAGGCCTTCTGCAAGGGATGATCGCCCTTGGCGGAGAGGCCTTCGATGGTGGTGATCTTCTTGCCGACGGCGTCGGCGACCGAGGTCTGGCAGGACCGCACCGCTTCGCCGTTGACGTGAACCGTGCAGGCGCCGCACAGACCGGCGCCGCAACCGAATTTGGTGCCCGTCATCTGCAATTGCTCGCGGATGACCCAAAGCAGCGGCGTGTCATTGGCCGCCTCGACGGACATATTCCGTCCGTTGATATTGAGATTTGGCATCTCTCTCCCCTTCCGGTGTAGGAAGCCGCTTACGGCGGCAACTCACTGTTGGGTCTTGGCCGGCGCCCACCGGGTAAGCGACAGTTGCCGAAACAATGATCCGGTTCCCGGCTGGAGGCAATCCAATTTGGAATTGCTCGAAAAGAATAAATTTCCGAAGATGCCTGTTGTGCGATGCGGCAACGGCATGACGCTTTTTGGAATGCCGGCGTTCGTGTCTAATCGACAGGCGCTTGCTCAAAGCGTCGGCAGCAAGCACCGGCAACGCCGTCCGATAACAGCGGCGAGAGAAACACAAGGAGCCCGTCAATGGCCAAGCTCAACCGCAACGGCGTCGAGATCTACTACGAGGTTCACGGCAGCGGCCCGCCGCTGATCCTCACCCACGGCTATTCCTCGACCTCGACGATGTGGCAGGGCCAGATCGAGGCGCTGTCGCAACGCCACAAGCTGATCCTGTGGGACATGCGCGGGCACGGCCAGTCCGACTATCCCGACGATCCCGATGCCTATAGCGAAGCGCTGACGGTCGGCGACATCGCCGCTCTCCTCGACGCCACCGGCGCCGACAAGGCAATCGTCGGCGGGCTGTCGCTCGGCGGCTACATGTCGCTCGCCTTTCACCGCGCCCATCCGGAGCGGGTGCGGGCGCTGCTGATCATCGACACCGGCCCGGGCTTCAAGAAGGACGACGCCCGCGATGTCTGGAACCAGCGCGCCCGCGACACCGGCGACCGCTTCGACCGCGAAGGGCTCGAGGTGCTGAGATCGTTGAGCGCCGAGCGCGCGTCGGTCACCCATCGCAACGCCAGGGGCCTCGCGCTGGCCGCGCGCGGCATGCTGGCACAGCGCGATGCACGGGTGATCGAATCGCTGCCCGGGATCCAGGTGCCATCGCTGGTTGTGGTCGGTGCCGACGACACGCCGTTTCTGGCGGCGTCCGACTACATGGCGGCGAAGATCCCCGGTGCGCAGAAGGCGGTGATTCCGAACGCCGGCCATGCCGTCAACATTGACCAGCCGCAGGCCTTCATCGCCGCGGTGCTGCCGTTCCTGGATGGCCTTGAAGCCGACGCGCCAGGAAAGCCCGCGTCATGAAGACAATCGCCGTTGCCTTGTTGCTGACTGCGGCGACGACAGGGGCGAGCGCGCAGAAGCTGCCGTTCGTGACAGCCCCATCCACTTTCACCGCGACGCTGTCGAACACCACGCCGCTGGCGTTCGGCATGGGCGTTGCGGACGCGCAGCGCGCGCTCGGCACGCCGCTCACCTATGTCAGCGGACGGCCCGGCAACGAGATCTTCCTGACCTTCCGCGACCTCGGCGGCAGCGGGCTGTTTCCGCACCACGACCGCCTCTTCCTCCAATTCCGCAAACACCGGCTGACCGGCTGGAAGGCCGACTGGGGCGAGAACTGGATGTGGCGCTAGATCATGCTCAATGCATGATCGGCTTTCGCAGGGATCGCCAAGAAGCTTCATGCAACCCCCAACTGACAAGGATGGACCATGGGACAAGACATCAAACTCAAGGCTTCGGACGGCTTCGAACTCGGCGCCTATCGCGCCGATCCTGCCGGCGCGCCGAAGGGCGCGGTCGTCGTGATCCAGGAGATTTTTGGCGTCAATCACCACATCCGCTCGGTCTGTAACCGACTGGCGAAGGACGGCTATGTCGCGGTTGCGCCCTCGATCTTCGACCGCATCACGCCGAACTTCCAGAGCGGCTATTCCCCCGACGAGATCGCCGAGGCGCGGAAGTTCGTCGCCAATCCGGACTGGGCCGCGATGCTGCGCGACACCCAGGCGGCGATCGACGCGGTGAAGTCGGTCGGTCCGGTCGGCATCATCGGCTTCTGCCTTGGCGGCAGCGTCGCCTATGCGGCCGCCACCAGGCTGGCCGGGCTGTCAGCCGCGGTCGGCTATTACGGCGGCGCCGTCGTGCGCTTCGCCGACGACAGGCCGGCGGTGCCGACGCAGCTGCATTTCGGCGAGAAGGATGCCGGCATTCCCTTGGGCGATGTCGAGACCATCAAGTCGAAGCGGCCCGAGGTCGACGTCCTCATCTATCCCGGCGCGCAGCACGGCTTCCATTGCGACGAGCGCGCCAGCTACGACAAGGCAAGCGCCGACATCGCCTGGCCACGCAGCATGGAATTTTTCGCAAAACATCTACGCTGATAGGGCGAACCCGGAATGACGAAGGACGCTGTCCTTCGTCAGAACCAGCGCTCGCCGACGAACACCGTATCGCCCGGGCTCATCGGCGTGCCCAGCGGCACCACGAAGCGCCCGGAGCCGGACGCATCGGTGTGAGTCAGCGTCACGCTGTCGCGGCGGGCACGCGGCGAGAAGCCGCCGGCAATTGCGACCGCGCTCTCGACCGTCATGTTCGGCACGTAGGGATATTGGCCGGGGGCCTGGACTTCGCCGAGGATGAAGAACGGACGATAGGACTCGATCTCGACCGCCACCGAAGGCTCGCGGATATAGCCGTTGCGCAGCCGTGCCGAGATTTCGCCGGCAAGCCCGGCGGGCGTGCGGCCGCGTGCCGGCACCGAGCCGATCAGCGGCATGGTGATCGCGCCCGCGGCGTCGATCGCATAGGAATTGGTCAGGCCTTCCTGGCCGTAGACCACGACGCGGAGCTTGTCGCCGGGGCCAAGGTGATATCCGTTGTCGTAACCGGCGGGGGGTCCACCCGGGGAGGCGGCGGCATAGACGACCGGGGCGGCGGCCGGTGCGGCATAGCCATAACCAGGGGACGCGCTGGCGAAGGCGGAACGCAATGTGCTGATCGCACCGCCGCCGCCTGCATCGGCAACTGGAGCGGGTGCGTAGGCCGGGCCGTAGGTGACGGCATCGACTCCTTGCGGGCCGACGGCGACGGGACCGGACGTGCTCATGCAGCCAGACAGCGCGAGCGCAGCCACAACGGCAGTGATCGGCAATCGTAACGCGCGTGCAACCGGCACCGGACCTATCCCTCAACGGCGAGACAGGCCCAGTCTTGCACCACTTATGGTTAACAAAGGGTTTTCGAGGATCGAGCGGGAGGCCGGAAAAGCCGGCCTCCCATTGGCTTGGAGCCGTGCCCGGGAAGAGCGCAAACCGGCTTTCCGGAGCGGGCTCTTTCTCAACAAGACGGTCAGGCGGTGACGCCGACGCCGATCGGGCAGGACACGCCGGTGCCGCCGAGCCCGCAATAGCCCGCCGGATTCTTGGCGAGGTATTGCTGGTGGTAGTCCTCGGCGAAGTAGAATTCACCGGCCGGCGCGATCTCGGTGGTGATGGCGCCGAGGCCCTTGGCGGCAAGCGCCTTCTGATACATCGCCTGCGACTCATCGGCGGCTTTGCGCTGCGCGTCGCTGAACGTGTAGATCGCGGAGCGATATTGCGTACCGATGTCGTTGCCCTGGCGCATGCCCTGCGTCGGGTTGTGGTTCTCCCAAAACGTCTTCAGCAGCTTCTCGTAGGAGATCTTCTTCGGGTCGAACACGACCAGCACCACTTCGGTGTGGCCGGTGCGCCCCGAGCATACTTCCTCATAGGTCGGGTTCGGCGTGTGGCCGCCGGCATAGCCGACCGCGGTGGTGTAGATCCCCTCGCCGAGTTCCCAGAATTTGCGCTCCGCGCCCCAGAAGCAGCCGAGCCCGAACACCACCTGCTCGAGGCCTTGCGGATAAGGCGGCTGCAACTTGCTGCCATTGACGAAATGGGTGATCGCGGTCGGGATCGGCGTCGCGCGGCCCGGCAACGCCTCGGCGGCGCTTGGCAACGCAGTGGTCTTGCGCATGAACAACATGGACACCTCCAGGCGGGACATCGGCCGACGCGGCAACGGCCTGCGGGCCGGCTGTCACCTATATATGTCCTTACGCGGATGATGGCAGCCCCGTTACGGGGCGCTGCAGCCAAGGAGGGCTGCCGACAAGTCAGTCGCGCGCGTAGCCGATCAGGGGCTTGCGCGGCCGGAACAGGATCATCAGCAGGATGCCGGCAATGCCGAGCACTGCGAACACCGGCTGCTCCAGAAGCAGGCGGATCACGTCATTCCAGAGCCAGGGCGCGAAGCGATCCACCCAGGCATGGAATGCCTGCTGGCTCGACTGGTGGATGTCGTTCCAGAACTGGCCGAATTGGGTGAACCGCAGGCTCTGGTCGGCGACGTAGCGGGCCCCGTCATAGACCATGAAGATGAAGCTGCCGGCCAGCAGCAGAAGGCCGATCAGACGGAAAAAGCCGCGGATCATGCGTCACCCTAACTCCCAGTCGCGCCCCACGCGTCGTCAGGCCTTACCGGGCGCCCCCCGGAAATTCAACCTCTTCAGCGGCTTATCCGGCCCCCGCCGGGGCGATTTCGGGCCCTTTTTGGGTCCCGAAAGCGTTGACGCTTAAGCCCGCGCCATCTATAAGACCGGCCGATGGCGGCGGGCGCAATCCTGCCGCCGCTGTTCTTTGGACAGTGCCGCATGCGGGGGCAGCATTTTGCGCTCTTCGCATGGCCGCCTCAAGGACACCCAAGAAAACCACCTTGGACAAATACATCAGAGTTGGGATTTGAACCGGCCGGTGCGCGCAAGCCCGACCACCGAGCGATCACCGCCGAAGGACAGTTAGAGAACCATGGCCAACACCACCTCCGCCAAGAAGGCGACCCGCAAGATTGCCCGCCGTACCATCGTCAACAAGTCGCGCCGCACGCAGATGCGTGGCGCGGTGCGCACTGTCGAGGAAGCGATCAAGAGCGGCGACCGCGAGGCGGCACTGAAGGCGATGAGCCGCGCCGAGCCCGAGCTGATGAAGGCAGCGCAGCGCAACATCATTCACAAGAACAACGCGAGCCGTAAGGTGTCGCGTCTGTCGCAGCGGATCGCCAAGCTCACCAAGTAGAGCTCGCGAAGCAAAGCTCGCCGAGCGAGCTGACTGAAAAACACACTTGTCACGAAGCCCGGCTCGCGCCGGGCTTTTTGTTTTTGTCTCGCATTTTGTCGTGGAAGTTTCATAGCGCGAGAAGAGTCGGCGTTGCCGCGCAACGAACTGCGTGTCATGTTTCGTCGCGTCCGTAGTTCTACCGGCTCAACATGCTTAACGCGGAGCACTCGCGCACAGATTGTTCTTCGCTAAGCTAGATAGATGGAATAGCGCGCCGGCTTCTCGCGTCGAAATTTGCGAAGCGGGGTTACCCTGCAAAAGTAATCGAGAAAAATGACGTCTCGCGAGTTACTTATGCACATAGCGCCGAACAGCGATTGGAAAAATGACCGGCGCGAGACCAAATGTAAATTTTCTATGAAAAATTTTTGGTATTGCACCGTCGTTTGTGACACGCGTGAATCTGTGCGCTGATTCAAAAACTTGCTTTCGCAACTCAGCGTCGGCGCCGCCGCAACAGTCGCGAAGAGTCTCGATCCCCGTCGAATCCACGGATTGTCAGAAAATCAGCTTGGTGTATTTATTTCTTGTTCGCGACGCCCACGGCTCTCCAGATCAGCGCGGTTTGAGACCCAGGGGCGGACGCACAAATCGGCGGCGGTGTGTGCGTTAGCGACGCTTTCCAAGCGAAGCTGGATTGACGGCTCATAGCGATATGAGGACGGTCGACCTGTGTCAAAATTTCTCCGGCGATGTCCCCGGCAATTTGGGGGATCGAACAAGAGAGACCAGGACGTCAGTCGGAATCTGGCAGCGGGAACGCGGAGCGAGTGAACGGGTTGACGACGACACGGCGGCGGCGAAGCGCCGGGCATTTCGGTGTTCGGTAGCGGCAGTTCGAACTTGAAGACACGAGCAAGCTGACAACTTGCCGCGATACGTCGCGGCGGGAGGGGGAGGTCTTATGCCTTACGGTATCATCACTGCAGTCGAACCAACGACAGCCGAAGCGCAAATTTCCAGTGGTGCCGTAATCAACCCCTCGGACGTCAGCTCCCACCCGAAGCGTCCGTCGAGTACGCGCTGACCTCGCGGGGCGCATCTTCTCCAAACAGCTGATCTGTCGGGTGGCGCATGGCCGCCGCACGGGAGAGCTTTGTCCGGAGCAGACCGCGCCCGCTAGAGGTCGCGCCGCGGCAGGAAACCTGCACGGCGCTTTCGCAACGATTATCTCTCAGACTTGGAAGTACGAAGGCAATGACGAACACGGAACAGGATCGCTGGTCGCGGGTGAAGGGACGTTTGCGGACGAGCGTTGGCGAGGACGTCTACACGAGCTGGTTCGCTCGGATGGATCTGGAGAGCGTGCACGACGAGAGCGTGCACCTGTCGGTTCCGACCCGGTTCCTCAAGAGCTGGATCCAGGCGCACTATGCCGAACGCGTGCTTTCCTGCTGGCAGGCCGAGATGCCCGAAGTGCATCGCATCGACCTCACCGTGCGCTCGGCGATCCGCGCGACGGCTCCGGTGAAGGAAACGGTTGCACCCGTCGAAGTGCGCCGCATCGAGCGCACCGACGGCCGGCTCGTGCCTGAACTGCGCTCGGTTGCGACCGCGCCGGTGTCCGCGAGCCACGACGCGCTCGGCGGCTCGCCGCTCGATCCGCGCCTGACCTTCGCCAGCTTCGTCGTCGGCAGGTCCAACACGCTGGCTCATGCGGCGGCCCGCCAGGTCGCGGAAGGTCGCCGCGGCGATCCCGTGATGTTCAACCCGCTCTACATTCATGCCGGCGTCGGCCTCGGCAAGACGCATCTGCTGCAGGCGGTGACCTGGGCCGGCAATTCCGGCAGCGAGCGCAAGGTGCTGTATCTCACCGCCGAGAAATTCATGTACGGCTTCGTCGCGGCGCTGAAGACGCAGACGGCGCTGGCCTTCAAGGAGGCGCTGCGCGGCATCGACGTGCTGGTCATCGACGATCTGCAGTTCCTGCAGGGCAAGTCGACGCAGGCCGAGTTCTGCCACACGCTGAACGCGCTGATCGATGCCGGCCGCCAGGTCGTGATCGCTGCCGACCGTCCGCCGTCGGATCTGGAAAGCCTCGACGACCGCGTGCGCTCGCGGCTCGCCGGCGGCCTCGTGGTCGAGATGGGCTCGCTCGGCGAGGAACTGCGGCTCGGCATCCTGAAGTCGCGCGTCGCCGCCGCCCGCGCCCACCATGCGAGCTTCGATGTACCGGAGGAAGTGCTCGACTATCTGGCGCGCACCATCACCCATAACGGCCGCGACCTTGAAGGCGCGATCAATCGCCTGCTGGCGCACTCCAAGCTCAACAACCAGCCGGTGACGCTGGAGATGGCCGAGCGCGAGGTGCGCGACCTGATCCGCCCGCAGGAGCCGAAGCGGATCAAGATCGAGGACATCCAGCGCGTGGTCGCCCGGCAGTACAATGTCAGCCGCTCCGACTTGCTGTCGTCCCGCCGCACCGCCAATGTGGTGCGCCCGCGCCAGGTCGCGATGTATCTGGCGAAGACACTGACCTTGCGCTCGCTGCCGGAGATCGGCCGGCGCTTCGGCGGCCGCGACCACACCACGGTGTTGCACGCCGTGCGCAAGATTGAGGCACTGGTCGCCAAGGACACGGCGCTGTCGGAGGAAGTCGAATCGCTGAAGCGCCAGCTGCAGGAATAGGGCCGCTTCATCCGGCCGGCTCGTTCCATCGCCCTCCCCTTTGCCAAAGGGGAGGGCTAAACTTTTTTCTGACCCAAAACGTGGGGAACGGGGCTCGTTTCACGCCCGTATCCCTTGCACCGGCCGCCCATACGCGCCACCTTGCGGTCCCCCCGTGGGTTTGATCAAATCCGGTATTGATCCGGCTTTTCGGGTTTCCAATGCCGCGGTGCTGCCCTGAACGGCCGCCCGGCTTTTCCATCTGAGGGATCTGGCGGGTATTGCAATGAAGGTCACCGTCGAGCGCGCGCAACTCCTGAAATCGCTGGGTCACGTTCACCGCGTGGTCGAGCGCCGCAACACCATCCCGATCCTCGGCAACGTGTTGATCCGCGCCGAGGGCGCCAAATTGTCGCTGAAGGCGACCGACCTCGACCTCGAGGTGACGGAGACCTTGGCCGCCGAGACCGGAACCGCCGGCTCGACCACGGTGCCCGCGCACATGTTCTACGACATCGTCCGCAAGCTGCCCGACGGCTCGCAGATCGTGCTGGAAGCCGACGGCGACCGCTCGGTGCTGGCTGTGCGTGCCGGCCGCTCGCGCTTCACGCTGCAGACCCTGCCCGAGAGCGACTTCCCGGGCCTTGCCGCCGGCGACATGACGCATTCGTTCTCGCTGCCGGCCTCCGACATCAAGCGCCTGATCGACCGCACACAGTTCGCGATCTCGACCGAAGAGACCCGCTACTACCTCAACGGCATCTATCTGCACGCGGCAGGCAACGCCAAGGCGGCGACCCTGCGCGGGGTTGCGACCGACGGCCACCGGCTGGCGCAGATCGACCTCGCGCTGCCCAAGGGCGCAACCGGCATGCCCGGCGTGATCGTCCCACGCAAGACCGTTGGCGAAGTACAACGGCTGATCGAGGGCGACGACGCCGAGATCTCGATCGAGCTGTCGGACGGCAAGATCCGCTTCACGCTCGGCAATGTGGTGCTGACCTCGAAGCTGATCGACGGCACCTTCCCGGACTATGGCCGCGTCATTCCGCAGAACAACGACAAGGAACTCGTCGTCGACAAGAAGGATTTCGAAGCCGCCGTCGACCGCGTCTCGACCATTTCCAGCGAACGCGGCCGCGCGGTGAAGCTCGCGCTGTCCGCGGGCAAGCTGGTGCTCTCGGTCACCAACCCGGATTCCGGCAGCGCCACCGAGGAACTCGAGGTCGAGTACGCCTCCGACGCGCTGGATATCGGCTTCAACTCGCGCTATCTGCTCGACATCGCCGCCCAGATTGAGGGCGAGGTCGCAGTGCTGAAGCTCGCCGATCCCGGCTCACCGACCCTGGTGCAGGACCGCGACAGCAAGGGCGCACTCTACGTGCTGATGCCGATGCGGGTGTGATTCCTCCTTCTCGTCATGGCCGGGCTTGACCCGGCCATCCATCGAGCAAGAGATGACCTATTGGGTGTACATTCTCGCGAGCAAGCCCGGTGGAACCCTTTACGTCGGTGTAACCAATAATCGGGGCCGGCGCGTCTACGAGCATCGCGAAGGTCTGGCCGAGGGCTTTACCAAGAAGTACGGCATCAAGACGCTCGTCTATTTTGAGGCACACGAGACGATTGCCGTCGCACTTCAGCGCGAGAAGAATATCAAGCACTAGTCGCGTGAGTGGAAGATCGATCTGATCGTTGCCGGCAATCCCGACTGGCGAGACTTATATGATGAAATTGTCCGCTGACGCGGACGATGGATTGCCGGGTCAAGGCTGGCAATGACAAGGTAATATGACCCCGTCCCGCATTCACCGCCTGTCGCTGACGCATTTCCGCAATTACCGGACGGCGACGCTGCAGGTCGCCGGCGACATGGTGGTGCTGGTCGGGCCGAACGGTGCCGGCAAGACCAATTGCATCGAAGCGGTCTCGTTTCTGTCGCCGGGCCGCGGCCTGCGCCGCGCGACGCTGGAGGACATCGCCGACAACCAGGGCGACGGCTCCTGGGCGGTCTCGGCCGAAGTCGAGGGCGCGCTCGGCCTTGCGACGCTCGGCACCGGTATCGATCCGCCGACCGGCGACGCCGGCAGCACGAGGCGCTGCCGCATCGACCGCGAACCGGTGGGGTCCGCGACCGCGTTCGGCGATCATCTGCGCATCGTGTGGCTGACGCCGGCGATGGACGGCCTGTTCATGGGCGCCGCGTCGGAACGGCGGCGCTTCTTCGATCGCCTGGTGCTGGCGATCGATTCCGAGCATTCCAGCCGCGTCTCGGCACTGGAGCGCTCGCTGCGCTCGCGCAACCGGCTGCTCGAGGTGCGCAACTATGACGACCATTGGTGTGACGCGATCGAGCGCGAGACCGCCGAGCTCGCGGTCGCGGTCGCCGCATCGCGGGGCCAGACCGCCGCCAAGCTCGCCGTGATGCTGCGCGAGCGCGGCGCGGCCTCGGCCTTCCCCTCCGCCGAGATCATGCTCGACGGCTGGATGGAGAACGCACTGCTGCAGGAGCCTGCAACGGCGGTGGAGGACCGCTACCGCGAGATCCTGCGTACCAGCCGGCCGCGCGATGCCGCCGCCGGGCGCACGCTCGACGGCCCGCATCTGACCGATCTGCAGGTGGTCTACGCGCCGAAGAACATGCCGGCGCGTGACGCCTCGACCGGCGAGCAGAAGGCGCTCTTGATCGGGCTGGTGCTGGCGCACGCTACGATGGTCGCGGAGATGACCGGCATCGTGCCGCTGCTGCTGCTCGACGAGGTCGTCGCCCATCTCGATCCGAACCGCCGCAAGGCGCTGTTCGACGAGCTCGCCAAGCTCGGCGCCCAGGTCTGGATGACCGGCGCCGATCCCGCGGCGTTCCTCGACATCGGCCCTCGGGGGGAGATTTTCGACGTCGAATCCGGCCGCGCCGCACGGCGCGGCTGAGGGTGCGGAATCTGCTCCGCGAGGGCCTCGAATCCGCCTTCGAATCGGGCTTTTCGAGACCGCCGAAATCGGCCCTTGAAAGCCTTGAAACAGGCCTAAAAAATCCTATTTATTCAATAGTTTGTAGATGGAGACTTTGCGCTAGGCGCAACCCCTCTTTCATGGCACAAATAGCGGAATCAGCGCCTCATATTGCGCAGCTGATTCGGATATCCTCGAAGGCCTCACATGACTGAACCTGCCCGGCAGACCCCTGCCGAATCTGAGCATCCCGTTCCGGCCGAATATGGTGCGGAATCGATCCGGGTGCTGAAGGGCCTCGACGCCGTCCGCAAGCGCCCCGGCATGTATATCGGCGACACCGACGACGGTTCCGGCCTGCACCACATGGTCTACGAGGTCGTCGACAACGCGATCGACGAGGCGCTGGCGGGCCATGCCAGCCGCGTCCTGGTCACCCTCAACGCCGACAATTCCGTCACCGTGTACGACGACGGACGCGGCATTCCGGTCGGCATCCACAAGGAAGAGGGCGTCTCGGCAGCCGAAGTCATCATGACCCAGCTGCACGCCGGCGGAAAATTCGACCAGAACTCCTACAAGGTTTCCGGCGGTCTGCACGGCGTCGGCGTCTCCGTTGTCAACGCGCTCTCCAGCAAGCTCGCGCTGCGGATCTGGCGCGACGACAAGGAACACTACATCGAATTCGCGCACGGCGATGCCGTGGCGCCGCTCAAGGTGGTCGGCGATGCCCCGGGCAAGCGCGGCACCGAGGTCACCTTCCTCGCCTCGGTCGAGACCTTCAAGAACATCGAATATGATTTCGCGACGCTGGAGCACCGGCTGCGCGAGCTCGCCTTCCTCAATTCCGGCGTCAACATCGTGCTCTCGGACATGCGTCACGCGGTCGAGAAGCGCGAGGAGATGCACTATTCCGGCGGTGTCGAGGAATTCGTCAAATATCTCGACCGCAACAAGAAGGCGATCGTGCCGGCACCGATCATGGTGCGTTCGGAAGCCAACGGCATCGGCGTCGAGGCGGCGCTGTGGTGGAACGACAGCTACCACGAGAACGTGCTGTGCTTCACCAACAACATCCCGCAGCGCGACGGCGGCACCCATCTGGCCGGCTTCCGCGGCGCGCTGACGCGCCAGGTCAACGGCTATGCCGATGCCAATGCGAAGAAGGAAAAGGTCGCGCTGACCGGCGACGATTGCCGCGAAGGCCTCACCGCGGTGCTGTCGGTGAAGGTGCCCGATCCGAAATTCTCGTCGCAGACCAAGGACAAGCTGGTGTCCTCGGAGGTTCGGCCGGTGGTCGAGAACGTCCTGAACGAGGCGCTCGCCGCCTGGTTCGAGGAGAATCCGAAGGAAGCCAAGGAAATCGTCGGCAAGGTCATCCAGGCCGCCGCGGCCCGCGAGGCTGCGCGCAAGGCGCGCGAGCTGACCCGCAAGAATCCGCTCAGCGTCTCCTCGCTGCCCGGCAAGCTCGCCGACTGCCAGGAGAAGGACCCGGCTAAATCCGAACTGTTCATCGTCGAGGGCGACTCGGCAGGCGGCAGCGCCAAGCAGGGCCGCAACCGCGAATTCCAGGCGGTGCTGCCGCTGCGCGGCAAGATCCTGAACGTCGAGCGCGTCCGTCCCGACAAGATGCTGTCCTCCGAGCAGATCGGCACGCTGATCACCGCGCTCGGCACCGGTATCAGCGACGATTTCTCGGTCGACAAGCTGCGCTATCACAAGATCATCGTGATGACCGACGCCGACGTCGACGGCGCCCATATCCGCACGCTGCTGCTGACCTTCTTCTATCGTCAGATGCGCTCGATCATCGACGGCGGCTACCTCTATATCGCCCAGCCGCCGCTCTATAAGGTCTCGCGCGGCAAGTCCGAGCAATACCTGAAGGACGAGCGCGCCCTCGAGGACTATCTGATCTCGACCGGACTCGACGAATGCGTCTTCAAGCCGGCCTCCGGCGACGACCGCTCGGGCCGTGATCTGCTGTCGCTGGTCGAAGACGCCCGGGTCATCCGCTCGGTACTGCGCAACCTGCACAGCCGCTACAATCGCGCGGTCATCGAGCAGGCCGCGATCGCGGGCGTGCTGAGCCCGAGGATCACCGCCGAGATCGCCACCGCCAACTCGGCGGCGGAATACATCGCCAAGCGGCTGGACGCCGTGGCCGAAGAGGTCGAGCGCGGCTGGATCGGCACCTTCACGGAAGGCCATGGCTTCCAGTTCGAGCGCACCGTGCGCGGCGTCAAGGAAGTGGCGGTGATCGACGACGCTTTCCTCGGCTCGGCCGATGCTCGCAAGCTCGATGAATACGCGACCAAGCTGCAGGAGATCTATGTGCGGGCGGGCAAACTGCGGCGCAAGGATACCGAGCAGATCATCCACGGTCCGGTCGACCTGTTCGAAGCCGTGACCGATGCCGCTCGCAAGGGCATTTCGCTGCAGCGCTACAAAGGTCTCGGCGAGATGAATCCGGAGCAGCTCTGGGAGACCACGCTGGACAAGGACGCGCGCTCGCTGCTCCAAGTGAAGGTCAAGGAGGTCGACGAGGCCGACGATATCTTCACCAAGCTGATGGGCGACGTGGTCGAGCCGCGCCGCGAGTTCATCCAGGACAATTCGCTCAGCGCCACCATCGACATCTAGGGTTCTGCGCACGGCGAGGCGGGCGGGCGCTTTTCGGCGCGGTGGCGGCGCTACCTTTCGTGTGGAAGCTGCGCCGGGAGTTGTGTTACGGTGCCGGACGGCCATTGATTCCGTTGTGGAATTTCCAATGGCCAAGTCTGAATGATGCGTTAGGGGACATTCCGCGTGCCGCCGATCCAATACATCGTCGAAGGCGGCCGCCGCCTTTCGGGCACCATCGAGCCGTCGGGCAACAAGAACTCCGCGCTGCCGATCATCGCCGCGGCACTTCTCACCGAGCACCCGGTCACGCTGACCAACGTGCCACGTATCCGCGACACCGAAACGCTGGTCGAATTGTGCCGCTCGGTCGGCGCCACCGCCGAATGGACCGAACGCAACACGCTGCAGATTCATGCCAAGGAGATCCGCGCCGCCGATCTCGATCCGGCGCTGTGCGCGCGCATCCGCGCCTCGATCCTGCTCGCAGGTCCGCTGCTCGCCCGCTGCGGCGAGGTCGCGCTGCCGCCGCCCGGCGGCGACGTGATCGGCCGCCGCCGGCTCGACACACACTTCCTGGCCTTCGAGCAACTCGGCGCCACGGTCACCGCGACGCATCGGCTCGAATTCCGCGCCTCGCGCCTGAAGGGCGCCGACGTGTTCCTCGACGAGCCCAGCGTCACCGCGACCGAGAACGCGCTGGTCGCAGCCGTCGCCGCCCGCGGCACCACCTATCTGCGCAACGCGGCCTCCGAGCCGCATGTGCAGGACCTCGCCAATTTCCTGATCGCGCTCGGCGCCAAGATCGAAGGCGTCGGCACCAACACCATCATCGTGCACGGGCCGGCAACGCTCGGCAGCACGACTTTCGCGATCCAGCCCGACCATATCGAGGTCGGATCGCTGATCGGGCTTGCCGCGGTGACCCGCTCGCCGCTGCGCATCGCGCGCGCCGGCGTCGAGCATCTGCGCTCGATCCGGATGGGCTTTGAGCGGCTCGGCATCGTCTGCGGCGTCGAGGGCGACGACCTCGTCGTACCGTCCGGCCAGACCATGAAGATCCAGGACGATTTCGGCGGCCATGTGCCGAAGCTCGAGGACCAGCCCTGGCCGGCCTTCCCGGCCGACCTGATGTCGATCGCGATCGTCACCGCCACGCAGTGCGACGGCGTCATCCTGATGCACGAGAAGATGTTCGAATCCCGGATGTTCTTCGTCGACAACCTGATCGCGATGGGCGGCCGCATCGTGCTGTGCGACCCGCACCGCGCGATCGTCGCCGGCCCCAGCCGGCTGCGCGGCGCGCCGATGAACTCACCCGACATCCGGGCCGGTATGGCGATGCTGCTGGCCGCGGTATGTGCCGAGGGCACCTCCACCATCAACAACGCCGACCAGATCGAGCGCGGCTATGAGCGGATCGATGAGCGGCTCAACGCCCTCGGCGCCAAGATCAAGCGGATACCCGCGCGATCGTGATCCGGGCACGATCCGGAAAAGTGTAAAGCGGTCCTCCGGTCTCAATCGACAATCTGGGGCGCGACGACCTCTGCGTGAGATCGTCGCGTTTGCGCAACTTGGCCATCCTTCCGGCCGGTTTGCCGTGCTAAGCGTGCCGTCATGACCTGCATCGACAAGATCGACCCGGCCGCGCCGAACGCGGCCGTTGTCGTCCCTCGCAACCTGCTCACGGCCGAGCTCGCGGAAACGCTGAAGCTCGCGGTGCCGCTCGCGCTGACCCAGCTCGGGCAGATCGCGATGATGACGACCGATCTCGCCTTCATCGGCCGGCTCGGCAGCGAAAACGTCGCCGCAGCGGCGCTGGCGCACACCGTGTATTTCGTCAGCTTCACCATCGGCATGGGCATGATGTCGGCGGTCTCCCCCCTGGCCGCGCAGGCGTTCGGCGCGCGCAACCCACGCGTGATGCGGCGCGCGCTCCGCGTCGGCCTGTGGGCCGGCTTTTTCATGGTGCTGCCGCTGATGGCGCTGCCGTTCCAGGGCGAGCGCATCCTCATCGCGCTCGGCCAGACCCAGGCCACCGCGCATCTAGCGCAGCAATATCTGTTCGGTCTCGCCTGGGGCATCCTGCCGGCGCTGTGGTTCATCGCACTCCGCGGCTTCATGAGCGCGGTGAACCGGCCGGAGCCGGTGCTGTGGATCACGCTCGCGGCGATCCCGGCCAATGCGCTGATGGTCTACCTGTTGCTGTACGGCAAATGGGGCATGCCCGAACTCGGCATGTTCGGCGCCGGGCTTGCGACCACGATCGTCAATCTCGGCACCTTCCTTGCCGGCGTGTGGTTCGCGGCGCGCCGCCGTCCGTTCCGCAAGTACCATGTCTTCAGCCGGCTCTGGCGCATCGACTGGCCGCTGATGGGCAAGCTGGTCGCCGTCGGCGCGCCGATCTCGATCGCCTTCCTCCTGGAGTACGGCCTGTTCGGTGCGGCCGGCCTTTTGATGGGGCTGATCAGCACCACGGCGCTGGCCGCGCACCAGATCGCGCTGCAGATCGCGGCGATCCTGTTCATGGTGCCGTTCGGCGTCAGCATGGCCGCTACCGTGCGGGTCGGTCAGGCCGTCGGCCGCCGCGATACCGACGCGGTGCAGCGCGCCGGCTTTGTCGCGATCGCACTCTCTGGGATATTCATGAGCATCATGACGCTCGCGGTGATCCTGGCGCGCTTCGAGATCGCGGCGCTGTTCCTCGGCGAGGCCTCCGACACCACCGCGCAGCTCACCGCGGCGCTGCTGTTGATCGGCGCGACCTTCTTCATCGCCGACGGCATCCAGACCACGACCGCGGGCGCGCTGCGCGGCATGAACGACACCCAGGTGCCGCTGCTGTTCGCCGTCATCAGCTACTGGCTGATCGGCTTCGCGTCGGCCTCGGCGCTCGCCTTCTGGGCCAAGCTCGACGCCGCCGGTGTCTGGATCGGGCTATCGCTCGGGACGGCGGTCTATGCGACCCTCCTTGTCTTGCGTTTCCGCCTGCTGGCACGCAGACTGGGCAAATGAGGGTCGACGAGGTCACGCCGAACGTGGATTCCGCCGCGCTGCTCGCCGGCGCGCAGTTCATCGACGCGTTCCGCATCGCGACTGCGCGCCCCGACCTCGATGCGCGGCACGCCGCCGAGGCGATGGTGGCGCGGCAGCCGCGCTGGATCGAATGGCTGCTTGCCCTGCGTAATTTCATCGTCGCGCCGCTTGGCTTGAAAACCTCGGGCGCAGCCGACGGCGCGGCGCGCGACATGATCGGGATCTTTCCGGTGGTCAGCGAGACGCCGGAGCGACTGGTGGCGGGGTTCAACGACAAGCATCTCGACTTCCGGCTCGTCGTCGACGTCGCCTCCGCGGGGAGCTGTGCGCAGCATCACCGCGACCACGCTGGTGCACACCCACAACTGGTTCGGACGCGCCTATCTCGCAGTGATCCTGCCGTTCCACCGCCTGATCGTACCCGCGATGCTGCGCAAGGCCGGAGGCTGAACAGAGCTCTGGTCTCAAGCCGCGCTCTTCTCCGGCGTGTCGGCGACGATCTTCTCGGAGGCGTCGGCGTTGGTGCACCAATTGCCGTGGCAGCGCTTGAGGTCGTTGAGATTCTGCCGCATCTGATCGAGCGAGAAGCCGAGCGCGTAGAAGCGCTCGGCGGCATCGACCGGCAGGCCGCGGATCAGGCCATCCCGGCGGACCGCGGCGACCTCCTCGCTATAGGCGTGCAGCGCCGCATCGACCGGCGCCATGTCGGCCGGGCCGCTGCCGGCGCGCAACGCGGTCGCGACCGCCACCATGTAAGTCACGATCGCCTTGCTGACGTCGGCCAATGGCCGCGCCAGCCTCGCCTGGATATCGGCCGGCAGCGGCACCACGCAGGCCCGCCCGATCATCACGACGTCGTGCCGCAGCCGCTGGATGGTCCGCAGCAACGGGCCGGTGTCTGGCCCCGATGACAGATGCATCGAGCGCTCGCGCTCGGCCTCGAGACCGGTCGCGTGCAGATTGGTCACCGCGGTGCCGATGCCGTCCTGGATCCGGTGCAGCGCGTCGTTGTCGAGGCCGCGGGTCAGGCCGGCGAGCAATTCGGCGAACGCCGCCGACAGCAGCTCCAGCAGCTTCGATCCATTGACCCTGATCTGGCTGACCGCGCGCGACGGCAGCACCAGGAACGAGATCAGAAGCCCCGTGAGCGCGCCGACCGTCACCTCGAGGACGCGGTCGATCGCGGAGTCCAGCGGGTTGGAGTGATGCATCGTCGGCAGCAGCAGCACGATCACCGCCGTCACCGTCGCAGAGTTCAGGCTCGGATTGAGCGCGGCGATGAAGGCCAGCGGCACAATCGCCAGCACCAGCAGCGCCAGCAGGCTGCCCTCGCCGGAATGCGGGATCAGAACCGCGATCGCGCCGCCATAGACGGCGCCGCCGATGGTACCGAGCATGTAATCGCGGCTGGCCTTCAGCGAGCGGCCGACGCTCATCTGGGTCACGATCAGCGAGGTCAGCACCGCCCAGAGCGGCAGCATCAGGTTGAGCGCCAGCGCGATGGTATAGGCCGCCACGCCGGCGGACGCGATCCGGACCGCCAGCGCCAGCTGCGTCTTGCGGGTCCAGAGCTGGTCGAACATGCGTTTTGCGAAGGTCCTCATGCACCGTGATCCGCAATCAAAGGAAAGGCCCGTGTTACATGACTTGAAGCTAAACCGACCTGGACGTCAGGACTTGGAGCATGGCAGCTGCCCGCGGCGGCAAGGTGGCTTGAAAGGCCTGACCTGCCCGCCTACCCTGCGCCGCAAAATTGAGGAAACACGATGGCCCACGAAACCGCAACGCTCGCCGCCTATGTCGCCGACCTGAAATATTCCGACATTCCGCCGGAGGTGCTGGAGCGCGCCAAGGTTTTGACGCTGGATTTCCTCGGCAGCACCATCCGCGCCCGGCGCGACGCGGAATCGACGCCGTCGCTGATGAAGATGCTGGAGGCGCTGGCGCTCGACGGCAAGGGCGAGGCCACCGTGTTCGGCGATACCAAGACCTGGACCCCGGCAGTCGCCGCGCTGCTCAACGGCGCGCTCGGCCATTCGCTCGATTTCGACGACACCCACGCCGATTCATCGCTGCATCCGAGCGCACCCGTGGTGCCCGCCGCGTTCGCGGTCGGCGAGATGGTCGGCGCCTCCGGCCGCGACGTGCTGACCGCAATCGTCGCCGGCTATGAGGTGTGCTGCCGGCTCGGCAACGCGCTCGACCCGACCTCGCATTACGCCCGCGGCTTCCACCCGACCGCGACCGCCGGCACCTATGGCGCCGCCGCGGCGGCAGCCAAGCTGTTCGGCTTGTCGAAGGAGCAGATCGTCTCCGCTTTCGGCGTCTCCGGCAGCCAGGCCGCGGGCTCGCTGCAATTCCTGGTCAACGGCGCCTGGAACAAGCGCTACCAGGTCGGCGCCGCCGCGATGAACGGCGTGATCGCCGCGACGCTCGCGCGCAACGACTTCATCGGCTCGAGCGAGGCGGTCGAGGGCAAGCACGGCCTTTTGGTCGGCTACAGCGACGATGCGCATCCGGACAAGGCGGTGGCCGGGCTCGGCAGCACCTATGAGACGCTGAAGATCGGCGTGAAGCCGTATCCGAGCTGCCGCTACACCCACGCCGCGATCGACGCGCTGATCGCGATGCGGCGCGAGCACAATCTGACGCCGGACCAGATCAGGAAGGTCGAGATCGGCCTGCACCGCAACGGCATCACGCTGACCGGCGACGCCGCCACCAAGCGCCACCCGACCTCGGTGGTCGGCGGCCAGTTCTCGATGTTCTTCACCGGCGCGATCGCGCTCGACCAGGGCCATTTCGGCTGGGACGATTACGACCGGCTGGGCGATGCGGCCATCGACGCGCTCGCCGACAAGTTCGACGTGGTGCAGGACGACCGCCTCGAGGTCGGCCGCACCCACCCGTTCGGCGCCCGCGTCTCGATCACCACAGATGACGGCACCCATGAGCGCCTCTATGCCGATCCCTCCGGCGAGCCGACCTCGTTCCCCGACGCAAAGGCGATGCAGCAGAAGTTCCTGACGCTGGCCCGCCCGGTGCTCGACAAGCGCGCCGACCAACTCGCCGACGCCATCCTGACGCTGGAGCGCTTCGATCGCGTGGAGAAGGCGACGCAGCTGGGGCGGCAGTAAGCAGGCGGTCGAGGCGGCTCACGTCGCGAGCTGCAACTACTGCTGTCGTCCCGGCGAAGGCCGGGACCCATACTCCGCGGCTTCTGTTGTGAATGGGACTCGTCGTTCCACCATCGCGCAACCAGCAGCAATGGTGGTTATGGGTCCCGGCCTGCGCCGGGACGACGATGAGGATGGGTCGCAATTCAAGATGTCAAAGAGCGCGGCGTCATCACCCGCGCGGCGAAATGGATTCCGGGCTCATGCTTCGCATGCCCGGAATGCAGCTCACCTACTCCGCTCCGTCGATGATCACGAAATCCCCCTCTGAATATTTCTGTCGGATCGCCTTCGCCGCCTGATATTCAGGGCAGGTGTAACATTCCATCGCGGTGGCGCGGTCCCTGAATTCGATGACAAAGTTGCGCTGGCGCGTTGCGCCTTCCATCACCTCATAGGGGCCATTGCGCACGATGAAGTTGGCGCCGTATCTGGCGAATACCGGCATCGCGGCGGCGAGATATTCGGGATAGCGGGCTTCATCGTGAACCGTGACGTGCACGATCCAGTAGGCTTTCGGCATGATGGTCTCCGGCTGATGCGTGCTTTATGAAACTATGGCGCACCTCCTCACGAGATGCGCCACCGCATCAGAAAATTCCGAAGGCCGAGATTCAATTCACGATCGCGCGGGTGTTGTGTGACGTGCCGGTCAATTGCCGCCCGCGAGCCGCGGGCTTGCAGACGTCACGGTGACGACGTCACGGACCAGATCGAACACGCCGTCGGCCTCGGGCGGCATGTTCGGCGAGCGGCCGAGGCGCACAATGACGAGCCGCTGCGACGGCACGATAATCACGTATTGCCCGATCGTACCCTTGGCGAAGAAGGCGTCGCGCGGCCAGCCGTGCTCGACACGGTAGTGGGCGCCAAAGCTGTCGCCGAGATTGGTCCAGAAGCCGGCGCCATAGCCGACCCAGGCATTCGGCGTCGGCGATGCCGAATACTTCACCCAGCCCTCGGGCAGGATGCGCTTGCCGCCGGCCACGCCGTCGTTGAGATAGAGCTGACCCAAGCGCGCCCAGTCGCGCGCGCTCGCCATCATCGCGCCCGATCCTTCCGGCGTGCCCGCAGCGTCGAACTGCATCACGACATTGCGCATGCCGAGCGGTCCGAACAGCTCCTCACGCGCAAAGCGCATCACATCAGCCGCATGCCCGCCGGCGGCGTTGCGGACCAGGTGCGAGAGGATCAGGTAGTTGCCGTCGTGATAGTTCCAGACCCGGCCGGGCGCGCTCTCCAGCGGAGCGCTCTCGGCGAAGGCGGCCATATCCGATTCCATGTACTTCATGCGGTTGACCGGCTCGAGCACGGATGCCAGCGACGCCTGCAGCGAGCTGCCGAGCGCGAGGCCCGCGGTGTGGCGCAGCAGCTCGTCGACCGTAATCGCGTGGCGCGGATCGTCGGAATTCCGCCAGGCCGCGATCGGGACCGGCTGGTCGCGCGTCAGCCTGCCTTCGCGGACCAGGATTCCGATCAGGGCCGAGATCGCCGACTTGCTCATGGAGAAGCCGAGCAGCGGCGTGTCGATGCCGATGCCGTCGGCGTAACGCTCGGCGACGATGCGACCGTCCTTCATCACGACGACAGCGCGGGTGTGGCGGAATGGCGCCTCCGCGGGCTCGGCAAAGGTGCGGTCGAGCGCGGCCGCAAGCTGCGGGGTCTGCGGCGGGACGAGCTCCGGACCCGCGATCTCGGGCAGCAGCGCGGCCTGTGGCTTCTCCGGCGGAAGCGCGGTATCGCCCAGCGTCTCGCCATGGTCGAGCGTGCAGCCCATGCCCTCGCGATAGACCGCATGGCTGCGGCCGAGCCCGAACAGCGTCACGGTGACGTCCCTGCGGTCGAGGTCGACCTCGATGTCCATCGCCCAGGTGATCAGGCCGGCCCCCGGCATCGCATCGGTGGTCTCGGTCAGGTTTTGCCTGGGGTCGAGCCCGCTGACGAAGGTCTCCGAGCAGATGACGTTGGCCACAAAGCCGGTCGCGACCTCAGGCACATCGCGGGCGCGGGCGGCGGACAGTGCCAGCGCACCGAAGGCGGTGCTGGCGGCGAGAATGAGAAAGAGCTTTCGACGGGTCACGGGATCCTCCGGCATGGCGCGATAGGTGCGTGGCCGGATCAGGCCGCAGGGGACGGAAGAACGCTTGCCGGATTTGGAAGTCGGGCTAGCCGAGGATTGGAGGCGACTGGTCGATTCTGGAATTGTGACGTGATTACAATGACTTTGGCAGCGGGCTCGCTTCGCCGCTCCCGCTTGCGGGGGGAGGTCGGATCGCATCGAACGATGCGATCCGGGTGGGGGCTCTCCCCCAAAATGAAAGGGCGTACGTTGCGGAAGCACCCCCACCCCGGCCCTCCCCCGCAAGCGGGAGAGGGAGGTTCACACCGCACTTGCCTTCAGCTTCCGGTACTCCGTCGGGGTCACGCCGGTCGTCGCCTTGAAGGCGCGGTTGAAGGGGCCGAGCGACTGGAAGCCGGCGTCCATGGCGATGGTGATGACCGGGACTTCGGCCTGGGAAGGATCGGCGAGCGCGGCCTTGGCCTCCTCGATCCGGTGGTTGTTCAGGAAGACATTGAAGTTGCGATAGCCGAGCCGCTGGTTGATCAGCCGCCGGAGACGATATTCGGGGATCTTCAACCGGGTCGCCAGCGTGCCGATCGTGACGTTGTCGTGGCGGTAGATCCGCTCGTCCGCCATCAGCCGCATCAGGGCATCGACCAGCTTGCGATCGGCCGCCTCCTCGGCCGCGGCCGGCTTCGTCAGCACGACGGCCTCCGCCGGCACCGTGAACAGGTCGGCACCATCGACGCGCATCATCGCCCAGGTGATTGCGGCCACGATGGCGGCGAGCACGGCCGCGTTCGCCAGGTTGGCCCATTCCACTGTCACGCGGCTGCCGGCATAGGCAATCTGAAGCAGCGCGTTCAATCCGCCGTACAGCGCAGACGCGGCGACGATGAAGACGCGGACACGTCGGCGACGCTCGACCAGATCCGCCGACCACGATCCGATGGTTTGCGCCACCGCAAGCGCAACGAAGACGAGCGTGAGCGAATTGACCATGATGATCGCGATCCGCGCGTGACCGGCGGGGGCAATCCACATGCAATTGACGAAGCTGTAGGCCACGACCGCGGCCCAGGTCAGGCCGTGCCACCAGCGCAGCTGAAACGTGTCATCGAACAACGCGCGCGTGAACAGCCAGAACACCACGATATCGCCGGTCGAGAGCGCGATCAGGGGCGCATGCCAGTCCGAGACCGGCGGCCCGGCACCGATCGACGCGGTCACCGCATGTGCGGCCGAACCGAGCGCGAAGGCGGCCGCAAGGCGCCCGGAAAGCGCCTTGCGAAAATCGGTGAGCAGCAAGGCGGCAAGCACCAGCAGCAGCGCCACGCTGGCGCTGCGCAGGCAGAGTTCAAGTGCGGCCCAGTGTGAAGCAGCCGATGTCATCGCCGAACATTCGTCGGTCGGAGGTGGTTTTTCAAGATGGCTCGCGCTGCCAGCGGCTGCGCAGCGTCACCCAGATATCGACGACGTCGCCCTCGAGCTTGCCCGGGCCCTCGTTGACGGCACCGAGCCGTCGCGCCACCGCCTGCGAGGCAACGTTGGCCGGATCGATGCAATGAATGATGCGGTCGACCGTGAAGTTCGCGAACACAAAGTCGATCGCGGCCCGCGCCGCTTCCACTGCGTAGCCCTTGCCGCGATGTTCTTTGGCGATACCCCAGCCGACCTCGAAGCCAGGCCATTCCGGCGGATGATACGGGCCGACGCGGCCGATATAGCGGCTGGAGGATTTCTCCTCCACCGCGAACATGCCGAAGCCGTGCAGCGCCCAATGGCCCGAGATGACGGCGGCATTGCGCCAGCCCTTCAGCTCCGAGGTGACCGGCTGGTGATCCGGCGTGATGAAGCGCGCCGTCTCTGGATCGGACAGCATCCGCGTGTTCTCAGCGACATCGGATGCGCGCCACGGCCGCAGGATCAGCCGCGCGGTCTCGATCACGGGACCGTCGACCTGCAGCAGTCTTGCGCCTGGCTTGATCAGAGAAACCATGACTGTCTCCGGTTTCCAAGATTATGCTGTTATCACGCGCGCGCACGCGTCAGAAGTATGTCGTCGTCCCTGCGAAAGCAGGGACCCATAACCACAGGGCTTCGTTGCTTGACGAAGCCGTGGCCACAGCCTGCTCCATCACCGCGCCCTGTGGTTATGGGTCCCGGCTCGCGCGGAGCCTGTCATCGGGCGGCGCTTCGCGCCGACCCGTTGGCTTGGCCGGGACGACGATTGGAGTATGATTGCTACACCACCGTAAGGAGTCCGACATGAGCTGGCAGCCCTCGACCGATCCCGAACTCGGCGATCCCAAGACCTGCGACGCGCTGGATCTGATCATCGTGCCGCGCACCCGCGATCTCGGCGACGGCTTTGCCGTGCGCCGCGCGCTGCCGCACGGCAAGCGGCAGATGGTCGGGCCCTTCATCTTCTTCGACCATTTCGGACCGGTGCAGTATCTCGCCGGCAAGGGCATGGACGTGCGGCCGCATCCGCATATCGGGCTCGCCACCGTCACCTATCTGTTCGACGGCAGCATCATGCACCGCGACAGCGAGGGCAACATCCAGGAGATCCAGCCCGGCGCGATGAACCTGATGACCGCGGGCCGCGGCATCGCGCATTCCGAGCGCACTCCCGACGTGCAACGCCGCGACGGCCAGAAGATGCTGGGCCTGCAAAGCTGGATCGCGCTGCCGGCGGGCAAGGAGGAGATCGCGCCGTCGTTCCAGCATTATGGCGCAGGCGACCTGCCGATGATCTCCGAGCGCGACTTCACCGCGCGCATCATCGCGGGCTCGGCTTTCGGCATCACCTCGCCGGTCAGCATGGTCTCGCCCTGGTTCTACACTGAAGTGACCGCGAAGGCCGGCACCTCGGTGCCGCTCGACCCCGATCACGAGGAGCGCGCGATCTATCTCGTCGACGGCGAGGTCGAGATCGCGGGCGACCGCCACGAAGGGCCGCGGCTCCTGATCTTCCGGCCCGGCGACCGCATCACCGTGAAGACGCTGCGGCCGACCCGCATGATGTTCCTCGGCGGCGACGCCCTGGAGGGGCCGCGCCACATCTGGTGGAATTTCGTCTCCTCCTCCAAGGAGCGGATCGAGCAGGCCAAACAGGACTGGAAAACCGGGCGTTTCGCGCAGGTTCCACACGAACACGAGTTCATTCCGCTGCCGGAGTGAGCTAATTCCTGTGGCTCTTTGATTTGAGCATGATCTTTTCGGAAAACCGCTGCACAGTTTTCCGGATCATGCTCTAGTCTGCGGCGCCCGCGCGCCTCGTGCGGGCGCTCGTCATTGAAGGCTCTAGAAAGATCACGCCATGACCGCGATGCTATCCAGCGATTTGCCCCTGCCCCGGATCGGCCGCGGCAAGGTGCGCGATATCTACGCCGTCGGCGACGATCGGGTGTTGCTGCTGACCACCGACCGCATCTCGGCATTCGACGTGGTGATGGCGGAAACCATTCCGATGAAGGGCGCGGTGCTGACTCAGATCAGCGCCTGGTGGTTCCGGCAGCTCGAGGGCACCGTGCCGCATCACATGATCAGCGCCGATGCCGACGAGATCATTCGCGCCGTGCCTGAACTGAAGAACCATCGCGCCGACATCCTCGGGCGCGCGATGCTGTGCAAGCGCACCACCGTGTTCCCGATCGAATGCGTGATCCGCGGCTACGTCTCGGGCTCGGCGTGGAAGGAATACGCGGCCGATGGCACGCTTGCCGGCGAGAAGCTGCCGGCCGGCCTGGTCGAGAGCCAGAAGCTCGAGCCCGCAATCTTCAGCCCGGCGACCAAGGCCGAGGCTGGCCATGACGAGAACATCACGGTCGCGCGGGTGCGCGAGATCGTCGGTGCCGACGTCGCCGCGACGCTGGAGAAGATGGCGCGCGACGTCTACGGCTATGGCGAGCAGACCAGCCGCGCCCGCGGCATCATCATCGCCGACACCAAGTTCGAGTTCGGCCGCGACAAGGACGGCCGCATCATCCTGATCGACGAGGTGATGACGCCGGATTCGTCGCGCTTCTGGGCGGTCGATGCCTACAAGCCCGGCCAGCCGCAGCCGAGCTTCGACAAGCAGCCACTGCGCGACTATCTCGACGTCGAGCGTCGCGCCGGCCGCTGGAACGGCGACGCGCCCGCCCCGCCGCTGCCGGCGAGCGTGGTGGATGCAACGAGCAAGCGGTATCTGGAAGCGTATCGCCGCGTGACGGGAAGCGAGCTGAAAGTCTGATCGGTCGTCCGTAGCGTGGGTAGAGCGAAGCGAACCCCACGATCTCTATCCGTGGCACGATGGTGATGGGTTTCGCTACGCTCTACCCCATCCGCGTCTTAATGGTTGCTACGAAATATCACCGCCAACCCCGCGAAGGCGCGCAGCGTCGTGCCCGCCATTGTGGCCGTGCTCGTGATGGTGGGCGCGCTTCGCTTTGCCCACCCCGCGGAGTTGCGCCTTTCGTCGCGGGATTGCACCGTAGTCGCCTCTGATGTCACTCTCCGGGCACAAACAAGAACAAGCCCAGGGAGCGCCCCATGTCCGATACCGTGCTCGTCGAACGCGATGGTCCCGTCACCATCATCTCCATCAACCGTCCGCACAACCGCAACGCCGTCGATGGCGCCACCGCGCGCAAGCTGTATGACGCGTTTCTCACCTTCGATGCGGACGCGAGCGCATCCGTCGCGGTGTTCACCGGCACCGGCGGCTATTTCTGCGCTGGCGCCGATCTGAAGGCGGTGGCGGCGGGCGATCCCGAGAAGAAGCGCGAGGTCGGCGGCCACGACACGATCGCGCCGATGGGACCGAGCCGGCTGCGGTTGTCGAAGCCGGTGATCGCCGCGATCGAAGGCTTTGCGGTCGCCGGCGGCATGGAGCTCGCGCTGTGGGCCGACATGCGTGTTGTGGCCGAGGACGCAACCTTCGGCGTGTTCTGCCGCCGCTTCGGCGTGCCACTGATCGATCTCGGCACCATCCGCCTGCCGCGACTGATCGGCCATTCGCAGGCGATCGACCTGATCCTCACCGGACGCCCGGTCGGCGGCGCTGAAGCCCACCGCATGGGGCTCGCGAACCGATTGGTGCCGAAGGGCGAGACCCGCGCCCACGCCATCGCGCTCGCCAAGGACATCGCGAAATTCCCGCAGAACTGCCTGCGCGCCGACCGGCTGTCGGCGCTGCGGCAGTGGGACCTCGACGAGGAAGAGGCGATCAGAAGCGAGATGCGCGGCGGGCTCGAGGTGATCGCCTCGGGCGAAACGCTGTCGGGCGCGGCGCGCTTTGCCTCCGGCGTCGGCCGTCACGGCGCCTTCGGCAATGAGGGCGGCCACGGCTGAAGATCACGTCTCGCCTGCCCTCTCCTTCCCCCTGAAAGGGGGAAGGTCGGGATGGGGGGCAGCCGCAGGCGACGCTTGATGCGGGAAAGCAGATCCCCACCCGCTTTGCTCTGACGAGCAAAGCGACCTCCCCTCTTCAAGGAGAGGTTGACGCCAATTCCGCGGCCCTGGGTTTCGTTGGCTTTGCGCGAGAAGCAAAATGCGCGCGCTGAGAACTGGTTGTCACAAAAATCCTGTTGTCGTCCTGCGCCGGGCTCGTCTACGACTGGCGGCGAAAGTTCAGGACATTTTTTAACGTGATTAGTCGATCGCTTTATTTCGGCTCGCAAGCGCGGCGGGCGATGCACGACGTGCTCGGCGGCGGTGCTGCCAGTGTGCTCGGCATCACGTTCGGCCTGTCCTACGCGCTCTTGATCTTCGCCGGGCCATTGTCGCCCTATCTGTCATACGGCGTGGCGGCGACATTCATTTCCTCGGCAGTGCTCGCGACCTTCATCGCGCTCGGCAGCTCGCTGCCCTTCGCGGTCGCCGGCCCCGACACCTCCACCGCGGCGGTGACGGGCATCCTGATGGCCTCGCTGGTCGAGCGCATCGCTGCCGCCAATCCGACGGCGCCGCTGCTCGCGCCGGTGCTGATCACGCTCGGGCTCTCGACCATCGTCACCGGCATCGTGCTGTGCTGTCTCGGGCTGACACGGTTCGGCCGTGCCATCCGCTACGTGCCTTATCCTGTGGTCGGCGGATTCCTCGGGGCAACCGGCCTGTTGATCGTGCTGGGCGCGATCAGGGTGATCACCGGCTACCCCGTGCAGCTCAGCACCCTCTTCTACTTCACCAACATCATCACGATCTCCGAGCTCAGTGCCGCCTGCGCGATGGCGCTGGTGCTGTATCTGACCTGGCATCGCTCGCGCACCCCGTTCGGTCTGCCGATCATCCTGATCGGCGGCGTGATCGTGGCGCACCTCGTATTCTGGATCATCGGCATCACGCCCGAGGAAGCGCATCTGACCGGCTGGACCTTCGAGCCGCCGCCGGCATCGACCTTCATGCTGCCGTGGCACATGGCCGAGCTTGCACAATATCCATGGTCGGCGGTGCCGGACCTGCTCGGCAACATGATCGCCGTCGTGTTCGTCACGGCCGCGAGCACGCTGTTCAACACCACCGGCATCGAGGTCGCGGTGCATCGCGAGGCCAATCTCGAGCGCGAACTCAACATCACCGGCCTCGCCAACATCGTGACCGGCGCGCTGGCCGGCTATGCCGGCTGCATCTCGGTCAGCCGCTCGATTCTTAATTTCTCCAGCGGCGGGCGCGGCCGGCTGTCGGGGCTGACAGTCGCTGCGATCTCGCTGCTGATGCTGGCAGTGGCTCCGCAGCTGCTCGGCTACATGCCGAAATTCGTGCTCGGCGGCCTCCTGCTCTATCTCGGCGCCGACCAGCTGCACAAATGGATGATCGAATCGCGCAAGCGGCTGTCGAAGACCGAATATGTGTCGTTGCTCGCGATCATCACTATCATCGTGACCTGGGGCTTCGTGCCCGGCATCCTGATCGGCGTCATCATCGGCTGCGCCACCTTTGCGCTCAGCGCGGCGCGGGTCGAGGCGATCAAATACGGTTTCGACGGCTCGGAATATCGCAGCTCGCTGGATCGCTCGCGCGACGACCGCGAGGTGTTGTCGGCGCATGGCGGCAAGATCCAGGGGCTGACCCTGCAAAGCTATCTGTTCTTCGGCTCCGCCAACCGCCTGTACCAGCACGTCAAGGCGCTGCTGCGCGAGCACCCGGAGTGCCGCTATCTGCTGTTCGACTTCAAGCTCGTTACCGGCGTCGATTCATCGGCGGCCTACAGCTTTGCGCAGATCAAGCGCAGCGCGCACGAGGTCGGCGTCGAGCTGGTCCTGGTGCATCTGTCGGCCAAGGCCGAGCAGGTGCTGCGCTCAAGCGATTTCATCACCGAGGGTGTCACCGTGATCGACGAGCTCGATCGCGCGCTTGAATGGTGCGAGAACCAGATCATCGCCCAGCACCAGGAGCTCGCGCAGGAGGAAGCCGATCTGCGCGGCTGGTTCACGGGATTGCTCGACAGCGAGAACGACGCCGACGCACTGATCCGGCGCTGCCAGCGCATCGAGGTCGACGCCGGCGAGGTCATCGTGCATGCCGGCGACGCCGCCGATTCCATGCACTTCATCCTCGACGGCCGGGTCGGCATCATGGTGCCCGCCGAGGACGGCCGCTCCACCCGGGTGCGCAGCCTCGGCCGCTACACCACGATCGGCGAGATGGGCCTCGTCTCGCAGGCCCCGCGCAGCGCAACCATCCAGGCCGAGATGGCGAGCGTGCTCTATGTGCTGAACACCCACCAGTTCACCGCGATCCGCGACGAGGAACCCGAGCTCAGCCACAAGCTGCTGACCTATTTCGTGTCGGTGATGGCGGAGCGGCTGACGTTTGCCAATCGCACGATTGCGGTGCTGCGGCGGTAGACAAGGCGTAGCCCGGATGGAGCGCAGCGCAATCCGGGGTTTAGCCGCGCGGCAGCATCGGCCCCGGATTGCGCTTCGCTCCATCCGGGCTACGAGAGTGAGGTCGAGCTACAGCAACCCCCGGCTTTCGCTCGCCGCGAGCTCCGCCATCAGCGCCTTATCCTGATAGCGCGCGAGCGAAAGGCTGCGAGCGAAGGCCGGCACGGGCGCGCCGACCACAGCGCGGGCGCAGAGATCGCCGGTGGCGCAGGCGCCCATCGTGCCGTAGCCGGAGAGCGCGGTGGCGAGGAACACGCCCGGTGTCTTCGCAGCCCCGATCAGCGGCCAATTCTCTCTCGTCATCGGATAGTAGCCGCCGTAATGCACGCGGTCGCGCGGCAGCGCGCCGAGATATTGCGCGAGCTTTGGCTGCAGCCGGCTCGCCGCGCGCAGCACGACTTCGGGGAAATAGGGATTCAGCTCCGGCTCGCGATCCGGCTCGGTGGTCTGTTCCGCGTTGAACGCCCAGCCGAGCTTGATCCACTCGCCGTGATCGCCGCCGTCGGGCCGGCAATGGATGCTGCCCGGCATCGGCGCCAGCAGACGCGAAAATTCCGGCGCCGCTGACAGCGCCTCGCGCTCGTCATCGGACCAGGCCAGCGTCTGGCCGTCGAGATCGATCGCGAACGGCATTTTGCGATCGACCGCGCGGTTGCGGTCGGCGAACGCGATTTTCTGCTGCAGCACGTTGACGATCGGCAGCTCTTCGCCATGCATCGCCGCGACATGCGCCGCGAACGGGCCCGCGGCGTTGACGATGATGTCGGCCTTGATGGTCTGCCTCGCGCCATCGGCGAGTACATCGACGGTGAAGCGACCAGTCTTCGCGATGCCGAGCACCTTGGCCCGCTGGAATTGCGCGCCGAGCGGACGCACGGTCTCCAGCATGTACTGGCCGAGCTGCTGGCCGCTGATATCGCCGGCGCGGCGGATATGCAGCGCCGTCGCGACCTCCTTGTCGAAGCTCGGGTAATGGGCCTGGATCAGGTCGCGGCCGAGCAGGACGTCGACCCCGTCAGGCGCGCTCTGCCAGTCCGCCGAATGCGGCGGCAGATAGCCTCGGCCGTCGCCCTCATGCATGCGGATCAACTGTTCGGCCTTCGCGCCGTAACCGGCATGCAGCTGCTGCAGCAGTTCCTCGGGCTTCTCCTCGCGGGTGACCAGAAGATAGCCGCGCCGCGTCATGTGGATGCGGTTGTCGCTGCGGCGCGCGATCTCCTCCATCAGGTCGGTGGAATGATTGGTGAAATCGGCCATCGTCGGATGCGGCCACCGGTTGCGGTAGTTCTCGCCCGACTGCGCCGAGGTCAATGCCATCGGCTGGCCTTCGTCGACGATCAGCAGGCGCGAACGCTTGTGCTGTATGGCGAGGTAATAGGCCGTGGCGATGCCGACGATGCCCGCACCGATCACCAGGATTTCGACATCATTGGTCTTCACGCGCACTCTCCTGCGGCCGCGCAGCGCGGCCCGCGATCATTCACATTGTCTGAGCGACGATCAGGCAGGGCGCCCTTCGCCTGCATCGCGCAGCGCCTGGCGCTGCGCCGAGCGCAGCGTCTTCTGCGTCTCCTCGATATGGTCGCGCAGCAGCCGGACCGCCTTCTTGACCTCGCCGTCGCGGCAGAATTCGAGCAGCCGGTAGTGCTCGCGCTGCGGCCGCTCCTTGCCGGTCGCCTGCGACACCAGCGCCCGGGTGAAGCGGCCGACATGGCCGTAATTCGCCTCGATCATGCTGAGCAGGCGCGGGCGATTGCACGGCGCGTAGAGCGTGGCGTGGAATTTCCAGTTGAAGGCGCCCCATTGCGCCGGATCGGGCTCGGCATCATAGGCGCGGAGGATTTTCGTCGCCTCCTCGAGATCGATCTCGCCCATGGCCGGGACCGCCAGGCGCAGCGCGTGGCATTCGAGCGCGATCCGGATCTCGAGCAGCTCGATCACCTCGTCGATCGACAGATCCGAGACCACCGCGCCGCGGTTCGGCAGGAAGGTCACAAAACCCTCGGCCTCGAGCTGGCGCAACGCCTCGCGCACCGGGATGCGGCTGGTCCCGAACCGCGCGGCAAGCTCGTCCTGACGCAGCTGCAATCCGGGCGCGAGCTCGCCCGAGCTGATCGCGGCCCGCAATGCCTCGCGCACGGCGTCCGGTGCTGAACCGTGGGGTCCGGCCCCTCGATGGCTGATGACGGTTGCGGGTTCCATCCGGCTTCTCTCTCTGTGCGGCGGGCATCAGGATATCCGCCATGGTCCATATTGTATAAAATCGGTTTCCAATTTATGCAATGCTATGTATAAAATCTGGCCTCATCGTATCCAACATTGCCAGCGCTCGCGAGCACCTGATGCGTCAAACCACCAAGCGGTTGATCTGCCTAGCTTTTCTTGCGGCGACGGTGTCCGCCCCGGCGCAGGCCCAATCGTCCGGCGGCACCCTGGCCAAGATCCGCGATGCCGGCGAAATCCGGCTCGGCCACCGCGACGTCTCGGTCCCGTTCTCCTATCTCGACGACAACCAGCAGCCGGTCGGCTTCGCGATGGACCTCTGCGCGCGGATCGTCGATGCGGTGAAGGCCGAGCTCAAGCTACCGGCGCTGCAGATTAGGCTGCAGCCGATCCAGCTCTCCACCCAGATCCCACTGATCGAGAACGGCACCATCGACATCGTCTGCGGTCCCGCCACCAATACGCTGGAGCGGCAGAAGGTCGTCGCCTTCAGCAACACGATCTTCGTGTCGAGCATCCGCGCGGTGGTGCATAAGGACGCGCCGATCAAGACCTTTGAGGATCTCGGCGGCCGGCCGGTCTCGCTGACCTCGGGCTCGACCTCGATCGGACTGTTGAGCGCACGGGCCCAGGAGAAGAACTTTCAGACCAGAAACATCCTGACGGCGGACCACGCCGCATCATTCCTCGCGCTGACCACCGGGCGCAGCGAAGCCTTCGTGATGGACGACATTCTGCTGGCGAGCCTGATCGCGGGCAGCCGCAACCCGGCGGACTGGCGCATCATCGACGACAGCCTGCGCACCGAACCCTACGGGCTGATCATCCGCAAGGGCGACCCGGAGTTCAAGGCGCTGGTCGACAAGACGCTGGTCGCTATGATGAAGAACGGCGAATTTCAGGAGCTCTACGCAAAATGGTTCACGCGGCCGATCCCGCCGAAGAACGTGAACCTGAATTTTCCGATGACGGCGCCGCTGAAGGATGCCGTCGCCAACCCGAACGACAAGGGCGTGTGATCAAGCGAAAGCCCGGCTCCGATTCAATCGGAGCCGGGCTGAAGCGCGACGACAATGACGGCGATCAGACGCCGGCCATCATCACGTATTTGATCTCGACATATTCATCCATGCCATGGCGCGAGCCTTCGCGGCCGAGGCCCGATTCCTTGACGCCGCCGAACGGCGCCACTTCGGTCGTGATCAGGCCGGAGTTGACGCCGACCATGCCCGACTCCAGCGCCTCGGCGACGCGCCAGACGCGGCCGATGTCGCGCGAATAGAAGTAGGAGGCGAGGCCGAACGGCGAGGCATTGCACATCGCGATCACGTCGGCCTCGTCCTTGAAGCGGATCACCGGCGCAAGCGGACCGAAGGTTTCCTCGTGCGACACCAGCGCGTCCGGCCGCACATCCGACAGCACCGTGGGCTCGAAGAAGCTGCGGCCGAGCGACGAGCGCTTGCCGCCGGTCACGATCTTGGCGCCGCCCTTCACCGCATCGGCAATGTGCCGTTCGACCTTCTCGATCGCTTCCATGTTGATCAACGGCCCCTGCGTCACGCCCTGCTCCGTGCCGTCGCCGATCTTCATCTCGGCGACCTTCTTCGACAGCTTCGAGACGAACGCGTCGTAGATCTTGTCCTGGGCATAGAGACGGTTGGCGCAGACGCAGGTCTGGCCCATGTTGCGATACTTCGAGACGATGGCGCCTTCGACGGCGGCATCGATATCGGCGTCGTCGAACACCACGAACGGCGCATTGCCGCCGAGCTCGAGGCCAAGCTTCTTCACGCCGACCGACGCCTGCCGGTACAGGATCTTGCCGACCTCGGTCGAGCCGGTGAAGCCGACGAAGCGCACCGCCGGATGCTCGCACAGCACCTTGCCGATCGGCGGCGCATCACCGGTGATGATGTTGAACACGCCCTTCGGCACGCCGGCTTTCTCGGCCAGCGCAACGAGCGCGAGCGCGGACAGCGGCGTCTCGTTGGCGGGCTTCAGCACCACGGTGCAACCGGCCGCCAGCGCCGGCGAGACCTTGCGGGTGATCATCGAGTTCGGGAAATTCCATGGCGTGATGGCGCCGCAGACACCGATCGGCTGCCGGATCGCGAGCAGACGCGCGTCCGGACGCTGGGTCGGGATCGTCTCGCCGTAAACACGCCGCGCCTCTTCCGCGAAGAATTCGACATAGGCGGCGCCGATATCGACCTCGCCGAGCGCTTCCGCCAGCGGCTTGCCCTGCTCGGAGGTCAGGATCAGCGCAAGGTCCTCGCGGTTGGCGATGATCAGATCGAACCATTTGCGCAAGATGTTGGAGCGCTGTTTCGCGGTCAGCTTGGCCCAGGTCGGAAACGCGCGCTCGGCGGCCTCGACGGCCCTGGTCGCGTCATCGGCGCTCAGCTGCGGGATCTTGATCAGCTCGACGCCGGTCGCCGGATTGTTGACGGCGAATTCGGGGGTGCCGACCCAGGCGCCGTCGATGTAGCAGCGGTCGCGCAGCAGCGAGGGGTCCTTCAGGCGGCTTTGCAGGGAGGATGCTGCGGATTGGGTGGCGCGTGCGGCAACGGGCGGGGTCATGGCGTTACTCCTGTCATTTCTGGAATTTCTTGGGGGTGTTCGCGCCTATATAAGCGGAAAGCCGCTGCGATGCACCGGCGCCGGGCGCGACCCTGCCTCAAGCAATATTGGGGGCTCGCGCGCGATCTTTTTTTTACGCGCCGTCGTGCAGCGGCGCTCAGACCGCCCCGCCAGACATATAGGTTTCCCGACGGCCGATCATGCGCTCGGCCGCGGCCTTGGCGTCCGCCTTGGTCGAGGTCGCGCAGGTCCGGTATTCGAGGTCGGCCTGCGCCTGCGCATCGCGGCGGCCGAACCAGGATTTGGCGCCGGTCTGCAGCAGCGCCAGCGCCCGCGCGACATTCTCGACGGCCTCGAACGAGTGCAGTGCGCCGGTACCTGCGTAGCGAACTTCGTAGAGACCTGGGCTGATCGGCGCTTCGATATTCTCGCCGCGGCCCGGCCGCGGATAGCGCTTCCATTCACTCCATGTCGAAATCATTGCTGCGCCCCCCGCAAGGCGGGAAATGACGAATCTTTTCGTCAAATCCGGTCCAATCCGCCGCACCGTTTGTGCAGCGATCTGAATGCGTTAATGCAAATAATCAGGTGCGAAAATCATTCCTTGATCACGTTACCGTGGCCGCCCGCGAAGGTCACCGGGACTTGCGCGGCGTCCCCTGCAAAATCTGCGCGCGTGGTGAACGCCTCCCGACCAAGGCCGTTCCTAGCAGCCGGCCTTCACGACATCGCGACGTGGTCGCATCGCGCCCGCCTTGCGGGAGCGGAAAAGCGGGAGGATGATCCGCCCACTTCAAAACAATAAACCCCACCGGAGGAAGCCCCCAATGCAGAGCAAGGCTCAGATCGATCAGGTATTGCGCCAGAAGAGCGAGGCAAAGGAAATTCCCGGCGTGGTCGCCATCGCGGCCACCGGCAAGGACGTGATTTACGAAGGCGCGTTCGGCAAGCGCGACCTCTCCAAGAGCGATCCCATGACGGCGGACAGCGTGTTCTGGATCGCCTCGATGACCAAGGCGGTGACCTCGGCGGGCGCGATGCAGCTCGTCGAGCAGGGCAAGCTCTCGCTCGATGAGCCGATCGGCAAGCTGTTGCCCGATCTCACTGCGGTGCAGGTGCTCGACGGCTTCGATGCCAAGGGCGAACCGCAGTTGCGGCCGGCGAAAAAGCCGATCACGCTGCGCCAGCTCATGACCCACACCGCCGGCTTCGCCTACGATATGTGGGACGCCAATCTCGGGAAGTACCTCGAAAAGACCGGCACGCCCGGCATCATCACCTGCCTGAATGCCGCGCTGAAGACGCCGATCATGACAGATCCCGGCACGCGCTGGGAATACGGCACCAATATCGACTTCGTCGGCAAGGCGGTGGAGGCCGCATCCGGCAAGAAGCTCGATGCCTATCTGCGCGACAACATGTTCGCGCCGCTCGGCATGAGCGACACCGCCTTCAAGATCTCCGACGACATGCGCAAGCGGCTGGTCGGCATGCACGCCCGCGGCGAGGACGGCACGCTTGCGGCGATCCCGTTCGAGCTCGAGCAGAACCCCGAATTCCACATGGGTGGCGGCGGCCTGTATTCGACCGCGGCCGACTACATCAAGTTCTGCCAGATGATCCTCAACAAGGGCAAAGGCAACGGCAATCAGGTGCTGAAGGCCGAGACGGTCGCGACCATGGGCCAGAATCACATCGGCGAGCTCACCGTCGGCAAGATGACGACGGCCCTGCCGATGTATACCAACGATGTCGATCTCTATCCCGACATCGTCAAGAAGTGGGGACTGAGCTTCCTGATCAACACCGCCAAGACGCCGGAAGGCCGCAGCGCCGGCAGCCTCGCCTGGGCGGGCCTTGCCAACACCTATTACTGGATCGATCCGTCGCGCGACGTCTGCGGCGTGATCCTGACCCAGCTGTTGCCGTTCGCCGACAAGCACAGCCTGGAGGCCTTCGCAGGCTTCGAGAAGGGCATCTATGCCGGGCTGGACGCCGGCAGCGGGCAAAGGGCGGCGTAAGGCTCGATGAGATAAGTCGTACCAGCCGTTATGGGACTTCTCTCCCTCTCCCCGTTCTTACGGGGAGAGGGTTGGGGTGGGGGCTATTCCCGCGCAGACGGTCGCAATTGGACTCGCAGAGACTCCCCTCACCCGGATCGCATCTTCGATGCGATCCGACCTCTCCCCGCACGCGGGGCGAGGTGAAGCGGAACCCGTCGCCGCTACAATCGAAAACCATACCCGCCATTGGTCGGGCCTGTCCCATCTGCGCCAAACGACTAAGATCGCGCAAAAAAGCGCGGCGACACGAACACGACCACGAGGAGGACGAGCTTGGCACCCACACCCAAGGGAGACAGCAAGGCAGACAGCTATGTCTGCGGCATTTCCGATACGCCGTTGCTCGGTGAAACCATCGGCCGCAGCCTCAACCGTGCTCGCGCACGCTGGGGCGAGCGCGAGGCGCTGGTCTCGCCCAGCCACAATGTGCGCTGGACCTGGAACGAATTCGCCTGTCACGTCGATGCCTTGGCGGCGGGCTTCATCGCACTCGGGTTGCAGCGCGGCGAGCGGATCGGCATCTGGTCGCTGAACCGCCCGGAATGGACGCTGACGCAATTCGCCGCCGCGAAAGCCGGACTGATCCTCGTCACCATCAATCCGGCCTATCGGCTGAGCGAGCTGGAATTCGCGCTCGGCAAGGTCGGCTGCGCCGCGATCGTGACGGCGACGGCATTCAAGACCTCGGCATATATGGAGATGCTGAATACGCTGCTGCCCGAGCTCGCAAGCTCGGAGCCCGGTCACTTGCGGTCGGCGCGGCTGCCGAAACTGCGCGCCGTGATCCAGATCGGCGGACCGGCGGCGCCGGGCACCATTCCATTCGATGCGGTATCGCAGATGGGCGGCGAGCGCCATCGCGAGCAGCTTGCGGCGCTCGGCGAGAGCCTGCAGTTCGACGATCCCGTCAACATCCAGTTCACCAGCGGCACCACCGGCTCGCCGAAGGGCGTGACGCTGACCCATCACAACATTCTCAACAACGGCTACTTCACCGGCCGCGCCATGCGCCTGACCGAACAGGACCGCATCTGCATTCCGGTGCCGCTCTATCACTGCTTCGGCATGGTGATGGGCAACCTCGCTTCCGTCACGCTCGGCACCACCATGGTCTATCCCGGCGAAGGCTTTGATCCGCTGGCGACGCTGACGACGGTCGCGCAGGAGAGATGCACGACGCTGTACGGCGTGCCAACCATGTTCATCGCCGAGCTCGACCATCCCGACTTCGCGCGCTTCGACTTGTCCTCGCTGCGCACCGGCATCATGGCCGGCGCGCCCTGCCCGATCGAGGTGATGAAGCGCGTCAACACCGAGATGAACATGCGCGAGGTGACGATCGCCTACGGCATGACCGAGACCAGCCCGGTGAGTTTTCAGAGCGCGACCGACGATCCACTGGAGCGCCGCGTCTCGACCGTCGGCCGCATCCATCCGCATGTCGAGGTCAAGGTGGTCGATCTCGGCGGCAAGGTGGTGCCGCGCGGCGAACGCGGCGAGCTCTGCACCCGCGGCTACAGCATCATGCTCGGCTATTGGGACGAGAAGGAAAAGACCGGCGATGTGCTCGACGCCAATGGCTGGATGCACACCGGCGATCTCGCCGTGATCGACGACGAAGGCTATTGCAACATCGTCGGCCGCATCAAGGACATGGTGATCCGCGGCGGCGAGAACCTGTATCCGCGCGAGATCGAGGAGTTCCTCTACCGCCATCCGAAGATCCAGGACGTGCAGATATTCGGCGTCGCCGACGAGCGCTATGGCGAAGAGCTGTGCGCCTGGGTCAGAATCAGGCAGGGCGAAACGCTCACCGCCGACGAGGTCCGCGCCTTCTGCCAAGGCCAGATCGCCCACAACAAGATCCCGCGCTATGTCGAGTTCGTCGATGAATTCCCGATGACGGTGACAGGGAAAATCCAGAAGTTCGTGATGCGCGATGCGGTGGAGCAGCGGCTGGGATTGAAGGCGGCGAAGACGGCGTGATCTCTCTTCTCCCTCGCCCCGCTCTTTGCGGGGAGAGGGTCGGGGTGAGAGACCGCCTCCGCAAATTCGAAAGCAGTGAATACGCGGAGACTCCCTCTCACCCGGAACGCATCTACGATGCGATCCGGCCTCTCCCCGCAGGCGGGGCGAGGCGAAGGAGAAAAGCCCCGCCTAAACCAGCAGCCCCTGCTGCTTCGCCAGATCCTGCAGCGACACCAGCGGCCGGGCGCCGATGTGCTGGATCACTTCGGCCGCGGCGAGCGCGCCGAGCCGGCCGGCATTCTCATGGCCGACCTTGCGCACGAGACCGACGAGGAAGCCGGCGGCGAACAGATCGCCGGCGCCGGTGGTGTCGACCAGCCTGTCGATGGGCGAGGCGGGCGGCGCGACGACACTGTCGCCGGAGATCACGACGCACCCCTTCTCGCTGCGGGTGACGACGCCGAGTTTGGTATCCTTGCCGAACTGCTTCAGCGCGGTGTCGAAATCCGAGGTCTGGTACAGCGAGTGCAGCTCGGACTCGTTGGCGAATACCAGATCCACCACGCCCTTGCGCATCAGATCGAGGAATTCGTCGCGGTAGCGATCGACGCAGAACGAATCCGACAGCGTCAGCGCGACCTGGCGGCCCGCGCCGTGCGCGATGGTCGCCGCCTTCACGAAAGCGTCCTTGGCGTTCTTCGGATCCCAGAGGTAGCCCTCGAGATAGATGATGCTGGCGGCAGCGATCTGGTTTGGATCGATGTCGTCGGGCGTCAGGTCCTGCGCGGCGCCGAGATAGGTGTTCATGGTGCGCTCGCCGTCCGGCGTCACCAGGATGTAGGAGCAGCCGGTGGCCGGGCCGGTCCTGGCCGGCGCGGTGTCGAAGGTCACGCCGGCGGCGCGGATGTCGTGGACGTAGAGCTTGCCGATCTGGTCGTCCTTGACCTTGCCGACATAGGCCGCGCGGGCGCCGAGACTGCCGACGCCGACGATGGTGTTGGCGGCCGAACCGCCCGACATTTCGGTCGCCACCCCCATGTCGCCGTAGATCGCGGTGGCGCGCGCCTCATCGATCAGCTGCATCGAGCCCTTGGTCATGCCGTGACGGGCAAGGAATGCCTCGTCGGTCTGCACCAGCACGTCGAAGATCGCGTTGCCGATTCCAAGAACGTCGTATTTTGCGTCAGCCATAGACCTGCCCTGTGTTAACGCCACCCAACAAGAGTGGCGGCCTATCACGTTACGCCTCGGGGCAGCAAGGGAAGCTATTTGGGCGAAACCCTGTCAGCATTGCGCTCTGCCAACCCGTCATCCTGAGCGCGTAGCGTGTCTCGAAGGATGAACGGCCCGGCTCTGGCCGATTCATCCTTCGAGGCTCGCTTCGCTCGCACCTCCAGCGACAAAGGCGGAGCCTTTGCGCGGGGATGACAGGTTTAAGACGGCACCACTGGAAGCAATACCTGCTACTGCTATACAGACCCCATGTTCCGCTCCTTCCTCACGGTCTCCTCGGGAACGCTGGCCTCGCGACTGCTCGGTTTCGTGCGCGATTCCGCGATCGCGGCGCTGCTCGGCGCGGGACCGGTGGCGGATGCATTCCTGGCGGCATTCCAGCTTGTGAATGTTGTGCGACGGCTGTTGTCCGAGGGCGGGCTGAATGCCGCCCTGGTGCCGGCCTGGCTGAAGGCGCGCGATGCCGGCGGCATGGACGCGGCAACCGCCTTTGCCGGCCGCGTGCTCGGCACCGTCAGTGCCGCGGTGATCGCGGCCGCGCTCGTCATCGGCGTGCTGATGCCGCTGGTGATCGCGGCGATCGCGCCGGGTTTTGTCGGCCGCGACACGCTGCAATTCGCCGTCGACGACGCGAGGCTGATGCTGCCCTATCTCGCCTTCGCCGGCCCGGTCACGGTGATGATGGCACTGCTCAGCGCGCAGGGGCGCTTCGCGCTGACCGCGTTCTCGCCGCTGTTGTTCAACATCGCACTGATATCGGTGATGGCCGTGCTGCTGGTGCGGCAGCAGGAGCCGGCGCAGGCCGCGCTGGTGATGGCGGCGACGATCGGGGCCGCCGGCTTCCTGCAACTGTCGATGCTGGCGCTGCGCGGCGCAAGGCTCGCCTCGCCGCTCCGCGTGTCCTTCGATCCTGACATGCGCGGCTTTCTCGGCCGCGCGATCCCCGGCATGGTCGCGAGCAGCGCGCCGCAATGGCTGATGGTGGCAGGCGCGGTGATCGCGTCGACCTCGCCGTCGGCGGTGTCCTGGCTCTATTTCGCCAACCGCCTGCTCGAGCTGCCGCTCGGCATCGTCGGCGTCGCCATGGGCACGGTGCTGATCCCGGAGATGACGCGCGCCGTGCGCAGCGGCGAATCCAGCGCGATCGCGCATGCGGAATCGCGTGCCCTCGAGCTTGCGGTCGGGTTGGCGCTGCCGGCGACGCTCGGCCTGATGGTGTTGAGCGAGCCGACCGTGCGGATGCTGTTCGAGCACGGCGCGTTCACCGCCCGGGATAGCGCGGCAACCGCGCAGGCCTTGATCTGGCTGACGCTGGCCTTGCCGGCGCATGTGCTGGTGAAGGCGCTGTCGCCGGCATTCTTTGCGCGCGAGGACACGCTGACGCCGCTGCTCGCGACGCTGAAAGCGATCGTGGTGGCGATTGCGACGGCCTTCCTGCTCGGCCAGATCTTCGGTGCGAGCGGAATTGCCGCAGGCATCGCGCTCGGCGCCTGGAGCAACGCACTGGCGCTGATCCGCAAGGGGGCCGCGACCTTCGGCTTCTCGATCGATGCCGATGCGCGCCGCCGGCTGCCGCGCATCCTGGCCGCGGCGCTCGCGATGGGCGCCCTGCTCTGGCTTGCGGAGGGCGGGCTGCCGTCGGCCGGCAGCCACGGTTTCGCGCAGGCAGCCTCCCTGCTCGTGCTGATCGCGGCAGGTATCGCCGGTTACGGGCTGTTCTTGCAGCTTTTCGGCGTCACCGGCTGGCGCGAGGCGGTTAACGCCGTCAGGCAAAGGCGCCCCGCCTGACTTGCGCGCGCGGAGCTTAAGTGGCAAACGACGCGGCAAAACTAGCCATTTCCGGGAATCGAGACCATGGCGTTCGTTGAACGGGTTTTCTCAGGCGTCCAGCCGACGGGCAATCTGCACCTCGGCAACTACCTCGGCGCCATCGTCAACTTCGTGAAGATGCAGCAGACCCACAACTGCATCTATTGCGTCGTCGACATGCATGCGATCACGCAGGGCGTCGAGGTCTGGGGCGGCCCGGCCGAGCTCGCCCGCAACACCCGCGAGGTCACCGCGGCCTTCATCGCCGCGGGCATCGATGCCAAGAAGCACATCGTGTTCAACCAGAGCCAGATCGCCGGCCACGCCGAGCTGACCTGGATCTTCAACTGCGTCGCGCGGATCGGCTGGCTGAACCGCATGACGCAGTTCAAGGAGAAGGCCGGCAAGGACCGCGAGAACGCCTCGGTCGGCCTCTACGACTATCCGGTGCTGATGGCCGCCGACATCCTGCTCTACCGCGCGACCCATGTGCCGGTCGGCGAGGATCAGAAGCAGCATCTGGAGCTGTCCCGCGACATCGCGCAGAAATTCAACAACGATTTCGGCGACTCGATCCGCGGTCATGGCTTTGCCGACGGCCTGTTCTTCCCGCAGCCCGAGCCGCTGATCACGGGGCCCGCGACGCGGGTGATGAGCCTGCGCGACGGCACCAAGAAGATGTCGAAGTCGGATGCGTCGGACAATTCGCGCATCAACCTCACCGACGACGCCGACACCATCGCGCAGAAGATCCGCAAGGCGAAGACCGATCCGGAGCCGCTGCCGTCGGAGGAGAAGGGTCTCGAAACCCGCCCCGAGGCCGACAACCTGGTCGGCATCTACGCGGCGCTGGCCGGCATCTCCAAGCAGGAGGTGCTGACGCAGTTCGGTGGCGGGCAGTTCTCCAGCTTCAAGAACGCGCTGGTCGAGGTTTGCGTCGCGAAACTGGCGCCGATCGCCTCCGAGATGAAGAAGCTGGTCGCCGATCCCGGCCATGTCGACGCGGTCCTCGCCGACGGCGCCAACCGCGCCCGCGGCATCGCCGACGAGACCATGCGCATCACCAAGGACATCGTCGGCTTCATCCGCCCGCGCTGACGCGCAGGGCAGGAACTGCGCGCTCCCTCTCCCAAACGGCGAGGGAGTATGGCACCATGGGTTGGTTTGGTTCAGCACCGGGACATGCATGACCACCCAGCGACGAAGCTACGAGTCAGGTCACAAGCCGAAATGCCTCGTCATCGTTGACGACACTGCGGAATGGGACCGCGCGGTCTATTACGCCAGCCGGTGGGCGATCCGGGTCGGCGGCGGCGTCGTGATGCTGCGGGTGATCGAGACCGAGGACCAGAACCAGCAATGGCTCGGGGTCGCCGACATCATGCGCGCGGAGGCCGAGGAGGCCGCCAATGAGGCGCTCGACCGCGCCGCCGGCCGCGCCAACGGCATCGCCGCGATCACCCCGGAGCGGGTGATTCGCGAGGGCGACCCGATCGAACAGATCCTCGACGTGATCGACAAGGACGTCGATATCGCGGCGCTGGTGCTGGCCGCCAATCCGGGCGCCGAGGGGCCCGGGCCGATCATCACCACCATGGCCAAGACCATGGGGGCATTCCCGATCCCGGTGACCATCGTGCCGGGCGGCCTGACCGACGCCGAGATTGACGCCCTGTCCTAGCGCGTTACCGGCCCCGGACCCGCTTCCGGGCATGGGTGTGAGCCTGGAACCGCGGTTTTGCGGCTTGATCGCGGGCTTTTTAGTTGCCATCTGACTCCTTGATTTGACGCGTTTTCTTCGCGAACCGGTGTCACTTCGCTCGAAAACGCTATAATGGAACCCAACGCGCCGGCCTTGAACCGGCGACGCCGGAGACAGCAGATGTTCATTCAGACCGAAGCCACGCCCAATCCCGCCACGCTGAAATTCATTCCGGGCCGCATGGTGCTCGACAGCGGGACGATGGAATTTTCCTCGCCCGAGTCCGCCGCGCGCTCGCCGCTCGCCGAACGGCTGTTCGCCGTATCCGGCGTCACCGGCGTGTTCTACGGCGGCGACTTCATCACCGTGACCAAGGCGGACGGCGACTGGCAGCACCTCAAGCCCGCGATCCTCGGCGCCATCATGGAGCACTACATGTCCGGCGCGCCGCTGCTCGCCGACGGCACCGCGGCCAGCGACGACGCCCGCGATGAGGAAGACGAGTTCTTCGACGAGGCCGACGCCGAGACGGTCGAGCAGATCAAGGACCTGATCGAGACCCGCGTGCGTCCCGCGGTTGCCAATGACGGCGGCGACATCACCTTCCGCGGCTTCAAAGACGGCATCGTCTATCTCAACATGAAGGGCTCCTGCGCCGGCTGCCCGTCATCGACCGCAACCCTGCAACACGGCATCCAGAACCTGCTCCGGCACTTCGTGCCCGACGTGCAGGAAGTCCGGCCGATGTGATGGAGCGGCGAATGGCGCGTGGCGGATCGCGAATAGCATTCTGCTCTGGACCTCTATTCGCCATTCCCTATTCGCCATTCGCCCTCCCATGATGATTCTCGCCATCGATACGGCGCTCGACGCCTGCTCCGCGGCGGTGCTCGACACCACCTCCGGCAATACAATCGCCATTGAATCGCAGGCGATGCAGCGCGGCCATGCCGAAGCGCTGATGCCGCTGATCGCTCGGGTGATGAAAGAGAGCGGCATCGGCTTTGCCGGGCTCGACCGCATCGCCGTGACCACCGGCCCCGGCAGTTTCACCGGCCTGCGCGTCGGCCTCTCGGCGGCGCGCGGCCTGGCGCTGGCCGCGGAAAAGCCGGTGGTCGGACTGTCGACGCTCGCCGCCTACGCCGCGCCTGTCGTCGCCGAGAATGGCGCGGCTGCGATCCTGTCGGCGATCGATGCGCGGCATGATCACGTCTATTTCCAGCTGGTGGGCGGCGACGGCAGCCCGATCATCAAGCCGAAGGTGGCGCCGATCGCGGAAGCGCTCGAGGCCTCCCAACACGGCGCGCTGCATCTGGTCGGCAACGCTGCCAATATCCTCGCCGAGCGCTGGCCCGCCGACGCGGCAACGCCGGTCAAGGTCGACCGGCAGCCCGCGCCCGACATTACCTGGGTCGCCTGGATCGGCGCGGCCGTGGATCCTGAAAGCGCGCCGCCGCGGCCGTTCTATCTGCGTGCACCCGACGCCAAGCCGCCGAAGGACCGGCTCGAGATCAGCACGCCGCGATCGACATGATCGGCTGGCTGTCACGATGGTGGGGCGGCGGTCCGCCCGCGGTCGAGCCCGCATCGCTGCGCGATGCGGCGCGGCTCGCGCAATTGCACGGCGCATCGTTTCATCGCGGCTGGGGCGAGGGCGAATTCGAGGCGATGCTGACCGAGCGCAACACGCTGGTGCACCGGCTGCGGCAGGGACGCAAGGTGATCGGCTTTGCCGTCTCGCGGATGGCGGCGGACGAGGCCGAAATTCTGTCGATTGCGATCGATTCCAATCAGCGCGGCCGCGGGCTGTCGCGCGACCTGCTGCTGACTCATCTCGGCCATCTTGCCGGCCGCGGCGTCCGCACCATCTTCCTCGAGGTGGAAGAGAACAATCAGCCGGCGCGACGGCTCTATGAAAAGGCCGGATTCGGCGTGATCGGCCGCCGCGAGCGCTACTACAAGCAGCCCGGCGGGGAACATTTGAACGCGCTTCTGATGCGGCGCGACTTGTCGTAACATCGGCGCGATGGCAGAACAGCGCCCTGCTCTGCCATCCAAGGCCCAAGGACTGGCCAAGGACCTGCCAAGGACCCATGACGACGGTGAAAATCACGCCTGCGCAGAAGAATACCGGCATCGAGGCGCGCTGCGCCGCGACCGGCATGCGCATGACCGAACAGCGCCGTGTGATCGCACGCGTGCTGGCGGAGGCCATGGATCACCCTGACGTCGAGGAGCTCTACCGCCGCTGCGTGGCGGTCGACGACAAGATCTCGATCTCGACCGTCTATCGCACCGTCAAGCTGTTCGAGGATGCCGGCATCATCGAGCGCCACGACTTCCGCGAGGGCCGCGCGCGCTACGAGCAGATGCCCGAGAGCCATCACGACCACCTGATCAATCTGCGCGACGGCAAGGTGATCGAGTTCACCTCCGAGGAAATCGAGAAACTGCAGGCCGAGATCGCGCGCAAGCTCGGCTACAAGCTGGTCGATCACCGTCTCGAGCTGTATTGCGTCCCGCTCGACGAAGACAGCAAGTCGTAAGCCGGGTGAGTTTCGACCTCGTCATCTTCGATTGCGACGGCGTGCTGGTCGACAGCGAGGTGATCTCCTGTCGCGCGCATGCGGAGACGCTGACGCGGCACGGCTTTCCGATTACACCTGACGGCGTGCTGAAGCGCTTCCTCGGTGTGTCCGACCGCGAGGCGCGGCGGATCGTCGAAAGCGAGATCGGCCGCGCGCTGCCCGAGACCTTCGAGGCCGAGGTCAAGCACGCGACGCTGAGCTTCTATGCCGACGATCTCAGTGCGATCGCGCATGTCGGCGAGGCGATCGCCGCGCTCGGCTTACCGAAATGCGTGGCGTCGAGCGGCACGCCCGAAAAGATCCATCACGGCCTGACCTGCGCCGGGCTCTACGACCAGCTCGCACCGCATATTTTCTCCGCCACCCAGGTCAAGCGCGGCAAGCCGGCGCCCGACCTCTTCCTGTTCGCGGCGGCGCAGATGGGCGCCAGCCCGGCGCGCTGCGTCGTGATCGAGGACAGCGTGGCCGGCGTCACCGGCGCCCGCGCTGCCGGGATGACCGTGCTCGGATTTTACGGCGGCAGCCATTGCACGGCGGAACACGAGGACATGCTGCGCCAGGCCGGCGCGGCCGTCACCTTCGCCGATATGCGGAAATTGCCCGATTTGATCGCCCGGCTCGGGGCCAAAACCGCGGTTGCGTGAGCAATCTTCCCCTTCCCCCTGAAAGGGGAAGGTCGGGATGGGGGTTCCAGCCGCGGGCGCCGCTGCGTGCGGAGGGAGCTGATCCCCACCCGCTTTGCTCTGGCGAGCAAAGCGACCTCCCCTTTTCAAGGGGAGGTGACAGGACCAGCCCCGGACCGCTGGATTTTCCCCGGTTTAAGCTATATTTCAGCCCCGGCGCCCCGATGGCGCCGTTTCCATTTTTCGCTCTCAGGGTTCCATGACGACGCCGCGCAAGCTGCACATCAAGTCCTATGGCTGCCAGATGAATGTCTACGATGCGCAACGCATGGCGGACACGCTGGCCGGCGAGGGCTTTGTCGAGACCGCGAGCGCCGAAGACGCCGACCTCGTGATCCTCAACACCTGCCACATCCGCGAGAAGGCGTCGGAGAAAGTCTATTCCGAGCTCGGGCGGCTGCGCGTCGCCAAGGACGAGGCCGCGCGGGCGGGGCGCGAGATGAAGATCGCGGTCGCCGGCTGCGTCGCGCAGGCCGAAGGCGCCGAGATCATCCATCGCGCGCCGACCGTCGACATCGTGGTCGGGCCGCAGAGCTATCATCATCTGCCCGAGCTCTTGAAGCGCGCCAAGGCAAACGGCCGCGCGCTGGAAACCGAATTCCCGGTCGAGGACAAGTTCGGCTTCCTGCCGCAGCCGAAGCCGGATGCGATCCGCGCCCGCGGCATCTCCGCCTTCGTCACGGTGCAGGAAGGTTGCGACAAGTTCTGCACCTTCTGCGTGGTGCCCTATACGCGCGGCGCGGAAGTCTCGCGTCCGGTCGCCAGGATCATCGACGATGTGAAGCAGCTCGCCGACAATGGCGTGCGCGAATTCACGCTGATCGGACAGAACGTCAACGCCTATCACGGCGAAGGTCCCGACGGCCGCGTCTGGCCGCTCGGCAAATTGTTGCAGCGGCTGGCCACAATTTCCGGCGTCACACGGCTGCGCTATTCGACCAGCCATCCGCGCGACGTCGACGACACCCTGATCGCGGCACATCGCGATTTGCCCGAACTGATGCCGTTCGTGCACCTACCGGTGCAATCGGGGGCGGACCGGATCCTTGCCGCCATGAACCGCAAACATACCGCCGATGACTACCGGCGCGTCATCGACCGGTTCCGCGCCGCGCGGCAAGACATTGCTTTTTCATCAGATTTTATCGTGGGCTTCCCCGGAGAGACCGCGGAAGAATTTTCCGCCACCCTCGCGCTTGTCACGCAAATCGGATACGCTGCGGCGTATTCATTCAAATATTCGCCACGGCCGGGCACGCCGGCGGCGGAGATGCGGGAGACAGTGTCAGCAGCCGAGATGGACGAGCGCTTGGGGCGGCTTCAGGAATTGATCGACAGCCAGCAATCGGCCTTCAACCGGGCTGCGATTGGCACAACGGTCGATGTGCTGTTCGAGCGCGCCGCGCGCAATCCGGGCCAGATCGTCGGCCGCACCGCCTATCTGCAGCCCGCCCATGTGATGGCGTCGCCCGACATCATCGGCCAGGTCCTCCCGGTGAGGATCGACAGCCTCGAGCGCTACAGCTTGATCGGCGAGCTCGTAACGCGGCCCGCGCCCGGCCTCATTTCGCAGACCATTGGAGCCTGAAATCCTTGCCCAAAAGCGCATCGGATTCGTCTTCGCTCGCTCCCAGCCGCAAACCTGACCGCGACATGCAAATGCCACCTGAGACCCGGCCCCCTGAAACTCAGGTCGTCATCGATTTCGACGACAACCGCGCGGCATCCGCGCTGGTCGGCCCCTACGGACAGAATCTGGCGCTGATCGAGCGGCGGCTCGGCGTCGTGGTCGATTCCCGCGGCAATCATCTCACCATCGCAGGCTCCCGCGACGGCTGCGACGCGGCGCGGCGCGTGCTGGAGACGCTCTACGCGCAGGCCGTCGAAGGACACGACCTCGATCAGGGCGAGGTCGAAGGTGCGATCCGCGCCGTGATCGCGCAGGGCTCGCTGTTCGAATTCGACAACAAGACCGCCAAGCCGACCTTCGAGACCATCAATCTGCGCAAGCGTCCGGTGCGCGCCCGCACCGCGGCGCAGGATTCCTACATCCGCGCGCTGAAGCGGCATGAGTTGGTGTTCGGCATCGGCCCGGCCGGCACCGGGAAGACCTGGCTCGCGGTCGCCCATGCCGCGCAGCTGTTCGAGCGCAAGGAGGTCGATCGCATCATCCTGACGCGCCCCGCGGTGGAAGCCGGCGAGCGGCTCGGCTTCCTGCCCGGCGACCTCAAGGAGAAGGTCGATCCGTATCTGCGCCCGATCTATGACGCGCTGTACGATCTGATGGATGCCCGCGTCGTCGAGCGCGCGCTGCAGGGCAACGAGATCGAGATCGCCCCGCTCGCCTTCATGCGCGGCCGCACCCTGACCAATGCCGCCATCATCCTCGACGAGGCGCAGAACACCACGACGATGCAGATGAAGATGTTCCTGACGCGTCTCGGCGAGAACAGCCGGATGATCGTCACCGGCGATCCGTCGCAGGTCGACCTGCCGCATGGCCAGACCTCGGGGCTCACGGAAGCCGTGAAGCTGCTCGACGGCGTCGAGGGCATCGCGCAGGTGCATTTCAAGGCCGAAGACGTCATCCGCCATGAATTGGTGGCGCGCATCGTGGCCGCCTATGAGGGATTGCCGCAAAAGCCGGCAAACGCCAGATCTTGAGACCAATAGCTTCGGCCGCGAGCCCGCACGACGCGGGATCCGGCCATAACGCAGATTTTGAAACCAACGTGTCTGCTTTTCCTGCAACCGAGGTTCTCGTCACCGCCGAATGCTGGCAGGCCGAGCCCAATGCCGACGCGGTGATCCACCGCGCCATCGAGGCTGCCGCCGAAATCGCCGATGCCGATGTCGCCGACGCCGAGCTTGCGGTGATGCTGACCGACGATCCCGGCATCCGCACCCTCAACGCCAACTGGCGCAGCATCGACAAGCCGACCAACGTGCTGTCGTTTCCGGCGCTGCAGCCGGAAGGCGCCGGCGGATCCGACGATGCCCCGCGCATGCTCGGCGATATCGCGATCGCCTATGAGACGACGCGGCGGGAAGCCGATGAAGAGCAGAAACCGTTCGACCATCATTTGAGCCATCTCGCGGTGCATGGCTTCCTGCACCTGATCGGTTACGACCACGAGAACGACGACGATGCCGAGGACATGGAGGCGCTCGAGCGCGAGATCCTCTCTTCCCTCGGCATTCCCGACCCCTATGCGGATCGGATCGCCTGACATGCCGGATTCCGAACCGACCCACGACAACCCGCGCAACGTGAGCAACCTGCCCGCCGTGGTGCACGAGGGCGAGGTGCAGCGCCCCGCGGCCGAGGGCTGGCTGGTGCGCGCGATCCGCACGCTGTTCGGCTGGAAGGCCGGCTCGGTGCGCGACGATTTGCAGGTCGTGCTCGACGCTTCGACGCCCGACGATGTCGGCTTCTCGGCGATCGAGCGCACCATGCTGCGCAACATCCTGTCGCTGAACGAGCGGCGGATCGCCGACGTCATGGTGCACCGCGCCGACATCGTCGCGGTCAAGCGCGACATTCCGCTCGGCGAATTGATGAGCCTGTTCGAGAGCGCGGCGCATTCGCGGCTCGTCGTCTACAACGAGACCCTCGACGACCCCGAGGGCATGGTGCACATCCGCGACCTGCTCGCCTTCATGACCGCGAGAGCCCGCGTCACCGACGCGACCAAGACGAAGCGCAAGAAGCCGTTTCCGGCCGGGCTCGATCTGCGCAGCGTCGATCTCGCGCTGCCGCTGTCGGAAGCCAATATCATCCGCAAGCTGCTCTATATCCCGCCATCGATGCGCGCGATCGACCTGCTGGCGCAGATGCAGGCCTCGCGGATCCATCTCGCGCTGGTGGTCGACGAATATGGCGGCACCGACGGGCTGGTGTCGATCGAGGATATCGTCGAGCAGATCGTCGGCGAGATCGATGACGAGCACGATTCCGACGAGCCGCCGTCCATCGTGCGCCAGCCGGACAACTCCTTCATCGCCGATGCGCGCGCCAGCCTCGACGATGTCCGCTCGGTGATCGGCGAGGATTTCGTGATCGGCGACGCCGGCGAGGAGGTCGAGACGCTCGGCGGTTACCTCGTATCATTCGTCGGACGCCTGCCGGTACGCGGCGAGGTGATTTCGGGGCCCGGCAATTACGAGGTCGAGGTGCTCGACGCCGATCCGCGGCGGGTCAAGCGCGTGCGCATCACCGCGCGCAAGGAACGGCCGACGCCGCGCAAGGAGCGCGAGCGGCGCCGCGAGCAGGCGCCGGACTCCGGAAACCCGCAGGCGAATGACAACATGCCGCCGCCCGGCGAGGGAGCCGGTCCGCAGTGAGGCTGTCCGACAAGCTCCGATCGATCGGCCTTGCAATCATCCTGACCTGGGGATGGAAACGCGCCGTCCTCGCGCTCACGGCCGGCGCGCTGTCTGCGCTGGCGATGGCGCCGTTCAACGCCTGGCCGGTTCTGTTTCTCACCTTTTCCATCGCGATCTGGCTGATCGACGGCAGCGCGGCCGGCCGCTGGCGCGGCGTGCCCGCCGCAGCGCTGTCCGGCTTCTGGTTCGGCCTCGGCTATTTCGTGCCGGGACTGTACTGGATCGGCTACGCTTTCTTCGTCGATGCGGACACCTTCGCCTGGCTGACACCGTTCGCGGTGCTCGGCCTGCCCGCCTATCTCGCTTTGTTCACCGCGTTCGGCTTCGCGCTGGCGCGGCTGATCTGGCCGCGCGACGCCTCGCGCGTGCTGGCGCTCGCGGTCAGCCTGACGGTTTCGGAATGGCTGCGCGGCCATCTCCTCAGCGGCTTTCCGTGGAATGCGTTCGGCTACGCACTGACCGAGCCGCTGGCGCTGGCCCAGACCGCGTCGCTGATCGGGCTCTGGGGCATGACGTTCCTGGCCGTCGCGATCTTCGCAAGTCCGGCCGTGTTGATCGACGGCGGCTCGCGCGGCCGCAAGCCGTGGCGCGCGCCGGTGGCCGCGGTGCTGGTGCTGGCGGCGATGCTGGCGTTCGGCGTGGTCCGCCTCGCGCAGCAACCGACCAGGATGGTCGACGGCGTCAAGCTGCGCATCATGCAGCCCGATTTGCAGCAGGACGCCAAGTTCAACTACTCCGCCAAGACGGCGGTGATGCAGAAATATCTCACCCTGTCGGATCGCGCCTCAGGGCCGCACGCCACGGGCGTGAAGGATGCCACCATCCTGATCTGGCCGGAATCCGCGTTTCCGTTCTTCCTGACCAAGGAAGCCGACGCGATGGCGCAGATCGCCGACCTGCTGCCGAAAGGAACCGTGCTGATCACCGGTTCGGTGCGCGCGCCCGATCTGCCGCCCGGCGTCCGCGTCACGCGCGCCTATAATTCCATCTACGTCATCGACCACGACGGCAGCGTGCTCGCGGTCTACGACAAGCTGCATCTTGTCCCGTTCGGAGAATATCTGCCGTTCCAGGACTTGATGGAGAAGCTCGGCTTCGTGCAGCTCACCAAGGTGCAGGGCGGCTACATTCCCGGCACGATCCGACGGCCGCTCGATATTCCGAACGCACCGCGCGCCCTGCCCGTGATCTGCTACGAGGCGATCTTTCCCGGCAATGTCGTGAGCCGCGACGACCGTCCCGGCTGGATCGTCAATGTCACCAATGACGGATGGTTCGGAATCTCGACCGGCCCTTACCAGCACCTGCAACAGGCCCGGCTGCGCACCATCGAGGAAGGCCTGCCGATGGTCCGTGCCGCGAATACGGGAATCTCGGCCATCATCGACCCGGTTGGCCGGATCGTCGCACAACTCGGGCTCGGCATCGAAGGCGTGCTCGATGCCGGCCTGCCGGCGGCCATCGCGCCGACGATCTATGCGCGTATCGGGAACATCCCCGCCGCTGTGATTGTGATCACAGCCCTGGCGTTCGTGTTGCGGCGGCGGTTTGTGAGGCGAAAACCCTGACGGCTGCATATCGCCGGTTGTCGCGAACCCGAAAAAACGTCGAAATTTACCTCAGTATGATTCCACCAGTTGACAGATCGACCGTGCACTTCGCATTGTACGGGTCCACGCGAAATCACAAGCCAAGTCAGCCCCTTTGCGCAAATTGTCCGCATTTCGTCCCGATCCTCCTTGCAGGATTTGACGGCACCGGCGCCTGAGGCATACTCCACTTCCAACTTGCCTCATCCACGGGCGCGCAATCCCTTAGGAGAGTTGGAGATGTCCACCAAAGCGCCCAATCCTGTTGACAAATATGTCGGCAGCCGCGTCCGTATGCGACGCATCATGCTCGGCATGAGCCAGGAGAAACTGGGCGAGGCGCTAGGCCTGACGTTCCAGCAGGTGCAAAAATACGAAAAGGGCACCAACCGCGTCGGCGCCAGCCGGCTGCAGCAAATCTCCGAAATCCTGCAAGTGCCGGTCTCTTTCCTGTTCGATGGCGGCCCGAGCGGGGTCAAGACCGCCGACGGCTTCAGCGAGGGCGCCTCGCCGACCTACGTCTCCGATTTTCTGGCAACCGCCGAGGGCCTGGCCCTGACCCGCGCCTTCACGCGGATCGCGGACGCCAAGCTCCGCCGCAGCATCGTCGAACTGGTCGAGCAGATTGCGGCGCGCGAGGCAGCCGAGCAGGCCTGATTCAGCCATATCCGTTTGAGAGATCGTCAAATCTGGAATATGCCATTCCGGCGCGCGCCAACGCGATGAGCTCAGCTTGAGCATCATCGCGCTTGAGCGCCTCCTTCGAGCATGATTCCGGATCGTGCTTCGGCGCGTGCGCGCAATGACAAAGCGAATTCACAGGCGACGACAACAGCATGTCCAGCAATCCGTTCGAAACCGCCGTGATTCTCGACGGCATCCGCCGCTGGGTCGAGATCGAATCTCCGACCGAGCGGCCCGATCAGGTCAACAAGCTGGCTGATCTCGTCGCGTCGGGCTATCGCGACCTGCCGGCCACGGTGGAGCGCATTGCGGGACGCGACGGCTGCGGCGATCACCTGGTGACGCGCTCGTCCTGGGGCCAGGACGCGCCGGGCATCCTGGTGCTGAGCCATCTCGACACAGTCCATCCGATGGGATTCATCGAACGGTTACCATTCAAGGTCGACGGCGACAGCGCGTTCGGCCCCGGCATCTACGACATGAAGGGCGGCGCCTACCTCGCCTATCACGCATTCCGGCAGGTCTGCGCCGACGGCGCGCGCCCGCCGCTCGGCATCACCCAGCTCTACGTGTCGGACGAGGAGATCGGCAGCCCGACCTCGCGGGCGCTGATCGAGGCCGAGGGCCGCAAGGCCAAATACGTGCTGGTGACGGAGCCGGCGCGCGACGGCGGCAAGATCGTCACCGGACGCAAGGGCGTTGCGCGTTTCGACGTCACCATCAAGGGCGCGCCGGCCCATGCCGGCACGCGCCCCGAGGACGGCCGCAGCGCGATCCGGGAGCTCGGCAATGTGATCCAGGCGCTGGAGGCCATGAACGATCTCAAGCGCGGCGTCACCGTCAATGTCGGTGTCGTCCGCGGCGGCACCAAGCCGAACGTGATCGCCGAAGAGGCCTTTGCGGAAGTCGACATGCGCGTGCCGACCATGGCCGACGCCGACGAGCTGGTTCCGAAGATCCTCGGGATCACCTCACGCACCGAGGGCGTCAGCGTGAAGATATCGGGCGAATTGAACCGTCCGCCCTATGAGAAAAGCAATGCCGGCGCCGCACTCTACGAGCACGCCAAGGGGCTGGCCGCCGAGCTCGGCTTCGAGCTGGCGGATGTGTTCACCGGCGGCGGCTCCGACGGCAATTTCACCGCGCCGCACACCGCGACCCTCGACGGCCTCGGCGTCGACGGCAAGGGTGCGCATACCCATTACGAGCAGCTCTACATCTCGTCGATCGAGCCGCGCGCGCGGCTGCTCCACCGTCTCTACCAAACGCTGCGATGACACCGGCTCCAGGCGACCGCGGCGATCGCGATTCCCCCGACGACGGCGCGATGGCGCATGCGCGCGGCTCGTTCTTCGGACGGCGCAAGGGCCATAAGCTGCGCCCGCATCAGGCCGACCTGATCGACACTCTGCTGCCGCATCTGGCCGTCGACATCTCGGCGCCCGCGCCCGCGGCGCTGACCGAGTTGTTCGATGACGGCATCGAGAATGTCAGGCTCGAAATCGGCTTCGGCGGCGGCGAGCATCTGATCGCGGAGGCACAGGCCTTTCCGACCACGGGCTTCATCGGCTGCGAGCCCTATGTCAACGGCATGGCGAAGATCCTGACCCAGATCGAGGCGCAAAATATCGGCAATATTCGCCTGTTTGCCGGCGACGCTGCCGAACTGCTGGCCTGGGCGCCGACGCGTTCAGTTGCGCGCATCGACCTGATCCATCCCGATCCGTGGCCGAAGCGGCGGCACTGGAAGCGGCGCTTCGTGCAGGATGCAACCGTCGCTGCGATGACACGATTGCTGCCGCCGGGCGGCGAATTCCGCTTCGTCAGCGATATCGATGATTATTGCGCCTGGACGCTGGCGCATCTGATGCGCTCGCCCGACTTCGCCTGGCTTGCCGAGCGCGCGATCGACTGGCAACAGCCGTGGCCGAACTACACGATGACGCGCTACGGCGCCAAGGCCGAGCGCGAGGGGCGGAAGGCGGCGTATTTGCGATTCAAGCGGTTGCCCTAACGCCGTCATTCCGGGCGATGCGCAGCATCGAACCCGGAACCTCGAGATTCCGGGTTCGTCGCTATCGCGACGCCCCGGAATGACGGATAGCTATCCCTTCACTTCCGCCAGCCGCGCCTTCCTGACGTCGGTCGCCTCCCACACCATCCGCTTGCCGCGCTCGCGGCCGAGCAGCTCGATCGGATCGTGATTGTCGATGTGGCCGAACTGGCCCTTGTAGACGCTGTAGCCGCACAATTCCTGCAAACGGCGCGGAAAGCGGGCCGCGGTCTCGCGCGGAATGCCGAGCTGCAGGTTCTCCTGCTGCCGCATCCAGCCCCAGCAATAAGCGCAGGAGAAGGCAAAGCGCCTGGCGTCGCTGGTGTTGGCGCCGCCGCCATGCCACAGGGCGCTGTCGAACAGCATCACGCTGCCGGCCGGCATGGTCGCGGTGACCGCGTCGTACTCCTTGCCGTATTCGGGCGACGAATCGAATTTGTGGCTGCGCGGAATGATCCGCGTCGCGCCGTTATCTTCGCGGAAATCGGACAGCGCCCAGATCGCATTGATCGTGATCGGGATGTGCGGCCGCGGCAACGGGATCAATTGGGTGTCTTCGTGAATCGGCTGCGCCTCCTGGCCGGGCCCGAGCACCAGCGAGCAGAACGACGAGAGCAGGCATTCCCTGTCCAGCACGCGTTCGACCACCGGCAGCACGTTGTCATGCAGCGGCACCTCCCAGAACAGATCGTCATAGGTCAGGAGGTTGTTGATGCGCAGCGTCTTGAAGCCTTCGAACGACGTCCGGGCAGGTGCGAGATTGTGCTCGCGCTCGATTCTCAGCACCGCCGCCTTCAATCCCTCGACCAGATCGGGCGAGGCGGCGCGCTCGATCACGGTGTATCCGTCATCGCGGATCCGCGCGGCGTGCGTTTGGATGTCGGCGTCCGTCAGCATGGCGATCTCCCCGTTGGCGCTGAGTCGCGCCTTGCGGAAAGCATAGCGGGCCGACGCAATTTTTGGGAAGTATTATGACGCAGCTGATTCAGCTCGTCATTGCGAGCGAAGCGAAGCATCCATGGTTCGGCGTGGGGAGATATGGATAGCTTCGTCGCTTCGCTCCTCGCAATGACGGACAGAGAGTCCGCCACGACCGCATGAACTAGCGCGACTTCCAGAACTCCACGACGCGCTGCGCCGTTGACGGCATCAGGCGCACGAAATTCACCCGCGCACCTTCGATATCGGCAGGAGACGGCACGCGGTTCGGCCCGAGCCGCATCAGGATCAGGGCGCGCACGGTCGGCCATTCGAAGCCGATCGTCTTGCTGGCGATCAGGATCGGATCATAGCGATCGCCGGAGATCAGGCGATCGAGCGTGACGACCTTCACGCCGGCCATCGCGGCGAGCGCCGCCACGCATTCCTCATATTTGAAGGCCTTTGCGAAGCCGGCCACCGCGGCCTCGTTCAATTCGCCGGCGCGATGCAGCGCCAGGATGGCGCGCTGCGCGGCTGTGAAATCGCGGCCCTCGACCTGAACGATCACGCCCTCGATCTCCTTCATCGCCAGCTTGATCTCGGCCTGGCGTTCCGGCTTGGCGACGGCATGCAGACGGCGGCGGATCACGTCGATCGAGCCGGCGAGCAGGCCCTTCAGATGCTCGGGCGGAAGATCATCGCGGCGGCCGATCCGCAGCGTCAGCACGCCGTCCTGGCCGGCTCGTTGTACCAAGGTCGTGAAGGAGGCGTCCGAGAACGCCGCGCCCGCATTGCCGGCCGCGCATCGGATGACGTCGCGATCGCCGCGTCGGACGAGGACGTCGGTCAGCGCAGTCGAGAGCTTCGATCGCTCGGCCATCGCGAGCAGATGGCCCTGGCCCTTGGCATTGGCGATCTCGACCAGCACCTTTTCGTCAATCACCGGCGATCGGCGCAGCAGCGGCCCCGCGATCGCGACCTCGTCCTCGCGGGCGAGTTGCCCGACCAGATGCCGCGGCGCGTTGGCGAGCAGCGCGAGCCGTTCGGCGAGATCGACCCGCGCAGCAAGCTCGGCATGCGGGACCAGGCTGGTCAGCACCCCGTCGAACAGGTCGATATGGTCGGGACGGAAGCTCGCGGCGCCCTGAAGAAACAGCTCGCCGAGCCGCCGCGCGGCCTCGGCGCGGCGCTTGGGGTCGCCGCGGCGAACGATATCGTCGAGTTCCGGGATCAGCGCAGGGGCTGTCGTCATGAGCCTTGTCCGACCGGCGACTTCTGCCGATTTTCGGCAATCTATGGTCCCGTTCGTAAACGGAGGGTTAGATCAATCCGACATCCTGGGAGCCCTAAAATCGCCTCCCGCCGGACCCGGGGCCTTGCCGGACCCAGGCAAAAGAGCTATATCCAGCGCAACTTATGGTATCTCATACGATCGCGTAGGAGAGTGGGCCCCCCGGGACCCGCTCTTTTTTATTACCTGACGGGACCCAACGAGGCCGGGTCCAGTTTGGGTAGCGTTAGCGGCCCCTTAAGGCCACCTGGACAACACAACAGACCTCCGCAGCCTTTAGACCTTAGACAGCCTTTGACACTGGATATGACCGAACCGACCGCCACGTCCGTGGACACCGAACTGCTCGCCGAGCCGCGTCTCGTCGTTGAGCCCGGGGTCGCGGCGCGTGTCGCCGCGGTCGCGGTCCCGGTGCTGCAGGGCATGGGCTATCGCCTGGTGCGCATCAAGGTCTCGGGCGATGCCGGCTGCACCGTGCAGATCATGGCGGAGCGGCCCGACGGCTCGATGCAACTCGAGGATTGCGAGGCTATCTCGCGCGCGCTGTCGCCGGTGCTCGATGTCGCCGACCCGATCGAGCGCGCCTACCGGCTGGAAATCTCTTCGCCCGGCATCGACCGCCCGCTGGTGCGCCGCTCCGACTTCGAGCGCTACACCGGGCATCTCGTGAAGATCGAGATGGCGGTAGCGCATCAGGGCCGCAAGCGGTTCCGCGGCCTGCTCGCCGGCGTCGAGGGCGATGCGGTGCGCATCAGGCGCGACGATCCGCGTCCCGACGAGGACGTCGAGGTTCTCCTGGTGATGGAGGACATCTCGGACGCGCGGCTGGTGCTGACCGACGAATTGATCGAGGAATCGATGCGGCGCGGCAAGGCCGCCGAGCGCGAGCTGCGCCGCGAGCTCGGCCTCGCGCCGCCGCAGCCGGCCCACGCCAAGAAGAGCGATCCGGCGAAGAGCCAGAAGCCGAAACCCAAGCCTGCTCACAAGCCCGGCAAGAAGCCGGCTCCGACCAACACCAAAAAGCACCGCCTGGCGGCCGAGCGCGCGCGCCGTGGCGAGATCGATCCATCCGAAGGAGACTAAGCCATGGCAGTCAGCGCCAACAAACTCGAACTGCTGCAGATCGCAGACGCAGTTGCGCGCGAAAAGTCGATCGACCGCTCCATCGTGATCGCGGCGATGGAAGACGCCATCGCCAAGGCCGCGCGTGCCCGCTACGGCAGCGAGACCGACGTCCATGCCGAGATCGATGCCAAGAAGGGCGAGCTGCGGCTGACCCGCCACATGCTGGTGGTCGACGTCGTCGAAAACTCGTCGAACCAGATTTCGCTGCACGATGCGCAGCGCGCCAATCCAGGCGCCCAGGTCGGCGACACCATCGCCGACACGCTGCCGCCGCTGGAATATGGCCGCATCGCCGCGCAGTCGGCCAAGCAGGTGATCGTGCAGAAGGTGCGCGAGGCCGAGCGCGACCGGCAGTACCAGGAATTCAAGGATCGCATCGGCGACATCGTCAACGGCATCGTCAAGCGCGTCGAATATGGCAGCGTGATCGTCGACCTCGGCCGTGGCGAAGCGATCGTGCGCCGCGACGAGATGCTGCCGCGCGAAGTGTTCCGCAACGGCGACCGCGTCCGCGCCTATATCTTCGACGTCCGCCGCGAGACCCGCGGTCCGCAGATCTTCCTGTCGCGCACCCATCCGCAGTTCATGGCGAAGCTGTTCGCGCAGGAAGTGCCGGAGATCTACGACGGCATCGTCGAGATCAAGGCGGTCGCCCGCGATCCGGGCTCGCGCGCCAAGATCGGCGTGATCTCGCGCGATTCCTCAGTCGACCCGGTCGGCGCCTGCGTCGGCATGCGCGGCTCGCGCGTGCAGGCCGTGGTGAACGAGCTGCAGGGCGAGAAGATCGACATCATCCCGTGGTCACCCGACATCGCGACCTTCGTCGTCAACGCGCTGGCGCCGGCTGAAGTCGCCAAGGTCGTGATCGACGAGGACCGCGAGCGCATCGAGGTCGTGGTTCCCGACACCAATAACCAGCTGTCGCTGGCGATCGGCCGCCGCGGCCAGAACGTCCGGCTCGCCTCGCAGCTGACCGGCTGGGACATCGACATCCTGACCGAGCAGGAAGAGTCGGAGCGCCGCCAGGCCGACTTCGAGAACTCGACCCGCGTGTTCATGGAAGCGCTCAATGTCGACGAGGTGGTCGGCCAGCTGCTCGCCTCCGAGGGCTTCACCTCGGTCGAGGAACTCGCGCTGGTGGACGTCAAGGAACTCGCCGGCATCGAGGGTTTCGACGAGGAGACCGCCACCGAGCTGCAGACCCGCGCCCGCGAATATCTGGAACAGCTCGAGGCGGAACTGGAAGCCAAGCGCAAGGAACTCGGCGTCGAGGACGCCATGAAGGACGTGCCCGGCATCACCGGCAAGATGCTGGTGAAGCTCGGCGAGAACGATGTGAAGACGGTCGAGGATCTCGCCGGCTGTGCCACCGACGATCTGGTCGGCTGGACCGAGCGCAAGGAAGGCAGCGAGCCGACCAAGCATGCCGGGTTCCTCGACGGCATCGAGATCTCGCGCGACGAGGCCGAGGCCTTGATCATGCAGGCCCGTCTGAAGGCCGGCTGGATCACCGAGGCCGACCTCGCCAAGCCTGCTGAGGAGGCCGAGGCCGCCGAAGCAGAAACGACGGCCTCGTAAGGAGATGCCCCACGGATGCTGGCTCAGGCTGACCCCGATCTCGACGATGGGCCGCGGACGCAGAAGTCCGCGACCACGCGGATGTGCGCGGTCAGCCGCGAGGTGCGTCCGATCGACGAGCTGATCCGGTTCGTCGTCGCGCCCACGGGCGAGGTGATCCCGGATCTCAAGCGCAAGCTGCCCGGCCGCGGATTATGGGTTTCCGCATCGCGGCGCAGCGTTGCGGAAGCGGTCCGCCGTCACCAATTTAGCAAGGGATTCAAGCGCGACGTCCGCGTCGCGCCGACCCTCCCCATCGACACCGACGCCCTCCTGGTGCGCAGCGTCACCGAGGCCCTGGCGATGGCCGCCAAGGCCGGTCAGGTCGTTTCGGGCTTCGGCAAGGTCGAGGACGCACTCAACCGGAACGAAACTGCAGCCCTGATCCACGCTTCCGACGGCGCGGCGGACGGAATCCGCAAATTGGACGCGATCGTGAGGCAAAGGGGCGAAAAACGTGGTGAATCGCCGGTAATCCCCGTCGTCAATGTTTTGACGTCGGAAGAATTGGATTTGGCACTTGGGCGGTCAAATGTGATACATGCTGCGCTGCTCGCGGGCCCGGCGAGCAAGACGTTCCTGTCGCGCTGCCAGATGCTGGTCCGATACCGGATGGCCGACGACGACAAGACCGCCGAAGCGGCCAGAAATTCCAGAGCGTGATCCGGGAAGGCGGACGCCGTCTTTCCGACCGGTCATGCTCAGCAAACGACGACACGTTGAAGGATTTGTGCGGCAAACGCACAGCGAAACGAGATTAGGACTGCTGAATGGTTGATACCAAGACCCCTGGCGACAAGACTTTGAGTGTCCCGAGCAAGACGTTGTCGCTGAAGCCGCGCGTCGAGACGGGCACCGTGCGCCAGAGCTTCAGCCACGGCCGGACCAAGCAGGTCGTGGTCGAGAAACGCGGCAAGCGCCGCGTCGGTGGCGATGGCCCCGGCGAGGCGCATGCGCCGGAACCCGTGGTTGCAAAGCCGGCGGCGCCGGCCGCCAGGCCGCCGCTCGGCCGCCCGTCAGGCCCGCCTCCCGGCCAGCAGCAGCGTAACACCCGCTCCGGCGTGGTGCTGCCGACCCTGACCGAGGACGAGCGTTCCGCGCGCGCCAGCGCGCTGGCCGACGCCCGTCAGCGCGATATCGAGGAACGCCGCCAGGCGGAAGAGGAGGCCAAGCGCCGCGCCGTCCGCGAGGCTGCCGAGAAGGCCGAGCGCGAGGCCGCCGAGGCCCGCCGCAAGGCGGAAGAGGAACGCCATCGCCACGAGGAAGAGGCCAAGCGCAAAGCCGAAGTCGAGGCCAAGCGCCGCTTTGGCGAAGGCGAGGCCAAGCCCGGTGCGGCGCCTGTCGCTGCTCCCGCCAAGCCTGCCGGAGCCGCACCTGCGTCTGCTCCGGCCGCCCGTGCGCCCGCAGCACGCCCAACGACCACGACAACCGCGCGCACACCGGCCTCTGCGCCGAGACCGGCGGCGGTTGCGGCCGGGCCCGACGAAGATGAAGGTCCGCGCCTGGTGCGCCGCCCCGGCGGCGCCGTGCGCCCCGCCGCGGCTCCGAAGACCACCCACAAGCCCGGTCCGCAGAAAGAGCGCGGCCGCCTCACTCTGACCACTGCGCTCAACGCCGACGACGTACGCGAGCGTTCGATCGCCTCGTTCCGCCGCCGCACCCAGCGCCTGAAGGGTCATGCGTCGAACGAACCCAAGGAAAAGCTGATCCGCGAAGTCACCATCCCGGAAGCGATCACGATCCAGGAACTCGCGAACCGCATGTCGGAGCGCGCGGTCGACGTCATCCGCATGCTGATGAAGCAGGGCGCGATGCACAAGATTACCGACGTGATCGATGCCGACACCGCGCAGCTGATCGCCGAAGAGCTTGGCCACAGCGTCAAGCGTGTCGCGGCATCCGACGTGGAAGAGGGCCTGTTCGACGTCGTCGACAATTCCACCGACACCGAGCCGCGCTCGCCTGTCGTCACCGTCATGGGTCACGTCGACCACGGCAAGACCTCGCTGCTCGACGCGCTGCGCCACGCCAACGTGGTGTCTGGCGAAGCCGGCGGCATTACCCAGCATATCGGCGCCTATCAGGTGCTGTCGCCCGAGAGCGGCACCAAGATCACCTTCATCGACACGCCCGGCCACGCCGCATTCACCGCGATGCGCGCCCGCGGCGCCAAGGTCACCGACATCGTCGTGCTGGTGGTCGCGGCCGATGACGGCGTGATGCCGCAGACGATCGAAGCGATCAACCACGCCAAGGCGGCCAAGGTGCCGATGATCGTGGCGATCAACAAGATCGACAAGCCCGATGCACGGCCCGAGCGCGTGCGCACCGAACTGCTGCAGTACGAGGTGCAGGTCGAATCGCTCGGCGGCGACGTCGTCGACGTCGAAGTCTCGGCCAAGAACAAGACCAATCTCGACAAACTGCTCGAGATGATCGCGCTGCAGGCCGAAATCCTCGATCTGAAGACCAATTCGGAGCGTCCGGCGGAAGGCACCGTGATCGAAGCCAAGCTCGATCGCGGCCGCGGTCCGGTCGCGACCGTGCTGGTGCAGCGCGGCACGCTGCGTGTCGGCGACATCATCGTGGCCGGCGCCGAGATGGGCCGCGTCCGCGCCTTGATTTCCGACCAGGGCGAGAATCTCGAAGAGGCCGGTCCGTCCGTGCCGGTCGAGGTGCTCGGCTTCAACGGCCCGCCGGAAGCCGGCGACCGTCTCGCCGTCGTCGAGAACGAAGCCCGCGCCCGCCAGGTCACGAGCTATCGCGCGCACCAGAAGCGCGAGAACGCGGCGGCCTCGATCTCCGGCATGCGGGGCTCGCTCGAGCAGATGATGTCGCAGCTCAAGACCGCGGGCCGCAAGGAGTTCCCGCTGATCGTCAAGGCCGACGTGCAGGGCTCGCTGGAAGCGATCCTGGGCTCGCTCGAGAAGCTCGGTACCGACGAAGTCGCCGCCCGCATCCTGCATGCCGGCGTCGGCGGCATCTCGGAGTCCGACGTCACGCTGGCGGAAGGCTTCAACGCCGCGATCATCGGCTTCTCGGTCCGAGCCAACAAGGAAGCGGCGGCCGCGGCCAAGCGCAACGGCATCGAGATCCGCTACTACAACATCATCTACGACCTCGTGGACGATATTAAAAAGGCGATGTCCGGCCTGCTCGCGCCCACGCTGCGCGAAACCATGCTGGGCAACGCGCAGATCCTGGAAGTGTTCAACATTTCCAAGGTCGGCAAGGTCGCGGGTTGCCGCGTCACCGACGGTACCGTGGAACGCGGCGCCAATGTTCGCCTGATCCGCGACAACGTCGTGGTGCACGAAGGCAAGCTGTCGACGCTGAAGCGCTTCAAGGATGAAGTGAAGGAAGTGGTCTCCGGCCAGGAGTGTGGCATGGCATTCGAGAACTACGGCGACATGCGTGTCGGCGACGTGATCGAATGTTACCGCATCGAGACGATCCAGCGCTCTCTGTAAGTCCAAATCTTACGAAGCGCAGATCTTGCTAAGCGTTGGGTCCATTTGACTGAAAATGCGACGGCGTGGCCGGACTTTAGTCCGGCCACCAGCGCATTGTCTGATTGAAGCAAAGCTAGGACATTGATGCCCGCGGCCAAGGCCTGCGGGCGCGACGGTTTTGGAAGAAGGTCATGCCCCGTCAAAAGAAGAGTTCCAGCCCCGGCGGCTCACAACGTCAGCTGCGCGTCGGTGAAACGGTTCGCCATGCAGTTGCCGAGATTTTGTCGCAGGGTGAGGTCCACGATCCCGATCTGGAAGGCCACATCATCACCGTTCCCGAGGTGCGTATGTCGCCGGACCTGAAGCTCGCGACGATCTATGTGATGCCGCTCGGCGGCCGCGACACCGACACGGTGATATCCGCGCTCGAGCGCAACAAGAAGTTCCTTCGCGGCGAGATCGCGCGTCGCGTCAACCTGAAATTTGCACCCGACATTCGCTTCCGCGTCGATGAGCGGTTCGACGAGGCGGAGCGCATCGAGAAACTACTGCGGACACCTGCGGTGCAGCGAGACCTTGCACCCGATTCGGACGACGAGTGATGACTGTGATGACGACCAACAGCGCTGTGGACGCGAAGGATGCCGACGCGCGCGACGCTGAGCGGGATGCTTTTGCCGGGCAGCGCGCCGACGAAGCGCGCCGCACCAACAACGACCCGCGCCAGAAGCAGGGCAGGCAGAACCAGCAGCCGCGCCGCGACAAGCGCGACGTCCATGGCTGGGTGGTGCTCGACAAGCCGATCGGCATGACCTCGACGCAGGCGGTCGCCGTGCTCAAGCGCCTGTTCCAGGCCAAGCGCGCCGGCCATGCCGGCACCCTCGATCCGCTCGCTTCCGGCGGCTTGCCGATCGCGCTGGGCGAGGCCACCAAGACGGTGCCGTTCGTGATGGACGGCCGCAAGCGCTACCGCTTCACGGTGTGCTGGGGCGAGGAGCGCGACACCGACGACACCGAGGGACGGCCGGTCAGGACCAGCGAAAGCCGGCCGACCGCCGATTCGATCCGGGAACTGTTGCCGCGCTTTACCGGGGTGATCGAGCAGATCCCGCCGCAATATTCGGCGATCAAGGTGCAGGGCGAGCGCGCCTATGATCTGGCGCGCGACGGCGAGACCGTGGAACTGAAGCCCCGCCCGGTCGAAATTCACGAATTAACCCTTGTGGAACATGGCGATAACGGCCAGTCCGTGTTCGAGGCCGAGTGCGGCAAGGGAACCTATGTCCGGGCGCTGGCCCGCGATATGGGCCGGATTCTGGGCTGTTTTGGCCATATCTGCGCCCTACGGCGGACCCTTGTCGGTCCGTTTACCGAGCGGGACATGATTCCGCTGGAACAGTTGGAGGCTTTATGCAATAGAGCCGCGTCTGGCGAGGGCAGCCTCGCCGACGCGCTTTTGCCCGTTGAGACCGCGCTGGACGACATCCCGGCACTGGCCGTCACACGGGCTGATGCGGCAAGGCTCCACAGGGGCCAGGCCGTTTTGTTGCGCGGACGGGATGCGCCCAATACCAGCGGCACAGTCTATGTCACAGTGGCAGGCCGACTTCTCGCGCTTGCCGAAATTGGCAATGGCGAACTCATCCCCAAGCGCGTGTTCAACCTGAACGGACTGACTGCCAGTCCGGCTCGCAACAATGAAAGTAACTGACGATGTCGATTACCGCAGAACGCAAAGCGGAAGTCATCAAGACGAATGCCAACAAGGCCGGCGACACCGGCTCGCCCGAGGTTCAGGTCGCGATCCTGTCGGAACGCATCAATAACCTCACCGAGCACTTCAAGAGCCATGTGAAGGACAACCATTCACGCCGCGGCCTCCTGAAGCTCGTGTCGACGCGTCGCTCCCTGCTTGACTACATCAAGCGCAAGGACGAGGCGCGCTACAAGGCGCTGCTCGAAAAGCACAACATCCGTCGTTGATTTGAGAAGCACGCGCGCGAGGGTTCGCGCGCGTTTTCGCATGGTCGTCCGTGAACTCGGGCTTTCGAATTGTCGAAAGATGATCATGCGCAGCATGGCAGTCGCGCCATGCACACTAGCGTCCAGCAGCAATCCGGCCGCTGGACCGGGCAAGATGCCCAGATGACCGAAAGGATGGACGCCATCCGAAATCCAGGGACCATGGCAGGATCGCCGGATGCTGATCGCAACAGCGCATCAGTGTCTCGCCGTCTTGGCATGGTCTTTGTGTTTCAGGGCGCCGTGCTTTCGTGAAACCATGAAAGAAAACCGAAATGTTCAATTCGCATTCCGTCGAAATCGACTGGGGTGGACGTCCCCTCAAACTTGAAACCGGCAAGATCGCCCGCCAGGCCGACGGCGCCGTGATGGCCACATACGGCGAGACCGTGGTGCTTGCCACCGTCGTTGCGGCGAAGGCGCCGCGCGAGGGCGTCGACTTCCTGCCGCTCACGGTCGACTACCAGGAGAAGACCTACGCCGCAGGCCGCATTCCCGGCGGCTATTTCAAGCGCGAAGGCCGTCCGACCGAGAAGGAGACGCTGGTCTCCCGCCTGATCGACCGCCCGATCCGTCCGCTGTTCGTCGACGGCTGGCGCAACGAGACCCAGGTGATCGTCACCGTGCTCTCGCACGACATGGAGAACGATCCGGACATCGTGTCGCTGGTCGCCGCCTCCGCCGCCCTGACGCTGTCGGGCGCACCGTTCAAGGGCCCGATCGGCGCCGCGCGCGTCGGCTTCGCCAATGACGAATACGTGCTCAACCCGACGCTCGACGAGATGACCGAGACCCAGCTCGACCTCGTCGTCGCCGGCACCGCCGACGCCGTGCTGATGGTCGAATCGGAAGCCAAGGAGCTCAACGAGGACGTGATGCTCGGCGCGGTCATGTTCGGCCACCGCCACTTCCAGCCGGTCATCAACGCGATCATCGAGCTCGCCGAGAAGGCCGCCAAGGAGCCGCGCGAAGTCACCACGATCGACAACTCGGAGATCGAGAAGGAGATGCTCGGCATCGCCGAACAGGAGCTCCGCAAGGCCTATGCGATCCCGGTCAAGCAGGAACGCTATGCCGCGGTCGGCGCCGTCAAGGAGAAGGTGCTGGCGCACTTCTTCCCGGAAGGCCAGGAGCCGAAATACGACAAGCTCCGCGTCGCCGGCGTGTTCAAGGAACTGGAAGCCAAGATCGTTCGCTGGAACATCCTTGACACCGGCAAGCGCATCGACGGCCGTGACGCCAAGACCGTGCGCAACATCATCGCCGAAGCCGGCGTGCTGCCGCGCGCCCACGGCTCGGCGCTGTTCACCCGCGGTGAGACCCAGGCGATGGTCGTGACCACGCTCGGCACCGGCGAAGACGAGCAGTACATCGATGCACTGTCGGGGACGTACAAGGAAACGTTCCTGCTGCACTACAACTTCCCGCCCTACTCGGTCGGTGAAACCGGTCGCCTCGGCGGCACCAAGCGCCGCGAAATCGGCCACGGCAAGCTCGCCTGGCGCGCGATCCACCCGGTGCTGCCGCCGCATCACGAGTTCCCGTACACGATCCGCGTGGTCTCCGAGATCACCGAGTCGAACGGCTCGTCCTCGATGGCCTCGGTGTGCGGCGCGTCGCTGTCGCTGATGGACGCCGGCGTGCCGCTGAAGCGGCCGACCGCCGGTATCGCCATGGGCCTGATCCTCGAAGGTCAGCGCTTCGCGGTGCTGTCGGACATCCTCGGTGACGAGGATCATCTCGGCGACATGGACTTCAAGGTCGCCGGCACCGACCACGGCATCACCTCGCTCCAGATGGACATCAAGATCGAGGGCATCACCGAGGAGATCATGAAGGTTGCGCTTGGCCAGGCCAAGGAAGGGCGCATCCACATCCTCGGCGAGATGGCCAAGGCGCTGACCGCGGCGCGCGCCGAGCTCGGCGAATACGCACCGCGCATCGAGACCTTCAAGATCGCCACCGACAAGATCCGCGAAGTGATCGGCACCGGCGGCAAGGTGATCCGCGAGATCGTCGAGAAGACCGGCGCCAAGGTCAACATCGAGGACGACGGCACCGTGAAGGTCGCCTCCAACGATGGCGAGGCGATGAAGGCTGCGATCAAGTGGATCAAGTCGATCGCCTCCGATCCGGAGGTCGGCCAGATCTACGAGGGCACCGTCGTCAAGGTGATGGAGTTCGGCGCGTTCGTGAACTTCTTCGGCGCCAAGGACGGCCTCGTCCACATCAGCCAGCTCGCGACCAACCGCGTGCAGAAGACCTCCGACGTCGTCAAGGAAGGCGACAAGGTCAAGGTCAAGCTGCTCGGCTTCGACGATCGCGGCAAGACCCGCCTGTCGATGAAGGCGGTCGACCAGGAGACCGGCGAGGATCTCGAGGCCAAGCAGAAGACCGAAGCGCCGGCTGCGGCGCCGCGCGAAGCTGCCGGCGAGTAAGCCAGGGCAAATCGATTGTTACCAAATCGACTGTTACGAAAAGGGCGGCCCTGTGGCCGCCCTTTTTGGTTTGCCGAGATCGGACGCAAATCAATCTCCGCTGATCGGCATGCGCGGTTTTGACCCGGCATTGTGACCGGATTCGCTGGAACCCGTTCACAACTCGGGCCTAACATCAGGAAGCTTTCCCAGCACGGAGAACCACGATGTCCTCGATGTCCCGACGCCATTTGATCATCGCAGCAGGCGGCATCGCCGCGGCCGCCGCCGCATCGCGCGCAGCGTTCGCGCAAGCCACGGCGCAGGCTCCAGCCGGACCGTTCAAGATCGATCCGCTGACCTATCCCACCGATGCGCTGGAGCCGCATATCGACGCCAAGACGATGGAAATCCATCACGACCGGCATCACCAGGCCTATGTCACCAACCTCAACAATTTCGCCAAGGACAATCCGCAGATCGCCGAGAAGCCGGTCGTCGAGGTGCTCGCCAATCTCGGCGGCGTGCCGGAGGCGATCCGCACCGGCGTGCGCAACAACATGGGCGGCCATGCCAACCACACGATGTTCTGGCAGATCATGGGACCGAACGGCGGCAAGGCGGACGGCGAGGTGCTCGCCGCGATCGATCGCGACCTCGGCGGCATGGAAAAATTCCAGACCGATTTCAACGCCGCCGGCGGGCGCGTGTTCGGCTCCGGCTGGGTGTTCGTCACTGTGACCAAGGACGGCAAGCTCGCGATCGAGACCAGGCCGAACCAGGACAATCCGATCATGGACGGCAAGCGCGCGCTGCTCGGCAACGACGTCTGGGAGCACGCTTATTATCTGACCTACCAGAACCGTCGGCCGGATTATCTCAAGGCGTGGTGGAATACGGTGAACTGGAAGGCCGTGGACGAGCGCTATGCTGCCGCGAAGGCCGGCACGCTCGGCGTGTGAGCCGCCGGCCTCGCCGGTCGCAAACAACTGCGCTAGAGTTGAAAGCTCCGCGAGGCGATCGCGGGCTTTCACCTTTATGCATCCACAGCGTCACGCCGGCGGCGTCGCACGCGATAGGGAACAATGACGGCGCCGAACATCCGCCCCGCTCGTCCCGACGAACATGACGCGATCGCGCGCGCCTGGATGGACAGCTGGGCTTCGACCGGGCTCTCGCAAGCCAGCGACAGCCTGTTGAACGATCTGCGTATCCGCTTGCCGCGCGAGATCGCTGGTGGCTGGAGCCTGTTCGTCGCCGACGATCGCGGCGCCATCGCCGCCATGCTAGCGCTGCACCTGCCGACCTTGCTGCTCGATCAGCTGATGGTGGTCCCCGCCTATCAGGGCCGGAGCCTGGGACGCGAACTGCTTGCCTTCACGCGCCGGCAGATGCCCGACGAGATCTGGCTGAAATGCGTCCGCGAGAACGAGAAGGCCTGGCGCTGGTACGAGCGCGAAGGCTTTGTGTTCGAGAAGGAAGCGCCCAATCCGGTCACCGGCTTCATGATGAAGCACTATCGGTGGAAGAAAACAAACCGCACATCGGAGGCTAAGCCATGATCAAGCTGTACTGGTCGCCGCGCTCGCGCTCGTTCTCAGCCATCTGGCTGCTGGAGGAATCCGGTCTGCCATACGAACGGGTGCTGACCGACATCAGCACCGGCGCGCAGAAATCGGCAGATTTTCTCAAGATCAACCCGATGGGCAAGGTGCCGGCGTTGACCGACGGCGACGCGCAACTCGCCGAGGCCGCCGCGATCTGCGCCTATATCGCCGACCGCTATCCCGAGACCAAACTCGCGCCGGCAGCGACGGACCCGAAGCGGGCGCGCTATCTGCAGTGGCTGTTTTTTTCGCCGAGTTGCATCGAGCCGGCGCTGATCCAGCTCTTCACCAAGCTCGAGGTGCCGACCAGCACCGCCGCGTGGGGCAGCGCCGCGCAGGTGTTCGACGTGCTCGACGCCGAGCTGCAGAAGGGGCCATGGATCCTCGGCGATCAATTCTCCGCTGCCGACATCGCGATCGGCGCGGGACTGAACTTTGCGGTGCGCGTGTTCAAGATGGTGCCGTCGCGGCCGTCGTTCGAGGCCTATATCGGCCGCTGCGTGGCCCGGCCCGCGTTCCAGCGCGCAGAGAAGATCGCGGCGGGAGGAAGCGCATAGCCCGGAGAAGCCAACGGGTCGCGCGAACGCGCGCCCGATGACAGGCTCCGCGAAATCCGGAACACGTCTTAACCTCCCCTTGAAAAGGGGAGGTCGCTTTGCTCGCCAGAGCAAAGCGGGTGGGGATCCGCTCTCTCCGCAGACAGCATCGTCCGCGGCTGACCCCCATCCCGACCTTCCCCCTTTCAGAGGGAAGGAGAAGACAGGTCTGTGACCTCTCGCGTGATTCCCGAACGGCCTAACCCGGCACGACGCGGGGATCGACGTCCTGCGTGTAGTCAACGCCGTCGATGCCGAAGCCGAACAGGCGGAGGAACTGGCTCTTGTACTCGCCGAGATCGGCCAGTTCGCCGAGCGTCTCGGTGGTGAGCAGCGGCCAGCGCCGCGACACTTCCGTCTGCACCTCGGGCGACAGCTCCCAGTCGTCGACCCGGACGCGCTGCGCGTCATCGAGCGCGACGCCCTTACCGAGCTTCGTCCGGAACAGGCGATCGATCTGCTCGATGCAGCCTTCGTGGAGACCGAGCTGCTTCATCACCTTGAACAGCACCGTGCCATAGAGCGGCACCACCGGAATCGCCGAGCTCGCCTGGGTGACCACGGCCTTCAGCGCGACGACGCGAGCCGCGTCGGCGCCGAGCCGGCCGCGGATCGCTTCCGCCTTGCTGTCGAGATCGACCTTGGCGCGACCGAGCGTGCCGTTCCAGTAGATCGGCCAGGTCAGTTCGCTGCCGATATAGGTGTAGTTGAGCGTCCGGAAGCCCGGCGCCAGCACGCCGGCATCCGCCAACTGGTCGATCCAGCGTTTCCAGTCGTCGCCGCCCATCACCGCGACGGTGGCTGCGGTTTGCTCCTCGCTCGCCGGTTCGAGCGTGGTCTGAAACACCTCGCCGGTCTCGGTGTCGAGCGTCTTGATCTCGACCGGGGCGCCCAGCGGCTTGATCACCGAACGATAGGTCTTGCCGGTGTCGGGATCGGTCCGGACCGGAGCGGCCATGCTGTAGACCAGCAGGTCGAGCTGTCCGAATTTCTCGCGTACGCGCTCGATGAAGGTCGCCTTCAACTCGTCGGAGAAGGCGTCGCCTTCGAGCGTGAGCGGCGAGCGCCCGATCTTCTGGGCCTCGATCTCGAAGGCGCGGTTGTTGTACCAGCCGGCGCTGGCGCTTCTCTTTTCCGACGGCTCGCGCTCCAGCGACACGCCGATCGTATCGGCGCCGCCGGCGAAGGTCGCGACGATGCGGCTCGCGAGGCCATACCCCGTCGAGCAGCCCAGCACGGCAACGCGCTTCGGGCAGTCGGCGGCCGGGCCCTGCTTCAGAACATAGGCGATCTGTTCGCGGACATTCGTGGCGCAGCCGACGGGATGTGCCGTCGTGCAGATGAAGCCTCGCACGCGCGGTTCAATAATCATTCCCACCCCATTCCGGATCGTTGCAATGTTCCCATTCGCTGCCTGCGGACCTCCCTCAGCAAGCGAGGAGAGGCGAAATCACGCGTCAAGCCGCCTGAACACCAGCGTCGCGTTGGTGCCGCCGAAGCCGAACGAGTTCGACAGCACGGTGTTGAGCTTGGCGTTGTCGATGCGCTTGCGCACGATCGGCATGTCGGCAAACACCGGATCGAGTTCGGTGATATGCGCGCTCTCGCAGATGAAGCCGTTGTTCAGCATCAGCAGCGAATAGATCGCTTCCTGCACGCCGGTGGCGCCGAGCGAGTGGCCGGTCAGCGCCTTGGTCGCCGAGATCGGCGGGCACTTGTCGCCGGTGCCGAACACCTTGCGGATCGCCTCGATCTCCGGCGGGTCGCCGGCGGGCGTCGAAGTGGCATGCGGATTGATGTAATCGACCGGCGTGTTCACTGTCGACATCGCCATGCGCATGCAGCGCTCGGCGCCCTCGCCCGACGGCGCCACCATGTCGTAGCCGTCGGAGGTTGCGCCGTAGCCGACGACCTCGCCATAGATCCTGGCGCCGCGCGCCTTGGCATGTTCGAGCTCTTCCAGCACCACGACACCCGCGCCGCCCGCGATGACGAAGCCGTCGCGGTTGAGGTCGTAGGGACGCGAGGCGGTGGCGGGCGTGTCGTTGTATTTCGAGGACATCGCGCCCATGGCGTCGAACAGCACCGACAGCGTCCAGTCGAGTTCCTCGCAGCCGCCGGCGAAGATGATATCCTGCTTGCCGATCTGGATCGTCTCATAGGCGTTGCCGATGCAATGGTTCGACGTCGCGCAGGCGGACGAGATCGAATAGTTCACGCCCTTGATCTTGAACCAGGTCGCGAGCGTCGCCGACGCGGTCGAGGACATGCCCTTCGGCACCGCGAACGGACCGACGCGCTTCGGGCCCTTGGCGCGCGCGATGTCGGCGGCCTCCACCAGCGTGCGCGTCGACGGTCCACCGGATCCCATGATGATGCCGGTGCGGATGTTGGAGACTTCGCTCTCTTCGAGGCCCGAGTCGCGGATTGCCTGTTCCATCGCAACGTGATTCCACGCCGCACCTTCGGCAAGGAACCGCATCGCGCGGCGATCGATCACCTCGGCAGGATTGAGTGTCGGCGCACCGTGCACCTGCGAACGGAAGCCGAGTTCGGCGGCCTTCTCCGCGCGCGAAATGCCCGACTTCGCCTCGTAGAGGCTCGCAAGCACTTCCTGGGTGTTGTTACCGATGGACGAGACAATACCCATCCCCGTGATGACAACCCGCCTCATGTTCGCCTCGCCCTGCCTTTATGTTGCCGCATGATGATCCTGCTCAAGATGGCGCCGTGCCCTGCTTGAACAACCCGACCTTCAAGTCCTTGGCGCGATAGATAATCTCGTCGTCCATGGAAAGCCACCCGTCGGCAATTCCAAGCACGAGCTTTGACCGCATCACGCGCTTGATATCGATGTTGTACACAACCTTGCGCGCGTGCGGCAGCACCTGTCCGGAGAACTTCAGCTCGCCGAGGCCGAGCGCGCGGCCACGACCTTCGCCACCGATCCAGCCAAGGTAAAAGCCGACCATTTGCCACATGGCATCGAGGCCGAGGCAACCCGGCATCACCGGATCGTTCTTGAAATGGCAGCCGAAGAACCAGAGATCCGGTTTCACCTCGAGCTCGGCGCGCACCAGTCCCTTGCCGAACTCGCCGCCATTCTCCGAAATCTCGCTGATGCGATCGAACATGAGCATCGGCGGCAACGGCAACTGGGCGTTGCCGGGACCGAAAAGCTCGCCCCGCCCGCAAGCCAGCAAATCCTCGTATTCGTATCCGCCGCGCCGATCCAGCATCCTCTTTCCACCTCTGATGTCCCGATGAGCGCTTTGCTTGGTCGGACCTTGATCTACCCACGGGAACCGGAATAACCCGTCCCGCATCTTGGCGCTACCTGGGTACGCTACGGCCTGTTATCTCTGCCGAAAGCGCATATGTGGTCCGCGCGCTCTCTAACATAGCGCCAACTGGGCGGCAAAGCGGCATTCGGAGGATAAATGACCGCTTCTCCTTAGGTTTCTACCGCAGCTTGGATTCGTTCTAGTTGCGAAAAACTTGCATCTGATAGGCATCCTTTTTATATTTATGAGGAATATTGCCTGAGTTGGGTGCATAGAGTGGATATGAACGAGGAAGTACCGGCTGTGAATGATGATGCCGTGCACCCGGCTGCCCGGGGCGCTGGGCACCACCCTGCCCTGACTGGCTGTCCGTGGCATGACGTCAACGAAATGTTGCAGTCTGCCGGTCTGCGGCCGACCCGCCAGCGCATGGCGCTGGGCTGGCTGCTGTTCGGCAAGGGTGCCCGCCACCTGACCGCTGAAATGCTGTACGAGGAAGCCACGCTGGCCAAGGTTCCGGTGTCGCTGGCGACCGTCTACAACACCCTGAACCAGCTGACCGATGCCGGGCTGCTGCGCCAGGTCAGCGTCGACGGCACGAAAACCTATTTCGACACCAACGTGTCGACACACCACCACTTCTATCTCGAGCACAATCACGAGCTGGTCGACATTCCCGACCCGAACCTCGTGCTCTCGAAGATGCCCGACGTGCCGGAAGGCTACGAGATTTCCCGCGTCGACATGGTCGTGCGGCTGCGCAAGAAGCGCTGAACCGTCTTACCGTCGATTTGAGTTGTGATGGCCGGGCTCGTCCCGGCCATTGTCGTTTTGCACTTACGTCATTCCGGGGCGATGCGTCACCATCGAACCCGGAATCTCGAGATTCCCCGGTGCGCAATTGCGCACCTGCGGTCTGGTGCTCGCGCACCATCCCGGAATGACGCTGCGCGTCAGTCCACCTTCTCGTCGGCGTAGACGCCCCAGAGGCGCTGCTGCTCGATCCAGCCGTCGAACCCGCTGCCGGTGACCCGGCACCAGTTATTGGCGCATTTCTTCACCTGCGCGACGACGCCGGCCTGCAGGCGCGCCGCGACGGCGCTGGTCGCGTCCGGGCGATCGTACAGCGAGGCCAGATCGTCCTTGTTCTTCATCGTGACGACCGCGGTGCGGCGGCCGGACAGCAGGGAATGATAGACCCAGCCTTCGGCGCCCTCGGAATCGCGCACCCGGCGCCAGTTCTCGAACTCGGCGGTGATTTCGACCGGCAGCCCCGACCGCGTGTAGACCCAGGCGACATCATTGTCCTTGGTCGGGCCGGCCCGGACGTTCACGTGATCCGACTTCAGGCTGACATAGCGCGGGATCGGCAGGCCGCTGGTGGTGGGGCTCAAATCCTTGGCTGAATGTCCGGGCATAACCGACGCACTCAGCATGCTTCCGACCAGCGCCACCAATGAACCGAAACGCCAGACCATCAACTCGTCTCCTGCCGAGATGCCCAACCCGCATTCGGCGAATTGCAACCCAAACCACGCCCGAAGGCCCCTGCGCCCGCGCCCGTTCGCCCCCACACTGCAAGCCCGAGGGGTTCTTGTCTTGGCCCGGCCTTCTGCTAGAGAGGACGGAACGCCTGAGAGCCAGAACACCCGAATTTGCTCGTCGTTTCGCCTTGGCGAAAAGCCGGGGCAAGTATCGGGGAACCCTAGGAAGCGCGAAGGAAACGCCGGGACAGCGCGGCTATCAGCAGTGTCGAACAACCGGGTTAATGAGGCCTCAACGGTTTGCTTTTTGGCACGCCGCGCGCCTCATGAAAGCAGGACATGTCGGTGAAGAAAAAGCCTCTCGTCGTCGTCACCCGCAAGCTGCCGGACTCGATCGAGACCCGGATGCGCGAGCTGTTCGACGCCAGATTGAACCTCGACGACACGCCGATGACGCCGGAGCAGATCGCCGAGGCGGCGCGAACCGCCGACGTGCTGGTGCCGACCGTGACCGACATGATCCGCGAGGACGTGATCAATCAGCCCGACTGCAAGCTAAAGATGATCGCCAATTTCGGCAACGGCGTCGACAATATCGACGTCGCCGCGGCGCATGCCCGCGGCATCACGGTGACCAACACGCCGAAGGTGCTGACCGAGGACACCGCCGACATGACCATGGCGCTGATCCTTGCGGTGCCGCGGCGCCTGATCGAGGGCGCCTCGATCCTGACCGAAGGCAGGCAGCACTGGGCGGGCTGGTCGCCGACCTGGATGCTCGGCCACCGCATCGGCGGCAAACGGCTCGGCATCGTCGGCATGGGCCGCATCGGCCAGGCCGTGGCGCGCCGTGCCCGGGCCTTCGGCCTGCAGATCCACTATCACAACCGCCGCCCGGTGGCGCCCATGATCGCCGAAGAGCTCGGGGCAACCTATTGGGAAAGCCTCGACCAGATGCTGGCGCGGATGGACATCATCTCGGTGAATTGCCCGCACACGCCGGCCACCTATCACCTGCTCTCGGCGCGGCGGCTCAAGCTGATCCGGAAAGAGGCCTATGTCGTCAACACCGCGCGCGGCGAGGTGATCGACGAGGACACGCTGATCAAGCTGATCGAGGCCGGCGATATCGGCGGCGCAGCCCTCGACGTCTATGAGCACGAGCCTGCGGTGAACCCGAAGCTGGTGCGGCTCGCCAAGGCCGGGAAGGTGACGCTGCTGCCGCATATGGGCTCGGCCACCATCGAAGGCCGCGTCGAGATGGGCGAGAAGGTGATCATCAACATCCGAACCTTCCTCGACGCTCACAAGCCGCCGGATCGCGTGCTGCCGAGCATGCTGTGATTTCGTAACCGGGATTACGCCGCGCTCGATACAAGCCACGCAGTTCCAACCTCCCCTTGAAAAGGGGAGGTCGCTTTGCTCGCGAGAGCAAAGCGGGTGGGGATCATCTCTCTCCACGAGCGACGGTGCGTGTGGCTGGACCCCCATCCCGACCTTCCCCCTTTCAGGGGGAAAGGGAAGAGAGATCTGTAGCCCGGATGGAGCGCAGCGAAATCCGGGGCCTGTATCCGCGGACAGACCGCCCCGGATTGCGCTTCGCTCCATCCGGGCTACGGGGCTACGGAACGTGGATAGCCTTAGCCCGCCGTCGTTGGGGCGAGCTGCCAAAATATCGAAAACAACCCCATGCAAAGTTGCCGGGCTACGGGACTGCCGAGCACACTCTGAGACCAACATTCGGTGTCGTCCCTGCGAAAGCAGGGACCCATAACCACCGGTGTTCGTGGTCGGACCGAGCTGGGGCTCCAGCCTTCGCATTTGTGAGAGCTGTGGTTATGGGTCCCTGTGTCTTGGAAGTCTGTCAGGATGGGTTGGGCGGGAAGCCGTTGGGTCCTTGGCGCTTGACGCCGTGAGCCGGCTCGGCCTCCCGCCCGTTCCATTACCAACCTGAACAGTTGCACGAGGCTGCGCCAACAGACCTCGCATCACAGGGACAGGCACCGTGATCATACCCCCTCGTTATGTCGGAATCGACGTCTCCAAGAAGCATCTCGATATCTTTGATGAAGCTGACGGCGTGTCCAGGCGCATCGCCAACGCGGCACAGGCCATCACACAGCAGGTGGCGCGTTGGCGATGCGATGCGCTGGTCGTCTTCGAGGCCACGGGCGCCTATGACCTCGCGCTTCGCGAGGCCCTAAGCCAGGCCGGTGTCCGCTTCGCTCGGATCAATCCGGCTCGAGCTCGCGATTTTGCGCGGGCCAGCGGCCAACTTGCCAAAACCGATCCGATCGATGCACGGATGCTGGCGGCCTTTGGCCGGGTCATGCAGCCGGCAGCCGAGCGGGCCGCCAATCCCGCCCGCAACGCTTTGGCAGGGCTTGCAAAACGGCGGGACCAACTGGTTCTCATGCGCGCGCAGGAGAAGAACCGGCGCAGCGAGGCCGACGACCGCGCCATGGCCGAACGGATCAGTCGGCTCATTGAGGTTCTCGATGGCGAGATCGCCGAGATCGAGGCCGATATCAACGCATTGACCAAGGCCGAGCCGGAGATCGCGGACGATGCGCGGTTGATGCGCTCACTGCCGGGCGTGGGTCCCGTGGCTTGCATGCAGCTGATCGCGAAGATGCCGGAACTTGGACATGTTGGAGCGAAGCAGATCGCCGCGCTCGCGGGCCTTGCCCCCTTCAACGTCGACAGCGGCGCCTTCCGTGGAAAACGCAAGATCGCCGGCGGCCGAAAGCGCGTTCGTGACGCCCTCTATATGGCGGCTCTGAACGCGGTTCGTCGGGCCGATCCATTCAAGGCCTTCTACGCGCGGCTGCGACAGGTCGGCAAACCAGCCAAGCTCGCTCTCATTGCCGTCGCCAGGAAGCTCCTAACGGTCCTCAACGCCATGATGCGCGACAGAAAGCCCTACCTGCAGACCAAGCCGACATAACAGTTGCCGGCTTTCGTCGGGACGACGATGTGGTGACAGCCTGCCCTATCTCTTCCGCCGCGCCTGCTTGCGCCAGTCGGCGACGAACGACACGAAGGCGGCCAGCGCGGGCGGCGGCTGACGGCGGCTCGGATAATAGAGGAACGGTCCGTCGAACGGCGGGCACCAGTCGTCGAGCACGCTGACCAGCGCGCCGGATTTCACGCCGTAGCGGACATACCCCTCGAACGTCGCCCAGTAGCCGACGCCGTCATGGACCGCGCGCAGCGCGAGACCGAGATGGGTCGCGGTCAGCCTGGCCGGCGGCGAAATCTTCACTACGCGGCCGTTCTTCTCGAACTCCCAATCGAACATCACGCCGTTGCTGAAGCGGCTGCGGATGCAGGGGTGCGCCAGCAGATCCTTCGGATGCATCGGCCGGCCGTGCTTTGCGACATACTCACTGGACGCCACGATCGCGTAACGTTGCGGCGCGCCAAGCGGGACCGCGACCATGTCCTGTGCCAGGTGCTCGCCGTAACGCACGCCGGCGTCAAAGCCCTGCGCGACGATGTCCACGAACGCACTCTCCGCGACGACGTCGAGCTCGACCCGCGGATATCTGGCGAGGAACGGCGCGATCATCGGCGCCAGCACGAGATCGACCGCGGGCGGCGGCGCGTTGATGCGCAACCGCCCCGACGGCTCGGCGCGCAGGCCGCGCACCTCGGTGATCGCATCGGCGACGTTGACCATGGCCGGCGCGACACGGGCCAGCAGCAGTTCGCCGGCCTCGGTCAGCGCGACGCTGCGGGTGGTGCGGTTCATCAGGCGGACGCCGAGCCGCTCCTCCATATCGCGCAGGCGCTGGCTGAGGCTGGAGGCCGAGACGCGCTGCTCGAGCGCCGCACGCCGGAAGTTGCGCGTGCGCGCCACCGCCACGAAGGCGTCGAGGTCGCGAAGGTCGAAATCCTGCATTGTTCGATATAGTGAACAAGCCATTCGCGATTGTCCAGCTTATCGGCGAAAGCCGGCCGGCCCATATCACCTCGGCATTTGGCGACGGATTTTCCGCCGCAAACGTTCGAGGAACATCCACATGGACACACGCAAACTCGGCTCAACCGGGCCCACCGTCTCGGCCCTCGGCCTCGGCTGCATGGGCATGTCCGAGGTCTATGGCCCGGCCGACCGCGGCGAGAGCATCGCCACGGTGCATGCGGCGCTCGATGCCGGCATCACGCTGCTGGATACCGGCGACTTCTACGCCATGGGTCACAACGAGATGCTGGTGCAGGAAGCCCTGAAGGACGTCGCGCGCGACCGGCTGCAGATCAGCGTCAAGTTCGGCGCGCTCCGTGGCCCCGCGGGCGAATTCGCCGGAATGGACACCCGGCCGGCCGCGACGAAGAATTTCCTCGCCTATTCGCTGCAACGTCTCGGCACCGACTACATCGACATCTACCGGCCGGCACGTCTCGATCCCAACGTTCCGATCGAGGAGACGATCGGCGGCCTCGCCGATCTGGTGAAGTCCGGCTACATCAGACATATCGGCCTGTCCGAGGTCGGCTCCGACACCATCCGCCGTGCTCATGCCGTGCATCCGATCGTCGATCTCCAGATCGAATACTCGCTGATCGAGCGTGGCATCGAGCGCGATATCCTGACGACCTGCCGCGAGCTTGGCATCGGCATCACAGCCTACGGCGTGCTGGCGCGCGGGCTGATCAGCGGCCACTGGTCGAAGGAGTCCGGCAAGATCGGCAGGGACTACCGGCTGATGACGCCGCGCTTCCAGGGCGCGAACCTCGATGCCAATCTCGCGCTGGTGGAGCAGTTGCGCGCCATTGCCGCCGAGATCGGAGCAACGCCGGCGCAGGTCGCAATCGCCTGGGTCGCGGCGCAGGGCAAGGAGATCGTGCCGCTGGTCGGCGCCCGCACCCGCAACCGTCTCACCGAAGCGCTCGGCGCGACCAAGCTGACGCTGACGCAGGCTCATCTCGCAGCGCTGGCTAAAGCCTTCCCGCCGGATATCGCGGCCGGCACGCGCTATGCGGCCGAGCAGATGGCGCATCTCGACAGCGAGAAGCGGGCCAGCACCTAAAGCATGATCGGGAAAAGTGCGAAGCGGTTTTCCGAAAAGATCATGCTCAAACAAAGAGCTAAGGCGCGATGACGATTCAACCTAATCTCATCGCGCTTTTGAGCGTTTTCGAGCGAAGTGGATACCGGTTCGCGTGAAGAAAACGCGTCACAACAAGAGTCTGGAGTCCCGTTCCGATTCTCTCGGAACGGGAAAGGCTCTAACGACAGCAATCAGGTGCGATGGACGCTGAGGTCAGTGATGGCGGGCCCATCGCCATTGAGCGGGTTCTGCGGATCGCGCGCGTAGCGCAGGGTTTCGAACCGCATCGCGCGCGCATCCACCATCAGGAGGCGACCGACCAGGCCCTCGCCGAATCCGACGATCTCGCGGATCGCCTCCAGCGCCATCATCGACCCCAGCACGCCGGCGAGCGCACCCATCACGCCGGCCTCGGCGCAAGCCGGCACCGTGCCCGGCGGCGGCGCCTCCGGAAACAGGCAGCGATAGGTCGGATTGAATTCGCCGTCCGCATTCTTCTCGTGCGCGCGGATCGTGGTCAGCGAACCGTCGAACTGGCCCAGCGCCGCCGTGATCAGCGGCCGCTTCGCGAGGAAGCAGGCATCGGCGACGAGATAGCGGGTCTCGAAATTGTCGGAGCCGTCGAGCACAAGATCGTAGTTCGCGATCAGCGCCATCGCATTGTCGGCGGTGAGTCGCATCGGATGCGCCTCGAACGTCACATGCGGATTGAGCGCATGGATCTGCGCCGCCGCGCTGTCGACCTTGCGCTTGCCGATATCGGACGTCGCATGGATGATCTGGCGCTGCAAATTGGAGAGCGAGACGATATCGTCATCGATCACGCCGAGCCGGCCGACGCCGGCGGCAGCCAGATACATCAACACAGGCGCGCCGAGGCCGCCAGCGCCGATCACCAGCACCGACGCTTGCTTCAGCGCATTCTGGCCGGGGCCGCCCACCTCGCGCAGCACGATGTGGCGGGCATAGCGTTCAAGTTCGTCGGCAGTCAGCATTGTTCGATCAGTTCCCACATATCGATCCCCTCATGTGAGGAGCGCGAAGCGCGTCTCGAACCATGAGGCCGGGTTCTCTGGCCTCATCCTTCGAGACGCGGCTCTCGCCGCTCCTCAGGATGAGGGTTGACGCACTCCCTGAACCGGAGCGCGGTTGTTGCCGACCAAGCAGATGTGCTTAATTGCCTGGACGTCAATGGTGTCAGTCATTCCCCCCGGATTTGTCATGAGATCGGTGCTTTCGGCAACATTGATGGCCGCCTCCATTACGGTCACAGGGATGGGCATGGCAGAGGCCCAGATGACCCCGCCCTCGACGGCGGGGGCGAAGCCGAAGACCGTGACGACGGTGCCGATACGCCCCGCTTTGCAGAAGCCGGAGGATACCGCTGGCGCGATGACGCAGGCCGAGCGGCTGGCGCTGCAATCCGACCTCGCCTGGGTCGGCGAATATAACGGCGCCATTGCCGGCGACGTCAGCGAGCGCATGGTCAATGCGATCAAGGAATTCCAGAAGAAGCGCGGCGGCAAGCCGACCGGCGTGCTGAACCCGCAGGAGCGCAGCGTGCTCGCCGACACTGCGCGGCGGAAGCAGGAAGGTGTCGGCTGGCGGATCGTCACCGAGCCGGCCACCGGGGCGCGGCTCGGCATTCCCACCAAGCTGGTGCCGCAGCTCACCAGCGATGCCGCCGGGGCCAAATGGACCTCGCCGACCGGCACCGTCCAGGTGCTGCTGACCCGGCGCAAGGAAGCCAGTCCGACCACCGCAAAGCTTGCCGAGCAGGAAAAGAAGGAGCCGGCCGGGCGCACCATCGACTACACCGTGGTGAAGCCGGATTTCTTCGTGCTGTCGGGCATGCAGGGCCTGAAGAAGTTCTATCTGCGCGGCACCCTGAAGGGAGACGAGGTCCGCATCCTCACCATCCTCTATGACCAGGCGATGCAAACCACCATCGAGCCGGTGGTGATCGCGATGTCGAGCGCCTTCAACGCATTTCCGTCCGCCGTGCAGGCCGGTCCGCCGCCGCGCAAGACCGTCGAATATGCCACCGGCGTGGTGGTCAGCGACGACGGTGCCATCGTGACCGATCGCGTGGCGACCGACGATTGCATCGCGCTGACGATCCCGGGCTATGGCAATGCCGATCGGATCGCCGACGACAAGGATCACGATCTCGCGCTGCTGCGCATCTACGGCGCGCGCGGGCTGAAGCCGCTCAATATCGCAGGCCAGGCGACGCAGACCGCGTTCGACATCACCGGGATCGCCGATCCGCAGAGCCAGGGCGGCGGCGCGGCCGCGAGCAGCGTGAAGGCTTCGGTCGCGCAGACCGGCGGCGGCGATCAGGCGCTGTCACCGGCGCCGGCGCTCGGGTTCTCCGGCGCGGCGGCGCTCGACGGCGGCGGCAGGTTTGCCGGCATCGCGGTGCTGAAGCCCGTGATCGTTGCGGGCCCCGCAAACGCGGCGCCGCCGGCGCAGGCCGCGCTGGTGCCGGCCGACACGGTGCGCAGCTTCCTGAAGGCGCACGGCGTCACCGCGTCGGGCGACTCGGCGGACGCCATGGCCGCCGTGGTCCGCGTGATCTGCGTCAGGAAATAATTCAAGCCGTCGCCCGCGCATGCGGGTGATCCGGCAGAGCAGCCCGGGTTCTGTCCATTTCGTCGTCCCGGCGCAGGCCGGGACCCATACGCCGCAGCGGGCGTTGTAGGCGAGACTCGTCGTTTCAGCAGCGCGCAACAATGACGGGCTGTGGTTATGGGTCCCGGCTTTCGCCGGGACGACGATGGGGATGCTCTCGATTCAAGATTTCAAACACGCGGTGTCATCGTCCGCCACCGGGTCGCGCGAACGCGCGCCCGATGACAGGCTACGGCGGACGATCAGGCATTCCAGAGACTCCTGTGATTCACCACGGCTCTTCCCATACGTCGTCCTGGCGAAAGCCAGGACCCATAACCACCGCATTCAGCGATGAAACCGGATCGCGGCCCCGGCGTCGCACAACAATGAGATTTGGGGTAATGGGTCCTGGCTTTCGCCAGGACGACGTTGAGGATGGTTCTCGGTTCAACCTGTCAAACAGCGTAGTCGGCGTCACCTCAACGCAAACCGCACCCCGGCGCGGGCGAGGCCACCGGCAATGCCGACCGGAGTGCCGTCGGCGCGCCAGCAGGCTGCGCCCGACATCGTGCCGTCCGCGTGGAACTGGATCGCGTTCATGCCGCCGGCCACCGTCGGCACGACCTGCACTCTGTGGCCCTTGGCTGATAGCGCGGTGCGGACGGTCTCCGGCACCGCCTGCTCGACCTCCAGCGCATTGCCCTCGGTCCAGACCCGCGGCGCTTCGACCGCCTCCTGCAGGCTCATGCCGTGGTCGATCAGATTGATCAGCGCCTGCATCGCGCTCGGGAAGATGCGCTTGCCGCCGGGCAGGCCGAGTGCGTAAGCGAGCTTGCCGTCGCGCAGCGCCATCATCGGCGACATCGAGGTGGTGACCCGCTTGCCGGCGGCCAGCGACAGCGCGTGCCCCGGCCGCGGATCGAACAGATTCATGTAGTTGTTCGGCACGGTGCCGAGACCGGGGATCAGGATCTTGGCGCCGAACAGATTGTTGATGGTCTGGGTGGTCGCGACCACATTGCCCATCGCATCCGCCGCGGTCATGTGCGTGGTGTGCGCGCTTTCGAGCTGGGTGACGCCGGCGCTCCAGGCTTGTGCAGCGGCGGGATCGATCGCGCGGCGTCGCTCCTCGGCATAGGCCTTCGAGGTCAGCCGCTCCACCGGCACGTTGATATAGGCGGGATCGCCGCTCGCGGCCGCGCGGTCGGCGAAGGCGATCTTCAGCACCTCGGCGAGATAGTGGATCGTCTCGGTCGTGCCGAAGCCGAGCCGCGCAATGTCATAGCCTTCGAGGATGTTGAGCATCTGCGTGATGTGCACGCCCGATGCCGCCGGGGGCGGAGGCCCGAGGATTTCCCAGCCGCGGTAGTCGCAGCGGATCGGCTGCCGCTCGACGGTCTTGTAGGTCGCGAGATCCTGTTGCGCGATGAAGCCGCCGTTCTTCTTCATGTAGTCGACCAGGATGTCGCCGAGCGGCCCCTGGTAGAGCGCGTTGTCGCCATGATCGGCGATGTATTTCAGCGTCTCGGCATATTCCGCCTGCACCACGCGCTCGCCGGGCTTCAGCGGCGTGCCATCAGGCAGATAGATCGCCGAGATCGGCTTGTCCTTCAGCATCTCCTCGGCGCCATCGGTGATGCATTCATGCAAGTAGGGCGTCGCCGCATAGCCGCGCGCGGCGTGCTTGATCGCGGGCTGCATCACGTCGGCAAGACTCATGGTGCCGAAGCGGCGCAGCGTCTCGCACCAGGCCTTCAGCGAGCCCGGCACCGCGACCGCTTTCGGCCCGTTCAAATTCTCGTCGCCGACGGTGTCGAACACGTCGTGCGCCGAACCGGGCTTCGAGGTATAGGTATCCGGCCGCACCGCCTGCGGCACGGTGCTTTGGCCATCGATGAAGCGATGGCTGCCGTCGGCGAGGCGAATATGCGCCATGCCGCCGCCGATGATGCCGACCATCATCGGCTCGACCACGGTCAGCGTGAACAAGGTGGCGATTGCCGCATCGATCGCATTGCCGCCGGCAGCCAGCATCTCGGCGCCCGCGCTCGATGCCAGCGGATGATTGCTCACCACCATGCCGCGGCTGCTGGTGGCCGGTTGCTTCTCGCATTGAAAACTTGTCGCGGCGCGGTCGCGCCAGGCGTCATTCATCGACATGCCGTTCATCGCCATTGTGTTCTCGTTCTTGATGGAGCGATCGGAGCCATGTTCTCCGGCCGCGCGTGCACGGTCAAGGCGCCGCGATTTTCCTCGCGGCGGTATTCGCAGATAAGGTCACGGCTTCGCGCGATCGCGCAACCAGGTCTCGCGCGTCACCTTCCATTTCTCCGCTCTGGATTCGCCGTTATGGTGCGCAAGCTCGACGAAGCCGACGAATTCGGCTCCGGTCTTCTGCTTGACCCGGCGCGAGGCGACATTGGACGGCGCGTTGCAGACATGGAAGTGATCGAGGCCAAGCGTCAGGAAGGCGAAATCGTTCACCGCCGCGATCGCCTCCGTCATCAGGCCCTGATTCCAATACGGCTCGGCGAGCCAGAATCCGCGATTGCCCTTGCGGCCGTCCGCGCGCGGCCGGAAATTGATGTTGCCGATCGCCTCGCCATCGCCGGCACGCAACACCAGCACCCATTGATAGCTTTCCTCGCCGGCCGCGATCTTGTCGAGCTCCCGCCTGATAAAGCTTTCCGCGCCGTCGCCGGGATAAGGCCACGGCACCACCGTGGCGAGAGTCTTGATCACGTTCCAATTGTTGAAGTGACGCTGGATCGCCGCGGCATCCGACAGCGCAAGCGGCCGCAGGATCAGGCGCTGCGTCTCGATGCGCGGGGTCTCGAACATGTTACTTCTGGCACTTCGGGCACCAGAACGTCGAACGGCCGTTCTGGGTGAAACGCCTGACAATACCTTCGCAGCCCGACGTACGGCACGTCTCGCCCTCGCGGTCATAGACCTGGAACGAATGCTGGAAATAACCGAGATCGCCGTTGGTCAATCGATGGTCGCTGATCGAGGAGCCGCCGGCCTTGATCGCCTGGTTGAGCACCGAATGGATCGCGTCGACCAGCCGCCTGGCGTGGTCGGTCGGCTCGCCCCCGGCAACGCCCTTGCGTTGTCCGGACTTGGTCGCAAGCGTCGCGGCCAATCGCCGCGGCGACAGATGCGAACGAAACAGCGCCTCGCAGACATAGATGTTGCCAAGTCCCGCCACCACGCGCTGATCGAGCAGCGCGGCCTTCAGGCTGGTCTTCTTGTTGTGGCAGGAGCGCGCCAGCATCGCGGCGTCGAACTCGTTGCCGAGCGGCTCGGGACCGAGCCCTTTCAGCAGCGGTTCATCCTCGATCGCGTTGCGTGCGATGATCTTCATGTAGCCGAAGCGCCGCGGATCGTTGAAGACGACGGCCGCGCCCGACGACATGTGGAACACGACGTGATCATGCGCGCGATCCTCGCTGCGCGGATGGCGGAATTGCCCCGGCGTCGCCGCGCCGTCCTGCTTCAGCACGCGGAACGAGCCCGACATGCCCAGATGCATCAGCAGCACGTCGCCGGAGTTCAGGTCGGCCATCAGATATTTGGCACGGCGGCCGAGCCCGGTGATGGTCCGGCCCTCGAGCCGGGCGATAAAGTCTTTTTGAAACGGAAACCGCAAATCCTTGCGGCGGGCCTCGGCCTTGAGGATCTTGGACCCCTCCATGGCCGGCTGCAGGCCGCGGCGGACGGTCTCGACTTCGGGTAATTCCGGCATAGCAGGCATTCACCTTTTGGAAGTGACGTGATAGCGCCATTGCGGCCGCCGCGCTATGGTCTGGCTGGAGCGTTTTCGAGCGAAGCCTGTCCCGTACTTGATACGGGATGGGCACCGGTTCGCGTGAAGAAAACGCGACCAAAAGGTAAGAGTATGAGTTGATGGATCGGCCGGATCAAACCACCCATTTCGGCTTCAGGGACGTGCCCCTGGGCGAGAAGCAGACGCTGGTGAACGACGTGTTTCACAGCGTGGCATCCCGCTACGACCTGATGAACGATCTGATGTCGGCGGGCCTGCACCGGGCCTGGAAGGACGTCATGATCACGACGCTCGATCCGCCGAAGGGCGACCGGCCGTTCGCGCTGCTCGACGTCGCCGGCGGCACCGGCGACATCGCGTTCCGGGCCGCCAAGACCGCGGGCGCGGGCTTTCATGCCACGGTCTGCGACATCAATGCCGATATGCTCGCCGTCGGCCGCGAGCGTGCCGCGAAGCAGCACCTCGATGACCGCGTGTCGTTCGTCGAGGGCAATGCCGAAACGCTGGGTTTTGCCGACCGCGCGTTCGACGCCTACACCATCGCGTTCGGCATCCGCAACGTGCCGCAGATCGACCTCGCGCTGCGCGAGGCCTATCGCGTGCTCAAGCCGGGCAGCCGCTTCCTGTGCCTGGAATTCTCCACCGTCGACGTGCCCGGCCTCGACAAGATCTACGATCTGTTTTCCTTCAAGGTGATCCCGCCGCTCGGCCGCGCCGTCACCGGTGACGCCGAGTCCTATCAATATCTCGTCGAGTCGATCCGCAAATTCCCGCGGCCGAACGCGTTCGCCGAGATGATCGGCGCCGCCGGCTTTGCCCGCGTGAAGTGGCAGAGCCTCTCCGGCGGCATCGTGGCGCTGCATTCGGGCTGGCGTTTGTGATCTCTGCACTGACCCACATCACGCGCCTCGCCCGCGCCGGTTTCGTGTTTGCGCGCGAGGGCGTGTTCGGCGTCGTCGATCCCGCGCTGGTGCCGCCGCCCGGGCAGCTCGCGCTGAAGCTGGCGCGGCTGATCGAGCGCCGCTCGGCCAAGTCAGGTCCGCGGTTGTCGCGCGCACTGACGCGGCTCGGACCCGCCTATCTCAAGCTCGGGCAATTCCTCGCCACCCGCCCCGACGTGGTCGGCGTGGCGATGGCGCGCGATCTCGAAAGCCTGCAAGACCGGCTGCCGCCGTTCGCGCAGGAGGCGGCCGAAACCGTCATCACGCAGTCGCTGGAACGGCCGCTGGCGCAGGCCTTTGTGCATCTGGGCCCTGCGGTTGCCGCAGCCTCGATCGCGCAGGTGCATCGCGGCGAAATCGAGCGCGACGGCGTCCGGCAGCAGGTTGCGGTCAAGGTGCTCCGGCCCAGTGTCGCCGCGCGCTTCCGCCGCGACCTCAGCGACTTCTTCTTTGTCGCGCACAAGGCCGAGGCGCATTCCGCCGAGGCGCGGCGCTTGAGGCTGATCGAGGTCATCAACACGATGTCGCGCTCGGTCGCGATGGAGATGGACCTGCGGCTCGAGGCGGCCGCGCTGTCCGAAATGGCCGAGAACACCCGCGACGATCCGGACTTCCGCGTCCCCGCGGTGGATTGGGATCGCACCGCGCACAGCGTGTTGACGATGGAGTGGATCGACGGCATCGCGCTGAACGATCACGTCCGGCTGGCGCAGGCCAAGGTCGATTTGCCCGATCTCGGCCGCAAGGTGATCCAGAGCTTCCTGCGCCACGCGCTGCGCGACGGCTTCTTCCATGCCGACATGCATCCCGGCAATCTGTTCCTCGACGAGGCCGGCCGGCTCGTCGCCGTGGATTTCGGCATCATGGGACGGCTCGGGCTGAAGGAACGGCGCTTCCTGGCCGAGATCCTGCTCGGCTTCATCACCCGCGACTATCGCCGCGTCGCCGAGGTGCATTTCGAGGCCGGCTACGTGCCGGGCCACCATTCGGTGGAGAATTTCGCGCAAGCGATCCGCGCGATCGGCGAGCCGATCCACAACCGCACCGCCGAGGAAATCTCGATGGCGAAGCTGCTCACGCTTCTGCTCGAGGTCACCGGCCTGTTCGACATGCAGACGCGCCCCGAGCTGATCCTGCTGCAGAAGACCATGGTGGTGGTCGAGGGCGTGGCGCGGGGCTTCGACCCGAAGCTCGACATCTGGAAGATCGCCGACCCCGTGGTGCGCGAATGGATCACGCAGAATCTCGGCCCGGCCGGCCGCATCCAGGGTGCGCTATCGGGCGCGGGCGAGCTCGGCCGCATCCTCGCCAACCTGCCGTCGATCGCCAGCCGCGCCGTGACCGTGCTCGAGCAGCTGGAGACCATGACGCGGGAGGGCCACATGCTGTCGTCGGACTCGATCGACGAAATGGCCCGCGCCGAGGCCCGCAAGGCGCGGGTGCAGACCGTCGGCCTCTGGGTCATTGCGATCGCCTCCATCGCGATCTTTTTCGCCATCCGGGCGCACTGATTGCAATGCATGCACCATGTGATAGCATCGCTATCACACTTGATTGAGCATGATGCCTGAGGGCACGCCATGGCCAGCCTGACCATCCGCAAACTCGACGATACGCTGAAGGCCTATCTGCGGCTGCGCTCCGCCAGGAACGGCCGCTCAGTCGAGGAGGAGGTCCGGGTGATCCTCCGGGACCTCGCGGACGGCGGTACGGGGCCCGCAGAGACGCTTGGGGCGGGTTCCGCGACGGCTGTCGCCCCTGTTCCACGGGCCGCCAGCGCGGCAGGAGAGCCGCGCGTCACCCTGATCATCGGCGGAGGGATTGCGGCCTACAAGGCGCTGGATTTGATCCGGCGGCTCAAGGAGCGGCACATCCAGGTCCGCTGCGTGCTGACCAAGGCGGCCCAGCAGTTCGTCACCCCGCTCGCCGCCAGTGCGCTGTCGCATGAGCGCGTCTACACCGACCTGTTCGACGCCGAGAGCGAGTTCGACGCCGGCCATATCCGGCTGGCGCGAGACTGCGACCTGATCGTGGTGGCGCCCGCGACCGCCGACCTGATGGCCAAGATGGCGCAGGGCCATGCCGACGACCTCGCCACCGCCACCTTGCTGGCGGCCAACCGGCCGATCCTGCTGGCGCCGGCGATGAACCCGCTGATGTGGAACAATCCGGCCACCCGCCGCAACGTGCTGCAGCTCCGCCGCGACGGCGTCCATACCGTGGGCCCCAACGCGGGCGAGATGGCGGAAGCCGGCGAGGCCGGCGTCGGGCGGATGGCCGAGCCGACCGAGATCGCCGCCGCTGCTGACCGCATGCTGCGCCCGCCGCAGCCGCGTCCGCTGGCCGGCAAGCGGGTGCTGATCACTGCGGGCCCGACCCATGAGGCGATCGATCCGGTCCGCTACATCGCCAACCGCTCGTCCGGCAAGCAGGGCTTTGCCATTGCCGCCGCCGCGCGCGCCGCCGGCGCCGAAGTCGTGCTGGTGACCGGACCGGTCGAGCTCGACGACCCCCAGGGCATCTCGGTGATGCGCGTGGAGTCCGCGCGCGACATGCTGCACCGGGTCGAGGCCGCGCTGCCGGTCGACGTCGCGATCTTCGCCGCCGCGGTCGCGGACTGGCGGGTCGCAACCGAAGGCAGCCAGAAGCTGAAGAAGACCGCGGCCGGCATGCCGCCGCTGCAGCTGGTCGAGAACCCCGACATCCTCGCGACAATTTCCAAGCTGAAGGAGCAGCGGCCGCCGCTGGTGATCGGCTTCGCCGCCGAGACCGAGCATCTGATCGAGAACGCCAAGGCGAAGTTCGCGCGCAAGGGCTGCGACTGGATCGTCGCCAACGACGTCTCGCCGGCGACCGGGGTGATGGGCGGCGACCGCAACACCGTTCACCTGCTTTCGCGCGAGGGCAAGGACGTCACCGTCGACTCCTGGCCTGTCATGACCAAGGAGGAAGTCGCGACCGCGCTGGTGTCGCGCATCGCAAGAGCCGTAGGAACCGCATCGTGAGCGCCACCATCAAGGTCGAAGTCCACCAATTGCCGCATGGCGCAGATCTCCTGCTGCCGATCTATCAGACCGCCGACGCGGCCGGCCTCGACCTGCTGGCGGCGGTGCCGCGGTCGGCGCCGCTGCTGCTGCTGCCGGGCCGCTACGAGATGGTTCCGACCGGACTGACGATCGCGCTGCCGCCGGGCTACGAGGCGCAGGTGCGGCCGCGCTCCGGCCTTGCCGCCAAATACGGCGTCACGGTGCTGAACTCGCCCGGCACGATCGACGCCGACTATCGCGGCGAGATCAACGTGCTGCTGATCAATCACGGCCACGAGGTGTTTTCGATCCGGCGCGGCGAGCGCATCGCGCAGATGGTGATCGCGCCGGTCACACGGGCCGAGCTGGTTCCGGTCGACGTGCTGCCGGCGACCGGGCGCGGCAGCGGCGGCTTCGGCTCGACCGGACGCTAGCGCGCGCAGTGTGCGGACGAGCCTCGGGAGATCACGCTTCGTGCGCTCCCCGCACGATTACGGAGTCAATTCGCGTAAAATCCGCCCCACCCGGCCGCATTTTTTCACAGGGGATTCTGCGTTCACGGTCTGGACTCTTACTCGCCGAGTCCCGTTGGGACTATTCTGTTTTGATTCGAGCACGACGGGGGGTCTTCGTCGGGCTGACTGGTCCTGCTTGGGCATGATCGGCGGACAAACGTTGTACGTTTGCCGTGAGGGAACACCGGTCTCCTCTTTTCCGGATCATGCCTGGGGTTTGTGCGTTCTGGGGCAACATATGTCGGGCGTAGTCGCGGCAATGCGTCGAACCCTGCTGTCATGCACCTCACTGGCGCGCGACGGCATGATTGGGCTCGCCATCACCGCATTGCTGCCGGCCCGCGCCTCGTTTGCCGCCGAGAGCCCGGTCGCCCAGGCGATGTCAGATCATTTCGGCTTCAATCACCAGGAGGTCGCGGTCCTCGCGACGTCGCTTGCGCTGGTCGGCTTCTCGGCCGTCGCCGCGATCCTCTTGATGCGCACCCGCGTGCGCGCGACGAGGAACGAGGAGCAGTTGCAGTCCGAGATCTCGGACCTGCAGGCGCAATCGGACCGGCTGCGCGCGCTGCTGTTCGTCGAGCCGCAGGTCCTGATCTCCTGGGCCGCGGGTGACAACCGGCCGCAGATCTCGGGCGACATCTCGCTGGTGATGTCGCAGGAAGGCTCGCCGCAACGCGTCCTCGCCTTCGGAACCTGGCTGCCGCCCGAGCCGGCGCTGCAGATGGATCACGCGGTCGATGCGCTGCGCGAGAAGGGCGAGGCATTCCTGCTCAACCTCTCGACCTCGGCCGGCCGCGCCATCGAGGCGATGGGCCGCGCGATCGGCGGCCAGGCCATCGTGCGGATCCGCGAGCTCGGCGGGCTGCGCCGCGAGCTCGCCGAGTCCAACCTGCGCTTCAAGACGCTGCAGGAGGAAACCGAGCTGCTGCGCGATTTCGCCGCCGCCGCGCCATGGCCGATCTGGGCCAAGAGCCTCGAGGGCAATCTGCGCTATGCCAACGCGGCCTATGTCCGCGCCACCGAAGGCAAGAGCGTGTCGGACGCGCTGCAGCGCAATCTCGAACTGCTCGAAAGCGACCAGCGCGGCGAGCTGACCCGCGCGCTCAACGACAATGCCAATTATGCCGCGCGGCTGCCGATCGTGGTCAGCGGCGAGCGGCGGATCTACGACGTGCAGGCGCTCAAGCTCTCCGGCGGCAGCGCCGGCATTGCGATCGACGCCAGCGAAGCTGCGGCGCTGCGCGCGGCGATCGCGCGGATGGTCGAAGCGCACCGGCGCACCCTCGACCAATTGTCCTCGGGCGTCGCGGTATTCGATACCGACCGGCGGCTCACCTTCTACAACGAGTCCTATCGGCGGCTGTGGAGCCTCGACCAGGCCTTCCTCGACGGCAACCCCGACGATTCCAGCGTGCTCGACCGGCTCCGCGCCAACCGCAAGCTGCCCGAGCAGCCGGACTTCCGCGCCTGGAAGGCCAAGCTGCACGAGGCCTATCGCGCGGTCGAATCCGAGACCTATACCTGGTTCCTGCCCGACGGCCGCGCCATCAGCGTCGTCACCACGCCGAACCTCGAGGGTGGCGTCACCTATCTGTTCGACAACGTCACCGAGAGCCTCGACCTCGCGCGCCGCTACGACCGCCTGACCCGGGTGCAGCGCGAGACCCTGGACAATCTCGGCGAAGCGGTCGCGGTGTTCGGCAGCAACGGACGCGCCGAACTGTTCAACCCGCCGTTCGCCAAGATGTGGAAGCTGCCGGCCGACGCGCTGCAGGGCGAGCCGCATATCGAGGCAGTGGAAGCGCTGTGCCGGCCGCTGTTCGACGACGCCCTGACCTGGCGCACGCTGCGCGAATCGATCACCGCGATCGAGAACCGCGCCCAGGTCGCGCTCAAGCTCGAGCGCAAGGACGGCAGCGTGCTGAATTGCATGACCATCCCGCTGCCCGACGGCAAGACCCTGCTCGCCTTCCAGGACATCACCGACACCGAAAATGTCGAGCGGGCGCTGCGCGAGCGCAACGAGGCGCTGGAAGCCGCCGACCAGATGAAGGTGGATTTCGTCCACCACGTCTCCTACGAGCTGCGCGCCCCGCTCACCACCATCATCGGCTTCGCGCATTTCCTCAGCGATCCCTCGACCGGACCGCTGACGCCGAAGCAGGCCGAATATCTCGACTACGTCACCAAATCGACCAACGCGCTGCTGGCGCTGACCAACAACATTCTCGATCTCGCCACCATCGACGCCGGCGCGATGAAGCTCGAGCTCGGCCCGGTCAATATCGGCCAGGCGATCGAGGCCGCCGCCGAAGGCATCCAGGATCGTCTCGCGACCGACCGCATCACGCTGAAGGTCGATATCGAGCCCGACATCGGCGCCTTCGTCGGCGACGAGCGGCGCGTGGTGCAGGTGCTGTATAATCTGCTCGCCAACGCGGTCGGCTTCTCGCCGCACGATGCCACCGTCACGATCAGCGCGCACCGCACCGAGCACAGCGTGGTGTTTGCGGTGACCGATGCCGGCCCCGGCATTCCGGCCGAGATGCGCGACAAGGTGTTCAACTGGTTCGAGAGCCATTCCCACGGCTCGCGGCATCGCGGCGCGGGGCTCGGCCTGTCGCTGGTCCGCTCCTTCGTCGAACTGCATGGCGGACGGGTGCGGGTCGATTCGACCGTAGGCCGCGGCACGACCGTGACCTGCGACTTCCCGATCGACCAGACCGCACATCGCAACGCTGCTGAATGACGGCGACCTCGACATTCTCGGTGGCACTCGCGAACGAGACCGCGACAGCAGAGCTGATGGCCGACCTCGCGCTGCTGATCGGCTCCGGCGACGTCATCACGCTGTCCGGCGACCTCGGCGCCGGCAAGACCACGGCCCGCGCGCGCGTTGATCCGTTACCTCGCCGCCGACGACGCGCTGGAGGTGCCGAGCCCGACCTTCACCCTGGCGCAGAGCTACGAGCTGCCGTCGTTTCCGCTCGTCCATGCCGACCTCTACCGCATCAACGACGCCAGCGAGCTCGAGGAGATCGGGCTGTCGCCGCTGCCCGACGACGTCGTGGCGCTGATCGAGTGGCCGGAGCGCGCGCCCGACGCGATGCCCGCCAACCGCATCGATATCGCATTCAGCCATCGCCCGGCGCTCGGATCGGCGGCACGCGCGGCCGAGATCACCGGCCATGGCAAGGGCGCAGCGAAGGTCGCGCGACTCAACGAGCTGCGCCAGTTCCTCGATCGCGCGGGCTTTCTCAATGCCCGGCGCGAACGCATGCCGGGCGATGCCTCGACACGCTCCTATGCACGGCTGCGCAACGACGACGGCACCGTCATCCTGATGAACTCGCCGCGCCGTCCCGACGGCCCGGCGATCTACAGCGGCCAGTCCTATAGCGCAGCGGTGCATCTCGCCGAAGACGTCAGGCCGTTCGTCGCGATCGGAAACGGCCTGCGCAAGCATGGTTTCTCCGCGCCCGCGATCCGCCACATCGATCTCGGATCCGGCTTCCTCATCACCGAGGATTTCGGCGCCGAAAGCGTCATCGATGGCGATCCACCGCAGCCGATCGCCGAGCGTTACGAGGCCGCCGTCGACATGCTGGCGGCACTGCACCGCGAGGTGCTGCCGGAGCAATTGCCGCTGACGTCAGACGAGAGCTACGACATCCCGGTGTTCGACATCGACGCCTGGCTGATCGAGATCGGGCTAATGCTTGAATGGTACCTGCCCGACCGCGGCGTGCAGCCGAGCGAGGAGCTTCGCGCCGAATTTCTCGGGATGTGGCGCGGCCTGCTGGAGAAGCCCGCAGCCGCGCCGCGGACCTGGGTGATCCGCGACTTCCATTCGCCGAACATCATCTGGCTTGCCGAACGCACCGGCATCCTGCGCGTCGGCATCATCGATTTCCAGGACGCGCTGCTCGGCCCCGCAGCCTATGACGTGGTGTCGCTGCTGCAGGATGCCCGGATCGATGTGCCCGAGCAGCTCGAGTTGTCGCTATTGACCCGCTACATCAAGGCGCGGCGCGCGACCGATGAGGGCTTCGATCCGGCCGGCTTCGCCGAGCTCTATGCGATCATGTCGGCGCAGCGCAACACCCGCCTGCTCGGCACCTTTGCGCGGCTCAACCGCCGCGACGGCAAGCCGCAATATCTCAAGCACCAGCCGCGGATCTGGACCTATCTCGAGCGGTCGCTGGCGCATCCGGCGCTGACCAGCTTCCGCATCTGGTACACAGCCAACGTCCCTCCTCCAGTACCGTAGTTTACGGGTTATTAGCCTCGGGTCCCCTAAGGTTGCCGAGCCCGCACCTGATCCATGGCGCGGCCGGATCTGGAGCGGGACCACACGATGGGGACGGAACGACGCAAGGGCGATCGTGTCACGTTTGAGCGCGGCATAGCGGCGCACATGATGGGCATCGACGGCACCTGGCGGCGCGACTGCACCATGGAAGACGTGTCGGAGACGGGCGCCAAGCTCTCCGTCGACGGCTCGGTCGAGGGCCTGAACCTGAAGGAGTTTTTTCTGCTGCTGTCGTCCACAGGATTGGCCTATCGCCGCTGCGAGCTGGCATGGGTCAATGGCGACCAGATCGGCGTCAACTTTCTCAAACAAGGCGACAAGAAGAAGAAAACCGCCAGACGCGGCACGCAAGCTGCCGACGTCTAGGCCAGGGTCGTCATTGCCGTCTTACGGCCGTCATGTCTCGTGACTATGGCGTCTGATTGATGTGCTTGCCGAATCGCCGTGATATGATCGGCGCATGAGAGATGATGACCGAGAATATCCGGAAGATGCCCGTCACTCCCCATAAAGCCATGGTGCTCGCTGCGGGCCTCGGCGTGCGCATGCGCCCCCTGACCAACACGATGCCGAAGCCGCTGGTCAGCGTCGCCGGCCAGCCGCTGCTCGACCATGTGCTCGACAAGCTCGCCGGCGCCGGCGTCAGCGAAGCCGTCGTGAACGTGCACTATTTGCCCGACCAGATCATCGAGCACGTCAAGACCCGCAGCCGTCCGCGCGTGATCATCTCCGACGAGCGCGACCAGGTGCTCGGCACTGGTGGCGCGGTGGTGAAGGCACTGCCGCTGCTCGGCGATGCGCCGTTCTATCATCTGAACGCGGACACGATGTGGATCGACGGCGTGCGCTCCAATCTGGCGCGGCTCGCGGAAACCTTCGATCCCGCGCGGATGGATATCCTGCTGCTGATGGCGCCGACCGCTACGAGCATCGGCTATGGCGGGCGCGGAGACTATTCGATGTTGCCGGATGGCGCGTTGCGCAAGCGGCGCGAGCACCAGGTGGTGCCGTTCGTCTATGCCGGCGCCGCGATCATGTCGCCTGCGCTGTTCGCCGACGCGCCGGCCGGTGAGTTCTCGCTGACCAAGATGTTCGATCGCGCCAACGAGCAGGAGCGGCTGTTCGGCCTGCGCCTCGACGGCGTCTGGATGCATGTCGGGACTCCAGACGCGATCCAGGCCGCGGAAGAAGCCTACCTGGAAAGCGTCGCGTAGGCGGCACCCGTCGTCGTCAGCCCTCGGCGTCGATCGCGAGCACCGCGAAGCTTGCAAGCCAGTGTTCGCCCATATAGTCGCCGGCGATATGCGGCAGGCCGGCGTCGAGATGACGGCGCGCGGCATCCTGCAGGATCGGACGACGGGCATCGGCCGCCGGCAACGTGCCGGCCAGCGAACGCCAGCACCATGCGCGGCTGAGATTGAGCCCGTCGAGATGCGCCAGCTTGCCATCCGTGCGATCGGTGACCGTGGCGGGCCGGAACAGGGTTGCTGGTTCGCGCAGTTCGAGCCGCGGCAGGAAGCGGTCGAACCAGGGCAGGAAGTCGCCCGGCGCCAGCAGCCGGCGCATGCACTCCGCTTCGATCAGCGCGGACGACTGGAAGTCGTCGCCGCTCGGCTCACCCCAGGCGGGGCAGTCCTGATCGGCGCCGTACCAGCGCAGCGCCGTGTCGCGCAACAGCGCACCGAACGCATCGTCCTGTGTCACTGCGGCGTAGTCGGCCGCCATGCGCAGCCCGAACGCGGTGTTGAAATGGGTGCCGACCCGCACCGGATAGGTGGCGAGCGGCAGGAAATCGCGGAAACGCTGTGCGAAAATCCCGGCAAGCGGAGCGATCCGCTCGCGCCAGTTGGTGTTCTCGAGGAGCGAGAGCTCTGCCGCAAGCTTCAACAGCCAGCCCCAGCCGTAAGGCCGTTTGAAGCCGCGCGCGGTCGGGGTGGCGAGATAGCTGCATTCGGCCGCGATCTTCTCAGCAACAAACTGCGCGTCGAACAGCGCGTGGATATCGTCCGCCGCCTCCGATGAGGGATAGCGGCGCAGCAGCCGGGCAAGCATCCAGTAGCTGTGGACGCAGGAGTGCCAGTCGTAGCTGCCGAAGAACACCGGATGCAGCTCGCGCGGCGTGCGCGCATCCTGCGGCCCCGCCAGCGCGTGATCCGGCTTGTTCGGATATTCGCGCGTGACATGGCCGAGCGCGATGCGCGCGAAGCGGACGGCGAGGTCTTCGGTCAGGATCGTCGCGCTCATGGTGAGGCATTCTCCTTGCGCTCGCGGCGAACAAGCATCTCGATCAGCCGCGGCGTCATATAGATCGGAAACTGCGTCGCGGCGAAGAACAAGGCCGTCATCGGCGACACCGCAGCGCCCATCGCCGACCAGACCAGTCCGACATTGCGGTTGCCGAGAATGAGGCCGCTGGTCAGCCGTGCAGCCAGATTGCCCGGCGTGAGCAGCGCGCCACACAATTGCAGGGCGAGATTGCAGGCGAAAGCAAGGCCGACGCAGGTGAACGCGGCGGCCGGTTGCGCTTCGATCTGAGCGCGCACCCCGGCCATGGTGGCGATCGCAAACAGCAGCAGCGAGGCGAGCACGAGCGCGTCGATGATGCGTGCATGCTGCGTCAACCGTGCAGCGGCCTGACGGCGCAGCAGCAACGCCAGACCGCCGGCGGCGCCGACCAGCAGCGCCAGCCGCGTCGCAAGCGCCAGCGGATCGAGCGCGAGACCGGCAAATCCCGCGGCGATCAGCGGCACCGTGACCGGCGCGAGCGCCATCGACAGCAGCGTCACGGCCAACGGAATGGTCGCGTCGAAGCCGAGCATGCGCGCGACGGCCGCCGTGCCGCTCGACGGCGGCGCACACACCGACAGCACCAATGCGACGATCAGCTCGGGTCGAAAGCCGGCGCCGCGCGCGGCAAGGCCGACTGCAAGCGGGCTCGCCAGCATGGCGAGCGCCGGCAACAGCAGCCAGACCAGCGGCCGCCGCAACGCGCGTCGGAACGCCGTCCCGTCGACTTGGAGGAAGGTGCCGAGCACCAGAACAAAGATCGCCGCCGCCATCAGCGGGCGCACGCCATCCGCCAAGGCCGGGAAAGCCAATCCCGCCAGCACGCCGGTGATCAGCAGTGTCGGCCCGCGCGGCACCAGCCTCGCAAATCTCGCCAAATTCCTGGGTCCCGTCGTCATGTCCGGCCAACGAGCATAGGCCGGAGCAAATCATTGTTGAAATCGATTATTGTTATATGCACTATTGCCACAATGAATTTAGCCGCCATCGATCTCAACCTGCTGGTCGCCTTCGAGGCGCTGATGGAGGAGCGCCACGTCACCCGGGCGGCCGAGCGCATCGGGCTCGCCCAGCCGTCCATGAGCAGCGCGTTGCGGAGGCTGCGTGCGCTGTTTGCCGACGAACTGTTCCTGCGTGCCGGCGCGGGCATGCAGCCGACCGAAAAGGCGCTGGCGCTGGCCGGGCCGATCGGCGAAGCGCTGCGGCAAATCCGGAGCGCGTTGGTGCCCGATCAGGGCTTCGATCCGGCCATCGCGCGACGGCGCATCACCATCGCCGCGACCGACTACGGCGATCTCGTTGTGGTGCCGGAACTGACCCGGCTGCTGCGCGTCGAAGCGCCCGGCATTGACCTTGCCGTGCGCCCGCTCACCGACGCGACGGTGGCGCTGGCGAAGCTGGAGCGCGGAGAACTCGATGCGCTGATCGGCGGGCACCTGCCGGAGTCACCGCGCTGCGTCCGGCACCGGCTATTCGAGGAACGCTTTGTCTGCGTCCGCGATACCGCGCGCACGAACCGATCGGAGCGCCTGAGTCTGGAAGATTACGCGACCCTGCCGCACGCGCTGTTCTCGGCGGCCGGCGGCGACGGCCTGCCGAGCGTGATCGACGCGTTGCTGGCGCGCCATGGACTGAAACGACGAGTGGCGATGACGCTTGCGCATGTGGTGGCCGTCCCGTTCGCCGTGGCCGGCACCGATCTGATCGCCACGATGTCCGAGCGCGTCGCCCGGCGCTTCACGCATCTGGCCGACATTGCCGTCGTCGCGCCGCCGATCGACATCCCCGCCTTCGCGATCGACCTGATCCATACGAGCCGCGCTGCCCAGGATCCGGCGTTGCGCTGGTTCCTGGATGCCGCGGATCGCTGCGCCGGCCGATTGCGATATTGAGCGGTGACGGTTCTCCGACAGGGGTGGCTAACGACGGCCGCCGATCCCTATATTGGCGCCGGATTCGAATCAGGCAGCCCATGCGCGTCTTCAGTGTTCCCGTTTCTGCGCCGTTCCTGCGGACCGTCATCTCGGCGCTGGTCGATGGCCGGCTGGTCGCGGGATTCGAGGCGCAGAACGATCCGGCAAGGCTCGCCAACGCCACGCTGTATCTGCCGACCCGCCGCGCCGGGCGGCTGGCGCGGGAAATCTTCCTCGATGTGCTCGAGTCGGACGCCGCCGTGCTGCCGCGCATCGTCGCGCTTGGCGACATCGATGAGGACGAGCTCGCCTTCGCCGACCAAAGCGAGGACGTCGGCGGCGCCGCGCCGCTGGAGATTCCGCCAAGGCTCGGCGAGCTCGAGCGCCGGCTGACCCTGGCGCATCTTGTCGCGGCCTGGGCGAAGACGCCGGTGTCGGCGCCGCTGGTGGTCGGCGGGCCGGCCTCGACGCTGCAACTCGCCGGCGATCTGGCGCGGCTGATGGACGACATGGTGACGCGCGGCGTCGACTGGCGCGCGCTCGACCGCCTGGTGCCGGACCAGCTCGACAAATATTGGCAGCACTCGCTCGACTTCCTGCGTATCGCGCGCGACGCCTGGCCCAGCTACCTCAAGGAGATCGGCCGGATCGAACCCGCGGCGCGGCGCGATCTCCTGATCGAGGCGGAGGCGGCGCGGCTGACCGCGCACCACGCGGGCCCGGTGATCGCCGCCGGTTCGACCGGCTCGATGCCGGCGACGGCGAAATTCGTGCACGCGGTGGCGAAGCTGCCGAACGGTGCCGTGGTGCTGCCCGGGCTCGACACCGATCTCGACCAGGGCAGCTGGGACACGATCGGCGGCGAGCGCGGCGACGACGGCAGGTTCGTAACGCCGCCCTCGTCGAACCATCCGCAATTCGCGATGCACGCTTTGCTCGACCGCTTCGGCATCAAGCGTCGCGATGTCGAGAGCCTTGCCGAGCCGGCGCCGCTCGGCCGCGAGGTGCTGGTGTCGGAGACGATGCGTCCCTCGACCGCGACGGCGCAGTGGCACGACCGGCTGGAACGGCCGGAGATCGTGGCGCGGATTTCCGCCGGGATGACCAACCTCACCGTGGTCGAGGCGCCCAATCCGGAAATGGAGGCGCTGGCGATCGCGGTGGCGATGCGCGAGGCGCGGCATCTCGGCAAATCGGCCGCGTTGGTAACGCCGGACCGCGCGCTGGCGCGCCGCGTGATGGCGTCGCTGACGCGCTGGAAGCTCGAGTTCGACGATTCCGGCGGCGATGTGCTGATCGAAACGCCGGCCGGCGTGTTCGCCCGCCTGACCGCGGAGGCTGCGGCCAAGGGGCTGGAGCCGCCGACATTGCTCGCGCTGCTCAAGCATCCGCTGTTCCGGCTCGGCGGTTCGCATGGCGCGCTGCGGCGCGCGATCGAGGTGCTGGAGATCGCGCTGCTGCGCGGCACGCGACCGCAAGCCGGGACCGCCGGCCTCGCCCGCGACTTCGCGCGCTTCCGCGCCGAACTGATCAAGCTGCACGGCGGCGAGACCTCGTCGCTGCACGCGATGGAGCCGCGCGCCCGGCTGCGCGACAACGAACTCAACCGGGCGCAGGACGTGATCGCCAAGTTGCAGGCGGCGCTGGCGCCGCTCGAAGGCATGGCGTCGTCAAAACCCTATGATTTCGCCGAGCTCGCCGCGCGCCACCGCGAGGCCCTGATTGCGCTGTCCGGCGATCAGAATGGCGTTGCTGTCGCGTTCGAGGAGCGCGCCGGTGCGTCGCTGGCGTCCGCGTTCGACGAGCTGCTCGCCAAGCAGCAGCCGAGCGGGCTGATGACGCCGCTCGCCGACTATCCCGAGGTGTTCCAGACCGCGTTCGCCGACCGCATGGTGCGGCGGCCGGAAGCGGCGCGCGCGCAGCTCAACATCTTCGGCCAGCTCGAAGCCCGTCTCACCGAATCCGATCGCGTCATCCTCGGCGGTCTGGTCGAGGGCGTCTGGCCGCCGGCGCCGCGGGTCGATCCGTGGCTGAGCCGGCCGATGCGGCACGAGCTCGGGCTCGACCTTCCCGAGCGCCGCATCGGCCTTTCCGCGCACGACTTTGCGCAGCTGCTCGGCCATGACGAGGTGATCCTCACCCACGCCGCAAAAGTCGGCGGCGCACCGGCGGTCGCCTCGCGCTTCCTGCATCGGCTCGAAGCCGTTGCGGGCGAGGCGCGCTGGAGGGCCGCGACATCGGCCGGCGAGACTTACGTGCAATATGCCGCCGAACTCGACCGGCCCGACAAGGTCGAGCCGATCCCGCAGCCGGAGCCGCGGCCGCCGCGCGAGGCACGTCCACTGAAAATGTCTGTCACCGCGATCGAGGACTGGCTGCGCGATCCCTACACGATCTATGCGCGCTACATCCTGCGGCTCGATCCGCTCGACCCCGTCGACATGCCACTGTCGGCGGCCGATCGCGGCTCGGCGATCCACGAGGCGCTCGGCGAGTTCACGCAGGTCTATGCCGACGCGCTGCCTGCCGACACCCTGCGCACGCTGCGCGAGATCGGAGGCAAATATTTTGCGCCGCTGATGGAGCGGCCCGAGGCGCGGGCGCTGTGGTGGCCGCGCTTCCAGCGCATCGCGGGGTGGTTTGCCGAATGGGAGCAGGCCCGGCGCGGCAATATTGCTGCGATCAAGGCCGAGATCCGCGGCGAGATCGGTATCCCGCTCGACGCTGCCAGGACCTTCGTCCTCTCGGCGCGCGCCGACCGCATCGAGCGGCGCGACGACGGCAGCTTTGCGATCCTCGACTACAAGACCGGCCAGCCGCCGACCGGCAAGCAGGTGCGCATGGGCCTGTCGCCGCAGCTCACGCTGGAAGCGGCGATCCTGCGCGAGGGCGGCTTCGCCGAGATCCCGGCCGACTCCTCGGTCGGCGACCTCGTCTATGTCAGGCTGAGCGGCAACAACCCGCCGGGCGAGCAGCGTTCGCTGGAGCTGAAGATCAAGACCAGCGACACGCCGCAGCCGCCCGACGAAGCCGCCGACAGCGCGCGGCGCAAGCTGGAGGCCCTGATCCGCGCCTTCGACGACGAGCAGCAGGCCTATACCTCGCTGAACCTCTCGATGTGGGCGAACCGCTACGGCGCCTATGACGACCTCGCGCGCATCAAGGAATGGTCCGCCGCCGGCGGCCTGGGGATCGAGGAATGGTGAAGGCGCCACGTCCGATCCCGCCCGCGGTGCGCGACGCGCAGGCGCGTGCGTCCGATCCGAAGGCATCGACCTTCGTGTCGGCCAATGCCGGCTCGGGCAAGACCCATGTGCTGGTGCAGCGCGTGATCCGCCTGCTGCTGTCGGGCGTGCCGCCGGAAAAGATCCTCTGCATCACCTTCACCAAGGCCGCCGCGGCAAACATGGCCGAGCGCGTGTTCACGACGCTCGGCCACTGGGTGACGCTCGACGACGCCGGGCTCGACGCCGCGATCCGCGAGGCCGGCATTGCCCATCCTTCCGCCACGTTGCGGCGCGAGGCGCGCAAACTGTTTGCCTGCGCGCTGGAGACGCCCGGCGGCTTGAAGGTGCAGACCATCCACGCGCTGTGCACCCGCCTGCTGCAGCAGTTTCCGTTCGAGGCCAACGTGCCGGCACGCTTCGCCGTGCTCGACGACCGCGACCAGAACGAGATGATGGAGCGCGCCAATCTCGCGGTGTTCCTCGAAGCGTCGCGGATTCCCGACAGTCCCATCGGCCGCGCGCTGCGGACGGCGATCGCAAATGCCGCCGACGTCACCTTCAAGGAGGTGGTCCGCGAGGCCTGCCTCAGCCGCGACCACTTCATGGCCTGGACCGATGCGGCCGGCGACGCCGCGGCCGCCGCCGCGCAGATGTCGGCCGCGCTCGGCGTCTCCTCTGACATTCGCATCGAGGAGGTCGAGCGCGAGATCGTCGACGGGCCGAACCTGCCACGATCGAGCTGGAAGGAGATGGCGACGCTCCTCGACACCAGCAGCAAGGCGGATCAGAAGCAGGCCGAACGGCTGCGGAGCGCGCTGACCTTCACCGGTGCAGCCCAGGTCGACGAATATCTCGGCGTATTCCTCACCGACGAGCGCGCGCCGCGCGCGTCGGTCGTCACCAACAGTTTCATCAAGAAGAATTCGGTCGCGGGCCATCGGTTCGAGGCGGAGATCGATCGGCTCGGTCCCTTGATCGAACGCCGCCGCGCCGTGGTCGCGCGCGACCGCACCGAGGCGCTGATCCACATCGCGACCGCGGCCGCCGCGCACTACCGGCGCGAGAAGCTGGAACGCGGCCTGCTCGACTATGACGATCTGATCGACAAGACGCTGGCGATGCTCGACCGCGTCTCGTCGGGCTGGGTGCACTACAAGCTCGACCGCGGCGTCGATCACGTGCTGATCGACGAGGCGCAGGACACCAGCCCGCGGCAATGGGACATCGTCGCGCACATCATCTCGGAATTCACCGCCGGCGCCGGCGCACGCGACGGCCTGGTGCGCACGGTATTTGCGGTCGGCGACGAGAAGCAGTCGATCTTCTCGTTCCAGGGCGCGGCGCCGCGCGAATTCGACCTGCGCCGGCGCGAGCTGAAGCGGCGGTTCGAGGAGGCCGGGCTGAAATTCGACCCGGTGTCGTTCACCTATTCGTTCCGCTCGGGGCCGGTGATCCTGCATTCGGTCGACCATGTGTTCCGCGAGCAGGACATCTTCCGCAGCATTCATGCGGTCGAGAACGGCTACCCGATCCACAACGCGATGGCCGATGCCGGCCCCAGCCAGATCGAGCTGTGGGATCTCGCGGTTGCCGACGATCGCCAGGACATCGAGGGCTGGCGCGCGCCGTTCGACGGCGTCTCGGTGACCAGCCCCGAGGTGAAGCTGGCACGGCGCATCCAGGCCGAGATCAAGCGCCTCGTCTCCAGCGGCACCATGACCGGCAGCGCCGGCGAGCGGCGGCCGCTCAGCTACGGCGACATGCTGATCCTGGTGCGGCGGCGCGGCAACGCGTTCGACGCGGTGATCCAGGCGCTGAAGCACGCGGGCATCCCGGTCGCCGGCGCCGACCGGCTGAAGCTGACCGAGCACATCGCGATCATCGACCTGATGAACCTCGCCGACGCGCTGCTGCTGCCGCAGGACGATCTGGCGCTGGCGGTGGCGCTGAAGAGCCCGCTGTTCGGCCTCGACGACGACGATTTGTTCAAGCTGGCGTATCAGCGTCGCGGCCCGCTGCGCGAGGCACTGGCCGCGCAGGCGCCGACCAATGAGCGCTTCGCGGCCGCGCTGCGGCGTCTCGAACAATGCGAGCGCCGCTTCACCCAGGAGACGCCGTTCGCGTTCTACGCCTGGCTGCTCGGCGGCGACGGCGGGCGGGCGCGCATCCTGCGCCGGCTCGGCCATGAGGCCAACGACGCGCTCGACGAATTCCTCGAGCTTGCGCTGAGCTATGAGCGCAAGGCGCCGGCCTCGCTGCAGGGCTTTGTCGCCTGGCTGCGCGCCGCCGACACCGAGGTGAAGCGCGACATGGAGATTTCGCGCGACGAGGTTCGCGTCATGACCGTGCACGGCGCCAAGGGCCTCGAGGCGTCGGTGGTGTTCCTGGTCGACACCACGACCTCGCCGTCGGACACGCAGCGGCTGCGGCTGATCCATCTGCCGCAGGGCAACGCCGCGCCGAACGCGCCCGGCGTCGTGGTGTGGGCCGGCAAGAAGGCCGAGGATCCGCCCGGCGTCGCCGAGGCACGCAAGGCGATGCTCGGCGACACCGAGGACGAGTATCGCCGCCTGCTCTATGTCGCCATGACCCGCGCCGCCGACCGGCTGATCGTCGGCGGCTGCATGCCGGGCAACATGAACACGGTGCGCAAATCGTCCTGGTACGATCTGATCACCAGGGGGCTCGCCAATTCCGGGCTCAAGCTCGAGGAGCTGGAGACGCCAGGCGGCAAGGTGATGCGCTATTCGCGGCCGGATGACGTCACCGATCTCACCGGCGCGACGGCCTCAGCGGCCGCGGTGCCGATCGCATTGCCTTCCTGGCTGCGTGCTGCGGCCGCACCGGAATCAGCAGCGAGCATGCTGCGTCCGTCCGATCCGGCCGATGACGACAGCCATCCGATCCGGACCGGCGAATCGGTGCAGTTGCGTGCTCGCGCCCTGCAACGCGGCACGCTGGTGCACCGGCTGCTGCAGTCGCTGCCCGACGTCGTCCTTGAGCGGCGGCGCAGCGCGGCGCTCGGCTACCTCGCGCGCAATGCCGATGGCTGGAACGAACAGGAGCAGGCCGCGCTCGCGGATCAGGTGCTCGGCCTGATCGCCGATCCGCGCTTTGCCGCCGTCTTCGCGCCCGGCAGCCGCGCGGAAGTCTCGATCGTCGGGCGGCTGGAGCGGCCGGGCCAGCCGAAGGCGCTGGTCTCGGGCCAGATCGACCGCCTGGTGGTGACGCCGACCGACGTCCTGATCGTCGATTTCAAGACCAACCATGCCCCGCCCGGGACCGCCGCCGAGGCGCCGCGGGGCTATGTCCGGCAGCTCGCGCTGTACCGTGCGGTGCTCGCCAGGCTTTATCCCCAGCTGCCCGTGCGGGCCGCCCTGCTCTGGACCGAAACGACTGAAATCATGGAGATTTCCGCCTCCGCGCTGGACGCCACCCTGGCATAAGTTCATGTCGGCGTGAGCAAGCTTGACCCGGCAAGGGGGCATTCATACGTTTGCCTCATGCTCCCGGGCGCGATTCTCAACCGCGCCCTTTTGTCCCAACCGAACGAGGTACTCACATGGCCGTTGGCAAGGTTTCTGACGCCGATTTCGAAGCCGAAGTGCTTAAGGCGACCGGGCCGGTGGTCGTCGACTTCTGGGCCGAGTGGTGCGGCCCCTGCCGCATGATTGCGCCCGCTCTCGATGAGATTTCCGGCGCGATGGGCGACAAGGTCAAGATCGTGAAGCTCAACGTCGACGAGAGCCCGAAGACCGCGTCGAAGTATGGCGTGATGTCGATCCCGACCCTGATGATCTTCAAGGGCGGCGAGATGGCGTCCCGCCAGGTCGGCGCCGCTCCGAAGGCCAAGCTGCAACAGTGGATCACTGCCGCGGTCTGATCCCGCTCCTTCTGATTAATAAATTCGTGCACGGCCGGCGGATTCGCCGGCCGTTTGCGTTGGGACCGTGTGTGTTGCGTTTGAAGGTCCCCGCACTTGCCCTCCCCGCGTCAAAAGCCCGCTTCCAGGTCCACGCCGCTCGTCGCGATGGAAGCGCGCTCGGTCGATGCCATCCCGCGCGGCAAGGAGTGGCAGTACGAACCCAAATGGGACGGCTTCCGCTGCCTGCTGAAACGCGAGGGCCACAAAGTCGACCTGCGCTCGAAATCCGGCGAAGACCTCGCCCGCTATTTCCCGGAGCTGGTCGCCGCGGCGCTGAACGTGAAAGCCAGATCGTTCGTGCTCGACGGCGAGATCGTGGTGCCGCACGGCCGAACGTTCTCCTTTGACGATCTCCTGCAGCGCATCCATCCTGCCGCCAGCCGGGTGACGCGGCTCGCACAGGAAACGCCGGCCTTGTTTCTGGCGTTCGATCTCTTGGCCGCGCCAGCCAGGACGAAGCTTTCCGGTCAGCCCTTGAGCGAACGACGACCGCAGCTCGAGGCGATCGCCAGGTCGCAACTGAAGTCCAATTCCAGCTTTCGGCTGTCCCCGGCGACGACAAGCTACGCGCTTGCGAGGAAATGGCTGGCGCGATCCGGCGGCGGCTTCGACGGCGTGATCGCCAAGCGCCTGGACCTGCCCTATCAAGCCGGCAATCGCGACGGCATGCAGAAGATCAAGAGGTTTGGGAGCGCCGACTGTGTGGTCGGCGGCTTTCGCTACGCCACCAACAGGACCGGCGGCCGCAACGTGGTCGGCTCGCTGCTGCTCGGCCTCTATGACGACGACGGCTTGTTGCATCATGTCGGCTTCACCTCGGCGATCAGGCAACAGGACAAGCCGGCGCTCACCGACCGCCTCGAGCCGTTGATCGCCAAGCCCGGCTTCACCGGGAATGCGCCGGGCGGTCCGAGCCGATGGTCGACCGAGCGCTCGGCACAATGGTGTCCGCTGAAGCCGAAGCTCGTGATCGAGGTCTGCTACGACCATTTCAGTGGCGATCGTTTCCGCCACGGCACCTCGATCCTGCGCTGGCGTCCAGACAAGGCGCCGAAGCAATGCTCGTTCGAGCAACTGAAGCAGAAGGCGGCCGATCCGATGAAGCTGTTGCGGGGGTAACGGCACTGCTGGTGCGCTGCAGCGAAATAGGAACCCGGACAGGCGGTCCATGTTGAGGGATCAAATGGCCCTCAGGAGGGATCCATGTCGAACCCCAGATCAACCGCGCAGGTCGCGGGACATCCTATCCATCCGATGCTTATTCCGTTTCCGGTCGTATGCTTTGTTTTGACCTTCGTTGCCGATCTCGCATTCTGGAAGACGGGCACTGACTTCTGGGCCAGCGCCTCACTCTGGCTGCTTGGTATCGGCCTGATCATGGCCGGGCTCGCCGCCGTCGCCGGCGTGATCGATCTCCTCGGAGACGATCAGGTCCGCAACCTTTCCGATGCGTGGCAGCATGCCGGCGGCAATGTCATCGCGGTGCTGATCGAGCTGTACAACTGGTATTCGCGCTTCGAGCACGGCACCTCCGCCATCGTGCCGACCGGTCTCGCGCTATCGTTCATCGTGGTCCTGATCCTGCTGTTCACCGGCTGGAAGGGCTGGGAGATGGTCTATCGCGAGCATGTCGGCGTCTCGGATGAGGCACACATCCATTAAAGCGCGATGAGATTAGGTTGAATCGTCATCGCGCCTTAGCTCTTTGTTTGAGCATGATCTTTTGGGAAAACCGCTTCGCACTTTTCCGGATCATGCTTTAGGCAAGTCAGCGTATCCATCCCGTCGCCAGCGCCGAGGCGAGTTCGGCCTGGCCGTGCTGGCGCGCCAGCGCCGCCATTGCCGCGTGGTCGTAGGGGATGTGGCGGAAGGTTACGTCCCAGCCACCATCGATCCGCTCGAGGATCGCATAGCGCGCATCGGGCGAACCGGCCTCCACGACATGCGGATGCGGCTTGCCGGCGCGATAGCCGGGCGAGCCGACGCTGCCGGGATTGACGATCAGCCGGCCGTCGCGAAGCCGCACGGCGCGCGCAGTGTGCGTGTGTGCACAGAGGATCAGCGATTGCGGCACGCCCGCCGCTCTCGCCTCGATCGCTTCCAGCGAGGACATGCAGACTTCGCCGCCCGGCAGCACCGTCTCGAGCCAGTAGGTCTCGTCATCCTGGGGCGTTGCGTGACAGAGGAAAACCTCGTCGCGATAGATCGAATTCGCCGGCAGCGTGCGCAGCCAGTCGAGATGCCGCGGCTCGAGCTGGGTATAGGTCAGCCGCTCCCAGGAACCCATTTTCTCATGCGGGCGGTCGATCAGGTAGCGATCATGATTGCCGAGCAGATGGACCGCATCGAGCGCCATCAGCGTATCGATGGTGGGCCGGGCGTCGAGCGGCCCGCTCACCATGTCGCCGAGGTCGACGATGTCGGAAATGCCCTGCGCGCGGATGTCCGACAGCACGGCTTCGAGCGCGAGATGGTTGCCGTGGACGTCGGCGATCGCGGCAAAACGCATGGTGTTTCATCCTTAGGCGCAACGTTTCCTGAGCGCAGGTTCACGCAAACCGAGCCCGGATGGAGCGAAGCGTAATCCGGGGCCCTGTGTCCGCGGTCGAGCTTCCCGGATTTCGCTTCGCTGCATCCGGGCTACAACACAGACGTTATGCAGGAGGCGTGCCGTTGGCCGCAAGCACGGGACCGGCAAGATACAGCGAGCCCGTGATCAGGATGCGCGGCGGCACCTCGTAGGCCAGCGCGGCGAGCCGCCGCAAGGCGGCGGCGACGCCATCAGCGATCTCGACCCGCATGCCGAGCGCCCGCGCGGCATCGGCTAGTCTGTCCGGCGCCATGCCGTTGTCGCGGCCGGGCACCGGGACCGCGATGATGTGGCGGGTCAGTCCGGCGAAATTGGCGAGGAATGCGTTGGCATCCTTGTTGGCCATCATGCCTGCGATCACGACCAGCGGCCGCGACACGCGCTCCTCGAGATCGCCGAGCGCCGCGGCCGCGACGCGGCCGCCCTCGGCATTGTGCCCGCCGTCGAGCCAAACCTCGGAGCCCTGCGGCCCCTGGCCGACCAGCGCGCCGGAAACCAGCCGCTGCATTCGCGCCGGCCATTCCGCATTGACGATGCCGGCTTCAAAGGCCGCGATGTTGAGCTTGAATGCGTCGATCGCGCGCAGCGTCGCAATCGCAAGGCCAGCATTGTCGAACTGGTGCCGGCCGAACAGTTTTGGCGCGGCGAGATCCAGCAGGCCGCGCTCGTCCTGATAGACCAGCCGGCCCCGCTCGACGCCGACATGCCATTGCTGGCCGGCAGCGTGCAGCGGCGCGCGCATGCGGTTCGCCTGCGCCTCGATCACGGCCATCGCATCCGGCGCCTGCTCGGCCGAGATCACCGGCACCTTGCGCTTGATGATTGCGGCCTTCTCGCCGGCGATTGCCGTCAGATTGTCGCCGAGGAATTCCATGTGATCCATGCTCACCGGCGCGATCACCGAGGCGAGCGGCGCTTCGACCACATTGGTCGAATCGAGCCGGCCGCCGAGCCCGACCTCGAGCAATGCGACGTCGGCAGGATGCTTGGCGAACAGGCAGAACGCCACCGCCGTTTCCATCTCGAAGATGGTGATGGGATTGCCGGCGTTGATGCGCTCGCAGTGCTCGAACGTCGCGCGCAGCTCGTCGTCACCGACGAGCTTGCCGCCGCCGACAGCGCCCAGCCGGTAGCATTCGTTGATCCGCACCAGATAGGGCGAGGTGAAGACGTGCACGCGCAGGCCCGATGCCTCGAGGATTGCGCGCAGATAGGCGATGGTCGAGCCCTTGCCGTTGGTGCCGGCGACATGGATCACCGGCGGCAGCTTGCGCTCGGGATGATCGAGCCGCTCCACCAGGCCGCGCATGCGATCGAGGCTGAGATCGATGCGCTTGGGATGCAGCGCCGATATCCGCGCGATCAACGCCTCGAACGAGGCTTGCGATGGGACGGCGCTTGCGGTCACGCGTGCGGCGCAGCCGGCACCGTCTCCGGCGCCGTGACGATCTGGGCCGGCTCGATGACCGGTGCCGTGGGCTTCGATGCGGATTCGAGCGCCGGCGCCTTGGTCAGCAGGCGGCACAGCCGCGCCAGCGTGGCCTTCATCTCGTGGCGGTGCACGACCATGTCGACCATGCCGTGCTCGCGCAGATATTCGGCGCGCTGAAAGCCGTCCGGCAGCTTCTCGCGGATGGTCTGCTCGATCACGCGCGCGCCGGCAAAGCCGATCAGCGCACCGGGCTCGGCGATCTGGATGTCGCCGAGCATCGCATAGGACGCGGTGACGCCGCCGGTGGTCGGATTGGTCAGCACCACGATGTAGGGCTGGCGCGCCTCGCGCAGCATCTGCACGCCGACGGTGGTGCGCGGCATCTGCATCAGCGACAAGATGCCTTCCTGCATCCGCGCGCCGCCGGATGCGGCGAACACGATGAAGGGCGACTTCTTCTCGACCGCGAGCTCGAGCCCGCGCACCATGGCTTCACCGGCGGCCATGCCGAGCGAGCCGCCCATGAAATCGAAATCCTGCACCGCGACCACGACGCCGGCGCCCTCGAGCTTGCCGTAGCCGACCTTGATCGCGTCGTTCAGCCCGGTCTTGGTGCGGGCATCCTTGATGCGGTCGACATATTTGCGCTCGTCGCGGAATTTTAGCGGATCCGCCGTCACCTCGGGCAGCGCGACGTCGAACCAGGTCTCGTTGTCGAAGATCGACTTCAGTCGCGCCACCGCGCCCATGCGCATGTGGTAATTCGAGCCGGGGATCACGAACTGGTTGGCCTCGACGTCCTTATAGAACACGAGCTGCCCGGAATCCGGGCACTTGATCCAGAGGTTCTCCGGCGTCTCGCGCCGCAGGATGTTGCGGATCTTCGGCCGGACGACGTTGGTGAGCCAATTCATGGTTCGCTCCGAAATGCGGATCGGTTCCGCACCAGCTGGATATATGGCGGGCCGGGCGAGCCCGGCAAGCCGCCATCGGCGGCCTTGTTGCCGCAAAATGTGGCTTATTCAGCGGCCTGTTTGGCGCCCCGGACCCCCTGCGCCAGCGCCGACACCAGGTCCGCCACCGCGCTCACGGTCTTCGGCGTCGCGCGGCCCTCGGCATCGAGATTGGCACGCACCACATCGACGATCGCGGTGCCGACCACCGCGCCGTTGGCGTTCTCGGCGATCGCGCGCGCCGTCTCCGGGGTGCGGATGCCGAAGCCGACGCAGACCGGCAGCTTGGTGTGCCGCTTGATGCGGGCCACGGCTTCCGCGACCACCTTCGAATCGGCCGTCGCGGCGCCGGTGATGCCGGTGATCGAGACGTAATAGACAAAGCCCGAGGTGTTGGCGAGCACCGCCGGCAGCCGCTTGTCGTCGGTGGTCGGCGTCGCCAGCCGGATGAAGTTCAGCCCGGCCTTCATCGCGGGGATGCAGAGCTCGGTATCTTCCTCCGGCGGCAGGTCGACGATGATCAGGCCGTCGACGCCGGCGGCCTTGGCATCGGCCAGGAAGCTGTCGACGCCGTAGATGTAGATCGGATTGTAGTAGCCCATCAGCACGATCGGCGTGGCGTTGTCCTCCTTGCGGAAGTCGCGGACCATCGCCAGCGTCTTGCGCAGCGTCATGCCGCCCTTCAGCGCGCGCAGCCCGGCGGCCTGGATCGACGGGCCATCGGCCATCGGGTCGGTGAAGGGCATGCCGATCTCGATGACGTCGGCGCCGGCCTTCGGCAGCGCCTTGAGGATGTCGAGCGAGGTCTTGGCGTCGGGATCGCCGGCCATCACGAAGGTGACGAAGGCGGAGCGGCCCTGCTGCTTCAGCTCGGCGAAACGTGCGTCGATACGGGTGGTCACTTCTTCCTGCCCTTCAAGATGTCGCCGACCTGCGGCACGTCCTTGTCGCCGCGGCCCGAGAGGTTGACCACCATCAGGTGATCCCTGGGCCGCTGCGGTGCGAGCTCGGACAGTTTCGCGATGGCGTGCGCCGATTCCAGCGCGGGGATGATGCCCTCGAGCCGCGACAGCAGCTGGAATGCGGCCAGCGCCTCCTCGTCGGTCGCCGAGAGGTACTTCACGCGGCCGGTCTCGTGCAGCCAGGCGTGCTCCGGGCCGATGCCGGGATAGTCGAGGCCCGCCGAGATCGAATGCGCTTCCTCAATCTGGCCGTCGGCGTCCATCAAGAGATAGGTGCGGTTGCCGTGCAGTACGCCGGGACGCCCGCCGGCGAGCGAAGCGGCATGCAGCTGCGTCAGTCCGTGACCGGCAGCCTCGACGCCGAAGATCTCGATCAAGGGATCGTCGAGGAACGGATGGAACAGACCCATCGCATTGGAGCCGCCGCCGATGCACGCGATCAGCGAATCCGGGAGGCGGCCCTCGGCCTCCTGCATCTGCTTGCGCGTCTCGTGGCCGATGATCGACTGGAAATCGCGCACCATCATCGGATAGGGGTGCGGACCCGCCACCGTCCCGATGCAATAGAAGGTGTTGTGCACGTTGGTAACCCAATCGCGCAGCGCGTCGTTCATCGCGTCCTTCAGCGTGCGCGCGCCCGACTGCACCGGGACGACCTTGGCGCCCAGCATCTCCATGCGGATCACGTTCGGCTGCTGCCGCTCGACGTCGACCGCGCCCATATAGACCACGCATTCGAGCCCGAACCGCGCGCACAGCGTCGCCGTCGCCACGCCATGCTGGCCGGCGCCGGTCTCGGCGATGATGCGCTTCTTGCCCATGCGGCGCGCGACCATGATCTGGCCGAGCACATTGTTGACCTTGTGCGAACCGGTGTGGTTGAGCTCCTCGCGCTTCAGATAGATCTTGGCGCCGCCGAGATGCTCGGTGAGCCGTTCGGCGAAATAGAGCGGCGAGGGCCGGCCGACATAGTCCTTCAGATAGACGTTCATCTCGGCCTGGAACGCCGGATCGGCCTTGGCGTCGGCATAGGCTTTTTCGAGATCGAGGATCAGCGGCATCAGCGTTTCCGCGACGAAGCGTCCGCCGAAAATGCCGAAATGCCCGCGCTCGTCGGGACCGCTGCGGAAGGAATTGGGCAGGTTTGGATTCATCGAACCATCAGTTCTTCTTGCCGGCTTGCGGCGCTGTTTCCGCTCCCTCGCCCCGCTCTTGCGGGGAGAGGGCTGGGGTGAGGGGTTTCTCCGCTCGCTCGATCATCGTTGCAAGCCCCCTCACCCGCCCGCGCGTTGCGCGGCCGACCTCTCCCCGTTCACGGGGAGAGGTGAAGAAGGCTGGGTTGCGCGCGCGGCGCGGATGAAGGCGCGGATCAATTCGGGATCCTTGACGCCGGGCGTGCGCTCGACGCCCGACGAGACATCGACGCCGCCGGCGCCCGTGACGCGGACAGCTTCAGTGACGTTGTCGGCGTTGAGCCCGCCGGAGACCATGTAGGGCAGCGCAAGATCGAGATTTTCCAGCACGTGCCAATCGAAGGGCGCGCCGAGGCCACCCGGCCGCGTGGCATCCTTCGGCGCGCGGGCATCGAACAGGATGCGATCGGCGACGCCGGCATAACCCGGCAGCGGCGCAAGGTCGGCTGACGTCTCGACCGGCAGCGCCTTCATCAGCGGCAGGCCGAACTTCGCCTTGATGTCGCGCAGCCGCGCCGTGGTCTCCTTGCCGTGCAATTGCAGGATATCCGGCCGCAGCGTCTCGACGATGTTTTCCAGGGTCGCATCGTCGGCATCGACGGTCAGGGCGACCTTGACGGCGCGGCCCTTGGCGCGGCTGCCGAGCTCGCGCGCGGTCTCGAGGCCGATGTGACGCGGCGACGGCGGAAAGAATACGAACCCCACCATGTCGGCGCCGCCCTCAAGCGCGACGTCGAGCGTCTCGCGCGTGGACAGGCCGCAGATTTTGACGAGCAGGGGCATGGTCTCGAAACGGGTCTCAAAACGGGTTTTCGGGCGGCCGGAACCGGGGGCGGTCCCCGGTGCGACGGGGCGGGTTCTACAACGTCGCGCCCAGCTTGTCTCGCCCGGCGGCCCCGTAAAAACCTGATAGGGCCGGGGCCGGACGGCGCTGCGCGTCGTCCCGGGAGGCGGCGGCCCTGAGCTCGGCGAGCTCGGCGCGGACATGGCGGGCGTCGGCCTCGTGCTGCCGGGCCGCGCGGCGCCAGCGCCCTTGCTTGAACCAGGTTCCGATGCCGCCCGCGATCACGCCCAGGATCGCGGAGGCGATAATAACGACGAACAGCGGCAGTGTGACTGCAACCGTCGGGGTCACCGAATTGAAGGGATCGAACGACACCGTCACCCAGTGACGGTTGGCGACTGCAAAAATGATGAAGATCAGTCCAAGCGGAATGACGACCACTGCCGTGAAGAACTTTCGCATGACCATCTCTCGCAGCGATGGAGAAAGTGCGGGCATATCGCCCGCAGCACGGCAACGCCTGACGTCGCGCCTTAGGCGTCGGCCTTAAGCATCAGCCTTGGGCGCATCGACCTTGGCAGCGCCCGCCTCGGTCACGTCGCGGTTGAGACGCTCGCGCATTTCCTTGCCGGTCTTGAAGAACGGCACGCTCTTCTGGTCGACCGGCACATGCTCGCCGGTGCGTGGATTGCGGCCGGCGCGCGCCGGGCGGTGCTTCACCGAGAATGCGCCAAAACCGCGCAGCTCGACACGGTCGCCACGTGCCAGCGCCGCGACGATTTCATCGAGAATCGCATTCACAATGTTCTCGACATCCCGCTGATAGAGGTGCGGGTTGTGCTCGGCGATGCGCTGAACAAGTTCGGATTTGATCATCGAAAGTGGGATCCGGGCTCTTGCGGAAACCCATTTCCGTGAAAATGCCGTGCACTGTCAAGACGCTAAATCGATTTAGGGCGCCGTGAAATCACGTGACAAATAGCCCAATTGGGGCATGCGGCGATTCCCGCAAAGCGGGAATAGCCTGATGAGCACGCCTTTGGCAGCCGATCAGTTGGTTCCGGCCGGGCTCCACAGCGCCAGCATGCCGTCCAGCCCGAACCGGTCGACTGCCTCGGCCACGCCGCCCTGCTCGATCCGCCGCGCGATCGCGCCAAGACCGAACGCATCGAGCGTCACGGACGCCGCCGTACGCAGGAAGGTCAGGTCGCCGAACCGCGGATTAAGCTTGTAATTGCGCACCGGCAGGTCGCTTTTGACCTTCTTCTCGGCAACCAGCCAGGCGATCGCGGTCTTCTCGTCCCCCAGCTGATCGACCAGCTTGAGATCGACCGCCTGCCGGCCGGTGAAGACGCGACCGTCCGCGACCTTCTCCAGCAGGTCATCGTCCATGCCGCGCCGTTGCTTCACCAATCCACGGAACCATGCATAGGAGTCCTTGACGAGACCGTCGATCGCGGCGCGGGCCTCCGGGCTGGTGGGTTCGAAGCCGTTGGGCGCGGCCTTCAGCGGGGAAGATTTGATCTCCTCCATTTTCACGCCGACAGTCTTGAGCAATTCCGAAACGTTCGGATACTGGAAGAGAACGCCGATCGAGCCGACCAGCGAGGTCTGCTGGGCGACGATATGATCGGAGGCGATCGCCGTGATGTAGCCGCCCGAGGCGGCCAATCCCTCGACCACGACGACAAGCGGCTTCTTCGCCTTCAGCTGCATCAGCGAGTCGTAAAGCTGCTCGGAGCCCGCAGTGGTGCCGCCAGGCGAATTGATGTGCACGACAACAGCCGCATAGCTCGACTTGCCGAGCCGCTCCAGCGCCTCGACGCGATCCTGGTCGCTACGGATCAGTCCGTCGATATTGACCCGCGCGATCGTGTTCGATGTCGAGAAGCCGCCGCGCCCGCCGGCGGCGATCACGCCCACGCCGACAATGGCCGCGATCGCAATGACCGCGGCGGCGACGCGCCAGAACGTCAGTTTGCGCCTGATGCGGCGACGATCGACGATCACGTCTGAATCCAGCGACATCGGATCTCTCCAGAAATGGTCAGCGCGCAATCCGCGCGTTTTGCAGTCGCAGCGTCACTATCAGCTTAGCCAAATACATCAATTGCGACGCAATATGAAGAAAACAAGGCCCGGTATTCGGAGACACTCGTAGCCCGCGTGCACGTGCCCTTCATCCCGGTCGCGCCTTAACCTCCCCTTGAAAAGGGAGGTCGCTTTGCTCGCCAGAGCAAAGCGGGTGGGGATGGGATCAGCTCTCTCCATGAGCAGCATCGCCTGTGGCTGACCCCCATCCCGACCTTCCCCCTTTCAGGGGGAAGGGGAAGAGAAATCGGTAGCCCGGATGAAGCGAAGCGTAGTCCGGGAGGCTTCAGCAGCGCGGATTGAAAGTCCCGGATCGCTTCGCTCCATCCGGGCTACGCGGCAAGATACACAAAAGGGGCCCCGGCTTGCGCCGGGGCCCCGATTGTTCGCTCAAATCACGCGAACGCTTACTTGTCGGTGCCGCGGTTCTTCAGCGCGGTGCCGAGGATGTCGCCAAGCGTCGCACCCGAATCGGAGGAGCCGTACTGCGCGATGGCCTCCTTCTCTTCGGCGACTTCCAGCGCCTTGATCGAGACCTGCACCTTGCGGGCCTTCTTGTCGAACTGGATGACGCGGGCATCGACCTTCTCGCCGACGGCGAAGCGCTCGGCGCGCTGGTCGTTGCGATCGCGGGCCAGCTCGGACCGCTTGATGAAGGTGGTGAACTCGGTGCCCGAAATCCGGACCTCGATGCCGCTCTCCTTCACTTCGAGCACTTCGCAGGTCACGACCGCGCCCTTCTTGACGTCGCCCGGCTCGGCGAAGGGGTCGCCTTCGAGCTGCTTGACGCCGAGCGAGATCCGCTCCTTCTCGACATCGACATCGAGCACCACGGCCTTGACCATGTCGCCCTTCTTGAAGTTGTCGATGACCTGCTCGCCCGGAAGCTTCCAGTCGAGGTCGGAGAGGTGGACCATGCCGTCGACATCGCCCTCGAGACCCAGGAACAGACCGAACTCGGTCTTGTTCTTGACCTCGCCCTCGACCACCGAACCGACCGGGAACTTCTCGACGAAGACTTCCCAGGGATTGCGCATGGTCTGCTTGAGGCCGAGCGAGATACGGCGCTTGACCGAATCCACTTCCAGCACCTGCACTTCGACTTCCTGCGAGGTCGAAACGATCTTGCCGGGGTGCATGTTCTTCTTGGTCCACGACATCTCGGAGACGTGGATCAGACCTTCGATGCCCGGCTCGAGCTCGACGAACGCGCCGTAGTCGGTGATGTTGGTGACGCGGCCGGTGAAGCGGGCACCCAGCGGGTACTTGCCCTCGATGCCCTGCCACGGATCATCCAGCAGTTGCTTCATGCCGAGCGAGATGCGGTGCGTCTCGTGGTTGATCTTGATGATCTTGACCTTCACGGTCTGGCCGATGGTCAGCACCTCGGTCGGGTGATTGACGCGGCGCCAGGCGATATCGGTCACGTGCAGCAGGCCGTCGATACCGCCGAGATCAACGAACGCACCGTAATCGGTGATGTTCTTGACCACGCCGTCGATCACCTGACCCTCTTCGAGGTTCTGCACCAGCTCCTGGCGCTGCTCGGCGCGGGTCTCTTCGAGTACCGTGCGGCGCGACACCACGATGTTGCCGCGGCGGCGGTCCATCTTGAGGATCTGGAACGGCTGCGAATTGTTCATCAGCGGCGCAACGTCGCGGATCGGACGAATGTCGACCTGCGAGCGCGGCAGGAAGGCCACCGCACCGTCGAGGTCGACCGTGAAGCCGCCCTTGACCTGGTTGAAGATGACGCCGTTGACCTTTTCGTTGTTCTGGAACGCCTTCTCGAGCTTGCCCCAGCTTTCCTCGCGGCGCGCCTTGTCGCGCGACAGCACAGCCTCGCCGAGCGCATTCTCGATACGGTCGAGGAACACCTCGACTTCGTCACCGACCTTGAGATCGCTTTCACGGCCGGGGCCGGCGAATTCGCGCAGCGCAACGCGACCTTCGGTCTTCAGGCCGACGTCGATGACGGCCATGTCCTTCTCAATTGCAACCACCTTGCCCTTGATGACCGAGCTTTCCTGCAAATTGCCGCCGGCAAAGGACTCATCAAGCATCGCCGCGAAGTCGTCGCGGGTGGGAGTATAGGAAGACGCAGAATTCGAAACCATTTGTTCTCCAGATGCGGGATCTTGCCGGCCGTTCGGGTTGATCGGCGCACCGTGCGTGAAGTGTCGGGGTTCCGCAAACCCTGACGACCGCTCATTGCAGGAGGTGCAACAGCGGGCCGGCAGCAAGACTGCACGTTCGGTACGTATGATTGATCCGGAACCTGAAACGAAAATATCGACTGCAAGACCTGGGAGCGGGCGTTCCTCCAGATGCGGCGTTGGTTTCGTTTGAGGTTGACTCAAACCCATCGCCGGCCCGCTCAGACACGGCCTCGACATCGTCGATGCTGCTCCGAACGGCGCTGATATAGCCCTGCATGCGACTTTCGGCAAGCAGGAAATGCCCCATTTTGCTGGGTTTTCGGGCCGAAAGCGCCGCGACGGCCCGCGATTCTAGCGCCTGGCGCGCGCGGCCTCGACGATGGCGATGGCGGCACGCACGCCGGCCTCGATGTCGAGGTTCGAATTGTCCAGCGTGTGGGCGTCCGGAGCCGGCCGCAGGGGCGCGATCGCCCGGTTCTTGTCCCGCTCGTCGCGCTTGAGGATGTCGGCGAGCACCGCCTCTTCGTCGGCGTCCTCGCCGCGGGCGCGCGCCTCCAGCGTGCGCCGCCGCGCCCGCACGCGGGGGTCGGCGACCACGAAGATCTTCACGTCGGCATCCGGGCAGATCACGGTGCCGATGTCGCGTCCGTCCAGCACTGCACCGGGCGGATCGGCGGCGAACTGGCGCTGAAAATTCACCAGGACCTCGCGAACCTGCGGAATCGCCGACACCACGGAGGCGGCATCGCCGACCTTCTGGGTCTTCAAGATCGGATTGCCGAACTTTTCGGGGTCGAGCTCGAGCGCCGCGGCCACGGCCAGCACCTCGTTGCTGAGCTCGGCGCCGGCCTGCATCATCGCATAGGCCACCGCGCGGTAGATCACGCCGGTGTCGAGATGACGATAGCCGTAGTGGTGGGCGAGTCGCTTGCCGAGCGTGCCCTTGCCCGAGGCGGCGGGTCCGTCGATGGCGATGATCATGCGAAATCAGCTCCGAGCGCGCGCATCATCGGGATGAAATCCGGAAAACTGGTGGCGATGAAGGCGGTATCGTCGATCTTCACCGGCCGATCGGAGGCGCAGCCCATCACCAGCGCCGACATCGCGATGCGGTGATCCATATGCGTGGCAACGAGGCCACCGCCTGGAACATGGCCGTGGCCCTCGACGATCAGATCGTCGCCGGACACCTCGACCTTGACGCCGTTGACCCGCAGCATGTCGGCGGTTGCTTCAAGGCGATCGGATTCCTTGACGCGCAGCTCCTGCAGGCCGCGCATGATCGTGGTGCCCTCGGCGAAGGCGGCCGCGACCGCCAGCACCAGATATTCGTCGATCATCGACGGCGCGCGCTCCGGCGGCACCTCGACGCCCTTCAGCTTCGAGGCACGCACCCGCAGTTGCGCCATCGGCTCGCCGGCATCACCGCGCACCTCGCTCTCCTCGATCGAGGCGCCCATCTCGCGCAGCGTGGTGAACAGGCCGGTGCGCAGCGGATTGGTCATCACGTCGGAGAACACGACATCGGAACCTGCGACGATCAGTGCGGCCACGATCGGGAATGACGCGGAGGACGGATCGGCGGGCACTACGACGTTGGCGCCGTGCAGCTCGGGCTCGCCGTGCAGCGAGATCCGGCGGCCGTGGCTGCCTTCCTGGTCGGAGGAGATCTCGGCGCCGAAATGCTTCAACATCAGCTCGGTGTGGTCGCGGCTCGCCTCCTGCTCGATCACCGTAGTGATACCGGGGGCGGAGAGCCCCGCCAGCAGCACCGCGGACTTGATCTGAGCCGAGGCGACCGGCGTCTTGTAGACGATCGGCACCGGATAGCGGGCGCCCTGCAGGGTGAGCGGCAGCCGGCCGCCCTCCCTTATGTCGCTGGTTCGGGCGCCCATCAGCTCCAGCGGGTCGAGGATGCGGCGCATCGGCCGCGAGCGCAGCGAGGCGTCGCCGTCGAAAATGGCGGCGATCGGGCAGCCGGCCACCGCGCCCATCACCAGCCGGCAGCCGGTGCCGGAGTTGCCGAAATCGAGCGGCGCGGCGGGCTGTGCGAAGCCGCCGACCCCGACGCCGGAGACCGTCCAGGCGAACGGCGCCGTCCGCTCCACTTTGGCGCCCAGCGCGCGCATGGATTTGGCGGTATTGAGGACGTCCTCGCCCTCCAGGAGGCCGGAAATGCGGGTCTCGCCGACCGAAAGCGCCCCCAGGATCAGGGCACGGTGGGAAATCGATTTGTCGCCGGGAACGCGGACCGTGCCGGCCAGGGGGCCGCACGCGCGCGATTCCAGCGGGGTCGGGGTGTCAGAATGGGCCAAGATTGTGTCCTCTCGCGCCGCGGCAGGTATCACATAGGCAACACCGCGTCACGCGCCCGTCAAATGCGCGCAGACCGCTATTGACAGCGGCCCCTCAACTAGCCAAGTGAAGCTCCGTTTTTCAGGAAAATTCTGGGATTACCACGTGGCCAAGTCCGAGCTCGGAACCAAGCGCATTTGCCCGACCACGGGCAAGAAGTTCTACGACCTCAACAAGAATCCGGTGATCTCGCCCTATACCGGCGAAGTCGTGCCGATCGCGCCGGTCGCCCCGCCGCGGGGCCGTGGCGCCACCGTCAGTTCGCCTGCGACCGCAGCCGACATGCCGGAGCCCGCCGAGGCCGAAGAGATGGTCTCGCTCGAGGAGGCCGATGCCGAGGAGAACACCGGGAAGGTCAAGGCCCAGGTTCCCGAATCCGAGGACGATATCGAGGTCGATGAGACAATCGATGACGATGACGACGACGATTCGACCTTCATCGCCGACGAGGAAGAGGGCGATGAGGACGTCACCGACATCATTGGTGACGTCGGCGGCGACGAAGAGACTTGAGATCGGCGCCGATCTATGATCAACGGTGCTGCCGCGCGAGTCGTCTAGGCCTCGCGGCCGGGATCGATCCCCCAGGATCATCCCAACTGGATAAGGGGCCATAGCTCAGCTGGGAGAGCGCTTGCATGGCATGCAAGAGGTCGGCGGTTCGATCCCGCCTGGCTCCACCAACCTTCGCTCGCCTCGCGAGCTACGGCTCGGCAAGCCCGGAAAATCCATCGTAGCGAAGTGAGCGCGAAGGCTGCCGCGGCGTAGCCCGTAGGGCGAAGACGCCCCCTACTCCCCCAGCACCGCATTCAGCCGGTCGCGCAGCGCGACGATCTCGTCCTTCATCGCCATCAGTTCGCCGACGGTGCAGTCCGAGGCTGCGAGAATCGACTGCGGCACGGCCTTGGCCTTTTCACGCAGCGCGTGGCCCTGCGGCGTCAGCGCGATCAGCACCACCCGCTCGTCCGCAGTGCTCCGGGTCCGCCTGATCAACTCGGCCGCCTCCAGCCGCTTCAAGAGCGGCGTCAGCGTGCCGGAATCCAGGAACAGGCGCTCGCCAAGGTCCTTCACCGCCACGTCGTCGCGCTCCCACAGCGCCAGCATCACGAGATACTGCGGATAGGTCAGCCCGAGCCGGTCGAGCAGCGGCTTGTAGACGCGGTTGAAGGCGTGCGCGGTCGAATAGACCGCAAAGCAGATCTGGTTATCGAGCCGCAATGCCTGATCCGCCGCCGTCGGTTTCCTGGCCATGATTCCCATCGAATCCATCTCGTTTCCGGGTCATTCTGGGCTCACGGGACCGCGGATTCAATTGCGAACAATTAAATGTGAGGCCGCATATTTTATATTGTGCGCAATATATTTGCGTGCAATACACGTGTCGTTGAATTCAAGCCCAACCCACCAAGGGAGACCACGATGTCTGTGAACGTGCTCTACAAGACCAGCGCCAAGGCAACCGGCGGCCGCGACGGCCATGCAGCAACGCTCGACGGCGCGCTCGACGTCAAGCTCACGACCCCGAAGGAACTCGGTGGCGGCGGCGGTGCCGGCAACAATCCGGAGCAGCTGTTCGCGGCCGGCTATGCCGCCTGCTTCATCGGCGCGATGAAGTTCGTGGCCTCGCAGGGCGGCCCCAAGGTTCCCGCCGACGCCTCGGTGACCTCGACGGTCGGCATCGGCCCGCGCTCGGAAGGCGGCTTCGGCCTCGCCGTCGAGCTCGCGGTGTCGCTGCCCGGCCTTGAGCGCAACGATGCCGAAGCGCTGGTCGAGAAGGCCCACCAGGTGTGCCCCTATTCCAACGCGACCCGCGGCAATGTCGACGTCAAGCTGAGCGTCGTCTAATTCCACACCACGCAATGGTCCGCCGCGACGCGTGGCGGACCATGCTCTTTCAGCGGCTGGTTCGCTTGGCGAACGCATGCGCCGCCTGCCGCATGGGCCTGCGCCGACGGAAGCATTGCTGGGCCGGCTGAAGACCGTTAGCTCTGGGACCCTCGTTATCTGATCCCAACTGAGCGAAGGTTGTTTCCATGAATACCCCAGCGGCTACGGGCGCGATGACCGGCCTGCGCGTGATCGATCTGACGCGCGTGCTCGGCGGTCCGTATTGCACCCAGATTCTCGCCGACCACGGCGCCGACGTGATCAAGGTCGAGCCGCCCGCCGGCGACGAGGTGCGCGACTGGGGTCCTCCCTTCCATGACGAGGATGCGGCCTATTTCGTCGGCATCAACCGCAACAAGCGCTCGATCGGCCTCGACCTCGCTTCCGAGGGCGGGCGCGCGGTGCTGATGAAGATGCTCGAGACCGCCGACGTGCTGATCGAGAATTTCAAGCCGGGCACGCTCGACAAATGGGGCATCGGCAACGACGTGCTGCGCGCGAAATTTCCGCGCCTCGTGCATTGCAGGATCTCCGGCTTCGGCGCCGACGGCCCGCGCGGCGGCAATCCCGGCTATGACGCGATCATCCAGGCGATGACCGGCATGATCGCCGCGACCGGCTCGCCGGAGAGCGGTCCGATGCGGATCGGCGTGCCGCTGGTCGACATCACCACCGGGCTCTACGCCACGATCGGCATCCTGATGGCGCTGTCGGAGCGGCAGCGCTCGGGGCTCGGCCAGTTCATCGAGACGACGCTGTACGAGACCGGGCTCGCGATCATGCATCCGCACACCGCGAACTACTTCATGCACGGCAAGCCGCCGTCGCTCACCGGCAACGAGCATCCCAACCTCGTTCCTTACGCGATCTTCCCGACCAAGACCGACAACATCTTCATCGGCGTCGGCAATGACGGAACCTTCCGCAAGCTCGCCAAGGAGATCGGCAAGCCCGAGCTCGGCACCGATCCGCGCTTTGCCCGCAACAAGGACCGCATCGCCAACCGAGATGCGCTCCGCGTCGAGCTGGCCGCGGTATTCAGCCAGCACGAGGCCGAGCCGCTGTGCAACCGGCTGCTCGCCGCCGGCCTGCCGGCAGGCCCAGTGCAGAAGATCGACCAGGCGCTGACCAACCCGCACACCATCCACCGCGGCGACGTCATCGAGAAGGATTGGTACAAGGGCGTCGCCTCGCCGATCCGCCTCGAACGCACCAAGCCGAACCTGCGCCGCACACCGCCAAAGTTCAGCCAGCACGCCGCGGAAGTGCTCGGCGAGTTCGGCTACTCGAAGGACGACATCAACGGCCTGGTTGAAAAGGGCGTGGTCTGCGGTCCTCAGCGTAAGCGCTAAAGGCGTTTTCGAGCCTGTCCCGCACGTGATGCGCGATGGGCACCGGTTCGCGTCAGAACAAAGCTGGAGCGTCGGCCCGTCTCGAACCGGCCGACGCATCAACACTGCGGTGCAACGTCGCGGCCGGCGTTGCACCGCACGGATGCGGCTGCGGTCTTCGCCTTTTTTACCGCTTCCCTTCGCTTCGGCTTCCCCCCTACCATGACTTTCGTTTATACGGTCATTTGAACGTCATCCGGCGCTGATAACGCGCGCAACGAAAGACGACGTTCCAATTGGGAGGGGTTTTGATGTTCTTTCGACGACTAGGCGCTGCCGCGGCAGCCGCTGCCGCGCTTGCATTCGCGTCGCCCGCGTTCGCGGTGACCGAGATCCAGTGGTGGCACGCGATGACCGGCGCCAACAACGACGTCATCGTCAAGCTGGCCAACGACTTCAACGCCTCGCAATCCGACTACAAGGTGATCCCGACCTACAAGGGCGGCTACGCCGACACCATGAACGCCGGCATCGCCGCGTTCCGCGCCGGCAACGCACCGCATATCATGCAGGTGTTCGAGGTCGGCACCGCGACGATGATGGCCGCCACCGGCGCCGTCAAACCGGTCTACAAGCTGATGGCCGACGCCGGCGAGAAGTTCGATCCGGGCGTCTATCTGCCCGCGATCACCGGCTACTACTCGACCTCCAAGGGCGAGATGCTGTCGTTCCCCTTCAACTCGTCGTCGACGGTGATGTGGATCAATCTCGATGCGCTGAAGAAGGCCAACATCGCGGAGATTCCGAAGACCTGGCCGCAGGTGTTCGACGACGCCAAGAAGCTGAAGGCAGCCGGCTATAACACCTGCGGCTTCTCCGGCTCGTGGGTCACCTGGGTCAATCTCGAGCAGCTCTCGGCCTGGCACAATGTGCCGCTCGCCAGCAAGGCCAACGGCCTCGACGGCTTCGACACCGTGCTCGAATTCAACGGCCCGCTGCAGGTCAAGCATCTCGAGAACCTCGTCGAGCTGCAGAAGGACAAGACCTACGACTATGCCGGCCGCACCAACACCGGCGAAGGCCGCTTCACTTCCGGCGAATGCCCGATCTACCTGACCTCGTCGGCCTTCTTCGGCAACGTCAAGGCGCAGGCCAAATTCAACTTCACCGCGGCGCCGATGCCGTATTATCCCGACGCCAAGGGCGCGCCGCAGAACTCGATCATCGGCGGCGCCTCGCTCTGGGTGATGGGCGGCAAGTCGGCCGAGGAATACAAGGGCGTGGCCAAGTTCCTGACCTTCCTCTCGGACACCGACCGCCAGGTCTGGATCCACAAGGCCTCGGGCTATCTGCCGATCACCAAGGCCGCCTATGCCAAGGCCAAGGAAGAAGGCTTCTACAAGGACCAGCCCTATCTCGAGACCCCGCTGCTCGAGCTCACCAACAAGGAGCCGACCGCGAATTCCCGCGGCCTGCGCCTCGGCAACATGGTGCAGCTGCGCGACATGTGGTCGGAGGAGATCGAGCAGGCGCTGGCCGGCAAGAAGACCGCCAAGCAGGCGCTGGACGCCGCCGTCGAGCGGGGCAACCAGATGCTGCGGCAGTTTGAAAAGACCGCCGTCCGCTGACATGATGCCTTCGGGCTTGATCCAAAAAGGTGCGAAGCGGTTTTCCGAAAAGATCATGCCCAGACGACAAGCTAAGGCGCGATGACGATCCAACCTCATCTCATCGCGCTTTAGGGCCATCAACCGGCAGGCCGCATCCGCGGCCCGCCCTTCTTCCGAACCCATGCAAAAGCAAGCGATTTTCCAATCAAAGCTGTTGCCTTACGCGCTGGTTGCCCCGCAACTCGCGATCGTCCTGATCTTTTTCTACTGGCCGGCCGTGCAGGCGGTGATCCAATCCTTCCTGCTGCAGGACGCTTTCGGTCTCTCCACCAGCTTCGTCTGGTTCGAGAACTATCTCGATCTGTTCAAGGAGCCGGCCTATTTCGCGGCGATCGTCCGAACCTTCGTGTTCTCGTTCGCCATCGCGGTCTCCTCGCTGTCCTTCGCGCTGCTGCTCGCTGTCATGGCTGACAGGCCGCTGCGCGGCTCGACGCTGTATCGCACGCTGCTGATCTGGCCCTATGCGGTGGCCCCGCCGGTGGTCGGCGTGCTCTGGGTGTTCATGCTGCACCCCTCGCTCGGCGTGCTGTCGCGCTATCTGCGCGCCATGGGCATCGACTGGAATCCGCTGCTCGACGGCGACCAGGCGGCGGCCCTGATCATCCTCGCCGCGGCCTGGAAGCAGATCTCCTACAATTTCCTGTTCTTCCTCGCCGGGCTGCAGAGCATCCCGAAGAGCGTGATCGAGGCCGCCGCGATCGACGGCGCCCGTCCGATGCGGCGGTTCTGGACCGTGATCTTCCCGCTGTTGTCGCCGACCATCTTCTTTCTCTTGGTCATCAACATCGTCTACGCCTTCTTCGACACCTTCGGCATCATCGACACCATGACCCGCGGCGGTCCCGGCAAGGCGACCGAGACGCTGGTCTACAAGGTCTATACGGACGGCCTGCTCGGCGGCAATCTCGGCTCGTCGGCGGCGCAGTCGGTCATCCTGATGGTCATCGTCGTCATGCTGACGGCGATCCAGTTCCGGTTCGTCGAGCGCAAGGTGACCTACTGATGGTCGAGGAGGAGGGCTTTCAGCGCTATCTGGCTCACGTCATCCTGTGGATCGGGATCGCGATCGTGGCCTTCCCGGTCTATCTCGCGCTGGTCGCCTCGACCCAGGACAACGCCGTCATCGCCAACGGCCAGATGTCGCTGCTGCCCGGCGGCCATTTCCTCCAGACCTACTACCAGACGCTGTTTGTCGGCACGAGCGGCTCGACCCGCGAGCCGGTGCTCCACATGATGCTGAACTCGCTGATCATGGCGCTCTTGATCGCGGTCGGCAAAATCGCGATCTCGATCATCTCGGCCTACGCGATCGTGTATTTCCGGTTTCCGTTCCGGATGGCGATCTTCTGGATCATCTTCATCACCTTGATGCTGCCGGTCGAGGTACGCATCTATCCGACCTACAAGATCGTCGCCGATCTGCATCTGCTGGACAGCTATGCCGGCCTGTCGCTGCCGCTGATTGCGTCAGCCACCGCGACGCTGCTGTTCCGCCAGTTCTTCATGACCGTGCCGGATGAATTGCTGGAGGCTTCGCGCATCGACGGCGCAGGCCCGTTCCGCTTCTTCTGGGATACGCTGCTGCCGCTGTCGCGCACCAACATGGCGGCGCTGTTCGTGATCCTCTTCATCCTCGGCTGGAATCAGTACCTCTGGCCGCTGTTGATCACGACGCGCGACGACATGCAGACCATCCAGGTCGGCATCCGCAAGATGATCACGACGACCGATGCGCTGACCGAATGGCCGATCGTGATGGCGACGGCGTTGCTCGCGATGCTGCCGCCGGTGTTCGTCGTCGTCGTGATGCAGAAACTGTTCGTGCGCGGATTGGTGGAGACGGAAAAGTAATGGCTAACGTCACGCTGCGCAGCGTCCGCAAGACCTATCCAGGCGGCTTCGAGGCCATCAAGGGTGTCGATGTCGACGTCGGCGACGGCCAGTTCTGCGTGCTGGTCGGCCCATCCGGCTGCGGCAAGTCCACGCTGCTGCGCATGGTCGCGGGGCTCGAGACCATCACCGGCGGTGAGATCGACATCGGCGGCCGCGTCGTCAACCAGGTCGAGCCCGCCGATCGCGACATCGCGATGGTGTTCCAGAACTACGCGCTCTATCCGCATATGAGCGTCTACAACAACATGGCCTACGGCCTGCGCAACCGCGGCATGGCCGAGGCCGAGATCAAGACCCGCGTCGAGGAAGCCGCGCGTGTCCTCGAGCTGTCGCCGATGCTGGAGCGCAAGCCGCGCCAGCTCTCCGGCGGCCAGCGCCAGCGCGTCGCGATGGGCCGCGCCATCGTGCGCCAGCCGAAAGTGTTCCTGTTCGACGAGCCGCTGTCGAACCTCGACGCCAAGCTGCGCATCGCGATGCGGGTCGAGATCCGCAAGCTGCAGCGCCGGCTCAACACCACCTCAATCTACGTCACCCACGACCAGCTCGAGGCGATGACGCTCGCCGACATCCTCGTCGTCATGAACGGCGGGCAGGTCGAGCAGATCGGTAATCCCCTGGAGATCTACCAGAAGCCGGCAACCACCTTCGTCGCCTCCTTCATCGGCGCCCCGCCGATGAACCTGATGCCGCTGCGCGCGGACGAGCTGAAGTCCCAGATCACGGGCGCCGACGGCGCCGGCATTGTCGGGATCCGGCCGGAGGATTTCGTGATCTCGAGCGAGACCGGATCCGGCGGCGTCGCGCTTGGCCTCACGGTCGAGGCGATCGAGCATGTCGGCGCCGAGACCTTCGTCTATGGCAGCCGCCAGCGCGAGGAGCAGGGCGTTGCCGCCAATCCGGGCGAGCTGCCGCCGGGCGAGGTGATCGTCCGGGTTCCCGGCGTCTCGGGTCCAGCCATCGGCGAGCGGATCCGGGCCGTCGCCCCCCGTGACAAGCTGCATCTTTTTACCGCCGACGGCCGCAAGCGCGTCGGGGAGTAACCGATCGGGAAGAATTTACCCCCATGTTGCGGGCGTTTAGGCTGGTTTCGGGGCTGCTTGAACGCTATCCAGATCGCCCCCATATCCCTCACTGACCGGAGGCCGGACGGCCCGCCGGTTGCATGGGGCGCCGCAAGGGCCCCTCAAAGTCGCTTCGAGAGGACTTTGTAATGTCTCGTGTTCCATCGTTGTCCAGTCCGTTCCTTTTGGGATTCGACGAGATCGAGCGTGCGCTCGACCGCGTCGTGAAGGGCGCCGACGGCTATCCTCCGTACAACATCGAGCGGTGCGACCGTACCAACGGGCAGCCTGAACGGCTGCGCATCACGCTGGCGGTGGCGGGCTTCACCCGCGACCAACTCGATGTAACTATTGAGGAAAATCAGCTCGTCATCCGCGGCCGCCAGCAGGACGACAAGGCTCGGCAATACATCCATCGCGGCATCGCCGCGCGCCACTTCCAGCGCACCTTCGTGCTGGCGGAGGGGATGCAGGTGCTGGGCGCGGATCTGAAGAACGGGTTGTTGTCGATTGATCTGGCCAGGCCGGAACCTGAACGGGTCATTAAGACAATCGCTATCAATGAGCACGAATAATAGAAACAACGAGCGGACTCGACCGCTTATCTGACTGAGGAGTCGAGACCATGAGTGAACTGAGTACCACCACCATCGAATCCGAGAGCGTCACGCCGGAAGCGCTGGCCCATCTGGGCGAAGGTCATATCGCCTATGTGAAGCAGGTCCGCTCCGAGGACGTGCCGGATCTCTTTCCGCAGGCGCCGAAGATCGCGCCGGGCCTCAAACTGTTCGCACTGCACGCCGCCGACGGCACGCCGATCATGCTGACCGACAGCCGCGAAGCCGCCGTCGCGAACGCATGGAGCAACGAGCTGCAGGCCGTCAGCGTCCACTGACGCAGGGTTGAATTAGCATCCGCGAATTCAATGCGCGGGCAGGCCTCGACACCGAGGCGCCCGCGCATTTTTTATGGCGATGTGGTCGATGTGGCGAGCATCGGGCCCATGCTGAGTTGCACCTCGCCGGGGACGTTGTAGTCGCGCATCAGCATGCGGTTGTTGCGCAGCCCGCAGGCCTCCCGCTGCACCACGAACATCCAGAGCGCATGGCCGGCCTCCCGCACCAGGAGGCGCCGTGCCTGTCGTGTTGACGGCGGTGCTTCCGTGCGCGGATGGGCAGTATCGAACTCGCGCAGCTTGGCGAGCGCCTGTTCCAGCGCGCGACCCATGCGGCCGAGCGCACTCGCCCTCTCCTCGGAGAGCTCGTAAGCGAGAACGTCGACGGGAACGCGATCAAGGCGAAAATCGCGGGACATCAGTCATCCCTGGTTCGCACACGCAATGTTGCGCGCGTCCGTCTTCCGGCGTCATCGGCTGGTTGTCAATAAGTGCTCGTGTCTTCGACCGCCAAGCGAAAGCTCGCTCAACTTGAGCAATTCATTGCGCAGCCTTGGGCAGCGGACCATGGCCGCGGCTCGATTTCGCTCTGTGCATTTCCGTGCTGTGATAAGTTCCCGCGAGAAGCACTGCGACAGGGGAATTTCCAGCAAGAATTATTCGCCGCCAAATCGATTGAAGGAGATGCGACCATGCAGAAGAGCTCGCTGATCAATCTCGTTGCTTCAGTGTCGATTTCCGTCCTCGCGACCGGCGTCGCGATTTCCGCGCAGGACAAATACAGCCTGCAAGTGCCCAATGGTCTCGCGTTCTCCGAGTTCAGGGGATACGAGGACTGGCCCGTGATCGCGATCAGCGAGAACGAAGGCGTCATCGCCGCGATCCTGGGCAATCCGGCGATGATCGGCGCCTTCCGGGAAGGCATACCCGGCAATGGCAAGCCGTTCCCGGACGGCGCCAAGATGGCGAAGATCCATTGGATCCCGAAGAAGCAGGAGGCGTATCCCGGTCAGCCGACGGTGCCGGGCGCGCAGCACGACGTCGACTTCATGGTCAAGGACAGCAAGAGGTTCGCGGACAGCGGCGGATGGGGATACGGCGCGTTCGAGTATGACGCGGCGTCGGATGTATTCAGGCCCGCCACCACGGCGGACAATCCGCCCCAGGAAAATGACGCGAAGTGCGGCTATGCGTGCCACACGGTGGTACAGAATCGCGACTACGTCTTCACCGAGTACGGCAAGAGGTAGACACCGGATCGCACGGCTAAAGCGCGATGAGATTAGGTTGAATCGTCATCGCGCCTTAGCTCTTTGTTTGAGCATGATCTTTTCGGAAAACCGCTTCGCACTTTTCCGGATCATGCTTTAGCGTTGCACCAGCCGCGCGCGGATGTCCGGCTTCAGCACCTTGCCGACCTTGGAACGCGGGAGATCGTCCCAGACCTCGATCTGCTTCGGCGTCTTGATGCTGCCGATCTGCTGCTTGACGAAGGCGGCCAGCGCGGACGCATCGACGGTGTGGCCGGCGCGCGGTTGCACCACGGCGACGATCCGCTCGCCCCATTTGTCGTCGGGCAATCCGATGACGGCGCAATCCTGCACCGCCTCATGGGCACGCAACGCGTTCTCGACCTCGATCGAGTACACGTTGAAGCCGCCGGTGATGATCATGTCCTTGGCGCGATCGACGATGTACAGGTAGCCGTCGCCGTCGATGTAGCCGATATCGCCGGTGTGGTGCCAGCCATGCGCCGAAGCCTCGCGCGTGGCCTCGGGGTTCTTGTAGTAGCCTTCCATGACAAGCGATCCGCGCACGACGATCTCGCCGCGCGATCCCGCCGGCAACAGCTTGCCGTCGCCATCCATGATGCCGGCCTGCACCAGCGGGCCTATCCGCCCAGCCGACGAGAGTCGCTCCATCGCGATGGTGCCGTCCGGATTGTAGTGATCGGCGGGCGGCATGATCGAGATCATCATCGGCGCCTCGGTCTGGCCGAACAGCTGCGCCATCGGCCCGATCCGCTTCAGGGCTTCGGCGAGCCGCGTCGCCGAGATCGGTGCCGCGCCGTACCAGAAACATTGCAGAGAGCTGCGATCGGCCGCGTCGAGCCCGGGATGATCGAGCAGCATGTAGATCACGGTCGGCGGCAGGAAGGTGTGGGTGACGCGGTAGCGCTCGATCAGCGCCAGGAACTCGCCGATGTCAGGGTGGTGCATGATCACGACGCGGCCGCCCAGCGTCATGATGGGGAAACAGAGCACGCCGGCGGCATGCGTCAGCGGCGCCAGCGCGAGATAAATCGGACGGCCCTTGAACGGATAGCCCATCAGGGTCAGCGCGGTCATCGCCTCGATGTTGCGTCCCGACAGCATCACGCCCTTCGGCTTGCCGGTGGTGCCGCCGGTGCCCGGGATCATCGCGAGATCGTCGATCGTGGCGCGCTGATAGACATCGTCGGCGAGCCCGCCGAGCCAGCGGTCGAATGACGGCGCGAACGGCAGCTCGGCGTCGAGACAGACCAGCGCGCGCAGCTTGGGCAGGTCCTGCCGGACCGCTTCGGCCATCGGCGCGAAGGTCGAATGAAACAGCAGCAGGCTGCAATCGAACTGGTCGAGAATGAACTTGTTCTCGGCGGCCTCGTTGCGCGGATTGATCGGACACCACACGGCAGCCGCGCGCGAGATGCCGAACACGCAGGCGAAAGCGAGCGGATCGTTGCCGGACAGGATCGCGACCTTCTCGCCGGGAGCGATGCCCGACCGGTCGAGCCCGCGCGCGATCCGGTAGCTCAGCCGCTGCACCTCGCCGTAGCTGAGGTCGCGCCCGTCCATGGTGAGGCATGGCGCGTCGGCGCCGAGCGAGGCACCCTTGTCGAGATAATCGATGAAGCGCATGGCAGGTCTCGCGCAAGAGGCGGGTGACGCGCTAGTGCGTCACCCGCGAAGGTGCGTTTTCGAGCAAAACGAAAACGCTTCAGGGAACGGAGTGTTGAGCCCCGATCCGATCGGGGCTCAAGCTCAATCATGCACGGTCAGGACCGGCTTGCCGACCAGGCCGAAGCTGCGCAATTGCCCGAGCAGCTCGCGATGGCCGAATGCCTGACAGCCGGAGGCGAAGCCTACGCGCTTGGGCGGCTGCTGCAGCAGGTGCGCGGCAGCATAGGCCTGCAGCATGCCGGTCTGCTTGTAGTTGCTGTTGCCGTAGATGACGCAGTGCGCGCGCCCCAGCGGGCCGGAGGCATACACCGAATCCAGCGACTTGTTGACGCGCGGATTCTCGCGCGGCGGCATGGTGTTCATCACGCCGGCAGCGGTCTGCGCCAGCGCGGCGTAGCGCTCGTCGGGCTTCATGTCCTTGGTCGCCTCCAGCGCGGCGGCGACGATCTGCGGCACGCCCAGCATCAGCGCCCGATTGAACACGCCGCCCAGCACCTTGACGTTGGCCACGCGCGGATCCTGCTTGAACCACACCGGGTGCGAGGTGCCGCCCCACGGCAGCGCCAGCGCCAGCTCGTGCTGGCCGGGGATGGCGAGGTTGTAGAGGCCGGCATCGGGCTGATGCTCGACGTACTTGTTCTGCTCCAGGTAGTAGGCCTTGGCCATCGCGGCGTTGACCAGGATGGTCTGCGTCGAGGCGATGGTCGGGCTGCCGCCCCAGAACACGGCGATGTCGAGCGTGTCGAGGCCGGGCGTTTCCAGGCACAGCTGCGCGGCGATCTCGCCGGTGGTGTACATCTGCGCGATGCCCGGCGCCAGCAGCAGGCCGGCATTGGCGAACCTCGTGCCAAACTCATGTTCGAGCGTGATCAGCCAGTCCTGCTCGCCGGTCGTATCCGTATAGTGGCACTTGGCAGCCAGGCAGGCCTGTACCACCTCGCCGCCGAACTTGGCGAAGGGGCCCACGGTGTTGAGCACCACGGAGGCGCCCTTGAACAATTCGGTCAGCGCGGCCACGGTGTGCGGCACCGACACGACTTCGTAATCGGCGGTCTCGATGCCGGCCACGTTCGACTTCATCGCGGCGTTGAGCTTCTCGGCGCTGCGGCCGGCGGCGATGAAGGGGATGTTGTACTCGCGCAGATATTCGCAGACCAGCCGGCCGGTATAGCCGGAAGCACCATAGACGATGACGGGCTTCTTCTCGCTCATTGCGATCCTCCGAAATGCTTGTTGTCGGCTTTGTTGCTACATGCCCATGCCGCCATCGACCGGCAGGCCGATGCCGGTGATGAAGCGCGCATCGTTCGAGCACAGGAACACGGCGGCGTCGGCGATATCGGAGACCTCGGCGAGCTTGCCGAGCGGCGTCTGCTCCACCACCGAACCGACGGCGGCGTTGACGTCGGGCGCGAGACCGATCTTCACGATGTCATTGGCAAGCTGCAGGCCCATGTCGGTCGGGATCAGGCCGGGATAGATGCAGTTGACGCGCACGCCATAGCCGAGCTTGCCGGCTTCCATCGCGCCGACGCGCGTCATACGGTCGACTGCGGACTTGGTGCCGGAATAGACCGCGATGCTCGGGAAGGCGATCGTCGCCGCGACCGAAGCGATGTTGACGACCGCGCCGCCCTTGCCCGCGGCGCCGCCCGGCCGCATCGCGCGGAAGGCGTGCTTCATGCCGAGCACGGTGCCGACGATGTTGACGTCGCACATGCGGCGCGCGTCCTCGGCCTTGATGTCGGCGACCAGCGAGGTGATCTCGATGCCGGCATTGTTGATCAGGATGTCGAAGCCGCCGAGGGTTTCGACCGTCGCGGCGGCGGCGCGCTCCCATTGCGCATCGTCGGTGACGTCGAGCCTGGCGAAGCCGGTCTTCACCCCCGACTTGACGATCTCGGCCGCACTGGCCTTGCCGGCGTCATCCAGAATGTCACCGATCATGACCGCGGCGCCGGATCGCGCCAATGCCTGCGCGATCGCCGCGCCAATGCCCCGGGCGCCGCCGGTGACCAGGGCTTTCCTGCCTTCAAGGCTCTTCCCACTCATGACGTAGTCCTCCCTTTGCTTGCCGATTGATGGTGGTGCTGACAGAGGCAGCGCGGGCCGGGGCCTGCGCATTTGGAGCGCAATGGTGATCGCGGCCGACGTCGGCAGGGCGCGGCGTTGGCGCGCCCCGGCGGTTGCATTTCCTCCTGGTTCGTCGATTGGTCAGCCGTCTTGACGGTTGTCCAAATTATTTCGCCAACCCTCGTCCAGGAACTTGACACTTGTCAAGTCTGAATTTGACAAGTGTCAAAGAGGATGATTGTGAAGAGATGGAGCGCGCCGCGGTCGTCGCGGTATAGTTGCTAGAGGGAAGAAGCAGAGGAAAGGCACGGAATGGCGCGGCAAGCGACAGGAGCGGCCCAACGCGTGGCCGTAGCGGCCGAGGCGCTGCGCGACGAGAAGTTCAACGCGCGGCGCGTCGAGCTCGCGGAGGCCGCGCTGGAGACGCTTGGCGAGCTCGGCTTCGCGCGCACCAGCCTGCGCGAGATCGCGCAGAACTCCGCATTCACGCACGGCGTGTTTCACTACTACTTCAGCGACAAGCTCGACCTGATCTGCTGCTGCGTCCGCCACTACAAGGCGAAATGCGTGACGCGCTATGACGAGGTGGTGACGACAGCACGCAGCCGCGACGAATTGACCGAAGGCTTCCTCGCCAAGCTCGCGGCCACGCTCGAGAACGAAGCGCGCATGCATCGGCTCTGGTACGATCTGCGCTCGCAGGCGATGTTCGAGCCCGCGTTCCGCAAGGACGTGCTCGAGATCGACAAGAGCCTGGAAGCGATGATCTGGCGCATCGCCACGCGCTACGCCGAGCTCGGCAACAAGCGGCCGGCATCGTCACCGGCTGCGCTGTACGCGCTGTTCGACGGCCTGTTCCAGAGCGCGCTGCTCCGGCATCTCGCCAATGACGAGAAGGCTATCCCCGATCTGCTCGACGAAGTCCGCCGTCTGCTGCCGACGATCTGCTGAGGGAATTGCGAAGTACGCAGCTTCGTAGCCCCGATGAAGCTTCGTAGCCCGGATGGAGCGCAGCGAAATCCGGGATTCTCGCCAGTTGCAAGATTTCCCCGGATTGCGCTTCGCTCCATCCGGGCTACGGAGATTGAAACGATCGCGCATTGACGTGCGCCACCGCGTGGCGCGCAGTCTATGTCTTGATAACAAGTTGGGCGAACGAATTCGCGAATGCGAACGTTTACGCCGCGCTCGCCGGCGGCAGCGCGAGCACCGAGTAGATCGCCTGGGCATCGCGTGAGGCACGCAGCTTCTTGGCGACGTCCTGGTCGCGCAGCAGGCGGGCGATCCGCGCCAGCGCCTTGAGGTGGTCGGCGCCGGCGCCTTCGGGTGCCAGCAGCAGGAAGATCAGATCGACCGGCTGGCCGTCCATCGCCTCGAAATCGATCGGGCGCTCGAGGCGGGCGAAGAAGCCGAACAGCTTCTCCAGCTTGGGCAGCTTGCCGTGCGGAATGGCGACGCCATAGCCGACCGCCGTGGTGCCGAGCTTCTCGCGCTGCAGCAGCACCTCGAAGATGGCGCGCTCATTCTGCCCGGTCAGAGCGGAGGCACGCGCGGCGAGTTCCTGCAGCGCCTGCTTCTTGCTGATGACTTTCAAAGCAGGGAGAATCGCCTCGGGTGCGACCAAATCGGTAATCGGCATTGGGACGTTCCGAGGTGAATGACCGTCAGGTTGCGAAATAGGCTTTACAGCGGCGGCGTCAAGAAGATGAGGTGGGATGCGGGCTTAGCCCGGGTCCAGTTGGCAGGGCTTCTACTCCAACGTATCGGCGGTGCCAACACCTGCGAACCCTGTTCCGCCCCCCTTGTTCCTGGAGGCGGCGGACCATAAGCAGGGCCGGCTTCGGACGTCAATGCCATCTGCCAACTATCCTCAGGGGCTCACCGCCGGCGGATCGACCCAGCCGACATTGCCGTCCGTACGGCGGTAAATGATGTTCAACCGGCCGCTGCCGCCATGCTGGAACACCAGGCAGGAGGCGCCGGTCAGATCGAGCTCCATCACAGCTTCGCTGACCGACAGCCGCTTCAGCGCGGTGGTTGCCTCGGCAATGATCACCGGGCTGTATTCGGTGACCTCGTCCTCGTTCTCGGGCGCCTCGATGACGTAGCTCGGCGCGTCGAGCCCGACGCCGTTCAATTCGGCAAGCGCGGCAGTCGCGGCATAGGTCTTGCGGGCGGAGCGATCCTTGAGCCTGCTCTTGTAGCGGCGCAGGCGCTTCTCGATCATCAAAAGCGCGGCGTCCGCGCTGGCATAGGCGTCGGTGGCGTTGGATTCGGCTTCCAGCGTGATGCCGGAATCCAGATGCAGCGCGCAATCGGTTCGGAAGCCGAAGCCATCCTTGCTCAGCGTGATGTGACCCGAATAGTTGCCATCAAAATACTTTCGCAGGACCTCGTCGGTGCGCTCGCTGACGCGCGCGCGAAGCGCCTCGCCGATGCTGATGCTCTTTCCCGAGATTCGAAGGGTCATTTGATGCCTCAATTGCTGGATGCCTCGATCACTCTTGCAGGAGCATGATGCTTGCTGGGCTTCCGGTTACCTCCCTTTCTGGACGACGCTCGGCCTGGAAAGATTGAGACTATCCCGATTTGGCGCGAACGCAACGAGCGCATGGCCCGGTCCGTACCCGAACGGGGTCACGCTCAAGAAGTAACCTAAACGGAGGCTGTATCGCGCGACCGGTCGGACGAGGAGGCAGGAGCCGAAAGGGCATTACCGAGCATGCTCTGTTTGTCACGGCGGCGCTGCACCGAGGATGGTATCCGCATCGCCTCGCGATACTTCGCGACGGTACGGCGGGCGATATCAATGCCCGAGGCGCGCAAACGTTCCACGATCGTGTCGTCGGACAGGATCGCCGACGGGGCCTCGCCGTCGATCAATTGCTTGATGTGATGACGCACCGCTTCGGCCGAATGCGCCTCGCCGCCGTCGGCCGACGCGATCGAGGCGGTGAAAAAATACTTCAATTCAAAACTGCCGCGATTGGTCGCCATGTATTTGTTGGCGGTGACGCGCGACACCGTCGATTCATGCATCTGGATCGCGTCCGCGACCGCCTTCAGATTGAGCGGCCGCAAATGCGCGACGCCATAAGTGAAGAAGCCATCCTGCTGGCGGACGATTTCGGTCGCGACCTTCAGGATGGTGCGGGCGCGCTGATCGAGCGCGCGGACCAGCCAGGTCGCATTCTGCAGGCAATCGGTGAAGTACGACTTGTCACCGTCCTTGCGGATCGTCTTCGACAGTTCAGCGTAATAAGTCTGATTGACCAGCACGCGCGGCAGAGTGTCGCTGTTGAGCTCGACATGCCAGCCGCCGTCGGGACCCGGACGTACATAGACGTCGGGCACCATGGTTTGCGTCCGCGCGGTGCCGAACTTCAGTCCGGGCTTCGGGTCGAGCCGGCGGATCTCGGCGATCATGTCGGTGATGTCTTCGTCGTCGACGCCGCAGAGCTTTCGCAAGGCCGCGATATCGCGCTTGGCGAGCAGGTCGAGATGCTCGACCAGCGCCTGCATCGCGGGATCGTAGCGATCGAGCTCACGCAGCTGGATCGCCAGGCATTCGCTCAGGTTTCGCGCGCACACGCCCGGCGGATCGAATTTCTGCAGTACGGCGACGACCTCGTCGACCGCTTGCTGCGACGCACCGAGCCGCTCGGCGGCCTGGCCGAGATCGGCCGGCAGGTAGCCAGCGTCGTCGACCAGGTCGATCAGATACTGCCCGATCATGCGCTGCGCCGGCGCCGAGAACGCCACCGCGAGTTGTTCGGCGAGGTGGTCGGCAAGCGTCAGCTCGGCGGCCACGAAAGCTTCGAGATTGTACTCGTCGTCGCTGGAGGCGCCGCCGCCCCATTCGGTGTAGACCGATGGCGGTGCATCCTGCGCGGCGCGCGCCGCCGCTTCCGCCGGCTCCTCGGAAAACACGTTGTCGAGGCGGGTATCGAGCGTCTGCTCGATCTCGGCGCGGCTGCCGAGGTCGCGGTTCAGCCATTCCTCCTGGCCAGGCTCGAAGCCGGCCTCGCCGCCCGGGCCTGCGGCCATGTCGGAGGCGTCGCCATCGTCCCCATAGCTGCCGGAACCGTCGGAATCGCCGTAGTCCGGCCGCTCCATGGCCGGCTCGCCCGCCACCGGCGGCTCCGGTCCGTCGGCGGCCCGCTCCAGCAGCGGATTGCGCTCCAGCTCTTCCTCGACAAAGGCCGACAGATCCAGGTTCGACAGTTGCAGCAGCTTGATCGCCTGCATCAGCTGCGGCGTCATCACCAGCGACTGCGACTGGCGGAACTCTAGTCTTTGGGTCAGCGCCATGGAGGCAAGAACGGTCCTGAAAGTTGGCTCGATTCTTGCTTATATTAGTCCGAAGCCCTTGTACACGGCTTGACGGATTGGAAAATAGCGATAAGCGCGATCAGCAAAAGTGGACGCCCAGGTTTTGCGTCCGATCGCGCGTCAAATTCTTTAATTAGCGCATGATCTTATCGCCAAACCGCTTCACACTTTGGCGGATCATGCGCTACAGGCGGAATTCCTCGCCAAGGTAAAGCCGACGTACATCGGGATCATTAACGATCTCCTCCGGGCTTCCCTCAGTCAAGATTTCACCGGCATAGACGATATAGGCGCGGTCGGTCAGGCCGAGCGTCTCGCGGACATTGTGGTCGGTGATGAGCACGCCGATGCCGCGGTTGGTGAGATGGCGGACGAGGTCCTGGATGTCGCCGACCGCGATCGGGTCGATGCCGGCGAACGGCTCGTCGAGCAGCATGTAATTGGGGCGCGTCGCCAGCGCGCGCGCAATCTCGACGCGGCGGCGCTCGCCGCCGGACAACGCGATCGACGGGCTCTTGCGCAGCCGCGTGATGTTGAACTCGTCGAGCAGCGAATCCAGCTCGTGCTCGCGCTTCTTCTTCGAGGGCTCGACCACCTCGAGCACCGCGCGGATGTTCTGCTCGACCGACAGGCCGCGGAAGATCGAGGCTTCCTGCGGCAGATAGCCGATGCCAAGGCGCGCGCGCTGATACATCGGCAGCTTGGTGACGTCGTGGCCATCGAGCTCGATCGCGCCGCGATCGGCCTTGATCAGCCCGGTGATCATGTAGAACACGGTGGTCTTGCCGGCGCCGTTGGGCCCGAGCAGGCCTACCGCTTCGCCACGGCGCACATAGATGCTGACGCCGCGCACGACCTGGCGGCTGCCGAAGCTCTTTTCCACGCTATGCACAGCCAGATAACCCGGCCGTTTGATCAGCTGCGGCGCGGCAGGCGCGCTGTTCCTGGCCGGCCTCGCACGCGCCGGCGCGGGCGCTGCTGCCGGTTGGGATCGCGGCAGCTCGACGCCGGGAGCCGACGCGGCGCGCGCCATCGGCGGCGCATCACGCACCTGCGACGTCAGCATCTCGCCGAACTGGTCCCCGAGCGCCGTGATGTCGTCATGCGAGCGCGCAAATCCGGTACTGCGTTTCGCAGAGCGCCGCCGGAACATGCCGAGAAAATCCACCATCCCCGCTTCGCTTCAGCCTTTCACGGTGATCCCGCGACCTCGCCTGCGCATCGATCGATTCGCGTGCGAAGCCGCAAGCATGAGCCGGAAATCTGAATACCGGCCTTCCCGCGCGACAAAAGCGGACGCGTTTGCGCGGAGATCATGCTCGAACAACACGGCAAAGCGCGATCACCCGCGCCTTGAATGAATGGATGCCCCTGTCCCGGCCGACATAATTCCCCTCGAGGCGCATTGTTCGGCCGGGCCGCTGCAGTAGATACAGTCTCGCCCCGCCGGCTTCAACCACGCGGCCGCAGAATATTATCTAACTGATTGATTCTGCTTGACCTTACGTGAGGCTTACTTGGACTTGCCGCCCGGAAGCAGCTGCAGCGGCGATGGGGCCGGGGCTGAGCCGGGGGCGGCCGGCGTGCCGCACTTGCCGCTCTGTCCGCCCGGCGACTGGATGAACAGGCCCTGCACCTTGCCATTGTCGGCTTCGACGCGCGAGACGCCGGTGGTCATGTCGACCAAAAGGCGGTCGCCGCGCAGCACATTCTGGCACTGGGTCAGCACCACCTGGCTGCCGCCGCCGCCAAGCATCGTGATCAAATTGGTCTTGGTGTCGAAGATCGCGGTCTCGCCGGTGACGACCTGATCCTTCTGGGTCACGACGACGTTACCCTTCGCCTCCAGCCGCTTGATCGAGGAGGCGCCGCCGGGGCCCGGGGTTGCCGTCTGCATCGGCGCGGCGCCCTTGGCGGCTGCCCCCTTGGTGCCGGCCGGGGCAGGCGCCGGCGCCTGGGTCGATTTATCCTCATAGAACACGACCAGCGTCTTCGACGTCATGGTGGTGTCGCCCTGCACGACCTTCACATTGCCGGCGAAGGTCGCCTCCTTTTTCTTGTCGCGCATTTCGAGCGAAGCAGCCTCGATCTGGATCGGCTGGTCGCGGTTCTGCGAGAAGCCCTGCATGGCGTTGGGCACGCCGCTCATCGAGCCCTGCGCGAACGCAGCGCTCGCGGCGAAAAGCGCGAGCAGGAACGCCGCAATTGCCATGCCGTGCGGAAAACGTCTCATCATCAAAATCATTTCGTGTTGGCGGATTTGCGCGGCTTCGGCGGCGGCGGCGGTGGAGCGGGCTCGGCCGGCGGGGCAGCATTGTTGTCGCCGAGCTTGTCGAGATTCATCACGACATTGCCTTCGAACCGAACCAGCTCGCCGCTGTTGTAGATCCGGAGCCTGTCGGCGGTCAGGGTGCCGTCGAGCAGCTTGACGTCGACATGCTCGTCCGACGACACATTGCCCTTGTTGATGTCGACGAAGGCCTGCGTCAGCCTGGCCTCATAGCCGGTGGACGACTGCAGGAAGATGTCCTGGCGCAAGTCGAGCAGCTGCTTCTTGTTGTCGAAGAAGCCGGTGCGCGCATCCATCGTCACCGTCGACTGATCCTGCTGCGCCACCTTGGCGCGGATTGTCTTCAGCTCGACATGGTCAGGATCGGTGACGTCCTGGATTGCGGCCTTGGCCCACATTTCATAGGGTCGTCCGTCGTTGGAGAAGCCTGCGATATGCGGCGCTTCCATCGTGATCTTGGTGCCGGACACGACGAGGTTATCCATCTCGAGCGGCAGCTTGGGAATCAGGTCGTGGAACGGATTGAACAGCGCGATGTAGATGATCACTGCCATCGCCAGCCCGACCATCGCGGGAACCGCTACGCGCAGGACCCGCACCATGCGGCTGTGCCGCGCGGCGGCAGCAAAGCGCGCCTCGAGGCCCGTGACATAGGCTGGATTCTGAACCGAATTCACCTGAGCTCCAGAGGCGCGAAACTGCCCCTATTCTAGCCGGAGCCGCCCAAATATGCAGCCCGGACCTCACCTCGCGCCCCTGCACCGGACCACGCGTGAACAGTTTGGCCGAAACGGGGCGGAACTGCCCCGGCCGCGACGAATTCGGCGCTCATCATGAATGGGCGAAAATGTCCTCGGCCTCCCAGCCGTCGAGATCGAGCCTGGCGCGGGCGGGAAGGAAGTCGAAGCAGGCCTGGGCGAGATCGGTCCGTCCCTCGCGCGCGAGCATGACATTCAGCTTGTCGCGCAGCGCATGCAGGTGCAGCACGTCGGAGGCCGCGTAGGTGAGCTGAGCCTCGCTGAGGCTTTGCGCGCCCCAGTCGCTCGACTGCTGCTGCTTCGACAATTCGACGTTCAGCACCTCGCGCACCAGATCCTTCAGGCCGTGGCGATCGGTGTAGGTGCGCGACAGGCGCGAGGCGATCTTGGTGCAATAGACCGGCGTCGGCATCACGCCGAACGTGTTGTAGAGCACCGCGACGTCGAACCGTGCGAAATGGAAGATCTTGGTGATCTTGGGATTGGCGAGCAGCGCCTTCAGGTTCGGCGAATCGGTGTGGCCCTTCGGAATCTGGATCACGTCGGCGGTGCCGTCGCCGTTCGACATCTGCACCACGCAGAGCCGGTCGCGGTGCGGATGCAATCCCATGGTCTCGGTGTCGATCGCAACGGAGTCGGTGTAGCGGGACAGATCGGGCAGGTCGCCGCGATGCAGGCGGATGGTCATGCTGTCAAAAACCTCGTCGAATCGCTCTCGGGACAGGCTATCGTCCAATTCCCCGACAGGCGAGCGTGCCTCAAGCTTCGGGTTGCGTGCCGGCATCAGGCCCGAAACGGGCCGAACGCCGCCGCTTGTTCCGCTGGCACGGATAGCTCAGGGTGTAGCGCTATTGTGCTGCGGAGACAATGGCTTGGGTGGCCCACCGCCCCACACCTGCGCCATTATTGCCAGCTGACGCGAAGGCCGAGCCGGCCGGTGACGTCCTCGCGATGGGTGCTGTCCACCGAGGCTGTGTAGCCCATGCTCGCATAGGCGCTGACCGCGTGATTGAGCTGCGCGGCGAAGCCGGCCCCGATCTCGACCGCGGTGCCGCGGCTCTGCACACCGATCAAATCGGTCGCAGCGAAGGCGATGCTGCGGTCGTTCGCGGCCGTGTGCCAGAGATTGGCCTCGAGGTAGGGACGCAGTTCGGAGGTGCCGGCGATGAAGGTCGCAGGGACGCGCACGCCCAGCCGGCCGGTCAGCGTATCGGCGCTGCCGGGCGCGACGCTGGAGAAGATATCGTTGAAGCTGTCGAACGACTGGCGTTGCCAGATCAGTTGCGCCTGCGGCTCGATCGCGAGGAAGCGGTTCAACGGGATCGGCACGCCGGCTTCCAGCGATGCCGCGACGCCGGTGCCCGACAAGCGCGCGCCGACCTGGCGATCCGACTGCGGACTTGCGCCGTAGAAGCTGCCCATCAGCACGGCGTCGACATACCAGCCCGAGGGGCCGATATGGGTCCAGTAGCCGCCGATATTCTGACTGTCGATCGAGAGCGTGCCGGTGCGGACGTCGTTCCTGCCGAGCGCGAAGCCGTTGATGGTGCCGCTGGCCCAGCCATAGGCATAGAAGAAGCCGGCGCGATCATGATGTTCGGGCGCGGACTGGAAGCGCAGAATATCGACGCCGACCTGCACGCCGGCCATGGTGCCGTCGAAGGCGGGACTGACCGTGCCGGCCCAGCTCTGCGAGCTGTGCGAGCCATAGGCACGCGCCCACGCCGCCGGCTGTTCGCCGCTGCTGGTCAGCAACGCCTGATCGCCCTGGCGCTGGTGGAAGGTGCCGAGCGTTGCCAGCCCGAGCTTTTGCGCCACCTGCGGCAGCGCCGAATAGACCGCGACTTCCTCACGGTAGAGCTGGACCGGCGCGGCGCCTGCCGGCGGCGGCGTCAGCGACGACAGGTCCTCTGCGGGCAGCCCCGCGGGCGGCGGCACCACGCCAGGCGATGACGGCGGCGCCGGTGCGGGCGCAGCCGGGGGCGCGGGCGACGCCGTGCCGGGCAACAATGTCGAGCGCAGATACCAGTTGTCGGCGCTGCCGGCGGAGACGCCGCCGCGGAACAGCAGGTATTCGTGCGCGCCCGCCACGACCGCGTTGGAAAGGCCGAATGCGCCCGCAGCCGTGGTGCCGCCGTTGACGGCCTGCACCACCATGATGCCGTCGGCGGTGGTCAATGCGCCCGCGCCACCGGCATTGGTGACGGTCACCGCGGTCGAGCCCGACGCATTGCCACCGGAGATGACGAGGCGATCCGATGGCGAACCATCGCCGCCGAGCACGGTGCGCAGATAGAGCCCGCCGCCATTGCCGACGTAGTTGCCGGCAATGGTCAGGCTGTTCGCCGCGGTGGCGCCGCCATTGGTCAGGTTGATGACGCCGGCATTGGTGACGGTGATCGGCGGGCCGCCCGGAAACGGCGTGATCGACGGATTGGCGCCGTTGCCCGCCAGCAGGCTGGTGCCGGCCGCAATCGACACATTGCCGGTCAGCGACGTCTGCAGCGTCAGCGAGCCGCTGTTGACGAAGGTGTTGGCGAAGGTGCCGGTGCCGGCCCAGGTCCAGTCACTGCCCTCCATCGTCAGCGTCTGGAATCGCGCGAACGCAGTGTTGGCCGTGCCGCTGCCTTGCAGCCGCACCTGATTGTATTGTTGCCGCCGCCGCCATCGGCAAGGCCGACGATCTGCGAGCCGGTTTGCAGGATCATCGTCACCGCGCCGCCGCCGCCCGCGAGCGCCGTGCCGCTGTTGCCGGCGATCAGGCCGGCATTGACGATGGTGGTGGTGCCGTTGAGCGTGCGGATCGCGGGCCCGGCCTGGCTGATGATCTTGCCGCCGGCGAGATTCTCGATGCGGGCGGTGAACGACGATCCGGCGGTGTTGGAGAACACGCCGTCGGCATTGACGCCGCGCGCCTCGATCGTGCCGCTGTTGCGCAGCACGCCCGCATTGCCTTGCATGAACACGGTGTTGTTGGCGGTGCCGCCCGCGTCCCCACCGGTCGTCAGCAGCGTGCCGGTATTGGTGATGCTCGCGAACTGGCCGGCGGAGAAGATCGCACGCGCGCCTGCGCCCGGCCGTGGTGATGGTGCCGCTATTGGTGAAGGTGTTGCTGTCGCCGGTTTGCACAAAAAGGCCGTGCGACTGCGGGCCCTGGGTGGTGATCGTCCCGGTATTGATCAGCGTGTTGTTGTTGTGCTGCGTGAGCCCGGTGATGGCAAGGCCGCGCGAGGTGCCGTTCTGCGTCGTGATCGCGCCGTTGTTGATCAGCGTGTTGCCGTTACTGCTGGCGGCGATCGCATTGCTGCCGGCGCCCGAGGTCGCGATCACACCCGACGCGCCGTTGGGGAAGACATTGCCGTCGCCGCTGCCGAAGATGCCGGTCCCGCCGCCGCTGACGGTCAACGTGCCGTTGTTGGTGGCGGCGCTGCTGGAGACAAGGCCGATCGCGGTCGCTCCGCCGCCCGGCGCGATGCCGGCGCCCTGCAGCACGTTCACGGTGACGTTCGAGCTGCCGGCAGCGGCCTGCACGCCGGCCGGCGAGGGATTCGGCGCTGCGATCGAGCAGGTGACCGTCTGCCCGCTTGCTGGCGCGAGGCTGTCGCAGGCGGCCAACGCCGACGAAGCGGACAACAGGCAACCGCCACTTAAAGCCGTGCACGACAGGATCGCCGCGAGCCGCGATGAAACCATGTCCATCTTCCAACGCCGGCGCGAATCCGAGCCCACGGCCTCGCGCCACCTGCTACCCCCGCCCCGCTCTCAGCTACGCTGATCCGCTCCGTTCAAGCTTGAAACGATTTGCAGCGACGGTGTTGCACGACTGCCACAGACGGAACCATGAGATGCATCAACATGATTCACATCCTCGACGTGTGTACGCTTCCAGGGTTGTGGAGTACAGCATTCACCCGTTGCAGCCCTCATTCGATACAACCGGAAACAATTGCCTTCGCGCGTCGGGCATCCGGCCGGTCCCTTTCCCCGCCAACCTCGACGTGGTTCGCACGACCAGCCATCGCCCGCGCACTTTCGATTTCGATGGAACTGTTGCCCCCGCGCCCCGTGAAATCGTCCCGCGCCCACCCTATCTGTTGCCGGCCCGAACCCGCCTTGCAATGAAACGAGCCTTATGTCCGACCAGACCATCGCCGCGCCAATCGACGACCAGCAGGAGCGCGGCTTTTCGCGCTACCAATCGTTCCTGATCGCGCTGCTTGCCTTCACGCAATTCACGCTGATCCTCGACTTCATCATCATGTCGCCGCTCGGCGCCATCCTGATGCCGTCGCTGAACATCACGGCCGGGCAATTCGGCGTCGCGGTCTCGGCCTACGCGTTCGCAGCCGGCATTTCCGGCGTCCTCGCCGCCGGCTTTGCCGATCGCTTCGACCGCAAGCGGCTGCTGCTGTTCTTCTATGTCGGCTTCATGCTCGGCACCGTGCTCTGCGCGCTGGCGCAGAATTTCCACGTGCTGCTGCTCGGCCGCATCGTCACGGGCGTTTTCGGCGGGGTGATCGGCTCCGTCGTGCTTGCCATCGTCACCGACCTGTTCCCGCTGCAACAGCGCGGCCGCCGCCATGGGGGTCCTGCAGACGGCATTCGCGGCGAGCCAGGTGCTCGGCGTCCCGGCCGGCCTGTTCCTGGCCAATCACTTCAACTGGCACATCTGCTTCGTGGCTATCGTCGGCCTGTCGATTGTCGCGATCGCGGCGATTGCAATCGCGATGCATCCGGTCGACGCCCATCTCAAACTGCAGCACGACAGCAATCCGTTCCGCCATCTGATCGCAACCGTGGGGCAGCCGCGCTACACGCTGGCCTTCCTGGTGACCACGCTGCTCGCGACCGGCGGCTTCATGCTGATGCCGTTCGGCAGCGCCTTCACCGTGCATAATCTCGGCATCGACATCGTTCACCTGCCGACGATCTATCTCGTCTCGGGCCTGTTCAGCATCATCATCGGGCCGCTGGTCGGCCGCGCCAGCGATGCGTTCGGCAAATATCCGACCTTCGCGTTCGGCTGTGTGGTGACCGTGATCATGGTGCTGATCTACACCAACCTCGGCCACGTCTCGCTGCTGACCGCGATCGTGGTCAATGTGCTGATGTTCATCGGCATCTTCTCGCGCATGATCCCGTCCCAGGCGCTGATGTCGGCGATTCCCGACGCCAGCCAGCGCGGATCATTCAGCGCGATCTCCGCGTCCGTGCAGCAGCTGTCGGGCGGGCTGGGATCGGTGGCTGCAGCCGCGATCGTCGCCGAGAATCCGGACGGCTCGCTGCTGCATTTCGACCGGATCGGCTATGTCGTCGTGGCGAGCTCGATGATTTCGATGATCGCGATGTACTTTGTGCAGAAGCCGATCGCGCGGCGTGCGGGACGGCGGATCGTCTAACGAGACTGCGTCCGCCTCGGCCGATTACGGCTACGCCGCACCGACCTTACGAATGCAAGCGATTTCAACCGCTTATAAAGGGGGTGGTGCCCAGGAAAGGACTCGAACCTTCACGGCCGTTAAGCCACTGGCACCTGAAGCCAGCGCGTCTACCAATTCCGCCACCTGGGCATGTGGAGCGGCTTAGTAAGGATCGGTTGCGCGCTTGTCAAATTCGCGATTGGAAATTCAAATACCCTGTACAGGATAAGGCCGATGGCGTATCGCCAGACGGTTAACCTACGTCAATCGCTCTCGAATCCCACAGGAATCACCCCATGGCATCGAACCTGGACACGCTGGTCACGGTCTTCGGCGGATCGGGTTTTCTGGGGCGGAACGTGGTCCGGGCACTCTGCAAGCGCGATTACCGCATCCGAGTCGCGGTGCGGCGGCCTGAACTGGCCGGCCATCTGCAGCCGCTCGGCCGGGTCGGGCAGATCCATGCCGTCCAGGCCAATGTGCGCTACCCGGCCTCGGTCGAGGCGGCGATGCGTGATTCGCATATCGCGATCAACCTGGTCGGCATCCTGGCCGAGGGCGGCGGGCAGAGCTTCGATGCCGTGCAGGTGAAGGGCGCCGAGACTATCGCCAAGGCGGCGGCCGCCGCCGGCGGGCGGATGGTCCATGTCTCGGCGATCGGGGCCGACGCGGACTCGCCCTCGAGCTATTTCCGCGCCAAGGCGGAGGGCGAGGCGGCGGTGCTGGCGGCCTTGCCGTCGGCCACCATCATGCGGCCGTCGCTGCTGTTCGGGCCCGAGGATCAGTTCACCAACCGCTTTGCGGCGCTGGCGCGGATCTCGCCGGTGCTGCCGCTGGTCGGCGGCGGGGTCAACACGGTGCAGCCGGCCTATGTCGGCGACGTCGCGAACGCCGTGGCCCATGCCGTGGACGGCAAGGCGAAGCAGGGCGCAGCTTACGAGCTCGGCGGGCCGGAAGTGCTGACCATGCGCGAGGTGATGCAGATCATCCTCAAGATCACCCAGCGCGATCGCATGCTGGCGCCGCTGCCGTTCGGCCTCGCCAAGTTGCAGTCGTACTTCCTGCAGTTCGCGCCGGGGCCGTTCACGCTGACGCCGGACCAGGTCGCGATGCTGCGTTCGGACAATGTGGTGTCCGACGCCGCCAAGGCCGCCGGCCTGACCTTCGCAGGCCTCGGCATCTCGCCGGATTCGATGGAAGCGATCGCCCCGCAATATCTCTGGCGCTTCCGCGCGACTGGGCAGTTCCAGAAGAAGAGCGCGTAGGCACTCTCCACCCGTCGTCCCGGCGAAGGCCGGGACCCATAGCCACCGATGTCCGAGGTGTGGAACGCTGGGGCCACGGCTATTCGCGACCGCAATAGCCGTGGTTATGGGTCCCTGCTTTCGCAGGGACGACAGAGTGCCTTACCTTCCCATCGCCAGCGCGATCAGGCCGAGCGTGCCGACGATCACGCGCCACCAGGCGAAGAAGGTGAAGCCGCGGCGGGTGACGAAGTTGAGGAAGGCCCGCACCACGATCATCGCCGTGATGAACGACACAACGAAGCCGACCGCGATCACGCTGAGATTGTCGGAGGTGAAGTCGGCCCGGTTCTTGTAGAAATCATAGGCGAACGCGCCGACCATGGTCGGGATCGCGAGGAAGAACGAGAACTCCGCCGCCGAGCGCTTGTCGGCGCCGAGCAGCATCGCCGCCACGATGCTGGCCCCCGAGCGCGACACGCCGGGGATCATCGCCAGGCACTGCGCGACGCCGATCCAGAAATACATCAGCAGCGGGAAGCGCGTCGCATCGTCCTCGTACACTTTGAGATCGAGCTGATCGACCCACAGCAGCACGGCGCCGCCGACGATCAGCGTGAAGCAGACCACCCACGGATTGAACAGGAACTCCTTGATGTATTTGCCGGCGATCAGGCCGATCACGACCGCGGGCAGGAACGCCACCAGCACGCCGATCACGAAGCGGCGGTCGTCGGGATTGGTGAACATGCCAAGCGCCACGCGCCACAATTTGACGAAATAGAGCGCGAGGATCGCAAGGATCGCGCCGAGCTGAATCAGGATCGCAAAGCTCTTCCAGAAATTGCCTTCGCCCAGATTGAAGAAGCGCTCCGCGAGCAGCAGGTGGCCTGTCGAGGAGACCGGCAGGAAGCTCCGTGACGCCCTCGACGATGCCGAGAATCACCGCCCGCAGCATATCCGTCATCATGTCGTGGCCTGCCCTGTGTGGAAAACGGGATTCTTCTCGCTTATTCGCACATTGGCCGCAATCGCAAAAAATCGTCAAACAATGGGTTACCCGACCGATTTGCTGAGCTATAGCGTTTTTGTGACCCGCACCATCTGCGGGGATGGCTACCGGTTTGCGTGCTGACGCGACATAGAGACGACCGGAACTGGTCTGGCCAAAGCACAGGTCCAGATCGCACAGGTTGATGATTTCTTAAGCGCCGCGAAACTACCAAGGGCTTCATGTATACGCTGTATCACCATCCGTTCTGTCCGCATTCGCGCTTCATTCGGCTCGTGCTCGGCGAGTATGGGCTCGATTTGCGCCTTGTGGAGGAACGGGTATGGGAACGGCGCGAGGCGTTCCTGGCGCTCAATCCGGCAGCCACCACGCCGGTGCTGATCGCCGAGGGCTTTCCGCCGATTCCGGGTGCACCTGTGATCGCCGAATATGTCGACGAGGCGCACGGCCTCGATGCCGGCGACCGGCGGCTGTTGCCGACGTCGACGGCCGAGCGTGTCGAGGTGCGCCGGCTGATGGCGTGGTTCAACGAGAAATTCTTCGAGGAAGCCTCCAACCCGCTGGTGACCGAGCGGATCTACAAGCGCTTCATGAGCGAGGACAATGGCGGCGGCCCGCCGGCGCCTGACATCATGCGCGCCGCCAAGGTCAATGTGCGCTATCATCTGAGCTATATCGGCTGGCTGGCGAAGACGCGGAACTATCTCGCCGGTGACCGCCTGACCTACGCGGACCTCGCCGCCGCAGCGCATCTCTCGGCGATCGACTATCTGGGCGACGTGCCATGGAGCGAGGACGACGCGGCAAAGTCGTGGTACGCGCGGGTGAAGTCCCGCCCGTCGTTCCGCCCGCTGCTCAGCGAATGGCTGGCGGGGGTGCCGGCGTCGCGCACCTATGTGGACCTCGACTTCTGAACCCGTCGGTCAGGCTCTCCCCTTCCGATCTCAAGGCAGCGCTTCAGCGCGAGGCGCATGCGCTCGGCTTCGATGCCATCGGCTTCACCGCGCCTGATGCGACCAGCGAGGCCGGAAAATATTTCCTCGAATTCCTCGGCTCCGGCGGCCATGGCGACATGGACTGGCTCGCGGCCAATCCGGAGCGGCGCGCCGATCCGCGCGTGCTGTGGGGAGGCGTGCGCTCGATCATCATGCTCGGCGTCAATTACGGGCCCGACGACGACCCGCTCGACATCCTTGCGCGCCGGTCGCATGGCGCGATCTCGGTCTATGCGCAGGGCGACGACTATCACGACGTGATCAAGAAGCGGCTGAAGGCCCTGGCGCGCTGGCTCGCCACCATCACCGGCGATGAGGTGAAGGTGTTCGTCGACACCGCCGCTGTCATGGAGAAGCCGCTCGCCCAGGCGGCCGGCATCGGCTGGCAGGGCAAGCACACCAACCTCGTGTCGCGCGACTTCGGCTCGTGGCTGTTTCTCGGCGCGATCTATTCCGCCGCCGAGCTGCCGCGCGATATTGGCGAAGTCGATCATTGCGGCAGCTGCCGCGCCTGCCAGGACATCTGTCCGACCGCGGCGTTCCCCGCGCCCTACAAGCTCGATGCGCGGCGCTGCATCTCGTATCTGACGATCGAGAACAAGGGTCCGATCCCGCACGAATTCCGCAAGAGCATCGGCAACCGCATCTATGGCTGCGACGATTGCCTCGCGGTATGTCCGTGGAACAAGTTCGCGCAAGCGGGGCGCGAGCAGAAGCTCGCCGCGCGCGATGCGTTGCGGACGCCCGCGCTCGCCGATCTGGCACGGCTCGACGATGCGGCGTTTCGCGCGCTGTTCACGAAATCGCCGGTCAAGCGCATCGGCCGCGACCGCTTCATCCGCAACGTGCTGATCGCGATCGGCAACTCCGGCGATGCAAGCCTTGCCGGCGAAGCGCGGCGTTTGCTCGACGATGCGAGCCCGCTGGTGCGCGGCGCCGCGGTGTGGGCGCTGTCGCAGCTGATCACGCGCGAAGCGTTCGCGGCGCTGGTATCGCGCGCCGGCGGCGAGCCCGACGTCACGGTGCAGCAGGAGTGGCGCGCCGCGGCGGCCTCTTGATTTCATCGCGCCATTCCCGTCATGGTCGCACGCCATGACAAACCAGCCCTTCTTCACCAGGCACGGCGACGGCTTCATGCCGACATCCGTTGCGAACGGACCGTGGAGTCCGGAATCCCTGCACGGCCGCGTCGTGATCGGCCTGCTCGCCTTCGTCATCGAGGAGCGCCACGGCTCCGACGAGTTCGTCCCGGCGCGGCTGACGGTCGACATGTTCCGGCTGCCCAACATCACGACGCCGATCGAGGTGACGACGAAGCTCGTGCGCGACGGCATGCGCATCAAGATGATCGAGGCCGAGTTTGTCTCCGGCGGCACCAGCATGGCGCGCGCCTCCTGCCAATTGTTGCGCCGGACGGAAAACGCTCCCGGCAATGTGTGGTCGCCGCCGAACTGGCAGGTGCCGGCACCGGCGGAGATTCCGAAGCCGACCGATCCGAGGCTCGGCATGAACGGCAAATGGGAGACGCGGCCGATCGTCGGCCATATGGGCTCGCTCGGCGAGCGCCGGCTCTGGATGAGCGAGGTGCGCGAGCTCGTCGACGGCGTGAGGATGACGCCGTTCGTCCATGTCGCGACCGGCGCGGATTTCGCCAGCCCCTTCGCCAATGCCGGCGACCAGGGGCTCGGCTACATCAACAGCGACGTCACGATCTATCTGCATCGCTTGCCGGTGACCAACTGGATCGGCTTCGAGGTCGTCAACCACCACGCCACCGACGGAATCGCGATCGGCGAATGCTGGCTCTATGACGAGCAGGGCCCGATCGGCACCTCCACGGTGGCGGCGCTCGCCCAGCGCAAGCCGATGACCAATCCGCCGCCGCCATGACTGTCATTCCGGGGCGATGCGCAGCATCGAACCCGGAATCCATCGGGCCGCAAAGACCAACGGAGAAATGGATTCCGGGTTCGCGCTTCGCGCGCCCCGGAATGACGACGGGGGATTGAGGCCTAAACTAAGCCAGATGCCGCTGCATCTCCGGCCGCGCCTTAAGCTCCGCGCCCTGCTTGCCGACGATCTTGGCGATGCGCTCCGGCGCGAAGTTCAAATCGACGAAGGCCGGCGCGGTGTTGGCGACCTCGTGGTACTCCCTGATCCTGCCGTCACGCAGCCGCATGATCGCGACGCCCTCGAACATCGCACGCGCCCCCTTGGCTTCCGGCAAGGTCGAGCGGTAGCTGAACGTGTAGCGCGCGTAGAGCGTCGTGCCATCGCTCACGGGATCATGCATCACCCAGCGGAAATCAGTCGCGGTCCGATAGAACCAGTCGTCGATCATTTCGGCGATTTTGCCGTGGCCCTTGAAGGCACCGTAAAACACGTCGTGATAGACGCCGTCGTCGGTGAAAAGGCTCGCAAAGGCCTTGCCGTTGCGCTGCTCGACCGCGTCGCAAAACGCGCGCAGCATTGTCGTGGTGTCCATTGGCGCTTCCCCCTCTACGGAGAGCTTAGCCGATCTCCGCCACCGCGGCGATGATCCGGGCGATGTCCTGCGGACGCGAGAGGCGATGGTCGCCGTCCTGGATCATGGTCAGCACGACGTCCTCGGCCGGCAGGCGGTGTACCAGCGCGAAGGCGTGCTTCCACGGCACGTCGGGATCCTGCGCGCCCTGCAGGATGCGCACCGGGCAGCCGACGTCGATCTTGCTTCCGAGCAGCAAATGATTGCGGCCCTCCTCGATCAGGTTGCGGGTGATCGGATAGGGCGTGCCGTCGCCATATTCAGACGGACGCAGCCACATGCCCCTGGTCTCGATCTCGGCGCGGACCTCCGGCGAGAAGGCCTTCCACATCAATTCCTCGGTGAAGTCGGGTGCCGGCGCGATCAGCACGAGGCCGGCGAGCTGTGCCTTCCCGTTCCCGCGCCGCATGATCTCACGCGCAAGCAGCAGCGCCATCCAGCCGCCCATCGAGGACCCGATCACGACCTGCGGCCCGCTGCAGAACTGCGAGAACACCGCCACGCTCTCCTCGAGCCAGCGGCCGATGGTGCCGTCGGCGAACTCGCCGCCGGATTCGCCATGGCCGGAATAGTCGAACCTGACGCAGCCGCGACCATGCTCGGCCGCCCATGCATCGAGCGCGAGCGCCTTGGTGCCGGACATGTCGGACTTGAAACCGCCGAGCCATATCAGTCCGGGGCTGCTGCCGGCACGGGCGCGCACCGCGATCCGGCGCGCCTGACTGCCCTCGCCGACCTCGATGAAGGCTGGTTCCTGTTCCGATGCGGCGGTTTGGCTCATGGTTCGGTCACTCGGGTGTCAGACATCTGCTTTTCAATTGTCGCGCGGCACCGGTCAACGGCTCCGAGTCCCGTCTTGCGGACCGGACGCGCCCGCTATATGTGCCGGGCGTGGCCAAAATGCCTCGCAATTGGCGGTTTTGCCGCTTAAAGAAGCGAGTTCGCTTGCCCGTTGCAGCATCTTGCTTCAAAATATCCGCCTTCCCTTTCACAACTTTGGAGAGTTACCCATTCGCCGTCCCAATAGAGCCCCGCCCACAGTCGCCAAAGAAGGGCCGCGCACCAATGACGAGATTCGCAACGCGCAGATCCAGCTGATCGATGCGGATGGTGTCAATCAGGGCACCGTCGAAACCATGGTGGCCATCAAGATGGCCATGGAAGCCGGCATGGATCTCGTCGAGATTTCGCCGAATACCAGCCCTCCCGTCTGCAAGATCATGGACTACGGGAAGTACAAGTATTCCGCGCAGAAGAAGGCTGCCGAAGCTCGCAAGAAGCAGAAGGTCGTCGAGATCAAGGAGATCAAGCTCCGCCCGATGATCGACGATCACGACTATGACGTGAAGATGCGCGCGATGCAGCGCTTCTTCGAGGAAGGCGACAAGGTCAAGATCACCTTGCGCTACCGCGGTCGTGAGATGGCGCACCAGGAGATCGGCACCAAGCTGTTGGACAAGGTGAAGGCCGACGTCGCCGAATTCGCCAAGGTCGAGCAGGACGCGAAGTTCGAGGGCCGCCAGGTCGTGATGGTGCTGGCGCCGCGCTAGTGTGCTGAATGCGAAGTTCGTGCGATTTCGCGGCAGCCACTTTCACGAACTTCGCATTCATAAAGCACACTAGAATCATAAGTTTGCTAGTGTTATCGAATCCGAAGCTCGCTCCGAAGGTGCGGCAAATGATGCGAACTTCGGATTCGGGACACTAGTTCGAATTTGTCGCTTTGTTGAAATGAAATGGCCCGTCAGGCGATCTGGCGGGCTGTTTCGTATTTTGGGCACCGCTCATGGCCCGGTGGTGCCAACCTCCCCTTGAAAAGGGGAGGTCGATTTGCTCGCCAGAGCAAAGCGGGTGGGGATCTACTCTCTCCACGAGCAGCGGCGCCGACGGCCGCCCCCCATCCCGGCCCCCCTTTCAGGGGGAAGGGGAAGACCGATCCGCCCGGATTCCCCGCCTGAAACGTTGCAAAACCGCCGATCCTCTGTCATAAGCCGGGCCTTCGCCGCCCGGCTGATCAAGGGCTGCCGTGGCGACGGTTCGTGCAGGTTCTTTCAATTCGGAAAAAACCCTAGCACTTTCAACGCTCTAACGAGCATTTTAGCCGGCCGGACGCCTCTCGGGGCGATTTTCGTGCTGTGCGACAGGAGAGCCAAATGCCCAAGTTGAAGACCAAGTCGGGCGCTAAAAAGCGCTTCAAGGTGACCGCCACTGGCAAAGTCATGCACGCCCAGCGCGGCAAGCGCCACGGCATGATCAAGCGGACGAAGAAGCAGATCCGTCAGCTTCGCGGCACCCGCGTGCTGTTCAAGACCGACGGCGACAACGTCAAGAAGTACTTCTTGCCGAACGCCTGATCGCACCGATCGCTTGAACCCTCGCCGCGACTGCGCGGCGCCCCGTCACCTCTTCCAGATCAAGGATTTCCGTCATGTCTCGCGTCAAACGCGGTGTGACCGCTCACGCCAAGCACAAGAAAGTCTACAAGGCCGCCAAGGGCTATTACGGCCGCCGCAAGAACACCATCCGCGTCGCCAAGCAGGCCGTCGAAAAGGCCGGCCAGTATGCCTTCCGCGACCGCAAGCGCAAGAAGCGCACCTTCCGCGCGCTCTGGATCCAGCGCATCAACGCCGCGGTCCGTCCGTTCGGCATGACCTACAGCGTGTTTATCAACGGCCTCTCCAAGTCGGGCGTCGTCGTCGACCGCAAGGTGCTGTCGGATCTCGCGATCCACGAGCCGGTTGCGTTCCAGGCGATCGCTGAAAAGGCCAAGGCCGCGCTGGCCGCCTGATCCTAGCGGGCGGCCCTAACGCGATTTGGGGCCCGCCTTCAGCGCCTTCTGCGAATAGCGCTGGGCGACGATCGCCCGGCAGAACGCCGTGAACGAGCGGTACATGGTGCCGCTTTCGTTGTCGTATTTGTGGTCGCAGCGCTTGAGCTGGCCGGCATAGGCCTTCTTCTGCGACGCTCCGAGGCTGGACAGGAAGTCCCCCTCGCACCTCTTCTCGACCACGGCGCCGAACTGGACGTCTCCGCTGGCGCCGTATTCGCACGCCTCGAAGATCTTCATCGCGCGGTTGCAGCTCGGCGCCTTCTGAAGCTCCGCGATGATGTCGTCCATCTGGGTCGATTTGGCAGGACATTCCTCGGTCGCGGCATGCGCCGTGGTGAGCATCAACAGCAGCGCCGGCATGGCCAGGCAAGATCGCAGCAACATCGCGTGGGCCTCCTTGAACTCCCCTTGGGTAGCCCGGCCTCCGCGCGGGGTTCAATGCTGCCGGCCATCGGCCCGAAATGACCGGCTTTTTGCTTGACGTTACCGCCTTCGGGCGGCGACAACCCAGCCGAATTTTGGCGCATGGTACCGGTTCGGGTAGCGGTTCTTCCCACCGGATCATGCTTCCGCTCAAGCGCAGGAATTGACCGTGTCCGACCTCGCAACGCTCGAACAATCCATCCTCGACCAGATCGCCTCAGCCGCTGACGAGGCCGCCCTCGAGACGGTGCGCGTCTCGGCGCTCGGCAAGAAGGGCTCGATCTCGGCCCTGCTCGCCACCCTCGGCAAGATGTCGCCGGAGGAGCGCAAGACCGAGGGCGCCAAGATCAACCTCGCCAAGGATGCGGTGACGCAGGCGCTCGCGGCCAGGCGCGACGTGCTGAAAGCGGCCGCGCTCGATGCGCGCCTCGCCGCCGAGACCATCGACGTCACGCTACCGCTGCGCGAGGCGCCGGCGGAGACCGGCCGCATCCATCCGCTGAGCCAGGTCTGGGACGAGCTCACCACGATCTTCGCCGACATGGGCTTTGCGGTCGCCGAAGGTCCCGACATCGAGACCGACGACTACAACTTCACCAAGCTGAACTTCCCCGAAGGCCATCCGGCGCGCGAGATGCACGACACCTTCTTCTTCAACCCGAAGGAGGACGGCTCGCGCATGCTGCTGCGGACCCACACCTCGCCGGTGCAGGTGCGCACCATGCTGACCCAGCAGCCGCCGATCCGCGTGATCTGCCCGGGCCGCACCTATCGCATCGATTCCGACGCGACGCACACGCCGCAATTCCATCAGGTCGAGGGCCTGGTGATCGACAAGGGCTCGCATCTCGGCCACCTCAAATGGATCCTGCACGAGTTCTGCAAGGCGTTCTTCGAGGTCGACCACATCAACATGCGGTTCCGGCCGTCGTTCTTCCCGTTCACCGAGCCGTCGCTCGAGGTCGACATCCAGTGCCGCCGCGACAAGGGCGAGATCCGCTTCGGCGAGGGCGAGGACTGGCTGGAGATTCTCGGCTGCGGCATGGTGCACCCCAACGTGCTGCGTGCCTGCGGCCTCGATCCCGACGTTTACCAGGGTTTTGCCTGGGGCATGGGCATCGACCGCATCGCGATGCTGAAATACGGCATCGCCGACCTGCGCCAATTGTTCGACAGCGACGTGCGCTGGCTCAGCCACTACGGCTTCAAGCCGCTCGACATCCCGTCGATCGCGGGCGGGCTGAGCACGTAACGTCTACGCGACGTTGCGGAGCGAGCGATCAAGATAACCTAGTCAACACCAACAAGAACCGAGGCATGCAGCCGTGAAGTTCACCCTCTCCTGGCTGAAGGAACATCTCGAGACCGACGAGCCGCTCGACAAGCTCGCTGACAAGCTCACCATGATCGGGCTCGAGGTCGAGAACATCGAGGACAAGGCGAAGGCGCTGGCGCCGTTCACCATCGCGCGTGTGATCTCGGCCGAGCAGCATCCGAATGCGGACCGGCTGCGCGTGTGCATGGTCGACACCGGCGACGGCGGCGCGCCGGTGCAGGTGGTGTGCGGCGCGCCGAATGCGCGTGCCGGGCTGATCAGCGTGTTCTCGCCGCCCGGCACCTACATCCCCGGCAAGAACATCACGCTCGGCGTCGGCACTATCAGAGGCGTCGAGAGCCGCGGCATGCTGTGCTCGGCGGCGGAATTGCATATCTCGGAAGACCATGACGGCATCATGGAGCTGCCGGCGGACGCGCCGCTCGGCAAGGGCTATGCCGACTGGGCCGGGCTCGGCGATCCCACCATCGAGATCAACTTGACGCCGAACCGGCAGGACTGCACCGGCGTGCACGGCATCGCGCGCGATCTCTCCGCCGCCGACATGGGCAAGTTCAGGGATCCCGGCATCAAGCCGGTCAAGGGCGAATTCCGCTGTCCGGTCGAGGTGAAGGTGGAAGACGCCACGCTGTGTCCGGGCTTCGCGCTGCGCCTGGTGCGCGGCGTGAAGAACGGCCCGTCGCCGGAATGGCTGCAGAAGCGGCTGACCTCGATCGGGCTGCGCCCGATCAACGCGCTGGTCGACATCACCAACTTCATGACCTACGACCGCGCCCGCCCGCTGCACGTGTTCGACGCCAAGAAGGTGCAGGGCAACCTCACCGTCCGCCGCGCCAAGGACGGCGAGACGCTGCTCGCGCTCGACGGCCGCACCTACACGCTCGACAGCAACATCTGCGTGATTGCCGATGAGCACGGCGTCGAATCGCTCGCCGGCATCATGGGCGGCGAGGCCTCGGGCTGCGACGACAACACGACCGACGTGCTGATCGAATCGGCGCTCTGGAACGAGATCAACATCGCGCAGACCGGCCGCAAGCTCGGCATCAATTCGGACGCGCGCTATCGCTTCGAGCGCGGCGTCGATCCGGCCTTCATGGTGCCCGGGCTCGAGCTCGCGACCAAGCTGGTGCTGGAGCTGTGCGGCGGCACGCCGTCCGACAACGTCGTGGTCGGCAAGCAGTTCGGCGAGGATCGCGTCATCGACTTCCCGCTCAGCGAAGTGAAGCGCCTCGCCGGCATCGAGGTGCCGCTGGTCGAGGTGAAGCTGATCCTCACCCGGCTCGGCTTCATGCTGGCCGGCAACGGGCCCGTGGTGAAGATCGCGATCCCGTCCTGGCGCACCGACGTGCACGGCAAGGCCGACATCGTCGAGGAGATCGTGCGCATCGTCGGCGTCGACAAGGTGCCGATGACGCCGTTCGAGCGCGGCGAGGAGCCGCGCAAGCCGGTGCTGACGCCGATGCAGCTGCGCACCCGCCGCGCCAAGCGCGCGCTCGGCGTGCGCGGCATGGTGGAAGCCGTGACCTGGTCGTTCATCACCAATGACGCGGCAAAACTGTTCGGCGGCGGCCAGAGCGAGCTCGTGCTCGCCAACCCGATCGCGGCCGATCTCTCCGACATGCGGCCGAGCCTGCTGCCCGGCCTCGTCGCGGCGGTTCAGGCCAACATCAACCGCGGCTATCCTGACGTGGCGCTGTTCGAGGTCGGCCAGGTCTTCCGCGGCGACCGTCCGGAGGACCAGCTGGTCGCCGCCTCCGGCGTGCGTCATGGCTTCGCCTCGTCGAAGGGGATCGGACGGCACTGGACCGGCTCGGCGGCGGCGGATGCGATGGATGCCAAGGCCGACGCTTTCGCCGTGCTGGCGGCCGCCGGCGCGCCGATGCAGGCGCTGCAGATCGTCCCCGGCGGTCCGGCCTGGCTGCATCCGGGGCGCTCCGGCACCATCCAGATCGGCCCGCAGAATGTGCTCGGCACTTTCGGCGAGCTGCATCCGCGTGCGGCCGAGGCGCTCGGCGCCGACGGCCCGATGATCGTGTTCGAGGTGATCCTCGAGCGCATCCCGCAGGGCAAGCAGCGGGCGACGCGTGCCAAGCCGGTGCTGGAGCTCTCGGCATTCCAGCCGGTGTCGCGCGACTTCGCCTTCATCGTCGATCGCAGCGTCAAGGCGGGCGATATCGTCCGCGCGGCGCAGAATGTCGACAAGAAGCTGATCACCGATGTGACCGTGTTCGACGTCTACGAAGGCAAGGGCATCGACCCCGACAAGAAGTCGATCGCGATCGCGGTGACGATCCAGCCGCGCGAGAAGACCATGACCGACCAGGAGATCGACGCCGTCGCGGCCAAGGTCGTCGCCGAGGTGACCAAGAAGACCGGCGGCACGCTGCGCGGGTGATGCTCCTCTCCCTCTCCCCGTTCTTACGGGGTCGAGACGAGCGTAGCTCGCTCTTAGAGGGTTGGGGTGAGGGGCTCGTCCCGCAGACACGGTGAACACGGAGCTCGCGGAGACCCCCCTCACCCGAAATTCAAGCTCCGCTTGAATTTCGACCTCTCCCCGCAAGCGGGGCGAGGTGAAAAACACGGATCACCCCGCGCACGCCCTCCCATGACCTCCTTCTCCCTGATCCCCTCCGACATCTCGACCAGCATCGCGCTCGCGATCTGTGCGATCGCCTTCGTGTCGGGCACGGCGCGCGGCTTCTCGGGCTTCGGCTCGGCGCTGATCTTCATGCCGCTCGCGAGCAGCGTCGCGGCGCCGCGGCTGGTGGCGGCGCTGCTGCTCGTCATCGACTTCATCGCCGCCACGCCGCTGCTGCCGAACGCCTGGACCCATGCCGACCGCAAGGCGACCGCGGTCATGGTCGCCGGCGCGCTGGTCGGCGTCCCTATCGGCACCTATTTCCTGACCGTGCTCGAGCCTGTCACGACGCGCTGGATCATCTCCTGCTTCGTCGCGGCGCTGCTCGCACTGCTGCTGTCGGGCTGGCGCCATCACGGCAAGGAGCACGTCGCCCTCTCCGTTGGCGTCGGCGGCCTCTCCGGATTTTGCAGCGGCCTCGCGCAGACCGGTGGACCGCCGATCGTCGCCTACTGGCTGGGCCGCCCGATCTCGTCGGTGATCTCGCGCGCCAATATCGTGCTGTTCTTCGGCGCCTCGGACTTCTTCTCGCTGGTCAGCTACTGGTTCACCGGCTTGATCACGATCGAATCGGTCAAGTTCTCGCTGATCGTCGGCCCGATCTACGGCATCGGCGTCTGGTTCGGCGCCGCGCTGTTCGGCAAGGCGAGCGAAAAGGTGTTTCGCGCGATCTGCTACGCGCTGATCGCGGCGGCCGTCATCGTCGGCCTACCGGCGCTTGATGGCATCCTGCGCGGCAGCTAGGGTCGCAGCACTCAAAAGAGACTAGGGAGACACCGATGATCGATCGCCGCAACGCATTGAAACTGGCGCTCGGCAGCGCCGCCGTGCTCGCGGCGCCTCACGTGCGCGCGCAAACCGACAAGGCGCGGACCCGCATCGTGTTCCTCGGTACCAAGGGCGGGCCACGCGTCGGCAACGGCGCTTCGAACCCCGCCAATCTCGTCGTCGTCAACGACACCCCGTTCGTGATCGATTGCGGCATGGGCGTCAGCCGCCAGCTTGTGCGCGCGGGCGTGCCGATCCCGCAGCTCAAGTACATCTTCATCAGCCACCATCATTCCGATCACAATCTGGAATACGGCAATCTGTTCTACAACGCCTGGGCGGCCGGCCTCTCGACGCCGATCCATTCGTTCGGCCCCAAGGGCATCGAGGCGATGACCAAAGAATACTGGGAGCTGAACAAGTTCGACGTCGAGACCCGGATCGAGGACGAAGGCCGCCCGGACCCGCGCAAGCTGCTGATCGCGAAAGACATCAGCGACGACGGCGTGGTGCTGAAGACATCGGATGTCACCGTCACCGCGTTCCGCACGCCGCACCCGCCGATCACGGATAACTTCGCCTACAAGTTCGAGACCCCGGACGGCACCATCGTGTTCTCCAGCGACACCGCCTACAACCCGAAGCTCGCCGAGTTTGCCAAGGGCGTCGACGTACTGGTGCACGAATGTCTTTACGTCCCCGCGGTCGACCGTCTGGTTGCCACGACCAAGAACGGCGCCACGTTGAAGAAGCATCTGCTCGACAGCCACACCTCGACCGAGGATGTCGGCCGCATCGCAGCCGCCGCCGGCGTGAAGACGCTGGTGCTCAGTCACTTCGTCCCCGGCGACGATCGGCAGGTCACCGATGATGACTGGACGAGGGACGTGAAGAAGAACTATTCCGGCCGCATCGTGGTGGCCAAGGATCTGATGGAGCTGAAGCTGCCGGTGTGATCGGACAAATCATGTCACGAGAATGCGGATGTGTGACCACCGGCCGCGCAACATCTTCGGTGTCGTCCCAGCGAACGCAGGGACCCATAACCACGAATAGTTATTGCTGAACGATGGTGGAACGACGAGTCCCGATCACAACATTTGCCGCGGCGTATGGGTCCCTGCTTTCGCAGGGACGACACCTGTTGTGCGGCAGCACTCGCCACCAAATCACCGCACACACCACGGTAGGCCGACCACGCTCAACCGTCTCCTCTCACGATCATCAATTCATCGCCCCGGAGCGAGGCGACGTGCGGCGCTTGTGTTTTGCGGCGGGCGCTGCGGGCGCCGGTGTCGCTTCCTTCGCCCCGCCGATCCTGCGCAGCGCGGCGTCGGCGGCGCGCTCGCCGCTGTCCCAGGCGCCGTCGATCGTGCCCCACAGCGTTTCGTGGGTGGCCTCGCCCGCGAGATACATCGCGCCGATCGGCTCGGCCAGGATCCGGCGCGAGAATTGTGCGCCGGGTGCAGCGGCCGACATCGCGCCCATAATGAAGGGCTGTGCATTCCAACGCGTCGCGCTGGTCTTCTTCACGGCGGCGCCGACCTCGCTGCCATAGAGCTTGGTCAGCCATTCCGCCGCGAAAGCCGACATCGCCTGCTCGCCCTGCGCCGACAGGTCGCGGCCGAACGAGCCCGCGACGTCGATCGTGCACAGCGAGGAGCCCGCGATATTGCCGTAGAGTAGCGCCGTCTTGGTCGAATTGCTCTGCTCGATGATGACGTCATCGCGCGACAGCCCGAGCGGATTGCCGGGAATCTGCAGCGCGATGCGATCGTAGCTGCCGAGGCTGAGCTTGGCGGCGGCATCGAGCGTGCGCTTCGGAAGCTCCGGTGCGAACTTGATGTTGCCGCTCGCAAGCACGTTGCTCGACACGGTGACGATGGCGGCGCGCGCGGTGATCTTGCCGGAGGGCGTCTCGACCATGACGTCGCGATTGCTCCACAGGATACGCTGCGCCGGCGTCGACAGCGCCAGCGGCAGCCCCTCGCCGAGCTTTGCGATCAGTGCACCGAGCCCCTGCCGGCAGGCGATCGCGGTGTTGCGATCCTGCGCACGCACCTTGTCGACGGCGGAAAGATCCTTCAGATCCTTGCCGCAGAAATTGGGCCCGAGCAGGAATTCCGCGGTGCCGGCCCAATCGCCGAGGTCCTTCGGCATCGCCGCGGCGCAGGCGATATCGGCCTTGCGCGCAGCGTCGTCGATGGCGCGATTGGCGCGCACCAGCGCCGCCAAAAACTCCTCAGTCTCGCCGGGACGGGCGTAGCGCCGGCCGATGCGAATCTTTTGCCCCGCAGGCGCCGTGACGATGTCGAGACCCGCGGAGCGGGCCAGCCGGATCATCGGATTGGTTTCGGGATTGTGCATCCAGCGCGCGCCGCGGTCGAACGGCACGCCGAATGTCGACGCGTCGGTCTGGCAGCGACCGCCGACCTGGCCCGCCGCCTCCACCACGATCACCTTGCGGTTGGCGGCAACGATCCGGCGCGCCGCAGCGATGCCTGCGGCCCCTGCACCGATCACGACGACGTCGGCCTCGCGCGGCGGCGGCGCCGCAAGCACCCGGCCGCCCAGCGCGGGCACCAGCGCGAAAGCCGCGGACGCCGACAGGAAATCGCGGCGGGTCACTGTCATGACATAGCTTCTGGCATGGTTTCCGGGGACTTGCGGAGAACGGGAACGCTTCGCGAACTGTGCCGCATCTCACCGACCGCAGCAACCATCATGGTAAATCAATCATGATTGATCCGCCGATGGCATGAACTAAATTGCAACAGCTTGCGACCATGATTAAGTGAAACACAAGCGGTCATAGAACCGCTTCGGGGAATCCATGGGCCTAATGCTCGATACCGTCGGTAAATGGATCGCGGGGTACCTGCAGAAGGAAGTCCCCGGTTACGAGCCGTTCACGCCGAGCGACCCGGACCATCTGCGGAGCATCATGCAGCCCGGCGACGTGCTGCTCGTCGAAGGCAACAACCGGATTTCGGGCATCATCAAATACCTCACGCAGTCGACCTGGTCGCACGCGGCGCTGTTTGTCGGACCGATCGACGGCGCGTTCGAGCCGGACGGCGAACAGCATGTGCTGATCGAGGCCAATATCGGCGAGGGCGTGACCTCCGCGCCGCTGTCGAAATATCTCGCCTATCACACCCGCCTCTGCCGTCCGGTCGGCCTGTCGTTCGAGGACCGCACCACAGTGTGCCGCTACGCCATCAACCGCATCGGCTTCGGCTACGACACCAAGAACATCGTCGATCTCGCGCGCTATCTGTTTCCGCTGCCGATCCCGCAGCGCTGGCGCCGCCGCATGATCGCGTTCGGCTCCGGCGATCCGACCAAGATCATCTGCTCGGCGCTGATCGCCCAGGCGTTCGACGCCGTGCGCTATCCGATCCTGCCCAAGATCACGCGCGCCGCCAGTCGCAAGGCGCGACGCGAGATCCTGCATATCCGCGATTCCTCGCTCTACATGCCGCGCGACTTCGACATCTCGCCCTATTTCGAAGTCGTCAAACCCACCATCGTGCACGGTTTCGACTACACGGCCCTGCACTGGGCCGACAAGCAGAAGCCGCTCCAGGAGGTGGCGGGCGAATTCGGTGTGTTTCCAGAACGTAAGTCGCCGCCGCTTGTTCCTGAAGCGACTGACGAAGAGACGGCGCTTCCGGCTGCGGAAATGACCGCCGAAGGTCGCGCGCCGGTGTGACGATCAGAATGTTGCCGCAAGCGTCAGCCGAACGGCAAGCGGCTCGGCAGGATGCACATGGCGGTCGGCGACGCCATCGATCGGTTCGCCCGGCAGCCGCGACAGATAGTAGTATTCGATCTGGTTGGTTTGCGCGTTGAAGAGATTGAGGACGTCGAGCTGCAGCCGCATCCCGTTGTCGAATTTGTAGCCGGCGCGGGCGTTGACGATGAATGACGATAGCGAGCGCACGCTGTCGTCCTCGATCAGCGGGCGCGGGCCGAAATAGCGGGCGCGCAGGCTGCCGAACCAGCCGGTGTCGCGGCCGAAGGTGACGCCGCCGCTGGCAACCCACGCTGGCGCACCCGGAATGAAATCGCCGGCCGGATCGACATCCGTGAAGCGGCCGCGGGTATAGGCGAGATCGAAATCGAGGCTCATCCACGGCAAGAGCTTGTACTGGTTGGTCCACTCGACGCCGACCCGCCGGCTCGGCCGGCTCGGCTCCGTGGTGCCGGCATCGCCGACGAACAGCAGTTCGGAATCGAAGTCGAGCACGAACACGGCGAGCGACGAGGTGAGACCGTCGATCGCCCTGGTGCGGATACCGAGCTCGGCGCCCTTCGAGCGCACCAGCAGCGGCACGCGATCGAGCGGCGTCACCTTGTCATTGGGATCGACGGTGATGGTCGCGCCCCTGATATCGTTGGAGTGCAGGCCGAAGCCGGCATTGCCGTAGAACTCGGTTTTGTACCATGGACCAAGCACCATGCCGGCCTTCGGGCTCGTCAGCGCCGCCTGCGCGTTGCCGGAATTCTGCGGCGTGTCGCTCAGCACGTGGCCGGCGAAATAATCCTCGCGAATGCCGACCGTGGTGCGCAGCCAGTCGGTCCAGCGCGCGGTGCTGTCGGCCCACAGCGCGACACTGCCTTCCTGGACCTGATCATTGCGCACCGTGGACAGGATCTCGCGCTGCACGGTCTTGAACAGGCCGACATTGATGTCGTCGTAGCGGGTCTGCACGCCGACCCGCGTCTGGGTATCGATGCCGGCGACGCGGACATCGACGGCGTGGCTGGCATCAAGGCCGTAGACGGTACGCCTGTCGGTCTGGCTGAACTGGTCGCCATTGACGGGGTCATCGAGGAAATAGGTGAAATCGTTGTAGAGCTGCAGCGACGAGCGGATCACATAGGCGTTGAGCTTGGTCTGCCCGTAGTCGCTCGACTGCGCCCAATTGCTCGACAGGCTGAAGCGGCTGGCGGTGCCGCCATCGGTCGGATTGAGCGTGCCATAACGGCCGATCAGGCCCTGGTCGATCGCACGTTGCGCGATCTGGTCGGTCGAATTCCAGCCATTGGAATAGGCCATCGCGGTCAGCGAGAAGCCGTCGGTTGCGGTGCCCTGACTGTAGCGCAGCACGCCGTTGAGCTTGCGAATGTCGTCGGGCACGTCCCACGGGCCGTTGTATTTGTTGGCCTCGAAGGCAGCGAGCAGCGTTCCGTCGCCGACGTGCGTCGAGCCCGCGGCCAGCGCGCGCTGATAGCCGAAGCTGCCGGCGGTCAGTTCCACGATGTTCTTCGAAAGCCTGTCGAGATAGTTGATGTCGACGGCACCAGCGGAGGCGAAATCGCCCTTGTCCGCATAGTACGGGCCCTTGCGGACATCCATCGATTGGATGAGTTCCGGGATCAGGAAGTTGATGTCGGCATAGCCCTGGCCGTGACCATGGGTCGGCATGTTGACCGGCATGCCGTCGACGGTGATGGCGAGATCGGTGCCGTGATCGAGATTGAAGCCGCGCAGAAAATATTGATTGGCTTTGCCCTCGCCGGAATGCTGGGTGACGATCAGGCCCGGCACCGCTTCAAGAACTTCGCCGACGCGCGAGATCGGCCGCGCGTTCACTTCGTCGCCGCTGATCTGCAGCGCGCTGGCCGCGGTCGGCTGCAGAGTGGACGCAGGTACGGTCGCCGAGCCGCCGGTAATGCCGCTGGTCGCAGCGGTGGATTGGCGCGGTTGCGGTGCTACCGGCTTGCGGCCGGTGGCGGCATGGCGCGGACGTTGCGACGGCTTGGCGTGTTTGGGCGAGGCCTGGTCGGGCGACGTCACCATGACCGGCGGCAACTGCTCGGTCGTGGCGGCGACGGTCTGCGCTTCGGCGACCGGCGCGAATGCTGCAATGGATGCGGCGGCGGAAAATATCCGCCATGCAGTACGACGCAACGCCCATGCCCTCGCATGATACCTGTTACAGTCACGCGACGACCGCACCAGTCCAACCAACCCGGCAAAGCAACGCTAGCAAGCACAGTATGACGTTACAAGAAAAATGTCATACCGCCAGGCAATCGAGCCACCACGGATAATCCATGCAACGCATCACCATCACCATCGAGGATGATCTGCTCGCGGAGATCGACGCCGCCGCCGAGGCGCGCGGCTATCAGAACCGCTCCGAGATCATCCGCGATCTCGCACGCGCCGGCCTGCAGCAGAGCGCGGAGACCGCGCCGTCAGGACAATGCGTCGCCGCGCTGGTCTATGTCTACGACCACGCCGCGCGCGATCTGTCGAAGCGGCTGGTGCAGAGTTTCCACGGCCATCACGACCTGTCGCTGGCGACGCTGCATGTGCATCTCGACGACGACAGCTGCATGGAGGTGACGGCGCTGAAGGGTGCCAGCAGCGAGGTCCGCCACCTCGCCGATCACGTCATCGCCGAACGCGGCGTTCGTTACGGCCGCGTCGTGATGATCCCGACCGCGCCGGACAAGAAGCCGCGCAAGCGAGCGCATCGGCACGATTGAGGTTTCGTAGCCCGGATGAAGCGCAGCGCAATCCGGGGCCCTGGTGCCGCGAACGAAGTGTCCCGGATTGCGCTTCGCTCCATCCGGGCTACGAAACGAATACGCTACGCCGCCCTCGCCTTGGTGCCACGCGGCAGGCCGGCGCGGGCGAGGCCGCCATAGAGCGCCTCGTTCGGCATCTCCGATTTCAGGATCGCGCGCACCTCGACCAGGCGATCGAGATCGATGCCGGTCGGAAATCCCTTGCTCTCGCAGAGGAAGACGAGGTCCTCGAACACGACATTGCCGGTGGCGCCCGGCGCGAACGGACAGCCGCCGAGACCGCCGAGCGAGCCGTCGAGCACCCGGGCGCCCTCATCGAGCGCGGCGGAAGCATTCGCGATGCCCATGCCGCGGGTGTCGTGCAGATGGACGCAGACCGGCTTCGATCCCGCGATCTTCACCGCGCCCCGCGTCAGCTCGCCGACCTGCTTCGGCCCGGCATAACCCACCGTGTCGGCAATCGCGACCATGTCGACGCCGACCTCGTAGAGCTTCTCGGTAAGGCGCAGCACCTCGTTCGGATCGACGGCGCCGACGATCGAGCAGCCCAGTGCCATCGAGATCGCGGCATTGACCAGCGGCTTGTGCGCGCTGGCGTCGCGCAACTCGCAGAGCCGCCTGATGTTCTCGATCGCCGATTCGCGCGAGCGGTTGGCATTGGCCTGGCTGTGCTCCTCGGTCGCCGATACCACCGAGGCGATCTCGGCGACGCCGGTGGCCAGCGCCTCGTTGACCCCGCGTTCGTTCAGCGCCAGCGCGACGCCGTGCGCGCCGGGCAGCGCGGCGATGGTGGCGACCACGTCGCGGACATCGACGAATTGCGGGAAGGTCTTGGCCGGCAGGAACGAGCCGACCTCGAAATGGCGTACGCCGGCGGCGTATTCATCGCGCACCCAGCGCTGTTTCGCCGCGGTCGACGGGAACGTCTTCACGAGCTGCAGCCCGTCGCGCAGGCCGACTTCGCGCAGGCTCACCTTGTCGCTCGGATAGATATCGTGGACGCGGGTCATGTCAGCCTCACGCAGCGTTTCCGGTTGATGAAATTTTCTGTTGTGCGAGCTCGGCGCGCACCGCCTCGGTATCGGCGCCAAGCACCGGCACCTTCAGGCCTTCGCCGATATTGCGGCCGTTCCATTCGAGCGGCAGCGCGGGGACGCGAAACGACTTGCCGTCGGCGTTCAAATTGTTGACCAGCCCGCCGGGACGCAGCACATGCGGATCCTGCAGCAGATCCTCCGGCCGGTTGATCGGCGAGAAGCAGATGTTGAGCGCATCGAGCCGCGCCGAGAGGTCCGCCACATTCCAGCCCTTGATCACCGCGGCAACGCGCGGAATGATCCGGTCGCGCGCCATGATGCGGTCCGTGGTCGAGCGCAGCGTCGGATCGTCAGCGAATTCCGTGAGGCCGAACTCGCGGCAGAAGCTCTGCCAATGACCTTCGGTGACGACGCCGATGAAGATGCGATCGCCGCCGGCGGCATCGAAGATGTCGTAGATCGGCCAGGCATGCTCGCGTTCCGGCATCGAGCGCGGCTTGCGGCCGGTCATCTCGTACTCGACCATGTGCTGGGCGACCAGGAACAGGCAGTTCTCGAACAGGCCGATGCGGATGTCGGCGCCATCAGCCTTGCCGCCGCGCTTCTGATAGAGCGCGGCGAGGATCGAGATCACCCCGAACATGCCGCCCATGATGTCGTTGGCGGAGGACCCGACGCGCTGCGGCTTTTCGCGCGTGCCGGTCATCGCCGCGAGCCCCGACATCATCTGCACGACCTCATCGAGCGCCGGGCGATGATCGTAGGGACCGGACAGAAAGCCCTTGTGGCCGGCGATGATCAGCTGCGGATATTTTTGGCGAAGCTCTTCGGCGCCAAGCCCCTGCTTGTCGAGCTGGCCGTCGCGGAAATTCTCCAGGAACACGTCGGCGCTGGCGAGCAGCCGGTGCATGGTGTCGCGGTCCTCGGGCTTGGCGAAGTCGAGCACGATGCTGCGCTTGCCGCGGTTGAACAGCGGGAAGAACGAGACCCCCATGCCGCCGAGCGAACGGGTCTTGTCGCCGGCGGGCGGTTCGACCTTGATCACCTCGGCGCCGAGTTGCGCCAGGATCATGCCGCAGGTCGGCCCCATCACCATGTGGGTCATCTCGACGACCCTCACGCCTTCCAGCGGCAGTCCGTTCCCGGTCATCGGTTTCTCCGTGCTCGTTGCGCTCTTGTTCTGACGCGTTTCTTCACGCGAACCGGTACCCGCTTCGCTCGAAAACGCTTTGTGATCGGCGCAGGTTAGGCTTCCGCACGCTATCTGAAAAATATAATCTGTCGAATAGTGTATTCGTGGTTCTAGAACGCTGAACCCTCATGGATTCGCGCCAGCTTCGCTATTTCATCGCGGTTTACGAGCAGCGCAACCTGTCGCGGGCTGCGGACCAGGCCAACGTCGCGCAATCCGCGCTCAGCCACCACATCGCCAATCTGGAAGCTGAATTCGCCACGCCGCTGTTCGAGCGCAAGCCGCGCGGCATGGAACCGACCGCGGCGGGCGAGCGGCTCTATGAGCATGCCCGCATCATCCTGCGCGCGATGGCGGCGGCCGAGCGCGAAATCAAGGAAGGCGCCAGCGTCATCGCCGGCGACATCTCGATCGGCATGGCCAATTCCGGGATGAAGGCGATCGGCGTGCCGCTGATGCGGACCGTGCTGACGAAATATCCGAACCTGAAGCTGTCGCTGACCGAGAGTCTCTCCGGCGCGACGCTGCTGCATCTGCTGAGCTCCGAGGTCGACCTCGCGCTGGTCTACAATCCGCCTTCGGACAAGGACCTGATCGCCGAGCCGGTGCTGGAGGAACAGATGTTCTGCGTCGGCACCGAGAAGCTGATCGGCAAGAAAACGCCAATTCCCTTTGAAGAAGTGACGCGGCTGCCCCTGATCCTGTTGCGATACGGACTATCGGCGCGCGCGCTGCTGGATGACCCCGTGCTGCTGAAGCGTCTCGAGGCCAACGCGATCATGCATCTCAACTCGACCAGCGGCATGATCGGCGCGCTGACCGCGGGTTTGGGCTGCACGATCGCGACGACCCATTTCGTCAGCGAGCCGTTGAAGGCCCGACTGCTGGTCGCGCGCGAAGTCATCGAACCAAAACTGACCCGCACCCTCTATCTTTGCCGCTTGCGCAACCGCCCGATGACGTACGTCATGGAGGAGATGTGCCGCCTGATCCGCGCCCTGATCGCAGACCAGGTGGGCCGCGGCGCCTGGGAGGCGACGCTTCTGATCTAAGGCGCTTTCAAGCGAAGTAGGCACCGTTCGCGTGAAGCAGGCGCGTCAGAAACTGCGCCATCGAAAATATCGAACGATTCCTTCGATATGTTCGTCTGGATTTCTGGCTTCCGGCTGCCAAACATGCGCGACCGGTACGCCTTCGCAAGAAGGGCGGCCGTTGCACCATTCGGGGAGGATCATCATGAGCGCCGTCGAACTCGGCTCGGTCGCCGATCTCGCCACCACGACAAGCGGACCCGACGAGATTTCGCGACGGCTCGAGGCGCTGCCCACATCCGACTACGTCTGGCGGCTGGTGATCCTGCTCTCGCTCGGCGGCTGCTTCGAAATCTACGACCTGTTCTTTACCGGCTATATCGCGCCTGGCCTTGCCCGGAGCGGATTGATGACCACGACGACGCAGGCGTTCTTCGGCTTCTCCGGGATCGGCGCCTTCGTCGCGGCGACCTTCGCCGGCCTGTTCATCGGCACCTTCTGCCTCGGCTTCCTCGCCGATCGCTTCGGGCGCAAGGCGGTCTTCACCTGGTCGCTGCTGTTCTACAGCGCCGCATCGGTGATCATGGCGTGCCAGACCACACCTGGCGGCCTGCTGCTGTGGCGCTTCATCGCCGGGATCGGGATCGGCATCGAGGTCATCACCATCGACGCCTATATCACCGAGCTGGTGCCGAGCTGGATGCGCGGCCGCGCGTTTGCGATCAACCAGGCGGTGATGCTGTCGGCAGTGCCGATCGTCGCCGCACTTGCGTGGTGGCTGGTGCCGCTCTCGCCGCACGGCATCGACGGCTGGCGCTGGGTCGTACTGATCGGCGCCGCCGCCAGCATGATCATCTGGGTATTGCGACTCTACGTTCCGGAAAGCCCGCTCTGGCTGGCCCGCCATGGCCGCGCTGCCGAGGCCGAGACGATCATGCGGACGCTCGAGGCCGCATCGCCGACGGCGGCGCCGCGCCCGACCGCCACGGCCGCGATGATACCGGCACGTGCGCCGGCCGAGACCGGCTATGCCGACCTGTTCAGGCCGCCCTACGTCTCGCTGGTGGTGCTGTTCATGATCTTCAACCTCTGCCAGGCGTTCGGCGTCTACGGCTTCTCCAACTGGGTTCCGGCGCTCTTGGTGCAGAAGGGCATCAACGTCACCAAGAGCCTGCAATATTCCTTCATCATCGCCTTCGCCTATCCGCTCGCGCCGCTCCTGGCCGCAACCTTCGCCGACCGCTTCGAGCGCAAATGGATCATCTGCGGCGCGGCCGCGGCGATCTCGGTGTTCGGCCTCGCCTTCTCGCAGCTCACCGAGCCGGTGCTGCTGATCGCCAGCGGCGTGCTGGTGACGGGAGCCAACATGACGCTGTCCTACGCCTATCACGCCTACCAGACCGAGGTGTTCCCGACCGCGATCCGGGCGCGCGCCGCGGGCCTCGTCTATTCGATGAGCCGGCTCAGCGCGACCTTCTCCGGCTTCATCGTGGCGTTCATGCTGAAGGAGGCCGGCGTCGGCGGCGTGTTCGGCCTGATCACCGCGGCGATGGTCATCGTGATCATTGCTATCGGTGTCTGGGGGCCGAACGTCCGCGGCAGGCCGCTCGACGCCTAGAGCAATTCGCTCGAAAACGCTCTCACCGCGGCACAAACGGCACTTGCCGAAGCCATATTGGGTGTCTACCTCTCGCGGGTCATTTGTGCAGAGGTAGCCCAGTCATGTTAGCCGCCGCCGTCAAGGCGCTTTCGCAAATCCTGTCGCCGCCGATGCGCTCGATCCTGTGGCGCTCGATCGGGCTTGCGCTGGTGCTGATCACCGTGCTGGCGATCGGATTGCAGCGGCTGCTGAGCTGGTTTGCCGACACTGGCGAGGTCTGGGCCGAAGGCATGCTCGGCCCCAACTTCCATTCCACGCTGCACGTGCTGTCCTGGATCGTCTCGATCTCGGCGGGCCTTGGCGTCGTGCTCGGCGGCATCTTCCTGATGCCCGCGATCACCTCGCTGGTGGCGAGCCTGTTTGTCGACGACGTCGCCGACCATGTCGAGCGCGAGCATTATCCGGCCGACCATCCCGGCGTGGCGCTGCCGGTCACGCTCGCGACGATCGAGGGCGTCAAGACCGCGCTGCTGACGATCCTGGTCTATCTGGTCGCGCTGCCGTTCGTGCTGTTCGCGGGCGCGGGCTTCATCATCTTCTTCATCGCGACGGCCTGGCTGCTCGGCCGCGAATATTTCGAGCTTGCCGCGATGCGGTTCCGCTCGCCGGCGGATGCCAAGGCGATGCGCAAGGAGAACGCGGCGACAGTGTTTACCGCGGGCCTGTTCATCGCGGCCTTCGTCTCGATCCCGATCGTCAATCTGGCGACGCCGCTGTTCGGCATGGCCTTCATGGTGCACATGTACAAACGGCTGTCGGGCCCGCGGCGCGAGCTGATCGAGCCGGCGCGGCGAACCAACGTGTCCTCGGTCTAGGTGGTATCCGGAAGCACCGGCAGCGATGCCGGTACCCGATCGCTTGCGAATGGCACGAGCAGCAGTCCGACGATCGCCACGCAGGCGAGCATCGCCCATGCCTCGTTGACGGTGAGTGCGAGCGACGCCCGTTCGACCAACGGCCGGATGAACGCCACCGTGGCGTCGTCCGGCAGACCCGGCGGGCGATCGATCAGCAACTTCGGATCGAGCCCGATCGCCTGCGCCGCGGTGACATCCCCCGCCAGCAGCCGCACGCGGAAATCCTCGCCATAGATCGGGCTTCGCCCATAGAGGATGGTATCGATCAGGGTGATCCCGATCGCACCGCCCAGATTGCGCATCAAATTGAACAGTCCGCTGGCGTCGGCGATGTCCGCCTCCGGCAGGGCGCCCAGCGCAATGCGCGTCGGCGGCAGCAGGCAAAACATGATCGCGACGCCGCGCACGACCTGCGGCCAGAACATCTCGGCAAAATCCGCCGTGCGCGGTTGAAAGGCGCTCCAGCCGAGGCCGAGCGCGAACAAGGCGAAGCCCGCGCCGGTCAATTGCCGCGCGCCGACGCGGCTTTCCAGGATCGCCGCAAGCGGCGCGGCGACGAGCTGCGCAACCCCCGTGACCAGCATGATCGTGCCGATCTCGAAGGCGTCGTGGCGGCGGACGAAACCGAGGAATACCGGCATCAGATAGGTCGATCCATACAGACCAATGCCGAGGCAAAAGCTCAGTGCGCAACCGATCGCGAACGGACGCCGCCTGAAAAGCGTCAATTGCGCGATCGGATTGGCCGCGCGAAGCGTGCGCCGGATCAGTAGCATCAACCCCGCAATGCTTGCGATCAGCAGGCCGAGGCAAGGCATCGAGGCCCAACCGCGTTGCGGCGCTTCCTTCAGTCCGATCATGAAGCTTGCGAGCGTCGCCGCGAGCAGGACAAGGGACCATTTATCCAGTCTGGAGAACGCCCGAAGCTGCACGCCGTCCCTCGGAAGCAGCAACGGCGTGACCGAGGCTGCCACCGTTCCCGGAACCAGATTGATCAGGAACAGCCACGGCCAGGACCAGGTCTGCGTGATCCAGCCGCCGACGACGGGTCCAAGGGTCGGCGCGAGCACCGCGACCACGCCGCCGATCGTGGTGGCCGCCGTGTGAAGCCGCGCCGGGAACAGCGTGAACACGGCGGAGAACACTACGGGGATCAGGACGCCGCCGGAAAATCCCTGCAGCACCCGAAATGCCAGCAGCGCGGCAAAGCCGCCGCTGAGGGCGCAGCCGACGGACGCGACGGTGAACAGGCTCACGGCAAGCGCAAACAGCCATCGCAACGACAGCGCATGCGTGAACAGGCCGGTGAGTGGGATCGCGATCACCTCCGCGATCAGATAGGCGGTCTGGATCCAGCTCATCGCCGCCGGCGAGATCGCAAGCGCGCGCTGGATCGTCGGCAACGAGGTTGCGACGACCTGGATGTCGAGAATCGCCATGAACATGCCGAAGCACATCAGGAGAAAGCCGGCCCAGGTCGCAGCCGATGGGCTGTCGGTTCGGTGATCCGCGCTCTTGCTCATGGCGTGCTTGTACGTGGCCAATCGGAAACGGATAGCGCGCGGTTCTCGACCCGAATCCGGACCGCAAGCACCGCGAGGTTGAGGAGGGTAAAGATCAGCGCCAATCGCGGCAGATGCAGCGCGAGGGGTAGAAGCGCGATTTCACCGACCACGACGGCGTAGTTCGGGTGCGGGAAATATCGGTACGGCCCGGATGCCACCAGCGGCGCGCCCGGCAGCACGACGATTCGCGTGGTCCATCGCGGCCCGAGCGCGACGAGGATCCATATCCGCAGGCCTTGCAGCACCAGAAAACCCGCCAGCGCGGCCAGGTTGACGTCCTGGTCGCGGCCCCAGATCCACAGCGCGGTCAGCCAGCCGGCGTGAATCAGGACAATGAGCGGGTAGTGATTGGCGCCGACCTCGACCGCGCCTCGCGCGAGAAGCCGCTCGGTGTTGCGACGTGACAGCACGAGCTCGCCGAGACGCTGCAGCGTGACCAGAGCGAGGATGACCGACGCGAAGCTCACGCCGCGTGCCTGAGCGCAACGCAGCTGAGCGTGAAGCCCGGCCCGAGCGCCGTGAGCAGCGAGCGCGGCGGCAATCCCTTGGCGCAGGCGCGTTCGAGAACAAACAGAACCGTCGGGCCCGACATGTTGCCGCAAGCCGCGATGACGTCGCGTTCGTGATCGAGCGTGCCCTGATCGAGCGCGAGCGCCCGCTCCAGCGCGGCGATGACCTTGGCGCCGCCGGGATGGCAGAGGAAGCGGTCGATGTCATCGGCAGTCAGCTGCATCCGCGCGAGGATTTCGGCAACGGCCGGCCCAACATGGTCGCGGACGAAATCCGGAATGGTTCGCTGAAAGACCACGCCGAATCCTTCCGGATCGACCGTCCAGCCCATGATATCGAGCGTATCCGGCCACAGCTTTTCGCCCGTCGCCTCGATCCGCGTCGCACCACCGTCCCCGGCTCGCAGCACGATCGCGGCCGCGCCATCGCCGAACAGGCTGGCCGCAACGATATTTGCCTTGGTGAGCTCGTCGTGCCGGACCGCGAGCGTGCAGAGTTCGAGCGCAACCAGCAGCACGTTCGCTCCCGGCCGCGCTTCGGCCAGCCGCGCCGCGATCGACAGGCCGGACACACCGCCCGCGCAGCCGAGGCCGAACACCGGCACGCGCGACACATCCGTCCGCAGACCGAGCTTGCCGGCGACGCGTGCCTCCAGCGTCGGCGTGGCTATACCCGTCGAGCACACCGTGACCACGATATCGATGTCCCTGCCGGTCAGGTCGGCACGCGCAATCGCCTTGCGGGCCGCATCGACGTACAGCGTCTCCGCGCCCTCGAGAAACGCCAGCGTTCGCTCCGGCCAGCCGCGCCGTTCGAGATACCATTCGATCGGCTTGACGCCGTAGCGATGCTGAATGCCGGTGTTGGCGAACAGGCTGGAGAGCGTCTCGAACTCGGCATAGCGGTCGGCGAGGAGATTGCGCGCGGCCTGCAGGACCTGTCCCTGATGGAATAGATGCGGTGGAACCGCCGTCGCCAGGGAAACAAGCGCGGCCGTCTGCTTTATCTCGATCATCGTGGCTCCATTTCCCCCGCTCTTGGAACCGCGCGATGAGCAAAATATTTCAACACGCCTGCGACATAGCGCGAGCGCGGTATTCACTATAAATTGACCCGGCGCCGATATCCGCGCCGCCTGTTCGCAAATCAGGAAGCGGTGGCGCCCAGCCTGCGCATCACGTTCTTCACCAAGCCAAGCGGCGCCGGCGACAACGGGCCCTGCGGCGCGCGCGTGATGAAGGCGACCAGGACCAGCGCCAAGATCGCGAGCCAGAAGCACAGCCAGAAGCCGTCGATATAGGCGAGCGTGTTGGCCTCGCGCTGCACCAGCGCCGCCAGCGTGCCGACGGCGCGCCCTGTCGCTGTCCCGATGCCGTGGCCGGAAAATTCACCTGCCAGCCGCTGGAGCAGGTTCACGACGTCGATATCGCCGTTCTGCACGTGCTGTCCGAGATAGTTGGAATGGATCTGCTCGCGGACCCGCAGCCAGGTCCCCATCAGCGCGACGCCGATCTCAGCGCCGCCGAGGCGCATGATCTGGATATAGGCCGCGAACGCCGTCGCCCGCGACGGATCGGAATTCGACAGCGCCATGATGATGATCGGCAGCAGCGTGAACGCCTGCCCGATCGACGTGAGCAGGACGATGCCGACAAAGTCCTCGCGCGCCCAGACGTGGCTCAGCTGCGTGCCCCAGAGATTGGCCGCCGCGAATGCCGAGAAGCCGAGCACCACGACGATGCGCGGATCGAGGTGGCGCAGCAGCAGAATCGAGATCGGCACCAGCACGAACATCGGCAGCGCGCCGTAGGTGAACAGCAGCACGCCCGACTGCTCCGGCCGCAGCGCGCCGACGGTGCCGAGGAAGTTCGGCACCAGCGACGAATTCGACAGGCTGGTCAGCGTGTACAGCAGGATGACGACCAGCGAGAGTCCGATATTGCGCGAGAACAGCACGTTGAAATGGGCCCAGGGCCGGCGCGCGACCATTTCGTTGATCATGAAGGCGACGATCAACAGCGCGCCGCCGATCAAGAGCGCCATCACCGTGCCCGACGACAGCCAGTCCAGCCGGTTGCCCTGATCGAGCCCGGCATAGACCATCGACACCCCGGCGCCGAGCAGCAACATGCCGCCCCAATCGGCATGGTGCAGCAGGTCGCGATTAACCGGCTCGTTCGGCGTGCCGAGATACACCATCAGGCCCATCAGCGGCGCGATCACTACGCCCTGCCAATACAGCCACTGCCAGCCGAGATGCTCGACATAGAAACCGACCAGCGAGCTCGACGAGTCGAGCGCGAAGCCGACGCGGATCGAGTACATCGCGATCGCCGGCAGCCACCATCGGATCGGCAGGTTGCGCAGGATGATCATCAGCGTCGCCGGCACGAAAGTGCCGAGCAGCATGCCGTGGGCGATGCTGAGCGCGATCAGCGTCGTGTAGTCGCGCACGAACGGGATGGTCAGCGAGACCACCGCATAGACCAGGCTCGGAATACCGAGCACGCGGCGCAGGCCGAACACGGTGGCGAGCCAGGCCACCGCAGGCGCGACGAAGATCTGCGAGCCGATGGCGGCCGTCGAGAGCCATGCGCCCTCGTCGAAGCTGAGCGAGAATGCGCCACGCAGATCGGGCAGGCCGACCGAGGTCAGGCGGCTGTCGAAATTCGCCAGGAACGCACCGAGCAGCACGGCGACGACCGCGAACAGCGGATAGCGCGCGACGTCGCCGCGCGAGACCGGACCACGGTCGCGGTCGTCACTTTCCGCCATTGGCGACCGCCTCGCCGGTATCGATCCGCGTGACCACCGACATGCCCGGCAGCAGGCGCTCGAGCAAGGGCTGGCCCTTGTCGAACTGGATCCGCACCGGGATGCGCTGCACCACCTTGGTGAAATTGCCGGTGGCGTTATCGGGCGGCAGCAGCGCGAATTGCGATCCGCTCGCCGGTGCGATGCGCTCGACGACGCCGCGCAGCTTTTGGCCCGCGAACGTATCCACGGTGACCTCGACCGGCTGGCCCGGCTTGACGTTGGTCAGCTGGGTCTCCTTGTAGTTGGCGATCACATAGACGTTCGGCAGCGGCACGACATTGATCAGATTGGCGCCGATGTTGACGTAGTCGCCCGGCTGCACCTGGCGCTCGCCGGTGACGCCGTCGAACGGCGCGACGATCTTGGTGTAGCCAAGCTTGAGCTTGGCCGATGCCAGCAGCGCCTTGGCGGCGTCGAGATCGGCGGCACGCTGCTTCTTGGTACCTTGCAGGACCTCGAGTTGATGGCGCTGCGCCGCGATGACAGCGCGGCTGGCGCGCACGTCGGCCTCCGCCTTGGCGTAGGATGCGGTCGCCTGCTCGAGCCGCTGCCGCGTGCCGGCGTCGGTTTGCGACAGCGACTGCTGACGCTCTTCCTCCTGACGTGCCAGGGTCTGCTGCGCCTCCGCGGACAGCCGCGCAGCTTCGGCCTGCGCGATGGTCGCATATTGCAGCTCGACCTGGTTGTTGAGGTTGTCCAGCACGGCCTGGGCGCCGACCACGCCGGCCTCGGCCTGCGCGACCTGCGCCTGGTAGTCGGCGGGATCGATCTGCACCAGGAGATCGCCGGCCCTGACGCGCTGGAAATCGGAGACGGCGACGGTGAGCACCTCGCCGGACACGCGGCTGGAGAGCTGGGTCAATTCGGCGCGCACATAGGCATCATTGGTGGTCTGGATCGTGGCGCTGCCGACCCAGGCATCCCAGCGACTGGTCGCCACCGCGACGAACACCAGCGCGACGAGCACGGCAAACAGCGGAATCGCGAAGCGGCTCCAGAAGCCGCTTGCTGAAGATTGCGGCTTGGCGGGCGCCGCAGCAGGCGCGGTCTGGCTGGCGGGTGACGGACCATCTTCAACCTGCTCTGCCACACCGCACTCCCTCAATCACGCACCGGAACAACCGACAAACCTATCGCGCGAACCGGCATCCACTTCGCTCGAAAATGCTCTGATAGCACATGACGACGATCATGCCTCAGACGGTCTTTTCCGGCCACCGGCAGAGATCATTGATCAGACATACGTCGCAACGTGGACCGCGGGCGAGGCAGGTGTAGCGGCCATGCAGGATCAGCCAATGATGGGCGTGCAGCATGAACTCGGTCGGGATCACCTTTTCCAATCCCAACTCGACCTCGAGCGGCGTCTTGCCGGGCGCGAGCCCGGTGCGGTTGCCGACGCGAAACACATGGGTGTCGACCGCCATCGTGTGCTCGCCGAATGCCATGTTGAGCACGACATTCGCGGTCTTGCGGCCGGCGCCGGGCAGCGATTCGATCTCGGCACGCGTGCGCGGCACCTCGCCGCCGAACTCGGCGATCAGCTTCTGCGACAGCGCGATGACGTTCTTCGCCTTGTTGCGATAGAGCCCGATGGTCTTGATGTAGTCGCGCACCCTGTCTTCGCCGAGCTCAAGCATCTTCTCCGGCGTGTCGGCGACCGCGAACAGCGCTCGCGTCGCCTTGTTGACGCCGGCATCGGTCGCCTGCGCCGACAGCACCACCGCAACCAGCAGCGTGTAGGGGTTGAGGTGCTCGAGTTCGCCCTCGGGCTCGGGATTGGCTTTGCGGAACCGGTCGAAAGCCTCGTAGACCTCCTCCGATGTCCATGGCTTCGGCTTTACGGTTCGCTTGGCGGCCTTCTTGGCCGCCTTCTTTGCCCCGCGTTTGGGCAGCAGCCTTGCCGCTTTCGCAGGCTTCTTCTTCGGTGCAGACCGAACGCTTGATGTGCTGGCGCGTTGAGAGCGGATGATTTTGGCCATGAACCGGATATACTGATACGCCATGACCGCAGGCAACGACTTTGATCCGGGCGAAGACCTCAGGGCCAATGACCTCGCGGCTGATGCCGCTGAGGCCGAGCCCAAACTGTTCTCGGCATTGCTGACGCCGCACCGCTCGCTGAATCGCACCGGCTTTATCGTGCTGATGTCGTTCGTCACCGTGGTCAGCTTCATTGCCGGCGCGGTGTTCTGGTGGCTCGGCGCCTGGCCGATCTTCGGCTTCTTCGGCCTCGACGCGCTGGTGATCTATTGGGCGTTCAAGGTCAATTTCCGCACCGCCAAGGCGAGCGAGGAGATCACCGTTACGGCATCGGAACTGCGGGTGCGCAGGATCAGCCATCGCGGCCATGTGGCGGAATGGGTGCTCAATCCGCTCTGGGTACGGTTCGAACAGATCTCGCATGAGGAGTTCGGCATCGAGCGGCTTTATCTGGTCTCCCGGGGCCGCCGGGTCAGCGTCGGCAGCTTCCTGGGTCCGGACGAAAAGGCTAGCTTCTCCAAGGCCTTGACGGCGGCGCTCAACGCCGCGAAACGCGGCCCGACTTACAACCCCATCCACTAGGTCTTATTTGAGCATGATCTTTTCGGAAAACCGGTCTCCACTTTTCCGGATCATGCTTGTCAGAAATCGGGTGGTTTGGACGCGCCATGGCTCCTAAATCAGACACTATGATGACACTCGCCATACACGACCAGCGCCTGGCCAAGCCGGGCCTCCAGAGCGCCGCGCTGCGCGACTATGACTCGGTTCGGCGCGCCATCGCGTTCATCTCGGAGCATTGGCGCACGCAGCCGACAATCGAAGCGATGGCCGATGCCGCCGCCGTCACGCCGGATGAATTGCACCATCTGTTCCGCCGCTGGGCCGGGCTGACGCCGAAGGCTTTCATGCAGGCGCTGACCCTGGACCACGCCAAGAACCTGCTGCGCGATTCCGCCAGCGTGCTCGATGCGGCACTCGACTCCGGCCTGTCAGGGCCGGGACGGCTGCACGACCTGTTCGTCACGCATGAGGCGATGTCGCCGGGCGAATGGAAGACCGGCGCCGGCGGCATGACGCTGCGCTACGGCTTCCACCCCTCGCCGTTCGGCACCGCGATCGTGATCGCAACGGATCGCGGGCTTGCGGGGCTTGCCTTCGCCGACCACGGCGACGAGCAGACCGCATTCGCCGACATGAAGCGGCGCTGGCCGAACGCGACCTATGTCGAGGACACCGACGGCACCACCGCGCTGGCGCAGCGCGTGTTCGATACAAGGTTGTGGCGGGCGGACCAGCCGCTGCGCGTCGTGTTGATCGGCACCGACTTCGAGGTGCGGGTGTGGGAAACGCTGCTCAAGGTCCCGATGGGCCGCGCGGTCAGCTATTCCGACATCGCCTGCAAGATCAACAGCCCGAAAGCTTCGCGCGCGGTCGGCGCCGCGGTCGGCCGCAATCCGGTGTCGTTCGTGGTGCCCTGCCATCGCGCACTCGGCAAGAGCGGCGCGCTGACCGGCTATCACTGGGGCATCACCCGCAAGCAGGCGATGCTGGGCTGGGAAGCCGGCCAGGTCGGATTGCACTAGCTCAATTGCAGGATGGGTAGCGCGAAGCGAAACCCATCGTCTTTATCCTCATTGCGTGATTGATGGGTTTCGCTTCGCTCTACCCATCCTGCGGGCCTACCCCGCGAGATCGACCTTTGAAGCAACGGTGGAATCGGCATTGAGCAGATAGACCACCGGCGCGCCGGTCGCGAGCTCGCGTTTGAGGATCTGCTCGGGCGTCAGCTTCTCCAGCACCATGATCAGCGCGCGCAGCGAATTGCCGTGGGCGGCGATCAGCGTGCGCTGGCCGCGCAGCACGCCGGGCAGGATCTCCTGCACGTAATAGGGCAGCGTGCGCGCCAGCGTGTCCTTCAGGCTTTCGCCGCCGGGCGGCGGCACGTCGTAGGAACGGCGCCAGATCAGAACCTGGTCCTCGCCCCACTTCTTGCGGGCGTCGTCCTTGTTGAGGCCGGAGAGATCGCCGTAGTCGCGCTCGTTGAGCGCGAGATTCTTCGTGGTCGGCAATCCGGTCTGGCCGATCTGTTCCAGCATCAGCTTCAGCGTGTGCTGCGCACGGGTGAGATCGGAGGTGAACGCGACATCGAACGACAGGCCCTGCGCCTTCAGCTTGCGGCCGGCCTCCTTGGCTTCGTTGACGCCCTGCTCGGTGAGATCAGGGTCCTTCCACCCGGTGAACAGGTTCTTCAGATTCCAGTCGCTCTGACCGTGACGAACGAGCACAAGGAGACGATCACTCATTTCAGATTCCGTTTTCGCTTAGCTGGATTTCATTCCGTCGAGCGGTATCAGTCGCTCAACCCGAGGACGTCGGCCATCGAATACATGCCGGGCTTCTTGCCATGCGCCCACAGCGCCGCCTTCAGCGCGCCCTGCGCGAACAGCGCGCGGTCCTCTGCATGATGCGAGAGCGTGATGCGCTCGGAGGGGCCGGCAAAGATCACGCTGTGGTCGCCGGCCGCAGTGCCGCCGCGCAACGAGGCAAAGCCGATATCGCCCGCGCGCCGCGCGCCGGTGAGACCATCGCGGCCGCGCGCCGAATGCTGGTCGAGCGCGATTCCGCGTCCCGCGGCCGCGGCTTCGCCGAGCATCAAGGCGGTGCCCGACGGCGCATCGATCTTGGACTTGTGGTGCATCTCGAGAATTTCGATGTCAAAGCTCTGGTCGAGCGATTGGGCGACGCGCTTGACGAGCGCGGCGAGCAGATTGACACCGAGGCTCATATTGCCGGATTTCACCACGATGGCGCGGTTGGTCACGCTGCGGATCACCGCATCGTCGGACGGCGACATCCCGGTGGTGCCGATGACGTGAACGAGGCCGCGCTCGGCCGCGATTGCGACATTGGCGATGGTCGCGGCCGGCACGGTGAAATCCAGGATGCCGTCGGCGCCGGCCGACATCGACCACAGATCGGCCGACAGCTTGACGTCATTGGCGGGAAGGCCGGCGAGCACGCCGGCGTCCTTGCCGAGCAGTTCCGAGCCCGGCGCTTCCAGCGCACCGACCAGCACCGCCCCCGGGGTCTCGGAAATCACCCGCGTCAGCGTGCGGCCCATCCGGCCGCCGGCTCCCGCAACGATCAAACGCATGTCAGCCATGGCTCACCTCTCCACGCGATATAGCGAGCCAAGGCTGTTCCGGCAACCGAACCGGCTACCCGCGATCAGGGCTGCGGGCCGTCATAGCCCTCGATGATGATGAGGTCGGCGATCGAATGCGGCTGCCGCACCTTGATGTTGGCCTGGTATTCCGGGGAGTTGTAGCAGGCCATCGCGGTTGCGTAGTCGGGGAATTCGATCACGACATTGCGGGAGCGGCTCTCTCCCTCGACGCAGTTGAGCTGGCCGCCGCGCACCACGTAACGGCCGCCGAACTTCTTGAAGATCGCAAGGTTGGCCACCGCGTATGGCTTGTAGCCCTCGTCATTGTGAACGTCGACGCGTCCAATCCAGTATCCCTTCGCCATCTCTGTTCTCCCTCTTGTTGTTCAGGCGAGCGCCTGGGCGATTTCGGCGTGAATGGCTTCGGCTGAAGCCTTCGGATCGGCGGCTTCCATCACCGGGCGTCCGACCACGAGATAGTCGGCGCCGGCGGCGATGGCGCGAGCCGGCGTCATGATGCGCTTCTGGTCGCCGCTCGCCGAGCCTGCGGGGCGGATGCCCGGCGTCACCAGGTTCATCTGATCGCCGACGATCTTGCGCAAGGCGGCGGCCTCCTCGGGCGAGCTGACGAGGCCGTCAACACCAAGCGCCTGCGCCTGCCTGGCGCGCGCTTCGACGAGATCGGAGACGTTGAGGCGATAGCCGGCCGCATGCAGGTCGGTGTCGTCGTAGGAGGTCAGCACCGTCACCGCGAGGATCTTCAGGCCGGACCCGGCGCGTGCCTCGACCGCCGCCTTCATGGTCTGCGGGTAGGCATGCACGGTGAGAAAGGTCGCGCCGAGCCCGGCGACGCTTTCGACCCCGCGCGCGACGGTGTTGCCGATGTCGTGCAGCTTCAGATCGAGGAAGACCTTCTTGCCGCTGCCTGCAAGCTGCTTCGCCAGGATGAGGCCGCCGGCATAACCGAGCTGATAGCCGATCTTGTAAAAGGTGACGGCATCGCCGAGCCGGTCGATCATCGCCTCGGCGCTGGCGACGGACGGCAGATCGAGCGCCACGATCAACCGGTCTCTTGGAGCGATCCTGGCTGGCTGCATGTCACCTCACATCATGCGTTGGGATTGGTCGATCAGCTGCCGCACCAGCGCCTGCATCGCGTCGATGTCGGCCTGGTGCTTCAGATGATCCATATCGTCGTAGGCCTGCTCGGCGAATGACAGCGCGAGCTGGTTCGGGATCACGATGGCGTGGCACGCCGTGAGGATCAGGCGCAGCGCAGCCAGCGCGCGCGTGCCGCCGAGCCGGTTGCCGGATGCGGCTGAAATCGCGAACGCGCGGCCGTGGAACACCTGACCTCGCACCTCATGCGGATCCTGCACGCGGCTCACCCAGTCGATCGTGTTCTTCACCAGCGCCGGCACCGAGGAATTGTATTCCGGCGTCACGATCAGCACGCCATGATGGGCGCCGATCATCCGCTTCAGATTCACGGCATGCTGCGGCACGCCGGATTTCGCCTGCAGGTCGCCGTCATAGATCGGCAGCGGAAAATCGCCGAGCGAGATGCGGGTGACGTCGGCGCCGGATTGCGCCAGTTCGTGCGCCAGCACGGCCGCCAGCTTCGCATTGAGCGAGCCTGACCGAAGCGATCCGGGGATCACGAGGATTTTCAGCGCGGACATTTTGAAATCGCAGGTAAGGCGCACGCCCGGCGCGACGGCGCCGGGTGGTCAGCCCTTGCGATACACCCAGACCCGCGCGGGCGGAAGGTTCATCCAGATCCGCTCGGAGGCCTCTGTGGACACGCCCGGCAGCGACTTCGGAATCGGAGGCACCACCGAATAGGTGAACTGAATGAACGGCGCGCCGGGTGCGAGCGCCAGGAAGGCGTCACGGACGAGCCTCAGGCGGGTCAGCATCGGCTTGGTGACGAGCGGCAGACCGGAGACCACGGCCGAGGCGGGAGATTTCAGCACCTCCCACAGCGTATCGCGCAGCCTATAGGCGTCCCCCTGGACGACCCTGGCGTGCGGGTAGCGTTCGCGCAGCAAGGCGCAGAAGCCGGGATTGTATTCGACCAGGACGAGACGCTTTTGATCCACGCCGTGCTCGATCAGCGCGTTGGTAATCGCCCCGGTGCCGGGTCCAAGTTCGACGACCGGCCCTTCGGCGTCGGGATCGACATATTGCGCCATGGTGCGGGCGAGCAGCCGTCCGGACGGCATCACCGCGCCCATATGCAGCGGCTTCTCCATCCATGAACGGAGAAATCGAACCTCGTCGTCGAGACGGAGGGGCTTCTTCGACGCACGCACGGACGATTGCAAAGGCATGTCGCTACCAGGCGGGGACCGCACAATCGAGCGGTTGTCAGAAAACAGTCACAAAGACGTATAGGTCGAAGTCGTTACGGTCAAGCATAACGACTGCGGCTAGACGGAGCGATTGCCAAAGAAGTCCTTGACCTTAGAGAAGAAACCCGCTGCCTCCGGCTGGGTTGCGCCGGACGACAGCTTTTCGAACTCCATCAGCAGCTCTTGCTGTTTCTTGGTCAGATTCTGCGGCGTTTCGACCACGACCTGGACATACATGTCGCCGGTCTGACGCGAGCGGAGCACCGGCATACCCTTTGATGCGATGCGGAATCGCCGGCTGGATTGGGTGCCGGCCGGCACCTTCACCTTGGTCTTGCCCTTGTCGATGGTCGGCACCTCGAATTCGCCGCCAAGCGCTGCGGTCACCATCGAGATCGGCACGCGGCAGTGCAGGTCGGCGCCGTCGCGCTGGAAGAACTGGTGCGTGGTCAGCGATAGGAAGATGTAGAGGTCGCCGGGCGGTCCGCCGCGGACACCGGCCTCGCCTTCACCGGCGAGACGAATGCGGGTGCCGTCCTCGACGCCGGGGGGAATGTTGACCGACAGCGTGCGCTCGCGCGTCACCCGGCCGGAACCGGCGCAGGAGGTGCAGGCATCCTCGATCGTCTGGCCGCGACCCTGACAGCCGGGACAGGTCCGCTCCAGCGTAAAGAAGCCCTGGGCCTGCCGGACACGGCCGGCGCCGCCGCAATGCGAGCAGGTCTTCGGCTTGGTGCCGGCCTTGGCGCCGGTGCCCGAGCAGGATTCGCAGGTGACCGAAACCGGAATCTCGATCTGCGCGGTCTTGCCCTGGAAGGCCTCCTCGAGCGTGATCTCCATGTTGTAGCGCAGATCGGCGCCGCGCTCGCGGCCGCCGCTGCGGCGCTGCCCGGCCATGCCGAACAGGTCCTCGAAAATGTCGGAGAAGGATGAGGCGAAGCCGGCGCCGAAGCCGGGACCGCCGCCGCCCATGCCCTGCTCGAAAGCGGCATGGCCGAAGCGGTCATAGGCGGCGCGCTTGTCGCCGTCCTTCAGCACCTCATAGGCTTCGTTGATTTCCTTGAACCGGACTTCGCTGGTGGCGTCGCCCGGATTCTTGTCCGGATGCCATTTCATCGCGAGCTTGCGGAAAGCCGATTTCAGCTTGGTCTCGTCCGCGTTCCGCTCAACCTCGAGGGTCTCGTAATAGCAGCGCTTGGTGGACATCCTTCAATTCCGTCCGAAGTTCGTCGCCATCGCCAAGGATTGCGCCTGTCTGGAAGATGCAGTGATCGCCTTAAAGAAAAATGACCCCCACTCCTCCGAGACGCGGCGCGTGCTCTTTGGTGTGAGGGCCATGATCGCAAGCCCGCGCCTAAGCAGACTTCTTGTTGTTCTTGTCGTCGTCGACCTCGGTGAACTCCGCGTCGACAACGTCATCCTTAGCAGCGTCCTTGGCCGCATCGGCCTCGGCCTGCTGCTTGTACATGGCCTCGCCGAGCTTCATCGAAGCCTGCGCCAGCGTGTTGGTCTTGGCCTTGATCGCCTCGGCGTCGTCGCCCTTCAGCGCTTCCTTGAGGTCGCTGACGGCGTCTTCGATCGCGCGGCGCTCGGTGTCGGCGATCTTCGAACCGTGTTCGGCCAGAGCCTTCTCGGTCGAGTGAACCAGACCGTCGGCATGGTTCTTGGCGTCGACAGCCTCGCGGCGCTTCTTGTCCTCGGCCGCGTTGACCTCGGCGTCCTTGACCATCTTGTCGATGTCGGCCTCGGACAGACCGCCGGATGCCTGGATCCGGATCTGCTGTTCCTTGCCGGTCGCCTTGTCCTTGGCCGAGACGTTGACGATGCCGTTGGCGTCGATGTCGAAGGTCACCTCGATCTGCGGCATGCCGCGCGGAGCCGGCGGAATGCCCATCAGGTCGAACTGGCCGAGCATCTTGTTGTCGGCCGCCATTTCACGCTCGCCCTGGAAGACCCGGATGGTGACGGCGCCCTGATTGTCTTCGGCGGTCGAGAACACCTGGCTCTTCTTGGTCGGGATCGTGGTGTTGCGGTCGATGATGCGGGTGAACACGCCGCCCAGCGTCTCGATGCCCAGCGACAGCGGGGTCACGTCGAGCAGCAGCACGTCCTTGACGTCGCCCTGCAGCACGCCGGCCTGGATCGCAGCGCCGATCGCGACGACCTCGTCGGGATTGACGCCCTTGTGCGGCTCCTTGCCGAAGAACTGCTTCACGACTTCCTGGATCTTCGGCATGCGGGTCATGCCACCGACCAGCACCACTTCGCCGATCTCGCCGGCGGTCAGGCCGGCATCCTTCAGCGCCTTGCGGCACGGCTCGATGGTCTTCTCGACGAGATCGGCCACCAGCGCCTCGAACTTGGCGCGGGTCAGCTTCATCGTCAGATGCTTCGGACCGGTCTGGTCAGCCGTGATGAACGGCAGGTTGATTTCGGTCTGCGTGGTCGACGACAGCTCGATCTTGGCCTTCTCCGCAGCTTCCTTCAGGCGCTGCAGGGCGAGCTTGTCGTTGCGCAGGTTGATGCCCTGCTCCTTCTGGAATTCGTCGGCGAGATAGCCGACCAGGCGCATGTCGAAATCTTCACCGCCGAGGAAGGTATCGCCGTTGGTCGACTTCACCTCGAACACGCCGTCGCCGATCTCGAGGATCGAGACGTCGAAGGTGCCGCCGCCGAGGTCGTACACGGCGATCGTGCCGGACTTCGACTTGTCGAGACCGTAGGCGAGCGCGGCAGCCGTCGGCTCGTTGATGATGCGCAGCACTTCGAGGCCGGCGATCTTGCCGGCGTCCTTGGTGGCCTGACGCTGCGCGTCGTTGAAATAGGCGGGAACCGTGATGACGGCCTGCTCGACCTTCTGGCCGAGATGCGCCTCAGCGGTCTCCTTCATCTTCTGCAGAATGAAGGCCGAAACCTGCGAGGGCGAATAGGTCTTGCCATCGGCTTCGACCCAGGCGTCGCCGTTCGATGCCTTGACGATCTTGTAGGGAACGAGCTTCTTGTCCTTCTCGACCATCGGGTCGTCATAGCGGCGGCCAATGAGGCGCTTCACCGCGAAGAACGTACGCTCGGGATTGGTCACCGCCTGGCGCTTCGCCGGCTGGCCGACGAGGCGCTCGCCATCGTCAGTGAAGGCAACGATCGACGGCGTCGTCCGCATGCCCTCGGCATTCTCGATCACCTTGGCGTTCTTGCCATCCATTACGGCGACGCACGAATTCGTGGTGCCGAGGTCGATCCCAATGACCTTACCCATGGTTTTCATATCCTCTTTGCTACGGCAGGTTGGTTGGGCCCTGACGGCGCTCCGTACCGAACCCCCAGACGTTCACATACTCGCGATATTGCGACGGTGAGCCTGATATAGGAGAGAGGGTCCTGCCCGCAAGGACTGGACGCAACGTTGAGGCCTGAAAAGACTGACGTTTGAAAGATTGTGTCAGCCCGGCTGCAGCGCCGGTTCAAGCCCGATCCAAGTTAACAAGTCGGCAATGATGCCGCCGGCCGTCGACCGCGAACATCCGCCACGCGACGTCCGCGCTGTTGAGTGAACACTCACAAACGTCGTATGCGAGAGCGGCGCACAGGCCGAGGGCGCGCTGTTTGGCCGCTGGTGGCCGATCGTCGGAAACGTCGGGAAACTGGAAAGTGCCAGCCAATCGGGACGAAAAGCCCATGGAATCGGGCCTGCAGGCCCGGAGCGCGGCTTTGGCGGCCTGTTGCAGGGTCATCAAAACCGCTAAAAGCGGTCCGACTGAAAGAGGCGATCCAGCCCTGCACCGGCCCCGTTGCGCGGCCACCAAGCAAAACCGGTAGATCCCCCATGACGCCTTTCCGACTTCTCGTTGCGGTTGCCTTGCTGCTTGCTGCCACCTGTCGTGGCTTTGCCGCCGACGTGGTGTTTCCGCCGGGCGCGCATGTCGGGATGAAGCCGCTGGTGGGCCTCAACCGCGCCAGGTCGTTCATCGGCTTCGAGACCGAGGACCAGGGCGTGAAGGTCTTGATCGCCGATCTGCCCGCGGACGCCTACAACGAGGTCGTGAGCGCCTTCAAGGCCAACCCGGCCGGTAGCGGAAACATCAAGCCGGAGAGCCTCGAGACGCCGGCGGGCCTCGCCTATTACACCGTGGAGAGCGCGCGTGACGGCACCACCAATGTGCGGCGCTATTCCATGATCCTGCCGGGACCGACCTTCTCCGGCTATGTCGCGGTCCAGGTGCCGGAGAACGCCAGCAAGATCTACACCGACGACGCCGTGCGGCAGATGTTCGCCACCGCCCAGATCCGCAAAGAGGTGCCGGTCGACGAACAGCTCGGCATGATGCCGTTCAAGGTCACCGAGCTCGGCAGCTTCAAGAATGTCCGCATGCTGGCGCCGGGCGCCGCGCTGCTGATGGCCGACGGCGACGACAGGGGCCTTGAGACCAAGCCCTTCATGCTGCTTGGCATCATCGGCTCGGCCCCGGCCACACCGGATGATCGCGGCCGCTTCGCCCAGCAGATCGCCACCACCATCCCCGGCGTGCGCGACGGCCGGATCACAATGTCCGAACCGATCCGGATCGACGGCCAGCCCGGCTTCGAGACGCGCATCGACGCCGTCAGCGGCAAGGACAATACTCCGGTGACCATCGTGCAGTGGCTGCGGTTCGGCGCACAGACATCGATGCGCATCATCGGCAGCTCCCCGCGCACCGATTGGGAGAAGGCCTTCCCGCGATTCCGCGCGGTGCGCGACGGCATCCAGCCGCGCGGCTGACAGGCCCGCCGAAAAATCGGACTTTCGCAGCTCCACGAACGGAACTAGCCTCCTCGCACGGTTATCAGAGCGAGGAGGGGCGCGATGTTGGATCGACGACAGGTCGTTGCAGGGCTCGGTACGCTGGCGCTTGCCGCGCTGGTTCCAAAACATCTCTGGGCGGCTGCGATCAAGCCCGACGACGGCGCCGCGCTGCTCGTGATCGACGTCCAGAACTGCTTCCTGCCCGGCGGCAGCCTCGCGGTGAAGGACGGCGAGCAGGTGGTGCCGGTGATCAACCGGATCGCCAAGAGCTTTGCCAATGTGGTGATGACGCAGGACTGGCACACGCCCGGACACATCTCCTTTGCCTCGACCCATTCCGGCAAGAAGCCGTTCGAGACCGTCGACCTTGCCTATGGCAAGCAGGTGCTGTGGCCCGACCACTGCGTGCAGGGCACCGACGGCGCTTCGCTGTCGAAGGAACTCGCGATCCCGCAGGCCGAGCTGATCATCCGCAAGGGTTTTCACAAGGACGTCGACAGCTACTCCGCCTTCACCGAGGCCGATGGCAAGACCACCACCGGGCTCGCCGCCTATCTGAAGGCGCGCAACGTCGAGCGGGTTTTCGTGGCCGGGCTCGCCACCGATTTCTGCGTGGCATGGACCGCGCTCGATGCGCGCAAGGCCGGCTTCGAGACCTATGTGGTGGAAGATGCCTGCCGCGGCATCGACACCCAGGGATCGCTCGCCAAGGCCTGGGACGACATGGCCAAGGCCGGCGTCAAGCGCATCCAGTCCTCGGATATCGCGTAGGACGCTGCCTCGCGAGATCCGCATGGCCGAGTCTGCGTCACCCCTTGCATTCGATCTCGCGCAGCGCCTGCCATCGCCGCGCCTGGCGGGCCTGATCGTCCGGATCACCGGTTATCGCGAGACCGCAACCGGCCGGTTCGCACAACGACAGACCGCGCCGCTGATCGTCCCGCTGATCATCAGTTTCGGCTCGCCGTTCCTGATCGCGCTGTCGCGCGAGCCCGGCGCGGCCGATCGTCAGCTCAGCTTCGCCGCCGGCCTGCATGCCGGGCCTGTCTACATCGAGTCCGACGGCCACGCCGCCTGCGTGCAGGTCGATTTCACTCCGCTCGGCGCCTACGGCTTCTTCGGCGCCGCCGTGACCGATCTGGTCGGGCGCATGGTCGATATCGACGATGTGCTCGGCCATGATGGCCGTCGTCTGCGCGAGCAACTCGGCGCCGTGACGTGCTGGCAGCGCCGCTTCGACCTGATCGAGGCGTTCGTGCTGCGCCGCGCCGGCCACATGCCGTCTCCCGAAGTCGCGTTCGCCTATCGAAGACTGGCGCGGGCGGCCGGCACTATCAGCATCACGGCATTGGCCGACGAGATCGGCTGGAGCCGCAAGCATCTGGCCGGCCGGTTTCGGTCCGAACTCGGCCTCGCCCCCAAATCGCTGGCGCGCATGATGCGGTTTCACCGGGCGAGCCGGCTGGCACAAAGCGGCGCAGCGCTCGGCTGGGCGGGGATCGCGGCGGAAAGCGGCTATGCCGACCAGGCCCATCTCGCCCGCGAGTTCGTCGAATTCGCAGGCGAACCGCCGACCGCCTGGGCGCGCCGCCAGGCGCTGACCGACCGCCGGCTGGTTCACGCCGGCGATGGGCTGGCAGACTGGTAACAAACCTTCAAGCCAACGCCGCGTTGCCTCGTGCAGGATGGCGCCGTCAGCCAAGGAGGTGAGCGACCATGACGCACGACATCGAACCGCCCCGCATCTACCCGACCCTGCGCTGCAAGGACGCCGAGGCGATGACCAATTGGCTCACGACGGTGCTTGGGTTCAGCGAACACGTCGTCTACCGCGATGGCGGCGTGATCCATCACGCCGAGCTCGCTTACGGTTCCTCGATGCTGATGCTGGGCCAGAGCCGTGACGACGCATATGGCAGGCTGGTCGGCGACCTCGACCACCGCCGCACCGACTCGATCTATATCGCCATCGACGATCCCGACGCGCTGCACGCGAAGGTCAAGGCTGCCGGCGCCAAGATCGAGATGGAACTGCGAGACACCGACTATGGCAGCCGCGACTTCGCCTGTCGCGATCCGGAAGGCAATCTCTGGAGCTTCGGCACCTATTGGCCGAAGGCACACGAGAAGCCGCGACCGTGAGCCCGCGCAATCCGCGAGCTCACAAACGGGCAGCCGGGATCGGGACGGATCAGGCGGTGATGTCGGCGGTCGGGGCGGCCTTGGCGCCGCCCTTGGAGACGCCGACCAGGGCCGGACGCAGGATGCGCTCGCCGATCATGTAACCGGCCTGCACGACCTGCACTACGGTGCCCGACGGCACCGACGGATCAGGCACCTCGAACATCGCCTGCTGGAAGTTCGGATCGAACTTCTCGCCGATCGGGTCGAACTTCTTGACGCCGTTCTTCTCCAGCGCGTTGAGCAGCGAACGTTCGGTCAGCTCGACGCCTTCGATCAGCGCCTTCAGGCCGGGATCGGCGGCCTCCTTGGTCTCGGCCGGCACCGCGTCGAGCGCGCGCTGCAGATTGTCGGCGATATCGAGCACGTCGCGGGCAAAGCCGGTGATGCCGTAGGTCTTGGCGTCGGCGACCTCGCGGCGGGTGCGCTGGCGGAGGTTCTCCATCTCGGCCAGCGTGCGCAGCGTCCGGTCCTTCGCCTCGGCGAGTTCCTTGATCAGCGCCTCGGCCGATCCGGCCTCGGGCTCGTCAGGCATGATGTAGGGCTTCGAGACCACGGGCTCACCCGTCGGCGCCGAATTCTCGGTGTTGTCATTGGCCCGGTTCGGATCGGTCATGGCTTGCCTTCTCGAAAACTCGCGTCGGTTCAAATCTTGGGGATTGCTTGGCCGGGATATCGTGCTTTGGGCGGCGAAAATCAAGCGCAACATACCGGTCTCGGGAACTGGGATCTCCGGCTTGGGTGAAGAAAACCCGTCAAATGGAAGCGAAATCGCCCTCCGGTCAGCCGCCCAGCATCTTGCTGACGATGCGCGCGGCATAGTCCACCGTCGGGATCACCCGCGCATAGTTCAGCCGCGTCGGTCCGATCACGCCGAGGACGCCCACGATCCGCCCCTGGGCGTCGCCGTATGGCGCGATGATGGTCGAGGAACCCGACAGCGAGAACAGCTTGTTCTCCGAGCCGATGAAGATCCGCACGCCCTCGCCGCGTTCGGCGCGGCCGAGCAGATCGATCACGCCGCGCTTGGTTTCGAGATCGTCGAACAGCGACTTGATGCGCTCGAGGTCGTCGAGCGCATGCAGGTCCTCGAGCAGATTGGCGTGACCGCGCACGATCAGCTGGCGGTCCTCGTTCTTGCCGCCGGACCAGCTCGCGATGCCCGCCGCGACCACCTTTTGCGTGAGCTGATCGAGCTCGGCGCGGTTTTGCGTCAGTGCCGTCTCGAGCTCGAGCCGCGCTTCGGCCAGCGTCCGGCCGCGGATCCGCGCATTGAGGAAGTTGGTTGCTTCGGTCAGGGCCGAGGATGGAACACCCGGCGGCAGCGCCAGCACGCGGTTTTCGACCTGGCCGTCTTCGCCGACCAGCACGACCAGCGCCTTCTCCGGCTCGAGCCGCACAAACTCGATGTGCTTAAGCCGCGCATTCGACTTTTGCGTCAGCACCACCGCCGCGGCGCGGGTCAGTCCCGACAGCCGCGTCAAGGCTTCGCCAAGCGCGGCCTCGACAGATTGCGCGCGTCCGACGGCAGCAAGCTGGGTCTGGATCGATTGACGCTCGGCCTCGGTGAGGTCGCCGACCTGCATCAGCGCATCGACGAAGAAGCGCAGCCCGAGTTCGGTCGGCAACCGGCCGGCGGAGGTGTGCGGCGCATAGATCAGGCCGAGCTGCTCGAGATCCGACATCACATTGCGGACCGAGGCCGGCGACAGCGGTAATGCGATCAGGCGTGAAATGTTGCGCGAACCGACCGGCTCGCCGGTCGCGAGGTAGCTTTCGACGATTTGACGAAAAATGTCGCGCGAACGCTCGTTGAGCTGGGCGAGCCCGGCATGCGGCGCGATCAGGCCAATCGGATCGTGGTGAGTCACACTCCAGTCCCTCACAATTACTGCATAATTTGTCGATCCGGGAGGCCGATGACAAGCATGCATTCGGCCCCCTCGTACCGGACCATACCGGGGCCGAAAACCCTTGCCGCTGCCCCTTCCCGCTCCTACAAGCACGGCCAGCCAATTTTCTCGGATTTCTGGAGGATTTCATGCGGCCAAGCCGCCGTGCACCCGATGAACTGCGTCCCGTGTCGCTGGAACGCGGCGTCGTCAAATATGCCGAGGGTTCCTGCATGGTGAAGTTCGGCGACACCCATGTGCTGGTGACCGCCACGCTGGAAGAGCGGTTGCCGCCGTGGCTGAAGGGACAGGGCCGCGGCTGGGTCACCGCCGAATACGGCATGCTGCCGCGTGCCACCCTGGAACGCACCCGCCGCGAGGCCTCGGCCGGCAAGCAGGGCGGCCGGACGGTCGAGATCCAGCGGCTGATCGGCCGCTCGCTGCGCGCGGCGGTCGATCTTGAGGCGCTCGGCGAACGCCAGATCACGGTCGATTGCGACGTCATCCAGGCCGACGGCGGCACCCGCACCGCCTCGATCACCGGTGCCTGGGTGGCGCTGGCCGACTGCATCAACTGGATGAAGACCCGCAACATGCTGAAGGCCAATGTGTTGCGCGACAATGTGGCGGCGATCTCCTGCGGCATCTACCAGGGCACGCCGGTGCTCGATCTCGACTATGCCGAGGATTCCGAAGCCGACACCGACGCCAATTTCGTCATGACCGGTGACGGCCGGATCATCGAGGTGCAGGGCACCGCCGAGAAGACGCCGCTCTCGGAAGGCGAATTCCTGGCGCTGATGGCGCTGGCGCGCAAAGGTGTCGCGCGTCTGGTCGACTTGCAAAAGATCGCGGTGGCGTAGTCAGATTGGCCATGCACCGCCGAATCACCGGAAAGCTCGTCATCGCCACCCATAATCCCGGCAAGCTTGCCGAGATGCGGGAACTGCTGGCGCCGCACGGCGTGGAGGTGGTGTCGGCCGGCGAGCTCGATCTCGCCGAGCCCGAGGAGACCGGCGACAATTTTCGCGCCAACGCGGCGATCAAGGCGATCGCGGCTGCGAAGGCGACCGGACTGCCCGCCTTCGCCGACGATTCCGGCCTCGTGGTTGACGCGCTCGACGGCGCGCCCGGGATCTACTCGGCGCGCTGGGCCGGCGAGGGCAAGGACTTCATGGCGGCGATGACGCGGATCGAGCGGCTGCTGCAGGAACGCGGCGCCACCGCACCGGACCGGCGCAAGGCGCACTTTGTGTCGGCGTTGTGCGTGGCCTGGCCCGACGATCATCTCGAGGAGGTCGAGGCCCGCGTCGATGGAACCCTGGTCTGGCCGCCGCGTGGCAGTGCCGGCTTTGGCTACGATCCGGCTTTCCTGCCGGATGGCTACACGCGGACCTTCGGCGAGATGACCAGCATCGAGAAGCACGGCCTGCCGCCGCTCGGGCTCGGCCTGTCGCATCGCGCCCGCGCCTTCGTGAAGCTCGCGGAGATCTGCCTTGAGCCACGCTGACCGAGAAGCCTTCGGCGTCTACGTGCACTGGCCGTTCTGCCTGTCGAAATGCCCGTATTGTGATTTCAACAGCCACGTGCGGCATGCGCCGGTCGACGAGGAGCGTTTCGTGCGCGCGTTCGCCCGCGAGATCGAGACGACCGCCGCGCGCGTGCCGGGGCGGCAGGTGTCCTCGATCTTCCTCGGCGGCGGCACGCCGTCGCTGATGCAGCCGCAGACCGTCGGTGCCGTGCTCGATGCCATCGCCAAGCACTGGACGGTGGCGCGCGATGTCGAGGTCACGCTCGAGGCCAATCCGACCAGCGTCGAGGCGACGCGCTTTCGCGGCTATCGCGCAGCCGGCGTCAACCGCGTCTCGCTGGGCGTGCAGGCGCTCGATGACGCCTCGCTGAAGGCGCTGGGCCGCCTGCACACCGCCCGCGAGGCGCTCGACGCGGTCGCGATCGCGCGCGCTGCGTTCGACCGTTACTCGTTCGATCTGATCTATGCCCGCCCCGACCAGACGCCGCGGATGTGGGCCGATGAACTGAAGCAGGCGATCTCGGAAGCGGCCGAGCATCTGTCGCTCTACCAGCTCACGATCGAGGAAGGCACGCCGTTCTTCGGACTGCATGCCGCCGGCAAATTGCAGACGCCGGATGAAGCGACCGCGCGCGCGCTCTACGACGTGACGCAGGAGGTCTGCGCCCGCGAGGGATTGCCGGCCTATGAGATCTCCAATCACGCCCGCGCCGGCGCGGAGTGCAAGCACAACCTCGTCTACTGGCGCGGTGAGGAATATGCCGGCATCGGCCCCGGCGCACATGGAAGGCTCGACATCGATGGCGTCAGGCACGCGACCGCAACCGAGCGGCGCCCCGAGGCTTGGCTGTTGAACGTCGAGGAGCGCGGTCACGGCGTTGTCAGCGATGACAGCCTCAACAGCGAAGAGCGCGCCGACGAGTTTCTGCTGATGGGGCTGCGGCTCGCCGAGGGCATCGATCCCAAGCGCTATGCGAAGCTCTCCGGCCGCCAGCTCGACCCGCACCGGATCGCGACGCTGCGCGAGGAAGGCGCGATCGCCGTCGACGCCGACGGACGGCTCCGCGTGACCAAGTCGGGATTCCCGGTGCTCGACGCGGTCGTTGCGGATCTCGCCGCCTAAAGCATGATGAGATTAGGTTGAATCGTCATCGCGACTTAGCTCTTTGTTTGAGCATGATCTTTTCGGAAAACCGCTTCGCACTTTTCCGGATCATGCTTTAGGTGCACGCTGCCAAAATATCGAAAACAACCCCATGCAAAGGAGCCGGCGGGTGCCGGCGCTCGACAAGGCAGCTTGACCGCCCGACGAAAATTAGGCGCCAAAACTCTTCGGCGAGCCTGCGACCGGCGTGCTGCCGCCTGAGGCCACCTTCATGACCGCAAGGCCGCGCTCATTGGTGCCGTCGGAGCGGAAGCGGAACAAACCGTCGATACCGGCAAAGCCGGACGGATTGGTCAGCGTCTCCGGCGCAAAGCGCTGCGCCCCTTGCGTGCGTGCGAGCGCCGCCATCAGCGCCACCGCATCATAGGCAAGCGTCGCGGTGCGCACCGGCTCGCCGCCATATTTGCTGCGGTAGCGGCCGGCGAAGCTGCGGAAGCCGGACGGATCGGGCGCGGCGTAGAGGCCGCCCTGCAAGACGGGGCTCGCGAACACCCGCGGATTGTCCCACAGCCCGGTGCCGAGCAGCTGGATGTTGCGCAGGTTGGCGCCGGCTGCGGTCAAGGCATCGGCGGTCGCGACGACCGAATCACCATCGTCGGCGATCAGCAGCGCATCGGCCTGGCCGAGCGCCTGCGCCACGGTTCGCGCCGGCGTCGCGCGATCGGCGCCATATTTCTCGAATGCGACGACGCGGCCGTTCTTGCGGCCGACCGCCTGCTTGAACGCGGCCTCGACCACGTTGCCATAGGCATTGTCCGGCACCATCGCGGCGAACGAGCGCTTTCCGATCCCCGCCGAGTAGTCGACGATGCGGTTGATATCGGACTCGGGCAGGAAGCTCAGCAGATAGACGCCGCGCCCGGCCACGCTCGAATCGGTGGAGAACGCGATCACCGAGGTTCCGCGCGGCCGCGTCAGTTGCGCGACGGCCGGCACCGAGCCTGCGAACAGCGGCCCCAGAATGATCTCGGCGCCTTCGGACAGTGCCTGCTGGGCACCCTGCGATGCGCCCTGCGGGCTGCCGCCATCGTCCTTGATCAGGAGCTGGATGTTCGGGTTCTGAAATTCCGCCAGCGCCATTTCGGCCGCGTTCCGCATCGACTGGGCGGCAAGCCCGGCATTGCCGGAAGCCGACAGCGGCAGGATCAGGCCGATCTTGACCTGCCCGGTGCCGACCGCCTGCGGTTGCTGCTGCGGTCCGGCGGGACCGCCTTCCTGGTTGCCGCCGAACGGAGTGGAAAACTGGCTCAAGCTCTGCTGCACGCCGGAACACGCCGTCAGCAACGGCGCGCCCACGATGAGGCCGAGCGCGGTCCGCCGGGTGGTGCCCGACGGCGGGGACTTGCGGTGATGCGGGCCTTCCATCGTCTCTCTTCTCTTGGCCGACCGTGATCAGCCAGGACTCCATCCAGCTCTGATGAGGCGGGTGGATTCAGGCATATTCTCGGCGAATAGTTAACTAAAACAAAAGGATTATGGCCCCGCGGGCCTCCATTTCCCCGTCAGGCAGCGTTCCGTCACCGCCGTTTGCGGATGTGGCGCAAGCGCTGCCATCCCTCTAGATTGGAATTATGCGCGCAAAAGCCAGTTCCCTCCACAGTTCGGATGCCACGACAGGCGCTGCGGCCAGAACCTTTTCGATCGGCGGCCAGCAATTGGCCGCGCCAAGGGCTGCACCCGGGCTCCATCTGGTCGCGACCCCGATCGGAAATCTTGCCGACATCACCCTGCGCGCGCTGGAAACGCTGGCCGGTGTCGACGTCATCGCCTGCGAGGACACAAGGATCACGCGCCGGCTGACCGAGCGCTATGCGATCGCCGCCGAGCTCGCGCTCTACCACGAGCACAATGCGGCCCAGGCCCGCCCCAAGATCCTGGAGCGCCTGGCGCAGGGCGCCGCGATCGCGCTGGTCTCGGACGCGGGCACGCCGCTGATCTCCGATCCCGGCTTCAAGCTGGTGCGCGACGTCTGCGCCGCCGGGCATGCCGTCATCGCGGTGCCGGGGCCATCATCGGTGCTGACGGCGTTGTCGGTCGCGGCATTGCCGACCGACCGGTTTTTCTTCGAGGGATTTTTGCCCGCGAAGGAGCACGCGCGTCGCGCCCGGCTCAACGAGCTGGCGAGGGTCGATTCGACGCTCGTGATGTTCGAATCGGGCAATCGCGTACAGGACACGCTGCGCGATCTCGCCACGATCATGGCCGGCCGCGATGCCGCGATCTGCCGCGAGCTGACCAAGCTGCACGAGGAGATCACGCGCGCGCCGGTCGCCGAGCTGGCGGCAAGCGCGGACGCGCTGGAAACACGCGGCGAGTTCGTGCTGGTCATCGGACCTCCGGCCGATGATGCCGGGGTGATGGACCAGGATACGCTCGACGATCTGCTGCGGGCGCAGCTCGGCCGCGGCAGCGTCAAGGATGCGGTTGCCCATGCGGTCGAACTGTCGGGCCGGCCGCGCCGCGAGGTCTATGCCCGTGCCCTCGAGCTTGCGAAGACCATCGGGGACGGCAATGGCGAAGACTGACAGCGCCTCGCCCGAGCGCGTCGCGGCGTTCCGGACCGGCATCTCGGCGGAGAGCCGCGCCGCAGCCCTTCTGATCGCCAAGGGCTATCGCATCCTAGCACGACGCTTCCGTACCCCCTTTGGCGAGATCGACCTGGTGGTGCGCCGGCGCAATCTGCTGGCCTTCGTCGAGGTCAAGGCCCGTGCCAGTCTCGACGACGCCGCCTATGCGGTGACGCCGCGCCAGCAGCTGCGCATCATCAATGCCGCCCAGGCCTGGCTGATGGCGCATCCCGAACATGCCGAATTTGAGCTCAGATTCGACGCCGTGCTGATTGCGCCGAAGAGCCTGCCGCGCCATCTGTTAGCGGCATTCGATGCAAGCCCTTAACGTTATCCTCAGACCTCGCGGAACATGCCTATGAAATTGAAGATCGCCGTCCAGATGGATCCCATCGCGCGCATCAATATTCGCGGCGATTCGACCTTTGCGCTGCTGCTCGAGGCGCAGAAACGCGGCCACGGCATTTCCTACTACACGCCCGACAAGCTATCGCTGCGCGGCGAGGAGCTGGTGGCGCCGGTGCAGCCTCTCACCGTGCGCGACGAGGTCGGCAATCACTTCACACTGGGCGAGCCGAAGCGCGAGGCGCTCAACGGCTTCGACGTCGTGCTGCTGCGTCAGGATCCGCCGTTCGACCTCGCCTACATCACCTCGACTCATTTCCTCGAGCGCATCCATCCGAAGACGCTGGTCGTCAACGACCCGGCCAGCGTGCGCAACGCGCCGGAAAAGCTGTTCGTGATGAATTTCCCGCAGCTGATGCCGCCGACCCTGATCTCGCGCGATCTCGACGAGATCAACGCATTCCGCGACCAGCATGGCGCCGTCGTCATGAAGCCGTTGCACGGCCATGGCGGCGCCGCCGTCTTCCGCGTGATGCCGCAGGACATGAACTTCGGCTCGCTGTTCGACATGTTCTCCGTCACGTTCAAGGAGCCCTGGGTGATCCAGCGCTTCCTCCCCGAGGTGAAGCATGGCGACAAGCGCATCATCCTGGTCGACGGCGAGTTCGCCGGCGCCGTCAACCGCGTGCCGGCGGCGGACGATCTGCGCTCCAACATGGTCCGTGGCGGCGCAGCCGCTGCGACCGAGCTCTCCGATCGCGAGCGCGAGATCTGCGCCACGCTCGGACCTGCGCTGCGCGAACGCGGCCTGCTGTTCGTCGGCATCGACGTGATCGACGGCAACCTCACCGAGATCAACGTCACCTCGCCGACCGGCATCCGCGCAATCCAGCGGCTCAATGGCCCCGACGTCGCGGCGATGATCTGGGATACCATCGAGAAGAAGCGCGCCGCCAGATAACCCTCCCTTGTGCGCCGCACAGCCGGCTGAAATCCAGTCGGCGTTCGACCACGCATGCGTTCTCCTTATTCTTCTTGCCAGCTTGCGCAGGCGAGGGCAGCATCCTCTTGCCTGCGTCAGGTCAAGCAGCGGGTCAACGCGCGGGCAACAACGCGAAAATATCATAAAAATTGTGGAGGAAGACGTTATGACGCTCAATGTCTCACGACGATCCTTGCTCGCGCTCGGTGCCGGTCTCGGCGCCAGCACCCTGCTCGGGGGCACCGCACAGGCACGCGCGCCGAAGCTCGGCACGCAGACACCCTACTGGCACCGCTTCATGCTCGGCGAAGCCGAAGTGACCGTCGTATCCGACGGGCCGCTTCCGCTCGGCGACCCCTCCGGCACCTTCACAGGTGTGCCGAAGGAGGAGGTGAAGAAGATGCTCTCCGACAACTTCCTCTCGCCCGACAATGTCGTGCTCGAGCAGAATTCGCCGATCGTCAACACCGGCGACAAGCTGATCCTGTTCGATACCGGCATGGGCACCTCGAAGGCCTTCGGTCCGACCACCGGCCGGCAGCAGAAGAGCATGAAGGAAGCCGGCATCAAGCCGGAGGACATCGACGCGGTCGTGCTGTCGCACGCGCATATCGATCATATCGGCGGCATTGTCGGCGCCGACGACAAGCCGCTGTTTCCGAATGCGCAGTACTACATCGCCCAGAGCGATCTCGAGTTCTGGACCGACGAAGGCAAGATGGGCAGCCCGTTGAAGGATTTCATCGTGCATGCCCGCAAGAACCTGCTGCCGGTGCGCGACCGCATCGTGTTCTTCAAGGACGGCCAGGAATTCCTGCCCGGCGTGACGGCAATCGCAGCGCCCGGCCACACCGTGGGCCACACCATCTTCATGGTGAGCTCGGGCGGCAAATCCTTCGCGTTCCTCGGCGACCTCTCGCATCACGCGGTGCTGCTGCTGGAGCGTCCGCGGATGGAATTCTCCTACGACACCGATCCGAAGCAGGCGGCCGCGTCGCGGGTCAAGCTGCTGGAGATGCTGGCCGCGAACAAGACGGCCGTGATGTCCTATCACTTCGCCTGGCCGGGCTACGGCCACGTCGCCAAGGTCGGCGAAGGCTTCCACTACTATCCAGAGCCGATGCAGATGAACCTGTGACGGGCTGATTGCGAAGATGGACTGCCTCGGGAGCGGCCGCCGCCGCTCCCGAATGCATTTGCCGCCCGGTGTAATGAGACCACGGGACGACCGGCCTATTCGGCCGGCGCAAGGCGGCTCTCGGAGCGAGTGCGCATCGTCTCGCGCGCGCCAATCCGCGCACGACGTTTGCGCCACCAGATCACGACGCCCGTCACCGACAGCGCCGCGACCACCAATCCCATCAGCGAGATCAGGATGCGCCCGGGCAACCCGGCGATCCGGCCGGAATGCAACGGAAACTGCATCTGCACGAACACGTCGGCCGCGGTGCCGACCCATGGCAGCCGCTCGCCGAGCGGACGGCCGTCCTCGCTGTCGTAGTAAAGCTGCGCCGGCCCGACGCCCGCGGCGCCGTGTTCGTCGCCCCGCTCGAAGAATGCGACCGCATAGACGCCGTGGGCCGGACCATAATTGATCGAACCGATCGGTGTGATCCAGCCGCGGGCCTTGCCGTCGGCCGCGGCCCGCGTGGCGATCTCCGCGTAGGTCATTCTTGGCTCGATCGGATCGTCAAGATGACGGTATGGTCGCTGCTCGTAGGGCGTCGGCGTGTAGTTGGACACGGTCTTCATCAACGGCGAGAACACCTCAAAATAGAGGTTCAGCGAGAATGCCGTGAATGCGATCACGAACAGCAAGGCCCAGGTCCACAGGCTGAAGGCGCGATGAATGTCGAAATTGATTCGATAGGCGCTGCCTGAGGTCTTGATCTTCCAGGCCGGCGCCCAGCGGGTCCAGAAACCCTTGCCGCGCCGGCCTGATATCACCGACGCCCGTTCCGCCTTTGCACGCCGCCGCGACGGCAGGGTCAGGTAGAAGCCGACCAAACAATCGATCGTCCAGATCACGGCGATGACGCCGAGGAAGCGCATGCCCCAGCGATCGCTGCCCCAGAATTCGGGGATATGCATCGTGTAGTGCAGTTTGTAGAGGAACGAGACGAAGTTTTCGCGGGTCACCGGCCAGACCGCGCCCCAATAGCGGCGTCCGAGCTCGACGCCGGTGTTCGGATCAAGGAAGACCTGGTTGTAGTCGACCGCGTAACGTGTGCCGGTCGCCGGATCGATCCGCGGCAGCACGAAGAACCACAGCGACTCTCCTTTTTCCGCCGTCATGAACATGTGGACGACCCGGGCGCGATGATCGCGCTGCTCGATCAGCCGGACGAGCTCGACCGACGGGATCGCGGGTCCGGAGCTCGTCACCTCGAACAGCTTCCTGTTGAGCACATCGTCGATCTCGTGGTCCCACGAGATGATCGCGCCGGTGATGCCCGAGAAGAACAGGAAGGCCGCGGTGAGAAGGCCTGCCCAGCGATGCAGTCGTCCGAAGATGGGTCTCATGGGGATTTCAGCAAGTTGTGGGGTGATCACCAGCGATAGGTCAGCTTCGCGATCGCCTTGCGGCCCTCCGCGTAGAAGCAGCTGGTGTTGCCGTAGCAGGCTGCCACGTAGCGCGTATCGGCGAGGTTGGTGACGTTGAGCGAGAGGCGATAATTGTCCCTGGTATAGGCGACGAGCGCATCGACGACCGTGGATGCCGGCACCTTGAAGGTGTTGGCGTCGTCACCGAACGTCGATCCGACATAGCGGACGCCGCCCCCGAACTGGACGCCGGCGAGCGGGCCGCCCTGAACGGTGTAATCGCCCCACAGCGAGAAGCGATTGAGCGGCACGGTGGTCGGCGCCTTGCCGACATTGACTGGATCCTTGGTGACGACCGCGTCGACATAGGCGTAGCCGCCGCGGATGTTGACGCCCTCGACCAGCGTCGCGGTGCCTTCGAGCTCGACGCCGCGCGACCTGACCTCGCCGGTCTGCTCCGCGAAATAGAACGGCGGGGCGTAGGTGACGACGTTGGATCGGGTCAGGTCGAAGGCGGCCAGCGTGATTAGCGCGTTGATGCCGACCGGCTGGTACTTGACGCCGACTTCGTACTGGACGCCGCTTTCCGGCTTCAGCAGCTCGCCGGCGGCATTGACGCTCAGCACCGGCAGGAATGATTCCGAATAGCTGAAATAGGGCGCGATGCCATTGTCGAAATTGTACATGACAGCGGCGCGGCCGGTGAATGCCGAGGCGTCGGTCGACGTCGACGTTTTCGCGAGATTGTTGTCGAGGTCCGTGGTGACGAAATCCTGCCGCCCGCCAAGCAGGAACGACAGCCGGCCGAGCTGGATCTGGTCCTGCAGATAGAGGCCGGCCTGCGACTGCTTGATGCCGGTGTCGTCATACGGTCCGTTGTTGGTCCAGGTGTTGGTATAGACCGGCGCAAAGACGTTGAGCTTGCCGGTGCTGTAGCTCGAGGCCATGTCGCGGAACGAGGTGTTGCGGTAATCGACGCCGAACAGCGTCGTGTGGCTTAGCATGCCGGTGACGAACTTGCCCTGCAGCTGGTTGTCGACCGCGAAGGAATCGATCGTCGAGCTGCCGCCGGCGCCGCCGCGCGACAGCAGGCCCGCGGCCTCGTCGGCGGCCGATGCATAACCGGTGCCGTAGAAGCTCTTCTGCTCGTTGTGCATCCACGAATAGCGCAGGTTCTGGCGGAAGGTCAGCGCGTCGTTGATGTCGTGCGACAGCATGTAGCCGACCGAGGATTGTTCGGTGTCGAACTGGTTGAAGCCGGGCTCGCCGACGAAGCGCGTATTCGGAATGTAGCGGCCGTTATTGGCCCAGACGGTGCCGGACGGCGGCAGGAATTGCAGGCCCCAGCCGGTGCGTTCCTTCTGGTAGTTCGCGAGGAAGGTGATCGTGGTGTCCTCGTTCGGCTTCACGGTGACGGCGGGCGCGATGAAGACGCGATTGTCTTTGGTGTAGTCGACCTGGGTCTCACCATCGCGCGCGACGCCGGTCAGGCGCCACAACACCGTTCCTTCCTTGTTGGCGCGGCCGCCGATATCGAACTCGCCCTGATAGCGGTTGAAGCTGCCGCCCGACAGCGACACTTCCCCGAACTCGCGTGCAGTCGGCAGCTTGCTGACATAGTTGAGGATGCCGCCGGTGCCACTGCCGCCAAACATCGCCGACGATGGCCCCTTCAGGACCTCGAGACGCTCGGCTCCGTACGGATCGAGCCCGAGGAAGTGCACATAGTTGCTGCTCGGCAGCCGCAGGCCGTCGAGATAGAGTCCCGGCATCGTCATGTCGAAGCCGCGGATCTGCAGGCCGCCGAAGCGGGTGTCCGATCCGCCATTCACGTCGCCGCTGACACCGGCGGTGTAGCGCAATGCCGCGCCCACCGATTCCGCACCCTGGTTCCTGATCTGGTCCGTCGTGACGACCGAGATCGATTGCGGGATTTCGATCAGCGGCGTGTCGGTCTTGGTCGCCGAGCCCGAACGCGTGGCAACGAACCCAACCACCGGACCGCCGGCTCGCTCACCGGCGCCGGCACCGGATCGTGCCGCCGCTGGCGGCGTCGCCTGCTGGGATCGAGCCACACGATTGGCGCGGCTCGCGCGTGCGGTCACTGGACGACGAACCGGTTTTGCATTCGCAGTGATCGCGCGCTGCTGAGGTGCATCCACGCTGACCGGCGGCAGTTCCGATTGCGCGTCGGCGCGTTCGATCGTGACACCTGCGGCAAGGACGGCAGCGGTACACAGACCGATCGTTCGCAGCGCTGGATGTTGACGGGTGGAATGCGAAGCAAGTCGATCGATCACGCGAAGGCGCCCCTGATGTCAGCCTGGATGGATTTGTGATCCGGCTCTACAGCGCGGGGCTCGCGAGTACAGACCTCGGCAGTTGGAATAGATCGAGACTGCGCGCGCGATCAGTGTGCGATCACTGAAACAGCAAGCAAATCGACGACACGCTGCGACAATAAGCGCGCGATGCCCGTCGTGCTGGAATGATTCTTGAAAATGATTCCTGCAGTTGTCGACGACGCGAGCTGTGTTCGATCGCGCGAGGCGCGCGTCATCGCGAGCGACGCCTGACGCTTCCGCGCCGGCCGGAAGCGAATGCGCCGCGCGGTGAATTGGCACCGGGCGACCAGCCCTCGGCGCCGCGAACGTTCTTGTAATGTTCTTGCACTTGCCGCCGGGATTGTGCACTTTGCACACCCAAACGGTGGATAAGCCTTATTTTATAGTGGGTTGAGTAGGATTCGATTTTACGAAATCGCCGCTCTGGATCATGAGTCACGCAGGTTGTTACAACCGAGTCGACTCAACCGGAGATTCGCGCGCCGTGAACCCAAACCATCCGATCCCCAAAATCGTGGACGATCCATCGGTCAGACCGGTCTTCATCAATAAGGTGGTCACCGTACAGATGGACATTGAAGGGACCATTCTCCTGACCTTGGGAGACACGAGGCACGTTCCAGCTGAGGCAGTACAGCCCGGAATGACCGCCCAAATCCCCAACGCCTACATCACCACTCGCCTTGCGATTTCGCCGACGGGTGCAGCAGAGATAGTGCAGGCGCTCCAGCAGCCGCTTCAACATCTCAAAGCACTCGCCGCAGGCAGGGCAGTGAATCCATCGCCAGCGCCTCCGGGACCAAAGAACTAAGACCGGTCATTTGGCTTTGCGCTTTTTCGCGGGCGGTTTTGGTTTCTGTTTGGCGATCCTGCCCAGCCTCTCATTGAACCGCTTTTCGTTGTCGTCCGCTTCGAGGTCGCGGGCGGCTTGCTTAAACTTCTCGATTTGAGACTTTTTGACAGCCATGCCTAAAGTTTCCTACGTGGCGTACATTGACGAATCTGGCGATGATGGAGTCGCCAGTGTTCGTCCGATCGATCCGAACGGCGCGAGCGAATGGTTCGTTCTCTCCGCCTTGGTTGTCCGCTCGGAAGCTCAGCGCGAGACCGTTTGGGTGCGCGATATCCTAAAGCAGATTCGCTTAGAACAGCGCCGGACGCTGCATTTTCAGCCCCTAGACGATTGGCGGCGCGCAATGGTTTGCGCCAGCATCGCTAAACTACCAGTTCGCTGCTTTGCGGTCATCTCGAACAAAGCCAATATGCACGGCTACCGGAACAAGAAGGCGGAAGCTGCTTCGGCGCTTGCCGGCCGAACCTGGTTCTACTGGTGGATTACGCGCCTCCTATTAGAACGCGTAACCGACTTCTGCGAGCAGCGATCCTACCGCGACTATGGAGAGCCGCGCACTGTCCGGCTTGAATTTGCACGCCGTAAGGGCCTGAGATACGGGCATCTACAAGCGTATCTTTGTTGGCTCAGAATGCAGAGCAAAGCGAACGCATTATTTTTGCGGCGGGGCGATCTCAAATGGTCCGTGGTAGATCCAATTCACCAGATCGCAGCCATCGACAATTCCGAACGTGCAGGCCTTCAATTGAGCGATTCAATCGCTTCGTCGTTCTATCAGTCTGTTACCAGCTCGGACGTCTCTCCAGCAATCGCACTGGAGCCGCGTATGGCGCGAGGTCGCAACGGTCAGGTTTTTGACTACGGACTGAAGCTGATGCCCGACAACTTTCTCAGCCGCGCGACCCCTGAGCAGAGACGCATTTTCGATCACTACAAAAAGTGAGGCAGGCCCCCGGACCCTGAGGACACCGCTGGTTTGTAGTCTCACCGTCGCGGTGAGGCATCCATACGGCTGTCATGCAAAGCATGACTCGGGTTTCTTCCGGCGTTGCCTGCCTCGTGATTCTGTACCAGATTCTCGCTGTCGAATCAAGTAGTTAGCTAACCTATTGACTGCGAATCACTTTTCGCGCCGCAGGAAAGCGAACACCAGCTGTTCGCCCTTGGCGCGCATTCGATTCGCTCGCCGCTCCAGCTTACCGGGTCGGTGAGCGATCAGCGGCACGATACGTGAGTCGCTTGCCAGTCGCACCACGGATGGCTTTCTCGGCGCGATCCTGATCGTCCACTCCAAGTGCAACGCGGTTGCTGTAGCGGAAGTCGAACTCCGCCAGATAGCGATGCAAATGCTTCTCGCCGCAGTGCTGGTAAACGCCCTTCATGCCGCGCTTGAAGATCGAATAGTAGCCTTCAACGGTATTCGTCGTGATCGTCTCGGCACCGTCCTGATAGCGAACGTATTCTTCCTGCCCGTGGTTCACCGCGTCATGACTCGCATACTCGCGGCCGACCTGACGATAGTGCAGCGCCTCGTCCGTCATCAGCTTGGTTTCCCGGCTGATGTTGGCACGCAGGATCGGCGCAATATCGGCAATCGACGTGCTGTCGATATGGAAGCTGCGCGCGGAGCCGCCGCGCTCAACCAGCGTAAGCACGATGTTCTTATGCGCCGCACCGCCACGGCTGTTTTTCTTCTGACCCTGTAGACGGCCGATATAGGTTTCGTCCGACTCCACTACCTTGCCAGCGCCACCCAGAGGGCTCAGGGAGCCATCGCGCATTGCTTCGCGGATACGGTGCGCCAAGAACCACGCGCTCTTGTACTGGACTTCCAGAATGCGGTGCAGCTGGTGGCTGGAAATGCCCTTCTTGCTGGACGCGATCAGGTGCACCGCCTGCAAGCATTTGTGGAGCGGAATGCGGCAGTGCTCGAACACCGTACCGACCCGGACGGTGAACTGCTTGCGGCACTTGCCCTCGTAGCACTTCCAGAGGCCAAGCCGGGATTTGCCGTTCTTGCCCTTCACATCCTCCAAACGGCCCGCTTTCCCGACAACGCCGCAATGCGGGCACACAACGCCATCCGCCCAGAGCAGCTTTTCAAGATGCCGGAACGCGGATTTTTCGTTGTGAAAATAAGGCTTTGCAAGGATCGACATGGCGACAACCAAAATAACTAACCAATGCCAATAATCTACCCTAGGTCATTGGGTTTGTAAAGTACATAATTGTCACTTGCCGCCCGGTTCCGCTACCTTCGATTGCGGAAGAATAGGGGCAGCATGGTCCAGCGCGTTTCCACCGTCGCATTCGAGGGGATCGAGGCCCGCGCGGTCGACGTGCAGGTTCAGGTCGCGCCGGGCTTGCCGGCATTCGCGATCGTCGGCCTGCCCGACAAGGCGGTGTCGGAAGCCCGCGAACGCGTGCGTTCGGCCTTGATCGCCTCCGGCCTCGCGCTTCCTGCCCGCCGCATCACCGTCAACCTCGCGCCCGCCGACCTGCCCAAGGAGGGCAGCCATTACGACCTGCCGATCGCGCTCGGCCTGATGGCGGCGATCGGCGCGATCCCGCCGGATGCGCTGAACGGCTTCACCGTGCTCGGCGAGCTCGGGCTCGACGGCTCGATCGCGCCGGTGGCGGGCGTGCTGCCCGCGGCAATCGGCGCCAATTCGCGCGACGAGGGATTGATCTGCCCGGCCGCCTGCGGCTCGGAAGCCGCCTGGGCCAGTCCGGACATCCAGATCATCGCGGCACACTCGCTGATCCAGATCGCCAACCACTTCAAGGGCACGCAGGTGCTGTCGCGCCCGCAGCCGAAGGTGCATGAGCGCGAGGAAGCGCTGCTCGACCTGCGTGACATCAAGGGCCAGGAGAGCGCGAAACGCGCGCTCGAGATCGCCGCCGCCGGCGGTCATCATCTGTTGATGATCGGCTCGCCCGGCGCCGGCAAATCGATGCTGGCGGCGCGACTGCCCTCGATCCTGCCGCCGCTGTCGCCGTCGGAGCTGCTCGAAGTCTCGATGATCGCCTCGGTTGCCGGCGAGATCCGTGACGGCGCCTTGACCGCGCGACGCCCGTTCCGCAGCCCGCATCATTCCGCCAGCATGGCCGCGCTGACCGGCGGCGGCATGCGCGCCAAGCCGGGCGAGATCTCGCTGGCGCATCAGGGCGTGCTGTTCCTCGACGAATTGCCGGAGTTCGATCCGCGCGTGCTGGATTCGCTGCGCCAGCCGCTGGAGAACGGCGAGGTATCGGTGAGCCGGGCCAACCACCGCGTCACCTATCCGGCGCGCTTCATGCTGGTCGCGGCCATGAACCCGTGCCGTTGCGGCCACGCCTATGAGCCCGGTTATTCCTGCAAGCGCGCACCTGTCGACCGCTGCACCGCCGACTACCAGATGCGGATCTCCGGCCCGCTGATGGATCGCATCGACCTGCGGATCGAGGTGCCCGCCGTGACTGCGGCGGATTTGATCCTGCCGCCGCCGGCGGAAGGATCGGCCGAGGTTGCCGCCCGCGTCGCGGCCGCGCGCGACATCCAGCTCGCTCGCTATGCGGCTGCCGGCATGCCGCATGTCCGCACCAATGCGGAAGCGCCGAGCTCGCTGCTCGAGACCATCGCGCAGCCCGACGCGCATGGGCAGAAGCTGCTGCGCGAGGCCGCCGACACCATGCACCTCACCGCGCGCGGCTATCACCGCGTGCTGCGGGTGGCGCGCACGCTTGCCGATCTCGACGGCGCCGAGACGATCGGCCGGCTGCACCTTGCCGAAGCGCTGTCCTATCGTGCATTGGCCGACGATGTGCGCCGCGCCGCGTGATCCGAAGCGCAGCCCCGTCCCGATTCGTGCCGCAATGCCCCGCGTCAACGCGGCGGTAACGAGTTTTGTTTACGCTCCGCAAACCATAAGCACCGCGATCGGCGGCAAGCTTGGGTCGAGCGAGTTGTGTCATGTTGCGTTTGAAGATTTTGACCTCGGTGGTCCCCCTTGCCGTGGCCGCGGTCCTTGCCCGCGTCGAATTCCTGCCGGGCCCCCGGCCCTGCATCGAGGTGGGCGGCGCCGCGATGCAGATCGCATCGGTCCCCTGGCTGGCGCAACTTCACGTCAGCTTCACTGACGACCCCGGCCAAGCCACCGTCCGGGTCCAGATCGCCGACAGCGCCGACGCCGCCGACTTCACCGTGATCGACGACATCGACGATGCCGAGGCCGGCGCCTGCGAGAGCAGCGCGGCGGCGCAGCTGATCGGGATTTCCAGCGATGCCTCGGCAACCGGCCCCGTCATCTATCTGACGCATGATGACGGTCCGTCCGACTACCGTGTCTTCGTGCAGTCGAAGACGTTCTCGGTGCGCGATGCCGCGGCCCTGATCGTCAGCGCCCGGGGCGGACACCGCCGCCTTGAAGCCGCATCGCCGGAACCTGACACGCGCGTCCCGAACCGGGTCATGGCGGAATTAACCCCCCGCTAACCTTGTTCTGAGGGCGGCGCGAAATGGCCACCAACTTCAAGCACTTTGCAAGCTGGCCGACGCATCGTCAGCGCCAGATCAAGCTGTCTCAAGGTCACCATTGATGGGGCGTTTCTTCCGGATCAAGTTGCGCCTTCGCCGCTTCCTCCGGCGCCATTCCTGGGTCGCGACGATCGTCCGCTCGTTCACGATCTTCTCCGTCGCGTTCGGCAGCGCCTTCGGGTTCATTTCGGGCGCGCTCTCGCAACAAAGCGGCTACGATCCCAATGCATTCGCGATTGGGGTCAGCTTCCTGTTCGCGCTCGCCTGCCTCTGGATCGTGACGCTCGGCATCCGCCTGCGGCTGATGCGCAAGCGGCTGCGCACCATCGCCATGCACAATGAAGCGATGGCCGACCGCAACTGGGAACTGCAGGAGGCCGAGCAGCGCGCCTCTACCCTGTTCGAGGCGCAGGACGATCTGATCGTGCTGCGCGACCTCGACGGGCTCATCACCTATGCCAACGATGCCTATTGCGAGCTGGCGCAGAGGCCCCGCAGCGAATTGATCGGCAGCAACGCCACGCTGAAGGTGCTCGAGCAAGGCGACACCGCGCTCGAATCCAACGGCACGCGGGTCTACGACCAGAAGATCGAGGGACCGCTCGGGCCACGCTGGATCGCCTGGCGTGAGGGCCTCGTGCGCAACGATGCCGGCGCGCCCGCGGAGATGCAGAGCGTCGGCCGCGACGTCACCGACCGCACCGAGAGCGAGCGCGCGCTCACCGAAGCGCGCGATCAGGCCGACGCCGCCAACCGCGCCAAGTCGCGCTTTCTTGCGATGGCGAGCCACGAGATCCGCACTCCGCTGAACGGCATCATCGGCATGAGCGGATTGCTGATGGATACGCAGCTGACGCCGGAGCAGATGACCTACGTCAAGGCGGTCAAGACGTCGGGCGACGCGCTGCTCGCGCTGATCGAGGAGTTGCTCGATTATTCCAAGATCGAGGCCGGCAAGATCGATCTCGAACACCGCGCGTTCGCGCTGTCCGGCCTGATCGAGGACATCACCGAGCTGCTGGCGCCGCGCGCGCAGACCAAGGGCATCGAGATCGCCGCCTATGTCGACGAACGGCTGCCGATGCAGGTGACCGGCGACGCCGCGCGGCTGCGGCAGGTGCTGCTCAATCTCGCCGGCAACGCCATCAAGTTCACCGCGACCGGTGGCGTGGCGCTGATCGTCGAGCCCGGCATCTGGCCGAACGAGATCAGCTTCCTGGTCCGCGACACCGGCATCGGCATCGCACCGGAAGCGCAGCAGCGTATATTTCGGGAGTTCGAGCAGGCCGATGACCGGATCGCGCGCAGCTATGGCGGCACCGGGCTCGGCCTTTCGATCAGCGACCGCATCATCAAGCGGATGGGCGGCCGCATCACGCTCGCAAGCACGCCGGGCGCCGGCTCGACCTTCGAGGTGTCAATCCCGCTCGTCGCCGCCGATACCGGCGAGGCCAGCGGCTTCGCCGCGCCCGACTTGACGGGACAGTCGATCATGCTGGTGGCGCCGCACAGCATCGAGGTCTCGCTGATCTCGCGGCGGTTGCAGCGCTGGGGCGCGCAGACCTGCATCGTGTCGGATGCCAACGTCGCCGAGGCGCTGCTGCCAGAGCGGAGCTGGCACGCGGCCCTGATCGACCACACGCTCGGCACCCCGGCGATGGAGGCATTTGCCGACGCCGCCCGCCTCCATGCAACCCATCGCATCGTGATGTTCACGCCGGCGACGCGGCAGGACCTTTCGGCCTCCGAGTCAGCCATGTTCACCGGCTACCTGGTGAAGCCATTGCGCGCGTCGTCGCTCGCCGCGCGCCTGACCGCATCGCCGGAAATCGCGGCGCCGAGCCTCGCGATCGAGGCGGCCGCCGAGTCCGCACCCACTGCGCCCGCATCCGCGTTGCCGGACAAGGGGCTCTCGATCCTGGTCGCCGAGGACAATGAGATCAACGCGCTGTTGATGCGCTCGCTGCTCACCCGGCTCGGCCATAACGTGGTCATCACCACCAACGGCGAGCAGGCGATGGAGTCCTGGCTGTCGGCGACCTCGGCCGGCACGCCCTATGATCTCGTGCTGATGGATATCCAGATGCCGCGCCTCAACGGCATCGAGACCACCAAGCAGATCCGCGCCCATGAAGCGGCGCAATCCGTCCGCCGGACCCCGATCCTGGCACTGACGGCAAATACCCTGGTGGAGGACCGCTATGCCTGCTTCGAAGCCGGCATGGACGGTTTTCTGATCAAGCCGCTCGACCGCGAAAAGCTGGAAGAAGCGCTTGCGGGCCTCGCCGCCGCGCGGCATATCGCGGCGTAGTGCGCCACCTAACCCCGCGTCGTCCCGGCGAAGGCCGGGACCCATAACCACGAATGCCAATTGGTGAGCGACCGTCTCGCCGCGTGCCTTTTGCAGGGGCCGCAGAGTATGGATCCCGGCCTACGCCGGGACGACGCCGTTGATGTGGTCAGCTTTGGCGGATCAAACCTTACAGCCGGCGCAGCGCGACCGACTGCACCACGTGGTCGGCGCCCTTCTTCAGGATCAGCGTCGCGCGCGGGCGGGTCGGCAGGATGTTGTCCTCGAGATTGGCGAGGTTGGTACGCTCCCAGATCGCGATCGCGGTCGCCGTGGCTTCCTCGTCCGACAGCGGCGCATAGCGGTGGAAGTAGGATCTTGGATCGGTGAACGCGGTGTCGCGCAGCGCCAGGAAACGCTTGATGTACCACTCCCGCAGCACGGCCTCGTCGGCGTCGATATAGACCGAGAAATCGAAGAAGTCGGAAACGAACGGCACCGCCTTGCCGTCGCGCGGCAGCCGCCCGGTCTGCAGCACATTGACGCCCTCGACGATCAGGATGTCCGGCTGGTCGATCTCGACCCATTTGTTCGGCACGATGTCGTAGGTCAGATGCGAATAGACCGGCGCGCGCACGCGGCGCCGCCCCGCCTTGATGTCGCTGAGGAACGACAGCAGCGTCGGCAGGTCGTAGCTTTCCGGGAAGCCCTTCTTCTGCATGATGCCCTGCCGCTCGAGCACCGCATTCGGAAACAGGAAACCGTCGGTCGTGATCAGGTCGACCTTCGGCCGCGGCGACCAGCGCGCCAGCAGCGCCTGCAGCACGCGTGCCGTGGTCGACTTGCCGACCGCGACGGACCCGGCGACGCCCACGATGTAGGGCATCTTGCGGTCGCGGATGTTGAGGAACTGGCGCTGCGAGTAATATAGCCGCTGCGTCGCATCGACATAGATCGAGAGCAGCCGCGACAGCGGCAGATAGATGTCCTCGACCTCCTGCAAATCGAGGCGGTCGTGCATCGAACGCAGGCGGTCGAACTCGCCCGGCTCGAGCGTCATCGGCGTATCGTCACGCAAATGCGACCATTGCTGGCGCGTGAAGATGCGGTAGGGGTTGTACTGTTGATCTGGTGCCCGGATGTCCATGAGGCCGCCCCTCTCGATGCGCTCGATCATTTGCGCTAGTCGCGCTTGCGCGACGCCTTCTCTTCCAGTCCCGACATCGAGGTGCGCTTCTCCAGCGCGGCCTCGACATCCTCCAGCCTCACGCCGCGGGATTTCAACAGAACCAGCAGGTGAAACACGAGATCGGCACTTTCCGCGATGAGGTGATCGCGGTCATTCTCGACCGCGGCGATCACGGTCTCGACCGCTTCCTCGCCCAATTTCTTGGCGCAATGCTCCGCGCCCTTGTCGAGCAGCTTGCGGGTGTAGGACGCCTCACCGCCCGTTGCAGCGCGGGCGTCGATGGTGGCGGCCAGATCGTGGACCGTGAAACGCGACATCAACTCAACTCAAGCATGCACAGCGGCACCGCACGGGTGCCATCCCTCAGGTGGGGACTTAGCATTTTTGTGACAAGGAGTCCTCAACCACTCCGTTTGAGCGTGGTCTTTTCGGAAAACCGGTTTCCACTTTTCCGGACCACGCTCACGCTAGGGATCGAGCCGCATCGGCAGGCCGGCGCGCACCATGTGATCCTTGGCCTGGCGGATGGTGAATTCCCCGAAGTGGAAGATCGACGCGGCCAGCACACCGGTGGCGTGACCCTCGCGGACGCCGTCGACCAGGTGGTCGAGATTGCCGACACCACCGGACGCGATGACCGGTACGGGGACACTGTCCGCGATCGCCCGGGTCAGCGGCAGGTCAAAGCCCTGCCTGGTGCCGTCCCGGTCCATCGAGGTCAGCAGGATTTCGCCGGCGCCGAGCGCGACGACCTCCTGGGCGTATTCGATGGCGTCGATCCCGGTGGCATTCCGTCCACCATGGGTGAAGATCTCCCAGCGGTCCGAGCCGCCGGCGCGCTTGACCCGCTTGGCGTCGATCGCGACCACGATGCACTGCTCGCCGTATTTCTCGGCCGCTTCCTTGACGAACTCGCGCCGGCTGACGGCCGCCGAATTGATCGAGACCTTGTCGGCGCCGGAGCGCAGCAGGGTCTTGATGTCGTCAACGGTGCGGACGCCGCCGCCCACGGTCAGCGGCATGAAGCAGGCCTCCGCGGTCCGCCGCACCACATCCAGCATGATGCCGCGGTTTTCGTGGGTGGCGGTGATGTCGAGGAAGGTGAGCTCGTCGGCACCAGCGGCGTCATAGGCGATCGCGGCCTCGACCGGGTCGCCGGCGTCGCGCAGATCGACGAAGTTGACGCCCTTGACCACGCGCCCGTCCTTGACGTCGAGGCAGGGGATCACGCGAACCTTGAACATGATCTCCTCCTACGCGCCGCGGATCAGCTGAAGGGCAGCGGCCGGATCGAGCCGTCCGTCATAGAGTGCGCGGCCGACGATCGCACCGGCGAGCTTTTTGGCGCGCGGCTCCAGCAGCGCCTTGACGTCGTCGATCGAGGCAAAGCCGCCGGAGGCGATCACCGGAATCGAGATGCGATCGGCAAGCGCAATGGTCGCATCGAGGTTGAGACCCTTGAGCAGGCCGTCGCGGGCGATGTCGGTGAAGATGATCGCGGCGACGCCGGCATCCTCGAAGCGCTGTGCGATCTCGAGCGCGGTCACATGCGAGGTCTCGGCCCAGCCTTCGACCGCGACCTTGCCGTCGCGCGCATCGAGGCCCACGGCGACGCGGCCGGGGAATGTCTTCGCCGCGCCCTTCACGAGCTCGGGATCGCGCACCGCGGCGGTGCCGATGATGACGCGCGTGATGCCCTTGTCGAGCCAGGCCTCGATGGTCTTGAGGTCGCGGATGCCACCGCCGAGCTGCACCGGCATGGTGACGGCCTTCAGCATCGCCTCCACCGCATGCGCATTCATCGGCTTGCCGGCGAAGGCGCCGTCGAGATCGACGACGTGGAGATATTCGAAGCCCTGCGCGGCAAAGCTCGCCGCCTGCGCCGCCGGATCGAGATTGAACACGGTGGCGCGCGCCATGTCGCCCTGCTCCAGGCGCACGCACTGGCCGTTCTTCAGATCAATCGCTGGAAAGAGAATCACGGCTTCCACTTCAAGAAATTGGCGATCAAAGCGAGGCCGAAGCGCTGGCTCTTCTCGGGGTGAAACTGGGTGCCGATCGCGGTGTCCTTGCCGACGATCGCGGTCACCGGCCCGCCATAGTCGGCGCGCGCGAGCACGTCCGCCTCATTGGCGGCGTTGAGGTGATAGGAGTGCACGAAATAGGCGTGACGTCCCTTCGGCCCGAGCGGCAGCCGCTCCAGCACCGGATGCTCGCGCACCATGTCGAGCGTGTTCCAGCCCATATGCGGGACCTTCAGACTCACGTCGCGCGGCTCGATCTTCTCGACATCGCCGCCGATCCAGTTGAAGCCCTCGGTGATCACGTGCTCCTTGCCGCGCGTCGCCATCAGCTGCATGCCGACGCAGATGCCGAAGAACGGCCGCGCCTTGACCCGCACCGCCTCGGTGAGCGCTTCCAGCATGCCGTCGACCGCGTCGACGCCGCGGCGGCAATCGGCGAACGCGCCGACACCGGGCAGCACGATGCGATCGGCGCGATACACTGCGTCGGGATCGCGCGTCACCTTGATGGCTTGCGGATCCTCCACGCTGCGTGCGGCGCGCTCAAAGGCCTTGGCGGCCGAATGCAGATTGCCGGAGCCGTAATCGATGATTGCAACGGTCATCGCGATCCTCCTGGCTCTGGAAACAATCCGATGATGCCGCCCTGCGGCATCGGCGGGGCTTTTGAAAATGACTGACCCGGAATGTCGCGGGTCGGGGGCGGCGCGCCGCGATCGACGGACCGCTGGTCGTTGACAGCGCCGCGATGCCGCGCGGTCCAGCGCGCGAAGAAACGGCGCTCGGCTGCCTCCGCATCGTCGCCCACGACGATGTCGATCTGGCGCCACCTGCGCCGCGACAGCGTCCAGCGTTGCAGGGTCGCAGCCTCGAGGCCGAGCAACACCATCAGCACCAGGTCGACGAAGAAGATCGCGCTACGGCCGACGCCAAGCTTGGCCAGCGCGTAATCGATCACGAAAGTCAGAACGAACCAGCCGATCAGCGCCAGCCAGAGCCGATGCCAGGCCAGCCAGATCACGCCCGCAACCGCGGCCCAGAAATGGAAGCCGTCGCGCACGAAGACGAACTTGTCGGCCGCCGCGAGATCGGCGCCGTTGGCCACGGGGGCATGCACTGTATAGACCGGCATCGAACGCTCCGCCGAGGATGGACTCTTATTTAAAGCATGATCTTTCGGAAAACCGGCATCCACTCTTCCGGATCATGCTCCAGAGATCAGCCGCCGAGCTGACCCTTGGTCGAGGGCACTTCGCCCTGGGCACGCGGATCGATCGCAATTGCCGTCCGCAGCGCCCTCGCCAGACCCTTGAAACAGGATTCGGCGATATGATGGCTGTTCTCGCCATATAGGGTCTCGACGTGCAGAGTCACGCCGGCGTTCATCGCGAAGGCGTTGAACCACTCGCGCACCAGCTCGGTGTCGAACTCGCCGATCTTGTCGCGCGGGAATTCGGCCTTGAATACCAGCACCGGGCGGCCGGAAATGTCGATCACGACGCGCGACAGCGTCTCGTCCATCGGCATGTGGATCGAGGCGTAGCGGGTGATGCCGGCCATGTTGCCGAGCGCCTGCTTCACGGCCTGCCCGAGCGCGATCCCGACGTCTTCGGTGGTGTGGTGGTAATCGACATGGAGATCGCCATCCGCCTTCACCGTGATGTCGATGCGCGAATGCCGGGCCAGGAGGTCGAGCATATGGTCGAAGAAGCCAATCCCGGTCGAAACCGTGGATACGCCTGCTCCGTCGAGGTTGACCGTCACCTCGATGTCGGTCTCCTTGGTCTTGCGCTTGATGGTTGCGGTGCGCATGAAAATTGAGCTTTCCCGTGCCGAAAACGCCGGTCTTTTAACAGGCTGATGTCACCTTCGCTACTGCGGGATGACCTCGAAACGCCCCAACTTCCGGCCATGGTGACCGGAATTCGTTGTCGATCTGGTTCTGCCGCGTTTTCTTCACGCGAACCGGTGCCACCTCGCCTGAAAACGCTCCGATTTCGTCCCGATTGTAACCCCCTGCCCGACCGCCTAAATCTGCCCGGAAGAGAGGTAACCTATGCAAGCATCCCCAAATGAGCTGCCGGTCTGGCATGGCACCACGATCTGCACGGTCCGCAAGGGCGGCAAGGTGGTGATCGGCGGCGACGGGCAGGTCTCGATCGGCCAGACCGTGATCAAGGCCAATGCCAGGAAGGTCCGCCGGATCGGCAAGGGCGACGTGATCGGCGGCTTTGCCGGCGCCACCGCCGACGCCTTCACCCTGTTCGAGCGGCTGGAAAGCAAGCTGGAGCAATATCCGGGGCAGCTGACCCGGGCGGCCGTCGAGCTCGCCAAGGACTGGCGGACCGACCGCTATCTGCGCCGGCTGGAGGCCATGATGATCGTGGCCGACAAGGACGTTTCCCTGGTGCTGACCGGAACCGGCGACGTTTTGGAGCCCGAATCCGGAGTCATGGCGATCGGTTCCGGCGGCAATTACGCCCTTGCCGCGGCCCGCGCGCTGGTCGACACCGACAAGGACGCCGAGACCATTGTCCGCCGCGCGCTGGATATCGCCGCCGATATCTGCGTCTACACCAACCGGAATGTGACGATCGAGACGATCGGCGGCTGAGCATGGCCGGCCCCTATCATTTCCGCCCGATGACGCCGGCCGACCTGCCGCTGGTCAAGCGGTGGCTGGCGTTGCCGCATGTCCGCCAATGGTGGGGCGATCCGGCCGAGCAATATGAACTGGTCAGCAGCGACCTCGATGAGCCGGCCATGGACCAGTTCATCGTCGCGGCCGATGGCGGCGACCTCGGCTATATCCAGTGCTACGACCTGACGGCGTGGAATTCCGGCTTCGGGGCCCAGCCGGAGGGCACGCGCGGGATCGACCTCTTCATCGGCGAGCCCAGCATGATGGCAGGTGGCCACGGCTCGGCGCTGATCCGCGCCTTTGTCGACGACCGGCTGGCGCAGGGCGCGCCACGCATCGTCACCGATCCCGATCCGGCCAATGCGCGCGCGATCCGCGCCTATGAGAAGGCGGGTTTTCGGAAGATGGGTATGGTCGATACGCCGGACGGGCCGGCGCTGCTGATGGCGCGCGACGCATGACGATCGCGCACAAGCCCGTCGGCGTTTCAGCGTGGCATTGGCTGGCGATCGCGGCAGCGCTGCTCGTGCTGCAGGCGGCGCTGCTCTATGCGATGGGTCGTCTGCCGATCTGTGCCTGCGGCTATGTCAAGCTATGGCACGGCTCGGTTATGAGCTCGGAGAATTCGCAGCACATCGCCGATTGGTACACGCTGTCGCATGTGCTGCATGGCCTGCTGTTCTACGGTCTGAGCTTCCTCCTGGTGCCGCGCCTCGCCTGGCCCGGGCGGCTGATTGTCGCGATGCTGATCGAAGGCAGCTGGGAGCTCGTCGAAAACTCCAACTGGATCATCGAGCGCTACCGCGCCGGCACGATCTCGCTCGATTATTACGGCGACACCATCGTCAATTCGGTGTCGGACACGCTCGCGATGGTTGTCGGCTTCCTGCTGGCGCGCAAGCTGCCGATCGCCGCGACCGTCGCGCTCGGCGTTTTGTTCGAAACCGTGCTGCTGCTTCACATTCGCGACAATCTGACACTGAACATCATCATGCTGATCCACCCGTTCGAGACAATCCGGCAGTGGCAGGCCGGGCCGCCGATTCTTTAGAGGACGATGCCTTGGAGGACTGCCGCTTGCCGAGACCGCGATTCCAACCTAGCTAGAGCCAATGACTCACTTCTCTCCCCGTGAAATCGTTTCTGAACTCGACCGCTTCATCGTCGGCCAGACCGACGCCAAGCGCGCCGTCTCGATCGCGCTGCGCAACCGCTGGCGGCGGCTGCAGCTCGCCGGTTCCCTGCGCGAGGAGGTTCTGCCCAAGAACATCCTGATGATCGGGCCGACCGGCGTCGGCAAGACCGAGATCGCGCGGCGGCTGGCCAAGCTCGCCGGCGCGCCGTTCCTCAAGGTCGAGGCCACCAAGTTCACCGAGGTCGGCTATGTCGGCCGCGACGTCGAGCAGATCGTCCGCGACCTCGTCGAGGTCGCAATCGCACAGACCCGCGAGCGCAAGCGCAAGGATGTCCAGGCCCGCGCCCAGCTCGCCGCCGAGGAACGCGTGCTGGACGCGCTGGTCGGCCCGGGATCGAGCCCGGCGACGCGCGAGTCGTTCCGCAAGAAGCTGCGCGCCGGCGAGCTCAACGACAAGGAAATCGAGATCGAGACGCAGTCGGGCGGCAGCGGCATGCCGATGTTTGAAATCCCCGGCATGCCCGGCGCCCAGATGGGCGCGATCTCGCTCGGCGACATCTTCGGCAAGATGGGCGGACGCAGCAAGACCCGCCGCCTGACGGTGGAGGGCTCGCACGAAATCCTCGTCAACGAGGAATCCGACAAGCTGCTCGACACCGATCAGCTGGTGCAGGAGGCGATCAACGCGGTCGAGAACAACGGCATCGTGTTCCTCGACGAGATCGACAAGATCTGCGTCCGCGAGAACCGCGCCGGCGGCGACGTCTCCCGCGAGGGCGTGCAGCGTGACCTGCTGCCGCTGATCGAGGGCACCACGGTCTCGACCAAGCACGGCGCCGTCAAGACCGACCACATCCTGTTCATCGCCTCGGGCGCGTTCCATATCGCCAAGCCGTCGGACCTTTTGCCGGAGCTGCAGGGCCGCCTGCCGATCCGCGTCGAGCTGCAGGCGCTGACCCGCGACGACATGCGCCGGATCCTGACCGAGCCGGAGGCGTCGCTGATCAAGCAATATGTCGCGCTGATGAAGACCGAAGGCGTCACGCTCGACATCACCGACAACGCCATCGACGCGCTGGCCGATGTCGCCGTGGCGGTGAATTCCACGGTCGAGAACATCGGCGCAAGGCGGCTGCAGACCGTGATGGAGCGGGTGCTGGACGAGATCTCCTTCACCGCGCCCGATCGCCACGGCGAGACCATCCAGGTCGACGCCGACTACGTCACCAAGCATGTCGGCGACCTCGCCAAGAACGCCGACCTGAGCCGGTTTATTTTGTAGGCGGCCACCATAGTCGTCCCGGCGAAAGCCGGGACCCATAACCCCGACAGTCTGCGGTGACAAAGACTCGGGCCGACATTCCTTCTAGAACTACCTTCGGTGGTTATGGGTCCCGGGTCGCGCTTCGCTTGCCCGGGACGACGAGAGTGGGCGATCGATGAATCTGCGGGTGTGGCAAAACCCCTGGCGCCTGATGCTGGCCATCAATGCGGCCGTGCTGGTCGGCGTGTTCCTGCACAAGATCGCGCTGCCGCCCTTCGTTCCCTACATCCATCTGCTGGTCGACTATCATTACGGCTTCACCAAGCGCGCGCTGGTCGGGGCGATCGTGTCGCTGTTCACCGACAAGGTGCCCGTATGGCTGGTGTTCGCGCTGGCCGGCGCGATCTGGCTGGTGACGCTCGGACTGTTCATCAAACTGTTCCGCCGCACATTCGGCTTCAACGATGCGCATTGGCCGTTGTTCGTCTTCATCGCGGGCTCGCCGTTCTTCCTGAAGAACTTCATGCACACGCTCGGCCATTTCGACATCTATGGCTGTGCGCTGACGATCGTGCTGCTGCTGATCCCGGCGCGCTCAATGGCGTATGTGCTGATTGCCGCGCTGTTCTCGATCCTGCTGATCCTGGTCCATCATATCTTCGTCCTGATGTATGTGCCGACCATCACGGCGATCGTGGTGCTGCGCTTCTATCTGGTGCAGGGCGTGACGCCGAGGAACGCCGTCTTCGGCATCGCGGCCCTCGCAGGGGTCGGCATCCTGTTCCTGGTCGCGCAATTCGCTGGCACGGTCGACGTGCCCTATGACGAATTCATCCGTCATCTGCAGAGCCGGATGGCCGATCCGTCACGCACCGACTTGCTTCAGTTCGGCTACATCTGGTACCAGCCGCTGTCGAAGGAGTTCGCCGACACCTGGGCGCGCATGCCCTCGAACATCCTGGGCGTTCCGGTGTTTGCGCTGCTGATCTGGCTGCATACGCCACTATGGCGCTATTTCGCGCGGCTGATTGGCGCGCTCGCGAGTGAACTGCATCGCCGGATCGTGCTCGGCGCGCTCGTCATGATCAGCGCCGGCTATTTCGTGATGTTCGTGACCGTGTTCGACTATTCGCGCTGGATCTCGAACTGGGCGGTCTGCATGTTCCTGATGCTGCATGCCACCAGGATGCTGCCGGCGTCGAAGGACGTCCCGCTGATCCCGGCGGACGACCGCAAGACGACGATATCGGGCTGGATCGTGACGCTGATCCCGCGCGTCGGGATCGTCAGGCCGTTCTAACATTTTCGTTGAGCACGCTCAGCGCGCGCGCCGGACCCGCACATAGAGCGCGCCCTCGCCGCCATGGCCGATATGCGCTTCCTCGAAGCCGACGACCAGCGAGCGGAATTCCGGCAGGCTGAGCCATTCCGGAACCTGGCGGCGCAGCACGCCGCGTTCGGAATCGAGCCCGCCGACCTTGCCCTTGCCGGTGATGACGAGCACGAAAGTGAGCCCGTCGCTGTGCGCGCGCTGCAGGAAGGTGAACAGCACGCGATGCGCGCGCATCTGGGTCATGCCGTGCAGATCAAGCCGCGCATCGATCTCCTGCCGGCCGCGCGAGAGCTTTGCACGTTCGCGACGGCCGATCGGCGCCAGCGGCGGCACGTGCGGGCGTTGCGCCGGCGCAGCCTTGACCGCTGTCGCCGGCTTGACCGGGATGGGTTTGGCAATCGCGTGATGGGTGGCCGGATCGGAGGCGACGGCGTGTGCCTTCGCGGCGACCGGCCGCTTGCGCAGTGGCTTGACCTGCTTTGCCACGCTTTCCCAGAGCGCACGCTCCTCTTCGCTCAGCGCGCGCTTGCGCCGCAACGGAGCGGACAGATCGGGGATCGGCGCGGGTCGTTTCATTGCTCGCGGTGATGGCGATAGCGCCGGAAGCGCCGCTTCTCCGGTTGCGGAATATCGGGCCGGGCGACCGGCAGCGGCACCGGTTCTGCCACAGGTGCGGCCTGCGCGACAGGGGTCGTTGCTGCCGGCGCTGCGGGCGCGACATCCTTCGCGGCCGGGTTCCTGGCGGCGCTATTGCCAGAGTCTTTCGCCGCGCTTTTGGCGATGCCGGCGGTCGGCACATCCGCGGCCTTCGCCGCCGGCTTGTCCTTCGGCGGCTCGGTCTGCGGAAACAGCTTTGCGATCTTGGCCGAGGGCCGCTCATCCGGAACCGGCAGCTTGTGGCCGCGCGCGACGGGGTCGAGACCCCTCGGCACCAGCATGACGAACTGCATATTGTGCCGCAGCCGGCCCGAGACCTTTCCGGCTTCCGCGCCGGCGCCGAAATAAAGATCGGCGCGCGCCGGGCCGACGATCGCCGACCCGGTGTCCTGCGCGATCATGAGCCGGTGGAACGGCGTCTTCGACTGTTCGGATTCAATCGGCAGTTCGCCGGCGATGAAGAACGGCGTACCGTAGACATGCAGCGCCTTGTCGACTGCGATCGAGCGGCCCGGCGTCAACGGCACGCCCTGCGCGCCGACGGCCTCGTCCTTGTCGGACAGCGGGACCTCGCGGAAGAAGACGTAGGAGCGGTTCTGCCGGCGCAGGTCCTTGGCGCCGTCAGGGTTCTGCTCCATCCACTCCCTGATCTTCTGCATCGACATCTGATCCTTCGGGATGATGCCGCGGTCGATCAGAACGCGTCCGACCGGCGTATAGGGATAACCATTATGCGCATCGTAATTGATGCGCAGCGTGGTGCCGTCCTCGAGCTTGATGCGCGCCGAGCCCTGGATCTGCGCGAACAGGAGATCGGTCTGGCTCTTCAGCCAGCAGATCTCGAGCCCGCGGCCGGCGATCGCGCCGTCCTCGATCTGGCCGCGGTCGTAATAGGGCACGAGCTTGCGCCGGCCGATCTTGCGATACACCGCACCGCCATTGGGCAGGCCGACCGAATTCTGCGTCTTGCCGCGCACGAACAGGTTGGACGGACGTCGATAGACCGGCACGTTATAGACGTCGGTCTGGGTCCGCGATCCATCGAGCACCGGCTCGTAGTAACCGGTGACGAAGCCGGCGTCCTCGCCGAGCCGCGAGATGCGCAGTGGCACGAAATTCTGCTCGAAGAAGTCCTTCGCCCTGACGCCGTCGCTCAGCGCGAGTCCCTTGGCGATCCGGCAGGGATCGCGCAGCGAGCTCCCGAGCGCTTTCGAATCGGCAGGCGCACCCTGCTGGGCCGCGATCGGCTTGCAGCTGGTGCGGAACGCCTTGTAGGCTGCCAGATGATCGTCGTCGCGCCAGCCGGCGACGTTGGGCCAGGCGAGCGGCTCGTACTGGCTGCCGCTGACTTGCAGCGGCATTTCCAGATTGGGATAGGGGATCGGGTGGCTATGCTCGTGTCGCGGCGGAGGGTGCCGGCTTGATCTGTAGCGCGCAGCGATCGCTGCGGTGGAGCACAGCACCGCGAGCGCGCAGCACGCGACCGCGAGCCGCCCGTAGCTGAGATGCTTAGTGAGCGCTTCCAGTGCCAACCAGCTTCCAATTCGGATCGCGGGAAGTCGAGTCGCGGGCGAATGTCCAGATATCGGTGATGTCGGCGACCTTGTCCGGGCTGCCGTCGACGATGGTGCCGGCCTTGTCGCGCGTGACCGAGATCATCTGCGACACGAAGCGGACGGTGAGCTGGGTCGAGCGGTCGCGCGCCTCCGCGCTGACGATCTCGGCCTTGTCGATCGAGACGAACCGCGTCTCGGTCTTCTGCTCGTGCTTCTCGCGATCCTTGATCGCGGCCTCGAAGCTTTCATAGACCTCGGTCGACAGCAGGTCGCGCAGCGCACGGCGATCGCCATTGGCGAAGGCCAGCACGATCATTTCATAGGCCGAGCGGGCACCTGAGAGGAAATGCCGCGGATCGAACGAGGAATCCTGGACGGCCACCGCGTCGAGACCCTGCGCCAGCGCCGTGCCGGGCTCGGCGATGCCCTTCCAGCGTTCCGTGGGCTCGACCGGCTCGGCGGGCGCCGCCGAGGCCGGCTGGTCGATCACCGATCCAGGGATCGGAACGACGTTGTTGTCCTGACCGCGCTGCACGACGTTGGGCGCGGCGCGATCATAAGGCGGCCGCTCGCTTCCCGTGCGCTGTCCGAGAACGCTGCGCAGGCGCAGGAAGATAAACACGGCCAGCGCCAGGAAGATGATGGTGTAGATATCCACGTCGAATTCGCTTTCTGGTCTCTGCCGGCAACGGGCCGGCCGTCAAAGCGTTCCCGGTCGGGAACAGCAGAGATTACATCACCGATAGAGTCCGCAGATGTAGGCACGAAACTATGCCCGGCCAATGGCGCTTTTTGGCACGGGCAAGTGTAGCGCGTTTTGACCCCCGGGGGAAACCGTTCCTTTTCAGGAAATCGCGCATCTTCAATAATTTAGGAAGCTGTTAAGAGATTGGGCAGGCTCGCGCGCGCTGCCCTTTGCCGGGAGAACTTGCCGCCGGCCCGCCCTTTCGTCGTCCTTGTGGACCGAGCCGGGCCTATGATAGCCACTCGCCCGGCATCGGCATTCTCAACACCTTAACGCGTGCCGTCGGACATTCTGTCCATCGAGCGCTGCTCCAGGAGACATTTTCATGACCAATGGCAACGGCGCCCCCGTCGAACAACCCGCTCCCCAGCTCAACGTACTGGCGCAGTACACCAAGGACCTGTCGTTCGAGAACCCGAATGCGCCAGCCTCGCTCGGCCAGCAGCAACAGCAGCCGGCGATCAACATCCAGATCAACGTCTCCGCCAACAACCTGTCGGAGAACGAGTACGAGGTGATCCTCTCGATCGAGGGCAAGGCCGAGACCGCAGGCAAGGTGATGTTCAGCTTCGACCTCGCCTATGCCGGCGTCTTCCGGATCGTGAATGTGCCGAAGGAGAACCTGCACCCGCTGGTCATGATCGAGTGCCCGCGGCTGCTGTTCCCGTTCGCACGCGAGATCGTCGCGACCTCGGTCCGCGACGGCGGCTTCCCGCCTTTGTTGCTCGACCCCGTCGATTTCCTCGGTCTCTACCGCCAGAACATGGAGCGGCAGGCGGCCGCCCAGGCTGCTCCCGGCGTCAAGCCGAGCTGATTTGAGTCAGAGAATACCGGAGCCTAATCCGCCATCCTGAGGAAGCCGCAACGCGGCCGTCTCGAAGGATCGACGGCCCGACTGTGGCCGCGCATCTTTCGAGGCTCGCCCCATCAAGATGATGGGGATAGAGTCCAATAGGAGCTCAAGCCGCCGGTGCTGCCGCAGGCGCTGGCGGCGGCAGGTAATCGTTCCAGATCGGCTTGTCGCCGAGCGTGGCAATGAAGGCCCTGTGGGCCTCCCGATCGGTGTCACTGACCCGCGCGAGTAGCGGGATCTCGCGCTGCCGCCGCGGCGTGTCACCACTATGGCCGCCCACACGCGCATCCGACGTTTCCGATGCCAGGATCAGCTGCGACTGCCGCGCGCCGATCAGGTCGATATAGACCTCGGCCAGCAGCTCGGCGTCGAGCAAGGCGCCGTGCTTGGTACGGCGGGAATTGTCGATCTGATAACGCGAGCAGAGATCGTCGAGCCGGTTCGACACGCCGGGATGCTTGCGCCGTGCCAGCAGCAGCGTATCGACCAGCTGGTCCTTCGGGATCGCCTTCCGCTTGATACGGTCGAGCTCGGCGTTGATGAAGCTGACGTCGAACGACGCGTTGTGGATCACCAGCGGCGTATCGCCGATGAAGGCCAGGAACTCGTCGACCACTTCAGTGAACAGCGGTTTGGAAGCCAGGAACTCGGTCGACAGCCCGTGCACAGCGAACGCTTCCGCCGGCATGTCGCGCTCGGGATTGATGTAGACGTGGTAGGTCTGTCCCGTCGGCATCCGGTTGAAAATCTCGACGCAGCCGATCTCGACCAGCCGGTCGCCGCGCAGCGGATCGAGGCCAGTGGTTTCGGTATCGAGAACGATTTCGCGCATGACGTGATGGAATCCGAAAAGGCGGGCGAATCAGGCGCGCCGCTTCGGCATCTTAACAACCTCGGCCAGAATGTCGCGGATACGCGCCCGCACCGGATCGAGTCCGTGCGAGGTATCCACTATGAAATCCGCGCGTTTGCGCTTCTCGGCGTCCGGCATCTGCTTGGCGATGATGGCGTCGAGCTTGGCCACATCCATCGTGCCGCGGGCGAGCACCCGCTCGCGCTGCAGTTCCGGCGAGGTGGTGACGACAACGACGGCATCGACACGCTTCTCGCCGCCGGTTTCGAACAACAGCGGCACGTCGACGACGACGATCGGGTTGCCTGCGGCTTCCGCATCGGCGAAGAATTTCTGGCGCGAGGCGCCGAGCATCGGATGCACGATCTGCTCGAGCTGCTTCATCGCGGCAGGATCGTGCACCACGCGCGCCGACAGTTTCGCGCGATCGACCTTGCCGCCGGCGGTGGTGCCGGGAAAGGCGGCCTCGATCGCCGGCGCGGCTTCGCCTTCGTAGAGCTGATGCACGGCCGCATCGGCGTCATACACCGGCACGCCGGCCTCCATGAACAGTTTGGCCGTGGTGGATTTTCCCATCCCGATCGAGCCGGTCAGTCCCAGAATCAGCATCGCATCAACATCGGTTCAGCATCTCTCCCGTCGCCACGCCTCCGCGCCTCACACCACGAGCAGCTTCTCGCCGCGCAGGAACGCCAGCAGCGACAATAGCGGCAGGCCGAGGATGGTGAAATGGTCACCTTCGATCCGCTCGAACAGATGCACGCCGAGGCCCTCGAGCTGGTAGGCGCCGACGCTGGTCGTCACCGCCTCGCCGGCCTGGTCGAGATAGCTCTCGATCTCGCCGGCGGCGAGCCGCCGCATCGTCATGCGGGCCACGCTCACATCACTGAACAGGACCTTTCCATCGCGCGCGACCGAGACGGCGGAATGCAGCTCATGGGTCCGTCCGGCGAGCAGGCCGAGCTGCTCGGCGGCCTGCGTGCGGCCGGCGGGCTTGCTGAACATCCGTTGCCCCAGCGCCAGCGTCTGGTCGGCGCCGACGACGTATTGACCGGGCCTCTGCCTGGAGACGAACAACGCCTTCTCGCGCGCCAGGAGCGATGCGATCTCGCCCGGCGCCGAAAGGCCGGAATTCTTCTGCACCGCGCGTTCGTCGATGTCAGCCGGCAGCGCCTCGAAATTGAGGCCGGCATTTTCAAGCAGCATCTTTCGCGCGCGGCTCTGCGACGCGAGGATCAGCTTCTGTGGGCCACACCAGATGCTCATGACGTGAGAATCATTCCGACGGCCGAGAACGCTGGCGGTCGTTGAAGAGTTTCATCACCGCGGCCGCGGTCTCCTCGATCGAACGCCGTGTGACGTCGAGCAGCGCCCAGTTGAATTTCGCGCTGAGGCGCCGGGCAAAGGCGACCTCGTCGGCTACCGACTGCTTGTCGATGTAAGTGTCATTGTCGCGGTCGCCCATGGTGAGCAGGCGGTTCTGCCGGACCTGGATCAGGCGCTCGGGCGTCGCATGCAGGCTGACCACCAGCGGCTTCTTCAGGGTCTCGAGCTGATGCGGCAGCGGGATGCCCGGCACCAGCGGCACATTTGCCGTTCGGATACCGCGGTTGGCGAGATAGATCGAGGTCGGTGTCTTCGAGGTACGGGATACCCCGACCAGCACGACGTCCGCCTCCTCGAGGCCTTCGACATGCTGACCATCGTCATGCATCATCGTGTAGTTCAGCGCATCGATGCGGCGGAAATATTCCGCGTTCAGCACGTGCTGCGCGCCGACGCGCCCGGTCGTCGCGGCACCCAGATACGCCTCGAACAACTGCATCACAGGCCCGATGATCGACAGGCTCGGAACGTTGATCTCCTTGCACTTGCCCTCGAGCCGGCCGACCAGATCCTTCTCCAGCAGCGTGAACAGGACAATGCCGGGCGATTCCTCGATCTCGTCGAGCACACGATCGAGCTGCTTCTGGCTGCGCACCAGGGGGTAGACATGCTCGACCGCGGTCACATTGGCGTATTGCGCGGCGACCGCGCGCGCCACGGTGATCAGCGTCTCGCCGGTCGAGTCCGACACCAGATGCAAATGGAAGTAGTTGGAGGTCGTCGGCACCAGAGCCCCTGTCTATCCTGTGAATCCCTGTGGAGGTCGAGGAGAAGAATCAGGGTCCAGGGCCAGGCCCCTGTATATCTCGCCCCCTTCTTCACAGCACGTCGCAAAAGGATAAGTCGACGTCATGGCGAAGATGATAGTGAAGCAATGTGGATTTGTCTCTTCATAAGCTGGCCACAGAGGCGCGCAACCAATTGAGTCCTGCGACAGATTCCGGATATCCGCCGCTGCCGACCAGAATGTTGAGAGATGTGAACAAGCGCGCAGCAACCGCTGGACCGCCTTGCATGAGTCAAATTCACTGCCATTAAGACTCAAACCTTAGATTCTAAAATTAATTAGGTTTAGGAGAGCCGTGTGTGCGGATATGTATCCGTCCCTCGCCGGCAAAGCCTTGCGCGCAACGCTGAGTCCTCCCGAACTGTTCCCCGAAAGGCATCACTGCGATGTTCGACTGGATCAACGCCCTGCCGATCTATGCCTGGGTCAAGGCCCTGCACATCGTCGCCGTGATCTCGTGGATGGCCGGCATGCTCTATCTGCCGCGGCTGTTCGTCTATCATTGCGAGGCCGAGGTCGGCTCCAGGCAATCCGAGACCTTCAAGGTCATGGAGCGGCGGCTTTTGAAGGGGATCATCAACCCCGCGATGATCGTGACCTGGCTGGCCGGGCTTTTCCTGGTCTGGGCCGGACACTGGTACCTATCCGGCTGGTTTCACGTCAAATTTGCGCTGGTGCTCGCCATGTCGGGTATCCACGGCTTTTTGTCCCGCTGCGTGAAGGATTTCGCCGCCGACCGGAATCAGCGAACACAGAAATTCTATCGTATTATCAATGAGGTGCCGACGGTTCTGATGATCCTGATCGTGATCATGGTGGTGGTGAAGCCGTTCTAGACATCACGATGTTCAAGACGCATGCTTCAGTCCTTCTTGCGAAGGACGAATCGATTTTCTATATAGGATTTATCCCACCCCACGCAGGCGGATGTGGTCGCGTTCCGGTTCTTTTCGGACCGGCGCCGCATCAGGTTTGAAAGCCCAAACGGCACTTTCCTGGCTGAGACCTGCGGACCTTCCTTTGGCGTCCGCTTTTTCCAAAGCCACCTCGCACCCCTTCCCTACTTACTTCCTCACAGGACGACCCCAATGCGGGAAATCAAACTCCAGGACCTCAAATCGAAAACGCCGGCCGAGCTCGTCTCGTTCGCGGAAGAGAATGGGGTCGAGAATGCCAGCACCATGCGCAAGCAGGAGCTGATGTTCGCAATTCTCAAGCAGCTCGCGATCGCCGAGACCGACATTATCGGTGAGGGCGTTGTCGAGGTGCTGTCCGACGGCTTCGGCTTCCTTCGTTCGCCCGACGCGAACTACCTGCCCGGCCCCGACGACATCTACGTTTCGCCGTCGCAGATCCGCCGTTTCGGCCTGCGTACCGGCGATACGATCGAAGGCCATATCCGCAGCCCGAAGGAAGGTGAACGCTATTTCGCGCTGCTGAAGGTCAACACGCTCAATTTCGAAGACCCGGAGAAGTCGAAGCACAAGGTCAATTTCGACAACCTCACGCCGCTGTTTCCCAATCAGCGTTTCCGCATGGAGCTTGAGGATTCCACCAAGAAGGACCTTTCCGCCCGTGTGATCGATATCGTCGCGCCGATCGGCAAGGGCCAGCGCGCGCTGATCGTGGCACCACCGCGCACCGGCAAGACGGTGCTGATGCAGAACATCGCGCACTCCATCACCGCCAATCATCCTGACTGCTATCTGATCGTGCTTCTGATCGACGAGCGTCCGGAAGAAGTCACGGACATGCAGCGCTCGGTGAAGGGCGAGGTGGTGTCGTCGACCTTCGACGAGCCAGCGGTGCGTCACGTCCAGGTCGCCGAGATGGTGATCGAGAAGGCCAAGCGCCTTGTCGAGCACGGCCGCGATGTCGTGATCCTGCTCGATTCGATCACGCGCCTCGGCCGCGCCTACAACACCGTCGTGCCGTCATCCGGCAAGGTGCTGACCGGCGGTGTCGACGCCAATGCGCTGCAGCGTCCGAAGCGCTTCTTCGGCGCCGCGCGCAACATCGAGGAGGGCGGTTCGCTGACCATTATCGCGACCGCGCTGGTCGATACCGGCAGCCGTATGGACGAAGTCATCTTCGAAGAGTTCAAGGGCACCGGTAACTCCGAACTGATCCTCGACCGCAAGGTTTCGGACAAGCGGACCTTCCCGGCGATCGATATTGCCCGTTCCGGCACCCGCAAGGAGGAGCTGATCACCGATCCGCAGGTGCTCAAGAAGATGTACGTCCTGCGCCGCATCCTCAATCCGATGGGCACCATGGACGCCATCGACTTCCTGCTCGACAAGCTCCGCAACACGAAGAGCAACTCGGAATTCTTCGATTCCATGAACACCTGAGGCCACGGCCGAAAAGAACAGGGCGCTCCGCAAAAATGGGGCGCCTTTTTTCATGCTGCGGATTTGCTGCAGCGACGTGCAGCATAAAAGGAGCGGCCCACCGCACTGGCCTTTTCATTTAACTATCTGAATTTATTTATATTTATATCGTAGCCTTGTGATCTAGCTGACGACACCGCAGCAAAATTGCTGCGCGGCTGCTGCGGTGAAGTCAGACGATGCTGCATCGCAGCATTTTGCGGTATGGGGCGCGCAATCGGAGCGGCATTGCCTTTCCCGATTTGCTGGAAGAAATAGGCGATGCATCCGCGTGACCAGACCATCTTCGCGTTATCCTCGGGGCGTCCACCGAGTGCGATTGCCATCGTCAGGCTGTCTGGCCCAATGGCCGAGTCGGTCATTGCAGGACTGGCGGGCAAAACGCCGGTGCCGCGGCTGGCAACCCGCGCGCTGCTCCACGATTCGAACCATCAACCGATCGACGACGCGGTCGTGCTGTGGTTTCCAGGCCCGGCCAGTGCCACCGGCGAGGACGTCGCCGAACTTCATGTCCATGGCGGACGCGCGGTGTTGTCGGCGATGTTCGATGCGATCGCGGCATTCGACAACGTGCGGCCGGCCGAGCCGGGCGAGTTCACGCGGCGGGCCTTCGAGAACGGTAAGCTCGACCTGACCGAGGCCGAGGGCTTGGACGATCTGATCCACGCCGACACTGACCGGCAGCGGCGCCAGGCGCTGCGCCAGTTGAAAGGGTTGCTCGGCGACCGGGCGCGGGACTGGCGCGAGCGAATCATCGCGGCGTCGGCGCTGATCGAGGCCGGCATCGATTTCTCCGACGAAGGCGATGTGCCGGCCGAGTTGATCGCACCGGCGCTCGATAAGATCCGGGCGCTGCATGAGGAGATCAAGCAAGTCCTTGCAGGGCAGGGGCAAAGCGAGCGGCTGCGCGACGGCCTCGTGGTCGCGATCGCCGGTCCGCCGAATGTAGGCAAATCGACCCTGATCAATCAGCTCGCCAAGCGCGAGGTCGCGATCGTCTCGCCGCATGCCGGCACGACCCGCGATGTGATCGAGGTGCAGCTCGATCTCGACGGCTATCCAGTGACGATCATCGACACCGCCGGGATTCGCGAGACCGACGACCCGGTCGAGCAGGAGGGCGTCCGCCGCGCCCGCGCCCGCGCCGCCGAGGCCGACCTGGTGCTGTGGCTGGCCGACAGCGGCAATGCAAAGACGGGACATGGCGGCACGACGCCGACCTGGCTGGTGCGGAACAAGATCGACCTTGTCAGGACCACGGCGGGTGAGGGCGGCAGTTACCCTGAATTCAGGATCTCGGCTGCTCGCGGCGACGGGTTGTCAGAGCTCATCGCGGCGTTGGTCGGGTTCGCTCAGGACTATTTTGGAACCAGCGAAGGCGGCTTGATCAGTCGGATGCGGCAGCGCGGTTTGCTGCAGGAGACCATCGAATCTCTCCAGCGCAGCATCGACGTGGTCGGGCAGGGCGAAGAACTGGCGGCGGAGGAACTCCGCCGGGCCGCCTACTCACTCGGTCGCCTGCTCGGCCGGGTGGACGTTGAAGACATCCTCGATGTCATCTTCCGCGAATTCTGCGTCGGGAAGTAGCGGGCGTCCGTCTGTTTCACGTGAAACATGGTTTCGATCCGGTTAAGGACCCTCGTCCTGTTTCACGTGAAACAGCTCCCTCCGTTATTGCGAGCGAAGCGCAGCAATCCATATTTACCTCGGGTTTCGGTCTCAAAGCGGCGACCCCAACTTCGTTCTTCCGGCTTTCATGACTCCACGATAGAAGTCCCGCCATGATTTCCAGGGCAGACTCATTTGACGTCATCGTCATCGGCGGCGGCCATGCCGGCTGCGAGGCCGCGAGCGCTTCTGCCCGGATGGGCGCAAAGACCGCCCTGGTGACCCATCGTTTCGCGACCATCGGCGCGATGTCCTGCAATCCCGCCATCGGCGGGCTCGGCAAGGGCCATCTGGTCCGCGAAGTCGACGCGCTGGACGGTCTGATGGGCCGCGTCGCCGACGCCGGCGGCATCCAGTTTCGTATGCTCAATCGCCGGAAGGGTCCGGCGGTCCGCGGCCCCCGGGCCCAGGCTGACCGCAAGCTCTACGCCGCGGCGATGCAGGCGGCGATCACCGAGACCGCGAACCTCAGCGTCATCGAAGGCGAGGCGGATGAACTGGGCGTCGTCGATGGTCGCGTGACCGGCATTTGCCTGGGCGATGGCCGTCAGCTATCGGCGGGGGCGGTTGTCATCACGACCGGGACCTTCCTGCGCGGCCTGATTCATCTCGGCGAGAAGAACTGGCCGGCGGGCCGGGTCGGCGAGGCGCCGGCCATGGGCCTGTCTGCCTCGTTCGAACGGGCAGGGTTTGTGCTCGGCCGGCTCAAGACCGGGACGCCGCCGCGCCTCGACGGCACCACGGTCGATTGGTCTGCGGTCGAAATGCAGCCCGGAGACGAGCCTCCGGAGCCGTTTTCGGTCATGACTGACCGGATTGCGACCCCGCAGATCCAGTGCGGCATCACTCGGACCACGCCGGCGACCCATGAGGTGATCCGGGCCAATGTGCACCGCTCGCCGATGTATTCCGGCCAGATCAAGAGCTCCGGACCGCGCTATTGCCCTTCGATCGAGGACAAGATCGTCCGCTTCGGCGACCGCGACGGCCATCAGATCTTCCTGGAGCCGGAAGGGCTCGACGACACCACGGTCTATCCGAACGGCATCTCGACCTCGCTGCCGGAAGAGGTCCAGCTTGCGATCCTCGCCAGCATTCCAGGCCTCGAGCGGGCGAAGATGGTCCGGCCGGGCTATGCGATCGAATACGACCACGTTGACCCGCGCGAGCTCGATCCGACCCTGCAGACCAAGCGTCTGCGCGGGCTTTTCCTGGCCGGCCAGATCAATGGCACCACGGGCTATGAGGAGGCCGCGGGGCAGGGTGTTGTCGCCGGACTCAATGCCGCGCTCGCTGCCGGCAGTGCCGATCCGATCGTGTTCGACCGCGCCGACGGCTATCTCGGCGTGATGATCGACGATCTCGTGACCCGTGGGATCACCGAGCCGTATCGCATGTTCACCTCGCGCGCCGAATACCGGCTGACGTTGCGGGCCGACAACGCCGACCAGCGCCTGACCGACAAGGGCATTGCGCTCGGATGCGTCGGAACGGCGCGCGCCGAGCGCCATCGGATCAAGATGGCGGCGCTGGAGGCGGCCAAGCGGCTGGCAAAGTCGCTCGCGATCACACCGAATGAAGCCGCCAAGCACGGACTCGCGCTTAATCGCGACGGCCATCGCCGGTCGGCCTTCGAGCTGCTGGCTTACCCCGAGATCGAATGGCCCGCAGTCCAAGCGATCTGGCCGGAGTTGTCGGCCATTGACCCCGCGATCGCGGTGCATCTCGAGATCGATGCCAAATACGATGTCTATCTGAAGCGTCAGACGGCCGATGTTGACGCTTTCCGGCGTGACGAGGGTCTGGTTCTGACCGACATCGACTATGCCGATGTCCCCGGTCTTTCGAACGAAGCGCGCGCCAAGTTGCAGAAGGCGCAGCCGCGGACGGTCGGGCAGGCGGGTCGGATTGACGGCATGACGCCGGCGGCGCTGGGTATTCTGGCGGCCTATCTCCGGCGTGAGGCGCGAGGGAAGACTGCGAAGGCCTCTGCCTAACGTTTCACGTGAAACGGCAGGCGGTCCATCATTGCGAGGAGCGGAAGCGACGAAGCAATCCATCGCTTCCTCAGGTGGCACTATGGATTGCTTCGCTTCGCTCGCAATGACGAGCTCGATCGGCATTCCAGAGAATGGCTTCAATTTCGCAATCCGCTGAACTCCGCGTCGCCACCAAGGACAAGGCCGCGGCGCTCGCGCTGACCCCCGTTTCACGTGAAACAGAGGCGCGGCTCGACCGCTACGTCGCCCTCCTCCTGGCGTGGCAGGCCAAGACCAATCTCGTCGCGCCATCGACGCTGCCGACCCTCTGGACCCGCCACGTCTCCGATTCGCTGCAGCTCCTAGGTCTGGTGCCGACGGCGAAGTCGTGGGTCGATCTCGGCAGCGGCGGCGGCTTCCCCGGTGTCGTGCTGGCCTGCGCTCTGGCCGAGACCCCGGGCGCGTCGATTCATTTGGTTGAGCGAATCGCCAAGAAGGCGGCATTCTTGCGCGAGGCGATACGGGTGACCGGCTCGCCGGGGACGGTGCATCTGGCTGATATCGGGGATACTGTGGATAGAATCCCGGGGCCCATCGATTGCGTCACCGCGCGGGCGCTGGCTCCGTTACATCAACTCATCGGCTTTGCGGAGCCGTGGGTCAAAAACGGCGCCAAGGCGCTGTTTTTGAAGGGTCAAGATGTAGAGGCCGAATTGACCGAGGCCACTAAATATTGGATTATTGAGCCAAAGCTACACGCCAGCCGGACCGGCGGACAGGGCTGGATCGTCGAACTCGGGTCAATCGAGCGGCGCTAGGGGACTCCGCGAGAGCAAATGGTATTTTGGTATGACTGTGATGGACGAGGTTTATCAAGAGGATAAGGCGTCCCAGCCGCCTGGCCATCCGCGCATCCTGTCGCTCGCCAACCAGAAGGGCGGCGTCGGCAAGACCACCACAGCGATCAATCTTGGGACTGCACTCGCTGCGATTGGTGAGCGTGTCCTGATCGTGGATCTCGATCCGCAGGGCAACGCCTCGACCGGCCTCGGCATCGATCGCCGCAACCGCAGCTGCTCGACCTACGACGTCCTGATCGGCGAGGCGCCGCTGCGCGATGCCGTGGTCGCGACCGCGGTGCCGCGGCTGCATATTGCCGCCTCCACCATGGACCTTTCCGGCCTCGAGCTCGAGCTCGGCACGACGCCGGGCCGCGCGTTCCGGCTGCGCGATGCGATCGCGGGATTGAACAACAACGTCTCGCCGGAAGCCGACTACACCTATGTGCTGATCGACTGCCCGCCCTCGCTCAATTTGCTCACGGTGAATGCGATGGCGGCGTCGGACGCGATCCTGGTGCCGCTGCAATGCGAGTTCTTCGCGCTCGAAGGTCTGTCGCAATTGCTGCAGACCGTGGAGCAGGTGCGCTCGACGCTTAATCCGAACCTGTCGATCCACGGCATCGTGCTGACCATGTTCGACTCGCGCAACAACCTCTCCAACCAGGTCGTTGCCGACGTGCGCCAGTTCATGGGCGACAAGGTCTACGACACCATGATCCCGCGCAACGTGCGCATCTCCGAAGCGCCGTCCTACGGCAAGCCGGTCCTGGTCTACGACCTCAAATGCGCCGGCAGCGATGCGTATCTCAAGCTCGCCACCGAAGTGATCCAGCGCGAGCGTGAGCTGCGCACGCATTGATGTTGCGTAGGATGGGTAGAGCGAAGCGAAGCCCATCACTCTCATTGCGAGCCGCGATGGGTTTCGCTTCGCTCTACCCATCCTACGTTTCTTCTGAAATTCAAGTCTGGAGTACTGCGTGTGAATCCAAGGGAGCTCGCAACAATGGCCGATGAAGCGCGTTCGCGACTGGGGCGCGGGCTGGCAAGCCTGATCGGAGATGTCGGCGGCGAGGCGGCCGCGCATGTCGAGCGGCCGCGCAACCAGCGCAAGGTGCCGATCGAATTCCTCAAGGCCAACCCGCGCAACCCGCGGCGCACCTTCGCCGACACCGAGCTCGGCGAGCTTGCCGATTCGATCAGGCAGCGCGGCGTGATCCAGCCGATCGTGGTGCGTGCGATCAAGGGCACGCAGGACCGCTACGAGATCATCGCCGGCGAGCGGCGCTGGCGCGCCTCGCAACTCGCCGGCCTGCACGAAGTGCCGATCGTGCCGGTCGAGGTCTCTGATTCCGACGCGCTCGAGATCATGATCATCGAGAACGTCCAGCGCGAAGATCTCAACGCGATGGAAGAGGCGCAGGGCTATCACGCGCTCGCCGACGAGTTCAAGCGCAGCCAGGAAGAGATCGCCAAGATCGTCGGCAAGAGCCGCAGCCATGTCGCCAACATGATGCGGCTGACCAAGCTGCCCGCCGAGGTGCAGGCGCTGATCTCGAAGGGCGATCTCTCCGCCGGCCACGCCCGCGCGCTGATCGGCGTGCCGGATCCGCTCGCTGCAGCGAAGCGCATCGTCGCCGAAGGCCTCAACGTCCGCCAGGCCGAGGCGCTGGCGCATGAGGAGGGCGTGCCGGAGCGCAAGCCGCAGAAGGCGCGCAACGGCAGCGCGGCCAAGGTCGACAAGGATGCCGACACGCTGGCGCTGGAGAAGCGCGTCAGCGATGCGCTCGGCCTCACCGTCACCGTCAGCCATCGCGATCCCGGCGGCACCGTCCAGATCAGCTACCGCAATCTCGAGCAGCTCGACGAGGTGGTGCGGCGGCTGGAGGGCGGTTAGAACTTCCGGCATCTCTCCACGTCATTGCGAGCGAAGCGAAGCAATCCATTTCTCCGCTCCTGTGGAGCGATGGATTGCTTCGTCGCTTCAGCGCAAAATTGCTTTGCAATTTTGTCGCGAGCTCCTCGCAATGACGGCTGTACGACCATTGCGTCTCACCCCCGCCGCTTCGCATTCGCCGCGATCGAGAGCAGCGCGCGCTGTGCGATCACGGCCGCAAGCGCGGCCTGCTTGCGCATGTCGAGCGCCGCGGTCGCGAGTTGATCGATCACGTTCACCAGCCGCGGCGGCGTGAAGTTGCGCAGCGCGATCTCGACTGCGGGTTTGCGCGAGAAATGCAGCCGCGGAAATCCGCCTTCGAGCACGGCTGACGCCGGCGTGCCGTCCGCGATCGCCAGCGCCGATTTGTGCAGCCATGCCGCCTGGCGCTGCGCGGCCGAGATGATCACGCCGGGATAGGTGCCGGCGACCATTGCTTTCGTGAACTCGCTCTCGACCAGCGCGGCATTGCCGGCGAAGGCGCCGTCGACGATCGGGTCGAGCTTCAGCTCGGAAGCGTCGGACACCACGGTCATGACGTCCTCGAGCGTGATCTCACCCTTGCCGTGCGCGAACAGCGCCAGCTTGCGCAGCTCATTACGCGAGGCCATGCGGTCGCCGCCGAGCAGCGACATCAGCACCGCGCGCGCATCTTGTGCGAGCCGCAGGTTCGACACGCGCAGCTCGTCCTCGATCAGCTTGGTGAGGTCGCGCTCGGTGTCGGGATAGCAGCCGATCGCCACCGCATTCTTGGCGCGCTCGCAGATCTTGCGCAGCGGCGATTCCGGCCTGAGCTCGCCGGCCTCGATCACGATGCGGCAATCCCTGAGCGCGGTGGTCTCGGTCAGCGTCTCGACGCCACTCGAGAAGTTGCGCGAGCCGGCGCGGACGCGGATGGCGCGGCGGCCGCCGAACAGCGGCACCGTCATGGCTTCGTCGACCAGCCGCGACGGCTCGGCCGCAAGCTCGTCGCCATCGAGCCGCACCAGCGAGAACGGATCGTTGGGATCGTCGACCGCGGAGGCCATCAGCGCGTCAGCGCGCTCGCGCACCAGCCCGAGGTCCGGGCCGTATAGCAGGATGATCGGACGGCCGGCGTCAGGCCGGGCGAGGAAGCTGTCGATCTCTTTTCCGCGAAGCGCGACCATCTAGCCTTGAACCGTCATTCCGGGGCGCCTCGCCAGAGGCGAACCCGGAATCTGTAAATGATGGATCGAGATTCCGGGTTCGCGCCGCTGGCGCGCCCCGGAATGACGCCAACGCATCAAGTTCCGGTGGAGAAGAAGGAGGCGAGCCGGGTCTGGATGTTGTCGGCGATCTCCTGTGCGGCGCGGTCCTCGGCGTCGCGGAAGGCGCGGGCGCGGGCGAAGCGCTGGTAGGAGCCGGGCATGTCATAGGACACGCGCGAGAAGGTGGTGCCGGTCATGACAGACTTGTTCGACGCGATCTCGACCAGGTTGAACTGGGCGTCGATGCCGTAGTTCTCGCTGGTCGGCAGCGCCGTGGCCTGGTCGATCATCAGCGAGGAGCGGCTGGTGGTGAAGCGCAGCACCAGCCGGTGCGTCGGCGCCACGCCGGTGGCGGTGCCGTAGAGCTTGAAGGCGAGGGCGTTGCGGACCTCGACGCCGACCCGGGCCTCGCGCGAGGCGTTCGGCTTGTCGACCGGCGGAACTTCGACGGCCATCAGCTTTTCGCGCAGGGCGGACGACTGACCGTCGAGGGTGCGCTCGGCATACATCGGCTGGAAGCAACCGGCCGTCAGCGCGGCCAAGGCAGCCACGGCCACGAGCCGGGCGGCGATCCTGATCCTAGCCGACAACATTGACGATCCTCATGGGCACCACGATCACCTTGCGGACGGGTTTGCCGCCCAAGGCGGCTTTTACCGCATCGAGCGCCAAAACGGCAGCCTCTATATCCGCATTTTGGGCCGCCCGTGGCACGGTAACATCACCTCGTTTTTTACCGTTGACCTGGACGACCAGGGTCACGCTGTCTTCAACCAGCAAATCGCGCTCGATTTGCGGCCAATCGGCCTCGGAAACCAGCCCGGTCTGGCCCAGAACCACCCAGCACTCCTCGGCCAGATGCGGCATCATCGGCGAAAACAGCTGCACCAGGATGGTCGCCGCTTCCTTGACGGCCCAGGCCAGGTCCGGCGCTGGCTTGTCGCCTTTCGCCAGCACCTCAGACAGCGCATTGGCGAACTCGCGGATATGGGCGAGACACACGTTGAAATGCAGCCGCTCGATCCCGGACGACACCTTGTCGAGCGCGCCATGGGCGGCCTTGCGCAGCGCCAGCGCCTCGGGCCCGAACATGGCCGGCCGGGCCGCCGGCGCCGTCTTGGCGATCTCGGCCGATTCGTTCACCAGCCGCCACAGCCGCTGCACGAAGCGCGAGGCGCCTTGCACGCGTTCGTCGCTCCAGATCACGTCGCGATCCGGCGGCGAGTCCGACAGCATGAACCAGCGCGCGACGTCGGCGCCGTAGCTCGCGATGATGTCGTCGGGGTCGACGGTGTTCCTCTTCGACTTCGACATCTTCTCGATCGGGCCGATCTCGACGTCTTCGCCGGTCGCCATCAGCACCGCGCGGCGGCCATTGCCGGCAACCTCGATCTTCACCTCGGCCGGTGTGACCCAGCTGCCGTCGGCCTTCTGGTAGGTCTCGTGCACCACCATGCCCTGGGTGAACATGCCGGCGAACGGCTCGCTCATGTCGATGTGGCCGGTGGCCTTCATCGCGCGGGTGAAGAAACGGCTGTAGAGCAGATGCAGGATCGCGTGCTCGACGCCGCCGATATACTGGTCGACCGGCATCATCCGGTTGGCAACCGCGGGCGTGGTCGGCGCCGTCTCGTTCCACGGGTCGGTGAAGCGCGCGAAGTACCACGACGAGTCCACGAAGGTGTCCATCGTGTCGGTTTCGCGCACCGCCTTGCCGCCGCACTTCGGACAAGTGACGTGCTTCCAGGTCGGGTGATGGTCGAGCGCGTTGCCCGGCTTGTCGAAGCTGACATCCTCCGGCAGCGTGACCGGCAACTGGTCGTCGGGCACCGGCACCACGTCGCAGGTCGGGCAGTGGATCACCGGGATCGGGCAGCCCCAATAGCGCTGGCGCGAAATGCCCCAGTCGCGCAGTCGGAAATTCACCTGCCGCTCGCCGACCGGCGCATTGCCGCGCAATTCAGCCTCGAGGCGCTTGGCGACCTCTTCCTTGGCCGCTTCGATCGTCATGCCGTCGAGGAAGCGCGAATTGATCATGCGGCCGTCGCCGTCATAGGCAACGTCGGTGATCACGAACGTCTTAGGGTCCTGGCCCTCGGGGCAGACCACCGGCACGTTGCCGAGATCGTACTTGTTGACGAAGTCGAGGTCGCGCTGGTCGTGCGCCGGGCAGCCGAAGATCGCGCCGGTGCCGTATTCCATCAGCACGAAGTTCGCGACATAGACCGGCAGCTTCCAGTTCGGATCGAACGGATGCACCGCCTTGATACCGGTGTCGAAACCCTGCTTCTCGGCGGTGTCGATGATCGACTGCGCGGTGCCGATCTTCTTGATGTCGGCAATGAACTCCGCGAGCTTCGGCTTCTTCGCGGCAGCCGCCTGCGCCAGCGGATGATCCGCCGAGATCGCCATGAACTTGGCGCCGAACAGCGTATCCGGCCGCGTGGTGAAGATCTTCAGCTCGCTCTCGCCGGCCGGCGTGGTCGCCGCATCCAGCGCGAAGCGGATCAACAGGCCCTCGGAGCGGCCGATCCAGTTGCGCTGCATCAGCCGCACCTTGTCGGGCCAGCGGTCGAGACCATCCAGCGCTTGCAGGAGCTCCTGCGAGTACTTCGTGATCTTGAAGACCCACTGGCTCATCTCGCGCTGCTCGACGACGGCGCCGGAGCGCCAGCCGCGGCCGTCGATCACCTGCTCGTTGGCGAGCACGGTCATGTCGACCGGATCCCAGTTCAGCTTGCGCTTCTCACGCTCGGCGAGGCCGGCGCGCAGCATGTCCAAAAACATCTTCTGCTGATGCTTGTAGTAGCTGGGATCGCAGGTCGCGAACTCGCGCGACCAGTCGAGCGACAGCCCGATCGACCGCAGCTGCTTCTTCATCGCGGCGATGTTGTCGTAGGTCCAGGCCTTCGGCGCCACCTTGCGCTCGATCGCGGCATTCTCCGCCGGCAGGCCGAACGCGTCCCAGCCCATCGGGTGCAGCACGTTGTAGCCCTTGGCGCGCATGAAGCGGGCCAGCACGTCGCCGAGCGTGTAGTTGCGGACATGGCCGATATGGATGCGCCCCGACGGATAGGGGAACATCTCGAGCACGTAGTATTTCGGCCGCGGATCGTCGTTCTTGGAGGCGAAGATCGCCTTTTCGTCCCACAGGCGCTGCCAGCGGGGCTCGGATTCACGGGCGTTATAGCGTTCGGCGGTCATGAAATCGCAAGGATTTTGGGTGGCTTTGGGTGGTTTTCGGGTCCCGTCCGGGGACGGCGGACTAGGCCACAAAAGCGCCTGCGCGGTCAACGGCTTGGGGCCTCCAAACGCCCCATCCTCTCGCGCAGCCGCCCTGCCGCTGTCGCAGGGGCTCCGTCTGCAGCCTCCTCGTCGTCCTGGCGAAAGCCGGGACCATAACCACAGGGCGTTGTCGCGGCGTCGCCGATGGTCACGGTTCCGCGCTCATCGCGCCGCTCGACCAGGCACAATCTCAGCTCGCCAGCGCCATCCCGGCTTCGTCCAGCGTCTGCAGGAAGCCGTGCTCGATCACGGCGTTGCGGCCGCGGCGCTTGGCGGCGTAGAGCGCGGCATCCGCAGCTTCGATCAGGTCGCCGGGGCGCTGGGTCTCGTTGGGCCTGGTCGTCGCGACGCCGACGCTGACGGTGACGACGCAATGGCTCGAGGATGCATGCGGCACGGCGAGGCCGAGCACCGCGGTGCGCACGGTCTCGCCGATCGCGAGCGCATGCGCGGCGTCGGTGTTCGGCAGCAAGAGGCAAAATTCCTCGCCGCCATAGCGGCCGGCGAAGCCCATGGTGTCGGCGGCGATCCCGGACAGCACTTCGCCGATCCGGGTCAGGCAGGCATCGCCTTCGGGATGGCCGTAGGTGTCGTTGTAGAGCTTGAAGTGATCGACATCGATCATCATCAGCGACAGCTCGCATTCATATTGCTGCGCCCGCATCCATTCGAAGTCGAGCCGGCTCTGGAAGCCGCGGCGGTTGGCGAGGCCGGACAGCGCGTCGATCGAGGCCATCACGGTGAGACGATCGTTGGAGGCGACGAGCTCGCGCTCGCGCTGGCTGAGCTGCGCCGCCATCGCGTTGAAGGCGCGCGCCAACGGCACGAATTCCGCCGGCAGCTTGTGCTTGGCGACGCGCGCCGACCAGTCGCCTTCGCCGAACCGTCGCGCCATGCCGGTCATCAGCTCGATCGGATGGATGACGAGCCGCTCGGCGCCGACCAGCGCACCTAGCAAAACGAAAAGGCAGACGAATCCGAGCTGCAGATAGGCGGTGCGGATCTCGCGGTTGATCGCCGCCGTCACCTTGGCCTCGTCCATGCTCACGATCAGGCGGGACTGCGTGCCGGCGATGCGCGCGAAGCTCAGCGTGCGCTGTGCGCCGTCGGACGCGGTGAACGACACCGAGCCGGACGGCTCGTCATAGCTCAGTGCCTTCTCGGCGATCGCCGCCATCAGCGGGATGGTATCGAGCGAACGGCCGATCAGGCTCGCATGGTCGGCGGGCGCGGCGATCACGACGCCGGTAGAGTCGACCAGCACGGCCGACATGCCGGGCTGGCCGCCGAGATTGGCCATGATCTGCGACAGCCAGTCGATATTGATGCCGGCGACCACGACGGCATCCTGCTCCGGATTGATCGCGGCCACCGGATAGGCGGCCATCATCATCGGGCGGCCGTTGGTCCTGCCACGCAGATAGTCACTGAACACGAAGCCGCGGTTGTCCTGCGCCTTCTTGAAATATTCGCGGTCGCCGACATTGAGGCCGACCTGGACGTTGAGGGTCGAGCACTGCACCAGCCCGTCCCTGGAGACGAACATGATGCTGCGGATCCAGGGCAGCACCGTCGGCAGGCTGGCGCGCAGCACCTCGCAGCTCTGCGCGATGCCGCCGGAAGCGCGGATGTAGGCTGCGGATTTCAGCATGGTCTCGACCGAGGAGACCACCTCGCGCTGGGTTTCCGCGGCATGCGCGGTGAGGCTGGCATAGCCGGCCGCGGCCTGCGCGATCTGCTTGCTGCGGGAATCCTCGAGCGTGCGGACGCGGTCCAGCATCAGGGGCGCGACCAGCATCAGCGCAAGCAAGGCCAGCCGGGCACGAATTCCCAGAACCTTCTTGAGCCTGACCCGGTTGCGGTTGAAAGTGACGCCCGACATTCTGTTCCCTTGCCCGTGCGCAAGGTAGAATGCAGGGCTTCAAAAAGCCTTTCCCGAATTTGGTAAAATTCGAGCCAACCCCCCGCACCTGTCAGAGAACGGCACAAGCATGACGCAAAGCCCGACCACGCCGTTACCGGCCGATTCACCACATGGCCTAGCCGCCGTCGAACGCGAGATCGCGCATGCCTGCAAGGAAGCGCGGCGCGATCGTGCGTCGGTGACCTTGATCGCGGTGTCGAAGACGTTCGCGGCCGACGCAATTTTGCCGATTATCGGCGCCGGACAGCGCGTATTTGGCGAAAATCGCGTGCAGGAGGCCAAGGGCAAGTGGCCGACGCTAACCCAGGCTCATCCGGGACTGCAGCTGCATCTGATCGGACCGTTGCAGTCGAACAAGGCCAAGGAGGCGGTTGCGCTGTTCGATGCGATCCATTCGGTCGATCGCGCCAGCATTTGCGAAGCGTTAGCCAAGGAAATCAAAAATCAAGGCAAGCACCCGGAACTGTTCGTCCAGATCAATACCGGTGAGGAGCCGCAGAAGGCCGGCGTCGCGCCGCAGGATGCGGATACCTTCATCGCGGCATGCCGTGACACCTACGGCCTGTCGATCTCGGGACTGATGTGCATCCCGCCGGTCGACCAGGCGCCGGCGCCGCACTTCGCGCTCTGCGCCAAGATCGCCGCGCGCAACGGCTTGACGAATCTCTCGATGGGCATGAGCGCGGATTTCGCGGTGGCGATCCAGATGGGCGCCACCCATGTGCGGGTCGGGTCGGCGATCTTTGGCACGCGGACGGTGCCGCATAACTGACTGTCGTCCTGGCGAATGCCAGGACCCATAACCACCGTTGTCGCTTGCAGGATGAGTGTCTCGCCGCGCGCCCTTTTCTGAGGCCGCGGTGTATGGGTCCTGGCCTTCGCCAGGACGACATTGGTGCATGTGGCGGGTGCGCAGCCTACGCGAACTTCACCGACACATTTCCGATCGCGCCGAAATCGGCCGCGAATTCATCGCCGGCGGCAATCGGCAGCGGTGGGTGGCAGGTGCCTGTGGTGACGACCTCGCCTGCCCGCAAGGTCAGCCCCAGCGCGCGCAGCTCGTTGGCGCACCAGGCGAGCGCTGCGCGGGGATCGCCGAGCACGTTCTTGCCATGGCCGATATAGCGCTCGCCGCGCAGCGTGATGACCGGGCGGTCCTCGACCAGGTCGATCGCACGCCAGTCGGCTGTCGTTGCGGGTCCGAGCACGAACAGATGCGCACAGGCATTGTCGGCGATCAGCTGCGCCTCGCCAGCGGCGACGAAATCGGCGAAACGCGAATCCGGAATCTCGATCGCCGGATGCAGCGTCCCGACGGCCTCCAACACCTCCTGCACGCTGTAAGGCGTCGTGCGCGGCGCGAGATCGCGCGCCATGCGGAAGGCGTATTCCGGCTCGCCGACGCGCATCTCGTTACCCTGCATCGACGCGGTGCCGCCATCCGGTATCACCGTCTCGGCAAGGATGCGCCCGGCGAGCGGTCCGGTGACATTGATGTGCTTCTGGCCGGCCGCGCTGGTCGCCGCGATCTTCCAGCCGAACAGTTTTTCGCGCGACGTCTTTTCCAGCTCGGCCTGCACCGCATAGCCCTCGGCGCGATCGCGCGGCCGAATTGCGCCATCGAGCGCTGTGAGCTTGGTGCCGGCGTGCCAGTGATCGTGCAGGACCTTCGAGGCGGCGGCGATCCGGTTGTTGTCGAGCATGCTGTTTCGCTCCCCGCGGGAATTATTCTCTTCTGTGCACGATCTCAGCACAAACGCGTCGCGTCTGTCGCGTGGGAAAAGCGATGTTCAGCCATTCGACAACTCTAGCCGATGATGATCCTGGTCTGCGGCGACATCCGCCGCAACAGCCGCAGCATCGACGCCTTCGTCATCGAGACGCAGCCCGCGGTAGGCGAGAAATTCGGCCGCGCCAGATGCAGGAACACAGCGCTGCCGCGGCCGGCGACGCGCGGTGCGGCGTTGTGATCGATCTCGATAATGAAGTCGTAGAGATGGTCCTCGCGAGTCAGGCGGTCGCCGCCCTGCGCGCGATCGAGCCGGATCGGCTGGTTGTAGTGACGGTCGGCGGGGTCCTCGCACCAGGCGTCCTCGCGGCGGATCGGCCGGGTCGGCAGGAAAGTCGTCGGACGCTGGTGCCGGTCGGCGCGCCACCAGAGCTGGCGCGGATGGAAGACGCCGCGCGGCGTGCCGCCGTCGCCCTCGCGCTTGTTGGCGATGATTCCGCCGCGTCCGAGCGCCACCGGCACGGTCCAGCCGTCGGCCGACAGCCAGCCCCGGCGCGGGTCGCCGGCGGCTGCTCGGACCTCGATGATGGAGAGCGGGCGATCACGTTTAACTGTCATATAAGTGATTGAAATAGCTGACCTTCCCTTAAGAATCGTTCCAAACAGAGCTTGCCTTGGAGGTTCAGAACATCCTATCTCCCGGCATTACAGGACATTCACGTCCTGCCCCGCCGGATTTGAGGTAGACTGCGTTGCCTTGTGAATCGGTAACAATCGCCTACCTGAACACATATCTAGCCGATGTTACGGCCATAAGCGTCCTTCGCTTCTGACCGCCCCGCCCCCGAAGGATTGTACCTATGGCCAATGCCCGCAAGATCTTGATCGTGGATGACGATACCGATCTGCGCGATACGCTGGTCGAGCAGCTGTCGCTGCACGAGGAATTCGAAGCCTCCGCAGTCGACACCGGCGCCAAGGGCGCCACTGCCGCCAAAGCCAATTCCCCCGATCTGGTCCTGATGGACGTCGGCCTGCCCGACACCGACGGCCGCGAAGTGGTTCGCTCGCTCCGCAAGGGCGGCTTCAAGGCTCCGATCATCATGCTGACCGGCCACGACACCGATTCCGATACGATCCTGGGGCTCGAATCCGGCGCCAACGACTATGTGGCGAAGCCATTTCGGTTCGCGGTGCTGCTGGCCCGGATCCGGGCGCAGCTCCGCCAGCACGAGGCCAGCGAGGACGCGGTGTTCTCGGTCGGCCCCTACTCGTTCCGGCCCGGCTCGAAGATGCTGACCGGCGCCAATGCCAGGAAGGTGCGGCTGACCGAGAAGGAAACCGCGATCCTCCGCTTCCTCTACCGCGCTGGCCAGATGCCGGTGTCGCGCGAGACCCTGCTCCAGGAAGTCTGGGGCTACAATTCCGGTGTCACCACCCACACGCTGGAAACCCACATCTACCGCCTCCGCCAGAAGATCGAGAAGGACGCCGCCAACCCGGAAATCCTGGTGACGGAAGCCGGTGGCTACAAGCTGGTGCCGTGATACGCTTTGCGCTCAACGATTCGTGAAATCGAGGCGCACCGCGGTTACCGGACCTGAATGTCGATCGATGATGACGTAGCCCTGCTCGAGCGGGTCCCGACAATGCGTCTGTTGGGCGAGAGCTCCTTGCGCATGCTGGCGATCGGCTCCGAGCAACGTGATTTCAACGCAGGCGACGTGCTGTTCAAGGCCGGCGACGCTGCGGACGCCGGCTATGTCGTGCAGCGCGGCACCTTCCGGGTCGAGGAAGGCGGCGCCGAGATCATCGCCGGCCCCGGCGCGCTGATCGGCGAGCTCGCCTTGATCGTCGCCATGAAGCGGCCGTCGACCGCCACCGCGCTGGAGCGCGGCTCGGTGATCCGCGTCGCGCGCAGCCTGTTCCAGCGCGTGCTGGAAAGCGATCCCGCCGCGGCCCGCCGGCTGCGCGACGAGCTCGCGCTGCGCACCAGCCAGCTCGCAAGCGATATCCTGATGGCGGGCGGGAAGCTGAGCACTTAGCTGCTGAGATTTTGGCCGACAGCGGAACCGCGTACTCCACCTCTCCCCTTGTGGGAAAGGCAATCCGAGCAAGTTGACAGGATTAGTCCTAAACCTCCATCACCGCCGTGACCGGCACGTGATCCGACGGGCGCTCCCAGCTGCGGGCGTCGCGGGTGATCTTGAAATCGCTGACCTGGTCCTTCAGCGCGCGCGAGACCCAGATGTGATCGAGCCGTCGGCCGCGATCGCCGACGGTCCAGTCCGCCGCGCGGTAGCTCCACCAGGTGTAGACCTTTTCCGACATCGGGATCCGCTCGCGCGCGATGTCGAACCATTCGCCATGCGCCTGCGCGGCCAGCAGCTTCTCGGTCTCGACCGGCGTGTGCGAGACCACCTTGAGCAGCTGCTTGTGCGACCACACGTCGTTCTCATGCGGGGCGACGTTGAGGTCGCCGACCAGGATGTGGCGGTCGTCGCCGCGCGGATGCAGCGGCTCGCAGGCCTTCATCTCGTCGAGGAATTGCAGCTTGTGCTCGAATTTCGGATTGAGCGCGGGATCGGGAATGTCGCCGCCGGCCGGCACGTAGAAATTATGCAGCACCAGCGGCTTTGACAGCTGCGCCTTCTCGCCGAAGGACACCGAGATGTGTCGTGAATCGATCTTGTCGCAGAACGTCCTGATGTCGGTCGTCTCGAACGGCAGGCGCGAGACGATGGCGACGCCGTGATAGCCCTTCTGTCCGTTCAGCGCGACGTGCTCATAGCCGAGCCGCTTGAAGCGCTTGAGCGGAAACGCATCGTCGATGCATTTGGTCTCCTGCAGGCACAGCACATCCGGCCGCGCGCTCTTGATGAACTTGGCGACGGTGTCGATGCGCAGGCGCACCGAATTGATGTTCCAGGTGGTGACGGAGAACCGCATGAGGACAGCGTCTTAGCACGGTTCTCGGTGCGGGTTGGCGCTTTGTCCACAAGCAAGCGCTCTACCCATCCTACGCAACTACGCAGCGCGCCTACCCCGGCGAGGTGCCGGGATAGGTCGTGAAGTCGATCTTGAACAGCGCCGGATCGGGCTTCTGCGTCGCGTCGAGATTGTAGACCGCAACGGTCGTGTCGTAGCCCTGCGGGTCGGTGACGGTCCACTGCTTGAGCTTGCCGTCCTTGGCGCCGATCATCAGCAGGAAGCGGCTGGTGCCGACCAGCGCCTGCTTTTCCTCGATCGTGATGCTGACGAACACGTCGTCGGCGGTGACGCTGATGACGTTGGTGTCCTTCATCAGGTCGATGCGGTCCGACAGCAGATAGCGCAGCGGGGTCTGCGACAGCGGATAGACGTCCTGGGTGGCGAGCCTGCGGTCGCGCACCGCGACCGAGGAGCCGTCGGCGATCACCTCGATCGGGCTCGGATCGTCATATTCGAAGCGCAGCTTGCCGGGTTTCTGGATGTAGAAATCGCCCTTGGTCTTGGTGCCGTCGGGGCCGACCTGGACGAAATTTCCGACCAGCGTTTGCAGCGACGAGAGATAGGCCGAGACCTTGGCCGCCTGCGCCTTCTGGTTGGCGTCGAAGGTCTGGAAGATGTTGGCGGGCACGTTGCGGCGCGGATCGGGAATCACCGGGTTCGGCGGTGCCTGGGTGGCGCCGGTCGTCGTCGGGCCCTTGTCCGCATTGGTCTGCGCGCCGGCGTCCTTCTTTGGCGCAGCCTTGGATCCGGCGTTGGGCGCGGGCTTCGGGGGCGGCGCATTCTGCGCAGTCGCCGCGCCGGCGATCGCGGCGGTGACGAGAAGAGCCAGCGCGGTGCGCGTGCCGCGGTCAATGAGGTGTTTTGCCATCAGATGTGTCAGGTCTCTGTTCGACGCTCGTCCCGCTGCGCCGGATTTTATCCCGCCTCTTCCGAGGGAGATATGGTTTTTCCGTGATGATCGCCCCCGATCAGAACTGGCCTTCTTCCTCCCCGACCAGGATTTCGCGCTTTCCGGCGTGATTCGCCGGACCAACGATGCCCTCAAGTTCCATCCGCTCCATCAGCGAGGCCGCGCGGTTATAGCCGATCTGCAGCCGGCGCTGAATGTAGGAGGTCGACGCCTTGCGGTCGCGCTTGACGATCGCAACCGCCTGCGTGAACAGATCGCCGCCGCCGTCGCCGCCCATGCCGGTGGCATCGAACACGGCTCCGTCCTCGTCGGTCGGCTCATCCGCGGTGACGGCTTCGAGATATTCCGGTGCGCCTTGCGTTTTGAGGTGACGCACGACCTTCTCGACTTCCTCATCCGAGGCGAACGGTCCGTGCACGCGGCTGATGCGGCCGCCGCCCGCCATGTAGAGCATGTCGCCCTGGCCGAGCAGCTGCTCGGCGCCCATCTCGCCAAGGATGGTGCGGCTGTCGATCTTCGACGTCACCTGGAAGGCGATCCGGGTCGGGAAGTTCGCCTTGATCGTGCCGGTGATGACGTCGACCGACGGACGCTGCGTCGCGAGGATGACATGCAGGCCGGCGGCGCGCGCCATCTGTGCGAGGCGCTGCACGGCGCCTTCGATATCCTTGCCGGCGACCATCATCAGGTCGGCCATCTCGTCGACGATGATGACGATGTAGGGCAGCGGCTCGAGGTCTAGCTTCTCTTCCTCGTAGATCGCCTTGCCGCTCTCCTTGTCGAAGCCGGTGTGGACGGTGCGCGTCAGCTCTTCGCCCTTGGCCTTGGCTTCGACGAGGCGCGCATTGTAGCCGTCGATGTTGCGCACGCCGAGCTTGGCCATCCGCTTGTAGCGCTCTTCCATCTCGCGCACGGCCCATTTCAGCGCCACCACCGCCTTCTTCGGATCGGTGACGACGGGCGTCAACAGATGCGGGATGCCGTCATAGACGGAGAGTTCGAGCATCTTCGGATCGACCATGATCAGGCGGCACTGGTCCGGCCGCAGCCGGTAGACCAGGCTGAGGATCATGGTGTTGATCGCGACCGATTTGCCGGAGCCGGTGGTGCCGGCGATCAGCATGTGCGGCGTGCGCGCCAGGTCGATGATGACGGGGTCGCCGCCGATCGTCTTGCCGAGGCACAGCGGCAGCTTCGCAACCGAATCGACGCTTTCCTTGGCGACCAGAAGCTCGCGCAGATAGACCTTCTCGCGGTGTGCGTTCGGCAGCTCGATGCCGATCGCGTTACGGCCGGCGACGACCGCGACGCGGGCCGACAGCGCGCTCATCGAGCGCGCGATGTCGTCGGACAACCCGATCACGCGCGACGATTTGATGCCGGGCGCCGGCTCGAGCTCGTACAGCGTGACCACCGGGCCGGGATTGGCCTTGACGATTTCGCCGCGCACGCCGAAGTCCTGCAGCACGCCTTCGAGCGAGCGCGAATTGGTTTCGAGCTCGGCCTTGCTCAGCGGCTGGCGATCGCTGGCCTTCGGCGCACTGAGCACGGAGACCGAGGGCAGCTCGAACTTGTCGGAATTCTTCTTCTTCGGCTTCGGCTCGGCCTTCTTGCGCGGGGCGCGGGCGGCGGGAGCTTCTTCCTCCTCGTCCTCCTCTTCCTCATCGTCGTCGAAAGCTTCAGCCTCGTCCTCATCATGGTCTTCGTGTGCGGGTGCGATCGAGGGCGCCGAGCGGCCGCCGCCGATATTCGGCTCCTGGCGCTCGAACGCAGCACTGCGACCCTGGGCTCCGCTCGAGACCAGCGATTTGTAGGCGGTGGTCAGCAGCCAGCCGAGCCGCGCTTTCGCGCTCATCAGCGCATGGAACAGCCAGCCCAGCGAAACCGAGCTGCGGTCGTTGTCTTCGTCCTCGACGAAAGGCTCGTCATCGTCGGAGATCGGCGTCAGCTCGTCGTCCTGCTCCTTGGCGCCCCAGCCGCAGGCGAACAGGAAGCTTGCCGCCATCGCGACGAACAGGATCAGGCCGAGCACGACGCGATAGATGAAGCCGGGCGGGCCGAACACGACGGCTGGCGCGCGCAGCAACGCGTCGCCGACCACGCCGCCGAGCCCGGTCGGCAGCGGCCATGCGGTGTTGTGCGGCCAGCAGCTGGCGAAGCCCGCCGCGATCACCGTGCACAGGATCCAGCAGCCGAGCCGCAGCGCCTCGCGGTCGAACGGGCGATGCGTCAGCATCCGCCAGCCCCACACCGCGACCGGCAGCACCAGCATGATCGCGCCGAGGCCGAGAATCTGCATCAGGAGGTCGGCGCCGATCGCGCCGGGATAGCCGAGCACGTTGCGGATCGCGCGCGAGGTGGCGTGGCTCAGCGACGGATCCTGCACCGACCAGGTCATCAGGGCCGCCGTGATGGCGCCGGACAGCGCGATCAGGCCGAGCCCGGTGAGTTCGCGCAGCCGTCGCGCCAGCGCCTCGCGGAGCGAGAGCGGCAGATGGCCGACCAGGGGGATGACACGTTCGATCGCTGGCATACTCAATCTTCGCGCTTCGCGATTAACCCAGGGTTTCGACCAGGCGATGCATCGCCTCGGCCGTCGATTCACTGTCGGAGACGAGCGCAAGGCGGATATAGCCCGCGCCCGGATTGGAACCGTCGTTCTGCTGGCGCGCCAGATAGCTGCCGGGAATCACGCGCACGCCGGCGTCGCGATAGAGCCTGACCGCCGCGGCCTCGTCGCCGCCGCGCTCGGAGACGTCGAGCCAGACGCAGAAGCCGCCGGCGGGACGCTTGTAGCCGTAGCGGTTGCCGAGGATCTGGTCGGCGAAATCGAACTTGATGCGATAGAGCCTGCGGTTTTCCTCGACATGCGCCTCGTCGCTATAGGCGGCGACCGCGACATGCTGCAGCGGCACCGGCACCTGCGGTGCGGCGACATTGCGCAGCTCGTGGAATGCGGCCAGAAACTTTCTGTCGCCCGCGGCGAAGCCGACGCGCATGCCCGGCAGGTTCGAGCGCTTCGACAGGGACTGGAACGCCACCACATTGCTGAAGTCGGGACCGGCGCATTCGAGAATGCTGCCCGGCGCCTCGCGGGTGTAGATCTCCGAATAGCACTCGTCGCTCAGGATGATGAAGCCGAAGCGATCGGCGAGCTGCTTCAGCCGCGTGAAATAGGCGCGCGAGGCGACCGAGCCCTGCGGATTGGCGGGCGAGGCGATGAAGAACGCGACGGTCCGCGCCAGCGTCGCCTCGTCGATCGAATCAAGGTCGGGCAGGAAACCGTTGCCGAGCGTCGTCGGCAGGTAAATCTGCTCGCAGCCGGCCGCGCGGGCGCCGGCGCCATAGGCCGGATAGAACGGGTTCGGCATCAGGATCGCCGGCCGGCCCTTGCGCGGCGCGACGTAGCGCGAGGCTGATATCGCGGCAAAGAACAGCCCCTCGCGGCTGCCGTTCAGCACCATCACCTCGCTCTCGGGGTCGACCGGCCGCGGCAATTGGAACCGGCTTTCCAGCCAGCTCGCCACGGCGCGGCGGAACGGTTCGATGCCCTTGGCGATCGGGTAGCGGCCGAATTCGGCGGTATGCCTTGCCAGCACCGGGTCGACGAAATCGGGCACCGGGTGCTGCGGCTCGCCTAATGACAGCGTAATCAAGGGTTTGGCAGGCTGATAGGGCGCCAGCAGCTCGGTGGTACGCAGGAAAGGGGAACGCTCGGCCTGGCCGGCGGATGCGACATCGCCGGCGCCCTGCGCCAAGCCGGATGAGGCGGTCATTGCCATGATTGAAATGCCAGCACTTTCACTGCGGTCGGAGGGTAAGGGCGCCGACCGTAAACCGATCAAGTCACCATAGATAGGGCGAGGTTAAGACGCGATTAACCATCGGCGGTGCGGCACGATCGGCCGTCGCGTGATATCAGCGCTGACGCCAGAAAACCGCATCGAAGTTGCTCCGAGACATGATCCATCGCCGCGCCGTCCGGGCGCTCATCATCACCGGCGAGCGCGAAGTCCTGCTGATGCGGATTCGCCCGCCGCACGGCGGCGACTGCTTCTGGATCGCGCCGGGCGGCGGCGTCGAGAACGACGAGACGGCGGAAGCGACGCTGCAGCGGGAACTGGCCGAGGAATTGGGGCTGATCGATTTCGAGCCCGGGCCCGCCGTCTGGCGGCGTCACCACACCTTCAACTGGGGCGGCCGGCGGATTTCCCAGAAGGAGGAGTACCGGATCGTTCACGCGGATCGCTTCGCGCCCGTGATGGCCGACGAGGCCGAGGCGCGCATGCTCGATTGCTTCCGCTGGTGGCCGATCGCCGATCTATCAAGCGCGCGGGAGCGCCTGACGCCGGTGTCGCTTGCCGATATCCTGGAACGCTATTTGCGCGACGGCGCACCCAGCGAGCTGCCGGATGAGGAGGTCCTGATCGACTGACGCTCGACTATCGTAACCTCCCCTTGAAAAGGGGAGGTCGCTTTGCTCGCGGGAGCAAAGCGGGTGGGGATCTGCTCTCTCCGCTTGCAGCGTCGCCTGCGGCTGACCCCCATCCCGACCTTCCCCCTTTCAGGGGGAAGGAGAAGCGGGACCCGTCAGCTCGATCTGCGCTTCGGCCTCGATGTCTACCGCGCCGGCAGCTTCTCGAACGACGGCTTGCCCTCGGGCAGGTGGTGGAAGGTCTGCTTGTCGCAGGTGTAGATCGTCATCTGCGGGGTGAACACCGAGGGGTCGTCGAAGGTGCCGACCTTCAGGATGGTGGCGGGCAGGCCCGGCACCTTGGTCACGAGATGCGTGCCGCATTCCGGGCAGAACTCGCGCGTCACGGCGCGGTCGAGATCCTTGCGGGTGAACTGCTTGGGCTCGCTGGCGGTGTATTTGAAGCCGGTGGTCGGCATCGCCATGAACATGTTCGGTCCGCCGCCCGTGATGTACTGGCATTCGCGGCACAGGCACTGCGCCGCCATCATCGGCTCGCCCTCGGCCTCATAGCGCACGTTGCCGCAATAGCACCTGCCTTGCACCTTCATGACGTCCTCCCGTTTTCGTTGTTCGTAGCCTGTCATTCCACAATGGCAGCCAATTCCGACAATATTTTCTCAAGCCGCGGAAAAAAGAAAGGGGCCCCAGCTTGCGCTGGAGCCCCTCAACGGCCCGGACATTGCCGGGTATGTGTCCGGACCGTAGTTCTGGGAACGACCGCTTGGGGAGGTCGCGCCCCGGGAGAACCCAAATTAACGGCCCTCAAGGGCCGTTAATTTTACATGTTGTAGGCGCGCTCCGTGTGCTCGGTGATGTCGAGGCCTTCACGCTCGGTCTCGACGTTGGCGCGCAGCCCGACGATCACGTCGACGATCTTGTAGAGGATCGCCGAACCGATGCCCGACCACACCAACGTGGTGGAGACGCCCCAAACCTGCGAGATCATCTGCGCCGCGAAGTCGTAATCGGCGACCTTCGGCGGGATCGCGGTGTAGTCGATGATGCCAGCGCCACCGAGCGCCGGGTTGACCAGGATGCCGGTGCCGAGCGCGCCGACGATGCCGCCGACGCAGTGGACGCCGAACACGTCGAGCGAGTCGTCATAGCCGAGCGCGTTCTTCACGACCGTGCAGAAGAACAGGCAGACCACGCCGACCACGAGGCCGAGCACGATGGCGCCCATCGGACCGGCATAGCCGGCCGCCGGGGTGACCGCGACGAGGCCCGCGACCGCGCCCGAGAGCGCGCCGAGCAGCGAGGGATGGCCCTTGATGATCCATTCCGCGAACATCCAGGACAGCGCCGCCGCGGCGGTCGCCACGAAGGAGTTGGTCATGGCGAGCGCCGCGCCGCCATTGGCTTCGAGGTTGGAGCCGGCGTTAAAACCGAACCAGCCGACCCAGAGCAGCGAGGCGCCGATCATGGTCATGGTCAGCGAGTGCGGAGCCATCAGCTCCTTGCCGTAACCGGTCCGCTTGCCGATCAGCAGCGCGCCGACCAGGCCGGCGATACCCGCGTTGATGTGCACGACGGTGCCGCCCGCGAAGTCGATCGCGCCCTTCTTGAAGATCCAGCCGGCATCGGCGTTGATCTCGTCGAGCTTGGCCTGCGCCGCGGTCTTGGCCGCGCCGTCAGCCGCAGCGGCGAGCGCCTTGGCGGCATCCTGGATCGCGTCCGGGCCCGGCCAATACCAGACCATGTGCGCGATCGGGAAGTAGATCAGGGTGACCCAGAGCGGGATGAACAGCGCGATCGCCGCAAACTTCATGCGCTCGGCGAAGGCGCCGACGATGAGGGCCGGCGTGATCGCCGCGAACGTCATCTGGAAGCACATATAGATGAGCTCCGAGATGTTGGCGTCGACCGAGAAGGTCGCCGCCTTCGAGTCCGGCGTGACGCCCATCAGGAACGCCTTGGAGAAGCCGCCGATGAAGTCGGAGCCGCCGGTGAAAGCGAGGCTGTAGCCGTAGAGGGCCCAGAGCACGGTGACGAGGCAGACCGTGTAGAACACCTGCGCCAGCACCGAGAGCATGTTCTTGGAGCGGACCAGGCCGCCATAGAACAGCGCGAGGCCCGGGATGGTCATCAGCAGCACCAGCACCGTCGAGGTCAGCATCCAGGCGTTGTCGCCCTTGTTGACGGTCGGCTCGGCGTAGGCGGCGGTCGCGGCGAACAGGCCGACTGCAAGGGCCGCCAGTCCCGCGCCATAGGGACGCTTGAACGTCATGTTATTTCACTCCTGAGGTCTTAAGGTTTGAGCGCGAAATCAGAGGGCCGCGGCATCGGCCTCGCCGGTGCGGATGCGCACGGCGTGTTCGAGGCTGATGACGAAAATCTTGCCGTCGCCGATCTGGCCGGTCTTGGCGGCGGAGGTGATGGCGTCGATGGTCTTGTCGACCTGATCGGAATTGACCGCGACCTCGATCTTGATCTTCGGCAGGAAGCTCACGGCATATTCGGCGCCGCGATAGATTTCCGTGTGGCCTTTCTGACGGCCGTAGCCTTTGACTTCCGTCACCGTGAGACCGTGAACGCCAATGGCGGTCAGGGCGTCACGGACCTCTTCGAGCTTGAATGGCTTAATGATCGCCATAACAATTTTCATGAGTCCTATCCCCGCTTGGCCCGGTGCGAATGAACACCGGGAGTTTCGACTGAGGTTCACCACGCGGAGGACATCCACTACGCGGGCACAGCCTGGACCCTTAGAATCAAATGCCGTGCCAAACGGCCGGAGTTCGCTAATGGATTATGAATCCGGACCTTTTCCCGCTTTGCGGGAGGGGGTTGCCCCTGCGCTATTCCGCCGCGCCTAAAATATGGTCAGGCCTGTCTAGAACGCAGGCAGGGCTAACTCCGGACACAATTCTGCTCAGCCGCGGTGCAGTACGCGGTATCCGGCGAGGGCTTCCGGGCCCGCCCCGCGGTCCGCGGCCACTCTCTCGATCATGTCGCCATTCGCGTCTGCCGGACGGTTGCGCGATGGGAATTTGATGTTGGGTTTCATCGGCTTGTTTGGGTTCCCACCCGAAACAGGACCGGCGCAAAGACATTTGCGGGCACCTCGCCGCGTCGTTCTGCGCGAAGCGGACAAGGGCTCGCATCAGGTACGCCCGCCAGGATGGCAAATGCCGGACTTTTGCGGACGCTCGTTACGGATCGTTAGCTGTCTGTAGCATTGTAGTTCCGGCGTTAACGCCGCGGTTGCCGTCGTTGCGCTATTGCCGCCGCATAAGAACTTCAATGACAGGTGGGGCAACCAATGATTGAACGTATCCGCGCGCTGCTCGAGCAGCAGCCGATGATTTCGCTGGATTTCAACACAATCACCGACGACACGAATCTCTATGACGCAGGGCTGACATCGTTCGCCACGGTGCAGGTAATGCTGGCGCTTGAGGAAGAGTTCAACATCGAATTTCCCGAAGCGATGCTCACGCGACGGACCTTCTCGTCGCTCGCCAACGTCGCGGACGCCGTTTCACGGCTGACACAGCGGGCGGCGTAAAACCATGAGCGTGGTGAGAAAGATAGAGCCCGTGCCGGCCTCTGCCGCCACGCCGGCCGAGCGCATGCATCGGGTCGCCAAGGTCGCGGCGCAGCAGGTCGATGCGGTAGACCGTGAGGGCCGCTTCCCGGCCGATACCATCGAAGCATTGAAGCGCGAGCGCCTGCTCGGCGTCGCGATTCCCGTCGAGCATGGCGGGGAGGAATTGGGCACGATGGAGATCGCGGAGCTGATCGTTCAGCTCGCCCAGGCGTGCGGCTCGAGCGCCATGATCTACGCCATGCACCAGATCAAGACGTCGAGCTTCGTCAGCCATGGCGGCGCCAGCGACTGGCATCTGGCCTATATGCGCCGCATTGCGGCGGAGCAGTTGCTGATGGCCTCGGCGACCACGGAAGCCGGCATCGGCGGCAATTTGCGCAATTCGATCTGTGCGGTCGAAGTGGCAGACGGCCGCTTCTCGCTGACAAAGGAAGCAACCGTTATTTCCTACGGCCGCCACGCCGACGCGATTCTTGCCACGGCGCGGCGCGCTCCCGACGCGGCAAGCTCCGATCAGGTGATGGTTGTCATTCCCGCGGACCTGAACCGCACGCTGGAGCGCACCTCCGTATGGGATACGCTCGGAATGCGCGGCACCTGTTCGGACGGTTTCCATCTCGTCGCGCATGGCGACGCGGCGCAGATCTTCCCCAAGCCGTTCTCGGAGATCGCGGCACAGTCGATGCTGGCGAGCTCGCATATCTTCTGGGCGGCGACCTGGTTCGGTATCGCCACCGACGCCTTCAATCGCGCGCAAGCATTCGTCAAGGCAGCGGCGCGCAAGCAGGCGGACGGAAATCTGCCGCCGGGCGCGCTTCGGCTCGCCGAGGCGGCCGCCCTGCTTCAGGAGATGAAGGGTCATCTCACGGCCGCGATTGACCGCTTCGATGCGGCCAAGGGCAATGACGACGCGCTCTCCTCGATTGGCTTTACCGCCGAGATCAACGCGTTGAAGGTCGCTGCGAGCGAGAAGGCTGGGGCGATCGTGCGGCTCGCCATGCTGGTCAACGGCATCGTCGGCTACAAGAACGGCACGCCGTTCAGCGTCGGCAGACACCTGCGCGATGTGAGCTCAGCGCCGCTGATGATTTCGAACGACCGTATTCTTTCCAACACCGCGACGCTCCTGCTGATGAGCCGCTTTGACACCAGCCTGAGAGGTTGAGATGGACGCCAAGACGTTCGATGCCAAGAGCCTGCTCGACACCCTGTTCGACAAGAGCATCCTGTTCAAGACCGGAGTAGACGGGCTTTATGGCCGCTCCGGCGTTTTCGAAGACGTGATCGAGCGCTTTGAGCGGCTCGTGACCAGCATCGGAGCGCCAGACAAGGCAACCCGCATCCACTTCCCACCGGGCATGAGCCGCGCCACGCTTGAAGGCAGTGGCTATATGAAAAGCTTCCCGCAGCTTGCAGGCTGCGTGCATTCCTTCATGGGCGGTGAGCGCGAGCATGCGCAGCTTCTCGGTATGATGGCTGCGGGGGAGGACTGGACCGAACTGCAGCAGGCGACGAACGTCGTGCTGACGCCAGCCGCCTGCTATCCGCTCTATCCGACCGTTGCCGCGCGTGGTCCGGTGCCGGATGACGGTGTGCTATTCGAGCTTTCCTCTTATTGCTTCCGTCATGAGCCTTCCAAGGATCCCGCGCGCATGCAGCTGTTCCGCATGCGCGAATTCGTCCGCATCGGAACGGCCGAGCAGGTGTGCGCCTTCCGCGAAAGCTGGCTGGAGCGCGGCAAGGCGATGATCGAATCCCTCGACCTGCCCTGCGAGGTTGATCTCGCCAACGATCCGTTCTTCGGTCGCGGCGGCAAGATGATGGCCAACAACCAGCGCGACGAGGGACTCAAGTTCGAGCTGCTGATCCCGGTAACCAGTATCGAGAAACCGACGGCCTGCTTGTCCTTCAATTATCATCGCGACCATTTTGGCCAGACCTGGGGCCTCAAATTCGCGGATGGCAGCCTGTGCCACTCAGCCTGCGTCGGCTTCGGGCTGGAGCGCGTGGCGCTCGCGCTGTTCCGCCACCACGGGCCTGAGGTCGAGGCATGGCCGGCTTCCGTGCGCGACACGCTTTGGGGCAACTGAAATGCAGAGTGCCATCGCCGGGCTCGATCCGGCCGACTACAAACCGCACCTGCTCCACGACGCGGAGCGGCGATGGCCGCAAACCAACTGCTATGTCGATCTTCTGATCGAGGTCATGCATGCGAACGGGAATGACCCGGTCGCTGCGCTCGGCTTCACCGTGGCGCAGGATTTCGAAGGCGACCAGTTCACGTTCTTCAAGTTCCCGACGGCCGACCTGCAGCGATTGGCCGGCCTGGATATCCAGGAACTGTCCGTGTTCGATCGTCTGGAGGCGCACGTTCTCAATCAGATCGAGCGCGGGCGGCTGCCGCTGGTCGAGGTCGATGCTTTCTACCTGCCCGACACGAAGGGCATCACCTATCGCAGTGGCCATTCCAAGACGACGATCGGCGTCAACGTGCTCGTTCCCGGGCGCCGCCACATGGCCTACTTCCACAACGACGGCTACTTCGCCCTGGACGGCGAGGACTATGATGGCATTTTCGAGCAGCGCAACGGCGCGCCGGCCGGCGGCCTGCCGCTGTTTCCCTATGCCGAGTTCGTCAAGTTCGACACCACGCGCCCCTCGCGCGATCCGGTCAGTGCGGCCACGGAAATCCTCGCGCAGCATCTGCGGCGGAGGCCGAAGCGCAATCCGCTCGATGCCTATGCGGCCGTGTTCGGCGGCCATGCTGAGGCACTGGCCGCCCGGTCACCGGAGTATTTTCACGTCTACGCCTTCAACACGTTGCGGCAGGTGGGCGCCAATTTCGAACTCCTCTCCAGTCATCTGGAATGGCTGGGACGGCACGGCGAGACCGGTCTGGCCGAGGCGGTCGAAGCCGCCGCGACAATCGCCGAGGGCGCCAAGGTCATGCAATTCAAGCTCGCCCGCGCCATGGCCCGGCATCGGTTCGATGGGCTCGCGGACGCCATCGGGCCGATGGCCAAGGCCTGGCAAACGGTGATGAACGCTCTGGACGGTCGCATGGCGGATCTCGCCAGCAAGGCAGCGTAGGACCGGCCTTCCGGTCATGGGAATGCATGTGTATGGACGCTTTGGTGTCGACGACCGACACGGCCGAGCCTCTGGACAGCGGCTGGTGCATGGTCGTCTCGCCGGCCGGCGCGTGGGCGTCTCCGGCGGCGATCGACGGCAGCGCCGAATGGCTCGAGGCGGCGTGCCCCGGCACGGCCGCTGCTGCACTGGAACGGCTTGGCCGCTGGGACCGCAACCATCCCACTCCGCTGCACGACCAGGACGTTTGGTATCGTCGCCGGCTCGATGTCACCGGCCCGGCCCGTCTCGTATTTGACGGCTTGGCGACGGTTGCAGAGGTCTGGCTCGACGATCGCCTCGTGCTGTCCTCGACCTCGATGTTCGAGCGCCATGATGTGGCCCTGACGCTTGCCGGCGGCGAGCAACTGGCCATCGCATTCCGCAGCCTCGACCGCCATCTGGAAACCCTGACTGGTCCGCGTGCGCGCTGGCGGCCGCGCATGATCGACGATCAGCGGCTGAGGCTCGTACGGACCACGCTGATCGGTCATATGCCGGGTTGGTCCCCTGGCTTCGACATCGTCGGACCATGGCGACCGATCAAGCTGATCCGCGGTACCAACCGGCAAGGCGTGCGCGATGTGCAAATGCAGGCCGACCTCGCCGGCACAACAGGGCATCTTTCCATCGCGATCACGCTGGTCGAGCCGTTTGATGACGCGCCGGCCACGGTCGCCTGTGCGGGCGCTGTCGCCGCACTGATCTCAGAGACAGCGACGCGGCTGACGGCGAAACTGGATATTGCGAACGTTGCGCCATGGTGGCCGAGCAGCCATGGCGATCCGGCGTTGCACGAGGTTGTCGTCACGCTCGGCTCGATGCGAGTAACGCTCGGCCGCGTCGGCTTCCGGCATATCGAGATCGATCGCGGCACCGACGGACGCGGCTTTCGGCTGGTCGTCAACGGCGTATCCGTCTTTTGTCGCGGCTCGGTGTGGACGCCGTCCGACCTGGTGCGGCTGCCGTCCTCACGCGAAGAGATCGCGCGCGACCTCGATCTTGCACGACGGGCGGGCGTCAACATGCTCAGGGTCGGCGGCACGTTCGTCTACGAGGGCGACGCATTTCACGAGCTTTGCGACGAGATGGGCATCCTGGTCTGGCAGGACCTGATGCTCGCCAATTTCGACTATCCGGCGAAGGACGAAGCCTGGCAGGCGTCGCTCTCGCGCGAGGTCGGGAATTTGCTCGGGCGGCTCAGGCATTCGCCGTCACTCGCCGTCCTGTGCGGCGGCAGCGAGGTGGCGCAGCAGGCGGCGATGATGGGCTTGCCGATGTCGATGGACCCGACGCCCTGGTTCGACAAGGTGGTGCGCCCCATCGCCGAAGCGAAGCGTCCCGACGTGGTGCTTGTGACGTCATCGCCATCCGGCGGCAACCTGCCTTTCACGGCTGATGGCGGGCCGATGCATTATTACGGGGTCGGCGCCTATTGCCGCCCGCTGGATGACGCGCGCCGGGCCGAAGTGCGCTTCGCGAGCGAATGCCTTGCCTTTGCCAATGTGCCTGACCAGGCAACGCTGGATGCGCATCTGCCGGTGCCGCCGGTGCACGATCCGCGCTGGAAGGCGGGTGTGCCGCGCGACGTCGGCGCGTCGTGGGACTTCGAGGATGTGCGCGAGCACTATCTGGAAACGCTTTTTTCCGTCGACGCGCGCCGGCTGCGCATCGAAAATACCAGACGCTATCTCGAACTCTCCCGTGCGGTGACGACCGAGGTGGTGGAGCGCACCATCGACGAATGGCGCAGACCCTGTTCGCCGACGGCAGGAGCGCTGCTGTTCTTCTGGAAGGACTTGCGGCCGGGCGCGGGTTGGGGCGTGGTCGATTCGACCGGCCGGCCTAAGCCCGTCTGGCACGGGCTGAGGCGCGCATTTGCCCCGCTACGGCTGATCCTGAGCGACGAGGGCGTCAACGGGCTGACCGTCCATGCCGTCAACGATACCGCGAAGACCGTTCGGGCGACATTATCGCTGACCTGTCTGCGGGACGGCGTCACGCCGGTGGTGTCAGCGCGCCGACCGGTCAGCGTGCCGGCGCACGGCGGCCTGTCGCTTTCGGCCTTCTCGGTGCTCGGGGCCTTTTTCGATATCTCCTACGCCTATCGCTTCGGGCCGCCCGGACATGAAGTCACCGTTGCAAAACTGGAAGGCGATGACGGCAAGGTCTTTGCCGAGGCCTTCCATGTGCTGCCGGATGTCATGACCGCGCGGCGCGACGTCGGCCTGACTGTGAGTTTGGTGCGTCGGAAGGACGCGTGGCGGCTGCGGCTGGCCTGCAAACGCGCGGCCTACCACGTCTCCATCCAGGATGATCGGTTCGTTCCGACGGAGAACAATTTCCACCTGATGCCGGGCATCGAGCGGGAGGTCGGCCTTGACGGTCCGCCCCTGGCGACCCCTGGCGGCGCGGTGACGGCGCTCAATGCCGATCGCGACGCGAGCTACGAGGTGCCGAGAGCGGAAGAATTGGAAGTCGTGCGGACAAAGGAGTCCGCCGGGAGCATGACATGAAACCAGTTGTCTTTGCCGATACCATCGGCTGGCTGAACGGAGCGAAGGGGCGGCGGGGCGTTGTCATCGCCGGCGCGCATGGTCATGAGGATCTGTGCAGTCGCCGATTCCTGAAGCTGTTGTCCGACAAGGCGGCCGCGGCGGGCCTGCCTGTCCTGCTGTTTGACTATCCCGGCTGCGGCAACGCCGCCGGCGACCATTCGGCGCCGGGCCGGGTGATGGCCTGGACCGCAAGCATCGGCGCGGCGATCGACCGGTTGAAGCGGGATTGCGGCGTGGAGGATGTCATCCTCGCCGGCTTCCGTCTCGGCGCGCTGCTGGCCCCGCTCGCTGCGGCGGGGCGGGACGACGTGGCAGGCCTCGCGCTGCTCGCGCCACCGAGTTCCGGCAAGACCTATGTGCGCGAAATCACCGCGATGTCGCGCGTGATCGATGGGTCGCTCGCGAAGAGCGCCGTAAGCGACGCGACGTTCGCCGAGGGACGCGAGGCCGTCGGCTTCCGGCTTTCGCATGAGACGCTCGCCGATCTGTCGAGGCTGGATTGGCGGCGGGCCGTCGCGGCCCTTCCGCCCCTGCCGATGCTTTTGATCGCGAACGGAAAGCCGTTGGCAGGCTCTGACATCCGCGACGGTCAAACTTCTTTCGAAGGCGCGACAATCGCGGAGTTCAAGGACTATCACCTGCTCATGTGCGACCCGACCGCGAACCGGATCCCGGCCGACGTTGTCGATTGCTGGGCGGATTGGTTGTCCGACCGGGCCGTCGCCGGCGTAGCTCAGGGCGTCGTATCCTTGACCGGCCGCGAGCTATTGGAGGGATCGCACTACACGGAGGAACCGGTTGTGATCAGGCAGGCGCCATTGATCTGTGGCGTGCTGACCCGGCCACGTGACAGCCATGCTGCGGCCGATCCGGTCATCTTCCTCAACTCCGGCGGCGTGCCGCATGTCGGTTGGGCGCGCGGCACGGTCGAGGCGGCGCGCGAGCTTGCCGCCGCCGGCGTGGCGTCGCTACGCATTGACCTGCCGGGCCTCGGCCTGAGCGACGATCCCGGGAGCAATCGTCTGTTCCTCTACGATTCCCGCACCCGCTTCGACGTCGGCGCGGCGATTGACTGGATGCAGCGGGCTGGCTTTGCCAAAGTCGAGCTTGTGGGCACATGCTCGGGCGCCTTCCAGGCTCTTCACACGGCGCGCGCGGACCGCCGCGTCCGCGCCCTGACCATGATCAACCCGCTCTGCTTTGCCTGGAACAGTTCCTACGCGCTGGAGCTTACGGCCTGGAAAGCATACGAAGCCTCCAAGGCGAATCGCGGAAGCCAGCAGCAGATCGGTCCGGCGGAGGGGTCTGCGATGACGACCAAGTTCGCCTGGAAGCTGCCAGTGTCAGGTAGCGCCAGGCGGCTGGTGCGGCGCGGATTGGAAGCCGTCAAGTCGACGCTGTCGGCGATGCATCCGTCCGCATTGCTTGGTCGTAACCGTGTCGAGCGCTGGATGCGCGAGCTTTGCAGCCGCGGCGTGCGCGTCCTCATGGTCACCTCGGACGGCGATCTCAGCCTGCAGGAGATCGCACGGCATTTTGGTCAGGACGGCAAACGGCTCACAAGCATCCCTGGAGTGACGCGGTTGACGCTGCCGAACGCCGACCATTCGCTGACGCCTCGTCATGCGCGGCGCGCTGTCGTCGCGCGCCTGATCGACCACCGCGGCGGCGGCAGGCGCGGAGGATCGAGCCGTCCCGATGCCGTGCGGGTCACGGTGCAGCATGCCGAGGTGAAGCCTAAATCGATGGCGCTGTCATGAACGGTTTGGCCGCTCCAGCGACGAAGATCAGCGCGGCACCGGATCACGTTTTTCGGCGGCGTCGCGTTCGGCGAAGACCTTGTCGATCAATCCCCATTCGAGCGCCTGCTGCGCGGACATGAAGTGATCGCGATCCAGGGTCCGTTCCACGTCGGCTTCGGTGCGCCCGCAGTGCTGCGCATAGAGCCGGATGATGCGCCGCTTGGTCTCCTGCATCTCGGTGGCATGGATCAGGATGTCGGACGCCTGACCCTGGAAGCCGCCGAGCGGCTGATGCACGTGGAGGCTTGCATTCGGCAGCGCGGCGCGGTGACCGGGCTCGCCGGCCATCAAAAGGAACGATCCCATCGAGCGCGCCGTGCCCATGCACAGCGTGTGCACCGGTGCCTTGATGAACTGCATGGTGTCGTACATTGCAAGCCCGCTGGTGATCACGCCGCCATAGGAGTTGATGTAGAGGTTGATCGGCTTGTTGGGGTTGTCGGCTTCGAGGAACAGCAGCTGGGCGCAGACCAGTCCGGACATCGCATCATTGACCTCGCCGTTCAGGAAGATGATGCGCTCGCGCAGGAGCCTGGAATAGATGTCGAAGGAACGTTCGCCGCGGCTCGACTGTTCGACGACCATAGGGACGAGTTGCATCATGTCGCGCATCGGCGACCTCCATTGCTGCAGGTGATGAAGTTTCAGGGGGGTGACGAGGTTTGTGATCAGGCCGCGCGCATCAGGCAGCGGTTGTTGCTGTTGGCCGGTTGCGGCTGCTTTCCCCTGATGTCGCAGGCTTGCTGGATGATGCGAAAGCGGGTGCCGCCGGCCTCGTTCGGCTCGATCCGGAAGGTGACATGGCTTTCGCGAAACGGCGGCTCGGACTCGCGCAGCCGGAAGCGCACCTCTTCGCCAGCGATCGATGAGAGGGGTTCAGCGTCCGCGAGATCGCAATCCGGGAGCCAGCGTTCGCGCAGGGCCGGAATGGTCACCGCGCGCCACACTTTTTCAGGCGGTGCATCGAGCTCGTATTCGAGCACCAGGTCGGCGTCGGCATGATCAGGCTCAACTGCGTCGCTCATTGATCCATGTCCTTCAGCAGGTCGGAGAGCGCTTCGATGCGCTTCGGCCAATAGGCGCGGTAGCGGGCGAGCCAGGTCCCGATGCTGGCGATGCCGTCCGGGTCGACCTCATAATTCACGAAGCGGCCCTGCCGCTGCTCGCGCACCAGCCCTGCCGCGCGCAGCACCGCCAGATGCTGCGACATCGCCGGCTGGCTGATCTCCAGTCCGTCGCGCAAGGCGCTGGCGTTCAGGCTGCCGCCGGCCAGCTTCTCAAAGACCTTGCGGCGGGTCGGATCGGCCAGAGCCTTGAATATGTCGGTGTCGACCATGACGACACATAACCATACACTTATGTGTCGCGCAAGCCGGAACTGGCTCGACGTTCGGGACGGGGCGAGCCGGACGGCTTACTGCAGCGCCTCGCCGTGCTGGGAGATGTCGAGACCTTCGAGCTCCTGCTGCATCGAAACGCGCAGCGGGACGAAGGCGCTGACCAGCTTGAGCAGCACGAAGGTGACGCCGCCGCACCAGACAAAGGTAGCCGCGACGCCGTAGAGCTGGATCAGCAGCTGCCTCGGATTGCCCTCGAGCAGGCCGGACGTGCCGCCGATCGCCGAGGCCGCGAACACGCCGGCAAGCAGCGTGCCGGTCAGGCCGCCGATGCCGTGCACGCCGAACACGTCGAGCGAGTCGTCGTACTTGAAGCGATGCTTCAGCCAGGTGCAGGCCCAGAAGCAGACCAGGCCGGCAATGATGCCGATGATGACGCCGTGCCACGGCGCGACGAAGCCGGATGCCGGGGTGATGGTGCCGAGCCCCGCGACCGCGCCCGAGATCATGCCGAGCACCGACGGCTTGCGGCGCGTCGCCCATTCGATCGCGCCCCAGGTCAACGCGCCGGCGCAGGCCGCAAGGTGGGTGGCGGTGATCGCCATCACCGCGCGCGAATTGGCCGCGAGCGCCGAGCCGCCGTTGAAGCCGAACCAGCCGACCCAGAGCAGGCCGGTGCCGACCACCGCGAGCGACAGGTCGAACGGCGACAAATTGTCATGGCCATAGCCGTGCCGGTTGCCCATCACCTTGGCCGCGACCAGGCCGCTGATGCCGGCGGAGAGATGCACCACGAGACCGCCGGCGAAATCCAGCACGCCCGCTGAAGCGAGGAAGCCGCCGCCCCACACCCAATGCGCCAGCGGCACATAGGCGAAGATGAACCAGCCGATCGAGAACAGTACATAGGCGGAAAACCGCATGCGGTCGGCGACCGAGCCTGCGACCAGCGCCACCGTGATGATCGCGAACGTCATCTGGTACAGCATGAACAGCGCTTCGGGGATGGTCTTCGCCGCCGGATTGATGCTGTCCATGGTGATGCCGGCCAGGAACCAGCGATCGAGCGAGCCGAGCCAAGGACCGTCGCCGACGAAGCTCAGCGAATAGCCGAAGGTGACCCAGAGGATCGAGACGAGCGCAACGGCAGTGAGGCTCTGCGCCATCGTCGCCAGCACGTTCTTCTTGCGCACCATGCCGGAGTAGAACAGCGCCAGTCCGGGGATCGTCATCATCAGCACCAGCGCGGTGGCGACGATCATCCAGGCGGTGTCGGCGGCGTTGACGCCGGCGCTGGATGCCGAGTCTTGCGCGAAGGCCGGCGTGGCTTGCGCGAACAGGATTGCAGCAGTGATCGGCGCAGCTGATATCGCTGCACGAAGAGCTCGTGCCCCCATCATCATTCCCCGGCGGTCGTGGTTTCTTGGTGTGCGGTTGTGGCGTGCGCCGGCGTCGTTGCCGGCGATGATCTCGATCGTTTTGTTTGGGCATGATCTCCGCGCAAACGCTTTCCGCGTTTGTCGCGAGGGATCATGCTCCAGGGTTCAGAGCGCGTCGTTGTCGGTCTCGCCGGTGCGGATGCGCAGCGCATGATCGATCGGCGTCACGAAGATCTTGCCGTCGCCGATCTGGCCGGTGCGGGCGTGCTCGGTGATGACGCTGACCGCCTTGTCGGCGAGCTCGGTATCGACGGCGATCTCGATCCGAAGCTTGGGCAGGAAGTTCACGACATATTCGGCGCCGCGATAGATCTCGGTGTGGCCCTTCTGGCGGCCATAGCCCTTCACCTCGGTCACCGTCATGCCGTGGACGCCGATCGCGGTCAGCGCCTGGCGTACCTCATCGAGCTTGAACGGTTTGATGATCGCGACGACGAGTTTCATGGTTCAGGCCTTCATTCCCTTGAGGTTTTCCGTGTGCGCCCGTCCCGGAGCGGCACTTGCCGTCCCGTGAGCCGGCACCTGCTGCCTCCCGGAGCGGCAATTTGCCATCCCCGAGCGGCACTTCGCGTCCGCCAAATCTGGCAGCTTTCTGGGCAAATGGCATAAAAAACTTGCAGGTTGAAGCGGAAAACATGCGCAGCGCGTGCGCTCCCTCACTGTACGGAATGGAAACGCTCGGCCACAATGTGGCTTTCCCGCCCCGGCCAGCGCTCTTGCTGGTTCGTTTCGCCTATCGCGCGTCCCTGCGCGCGCGCCTGAGGAAACAAGAAATGTCGAACCGAAACTGGTTTTATGCATCCGAAGGCCAGCAAAAGGGCCCCTTGCCTGAAACCCAGCTCCGCGACCTGATCACCCGGGGCATGGTGGGGGCCGACACCCTGGTGTGGACCGAGGGCATGGCCGGCTGGCAAAAGGCCGGGGAGATTCCGGGCCTCGTCCCGAGCGCCGGCGCGCCGCCGGCATTTCCGCAGGCCGGCGGACCGCCGCCGGTGGTGGCGTCTGGAAGCTATAGCGGCGGCACGCTGTCCGCCGACTTCCCGATCTGGGGCCTGTTCGGCCGCAGCCTCCTGATGTTCATCGGCCAGATTCTCGTCATCCCGGCGCCGTGGACCGCGACCGGCCTGTACCGTTTTGCGATCCCCTATATCCGCGTGCCGGGCCGGCCGCATTTCGCCTTCACCGGGCAGCCGCTCGACATCTGGTGGGTCTTCATCGTGCTCGGCCTTCTGACCTATGCCGGCGCGGCCAACAGCAACATCGTGACGCTGCTCTCGCTGCTGTTGCAGGGCTTCCTGAGCTGGATGATCGTGCGCTGGATCATCGGCCATCTCAGCTCGAGCGGCCAGGATCTGCCGATCTCGTTCAGGGGCAGCCCGGTCGCCTATGTCGGCTGGTACGTGGCGATGGTGGTCTCGGCCATCACCATCATCGGCTGGGCCTGGGTGCTGACCGCCTGGATGCGCTGGATCTGCCGCAACATCGACGGCACGCGCCGCGAGGTCAGCTTCAATGCGTCCGGCATCGAGGTGCTGTGGCGAACCATCGTGTTCACGATCGCCTGCGGCTTCCTGATCCCGATTCCGTGGGTGCTGCGCTGGTACGGCAACTGGTTCGTCTCGCAATTCGCGCTGACCGAGCGCGGCTCCTACGCCGGCCAGTAAGCGCGATTGCATCGTGCCGACCGGCTCTGTTCGAGCGTGAGCTCTACGCCTTTCGCTCGCGCACCGAACCTTCTTGCGCGACGGATGCTACCAGCGTGCCGTCGGGCTTGAAGATCAGGCCGCGTGTCAGGCCGCGGCCGGACTGCGCGCTCGGCGAATCCTGGGCGTAGAGCAGCCATTCGTCGGCGCGGAACGGGCGATGAAACCACATCGCGTGATCGAGGCTCGCCGGCATCATGCGCTTGTCGAACAGCGTGCGGCCGTAGCGCGCCATCACGGCATCGAGCAGCGAGAAATCCGACGCATAGGCGAGCGCGCACAGATGCAGCGCGGGATCGTCGGGCAGCTTGGCCGCGGTGCGGATCCAGACATGGATGCGGCCGTCGTCGATCTTCTGGCCGAAATAACGGCCGAGCTCGACCGGGCGCAGCTCGATCGGCCGGTCGCTCTCGTAATAGCGGCGGATGAACTCCGGCATCTCCTTGAACATCGGCTGCTTCGACACTTCCTCCGCGGTCAGCTTCTCCGGCGGCGGCACGTCGGGCATCTTCTCCTGATGATTGAAGTTGCTCTCCTCCTCGGCATGGAACGACACCATGATGGAGAAGATCGCGTTGCCGTGCTGGATCGCGGTGACCCGGCGGGTGGTGTAGCTCTTGCCGTCGCGCAGCCGCTCGACCTGGTAGATGATCGGGATCTGCGGATCGCCGGGCAGGATGAAGTAGCAATGGATCGAGTGCGGCAGGCGGCCCTCGACGGTGCGGCAGGCCGCCACCATCGCCTGGCCGATCACCTGGCCGCCGAACACGCGCTGCCAGCTCGTCTTCGGGCTGTTGCCGCGGAACAAATTCACCTCGAGCTGCTCGAGATCGAGGATGGACAGCAGGTCGATCAGGCTCTTGGACATGGATAGGCCCCGGAATGACGATTGGGGCTGTTAGCCGCCCTTGTTTCTAAACTCTGTTTCGCCCAGCTAATATCAGGTAGCAAGTCTCCTTTGATGGCGTAATCGAGCAAGGATCGCATGCCGGCACAGCGAAGTATTGTCATCTGCGGGGGCGCATTTGCAGGGTTGGCGCTGGCCGTGGCGCTGCGCCAGGGGCTTGGGCCCGACATCCCGGTCATCGTGGCCGATCCGGCGCTGAGCCAGCGCCCGAGCCGCGATCCGCGCGCGACCGCGATCGTGGCGGCCTGCCGGCGGCTGTTTGAGACCCTCGGCGTCTGGGGCCAGGTGGCGCCGACGGCGCAGCCGATCACGGATATGGTCGTGACCGACTCCAAGCTGGAGGACGCGACGCGCCCGGTATTCCTGACCTTCGCCGGCAATGTCGCGCCCGGCGAGCCGTTCGCCCATATGGTCGAGAACCGCTATTTGATCGATGCGCTCGCGAGCCGTGCCGAGGCCGAGGGCGTCGAGCTGCGTGCCGCCGCGGTGTCGAGCTTCGCGTCGCGGCCCGACGGCGTCGGCGTTACGCTGGCCGGCGGCACCGTGATCGATGCGAGCCTGCTGGTTGCCGCCGACGGCGCCCGCTCGAAGCTGCGCGAGCGCGCCGGGATTGCGACCCATGGCTGGGACTACGACCAGTCCGGCATCGTGGTCACGGTCGGGCACGAGCGTGAACATCAGGGCCGCGCCGAGGAGCATTTCCTGCCCGCGGGGCCGTTCGCGATCCTGCCGCTGACCGGCAATCGCTCGTCGCTGGTGTGGACCGAGACGCGCAACGATGCCGCGCGCATCGTCGCCTTGAACGAAGAGCAATTCCACGCCGAGCTCGAGCAGCGCTTCGGCCTGCATCTCGGCGAGATCAAGCCGCTCGACAAGCCGCGCGCCTTCCCGCTCGGCTATTTCGTCGCGCGCTCGTTCATCGCCGAACGGCTGGCGCTGATCGGCGACGCCGCGCATGTGATCCATCCGATCGCGGGGCAGGGGCTCAACATGGGCCTGAAGGACGTCGCTGCGCTTGCCGAGGTCGTGGTCGATGCGGCGCGGCTCGGCATGGACCTCGGCCAGGCCGACGTGCTCGAGCGCTACCAGCGCTGGCGGCGCTTCGACACGATGGCGATGGGCGTCGCCACCAACTCGCTGAACTTCCTGTTCTCCAACGAATCGACGCTGCTGCGCACCGTGCGCGACATTGGCCTCGGTCTCGTCGATCGCGCGCCGCCGTTGAAGGAGATGTTCATCCGCCAGGCGGCGGGACTGTCAGGCGAGGTGCCGCGGCTGCTGAAGGGCGAGGCGCTTTAGCCCTCGTAGCCCGGATGAAGCGAAGCGAAATCCGGGGCAGACTATCCGCGGTGAGACTTTCCCGGATTGCGCTGCGCTTCATCCGGGCTACGCTTACATCAATCGATCTTCCTCGCCTCTTCCGGCAGCATGATCGGAATGCCGTCGCGGATCGGATAGGCGAGCTTGGCCGAGCGCGAGATCAGCTCCTGCCGCGCGGCGTCGAATTCCAGCGGCCCTTTGGTGATCGGGCACACCAGGATTTCGAGCAGTTTTGGGTCGGCGGTGCTCTCGAGATGGTCGGTCGTGGAATTCATTGCGGTCTCCGACTGGAGCGTTTTCGAGCGAAGTGGGCGCCGGTTCGCGTGAAGAAAACGCGTCAGAATGAACTGGCCGTGATGTAGCACATCCAAATGTCAGCTGTCAGCGCCTGGCCATCCGCAGCAGCTCGTCGATCGCGGCCTGCTGACGCGGCTTCGGCAGCGCCTGCTCGGACAGCGCGTAGCCGATGAAGGCCCAATAGAAGATCTGCGCGCGGCCGCGCGCCACGTCGTCCGGGAATCCGGACTGCCGCAGCAGGCTTTCGATATAGCCGATCCGGCGCTGGTCAACCTCGAGCACGGCGGCGCGCGCTTCGGCGTCCGCGGTGGCCCAGCTGCGCACCGCGCGTTCCAGCGCCAGCCGCGCCGAGAAGGCACGGCGTAGCAACAGCGCCAGCGCGTCGCCGCCTTGCGGAATGGTCTCGAGCTCGGCGATCACCTGCTCGGCCGCGACCTCGCGCCAATGGGTGAGGATCGCCGCGCGGTAGGCGCCGATGTCGGCGAAATGCCAGTAGAAGCTGCCGCGCGAAACGCCCATGGCCTTGGCCAGCGGCTCGGCCTTGAGCGCCGTGAAGCCGCGTCGCGCCAGCGTCTTCAGACCCTGATCGAGCCAGTCCTTGACCGAGAGCTGTTCCGTCATGGTTCCCCGTCCGCGCGGCCCACCATACACAAGTGTATTGACAGGCGCCAGCGGCCGGTATCATATCCATACAGTAGTGTATGGAGGCATCGCGATGCGTGATCTTCTGCTGCAAGGCGCCGGCGTCGTCGCCTTCCTGGTCAGTCTGATCCATGGCGTGCTCGGCGAGACCAGGATATTCGCGCGCGCCACCGTCGAGCCGCCGCGGCTGCGGCTCTTGCTTCGCCTGGTCTATCAGGCCGGCACCGTCGCCTGGATCGGCGGCGGCGTGCTGCTGATCGCCGCGCCTCTGATGGCCTCCGATGCCGCGCGGCACTGGATCGTGGCGACGCTCGGTGTCGTGTTCGGCGTAGCGGCACTCGCCAACGCGGTGGCGACCCGCTTCCGCCACTTCGGCTGGATGGCGATGAGCGTCGTCGTGGCGCTCGCCGCCGCCGGCTACTAGCGAGGGCGAGCATGACGGCCGATCGCGTCAGCCTCAGCATTGCCGATGGCGTCGCGGACGTCAGGCTCAACCGCCCGGACAAGCTCAATGCGCTCGATCCGGCGATGTTCGCCGCGATCGCCGAAATCGGTGCGCAGCTCGCGGATAACCGCAAGCTCCGCGCCGTGGTGCTCTCGGGCGAAGGGCAGGCCTTCTGCGCAGGCCTCGACATGGAGCGTCTGGTCGCAACGACGGAGGGCGAATCCATCCTGCCCTTCGCTGATCTCGGCCGTCGGACCCACGGCATTGCCAACTTTGCGCAGCATCTGGTGTGGCTCTGGCGCGAGCTGCCGGTGCCGGTGATTGCCGCCGTTCATGGCGTTGCGTTCGGCGGCGGCTTTCAGCTGATGCTCGGTGCCGACATCAGATACCTCGCACCCGGCACGCGCCTTGCGATCATCGAAGCCAAATGGGGGTTGGTGCCCGACATGGCCGGCACGCAGCTGATGCGTCATCTCGCGCGCGAGGATGTGGTCCGTGAACTCACCTACACCGCGCGCGTCTTTTCCGCGGACGACGCGCTTGGTCATGGCTTCGCGACCCGGATCGTCGAACAGCCGCGCGAGGCCGCGCTGGAGACGGCGCGCGCGATCGCGGACCGCAGCCCGGATGCGATCCGCGCCGCCAAGCGGTTGCTCAATCTTGCAGCCGATCGCGATGCGGCGACCGGACTTGCGGCCGAAACGGCCGAACAGGCGCTTCTGCTCGGCTCGCCCAATCACATCGAGGCCGTCAGGGCGAATCTCGAACGGCGGCCCCCGCAATGGAGTTTTACATGACGACTGGCCCGGGCTTCGATCTCGAACGTCTCGTTGCGACCAACGCGTCGGCGGCCTTCAACCGGCTTGCCGGCTTCGAGGTCGTCACCGCCGGCACCGGCACGGTGGAACTACGGATGCCCTGGCGCGACGATCTCACCCAATATGCGGGACACCTGCACGCCGGGATGATCGCGGCGCTGCTCGACACCGCCTGCGGCTTTGCCGCGGCGTCGATCGCGGGTTCCGTCACCGCATCCCATTTCTCGATGAACTGCCTGAAGCCCGCGCTGGGCCGCTGCTTCATCGCCAAAGGAACCACATTGCGTGCCGGGCGCAGGCAGGTCTTCGCGCGCGCGGAACTTTTTGCGGAGAACGCGCTGGGTGAAACCTCGCTGGTTGCAACCGGTGAAACCGTACTCGTTCCGCTGGCTGGCTGAGCCGCGCGGATCGCGCATCGCTGTGAAATTTATGGAGCCATCAATTTCGGTGCGGAATCGGCTTACGCGCGGATAACCATGCTACTGAAAGTTGCAGAATATTATCGAGAAGACAATTCAATCAGCCTAGCCTGTGCGTACGGACAACCATGGACCGACGCATGTTTCGTGTTCTTACGTGCCTTTCAGGTGAGCATGACTGGCGGCTCGTTCTGCTCGCCGGGCTGGTCTGCTTCGTCGCCAGTATTGTGGCGGTCAATATTTTTCATCGCGCAATTGCATCGCAGGCGAGGACACGGCTGATCTGGATTGCGATCGCGGGCGCCGCGATCGGCTACGGCATCTGGGCAACGCATTTCATCGCCATGCTGGCCTATGAGCCGGGAATCCCCACCGGCTACGGTATCGTCCTCACCGGGCTGTCGCTCGCCGCGGCGATGATGCTGACCTCCGGCGGCCTCGGCCTTGCCGCCAGCGACTCCAGCCGCTGGCGCGCGCCGGTCGGCGGCGCCGTGATCGGAGCCGGCATCGCCAGCATGCACTATCTCGGGATGTGGGCGCTGGAAGTACCGGGTCACGTGGTCTGGTCGCTCGATCTCGTGGCGGCTTCCGTGGTGCTCGGCATGCTGTTCGGTTACGCCGCGCTGGCGATCGCGGTGCGCCATCAGGATCGCTGGATGTCGCTCGCCGCGGCGCTGCTGCTGACGCTTGCGATCGTGTCGCATCATTTCACCGCGATGGGCGCGGTCGAGATCGTTCCGGATCCGTTGCTGGCTCCGGCGGCCCTGTCGCTCTCGCCGGCCTTCCTCGCTATCGTGATCGCCGGCGTGGCGCTCTCGGTGCTCGGCATGAGCCTGGTCGGCGTGCTCGCGGATCGCCGGCTGGCGCTTCGCACCCGCCGCTTCGAGGAGATCATCAGCCAGCTTTCGTCGGCGCGACAGCAGGTCGAGGCGTCGCAGAAGGAGCTGGAGGAGCAGAGGTTCCGGCTGGATACCGCGATCAACCACATGGGTGAGGGCCTCTGCATGTTCGATGCGGAGAAGCGCCTCGTCGTCTGCAATGATCGCTACGCCAAGATGTACCGGCTGCCGCCGGAATTGCTGCTGCCCGGCACGTCCCATCGCGAGATCATCAGGCATCGGATCGCCAACGGCATTCTCAAAGGCGAGACCAGCGACAGCGCCGCCACGCAGGTGCTCGCGACATTGAACGCGCTCCCGGCCGGCGAGATCAGCAGCCGGGTCGACGAGCTCGCCGACGGCCGCTTGATCTGCGTGACGCGGCAGCCGATGCCCGGCGGCGGCTGGGTGGCGACGCATCGCGACGTCACCGAGCAGCGGCGCTCCGAGGCCAAGATCACCTATATGGCGCAGCACGACGCGCTGACCGATCTGCCGAACCGCGTGCTGCTCAAGGAATGGATGGAGCGCGCGCTGTCCGGTGCCCGGTGCGGCGGACCGAGCCTTGCGGTGCTGATGCTCGATCTCGACCGCTTCAAGGACGTCAACGACACGCTCGGGCATCCGGCGGGCGACGCGCTGCTGAAGTCGGTGGCCGCGCGCTTGCGCAGATCCGTCAGCGATACGACGCTGGTCGCGCGGCTCGGCGGCGACGAGTTCGCGGTGATCGACTATGTCGGCGATCCGGTCACGGAAGCGGGCCTGCTCGCCGAGAAGATCAGGAAGGCGCTCAGCGAGCCGATCGATCTCGGCGATCATCGGGTGACCACCACGACCAGCATCGGCATTGCGATCGCACCGCGCGACGGCACCGATTCGGACGAGGTGCTGCGCAGCGCCGATCTCGCGCTTTATTCGGCCAAGAGCGGCGGGCGCGGCTCGTTCCGCTTCTTCGAGCCGGAGCTCGATCGGCTGCTGCAGGCCCGGCGCGGCCTCGAGCGCGACATGCGCAGTGCGCTCGCCAATGGCGAGTTCGAGCTGCACTATCAGCCGTTCATCCATGTCGCGAGCGGGGAGACCTGCGGCTTCGAGGCGTTGCTCCGCTGGCACCATCCGCACCGCGGCATGGTATCTCCGGCGCAGTTCATTCCGCTGGCGGAAGAGACCGGCCTGATCGTGCCGCTGGGGGAATGGGTGCTGCGCACCGCGTGTGCGGAGGCCGCCAAATGGCCGGGCGACCTCAAGATCGCGATCAACCTGTCGCCCGTGCAGTTCAGGAGTCCGGAGTTGGTCCCGGTGATCGTGCACGCGCTGGCGAGTGCCGGAATTTCGCCGGAGCGCCTCGAGCTCGAAGTCACCGAAACGGCCATCATTCAGGACAGCGAAGCGGTGTTTACCGCGCTTAGCCAACTGCACGATCTGGGGGTGCGGATCGCGCTCGACGACTTCGGCACCGGCTACTCGTCGTTGAGCTTTCTGCAGAAGTTTCCGTTCGACAAGGTCAAGATCGACCGCAGCTTCGTGTCCGAGCTCTCGGGCGCGACCGACGAGTCGCGCCGGATCGCGCGCGCGATCGTGCGCTTTGCCGTCAGCCTCGGCAAGACCACGACGGCCGAAGGCGTCGAAACCAGGGAGCAGCTCGACATCCTGCGCGCCGATGCCTGCGTGGAAGTGCAGGGCTTCCATTTCAGCCCGCCGGTGCAGAGCGAGAAGGTCGCGCAGATGATCGGCGGGCGAATCCCGGCAGCGGCCGAACGGCCTGCGGTTCGTTTCGCCATGGCGGGTGCCGCATCCTGATCGATGGGCTGCGCCGGGCGGCCGCGATACGCATGAGGCGTAAGGCCGCAGCACGCCGCCAAAACCAAACTGCGCGTGGAGCGCAAAGCGGTTTTCGCGACCGTTAGAATTCCTCTAAAGCCAGCCGTCGCGGCGCTTCCTTGACTTGGCAATCGCCTCAGCATTCTTCACGCATGTGCCCTGCGCGAAGGCGTTGTGGGTATGATTGTCAACGGAGGGGATATGCGCGTGAGAGTGATTTTGAGCGCTGCGCTTGCAGCATGCGTATTTGGGAGCGTTCTTGGGCTGACCGGATCGGCGGCGTTTGCCGACGGCTACAAGAATTGCACCAAGCTCGACAAGGCGTCGTGGAAGCCGGCAAGCGAGGCCGAAGCCAAGGCCAAGGCGCTCGGCTACGAGGTGCGCCGGTCGAAAATCGAGGGCTCCTGCTACGAGGTGTACGGCGTCAAGGAAGGCAAGCTCTACGAGCTGTTCTACAGCCCGGAAGACCTCAGCCTGAAGCACACGATCGCGAAGTGAAGCAGGCGCGATGACGAAGGCGGCGCCGGGCGCCCGCGGCGCGACCAGCGTGCAGGTCTGGGACCTGCCGCTGCGGCTGTGGCACTGGGCGCTCGCCATCCTCGTCCTGGTCGCCTGGGTGACGCCCAGCACCTATGACCGAGTGCACCGGGTGGCGGGGTATTCGGTGATCGCCCTGCTGGCATTCCGGCTGATCTGGGGCTTTGCCGGCACGCGCTACGCGCGTTTCGGCAGGCTCGGCGTTCGCCTGCGCGCGGCGCCGCGCTACATCTGGAATCTCCGCCGCGGCATCACCGGGCGCTATATCGGGCTCAATCCGGCGGGCACCGTGATGCTGGTGGCGCTGCTGTTCCTGCTTACGATCTCGACAATCACGGGCGCGATGGAGGTCACCGTGACCTTCTTCGGAGTCTGGTGGGTCGAGGACACCCACGCCTATGCCTCGGATGCGGTCATGGTGCTGGTCGGGCTGCACGTGCTCGGCGTCGTCGTGGTCGGCTTGCTGCAGCGTCAGAACCTGGTGCGCGCGATGTTCACCGGCCGCAAGCAGCTGCGCAATCGCTGATGGGTGGGAAGCTTTTCGGTTTGACGCGTTTCCTTCACGCGAGCCGGTAGCCGCTTCACTCGAAGCGCCTTACTGCACCGGCGGGTCGCCCGAGGTGCGCTTCTTGGCGAGGTCCATCTCGGTGACCGCGATCAGGATCTCGGCGCGGGTCTTCAGGTCCGGCGCCTCGAGCATCGCCTGCTTCTCGGCCGGACCATAGGGCGACATCATCGCCAGCGCATTGACCAGCGCCTCGTTGGGCGCGGACTCGATGCCTTCCCAGTCGACCTTCAGATTGTTGGCTTCCAGGAAATCGGCCAGCACTTCGAGCAGCGCCTTGCGGTCGACGGCCTCCTCGCCCTTGCGCGCGGTGAAGTCGCCGGCGAAGGAGAAGAAGTCGACCTTGCACTGCCGGTACGGCGTCTGCACGGTCAGCTCCTCGACCACCTTGAAGCGCGCGACGCCGGTCAGTTCGAGGATGTAGCGGCCGTCGCCGGATTCGGCGAGCTGGGTGATGCGGCCGACGCAGCCGATCCGGAACAGGACCGGCTTCGCCTCTTTCTGCGAATGCGTCACGTCGGGCTGGATCATGCCGATCAGGCGATGGCCGTCGCGCAGCGCGTCGTCGATCATCGCGAGATATCGCGGCTCGAAGATGTTGAGCGGCATCTGGCCGCGCGGCAGCAGCAACGCGCCGGGCAGCGGGAACACCGGGATCACCTCCGGGAGCTCGCCGGGCCCGCGATATTCGGCATTGATCGGCATCTGCGGTCCCGCTGCTGTGACGGGCGTGCTTTACGAGAACAGGATGGTCGACAACCGCTTGCGCCCCTCGACGGTTGCCTCATCGGTGCCGCCCCACGCCTCGAAGAACTGCACCAGCTGCTTGCGCGCGCCGTCGTCGTTCCACTTGCGGTCACGCCTGACGATGGCGAGCAATTGCTCGGTCGCTTCCGTGCGCTTGCCCATCGCGTTGAGCGCGGTGGCGAGATCGAATCGAGCCTGATGATCGAGCGGGTTTGCGGCGACTTTCTGTTCCAGCTCCGCGACCGGGCCGACCGCTTCCGCCTGTTCGGCGAGATCGATCGCCGCCTGCACCGCCTTCACCGCGGCGTCGTTGCGCTTGGATTCCGGAACCATCGCCAGCGTCTGCTTGGCCTGCTCCATCGCACCCGACGTGACGTAGCACTTGGCGAGGCCGGCGAGGGCCGCGATGTTGGTGGCGTCGTGCGCCAGCACCTCGGCATAGATCTGCGCGGCCTGGGCGGCGTCGCCCTCGGCAAGCACGGCGTCGGCCTCGGCCAGGATCTCGGCGAGATTAGGCTCGCCGGCGGCCGGCACGCCCTTGGTGATCTTCTCGATGAAGGCGTTGACCTGGCTCTCCGGCACCGCGCCCATGAAGCCGTCGGCGGGCTGGCCGTTAACGAAGGCGATCACGGCCGGGATCGACTGGATGCCCATCTGGCCGGGGATCTGCGGATGCTCGTCGATGTTCATCTTGACCAGCTTGACCCGGCCCTTGGCGTTGCGAACCGCCTTTTCCAGGATCGGCGTGAGCTGGCGGCATGGACCGCACCACGGCGCCCAGAAGTCGATCATGACCGGCTGACGGCGCGATTCCTCGATGACGTCCTTGACGAAGGTCTGGGTCGTCGTCTCCTTGATCAGATCGGGCGCTGCCTCGGGCGTGGGGCCGCCCTGCTCCATTATCGTCACGTTGTCCTCGCCTGCTTCTGAGGTCGGAAATCCGGGGGCGTTCTAACACGCCCGGAACGGCACGTTCAGCCGTTCTGTCAGCTAGAGCATGATCCCGGAAAAGTGGGAACCGGTTTCCGGGATCATGCTCCGTAAATGGCAGTCAGCCAGCAAAATTCAATCGCTTGGCCGTCCGTCCCGTTCCATCGGAGATCGGGTGGGTTGGTGCCGCGGAACGGCCGATGATGGCGATCCTTCATGACAGCAGGGGAGCGCCCGTGGCAAAGGCCTATTACAGCACGGTGTTCGAGCAGCCGGCCGGCGAAGTCTGGAAAATCATCCGCGATTTCAACAATTACCCGGTCTGGGTCCATGGCGTGGGGACGAGCGAGATCGAGGACGGCAAATCCGGCGATACCGTCGGGGCCGTGCGCAATGTGCTGTACCGGGGGCGGCGGATCCGGCAGCGGCTGCTCGCGCAGTCCGACGTCGAACGCTTCCAGACCTACGAATTTGTCGACACCCCGACCTTGCCGGTGACGGATTTCAGCGCGACGGTGCAGGTAACCCCGGTGATCGACGGCAACCGGGCCTTTATCGAATGGTGGGCCAAGTTCGATTGCGACCCGCCCCGCCGCGTCGAGCTGACGCAGACGCTGACCGGCTGGTTCGAGATCTGGCTCGAATCGCTCCGGGACGAGATGGCCCTGAGGCCGGTTCCGGCGGAAATCTGAAAAGAAATCGGCGGCGCAGCCGGTTTCGGCCGATTCGGGGTCAATTTTTAGAGAAACCATGCGATTTCGTGAGGTTCGGACCGCGCTCTTGTGTTGCATTCACAGACAGCTTTTGGCATAGGTCTGCCGTTGCCGGCGAGCGATCGCCGCCATTTCGGATGCGGGTGTAGCTCAGTGGTAGAGCACGACCTTGCCAAGGTCGGGGTCGAGGGTTCGAGCCCCTTCGCCCGCTCCAAAATTTCTCGCTGACCGAGCTGACAGTCTGATGAAGGCCTGCCATTGGCGCGGGCTTTTTGCTGTCCGGCCCGCGCCGCATCTCCAAGGCGTGATTGCGAGGTCAAGATGCCGCGGCCCGCCGTGGCGCTTTCCGGCTTTTGTTAACCGGCAAACGTTGCATTCTCAAAACTGATAGAAATCTGTGGTTGTGTTGGCGTTGGAATGGTTGCCGCCGGTTTTGCCGGCGCGGCAAACGCGTGAACGATGTCGATCAGTTGGAAGCCGGCTCCCGGATTAAATCGCCGCTTGGCTCGCGCAAACATTGCTGCGCTGGTCGTGCTCGTCGGCGTCTGGACATGTTCGGGCGCATCAGCGCAGCAATTGCCGAGCGACTCGGCGTATGCCCCGGCGCCCAGCTTCTCTCCCATGCCTGGCTTTGGGCCGGCGCCTGACCTCGAGCCGGCCGAACGGCCGCGAGCGCGGGTCTACATCACGACGCGGTCGCACCGGGGCGGCCAGCAAAACTTCTGCGTCAGGACCTGCGACGGCCGCTTCTTTCCGCTGCCGCGCGTGAGCGAGACGGCAGACGTCAAGGCATGCGAGGCGGCCTGTCCCGCCGCCGAGGTGAAGCTGTACTCCGGCTCCGATATCGACAGCGCCAGAACCGAAGCGGGCGAGACCTACAAGACGCTCGCCAATGCATTCCGCTTCCAGCGCGAGATGGTGCCGCAATGCTCGTGCAGCGCCGGCGCGTCTACCGGCCTGTCGCCGATTGCGATCGAGGACGACATGACGCTTCGGACCGGCGACATCATCGCCGCCGATGACGGCTTCAAGATCGCGGCGATCACGAGCGGGCAGCGGCGCAGCGTGTTGTTCAGGCCGCTGTCGAAGGCCAAGGCGCAGGCGCTCGGTCTGGCGCGCCTGTCGTCGCGATAGAGACGATCACGAGCGCTAGCTTCATTCGAATATCACGCTGCGGTGCAGAATGCCTTGTTATCAGGCAGGCTGCTCAGGAAAATTTCGTCTCAAATATCGTCTCAACTAGTTTTGACGCAGCGCACACCGGCGGACGCGCTTTTCAGCGTCGATGGATGTGCTACCATTTTGCCGTCTGACCTACCTCACAGACCGCCACCATCATCTCTCAGGGCGTTCAAAATCAATAACAGGCAAGCTGCAACGGCTTGCGTAGGGGAGTGACGCGATGAAATCCGCTTTCAATCGATCAATACTTGCGTTCGCGGCGATCGCGCTGCTGGCGGGGACGACCTTCGCCAGTGCGCAACAACAGACAGACAAGAATCGTGCGCTGAAGAAGTACGAATCGGGCACCAAGGAATTCTGGACCCATCCGCCGGATGACTGGTTCCTCGGCGACGAGACCGAAGCGCAGAAGGGCCTTGCCCCGCCGTCCGGTCCGCCGACCGGCGCGTCCGATTCCGAACTCGCGGCGATGATGAAGAAGATCAAGCTGCCGCCGGGCTTCAAGATCGAGGTCTATGCCTCGAACGTACTCGCGGCCCGGCAGATGGCCTGGGGCGACAAGGGCACGCTGTTCGTCGGCTCGTTCGGGCTCGGCAACGTCTATGCGATCAAGGACAACAACGGCAAGAAAGAGGTCAAGACCATCCTCAAGGGCCTCAACATGCCGACCGGCCTCGCCTTCCGCGACGGCGCGCTCTACGTCATCGCGGTCGACAAGCTGATCAGGTACGACAATGCCGAAGCCAATCTCGACAATCTCGGCAGCGGCAAGGTGGTCTATGACGACATGCCGTCCTACGCGGCGCATGGCTGGAAATACATCGCCGTCGACAAGGAAGGCTGGTTCTACATTCCGTTCGGACCGCCCTTCAACATCGGCATTCCGCCGACCTCGGTGTCGCAGATCCGCCGCGTCGATCCGAAGACCGGCAATGCGGAAATCTGGGCGCTCGGCGTGCGCAACTCGGTCGGCGGCGACGTCGATCCGCGCACCGGCAAGTACTGGTTCACCGAGAATGCCCGCGACTGGATCAGCGACGATCTGCCGAGCGACAAGCTCAACATGATCTCGAAGATCGGCGAGCACTTCGGCTATCCCTATTGCCACCAGGGCAACCTGCCGGACACCAAGTTCGCGATGGGTCACAAGTGCTCGGAGTTCACCCCGCCGGTGTACAATCTCGGTGCGCACGTCGCTCCGCTCGGCATGAAGTTCTATACCGGCAGCCAATTCCCGGCCGATTACAAGAACAGCATCCTGATCGCCGAGCACGGCTCCTGGAACCGGCATAAGTACCAGGGCGGCCGCATCGTGAAGATCACCGCGAGCCCCGACGGCAAGAACGCCAAGCAGGAGATCTTCGCCGACGGCTGGATCCAGGGAGACCAGGGCTATCTCGGCCGTCCCGCCGACATCCTGCTCGACAAGGATGGCTCGATCCTCGTCGCCGATGACTGGGCCGGTGCGATCTATCGCATCAGCTACAGCAAGAAGTAGCGGTTGAAACAATGCGGGGCTGCGGTGGCCGATCAGGCACCCGCAGCCGCGTTTACGTGGTTCGGCAAGCCCAACGACGGAACAGACTCGTCATGCCCGGACTTGACCCGGGCATCCATCCAAACAAAAACCCTTCTGCAAGCCAGATGGATTGCCGGGCCAGGCCCGGCAATGACCCGTGGAGAAAACTGGCAATGCGTGTTGCGTCCCTTGCAATCCTGTTCGCGGCGGCTATCGCAGTTGCGTCGTCCGCCAACGCCGCCGATGTCGCCGCCGGCAAGGCGAAGGCCGAAATCTGCGCCGCTTGTCACGGCGACAACGGCATCTCGCAGACCGAGAACATTCCCTCGCTCGCCGGCCAGCTCGACCAGTACGTTCAATGGCAGCTGGTGTTCTTCCGCGCCGGCGCGCGCAAGAACGAGCAGATGCAGCCGATCGTCGAGCAGCTCAACAACGACGACATCCGCAATCTCGGCGCTTATTTCGCGTCGCTGACGCCGTTCAAGGGCGGCAAGGACGACAATCCGGACTTGTCCGAAAAGGGCAAGCAGGCCGCCGCCGGCCGTCGCTGCGCCTCATGCCATGGCGATACGTTTGCCGGCACCAAGGCGGTGGCCCGCATCGCCGGGCAGCGCGAGGAATATCTCGTCAAGGCGCTGCACGATTACAAGTCGGGCCAGCGCTCCGGCGGGGCCCAGGCCGCGATGGCCGATGTCGCCTATCCGCTGAGCGACGAAGAGATCACCGCACTCGCGCATTATCTGGCGCATTTGTAGCTGCAAGTATGCGTAGCCCGGATGAAGCGAAGCGCAATCCGGGGGCCGCTCTATCTGCCGCGAGATGACTCCCGGATTTCGCTCCGCTCCATCCGGGCTGCAAGATCACCCGGCCCGCTGCTTCTCATACGCCTTGAGATGCGTGTAGGCCGTGCGCAGCTTCGGCACCGGGATCTTGGCGGCGTCGGCGCGCACGATCAGGTCGCCGATCACGTGATCGGCCTCGACCGGCAGGCCCGCCTTGATGTCGCGGAACATCGATGCGGTCATCGGCGAGCCCTCGGTGGTCAGGAGCCCGCGGGTGCGCTGGAAGAACGGGCCGCCCGGGCCATGGCCGGCGTCGGCGGCGATCGCGCTGCATTCGTCGAGGATGCCGAGCAGGAAATCCTTGCCGCCGGGCGCGGCCAGGATGTTGCCGACCGAGGTCCGCATCAGGCTGGTGGAGGCGGCGAGCGAGGCCAGGAACACCCACTTCTCCCACATGTCCTGCATCACATGCTCGCTGGCGTTGGCGCCGTTGATCGCCGAGAAGGTTTCAGCGATCGCGCGGACCCGGTCCGACAGGCCGCCGGCGAGCTCGCCGAAGCCGAGCGACTGCATCGGCTGCAGCTGCACCACCTCGCGTTTCTCGTTCAGCGTCGCCGCGATCGCGCACAGACCGCCGAGCACATGCTGAGGGCCGAACCTCTTGTCGAGCGCATCGAGATGCAGCATGCCGTTGAGCAGCGGGATGATCGCGGTCTTTTCGCCGACGGCGGGCGCAAACGACTTGATCGCATCCTCGAGATCGAACGCCTTGCAGCTCAACAGCACGACGTCGAACTTGTCCGACAGCTTGTCGGCCTGCACGGTCGGCGGGTTGTTCAGTGTGACGTCGCCGTTCGGGCTCTTGATCACGAGCCCGACGGAGGCGAGCTCGGAAGCGCGGCGCGGGCGCACCAGGAAGGTGACGTCGCGGCCGGCCTGAAGCATCCGGCCACCGAAATAACCGCCGATCGCACCGGCGCCGACCACGAGAACGCGCATGGGAATTTGTCCTTCTTTGTTGTTGCCCGAGGAGGCGAGCGAATAGGGAGTAGCGAATAGATAAGGATACTGCTCGACTATTCGCTACTCGCTATTGGGCATTCGCTCATCTCACTTTCCCGATACCATTTCCTCGACTTCGCGCAGCTGCTCCTTGCCGAAGAAGATCTCGTTGCCGACGAAAAAGGTCGGCGAGCCGAACGCGCCGCGCTCGACGGCGGATGAGGTATATTCGATCAGCTTGGCCTTCACGTCGGCGTCCCGCGCGCGGGCGAACAGTTTGGCGGCGTCAAGGCCGGAGGAGGCGATGGCTTTGCCGGCGACCTCAGGATCGTCCATCTTCTTCGGCTCGACCCACATGTGATGGAAGGCGGCCTCGATATACTTCTCGAACACGCCCTCAAACTGGGCAGCGACCGCCGCGCGCATCAGGTTCAGCGTATTGACCGGGAAAAACGGGTTCCAGGTGTAGGGCTTGACGTTGAAGCGCTTGAGAAAGCGTTCCGTCTCGATCTTCTGAAACTCCGGCTTGTTCTTGACGCCCGCCAGCGTCTCCGCCGGCGACTTGTTGTTGGTGGCCTTGAAGATGCCGCCGAGCAGGATCGGGACATATTCGAACGTGACGCCGGTGCGTTTTTCGATCGCCGGGATCGCTTCATGGCTGAGGAAAGCGTTTGGGCTGCCGAAATCGAACAGGAATTGCGGATTTTGGCTCACGGCGGTCTCTCCCTCGGCTCGTCTCGTTTGGACTTGTCTAGCATGGACCTGCTGTCGCAGGCGCCATCAGTAGAATATGATAATCATCATGTGAGCCGCGGCGCGCGATGTCAAATCAGCCGCTTGATGGTCTGCTTGCGCCATACCAGGGCGTAATAGGCCATCTGCAGCACGAACATGGTTGCAAAGGTGACGGGATAGGCGATCCAGATGCCGCTGACGCCGATGGCGCGGCTGAGCAGGATCGCGACCGGCACCTCGACCACCGCGATCGCCAGGGTCGAGAGCAACAGCGGCATCCACACCGTGCCGCCGGCGCGCATCGCGCCCGAAAACACCGTCGCCATGCCGAACAGCACCATGCTCCACAGCACGATGTACAAGAGCTGCTGCGCCAGCCCGAGCACGGCACTGTCGACGATGAAGAATCCCATCAGTGGCCGCGCGAAGAGATAGCCGAGCACGACCAGCCCGCCGGTCAATACCAAGTTCAACTCGATCCCGGTCCGGACGATGGCGCCGACCCGGGCGGAATCGCCGCGGCCGATCGCCTGCGCGCCGAAGATCGACACCGATATCGCGATCGAGATCGCCGGAAACTGCACATAGCCGATCACCTGGTTGACCGCGCCATAGGCCGCGGTGGCGTCCGAGCCGAAGCCGTTGACGAGGCCGAGCAGCACCAGCTCGGCAAGCGAGACCACCACCATGCCGATCGCGGTCGGAATGCCGAGCCGCAGCACGATGCGCAGCAGCGCGCCGTTCGGCCGCATCGCGCGCAGGAACGCGGCGTCGAAGGCCAGTGCATGGCGGTGCCGCAGCATATGGACATGCAGCCACAGCAGCGTGACCACGCCCGAGACCGCGGAGGCGATGGCAGCGCTGGCGACGCCGAGCATCGGCAGGCCGAGCCAGCCGCGGATCAGCGCCGGCGTCACAACCAGGCCGATGGCGGTCGAGACCGTCAGCGCAACCAGCGGCGTCACGGTGTCGCCGACGCCGCGCATCATCGCGGTCAGCAGCAGGAAAGCGAAGGTGATGGGCATCGTGATCATCATGATCCGCGCATAAGCCACCGCGGCGTCGAGGACGTCAGATGGCGTCGCGAGCGCGATCAAGAGCGGGCGGGCGAACAGGCCGCCGAGGACCGCGATCGCCAGCGCGAGCAGCAGCGTCACGGTCATGGTGGTGCCGGCGACCGCCTTCACCCGGTCGGGCTTGCCGGCGCCCCAGGCCTGGCCGATCATGACCGAGGCGCCGGCGCTGAGACCGATCACGAAGGAAATGAAGAAGAACATCACCGGAAAGAACACCGAGACGGCCGCGAGCGCGTCGACGCCGATCATCTGGCCGAGATAGACGCCGTTGATGCTGCCGAACAGCGACTGCAGCACGTTGCTGAGCAACATCGGCGCGAGGAAGGCGAGGAAGGCTTTTCGTAAGGAGGCAGGCTTGGACACGTTCAAATTCCAGGAATGATACCGAGCTTGTGGAGCTCGGTGAGTAGATCAGGCAGCAAATACCGCTGTCGTCCCTGCGAAAGCAGGGACCCATACTCCGCGGCCTTTGCTATGGGCACGCGGCCAGTTCGACGCGCTGCAATGCTCTTCGGTGGTTATGGGTCCCTGCTTTCGCAGGGACGACATCCCGTTTGAGGTTACTCGTCCACATTATTCAAAACGCGCTAGTCCGCTTGATCGCTATAGGCGAGCCGGATCGCGTGATCGCGGATATCGGCCGGCCAGTCCGCGATCAGCGTCGCAAAGCGGCGCCGGTCGTGGGCGAACAGCGCGCGGATCGCATCTTCATAGTTCGGCTGGTTGCCGGCCATGGTCGTCATGAAGCGATAGGTGGCTTCCTGCGCGCTGCGCGTGCGGTCCTTGTCGCCGCTGGAGCGCCGCGCCTCGTCGATCAGCTTGCGGATCGCGACCGATGCGCCGCCCTTCTGCTGCGCGAGCCAGTCCCAGTGCCGCGGCAGTAGCGTGATCTCGCGCGCCACGACGCCGAGCTTCGGTCGACCGGGCCCGCGCGGCGCGGTCGGCGCCGCCGGCTCCCCGTCGGGCGCAGGCGCGGGCTGCGGCAGCCGCGCCAGCACGTCATCGACCGAGCCGCGGAAATCGATATCGACCAGCGCCGAGGTGCGGCCGTTGAACACCAGGATCGCAGCGTCCTTGCGCCGGTCGAGGTGTTGCTTGGCGGCGCGCGCAACCTCCGGGAGGTCGCCGGCCCCGATGCGGTGCTCGCCTTCGAAGGCGACATAGGCAGGATTCATGATAGACCTCTCAGATTGCGCGACATACTGCCCGGACAATTCTTGGCAATCGCGGCGCGTGGATCTCGACTTTCTGGTTTCCCGCTGGCACCAAACGCCGCCCGATTGCGCTGATCTTTCAAAGGATGCCCATGCTGACGGTTCATCACCTCAACAATTCCCGCTCGCAGCGCGTGCTGTGGCTGCTCGAGGAATTGGGTGTGCCCTACGAGATCGTGCGCTACCAGCGGCAGCCCGATATGCGGGCGCCGAAGGAGCTGCGCGCGATCCATCCGCTCGGCAAGTCGCCCGTCGTCACCGACAACGGCCACACGATCGCGGAATCCGGCGCGATCCTCGAATACATCATCGCGACCTACGGCAACGGGCGCCTGATCCCGCAGGCCGATACCCCGGAGCGGCTGCGCTATACCTATTGGCTGCACTACGCCGAGGGTTCGGCGATGACGCCGCTGCTGCTGAAACTCCTGTTCACGCTGATGCCGAAGCGCGCCCCGGCGCTGCTGCGGCCCTTGGTGCGCAAGGTGTCCAACACGGCGCTGTCCACGCTGGTCAATCCGCAGCTCAAGCAGCACATGGCCTATTGGGAAGGCGAGCTCGGCAAGAGCGAATGGTTCGCCGGCAACGAATTTTCCGGTGCCGACATCCAGATGAGCTTTCCGCTCGAGGCTGCCGCGGCGCGCGGCGGGCTCGAGGATGGCCATCCCAACTGTGTCGCGTTCCTCGAGCGCATCCACGCCCGCCCGGCCTATGCGCGGGCGCTGGAGAAGGGCGGGCCGTATCAGGTCGGCCGATAAATTCGCGGTCATAACAGCGGCTCGGGTTTCGATGCCGTCTTTTTTATCCGGGTAATATCGCCTTGTCAATAATGCCCGGGTATAAATGGCGTGCCTAGACCACTGGAGCCGCCATGAAGACCCAGGACCGCAAGCAAGCCATCGCCGACTACAAGAAGCGCCCGAGCGTCGCCGGCGTGTTCGCGATCCGCTGCAGCGCGACCGGTGAGGTCTGGGTCGGCCAGGCGCTCGATCTTGACAAGATCGAGAACCGCATCTGGTTCACGCTGCGGATGGGCAGCCATCGTAACGCAGAGCTGCAGCGCGCCTGGACGGCTCACGGCGCGGATCATTTCTCACTCGAAACGCTGGAGCGGATCGAGGACGAGGAGCTCGCCTATGTGCGCGACACGCTGCTGAAGGAGCGCGTGCAGCATTGGCGCGCGGCGCTGGATGCGTTCGCGGTGTAGCCTAGTGTGACGGCAGCGGCTGCACGGTGACGCCGGGCGGCGGCACGTCGTCGTCGGGCACGAAGAAGTCCGACATCAGCGGCACCGAGGGATCGACGCGGTAGCGCTCGAAGTCGCGTACGCCATTGGCATAGAGCACCTTGTCGTCGATGCAGAAATGCCCGGTGAATTCGCGCGACGGCCGGGTGATGATCGCGTAGGCCGCATCGCCCATGATCTCAGGCGTGCGGCTCGCGCGCATCATCGCATCGCCGCCGAGCAGATTGCCGACCGCGGCGGTCGCGATCGTGGTGCGCGGCCACAGCGCGTTGACGGCAATGCCGGCCGATTTCAATTCGCCCGCAAGCCCGAGCACGCACATGCTCATGCCGAACTTCGCCATCGTGTAGGCGGTCGAGTGCTCGAACCATTTCGTCTTCATGTCCAGCGGCGGCGACAGCATCAGGATGTGCGGGTTCTCCGCCTTCTTCAGGTGCGGGATGCAGTATTTCGACACCATGAAGGTGCCACGGGTGTTAATCCCCATCATCAAGTCGAACCGCTTCATGTCGGTCGCCTGCGAATTGGTCAGGCTGATGGCGCTGGCATTGTTGACGCAGACGTCGATGCCGCCGAACTCGGCGACGGTCTGCTCGATCGCCGCCAGCACCTGGGCCTCGTCCCTGATGTCGCAGAGCACCGGCAGTGCCTTGCCGCCGGCGGCGCGGACCTCGTCGGCGGCGGTGTAGATCGTGCCCTTCAGCTTCGGATGCGGCTCGGCGGTCTTCGCCGCGATCGCGACATTGGCGCCGTCACGCGCGGCGCGCAGCGCGATCGCCAGCCCGATGCCGCGGCTCGCGCCCGAGATGAACAGCGTCTTGCCTTTGAGCGATGTCATCTGCTGGCTCCTCCACAGTTAGGGACGCACCATGTCAGGCTCCCTCTCCCCTTGTGGGAGAGGCGAAGCGAAGCAAGCGGCAACCTCATTACGCTACCTCATTAGGCTACCCATCCGCATGCAGCACGCGGCCGCGGGTTTCCGGCAGCGCGTAGGCGGCGAGGAAGAACACGCCGTAGGCCGCCACCGCGAAGATCGCGATCGCGTTGGCGAGCGTGGTCGTGGTCGACAGCGCGCCGACCAGGAACGGGAACAGCGCGCCGATGCCGCGGCCGAAATTGTAGCAGAAGCCCTGGCCGGAGCCGCGCAGCCGGGTCGGATACAGTTCGGTCAGGAACGCACCCATGCCGGAGAAATAGCCCGAGGCGAAGAAGCCGAGCGGGAAGCCCAGCACCCACAGCACCTCGTTGGACAGCGGCAGCTGGGTGTAGAGCAGCACCACCGCGATCGCGCCGATCGAGAAGATCAGGAACAGATTGCGCCGGCCGATCCGGTCGGCGAGCCAGGCGCCGACCAGATAGCCGATGAAGGAGCCGATGATCAGCGTCGCGAGATAGCCGGTCGAGCCGACCACCGAGAGCTTGCGCTCGGTGGTGAGGAAGCGCGGCACCCAGAAAGTGATGGCGTAATAGCCGCCCTGCATGCCGGTGCCGACCAGCGACGCCAGCAGCGTGGTCTTCAGGATCGGTCCGTGGAAGATCTCCCACAACGCGGCGGGGCCGCTGCCGGAGGCTTGCGCCTGCGCCATCGTCGCGGCGGAGATTTCCGGCTCGGTGACATAGCGGCGCAGGTAGAACACGAGCAGCGCCGGCAGCGCGCCGATCACGAACATCCAGCGCCAGGCGTTCTCCGCCGGCAGCACCGAGAACAGGATCGCCTGCGCCAGCACGGCGAGGCCCCAGCCGATCGCCCAGCCCGACTGCACCGAGCCGACCGCGCGCCCGCGATATTGCGGCCGGATCGCTTCGCCGATCAGCACCGCGCCGGCGGCCCATTCGCCGCCGAAGCCGAGCCCGAGCAACGCGCGGGCGACCAGCAGCTGGTCGAAATTCTGCACCACGGCGCAGACCAGCGAGAAGAACGAGAACCAGATGATGGTGAGCTGCAGCGTCTTCACGCGCCCGATCCGGTCGGACAGATAGCCGCCGAGCCAGCCGCCCACGGCCGAGGCCAGCAGCGTCACGGTACCCGCGAGCCCGGCGGTGCCGGCGTCGACCTTCCAGAGCGTGATGATGGTGCCGATCACCAGCGGATAGATCATGAAATCCATGCCGTCGAGCGTCCAGCCCGACGCGCAGGCCCAGAACGTGCGCCGCTCCTGCAGGTTCATGTCGCGATAGAAGGCGAGGAGGCTGGTGTCCTCGATCTCTGCAACTTCCATCGATTTGGATTCGGCTGTGCTCATGCGCGTTCCCCGGAGAAATCTTTCACCGGCTCTTTGCGATCCGCGGCCGGAGGTGCGCGGACCGCCAATCTATCGCGATGTTGCAGGTTGGGCAAAGCCGCTTTGCACGCCCTAGGCGCGGATCATCCTTTAGTATCCCGCGGCCTCCGAGCCGCGCGTGCGGGGATCCGGCGCGCCGAGCAGACCGTTGGTCGTGACGAGGATCGAGTTCGCGGAGGAGTAGCCGAGCGGCTCGACCAGTCTGTGGCCCTTGGCGCGCAGATCGCCCAGCACCGCGTCGGGAAAACCGCGCTCGATCCGGACCTCGTCGGGCAGCCATTGATGGTGCATGCGGGGCGCGGCGACCGCGGCCGCGATGTCCATCTTGTAGTCGATCACGTCGACGATGATCTGCGTGACCGCGGAGATGATGCGGCTGCCGCCGGGCGAGCCCGTCACCAGCACCGGCCTGCCGTCCTTCAGCACGATGGTCGGAGACATTGACGACAGCGGTCGCTTGCCGGGTCCCGGCAAATTGGCCTCGAAGCCGACCAGGCCGAAAGCGTTGGAGGCGCCGGGCGCAGCGGTGAAATCGTCGAGCTCGTTGTTGAGCAGCACGCCGGTGCCATCGGCGACGAGGCCGACGCCGTAGGGAAAGTTCAGCGTGTAGGTGTTGCTGACGGCGTTGCCGCCGGCATCGACGACCGAATAATGCGTGGTGTTGTCGCCCTCGTGCGGTTGCTTCGCGTTGCGCACATCGGTCCAGGGAGTGGCGCGGGCAAGATCGATGGTCGCGCGCTGTTTGGCGGCATAGTCCTTGTCGATCAGCAATTGCGTCGGCGCGTCGACGAAGGCGGGATCGCCGAGATAGCGCGCGCGATCGGCATAAGCCCGCTTCATCGCCTCGATCATCACATGCAGCGAGGCGGCCGAGCCCTGCTTCATGTCGGACATCGAAAAGCCTTCGAGGATGTTGAGGATCTCCAGCAGCACGACGCCGCCGGAGGACGGCTGCGGCATCGAGACGATGTCGTAGCCGCGATAGCTGCCGCGGATCGGCGTGCGGATCACCGGCTGGTAGGATTTCAGATCCTCGAGCGTGAAGATGCCGCCGGCATTCTTGATGCCGCTGACGAGCTTCTCGGCGACGGCGCCTTGATAGAAGCCGCGCGGGCCTTGTTCGGCAATCGCCGTCAGTACGCCGGCGAGATCGCCCTGGATCAGCCGGTCGCCCTCGCGCAGCGGCGTGCCGTCGGCGTGCGAGAACGTTTTGGCCGAATTCGGCCAGCGCGACATGCGGCGATACATGTCGTTCAGCGTGTCCGATGTGTCGTCGGTGACGATGAAGCCGTCGCGCGCGAGATCGATCGCCGGCTTGAGGATCTGCGCCAGCGTAAACTTGCCGGAGCCGTATTTCTCCAGCGCCAGCGAAAGGCCCGCGACCGTGCCGGGCACGCCGATCGCGAGCGTGGAGTTGCGCGACTTGTCGGGATCGGGCTTGCCGTCGGCGTTCAGGAACATGTCGCGGGTAGCGGCCTGCGGTGCGGTCTCGCGATAGTCGATCGCGACATCCTCATTGCGGCCCGCTAGATGGATCACCATGAAACCGCCGCCGCCGATATTGCCGGCGCGCGGATAGGTCACCGCCATCGCAAAGCCGGTGGCGACCGCGGCGTCGACCGCATTGCCGCCCTGTCGCAGGATGTCGGCGCCAACTTGCGCAGCCAGCTTCTCCTGCGCCACCACCATGCCGTTTTCGGCGCGAATGCTGCGAATCGTGTCTGCGGCTGAAGGTTCATAAAAGCGGCGCTGGACCTGGCCGAGGGCAGGCGTCGCGATACCAATCACCAGGAGAGCGGCAAACAGCCGTCGCGACATTGCCGTCAGCGCCATCGAAATGTCCTGCCCTGTTCATCGCCGTATCAGTCCAACCGGCCCATGCTATATGGGAGCGGATTGGAGCGGCAAAAGCCTGCCTGTGGTTCGAGTTGGGGAATATCTTTCGCGATGACGGCAACAATGCAGACGGGCGCCGGTGACGCGAAGGCCACCACCAAGGTCTATCCTGGCCGCGCCGCCGTCATCAGCTGGATCTTCTTCGACTGGGCTGCGCAGCCTTATTTCACGCTGATCACGACCTTCGTGTTCGCGCCTTATTTCGCGAGCTTCGTCGCGCCCGATGCCGCGAGCGGCCAGGCGCTGTGGGGCTTTGCCACCGCAGCCGCCGGACTTGCGATCGCGCTGCTGTCGCCGGTGCTCGGGGCCATCGCCGATGCCAGCGGCCGTCGCAAGCCGTGGATCGCGGGCTTCGGTGCGCTGCTCGTGATCGGCGCCAGCGCAATGTGGATCGGCAAGCCCGGCAATCCCCACATCATCCCGGCGCTGCTGCTTGCCTATGCGATTGCGAGCGTCGGCGTCGAGTTCGCGACCGTGTTCAACAATGCGATGATGCCGACCCTGGTGCCACCCGACCGGATCGGGCGGCTCTCGGGCACCGGCTGGGCCACCGGCTATGTCGGCGGCATCCTCAGTCTCGTGCTGGTGCTCGGCTTCCTCGCCGCCAATGCCGAGACCGGCAAGACGTTGTTCGGCTTCACGCCGCTGTTCGGTCTCGATCCCGCCATGCATGAAGGCGACCGCATCACCGGGCCGCTGACCGGGCTGTGGTTCATCATCTTCGTGACGCCGATGTTCCTGTTCACGCCGGACTATCCGGCGAAGCGCCCAATGCGCGCGGCGCTCCGCGAAGGCCTGCGCGAGCTCAGGGAATCGTTGTCGAGCCTGCCGAAGCAGAAGTCGCTGGCGCGGTTCCTGCTCGCGAACATGATCTACACCGACGGGCTGGTCTCGCTGTTTGCGTTCGGCGGCATCTATGCCGCCGGCACGTTCGGCTGGGACACGATCCGGATCGGCACCTTCGGCATCATCCTCGCAGTGGCCGGCACGTTCGGCGGCTGGATCGGCGGCAAGCTCGATGATGCATTCGGACCGAAGCGCGTGATCACGGCCAGCCTGTTGATTCTGCTGTTTGCGATCGTCGTGATCCTCACCGTGAACAAGGATTCCATCCTGTTCATACCGGTCGCGCCGCCGGTGCCTGGCGATGCGTTGTTCGCGGGCGCCGCCGAGCGCGCCTACATCGTGCTGGGCTGCCTGATCGGCGCCACCGGCGCGCCGCTGCAGGCCGCCTCGCGCTCGCTCCTGATCCGCCTCGCACCGAAGGACCGCATCGCGCAGTATTTTGGCTTGTTCGCGCTCACCGGCAAGGTGACGTCGTTCATCGGCCCGCTCCTGATCGGCGCGATCACCGCGGCGACCGCGAGCCAGAAGGCCGGCATGGCGGTGCTGGTGGCGTTCTTCGTGGTTGGGCTGGCGCTATTGGCGAAGGTGCGCGGATAACTCATCGCCGTCGTCCCGGCGAAGGCCGGCAACTGTTATGTCGGCTTGGTCTGCAGGTAGGGCTTTCTGTCGCGCATCATGGCGTTGAGGACCGTTAGGAGCTTCCTGGCGACGGCAATGAGAGCGAGCTTGGCTGGTTTGCCGACCTGTCGCAGCCGCGCGTAGAAGGCCTTGAATGGATCGGCCCGACGAACCGCGTTCAGAGCCGCCATATAGAGGGCGTCACGAACGCGCTTTCGGCCGCCGGCGATCTTGCGTTTTCCACGGAAGGCGCCGCTGTCGACGTTGAAGGGGGCAAGGCCCGCGAGCGCGGCGATCTGCTTCGCTCCAACATGTCCAAGTTCCGGCATCTTCGCGATCAGCTGCATGCAAGCCACGGGACCCACGCCCGGCAGTGAGCGCATCAACCGCGCATCGTCCGCGATCTCCGGCTCGGCCTTGGTCAATGCGTTGATATCGGCCTCGATCTCGGCGATCTCGCCATCGAGAACCTCAATGAGCCGACTGATCCGTTCGGCCATGGCGCGGTCGTCGGCCTCGCTGCGCCGGTTCTTCTCCTGCGCGCGCATGAGAACCAGTTGGTCCCGCCGTTTTGCAAGCCCTGCCAAAGCGTTGCGGGCGGGATTGGCGGCCCGCTCGGCTGCCGGCTGCATGACCCGGCCAAAGGCCGCCAGCATCCGTGCATCGATCGGATCGGTTTTGGCAAGTTGGCCGCTGGCCCGCGCAAAATCGCGAGCTCGAGCCGGATTGATCCGAGCGAAGCGGACACCGGCCTGGCTTAGGGCCTCGCGAAGCGCGAGGTCATAGGCGCCCGTGGCCTCGAAGACGACCAGCGCATCGCATCGCCAACGCGCCACCTGCTGTGTGATGGCCTGTGCCGCGTTGGCGATGCGCCTGGACACGCCGTCAGCTTCATCAAAGATATCGAGATGCTTCTTGGAGACGTCGATTCCGACATAACGAGGGGGTATGATCACGGTGCCTGTCCCTGTGATGCGAGGTCTGTTGGCGCAGCCTCGTGCAACTGTTCAGGTTGGTAATGGAACGGGCGGGAGGCCGAGCCGGCTCACGGCGTCAAGCGCCAAGGACCCAACGGCTTCCCGCCCAACCCATCCTGACAGACTTCCAAGACACAGGGACCCATACCGCGTGATCTATCAAAGGCGCGCTGGGGCTGGTTGTTGCTCACCAACCAAAGCCGGTGGTTATGGGTCCCGGCTTTCGCCGGGACGACCGTGCTGAGAGTTTAATGCCTGAAGTGCCGCACGCCGGTGAATACCATGGCGATGCCGTGCTCGTCGGCGGCCTTGATCACCTCGTCGTCGCGCATCGAGCCGCCGGGCTGGATCACCGCGGTGGCGCCGGCCTCGACGCAGGCCAACATGCCGTCGGCGAACGGGAAGAAGGCGTCGGAGGCGACCACCGAACCCTTGGTCAGGGGCTCGGCGAGCTTCAACTCGGCCGCCGCATCCAGCGCCTTGCGCGCGGCGATCCGCGCGGAATCGACCCGGCTCATCTGGCCGGCGCCGATGCCGACGGTGGCGAGATCCTTGGCGTAGATGATGGTGTTCGACTTCACGTGCTTGGCGACGCGGAAGGCGAATTTGAGATCGCGCAGCTCGGCGTCGGTCGGTGCGCGCTTGGTCGCGACCTTCAGGTTCATGTCGTCGACCACGGCATTGTCGCGGCTCTGCACCAGCAGGCCGCCGGCGACGGTCTTGGCGGTGAGGCCGACCGCGCGCGCGTTCGGCAGGCCACCGGCGAGCAGCAGGCGCAGATTGCGCCGGCCGGCGATGATCGAGATCGCTTCCTCGGTCGCATCGGGCGCGATGATCACTTCGGTGAAGATGCCGATGATGGCGCGGGCCGCGTCCGCATCGAGCGTGCGGTTGACCGCGATGATGCCGCCATAGGCCGAGGTGGAGTCGCAGGCCAGCGCGCGGGCGTAGGCGGTGGCGAGATCGGGGCCCTCGGCAACGCCGCAGGGATTGGCGTGCTTGACGATCACGCAGGCCGCGGTGCGCTGCGGATCGAACTCGCCGACGCATTCATAGGCCGCGTCGGTGTCGTTGATGTTGTTGTAGGACAGTTCCTTGCCTTGCAGCTGGCGTGCCGTCGCAACGCCCGGCCGCTTCTCCGGCGTGGCATAGAACGCCGCGGTCTGGTGCGGGTTCTCGCCGTAGCGCAACGACTGGATCAGCTTGCCGCCGAAGGCGCGGAAATCAGGCGCCTTGGTGTCGAGCTGCACGGCAAACCAGTTCGAGATCGCGGCGTCATAGGCCGCCGTTCGCGCATAGGCCTTGGCGGCGAGCCGGCGACGCAACTGAAGCGAGGTCGCGCCCTTGTGCGCGGCGAGCTCGTCGAGCACAGCCTGATAATCGTTCGCCTCGACCACCACGGCGACGTCGTCATGGTTCTTGGCCGCGGCGCGGATCATCGCGGGGCCGCCAATGTCGATGTTCTCGATGCACTCCTCGAAGCCGGCGCCTTTGTCGACCGTGGCCTCGAACGGATAGAGGTTGACGACCAAGAGATCGATCGGCGCGATGCCGTGCGAGGCCATTGCTGCCGCATGTTCCTTGTTGTCGCGGATCGCGAGCAGGCCGCCATGCACCCTCGGATGCAGCGTCTTGACCCGGCCATCCATCATCTCCGGAAAACCGGTGAGCTCGGAGACGTCCTTGACCTTCAGCCCGGCCGCCGCGATCGCCTTGGCGGTGCCGCCGGTCGAGACCAGCTCGACGCCATGGTCGGCCAGCGCCTTGGCGAAATCGATCAGTCCGGTCTTGTCGGAAACGGACAACAGAGCGCGGGTCACGCGGCGAAGCTGCTCGGTCATATCGGAAAATCCCTGGCTGTTAAGGCAGCCGGGTAGCATGGTTTGGCAGGGTTCGGAACCGTGAAGGGCCGGTTTGGCCACAAATTTACAGCGGCAGTTCCGGCTCGCGGCGGGCGTTGCGGCGCGCGTTGGTGGCGGAGGCCGAGGTCGAGGAGCGCACGAAGCTCCAGCGGATGGTGCCGGCCTGCCTCGCGTCCTGCCGGATCACGATCTGGGAGGTCCGGCGCGGGCCGTCATTGCCGGCCAGGAATACGCTGTCCTCGAGATCGACCTTGTCGTCCATCGCCTCGAAGGTCCAGACGTCGCGGTTGGGCAGCACCAGCATCACGCCGCGGGCATCCGACAGCCGGCTCGCCTTCACCGAGGGATGCAAATGGAAGCGCAGCGCGAAATCGGCCTCGCTGCCCTTGATGCGGCCGCCCGGCGCCGGCGACAGCGAATCTTCGCCCTCGAGCCGCGTTCCGTCCTGCGAGACCATCAGCACGCGGCGGTGGATCACGCCGAAGCGCGAGAGAAAGCCGTCATGCGAGGCTGTCAGCACATCGCCGTCGGGAACGGCTTCGCGGTAGCTCTCGACATTGCTTGGGCCGCTGGTGATGGGCGCGCCGCGGAGCAGCCGCTTCATCGCCGACAGCTCGACGAACTGGCATGACGACGTATCGCGATAGGTCAGCGTCGAATGCGCCGCGGTGGAGCGCGCGAACGGCCGCCAATTGTCGCGGCCGGTGCTCGGCATGCCGCAATTGACGACAATGCGGCTCACCCCGGAAGAGAGCTCGAACGACAGGCAGCCGGCATGCGCGTCCTGGCTGACGCTTGCCGGCGGCGGCGGGCCGGTATCGATGATCAAGGCGGTGTTGCCGGCATCGAGTCGCTGAAAGCCGGTATGCGGCATGCTCGCCATCGGCACGCCGCGGGTGTCGTCATAGGCGAGCAGCGTCGCGACGAGATCGGACGGCGCGGTGCTCATGCCGTTGAACAGCGCGAAGCTGCCGTCGCCGTGACGGAAGAAGCGCAGCATCGGCATCATGCGGTCGATGGCGTTGAGCAGCGCCGGCGGCGGCGCGATGTTGCGCGCGGCAAAGGTTTGCCGCAACGGCAAGAGATCGCTGAGCAGCTCGACCAGCGCGCCGGGATTGCGCGAGATGTGGCCGCCATCGGGCAGGATCTGGCGCTGCAATTCGTCGGACAGCCTGCGCGTCGCCGATTTGATGTTGCGCGCCTGGTTGGCGAGACAGAGCGAGGCGTAGCACAGCGCGATCAAGACCTGCAGGCGCGGAACGCCGTCATTGTCGAGCGTCGCGTGGCGCAGATAGCGGATCTCGCGCGCCAACCCGCGCAGATATTTGCGGTAGAATTTTCCGTCGGTATCGCCGAGCACCAGTGGTGCCTGCGACAGCAGCGAGATCACCCGCCGCGCGCGCACATCGGCGCGGCGCTCCAGCGGCCGCTTGCGGGCCTGGTTGGAGATCCAGTCGTCGACCAGCGAGCGGGCGTTGGCGCGGGTCAGCGCGGTGTCGGCGGCGCGCAGGTGGCGCAACCAGCCGAAGCCGAGCAGGGCGGCTTCCCAATCCTCCGACGGCGGTTCGAGATCGAAGATCGAGCGGCCGTGGCAGGTGACGATCTTGCCGGCGAAGACGAATCGTCCGGCATAGATCTCGGCCGCGCGGGTGGCGTCGGCGGTCCGCAGATCGTGCGGGGCGATGACCAGCCGGTCGGTGCGGCCGGGCCAGAGCCGCGACAGCGCGACCGTGCTCCCGCTGGCGCGTGCGAGCATGCTGCGGGCAAAGCGGCCAGCAATCAGCGTCGAGATGCGTCTGCTTTGAGCGACCGACACGCCTAACCTTGCGGGGAGGGAATTTTCAACGAATCCTTATTTAATCCGGAAACGCGGCCAAGACACCTGCCAAGATACCTGCCAAGAAACCTGCCCAGACACCCTCTTGATACCGCACGAATCACTTCGAGCTTAGAGGACTGAAGTTTAAAATCAGGATTTAACCAGCCGGGCCGCGTAAAATCCATCCAGCCCGCCGAGCCGCGGGTCGGCATTGGGCAAATGGCTCGGCAAAGTGCGCAGATCGCCGTCGGCGGTGATGATGTCGTCGAGGCCGGCGACCTCGCTCTTCTCGACCGGCGCACGGCGCAGGCCTGATTCGCTCGCCAGCAGCGCGGCGATCGCGTGCTCGCCTTCCTCCGGCTCCAGCGAGCAGGTGCAGTAGACCAGCGTGCCGCCGGGCTTCAGCAGATTGACGGCTTTTTGCAACAGCCGCTTCTGCAGCGCCGACAGCGCGGCGATGTCGCCTTCCTGCCGCAGCCAGGCGACGTCGGGATGGCGGCGGATGGTTCCCGTCGAGCTGCAGGGCGCATCGACCAGGATACCGTCGAAGCTTGCGGCCTCGGCGGGCCATTCGGCGGCGTCGGCAACGACGGTCTCGGCCTGCAAGGCCAGACGCGTGAGATTGTCGCGCAGCCGCGCCACGCGCGCCGGCGAGCGATCGACCGCGGTGACGAGCGCGCCGGCCAGCGCGAGCTGGGCGGTCTTGCCGCCGGGCGCGGCGCAGAGATCCGCGACCGCCTTGTCCCTGATGTCGCCGAACAGCCGCACCGGCAGCGCGGCGGCGGCGTCCTGCACCCACCACTGGCCTTCGGCAAAGCCGGGCAGCATCGTGACGGAACCCTGCAGCAGCGTGCGCACGGTTCCCGTCGGCAGCGCCTCGCCGTGCAGGCGGGTCGCCCATTGCGCCGCGTCCGACTTCACCGTGAGGTCGAGCGACGGCTCGTGGCCGAGCGCAAGCGCCATGTCGCGCGCGGTGGCTTCGCCGTAATGCGCGTTCCAGCGCGCCAGCATCCATGGCGGCAGGTCCAGCGTCTGCATGCTGATCTCATCGATCAGGCCCTGGCCTTCGCGTGCACAGCGGCGCAGCACGGCGTTGACGAGCCCGGCATATTTCGCGGCGCGCCGGTCGGACTGCACCAGCCGCACCGAGAGATCGACCGCGGCATGGTCGGGCACGTCCATCCAGAGAATCTGTGCCGCGCCGATCAGGAGCGCGCTCTGCGCGCGCGGCGCATCGGTCGGGATGCCGCGATCGAGCAGGCGCGACAGCAGATGGCCGAGCGTGCCGAGCTTGCGCAAGATGGTCGACACCAGCCGGCGCATCAGCGCGCGGTCGCGATCGGCGAGCGATTTCAGGCCGGGATGCGCGCCGGCGCCGTCGAGCTGGTCGTCGAGCGTGCGGTGCTTGTGCAGCACGCCATCGAGGATGTCGGCCGCGATGCGGCGTGCCGCGAGACCGGGGACTTCGGCGGGTACTGCAAATCTTGAAGGAGGCATGAAGCGGAGATATCTCGAAGGTGCTGAGTTACATTCGGCTCATGCCCATCAACTCCATACCACCTCTGGCATGCGAATATGCCAAATGTAAGAATCGCCTTGCGGGATTTCGTGATCGTGATGTCGTCACTGAGCCAGCACAGAGATATGGAATCCGCAGCCAGAAAGTTTTGCCATGTCTGATAAATCGCCATCGTCATCGCCGCCGGAGGCGGCGCCGCGCAAGCCGCTGACGCCGGCCGCGCAACGCGCGCTCGCCGAGGCCGCGGCGCGGCGCAAGGCTGCCGAGGAGGCGGCCGCGCAGAACGTGGCGGCGCGGCCGAAGGAGTTCCAGGGTCCGAAGGGGCCGGAACCGACGCGTTACGGCGATTGGGAGACTAAGGGCATCGCCTCGGACTTCTGAGAGTCTTGTCTGACGGCTCGACTCAGGCCAGTCTGGGAATATGTCCCCAATTATATCGTTGACACCACAAGTCCAATATGATGTATTTGGTCGAGCAAAAGGGCTTGGCCATGACCTCCTATACGGAACCCAGGTTTAACAACGACGAAGCCGCCAGAGAGTATCTGGAACGGGTCATGTGGCCCGAGGGCACGATTTGCCCGCACTGCGGCGTTGTCGGCCATTCCTATGCCACTAAGCGCGCTGGCGTTTACCGCTGCGCCGAGCCTGCCTGCCGGAAAGATTTCACGGTCACGATGCGCACCGTCATGGAGCGCAGCAAGATCGCGCTTCACAAATGGGTTTTGGCTTTCGCTCTCTACACCGCGAGCAAGAAGGGCTTTTCCGCCCATCAACTGCATCGGACCCTTGGCGTTACCTATCGCAGCGCTTGGTTCATGGCTCACCGCATTCGCGAGTCAATGCGCGATGGGGGCCTAGAACCTATGGGCGGTGAAGGCCAAATCGTCGAGGCGGACGAGACCTATTTTGGTAAAGCTGAGAAACCCCGCGTTGGCTCGCAGCGGCGTGGCGCGCCCTACCTCAAGAACCGCAAGGTGAAGAACGATCGTCCTATCGTTTCGCTGGTAGAGCGAAGCGGCAACGTCCGCTCTTTCCATGTCGCCGTTGCCGATGCTTCGACGGTTGCTGGCATCGTATTGGCGAACATCAAAAAAGAGAGCCGTCTGCAAACCGACGAAAGCAAGCTCTACAAAAAGGTCGGCGCACAGTTCACCGCGCACGAGACGGTGAACCATGGCGCGAAGGAATATGCGCGCGGTGACGTCACGACCAATACGGTTGAAGGCTACTTCTCGATCTTCAAGCGCGGCATGAAGGGTGTTTATCAACACTGCAAAGAGAAGCACCTGCATAGATATCTGGCAGAGTACGATTTCCGCTTTAATCACAGGGTCGTACTTGGTTACAACGATGGCGACCGTGCGACGCTTGCCGTGAAGAATGCGGCTGGCAAGCGTCTCACGTATCGGGGGTCTCACTAAGAAAGACTTCTCGAAACAGGCGAGACGCTTCCTGCGTTGGCGCTCAAAATTGCCAAAACCAGAGCCACCGTTTTTTAAGTTTTGGCGAAAGTAAACAAAGCTCACCTGTGAATAGCGGGTGCAACTTTTTCTTGGCCGAAGAATCCTTCAACACCTGCATATACTTGCGATGGTGGCAGGCGCGGAGTACCCGCGCTTTCCACCATATTTAGTGTTTGATTCAGAATACCGTACTTATCCTTGACGGGCGTGACGGAACAGCACTAGCTTCGTAAGTGTTCGGCGCGAGGTGTTTGGGTCCCGCCGACGTTCCCGCAAAAGGGTCCCACTGAACGGGATACTTCACAGCTTTACCGCTGCGAAGAACGGGAACTCGTAAGCGATCTGACAGTCGCTTATCGAAAATGAGAAGGCCGGACCTCTGACAAGGCCCGGCCCAGAACTAAACCGCAATGGACCTTGGCAGGCATTGCAGTGGCGTCCTCTCACCCGTGCACACTTGCGCACGCGGATTCCGCTGTCAACGCCTCCAAGGTTCGATTCGAAAATTTAAGGAATCGAACCATGAACGACAACGCTACCAGTATAGCTAAAGCTTATCGCCTCACGTTTGAGGACGCAGTTTACGTGTGGCTTCGCCACTGGCGCGGTGAGTATCAGCATCACATCGCGGCGTCCTACAACGTGAATCCGGGCAGGGTGAATGAGGTTCTGAAAGAACGCATTCACTTCGGCAGCCGTGCAGAGGCTACTAAACGCCTGCAATCAGCAGCCTAGCGCAACCCGAGAAGCCCGGCCTACTTGCCGGGCTTCTCTCGTTTGGCCTTCTTCGGCGCCTTCTTCTTTTGCAGATCGGTCATTTGCTTGTGGCCGGTGATCCGCGAACCACGAAGCGCCGCCTGAAGCCTCCGCTCCGCCTCGTCGTCACTGTACTTGTCGTCTTTGCTCTTAGGCTCTGCCATGCGCGTCCCTGCAAACCCGAACGAGATATTAGAGATTTATCTCGATGAAAGTAGCCAAACCAAGCACAGATACCTTGTGCTCGGCGCTGTCGTTGTTGAGCATCTGCGGGCGAACGAACTCTGTGAACTCCTGATGAAAGCTAGGTTGCCAGATCTGCCCGCCAAGGAAGCGAAGTGGCAGAAGGTATCTCGCACTAAGCTTGCCGCCTACAAGCGCGTGGTGGACGTCTTCTTTGACAATCCGAACCTGGTGCATTTCCACTCGCTATTTGTAGATACGAGTAAACAAGACCATCGCAAGTTCAATGCTGGCGATAAAGAGACGGGCTTCAACAAGGAAGTTTATCTGCTGGGCATGAAGGTTGCGACGCGCCTCTACACCGACAAAATATTTCACCTCTATCCAGACTATCGGAATTGCGTGCAGCAGCCAGACGAACTCCGCCTGATCCTAAACCGAGGTTGCCAGAAGTGCGGCGACAAGAGGGACTGGCCTTTTCGTCGTTCGCAATTTCGGGATTCTTCGGTGACGCTACCGCTTCAGCTTACCGATATCCTAACCGGCTCGATCGCCTATCAGCTCAACGGTCACAGCACTGCGGATGGCGCGTCACCGGCAAAGGTTGAGCTAGCCAACTACATCATGCAGCGCGCCGAAGTTGCCGACGCGTTCAAAGGCACACCGATCGCCGCAAGGTTCACGATCTGGCCGAGGCGATTGCAGTGAGGTGGTCCCGTAACCCTAGGCCATTCCTGACCGCCGCAGAGCGGGTCCACTGCCGAGGCAGTGGGTTCGGGTTACGGGAGTTGCCGTAAAGGTAACACCTCGAAACCAGCCTGTGAATCCCAAGGAAAACTATATTTTTCGCTTTGTATATCAGTAGCTTAAGACACAATTAACGGACAGCAATTCACCGGGCGCGCCAGCCAAATCAAAACCGATTCGGCGCGCCACCCCAACATCTAGGCATTGTGGTGTCAACGATATAATTGGGAATATGTCCCCATACGAAAGAATAAATGCTTATCGTGGGACGGAACGTCCGCCCTTCCGCAGGTCGCCTTCACGAAGGTCGACTTGGGGCCGGCGCGTCTCGGCGGCGCTGCCATGGGTGTTCGTTCTCGGCATCGCCGTGGGCAGCACATTGCCGATCCGCCAATGGGTGCATTTGCCGCCGACTTGGTCGCTCGGCAGGTCTCGCGACACCGATATCATCTGGCAGCGGACCGGCGCGCCCGACATCAGGCACAACGTTGATGTGATCAGGACGATCGACGGCGACACGTTCGAGGCGCGGGTGCATTTCTCGCCGGGCCCGGATCTGTACACGCGAGTCCGGCTGCGCGGCATCGATGCGCCGGAGTTGAAGGCGTCGTGTGCGCGCGAACTGCAAATGGCGCAAACAGCGACGGTGGCGCTGCGCGACCTGCTGGGCCAGGGCGATGTCGCGATCTACAATGTCGGTCCCGACAAATACCAGGGACGTGTCGTCGCCGACGTCGCGACCCGGAAGACCGACAATGTTTCGGCCGCTCTGCTCGCCGCCGGCCATGCCCGCGCCTACAATGGCGGACACCGGTTCGGTTGGTGCGGATATTTTGCGCGCTAAAGCGCGATGAGATTAGGTTGAATCGTCATCGCGCCTTAGCTCTTTGTTTGAGCATGATCTTTTCGGAAAACCGCTTCGCACTTTTCCGGATCATGCTTTAGGCGACAGCGTCAAACCGGGTCGGGTAAACAAAAAGCCGCGCATCCGCGCGGCTTCTCTTTGGACGAGACGCTGTGCCTGATCAGCGGGTGACGACAACGGTCGTGCCGACCTCGACGCGCGAATAGAGATCGGTGATGTCGGTATTGAGCATGCGGATGCAGCCATAGGAGACGAAGCCGCCGACCGAGCCCGGCACGTTGGTGCCGTGGATCGCGTATTCGCCGCCGGCCAGCGTCATCGCAGCGACGCCCATCGGGTTATGCGGCGAGCCGCCGGCGATCACGTTCGGGATGCTCGGCCTGTCGCGCTTCACCTCGGCGGGTGGCGACCAGGCCGGGTAGCGATACTTGCCGTCGATCTTTGTGGTGCCGGCCCATTGCTTGCCGGATTTGCCGACGCCGACCGGGTAACGCATCGCATGGCCGGAATCGAGAATGAGGTAGAGCCGCCGTTCGTTGGTCTTCACCACGATGGTGCCGGGCGAATAAGCGTCACCGTGCATTCCCACCATTTCCGGCCGGGCTTCGGCCGCCTGCGACATCAAAACAACCGCGCCAAGGGTAACAGCAGCCGTGGCAGCCAGCGCCACCGCAAACTTCATCGACATCAACCTCTCCACTTCCCAACAGCTCCCGCGAGGAAGCCAAAAACGAAGATGCAGAGCCCTTGAAAAACCGGGCCTGCCGGTCTCACGCACGCAACATTAACCGCGTGTGTTAACCGGGTGGTTTCACACCGGCCGCGAGACACGTCCTGATGGCGGGAGAGAATGAAAAGTTCGGATTAAAGTAAATGACCTGGAAACAACACTTGGCCACAAACGCGCCTCAATCGCGCCTTGCCTCTGACAATCCCGTGAAGCGCCCGTTGCAGGAAACGGGAAGGGCCGCGGCGGTGATCGCGCGCGGCCCTTCTTTGGTCTTCTGATCCTTGCTGCTGCTGGCCTTACGCCGGCGCGCCCTTCTTGTTCTGACGGTTCTGCACGAGGTCGTCGACCACGGCCGGATCGGCAAGGGTCGAGGTGTCGCCGAGGCTCGACGACTCGTCCTCGGCGATCTTGCGCAGGATGCGGCGCATGATCTTGCCGGAGCGGGTCTTGGGCAGGCCGGGCGCGAACTGGATCAGGTCCGGCGAGGCGATCGGCCCGATGTCCTTGCGGACCCAGGCGACCAGCTCCTTGCGCAGCGCTTCCGTCGGCTCGGTGCCCTTCATCAGTGTGACATAGGCGTAGATGCCCTGGCCCTTGATGTCGTGCGGGTAGCCGACGACGGCGGCTTCCGACACCGCCTCATGCGCGACCAGCGAGCTCTCGACCTCGGCGGTGCCCATGCGGTGGCCGGATACGTTGATGACGTCGTCGACGCGGCCGGTGATCCAGTAATAGCCGTCGGCATCGCGACGGCAGCCGTCGCCGGTGAAATACTTGTTCTTGTAGGTCGAGAAATAGGTCTGCTCGAAGCGCGCATGGTCGCCATAAACGGTGCGCATCTGGCCTGGCCATGACCTGGTCAGGCAGAGATTGCCCGAGGTCTCGCCGTCGAGCGTCTTGCCGTCGGCATCGACGATCTCCGGCACCACGCCGAAGAACGGCCGTGTCGCCGAACCGGGCTTCAGCTTGGTCGCGCCGGGCAGCGGCGTGATCAGGATGCCGCCGGTCTCGGTCTGCCACCAGGTGTCGACGATGGGGCAGCGGTCGTCGCCGACCACGCGGTAGTACCACTCCCAGGCTTCCGGATTGATCGGCTCGCCGACCGATCCGAGCAGGCGCAGTGATTTGCGCGAGGTCTTCTTCACCGGCTCATCGCCGCCCTGCATCAGCGCGCGGATCGCGGTCGGTGCGGTGTAGAAGATGTTGACCTTGTGCTTGTCGACCACGTTCCAGAAGCGCGAATTGTCCGGATAGTTCGGCACGCCCTCGAACATCAGCGTGGTCGCGCCGTTACAGAGCGGCCCGTAGAGAATGTAGCTGTGGCCGGTGACCCAACCGACGTCGGCGGTGCACCAATAGATGTCGCCGTCGTGATAATCGAACACGTATTGATGCGTCATCGACGCAAACACGAGGTAGCCGGCTGAGGTGTGCAGCACGCCCTTCGGCGTTCCGGTCGAGCCCGAGGTGTAGAGGATGAACAGCGGGTCCTCGGCGTGCATATGCTCGGCCGGGCATTCCGTCGTCACCATGGCAGCGGCCTCGTGATACCAGAGGTCGCGGGTCGGGTTCATGTCGATCTTGCCGCCGGTGCGCTTCACCACCACGACCCAATCGACGCCGCCGGTCTTGGCGATGGCGGCATCGACATTGGCCTTCAGCGGCACTTTCCTGCCGCCGCGCAGGCCCTCGTCGGCGGTAATCACCACCTTCGAGTCGCAGTCCTTGATGCGTTGCGCGAGGCTGTCCGGCGAGAAACCGCCGAACACCACCGAATGGATGGCGCCGATCCGCGCGCAGGCCAGCATGGCGTAGGCCGCTTCCGGAATCATCGGCAGATAGATCGTGACGCGATCGCCCTTCTTGACGTTCCGCGTGCGCAGGATGTTGGCCATCTTGCAGACTTCGTCGTGCAGCTGGCGGTAGGTGATGTACTTGGATTCGGAGGGATCGTCGCCCTCCCAGATGATCGCGGTCTGGTCGCCGCGCTTGTCGAGATGGCGGTCGATGCAGTTCCAGGCGACGTTCAGCACGCCATCCTCGAACCATTTGATCGAGATGTTGCCCGGTGCGAAGGAGACGTGCTCGACCTTGGTGAAAGGCTTGATCCAGTCGATCCGCTTGCCGTGCTCGGCCCAGAAGCCGTTCGGGTCCTTGACCGAGTGCGCGTACATCTCGCGATATTTGGCGTCATCGATATAGGCGCGCTTGGCCCAGTCGGCCGACACGTCATAGATCTTCTCGGACATCATTTTCCTCCACTCATTGCCGATCGCGAACGACGCGACGGCAAGCCGTCTTGATCATTGCCGCGATTATGCGTTGCCGCATTCCGGCCCGGCAAGGAAAAAGGACTGTCACTTTCGTCGCGTTGAAGCCGCCGGATAGTCCGCCGGCTTCCGCTTGTGATAGGACGGCTTACCGCAACGCATCGACGAGAGAAACCTATGCGCCATCGCCTGCTCGGGGTCACTGGTCTCTTGGTCGTAGTGGTGTCGTTCTCTGCGACGTTCGCCGCCACCGCAGCAGTGCCGCGTGCGATGACGATGTGCTGACGCTGAATTTGATGGACGGCTTCAGGATAATTGAACGGATTGTCGGACGCCGCCGCGATGAGCTGTGTCAACACGTTCGTGACCGCATAATCCTTGATTGCGGCTAGCGGTTGGACCGGCCCGTGGCTGCCGAACTCGAGCCGCGCCCCGGCGAGAGCGGCGTGCGAAAGGGCAAGGTCGCTGACCTGATCTGGGGATCGCGGTGGTCCGACAGCGGCGTTCAAACGCCGGTTTCCGGTACCGCGCTCGCGTCATTTTGTCCGATCCCGGGCAGCCCAAAATCAACGTTAGCGGGCGAATGGCACCCATGAAAGGTAATTTGACACCTTCAATAACTGATTCGCGACTCGCAATGTCGGCCCCGACGCCCTAAATCGCCAAACCGAGGCCAGACGGCCCACCGGAACGAAGCCCGAAGCAACGGCATTACCGGGAGAACAGCGGAACAAGGCGTCTTGCGAGAATAATGATGGATCAGCAGAATATCGCGGCTGTGCGGCCCGTTTCCGCCGATCCCGCTGTCGCCTTGGCAAAGGCACTGGGCCAGTGGCCGAAGCAGACGCCACGCGCAAAGCTGCGATCGCCATCGACGCTCAAGCTCGACGCGTCCGCTGCCATCAGAACGACGGTTGAAGAACTGGCGCGCGATCTGGGCCTGCGGCTAGGCGACCAGAACGAATTGACCATCCGCCGCATCAAGCGCGGCAAGACCTATTCATTCGTCCGCGCCAACGGCTCGCGCGTCCGCGATGCGCGCACGATCCGCCGGCTGCACGCGATGGCGGTTCCGCCGGCCTATCGCCAGGTGCGCTATTCCAGCGACCCGAGTTCGCATCTGCAGGCGGTCGGCCGCGATGCCGCGGGCCGGCTGCAATATCGTTATCACGCCGACTGGGAGAAGGTCCGCGAGCAGCGCAAGGCGCATCGCCTGGCCAAGCTGGTGGCCGCGCTGCCGAAGATCCGACGCAAGGTCTCGGCGTTCCTGTCCGGCGACGAGCCGACGCGCGAGTTCGCGCTGTCGGCGGTGATCGAGCTGATCGCGCGTACCGCGATCCGGCCCGGCAACGAATCCTATGCGCGCCTCAACGGCACCCGCGGCGCCACCACGCTCTTGAAATCCAACGTCACGCTGGAGGACGACTCCCTGGTTCTGACTTTCAAGGCCAAGGGCGGCAAGGCCGTGCGCAAGGAATGCGATGCGGCCAAGCTGGTGCGTGCGATCGGCATCCTGCGCGGCGTCCCGGGCAAGCGCATGTTTCAGTATTACGACCGCTCCGGCGTGGTGCGGGCCGCCTCGACCACGGCGGTGAACGCGTTCCTGCGCGAGATCGCCGGCATCAAGATCTCGCTGAAGGATTTCCGCACCCTGATGGCGTCGGCGGTCGTCGTGGAATCGCTGTCGCGGATCACGCCGGCCACCAGCCAGCGCGGCCGCAAGCGCCAGGTGCTGGACGCGATCCGCGCCGCCGCCGACCAGCTGTCCAACACGCCGGCGATCTGCCGCAAGAGCTATGTCCACGATACCATCGTCACCGCGTTCGAGGACGGCATCCTCGAACGCTTTGCTGCGACGATGGGAGGCTACCGCACCCAAAGCAAGCGCGAGCAATTGCTGGCGCAGGTGGTGATGGCGGCCGGGGCGTAAGGGCCGCAAATTCTATGTCGTCCCGGCCAAGCGAAGCGCGAGCCGGGACCCATAACCACCAAAGCACGAGATCGAGTGAGCTGGGGCTCCAGCGTGCTTCAACAATGCAAGGCTGTGGTTATGGGTCCCGGCTTTCGCCGGGACGACGATAGAGTTTGCTTACAGCCCGCCCATCTTGCAGACGTACTTCCACTCCTCCGCGGTCACCGGCTGCACCGAAAGCCGCGAATATTTGACCAGAGCCATGTCGGCGAGCTTCTTGTCCGCCTTGATCGCGGCCATCGTCACCGGCGTCTTCAGCGGCTTGTCGGCCTTGATGTCGACGCAGACGAACTTGCCGGTCTTGTCGGTCGGGTCGGGATAGGATTCCTTGATGATCTCGGCGATGCCGACGATCTCCTTGCCCTCGTTGGAATGATAGAAGAACGCCTTGTCGCCCTTCTTCATGTTGACGAGATTCTGCCGTGCCGTGAAGTTGCGCACACCGGTCCAGGCCTCGCCCTTCGCGCCCTTGGCGACCTGATGGTCCCAGGACCAGACCGACGGTTCGGATTTCACCAGCCAGTAATTCATCGCAACTCACCCCATTCGATTGCGCCGCAATCTACAGCGACGTGGATGCCCGCGACAAGCGCGGGCATCCGATCCAGAGCGTTTTCAAGCGAAGTGGGTGCCGGTTCGCGTGAAGAAAACGCATCAAATGGAGAAGCGCAGCGCGGCACCTACTGTTTCAAATATCGATCGAAGAACTTGGCGATATCGGTGAACGCCTCCTTCGTCTCGGGCGCGTCGACGTTGAACTGGTATTGGGGCGTGCGACTGACCCTCATAGACATTGAGATCGGCGATCACGCCGGCGCGGCGCAATTTGCGATGCGTGCGAACCGTGTTGCTGAGGAACAGATCGCGCGTGCCCGATGTCAGGATGGTCGGCGGGAAGCCCTTGAAGTCACCATAGATCGGCGAAATGTAGGGGTTCTTCAGGCTGGTGCCGTTTGCATAAAGCTTGGCCGCGCGGCCGAGCCAGCCGTCCCAGGTCACCAGCACATTGTCGACCCATTCATTGCTCGCGTAGCTGTCGCCGATCTTGTCGATATCGGACCATGGCGTGCCCGGTGCGATGGCTGCGGGCAGCGGCAGCTTCTCATCCTTCGCCCGCAACACCATCGCAAGCGTCATCGCCCCGCCGGTCGACGTGCCGAAGATCGCAAGCCGGCGGTGCTCGTGCGCTTTCAGAACTTCCTTCCAGACCGCCATCGCATCGTCCAACGCCGCGGGATAAGGGAAGTCCGGCGGCATCCGGTAGTCGATCGAGATGACCTTGAAGCCGCCGAAGCCGGCCATCATGATGGCTTCCGGCAGCGCGGCTTCGCCGGGGCCGAACACATAGCCGCCGCCGTGGACGTGGATCAGCAGGCGCCGCCTGTTCTCGAGCGCGATCTTGTTCGGGGTCACGATGTAGCAGTGCACGCCGGCGAGTTTGGTCTCCTCGACCTTGACGCCGAGCTTCGCCTTCAGCGCCGGAATGCCCGCGATCAGAAGCTTGGCGCGGCGATCGATCAACTCCTTCCATTGCGCCGGGGTTTTGGGATCGGCGTTGAAATGCGGCGGATAGGGCGCGCCGATCATTGCCTGCATCTCGGAAGACACGTCGGCTGTTGGATTGCCGATCGATTTGAGCGGCGCAACCCGCTTGCCGTTGTCGGCATTGGCGGCGGCCTCGCTCTTGGCAAGGTCGTCGTAGGTGGCGGCCGTTTGGGCGTGGGCTATGGCGGATGAGGCGGTGAGGGCGACGGCGAGGCTGATCGAAAGGATGGCGCGATGCGGTTGACGCATGGGTTTTCCCTTGGGATCCGCTTTTCGATTTGTTGGACCGGGATCCGACGGTTCGCCGCCACGCTAGTACGGCGCGCACGTATCGTGAAGCTCCGCCACGCGCGACCGTGACGTGCGTTACTCCGCCTTGAACGGCCGCGTCAGCAGGCCTTCGATTGCGGCGTCAACGGTCAGCCGGTCGCCCAGGATCGCGGCGACCGCGTTTGACACCGGCATGTCGACCTTCTGCGCAGCGGCGAGCTCGCACAGCACCGGCGCGGTGAACGCGCCTTCGGCGAGCTTCCCGACCGGTGCGGCTTCGCCGCGTCCGAGCGCGAGGCCGAGTGCGAAATTGCGCGATTGCGCGGTCGAGCAGCTGAGCAGGAGATCACCCAATCCCGACAGGCCCGAGAGGGTTTCGGTGCGGGCGCCGCAGGCGCGGCCCAATCTTGCGAGCTCGCTGAAGCCGCGCGTGGTCAGCGCGGCGAGCGCGGAGGCGCCGAGATTCTTGCCGACCACGATGCCGGCGGCGATCGCCAGCACGTTCTTGGCCGCGCCGCCGATCTCGACGCCGCGCACGTCGGTGCTGTGATAGGGCCGGAAGGTCGCCGAGCCGAGCGCCTGTACCAGCGCGCGTGCGAGCGCTTCGTCCCTGGTGGCCAGCGTGACGGCGGTCGGCAGTCCGCGCGCGACGTCGTCGGCGAAGCTCGGCCCCGACAGGATCGCGGGCACGGCGCGCGGCGCGGCTTCCGCGATCACCTCGGTCATGAATTTATGCGTGCCGTGCTCGATGCCCTTGGCGCAGGCGATGACAGGCGTGTCGGGTTTGAGATACGACGCAAGATGCCCAACCGCGGCGCGCAAATGCTGCGCCGGTGTCACGGCCAGGATGATGTCGGCGTGCGCTGCGGCGGCGATGTCCGACGTCACGGCGATACCGGGATGAAGCTGGACGCCAGCCAGCCTTGGATTGACCCGCGTCGCCTGGATCTGCGCGGCATGCTCGGCATTGCGCGCAAACAGCGTCACCTTGCGCCCGGCGCGCGCCGCGACATCGGCCAATGCCGTGCCCCAGGCGCCGGCTCCGATCACGCTGACTGACATATGCGCGGGCATCAGGCGGGCCTGTCTTCGCTCCATCTCCCCGCTCTTGCGGGGAGAGGGTTGGGGTGAGGGGCTTTATCCGCGAGCGAGCCGAGTGTTGAGACCTGTACCCCCTCACCCGGAATGCTGCGCAATCCGACCTCTCCCCGCAAGCGGGGCGAGGTGCGACGGTGCCTGATGCGCACTCCGTCGTACATTGTTCAATATCCGGCGCGGCTGTTGGCGTAGCCGGCCGGCGCCTTGGCGTTGGCGTCGAGCAGCCAGCGCGCGCGCGGCGGCGCCTCCATCGTGTCGGTGAGGCCAAGCGCCAGCCGCTCGGCACCGGCCCAGGCGATCATCGCGCCATTGTCGGTGCAGAGCGCCGGCGGCGGGATGATCAGCGTGGTCTGCGCCTTCGCTGCAACCTCCTGCAGCGCGCTGCGGATCGCATGGTTGGCCGCAACGCCCCCGGCCGCGACCAGCGCGCGCGGGGTGCCGAACCGCTCCTGAAACAGCTTTAGGCCGACGCTCAGGCGGTCCGCGGTCGATTCCAGCACCGCGGCCTGGAAACTCGCGCAGAGATCGCTGACGTCCTGCGGCTCGAGCGGCTCCAGCCGGCTGGCTGCACTGCGCACCGCGGTCTTCAGTCCCGAGAGCGAGAAATTCGCATCGGGCCGGCCGAGCATCGGGCGTGGAAAGTCAAACCGCGTCGGGTCGCCGCCGGCGGCCGCACGCTCGACCTCCGGTCCGCCGGGATAGGGCAGCGACAGCATCTTCGCCACCTTGTCGAACGCCTCGCCCATCGCGTCGTCGACGGTGGTGCCGAGCCGCACATATTCACCGACGCCGACCACGGCGACGATCTGGGTGTGTCCGCCCGAGGCCAGGAACAGGCAATAGGGAAACGCCAGCGCGCAGGTCAGCCGCGGCGTCAGCGCGTGCGCCTCGAGATGGTTCACCGCGATCAGCGGCGTATCGTGCACCATCGCGATCGCCTTCGCGGTGGTGAGACCGACGATCACGCCGCCGATCAGGCCGGGGCCCGCGGCTGCCGCGACGGCCGACAATTGTCGGTAGCCGACGCCGGCCTCCTTCATCGCGGCGGCGACGATGCCATCGAGCAGGTCGACATGGGCGCGCGCCGCGATCTCCGGCACCACGCCGCCGAAGCGGGCGTGCTCGTCGGTCTGCGAGCGCACCACGTTGGAGAGGATTTTCGCCTGCCCGTCAGCCTGGCGCTCGACCACGGCCGCCGCGGTTTCATCGCAGGTGGTTTCGATCCCCAGCACCAGCATCGGTGGTTCGTGTCCCAATTTCGGTCCTTGTGCTACGAGCATGATCCGGACAGGCCGGAACCGGTTTCCGGCAAGATGATGCTCATCAAAACGTCCGCTCCGGGGTAGCATTGCGAGGTCTTAAAGTGCAATCGGTCGCCAACGTCCAATTTATACGGCTGGAGGCCTGAAACCCTGACAATCCTTGTCACACGACCGCATCCGGACAATGACGCGACGCTCGCGACGCTGCGCCAACGCGGCTTTGACGCCCTGTCGGCGCCGGTGCTGCGCTTCGAGCCGGTGCCGTTCCGCGGCGACGACGATGCGGATTATGATGCCGTCATCCTGACCAGCGCCAATGCGCTGCGCGCGGTCGACCTCGCGACCAGCCGCTTGTTGCGGCTGCCGCTGTTTGCGGTCGGGGCACACACCGCCGATGCGGCGCGCGCCGCAGGCTTCGACAAGGTGATCGTGGCGAAGGGCGATGCGGTCTCGCTGCGCAATCTCGTGCTTGCACGGGTCAAGGCCGGCGAACTCGACGCATCGGCGACGCTGCTCTATCTCGCCGGCGCCGACCTGTCGCGCGATCTCGCCGGCGAGCTCGGCGAGCGCGGGCTCAGCGTCGTCACCCACACCACCTACCGGATGGCGCCGGTGGCCGGCTTCCCGAGGGAGGTCAGCGACGCCTTCATGGCGAACCGGATCACCGCGGTGCTGCATTATTCCCGCCGCAGCGCGCAGGCCTTTCTGGACACGGTCCGCGCCGACGGGATCGAGATTTCGGCGCTCGCCTTGCCGCAATGCTGCATCTCGGCGGCGGTCGCCGCGGTGCTCCATGACGCCGGCGCGACCAAGGTGGTGGTGGCGGCGCGGCCGGACGAAAATGCCCTGCTGGAGGCGCTCAGCCGCACCCTGCGGCCGAGACCGGAATAATTCTTTCGTCTGACCATGATGTTAGGCAATGCTCGGTTATTCGGATCGTGCTCTAAGAACCTGGGCCGATTCTGGCGAGCGTTTTCAAGCGAAGTGGGGACCGGTTCGCGTTAAGAAAACGCGACCAAACAAAAGGATAAGAGCATGATGCAATTCAATCGGATCGCATCATGCTCTAGAGTGTGCGGCCAGTAAGTTTTGAGGACCCCCCGCGATGGCTGAAGAAAGGCCAGACGACCCCGGATCTTCGCCGGATTCCCGGCCCAAGCGCGCGCCGCCGACCATCGATCTTCAGGCGACCGAAATCTCCAGCGAACCGTCGAAGGCGGAGGGGGCCGAGGAAGCCGCCAGGGAGCCTGACCAGGATGCCGGCAAGGCGTCTGCGGATGCGGCGTCGCCTGAGGCCGAGCCCCAAGGCGACGCTGCACCGCAAGCGGAGCCGCAGCCCGAGACCGCCTCCGCGGCGCCGGACGCCGAACCGGCGCGGCCGGTGTCGCCCTGGGTGGTGGCGCCGGTGTCGGGCGCGGTCGCCGCAGCGCTGGTGATCGGGGTCGGCTGGTTGCTCGGCTGGCCGGTCGTGCAGCCGGTTTCGGCGCCGCAACCCAATGCCGCCATCGACGAACTCGGCACGCGCCTGAGTGCGCTGGAATCGAAGGCCGGCAGGCCGGTCGCGGCGGCCGCCGATCCCGCGGCGACGGCGCGGCTGGAGGCGCTCGACAAATCGATCGCCGCACTGCGCACCGAGCTCGCCGCGACGCGGGCGCAATCCGACAGGCTTGCGGCGGCTGTCAATGACGCGAAAGCCGCGCCGCGCGATGGCGCGGCTGCGCCTGATATCTCCGGCATCACGGCGCGCATCGACAAGGTCGAAGGCGCGGTGAAGGCGCAGGGCGCCGCGATCGCCAGGCAGGACAGCAAGATTGCGGACACCAAGGCCGAGGCGAAGGCCGACGACGTGCCGCTGCGCCGCGTCGTCGCGGCATCGCTGCTCGACGTCGCGGTGCGTCACGGCGATCCCTATGCCTCCGCGCTCGCGGCTGCGAAAGCGCTGTCGGATGACGCCGAGGTGCTGAAGCCGCTCGAGACGTTTGCGACCTCAGGCGTGCCGAGCCCGAACGCGCTGTGCCGCGAGCTGGTGGAAATCGTGCCGCGGCTCGCGCCGCCGGCGCCGGAAGCTGCGGCGGCGAATGCCGGGCTGGTCGATCGTCTGAAGGCCGGTGCCTCCACGCTGATCCGCATCGAGCGGACCGACGGCACGGGGACCGATCGCGGCAGCATCGTCGCGCGCGTGACATCGGCCGCCCTGCATAATGACCTCGCATTGACCGAGCGTGAATTGAAGTCGCTGCCGCCGGCGGATCGTACGGCGGCGCAAGCCTGGCTCGCTAAGGTGGACGCGCGCCGCGCCGCGCTCGACGCGTCGCGTAAATTTGCCGACAACGCCATGGCGGCGCTCGCCACGGTCAACCAGTAAGTCTTTGCAATAGGTTCTCGATGATCCGGATCATTCTGTTCCTGCTGCTGATCGCGCTCGCTGCAGCAGGTGCGGCCTGGATGGCCGATCAGCCCGGCGATCTCGTGCTGAATTGGGGCGGCTTGCGGCTGACGTCCAAGCAGCCGATGTACCTGCTCGGCCTCGTCGTCGTCGTCGCGATGGTCGCCGGCGTGATCCTGCGCGGGCTCTGGAAGATCCCCTCGCACATCCGTCGCGGCCGGCGCGAGCGGCGTCACGCCCGCGGCCGCCACGCCATCACGCAAGGCTTGCTTGCGATCGGGCATGGCGACTCCTCGGCGGCGCGCGCGCATGCCGAAGTGGCGCGGCGCCACGCCGCAAACGATCCGCTGGCGTTGCTGCTGCACGCGCAATCGGCGCAGCTCGACGGCGATCGCGACGGCGCGCAGCGTGCCTTCCGCGCCATGGCCGAGCGCGAGGACACGCGGCTGCTTGGCTTGCGCGGTCTGTTCATCGAGGCGCAGCGCGCCGACGATCCAGTGGCGGCCGTGATGATCGCCGAGGAAGCGCTGAAGATGTCGCCGTCATCGTCATGGGCCTCGCATGCGGTGCTCGGCTTCTGCTGCGCCAAGGGCGATTGGGCCGGCGCGCTGTCGATCATCGACAACAACCAGAGCGCCGGATTGATCGACAAGGCGACCTATCGGCGGCAGCGCGGCGTGCTGCTGACGGCACGGGCGCTGGAGTTCGAGACCGTCGATCGCGATCTGTCGCGCTCGAGCGCGATGGAGGCGGTCAAACTGGCGCCGACGCTGATCCCGGCCGCCGTGCTCGCAGCGAAGTTCGAGAGCGAGGCGCATCAGGTGCGCCGCGCGATGCGCATCGTGGAGACCGCGTGGCTGGCGCAGCCGCATCCCGATCTCGCCGACGCCTATTCGCATGTGCGGCTCGGCGATTCCGCGCGCCAGCGCCTGGTGCGGGTCGAGACGCTGGCGGCGAAAAAACCTGGACATATCGAGGGCGCGCTGGCGATCGCGCGCGCCGCGATCGACGCCGCCGAGTTCGCCAGGGCGCGTGCGGCGCTGGAGCCGTTTGTCGCGGCGCCGACGCAACGCGTCGCGCTGTTGATGGCCGAGATCGAGCGCACCGAGCATGGCGACAGCGGCCGGGCGCGTGCCTGGACCCTGCGCGCCGTGCGCGCGCTGCACGATCCGGTCTGGACCGCCGACGGCTATGTGTCGGACCGCTGGCGCCCGGTTTCGCCGGTCACCGGCCGGCTCGACGCCTTCCAGTGGCAGACCCCGGTGGCAGCGCTGCCGTCCGACAAGGGTCATGCCATCGAGCCTTCGCCCTTCGAGGAGGCGATGCTGGCGCCGCGCCGGGTCGAGCCGCCAAGGGAAGTCGCCAGCGAGCCTGAAGTGGCCAAGCCGGTTGAGGTCAAGCCGGCCGAGGTCAAGCCGGCCGAGGTCAAGCCGGTCGAGGTCAAGCCGGTCGAGGTCAAGCCGGTCGAGGTCAAGCCCTTGGAGCCGGCCGCGCCGACGGTGCAGGATAACGCCCCGCTCCCGGCGGCCATCGAGGCCGAGCCCGCCCCGGCCCCGCCCGAACCCGCCGCGCCGGAACCGGCTCCCCCTCCGGCCGCCGAATCGGCGCCCCCGGCGCCGGCCCCCCTGTTCCGGTCCCGGACCGACCTGCCCAAGGCCGCACCGGCGCCCATCCCGGCCGTGATCCCGATCATCCGGGCCCCCGACGATCCCGGGGTCGACGAGGACGGCCCGGTCGACGAATTTGCGGAACAAATCGGCCCGCCCAAGGCCCAGGTGGGCGGTTGGCGCGGATTTCTGTCACGTTTGGGAAGCTAATTCGCGGTTAGATAACCGCTGTATGGTTCGATAACCGCGTTTTCCTTGCCAATCGGGGTCATGCCCGATATCAGGTGGCCGCGTGATCCGGCCGTTGCCGAACGGTTCGCCGCAATAGCTCAGTTGGTAGAGCACGTCATTCGTAATGACGGGGTCGGGGGTTCGAGTCCCTCTTGCGGCACCATTTCTCAGCCAGAAGTGAAGCTTGCTCCCAGCGCGCATTAAGGCGCCTGGATGCGATTTGCTCAGAGCGTCGAACCCCTCGCACGCGCCGGTAGACCAAGTTCTAGAGGCGCTATTTCAAGGGGTTGGGCAGATGCTTCCGAAAATCGCCCACGTGATCATCATCGGGCTCTCGGAAGAAGAGCGCGGCAAGCTCGATGAAAGCACCCGCAAGATACTTCACTTCAGCGATCCTTCCTGGGAATACAAATCGTACGGCTGCGACACCTTGCAGGAAGCCGCGGCGATCGCGAAAGACATGGCGCGAGTCGATATCTTTTATGTTGCGGGGGGCGCTGAGTCCGAATCCATACCGTACGAAAAGTTCGGTCTCGAACTCGACTACGAGATACTAGGGGAGCTGATGGAAAATCATTCCAGCAAGCCGGTGGTCAGCTATGCGAGGCCTGATCGGCCGAACAAGCTCGCAACAGCGATCTTTGCGCTTTGGCGTGACCGCAGCAAGTCAACCTCAGCTTGACGGCATCGATGCTTTTCTCAACCGGGCTCGCTCTTGCCGCCGGCCCTGAAGCCTAGATCCGCGCGCCGCACAATCCGCTCATGATCGCGATCGCGACCAGTCCACCGGCTGCGAGCCCGGTTGCCCAGATCCGGTTGGCGATCGTCGCGGCCACGCCATGCGCGATCAGGATGCCGCGCAATCCCGACGCGAGATGGGCGAGCACGAAGAATACGCCGAGCGCGTAGTGCGGCACCAGGCGAATGCTCCAGGCGTCGTGGATCAGGCCGGTCGGTGCGCCTGACGCCCAGGCCCAGTTGGTGTCGATGTGGTGGACGGCCCGCGCCGAGATCAATGCGGAGTTCAGATGGGTGACGATGAATGCCGCGAGATAAATGCCGGAGCCGATCTGAAAGACGCGGTAGGCATCCGCCGGCAGCGCGTTCCAGCGCCAGGCGAGCCGTATCCCGACGGCGACCTGGAACAGCATCAGGCCGACGAGGATGGGTTCGACGACGGACGATCGATAGACCGAGCGCCCCGCCTTCATCATGGCGGCATGAACCTCGGGTCCGAGCCAACCCAGCAGATGGTTGGTGAGGTGAAACGCGACGTAGAGCAGGATGATCGCCGCGGCGACGCCGTGCGTCACGCGCCATTTGGCGATGGATGGGGCAATCGCGGCTGATCCTGCCGGGCGCTCTTGCTCACCCCCGAACTGTACATAGAGACACGCGGCCAACCAGCCCGCGACCCAGACGAGCTCGTCGCTGACAGGGATGTGCAGCAATCCGAGACCGACGCCGGTCAGCACGAACAAGGGCGGCGCAGCGATGCTGAGATAGGCGAGCCGCCGGCCGCGTAGCTCGAACGACGAAGGCTCCGCCTTGGTCATCCAGTACGCGCAGGCAAGACCCAGCAAGGGCGCGGCGGTCGTGGCCAACAGGCAAAGCGCCGCCAAGACCAGTCGCCCGAACGACATCGGACCAGCAGCGGGAGAGACCGCGAGATGAAATGCATCGAGCAGGAACGGATAGGCCATCGCTCCAGCCGCCGGGATCATCGAACGGAGCTTTTCGGCGGCCGTACTCGCCAAGCCATCGTCGCCGCGCCGTACGCGACCTTGTTCAAATGCGCTCACTGAGTTCCCCAGAGTTCAGGCATCGTAAGGAGAGGGTCAGACCGACGAATCTATTCCCGGGTCATCGCCGGATGCGCGGCACGGAAGCCAGTGCTGTACACGCTGGCGTGCACGGGCAAACGGTGTTGCGCCGAGACCATGTCTCAAGGCGCATAACCGTACAGTGATACGGGCCCACCGATAGGACCAAGTTCGAACAATTCGACAGGACCATGCCAGCTACTGTAGCTGCTGGCGTGATGCATCTCACAAAATCCTGCGCCGACGTGGCTAGTCTTCGGGCAAGGTCTTGTCTAGTTCGGATCGGGAAGGGAAGACGCCTCCGGTCATTTTTTCGCGCTAACAAGCGATTCGATGCGGCGCGAGTGCACGATGGCGTCGCCGAGATCCACGAACGCGGCAAGATCTCGAGGTGCCGCTGACAGCCCAATCCCATCGGCATCACCGGAATGGGGAGCCCATACCGCGCGGCTCTCCAGAAGATAGACGCCATAAACCGCTTTGATACCGGTGTAGGCGTTGGTCCTCAGTTCTTCTTGGATCGAGTAGGCCGCCAGCGCGGCGTTGGTGACAATCGACGTCTCAATCAAGGCGCTTCGATATCCAGGGCGATGCACGACGGTTGGCCCAAACGCGTCGATCAGCTTTCTCTCGGATGTCTGAACCACGACAAGCGCACCGTCGAGAATGCTGCGGAGCGAACGCTTGGTCGCTAGCGGCAGGTATTCGCGCGGATTCAGGAAGACATCGACCGCCGTCGTGAGCGCGCCGCATCCGCTGTGGCCAAGGACGACGATGAGTTTGAGGCTGCCGCCAAGATTCTCGACCGCATATTTGAGGCTCCCAAGCACCTCTATTCCAAGGCCGTTGCCCGCGACGCGGACCACGAAGAGATCATTGGGCCCCTCATTGAAAATGAGTTCAACGGGCACACGGGCGTCGGAGCAGCCGAGCACGGCTGCGAACGGTCTTTGCTTCGGTACGGCGCTGTCGGCCAGCAGGCCCAGGTCACGCAGATCGACCGGGATGATCTGCTGTACCACGCTCTCTCTCTCATCGTGGTCAAGGAGTGTAGCGAAGCTTTTGTTGCCCCGCTCTAGACGGAGCAACGCCGCTTTGCTGTCCGGCGGGAGCGGTCTGATCGCGACATCGCCGCTGCTGTAGCGATACGTGATATCGAAGGTCTTCATAATTGCCGCGCTGTGCTGGAATATTCAGGCAAGCAAATGCGACTCACACAACAAGCAGAAACCTGCAATCCTATTGCACGACCCATTTGAAATCCGCCGTTGATCCAGATCAAGATTTGCTGCAAGGCGGGGATGGCGGACGCCACTTGTTCGTGACGTCGCCGAGGCGGTCTCGTTGCTGCGGCGATCGATCACACGGAGCTGAATGCGGCTGCGCTTGCGGGCAGGGCGATCGCATACGGCAATCGGTCATGTCCCATAGCCCGGCCGTGGCGACGTGGAAGCGTCAGTTGCAGAAGTCGCAAAGGCCATATGGCCCGGCGAGGGGGACGCTTACGTAATTTCGGAATATTAGAATAATATCCCTGATTTGCCCGACGGGTCAAGTTGCCTTTGACGAGCGACGCTGCCCGCCAGCTCCTTTGCATGGGGTTGTTTTCGATATTTTGGCAGCGCGCATCTGCGTCGGGGAACTTCGCCACCGTCGTCCGGAGTAATTTACTGGTAGTCGACGACGCCACAAACGAAAAGCGCCCCTGGATCGGATCCAGGGGCGCTTTGCGTTGAACGTGTTCGGCGTGGTTTGCTGCGTTACTCGGCGACCGTCTGCACGACGTTGCCGATCGGCCGGCCCGTTGCGATCGGCTTCTCGGTCTTCGCCATCATCGCGTCGTATTCGGGCAGCGTCTCGAGCTGGGTCTTGGCCTTCATCCAGACCACCTTGTAGCCGCCGGCCTTGAGCTTGCGGAGCAGCGTCGGCAGCGCCTGCGCGGTGTGCTTCTGGAGGTCGTGCATCAGGATGATGCCCTTGTGCTCCTTGTCGAGCTTGGTCATCACGTTGTTGATCACCTCGTCCGCGCTCTTGGACTTGAAGTCGTTGGAGTCGACGTCGACCGAGAACATCGCGATGTTGCGGGTGCCGAGATAGGCCGTTGTCGCCGGGGTGTGCGCCAGCGCCGGAAAGCGGAAGAACGGTGCCGGATTGGCACCCAGCGCCAGCTTTACCGCACTGAAACCCTTCTCGATCTCGTCCTTGGCCTGCTGCTCGGTCAGCTTCTTGCTGGCGAGATGCGCGTGCGACCAGGTATGGGCGCCGATGGTGTGGCCGGCGGCGGCGACCTGGCGCAGGATGTCCGGGTGATAGGTGGTGTGCAGCCCGATCGGGAAGAACACCGCCTTGGTGCATTCATCGGCCAGCGCCTTGAGCACGGCCGGCGTGGTCGGCCACGGACCGTCGTCGAAGGTCAGCACGACCTCCTTGTCGGTCAGGAAGTCATACTGCTTGTACTGCAGGAAACCGAAGCCCGGCCCGCCATTGGTGTCGACCACGACGGTGCGGCTGATGCCGAGCGCATCGGGGTTGGCGCATTTGGGCGCGGCCGCGACGGGGGCCGGCATCGGAGCCGGAGCAGGAGTGGCGGCCGGTGCCGCGGCCTGGGTAGCATCGGCGCGCTTCGACAGCGCGGCGGTCGTCTCGACATCGTCCTTGGCGGCCTGTTTTGCCGCCGCAGGCAGCGGAACGGCCTTGGCCGCAGCCGTGGTTTGCGGAGGAGCCGCGTCGGCACGCGGCGAGGAGGTCCAGAACCACACGCCGGCGATCACGATCGCCGTTACAACACTGGCCAGCATCAGGCCCAACGCACTACGCATCGCTACACACTCTCTCGGAACTTAAGGATACGCCACAGCCGTAACGAGCGATTAATGCCAACAAGGTCTTAACGCGATCCCAACAAGGCGCCGGAAGGACAAGAAAAAGCGGGTCTTACCCATGCGTGATGACCGTCACAGTCGGTTTCAAGCTTCTTCGCGGCATGGAAACGCTATAGAACCGGCGTCGCATTCCCTGGAGCCGTTTCCGCTGCGATGAAATCGGAACGCGGCTCCGGATTCCCTATTTGACGCGTTTTCTTCACGCGAACCGGCACCACTTCGCGCGGAAACGCTAGAGAGGCTTTGAGAGATGACCCGATTTCTGTTTGCCGTCGTGCCGCTTGTTTTGTTGACGTCGGCCGCCTCGGCACAGCAGCAGGGGCGCGATGCCTGCTCGCGCGATGCCTCGCGGTTCTGCCGCGCCCATCTCAGCGAGGGCGATCAGGTCGTGCTGGCGTGTCTGAAGGAGCATCGCAGCCGCCTCAGCAAGGCCTGCCAGCAGACGCTCACCGATCACGGGCAGTGATTCCAACCGTCGTCATTCCGGGGCACGAAGTGAACCCGGAATTTCGAGATTCCGGGTTCATGCTTCGCATGCCCCGGAATGACGACACGGCCTACGTACTGCTCCCCGCCGCGGTCGCGACCACCGGGATCACCTCCTTGGCGGCGCGGTCCGGGGTCTCGTCCTTCCAGCGCACCGATCCGAACGGACGCTCCAGCATCCGGCGCACGCGGATCGGCTCGGCGCCGATGTGGAAGTCGGCCGCCTTCTGATGCAGTTCGCGCTCGATCTGCGTGGCGCGGTTGCGCTGGCGCAGGAAATCGAGCCAGGTCGGGCAGTGATAGCGCTCGGTCCACAATTCGGGATCGGCGATGTCGCGGGCGATCGACCAGCCATAGGCGCCGTTGCGCTGGCGGCTGAGCTGCACGTCCTGCATCACATTGTGGAAGGCACGGGCATTGTCCTGCGCCACCCGGTATTCGATCTCGACCACCAGCGGTCCGCTGCGCCCGCTCAGTTGCAGCCGCACCTCGGGATCGGCCAGCGCATCCGTCGCGTCCTCGTTGCGTGCGCCGATCGGCGGCATCCTGAGCCAGATGCCGAGCAGCGGCGACAACAGCATCAGACCAGCGGAGATCAGCAGCGCCATCTCGACGCCGCCCACGTCCGTGATGCGGCCCCAGCACCAGCTTCCGATCGCGATGCCGCCGGCGATCGCGGCCTGGAAGGCCGCCAGCGAACGGCCCGCGACCCAGCGCGGCGCGGAGAGCTGCACGCCGATATTGAACAGCGCGATCGCCAGCATCCACACCGCTCCGGCAACCACCAGCGCGGCGGCGGTGATCACCGGCTGCTTGCTCACGGCAACCGCGGCGATCGCCGCGCCCATCGTCAACGCACAGACCCGTATGGCGGCTTCGCCGCTGAGCCGGCTGCGGATCTCGCTGATGTTGAGCGCGCCGATCACAGCGCCCATGCCGAAGGCGCCGAGCATGATGCCGTAGGTCTGCGCGCCGCCGTGCAGGAGATCGCGCGCCACCAGCGGCATCAGCGCCGAGACCGAGCCGCCGATGATGCCGGTCACCATGGTGCGGGTCAGCACGATCTTGATCGACGGCGAATTGGTGATGTAGCGCACGCCGGAGACGATGGCGCGGTTCAGCCGCTCGCGCGGCAGCCGCGACGGCTCGCTGACGCGATTCCACAGGAACAGTACGACGAGCAGCGGCAGATACAGTACGGCATTGGCGGCGAAGGCGGCCACGGCGCCCGCGGACGCCACCACGATGCCGCCGATCGCCGGACCAAAGCTGCGCGCGATGTTGTAGCTGATACCGTTAAGCGCGACCGCGGCGGGCAGCGTCTCCGGCGGCACCTGCTCGCTGACCGAGGATTGCCAGGCCGGGCCGAACAGCGCCATGCCGCTGCCGACGACGAAGCACAGCGCGAGCAGGATGTTCGGCGTCACCAGATTGAGCCAGGCCAGCACGGTCAGGATGGTGGCGCCGGTCAGCGCAATCGCCAGCGACACCAGCGCGACGATGCGGCGGTCGTGCATGTCGGCGATCGCCCCGGCCGGCATCGAGATCAGCATCACCGGCAACATCAAGGCGGTCTGCACCAGCGCGACCTTGTCGGCCTCCGAGGTCATCTGCGTCATCGCCCAGGCCGCGCCGACGCCCTGGATCAAGATGCCGAGATTGGAGAGCAGGCTCGCGAGCCAGATTCGCCTGAAGATTGAATGCCGCAACGGTGCAGTGATACTGTCGGAGCGATCACGCGGTTCGGTCATATCCTGTTCCGGTTGGCCTGCTATGGCGTGTTGGACGATTCCGGCTGCACCAACTGATGCCCGCGAAACGCGTGTCCTGTCCAGCGATTACGGCATCCTTGGCGGCGATAGGACACAGCTAAAGCTCTGAAAGACCTCAGGAAGGCTTCGGAGTAGGCTTGGGGAAGGCTCGGGGAGGGGGACCAATGGCGCTGTCGCGGCGGAGAGTTTTGCAAGGGGCGGGCGCCCTGTCCCTGCTGGCCGGCCGCCTCGCCCCGGCCTTGGCGCAGTCGGCTCAGCCGGCGCTCGCCGGCGACACCCCGCCGATCCTGTTCGTGCATGGCAATGGCGATCATGCCGCGCTCTGGATGACGACGTTCTGGCGGATGGAATCGAACGGCGTGCCGCGCGAGCGCATGGCGGCGATCAACTTCACCGATCCGCTGGCGCGCAGTGACGACAAGATCGAGCAGGCGAGCCGCTCCTCGACCGAGGACCAGCGCCGCGAGCTCGCCGAGGCGATCAGGGAGCTGAAGCAGAAGACCGGCGCGCCGCGGGTCGCGCTGGTCGGCAGTTCGCGCGGCGGCAATGCGATCCGCAATTACATCAAGAATGGCGGCGGCGACATCAGCCACGCAGTGCTGTGCGGCACGCCCAATCACGGTGTGTATGCGTGGGATGACGGGCTCGGCAACGAGTTCAACGGGCGCGGTCCGTTCCTGCGCGGGCTGAACGATGGCGACAGCGAAGTGACCGCTGGCACCCTGTTCTTGACGCTGCGCAGCGACGGCCTCGACAAATATGCGCAAGCCGACGGGCGCTTTGTCGGCAAGCCGGGCACGCCGACCAACGTCACGACGGAAGGCCCGGCGCTGAAGGGCGCGACCAATCTGGTGCTCGGCGCGGTCGATCATCGCGAGACCGCCTTTCATCCGCGCGCCTTTCGCGAGATCTACAAATTCATCGCACGGCACGAGCCGTCCCGGATCGAGATCGTGCCTGAGACGGCGGTGAGGCTGAGCGGCATCGTCACCGGCATGCCCGGCGGCGTGCCGACCAACCGGCCGGTGCCGGGGGCCACGGTCGACATCTATCATGTCGCGGCGGAAACCGGCGAGCGCATCGGCGGCCCGCTGCACAGCTCGCAGACCGGCGCCGACGGCCGCTGGGGTCCGGCGCAGGTCGATCCATCGTGGCCGCTCGAATTCGTGCTGACGGCGCCTGGTGCGGCGACGACGCACATCTATCGCTCGCCGTTTGTGCGCTCGTCCGAGATCGTGCATCTGCGCGCGGCGCGGCCGCTGGGGCCGGCCGATGCCGGCGCAGGCGCGGTCGTGCTGATGTCGCGACCGCGCGGCTATTTCGGCCTGCCGCGCGATATTGTGCTGTTCGACGGCAAGGAGCCGGCCGATGTAAAACCCGGCGTGCCGACGGATTCGGTGACGACGCTGCGGCTGGCCGCGGCCGATGTCGGCCGTCCGGTCGCCGCGATCTTCAACGGGGAACGCATGATGATGCGGGCCTGGCCGGCATCGGAAAATCGGATTGCGGTCGCCGAGCTGACTTATTAGGTCTTGTGCAGGGTCCGCGCGCCGTCTTGGCGCCGGGATCGCATGGCCGGATCGGCCGTCGCGTGAGGCAGGAAGCGAGGACCATGAGCATAGCCGAGGTCTACGATATCACGGTCACGCGGCGTCCCCTGGTCCCGCCGGCCCCGCCGCGCGCGCCGGACGACATGGGCGCGTTCCAGCGCATGCGGGTGATGCGCAACTCGCCGATCGAGACCTGGGGCCAGCGCGCCTATGAGGACGACATCGTCCAGGGCCGCTTCCTCAACCACTCGAGCTTCATCCTCAACACGCCGGATGCGATCCGCCACGTGCTGGTCGACAATTACGAGAACTACACCCGCACGCCGGCCGGCCTTCGCGTGCTGCGTCCGATGCTAGGCGAGGGGCTATTGATCGCCGAAGGGCGTGCGTGGAAACATCAGCGCCGCACGCTGGCGCCGGCGTTCACGCCGCGCGCGGTGACGACGCTGGTGCCTTACATGATTGCGGCGGTCGACGAGACCATCGCCAAGCTGAAGTCCGCGAGTGGCGGTCCGGTCGATCTGCGCGAGGCGCTGCAGCGGATGACGCTGGAGATCGCCGGCCGCACCATGTTCTCGTTCGGCATGGATCGCCACGGCGCCGCGCTGCGCGATTTCGTGATGGAGTATGGCGATACGCTGGCGCGGCCGCACATGCTCGATCTGGTGCTGCCGTTGAACTGGCCGACGCCGCAGGATTTCCGGCGCGCCCGTTTCCGCAAGCGCTGGACCGCGTTCGTCGGCACGCTGATGGCCGAGCGACGTGCGGCCGGCAAGGATGACAACGCGCCGGCCCGCGACCTGTTCGACCTGATGGGCGCCGCGCGTGATCCTGAAACCGGCGAGGCCTTCACCGATGCCCAACTCGGCGACCAGGTCGCCACCATGATCCTGGCCGGCCACGAGACGACTGCGACCGCGCTGTTCTGGGCGCTCTATCTACTGGCGCTCGATCCCCTAACCCAGGAACAACTGGCGGCAGAAGTCACGAGCGCGGCGACGTCTGGCGCGCTCGACATCGAGCGGCTGAAATTCACCCGCGCGGTGATCGACGAAACCATGCGGCTTTATCCGCCGGCGTTCCTGATCGCGCGTGCGGCGGGCGGTCCCGATACCATCGCGGGCCGTCCGGTCAGGAAGCGTGACGTAATTCTGATCGCGCCGTGGCTGTTGCACCGGCATGAGAAGCTGTGGCGCGATCCGAACGCGTTCGTGCCGTCGCGTTTCATGACGGGAACGCCGCCCGATCGGTTTGCCTATCTGCCGTTCGGGGTCGGCGCCCGGGTCTGCATCGGTGCGCATTTTGCGCTGGTCGAGGCGACGCTCGCGCTTGCGAAGATCATCGGCGCATTCCGCGTCGCGCTGGCGGACAAGGATCCGGTGCTGCCGATCGGCGTGGTGACGACACAGCCGAACCGTTCTCCGGTGTTTACGATCAAGCCGCGTTGACCTTGCGCGGCGGTGTCCCAATGCTCATCTAGGGGCTCACCATGAGCGATACGCAGGCCCATTTCGCAGTCCTCAGGCAGACGACCGATCCGGCCGTCGTCGATGCCATGCAGCAGCTGATTGCGGACGGCCATGATAGGGATCTCAATCGCATCAATCTGCTGGATTTCTCGAGCCGCACCGGGCTCGACCAGGAGAAGGTGATCTCCGGTTTCCTGCATGCGTCGCGGCTCGGCCTGTTCGACATGAGCTGGAATGTGCTGTGTCCGGGCTGCGGCGGCGTGCTCGATGCGCATTCGACGCTGAAGTCGTTGCGTCATGACGACTATAACTGCGCGCTGTGCGCGGCCGGTTACGAGGCGTCTGTCGACGACCTGGTCGAGGTCGCGTTCACCGTCAGCCCGCGCGTGCGCCGCATCGGCGCGCATGATCCGAACACGCTGCCGATCTGGGAATATGTCCGCCAGATGTTCTGGAGCTCTGGCATCGAGCTCAACGAAGATTCGCTGGAGCGCCTGCTCAAGGAGGTGACGCTGGAATCGCTGGAATTGCCCGCCGGCGAAAAGGCGCTGCTGTCGCTGCAATTGCCGAAGCAGTTCCTGATCGTGTTCGAGCCGGTGACGCACTCGGCGCATTTCTTCGACGTGCAGGGCGAGCCGACCACCGAGCGCCAGCAGTTCTCGATCGTGTTCAACAAGCTGCAGGCGCCGACCGGCACCACGGTGCTGCGGCCGGGGCCGCTCCGGCTGTCGCTGGACAACCAGACGGACACCCGCGTGCTGCCCGCTGTTTGGGTGGCGGCCGATGCGCTGCATGAGCTGCTCGGCAAGCGCAAGCCGATCCTCACCGCGAAGCGGATGCTGTCGAACCAGACCTTCCGTGATGTGTTCAAGGCCGACAACCTCACGGTCGACCAGCGGCTGAAGATCACCGCGCTCACCTTCCTGTTCACCGACCTCAAAGGCTCGACCGCGCTCTATGAACGGGTCGGAGATCTCGCCGCGTTCGATCTGGTGCGCGCGCATTTCCACGCGCTGCTCGAGATCATCGCTTCCGAGCACGGCGCCGTCGTGAAGACGATCGGCGATGCCGTGATGGCGACCTTCATCCGGCCAGAGCATGCATTGTCGGCGGGCCTGCGCATGCGGGCGGCGATGAAGCAGCTCAACACCGAGCGCGGCAAGGAAGATCTGATCGTCAAGATCGGCATCCATGAGGGGCCGTGCCTTGCGGTGACGCTCAACGAGCGGCAGGATTATTTCGGCCAGACCGTGAATATCGCAGCCAGGGTGCAGAGCCTGTCGACCTCGCAGGAAATCCATTTGACCCAGCCGGTGATGGAATCGGCTGAAGTCGCGGGCATCCTCGATCGCGCCGCGATCAAGCCGATCCAGAAGGAAGCGGCACTGCGCGGCATTGCCGACAAGCTCGTGGTGTACGAGATACCGTAGTCATATTGCTGAAACGTAATGCTTGCCGAAACGTAATGTCGCAGCGGGAACCTGCGCGGATTGCACCGGTTCTGTTTCCACGCCATATAGATTTCAACGGAGCATGATCCGGACATGCGTATAGCCGGAAAGATCATGCTCAAATCAGGCAGGCTTCATTCCACAGAGAGAACGATGCTCGACGGACTTCGCCAATTCATTGCCGATATCGTTTCCCCCGACGCCCAGGCCGACCGCACCTTCGATGACGGCGACTATCGCCTGGCGGCGACCGCGCTGCTGGTGCATGTCGTCTCGCTGGACGGCGAGCCGACGCCGGCCGAGACGCGCAAGCTGCACGGCCTGATCGAGAGCCGTTTCCAGCTCGACCGCGGCGCGGCCGACAAGTTGATCGCCTCTGCCATGCGCGTCGAGGGCGAGGCCGTCGATCTCTATCACTTTACCAGCGTCATCATGCGCTCGGTGAACGAGGAGGGACGGCTGCGCATCGTCGAGATGATGTGGGAGCTGGTCTATGCCGACGGTCAGGTCAGCGAGTTCGAGGACAATGTGGTCTGGCGCGCCGCCGATCTGCTCGGCATTTCCTCGCGCGACCGCATCGATCTCAAGCATCGGGTCGCCGAGAAGCAGGCGGCGCTGCCAAAGGGCCCCTGGGGCACCGCGGACGCCGCAATCTGACGCGATTGCCCGCGCCGGCCGACGCATCGTCACCGGTATCAGGGATGACGAAATTTTAATGTCCGCCGCGATTGTGGGCGATCCGACTGAAAATCTGGCGTTTCATCACAAAACCAGTGCCTCGCCGCTGTCCACAAGCTTACACACGGCTTGCGTCCCACCGCATGCCTATGCTCTCGTCGCCTTGTTGGGGACCTCACTAGAATTTGCAGTAAGAGTTTGAAACGTGACCGAGCGTGTGACGCTGATAACCGGGGCATCGGCGGGCATAGGCACCGAACTGGCGCGCGTGTTTGCATCGAATGGTCACCGTGTGGCGCTGGTGGCGCGGCGCGCCGACCGCCTGAAGGCGCTCGCCGACGAGCTCGGGGCCAAGGGCGGCGCAGCGCCGATTGTGATCCCCTGTGATCTCCAGCACGCCGATGCGGGCGACCGGATCGCGCAGGCCCTGACCGACGCCGGGGTCGAGGTCGAATTTCTCGTCAATAATGCCGGCTTCGGCCTGTTCGGCCGCGCCATCGAGCGCGACCGTGCCGAGCAGCTCAACATCATCAACGTCAACATCCGCGCGCTGACCGATCTGACGCTGCGCTTTGCCGACCAGCTGATCCGCAACCGCGGCGGCATCCTCAATCTCGGCTCGATCGCGGGATTCCTGCCGGGCCCCGGCATGGCCGTGTACTACGCCAGCAAGGCCTATGTGCTGTCGTTTACCGAGGCGTTGCGCTGTGAGCTGGCGCCGCAGGGCGTGCGTGTCACCGTGGTTTGCCCGGGCCCGGTACCGTCGGAGTTTCAGGATCGCGCCGGGTTTGCCCCTGGATTCGATTCCGCCATCCTCAACGTTTCGCCGGAAGAGGTGGCCCGCCAGGCCTATAGCGGGTTGATGGCCAACAAGCGCGCGGTGCTGCCTGGCGCCTTCATCAAGCTGGTGCCGTTCCTGCTCCGGCTGTTTCCGCGCTCCTTTATCCTGACGGCGGTCGGCGGATTTCAGCTCCGCAAGCGCTAGCTGTCCCTGAAAAGCCCCACTCGTCGCCGCTAAGACTGTTTCTGGCCCGCGATTTGCTTCGCCTGGGTGTGCGCAAACTCACACGATGTTAACGACCACTTAGCTATGATCGCGCCTTACGTGCCGAAACTTTAAGCAGAGGCAATGTCGTTCCGGTCTGACCAGAGCCGTGTCGTGGTGCCCTTCGCCAGCCGAAGGCCGGCCGCGGTCACGCCCAGGGATCAGATTTTGGATCAGGTGTCGCTGCGGCCGGTGCTGATCGTGCTGCATCAGGAGACGTCGACTCCCGGCCGGATCGGCAACGCCCTGCGCGCGCTGGGCTACCGTCTCGACATCCGCCGCCCGCGCTTCGGCGACGCGCTGCCCGAAACGCTCGACGCGCATGCCGGCGCCGTGATCTTCGGCGGTCCGATGAGCGCCAATGATGGCGACGACTACGTGCGGCGCGAGATCGACTGGATCGCCGTTCCGCTGCGCGAGCGGCGCCCGTTCCTGGGCATCTGCCTCGGCGCGCAGATGCTGGCGCGGCAGCTCGGCGCCAAGGTCGCGCCGCATCCGCAAGGCCGTGTCGAGGTCGGTTATTATCCGGTCAGGCCGACCGAGGCGGGCCGCGCGCTCTGCCCCAACTGGCCGGCGCGGGTCTATCACTGGCACGGCGAGGGATTTCAATTGCCCGCCGGCGCCGACCTGCTCGCGGCGGGCGATGATTTCCCGGTGCAGGCGTTCCAGTTCGGCAACGCCTTCGGCCTGCAATTCCATCCCGACGTGACCTACGCGATGATGCATCGCTGGACCACGCGAGGTTGCGCACGGATGGATTCGCCGGGCGCACAACCGGGCCATCTGCACTTCGCCGAGCGTGCCGTCCACGATGCCGCCGAGCGCGCGTGGCTGAAGCATTTCATCGACGGCTGGATCGCGCGCGTGCCCCAGCGGCAGCTGCTGCAGGCCGCGGAATAGCCGCCACGCGGAATTTCGCGTCGGCTTTTCAGTCTCGTGAATGTGTTACTGTCGGCCGCCGCGCGCAGGCCGCATCGCCGCGCGTATCAATAACAACAAGGCACAGGGAGATCGCCGTGAGCTACGAGCACATCCTCTATGAGGTCAGCGACCGGATCGCGACCATCACGCTCAATCGCCCCGATCGCATGAATGCGTGGACCGCGATCATGGAGCGCGACGTGCGCCACGCCATGGAGGCGGCGGCCAACGACGACAACGTTCGCGTCATCGTGCTGACCGGCGCGGGCCGCGGCTTCTGCGCCGGCGCCGACATGGACGCGCTGAAGGGGATCGATCCCAACGAGGTCAGGCGCGGCGAGAACATCCCGTTCGACATGAACCGTCGCGCCGACTGGCAGACGCGCTACGCCTACTACCCCGCAATCAGGAAGCCGGTCATCGCGATGCTCAACGGCGCCACCGCCGGCATCGGCCTGGTCCACGCGCTCTATTGCGATTTGCGCTTCGCCGCCGACACCGCGGTGTTCACCACCGCCTTCGCGCGGCGCGGCCTGATCGCCGAACACGGCATCAGCTGGATGCTGCCGCGGATCGTCGGCCACGCCAACGCGCTCGATCTGTTGATGTCGGCGCGCCGGGTGTCGGCGGAGGAGGCGCTGCGCATCGGCCTCGTCAACCGGCTCTCCTCGCCGGAGAAGCTGCGCGAGGAAACCTATGCCTACGCCCGCGACCTCGCCGATTTCGTCTCGCCGAGCGCGATCGCGGTGATCAAGCGCCAGGTCTATGACGTGCCGTTCCAGACGCTCGCCGAAGCCACCATCGATGCCAACCGCGAGATGCAGATCGCGCTGAAGGGCAATGATTTCAGGGAAGGCGTCGCGAGTTTCGTCGAGAAGCGGCCGCCAAGGTTTACCGGGACGTGATAGGGAGGGGGCTAACGGATAAAGTCTGTCTCCGCCCCTTGGGCTTCGCCGGACACCACGCTTCGCCCTCCAGGCCCCTGCGCGGCTACGCCACGCGCAGCCCGATGGGCGAAGCGTGGTGGAGCCAGGCGGGATCGAACCGCCGACCTCGTCATTGCGAACGACGCGCTCTCCCAGCTGAGCTATGGCCCCATCGCGGCCGGGTGTTGCTGAGTATCCCGGCCGTCAGTCGGGCGCCATTTACAGTCCCGTCCAAGGTCAAGTCAAGAACGGTGAAAGCGCGGTTTTCAGCCCGTCCCACCGGGAACTTCCCTTGTTTGCGGGGGGATGAACCGATATCTAGGGCGTGATCCCGACCCGGCGGACCGCCCGAGCGCCCAGTGCATAGCGGTTTTCCGAAACGATCCTGCTCAAACAAGAAGCGCGATGGCGGCTCAGTCCGGTCTCGTTGCGCTTCAATCGGTTGTCTTACCCGCGAGCCCCCCTCACATGCGCGCTGTTCTCGACATCGTCATCATCATCCTCGACCTCTATGTCTGGCTGCTGATCGCCTCCGCCATCCTGTCCTGGCTGGTCGCCTTCAATGTGGTCAACACGCGCAACCAGTTCGTTTCTGCGGTGGCCGAGTTCCTCTACCGGATCACCGAGCCGGTGCTGCGGCCGATCCGCAACGTGATGCCGAATCTGGGCGGACTCGATATCTCGCCGATCATCGTGATCCTGATCATCATGTTCATCCAGCGGGTGATCGCCTATTACATCTATCCCAACGTGATCTGACCCTTTCTCGACGGGGCCTTGATGGATCCGTGGCGCTATTCCACCGAGGGCATCAGCATCGCGTTGCGTGTGACGCCGCGCGGCGGCCGCGACGACATCGACGGGATCGAGACGCTGGCCAACGGCCGTTCGGTGGTGAAGGTGCGGGTGCGCGCCATCGCCGAGGGCGGCGAGGCCAACCGTGCGGTGACTGAGCTGCTGGCCAAGGCGCTCGGCGTGCCGAAAGCCAGGGTGAAGCTGTTGTCCGGCGCCACCTCGCGGCTCAAGCAGGTCGCGGTGGACGGCGATCCGAAAGGGCTCGGCGATACATTGAGGAAGCTGACTGCGGCCAAGCCGAACCAGCAGACAAGGGACTGACATGACTGCCCGCATCATCGACGGAAAAGCCATCGCCGCCGAGCTTCGCGCCCGCGTCGCCGACGAGGTCGCCCGCGTCAAGCGCGACCACCAACTCACGCCGGGGCTCGCTGTCGTGCTGGTCGGCCATGATCCCGCGAGCGAGGTCTATGTCCGCAGCAAGCACACCCAGACCCAGGCCGCCGGCATGGCCTCGTTCGAGCACAAGCTGCCGGAGGATGTGTCGCAGGCCGATCTGCTGGCGCTGATCGCTCGGCTCAACCGCGATCCCATGGTGCATGGGATACTGGTGCAGCTGCCGTTGCCGAAGTCGCTGCACACCGAGACCATCATCAACGCGATCGATCCGGCCAAGGACGTCGATGGCCTGCACCCCAACAATGCCGGCCGGCTCGCCGGAGGCTTGGCCGCGCTGTCGCCCTGCACGCCGCTCGGCTGCATCATCCTGACCAAGAGCGTGCACGCCTCGCTCGAAGGCATGAACGCGATCGTGATCGGCCGCTCCAATCTGGTCGGCCGTCCGCTGGTGCAATTGCTGCTGAACGAGAACGCGACGGTGACGATCGCGCATTCGCGCTCGCGCGATCTGCCAAAGCTCTGCGCCCAGGCCGATCTGGTCTATGCCGCAGTCGGCCGGCCCGAGATGGTGCGGGGCGACTGGCTGAAGCCGGGCGCGACCGTGATCGATGTCGGCATCAACCGCATCCCGGTGCCCGGCGGCAAGCCGAAACTGGTCGGCGATGTCGCGTTCCAGGAAGCCCTCAATGTCGCCGGCGCAATCACGCCGGTGCCCGGCGGTGTCGGGCAGATGACGGTGGCGTGCCTCCTGGTCAACACGCTGCGCGCCGCCTGCGCGATTGCCGGCCTGCCGGCGCCGGCGGTGTAGCTCTTACCTCGCCCCGCTTGCGGGGAGAGGTCGGATTGCATCGTCAGATGCAATCCGGGTGAGGGGGTACAAGTCTCTCGACGTTCGCAACTCGTGGAGGGAAACCCCTCACCCCAACCCTCTCCCCGCAAGAGCGGGGCGAGGGAGCCCAGGCAGCGTGCCTATTTCTTCTTCGCGCGCTCGATGCCTTCGAGGATCAGCCTGCGGGCTTCGTCGGCGTCGCCCCAGCGCAGCACCTTCACCCACTTGCCCTTCTCGAGGTCCTTGTAGTGCTCGAAGAAGTGCTGGATCTGCTGCAGCGTGATGTCGGGCAGGTCGCTGTAGTTCTGCACCTTGTCGTAGCGCTGGGTCAGCTTCGATGACGGCACCGCGATGATCTTCTCGTCGCCGCCGGCCTCGTCCTCCATCAAGAGCACGCCGACCACGCGGACGCTCATCACCGCGCCCGGCACGATCGCGCGGGTGTTGACGATCAGCACGTCGCACGGATCGCCGTCGCCGGACAGCGTGTGCGGGATGAAGCCGTAATTGCCGGGATAGCGCATCGGCGTGTAGAGGAAGCGGTCCACGACGAGCGTGCCGGCTTCCTTGTCCATTTCGTACTTGATTGGCTCGCCGCCGACGGCAACCTCGATGATGACGTTGACGTCGTGGGGCGGATTTTTTCCGATCGATATGGCGTCGATACGCATGGATTGCTCCGCGTGGCCTCTGGAAGTTGAGAACGATGTGATTTTTTGGTTGGCGCCGCCGGGCCGCGAAACGGCTCCCGGCCCGGCCTTGAGGCCGGGCTGGCCGACGCGTGCAGCGCTGGAGGCTGGTTTAGCCTTGCTGCAGCTGCGAGAGAAGCAGGATTTTCAGTTGGCCCAGGCGAAAGCGACCTTGTCGAGCGACTTGGGGCCAAACCGCTCCGAGGAACGCGCCACCATCCGGCCGCCCAGCGCACGGTAAAACTCCGTCGCCGGCTCGTTGTCGGAGAGTGCCCAGATCACCATGCTCTTGAGGCCGCTCTGCATCAGGTCGCGGCGCGCGGAGGCAAACAAGCGCCGGCCGAAGCCAAGCCCCTGGAATTCCGGCCGCAGATAGAGCTCGTAGATCTCGCCTTCGAAATGCAGGCTGCGGGCGCGGTTGCGACCGTAATTGGCGTAGCCTGCGATCCGGTCGCCGAACACCAGCACGCTGACGCGGCTGCCCTTGCGGATGGCGCTGTCCCACCACTGCGGGCCGCGGCGATTGATCAGCTTTTCGAGTTCGGCGCCGGGGATGATTCCCTGATACGCCGAGCGCCAGGCTTCGTCATGGGTAGACGCCACCGCCGCTGCGTCTGCAGCTTTGGCCGGCCGGACCTCGATTAGCGTTGTGCTCATGCCTGTAATCAAAGCAAGTCGGCGGGCCGCCTTCAAGGTCCATCGTTAATTATCGGTTAACCTGTGGATTTTTTGCATCAGTGTGATGAAAACTTGTACCGAAAGAGGACACTCGCCGGGCTTGAGCGACCGATCGCGGATCGGGGCGCTGTGCAAAGCCCGGATCGCGGGCGCCGGATGACAATGCCGCAGTTCAGAAAAAGGCTGGCCGCGGCTGATTCGCGGTCGGAATTTTACGAGCGAATCCGGCCGCAGCGCGGGTGCGTTGATCCCTCGCCGCAGTGGATTTTCGCGGCCGGCCGGCCTATGGCAGCGGCGGTATCTGTGCGCGGCGACGTTGGCCTGATCATGAGCGGACTGCGATGACGCTCTACTTCCTGATCAAATATCTGCACGTGCTCGGCGCCATCGTGATCCTGGGCACCGGGACCGGCATCGCCTTCTTCATGCTGATGGCGCATCGCACGCAGGATGCGGCGTTCATCGCGCGCACGGCGGCGACCGTGGTGATCGCGGACATGATCTTCACGTTGAGCGCCGTGCTGCTGCAGCCGGTGAGCGGCGGACTGCTGATGCTCGTGTCGGCAACGAGCATCACCGAGCGCTGGCTGGTGGTTTCGCTCGCGCTCTACGCGCTGGCCGGCCTGTTCTGGGTTCCCGTCGTCTTCATGCAGATGGAGATGCGCGACCTCGCGCAGGCGGCCGTCGAAAAAGGTCTTCCGCTGCCGCCGCGTTATTTTGCGCTGTTTCGCCGCTGGTTCCTGTTCGGTATTCCCGGTTTCGGTTCCGTGATGATCATCCTCTGGCTGATGATCGCGAAACCATTTTAGCGCATGATCCGACTTCCATGAGTGACGACGCATCACACAACATCCTCGTGTTCGGCGCGTCAGGCCTGATCGGGCGCGCCATCACCGACGATCTGAGGGCGCGCGGCTTTCACGTGATCGGGGTCGCGCGGCACTTCACGCCGGCGCAGAAAATGAGCGCGGCCGATCTTGAGCTGCCCGTCATGTCGATGGATGCCGCGGCGCTGACGCAGCTGCTTCGCACGCATGAGGTAGACGTCGTCGTGAACTGCCTCGGCGTGCTGCAGGATGGTCCGGGCAGCGACACAAGCGCGGTGCATCGCGACTTCGTCGCGCGGCTGTTGCAGGCGATTGGTGACAGCCACCGCGCCATCCGTCTCGTCCACATCTCGATTCCCGGCGCGGCCGATGCGGACCGCACCGCCTTCAGCACCACCAAGCGCGAGGCCGAGCGGCTGATCGTGGCGTCCGGGATACCCCATGCGATCCTGCGTCCGGGCTTCGTCATCGCGCCGTCGGCCTATGGCGGCAGCGCCATGCTGCGCGCGCTGGCGGCGCTGCCGGTCGACCTGCCGGCCGACGAGGCGGCGACGCCGTTCCAGCCGGTCGCAGTCGAGGATATCGCCGCCACCATCGCCTGGCTTGCGGCGCGCGATGTCGCCGATGAAGCGGTGCGATCGGTGATATGGGACCTGATGCAGGAGCAGCCGATTTCGCTCGGCGGCGTCATCGCCCAGTTCCGCCGGTCGTTCGGCACGGCAAAGCATGTCCGGATCGCGACGTCGCCGTTCCTGATCGATCTCGGCGCCCGCCTCGGCGATCTCGCGAGCTGGCTCGGCTGGCGGCCGCCGCTGCGCTCCACCGCGATCGCCGAGCTGCGCCGCGGCGTCACCGGCGATCCCGCAGGCTGGATGCAAGCGACCGGCATCGTGCCGAAGACGATTACTCAAGCGATTGGCGGGCGCCCCGCGACCATTCAGGACAAATGGTTCGCGCGGCTGTTTTTGATCAAGGCGCTGATCTTCGTAAGCCTCGTGCTGTTCTGGGTCGCATCCGGCTTCATCGCGCTGGTGATCTCCTATGACGCCGCCGCCGGCATCCTGAGCGCGCACCATTTCCCGCCCGCTTTGGTCGGGCCGATGACAGTGCTGACCAGCCTGATGGACATGGGCATCGGTGTGCTGATCGCGATCCGCCGCACCGCGGCGTTCGGTCTGATCGCAGGCATCATCGCCTCGCTCGGCTACATGGTGGGATCGGCGATCCTGGCGCCGGATCTCTGGATCGAGCCGCTCGGCGCGCTGGTGAAAACGGGACCTGCGATCGTGCTGATGCTGGTCGCGCTGTTGACCTTGGATAACCGATGAGCACTTGGCCCGACGACGACGTGATCCTCTATGACGGCGTCTGCATCTTCTGCTCGCGCTGGGTCCGCTTCGTCATCGCCCGCGACACGGCACGCCGCTTTCGCTTCACGCCGATCCAGTCCGGCTACGGCACGCGGCTGGCGAAGACCTTCGGCATCGATCCTGACGACCCCGACACCAACGCCGTCGTCCATGGCGGCATCGCCTACACGAAATCCGATGCGGCGCTGACGGTGCTGAGCCATCTGCCCGGCTGGCGCTGGACCCGCGCGCTGTTCGCGGTGCCGAAGCCGCTGCGCGACGCCGTCTACAGCCTCATCGCCCGCAACCGGTACAAGATCTTCGGGAAATACGAGACGTATTTTGTGCCCGACGCGGATATGCGGGCGCGGGTGCTGGAGTGAAGTTCGTCGTTCCGGGGCGATGCGAAGCATCGAACCCGGAACCTCGAGATTCCGGGTCTGGTCCTTCGGACCATCCCGGAACGACAAATCTAACGGCTACCCCTTACGTGGAAATCCACCCACCACTTCCCTCGCCGCCCGCTCCCCCGAATCCCGCGCGCCGTGCGCGGTCGAGAAAAACTCCGGCGAAGTCGCTTCGCCGGCGAAGAACAGCCGCCCATTGACCGGCGCGGCCAGCACGGCGCGCTTGTCCGCGTGGCCGGGCAGAGCGTGCGAGTAGGAGCCGCGGGCGAACGGGTCGTGGGCCCAGCGGGATTCGCTGAGCGGCTTCAGCTTGCGGCGGAAATCATTGCCGAGGAAGGAGACGATCTCGTCGATGCTGTGCGCGGCGATCGCGCCGTCGCCGGCATCTTCAAGCTGTCGTGCAAAACGGCCACCGAAGAAACCTTCGATGCAGGGCTGGCCGAACGGGCGGATGTGGTAGGTGCCCATCTCGGTGCGCATGGTGGCGCCGCGCAGATTGCCTTCCTTCGGCAGCGCCTCGGGCTCGGCGAGCGCCAGCGTCACCTTGTCGGCGAGGCCGAGCGGCAGGCCGCGCGCGGCGTCGAGCTTGTCGGGCAGCGCAGGCGAAAAGCGGATCGCCTGATCGGCGATCAGGTTGGTCGGCACGGTGACGATCACCTTGTCCGCCTCAAGCGCGCCGCGCGAGGTCTCGATGCGGATGCGCTTGCCGGAGTGATCGATCAGCCTGACCTCGCAGTTCAGCGCGACCGGCACCTGCGCGCCATAGGCCGCGACCAGCGTGCCATAGCCGCGCCGCACCCGCCAATTGATGTCGGTGTCTTCATAGGCGTCGACATCGAGGATCGAGACCTGGTCGAGCTCGCTGCCGTTCACATAGGTCGAGATCGCATCGATCATCGGGTTCCAGCGGTTGCCGGGCTCGAGGTACAGGCTGGCCGGGCTGTCCTTGCCCTGCTGCGCCGCCTGCTCGATGCGGTCGTAGAATTGGTCGAGTGCGTGCGTGAAGTCGTCGCGAGCGGCCTGCGGGAACGCCTCGCCGTAGGCGCGCTCGCGCCACGGCGGCAGGTCCTTGTTGAGCTCGAAGTTGAGTTGCCGGGCGATGCCGACAAAGCTGTTCTGGTCGGCCGAATGCAGCCAGCCGCAGCCGACGTCGAACACGACGTCAGGCGCGGCCTGGATCGTATGCGCGCGGCCGCCGAGGCGGTCGCGGGCCTCCAGCACGATGGTGGAGAGGCCGGAGTCCTTCAGCGCATTCGCGGCACCGAGGCCCGCGGCGCCGGCGCCGATGATGGCAACATCGATCGTGGAGGGAAGGGAACTCATAGCCCGGCTCTAGCACGTCCGGAGGCGCGTCTAAAGCCACCGCGCGCATGACTGCATCACGCGCGGAAGCGGGTGATCCAGTATTTCAGAGGCGATGGTGCTTGAACCGAGGGGCCGCGGCGTACTGGGTGCCCCGGTCAAGCCGGGGCACGACAGATGAGGCTTACGCTACGGCCTCCTTGGCCTTTTCGGCGCGCTTGCGGTCGTTCGGGTCGAGGTGCTTCTTGCGCAGCCGGATCGACTTCGGCGTCACCTCGACGAGCTCGTCGTCCTCGATATAGGCGAGCGCCTTTTCCAGGGTCATCCGGATCGGCGGCGTCAGGCGCACCGCTTCGTCCTTCGAGGTGGTGCGGATGTTGGTGAGCTGCTTGCCCTTCAGCACGTTGATCTCGAGGTCGTTGTCGCGGGTGTGCTCGCCGACGATCATGCCCTTGTAGACCTTCCAGCCCGGCTCGATCATCATCGGGCCGCGGTCCTCCAGCTTGAACATCGCATAGGCCACCGCCTCGCCCTGGTCGTTGGAGATCAGCACGCCGTTGCGGCGGCCCTGGATCTCGCCCTTGTAGGCGGCATAGCCGTGGAAGATGCGGTTCATGATCGCGGTGCCGCGGGTGTCGGTGAGCAGTTCGCCCTGGTAGCCGATCAGGCCGCGGGTCGGCGCGTAGAACACCAGCCGCAGACGGTTGCCGCCGGAGGGGCGCATCTCGATCATCTCGGCCTTGCGCTCGCTCATCTTCTGCACGACGACGCCGGAATGCTCCTCGTCGACGTCGATCACGACTTCCTCGATCGGCTCCTGCCAGGCGCCGGTCGCCTCGTCCTTCTGCAGCACGACGCGCGGGCGCGACACCGAGAGCTCAAAGCCCTCACGGCGCATGGTCTCGATCAGGATCGCGAGCTGCAATTCGCCGCGTCCGGAGACTTCCATCGAATCCTTGTCGGCGGCCTCGACGACGCGCAGCGCGACATTGCCCTCGGCCTCGCGCATCAGGCGGTCGCGGATCATGCGCGAGGTCACCTTGTCGCCTTCGGTGCCGGCAAGCGGCGAGTTGTTGACGATGAACGACATCGACACCGTCGGCGGATCGATCGGCTGCGCCGGCAGCGGCGTCTCGACGGTCGGATCGCAGAAGGTGTCGGCAACGGTGCCCTTGGTGAGGCCCGCGATCGCGACGATGTCGCCGGCCTCGGCCTCCTCGAGCGGCGTGCGCTCAAGGCCGCGGAAGGCGAGGATCTTGGTCAGGCGGCCGCTCTCGATCAGCTTGCCGTCGGCGGACAGCACCTTGACCTGCTGGTTCGGCTTGATCGAGCCCGAGGAGATGCGGCCGGTGATGATGCGCCCGAGATAGGGGTTGGCCTCGAGGATGGTGCCGATCATGCGGAACGGACCTTCCTCGACCTTCGGCGGCTCGACGTGGCGCACGATCAGGTCGAACAGCGGCTGCATGCCGAGATCCTTCGGACCCTCCGGGCTTTCCGCCATCCAGCCCTGCTTGGCCGATCCGTACAAAATCGGGAAATCGAGCTGCTCCTCGCTGGCGTCGAGCGCCGCGAACAGATCGAACACCTCGTTGATGACTTCGGTCGGGCGTGCGTCGGGACGGTCGACCTTGTTGATCACGACGATCGGCTTCAGCCCGATCTTGAGCGCCTTCGACACCACGAACTTGGTCTGCGGCAGCGGGCCCTCGGCGGCGTCGACCAGCACCAGCGCGCCGTCCACCATGTTGAGGATACGCTCGACCTCGCCGCCGAAATCGGCGTGGCCGGGGGTGTCGACGATGTTGACGCGGATGTCCTTCCACTGCACCGAGGCGGCCTTCGCCAGGATGGTGATGCCGCGCTCGCGCTCCAGGTCGTTGGAGTCCATGGCGCGCTCGGTGACCTTCTGGTTCTCGCGGAAGGTGCCGGATTGCTGCAGCAGGCGGTCGACGAGGGTGGTCTTGCCGTGGTCGACGTGGGCGATGATGGCGACGTTGCGAAGGTTCATGGCTCTTCTTCTGGTCGTGCAATGGTCAGATGCGCGATCTCGCCGGACCAGTTTGGCCGGCCGCTCGCTCGCGTGGCCCATTCGGGCCCGGATCACGCTCATACCCAAGAAATTTGACGGGGACGCATCACCCCAAAAAGGAAGCCCGGTCAGAGGACCGGGCACCTTGCGCGTTGCGGCGCAATATAGTCAGAAAACGCCAAAAAACAATGATTTATTGCCTGTTTGGAGGGCTGATTTTCGCGCCAAAGGCGGGTTTTGAGGGGCTTTCAGGTCTTACTTCCGGGTAATCGCGAACACGATCAGGCCAAGCCCGCCCAGCGCCACCATCATCACGAACATGGTGATGGGGTCGCCGCCGGCCCCGGCACCCATCTTGGCGTTGAGAATGGCGCACAGGACCCCCGGGATCAGCAGGATCACCCCCACCGCCAGCATGAGGGCGGTCAGGCAGCCGTTGCGCTGCACGGGTTCCGGAGGCCTGTATGGCGGTGGTGTGTCGGACATGCGTCGTCGAATGGTCCGTCAGCGCCTTCCCGTGATCGCGGCGCGGATCAGCATCACGCCGGCAAAGCAGACCGCGAGCCCGAGCAGGATCAGGAAGAGAATGGAGGGATCGGTTTTCGACTCGCTCAGGACGCCGAACCCGAACAGCAGGGCGCAGAGCCCGGGCAGCAGCAGGACCAGCCCGAACAGCACCATGAACGCGGTGGCGCAGCCGCTGCGTGGCGACGGTGGCGGCGGGACGGATTGGTAGGGTGGCTCCGGTGGTGCAGGCGGGATGGGCGGTGGATTGGTCTCGCTCATCGCGGCAGCTCCTCGCTTTGCCGGGCTTCGCGGTAGGTCTGGCCTGCCAGCGCGGCGCGGATGCCGTCGATCTTTCCGTCACGGTAGAACAGATTGTAAGTGTCGAACGGGATGATCGCGCCGCTCTCGGTGACGAAGTGGATGCAGCTTCGCTTGACGTTGCCGACACAGAAATTGAAGCGGTCGAGAAACTGCACGATGGTGACGCGGAACACGTTCTCGTAGGTCAGGCCCTCGGGCACCTCGAAGCTCGGCAGGCAGCACAGCAATTCGCAGACCCGCTCCGAGGTGTTCAGCGGTCCCGACGACAGCGAGAACAGGTCGACAAACTTCTCCCGCAACACCGGATATTTCTCCGGGCTGATGGTGTTGGGCATCACGGCGATGAGTTGCTCCTGCGGGATCAGCGAGGTCAGCGGCAGCACCTTGTCACCGTTGCGCAGGCCGTAGCCGATCGAGATGCTCTCGGGATTGCACGGCAACGGGATCATGTCGTCAGCGCCGAACACCCCGGTCTCGATCACGCGCCGGCGGATCTCCGACAGCATGATGCGGTCGGTGTCCTTGTTGAAATGCTCGTTGCGGCCGGCATCCTGCACCGGCTGCAGCGTGACGCCGCGGACGCATTTCCAGGTCAGTGCGTGACGGACGATGTCGCCGATCTCTCCGTCATTGACGCCGCGCTTGATGGTCGCGACCAGCGTGGTCGAGACGCCGTGGCGCTCGAGATTCTCCAGTGCCTGTTGGCGGATTTTTCGCAAATCCGCGCCGCGCAGATTGACCAGCGCCTCGCGCTGCAGCGAATCGAACTGCAGATAGACCTCCAGCCCGCGCTTGTTCTCGGCGAGCTTCGCCACGAAGTCAGGCTCGCGCGCGATCCTGAGGCCGTTGGTGTTGATCATGACATGGCGGATCGGCCGCGCGCGCACCGCATCCAGAATGGCGAAGAAATCCGGATGCAGCGTCGGCTCGCCGCCGGAGATCTGAACCAGATCGGGCTCGCCCTCGCTCGCGACCAGCGCGTCCAGCATCTTCTCGATCTTCGCCAGCGGCGTGAAGCTGGTGCGCGCCGGCGAGGAATCCGCAAAGCACACCGGGCAAGTCAAATTGCAATGCTCGGTAATCTCGATCAGCGCCAGGCAGGAGTGCTGCTCGTGGTCCGGGCACAGCCCGCAATCATAGGGGCAGCCGAATTCGGTGTGGCGCTGGAACGCGAGCGGCCGGTCGCCGGGCTTGATGAAATCCTTGCACAGCCGCCAATAGGCCGCATCCGTCGAGACCAGCGTCGACTGCACGCCATGCTGCTTGCAGCGCTTCTCGTACCAGACCTCGTTGCCTGATATCTGGATCTTGGTCGGCACCAGGGTGAGGCAAGTTTCGCAAAGCGACTGGGTCTGGCCCCAGAAGATGTAAGGGCGTGCCTTACGCAGCGGCGCGTTCATGCTTCAAGCTCACATTCGGCGCCGTCGCCAGCATGACGGCGGCGTAAATCATGACAAACAGCGACAGCAGGTGAAACAGCGAGAATGGTCCGATCAGCGCGCCATAGGGCTTGATGAACTCCCACAGGAAGCGCTGCAGCCCGTAGTAGAACAGCACGAGGTAGAATCCGTTGGTGATGACGGCGGCATTTCGGTTCAATACGGCCCAGACATAGAATGCCGCGAACCCCGCCATCGCCAGGCTCTCGTAGAGCTGCACCGGGTGGCGCAGCACGCCGTCGCCGAAATCATGGCCCCAAGGCAGCGTGGTCGGCGTGCCATAGGTGAAATCCTCGAGTCCCGCGAAATAGCAGCCGAGACGGCCGGCCGCGACGCCGATCGCAAGCGGCAGCGCGAACCGCGCGCCGGTGCGCAGCGAAATCCCGTGTCGCCATTTGTAGAGCTCGATCGCGACGATGCCGCCGGCCAGCGCGCCCTCGACCGAGCGGGCGACGCCCGCCATGCCCGAGAACCACAGGTTCAGCGTGCCGAAGATGTAGGCGCCGATCCCGGCGCCAAACACCAGCGCGGCGATGTAGGACAGCTCGAAGGATTGCCGGGGGAATTGCAGCCCGCGCCGGTGCGACAGCCACCACATGGCGAGCGCGGCCGCACCCCATGCTGCAACGTCGAAGACGGCGTGAAGTTCAGCCCCACTCATGAGGCGAGTGTAGCGTGATTTTCGCGGTCCGTGATAGCGACTTCCCGATTGCAATGGCGGAGCGAGGTTATCAACCCGTCCGCCTGGGAGCGGCGAGCTGATGGACCACGCCGGCCCGCGCAAAGCTACCAAGGCTGTAACCGCGCCAGAACGGATATAGCCGATGTTACGGCGTCCATCCGAAGCGCTATATCCGAACTGACGGCTGGGCTTTCGACCTTCCCAGGATGACATTCTGTCCGCAGTGCAGAACCCGTCCCGATTGCGCGGAGCGATTGCGATGAGGAAGGCTACGATGGATTTTTCGCGGATGTCGGATGGGATCCGGCTGCATCACGCCTCTCATCGCCACGATGGGCACGATGGGCACGATGGTGACGACGAGCCGGGTCCGGCACCGAGCAGCCCGTTTGCAGGGCTCGATGCGCATCCCGCGACCCCGAATTCCCCGCCTCATGACTCTGGCCCAGGCCAATCCGACCATCCCACCGCGTCGGGGGACGGCACCGGCGGCCACGTCGGCAGCCACACTGCGGCGAGCCTGGATGCTTCGGCAACGAAGCCTGCTGCCGGCGCATCCCATTCCGCGACAGGCATCGCTTCGATCGAGAGCGGGGCGAACACCGCCGGGAACGGCGGAGACGGTTACTTTTACGGAGGTATCATTCACGCATCCCTGTTGATCTATGAACCGATCAACATTTCGGTGAATTTGGGATACGGCTCGGTCGCCGTGGCCAACCAGTCCAACGATTTGAGTGTCGATCAATCCGCCTTTCAGATGGCCGGCGTCGGCGGACATGGTGGGAATGACAACCTTGCATCGGGAGGCAGCATCAGTGCTTCCCTGGGCTCCGGCGTGATCGGGAGCGGCGACAACGGCGCCGGAAACGGCGGCAGCGGCTATTTCTCGGGTGCGTTGGTGGACGCTCCCGTGGTGATCTATCATCCGATCAATATTGCGGTGGCGAGTTCAGGCGGCACGGCCTATGCAAGTCAATCGAACACAGTCGACATCGATCAATCGGCTACGCAGATCGCGGGCGTCGGCGGAAGTGGCGGAAATGGCAATGTGGCCTTCGGCGGCAGTATCATCACGCTCGACCCCAGTTGGGGATCAAGCAACGGAGGAAGCGTCTGGGACGTTCAAACGGGCGGGAGTCAGGCCGGCAATGGCGGCGACGGCGCGTTCTACGGGAGTCTCGTGCATTCCTCGATCTTAGTTTACGACCCGATCAACATCGCAGTCGCGGGCTATGGCTCCAACGTTCATTCAGTCCAGACGAATGACGCCGACGTGGATCAATCCGTAATTCAGATCGCCGGCATGGGCGGGCACGGCGGCAATGGCAACGCCGCGACGGGCGGCCATGCAAGCCTTCCTTCCCACGGCTTGTGGGGCGGCTCCGACGCGATTGCGACCGGCTCGAACGGCGCAGGCAACGGCGGCAACGGCTATTTTGCCGGCAGCCTGATCGATGTCAGCGTCGCGATCTATGCACCCATCAATATCGCAATCGCGGGGCCCCATTCGACGGCCGTGGCCGATCAGGTCAACAACGTGCACATCGACCAGAGTGCGGTCCAGATTGCCGGACTTGGTGGGGACGGCGGCTACGGCAATCTCGCGCTGGGTGGCGATCTTTCCGCCCATCTTCTGTCGGATCTTCACCTGTTGGCATAGCGGAACATCGCACCGCTCGCGCAGGCCGGTCGCAAGGTAGCGGACTCCCTGCGCATGCAAATCTCGCGCAGAGTCGTCCTCCCCGATGTTTCGAGCTCCGATGTTGCGCGACGAATGTCATACTTTCGTACGTAGGTCGACCAACCCGGATGGTGTCCGATTTGACATCTATCGGCAGCGCGCATCGCCGGATCAGACTCGCCCGTGTGCGTCCGCCTGATCGGGATGGATGACGCACGACAGCCAACACAAGGACGGAGGCTCAAATGTTGCCCAAGGCGATCAGCATCTCGGATTCGATCGAATTCAAATCGATCAACACCGGTGGTCAAAGTGTCGGAAATGGCGGCGACGGTACCTTCAAGGGAGCTATCATCAGCAAGCCGACCCTCAACTTCGATCCAACCAACAAGGCAGAAGGCGCCGATGTGCATGTGAACACCGGCGACCACGTCACTCAGACGGCAGATTGGGACGCCGGCGGCGCAAACGCGACGGCCTCGGTGTTTGCGAAGGCCCACGGCGGAAGCGCCGAGTCGAACGGAAGCCAGAAATCCTACAGCGGCCACGATACCTCCAAGGTATATGCCCATACGGATGCCACTCAGATCAACAAGCTCGCGGTGGACCAGCACCAGGATGTCCTGGCTGGCATCGGCGGCAATGGCGGAGACGGCAACGCCGCGCTGGGTGGAGAAGTGAGCTTCCACCTCGATACATTCTGACCATCGGCTCGTCCGACCGTGGCGGGACCGGCGGCCATTGCTGCCGGTCCCGCAGTTCAAGCCGATGCCCCGCCGATGCCTTTCTTGGCAGATCGCGTTGGCCGTCGGGCAAGTGCGCCGGACTTCGATTTCAGGCGGTGACGATCATGCTGATGCCGCCCATTCGGTTGCCTGTCCTGCCGCAGATCTCGACGCCACTGCACGCGGCCCTTTGGTCCTGTGCGGGACCGCTTGGTCTCGTATTCGCGTATAGCTGCAGCTACAACCTGCTTTTGTTTGCGCCCTCCATCTACCTTCTTCAGATCTACGACAGGGTGTTGTCGAGCAGGAGCGGCGACACGCTGCTCCTGCTCACGCTCATTGTCGCGATCACGGTCGTGGTCGGCGGCGTGTTCGATGCCTTGCGGCGCGCTGTCCTGGGTCGCCTTGGCGCCTGGCTCGACGATCGGCTCCGTCCTTGCGTGCTTTCGGCCAGCCTCGAATCCGCGTTTCGCAGCGATTGGACGCGGGCGTCGGACGCATATCGGGATCTCACCGTGCTGCGCCAGTTCATCGATTCCGGCGCATGTCCGATGCTGTTCGACGCACTCTGGGCGCCCCTGTTCCTCCTGGTCCTCTTTCTCATCCATCCCCTGCTTGGCGTGGTGGGCGCCTGCTGTGTGGCTTTCCTCTTCGCTCTCACGGTTGCCGGAGATCTGGTTACCGAGGACGTTCTGCTCAGATCCGGCGCCGCGCTGTCCAGAAGCTACGGTCGCCTCCAGGCCGCCGCAGGCAACATCCACATGATTCGCGCCATGGGAATGCTCGATAGCGCTGCGCGCACGATCTACCATGACGCGCAGGAGGCACGCAGAGAGCACGATGTGGCAGTCCGGCGAAGCGAGTTCGTGATGCTGGTCACCAAGCCGGTCCGCGCGCTGTCGCAGGTGTTGATAATGGGAGCTGCCGCGTGGCTTGTCCTCGATCACGGAAAGAGCCCGGCGATCATTTTTGCTTCGACACTGATGTTCAGCCGCGCGCTCGCGCCGGTCGAAAGTGCGATCGCAGGCTGGAAGTCACTCAGGACGGCCGTGAGTGCCTGTCAGCGGCTCGGCGCGGTTCTCGCCGCGTCCCCGGCCGCCGGACAGCAGGATCCGGAGGTTTCGCAGCGGCAAGCGTCGAGCGGTCTCATTGTCGACAACGTCAGCGTGAGGCTATCGGGGACCAACCACCTTTTGCTGAACGGTGTCTCGTTCACGCTCGCGAGCGGAGAATGCCTTGGCATTATCGGTGCGTCCGGGTCAGGCAAGTCCCTGCTTGGCCGGGTGATTGCCGGGCTGTCGACGCCAACTCATGGCTGTGTCCTGCTCGACAATACCGACGTCTCGCTGCTTCGCGAGGGCCCAAGCGGTCACCGTCTCGGTTATCTCCCCCAGGACATTGACCTGCTCGGCGATACGATAAGCGATATCATCGCACGGCTCGATCATGCCGATCGGCGGAAGGTCGTGGAAGCGGCCAAGCTGGTCGGAATTCACGAGGCGATCATGCGCCTGCCGAACGGGTACGACACGGTGCTTCACCGTGAGAAATCCTTCTCGCGCGGATATCGGCAGCGCCTCGGTCTTGCCCGGGCCTTTTTCGGCGGTCCACGCCTGATCGTTCTCGACGAACCGAATGCCAGTCTCGATTACGGCGGCGAGCGAATGCTGCTGGACGCTATCGAGCGCATGAAGCTCGCCGGTGTCATCCTGGTCGTCGTCACTCATCGTATGGGTCTCCTCGCAGCCACAGACAAGATTGCCATTATGGAAGAGGGGGCGGTCGTCGCTTTCGGCGACAGCGAGGAAATCTTTGAGCGGCACCTGAATCGACCCCAGGTTACATCGCGGATTGCGCCATGATCCGGAATCTCACCATCTGGAAGCTTCCCACGATATCGAGGCTACCCACGATCTGGGACCGGCTCGTGCGAACGCCGGCAAGCCCCCCGCTCGCCGGACGGCTCGGAGTCGTGGTTACCGCGATCGACGATTTCGAGCCCCTCGAATATCCATGGTGTGCGACCCCGACACCCATCTCTCCGCGTAGACGGCTTCGCGGTATCACCCTGGCGGGCAACCTGCTGGTGCTCTGCTTCATGCTGGGGCTTGGCACATGGGCGTGCCTCGCGCCTCTCGAGAGCGCCGCGATCGCTTCCGGCGTCGTGGAATCAGAATCGAGCCGCAAGACGATTCAGCACCTGGAAGGCGGGATCGTCAGGAAGATCCTGGTTTCGGACGGCGATATCGTGCGAAGCGGACAGACGCTGATCGCGCTGGACGATACCCGGCCCGGTTCGGAGGTGCAAAGCCTTCAAGGCCAGTTGTGGGATGCAATTGCTCGTGCCGCACGGCTTCAGGCCGAGCAGCAGAACTTTGAGAGCATCGCAATCCCGAGCGCGCTGGAACAGCACAGCAAGCGAAATGGGGTGGCCGCCGCCGCGGTATCGGCGCAACAGTTCATTTTTCAGGCGCGGCGGCAGGTTCATGAGTCGCAGCTTGCGGTCATTCGCGAACGGAGGCTTCAAGTCGAGAGAGAGATCGAAGGTCTCAAGGCTCAGCAGACCGCCACCGGGCAGCGGGTCGACATCGTCCGGGAGGAACTGGATATGGTCACGACGCTCGTGAACAAGGGACTCGAACGGCGGCCGCGGCTTCTGAACCTGCAACGTGAACTGGCCGACGTTGAGGGTCGTCGCGGCGAGATCACCGCGCAGATTTCTCGCGCCGGGCAGGTCATCAGCGAGCAGCAGGCCACATTGTTCAAGCTCGAGAGCGATAGGCAGAACGAGATCGCACAGTCGCTTCGTGAAGCACAGAACCAGATATTCCAGCTCCGCGAGCGGTTGCTTGCGGCCAGGGATCAGCTATCGCGAACGGAGGTGAAGGCGCCCGAGGACGGCGTGATAACCGACTTGCGGATTCATACAGCGGGCGGCGTCATCGGGGCGGGTGCTCCGCTCATGGAGCTGGTGCCCCGGCAAGACCGCCTCATCGTGACCGCCCGCCTGAGGCCGGAGGACATTGATGTGGTTCATCCCGGCCTGAATGCCGAGGTGCATCTCGTGCCGTACAATCAGCGTCGCGTACCGCGCCTGAAGGGCATCGTTGTGCACGTATCGGCAGACCGGCTACTCGACAAGCGTACCGACCAGCCATACTACGCGACCAAGATCCGGATCGACGACGCGCAGATCGCCGCAAACGACTTCCAGATCGTCCCCGGTATGCCGGTTCAAGTGTTCATCACCACGGGGCGCGGTACCGTCGCACTTTACGCGCTCAGGCCCCTGCTCGACAGCTTCCGCGGTGCATTCAGAGAGGATTGATCCCCCTCAGGGTGACTAGGTCTCCGGCATTGGGGCTGCACCCGGGTCGTGATCGCGATTCTGCGCGAGCGACCGGCCGCGCCAGCGGAGGACCGCTTCCGTGCGATTGTGAGCGGCACATTTCCTCATGATATGCTGAATGTGCATTTTGACGGTGCTTTCCGAGAGCTTCAATTTGGCTGCGATCAGCTTGTTGGGCAGGCCGAGCTCCAATTCCGCCAGAACGTGCTGCTCTCGAGGGGTGAGATCGCTCCTGTCGATGACCGCCCTGGCTGCCTCGTTCATCAGATATGCGGACGCAAGCCCGCGCGCGTCCGGCGGATCGAAACCCGGCATCCTGTTCATTTCGGCGACCGGCAACGGCCTGTAGACGCCGCCGACAAGAACAAGGCGCAGGCCGGCTATGACGACCTCGATTGGTAGCGAGGTGGGAAGAAAGCCGCGAACACCCCGCTGCATCGCGGCTTGTGCGGTCGGCTCGTCGTCATGGTTTGACAGGATTGCGACGGCAGCATTGGGACAGTACTCGGCCACGAAGGCGAGATCGTCCTCGACCGAGGGATCGCCGATGGGCTTGTCCGCGATACTCAGCAGCACCAGACGAATGTCGCGGGCTGACATGCAGTCCAGGCCTCGGACCGTTGCCATGTCGAGGATCTCGAAGTCGGCCAATTCCCGTCTGAGGACGTTGAGAATACATGTGCGCGGCAACAGGTGCGGCTCGATGATCACCAGAACCGGTACGTGAAGCGCTCCATTGAGCCGTTTTGAGGAGTCCGTTATGTCGTCCATGATTTCCTCGGAATGAAAAGAATTTCTGCGACAGTTCCATCGATCCGTATTGCGCATTTACCGTTGCGGCATTCATCCTGAATGCATCATCACGCGCAGCCCCGACATCAGGATCGCATCCATTGCGGGATAGCCTGGCGCCTCGGTGGAAATTCTTTCCGATCAAATCATTTGAACGCGCGCCGTGGCGCGGTCGACGCATCCCCTATTTGCAGATATTTCGATACGCCGTTGACGCCGCCGACCCCGACTTGCCGTCGACGACATACGCTTCATCCTCCTTCACAAGATACAGAAACGGCCTCCCTCCAGTCTCTCCGCCCGACGCACTTCTTCCTTTCACGCGCCCGCAAATCGTATCCACGGCGCGTCCGAACGTGTTCTTTCGCATGGCGCGCTTCATGTCGCTGAATTCGGCCGATCCCGGATCCTCTATCTGCGCTGCAATCGTGACCTTCGCTTTGGTGAGGACAGGATCTGCTGCGTCCGCGGCGTGTTCGGGTGTCGGGACGTTGATCCTCGTCCGCGGGGACGCCGCCTTGGCGAGGTCGGGCGGTCCGTGTTTCTTCGATGATGGTCTCCTGCCGGATTTTGCCAGGGTTGCAGAATTCGATTTCACGATCGCAGGCGCTGGCGCTAACGCCGCCGGCATTGGCTCTGTGGGTCGGGCGACTGCAACCTTGTCGAAACAGGGTCTTGACCCACACCCAAGGAAATACCCTCGGGAAGGCGCGAACCAGCCAAAGCCGACCAGGATTCCTGCCAGCGCTCCGACAAAAAGCAGTCCCATCCGATTCCCCTCCTCGGGAGCTCGGCTCGCACTCATAACTAGGACTAATTCCGCGCTGGTGATCCTATCTGTTGCGCAAAAGCGTTAAGCGCTCATTAAGCGCGCGGGCTTGGGGCGATAGGACGACCCCTACGGCGATGTCGGGTTTAGCGGGCTTCCGGAAGCATGGCGGATGCGATGAATTATAAGTACACACCCTAGTTCGCCGGGTTGTCCTCGCTTGGATACACGCCGCGCAGCACTTCCTCGAAATGATCCTTGACGGCGTCGTTGCACAGGCAGGAGCGCTGCCGCAGCTTGTCCGCGTCGCGGATCACGATCGCGCCGCGGCGCGTTTCCAGCACGCCTTCCGCCTTGAAGTTCTGGATCACGCGGCTGGTGTAGCTGCGGCCGACGCCGAGCAAAGTCGAGAGCTGTTCATGGGTAAGCGGCACCATGCCGTTGCCATTGGTGCGCTCCATCGCCGAGATGATCCATTTCGCCGCGCGCTGCTCGATCGAATGGATCGCGTTGCAGGCGGTCGACTGGAAAATCTGCGCCAGCATGCAATCGGCATAGCGCGCGAAGATGTTGCGCACGGAGATCGATTTCAGCTTGGCGGCGTCGAGCTTGCTGATCGGCAGTCGCGCGAACGGGCCGCCGAACTTGACGGTGATGCGGGTATAGGCCGGCAGGAAGCCCTGGCTGACGATGCCGCCGACCGCGCCCTCGCGACCGACCAGAATGGTCTCGACATCGCGGCCGTCCTCATTGGGCACCATGTACGAGACGAGGCTCGGCCCACACGGGTAAATGCACGGTCTGAACATCATCGCCGGGGCTGTAGAGCAGGTCATTGGCCTGCGTGTCGATCAGCCCCAGATGCGGTGCGATCAACTGGTAATCGGCGTCATTCAGCCGGCGCAAAAGATTATTGAACGGCCGGTCACTCGTCCCGGCCAACTCGGTCCGTTTCGCGATCATGGGAAATTCCTGAAAACCCAACGCCGACAATAATCGAAAGGTTCCCGGATTTATGTTCACTAGTGAACAGACGGCGCGGCCAGCGATGTGATGGTTTCACCTCGGGAACAGCCGGCGTGCTCTCAGGCGCCGGTCGTGGGCCATCCGGCCGGAGCGATCCGGTCTTTCATCCATGCCTTGGAGCGTTTTCGAGCGAAGTGGACATCGGTTCGCGTGAAGAAAACGCGTCAAGACAAGAAGCTCTAGCAAACGGAAACTGGCACGCCCATGGACTTCGCTCCCAATGCCGGCATGCCCGGCGATGTTCTCGTGGTCGAGGACGATCCGATCATTTCGCTCTATTTCGAGGACACCATCCTCGGCTTCGGCGCCCGCACGGTGCGCACCGCTGCGAGCGTCGCCCGCGCGCTCGAGCTGATCGCCGAACGCGCGCCGGATTTCGCGCTGCTCGACGTCGGCCTCGTCAGGGGCGAGAAGACGTTCGCGATCGCCGAGCGGCTGGATGCGCTCAAGGTGCCGTTCGCGTTCGTCACGGGTTATGGTGCGGACATCCGGCTGCCGGCATCGCTCGCCGACAAGCCGCGGCTGACCAAGCCGTGCTCGAGCGAGGCGCTGGAGGCGGCGCTGCGAAGGCGACAGTGACGGATTGCGGGGCTTCGGCCTCGCCGCCGGCGCGTTCGTCGTCTACGATCCGGTGCGTCGGATTCGGTGACGAATCGGGAAGCCGTCATGGCGAACAGGACATCTGCTGCTGCGCCCGCAGCAGTGCTCTCTCTTGGGCTGTTCCTCGCGCCGGGTGCAATGCATCCGATCGCCGGTTTCGTGTCGCCGGCGATCGCCGAGCCGGCCGCGCTGACGAGCGCGCAGTCGGCTGCCCGCGAAACCTACGACAATGCCCTGAAGAATTTCGAGGCCATCCTGCGCCAGCGCCGCGCCCAGATAGATGCCAATCAGCCGCTGCCGAATCTGCCGGGCCAGGCTCTCTATCTGGCCCGCGTCGAGATGATGAGCGCATACAAGGATCTCACCGATGCGCTTCCGTCCAGGATTGGACGGCCTGGCCACTCCGGAATCCCTCCGGCCTATTTCGACGCCGCCAATGAGCCGCTGCTCGATGAGTACAGGAAGCTCTTCGACGTCATGGAGGCGCCGCCCGCCGGTGCGCAAACATCCGATACGCCATTCAAGGACGTGGTCGATCTGGCGACGGTGATCGCGCGGGCCAAGGGTCTTGACGCCGCCGACGCCGCCGTCGCGGGCCGTATCAGCCTCGGCCTCTTCTTTGCCGAAACGAACGGCAAGCAGAATGCGGGCAATGCACGATCGAACACCTATAAAGGAAGCCTGCAGACCGGCCCGTCCGAGGATCGCGACGGCCGAAGGAAGTGGGCCGCCATCAAGGGGTCGATCGCGACGCTCGATCCTGCGCTGAGCCGTCGCGACGACCGGGAAGAGGCACGGGTCGGCAACCTCGACCACAGGTTCAACCACTGGACCGCCGTGCGGGACGGCCTCATGAACGCGCACGCCGAACTTTTCCCGCAGGTCGCGGCGATCCAGAAAGCCCTGCCGGACCCGATCGATCAGATGAAGGTCTTTGAGCTGATCCAGATCATTCCCACGCCGACCAGGGCAGCGCTCAAATCGGGCAACCTCGTCGGCTACAGAATTTCCGATCCCAGGATCATGCGATATCTGCGCAACAACAGCGTCTTCGCGTTCGGTCGGGCCGACCGGGCAAGAACATCCGCGACCTTCCGCGAGATCCTTGATGCGATGTGGCTGTTCAACGCCAAGTTCGAGCAGGCGCTTGCCAAGTTCAAGCAGATCAAGTCGGGCAAGCCGGGCTGAGGAGGAGTTGATCGCTCGGCCGTCAGGGTGGACCGAGCAGCGCCCATCGCGGCTCGCAGAATTCCTTCACGGCGGAAGCGACGCTGCTGCTGATGAGGTTTTGGCGCTCGGGCGAGTTCATCTCGCGTTCCTCGTCCCGGTTGATGATCGAGCCCGCCTCCAGCAGGATCGCGGGCATCGCGGTCTTTCTCAGCACGATGAGTTCATCATTGCTGTAGACGCCGGTATCCTTGTTCAGCAACGGGTGCTGGTAACGACCCATGATAGCCTGGCTGTATTGCTCGGCATAATGCAGGCCCTGGGCCTTCATTTCCCCGGCGACCAGTTCGGCGAACCGGAGGCTGGTCTTGAAGTCCGGATTGTCCCGGGAGACGAACACGGAGTAGCCGCTGAAGCGGTCGCTGAAGTGGCTTTTCTTGCCCTCGAACTCCCAGTCCTCGAGCATCTTGTTGGGCACGGAGTCATGGTGGATCGACATCAGCAGATCCGCGTGCAGATTGTTGGCGGCGGCGACCCGCTTGAAGAGGCTCGGTCTCGCTTTGCCTTCGGTCAGCAGCAGCCTGGTTTCGGCGAAGCCTTCGGCTTTCAACCTCTCCTCGATCAGCTTCGCAAGGCGCAGGTTGAAGGTGAACTCGGCAACATTCCGCGCACTGATCGCGCCTTCCGATTGCGCGGTATGTCCGACATCCAGCACGATCCGGAACGTCGCGGGATCGCATTTGGCAGCGGCCGGCTTGAGAGCTGAAAGCGGCAGGGTGACTGGCCCAAGGGCGGCCAGCCGCATGGCGCGGTGCCTGGGCGGAGCGCGGTGCCTTGCCAATTTGCCAGCCCTTGTCGCCTTCGCGCGCTTCGGCGACTTGGCATGCTTGGGTGAGCTCCTGAAGAGATCGGGCAGCCAGCCGGCATCGCTGGCTTCGATCGGCAGCAGCGCGAACACTGCGATCGCGACGACCAAAAAGCGGCGAGGCCGAAACCTCGCGACGATACCACCGAGCACGCGAAAGAATTCGCAGCGCCTCATGCTCCGCCCCTCCGGGCCCCCAGCATAACGGCTCTGACATCGGTACCGGAAGAGGCCGGGAAGGTCCATCCCCGGCAATCGCGTTGCCTCGCCTTGGAGGCAAGGCCGTCAAGACAAAGAGTCCGGTTCCGCCGTGGCTGTGACCGAACTAGACCGGCTTCGGGTCGAGCGTGATCGCCCACAGCTCGGCGTCGACGCGGTCGCGTAGGCTCACCATCATCTGCCCGCTCTTGCCGTCGATCCTGACGTGGCCGAAGAACTGCATGCCCGCCGACGGCGGCAGGTTCTGGTTGCCTTCGCCCGGCGCCTTGATGAACTTCACCTCGGGGCCGAAGGTGTTGTCGAGCTCGTTCGGACCGAACGTGCCGGCATGCAGCGGGCCGGAGACGAATTCCCAGAACGGATCGAACTCCTGGAACTGGGCCTTGTTCGGGTTGTAGTAGTGCGCGGCGGCGTAATGCACGTCGGCGGTCAGCCACACCGTGTTGACGATTCCCGCGGTCTTGATGAAGCGCAGGATATCGGCGATCTCGAGCTCGCGGCCGCGCGCCGGGCCATCGCCCTGCGCAAAGGCTTCCGAGCCCTTCTTGTTGGCCGCATCGTCATAGACGATCAGCGAGAGCGGCATGTCGGAGGCGATCACCTTCCAGGTGGCGCGCGAGTTGAGCAGCGCGCGCTTGAGCCAGGCCATCTGGTCCGGGCCGATGAAATAGGCGTCGGGGCCGTATTGCTCCTGCAGGTTCGGGCCGTTGGAGCCGCGATAGCTGCGCTCGTCGAGCATGAAGACGTCGAGATGCGGACCGTAGCTCAGCGTGCGATAGACGCGGCCCGGCTCGACGATGCTCTCGCGCATCGGATACATCTCGTGGAAGGCCTTTGCCGCGCGCGCCGCGAGCACGGTGATGTCGCGCTCCTTGTAGGCCGCCGGCAGCTGTTTCGACAGCGACCAGTTGTTGGTCACCTCGTGATCGTCCCACTGCACGAAGATCGGCACCTCGGCATTGAAGGCGCGGACGTTGTTGTCGAGGAAGTTATACTTGTGGGCGGCCCGGTATTCGTCGAGCGTCTCGGCGACCTTGGCCTTCTCGGGTATCGTGACGTTCTTCCAGATCTTGCCGTCGGGAAGCTTCACCTCGGAGGGGATCACGCCGTCGGCGTAGATCGTGTCGCCGGAGTGCAGAAGGAAATCCGGAGCGTGCTTCTTCATCGCGGCGAAGGTGATCATGCCACCGTCGTCGGGATTGATGCCCCAGCCCTGGCCGGCGACATCGCCGCCCCACACGAAGGAGACGTCGCGGCGATCGCTCGGCGCGGTGCGGAAGCGTCCGACCACCGGCTCGCCGACGATGTCGATATGGGCGAGGTCGCGGAAGCGGACGCGATAGAAGATGTCCTGGCCGGAGGGCAGGTTCTCCAGCAGCATCTTGGCGGTGAAGTCGCTCTCGGGCAGCGCCGTGACCGGCGGCAGCGTATGGGCGTCCTTGAAGGACTCGGTGGTCGCGACCTCGACCATCATCTGCGACGGCCGGTCCGCACGCGCCCACACCACGCCGCCGTCGACGCCGACATCGCCGGACTGCACGCCATGGGTGATCACGGGGCGGTCGGCGGCGCGCGACAGATAGGGCATCGCGATCACGCCAGCGCCGGCCGCAGCCGCCGTGGAGAGAAAGCGTCGGCGGGTGAGATTTCGCGAGAACCGGATCGTCATGGGGAGCCTCCTCAGGTCACAGCGACAATGCGCCGCAGGCGCGCCAAGACCTAGAAAAATTCCATGACGGAGAGATTACAGGGAAGCGCGGGAGCGGGAGACTGGGCAACTGCCCAGATCGTAAGGTGTGCACGCCTCTCAGGCTCCCTCCCCCCGCAAGCGGGAGAGGCAAGGGGAGTTTGCGGATAGAGAATGGGGGCGCCCTCTACGCCGTGCCCGCCGCCCGGAACTGCGTCGCAGCCCGTTGCAAATTCTGCGGCATGCTAAACAGCAGCGCCTTGCGGTCGGCGACGGCGTTATGAAGCTGCTCGAGCGCGATGTTGAACGCGGTCAGCGTGCCTTCCTCGATGGCGCCGTGCTCGAAGCAGTCCAGCGTGTGGCGCAGGATGTCGTCGGCCTCCGCCTGCATCTGGTCGAGTTCCTCGATCGAATCGCTTTGCCGTGCGGTCTTCAGCATCTCCAGCAGGCGTTCGCGCTGCGAGGTGTTGGTGTTGCGTTCGTCCTGCTTGAGATAGCCGGCGAACCACGCGCCGGCCGAGCCCATCGCCGAGAACGCCATCAGGCTCCACCAGATGTAGTCGCTGTAGCGGTCGAGGAAGGTTTTCTCCTCGCCGTCGACAAACGCGGCGGCGCCGGGATGCACCGGAATGGTGGCATCCTTGTCGGTGTCCGGCGTCTCGATCTTGGCGGCGAGCGGGAAATCGGTCTTGAGCGACTGCCGGATCGCGAACAATTGCCGCGTGAATGCTGCGACCGTCGAGTCCGACAGGCCCTTCCGCGCAACGATGTGGTGCGAGAAGCTGATCGTCTTCACCTCGTCGTCGGGCCGGTCGGCGGAGCCGAGCGAGCCCGCGGGGATTTCCGCGGCCTCATAGGCCGGATGGTTCTGCGCGATCGCCTCGGAGGCGTCGATCGCAAGGAAGCTGGGCTCGCCGCCGTCGCGGACCGACGCCGTGATCGCATCGATCGTGATCTTGCTGTTGGCCGGGCCGACGGCGAGATAGGCGTCGGCCTTGAGATTCTTGATCGCTTCCGCCGCCTCATTGGCCGGGAATTGAACGATCTCGACCTTCATCGGGTCGACGCCGTATTGCGTCAGGATCAGCTTCAGCAAATTGACATTGGCCGGGGTGCGGCCGACGACGCCGATCTTGCGGCCGGCGAGCTGTGCGATCTTGGTGATCCGCGCGGATTTCCGAACCTTGCCCTTGGCGGGCGGAACCCACATCACCACGACATTCTTGCGCAGGGTCGCGACCGCCTGGGCATTCTTCGGCACCTCGAGATCGCCGCGGATGATGGCGAGATCGGCCTTGCCGTCGGCCAGCGTCTGGGCGCTGGCGGTAGCGCCCTCGGTCTGCACCGGCCTCAGCTTGACCTGGGTGTTCTGCTGGTTGTTGAAGGCCTGCGCCAGCGCCTGCACGACCTTGAGGTCATCGCTGTTGGCAGGACCGACCGCGATCCGCAGCGTCACCGGACGCACGGCGAAATAATAGCCGGCCAGCAACGTGCCGATGATGGCCAGCGCGCCCGCGATCAAAACGAACATCAGCCGCCGCTTTGCCGAACGCAGCGGCTTGGGCGACATGCTGGCGGAGCCGTCTGTCATCGATCTCGCAAACAATCGTCGGGGCTCAATCTCGCAAAACTACCAACGCGCATACATCCTCTATGTGTAGCAAATTACTGAATGGACAGATGTTACAACTCCGTCATGGTTACCAGCGGCGATAGGACGCGATTTCGGCCTTAATTTGGGCGTGGATCCCATCCCGGAGGCCGGTTGTTAGGCTAAAATCGGCGCTAAACGGGAGGGTTACCATGGTCGAACGGCTGTCAGCGGAGGCGAGGAAGGCCGCCCTTTGGGAACTGGCCGGCTGGTCGGAGACGTCCGGCCGCGAGGCGATCGCCAAGACTTTCGTGTTCAAGGACTTCAACGAGGCTTTCGGGTTCATGGCCCGCGCCGCCCTGGTCGCCGAGAAGAGCGACCATCATCCCGAGTGGAAAAACGTCTACAAGACGGTCGAGGTGGTGCTGTCGACCCACGATGTCGGCGGGGTGACCAAGCGCGACATCGACCTCGCCAAGGCCATGAACGCGATCGCAAGGCAGCTTGGGGTCAGTTGACCCCGCGGTGGAACCTTGCACGGGTCCGCTGATATCCCCAGATTCGCATCGCCCGCCGCCGAACTGGCGCGGCGTCGAGGAACCTTGCGATGACATCGAGCGAACACGGCGTGGGATTTGGGCCTGCCGACCGGCTGGCGCAGGACCCCGAAAGCGTGCGCCGCCGTTTCTGGATCAAGTTCAAGAAGGTGGTGGCGAGCCTGCCTTTCGCGGAGGACCTGCTGGCCGCCTATTACTGCGCCTTTGACCGGCAGACGCCCCGCCATGTGCAGGCGGCGCTGCTCGGGGCGATCGCCTATTTCATCCTGCCGTTCGATTTCGTGCCCGACATGCTGCCGATTCTCGGCTTCACCGATGACGCCGCGGTGCTCGCAACCGCCATCCGCATGGTGACGAGCCACATCACGCCGGAGCACCGCGATGCCGCCCGCGCCGCGCTGAAGCGCGGGGTGCCGGAAGAGAAATGAGCGTGGCGTGAATGGAGGCTCTTCCCCTTCCCCCTGAAAGGGGGAAGGTCGGGATGGGGGTCAGCGGCGGGCGCCGCTGTATGTGGAGAGAGCCGATCCCCACCCGCTTTGCTCTGATGAGCAAAGCGACCTCCCCTTTTCAAGGCGAGGTTAAGGCGTAACCCGGGTTCGCTTTGCTCCATCCGGGCTGCGGAATTCTTCAGCTTCCCGGGTGCAGGATCACCTTGCCCATCGCCTTGCGGCCGGCGAGCACCTTCAGGGCTTCCGCGGTTTGCGACAGCGGGAAGGTGCGGTCGACATGCGAGGAGATCTTGCCTTCCGCGGTCCATTGCACGAGCTTCTCGAGGTTCTTGCGGTTCTTCTCCGGATTCTGCCGCGCCCATGCGCCCCAGAATACGCCGCGGATATCGCAGCCTTTCAGCAGCGCGAGGTTGAGCGGGATCTTCGGAATGTCGCCGGCGGCAAAGCCGATCACCAGGAAGCGGCCTTCCCATGCGGTCGAGCGCAGCGCAGCCTCGGCGTAGGAGCCGCCGACCGGATCGAACACGATGTCGGCACCCTTGCCGTCAGTCAGCTTGCGCAGGCCTTCCTTCAGATCTTCCTTAGCATAATTCAGCGTCAGCTCGGCGCCGTGTTGCTTGGCGAATGCCAGCTTCTCATCCGATGAGGCGCAGGCGATCACCTTCAAGCCCATCAGTTTGCCGAGCTCGCACGCAGCAAGGCCGGTGCCACCGGCGGCCCCGAGCACCGCGAGCGTCTCGCCCGGCTTCGGGCTTGCGCGATCTTCCAGCGCATGCAGCGCGGTGCCGTAGATGATGATGATGCCGGCGGCGCGGTCGTAGTCGAGATTGTCGGGAATCTTCACGATCGAATTCGCCGGCAGCGCGATCTTGTCGCGCGCGCCGTTGTGGCCGCAGGAAGCGACGACGCGATCGCCGACCTTCAGGTCAGTGACGCCGGCGCCGACGCTTTCGATCATGCCGGCAACTTCGGCGGCCGGCGAGAACGGGAACGGCGGCTTGATCTGGTACTTGCCCTGGATCATCAGGATGTCGAAGAAATTCAGCGCCGCCGCCTTGATCGCGATCACGGCTTCGCCTGGCGCGGCCACCGGATCGGGCACATCAGCCAGCACGAGATCGTCGGGTTGACAGTATTGCGAGCAGAGGATGGCTTTCATGGACACACCTGAGTTTCGGACGCAAAAGAGCTGAAAGCTTCATGCCGGATTTGCGGCGGAGCGACAATACAGTGCGGAGGGATCAAACTATGTTTGAAAAAGGCCTGCTAGCGAAAAAGCGCATCCTGATCACCGGCGGCGGCTCCGGCCTTGGCGCTGCGATGGGCTACCGCTTTGCTGAACTCGGCGCCGAACTGATCATCTGCGGGCGGCGCGAGGGGCTGCTGGAGGAAACCGCAGCAAAATTCCGCAGCGAGCTTGGCGCCAAGGTTTCCATCGCGCGCTGCGATATCCGCGACGGTGCAGCGGTCGAAGCGATGATGGATCAGGTCTGGCAGGACGCGCCGATCGACGTTCTCGTCAACAATGCTGCCGCAACCTTTATTGCGCAGAGCGAACATTTGTCATTCCGTGCGGCGGACGCGATCCTCGCGCCAACTCTGCATGGCACGATGTACTGCACGCTCGCCGCCGGCCGCCGCTGGATCGACGGCAAGCACAAGGGCGTGGTGCTCTCGATCCTGTCGACCTCGACCATCACCGGGCGCGCGTTCACGGTGCCGTCCTCGATGGCCAAGACCGCGGTGCTGGCAATGACCAAGAGCCTGGCGGTGGAGTGGGGCCCGAAGGGCATCCGCACCGTCGCGATCGCGCCCGGCGCGTTCCCGACCGCAGGTGCGACAGGACAGTTGCGTCCCGAAGGGCGCGGCGAGAGCTGGGCGCATCGCAATCCGCTCGGCCGCGCCGGCGAGCATGCGGAGCTCGCCAATCTCGCGACCTTCCTGATCTCGGATCAGGCTGGCTACATCAACGGCGAGATGGTGGTGCAGGATGGCGGCGCGCACTTGCGCAGTTCCGGTGCCGAGGACCTGCTGCAATGGACCGATGCGCAATGGGAGAAGCAGCGCGCTGCGCGCGCCAGGTGATAACGCGTCGCGATTACGCGCGCGACGGTGAGCGGCGTTCGTCTTTCGGCCTAACTGCCTTCCCAAAAAAGCGTTTCCCGGTTATCCATCCGAGCCGGCGGAGGGGAATCGCCGGGCCATCTTGCAGTCACAATGATGGGGGAACCAGTTGGCCGTGCGGCAGATTCTGACATCACTGGTTGCTTGTATCCTGTGCGGGTTCATCACCCTCGCGCCGGCGCATGCTGCGCCCAAGAAGGATACGGCCAAGGAAGCAGCCAAGCCGGCGCCTTCGGCTGCCGCGGCTGCGGCCGGCGGCGCGGAGCCGACGCTGATCGGCCAATTCGGGACCTGGGGCGCGTACACGGCATCGCCCAACGGCAAGAAGGTGTGCTTTGCGCTCGCCAAGCCGTCGTCGTCGAAGACCAATCCGGCGAACCGGCCGCGTGATCCGGCCTATGCCTTCATCTCCACCCGTCCGGCGGAGAAGGTCGTCAACGAAGTCTCGATCATGATCGGCTACACGGTGAAGTCGGGCTCCGAATCGACGCTTCAGGTCGGCGGCGGGACCTATGCGATGTACACGCAGGGTGACGGCCTCTGGATCAAGAATGCGGCCGAAGAGGAGCGGATGGTGGAATCCATGCGCAAATCGGCCGAACTGACCGTAAAAGCCGTCTCGGCCAAGGGCACCGAGACGACGGACACCTTTTCGCTGAAGGGCCTGGCGCAGGCGCTCGACCGGCTCGGGCAGGACTGCCGACGCTAGAGAAGCGACTTAAGGCCTGAAATCGAGGTATTTGGTGGCTTTCCAGCACAGGCTGGAAGGCCTATTTGAGGTTTCATGACCGACACCGTGACCACCCATGCCGTCTCCGGCGCCAGCGCGCTGGTCGAGAAGGTTCCGCTCGAGACCTATGTGCCGCTGGCCAAGCCGTCGCTGATCGGGCTGTCGCGCGCCGAGATCGCCGATCGCCTGGGCGAGATCGGGGTGCAGGTCGGCCAGCGCAAGATGCGCACCCAGCAGCTCTGGAACTGGATGTATTTCCGCGGCGCCAAGAGCTTTGCCGAGATGACCAACGTCTCGAAGGACATGCGCGCCGAGCTCGAGAAGCATTTTACCGTCGACCGTCCCGAAGTGGTCGCCGAGCAGATCTCCAACGACGGCACCCGCAAATGGCTGCTGCGGTTGCCGAGCGGCGACAAGGTCGAGCGGCCGCACGAGGTCGAGTGCGTCTACATCCCCGAGACCGACCGCGGCACGCTGTGCGTTTCCTCGCAGGTCGGCTGCACGCTGAACTGCGCGTTCTGCCACACCGGCACGCAGCGGCTGGTGCGCAACCTCACCGCCGGCGAGATCGTCGGCCAGGTGATGGTGGCGCGCGACCGGCTGAATGACTGGGCTGACCGCGAGGACGGCACGCGCCGCGTCACCAACATCGTGATGATGGGGATGGGCGAGCCGCTCTACAATTTCGACGCGGTGCGCGATGCGCTCCTGATCGTCGCCGACAATGAGGGCATCGGCATTTCCCGCCGCCGCATCACGCTGTCGACCTCTGGCGTGGTGCCGAACATCCAGCGCACCGGTGACGAGATCGGCGTGATGCTCGCGATCTCGCTGCATGCGGTGCGCGACGAGCTGCGCAACGAGCTGGTGCCGCTGAACCGCAAATATCCGATCAAGGAACTGCTGCAGGCCTGTCGCGACTATCCCGGCGCCTCCAACGCGCGGCGCATCACCTTCGAATATGTGATGCTCAAGGGCGTCAACGATTCGCTCGACGACGCGAAGCTCCTTGTGAAGCTGCTCAAGGGCATTCCTGCGAAGATCAACCTGATCCCGTTCAATCCGTGGCCGGGCACCGCCTACGAATGTTCGGACTGGGAGCAGATCGAAAAATTCTCCGAATACATCTTCAACGCCGGCTATTCCTCGCCGGTGCGCACGCCGCGCGGTCGCGACATCCTCGCCGCCTGCGGCCAGCTCAAGTCGGAGACCGAAAAGCTCTCCGCCCGCGAGCGCCAGGCGCTGCGCGCGATGGCGATGACGGATTGAGACGTGTCCACATATTCCGTCGTCATGCCCGGGCTTGACCCGGGCATCCACGTCTTCTCTCGCCGAGACAAAGGTAAGACGTGGATGGCCGGGACGAGCCCGGCCATGACGGTGGAGGATCTCGTGTCAACGTTGTCCAATGATGGGATGACCTCATGGCCTTGATCGGCCGCCTGTTTGTCGTCGCCTTCGGCTTCCTGATGGCCTGCTTCGTGGCAGGGATCATCGTGGTCGTCGCGGTGCTGTATCCCGAGATCAGCGATTTCGGCGGGCAGATCGACCAGAGCGCGGTGAACGTCGTGCTCGGCTTCGGTTTCATCTTCATCTCGGGTTTTGCACTGCTGCCGGCGCTGATCGTGGTGCTGATCACCGAGGCGTTCTTCATCCGGAGCGTGCTGGCCTACGCCGTCGGCGGCGCCATCGTCGGCGCGGCCTGCTATCTCGGCCTGGTTCCGTTCGATCCCGATATGATGCAATTCCACGGCATCGTGCGCCGGCACATGGAGATCATGACCGGCGCCGGCATCGTCGCGGGCCTGGTCTACTGGCTGATCGCCGGCCGCACCGCCGGCGCCTGGCGCGAGTCGTCGCGACCGTTGCCGCCGCCCCCGCCCTTGCCGTCGCAATCGCCGCGGCCGTGATGACAGCTCTCACCCTCCCCTCCAGGGGAGGGTAAAGAATGACCGCGCACTTTTCATGCTCATCCGCCTCGGCTAAACCGCGCGCCATGAACCGGACCGGACTTTTCATCGCGCTGGCGCTGGCGCTCATCGTCGGCATCCTGTTCGGGATCTATCCCGAGCTCGACCTGAAGCTCGCGGCCATGTTCTACGATGCCGCGCAGAAGACCTTTCCGATGAAGCTCGACGCGGTGGCATCGTTCGCGCGCGATGCGGCGATGTGGATCGCCTGGGCGCTGGTGCTGCCGGCGATCGTGACCATCGTCTGGAAATTCATCCGCCCGGACCGGCCGATGCTGATGTCCGGCCGCGCCGCGGTGTTCCTGCTCACCACGATGCTGCTCTCGGCCGGCGTGCTCACCAACCTCACCTTCAAGAATTATTGGGGCCGGCCGCGGCCGGTGTTCGTGACGCAGTTCGGCGGCGACCTGCAATTCGTGCCGTGGTGGGACCCGCGCGGCGGCTGCCCGCGCAACTGCTCGTTCTTCTCCGGCGAGGGCGCCACCGCGTTCTGGACCTATGCGCCGGCGGCGCTGACGCCGCCCGCGTGGCGGCCGCTGGCCTTCGCCGGGGCCACCGTGTTCGGCATCGTCACCAGCGGGCTTCGCATGGCCTTCGGCGGCCATTTCTTCACCGATGTGGCGATCGCGGGCCTGGTGTCGTTCTTCACGGTCTGGCTGTTCTACGCGCTGATCTACCGCTGGGCAGCGACCCGGCTGACCGACGCCCAGGTCGATGCCGCGCTGACGCGCCTTGCGATGCCCGGCTACCGGTGGATGCAGCGTTGGCGCCTGGGCGGCAAGGCTGCGTCCAGCCAGCCCGAGGCCTGATGGGGGCCTGATTAAAGGCGTGCCCCGCCAGCGGAAATTTGATATTCGCCGCAGAGCATGATCCGGAAAAGTGGAAGCCGGTTTTCCGAAAGATCATGCTCAGAACAGAAACATCATTGATTTCGACCGATTGGACCGTCCTATGAGTACGATTCTGAAAAGCCTGCCCACCGGCGAAAAAGTCGGCATCGCGTTCTCGGGCGGGCTCGACACGTCGGCGGCGCTGCTCTGGATGAAGCTGAAAGGCGCCAAGGTCTTCGCCTATACCGCCAATCTCGGCCAGCCCGACGAGGCCGACTACGACGCGATTCCGCGCAAGGCGATGGATTTCGGCGCCGAGAAGGCCCGCCTGGTCGATTGCCGCACCCAGCTGGTCCATGAGGGCATCGCCGCGATCCAGTCCGGCGCGTTCCACATCTCGACCGGCGGCATCACCTATTTCAACACCACGCCGCTCGGCCGCGCGGTGACCGGCACCATGTTGGTCGCGGCGATGCAGGAGGACGGCGTCAACATCTGGGGCGACGGCTCGACCTTCAAGGGCAACGACATCGAGCGCTTCTATCGCTACGGCCTGCTGACCAACCCGAGCCTGCGCATCTACAAGCCCTGGCTCGACCAGCAGTTCATCGACGAGCTCGGCGGCCGCGCCGAGATGTCGGCGTTCATGACCGCGCAAGGCTTCGCCTACAAGATGAGCGCGGAGAAGGCCTATTCGACCGACAGCAATCTGCTCGGCGCGACGCATGAGGCCAAGGATCTCGAGAGCCTTGCGAGCGGCATCACCATCGTCAACCCGATCATGGGCGTGCCGTTCTGGCGCGCCGACTGCGACGTCAAGGCGGAGAAGGTCGTGGTGCGGTTCGAGGAGGGCCAGCCGGTCGCGCTGAACGGCAAGACGTTTGCGGATCCGGTCGCGCTGTTCCTCGAAGCCAATGCGATCGGCGGCCGCCACGGCCTCGGCATGAGCGACCAGATCGAGAACCGCATCATCGAGGCCAAGAGCCGCGGCATCTACGAGGCGCCGGGCATGGCGCTGCTGCACATCGCCTATGAGCGTCTCGTCACCGGCATCCACAATGAGGATACGATCGAGCAGTACCGCATCAGCGGCATGCGGCTCGGCCGGCTGCTGTACCAGGGCCGCTGGTTCGATTCGCAGGCCTTGATGCTGCGCGAGACCGCGCAGCGCTGGGTGGCGCGCGCCGTCACCGGCGAGGTGACGCTCGAGCTGCGCCGCGGCAACGACTACTCGATCCTTAACACCGAGAGCCCGAACCTGACCTATGCGCCGGAGCGGCTCAGCATGGAGAAGGTCGAGGACGCCGCCTTCACGCCGGCCGACCGCATCGGCCAGCTGACCATGCGCAACCTCGACATCGCCGACACCCGCGCCAAGCTCGGTCTCTACAACAAGACAGGCCTCATCTCGAGCGGCGAAGGCTCGCAGATCTTCCAGCTTGAGAACGACAAGGACTGAGGCGGCGCTCTCTCGCCTCGTCGTCCCGGGCAAGCGAAGCGCGACCCGGCAACTGTTATGTCGGCTTGGTCTGCAGGTAGGGCTTTCTGTCGCGCATCATGGCGTTGAGGACCGTTAGGAGCTTCCTGGCGACGGCAATGAGAGCGAGCTTGGCTGGTTTGCCGACCTGTCGCAGCCGCGCGTAGAAGGCCTTGAATAGATCGGCCCGACGAACCGCGTTCAGAGCCGCCATATAGAGGGCGTCACGAACGCGCTTTCGGCCGCCGGCGATCTTGCGTTTTCCACGGAAGGCGCCGCTGTCGACGTTGAAGGGGGCAAGGCCCGCGAGCGCGGCGATCTGCTTCGCTCCAACATGTCCAAGTTCCGGCATCTTCGCGATCAGCTGCATGCAAGCCACGGGACCCACGCCCGGCAGTGAGCGCGTCAACCGCGCATCGTCCGCGATCTCCGGCTCGGCCTTGGTCAATGCGTTGATATCGGCCTCGATCTCGGCGATCTCGCCATCGAGAACCTCAATGAGCCGACTGATCCGTTCGGCCATGGCGCGGTCGTCGGCCTCGCTGCGCCGGTTCTTCTCCTGCGCGCGCATGAGAACCAGTTGGTCCCGCCGTTTTGCAAGCCCTGCCAAAGCGTTGCGGGCGGGATTGGCGGCCCGCTCGGCTGCCGGCTGCATGACCCGGCCAAAGGCCGCCAGCATTCGCGCATCGATCGGATCGGTTTTGGCAAGTTGGCCGCTGGCCCGCGCAAAATCGCGAGCTCGAGCCGGATTGATCCGAGCGAAGCGGACACCGGCCTGGCTTAGGGCCTCGCGAAGCGCGAGGTCATAGGCGCCCGTGGCCTCGAAGACGACCAGCGCATCGCATCGCCAACGCGCCACCTGCTGTGTGATGGCCTGTGCCGCGTTGGCGATGCGCCTGGACACGCCGTCAGCTTCATCAAAGATATCGAGATGCTTCTTGGAGACGTCGATTCCGACATAACGAGGGGGTATGATCACGGTGCCTGTCCCTGTGATGCGAGGTCTGTTGGCGCAGCCTCGTGCAACTGTTCAGGTTGGTAATGGAACGGGCGGGAGGCCGAGCCGGCTCACGGCGTCAAGCGCCAAGGACCCAACGGCTTCCCGCCCAACCCATCCTGACAGACTTCCAAGACACAGGGACCCATTACCACCGGCCGTGGTTTATGAAGCACGCTGGTGCTCCAGCGCGCTTCCACGATCCCTTCCTGTGGTTATGGGTCCCGGCCTTCGCCGGGACGACGTGGAGAGAGCGTTCGGCTACTTCACCCTGAGCGCATCCAGCAGCGAGCGGAACGCCCGCGCGTAATCGGTGCCGGTCTTGCTGATGTCCGGCCCCGCGGAGACCGCAACCGCCGCCTCCGTGACCGCGCCGAGCAGCAGTCGCGCCAGCGGCTCGATCGGCTGCTTGGCGATCACGCCCGCGTCCATCGCGGCGGCCAGCGCGCGCGGAAACTTGCCGCCGAAATGCTTGGCGTCGATCTCGCGCCAGCGTTCCCAGCCCAGCACGGCGGGGCCGTCGCGCAAGATGATCTGGCCGGTCGGGCCCTTCGAGCACGCCGCGAAATAGCCCTGCGCGCCCGCCGCCATCGCCGCCAGCGGATCGTTCTCGGCGCGCGAGATGCGGTCGAGATCGGCGACGAGGTCGAGCGACACCTGCTCGAACACCGCCTCGAACACCGCCTCCTTGGTCGCGAAGTGATGATAGACCGCGCCCTTGGCGACGCGCGCGCCGGCGGCGATGCCGTCCATCGTCGCAGCGGCGAAGCCGCGCTCGCCAAAGATGCGCCGCGCCGCCCTGACGATGGCGGCTCTGGTTTTCTCGCGCCGTTCGGCCTGGGTTGCCATCGTCCATCTCTAGCCCAGGTTCCGTAGCGGCGCCAGTTGACTTACCGACTCTTGGTCGATAAATACCGACTATCAGTCGGTAAATGGAGAGTGCTGATGCCCTCGCTTAGGACCTTGCAAGCCTTCGCTGACACGGTGGAATCCAACGATCATGTCGGCGCGATCAGGAATTTCTATTCGGTCGATGCCCGCACCCAGGAGAATGACGGCGAGTGGCGCGTCGGCCGCCAGGCGCTGGCGGCGCGCGAGGCGGCGGTGCTGGCCGCGGTCGCCGGCGTCAAGACCACGCGGATCGGGCCGCTCCTGCTCGATGGCGATCATTCGGCGATCTGCTGGCGCTTCGAATTCACGGCTAAGGACGGCAAGGTCCGCAGCATGGAGGAGGTCGCCTGGCAGACCTGGCGCGGTGAGGAGCTGGTCGAGGAGCGCTTCTTCTACGATCCGCAGCAGATGGCGCGCTGAAATCACGCCGGCCCTTGCGGCAATACGCCCCGGCGGCGCCTCATTGCGCCGTCATCCGCCGCCACTAGCCTCCGCCCCGATGCGCATGGATGCGCAAGGAGCGGAGCATCGATCATGATCAATCGAGTTGCCGGCGTGGCCGTCACGCTGGCGTTGTCGGCAGCGCCGGTGTTCGCCCAGACGATCTATCCGATCGACCGCGCCGATATCCTCGTCGGCGCCAAATTCGACTTCAAGGTCGAGCTTCCGGGGGTGGTCGATCAAGCCAGGCTCAAGGTCACGCTGAATGGCGCTGACTACGCGACCGCTTTCGGCCAGTCCGGAACATTCACCGAGCGGGAGGCTGGAAAAGACCAGTCGGCGCTGTTGCTGCGCGATGTCTCGCTCGCCAAGCCCGGGCCGGTCGCCGTCGAAGTCAGCGACGGCACGCAGGGCCGGAAGGTGACGTGGACCGTCTATGACACCGGGGCACGCAAGGCCAGGAACGTGATCCTGTTCATCGGCGACGGGATGTCGCCGTCGCATCGCGTCGCCGCGCGAATCCTTTCCAAGGGGATTGCGGAGGGCAAGAGCCGCGGCAAGCTCGCGATCGACGACATGCCGCATATGGCGCTGGTTGCGACCGCGGGCTCGGACTCGATCATCACCGATTCGGCGAATGCCGCGAGCGCTTACGCCACCGGCCACAAGGCCGCGGTCAATGCGCTCGGTGTCTATGCCGATCGCACGCCCGATCCGCTCGACGATCCCAGGGTCGAGACCATCGCGAGCCTCGCCAAGCGCCGCGCGGGCCTCGCCGTCGGTATCGTCACCAACACCGAGGTCGAGGATGCGACCCCGGCGGCGATGGTTGCGCATACCCGCCGCCGCGCCGCCTATGACGCGATCGTCGCGCAATATTTCGACGCGAAGCCCGACGTGATGATGGGAGGTGGGTCCGCGAACTTCCTGCCGCAATCCACGTCCGGATCGAAACGCAAGGACGATATCGATTATCTCGCGCGCTTCCGCGATGCCGGCTATCCGGTCGCGACCACCGCAAGTGAACTGACCACGCTCGCGGCCAAACCTGATACCCGCCAATTGCTCGGCCTGTTCGCCGTCGGCAACATGGACGGCGCGCTCGACCGCAAATTCCTCAAGGGAGGCGGCGTCAGGAAATTCCCCGAACAGCCGGACCTGACCGAGCAGGGTCCAGGCCGCGCTCACGGTGCTGTCGAAGCACGAGTCCGGTTTCTTCCTGATGGTCGAGTCCGGCCTGATCGACAAATACGCCCATCTGCTCGACATGGAGCGCGCGGTCTACGACACCATCATGCTCGACAATGCGGTGCGGCTGGCGAAGGATTGGGCGAAAGCGCGCAACGACGACACGCTGATCCTGGTCGTGGCCGATCACAACCATCCGAACAGCCTGGTCGGCACCATCAATGACGACATGGCGGCGACACCTAACGTGCCGCTGCGTGAGCGCGTCGGCGTCTATGAGAAGGCGGGCTTCCCGAATTATCCGGCGCCGGACGCCGAAGGTTATCCGTCACGCGTCGACGTCAGCCGGCGGCTTGCGATCTTCTCGGCCAGCCTGCCGGATCACTACGAGACGTTTCGTCCCAAGCTCGACGATCCGAACGAGCCGACCGTGAAGGGCGATCAGCCCGACACCTTCAAGGCCAACGACAAGTACAAGGACGTCCCCGGCGTCGTGCTGCGGTTCGGCAATCTGCCGGCGATGATCGGCGCCAGCGTGCATTCCGGCGAGGATGTCATCCTCACCGCGACCGGGCCGGGCAGCGAGCGCGTCCACGGCTCGATGGACAACACCGAGGTGTTTCGCGTCATGGTCGAGGCGCTGGGGCTCGGCGCGGGGAAATAATCTCGCCGCCATTGCGAGGAGCGTAGCGACGAAGCAATCCATCTGTCCGCGCGCGTGGATCGATGGATTGCTTCGCTCCGCTCGCCATGACGAGGAGGGGCCAAGCTTCTGCTCCCAAATCTCGCAAAGCAAAATGGCCGGGATCGCTCCCGGCCATTTCGTAACGTGATGTCGCGGCTCAGCGCGGCGGCGCGGCGGAGGCGGTGCCGCCGTTGAGCAGCGGGGTGATGCGGCGGACGGTGACGCGCCGGTTGATGCGGCTCGGTCCGTCGGTCTGCTCCTTCGGATATTGCGAGCCGTAACCCTGCGAGGTCAGGTTTTCCGCCGGCACGCCGAACTGCTGCGTCAGCAACTCGGCGGCGGATTGCGCGCGGCGGTCGGACAGCGACAGATTGTCGGTGTCGTTGCCGGTCGCGTCCGTATGGCCTTCGATCAGGAACACCTCGCGCGGATTGCGCTGGATGGCCCGGTTGAGGCCGTCGGCGATCACTTGCAGCCTCGCCGCCTGGTCCGGCGGGATGGTCCACGATCCCGAGTCGAAGTTGATCGTGTTGACGTCGATGCTCGGCATCTGCATGCGGACATTCGGGCTGTAGCGGATCTCGTCGAGCGAATAACGCCGATCGATCCGCTGCACCGGGGGTGCCTCCATGGTCTCGTAGATCACGTCGGGCGACGCGTCCTGAGCGTCGACGATGTAGCGATCATAGGGAATGTTGACCACCGGCGGCGGCGCGTCGACATAGAAGCCGCCGACCGCCCGCGGATCGCGATAGCTGTTGTCGATGATGACGACCTCGCGTCCGCCGGTATCCCTGCGAATACGGCGCAACATCTGGCCGTCGGAGCCGACCACGGTGATGATCTCGCTGCCGTCGGGACGAACCACGACGGTGCGGGTTTCGCCGCCGACCGTCTCGGTGCGGATGTCACGCGCGCCATAGCGGAAGCGATAGACGTCGTCGCCGCGCACGTAGGCCTGCCCGCCCGGATCGCGGATGATGACGCGGTCCGGCTCGGTGTAGATGGTGCGGCCGCCTTCGACGACCTCCTGCCGCTGGCTGTGCAGGTCGGCGATGCTTCCGCCGATGATGGCGCCGGCCACCACGCCGGCGCCGACCGCGGCACCGATCGCGAGCGGCTTGATGTTGTCATGCCGCGGAGGCGGCGGCAGCGGCGCTGCGACCGCTGGCGCGGCGCGGAAGGCCGGCGCAACCGTCGGCGGCGCGTATTGCGCGCGGCCGGGCGGTGGCGTTGCGGCGGGCGAGCCGGGAACGACCGACGGCGCCGGCGCGCCCATGGCAGCTCCCTGGGCTGGCGACACGCCGGGCGCAACGCCCGGTCGTGCCGGTTGACCCGGAGCCGGGGTCGCGCCAGGCGTGCCCATTGCCGCGCCCGGGGTCGCAGGCGTTCCGGGTGGTGTCGCCGGACGTCCCTGCTGACCTGGCGCCGGTGGCGTCGGCGTCGCGCCGGGTGCCGGAGGCGTTGTTGCGGCAGGCGGGGTGCCTGGACGTGCGGGCTGTGCGCCGGCTGCCGGAGGCGTCGGTGTCGCACCGGGAGCTGTCGCGGCGGGCGGAGTGCCCGGTCGTGTCCCTGCTGCCGGAGGCGTTGTCGTTGCCGAAGGCGCGGGCGTTGACGTCGCCGCGGGCGGCGTGCCCGGTGGTTGCTTGGCGCCGCCAGGACGTTCACCGCGTTCGCCACCCGGACGATCGCCAGGGCGGCGTTCGGCCGGAGCCGTTGTCGGAGCTCCCGGCGTTGCGGGAGTCGGTGTCGGCGTTGCCGCCGCGGGCGGGGTGCCGGGACGAGCTGCCGGCGCGGCATTCGGCGTGGCGCCGGGCGTCGGCGGCGTGTGCGCGGGTCCCGCGCCAGGCGGCGGCGTGCCGGGTCGCTGCGGTGCTGCGGCCGGCGGCGGTGGCGTCGGCGTGGGATGTGCGGGGGCAGCCGTCGGCGCTGGCGGGGTTGGCTTCGCAGGCGCCGCTGCGGGCGGCTCCGGCCGCGCCGGTGCCGGCGCCGGTTTCGCGGGGGCAGCCGCGGGCGGAGGCGGTGTGGGATGTGCGGGAGCAGCCGACGGCGGAGGCGTCGTCGGGCGCGCCGCAGGCGGCTCGGGCCGTGCGGGAGCCGGCGGCGGTGCCGGATGTGGTGCGGCTGCCGGAGGCGGCGTCGGCTTTGCCGGTGCGGCCGCGGGCGGCTCGGGCCGGGCAGGTGCCGCAGGCGGGGTCGGCTTCGCGGGCGCTGCGGCCGGCGGAGCAGGATGCGCGGGTGCCGCAGCGGGAGGTGGCGCCTGCGGATGCGGTGCTGCGGCCGGCGGTGCGGGACGTGCAGGAGCACCCGGCGCGCCCGGCGCTGGCCGCGCCTTCGGCTTTCCGTCAGGTCCGGTTTCTTCCTTCTGCTGCGCCTGTGCGACGACCAGCGGCGAAGTTTGGGCGTGCGACGCTGAGGTGGCGAACTGCATCACCGTCAGCGCAGTCGTGGCAAGCAGCACGAGACGAAGCTTTGTCATTGTCTAGGAGTCCCCGGCGGAAAGTCTGGGCAGGAAAGCAAAGTGAGAACCGAACAATTCGGCAGGACGATGAACCGCCAGCCGTTAGGCCGGATTGTGGCGAGCCGCGAATCATCGGCGAAGTTTATTTCGACATTATAACGGGTTGCATGTGTGGTTGTTCACCGCGCGTTCAGAAGAAACGCGCCGACACATTTGCAATCGACGTGGAACTTGGGCGCAAGAGCGACTCACCGGCCGGCGAGTCGATCTGTCGCAGGTGGCGGGCCGGACGGTCCAGGCGGTCCGCGCACCGGTGATTCGTCAGGTGTCTTGCCGGGCAACTCGTCCGGTCGCGGCGGCTCGCCGGGTTCGCGCACCGGCTCCGGAACCTCGGGGCGTGGACTGCCGGGCGGAATTCCCGGCGGCGGTTCGCTCGGTGTGCCCGGCGTCGTCGGTGGAATCTCGGGAGGCTCGATCGGCATCATATCGAGGCCCCGCGGCGGTTGCCGATGGCAGATCGCGTCGCGCGCATTGATCGCTCCATCGAAGTTCGCAGCGACAACGGATCGCGCGCCGCGGCGTTCCGATGTTTCACCCGGGCGTGTGGCAGACCGCCTCGATATTGTGGCCGTCGGGATCGAGCACGAATGCGCCGTAATAGTTCGGGTGGTAATGCGCGCGAACGCCGGGCGCGCCGTTGTCGCGGCCGCCGGCCGCCATCGCGGCCTTGTAGAAGGCGTCGACGGTGGCGCGGTCCTTGGCCGTGATGGCGATATGCACCGGCTTGTTCATCGCGCCTTCGCCGCCGATCCAGAAATCCGGCTTGCCGTCGGCGCCGAAGCCCGCGGCGGGCGCGTGCCCGGTCACCTCCGCGGGCACTTCCATGATCAGGCCGTAGCCGAGCGGCGCCAGCGCCGTCTGGTAGAAAGCCTTCGCGCGTTGATAGTCGGAGACAGAAAAGCCGATATGGTCGATCATCGCGAGCCTCCCTTGTTGTGATGCACTTGCATCCGAGTTGTTTTACCTTCCCTTGGAAAGGGGAGGTCGCTTTGCTCGCAAGAGCAAAGCGGGTGGGGATCAGCTCTCTTCGCAGACAGTGTCATCTGCGGTTGACCCCCATCCCGACCTTCCCCCTTTCAGGGGGAAGGAGAAGACAAGCATCGACTGGCGCGGCCGATCTCAGCCGCAGACATCTCAGCTCCGCACCAGCAGCGTGTTGCTCCGCGTCCGGCCCTGCTCGACGTAACCGCGTGCATGCATGTCCGCGATGCAGTCGTCAGTCCATTCGTCCTTCGACAGATGCTCGATCACCACCGCGCCGGGCCACAGTGACTGCGGCGCGTCGCGGAAGAAGCCGATCAGCACGCGGTCCTCGAAACCCTCGACGTCGATCTTGAGTGCATCGACCTTGCTCGCGCCGGTCTCGTCGAGGATGCGTTGCAGCCGTAGCGACGGCACCTTGAACGCCTTGCCCGTCGGCGTGCCGGTGACGATGTGGCTGGCGCCGAGATTGTCGCCGTCGGTCTCGATCATCAGTTCGCCATCGGTCGGGCCGGCGGCCGCCGCAACCAGGCGCACCTGCGGAAAGCCGGAGGCCTGGGTGTTGAACTTGAGCCGCGCATGCGTCACCGGATGCGGCTCGATCGCGATCACCTTGCCACCGGGCCCGACATCGCGCGCCAGCGCCAGCGCATAGGTGCCGACATTGGCGCCGAGATCGACGAAGGTGCCATCCGCGCCGACATGAGCCCGCAGGAAGGTGAGTTCTTCAAGGTTGTAATCGGGATTGAACAGCGCGCCGCGCTCGGTCGCGCTCGCCTGATGATAGAAGCGGAACGATGCGCCCTGATAGGTCACGTCGAGCGGCCCCGCGCCGAACAGATTGACGAGCCGCGAGAGCCAGGGCCGGAATGCGCCGCGCTTCAATCCTGAGCCATGCGCCAGGCGGATGATGGCGGCCTGCGCCGCATTGGGCGCGAAGGCGCCGAACGGCGCCGGCGATATGTCGTTGCTCGGGATCACGCATGGCCTCGTCAAAAGCGCGGCATGCATAGCCGGTTTTGACGGCAGCGCCAACGCCCGTTACGCCGCCTTGCCCGCTGCCTGCCGTTGCCGCAGGAAGCGGCCGAGCAGCCTTCGTTTGCCCTTGCGCGGGATCAGGTCGACGTCGCTGACCAGTTTGGCGCCGCCCTTGCGGCGCTCCAGCACGATCTTGCGGCTATGGAACGCTTCGAGCTCGACGCGGTGGGCGACGCTGACGATGGTCGCCTTCGGCAGTTCCGTCGTCACCATCTCCATCATCTTGTCCTGGCTCTTCTCGTCGAGCGCGGACGTCGCCTCGTCGAGCACGACGATGTCGGGGGCGTGCAGCAGCAGGCGGGCAAAGGCGAGCCGCTGCTTCTCGCCGCCGGACAGGGTCTGGTCCCACGGCGCGTCCTCCTCGATCTTGTCCTTGAGATGGTCGAGGCCGACCTTGTGCAGGGCACGGCTGATCTCATCGACGCTCCAGTCCTCCGCCGCGCCGGGATAGGCCACCGCGCGCCGCAGCGTGCCCGAGGGCACGTAGGGCTTTTGCGGCAGCATGAACAGGCGGCGGTCCGCGTGCAGGCCGACACTGCCGCCGCCCCACGGCCACAGGCCGGCGATGGCGCGCACCAGCGTGCTCTTGCCGGTGCCGGATTCGCCGGCGACCAAAAGCCGCTCGCCCGGTTCGATCACCACTTCGGTCTCGCCGACCACGGCGGTGCCGTCGTCCAGCGTGACGGAGAGATCGTTGAGGCTCAGCATGGCCTCGCCCTCGGTCTCGCCGCGCTCGATGCGGCCGAAGCCGTCGCCGGTCTCGGCGCGTTCCAGCCCGTCAAGCGACAACATCAGCGAGGCGATGCGCCGTGCGCAGGCGTTCCAGTCGGCGAGTCGCGGATAGTTGTCGACCAGCCAGCCGAACGCGGTCTGCACGATGGTGAAGGCCGAGGCCGCCTGCATCACCTGACCGAGCGACATGCTGCCGTCGAGGAATTTTGGCGCACACAGCAGCAAGGGTACCACCGGCGCAATGAGATTCGATCCCTGCGACACCAGCGTCGTGCGCATGTGTTGCCCGGCGAGCCGCGCCCATTGCCGCAACACGTTCGAGAACGTCTTGTCGATGCCGTCGCGCTCCTCGGTTTCGCCGCCGAGCAGCGCGATGCTTTCGCCATTCTCGCGCACGCGGGTCAGGATGTAGCGGAATTCCGCTTCCGCCTGGTTCTTGTCCTCGGAGATCTGCACGAAGCTGCGGCCGATTGCCGCGATCGAGCCCGACGCGATCGCCGCATAGATGATCGCGGCAATGACCAGGAAGCCCGGGATGCTGATCGACGAGCCGCCCAGCGTCACCGTCAGCGCGCCGCCGATGGTCCAGAGCACGACGATGAAGGTGACGGCCGAGAGCAGCGCCGACGTCACGCCGGCGATGAAGTCGACCGGAGAATCGGTCGCGATCCGCAGATCCTCCGCGATCCGGTACTCCGGATTCTTGTGATCGCCGTCGACGAGGTTGAGCTGGTAGTAGCGGCCGTTTGTCAGCCAGCGCGACACGACGGCGTTGGTCAGCCAGGCACGCCAGCGCCGCTGGATGCCCATGCGGCCGAACACCTGCGCGACCCCCAGCAGCACGCTGCCGATCGCCAGCGGAAAGAAGATGGCCGTCAGGTGGAAGACACTGGCTGCGTCGCGCTTTTCGATCGCATCGAAGATCGCGCGATTCCAGACATTGATGCCGTACTGAACGGCGACATTGGTGACGATCAGCAGCAGCAGGCCGATCGTGAACAGCCACGCCAGCCGGTCGCCGCTTCGGCCCCAATAGCCGCGCGCGCTGATCCAGAACCGCGTCAGCAAATAGTCCTTGCGCGCCTGCTCGGCCTCTTCGGCCGACAATTCGGGATCGGGTTCGACGATTTCCGGCGGCGGCGGCTCGACATGGTCGCCGCCTTCGGCGATCACCTCGACGAATTCCGACTTCTCGTCCGCTTCGCTTGGCGCGGGATCCTTGCGCTCTTGATCGGCCGCCTTTGCGCTCGCTTTCCGAGGCGATGCAGTCCTGGCCGACGACGGCCCGTCCGACGATTTGGATTTTGCCTCAGCTTTGCCCATGGCACGATAACGCCAGGCAAATTACCCGGTTCCGCCTCCGGCGGTCACTCGCGTGCTGCTCGGGTGATGACACCGCGTTGTTTGGTATCTTGAATCGAGAACCATCCTCATCGTCGTCCTGGCGAAAGCCAGGACCCATTACCCCGAATGCCAATTGTTGCGCGACGCTGGAGCCGCGACCCCGTTCCCAATCAACTGCGGTGGTAATGGGTCCCCTGAGTTCACAAACGAAGTGCAACACTTCCTTGAGGAGGTGTTGCCATGGGGCGGAGTTACAAGCAGCTCTCTCTGGACGACCGATGCGAGATTGCCTGCCTATCGGCCAATGGCAGCTCGGTCCGGCAAATCGCGGCAGCTCTGGATCGCTCGCCATCAACGGTCTCTCGGGAACTGAGGCGCAATCGGGGGAGCCAGGTCGGCTACAAGCCAAACTATGCCCAGCACCAGATGCGAGCGCGGCGCTGGACGGGCGGACGCCTCGAACGGGAGCCCGGCCTGCGCCGCGCGGTGTTGGAACGCCTTCGCCGGGGCTGGTCGCCCGAGCAGGTCGCCGGCCGGCTGGCCCGCGAGTCCGGGCGCAAGGTGATCTCGCACGAGACCATCTACCGCTTCATCTATGCCCAACTCAGGCGCACCACGAACTTCAACTGGCGGCGCTATCTGCCGCGCGCCAAGAGCAAGCGCGGCCGCCGCGGCAAGAGGGGCGGCAGCCCCGCAAGCTTCATCGAAGGCCGTGTTTCCTTGGCAAATCGGCCGATCGAAGTGGCCGACCGCAGCGTGCCCGGACACTGGGAGGCCGACCTGATGATGTTCTCGAAATACGGTCAGGCCGTGCTGACCGTGCACGAGCGCACCTCGCGTCTGCTGCTCGGCATCCGCCTTGCCAGCAAGGTCGCGCGCGGTGTCGCCCGCCATCTCGTGGGCTTCTTCGCGACCCTGCCACAAGAGCTGCGCCAGACCGTGACCTTCGACAACGGCACCGAGTTCGCCGGTCACCTGGCGCTGCACCGCCTCTCGATCGAGACCTTCTTCTGCGATCCCCACGCCCCCTGGCAGAAGGGCGGCATCGAGAACGCCATCGGCAGGATGCGCCGCTTTATTCCCCGCAAGACCGATCTCGTAACCCTCTCGACCGCCAGATTCCGCCAGTTCATCGCCGCCTACAACAACACCCCGCGCAAATGCCTTGACTACCGCACGCCTGCCGAGGCTTTTGCTCAAGTGTTGCACTTCGAATGTGAATCCACCTCCCGGCTTTCGCCAGGACGACAGCGTGCTTGAGATGTGCCGCGCAACTACCTCACTCCGCCGGCGCCTGGTCGCGCCTCAGCCGGCGCGAGCGCGTTGCTTTGTGCAGCACGCGCGCGAGCTGCTCGGCCGAATAGGGCTTCTGCAGCAGCTCGAAGCCGCCGCTGCCCTGTTGCGACAGCACTTGGCTGTAACCGGAGGCGAGCACGATCGGAAGATCGAGGCGCTGCCGGCGGATCTCTTCCGCAAGCTCGATGCCGCTCATGCCGGGCATCACGACATCGGTGAACACCAGGTCGAACCGGTCGGCGTCGACGGCCAGCTCCTCCAGCGCGTGGGTGGCGTTGTCCACCAGCACGCAGGTGCAGCCGAGCTGGGTCAGCGTGTCGGCGGCAAACTTTCCGACCTCGGCATTGTCCTCGACGATCAGGACCGATGCGCCGGTCCGATAGACCGAGGGCGCGTCGTCGGTGCGCTGCGCTCGCGCGCCATGCCCGCCGACGACGCGCGGCAGATACAGCGTGAATGTCGCGCCCTTGCCGACTTCGCTGGTGACGGTCACCTCGCCGCCCGACTGCTTGGCGAAACCGAACACCTGGGACAGGCCGAGGCCGGTGCCGTGACCGACTTCCTTGGTGGTGTAAAACGGCTCGAAGATGCGGCCGAACAGCTCCTGCGGAATTCCGACGCCGGTGTCGGTCACCGACACCGCGACATGGCCGGGCGAGTTCGGCGGCGTGCTGGTCGCGGACGGCAGTCTGTCCACGGCGCGGACCGCGATCGTGAGCCGGCCGACGCCGTCCATGGCGTCGCGCGCGTTGACCGCCATGTTGATGATGGCGGTCTCGAACTGGCCGGCATCGGCGTTGACGAGACAGGTCTCGTCCGGCACTTGCGCTGTGATCTCGATGCGCGCGCCGATCAGGGTTGCGATCATCTCGCTCAGGGTGCGGACATTCTGGCAGGCGTCGAACACCTCGGGCTTGAGGGTTTGCCGCCGCGCGAATGCAAGCAGCTGGTTGGTCAGCTTGGCGGCACGGTTCACGGTGTTGGAGATCGCATCGATGTAGCGCTGCCGCCGCGGCTCCGGCAGGTCCGGCCGCCGCAGCATGTCGACCGACGCGCGGATCACGGTGAGCAGGTTGTTGAAGTCGTGCGCGACGCCGCCGGTGAGCTGCCCGAGTGCCTCAAGCCGCTGGCCGTGCCGCAATGCCTCCTCGGCCTCGATGCGCCGGTTGGCCTCCTCCTGCAGGCGCTGGGTTCGCCGGAAGGCGAGTGCGAGCAGGCCGAACAGCAGGGCGGTGGCCGGGATCCCGAAGATCAGGTGCTGGGCCATGGTCGACCTCCAGCGCGACTGGATCGCCGAGGTTTCGAGGCCGGCGCTGACATAGATCGGGTATCCAGCCAGCCGCTGGTAGCGCATGCGCCGCTCGATGCCGTCGGCCGGGGATTGGATCGTCATCGTCCCGGCCTCGGGATTGGCGACGATCTGCCGCCCGAGCGGGCCGCTCGGCTCGAACCGGACATCGTGGTCAACGGCAGGGAAGTGCGCCAGCACGGCGCCGTCGGTCCGGATCAGCGCCAGGAAGCTGCCGGGCTCGCGGCCGATCCTGGCGTAGAAATTCTCGAAATATTCCGGAAGCACGGAGGCTTGGATCACGCCGGCAAAGCTGCCGTCGTCGCCATTGCGGCGCCGGCCGACGCTGAAGAACCGCGAGCCCAGATAAGGCGGTCGCGGCGTCAGCACCTCGCCGATATAGGTGCCTATGTCGCCCTGGGCATGGATCCGGAAGTAATCCCGGTCCGAGAAGTCGACGTCGGGGGCCGGCTGCACCAGGCTGTTGACGAGGGCACGGCCGTTGGCATCGAACACCCAGACCGATTTCACCTGGGGAAGCGCCATGGCGACCTGCCGCAGCCGCTGGTGCAGGCTCTTCTCGCGCGCGACGATATCGGCATCGCCCATGCCGCGGACGACCTCGGTGACCTCGGCGAGGCCTCGATCGATGGTCTCGAACACCTTCAGCGCGTGCTCATGGGCGACATCGAGCGTGCGCTGGATCTCCTGGTCGGCGGCCTCGCTGGTCGAGATCCAGGACATTGCGGAGGCAAAAACGAACAGCGCCAGCGGAAGGGCCAGCGCGGCGGCCATCATCCATTGCAGCAGTCTCAGCGAATTGCGTTGTGCGGTCTGCACGGGCGCTCCGGCTCCGCGCGGACCATAACGCAAACCGTTGCGCGGGAGGAAGCGAAACGGCGCCGCCGGGCGCGGCGCGGACGCTCATTCGCCATTCCGCGACCTGTCAAGGTTACCGGAGGCCAACCCGGATCGATCAATTCGCAGCCGGCTCGCGTCCGGGGCAGCACGGGCGGCTGCGGCGCGGCGGTATCACGACCTCGTTAGCAGCTCGCCGGCAGTCAAGCGGAAAATCGGCCTGGATGGCGCTTCCGGGCGCTGTTTTTAGGAGTTCTAAAACCTCTCACGGGCAAACGCTTGACCCTGTGACTACCTGCTGAAAAACAGGCCGCATGACAGGCGATCCAAACAGCCCCCGGGATAATTTGCAGGACGTCCGGCTCGGACATGCGGATCGCGGTTTTGTCGGAAAGATCATCAGGCTCGATGCGCTCGTGACGGGCTCATCGCTGTCTCCGCAGGAGCTGGAGCAGCGCCTGGTCGAGATGGGATTTGTCGAGGGCGCGCGTGTGGAAATCCTGCATGAAGGCACGATCCGAAAGGACCCGATCGCGGTGCGCGTCGACAACATCACGATCGCGCTGCGCCGGAGCGAAGCCATGGCTGTGATCGTCGAATGACCACTGCATCCCTGCGCCTGGCGCTGGTCGGCGCGCCGAACACCGGCAAGACGTCGCTGTTCAACAGCCTGACCGGCAGCCGTCAGAAGGTCGCCAACTATCCGGGCGTCACGGTCGAGCGCAAATCCGGCGGCTTCGTCACGCCGGAGGGCCGCAGCGTGACCGTGCTCGACCTGCCCGGCACCTATTCGTTGCGCGGCCGCAGCCCGGACGAGGAGATCACCCGCGACATTGTGCTCGGCCGCTTCGACGGCGAGGCGGTGCCCGATCTCGTGCTCTGCGTCGCGGACGCCACCAATCTGCGGCTGACCTTGCGGCTGGTGCTCGAGCTGAAGCGGGTCGGTCGGCCGATGATGCTGGTGCTCAACATGATCGATATCGCGAAGCGCCGCGGCGTCACGATCGACATCGATCGGATGTCGCAGGAGCTCGGCCTGCCGATCGTGACGTCGGTCGCGGTCCGCAAGGGTGGCATCGACGAGCTCCTGAAGCGGACCGACGAATTCCTGGCCAAGTCGCATGAGGCGGCGGCCAGCGAGTGGACGACGCCGACAATCGCCGACCTCAAGGCGGCACAGCGCGAGGCGGACCGCATCATCGCCGCGGCGGTGACGCTGCCGACCAAGCCCGACACGCTGACCAACCGGATCGATTCGGTGGTGCTGCATCCGGTCTGGGGTCTCGTGATCCTGGCCGTGATCCTGTTCGTGATGTTCCAGGCGGTGTTCACCTGGGCGCAGCCCGCGATGGAATTTCTGTCGGACAGCTTCGCCGCGCTCGGGCAGCTGATCCACAATTTGCTGCCCGAAAGCTGGAGCCTGTTGCAGAGCTTCCTGCAGAACGGCGTGATCTCCGGCGTCGGCAGCGTGATCGTGTTCCTGCCGCAGATCATCATCATCTTCCTGTTCATCCTGCTGTTGGAAGATTTCGGTTACATGGCGCGCGCCGCGTTCCTGATGGACCGCATCATGGGCGGCGCCGGGCTGCATGGCCGCGCCTTCATTCCGCTGCTGTCGAGCTTTGCCTGCGCAATTCCCGGCATCATGGCGACGCGCGTCATCGACAACCGCCGCGACCGCCTGACCACGATCCTGATCGCGCCGCTGATGACCTGCTCGGCGCGCATTCCGGTCTACACGCTGATCATCTCCGCCTTCGTTCCGGCGACCACGCTGTGGGGTTTCGTCAACCTACAGGGGCTCGTGATGTTCGGCCTCTATGCCGCCGGGATCACCAGCGCGCTGACGGTGTCGGCGATCGCAAAGTTCTTCCTGTGGCGCGACCATGCGCCGGCGCCGTTCATGCTGGAATTGCCCGACTACAAGATGCCGCGGCTGAAGAGCATCGCGATCGGCGTGTTCACCCGCGCCAAGATGTTCCTGTACCGGGCCGGGACCACGATCCTCTCGATGATGGTGCTGATCTGGTTCCTGGCCTCGTTCCCGCAGGCGCCGGCCGGCGCCGAGGGACCGGCGATCAATTACAGCTTTGCTGCGATGATCGGCCATGCGCTCGAGCCGCTGCTGCGGCCGATCGGCTTCAACTGGCAGATCGCGGTGGCGCTGATCCCGGGCATGGCGGCGCGCGAGGTCGCGGTCGCAGCCCTTGGCACCGTCTATTCGATCGAGGGCGGCAAGGAGGCGGCGGACCAGATCGGCCAGGTGCTGGCGCAGAAATGGACGCTGGCGACCGCGCTGTCGCTGCTGGTCTGGTACATCTTCGCCCCGCAATGCGCCTCGACGCTCGCGGTGATCCGCCGCGAGACCGGCGGCGCGAAGTGGATGGTGGTGACGTTCATCTACATGCTCGCGCTGGCCTATGTCGCGAGCTTCCTGACCTTCAATCTCGCGCAGGCGCTCGGCCTGCATTGATCGGCAACGCAGTTTCACCATCTCTATTCGAAACTGCGATAGGTGCATGCAGCCAAGCGAAGCAGTAGAGTTGGTCGAGGGCGCATGAAGCGGGCGCCTCCGCGTGTTCCCTGCGAGACCCTGCAATGTCGACGTACGGCCTGGAGCGGCTATTTTCGCCTCGAAGCATCGCAATCGTCGGCGGCAGCCCGCGTCCGTCGTCGCTCGGCGCGGCGGTGCTCAGGAACATCAAAGCGAGTGGCTTCACCGGCCGCGTCGGCGTCGTCAATCGGAACTATGCCGACGTCGATGGTGCGCCGACAGTTCCCGACCTGAAGTCGCTGTCGTTCGTTCCGGATCTCGTCGTCATTAGCGCACCGGCGGCGGCGGTTCCGGAGATCGTCGCGGAGGCGGCTTCGGCCGGCGTTGCCGGCGCGGCGATCCTGTCGGCCGGTCTTGGCCATGGCGCAGGCTCGCTCGCGGAGACCGCGGGGCAGACGGCGCGACGGCATGGCATGCGCCTGATCGGGCCGAATTGCCTCGGCGTCATGGTGCCGCGCGTCAAGCTGAATGCGAGCTTCGCCTCGCATCAGCCGTCCGACGGGCACGTTGCCCTGATCTCGCAGTCCGGCGCGGTCGCGTCGGCGATGATCGAATGGGCGGCGGAACGGCGGCTCGGCTTCTCCGGCATCGCGTCGATCGGCGACCAGCTCGATGTCGACGTCGCCGACCTCCTGGATTATTTCGCGCTCGACGACCACACCAGCGCGATCCTGATCTACCTCGAAGCCGTCAAGGACGCGCGCAAGTTCATGTCGGCGGCGCGCGCCGCGGCGCGGTTGAAGCCGGTCGTCATCGTCAAGTCGGGACGGATGGCGCAGGGCGCCAAGGCCGCCGCGACCCACACCGGCGCGCTGGCCGGCTCCGATGCGGTCTATGATGCCGCATTCCGCCGCGCCGGCATGCTGCGCGTCTACGACCTGCGCCAGCTGTTCGATTGCGCCGAGCTGCTCGGCCGCGGCTTCGTTCCGCGCGGCAACCGGTTGGCGATCCTGACCAATGGCGGCGGGCTCGGCATCCTCGCGACCGACCGGCTGGCCGAGCTCGGCGGCGTTCCGGCGACTTTGACGGCGGAGACCATCGCGCGGCTCGACAAGGTGCTGCCGTCGGGCTGGTCCTGCGCCAATCCGGTCGACATCGCGGGCGATGCCGATGCCGACCGCTACGTGGCGGCGCTCAGCGCACTGCTCGATGATTCGAACAGCGACGCGGTGCTGGTCGCGAATGTGGAAACCGCGGTGGCTCCGGCCGAGGGGATTGCCGAGGCGGTGGCGCGATGCGTCCGCGACCGCAGGACGAAGCGGAGTGCGGTCGCCGCACTGGTGCTTGCGGCCTGGGTCGGCGCCGACGAGCGCACCGGCGCGATCTTCGAGGCGGCGCGCATTCCGCATTTCCCGACCGAGGACGATGCGGTGCGCGCCTTCATGTATCTGGTGCGCTATCGCGAGGCCTCCACCGCGCTCGCCGCAACCCCGCCGGGCGTCGCATCGGTGTTCACGCCGGAGACGGCGGCGGCGCGGCACGTCGTCGTGAACGCGCTGTCGGAGGGACGTGCCTGGCTCGATCCGGCCGAGATCGTTGCGCTGTTCGCGGCCTATCATATTCCGATCGTGACGACGCTCGTCGCCGATAGTCCCGAGGACGCTGCCAAGAAGGCGGCACCGTTCCTCCCCGAAGGACATGCGATCGTGATCAGGGTGTTCTCGCGCGACATCCGGCACGCCTCCGACGTCGGCGGCGTGATCCTCGACCTGCGCACCAAAGACAGCGTCGTTGAAGCTGCACGGACGGTCATGGCGCGGGCACGAAGTGCCCGGCCCGATGCCATCCTGCAAGGCGTGACGATCCAGCCGATGATCGTACGGCGCGCGGCGCGCGAACTGATCCTCGGCATCGCCGAAGATCCGACCTTCGGTCCGGTGATCGTGTTCGGGCGTGGCGGCCCCGCGGTCGAGGTGATCAACGACAAGGCGCTGGCGCTGCCGCCGCTCGACATGAATCTCGCCCGCGAGTTGATCGGACGCACCCGCGTCTCGCGGCTGCTCGGCGGCTATGGCGATGTGCCGGCGGTCCCGGCCGATGTGGTGGCGCTCACCCTCGTCAAGCTGGCGCAGATGGCGGCCGACATTCCCGAGGTCGCTGAGCTCGACGTCAACCCGATGCTGGCGGACGAGAGCGGCGTGCTCGCGCTCGATGCGCGGGTCGCGATCCGCAAGCCCACCCGGCTATTTGCCGGCCACACCCGGCTCGCGGTGCGGCCCTATCCGTCGCAATGGGAAGGTGAGCTTGCGCTGCGCGACGGCTCGCGTGTCACGGTGCGCCCGATGCGGCCGGAAGACGAGCCGATGGTCAGCGAGTTCTTCAAGCGCGTCACCGCCGAAGACCTCAGGCTGCGCTTCTTCCATGCGATGAAGGAATTCTCGCACGCCTTCATCGCGCGCCTGACCCAGCTCGACTATGCGCGCGCGATGGCGTTTGTGGCGCTCGATCCGAACACCGGCGAGATGATGGGTGCGGTCCGGCTGCACTCGGATTCGCTGTACGAGAATGCCGAATACGCGATCCTGCTGCAGTCCGATCTCAAGGGCAAAGGGCTCGGCTGGGCGCTGATGCAACTCCTGATCCACTATGCGCGATCGGAGGGCTTGAAGCGCCTGTCCGGCCAGGTGCTGACCGAGAACACCACGATGATCGGGATGTGCCGCGATCTCGGCTTCACCGTGACGATGGATCCGGACGATCACAGCATCGTCGATGTCGTACTCGACCTCGATCGATCCGGCGTCGATGCGGTCGGCGCCGATATCCTGATCCGGCCTGCCGCGGCCGGCCGCTGATACCAGCGCCAGCCGCGGCCGCGTCGGATCAGATCTGGCGTTCGACCAGCTTGAACTTGAGTTCGGCGATCGCTTCGGAGGGATTGAGGCCCTTCGGACACGCCTTGGCGCAGTTCATGATGGTGTGGCAGCGATAGAGGCGGAACGGATCCTCGAGATTGTCGAGTCGCTCGCCGGTCGCCTCGTCGCGGGAGTCGGTGACCCAGCGGTTTGCCTGCAGCAGCGCGGCGGGGCCGAGGAAGCGCTCGCTGTTCCACCAGTAGCTCGGGCACGAAGTCGAGCAGCAGGCGCACAGGATGCACTCGTAGAGGCCGTCGAGCTTCTCGCGGTCCTCGTGGCTCTGCCTCCATTCCTTCTGCGGCGTCGGCGTCGTGGTCTTCAGCCACGGTTCGATCGAGGCATACTGGGCGTAGAAATTGGTGAGGTCGGGGACCAGGTCCTTCACCACCGGCTGGTGCGGCAGCGGATTGACCTTCACCGCGCCGCCGGCGCCGACGTCGTGCATCGACTTGGTGCAGGCCAGCGTGTTCTGGCCGTCGATGTTCATCGCGCAGGAGCCGCAGACGCCTTCGCGGCAGGAGCGGCGGAAGGTCAGCGTCGGGTCGATGTGGTTCTTGATCCAGATCAGGCCGTCCAGCACCATCGGACCGCAATCATTGGTGTCGACATGATAGGTGTCGACGCTCGGATTCTTGCCGTCGTCCGGGTTCCAGCGATACACCCGAAATTCGCGCGTCTCGGTGGCACCCGCCGGCTTCGGCCAGGTCTTGCCGCCTGAAATCTTCGAATTCTTCGGAAGTGCGAATTCAACCATGCTTGCTCGCCTTCGTTCTCAGTAGACCCGCGCCTTCGGCGGGATGTACTGCACGTCATTGGTCATCGTGTAGCTGTGCACTGGACGGTACTCGATCGCAGTCTTGCCGGCCGGATCAATCCAGGTCAGCGTGTGCTTCATCCAGTCCTTGTCGTTGCGGTCCGGGAAGTCCTCGCGCGCATGCGCGCCGCGGCTTTCGGTGCGGTTCGCCGCCGAATCCATCGTCACGACCGCCTGCACGATCAGATTGTCGAATTCCAGCGTCTCGATCAGATCGGAATTCCACACCAGCGAGCGGTCCGACACCGAGATGTCGCCGACGCCGCCATAGACCTTGTGGATCAGGTTCTGGCCTTCCTGCAGCACGTCGCCGGTGCGGAACACCGCGCAATTGTTCTGCATCACATGCTGCATGCTGTCGCGCAGCTTCGCGGTCGGCGTGCCGCCGGAAGCATGGCGGAAATGATCAAGCCGGCCGAGCGCGAGGTCGGCGGAATCCTTCGGCAGCTCCGGCTGCTTGGCGTTGGCCGTCAGTTTGTCGGCAAGCCGCAGCGCGGCGGCGCGGCCGAACACCACGAGGTCGATCAGCGAGTTGGAGCCGAGGCGGTTGGCGCCATGCACCGAGACGCAGGCCGCTTCGCCGATCGCCATCAGGCCCGGCACCACCGAATTGTCGTCGCCGTTGCGCTTGGTCAGCACCTCGGCGTGATAGTTCGTTGCGATACCGCCCATATTGTAGTGCACGGTCGGCACGATCGGGATCGGCTCGCGGGTGACGTCGACATTGGCGAAGATCTTCGCCGATTCGGAGATGCCCGGCAGCCGCTCATGCAGCACCTTCGGATCGAGGTGATCGAGGTGCAGGAAGATGTGGTCCTTCTTCTTGCCGACGCCGCGGCCTTCGCGGATCTCGATCGTCATCGCGCGCGAGACGACGTCGCGCGAGGCGAGGTCCTTGGCCGACGGCGCATAGCGCTCCATGAAGCGCTCGCCCTCGGAGTTGACGAGATAGCCGCCTTCGCCACGGGCGCCTTCGGTGACGAGGCAGCCCGAGCCGTAGATGCCGGTCGGGTGGAACTGGACGAACTCCATGTCCTGCAGCGGCAGTCCGGCGCGCAGCACCATGCCGCCGCCGTCGCCGGTGCAGGTGTGCGCCGAAGTGCAGGAAGCATAGGCGCGGCCATAGCCACCGGTCGCCAGGATCGTGGTCTGGGCGCGGAAGCGATGCAGCGTGCCGTCATCGAGCTTGAGCGCGATCACGCCGCGGCAGACGCCCTGATCGTCCATGATCAGGTCGATGGCGAAGAACTCGATGAAGAACTCGGCCGAGTGGCGCAGCGACTGGCCGTACATCGTGTGCAGCATGGCGTGGCCGGTGCGGTCGGCGGCGGCGCAGGTGCGCTGCGCCTGGCTCTTGCCGAAGTCGATGGTCATGCCGCCGAACGGGCGCTGATAGATCTTGCCGTCCTCGGTGCGCGAGAACGGAACGCCCCAATGCTCGAGCTCATAGACCGCGTCGGGCGCGTTGCGCACCATGTATTCGATCGCGTCCTGGTCGCCGAGCCAGTCCGACCCCTTCACGGTGTCGTACATGTGCCAGCGCCAGTCGTCCTGATGCATGTTGCCGAGCGAGGCCGAGATGCCGCCCTGCGCCGCCACGGTGTGCGAGCGGGTCGGGAACACCTTGGTGATGCAGGCGGTGCGCAGCCCGGCTTCCGAGCAGCCGACCACTGCGCGCAGGCCGGCGCCGCCGGCGCCGACCACGACGACGTCGTAGGTATGGTCCTGGATCGGGTAGGCCTTGCCGTTCGTGGCCGGGCCACCGTTGGTGGCCTTGCCGTTTCCTTCACCGGCCATGGATCAAACTCCCGACGACAATTTGAGGATTGCGTAGATCGAGGCCAACGCGACCGCGACGCAGAAGAAGTTGTTCGCCATCACGCTGGCGATCTTCAGCTTTTCGTTATGGATGTAGTCCTCGATCACGACCTGCATGCCGATCTTCATGTGCCAGGTGCTGGCGATGATGAAGAGCAGCAGGATGATGGCGATCGGGATCGAGCCGAGGATCTGCGCCGCGCCGGCATGGTTGCGGCCGATCAGCGTGATCACCACAACGATCACGGGAACGATCAGCAGCGTCATCGCAACGGCGGTGAGGCGCTGGCGCCAGAAATCGCCCGTGCCGGTGTGCGCGGAGCCGAGGCCGCGGACGCGCTCCAGCGGCGTGCGCATTGAGGAGGGGCCGCTCATCGTCCACCTCCCACGGCGTAGGCAATGATCCAGACCAAAACGGTCAGCGCGATGCCGGCGACCAGCGCGCCCCAGGTCAGGGCTTCGCGCTCATTGGCCTTGAAGCCGTAGCCGAGGTCCCAGACGAAATGCCGGATGCCGCTGCACAGATGGTGCATCAGCGCCCACGTGTAGCCGAACACGATCAGCTTGCCGATCGCGCTGCCGGTGAAGGCCTGGACGTTGGCGTAAGCTGAGGGGCCGGAAGCGGCGGCGATCAGCCACCAGGCCAGCAGCAGCGTGCCGAAATAGAGGGCCAAACCTGTGGCGCGGTGGACGATGGACAGCGCCATCGTCAGCGTCCACCGGTAGGTCTGCAAATGGGGTGAAAGCGGTCGTTCGATCCTGGCGGTCATCGGCGGGCTTTATGTTGTGAGGGACCGCGGCCGGCCCATCGGGGAACGCGGTAGAGGAGTTCTATTTACGGAGTCGGATCACCCCGCGCAACGGCCAAATAGCCTTCGGTCGAACCGAAGTTCATTGTTAGAGTTGCCGAATTCTGGTTGATCCGCAGTGTGGTATACCAGATGCAAGGTCTGGCGAACCAAGTAGTGAATCTAAATATTCGTGGATCGATCGGCGCGCTTAGCTGCCCGAAAACGGGCTCCGCAATGCATCGATTTTACCCCACTGTTCCACCAGATAATCGACAAATGCCCTGATCTTAGGCGATGCGAGGCGTGACGGCTGAAGCATCAGATGCAGCGGAGTCGGCGCCGGCTCGTGGTCGATCAGCAGGCGTGCCAGGCGACCGTCGGCGAGCTCGGACTGCACCTGCCAGGACGGCACGCGGACGATGCCGGCCCCCTCCCGCGCCGCGCTGACCAGCGCGTCGAGGCTATTCATCCAGAGCCGACCGGATATGCGGATTTTGCGACCCGTCTTGCTGCCGTCGTCGGCAAAGCGCCACTCCGCGCTGCCGGGCGAATCGGAAAACACCAGGCAGTCATGCCCGGCAAGATCGTCCGGTGTCCGCGGCGCGCCGCGCCGAGCCAGATAGTCCGGCGACGCGCACACGATCATCTGCAGATCGGTGAGCTTCCGCGCGATCAGCTGCGAGTCACGCAAGCGGCCGATGCGTATTGCCAGATGGATGTCCTCCTCGACCATGTCGACGGCGCGGTCGACCAGAAGAAGGTCGACGGACAGTGCCGGATAGCGGCGCAGAAACTCGACCAGCAGCGGCGCGATCACGAGCCGACCGATCAGACCCGGCGAGCTGACGCGGATCCGCCCTGATGGCTGATGCGGGTCGCGCGCCAGCGCCGCCTCGATCTCCCTGACCTCGCCGAGGATCGATTTCGCGCGCTCGTAGAGAATGCGCCCGTCGTCGGTCAGCGCGAGCTGGCGGGTGGTGCGCAACAGCAGGCGGGTGCCGAAATGCTCCTCGAGCGCGCTGATCTGCCGGCTCACCGAGGTGAGCGAGCTCGGCAGCGAGCGCGCGGCCGCCGACAGGCTGCCGCTCTCGACCGCGCGGACAAAGGCCGCCATCGCCGCAAGCTGGTCCAAGCCCGATCCTTCCGCATTTCGCAAGAGAGCCTGCTCAAGAGCATAGATACTCCCGAATCCCAAAAGGGGCTATTGCTCACCGCGAACAGTCACAGGACAGCGCCGGAGAGCCTGGCGTGGCCCTACATCGATACTGCTAAGGACATGATGGCCGGCCTCGATCCCAAGGAACTGCTCGAGCTTGCGCTGCTGCTGATCGCGGTCGGGGCGCTGTCGGGCTTTCTCGCCGGCCTGTTCGGCATCGGCGGCGGCGCGATCCTGGTGCCGGTGTTCTACGAATGCTTTCGCCTCGCCGGCGTGCCGCTCGAGGTGCGGATGCCGCTGTGTATCGGCACCTCGCTCGCGATCATCATCCCGACATCGCTGAGCTCGTTCCGCGCCCATTATCGTCGCGGCGCGGTCGACATGGAGATCCTGAAGCGCTGGTGGCTGCCGATCGTGATCGGCGTCGCCGCCGGCAGCGTCACCGCGCGCTTCGCGCCGGAGCGGCTGTTCAAGATCGTGTTCGTGATGGTGGCGTGGTCGGCGGCCGCGCGCCTGCTGCTGGCGCGCGAGACCTGGAAGTTCGGCGACGACGTGCCGAAGGATTTCTTGATGCGCGTCTACGGCTTCTTCGTCGGCCTGCTCTCGACGCTGATGGGCATCGGCGGTGGCCTGTTCGCCAATCTGCTGATGACCTTCTACGGCCGGCCGATCCATCAGGCGGTCGCGACGTCTTCCGCGCTTGCGGTGCTGATCTCGATTCCCGGTGCGCTGGGCTATGTCTATGCCGGCTGGCCCGCCGCCGCGCGCTTTCCCGAGGTCGCCGCGCTGCAACTGCCATTCGCGCTCGGTTACGTCTCGCTGATCGGGGCGCTGCTGGTGATGCCGACCACGCTCGTCACCGCGCCGCTCGGCGTCAAGGTCGCGCACGCGCTGTCGAAGCGGGCGCTGGAGGTGGCGTTCGGGGCCTATCTCTTCATCGTCGGCGGGCGGTTCGTGATCAGCCTCGCCGGCGGGCATTAGCCGCAGCGCGTAGCCCGGATGGAGCGAAGCGTAATCCGGGGTTCATGCCGGTGAACAGCCGGAGTCAGTGCTTCAACCGGACCTCGCTGTTGCCCCAGTATCGCAGATCGCCAGCGCTCTCGATACGATCCAAATCAGAGAGCGCCTGCAATCGGGCCGCCGTCGCCTCATAGGTGATAGTCCAACCGAGTTCCTTGAAGCGCTTTTCCGCATCGGTCACGAACGCCACAACTTTCCGCCAGCGGGACTTCAAAAGCGAGAAGATGACTTCGTCCAGTTGATCTTCGGTCACCGATGGCGGGAGAAGTACCTCGCTCCACGTCAATTCGCCGAAGAAATGCGGGGGCCTCGGTGGAGGTTTTAGGTCCGGATGCTGGGCATAGATGCCCACCAACAGCTTTCGGTGGACGATTTCGTACAGTTCGTTGAGATGCCCCCACAAGGCGTCGCGCTCGGCCTGGTCGATTTGCCCCGTGGCCATGACGGTACGATCGAGTGCTCGGCCCACGTTCAGTAGGCGCTTTTTCAGTTCGGCCGCCTGCTCTCGATCCATGCCGGGTCCCCGTCACCGCGTCCTGTAAAGATCCTTGCGCACTTATTTCCGCAGCGCCTAGCCCAGATGGAGCGAGGCGCAATCCGGGGGTCTCGCAGCTGATAGAGTGGTCCCGGATTTCGCTTCGCTCCATCCGGGCTACGGAGCTTATTTCGCGTAAATATCCTTGTAGGTATCCCGCAGAATGTTCTTCTGCACCTTGCCCATTGCGTTGCGCGGCAGTTCGTCGACGACGAAGACGCGCTTCGGCATCTTGAACTTCGCGAGCCGCCCGTCGAGCGCCTTCAGCACCGATGCCTCGCTGACATCGGCACCCGTGCTGCAGACCAGCACGGCGGTGACGCCTTCGCCGAAATCGGCATGCGGCACGCCGATCACGGCCGACTCGATCACGCCGGGCATGGCATCGATCTCGCTCTCGATCTCCTTCGGGTAAACATTGAAGCCGCCGGAGATCACCAGATCCTTGCCGCGGCCGAGGATGTGGACATAGCCCTTGTCGTCGATCTTGCCGAGGTCGCCGGTGATGAAGAAGCCGTCGGCGCGGAATTCGGCCTTGGTCTTCTCCGGCATCCGCCAGTAGCCCTGGAACACGTTCGGGCCCTTGACCTCGATCACGCCGATGGTTTCCCGCGGAAGCTCCTTGCCGGTCTCGGGATCGGTGACCCGCACCGAGACGCCGGGCAGCGCGAAGCCGACCGCGCCGGGCACGCGGTCGCCGTCATAGGGGTTGCTCGTGTTCATGTTGGTCTCGGTCATGCCGTAGCGCTCGAGCACGGCGTGGCCGGTGCGATCGGACCATTCGCGGTGGGTATCGGCGAGCAGCGGCGCCGAGCCCGAGATGAACAGCCGCATGTGCCTGGTCGCGTCCTTGTTCAGGCCGGGGTTCTGCAGCAGGCGGGTATAGAAGGTCGGCACGCCCATCATCACGGTGGCGCGGGCCATCAGCTTGATGATCACGTCCGGATCGAACTTCGGCAGGAAGATCATCGAGGCGCGTGCGAACAGCGTCACGTTGCTCGCCACGAACAGGCCGTGGGTGTGATAGATCGGCAGCGCGTGGATCAGCACGTCCTTGTCGCTGAAGCGCCAGTAGTCGACCAGCGAATACGAGTTCGAGGCCAGATTGTCGTGCGACAGCATCGCGCCCTTGGAGCGGCCGGTGGTGCCCGACGTGTAGAGGATCGCGGCGAGATCGTTGTTGCCGCGCGGCACCGTGGCGAATTCCTTCGCCGCCTTGTCGGCGGCCACGGTCAGCGAACCCTTGCCGCTGGCATCGAGCGTCTCGACCTTGGCACCCACCTTGGCGGCGATCGCCTTGATGCCATCCTGCTTGGAAGGATCGCAGACCACCAGCACCGGTTCGGCATCGGTGATGAAGTATTCGAGCTCGTTCAGCGTATAGGCGGTGTTGAGCGGCAGGTAGACGCCGCCGGCGCGCACGGTGGCGAGATACAGCACGAGGGCCGAAACCGACTTCTCGGTCTGCGCCGCGACGCGGTCACCGGGCTTGACGCCGTGCTCAACCAGCACATTCGCCATCTGGCCTGCGCGCGCGATTAAATCGCCATAGGAGATGCGGCTGCCGTCGAGCTGCTCGATCGCGAGCCGGTTGGGGTCGTCGAGGCCGTCGAACAGGCGGGAAAACAGATTGGCGTTGGTGGTCGTGTTCATGCAAACATTCCCCGAGGGGCGAAGGGCCGGAAGATTTCGGCTGGATTAGCAAAAACGCCCTTCAGAAAGCAACGGAGACAGTTTGCATGACAAATAATGGGAAACGCGTGGCTTGGGTCACCGGCGGCGGCACCGGAATCGGCGAATCCGGGGCGGAGTTCCTGGCTGCGGACGGCTGGACGGTGGTGGTCTCCGGCCGCCGCAAGGAAGAGCTCGACCGCGTGGTGGCCAACATCACCAAAAAGGGCGGCAAGGCCGAGGCGATCCCGCTCGATGTCAGCAACAAGACCGACGTCAACAAGGCCGCCGAGACGATCGTCGGCAGGCACGGCCGCATCGACCTTTTGGTCAACAGCGCCGGCATCAACGTGCCGAAGCGGAGCTGGGCCGACATGGAACTGGAAGGCTGGGACAAGCTCGTCGAGATCAACCTCAACGGCGTGCTCTACTGCATGCGCGCCGTGCTGCCGACGATGCGCAGGCAGAAGGACGGCTGCATCATCAACGTCGCCTCCTGGGCTGGCCGCCACGTCTCGAAGATGCCGGGCCCCGCCTACACCACGACCAAGCACGCGGTGTTGGCGCTGACCCATTCCTTCAACATGGACGAATGCGTCAACGGCCTGCGCGCTTGCTGCCTGTCGCCGGGCGAGGTCGCGACCCCGATCCTGAAGCAGCGGCCGGTGGTGCCGAGCGAAGCCGAGCAGGCCAAGATGCTGCAGCCCGAGGATTGCGGCCGCACCATCGCCTTCGTCGCCAGCATGCCGGCACGGGTCTGCATGAACGAGATCCTGATCAGCCCGACCCACAACCGCGGCTTCATCCAGACGCCGGCGAACCGGGATTAGGCCAAGCTCTCTCAACGGGTCGTCCCTGCGAAAGCAGGGACCCATAACCACAGGGTCGGATTGTTGGTCGCGCTGTGGCTCCGGCGACGCCCGATAACGGCCGTTCGTGGTTATGGATCCCGGCTCGCGCGGAGCCTGTCATCGGGAGGCGCTTCGCGCCGACCCGTTGGCTTGGCCGGGACGACAGTGTGCCATTAATCCGCAGTCCGGATTGGCGACTACGCTACGACTCACTCGATGATCTCGTTCAATTCCTTCCCGGTATGCTCCGGCACGAACAGGAACACGCCGACCGCCATCGCGATCATCAGCACGGGGATGCACAGGAACGACAGTGCGAACGAGCCGGTGTGCTGCTGGAGCGCGATCGAGACGAACGGGAACAGCACGAAGCCGACGAAATAGGCGATCGCCCAGACCACGCCGTTGGCGGCGCCGCGGATCCGGGTCGGGAAGATCTCCGCGGTCAGCGTTGTGCTCGGTCCCCAGAAGCCGAGGAAGCCGAGACACCAGGCGAGCCCGAATGCCCATAGCAGTACGCGGTCCTCGGAATAGACCCAAAGCGTCATGAAGATCGCACCCTCGATCAGGGTGATGATGAAGGTGCGGCGGCGGCCGATCTTGTCGATCAGCCAGCCCACCACGCACAGTCCAAGGAAGCCGCAGAGCCCGTAGAACACGTAGAACAGGCTGTACTCGGCGGTCGACCAGTGCTTCTCGGTCGACAGATACAGCGGCATCCAGGCGCCGACCGTGCCGTAGATGCAGGTCGAGGCGCAGGCGACGAACAGCGCGACAAGCGTGGCGGGCAGCACGTCGGGCATGAACACCTGGCGGATGCCGACTGACTTGGCCTTGCCGAACCAGGCGCTGTCCTCGGCGCTGACCGTGCCGCCGCGCGCCAGCTTCTCCGAGATGCGCCGCTTGCGGTCCTGCGCGCGCACCCAATAGGGCGATTCCGGGCAGGTGGAGCGGATATAGATCGCGAGCAGCGCGATCACGCCGGGCACCATGACAGCGATGCGCCAGCCGAAATTGGCGGCCACCAGGCCCGTGATCGCACCGGCGAGCGTGGCGCCGAGACACCAGGCCGAGCGGGTGATGCTGATGACGCGGCCGCGGAGCCGGGCCGGCCAGGTTTCCGCCACCAGCATCGAGCCGAGCGACCATTCGCCGTTCAGCGCGAAGAACAACAGCGAGCGCGCGATCACGAACACCGCGAAGGTCGGCGACATCGCCGCGACCGGCATCAGAAGCGAGAACAGCGCGATGTTGACGGCGAGCAGCGTGCGGCGACCGTAGCGGTCGGCGAGCCACGGCCAGAAATAAAGCCCGGCGATGCCGACGAACAGTGCGATCTGCATGCCGGAGCGGTATTCCGGCAGGCTCAGCGAAAATTCCTTGATCACCATCGGCGAGATCAGCGCGAAGATCACGCCGTCCATGCCGTCAAAGCCCCAGCCGAGCGCGTTGGCGGTGGCGATGTGCCAATGCGTTTTCGTGATCTCGGTCGTGTCCGCAACCGCGCGGTAGTTGGCGTATTGCAGGTGCTTCTGCTCGAGCGGACCGACGTCGCTGCTTGCATCGTTCACCGCAGGTGCGGCGTGGTCGTCAGCCGTGATGCTGCTCATGCTGCCTCCCCGCGGCCGCTTTCTGCGAAGCCGTGCCGCAACCTCAAGCTGAACCAATCGAAGAGCAGCGGCAAGCAAATTGCTCGCGGCAGCGCACGCGTCCATTCCGCTGAATGGAATGCCTGGCGGGTTGCGCGAAGCGTCGCGCGTACGCAGCGCACGCCGCTCGGTTTCAACAATCACAAAGAATTATTTCCGGAAACCGTCCGGAAAACCTGCCGTAGCTCGGCCAACGACGACGCACTCATCAACCAGCACGCGCCGTTGTTGCCCCTTCAACGCCGGCGAAGCCTCGCCGGTCGGCCTACTCATCGGGAGACGAAACCATGTCGAAGCGTATTGCCTATCTCGCCGCCGCCTTCAGCGCGCTTGCGATCACGTCCACTGTCGTGGCGCCGGTCCGCGCCGAGGAAAAGACCGTGATGGTCGGCGGCGCCGCGATGTTCCCGTCGAAGAACATCGTGCAAAACGCCGTCAACTCGAAGGACCACACCACGCTCGTCGCCGCGGTGAAGGCCGCGGGCCTGGTCAGCACGCTGGAAGGCAAGGGCCCGTTCACGGTGTTCGCGCCGACCAATGCCGCGTTCGGCAAGCTGCCGGCCGGAACCGTCGACAGCCTCGTCAAGCCCGAGAACAAGGCGACGCTGACCAAGATCCTCACGTACCATGTGGTGCCGGGCAAGCTCGAGGCCTCCGACCTTACCGACGGCAAGAAGCTGAAGACCGCCGAGGGCGAGGAGCTGACCGTCAAGAAGCAGGACGGCAAGGTCTGGATCGTCGATGCCAAGGGCGGCAGCTCGATGGTGACGATTTCCAACGTCAACCAGTCGAACGGCGTCATCCATGTGGTCGACACCGTGCTGATGCCGGCGACGTAACACCCGACGGCCCGATTTGGTCCCAAACGCCTTACGAAACCGCGAGCCGGCGCCTCGCCCCGGCTCGCATTTTTGTGACCAAATGAAGCAGCCTATATCAAACTGATGATGCCTGCCCCCGTAACGGAACGCCGGTTCCGGGCGTATAACCCGGTAACGACCACGAGCAGAGATATCCCATGACGAGCCTTGCCGTCAGCGACCACCAGGCAGAGACCGCGACACCCGCGAAGGCGATCCAGCCGGTCTGGGTGCGCATGGTGCACTGGATCAACGCCTTCGCGATGATCCTGATGATCATGTCCGGCTGGCAGATCTACAACGCCTCGCCGCTGTTCGGCTTCACCTTCTCGCGGAGCATCACGCTCGGCGGCTGGCTCGGCGGTGCGCTGCTCTGGCATTTCGCCGCGATGTGGCTGTTGATGGTCAACGGCCTGGTCTATCTGGCGCTGGGTTTCGCCACCGGCCGCTTCCGCAAGAAGCTGCTGCCGATCACCCCGGGCGGCGTGATTGCCGATACCAAGGCGGCGCTGACCTTCAAGCTGTCGCATGACGATCTCAGCAAATACAATTCGGTGCAGAAGCTGCTCTATGCCGGCATCATCGTGGTCGGCGTCGTCATCGTGCTGTCCGGCCTGTCGATGTGGAAGCCGGTGCAGCTGCATTGGCTGGTGTCGCTGTTCGGTGGCTACGATTTCGCCCGCTATGTTCATTTCACCTGCATGGCGCTGATCGTCGCCTTCCTGGTGATCCATGTCGCGCTCGCGCTGCTGGTGCCGAAGAGCCTGCGCGCCATGATCATCGGACGCTAAAGTGCGATGAGATCGTCATCGCGCTTTAGCTTCTTGTTTCTTGAGCATGATCTTTTCGGAAAACCGCTTCGCACTTTTCCGGATCATGCTGTAGGAGGTCTGTCATGGGTCGTCTCCGCAAGCTCCTGATCCCCGGTGTCGACAAGAAGCTGCTCGTGCGCGATGCGGTGAAGACGATGCCGGAGCTGACGCGCCGTCGCTTCATCACGACGGGCACCAGCCTCGGCGCGCTAACGCTGCTCACCGGGTGCGACGTGGTCGATTCATCGTCGGCCGAGGAAATGCTGAAGCAGGTCTCGAAGTTCAACGACGCCGTGCAGGCCTGGATGTTCAATCCGGATGCGCTGGCGCCGACCTTCCGCGAGAGCATGATCACCAAGCCGTTCCCGTTCAACGCCTATTACGATCTCGACGACGCGCCTGAGATTGCGGCAGCGGACTGGAAGCTCGAAGTGCGCGGGCTGGTCGAGAACAAGAAGTCTTGGACGCTCGACGAATTGTACAAGCTGCCGCAGGTCAAGCAGGTGACGCGCCACATCTGCGTCGAGGGCTGGAGCGCGATCGGTAGCTGGACCGGCACGCCGTTGCGCGATTTCCTCAAGCTGGTCGGTGCTGACACCCGTGCCAAATATGTCTGGTTCCAGTGCGCCGACAAGGACGGCTACAACTCGCCGCTCGACATGCGCTCGGCGCTGCATCCGCAGACCCAGATGACGTTCAAATTCGCCGACGAGATCCTGCCGCGCGCCTACGGCTTTCCGATGAAGATCCGGGTCCCGACCAAGCTCGGCTTCAAGAACCCGAAATACGTGCTCTCGATGGAAGTCACCAACGATTACAAGGGCGGCTACTGGGAAGACCAGGGCTACAATTCGTTCAGCGGGAGTTAGCCGTCGTCCCGGCGAAAGCCGGGACCCATACTCCGCGGCCGAGGGAATAGCTACGAGGGGAGACGCTTCCTTCCATCACAACCAGCTGTGGTTATGGGTCCCGGCCTTCGCCGGGACGACGCAGGCTTACGGCCCGACCTTCCTCTGAAACGCCGACAGCAGCGCGCCGAGCGCGAGCATCGCGGCCGAGACGTTCAACGCAAATGACAGGCTGCCGACCGCGTCGGTGATGGCGCCGACCACGATCGGTCCGAGCGTCTGGCCGATGCCGAACGCGATGGTCATCGCCGCGATTGCGGTCGGCCAGGATTGCGGCGGGTAGTTGAAACGCACGAAGGCGGTGGTCGAGCCGACCACGGCGAAGAAGGCGACGCCGAACACCAGCGCCGAGATCGCCAGCAGCAGCGGCGAATGCCCGAAGATCGGCAGGCTGGCGCCGAGCGCGTTGACGCCGAGGATGATGGTGGTGGCGAGCCCGCCGCGGTCGAGCGCCAGCACCCGCCCCCAGACCCAGGGCGTCACGAATGCGCTGACGCCGATCAGGCTCCAGAACGCGCTCTGTGCAGCCGCACCGCCGCCGCCGTCGCGGACATAGGCGATCATGAAGGTCATGTAGGCGATGTAACCAGCGCCGAACAGGAAGTAGGCGGCGAGGTAGATCAGGACCGGCATGACAGGCAATTGGGTCCGCACGATGCCGCCGGCGGCGCTGTTCGCGTGGAGCGGCGCCAGCATCAGGGGCACGGTCATGATCGCGGAAAGCAGCGTCATCGCCCACCACACGATCCACCACGAGCCGGCGCCGAAACCCTGCAGCACGAAGGGCGCGATCAAGCCCGATGCGAGGATGCCGACGCCCGGTCCGGCATAGAACAGGCTGAGCAGGAAATTCGCGCGTTCGGGTCGCGATTGCGCGATGGTCGCCGCGAGCGCGCCGCCGCCGACAAAGCCGATCGCGGCGGCGAAGCCGACCAGCAGGCGGGCAAAGCTCAGCACCACGAAATTGCCCGTGAGGGCGCAAAGCGCCAGCGACAGCGCGCAGGCCAGCGTCGACCAGCGCACCGATGCGGCAAGTCCGAAGCGTTCGATCAGGCGCGAGGCGAGCAGCGCGCCGACCAGATAGCCGGCGGCATTGATCGTGTTCATGAAGCCGGCGGCCGAATACGACCAGGCCAGCGAGTCGCGCATGTCGGGCAGCACCAGCGAATAGGCAAATCGGCCGATGCCGAGACCGACCGTCGGTGCGAGCGACAGAATAAGGATCAGCCGCGCGGGATGCGGGTAGGACGGGGCGGGGGCTCTCACAATTCACTCCGGCAATGCGGCCATTGTGACAGGCCGCGGCGGCGCTGCCCAGCGCCGATGCCCGCAACACTGTCTTGCGTATCAGGCAATCAGGCGATCAGGACCAGCGCAACGCCGATCACGGTCAGCAGGGTGCCGCCGACGATCCGCGCCGTGATCTCGACATGCTTGAGCATCATCGCGCTCATCACCACGGTGACCAGCGGATAGATCGCGGCGAGCGGCGCCACCAGCGTGATCGGGCCGTTGCGGACCGCGGCGAACAGGCTGAGCGCGCTGAGCCCGTTGCTGATCCCGGTCAGCGCGAACCAGAATCGGCCCTCGCGCGGCGCCTGCACCATGAAGCTGCCCTTGCGGACCCGTTGCACGGTCAGCACCACCAGCGAGGACATGACATAGCCGACCAGGCAGGCCCATAGCGGGCTCGGCCAGATCGCAAGGCCGAGCTTGGCGATCGGCGGCACGATGCCGCGCACCAGCGCGCTCGCGAGCGGCAGCAGCAGCGCCCAGCTGCGCCAATGGCCGAGGCCGCGCGGCCTCGTCACGGTGATGATGGCGGCGCCCGCGACCGCGACGACGAGGCCGATGAGCTGCTGCGGCAGCAAGGGCTCGTGCAGCAGCACCACGGCGGCGGTGACCGCAAACAGCGGTGCCAGATTGCCCAGCGTCGAGGTGATGACCGGCCCCAGCGCCCGGTTCGACGCAAAGGTCAGGAGCGTCAGCGAGGCCGGGAAGAACAGCCCGATCGCTATGAAGATCGGCAGTGCGCGCCAGACCACCGGCTCGCCATGCAGGATCAGCGGCGACAGCACCAGGAATAGCAGGGTGAAAGAGGGTACGCTGATCGCGGCGCCCGACAGCGGCTCGACGGTGCGCAGGCCAAGCTGCGCCAGCACCACCCCGGCGCCGAGGAAAATGGCCGAGGCGAAGGCGTAGACGATGGCTGCGGTCATGGGATCCGTCTTGTTGGCTTCTGAAGGCGCGGGTTGCCCGTTGGGACCATTCTGGGCCGATCCGGGGTGCCTTGCCAATCCGGCTCCGGCGTTTTAGCACTCCGGCCGGATTTCCCCCGCTCGTCGTGCCCGGGCTCGACCCGGGCATCCATCCATCTTCAGAGAGACCTTTCGAAGCGGGATGGATTGCCGGGTCATCTGTGCGAGGACGCGCTTCGCGCTCTTGCCCGGCAACGACAACAACGATTAGCTCGAGGTAACACCATGGCGACCCATAAACTGCTGCTTCTCCCCGGCGACGGCATCGGCCCCGAAGTGATGGCCGAGGTGCAGCGCCTGATCGACTGGCTGAATGCGCAGGGCATCGCGAAGTTCGAGACCGAGCAGGGCCTGGTCGGCGGCTCCGCCTATGACGCCCACAAGGTATCGATCTCCGAGGGCGACATGGCCAAGGCGACGGCGGCGGACGCCGTGATCTTCGGCGCGGTCGGCGGTCCAAAGTGGGACAGCGTGCCCTATGAGGTCCGCCCCGAGGCCGGCTTGCTGCGGCTGCGCAAGGATCTCGGCCTGTTCGCCAATCTGCGTCCGGCGGTGTGCTACCCGGCGCTCGCCGAGGCCTCGAGCCTGAAGCGCGACGTTGTCGAGGGCCTCGACATCATGATCGTGCGCGAGCTCACCGGCGGCGTCTATTTCGGCGAGCCGAAAACCATCACCGATCTCGGCAACGGCCAGAAGCGCGCGATCGACACCCAGGTCTACGACACCTACGAGATCGAGCGTATCGGCCGCGTCGCCTTCGACCTGGCGCGTAAGCGCCGCAACAAGGTGACGTCGATGGAGAAGCGCAACGTCATGAAGTCGGGCGTGCTCTGGAACGAGGTCATGACGGCGGTTCACGCGCGCGAATACAAGGACGTCACGCTGGAGCACCAGCTCGCCGATTCCGGCGGCATGAACCTGGTCAAGGCGCCGAAGCAGTTCGACGTCATCGTGACCGACAATCTGTTCGGCGACATGCTGTCCGACATCGCGGCGATGCTGACCGGCTCGCTCGGCATGCTGCCGTCGGCCTCGCTCGGCGAAGTCGACTCGAAAACGAAGAAGCGGCGCTCGCTGTTCGAGCCGGTGCACGGCTCGGCGCCCGACATCGCGGGCAAGGGCCTCGCCAACCCGATCGCGATGATCTCGTCATTCGGCATGGCGCTGCGCTATTCCTTCGACATGGGCGAACTTGCCGACAAGGTCGATGCCGCGATCGCGGCCGTGCTCGCCAGCGGCCTGCGCACCGCCGATATCAAGTCGGAAGGCACCACGCCGGCCAGCACGAGCCAGATGGGCGAGGCGATCCTGAAGGAATTGCAGAAGCTGCACGCGTGACAGCTCTGCCGTCATTCCGGGGCGATGCGAAAGCATCGAACCCGGAATCTTGAGATTCTCAGATGCGCAATTGCGCATCTGCGGTCTGGTCCTTCGGACCATCCCGGAATGACAGCGAATAAAAAAATGCCCGGCCGGAGCCGGGCATTTTCGTATCGGCTGTTGGCCGAAATTCTCAGTACAGCGGGAAATTCCGCGGATAGCCGCCGAGATCGGCCGGCGGGCTGAGCGGCTGGCGATCGATCGGGCGGTTGTTGTTCTCGCGCGCGAACGTGGGATAACCGATCTCCGGCGGATAGGCGTAGTCGTTGAACTTGCGGTCGCCCGGCAGCACTTCGGTGCCGGCGTCGAGCCAGGAGCGCGTGGTGACGTAAACGCGGGTGCGCGGACCCTGCTGATAGACACGGTTCGGACCTTGGGCGCCGTAATAGCGGCGGCCGTCGCGGTCATACTGCTCCTGCTGCTTGCGCTTGGCCGGGCTCTGCGCGCTGGCCGCGGTCATGCCGAACGCGGTTGCGGTGACGGCAGCCGCGGCAAGCAACACCACGAGCTTGTTCGCGGCAGGGAATTTCAAGGTCATCGCATCCTCGTCATTACGGCCCCATCGGGGCTGGCGCGTCCGCCAAAATCACTCGGAACACATTGTAGCCATGGTGGGGAGGTCGTCACTAGGTCAATTGCGCCACACCGGCTGAGATAATGCGTGTCCAAGCGCAAAAGTTTCATGAAAACCAGTGCCTTGCCACGGTCTCGCCATCAAAGGGCGCCGCGCAGGCGTGGGTTCTCGCTGCCCATGACCCAGTCGGCCGACAGGGCGGGCGCGCCGGAGGTAACGCAGTCGGTGCGCTTGAGCTCGGCATGCGCGAACAGGGCGGCGAGCCGCGGATCGTTGCCCGCGGCCAGCAGGGTCAGGCGGTTCAGCATGCAGACGATCGCGGCGCGCCGGGCCGGCAGGCTGGCGCCCTGGCAGGTCCAGCCGGAGATCCGGAGGTCAGGCGCGTCGGCCTGCTTGAGGAAGCTGAGGCAGGCGCGGTCGCCGTCCTGCCGCGCCGGGCGCAGCAGGGTGACGCCGCCGAACTTGCTGTCGACGATGCCGGCAGCCTCGAGCTCGCGGACGCCGCTCGGGTCGAGCCGCCCGGCAATCTCGGTGACCGCGGGCCCCATGGCCTCGCCGCCGGGGCGATAGATTTCCAGCTCGGCGACCGCTGCACCGGTGGCATCGGCCCAGCGGAAGACGTCCTTGCGGCCGCCCTCGGGGTGCCGGAGGATCTCGTAAGTCTCTGTTTTATCTCGAAGATCGATCCGGCTCACGGCAAAGGCCGGCGCCGTGCGGCCGGCCGGGCTCCAGCCTGCGGCGGCAGGGGCCGCCATCGCCGTTGCGTCGGGCAGTTGCTGCCATAGATAGTTGCCGAGGACGACGAACAGCGCGAGCACGGCGACATAGGCGAACAGCCGGGAGAGCGTGGCGTACACCTCGTCGACGAAGCTCGTCAGTGCTGACGGAATTCTCGTATGATGGGGCGCGGCCGGATCGGCCCGAAATAAACGCATCAAAACGCTCAAAAGCTACGCAACGTTGTCTTGACGGGGTTTCTCGCATAGAAGCGCTGCCTCTTCCCTTTCCGCAGCTGGCGGGGGAACGGGCATTTTTCGTCGGAGAGTGAACGATGGGTTACAAAGTCGCGGTGGTCGGAGCGACCGGCAATGTCGGGCGCGAAATGCTCAACATTCTCGACGAGCGCAAATTCCCCGCCGACGAGGTCGTCGTGCTGGCCTCGCGCCGCAGCGTCGGCATCGAGGTTTCCTATGGCGACCGTACGCTGAAGGTGAAGGCGCTCGAGCACTATGACTTCTCCGACATTGACATCTGCCTGATGTCGGCTGGCGGCTCGGTCTCCAAGGAATGGTCGCCCAAGATCGGCGCCGCCGGCGCGGTCGTGATCGACAACTCCTCGGCCTGGCGCATGGACCCGGACGTGCCGCTGATCGTGCCGGAGGTCAACGCGGATGCGACCGCCGGCTTCACCAAGAAGAACATCATCGCCAACCCGAACTGCTCGACCGCGCAGCTCGTGGTCGCGCTGAAGCCGCTGCACGACAAGGCGACGATCACGCGCGTCGTGGTCTCGACCTATCAATCGGTGTCGGGCGCCGGCAAGGACGCGATGGACGAATTGTTCTCGCAGACCAAGGCCGTCTACACCAATGACGAGCTGGTCAATAAGAAGTTTCCGAAGCGCATCGCCTTCAACGTCATTCCTCAGATCGACGTCTTCATGGAAGACGGCTACACCAAGGAAGAGTGGAAGATGATGGCGGAGACCAAGAAGATCCTCGATCCGAAGATCAAGCTCGCCGCGACCTGCGTGCGCGTGCCGGTCTTCGTCGGTCACTCCGAAGCCGTCAATGTCGAGTTCGCCAATCCGATCACGCCGGACGAGGCGCGCGACATCCTGCGCCGCGCGCCAGGCTGCCTCGTGATCGACAAGCACGAGCCGGGCGGCTACGTCACGCCCTATGAGGCGGCCGGCGAGGACGCGACCTATATCAGCCGCATCCGCGAGGACGCGACGGTGGAGAACGGCCTGTCGTTCTGGTGCGTGTCGGACAACCTGCGCAAGGGCGCGGCGCTCAATGCCGTGCAGATCGCCGAAGTCCTGATCAACCGCAAGCTGATCACCGCCAAGCAGAAGGCGGCATAAAAGCTGCCGCGGGAATACGGTGTCAGGAAGCGCGTGGCATGGCGGAAGCGGAACAACCGGGGACCTATCGGCCCAATCCGACGCTGAAGCGGATTGAACGTCGTTTCGAGAACCTGCTGTTCAACAGCCGCTGGCTGATGGCGCCGTTCTATTTCGGCCTCGTCATCAGCCTCGCGGCGTTGCTGTTCAAGTTCTGCATGGAGCTGTGGCACTTCATCCTGCATGTGCCGGATGCCAAGGAATCCGACATCATTCTCGGCGTGCTGGCGCTGATCGACATCTCGCTGACCGGCAATCTGATCCTGATCGTGGTGTTCTCGGGCTACGAGAACTTCGTCTCGAAAATCGATCCGGAAGGGCATCCGGATTGGCCGGACTGGATGACCAAGGTCGATTTCGGCGGCTTGAAGCAAAAACTGCTCGCCTCGATCGTCGCCATCTCGGCGATTCAGGTGCTGAAGGCGTTCATGAACCTCGATACCGCGTTCGATCCCAGCAAGCTCGCCTGGCTGGTCGGCGTGCACCTGGTATTCGTGGTGTCGTCTTTCATGCTCGCGATCTCCGACCGCTGGGGCAGCGGCCATCACGGCAACGAGTAGATCTACTCGCCCGATTTCAGCTCGTCGCGGACGCTGATGAATTCCTTCGCGACCCGGTCGAGCACGAACAGCGAGCCCTCGGCGACGCCGAAATAGGCGCCGTGCAGCTGCATCTCGCCGCTCTCGACGCGTTCGCGCACGAACGGGAAGGTCATCAGGTTCTCCAGCGAGCGGAACACCGCGGCCTTCTCGATGCGGGTGACGAAGTCCTGCATGGTCTCATGGTCGCGCTGCTCGACGACCTCGCCTGGCTTGATGAACATCTGCATCCATTTGCCGATGAAGTCGCCCGGCGTGAGCGGCTTGATCTTGTCGACGAAGGCGCGGATGCCGCCGCACTGGGCATGGCCCAGCACCACGATATTCTTCACCTTCAAAACGGTCACGGCATATTCCAGCGCGGCCGAGACGCCGTGGGCGTTGCTGTCGGGCTGATAGACCGGAACCAGATTGGCGATGTTGCGGACCACGAACAATTCACCGGGGCCGGCGTCGAAGATCACCTCCGGCGAGACGCGGGAGTCGCAGCAGCCGATCACCATGGTCTCGGGAAACTGGCCGCGCTCCGAGAGGTCCCGGTAGCGCGACTGCTCGGTCGGCAGTCGCTGGGTCGCGAACGTCCGGTAGCCGTCGATCAATTGTTTCGGAAAGAATTTCATGGCCTCTGGCTAACCACATGCGGGTAACGGGAACAAGACTTTCGGCGCGTGGCCTGAGATGATACGGCAGCCTTGAAGAATGGTTCCCGCCCGATGCCCAAACAATGGACACCGGCGGAGCCCGAGCCCCCAAGGAGAATGTCGATGACCCGTCCGCGCCGCAGCCTGTTGTTCATGCCGGGATCGAATGCACGGGCGCTGGAAAAGGCCCGGACGCTGCCGGCTGACGGCATTATCCTCGACCTTGAGGATTCGGTCGCCCCCGACGCCAAGGCCACAGCCCGCGAGCAGATCGCCACGGCGGTCGCGGCCAAGGGCTTTGGCAAGCGCGAGGTCCTGATCCGCATCAACGCGCTCGACACGCCCTGGTGGGTCGACGACATCGGCATGGCCGGCAAGGCGCAGCCGGATGGAATTCTGGTTCCCAAGATTTCGACCGTCGACGATCTCAACGCCGTCGCCGATCGCCTCAGCGACATCAATGCGCCCGCCTCGATCCGGGTCTGGGCGATGATCGAGACCGCGCGCGCGGTGCTCGACGCCGACAAGCTGGCCGCGGCATCGAAGGATTCCGAAACCCGGCTCGCCGGCTTCGTGTTCGGCCCGAACGACATTGCGCGTGAAACCCGGATCCGGATGAAGCCGGGCCGCGCGGCGATGATCCCGATGATCACGCATTGCATCCTGGCGACCCGCGCGCACGGCCTCGAGATCCTCGACGGGCCCTACAGCGACATCAGCAATGTCGACGGCTTCGCCGAGGAATGCGCGCAGGGCCGCGATCTCGGCTTCGACGGCAAGACGCTGATCCATCCGAGCCACATCGATGCCTGCAACGCGATCTTCACGCCGCCGGAGGCCGAGGTCGCCGAGGCGCGCAAGATCATCGCCGCCTTCGAAAAGCCGGAGAACGCCTCGCGCGGCGCGATCCAGCTCGACGGCCGCATGGTCGAGCGCCTGCACGCCGAGATGGCCAAGCGCACCATCGCGATCGCCGACGCGATCGCGGCGATGGGGCATTAATTCCACCCTCCCCTGGAGGGCAGGGCAATTGCATTTGGAATGAACCGATTCTTCCGCGCCGTCATGGCCGGGCTTGTCCCGGCCATCTACGTCTTTTCTTTGCGTGGAAACGAAGACGTGGATGCCCGGGCCCGGGCATGACGAGTTTGTGGGAACTCCGATTGCCTCAAACGGCCATATGCGATTGCCCTCCCCTGGAGGGGGAGGGTCGGATCGCGTCGAGCGTAGCGAAATGCGAGCCGGGGTGGCGTGATCTCTCAACACGAGCAGAGTATGCGTGGAGAGACTGTCACCCACCCCGCCGCTCACTTCATTCGCGTCGACCCTCCCCCTCCAGGGGAGGGTGATTATCGCGCCCCAAACCTCTCCGCCGCCCACGCGTAGAGACTGCCCGGGATCGGCGCCTCCTTGCCGCGTCCTTTCGGCGAGATGTGCAGGCCGATGATCCCGGGATCGTTCAGGTAGCGCGAAAAATCCGACGGCTCGAAGAACAGCTTTGGCTCGGCATGCACGGCGTAGAACGATCGCTTCGGCAGCGCGTGCTGCAATTCGCCTGCGCGGCGCGCCAGCGCGGTGAGCGCCGCCGGGCCGTAGATCGCGACACGGATGTCGGCGAGGCGGTTGGATTTGCCGCGCAGCCGGCGCATCGCAAAGGTCAGGCGGTGGCGCAGCGCCAGCCAGTCCGGGATCAGCTCGTCCTGCTGCATCAGCGCCTCGAACGCGCGCACGATCGGATCGTCGGGCGGCAGATACAGCACGGAGTTGCCGAGCTGCCGCGGCCGCTCCCAGGCAAAGTAGGGCTTTGCCAGGTCGAGCTCGACGCCCTTCAGCAGCAGCACGTCGGCGTCGAGCCAGAGACCGGCGCGCCGCGCCATCAGCCGCATGCGGAAGAAGTCGCTGAACTGCAGCATGGTCCAGTCGCGCCACGAGCCGTCGGGCTCCGCCGGGCGGAGCTTCTCGGCGAACGAATGCGGCAGCACGGCTTCGGCTTCGGCATTGCCGATACCGTCGGGCAGGCCGGGAATCGGATCGAAGCTGTAGACGGTGACCTTGTGCCCCGCCGCCGCCTGCGAGCGCAGGCAGGTCTGGCGCAGCGCGTCCATCGAGCCGTGCCAGAAGGTGACGATGTCAGGCAGCATGCGCGTCAGCTATCAGCGGGTTTGTGGCGAGCGAATTTGGCAAAGAAAAGCCCCGGCGCCTGACGGCACCGGGGCACGATGATGCGCTGAGCCTCAAGCCCAGGCGCGTTCCCTGAGCTTGGTCTCGTAGCTGTCGATCGACGATTTCTTTTCCATCGTCAGGCCGATGTCGTCGAGGCCGTTGATCAGGCAGTGCTTGCGGAACGGGTCGATCTCGAACTTGACCTTGCCGCCGTCGGGACCGCGGATCTCCTGGTTGGGGAGGTCGATGGTCAGCGTCGCGTTGGCGCCGCGCTCGGCGTCGTCGAACAGCTTGTCGAGGTCCTCCTGCGACACGCGGATCGGCAGGATGCCGTTCTTGAAGCAGTTGTTGTAGAAGATGTCGCCGAACGAGGTCGAGATCACGCAGCGGATGCCGAAGTCGAGCAGCGCCCAGGGCGCGTGCTCGCGGCTCGAGCCGCAGCCGAAATTGTCGCCGGCGACCAGCACCTTCGCGTTGCGATAGGCGGGCTGGTTGAGGACGAAATCGGGGTTCTCGCTGCCGTCATCCTTGTAGCGCTGTTCGGAGAAAAGCCCCTTGCCAAGGCCGGTGCGCTTGATGGTCTTGAGGTACTGCTTCGGAATGATCATGTCGGTGTCGACATTGATGATCTTCAGCGGCGCCGCGACGCCTTCCAGCGTGGTGAACTTGTCCATCGGTGCTCTTCCCGGGCAAAAAATAGCGGATATCGGCCGGATGTTTATCGCGAATGTGACAGCGGTAAAAGGGCCATTTCTGCAGGGCTGGAGCCCTTTTCCGTTTTAGCCCGCATCGGCCTCAATCGCCTCCATATCGGCGTCGGAGAGGCCGAAATGGTGCCCGATCTCATGGATCAGCACGTGGCGGACGATGTGGCCGAGGGTCTCGTCGTGCTCGGCCCAGTAGTCCAGGATCGGCCGGCGGTACAGCCAGACCAGGTTGGGCAGCCGGGCCACGTCGCCATGGCTCTGCTGCGGCAGGCCGATGCCGTGAAACAGGCCGAGCAGGTCGAACTCGCTCTCGGCCTGCATCTCGTCGAGCACCTCGTCGGTCGGAAAGTCGTCGACGCGGATGATCAGGCCCTCGCAGAGGGCCCGGAACGTCTTGGGCAGGCGCTCGAAAACCTCGTGCGCCATGGCCTCCATCTCGGCGAGCGAGGGGGCTTTTTCTGTGGTCCACATGACACTCCTTTAGCGCGAGTGCTATCGGCGGCGCCAGCGCAGTTGACCTTGGCGGCGCAATGGGAGACCGTGCCGCCCACGAATGGGGCTCAAGAATCGAGCTTGGGTGGGCGTAATGAAACGGATCGTGGCGGCAGCGCTGTTGGCTGTAGCAGTCGGGCTCTCGCTCCCGGCGACAGAGGCGCAGGCTCAAAGCGCGGCGGCTGAGGCGCGCGTCGGCGAGGCTGCACCGGTCGCGCGCGCGCGCGTCGTCGAGCGCCGCCGGCTGAAGCGGGTGCCGATCTACCGGTCGCAACCCGATCATTGGGAACCCGATGTCATCCCGCGCTACAATCCCGGTCCGAACGCCGTGCGCGACTGCACCGCGACCTATGTGCAGGAGCACCGGCCGAGCGGTACCGTGATCACGCCGCGCATGAATTGCTTCTGGCGGCCGGGCTAGTTGCGCATACGTCGGCGCGTCGCGCCGATCACCGCAACAGCCGCGACCAATCCTGTCGTTCAATAAACCACCGCCGCCATCGGCATCCGCGTGAGATGGCTCGCGGTGCCCATGCCGCCGCCCGGTCGCGAGCGCGACATCGGCGAGCATGATGGAACCGCTGGGCGCCGCTAGGGCTGTTCGAAGCAGCCACCTTCGTGTGCTTGTTCGTGTCGCGGCAATCTCCTGCAACGGACAGAACGCGAGATACGACCATCGTCTATGTCGTTTGCATACGAACGCGAAAAATCGCACGCAGTGCCGGAAAAAAATCGCACGCAGTGCCGGAACCTGATCGCGCCAGCAGCATTCATGTTCGTGGCGCAGTCATTCACTTCCCATTCACGTCGTCCGCATTCTGCTAGCGATCTGCGTCGCGGCAACGGGGTCGATTCGAAAGCTCGAGCGTTTTCCAGCGGAGCCTGTCCCGCACGCGATGCGGGACGGACACCGGTTCGCGTGAGGAAAGCGCATCAAGCAGAAGTTCGAGTCGTCGTTGCAAGACGTGACTTAAAAGGATCAAGGAGACAATTCATGAAGGCGATGAAGGTTCTGGGGCTCGCGGCTGTCGGTGCCGTGTTGGTGTTGGCGGCGCCGGCCGAGCGTGCAAGCGCGATGTCGCTCGCCACGCCGGGTACAGCCGCAACGGTTCAGGACGACGCGAACCAGGCGACCACGCAGGTACGCTGGGGCGGGCGCGGCTGGCATCGTGGCTGGCATCGCGGACATCACCGCGGCTGGGGCTGGGGGCATCGTCGCCACTGGCGCCGTTGATCGCGCGGCGTATCAGCGCAGTTGAGACACAGGCCCGTGAGCAGCGGGCCTGTTGTCGTTCTCAGCCATCAAACCAGCAGATTCAGCCACGCGAGATGATATCCATCGCAATCTGCAGGAGTTGATCATGATGAGATGGATCGGTGTTGCGGCTGTCGCGTGTGCATTCGCGTTGACGGCGCCGGCATCGGCAACCGCCGCGGCATCAGCCACGCCGCAGGCCGCGGCACCACAGCGGCAAGCGGGCAAGGCGACTGATATCAGCGCGCAGCGCCATCATCACCACTACCATCGTCGCTACTATCACCGCGGCTACCGTCCCTATTACCGTCCGTATTATCGGCCCTATTCCTACTATCGTCCGTACGGCTCCTATTATTACGGGCGGCCTTATTACTATCGGCCGTACCCCTATGCTGCGCCGGCGCCATTCACTTTCGGCTTCGGGTTCGGCCCGTTCTGGTGATGCGTGCAGTCGCGCAATGCGCGACACCAGCGCTGCAACGAGAGAGCAGCTCCGATCGGAGCTGCTCCGTCCGTCTCAGGGCGCGAAGCCCTTCGCCAGCAGCACAATGCCTTGCGCACCCGCCTTGCGATCCCTCGAGATCTCGACATATTCGGGCGATTCCGACCATGCACGGAATGCGGCTTCGTCAGGGAATGACATCAGCACCAGCTTGTCGCGATCCCAGCTGCCCTCGAGCACCGCGGGCCGTTCGTCGGCCGACAGCAGGCGTCCGTTGAACTTCCTGAACACGTCGAAGAAGCGCGCCTGATACCGATCATAGGCGGCGCGATCGGTCATCTTGAGTTGCACGATCACATAGACAGTCACTGACGTTTCTCCCGGACGTTTCGCCGCAGCGTTTTGCGCGTTCATGGCGCATTCACGTCGGCATTTCTAGCGTCATGCCGGGAGCGACTGCAATGAACGCAATGAAACCGGCTGCCGAGCAGCGTGGTGCTCATTGCCGTTGTCAGGGAGGTTCAGAGATGAGGGAGAGCTATTTGCGGCGCGGATTGGTGCGCCGTCTCGGCGTTGCGGCGGCCGCGGTCTTCGCATTGTCGGTCGCTTCGCAGCAGCGCGCCGAAGCGCTGTCGCTGGTGAGCCCGGGCGCCGCGCCCGCGGCAAAGTCTGCGGCCGATGCCATGACGACCCAAGTCCGGCATGGCGGTGGCGGCCATGGCAGCGGCGGTTTTCATGGCGGCGGCTTCCGCGGTGGTGGATTCCACGGCGGCGGATTTCACGGCCGCAGCTTCCATGGTGGCGGCTTCCGCGCCGCGCCGGCGTTCCATGGCGGCTATCGCTATGGCGGCTTCCATCGCCATTATGGTGGCTACCACCGCTTCGACGGCGGCGGTTACCGCTACGGCTATCGGCCCTATTACCGCCGGCACTTCTATCACCGGCGCTTCTTCTACGGATCGTCCTACTATTACCCGGCCTACTATCATCACCGCCGTTGCCGGGTGGTCTGGACCTATTACGGTCCGCGCCGGATCTGCCGGCCGTGGTGGCACCATCGCCACTACTGGCGGCCGTACCGGGTCTATTGGTAAAGTTTGAAATGACAGCGGGCCCCACGGCGCCCGTCTTGCTGGGTCCCTCTCTTTGCGCGCTGGAGCGTGTTCGAGCAAAGTGCGCGCCGGTTCGCGTGAAGAAAACGCGTCAAGAAAGGGGCGTTAATCCCAGTTCTTCAGCTTCCAGGACTTTATCTTCCACGGCGTCAGGTTTTCCATCCGCCATTGCGTCCAGCGCTCCGGCGGCCAGTGGCTGAGGCGCGAGGTTTCCTTCCCCTCGGGAAGCGGATCGATGATGCGCGCCACGGCACGACGGCGCTTCTGGCGCGTCGCGTCGCTGATCATGTCGACGAATTCGGGTTTATCGGCCACGGCACGCGCTCCTTGCGAAGGCTGGTTTTCGCAAGGAGGCAGTGTGCGTGCGCCCCGTTAACGAGCCGTTTCCGAAACGGCTCGAGCTTGAGACGAAGCAATAGCGTTTTCGAGCGAAGTGGCCCGGTTCGCGTGAAGAAAACGCGGCAAAGAGAATCTGGCGCTTGCCCTAGCGCCAGTCGCGGACGTCGACGAAGTGTCCGGCGATCGCGGCGGCCGCGGCCATCGCGGGCGACACCAGATGGGTGCGGCCCTTGAAGCCCTGGCGGCCCTCGAAGTTGCGGTTCGAGGTCGAGGCGCAGCGCTCTTCCGGCTTCAGCTTGTCCGGGTTCATCGCTAGGCACATCGAGCAGCCCGGCTCGCGCCAGTCGAAGCCGGCCGCAATGAAGATCTTGTCGAGGCCTTCGGCTTCCGCCTGCTCCTTCACGATGCCCGAGCCTGGCACGATCATCGCGTTGACATTGGCGTTGACGGTCTTGCCCTCGGCGATCTTCGCAGCGGCGCGCAGATCCTCGATGCGGCCGTTGGTGCAGGAGCCGATGAAGACGCGGTCGAGCTTGATGTCGGTGATCTTCGTGCCGGCGGACAGGCCCATATATTTCAGCGCGCGATGCTTGGAGATGCGCTTGGCCTCGTCCTCGATCTTGTCCGGATCGGGGACGAAGCCGGTCACCGAGATCACGTCCTCAGGGCTCGTGCCCCAGGTGACGATCGGCGGCAGCTTGGCGGCGTCGAGCCGGATCTCGTGGTCGAAATGCGCGCCCTCGTCGGAGCGCAGCGTCTCCCAGTAGCGCATCGCGGCGTCCCAGGCGGCGCCCTTCGGCGCCTTCGGGCGGCCGCGCAGGAAATCGAACGCCTTCTGGTCGGGCGCAACCAGGCCGGCGCGCGCGCCGCCTTCGATCGACATGTTGCAGACCGTCATGCGGCCTTCCATCGAGAGCGCACGGATCGCCTCGCCGGCATATTCCAGCACGTAGCCGGTGCCGCCGGCGGTGCCGATCTCGCCGATGATCGCCAGGATGATGTCCTTGCCGGTCACGCCTTCGGGCAACTTGCCGTCGACGATCGCGCGCATGTTCTTGGCCTTCTTCTGGATCAGCGTCTGCGTCGCCAGCACATGCTCGACCTCGGAGGTGCCGATGCCGTGCGCGAGCGCGCCGAACGCGCCATGCGTCGAGGTGTGGCTGTCACCGCAGACGATGGTAGTGCCGGGCAGCGTAAAACCCTGCTCCGGGCCGATGACGTGAACGATGCCCTGGCGCTTGTCGAACTCGTTGTAATACTCGATGCCGAACTCCTTGGCGTTCTCCGCCATCACCCGCATCTGCTCGATGCTTTCAGGATCGGGGTTCGGCTTCGAACGATCGGTGGTCGGGATGTTGTGGTCGACGACGGCGAGCGTCTTCTCGGGCGCGTGCACCTTGCGGCCGGCGGCGCGCAGCCCTTCGAACGCCTGCGGCGAGGTCACCTCGTGCACCAGGTGGCGATCGATATAGAGCAGGCAGGTGCCGTCGTCGGCCTCGTGGACCAGATGGTCGTTCCAGATCTTGTCGTACAGCGTGGTCGGTTTGGACATGAGCTTCAGCTCCAGAAGAAATTCAGTGGTGGGATGGCATGAGCGCGTCTTAAGCGCGCGAGCAGGCGAAAGCGTCCAGGCAGCGTTACGCTGCGCTTCTAAGCTCAGACGTTGCCGACGTTGCAAAGCGCCCGAAGAAGCGGCCGGGCAGCCGCGAGCGATCGTCAATCACGACGCGCTGGCAGGGCTGGCTTGCTTGATCCGGAACCATTCTAAATTTCTAACACAGGGCTCGCGCCCGCGACAATCGATCCATGCGCGGGCCTGCAAGTCAGATAAATATGCCGCAACAAAAAAGCGCGGGGCAGGCCCCGCGCTTTTGGTCACATCCCCTGAGGGAAACGTTACTCGCCGACGGCGGTCTGGCGGTCCTGCTTCTCGACGATGCGGGCCGACTTGCCGCGCAGGTTGCGCAGATAATAAAGCTTGGCGCGACGAACCTTGCCGCGACGCACGACCTTGATCGAGTCGATCATCGGCGACATCACCGGGAAGACGCGCTCGACGCCTTCGCCGTAGGAGATCTTGCGCACGGTGAAGCTCTCGTTGAGGCCCTGACCGGAGCGACCGATGCAAACGCCCTCATAGGCCTGCACGCGGGTGCGCTCGCCTTCGACCACCTTCACGTTGACGATGACGGTGTCGCCGGGTCCGAATTCCGGGATTTCCTTGGTGGCGGCGAGCTTGTCGAACTGCTCTTTTTCGAGCTGCTGAATAAGGTTCATTGAAATCTCCATCGGCGGCGCGCCCAGCCTTTCGCGGGCTGCGCAAACGTCCATCTATCCTGCGCGGGTGCGGATTTGGCCGCCCGTATAAGGCAAAGCGCAGGGTTTGTCACCCGTCTGTCGTGTTTTTTGTCCGGCGCGGAGCGGCTTTTTGGCCGGCTTTGTGGGCCCAGAGATCGGGCCGCCGCGCCGCCGTCAGGGCCTCGGATTGGGCCAGTCGCCAGGCCGCGACCTTAGCGTGATCGCCGGAAATCAAAATTTCCGGGATTTGCCGGCCCTCGAACTCCTGCGGGCGAGTGTATTGAGGGTATTCCAGTAGTCCTTCGGAAAAGCTTTCCTCGGTTCCCGAGGCCTGCTTGCCCATCACCCCCGGCAGCAGGCGGACGCAGGCGTCGATCAGGGCCATCGCGGCGATTTCGCCGCCGGACAGCACATAATCGCCGATCGAGACCTCCTCGAGGCCTCGCGCCTCGATCACCCGCTGGTCGATGCCCTCGAAGCGGCCGCAGACGATCAGGGGGCCGGGCCGGGCCGCCAGCTCCGCGACCTGGGTCTGGGTCAATGGCCGACCGCGCGGGCTCATCAAGAGGCGCGGACGGTCAGCCGCGATATCAGCGGCGTCGATCGCCGCCGCCAGCACATCGGCCCGCAGCACCATGCCCGGACCGCCGCCGGCCGGCGTGTCGTCGACGCTGCGGTGCTTGTCGGTGGCCGAGGCCCGGATGTCGCGCGCCTCCAGCGCCCAGAGTCCGCCAGCCAGCGCCTTGCCGGCCAGGCTCACGCCGAGCGGCCCCGGAAACATGTCCGGGAACAGGGTCAGCACGGTGGCGCGCCAGAGTGTCGCCTGGGCTGGTGTCTCTTGCGATGTCATGGCCTCTGGTTACGGCACCACGGCCGTGAGGTCGAGGCTCTGCATCATCGCGGCCGCATCCACTGCGCGGCGGAAGTCGGCGAGCTTGAAGGTCGCGACGTTGATCTTGCGCAGGTCCAGCAGGCCTTCGGCGGCAAGGCCGGCGAGCTGGCCTGGCGCCGTGCGGTCGTACATGAACTGCCCGACCACCTCCCAGTCATTGGCCAGCATCTCCCGGAACGAGAGTTCGAGCGGCACCTCGGCGCTACCCATCAGCACCATCCGGCCGCCACGCCTGAGCGCGCGCAGAGAGGACAGTGTGGTCGAGGTGCTCTTGGCGGCGCCGAGCAGATCGAGCGCAACATCGGCGGTGCCGCCGGCGGCGCGGCGGATGACCGCAAGGTCGGCTGCCGCATCGCCGCTGACGACGGCGGGAATGACGCGCGGGCCGAACGCGTCGCGCAACTGCTCGAGCGCGGCTTCCTTGCGTCCGACGGCGACGACGCGGCCCGCGCCCATCGCGACCGCGAGCATCACGCCGCCCGAACCGAAATAGCCGGTCGCGCCGTTGACGATGATGGTCTGCCCGCCGCGCAGGCCAGAGCGCTGCAATCCGCCGAACGGCACGATCAGTTTTGCGAGCCCGATCAGCTCGGCGGCCGGCTTGTCGTCGAGATTGGCAAGCGGCGTGACGCAGGCGGCCGGCCAGTGCGCGATCTCGGCGAACACGCCGTCGCGCCAGCGCGCCTCCAGTGCGAACGCCTCCGGCGTCGTCACCGTGGCGGTGAGGCCGATCAGGATCTGCGGCGGATCGCGATCCGGCACGTCGCCGCGCAGATGCGGGCTGAGGAACACGCGGTCGCCGCCCCGCACATGCGTGACGTTCTCGCCCGCGGCGACGACGCGCGCGATCGCGTTGGTGCCCGGCACGAACGGCATCGGCGGCAGGCTGTAGGGTAGCGCGCCCGACAGAAGCTTGTTGGTGTAGGACAGCACCATGCCGGCCTCGATCCGCACCACGACGCCGTCGGGCGCAGGCCTCGGCGTCGCAGCATCCTCGAAGCGCAGATCGTTGTGGGCGTGCAGCCGCCAGGCCTTGTGCGTGCTTGTCATTATTGTCCTCCGTGGCACCATTGCTTAGGTAGCCCGGATGGAGCGAAGCGCAATCCGGGCACAGCGCCAACCTCCCCTTGAAAAGGGGAGGTCGCTTTGCTCGTCAGAGCAAAGCGGGTGGGGATCTGCTCTCAGCTTGCAGCGTCGCCCGCGGCTGACCCCCATCCCGACCTTCCCCCTTTCAGGGGAAGGAGAAGACAGGCAGTCGCGCGGACTTAGGCATGTTATGCGTCACGCCTTCGTCGCATCATCCGCGAGATGCCGCGCCAGCACGACGGCAAGCGGACAGATCGCCAGCGCCGTGAGCGCGGTTGCTGCGGTCGCGAGCCTCGGGCCGAGCGCGTCGCCAAGCAGGCCGTAGATAACAGGCGCGATCGCGCCCGATCCGATCGTTCCGGTATAGAACAGCGCGAAGGCGCGCTCGGTCTGATGCGCGGGGGTGAGCTCGGGCACGGTGCCGTAGAGCACCGATGACGTGCCGTTGAGCATCAATCCGAGCAGCGGCAGCAGCACGATGGCCGGTGCGAGCGGCAACGCCAGCACCGCGACGATCAGCGCCGCCGTGCCGCCTTCGGTGATCAGCACGGTGCGCAGCGTGCCGACCCGCGCGCCGAGCCAGCCGCAGGTGAATTTTCCCGCGGCGCCGCCGATGAAGACCAACGCCAGCGCGAGGCCGTTGGTCGGCAGCGAGGCGCCCTTGTCGCGCAGCAGGAACGGCAGGAAGGTGAGAAAGCCCATCCTGACCGCGGTGTCGAGAATTCCGATCGCGAGCAGCCAATGAAAGCCGCGGCCTGTGCTGGCGCCGCGCGATGCTGATGTCGCCTTGTGCTCGGCGCCCCTGCCGACGGCCGGCATCCAGAGCGCAATGCAGACCGCGACGAGCAAGCCTGCGAGAGCGAGCACGAGCAGCGTGTGCCGCCACGACATGATCACCAGCAGGATCGAGGTCAGGGCCGGGATCGCCGCCTTGCCGAGATCGCCCGAGAAATTGTAGATGCCGAGCGGCCCGCGCGCCGCCGCGCCATAGGCACGCGACACCGCGGCAGATGCGATCGGATGCTGCGTGCTCGAGCCCGCGCCGGAGAGCGCGAGCGCCAGGCCGAGGCCAATGACACCGCCGGAGAATCCAGCAAACGCGTAGCCGAGCGCCGACAGCGCCGTGCCCGCAATCAGGATGATCTTGCCGTCGATCCGCTCTGCCATGCGTCCGACCGGAATCTGCAGCCCGGCCATGGCGCCGGCATAGAGCCCGCGCAGCAGCGCCAGCAGCCCGTAGCTCAGCGCAAATTCGGCCTGCCAGACCGGCAACAGCACGTAGATGACGTCGGTGTAGCCGTCGTGGAGGGCGTGGTTGAGCCCGGTCACGGTCAGGGTGCGGGTTGACCGGGCACGGTCGGGCCGCGTCGTGCCGGTTTCGGCCGACACGCTCATTGCCGCCCTCTAATGCAAGAAAATCTAAAGCTTGGGCGGGCGAGCATCAGGAGGGGACCTCAGAAAAGAAAGCTATGCAAGGAGCTTGCATGGCAGTATGCGCCGCCAAGGCGCTTGTCACAAATCAGTAATGATCGGATCATGCGTTAGAAAATCTTGTATTGAGGGATCATGTTCGTCCCACGCCGCAGCCTGCCGCCGCTCAATGCGGTGCGTGCCTTCGAGGCCGCCGCCCGGCTCGGCAGCTTCAAGGAAGCCGCCGCCGAGCTCAGCGTGACCCATGGCGCGGTCAGTCAGCAGATCCGCCTGCTCGAGGAATGGCTGGGCGCGCCATCGCTGTTTCGGCGATCGGTGCGGCGCGTGGTGCTGACGCCGGCGGGCGCGGCATTGCTCGCAGAGTTCGCACCTGCGCTCGACCGGATTTCCGCCGCCGTGCAGCAGCATCGCGAGCGGCGCGGCGATCTGGCGGTCGCGGTGTTGCGCGTCAATGCGCTCGCGACCTTCAGCCTGCGTTGGCTGCTGCCGCGGATGAGCCGGTTTCGCGCCGAGCATCCGGACATCGAGGTACGCCTGAGCACGTCGAACGATCCGGTGGATGCGTTGTCTGAATCATTCGACGTCGTGATCCGCGGTGGCCCCGACACCTTCCACGGCTTCTCGTCACGTTTCCTGGTGTCCGAGCGCAGATTGCCGGTGTGCAGTCCGTCGCTAGTGGCGCAGCTGCCGCTCAATGAGATCGCGGATCTCTCCAGGCACACGCTGCTGCATGTCACGTCGATGCCGCGGCTGTGGCGCGACTGGCTCACCGAGGCCGGGCAATCCGCGCTGGAGCCGGCGGCCGCGCTGACCTTCGATCACTTCTATCTGACGATCCAGGCCGCGCTCGATGGTCTCGGCGTCGCGATGGGACCGACCGCGCTGATCGCGGACGATCTCGCGGCCGGGCGCCTGGTGACGCCGTTTCCGGATGTCAGCCTGCCGGCGCGGAGCTACTTCGCTTACTTCCCGGCGGGGCGCAGCAACGATCCGCACAGCGCGGTGTTCTGCGACTGGCTCGAGCAGCAGGGCCGGATGACAGGTTGAAGATTATTCTCGGTCAGGCCGCCGACGGATCGTCGCCGTCGATTTCCTTGGGCAGGTCGATCACCACGCGGCCGCCGTCGAGATCAACGGTCGGCACCACGGCATTGGTGAACGGCAGCAGCATCGTCGCGCCCTGCGGCGGGGCGATCTCGATGATGTCGCCGGCGCCGAAATTATGGATCGCGATCACCTTGCCGAGCGGCTGATCCGTCGTGGTCACCGCGGCGAGCCCGATCAAATCGGTGTGGTAGTATTCGCCGTCGTCGGTGTCCGGCAGCCGGTCGCGCGGAACGTAGAGCTCGAGACCGTTGAGCCGTTCGGCATCATCGCGGCTGGCGACGCCCTTCAGCGTCACCACCAGATGGTCCTTGGCCTCACGCACATGCGTGACCTCGAACTGGCGCGTGCCGTCCTTGGTCATCAGCGGACCGTAGTCCTTCACGGCCAGCGGATCTTCGGTGAAGGTCCAAAGCCTGACGGCGCCGCGCACGCCATGCGCAGCGCCGATACGGGCGACACAGACCGGTGCAGCCACCGTGGTCGCCGTTCAGCCTTAAGCCTTGGCGGCGGCTTCGGCCTGCGCCTTGCGCTCCTTGCGCGGCACGGCCTTTTCCGGGTTGTTGCGCGGTGCGCGCTTCTTGACGCCGGCGGCGTCGAGGAAGCGGGTCACGCGATCCGACGGCTGCGCACCCTTGGCGAGCCAGGCCTTCACCTTGTCCATGTCGAGCTTCAGGCGCGACTCGTTGTCCTTCGGCAGCAGCGGGTTGAAGTGGCCGAGACGCTCGATGAAGCGGCCATCGCGCGGGAAGCGCGAGTCGGCGACGACGACGTGATAGACCGGACGCTTCTTGGTGCCTGCGCGAGCGAGGCGGATAACAACGGACATTCAGTTCTCCTTCAAAGGTCGATGTGTTCGATTGATTGGCATTCCGCGTCGCGCCGGCCGTATGCGAGCCGTCGCGACGAATCCTCATTTCTTCTTGCCCGGGAAACCGCCGAGGCCCGGCAGCATCGGCTTGCCGGAAAGGCCGGTCAGGCCCGGCACGTTCGGCAGGCCGCCGCGCAGCCCGGCCGGCAAATCCTTCGGCAGATTGGGCAGGCGCGCCGCCGGCGCCGCCCTGCATCTTCTCGGCGAGCGCCTTCATCTCCTCGGCCGAGGGCGGCTTCATGCCGCCGCCAAATCCCATCGCCTGCGCGATGCCGGCGAGCGGGCCGCGCTTGCCGCTGCCCATGGCCTTCATCATGTCGGCCATGTTCCGGTGCATCTTCAGCAGCTTGTTGACGTGCTCGACGCTCTGGCCGGCGCCCGCCGCGATGCGCTTCTTGCGGCTCGCCTTCAATATGTCCGGGTTCTTGCGCTCCTGCCGCGTCATCGAATCGATGATCGCGACCTGGCGCTTCAGGATCTTGTCGTCGATGCCGGCCGCCGCGATCTGGTTCTTCATCTTGGAGATGCCGGGCATCATGCCCATCAGGCCGCCGATGCCGCCCATATTGGCCATCTGCTGCAGCTGCTCGCGCATATCGTTGAGGTCGAACTGACCCTTGCGCATCCGCTCGGCCGTGCGCGCGGCCTTCTCGGCGTCGATATTGGCGGCGGCCTTCTCGACCAGCGAGACCACGTCGCCCATGCCGAGGATGCGGCCGGCGATGCGGTTCGGATGGAAGTCCTCCAGCGCGTCGGTCTTTTCGCCGGTGCCGATCAGCTTGATCGGCTTGCCGGTGACGGCGCGCATCGACAGCGCCGCGCCTCCGCGGCCGTCGCCGTCGACGCGCGTCAGCACGATGCCGGTGAGGCCGACGCGCTCGTCGAACGAGCGCGCGAGGTTGACCGCGTCCTGGCCGGTGAGGGAGTCGGCGACCAGCAGCACTTCATGCGGGTTGGCGGCGGCTTTGATCTCGGCCGCCTCCTTCATCATGTCTTCGTCGAGCGTGGTGCGGCCGGCGGTGTCGAGCAGCACGACGTCGTAGCCGCCGAGCTTGCCGGCCTCTAGCGCGCGCCTTGCGATCTGCGGCGGCATCTGGCCGGCGACGATCGGCAGCGTCGGAATGTCGAGGTCGCGGCCGAGCACCGCGAGCTGTTCCATCGCCGCCGGGCGGTAGACGTCGAGCGAGGCCATCAGCACCTTGCGCTTGTCGCGCTGGACCATGCGGCGCGCGAGCTTCGCGGTGGTGGTGGTCTTACCGGAGCCTTGCAGACCGACCATCATGATCGGCACCGGCGGCACGGAATTGATATCGATGGTCTGGCCGTCGGCGCCGAGCGTGGCGACGAGCTCGTCATGGACGATCTTCACCACCATCTGGCCCGGCGTCACCGACTTGACGACGGTGGCGCCGATCGCCTGCTCGCGGACCCGGTCGATGAAGCTGCGGACCACCTCGAGCGCGACGTCGGCCTCGAGCAGCGCGCGGCGCACCTCGCGCATCGCGGCATCGACGTCCTTTTCGGTCAGCGCGCCGCGCCCCGTCAGACGATCGAGAATGCCACCAAGCCGTTCCGACAGATTGTCGAACAATGCCGTTGTCCTCTTTTACCTCTCCCCGCCTGCGGGGAGAGGTCGCCGCGCACGTGCGCGGCGGGTGAAGGGGGTACCGGGCTATCCACACGCATAGTGCGCGGAGAGAGCCCCTCACCCCGACCCTCTCCCCGCAAGAGCGGGGCGAGGGAGAAGGAAATCCAAACACTTTCGCGCCCGAGGGCGCATCGCGCTGTCGGACGTTGGCCTCTGGCCTCCAGGACCAGTCGGCGGGTCGAAAAGACGGAGCTTTCCGAGAAAGTGGCCGCGTTAAACGCTGCCGGGGCGGCAAAGTCAAGGAAAGTTTCGCTGAAATCCGCTCAGTTCGGACAGTAAGGTACTGAAATTACGTCGATTTGCCGTCTTGGTTCCGAAATTCGCCGCTGCCACCCATATAACCGGAGCCTGCCTCCTATTCCGGAACCCGCGTGCTGATCACCCGCCGCCGCCTTCTTGCAACCTTGACCGGAGCCGCCGCGGCGATCGGTGTGCCCTCGATCTGGATGACTGCCATGAAAACCTACGACGGCCCCGTCTCCGATCATTTCGACGGCCTGCACTTCTTTGATCCGGACGGCTCGCCGCCGAAATCGCTTGGTGAGGTGCTGCGCTGGCAGTTCGGGGGCGGCCGGAAGCGCGCGGTCTGGCCGGAATGGGCGCCGAGCCCCCATGCCGATACGCCGCCGTCCCGCGTCGAGGGCGACAAGGTGCGGCTCTGCTTCGTCGGCCATGCCAGCTGGCTGATCCAGACCGCGGGCCTCAACATCCTGTTCGATCCGGTCTGGTCGATGCGGGCCTCGCCGTTCAGCTTTGCCGGGCCGAAGCGGCACAACGATCCCGGCATCGCATTCGATAAACTGCCGAAGATCGACGTCGTGCTGGTGTCGCACGGCCATTACGACCATCTCGACGTCGCGACGCTGTCGAAGCTTGCGGGGGCATTTGGACCTCGCGTGATCACACCGCTCGGCAACGACGTCACGATGCGTGCATCCGATGCCGCGATCAAAGCCGAGGCCTTCGACTGGCATCAGCGCGTCGAGCTCGGCAGTGGCCTTGCCGCGACGCTGGTTCCGACGCGGCACTGGTCGGCGCGGGGGCTGTTCGACCGCAACAAGGCGCTGTGGGCGAGTTTTGTCTTGGAGACGCCGGCCGGAAAGCTCTACATCGTCGGCGATTCCGGCTACGGCGACGGGGGACATTTCCGCCGGGTGGCCGAGGCGCACGGTCCGTTACGGCTGGCGATCCTGCCGATCGGCGCCTATGAGCCGCGCTGGTTCATGCGCGACCAGCACATGAACCCGGAGGATGCGGTGAAGGCGTTGGCCGATTGCGGCGCCGCCCAGGCGCTGGCGCATCACCACGGCACATTCCAGTTGACCGACGAGGCGATCGACGCGCCCGCGATCGCGCTTGGCGAAGCGCTCGACGCGGCGAGCGTGCCGCGCGAGAAGTTTCTGACGTTGAAGCCCGGGCAGGTGTTCGAGATTTAGGAAAAGAGTAGCCCGGATGGAGCGCAGCGTAATCCGGGAAAGTCCATCCGCGGAAAAGTCGGCCCCGGATTGCGCTGCGCTCCATCCGGGCTACGATTTCACCTCCCCTTGAAAAGGGGAGGTCGCTTTGCTCGTCAGAGCAAAGCGGGTGGGGATCTGTTCCCTCCACTTGCAGCGGAGCCTGCGGCAGACCCCCATCCCGACCTTTCCCCCTTTCAGGGGGAAGGAGACGAGAGATCTGTAGCCTCTTACTTCTCCTTGATCGCCCAGGAGACGCTGACATTGACCGTCAGCGTTTCCTCGCCTTGCGCCACCGGCGTCGGCGCGGCGAAGCCTGCCGTCGCCATCTTGGGACGGAACACCGGGACCGGCGCCGAGCCGACCTCCGCGATATTCACGGGCGCGCCGAGCGTGACGCCGGCGGCCTTGGCGTAGATCTCCGCCTTGCGGCGGGCGTCGGCGATCGCCTTTTCGCGCGCCTCGTCGAGCAGCTTCGAGGCCTGCGACACCGAGAAATTGAGCCCGCCGATATCGTTGGCGCCGGCGCCGACCAGCACGTCGATGACGCTGGCGACCTTGCTCACATCGTGCAGCCTGATCGTGACACGATTGCTCGCGTGGTAGCCGACGATGCTGGGCGGGGCGTTCGGCGACGACGGCCCGCGATTGGCGAATTGCGGCTGCAGCGACAGCCGCGAGGTCTGAAAGTCCTTCTCCGCGATCCCGGCGCCCTTCAGTGCGGCCAGCACCTTGGCCATCGTCATATTGTTGGCTTCGGCGGCTTCGCGTGCGGTCTTGGCGTCGGTGGTGACGCCCGCGTCAAGCTGCGCCTGGTCGGGCGGCGCCGACACGGTCGCCTCGCCGGTGACCGAAATCGCCGGCGGAAAGTCGTCATTGGCGAGTGCCGGCGCAGCCAGCAGCGTGGTCGCGATCAGGGTGGCGGCGAAGGGGAGGCCGAAGGGGAGGCCAAGGGGTAGGCGATGGGTCATCTGGCTCACTTCAGGGGTACGTAGACGTTGATCACAAGCTTGTCCTCCGCGGTCTTCAGCGGATCGGTGATGTATTCCTCGATAAAGGTGTCCTTGGCTTCGAGCTTCTTGTCGTCGAGGTGGTTGGTGATCGCCTCATAGGTGTTGTCCATGTTGTCGTAGGAACCGCGATGAACGAACTTCAGCGCCTTGCCGTCGGGCGAATTGCCCATGCTCATGTTCTTGCCGAGGTTCCTGACGTCCTGATCGACCGGGATCTCGGCGATGAAGGTGAAGCCGGTGTCGTCGGTCGAGGTGTAGACGATCATCGGATTGCCCGATGCCTTGACGCCGTCCTTGTCGAGCAGCGCGGTGAGCTGCTTGAACGCCTCGATCAGCGCGTCGAAGGCGGAATCCCAATTGGCGGTGCCCTTCAACATCACGACCTTTTTCGGCTCCAGCGTGAACGGCTCGCCGAAGGGATCGGCGGTCTGCACCGGGGCTGCCGGCGCCGGCGCCGGGGTCTGCGCTGCGGCCGGGCTGTCGGCCGGCGACTTGGTCTCGGCCGGCGGGGGCACCGGCGTCGCCGATGGTGTCGGGGCAGGAGTTGGGCTCGGGCTCGCTGCGGGAGCGGGCGAGGCTGACGGCGACTGGGCAGGGGCCGGGCTTGCCAGTGCGATCGCGGCCAAGGGCAGCAGCGCGACCAGGGCCGCGCGGAGCGTGTTGATACGGTTCATTGGTATTCTCCATCCCCTTCCTCGAACGGCCGCTCGATCTGTCCCGGCGCGCGGTCCGCGAGATGCGATATTCCTAACACGCTGGTTCTGCATTCGTCCCATGACAGATGTGTCATGGGGCCATTCAGGCTGGCTAACGGCCCACCACTCGCCATATAACCGGGCAGAATTTGGGAAAATCGATGAGCGCGCTCGCCAATCACGCATTCGCCAAGATGAACGGCATCGGCAACGAGATCGTCGTCGTCGACCTGCGCGATTCAGCGGCACAAGGTCGGGCACAGGTGTCGGCGGCGGAGGCGCGCGCCGTGGCTTCGCCGGCCGGTGTGCCCTATGACCAGCTGATGGTGCTGCAGCCGCCGCGGCTCGACGGCACCGAAGCGTTCATCTCGATCTACAACAATGACGGCTCGGAGGCCGGCGCCTGCGGCAACGGCATGCGCTGCGTGGTGCGGCGGATCTTCGAGAAGACCGGCCAGACATCAGCGACGTTCCAGACCCGCGCCGGCCTGCTCAATTGCTGGCAGGGGCCGGCGCCCGATCTCTACACCGTCGACATGGGCGCGCCGAAGTTCGGCTGGCAGGACATTCCGCTGGCTGAGGAATTTCGCGACACCCGCTACATCGAGCTGCAGGTCGGGCCGATCGACAATCCGGTACTGCACTCGCCATCGGTGGTCTCGATGGGCAATCCGCATGCGATCTTCTGGGTCGATGACGTCAATGCCTACGATCTCGAACGTTTCGGGCCGCTTTTGGAAAACCATCCGATCTTTCCGGAGCGCGCCAACATCACGCTCGCCCATATCGTCGATCGCGACCACATCACGATCCGCACCTGGGAGCGCGGCGCCGGCCTGACCAGGGCCTGCGGCTCGGCAGCCTGCGCGACGGCGGTCGCGGCGGCACGGCTGAAGCGTGCCAACCGCGTCGTCGAGATCACGCTGCCCGGCGGCAAGCTCGGCATCGAGTGGCGCGAGCGCGACGATCACGTGCTGATGACCGGCACCGCCGATTTCGAGTATGAGGGCCGCTTCGATCCGGCGCTGTTCGCCAGCGTTGCTTGATCGTTATGGGCGTCGATGTCGTCACCTTTGGCTGCCGCCTCAATTCCTTCGAATCCGAGGTGATCCGCCGCGAGGCCGAGCAGTCGGGGCTTTCGGACACCATCGTCATCAACAGTTGCGCCGTCACCAACGAGGCGGTGGCGCAGGCGCGGCAGTCGATCCGCAAGCTGAAACGCGAACGCCCGCATGCGCGCATCGTCGTCACCGGCTGTGCGGCGCAGACGCAAAGCCGGATGTTCGCCGAGATGGCCGAGGTCGATCGCGTCGTCGGGAATGACGAGAAGATGCGCGGCGACGCCTGGCAGGCGACGCGCACTGCGTTCGAGGCGCCGTTCGGCATCGATGCGAGCGAGAAGGTCGCGGTCGCCGACATCATGGCGGTGACCGAGATGGCGCCGCATCTGCTCGACGGCTTCGAACGCGGCCTGCCGCGGGTGTTCGTTCAGGTGCAGAACGGCTGCGATCATCGCTGCACCTTCTGCATCATCCCCTACGGCCGAGGCAATTCGCGCTCGGTGCCGATGGGCGCGGTGGTCGATCAGGTCCGCGCGCTGGTCGAGCGCGGCCATGCCGAGATCGTGCTGACCGGCGTCGATCTCACGAGCTATGGCGCCGACCTGCCCGGCGCGCCGAAACTCGGCCAGTTGACCCGGCAGATCCTGCGCCATGTGCCCGAGCTGAAGCGGCTGCGCATCTCGTCGATCGATTCGATCGAGGCGGATCGCGACCTGCTCGATGTCATCGCCGACGATGCGCGGCTGATGCCGCATCTGCATCTGTCGTTGCAGTCCGGCGACGACATGATCCTGAAGCGGATGAAGCGCCGGCATTCGCGGAAGGACGCGATCGATTTCTGTGCGCAGGTCCGCCGGCTGCGGCCGGACATCGCTCTCGGCGCCGACATCATCGCGGGCTTCCCGACCGAGTCTGAAGAGATGTTCGCGCGTTCGCTCGATCTGGTCGAGGAATGCGATCTCACCTTCCTGCACGTGTTTCCCTATTCGCGGCGTCCGGGCACGCCGGCCGCACGGATGCCGCAGGTCGATGGCGGCGCGATCAAGGAGCGCGCCAGGCGGCTGCGCGCGGCAGGCGAAGCCGCGCTGCTGCGCCGGCTTGATGCGGAAGTCGGCGCGACGCGCGAGGTGCTGATCGAGAGCGGCACGCAGGGCCGCACCGAGCACTTCCTGCCGGTCGCGATCGAGAGAGATGTGCAGGGCATGGTGCGCGCGATAACTATCCGCGGCCATGACAATGCGCGGCTCATTGCATCCGGCCGCTGAGAAAGTTCGCTCCCATTGTGGTCCCGGCGCAGGCCGGGACCCATTGCCGCAGATCTCAATTGTTGCGCGACGCTGGGGCCGCGATCTCGCACGGTCACCGAATGCGGTGGTTATGGGTCCTGGCTTTCGCCAGGACGACGAATATGGGGAGCCCGCGCATGGCGCCTCCGGAGCAGCGGATCACCTGTATTTCGCAGGTGATGATACTGAACGAGCTATTTGACAGGTTGAATCTCTACATGCGCATCGTGCATGACGCACTCAGTGCGTGCGCCCGCCCAGCCTTGCCGGCTGCGACGCGCGAACCTGCCAGAACCGCAGCAGGCGATCGGCGTTTTCGCGGGTCAATTTCGTGAACTGGCCCTTCGCATGGGCGAGTTCGACCGGTCCCATGGAGCCGGTGGTATAGCGACATTCCATTACCGCGGCGGCGGTATCCCAACTCAGGCCTGCCGCCCGGCACGGCACCAGCAGGCCTTCACTGCGCAGGCTTTGCATCAGGGAGCGGATCACCTCGATGTTCGACTGCGCAAGATACGCCAGCGCAACGATGGTCTCTTCATATTTTCGCTGCCTGGCGAAACCGAGCAGTGAGGCTTCGTTGAGCTCGCCGTCGTCCTTCAGCTTCGCGACGTGGTGCTTGGCCGCGGTGAAGTCGCGGACCTGCGACATGTCGCGCTCGACGCCGGCGGCGACCGCGGCGATCGCGTGCCGGATCTCTTCGAACAGATAGGGCGGGGCGCGTTCCAGCAGACGGCCGCGAACCTCTTCCGTCGCGCGGCGCAGGAGCTGAAGGCGGAGCTCCGACGGCAGGTCCGCGCGAATGCCGGTCTCGACCGCAAGCACCGGATCGTGTTCGGCCTGCGCGAGGATGACAGCAAATCCGCCCGGCGATACTTTGGCGCCGGGATTGGTGACCAGGCGGTGGCTCACGCTCGCAAAGCGACGCGCCAGAAGCGCGTCAGTGACGACCTCCTTCAGCCACCAGCGGCCGGCGACGGCGAGCAGATGCTGCTCGCTCTTGGTCCGTGCGATCTCGACCAAATCGTCCGCGCTGAGCCGCGACGATTCCTGCAGGATCGGCCGCGCGATCCTGATCTCGTCATTGCTGGCGAGACGACGAATGATCGCGGGCGGTGCCTGGGCGACCGGTGCGAGCTGCTCGCTGATGTCGGTGAGCGCCATCCGGGCGCTGATGTCGGCGAGCGCGCGCAACTCGATGGTCTTCACCAGACGCTCGAGCACGTTGTCGAACAGCTCGATCTGTTCGCTGTTGAACTTGCCGGCGGATGCGAGGAAGAGGCTGGTGACGCGTCTTGCCGTGGCCAGGCATTTATCGGCGGAGCCGGCGCGTATCGCAGCCTCGACCTCGTCGACAATAGCTTGTCCATCATTCAGCATTGCTCGTCCTGAGCCGTCGCGGCGCGCTTTTTCTAAGCCGCCTGCAGGACTATCCGATGGGCCTGAATGTTCCGTAAAGGATAATTGTCCGTAAAATCACGGAGGCTAAAGCGCGATGAGGTTGGGGCTGGAAAACCGCTTCGCACTTTTCCGGATCATGCTTAGTCGCCGTTCCAGCCGCAGGCCCTGAGCCGCTCCCGCATGTGTTCGGGTGCCGGCGCCACCACATGCACCGGGTCCTTGTTCCTGGAGATCGGGATGCCGATCTCGCGGGAATGCAGATGCAGGGTCGGCTCACCGAAGCGCGGACCGTTGCCGTAGATATTGTCGCCGACGATCGGCCAGCCCATCGCCGCCGAGTGCACCCGCAGCTGATGGGTGCGGCCGGTGACCGGCTCCATCGCGAGCCAGGTGAGGCCGTCGCCACGCCCCAGCACCTTCCAGTTGGTGATCGCCTTCTGGCCATCCGGGTCCGGCTTCTGCCACCAGCCGCGCTCGGCGTTGAGCCGGCCGAGCGGCATGTCGATGGTGCCTTCATCCTCGGCAGGGCCGCCCTCGACCACCGTCCAATAGGTCTTCGAGATCTTGCTGTGCTTGAACAACAGCCCGAGAGAGGCGGTCGCCTTGCGGTGGCGTCCCAGGACAAGGCAGCCAGACGTGTCCTTGTCCAGCCGATGCGCCAGCACCGGCGGCCGCGGCAGGCCGAACCGCAGCGCGTCGAACGAGGCCTCCAGATTGGGCCCGCCCTTGGGACCACGATGCACCGGCAGGCCCGCCGGCTTGTCGATCACCAGCATCAGCCCGTCGCGGTGGAGCACCCGGCCCAGGATTTCTTCCGCGGTCAATTGGGGAACATCGATCAATTCGTCGAGACTTTCGTTTATGGGCCGAAACGGCTAACACGTCCGCGCCATGAACGATACCACTGCGGGAACTCCAAAACAGAGCTGGTGGCAGCGGCTGAAGGGCGGCCTGAAGCGGACCTCGAGTTCGATCGGGACCGCGGTCGCCGACCTCGTCACCAAGCGCAAGCTCGATTCGGCCATGCTCGATGACATCGAGGATGTGCTGCTGCGCGCCGATCTCGGTACCGATGTCGCGGTCCGCATCGCGGAGGCTGTCGGCAAGGGGCGCTACGACAAGGCGATCTCGGCCGACGAGGTCAAGGAGGTGGTCGCGACCGAGGTCGAGAAGGTGCTGTCGCCGGTGGCGAAGCCGCTCGAGATCGATGCCGCGAAGCAGCCGTTCGTCATCCTGGTGGTCGGCGTCAACGGCTCCGGCAAGACCACGACGATCGGCAAGCTGGCCGCGAAATTCTCCGCCGAGGGCCGCAAGGTCATGCTGGCCGCCGGCGACACCTTCCGCGCCGCGGCGATCGAGCAGCTCAAGGTCTGGGGCGAGCGCACCAAGTCGCCGGTCATCGCCGGCGCCCAGGGCTCGGATTCGGCGAGCCTTGCCTTCAGCGCGCTGACCGCGGCCAAGGAGCAGCAGCGCGACGTGCTGCTGATCGACACCGCCGGCCGCCTGCAGAACAAGTCCGAGCTGATGAACGAATTGGAAAAGGTCGTGCGCGTCATCAGGAAGGTCGATGCGTCGGCGCCGCACGCGGTGCTGCTCGTGCTCGACGCCACGGTGGGACAAAATGCGTTGTCGCAAGTCGAGGCGTTTCATCGTACGGCAGGCGTCACGGGGCTCGTGATGACCAAGCTTGACGGCACCGCGCGCGGCGGCATCCTTGTCGCGCTGTCGGAGAAGCACAAGCTGCCGGTGCATTTCATCGGCGTCGGCGAAGGCGTCGAGGACCTCGCGCCCTTCGCCGCGAAGGATTTTGCCAAGGCAATTGCCGGAATCGATTGATGGACAAGACCCAGCCGCACCCGCTGTTCAAGCTGGCGACCGAACTCGGGCCGCTGCTCGTGTTCTTTATCGCCAACGCCAAATACCATCTGTTCGTCGCGACCGGCGCGTTCATGATGGCGATCGTGGCCGCGATGATCGCATCCTATGTGGTCACCAGGCACGTGCCGATCATGGCGCTGGTGACCGGCGCGATCGTCTTGGTGTTCGGCACGCTGACGCTGGTGCTGCACGACGAGACCTTCATCAAGGTCAAGCCGACTATCATCTACGGGCTGTTCGCGGCCGTGCTCGGCGGCGGGCTCCTGTTCGGCCGGTCCTTCATTGCCATCATGTTCGATCAGGTGTTCAACCTGACGCCGCAGGGCTGGCGCATCCTCACCATGCGCTGGGCGCTGTTCTTCGCCGGCATGGCGGTGCTCAACGAGCTCGTCTGGCGCACGCAGACCACGGATTTCTGGGTGAACTTCAAGGTGTTCGGCGTGACGCCGCTGACCATGATCTTCGCCATCGCCCAGATGCCGCTGACCAAGCGCTATCACCTCGAGCCGGTCTCGCTGGAGGCGAGCGAGGCCGACGCGGGCGACGTGCGGAAGGGGTGATCACCGCTCTGCTCCTCGCCCCGCTCTTGCGGGGAGAGGGTTGGGGTGAGGGGTCTCTCCACGGACAGGCTCGGAGCCTATTACAAACACCGTCCAGAGCCCCTCACCCGAAATTCCCGCTTTGCGCGAATTTCGACCTCTCCCCGTAAAGGACGGGGAGAGGGAGGCCAGTAAGCCGCTGTCACTAGCTGCCCGCCGCGAGCGCCTTCTCGATCTCGGCCTTGAGCACGCGGTTGACGTTGTCCGGGGTCACCGGGCCGACCAGCTTGTAGACGATGGTGCCCTCGCGCCCGACCAGGAAGGTCTCGGGCACGCCATAAACGCCCCATTCGATCGAGGCGCGACCGTTGCCGTCGACGCCGACGATGCCGAACGGATTACCGTAGCGGCCGAGGAAGCGCCGCGCGTTCTCGGGCGAGTCCTTGTAGTTGATGCCGATGATCTGGAAGCGCTTGTCCTTGCCGAGCTCGGTCAGCAGCGGCGCCTCGTCGTGGCAGGGGACGCACCACGACGCCCAGACATTGACGACCGAGACCTTGCCCTTGAAGGCGGCGGGATCGAGACCGGGGACCGGCGCGCCGTCCCGCACCAGGCCGTCGAGCGCGGGCAGCGCGGTCTGCGGCGCCGGCCGGCCGATCAGCGCCGACGGGATTTTCGAGGGATCGCCGCCATAGAGCCGCAGCAGGAACAGCCCGGCGAGGCCGAGAAAGATCAGCAGGGGCAGCACCACCAGCAGGCGGCGGGCTTGCGGCGGGCGGTTGGTCGCCTGATCGCTCATCTTGTATCTGCCGCACTGCGGCCGGAGCGGCGCGTCACGCCGCTGGCCTCGATCTCCCTGAGACGCGCCTGTTGCCGGCGATAGTCGGCGATGATCCAGACGATCAGCAGCAGCACGACCGCCGCGACCAGCGCGTAGGACGTCACGATGAAGGAGGCGTAGGGACCAAGCGCCATCGTGTCACGCCGCTCCGATTTCGTTTGACGCGGTTGCCTGCGAACCGCCGCCCGTCTCGCTCGTGAACGAGACGCGGCTCGCCTGCATCATCTGCAGGCTGCGCACGCGCCGGCGCAGGATCTCGTTGCGCATCGCCGCCAGGTGCAAGGTGATGAACAGCAGCGAGAACGCGATCGCCATCACCAGCAGCGGCCACAGGAACGCCTTGTCGAGCGTCGGCCCGCCGGCGCGAAACACCGAGGCCGGCTGATGCAGCGTGTTCCACCAGTCGACCGAGAACTTGATGATCGGGATGTTGATCGCGCCCACCAGCGTGAGCACCGCCGCCGCCCGCGCCGCGCGCGACGGGTCCTCCACCGCGCGCCACAGCGCCATCAGGCCGAGATACATCAGGAACAGGATCAAGACCGAGGTCAGGCGCGCATCCCACTCCCAATAGGTGCCCCACATCGGCCGGCCCCACAGCGAGCCGGTGACCAGCGCAAGGAAGGTGAAGGCGGCGCCGATCGGAGCTGCGGCTTTCGCGGCGACGTCGGCGAGCGGATGCCGCCACACCAGGGTGCCGAGCGCGGCCACGCTCATGACGCCCCAGACGAACATCGACAGCCACGCGTTCGGAACGTGGATGAACATGATCTTCACCGTGGCGCCCTGCTGGTAGTCGTCGGGCGCCATCGCCGATTGGTAGAGCCCGATCGCGAGCAGGATCGCGGTCACGCCGGCGAGCCACGGCAGGATGCGCGCGGTCAGCGCCAGAAACTTGGTCGGGTTGGCGAGGTCGGTCAGCGTCATGGCACCCTGATAATCGTCCGGTGTGTCGCAGGCAATTGGCCGATTTCCTCCCGGCGAGATTTGATCGGGCTCATTTCAGTCCAGCCCGTGCCGCAGGCTCGCGGCGGCGGCAAAGGGGCCGATCACGAGGCTGGCAAGCGACAGCGCGCAGAGGATCGAGAACGGTGTTCCAAACGGCAAAGGCCCCGATATTGCCGCCTGCGAGGCCGCGACACCGAAGATCAGCACCGGGATCGACAGCGGCAGCACCAGCACCGCCAGCAATAGCCCGCCGCGATGCAGCGTCACGGCCAATGCCGCGCCGATCATGCCGGTGAAAGTCAGCGCCGGTGTTCCCGCCAGCAGCGTCGCCGCAACGGCGAGCGTCGCGGTGCCGTCGAGATTGAGCAGCAGGCCGAGCACCGGGGTTGCGATGATCAGCGGCAGCCCGGCGGCGATCCAGTGTGCCAGTGCCTTGGCGGCGCAGGCGAGTTCCAGCGGCGTCCGGGCCATCACGATGAGGTCGAGCGAGCCGTCCTCGTGGTCGGCCGTGAACAGGCGGTCGAGGGTGAGCAGGCTCGCCAGCAACGCGCCGAGCCAGAGGATGGCGGGGCCGAGCCGCGACAGCAGCGCGAGATCCGGTCCGACCGCGAACGGCATCAGCACGGTGACGGTGAGGAAGAACAGCACGCCGATCAGCGCGCCGCCGCCGACACGCAGCGCGATGCGGATGTCGCGCCGGATCAAGGCGCCAAGCGCGCTCATGCCGCGCCTCCCATCCGCAGATTACGCGCATCGATGCCGAGCGGCAGATGCGTCGCCGCGACGATCAGGCCGCCTTGTGCGAGATGGTCGCGCATCAGGTCGACGAACAGCGCCTGTCCGGCCGCATCGAGCGCCGATGTCGGCTCGTCCAGCAGCCACACCGGCCGCCGCACCGAGAGCAGGCGCGCGATCGACAGGCGGCGGCGCTGGCCGGCTGAAAGGTAGGCCGCCGGCAGATGCGCGGCGTGGTCGAGCGCCACCGCGGCAAGGCAGCGGCCGGCGTCCTTGGTCTCGCCGCCGAGGAATTCCCGCCAGAAGGACAGATTTTCCGCAACGCTCAGCGCCGGCTTCAGGGCGTCGCGGTGGCCGAGATAGTGGGCCTGCTCCGGCAGGCTGAGCTCGGCGTCGCCGCCTTCGAGCGCGACCACACCCTCGGTGGGAACCAATAGCCCCGCCAGGACCCGCAGCAGCGAGGTCTTGCCCGCGCCGTTGGGGCCCGTGATGGCGAGCGCCTCGCTTGACGTGGCCGACAGATCGAGGCCGGAAAACACCTCGCGCCCGCCGCGCACGCATTTCAGATTTCGTCCCGAGAGCCGCATGGTTCGTCTTGTCACAGCCCTCTGAAATCTTTCGCTACCGCGTGAGAATTTTTGGGTCGCGCAACGCTGTCGCACGCTTGTCGGTGTGGCGGCGCTTCTAGAAAGGTTCTATAAGCCCGGAACTTGATGCAGCACACACAATCGGCGGCCGCAACCCACCCCAGGCCATCCCTTGGCCAGTGTCGATCGCCGGTGTTTAGTTACCCTTGCCGGGTATAACTGAGAATTGGGATTCCTCGCATGACCTCGCTCGACAGCTTCAAATGCCGCAAGACCCTGAAGGTCGGCGGCAAGTCCTACGTCTATTACAGCCTGCCCCAGGCAGAGAAGAACGGACTGAAGGGGATTTCGAAGCTGCCGTATTCGATGAAGGTTCTGCTGGAGAACCTGCTGCGCAACGAGGACGGCCGCACCGTCAAGAAGGAAGACATCGTTGCGGTGTCGAAGTGGCTGAAGAAGCGCCAGCTCGAACACGAGATCGCGTTCCGCCCGGCGCGCGTCCTGATGCAGGATTTCACCGGCGTCCCGGCCGTGGTCGACCTCGCGGCGATGCGCAACGCGATGCAGAACCTCGGCGGCGATGCCGAGAAGATCAACCCGCTGGTGCCGGTCGATCTCGTCATCGACCACTCGGTGATCGTCAACTTCTTCGGTGACAACAAGGCGTTCGCGAAGAACGTCACCGAGGAATACAAGCAGAACCAGGAGCGCTACGAGTTCCTGAAGTGGGGCCAGAAGGCGTTCTCGAACTTCTCGGTGGTGCCGCCCGGCACCGGCATCTGCCACCAGGTCAATCTCGAATATCTGGCGCAGACGGTGTGGACCAAGAAGGAGAAGATGACGGTCGGCCGGAAGACCGGCACCTTCGAGGTCGCCTATCCCGACTCGCTGGTCGGCACCGACTCGCACACCACGATGGTCAACGGCCTCGCCGTGCTCGGCTGGGGCGTCGGCGGCATCGAGGCGGAGGCCTGCATGCTCGGCCAGCCGCTGTCGATGCTGCTGCCTGAGGTGGTCGGCTTCAAGCTCAAGGGCCAGCTCAAGGAAGGCGTCACCGCGACCGACCTCGTGCTGACCGTCACCCAGATGCTGCGCAAGCTCGGCGTGGTCGGCAAGTTCGTCGAGTTCTTCGGCCCGGGCCTCGACTATCTCTCGGTCGCGGACAAGGCGACCATCGGCAACATGGCGCCCGAATATGGCGCGACCTGCGGCTTCTTCCCGGTCGACGCCGCGACCATCGATTACCTGAAGACCTCGGGCCGCAAGGCCGATCGCGTCAAGCTGGTGCAGTCCTATGCCAAGGCGCAGGGCCTGTTCCGTACCGCCAAGTCGACCGACCCGGTGTTCACCACCACGCTGACGCTCGACCTCGGCGACGTCGTGCCGTCGATGGCCGGGCCGAAGCGCCCCGAAGGCCGCATCGCGCTGCCGGCGGTGTCGACCGGTTTCGCGACCGCGCTGGTCGGCGAATACAAGAAGCCCGAGGGCGAGCAGAAGCGTTATGCCGTCGAGGGCCGTGACTTCGATCTCGGCCATGGCGACGTCGTGATCGCGGCGATCACCTCCTGCACCAACACCTCGAATCCGAGCGTGCTGATCGGCGCCGGCCTGCTGGCGCGCAAGGCGGCCGCCAAGGGCCTCAAGGCCAAGCCGTGGGTGAAGACCTCGCTCGCGCCGGGCAGCCAGGTGGTGGCGGAATATCTCGCCAATTCCGGCCTGCAGGCCGATCTCGACAAGGTCGGCTTCAACCTGGTCGGCTTCGGCTGCACGACCTGCATCGGCAACTCCGGCCCGCTGCCGGAAGACATCTCGAAGTCGATCAACGAAAACGGCATCGTTGCCGCCGCCGTGCTGTCGGGCAACCGCAACTTTGAAGGCCGCGTCTCGCCCGACGTGCAGGCCAACTACCTCGCCTCGCCGCCGCTCGTCGTCGCGCACGCGCTCGCCGGCACCGTGACCAAGGATCTCGCGGTCGAGCCGCTCGGCATCGGCAAGGACGGCAAGCCGGTGTTCCTCAAGGACATCTGGCCGACCGCCAAGGAGATCAACGCCTTCATGAAGAAGTACGTCACCGCGACGATCTTCAAGAGGAAGTATGCCGACGTGTTCAAGGGCGATACCAACTGGCGCAAGATCAAGACCACGGAAAGCGAGACCTATCGCTGGAACATGAGCTCGACCTATGTGCAGAACCCGCCCTATTTCGAAGGCATGAAGAAGCAGCCCGACCCGGTCACCGACGTGGTCGATGCGCGGATTCTCGCGATGTTCGGCGACAAGATCACCACCGACCACATCTCGCCGGCCGGTTCGATCAAGCTGACCTCGCCCGCCGGCAAGTTCCTCAGCGAGCACCAGGTGCGCCCCGCCGACTTCAACCAGTACGGCACGCGGCGCGGCAACCATGAAGTGATGATGCGCGGCACCTTCGCCAACATCCGCATCAAGAACTTCATGCTGAAGGGCGCCGACGGCAACATTCCGGAAGGCGGTTTGACCAGGCACTGGCCCGACGGCGAGCAGATGTCGATCTACGACGCCGCGATGAAGTATCAGCAGGAGAGCGTGCCGCTGGTGGTGTTCGCCGGCGCCGAATACGGCAACGGCTCGTCGCGCGACTGGGCCGCGAAGGGCACCCGCCTGCTCGGCGTGCGCGCGGTGATCTGCCAGAGCTTCGAGCGCATCCATCGGTCCAACCTGGTCGGCATGGGCGTGCTTCCGCTCACCTTCCAGGACGGCACGTCGTGGTCCTCGCTCGGCCTCAAGGGCGACGAGAAGGTCACGATCCGCGGGCTGCAGGGCGATCTGAAGCCGCGCCAGACATTGACGGCCGAGATCGTCTCCGCTGACGGCGGCAAAAAGGATGTCCCGCTGCTCTGCCGCATCGATACGCTGGACGAGCTCGATTACTATCGCAACGGCGGCATCCTGCATTATGTGCTGCGCAAACTCGCGGCCTAAGGGCCCCTTGTTTGAGCATGGTCTATCCGGAAAACCGCTTCACACTTTTCCGGACCATGCTCCAACGCGGATTTGTGATCGGTGCCTCACTGCTTAGTGAGTAGCGGCTAAAAAGAAGGCGGCCTATGAAAAGGCCGCTTTCTCGCGTTTTGGGGCACGCAAGTTCAGGGACAGACTTCATGCTCCGTACAATTACGGATGGAAATCATCACGACTGGTTCGCAGTATGACAGCGATGATGGCCTATAACTGTATCTCGCGATGGTCGAGCGCCCTTGGCATCTGCGCAATCGTCGCGATCATCCGCCCCGCCCACGCTGATCCGCGTGCTGTCGTCGAACTCTTCACCTCGCAGGGATGCTCGTCCTGTCCGCCCGCGGACAAGATCATCGGTGACCTCGCGAAGGACCCCAACGTCATCGCGCTGAGCATGCCGATCGACTATTGGGACTATCTCGGCTGGAAGGACACGCTGGCCGATTCCCGTTTCAGCGCGCGCCAGAAGGCCTATTCGCATGTGCGCGGCGACCGCGACGTCTACACGCCGCAGGCTGTGATCAACGGCTCCGCGCATGTGATCGGCAGCGACCGCGCCAGCATCGAGAGCGCGATCAAGGACACCGAGAAGGGCGGCAGCGTGATGTCGGTGCCGGTGACGATGACGCTGACCGGCAAGCAGATCAATGTGTCGGTCGCCGCATCGAAGTCGCCCGCAGTGTCGCGCGGCGAGGTCTGGATCTGCTCGATCTCCAAGTCGGTGCCGATCTCGATCGCGCGCGGCGAGAACCGCGGCCGCGAGATCACCTACCACAACGTGGTGCGCAATCTCCTCAAGGTCGGCGACTGGAACGGTTCGTCCGGGAGCTGGACCGTGCCGCTGGAGAACATCACGCGTGACGGTGTCGATGCTGCTGCGGTGTACGTCCAGGACGGCAACCGCGACAAGCCGGGCCCGATGCTCGGCGCTGCCTTCACCTCGCTTCACTAGCGCCTCGCCACAGTAAGGCGCGATAAGCTGGCTTCGGCCAGTCGCGTCGCTGGCCGCACGCATGTTGTCGTCAGCTGCGCATGGCGACAAACCTGCATTCAGTGATTTGCCGAAAGGAAGGGCGGGGGCTTTGCGCGCGTCTCGCTTGCGCAGGCCCCAAAACAAAAAGGACCAACTTTCGTTGGCCCAGTGTTGGGATTTGACTCCCCTGCGAACAGGCCCGATCCCGACGGCCCCGGGGGGCTGGGGGCTGAGGAATCCGGAACCGAAAGGACCGGGCCAACGCAGGATTTCCTTTTCGCAGGGCAGCGGGGCGGGCGATGGGCGGAAGTGGGGCAGCAATATGATTCCGCTAACGTTCCCGTGACTCTGCGGTTTTCCGGACAATCCGCCGCGCGCGGCGGTGGTTAAGGCCCGGTTGCATTGCGATTGGCCCCTTGCGGGCCCCCTCGCTTAGCGCGATCATGTCACTCTCGTGACGATCCCGAACAGGGGCCTTCGGAACCCGATCGTCACCGAGGTGACAGGAGGCGCTCGATGAGTTTGATCTCGGAGGACACTGATCCGAGCGGGAGTCGTGCCGCGGCGCGCACCGCCGCCGCGACCCCTCAGCCCAACCGCGTGACATTCAATAGACTTGAGCTCAACCGCATTCTCAATCTCTACGGCCGCATGGTCGCCGACGGCGAGTGGCGCGATTATGCGATCGACTTCCTGAAGGACCGTGCCGTGTTCTCGGTGTTCCGGCGCGCATCCGAAATGCCGATCTACCGGATCGAGAAGGATCCCCGGCTTGCGCGCAAGCAGGGCATGTACAGCGTGATTTCAGCGACCGGCCTGATCCTCCGCCGCGGCCATGAACTGGAACGCGTGCTGTTCGTGATCGATCGCAAGCTGTCGCTGGTCTAAGCGCGTTCGCGCGACCCGTTGGGTCCATCCGGGCTACTCTCGTTCCGACCCTCCCCTTGAAAAGGGGAGGTCGCTTTGCTCACGAGAGCAAAGCGGGTGGGGATATTCTCCCTCCACATACGCCGTCGTCTGCGGCTGACCCCCATCCCGACCTTCCCCCTTTCGGGGGGAGGAGAAGAAACCGTAGCGCGGATGAAGCGTACGCAATCCTGGGCCGGTCTCTCCAAAGACTTACCCGGATTACGCTGCGCTCCATCCGGGCTATGCCGCATTTTGCCTCGCGCAAAAGAAAAGCCCCGGCCGTGTGGCCGGGGCTCGGATCGATCGGCTCCGCTCGATGCGCTTAGTCGCGCTGGCCGAGCAGCTGCAGGAGCAGCGTGAACAGGTTGATGAAGTTCAGGTAGAGCGACAGCGCACCAGTGATTGCCGCACGCTCTGCCATCACGCCACCCTGCGAGGCGTAGCCGTAGATGTAGTCGTTCTTCAGCCGCTGGGTGTCCCAGGCGGTGAGGCCCGCGAACACCAGCACGCCGACCACCGACACGATGAACTGCAGCGCCGAGCTCGCCAGGAACAGATTGACCAGGCTCGCGATGATGATGCCGATCAGACCCATGAACAGGAACGAGCCCATGCCGCTCATGTCACGCTTGGTGGTGTAGCCGTAGAGGCTCAGCGCACCGAACGTCGCCGCGGTGATGAAGAACACGCGCACGATCGAGGTGTGCGTGTACACCAGGAAGATCGACGACAGCGACAGGCCCATCAGCGCCGAGAACACCCAGAACAGGAGTTGGGCGGTCGCGGGCTGCAGGCGGTTGATGCCGGCCGAGATGACGAACACCATCGCCAGAGGGGCGAGGATGAACAGCCACTTCAGCGGGCTCACGAACATCGCGTAGCCGAACTGCGTCAGATAGGCGTTGCCGAACTTGGCGACGGCGGCCGACTGGTCGGTCGTCACCGCACCCATGTAGACGCCGAGCGCGGCGAGGCCGGTGATGGCCAGGCCGATGCTCATGTAGTTGTAGATGCGCAGCATGTAGGCGCGCAGACCGGCGTCGACGGCCGCAGCGTCAATGCGCCCGGCGGCCCGGCCGAAAGGAGAAGCGTAGTTGCGGTCTAGGTCCGACATGGTCGAATTCCCGTGGTTGGTCCCGGTGGAGCGCAAGGGATTTGCGGCGCCGGTCGTAAATCTATCTCAGATGGCTCGGTTTGCGGAACATTAATTTCCGTGTCATTCAAACCGACTATCCGACCCGATTGGTATGTGGGAAATTAACACATCCGACGCAAGCTTCCACGCGCGGCCGAATGTCGCTCTACCCTAGCATTATAGGCAAAAACGGGCGCTCGCGCCGCTACATTTTGTCACAAATTCCGCAACACTGAGGCCGGCTTCTGGTTTAGCGCGAGCAGCGTCCCGGCGAGCCCCAGTCCGACCGTGACGACCAGCGCGGCGACCACGACCAGCGCGGCGCTGCCGGCCTGCCAGATAAAACTCAGCGTCATCAGCCGCGTCACGATCAGCCAGGCCGCGATCGAGCCGGCGATCACCCCGAACACGGCGGTTGCAAAACCGATCATCAGATACTCTAGCGCGTAAGCGCCGAGCAATCGCACCCGCGTGGCGCCGAGCGTCTTGAGAATCACGGCGTCATAGACGCGGTGACGGTGTCCGGCGGCCAGTGCGCCGCCGAGCACCAGGATTGCGGATATCAGCGTCACGGCGCTGGCGCCGCGGATCGCCAGCACCAGATTGCTGACCACGCTGCCGACCGTCTCCAGCGCTTCGCGGACCCGCACGCTGGTCACCATCGGGAACGCGTCGGCGACCTGCTTGATGATGCGCGCGTCGTCGGCGGAATCGGCATGTGGTTCCGTCAGGGTCGCGACATGGCTGTGCGGCGCGCCCTTGAAGGCATTCGGCGAGAACACCAGCACGAAATTGATGCCGAGGCCCTGCCAGTCGATGTTGCGCAGGTTGGCGATCTTCGCCGGCACGTCGCGTCCGAGCACGTTGACGACGATCTCGTCGCCGATCTTCAACGACAGGCCGTCGGCGATCTTCTTCTCCATCGAGACCAGCGGGGGTCCGCTGTAGTCCGGTCCCCACCATTCGCCCTCGACGATCTTCGAGCCCTTGGGGATTTCGCCGGTATAGGTCAGGCCGCGGTCGCTCTGCAGCACCCATTCCGAATCGACCGACGGCTTGAGCTGGTCGGCCTTGACGCCGCGCGCGGCGACGATGCGTCCGCGCAGCATCGGCACGTCCTCGACGGTCGAGCCGGCGGCGACCTTGGCCAGGAAGGCATTGAAGCGGTCGGCCTCGGTGGAGGGGATGTCGATGAAGAAGAACGACGGTGCCCGCTCCGGCAGGGCGGCCAGGAATTGCCGACGCAGATTGCCGTCGATCTGGGTAATGGTGACGAGCACAGCGAGCCCCAGCCCCAGCGACAGCACCACCGACGGTGTCAGCGCGCCCGGCCGGTGGATGTTGGCGATCGCGAGCCGCAGCATGGTCATGCGGCTGCGCGGCAACCGCCGCGCCACCGCCATCAGGAGCTCGGCAATTCCGCGCAGCAGCAGGAACACCGCGATCGACGAGGCGACGAACACGGCGGCGACCCGCTTGTCATAGGCAAGCCCGATCGCGACGCCGATCAGGAGCGCGATCACCACGGCCATCAGCGCCAGATAGCTCCAGCGCGGGCGATGCCACTCGCTGGTGACGGTCTCGCGGAACAGCGCCGCGACCGGCACGTCATGGACGCGGCCGAGTGGCCACAGCCCGAACGCCAGCGCGGTGAGCTGGCCATAGATGAAGGACAGCGCGAGCTCGTCGGGGTGCAGCGCGGGCACCACCGGCAGCGGCAGCAGCCTACCGAACAGGCCGACGATGACGAAGGGCAGCGCCGCGCCGAGCACGAGCCCGATCACCGAGCCGATCCCGGCCAGCACCACCACCTGCGTGCAGTAGATCGTGAAGACGTCGCGGCCGGTGGCGCCGAGCGCCTTGAACGAGGCGATGACGTCGCGACGCCGGTCGATATGGCTCTTCACCGCGTTGGCGACGCCGACACCGCCGACCAGCAGCGCCGCGAGGCCGACCAGGGTCAGGAACTGGGTGAAGCGGTTGATGGTGCGCTCGAGCTGCGGCGAGGCATTGCTGCGGCTGCGGACCTCCCAGCCGGCCTCCGGCGCTGCGCTGCGTGCACCGTCGATCAGCGCGGTGGTGGCGCGATCGTCGTTGGCGCCGTCAGGCAGTTTCACGCGGTAGATCCAGCGCACCAGGCTGCCCGGTTGCAGCAGGTCGGTGGCGTGCAGGCTGGTTTCGCTGACCAGGAAGCGTGGCCCGAGGCCGACGCCGCCGGCGAGCTTGTCGGGCTCGGCCACCACCACGCTGCGGATCTGATAGGTCGCGCTGCCGATGGTGACGCGGTCACCGAGCTTCAGGTCGAGCCGCGCCAGCAACGTCGAATCGGCGGCCGCGCCGTAGACGCCGTCGCGTTCGGCGAGCAGATCGGCGACCGACATGTTCGGCTCGAGCGTCAGCTCGCCGAGCATCGGATATTTGCCGTCGACGGCCTTGAGCTCGACCAGCGCCAGCTTGCCGTCATTGCTGCGGGCCATCGCGCGCAGCGTGGCCGCGATCGAAACCTCGCCGCGCGTGCGCAGATAGGTGACCTCGTCGGGCTTGGCCTCGCGCGAGATCAGCGAGAATGCGACGTCGCCGCCGAGCAGCGTGCGTCCCTCGCGGGACAGGCCGTCGCCAAGGCTCGCGGCGACCGAGCCGACGCCGGCAATCGCCATCACGCCGAGCGCGATGCAGGCGATGAACACGTAGAAGCCGCGCAGGCCGCCGCGCAATTCGCGCAGCGCATAACGGAAGGCAAGCGACGACGCGCGGCCCTGCACCGCGACTTCGGACGCGATGCTCATGTCGTGGATTGTCCGTCGATGCGGCCGGAGCGCAGCCGCACGACGCGGTCGCAGCGCTGCGCGAGCGCGAGATCGTGCGTCACCAGCACCAGGGTCATGCCGCGCTCGGCGTGCTTGGTGAACAACAGGTCGACGATCTGCTTGCCCGTCGTCTCGTCGAGATTCCCGGTCGGCTCGTCGGCAACGAGGATCGCGGGATCGGGTGCGAGCGCGCGCGCGATCGCGACGCGCTGCTGCTCGCCACCGGAGAGCTGCGTCGGATAGTGATGCAGGCGCTCGCCGAGCCCGACCGATTGCAGCTCCTGCGCGGCGCGCGCAGCGGCATCGGGATTGCCGGCGAGCTCGAGCGGCACCGCGACATTCTCCAGCGCCGTCATGGTCGGGATCAGATGGAACGACTGGAAGACGATGCCGACCTGGCGGCCGCGGAAGCGCGCCAGCGCGTCTTCATCGAGGGCATTGAACGAGGTGCCGTTGACGACCACTTCTCCACTGTCAGGACGTTCGAGCCCCGCCATCACCATCAGCAAGGTCGACTTGCCCGAGCCCGACGGGCCGATCAGGCCGATGGCCTCACCCGCCGCCACACGAAGGCTGATATCTTTGAGGATATGGACCCGTGCCGCGCCGGTGCCGAGCGAGAGATTGACGTTCCTGACGGCAATGGTGTCCGGCTCGACGTCGGTCAGTGAAGAGGATTCGATGAGACTGTCCATGGTTCGGTCATATGGCACTTCCGCAGCTGCGGTCGAGGGCCGGTTGAGAATCTTCGTGCACATACTCGTGTTGCTTATGGGCTTGATGACGGCGGCCAGCGCGCAGACGCCAAGGCTGGAGAAAGGCCCGGCGAAGCCGATCAAGATGGTGGTCCTGGGCGATTCCCTGAGCGCCGGGTACGGCCTCCCGGGTCCGGCGGCGTTCCCGATCCGGCTGCAAAAGGCGTTGGAAGCCAAGGGGATAAAGGTCGAGATGAGCAATGCCGGGGTGTCCGGCGACACCGCCTCAGGCGGCCGCGAGCGGCTCGACTGGTCGGTGCCTGATGGAACCGATGCCGTGATTGTCGAGCTCGGCGCCAACGATGCCTTGCGCGGCATTGATCCCGCGGTTACGCGCGCCGCGCTCTCCGACATCATCACAAAGTTGCAGGCGCGCAAGATCGCCGTGCTCTTGTGCGGCATGCTCGCGCCACCGAACTATGGCAGTGAGTATGCAGCGAAGTTCAACGCGATCTATCCGGATCTCTCGAAGACACTTGGCGTGCCGCTTTATCCGTTCTTCCTCGATGGCGTTGCCGCCGACGCCAAGCTCAACCAGGCCGACGGCATGCATCCGACGGCAGCAGGTGTGGACATCGTTGTGAAAAATATCCTGCCCACAGTGGAGGCATTTCTCGGCGCAATATCAGGACAACGCAGTTGAAACGCAGGCAGTGAGCCGTGCCGTGTCCGTAGGTTTACGAGCTGTTAACGGGTCATGCTTCGCAGAGTCACATATCTCGGGTACAAATAGGCATCGGTGATTCGTCGCCGGGCCGTTACAGGGTGCGGGCTCCCAAAACCCGCGCCAAGCATCGAGGATTATTGCGATGCCGCGTCTGTTCACTGGACTGGAAATTCCGGCCGATATCGGCCAAACCCTCTCCAGCTTGCGTGGCGGCCTTCCCGGCGCACGCTGGATCGATCCCGAAAATTATCACGTCACTCTGCGCTTCATCGGCGATATCGATGGCATGTGGGCCAACGAGATTGCGACGATGCTGTTTCGGGTAAACCGCAAGCCGTTCGAGGTCAAACTGCAGGGCCTGTCGAGCTTCGGCGGACGCAAGCCGCGCGCGGTGGTTGCCGCCGTCGAGCCGAGTCGGCCGTTGATCGAACTGCAGGCCGAGCTCGAGCGGATGATGCAGCGGATGGGGCTCAATCCCGAGGGCAGAAAATTCACGCCACATGTCACGCTCGCGCGTTTGCATGACGCTTCGAGCCAGGACGTCGCGGATTATCTGTCCGTGCGCGGCTACTTCCCGAGCCGCAGCTTCATGGCGGACCGCTTCGTGCTGTTCTCGTCGCGCGCGTCGACCGGTGGCGGTCCTTACGTGGTCGAAGATTCCTATGACCTCTGCGCGTAAGGTGTTGCAGATCGCGTTTTAAGGCGCCCCGGCAAAGCTCGTGCGGTCGGCCGTGGTATGCAAGGGTTCGCGCTTGCATACCTGCCTGCATACCCACTGGCACAATTCACGGCTTGCAATTTGCCGCGCACTAGGGCCGTAAGGTGGGCTCATGCTGTCCACCTCGCCCAGTTCCTTTCTCGAGCACTACAAGTCCCTGGTCGCCTCCGGCGCGATCGAGGCGGATCCCGCGCAGGCCCGCGCCGCCGAGGCGTTCGGCGCGCTGGATGAGCGGCTCGCGAGCTACAAGCCGCAGCGCAAGCCAGGCCTGTTCGGGCGGCTGTTCGGCGGCGACAAGGACGACAAGCCGCCGCGCGGGCTCTACGTCCACGGCGAGGTCGGCCGCGGCAAGACCATGCTGATGGATCTGTTCTTCCAGCAGAGCCCGGTCGAGCACAAGCGCCGCGCGCATTTCCATGAATTTATGGCCGAGGCGCATGAGCGCATCTACGGCTATCGTCAGCAGATCGCGCGCGGCGAGATCGCGGATGGCGACGTGATCGCGCTCACCGCGCAGGCGATCTTCGACGAAGCCTGGCTGCTCTGCTTCGACGAATTTCACGTCACCGATATCGCGGATGCGATGATCCTCGGCCGGCTGTTCGCAAAGCTGTTCGAGCTCGGCACCGTCGTGGTCGCGACGTCGAACGTTGCGCCGGATGATCTCTACAAGGGCGGGCTCAATCGCGCGCTGTTCCTGCCGTTCATTGCGCAGATCTCCGACCACATGGACGTGTTGCGGCTCGATGCGCGCACCGACTTCCGGCTGGAGAAACTCGTCGGCGTCAAGATGTGGCTGGTGCCCGCGGATGACGCGGCCGATGCCGCGCTCAATGCGGCGTGGCGCAAGATGACCGGCAATGCGCCGTGCAAGGCGCGCCTCATTCCGATCAAGGGACGGATCCTGAACGTGCCCTGCTCGGCGCACGGCGTCGCGCGCTTCAGCTTCATGGACATCTGCGAGAAGCCGCTGGCCGCGTCCGACTACCTCAGGCTTGCGCACGACTACCATACGATCCTGATCGACCACATTCCGGTGATGGACTACGCTGAGCGCAATGCCGCCAAGCGCTTCATCTCGCTGATCGACACGCTCTATGACAATGCCGTGAAGCTGATGGCCTCGGCCGAGGCCGATCCGGTGTCGCTGTACCTTGCGACCGAAGGCGTCGAGGCGATGGAGTTCAAGCGCACATCCTCGCGCCTGATCGAAATGAGCTCGGAATCCTACCTGGCGCTGCCGCACGGCCGGAAGGACTCCTCCGCGAGCGGCGCGTCGACCGGCTTGGTCGAGACCTGAAATTCAGCCTCGAAATTCCGTCTCGAAATATCGTCTTGCGCGCGGTCTGGTTCGGAGCAACTTTTCGTGTCTCCGGGGCGGATGTTGCTGGCATGCCTGATCGAATTCCAGGCAGGGCCCGCAATCGGGCAGGCCGCGACTTGAATGGATCATTCGAAAGGGATAACCACCCTTGCAACCGACTTCCCTCCCTCCCGTACACAGTTCAAAGGACTGATTTCCCATGGCACGCGACAAGATTGCTCTGATTGGCTCCGGACAGATCGGCGGAACGCTGGCGCACCTCGTCGGCCTCAAGGAACTCGGAGACGTCGTGCTGTTCGACATTGCCGAGGGCGTGCCGCAGGGCAAGGCGCTCGACATCGCGCAGTCGTCGCCGGTCGACGGTTTCGATTCCAATCTGGTCGGCGCCAATTCCTATGAAGCGCTCGACGGCGCCAAGGTCTGCATCGTCACCGCCGGCGTGCCGCGCAAGCCCGGCATGAGCCGCGACGATCTCCTCTCGATCAACCTCAAGGTCATGGAGCAGGTCGGCGCCGGCATCAAGAAGTACGCGCCCGACGCTTTCGTCATCTGCATCACCAACCCGCTCGACGCCATGGTGTGGGCGCTGCAGAAGGCCTCGGGCCTGCCGCACAAGAAGGTGGTCGGCATGGCCGGCGTGCTCGACTCCGCGCGTTTCCGCTATTTCCTGGCCGACGAATTCCACGTCTCGGTCGAGGACGTCACCGCCTTCGTGCTCGGCGGCCACGGCGACACCATGGTGCCGCTGACCCGCTACTCGACCGTCGCCGGCATTCCGCTGCCCGACCTCGTCAAGATGGGCTGGACCTCGCAGGCGCGCATCGATGAGATCGTCGATCGCACCCGCAACGGCGGCGCCGAGATCGTCAACCTGCTCAAGACTGGCTCCGCCTTCTACGCGCCGGCCGCGTCCGCGATCGCGATGGCCGAGAGCTACCTGAAGGACAAGAAGCGCGTGCTGCCCTGCGCCGCCTATCTCAACGGCGAGTACGGCGTGAAGGACATGTATGTCGGCGTGCCGGTCGTGGTCGGCGCCAAGGGTGTCGAGCGCATCGTCGAGATCGAGCTGGCGGGTAAGGACCGCGAGGCTTTCGACAAGTCGGTCGGTGCGGTGCAGGGCCTGGTCGACGCCTGCAAGAAGATCGCGCCCGATCTGCTCGGCAAGTAATCTCGATTGGCAATGGCCCGATAGGCGGTTTCAATCGCCTGTCGGGTGCAAGGCAATGAAATTTCGGTGGGTTTTTTAGTTGCGCGAGCTTTGGTATATGGTATGCCAGTCTCAAGGCTGACGTAAAAGGTCGCCGCACGAGGGTTTGGGAGCGTCTTTCCATGAATATCCATGAATACCAGGCCAAGGCTTTGCTGCATGAATTCGGCGTGCCGATCTCGCGCGGCGTGCCGGTGCTGAAGCCGGAAGAGGCCGACGCGGCGGCCAAGCAGCTGCCCGGCCCGATCTGGGTGGTCAAGAGCCAGATCCATGCCGGCGGCCGCGGCAAGGGCAAGTTCAAGGAAGCATCGGCCGGCGACAAGGGCGGCGTCCGCATCGCCAAGTCGGCCGCCGAGGTCAGCGAATTCGCCAAGCAGATGCTCGGCGCGACGCTGGTCACGGTGCAGACCGGTCCGCACGGCAAGCAGGTCAATCGCCTCTACATCGAGGAAGGCTCCGACATCGACAAGGAGTTCTACCTCTCAATCCTGGTCAATCGCGAGACCTCCGAAATTTCCTTCGTGGTGTCGACCGAAGGCGGCGTGAATATCGAGGAGGTCGCGCATTCGACCCCGGAAAAGATCGTCTCGTTCTCGGTCGATCCCGCGACCGGCATCATGCCGCATCACGGCCGCACTGTTGCCAAGGCGCTGAAGCTGACCGGCGATCTCGCCAAGCAGGCCGAGAAACTGACCGGCCAGCTCTATGCCGCCTTCGCCGCCAAGGACATGGCGATGCTCGAGATCAATCCGCTCGTCGTCACCAAGCAGGGCCAGCTTCGCGTGCTCGACGCCAAGGTGTCGTTCGACAGCAACGCGCTCTATCGTCATCCGGACGTGGTCGCGCTGCGTGACGAGACCGAGGAAGACGCCAAGGAGATCGAGGCGTCGAAATACGATCTCAACTACGTCGCGCTCGACGGTACGATCGGCTGCATGGTCAACGGCGCCGGCCTCGCCATGGCGACCATGGACATCATCAAGCTGTACGGCATGGAGCCGGCGAACTTCCTCGATGTCGGCGGCGGCGCCAGCGTGGAGAAGGTCGCGGCCGCGTTCAAGATCATCACCGCCGATCCGAACGTGAAGGGCATCCTGGTCAACATCTTCGGCGGCATCATGAAGTGCGACGTGATCGCCGAGGGCGTGGTTGCCGCGGTGAAGCAGGTCGGCCTCAAGGTGCCGCTGGTGGTGCGCCTCGAAGGCACCAATGTCGAGCAGGGTAAGAAGATCATCCGCGAGAGCGGCCTCAACGTCCTGCCCGCCGACAACCTCGATGACGCTGCACAGAAGATCGTGAAAGCCGTCAAGGGAGGCTAACGATGGCCGATCATCTCGACGCTCCGACACCGCTGGACGAACACCGCAAGCTCGCGGCGTTTGCGGGCGAGTGGAGCGGCGAAGAGATGGTCTATCCGTCGCGCTGGACCGCGGGCGGTCCGGCCACCTCGCATGTCGTTGCGCGCATCGCGCTCAACGGCTTTTACCTGATCCAGGACAGCGTGCAGACCCGCGACGGCAAGGAGAGCTTCGCAACCCACGGCGTGTTCACCTACGACCGCGACGACCGGGCCTACAAATTGTTCTGGCACGACTCGCTCGGCTACTACCCGCCGTCACCGGCGTCCGGTGGCTGGGCGGGCAAGTCGCTGATCCTGGTGCGCGGCTCGCTGCGCGGCAATGCCCGTCACGTCTACGAGGTCGTCGACGACAACACCTACAACATGAAAATCCAGTTCTCGCCTGACGCGGAAGGGTGGGCCGACGTGCTCACCGGCGTGTACCGGCGTATTCACTGAGCATGATCCGGAAAAGTGGTCTCCGGTTTTCCGATAAGATCATGCTCAAATCATAGAGTCCCTTCACCGATCGTCTCGCGAAAGCATCTCGAACCATGTCCATTCTGATCGACAAGAACACCAAGGTCATCTGCCAGGGCTTCACCGGCAAGAACGGCACGTTCCATTCGGAAGCGGCGATCGCTTACGGCACCAAGATGGTTGGCGGCGTGGCGCCGGGCAAAGGCGGCTCGACCCATCTCAACCTGCCGGTGTTCGACACCGTCGCCGAAGCGCGCGAGAAGACCGGCGCGGACGCCAGCGTGGTCTATGTCCCGCCGCCGGGCGCAGCCGACGCGATCTGCGAGGCGATCGATGCGGAAATCCCCCTGATCGTCTGCATCACCGAGGGCATTCCCGTGCTCGACATGGTGCGGGTGAAGCGCTCGCTCTCGGGCTCGAAGTCGCGGCTGATCGGGCCGAACTGCCCTGGCGTGATGACCGCCGGCGAATGCAAGATCGGCATCATGCCGGCCAACATCTTCAAGCCCGGCTCGGTCGGCATCGTCTCCCGCTCCGGCACCCTGACCTATGAGGCGGTGTTCCAGACCACCCAGGAGGGCCTCGGCCAGACCACCGCGGTCGGCATCGGCGGCGACCCGGTCAAGGGCACCGAGTTCATCGACATGCTGGAGATGTTCCTGGCCGACGAGAAGACCAAGTCGATCGTGATGATCGGCGAAATCGGCGGCTCCGCCGAGGAAGACGCCGCCCAGTTCCTCAAGGACGAGGCCAAGCGCGGCCGCAAGAAGCCAATGGTCGGCTTCATTGCCGGTGTCACCGCACCTCCCGGCCGCCGCATGGGCCATGCCGGCGCGATCATCTCGGGCGGCAAGGGCGACGCCGGTTCCAAGACCGCGGCAATGGAGGCCGCCGGCATCAGGGTGTCGCCGTCGCCGGCGCGCCTCGGGCAGACGCTCGCGGAGATGCTGAAGTAACCGCCGTCCGGCAAGTTCCCTTCGAGATTTGACGTGATTTGGGGCGGGTTCTCCTTGGGGAACCCGCTCTTTTATTGCGCTTTGTCGCCAGAATGCCGATCAATAAAAAATGAAAATAAATTCATTTCTTGGTTCTTTTAGGCAGGAATATCTGTCCTAGATAGGGTAAAGGGTATCAACCCAGCCGGCGCACTTCCAGACCGGCATCAGCGCCGTCTCCTACGCGCGAACCGAAAAAATCACCAGGACTGCCCATGTCTCGCCAAGACGCGAACGCCGCTTTTGCACTCTCATCATTCCTGCAGGGCACCAACGCCGCCTACATCGACGACCTCTACGCCCGCTACGAGCAGGACCCGTCGTCGGTCGACGCCGAGTGGCAGGATTTCTTCAAAAGCCTGAAGGACGCCCCGGCCGACGTCCAGAAGAACGCCGAGGGCGCCTCGTGGGGCCGCGACAACTGGCCGGTGACGCCGCGCGACGAGCTGACCTCGGCGCTCGACGGCAACTGGGCCCAGGTCGAGAAGGCGGTCGGCACCAAGCTCGCGGCCAAGGCGCAGGCCAAGGGCGCCGAGCTGTCCGATGCCGACGTCCATCAGGCCACCCGGGATTCGGTTCGCGCGCTGATGCTGATCCGCGCCTACCGCATGCGCGGCCATTTCCACGCCAAGCTCGATCCGCTCGGCATCGAGGCGCCGCGCGACCGCGAGGAGCTCGATCCGCGCTCCTACGGCTTCACCGAGGCGGACTTCGATCGCAAGATCTTCCTCGACCACGTGCTCGGCCTCGAATACGGCACGCTGCGCGAGATCGTGCAGATCTGTGAACGCACCTACTGCCAGACGCTTGGCGTCGAGTTCATGCATATCTCCAACGCCGCGCAGAAAGCGTGGATCCAGGAGCGCATCGAGGGGCCGGACAAGGAGATCTCGTTCACGCCCGAGGGACGCCGCGCGATCCTCAACAAGCTGATCGAGGCGGACGGCTTCGAGAAGTTCTGCGACACCAAGTTCACCGGCACCAAGCGCTTCGGTCTCGACGGCGGTGAATCGCTGATCCCGGCGCTCGAGCAGATCATCAAGCGCGGCGGCAATCTCGGCGTGAAGGAGATCGTGGTCGGCATGCCGCATCGCGGCCGCCTCAACGTGCTGACCCAGGTGATGGGCAAGCCGCATCGCGCGCTGTTCCATGAGTTCAAGGGTGGTTCGGCCAACCCCGACTCGGTCGAAGGCTCGGGCGACGTCAAGTATCACCTCGGCGCCTCCTCGGACCGCGAATTCGACGGCAACAACATCCATCTGTCGCTGACCGCAAACCCGTCGCATCTCGAGATCGTCGATCCGGTCGTGATGGGCAAGGTGCGCGCCAAGCAGGACCAGCACGGCGATCCGCCGGATATGCGTATCTCCGTGCTGCCGCTTTTGATGCATGGCGACGCGGCGTTCGCAGGCCAGGGCGTGGTGGCTGAATGCTTCAGCCTGTCCGACCTGAAGGGCTATCGTACCGGCGGCTCGCTGCATTTCATCGTCAACAACCAGATCGGCTTCACCACCTATCCGCGCTACTCGCGCTCGTCGCCCTATCCGTCCGACGTGGCGAAGATGATCGATGCGCCGATCTTCCACGTGAATGGCGACGATCCGGAGGCCGTGGTGTTCGCGGCCAAGGTCGCGATCGAGTTCCGGCAGAAATTCCACAAGCCGGTCGTCATCGACATGTTCTGCTACCGGCGCCACGGCCACAACGAGGGCGACGAGCCGGCCTTCACCCAGCCGGTGATGTACAAGAAGATCGCTTCTCACCCCTCGACGCTGGAGATCTACGCCAAGCGGCTGGTGGCCGACGGCGTGTTGACCGAGGGCGAGGTCGAGAAGGCCAAGGCCGACTGGCGCGCACGGCTCGACGCCGAGCTCGAAGCCGGCGCCGGCTACAAGCCGAACAAGGCCGACTGGCTCGACGGCAAGTGGGCAGGCTTCAAGATCGCCGATCAGGAAGAAGACGCCCGCCGCGGCGTCACCGGCGTCGATGTCGCCGTTCTCAAGGATATCGGCCGCAAGATCACCAGGGTGCCGGACGGTTTCCGCGTCCACCGCACCATCCAGCGTTTCCTCGACAATCGCGCCAAGGCGATCGATACAGGAATTGGGATCGACTGGGCGACCGGCGAGGCGCTGGCATTCTGCACGCTGCTGCAGGAAGGTCATCACGTGCGGCTGTCTGGTCAGGATTCCGAGCGTGGGACCTTCTCGCAGCGCCACTCCGTCCTGATCGACCAGGAGGACGAGAGCCGCTACACGCCGTTCAATCATCTCGGCGGCGAAGACACCGGCCACTACGAGGTCATCAACTCGCTGCTGTCGGAAGAGGCGGTGCTTGGCTTCGAATACGGCTACTCGCTGGCTGAGCCGAACGCGCTGGCGCTCTGGGAAGCGCAGTTCGGCGACTTCGCCAACGGCGCGCAGGTGGTGTTCGACCAGTTCATCTCCTCGGGCGAACGCAAGTGGCTGCGCATGTCGGGCCTCGTCTGCCTGCTGCCGCATGGCTACGAAGGGCAGGGGCCGGAGCACTCCTCCGCGCGCCTCGAGCGTTACCTGCAGATGTGCGCCGAGGACAACATGCAGGTGGTCAATCCGACCACGCCGGCGAACTACTTCCACGTGCTGCGGCGCCAGCTGCATCGCGAGATCCGCAAGCCGCTGATCCTGATGACGCCGAAGTCGCTGCTGCGCCACAAGCGCGCGGTGTCGCAGCTCGAGGAGCTCGGCAAGAACGCCACGTTCCATCGCATTCTGTACGATGACGCGCAGATGCTGCCGGACGAGAAGATCAAGCTGAAGCCGGACGACAAGATTCGTCGTGTCGTGCTGTGCTCCGGCAAGGTCTATTACGATCTGTACGAGGAGCGTGAGAAGCGCGACATCGACGACATCTATCTGATGCGCGTCGAGCAGCTCTATCCGGTGCCGCTGAAGGCGCTGGTGCAGGAGCTCGGCCGCTTCAAGGGTGCCGAGGTGGTCTGGTGCCAGGAAGAGCCGCGCAACATGGGCTCCTGGCATTTCATCGAGCCCTATCTGGAATGGGTGCTCAACCAGATCCACGCACCCAACAAGCGTCCGCGCTATGCGGGCCGTCCGGCATCGGCGGCAACCGCGACCGGCTTGATGTCGAAACATCTGGCGCAGCTCAAGGCGCTGCTCGACGACGCACTGAACTAACGACTTTCATTGAAGCCATGCCCCGCGAATGCGGGGCATCCGGTATCCCGCGTCATCCAGCAGAAGTGCTGTCGTCACGGAGTACCGGATCGCTCGCTTTGCGGGCGGTGGCGGACAAGTTTCACGACCGCAAATTTTGCGACCGCAGGGTTATCGAGGAAAAGACCATGACTGAAATTCGCGTTCCAACGCTCGGCGAATCCGTGACCGAGGCCACGATCGGCCGCTGGTTCAAGAAGGCCGGTGAAGCCGTCGCGGTGGACGAGCCGTTGGTGGAGCTGGAGACCGACAAGGTCACCATCGAGGTGCCTGCGCCGGTCGCCGGCACGCTCGGCGAGATCATCGCCAATGACGGCGAGACGGTTGCCGTCGGCGCGCTGCTCGGACAGATCAATGACGGCGCCGCCCCGGCCGCCAAGCCGGCTGCTGCAGCTCCCGCCAAGGTGGCCGCACCGGCTGCCGCGGCTTCTGCCGCCCCGGCCCCGGCCGCGCCGAAGGCGCCGCCGGCGGATGCGCCGCTGGCACCCTCGGTCCGCAAGCTGTCCGCTGAAAGCGGCATCGATGCGTCCACCGTTCCCGGCTCGGGCAAGGACGGCCGCGTGACCAAGGGCGACATGCTGGCTGCGATCGAGAAGGCCGCCTCGGCGCCGACCCCGGTCAACCAGCCGGCCGCCGCCGTGCAGGTTCGTGCGCCGTCGCCGGCGGACGACGCCGCGCGCGAGGAGCGCGTGAAGATGACCCGGCTGCGCCAGACCATCGCGCGCCGCCTCAAGGACGTGCAGAACACCGCCGCGATGCTGACCACCTTCAACGAGGTCGACATGACCGAGGTGATGAAGCTGCGCGCCCTCTACAAGGACACGTTCGAGAAGAAGCACGGCTCGAAGCTCGGCTTCATGGGCTTCTTCACCAAGGCGGTCGTGCAGGGGCTGAAGGACATTCCGGCGGTCAACGCCGAAATCGACGGCTCTGACCTGATCTACAAGAACTACTATCACATCGGCGTTGCGGTCGGCACCGACCGCGGCCTCGTGGTGCCTGTGGTGCGCGACTGCGACCACAAGTCGATCGCCGAGATCGAGAAGTCGATCGCCGACTACGGCCGCCCGCGCCCGCGACGGTCAGCTCAAGATCGACGAGATGCAGGGCGGCACCTTCACCATCACCAATGGCGGCATCTACGGCTCGCTGATGTCGACGCCGATCCTGAATGCGCCGCAGTCCGGCATCCTCGGCATGCACAAGATCCAGGAGCGGCCGATGGTCGTCGGCGGCAAGATCGAGGTGCGCCCGATGATGTATCTGGCTCTGTCCTATGATCACCGTGTCATCGACGGCAAGGAAGCGGTTACCTTCCTGGTGCGTGTGAAGGAGAGCCTGGAGGATCCGGCCCGCCTGGTGCTGGACCTCTAAGGTCGTATCGCGCGCGGCGCCCGATCGGCTCGGGCGCCGCGATCTGTTGGGTGCTCACATTTGGGGATCAAAGTGACGGATAAGGTCGTTGTCATCACCGGCGGCAGCCGCGGCATCGGCCGCGCCACCGCGCTTGCTGCCGCCGCGCGCGGCTATCGCATCGTTGTCGGCTATGCATCCAACAAGACCGCGGCGGACGAGGTCGTCGCCGCGATCGAGGCCAGGAACGGCAAGGCGATCGCAGTGAAATGCGATGTCGGCAGCGAGCAGGACATCCTGGCGCTGTTCAAGGCGGCCGACGGCTTCGGCACGCTCGGCGCGCTCGTCAACAATGCCGGCATCGTCGGCAAGAGCGGCGTGCGTGTTGACGAGATGTCGGCCGAGCGGATCCAGCAGATGATGGCGGTCAACGTCACCGGCAGCATCCTGTGTGCACGCGAGGCCGTGAAGCGCATGTCGACCAAACACGGCGGCAAGGGCGGCGTCATCGTCAACCTTTCCTCCGTTGCGGCGAAGCTCGGTGCGCCCAACACCTATGTCGACTATGCCGCTTCCAAGGGCGCGATCGATTCCTTCACGATCGGCCTCGGCTACGAAGTCGCGAATGAGGGCATCCGCGTTGCCGGCATCCGGCCCGGCCTGATCGACACCGACATCCACGCCGCGGGCGGCGAGCCCGATCGTGCGCACCGGCTTGCCCATATGGTGCCGATGAAGCGTGTCGGCACGGCCGATGAAATCGCCAACGCCATCGTCTGGCTGATCTCGGACGAGGCTTCCTATGTCACCAGCGCGATCCTCGACGTGTCGGGCGGTCGCTAGCACACGATCAAGGGCGGGCGGCGGTCTGCCGACACGATCGCGCCCGCGTAATTGTCACAGAGCTTAGCTACAGGACGTTCTATCATGGCTTCTTACGATCTCGTCGTCATCGGCACCGGCCCGGGCGGATATGTCTGCGCGATCCGCGCGGCGCAACTCGGCATGAAGGTCGCTGTCGTCGAGAAGAACGCGACGCTGGGCGGCACTTGCCTCAACATCGGCTGCATGCCGTCGAAAGCGCTGCTGCACGCCTCCGAGATGTTCGAGGAAGCCGGGCACTCCTTTGCCAAGATGGGCGTCAGTGTCCCGGCGCCGAAGCTCGATCTGCCCGCGATGATGAACTTCAAGCAGCAGGGCATCGACGGCAACGTCAAGGGCGTCGAGTTCTTGATGAAGAAGAACAAGATCGACGTGCTCAAGGGCACCGGCAAGATCCTCGGCGCCGGCAAGGTCGAGGTCTCCGGCGACGGCAAGTCCGAGACCGTCGAGACCAGGAACATCGTGATCGCCACCGGCTCCGATATCGCCCGCCTGAAAGGTATCGACATCGACGAGAAGCGCATCGTGTCCTCGACCGGCGCGCTGTCGCTGGAGAAGGTCCCGGAGAAATTGTTGATCATCGGCGCGGGGGTGATCGGGCTCGAGCTTGGCTCGGTCTGGCGGCGTCTCGGTGCGGACGTCATGGTCGTGGAATTCCTCGACCGCATCCTGCCCGGCATGGACGGCGAGGTGGCAAAGCAATTTCAGCGCATGCTCGAGAAGCAGGGCTTCGTCTTCAAGCTCGGCGCCAAGGTCACCGCGGTCGATAGCTCCGGCAAGACGCTGCAGGCCAAGGTCGAGCCCGCGGCGGGCGGTGCTGCGGAAACCATCGAAGCCGACGTCGTGCTCGTCTGCATCGGCCGGGTGCCCTACACCGAGGGGCTCGGGCTGAAGGAGGCCGGCGTTGCGCTCGACAATCGCGGCCGCGTCGAGATCGACGCGCACTTCTCGACCAACGTGAAGGGTATCTACGCGATCGGCGACGTCGTGGCCGGGCCGATGCTCGCGCACAAGGCGGAAGACGAAGGCGTTGCCTGTGCGGAGATCATCGCGGGCCAGGCCGGCCACGTGAACTACGACGTCATTCCAGGTGTTGTGTATACCACGCCGGAAGTGTCGTCGGTCGGCAAGACCGAGGAAGAACTCAAGCAGGCCGGCGTCGCCTACACCGTCGGCAAATTCCCGTTCACGGCGAACGGCCGATCCAAGGTCAATCAGACCACCGACGGCTTCGTGAAAATTCTCGCAGATGCGAAGACGGATCGGGTGCTTGGCGTCCACATTGTGGGGCGCGAAGCCGGCGAAATGATCCACGAAGCCTGCGTTCTGATGGAATTCGGCGGATCGGCCGAGGATCTGGCACGCACCTGCCACGCGCACCCGACCCGTTCGGAGGCGATCAAGGAAGCCGCGCTTGCGGTGGGCAAGCGCGCCATCCATATGTGATGATCGAAAGTCCGGCGTAGGCCGGGTCGAGATCATAGCGATGCTGCGCCGCCTGCTTCAGCCGTTCTGGGTCCTGCTTGCGATCGTCTTCCTGGTCGAGGCTTGGCTATGGGACCATCTCGAGCCGATCGTGGCGCGGGTGGTGGCGTGGATTCCGCTCCGCGCGCTCAAGCAGTGGCTTGCCGACCGGGTCGATTCGCTGTCGCCGGCGATGACGCTGATCGTCTTCGTCGTGCCGGTGATCCCGCTGTTTCCGCTCAAGCTGATCGGGCTCTGGCTGCTGGCGAACCAATACTGGTTCAGTGCGGTCTCGCTGATCCTGTTCGCCAAGTTCGTCGGCGTCGGCGTGACGGCCTTCCTGTTCGACGTGACGCGGCCGAAACTGCTGGAGATGCCCTGGTTCGAGGCGCTCTATAATTTCGTGATGGCGCTGCGGGCCAAGGCCACCGCGCTGGTCGAGCCGATCAAGCGGCGCATTCGCGAGATGATCAGTGGCGACGGCGAGGGCTGGGCGGCGCGCACGCTGCGCGTGATCGCGCGCTTCCGCAAAAGCGTGCATCAGACCAGCAAGCCTCTTTGATCAAAGTTTTTGCTCCGTCATCCTTCGAGGCTCGCTCCGCTCGCGCTTCAGGATGATGGCGTCTCAATGCAGATGCAGCAAGTGCGGCTGGAACAGGCCGAGCGCCGTCATCACGATGCCGGCGAGCGTCACCAGGCCGGAGACCCAGGCCAACGCGATGATGCCCGTGATGATGGTCGCCGATGCCAGCACGATGGCGATCTGGAAGGCGGCGGAGGCAAGCTCGAAATGATGATATTTCGCGGTGGCCTCGTCGCGTTCATGCTCGGCGTGCTTGGCGCGTTCGGAGAGCTGCTCCGAACCCTCGCCGGTTTCCGGCTCCGAGCGATAGCGCGCCGCGGTCTTCTGCCAATCGTCGATCTGCTTCTGCAGCGCGGCCCTTGCCGCCTCGTCGGTGGTGGTCGCGAGGTTCAGCTTGCCCTGTTCGGCCGCGGTCTGCACCGCGGTCCGGCGGATGCTCTTGGCCTGGAAGAAGGCCCACAGGTTGGAGGCCTCGACATTCTTGCTGATCGATTCGGTCTGGGCGCCCTTGCCGAGCGTTTCCGACAGCGCCAGGCACAGGGCGATCACGGCGATCAGGAGCGCGATCTTCTTGTTCTCGCCCGACGCATGCTCGGCATGCTCCGCGTGCTCCATACTTTCATGTGCGCTCATGATTCCCCTCCGGATGAGACCGCGCCACGATTGCCGAATGCGGTGCACAAGGCAAGGGCCGAACGGTTTTGGGTAACCGTCTGAAGATGAACGGCGCATGACGGCGGGCCAAAGCCCGCGCTTTATTTTTTCAGAACCGAACGTTCAACCTCGGGGATGCGCGGAGCGATAGACTTCGAGCAGGCGCTCGCTGTCGATGCCGGTGTAGATCTGCGTGGTCGACAGCGATGCGTGGCCGAGCAATTCCTGGATCGCGCGCAGATCGCCGCCGCGGCTCAGCAAATGCGTGGCGAAGGAATGCCGCAGCGCATGCGGCGTCGCGCTGTCGGGCAGGCCGAGCGCGCCGCGCAGCCGTTCCATGGTGAGCTGGATGATGCGCGGGCTCAAGGGACCGCCGCGCGCGCCGACGAACATCGGCCCCGCGGGGCTGAGTTGATGCGGGCAGATCGCGGCATAGTCCGCGATCAATTGCAGCACGTTCTGCAGCACCGGCACCATGCGGGTCTTGTTGCCCTTGCCGGTCACCACGAGCACGTCGCCCTCGCCGGGCTTCGGCACGTCGCGGCGCTTCAGCCCCAGCGCCTCGGAGATGCGCAGGCCCGAACCATAGAGCAGCGCCATGACGGCGGCGTCACGTACCAGGATCCAGGTCTCGCGGGTTTCGTCCGCGCGCTCGTCGGCGTCGGCGAAGCGTTTCGCTGCTTCCATGTGAATCGGCTTCGGCAGGCTCTTCGCCACCTTGGGCGCGCGGATCGCCGAGAGCGCGCCGACCTTGCCCTTGCCTTCGCGTTCCAGGAAACGTCCGAACGAGCGCAGGCCCGCCAGCGCCCGCATCAGCGATCGCCCGCCGATCTCCTCTGTCCGGCGCATCGCCATGAAGGCGCGCACGTCGCTCGCCTCGAGCGCGGAAAATGCCTTGAGCGTCACCCGCGCGCCCCAGTGTCCGGCCAGGAAGGCGAGGCATTGGCGCACGTCTCGGGCATAGGCCTCGAGCGTCTTCGGCGACAGCCGCCGCTCGGCACGCAGATGCGACAGCCAGCGCGTCATCTCCTGCGTGACGGATGCGTCGGCGCAGTCGAGCTCGAGCGGCTGGATGGGCTGATCGGTTCGGGCCATGTCCGTGTCTTAAGTCCGTGTCTTAAGGGCTATTGGCGCTGCTCATCTCCTGATTATATCGCACTGCCTTCGTTTACCGTTCGCTAAGAGAGCGAAGCGGTGGGAGAGCGTTTTCGAGCGAAGTGGACGCCGGTTCGCGTGAAGAAAACGCGTCAAAACAAGAAGCTGGAGATTTGGTTCTGATTCAATCAGAAACCAAATCTCCAGCCCGCTCGGATTCAGGGTTTCTGATTCAATGGACCATACCACGCGCCCCGGCCCAGCCTCTGCATCGACGACTCGTGTCGTCGACGTGCTGGTGCCTGTCGCGCTGAACCAGACCTATTCCTACCGCGTTCCGCGCGGCATGGAGCTTGCTCCGGGCGACGTGATCGGCGTTCCGCTGGGGCCGCGCGAGGTGGTCGCGGTGGTGTGGGCGGAAAATGCCAATCCGGATCCGCGGCTGCACAACCGGCTCAAGGACGTCAGCGAGAAGCTCGATGTTCCGCCGCTGAAGCCGGAGCTGCGCCAGCTGGTCGACTGGGTCTCCAATTACACCCTGTCGGCACGCGGCATGGTGCTGCGGATGACGCTGCGGATGGGCGAAAATCTCGGGCCGGAGCGGATGCGGCTCGGCGTGCGGCTGGTCGGCGAGCCGCCGCGGCGCCTGACGCCGGCGCGCCAGCGGGTGATCGAGGTGCTGTCGGACCGCTTGCTGCACGGCAAGTCGGAGGCGGCGCGGGAGGCCGGCATCAGTTCCGGCGTGATCGACGGCCTGGTTGACGAAGGCACCCTCACGGTCGAGGCGATGCCGCCGCCGGCACCGCCGCCCGTTCCGGATCCCTCCTATGCGCAGCCGGATTTTTCGCGCGAGCAGCGCAGTGCCGTCGACGTGATGCGGACGCTGGCGGCGAGCGGCAGCTTTCACGTCGCGCTGCTCGACGGCGTCACCGGTTCCGGCAAGACCGAAGTCTATTTCGAGGCGATCGCCGAGAATATCAGGCGCGGCAAGCAGACGCTGATCCTGATGCCGGAGATCGCGCTGACCGGCCAGTTCCTGGACCGTTTCGCGCAGCGCTTCGGCGTGCGGCCGCTGGAATGGCATTCGGAGCTGACGCCGCGCACGCGCGCGCGAAACTGGGCCGCGATCTCCGAGGGCAAGGCGCCGGTCGTGGTCGGCGCCCGCTCCGCGCTGTTCCTGCCCTATGCCGATCTCGGCCTCATCATCGTCGATGAGGAGCACGACCAGGCCTACAAGCAGGACGACGGCGTGCATTATCACGCGCGCGACATGGCGGTGGTCCGCGCCCATATCGCGAAGATCCCGATCGTGCTGGCATCGGCGACGCCGTCGGTCGAGAGCGAGGTCAATGCGCGCAAGGGGCGCTACCAGCGCGTGGCGCTGCCGTCGCGGTTCGGCGGCCAGCACATGCCGCATATCGAGGCGATCGACATGCGCCGCGCGCCGCCGCCGCGCGGCCGCTTCATTTCGCCGGTTCTGGCCGAGCAAATTCGCCATGCGATCGGGCGCCGCGAGCAGGCGCTGCTGTTCCTCAACCGCCGCGGTTACGCACCGCTGACGCTGTGCCGCGCCTGCGGCCACCGCTTCGCCTGCACGATCTGCGATGCATGGCTGGTCGATCATCGGTTCCGTCAGCGGCTGGTCTGTCATCATTGCGGCTTCTCGATGCCACGCCCGAATATCTGCCCGCATTGCGCGGCCGAGGAATCGCTGGTCGCGGTCGGGCCCGGCGTCGAGCGCCTGCAGGAGGAGGCCGTCCACATCTTCCCCGAGGCCCGGACGATGGTGCTGTCGAGCGATCTCATCACCTCGATCGAGACCATGCGCAGCGAGCTCAACGAGATCGCCGAGGGCCGCGTCGACGTCATTATCGGCACCCAGCTGGTGGCGAAGGGCCACAACTTCCCGCGGCTCAATCTGGTCGGCGTCATCGACGCCGATCTCGGCCTGAGCAATGGCGATCCGCGCGCCGCCGAGCGGACGTTCCAGCTGCTGAACCAGGTGGTCGGCCGCGCCGGCCGCGAGCAGGGCCGCGGCGTCGGCTTTCTGCAGACCCACCAGCCGGAGCATCCGGTGATCAAGGCCCTGATCGCCAATGACCGCGAGGCGTTCTACGCCAGCGAGATCGAGATTCGCGAGCGCACCGGCTATCCGCCGTTCGGCCGGCTGGCGAGCCTGATCGTCTCCGCCGGCGACCGTCCGACCGCGGAAGGCTTTGCCCGCAAGCTCGCCGCGATGGCGCCGCTCGACGAGCGGATCCAGGTGCTCGGCCCCGCCGAGGCGCCGCTCGCCGTCATCAAGGGCCGCTACCGCTTCCGCCTGCTGGTGAAGTCGCTGCGCAATGTCGACCTGTCGCAATATCTGCGCGAGTGGCTCGATGCAGGCCCCAAGACCAAGGGCAATCTGAAGCTCGAGGTCGACGTCGATCCGCAGAGCTTCCTGTAGAGCATGATTCGGAAAAGTGTGTAGCGGTTTTCCGACAAGATCATGCTCAAGACAAAGAAGTAGAGCGGGATGACGGATAGAAGAGTAGTCATCGCGCTCTACTGAGCCCGCAAAAGCAAAAGCCTGCCGTCATTTGCGACGGCAGGCTTCTTTTTGGCGCGAAGCAGGCCTCGCGGCCGTTACACAACGCAACGCTTACTGAAGGCGCTTACGAGACGACCTCGGCGGTGACGCGGCCGACGCCGGCACCGGTCAGGCCAATGGCGCGGGCTGCGCCGGTGGAGAGGTCGAGCACGCGGCCGCGGATGAACGGGCCGCGATCGTTGATGGTGACGACGACGCTGCGGCCGCCATGGGTGACGCGGAGCTTGGTGCCGAACGGCAGCGAGCGGTGGGCTGCGGTCATGGCGTTCTGGTTGAAGCGCTGGCCGGAAGCGGTGCGGCTGCCCGACTCATTGCCGTAAAAGGAGGCCATCCCAGAGAACGAGTGGCCGCCGGACGGCTGGATCGATGCATTGGCGTCGCGCCAGGACGAGCCTTCGGCGCGGGCGTGGTGATGATGGTGGTGGCGATGATGGTGGTGCCGGGACTTTGCGGACGCCTCGGTCACGCTGCCCCCGACCAGAATAGTTGCGGCTACAAACGCAAGCGCCGTACGCGAGCGGGTTACGTTGCCCGCCGCCTTCTTGATATTCAGCATTGATAAGACCCTCAGACAGTATTGCCGCTAACGCGGCAAGTGGAACCCCCGTCCCTTCGTTGACCAAGGCCGTTTGGTTTCCCAATGAGGCACGAATTGGGCAGTAAATCCCGATTGTCTCGTGCTGAAATATCTTGTTACCGACTCGGGGTAGTCGATCGAGGTTCCGTAATCTTGCTATTTAACCAATTTTTAATAACAAATATACTTTCCAATACTGATTATCGAGGCGGCGGTAAGTTTTCGGTAAGTAATCGCCAAATGAAACCGCAGCCCGTCCAGAGTTCCCTGCGCGTTCGGCCATAGGCCTATGCAAATTTCGATGGAACAAAATCGCGGCGGCGCGAATCGGGTCCGGCGCGCCGGATTTCCGCGCGCCAAATTTTCCGGTTTGGCCGCCGGTCGCGATCGGCAAAAGGCGCATGCGACAAGGCGGCACTCACGATGCCGTCATGTTGCACCTGCGCGATTGCTATGTTAGCAAAGCCGCGATTTTAACGGTCCCGGCGCGTCCTGTGCCGGTCGAAAATCGAAGTCCCGCTTGAATTCCAAGGGCTTGGATCGCTAGGCGCTGCTTTGGTGGCGACGGTTTTTCCCTTGCGAATTTGACAGCAAAAAAGAGCGAGCTCGTGGCAGCTGAAGATCCGTCCGTTTCGGGAGTGTCCGGTCGTTATGCAACGGCCCTGTTCGAGTTGGCGCGCGACGAGCAATCCGTCGATCAAGTCCGGGCCGATCTCGACAAATTCGAGGCCATGCTCAACGAGAGCGCCGATCTCAAGCGCCTCGTCCGCAGCCCGGTGTTCGCCGCGGACGCGCAGCTCAAGGCGCTGACCGCGGTGCTCGACAAGGCCGGCATCGCCGGCACGTCGGCCAAATTCCTCAAGGTGCTCACTGCCAATCGCCGGCTGTTCGCCGTTGCCGATGTGATCCGCGCCTATCGCGCGCTGGTGGCGAAGTTCAAGGGCGAGGCGACTGCGGAAGTCACCGTCGCCGAGCAGCTCAGTGACAAGAATCTCGACGCGCTGAAGGCCGCACTGAAATCAGTGACGGGCAAGGACGTCGCGCTCAACGTGAAGGTCGATCCCTCCATTATTGGTGGCCTGGTGGTCAAGCTCGGCAGCCGCATGGTGGATAGTTCGCTTCGCACCAAACTCAATTCGATCAAGAACGCGATGAAAGAGGCAGGCTGATGGACATCCGCGCCGCAGAAATTTCTGCGATCCTCAAGGACCAGATCAAGAATTTCGGCCAGGAAGCCGAGGTCACCGAAGTTGGCCAGGTGCTGTCGGTCGGTGACGGTATCGCCCGCGTCTACGGTCTCGACAACGTTCAGGCCGGTGAAATGGTCGAGTTCGAGAACGGCACGCGCGGCATGGCGCTCAACCTCGAAACCGACAACGTCGGTATCGTGATTTTCGGCGCCGACCGCGAGATCAAGGAAGGCCAGACCGTCAAGCGCACCCGCGCGATCGTGGACGCGCCCGTCGGCAAGGGCCTGCTCGGCCGCGTCGTCGACGCGCTCGGCAACCCGATCGACGGCAAGGGCCCGATCCAGGCCACCGAACGCAAGCGTGTCGACGTCAAGGCGCCCGGCATCATTCCGCGCAAGTCGGTGAACGAGCCGATGGCGACCGGCCTCAAGGCGATCGATGCGCTGATCCCGATCGGCCGCGGCCAGCGCGAGCTGATCATCGGCGACCGTCAGACCGGCAAGACCGCGATCGCGCTCGACACCATCCTGAACCAGAAGCCGCTCAACGCCCAGCCGGACGAGACCCAGAAGTTGTACTGCGTCTACGTCGCGGTCGGCCAGAAGCGCTCCACGGTCGCGCAGTTCGTCAAGGTGCTCGAAGAGCAGGGTGCACTGGAATACTCGATCGTCGTTGCGGCGACCGCGTCCGATCCGGCTCCGATGCAGTACATCGCGCCGTTCACCGGCTGCACGATGGGCGAATACTTCCGCGACAACGGCATGCACGCCGTGATCATCTATGACGACCTCTCCAAGCAGGCCGTCGCCTACCGCCAGATGTCGCTGCTGCTGCGCCGTCCGCCGGGCCGCGAAGCTTATCCGGGCGACGTGTTCTATCTGCACTCCCGTCTGCTCGAGCGTGCCGCCAAGCTGGGCAAGGACCATGGTTTGGGCTCGCTGACGGCGCTGCCGGTCATCGAAACCCAGGCCAACGACGTGTCGGCCTACATCCCGACCAACGTGATTTCGATCACCGACGGTCAGATCTTCCTGGAAACCGACCTGTTCTTCCAGGGCATCCGCCCCGCGGTGAACGTCGGTCTGTCGGTGTCGCGCGTCGGTTCGTCGGCGCAGACCAAGGCCACCAAGAAGGTCGCCGGCAAGATCAAGGGCGAGCTCGCGCAATACCGCGAAATGGCGGCGTTCGCGCAGTTCGGCTCCGACCTCGACGCCTCGACCCAGCGCCTGCTCAACCGCGGCTCGCGCCTGACCGAGCTCCTGAAGCAGCCCCAGTTCTCGCCGCTGAAGATGGAAGAGCAGGTCTGCGTGATCTGGGCCGGCACCAACGGCTATCTCGATCCGCTGCCGCTCAACAAGGTGAAGGCGTTCGAGGACGGCCTGCTGTCGCTGCTGCGCGGCAAGAACGCCGATATCCTCGAGGCGATCCGCACCAGCCGCGATCTCTCCGACGACACCGCCGCCAAGCTGAAGGCGGTGGTCGAAGGTTTCGCCAAGACGTTTGCATAACGAATGGGGCGTCGCCCGGCTCGCCGCCGGGCGTGACGAACGGAGGCTTGCGATCTGACCATTGTGGTCGGATCGCCGGGGTGAACGAAGAATGGCGTCACTAAAAGACATGCGGGTCCGCATCGCCTCGACCAAGGCGACGCAGAAGATCACCAAGGCCATGCAGATGGTCGCAGCCTCGAAGCTGCGCCGTGCGCAGAACGCCGCCGAAGCGGCGCGGCCCTATGCCACCAAGATGGACGCGGTGATTTCCAACATCGCCGCCGCGGCCAACGGCACGCCCGGCGCGCCGGCGCTGCTTGCGGGCACCGGCAAGGACCAGGTGCACCTGCTCTTGGTCTGCACCGGCGAGCGCGGCCTGTCCGGCGCGTTCAACTCCTCGATCGTGCGCCTGGCGCGCGAGCGGGCGCAGTCGCTGCTCGCGCAGGGCAAGGACGTCAAGTTCTTCTGCGTCGGCCGCAAGGGCTACGAGCAGCTGCGCCGGACCTTCGAGAGCCGCATCGTCGAGCATCTCGATCTGCGTGCGGTGCGTCAGCTCGGCTTCGTTAATGCCGAGGACATTGCCCAGAAGGTGCTGGCGCGATTCGAGGCCGGCGAATTCGACGTCTGTACGCTGTTCTATTCGCGCTTCCAGTCGGTGATCGCGCAGATCCCGACCGCGCAGCAGATCATCCCGCTGGAGGTGGCTGCACCCGCGGCCAATGCGGCTCCCTCGACCTCCTACGAATATGAGCCCGAGGAAGACCAGATCCTTGGCAGCCTGTTGCCGCGCAACCTCGCGGTGCAGATCTTCCGCGCGCTGCTGGAGAACAACGCCTCGTTCTACGGCGCCCAGATGAGCGCGATGGACAGCGCGACGCGCAACGCAGGCGAAATGATCCGCAAGCAAACCCTGACTTACAACCGGACCCGCCAGGCCCAGATCACGAAGGAGCTGATTGAAATCATCTCCGGTGCTGAGGCGGTCTAAGGCAGATTTCGAAGGAGAACAGTCCATGGCTACAGCAGCCAACCAGATCGGTCGCGTTACCCAGGTCACCGGCGCCGTGGTCGACGTGCAGTTCGAAGGCCACCTCCCGGCGATTCTGAATGCGCTCGAGACCAAGAACGGCGGCAACCGCCTGGTGCTCGAAGTCGCGCAGCATCTCGGCGAGTCGACGGTGCGTACCATCGCGATGGATATCACCGAGGGTCTGGTGCGCGGTCAGGAAGTGACCGACACCGGCGAGCCGATCCGGGTGCCGGTCGGTGAAGGCACGCTCGGCCGCATCATCAACGTGATCGGCGAGCCGATCGACGAAGCCGGCCCGATCAAGGCCGAAGGCGTGCGCGCCATCCATCAGGAAGCGCCGACCTACACCGATCAGTCCACGGAAGCCGAAATCCTCGTCACCGGCATCAAGGTCGTCGACCTTCTTGCTCCGTACGCGAAGGGCGGCAAGATCGGCCTGTTCGGCGGCGCCGGCGTCGGCAAGACCGTGCTGATTCAGGAACTGATCAACAACGTCGCGAAGGCGCACGGTGGTTACTCCGTGTTCGCCGGCGTCGGCGAGCGCACCCGTGAAGGTAACGACCTCTATCACGAGTTCATCGAATCGAAGGTCAACGCCGATCCGCACAATCCGGATCCGAGCGTGAAGTCGAAGTGCGCGCTGGTGTTCGGCCAGATGAACGAGCCGCCGGGCGCCCGCGCCCGCGTCGGTCTGACCGGTCTGACGGTCGCCGAGCACTTCCGCGACCAGGGCCAGGACGTGCTGTTCTTCGTCGACAACATCTTCCGCTTCACCCAGGCGGGTTCGGAAGTGTCGGCGCTGCTCGGCCGTATTCCTTCGGCGGTGGGTTATCAGCCGACGCTCGCGACCGACATGGGCGCGCTGCAGGAGCGCATCACCACCACCCAGAAGGGCTCGATCACCTCGGTGCAGGCGATCTACGTGCCGGCCGACGACTTGACCGACCCGGCGCCCGCCACCTCGTTCGCGCATCTGGACGCCACCACGGTGCTGTCGCGCGCGATCTCGGAAAAGGGCATCTACCCGGCGGTGGATCCGCTCGACTCGACCTCGCGCATGCTGTCGGCGCTCGTGGTCGGTGAGGAGCACTACAACACCGCGCGTATGGTCCAGCAAATCCTGCAGCGCTACAAGTCGCTGCAGGACATCATCGCCATTCTCGGCATGGACGAATTGTCGGAAGAGGACAAGCTGACGGTCGCCCGCGCCCGCAAGGTCGAGCGCTTCCTGTCGCAGCCGTTCCACGTCGCTGAAGTCTTCACCGGCTCGCCAGGCAAGTTCGTCGACCTCGCCGACACCATCAAAGGCTTCCGCGATCTCTGCCAGGGCAAGTACGACCATCTGCCGGAAGCGGCGTTCTACATGGTCGGCACCATCGAAGAAGCCGTCGAGAAGGGCAAGAAGCTCGCCGCCGAGGCGGCCTAAGCTTCATGATGTCGTCATCGCCGGACTTGATCCGGCGATCCATCGCACGAGAAGTATTTTGACTGATGGACCCGCGGGTCGAGCCCGCGGGTGACAGCGCAAAGAACGGAAAGACCATGGCCACCTTCCACTTCGATCTCGTCTCTCCCGAAAAGCTCGCCTTCTCCGGCGAGGTCGATCAGGTTGACGTCCCCGGTGTGGAGGGTGATTTCGGTGTGCTCGCCGGACACGCTCCGGTCATCGCCACGGTTCGTCCGGGCATCCTGACGATCACGACCGCCGGCAAGCGCGAGAAGGTGATCGTGCTCGGCGGCCTCGCCGAGGTCTCGGACAAGGGTCTCACCGTGCTCGCCGACGTCGCGACCGCGCTTGCTGACATCGATCGCGCGAAGTTCGCCGAGACGATCAACGAGATGCAGGAGAAGCTCGCCGAGAAGGAGGGCTCCGAGCTCGACCACGCGATCGAGCGGCTCGACCACTTCAAGAGCATCCAGCAAGAGCTCAACACGACGGCTATGCACTAAGGCGCGGTTGCTGACCGGCGATCGCGCCTTTGCGTCGAGTGAGCCGACCCCCTTAGTGGAATAGCTCACACTCTTCCAGTCATCGCCTACCCAGGCTTGAATATTTCAACGCTCGCCACGCCCTGGCGAGCGTTCAATGCTTGTTGCGCGCGGGATCGTCTGGCGGCATTCTCCCCGGCATATCCGCGTTCGGGGGCTGGTACTCATGAAGCGCAAGGTCGCAGCGATCCTCGCGGCCGATATTGCAAGTCAGAGCCGGTTGATTGCCGACGATGAGGAAGAGATGCTGCGGCGGCTCGCCTCTTCTCGACAAGTCCGCATCTTCGCGGTCGGCCCGAACGAACGACCTGCAAATATGTGAAGCAGCTTACAGCAGGGATCGTGCACAAATGACAAGCTGCAGCGCGACGACGATTTGGCCCGACCGCATCGCGATTTCATTCCTGACATAACGGACAAGCTGCCGTGCTGACTTTTACCACCGATGCTCTCCGCCCGCAGGACCGTTTCGAGCACTGGTGCGAGGTGCGCGGCAAGAGCCTGTTCGGGGTCACGATCGAGCTCGAGCGCGACAAGAGGGCCGATTTCCGCGGGCGCTTCTCCGCGACGCCGGTGGGCAGTGCCGTGCTGGCGCAAATGTCGGCCTCCTCCTACCGCGTCAGCCGGACCGCATCCGACATCGCGCGCGTTCCGAGCAACAGCCTGCATCTCGCCTGGCAGGTGCGCGGCCCCGGCCACATGAATATCGGTCGCGATCGCGTCCAGTTTGTGCGTAACGGCGACCTGGTGTTCGGCCATTCCAATCTTCCGTTTGCCTCGACACCCGAACGGACCGACGGCTTTGACTTCTTCAGCCTCAAGATCCCGGTCACCGACGAGCTCGTGCTCGGCGCGCGGATCGAGGACGCGCCGCCGGTCGCGCTGGCGCGCGATGCGAGCCTGACCCGGCTTGTCGGCGCCATGTTCCGCTCGATGACGCGAGATCTCGCGCTAGCCGGGCAGTTCGCTGGCGACGTTGCTCACATGGTGCGCCTGGCGCTGCTCGCGCGCGGACGCGTGCGGCCACGTCAGGACGAAATCCGTGCCGCGCTGCATGCCGGTTACCTTCATGCCGCCCGCGAAATTCTGTTCCGGGACCTGCATCGCGCCTCGCTCACGCCGGCCGCGGTTGCCGCCGAGCTCGGCATCTCACTGCGGCAATTGCATGCGTTGTTCGAGCCGACCGGCCTGTCATTTGCGCGGACGCTGACGGCGGCAAGGTTGAAGGCGGCGAGGCGCGCGCTCTACGCCATGCGGGAGCGCAGCATCGACGAGATCGCGTTCTCGTGCGGCTTCGACAGCATCGCGACCTTCTATCGCGTCTTCCGCTCGACCTACGGCATGACGCCGGGCGACGCGCGGCGCATTCCGCCGCAGGATCAGCCGGCGAATTCCGCGAACCGGGTCGCGACCGCGCGATAGACATCGCGGCGGAACGGCACCACGAGATCGGCAACGCGGTCGAGGCGCTCCCAGCGCCATTGATCGAATTCGGCGGGCTGGCCGTTGCGCGGCGTCAACGGATCGATCTCCTCGTCGCGTCCGGTGAAGCGCAGCGCAAACCATTTCTGGCGCTGGCCGCGGAAGCTGGCCAGCCGGTGCGATGCCGGCCCGTCATAGGCGGGGAATTCGTAGGTCATCCAGTCGGTCTCGCCGAGATAGTCGGCGTTGACCGCCCCGGTCTCCTCCCACAATTCGCGCATCACGGCCTGGCGCGGATCCTCGCCGGCGTCGATGCCGCCCTGCGGCATCTGCCATTCGAGGCCGGGCAGCACGATCTCCGGACCGTCGTCCTTGATCCGGTGGCCGATCAGCACGCGTCCGGCGGCGTTGAACAGCGCGATGCCCACATTGGGGCGATAGGGCTTATCTGATGACATCTCGGTGGGTACGTCGCGCGTTGACCTGGCCGGCTACTTGGCTGCGAGACCGGCAAATTCCTTCACGACGCGCTCATAGACCGGACGCTTGAACGGCACAATCAGCCCCGGCAGATTCTTCATCGGCTCCCAGCGCCAGGTGATGAACTCGGCCTTGTGGCCGCCGCCCGGATTGGCGACGTTGATCTCGTTCTCATCGCCGGTGAAGCGCAACGCGAACCACTTTTGCCGCTGTCCGCGATAGCGGCCCTTCCAGGCGCGGCCCGCGACGGTGCGCGGGATGTCATAGATCAGCCAGTCCGAGACCTCGCCGAGCTTCTCCACGGACTTGATGCTGGTCTCCTCATAGAGCTCGCGCCGCGCGGCTTGAAACGTATCCTCGCCGGGATCGACGCCGCCTTGCGGCATCTGCCAGACATGCGCGTCGTCGACATGCTCGATGCCGCCCGCGCGGCGTCCGATGAAGACTAGCCCCGCTGTATTCAGCAGCATGATGCCGACGCAGGTTCGATAGGGCAGGTCTTCATAACGTGCCATGCTGCCGCTACCTCGCACATTTTCTGGAGCCGCCCGACCCGGCCCCCCGGCAAGGTCTCGAGCAGCACCAACGGATTGATCTTTAGCCCGATTTTGATTTCAGCATCGCCGTTGTCAATGGCACAAGCATAATGCCCTTGGAGTCCAGTGTCTTGAGCCAGGCGCCGAGCCGCTCGATCGAGACCGGCAACGCCGAGGCGACGCCCACCGCCGTGCCGCGTTCCTTGGCGATCGTTTCCAGCTTGACCAGCGCGCGGTCGATTTCCGCCGACGTCGGCACCGCGTCGATGGCGAAATCGGCTTTGGCGAACGGCAATGACTGGCCCGCGGAGAGGGTCTGCGCGACGCTACGCGGGGTGGAACCGTCGTCGAAATAGCTCAGGCCGCGCTTGGCCGCTTCGCGGACGATGGGCTGCATCACGGGATCGGCCGCAACGAACCGGCCTCCCATGAAATTGGCGATCCCGGCATAGCCCTGCAGGCGGCTCAGGTGCCAATAGAAGCGGTCGAGGTTCTGCTCGCTGCTCAGCGTGGTCAGCAGGGTTTGCGGCCCGGGATCGTTGTCGGGATAGTCGAACGGCTCCATCGGGATCTGCAGCAGGATCTCGTGGCGCTGGGACCGGGCGCGTTCCGCAAGCTTGCCCGGATCGGAGCCATAGGGCGTGAAGGCCAGCGTCACCGCCGGCGGCAGCTTCATGATGGCGTCGGTGGTCTTGGCGGCGCCGACGCCGAGGCCGGCGACCACGATGGCGACCACGGGCATCCGGGCGGCCTTGGCGCGGTCGGCCTCGGCCGCGTAGACCGTGAACGGCTTCAGGCCGTCGGCGACCACCGGGATCATGCCGTAGCGTGACTTTTCCAGCAGGCGCGGATCGATGCCGGTCATCGCGAGGGGCGGCGTATCGCCATCGGCCTTGTCGGCCGGGTCGCCGGCGCCGATCACCACGTCCTGACGCTTGCCGCTGGAGCCGTCGATGATGGTGACAGTCCTCGCGTCACTGGCTGTGGCCGGCGCCTTGGCGGCGGATTTGGCAGCCGGTTCGGCCGTCACCTGGCCGGCTGGAGCGTGCTTGTCGTCAGCGGCGGCGGGCGGGGGATTGCGGAGCGTGACACGGGCGATCGGCTCGCCCCCGAGCGGGTTGTCGTTGAACAGCGCGATGCCGACAAAGCCGACCAGCACGAGCCCGAGCAGCACGGCGAACGCCTGCATCGCCGTGAATGGCAGGTGAAACCGGCGCGTCCTGCCCACGGCATTCTGCCCAAGCGGCGTGCTCAGTTCGTCGGCCGCTTCTGCCATGACCCTCCCCGAATCAACAGCGCGAACGATAGCACGATGCGGTGCATTCCCGCGCGCCGGCCTCCCCGGCAAAGCACGGTTACGGGTGGACACCGAAAGCAGAAAGGGCGGCCCGCGGGCCGCCCTGTTCGCCGAATCGATCGGATTAAATCAGTTCGCGGCCTTGTTGCCCGGCTTGTCGACCGCGGCCTTGTCGCGCGCAGCCTCCGGCGCCGCCGGCGCGCTCGAGGTCGACTTGATGCCATGCAGCAGGTCGTCGGCCATCTTCAGCGCCTTGTCGTCCTTGTCGTCCGGCGGGACGTAGGACTGCGAGCCGGTCTTCTCGTCGCCGTCGTTCTTCAGATGGCCGCGCAGCGAGGCTTCGCCCTTGGTGTCGGTGCGCGCCTTCAGCTCTTCCGGCACGTCCTGCAGCACCTCAATGTCGGGCACGATGCCCTTGGCCTGGATCGACTTGCCCGACGGCGTGTAGTAGCGCGCGGTGGTCAGGCGCAGCGCGCCATTGCCCGAGCCGAGCGGGATGATGGTCTGCACCGAGCCCTTGCCGAACGAACGGGTGCCGACCAGCGTCGCCCGCTTGTGGTCCTGCAACGCGCCGGCGACGATTTCGGAGGCCGATGCCGAGCCGCCGTTGATCAGCACGATCACCGGCTTGCCCTTGGTCAGGTCGCCCGGATGGGCGGCGCGGCGCTGGGTTTCCTCGGCATTGCGACCGCGGGTCGAGACGATCTCGCCACGCTCCAGGAAGGAGTCGGACACCGTGACCGCCTCTTCGAGCAGGCCGCCCGGATTGTTGCGGAGATCGATGATGTAGCCCTTCAGCTTGTCGCCGATCTGGCCCTGCAGATTGGCGATCTCCTTCTTCAGGCCTTCGGTGGTCTGCTCGTTGAAGGTGGTGATGCGGATATAGGCGATGTCGTCGGCCTCGACGCGCGCGCGCACCGAGCGGACGCGGATGTTGTCGCGCACCAGCGTGACGTCGATCGGATTGTCCTGGCCCTTGCGGATGATCTTGAGCTTGATCTTGGTGTTGACCGGACCGCGCATCTTCTCGACGGCCTGGTTCAAGGTCAGGCCCTGCACGGCCTCGTCGTCGAGGGTCGTGATGATGTCGTTGGCCATGATGCCGGCCTTCGAGGCCGGGGTGTCGTCGATCGGCGAGACGACCTTGATCAGGCCGTCTTCCATCGTGACCTCGATGCCGAGGCCGCCGAACTCGCCGCGGGTCTGCACCTGCATGTCGCGGAAGCTCTTGGCGTCCATGTAGCTCGAGTGCGGGTCGAGGCCGGTCAGCATGCCGGAGATTGCGGATTCGACCAGCTTGCTGTCGTCGGGCTTCTCGACATAGTCGCTGCGCACCCGCTCGAACACGTCGCCGAACAGATTGAGCTGGCGATAGGTGTCCGACGTCGCGGCGCGCGCGCTCGATCCCATCAGCACAGCGCGGGGCTGCGTGACGAAAAGCGTCAGGGCCGCGCCGGTGGCGGCGCTAAGGAGAATTACCGAAGTCTTGCGCATCATCCGCGAACCTTTTCGCCTTCATTTGCGGCCCACCATGGACCTGGATCGATTGGAGTGCCGTCTTTCCGGAACTCGACATAGAGCACTGGCTGGCTCGCATTTGTCGCGAGAATGGATGCAACTTGGGACGTCGACCCCATGGTCGCAACCGGCTCCCCCGTAAGTACAAACTGGCCGATGTTTACCGAAATACGCTCCATCCCGGCGATCAGGACATGATACCCGCCCCCGGCATTGAGGATCAAGAGTTGTCCATAGCTACGGAAAGGACCAGCGTAAACAACCCAGCCGTCACACGGGGTTGTGACCTGCGCGCCCGGCTTGGCCGCCAAAGAAATGCCTTTTTGTACGCCCCCGGCGCCGTCGGAACCGCCAAATTCGCGAATCTTGGTGCCATTTACGGGATAGGAGAACAGGCCTTTGGCCGAGGCGAAAGCGACCGCCGGGCTCATGCGGGCCGGGTCCTTGAGCGCCCCCAGATTCGGCTTGCCGTTAATCGTCGCCGGCGCCCCCTGGAGGCTGGCCGTGGCGGCGGCCTTGGCCGCGCTCTTGAGGTCCTGCTCCATCTTGGCGATCAGGGTCTGCAGATTGTCGGCCTGCTTGGACAGCGCGATGGCGCGGGCGCCTTCGGCCTCCATGTCCTTTTCGGCCGCGCTCTGTTGCCGCTGGCGTTCGTCGACCAGCGCCGCCAGCCGGGTCTGGTCTTCCCTCAGCTTGTCGCGGTCGGCCGCCAGCGCGTCGCGCTCGGTCGAGATGGTCTTGCGCAGCGCCACCAGCTCGCCGAGATCGGTCGCAAGCTTCTCGGCGCGGACGCGCAACTCCGGCACCACGGCGCCGAGCAGCATCGCGGTGCGCAGCGATTGCAGCGCGTCCTCGGGCCGCACCAGCAGCGCCGGCGGCGTGCGTCGTCCAGCGCGCTGCAGCGCGGCCAGCACCTCGATCACCTCGGAGCGGCGTGAATCGAGCGAGGCGCGGATCTCGCGCTCACGGCCGTCGAGCGGCTGCAGGCGTGCCTCGGCGTCGGCGATCCGCGTCTCGACGCCGCGCACCTGGCCGGCAATGTCGATCAGCTGCTGATTGAGCTTGCTGCGGTCCTGGCCGATCGCGGCGATGTCGGCCTTCAGCTTCTCCTGCAGCTCGGTCGCCTTGCGCTGCTGCTCGCGCGCGGCCTCGAGTTCCTGCTCGCGTTGCTTGATTGCATCGGGAGATGTCTCCGCGGTTGCGGCCTGCTGTGCGGGCGGCGCGGGCTGTTGTGCGGGTGGTGTCGCCTGCGCGTGCGCCGCGGCCAGCGGATATGCGGCGAATATCGCGATCGACAGCGGCAGCGATGCCGGCAGCCGGCGGCGGCGCGCGGTGCCGGCATGCGAAGCCGAATACGAAGCTGTGTCCCGCTTGTGCTGCATTCGCGTGAGTTCAGTGGTTTCGACTGTCCGTCACCACGCCTTACGCGCGATGATAGGGGTGGCCGGCCAAAATGGTTGCGGCGCGATAAATCTGTTCCAGAAGCATGACGCGGACCATTTGATGCGGCCAGGTCGCGGAGCCGAATGCAATTCGCAACAAAGCCTTGCGCTGCAATTCAGGCGAAAGTCCGTCCGCACCGCCGATCACGAAGACAGTATGTGCTGTTCCCTCGTCGCGCCAGCGGCCGAGCTGCTGGGCAAAGCTCGCGCTGTCGATGCTCTTGCCGCGTTCGTCGAGCGCGACCAGCGCGTGCTTCTCAGGCAGCAATGCGGAGATCGCCGCAGCCTCCTCGGCGATCCGCGCTCCCGCGTCGCGCGCGCGGCTTTCCGCGATCTCGTGGATCTCGAGGCCGCGAAACCCGAGCTTGCGACCGATATCCTCGAAGCGCTCGCGGTAACGCTCGGCGAGCTCCCGTTCAGGGCCCTGTTTCAGACGACCGATGCAGATCACGACGAGACGCATCAACGCAGACTAGCTGCGCTGCAGCCGATTCGCATCGGCTTCGATACCCCTTAGACCGCCGCGACCGCCGGGTTCTGAGTCCACAACCGTTCGAGGTTGTAGAACTCGCGCACCTCGGGCCTGAACACGTGCACGATCACCTCGCCGGAATCGATCAGCACCCAGTCGCAGTTGGGCAAGCCCTCGACATGGATGTTCTTGACCCCGTTCTCCTTGAGGCTTTTCGTCACATTTTCCGCGATCGCGCCAACGTGCCGGTTAACCCGGCCGGTGGTGACGATCATGTAGTCGGAATATGCGGATTTGCCCCGAAGGTCGATGGTGACCGTCTCTTCCGCCTTCATGTCCTCGAGGCGGGAGAGGATCAGGCTCAGCGTCTTGTTGGCATCCGGTTTGTCGGCGTCCGGTTGCGCCTGCAAGGCCGCGGTTTTCGTCGATGTTTTACGCGCAGTCTTTGGAACCTTGGGTAAAACAGACTTTGACAATACAGATGTGGCCAGGGACCATTCCTTTCACTGTATCGCGGGTGCCGAATCCTCGGCCCCACGCGCCATACTACGCATGTGGGGTTAATGGTTTCAATATTCCAGTAACCCTTTTGCGCTTCATGCCGTTCTCCAGCTCCCGTCCGGGTTCCGAAGGCCGGTCGAAGACAGATTGGATTTCATTCCTGTCAGGAACACCCACGCCGGCGCCTGCTGGTGGGCCAACCGTGTCGCCTGATTTTCGGGCATGCGATAGCGCGTGAGCGCCTGCGCCGCCGGTGCGGCAAGGGCGCGGAAGCTCTGGGGCGGACGGTCGATCACGGCAATCGGCACATCGGACGCGATGCGCCGCCAATCTTTCCAGCGATGAAATTGCGCGAGATTGTCAGCGCCCATGATCCAGACGAAGTGCACGCCGGAGACACGGCGGCGCAAGTGGATGATCGTGTCCACAGTGTAGCGGGTGCCGATGACAGCTTCGAGACAGCTGATGTCGATGCGCGGATCGTCGGCAACGCGGCGCGCGGCCTCGGCGCGCTCGGCAAGCGCGTGCAGGCCGTCATGGTTCTTCAGCGGATTGCCCGGCGTCAGCAGCCACCACACGCGGTCGAGCTGCAATCGCTTGAGCGCGAACAGGCTGATGGCGCGATGCGCGGCGTGCGGCGGATTGAACGAGCCGCCAAGCAGCCCGATGCGCATGCCGTTGGTATAGAACGGAAGCGCCTGGGCTGCGGATAACGACACGGTCGATGCTTGCTGCAATGGCTTACCGTGCGCGTGCGACAATGATCACGGCCGCGTCTGCCCGGTGCCGTGGATGCGGTACTTGAAGCTCGTCAGCTGCTCGGCGCCGACAGGCCCGCGGGCGTGGAATTTGCCGGTCGCAATTCCGATCTCCGCGCCGAAGCCGAACTCGCCGCCGTCGGCGAACTGGGTCGAGGCGTTGTGCAGCACGATCGCCGAATCGACCTCGTTGAGAAATCTTTGCGCGGCCGCGGCATCCTCCGTCACGATCGCATCGGTGTGATGCGAGCCGTGATTTTGAATATGCGCAATCGCTTCATCGAGACCGTCGACGATCTTCGCCGAGATGATGGCGTCCTCATATTCCGTGTCCCAGTCCTCGTCGGATGCGGGCTTCACCCTGGCATCGACGCCCTGCACGACGTCGTCGCCGCGCACCTCGCAGCCTGCATCGATCAGCAGCTCGACCAGCGGTTTCAGCTGCGTCCCGGCAGCCTTGCGATCGACCAGCAGGGTCTCGACGGCGCCGCAGACACCGGGACGGCGCATCTTGGCGTTCAGCACGACCGCCTTGGCCATATCGAGCCTTGCGCTGGCATCGACGTAGATGTGGTTGACGCCCTCGAGATGCGCGAACACCGGAACGCGTGCTTCCGCCTCGACGCGTGCGACCAGACTCTTGCCGCCGCGCGGCACGATCACATCGATGCCGCCGTTCAATCCCGTCAGCATCAGGCCGACGGCCGCACGGTCACGGGTCGGTACCAGGGTGATCGCGGCCTCAGGCAGGCCGGCTTCACGCAGGCCCTGCACCAGGCAATCATGGATCGCGCGGCAGGAGCGGAAACTGTCCGAGCCGCCGCGCAGGATCACGGCGTTGCCGGACTTCAGGCACAGCACGCCGGCGTCGGCGGCGACGTTGGGCCGGCTCTCGAAGATCACGCCGATGACGCCGAGCGGCACGCGGACGCGCTCGATGGTCATGCCGTTCGGCCGCTGCCAGCTTTCGGTGACGGCGCCGACCGGATCAATGATCTCGCGTACGGTCGCAACGCCATCGGCCATGCTGGCGACGCGCGCCTGCGTCAGGGTCAGGCGGTCGACGAAGGCAGAGGTCATGCCGCTCGCGCGCGCCTCGGCGACATCCTCGGCATTGGCGGCGAGGATGGCCGGCGCATTGGCGCGGATCGCGCGTTCGATCGCCGCGAGCGCCCGGTCCTTCTGCTCCGGCGGCGCCAGCGCCAGCACACGCGCGGCGGCGCGCGCCTTGGCGGCGAGGTCGGTCATCAGGGCGGTGAGATCGGCGTTGCCGTCGATCGCCTTCAGGGGGGCGCTCATGAAACTACCAGCTTTGGACTAAGGCCATGTTCTAGCATGGCAATTGAAGGGTGGCGAGGCACGGAACCGGCATGGCAGATGGGCGGCAGGCCGCCCGCTCGGCCCAGCAAGTTATTTGGGCCTATTTGGGCGGGATCGCCCCGGCCGGGCCGATCACGAGGTCGTCGCGATGGATCATCTCGGATCGGCCGCTGATGCCCAGAATGGCCATCACATCGGGCGAGGAGCGGCCCATGATCTTCTCGGCGTTCTCGGCGTCGTAGGCGACCAGGCCGCGGCCGATCTCATGGGTGTCGGGGCCGCGCACCACCACGGCATCGCCGCGGGCGAACTGGCCGTCGACCCGGATCACGCCGGCCGGCAGCAGGCTCTTGCCGGCGCGCAGCGCCGCGACCGCGCCGGCATCGATGGTCAGCGTGCCCTTCGGCTCGAGCGAGCCCGCGATCCAGCGCTTGCGCGCGGTGACGGGATTGGCGGGGGTCAGGAACCAGGTGCAGCGGCCGCCATCGGCGATCGCAGCAAGCGGATGCTCGATCTTGCCGGAGGCGATCAGCATATGGGTGCCGGCCGTGGTCGCGATCTTCGCGGCCTCGATCTTGGTGGTCATGCCGCCGCGCGACAGCTCGGACCCGGCCGAGCCGGCCATCCCCTCGATCTCCGAGGTGATGCTTTCGACCACCGGGATCAGCCTGGCGTCGGGATCGACCGCGGGCGGCGCGGTGTAGAGGCCGTCGATATCCGACAGCAGGATCAGCAGATCCGCACTCGCCATGGTGGCGACGCGGGCGGCGAGGCGATCATTGTCGCCATAGCGGATCTCTGTCGTGGCGACCGTGTCGTTCTCGTTGATGACGGGCACCGCGCCCCATTCCAGCAGCTTGGCGATCGTCGAGCGCGCGTTGAGATAGCGGCGGCGCTCCTCGGTGTCCTGCAGCGTCACCAGGATCTGCCCGGCGCCGATGCCGTGATCTCCGAGTACCTCCGACCAGATCCGCGCCAACGCGATCTGGCCGACCGCTGCGGCGGCCTGGCTCTCTTCCAGCTTCAGCGGGCCGCGCGGCAGCTTCAGGCGGCTGCGGCCGAGCGCGATCGAGCCCGACGACACCACCATGACCTCGCAGCCTCGCTTGTGGAGCTTTGCGATGTCGTCGACCAGCGCGGCGAGCCAGGACGCGCGCACCTCGCCGGCCTGCGAATCGACCAGCAGCGACGAGCCGACCTTGACGACGATGCGGCGAAAGTTCTTGAGCGCGGGGCGTTTCATGGGTTCGGTCTGGCAGGGAGGTGGAAGCAAGAGGCGCCACGAGGTGGCTCGGAAAATCGATGTGTGCCGTTCAACCCTGCGGCACCGGCGTCGCCCACGGCTCCGCCTGACCCTTGGCCTTGTTGGACACCGGCGCCTCGCCGATCACGTCGACCAGCGCGCGCAGCGCATCCTGCACGCCTTCGCCGGTCGCGCCTGACAGCAACAGCGGGGTCTTCTTCGCCGCCCGCTTGAGGCGGTCCTTCTGCTTCTTCAGTTCGTCGGGCGCGACCGCGTCGATCTTGTTGAGCGCGACGATCTCGATCTTGTCGGCGAGCTGGCCCTCATAGGCTTCGAGCTCAGTGCGCACCGTCTTGTAGGCCTTGCCGGCATGCTCGCATGTCGCATCGACCAGATGCAGCAGCACGCGGCAGCGCTCGACATGGCCGAGGAAGCGGTCGCCGAGCCCGGCGCCTTCATGCGCGCCTTCGATCAGCCCGGGGATGTCGGCGAGCACGAATTCGCGGCCGCCGAAATTCACCACGCCAAGCTGCGGATGCAGCGTGGTGAAGGGATAGTCGGCGATCTTCGGCCGCGCCGCGCTGACCACCGACAGGAAGGTCGATTTGCCGGCATTGGGCAGGCCGACCAGCCCGGCATCGGCGATCAGCTTGAGCCGCAGCCAGATCCAGCGCTCTTCGCCCGGCGCGCCGGGATTGGCGTTGCGCGGCGCGCGGTTGGTGGAGGATTTGAAATGCGCGTTGCCGAAGCCGCCATTGCCGCCCTTGGCCAGCACGAAGGTCTCGCCGAGCTCGGTGAAGTCGTGCAGCAGCGTCTCGCGGTCCTCGTCGAACACCTGGGTGCCGACCGGCACTTTCAGCACGATCGACTTGCCGTTGGCGCCATGGCGGTCCTTGCCCATGCCATTGCCGCCCTTCTGCGCCTTGAAGTGCTGCTGGTAGCGATAGTCGATCAGCGTGTTCAGTCCGTCGACGGACTCGATGATGACGTCGCCGCCGCGGCCGCCATTGCCGCCGGACGGACCGCCGAACTCGATGAACTTCTCGCGCCGGAACGCGACGCAGCCGTTACCGCCGTCGCCCGAGCGAATATAGACCTTGGCTTCATCGAGGAATTTCATGATTTTCACTAGTTAGGGCAGGGTGGCCGCGGCGGCAACCCGGAAAGGCCCTGACTTCAGCGAAAAGCCTTAATTTTCGGGCCTTTTTACGGCCCAAGCTCCTTGTTTGAGCATGATCTCCGCGCAAACGCTATGCGTTCGTCGCGGGGGAAAACCGCTTCACACTTTTCTGGATCACGCTCCTAGCCGGGTCTGCGCCGGACCAGGAATTTCTGCATCCCCTCCAGCACCAGCTCGCGGCGCTGGTTGTGCACGGTCGAGCGCAGCGTCACGACGCCGGTGGTCTTACCCGGTGACAGCTCGATCACCTCCAGCGAGGGGTAGATGGTATCGCCGGCATAGACCGGCTTCAGGAACTTGCTCGATTGCTCGAGGAAGCCGATCAGCGATTCCTCCACGACATAGGGAAACAATCCGGCGCCGGGCGCGGTGTGCACCAGGGTCTGGAAGCCGTGGGCGAGCAGATCAGGCATGCCGCGCGCGCGGCAATATTCGACGTCGTAATGGATCGGATGGGTGTCGCCGCTGGCGGTCTGGAACGCCGCGAACACCGCCGAGGTCTGGGTCCGGCTCGGAATCACGAAGCGCTCGCCGAGCACGAAATCCTCGAACCAGCGCTGCGCGGGGACCATGCGATGCTGGGTGGGGTCGAATTCGCTCATGCGGCGTTTCCTGCTCTTTTTGTTGCCGGATGAGCTACCGGTATCGCAGCGGCGCAGGTGCGGCAATCCGTTCAATTCGTCATGCCCGGGCTTGTCCCGGGCATCCACGCCTTTAAAACCGGACGACTCGGGCATAGGCGAGCGGAAGCGACGCCGTCCCTGGCCAGGCCCGACAAAAGAAAGCGCAAGTCGATTCATGAGCCTGTTCGCAAAGCTGTCCTCCTACGACGATCGATCGGCGCGGCTCGCCGGCATCGGGTTGATGCTGCTGTCGATCTTCATGTTCTCGTTCGGCGACGCGATGGGCAAATTCATCGTCGCCACCTATTCGGTCGGGCAATTGCTGTGGCTGCGCGCCTGCGCGGCGCTGCTCGTGCTGTTGCCGATCGTATGGCAGCGGCGCGCGGATTTTCTGCATCTGGAACGGCCGTGGCTGCAATTGCTGCGGGTCACGCTGTCGACGGTGGAGGTTGCGGCGTTCTTCCTGGCGACCGTCTATCTGCCGCTCGCCGACGTCATCACCTACTATCTGGCCGGACCGATCTTCGTCACCGCGATGTCGGGCCTCGTGCTCGGCGAGCATATCGGCTGGCGGCGCTGGACCGCGATCCTGGTCGGTTTCTGCGGGGTGTTGATCGCGCTCCGGCCGTCGGCCCAGACGATCAGCTGGCCGGCGATGATCGCGCTTGGCGGCAGCCTGTCGTTTGCGGTGCTGATGCTGATCACGCGCTCGCTGCGCGCGACCCCCGATATCGTGCTGGCGACGTCGCAATTCGGCGGCACCTTCATCCTGGGCCTCGTGCTCTCGCCGTTCGGCTGGGTGACGCCGTCAGCCGGCAGCCTCGCGCTGTTCTTCACCGCCGGCATCATCTCGGTCGCGGCGCTGCTTTGCGTCAATCGTTCGCTGAAACTCGCGCCGGCGAGCGTGGTGGTGCCCTACCAGTATTCGATGATCGTCTGGGCGGTGATCTTCGGCTTCGTAGTGTTCGGCGACGTGCCGTCCTGGGCCACCATCGTCGGTGCCGCTGTTATCATCGCGGCCGGCCTCTACATCTTCGTGCGCGAACAGCAGCTTGGACGCACGGACTCCGCGGTGAATCCGCCGGCCTGATTCTCACCCTCCCCTGGAGGGGGAGGGTTGGATCACATTGAGCGTAGCGAAATGTGAGACGGGGTGGGGTGATCTCTCAACACGGGCAGCCCCCGAGTGGAGAGACCGTCACCCCACCCCGCCGCTCATTGCATTCGCGTCGACCCTCCCCTCCAGGGGAGGGTGAAGATCAGAAGACTCAGCTCTCCCGCCGGGTCGAGTTGTTCCAGCGCTTCAGCGATGTCCAGACGCCGCGCGACAGGCGGAAGCAGTCGACCGGGCTCGACGAGCCCAGCGCCTCGAAGCGGTGCAGCTCGACGCCGCCCCACTGGAAGCCGCACTTCTCGAGGATATTGCGCGACGACGGATTGACGACGCGGGCGCCCGAGATCAGCTGGTCGAGATCGAACTCCTCGAAGAAGTAATCGATCACCGCGCGTGCGGCCTCGGTGCCGAAACCCTGGCCCCAATAGTCGACGCCGAGCCAGTAGCCGAGTTCGGCCGACGTCTCCTCGCGCCAGTCGATGCCGACCATGCCGATCGGCGTGTGATTGTTCTCGATCAGGAAAACGGTTTCGCGTCCGCCGGCGCCGAGCGCACGCACGAAGTCGATGGCATCATCCTGGGTATAGGGATGCGGCAGGCGGCGGGTGTTCTCCGCGATGCGGCGGTCATTGGCGAGGCGTGCGATTGCTTTTACGTCCGCGAGCGTCGGCTTGCGCAATGTCAGCCGTTCGGTCTCGAGGACGCAAGCTCTTGCCTCGCGCAAGGTCGGCGTCGGGATGTCCTGCAACATGTCGAGCTCCTGTGATGCGAAAAAATCGGTACGCAACGCTTGGAACGTCACGCGCGGTCGAAGTGGAACGCGCGCAACAAAAAGGGGAGGCCGGTTATCCCGCCTCCCCTTGGAGCCCTTTGCGACTCCGCCGGTTCAACAGGACCCGGCGGACTCGTATGTGTCCACCGTCTATTCGGCCGCTTCCGCCATCGGGATAACCGATACGAATGTGCGGCCGTTGGCCTTGGCACGGAACTCGACATGACCCTCAATCTTGGCGAAGAGAGTGTGGTCGGTGCCCATGCCGACATTAAGGCCGGGATGCCAGGTGGTGCCGCGCTGACGCGCGATGATGTTTCCGGGGATCACGCGCTCGCCACCGAACGCCTTGATGCCAAGGCGCTTGCCCTTGGAATCACGTCCGTTACGCGATGAACCGCCTGCTTTTTTGTGAGCCATGGCTCGTCTCCGACTTCGCTTTGATCTCTAGATCAATTCCTTGACGGAATCATTTCACGTTTTGTCACGCTTCACATCTGAAAGCGCGACGATCACTTCTTCTTAAGCCTTGGCCGCGGCCTTCTTGGCCGGAGCCTTCTTGGCGACCGGCGCCTTTGCGGGCGCCTTCTTCTTGGCCGCCTTCGGCGCGGCGTCCTCGCCATCGGCGGGCGCTGCGACCTTTTCCTTCTTCGGCCGCGGGCCGACGGTCGGCTTGGCGTTATCGGCGAGGATCTCGGTGATGCGAAGCACCGTGAGCTCATCCCGATAGCCGCGCTTGCGGCGTGAATTCTTGCGGCGACGCTTCTTGAACGCAATCACCTTGTCACCGCGCTTGTGCTGCAGCACTTCGGCTGCAACGGACGCGCCTGCCACGGTGGGCGTTCCCAGCACCGGCGTGTCACCGCCGAGCACCAGAACTTCGCCAAGCTGCACGATCGTGCCGACATCGCCGGCGATCTTGCCTATCTCGAGTACATCATTCGGAACGACACGGTACTGCCGGCCGCCGGTTTTGATGACTGCGAACATCGTTTGATTCCTTCGTGTTCGATCCCGGCCTCGGACGGTTCGCCCGGGTCGGCTTTTTGTTCAGTCGCTATGGGTTGCGTGTCTCGTGCGAAGGGAATGAATTCCCAAATGGTCCGCACAAAAACAATCGGCGCGAGAAATCCCCGCGCCGGATGGGGGACTTATAGCCGCAAACGACCGAGAGTCAAGGTAAAGCAGGGCAAAAACCGGCCAAAAATGAAGGGTTTGGCATGGTTTTGGCCCGGATTGGCGACTCAAGCCTGCGCCCGGGTCGCGGTCCGCTCTGGCGACGGATGGTCTGGCACGGGCTGGCCCAGGGTGTCCGCCGCACCCATGGAGCCGGTTTCGCCGGCAATTCCGTCCATCGAATGGGGCCGGCGCGCAAGCAACCAATCGGGTTCCCCGCCGTTAACGACCCAACCTCAAGCGGGCAGGCACGGGCAAATGGCCGAAGACACTGGATTGACCACGGGCATCGCGCACCACGGTGCCGCGCGGCTGCCGTCTGTCGACATTGACAGCTTCAACATCGAGCTGAAGGACGACGAGGGCTTTCTCGGCGATCGCGCCTCCAAGGGCGCGTTCCGCAAGATCCTCGACCGCTGGCGCAAGCCGCTGCGCAAATCCGACGAAGACCCGTTCGGCGACGAGCCGTCGGACAAGATCAGCAAGAAGAAGCTCGATGAACTGCTGGTCGGCGACGACACCGAGGCCTCCGCGGTCGTGCACAGCGCGATTGAGGAGTTTGCCCAGGAGCTTGCCTATGTCACGCGGCGCTTCCTCAACACCAAGGCCTGGGCCAGGACCGAGCGCATCGTGGTCGGCGGCGGCTTCCGCGACTCCAGGCTCGGCGAACTCGCCATCGCGCGCACCGAGATCATCCTGAAGTCGGAGGATTTCAAGGTCGACATGGTGCCGATCCGCTTTCACCCCGACGATGCCGGCCTGATCGGCACGCTGCATCTCGCGCCATCGTGGATTTTCGAGGCCCATGACGGCGTCCTCGCCGTCGACATCGGCGGCACCAATATCCGCTGCGGCGTTGTCGAGACGCGCTGGAAGAAGGCGCCCGATCTCTCCAAGGCGGCGGTCTGGAAATCGGAGCTATGGCGCCACGCCGATGACGAGCCGACGCGCGAGGGTGCGGTGAAGCGGCTGGTGAAGATGCTGAAGGAGTTGATTGCCGCCGCCGAGAAGGAGAATCTCAAGCTCGCGCCGTTCATCGGCATCGCCTGTCCCGGCGTCATCAATGAGGACGGATCGATCGAAAAGGGGGCGCAGAACCTGCCCGGCAATTGGGAGAGCAGCAAATTCAACTTGCCGGCGAGTCTGGTCGAGGCGATCCCGCAGATCGGCGATCATGACACCGCGATCGTGATGCACAACGACGGCGTGGTGCAGGGGCTGGCCGAGGTCCCGTTCATGCAGGACGTCGCGCGCTGGGGCGTGCTGACGATCGGAACCGGGCTTGGCAATGCCCGCTACACCAATCGCAAGCGGGAGAACGGCAAGGACGAGAAGAAGGCCGAGAAGAAAGACAAGGACGACGAGAGCGAAAAGAGCGAGAAAAAGTCCAAAAAAGCCAAGAAGGCCGACGCTTGAGCCGCGCGGGCTGCAGCGATCGCGCGCGCTCCATCCGGGCTACGGTCTGCCTTCTCCTTCCCCCTGAAAGGGGGAAGGTCGGGATGGGGGTTAGCCACAGGCGATGCTGTTTGCGGAGAGAGGAGATCCCCACCCGCTTTGCTCTGGCGAGCAAAGCGACTTCCCCTTTTCAAGGGGAGGTTGGAGCGTGCGGTGCCCGGATGAAGCCAACGGGTCGCGCGAACGCGCGCCCGATGACAGGCTCCGTGCAATCCGGGACAAATTCATCCGTGATTACAGCGGCCCCGGACTACGCGCGGTAAGGTTGATCGGTTAGGTTAAGATCGGGTTCGCGTTGCCGTTTCGGCGTTGGTCGCTACCGTGGCCCGTGTCGCTCCCGCCGACCGGCGAAGCCGCACTTCCCGGCCAGCAATATTAAGAAGCGGCACGGGACCGCCAGTTTTTGTCGCGTCCTGGCGGTCCCACCACTTTCTACCTCCAATTGATCCGCTCGAAGAAGCCGGCGATCTCGGCGGCCGCGCGGTCGGGGTCCTCGCGATGCGGGAAATGCCCGACATCGGGAAACATCTTCATATCCAGATTGGAGAAGGTCTCCCCGAGCCGGTCGGTCCAGGCATAGGGAAACAGCGGATCGTGCTCGGCCCAGCGGATGCAGGTCGGCACAGTGATCGGCGGCAGCATGGGGGCTTCGCCCTGCATCATCTTCACGCGCGCCGCATGTGACGCGCGATAATGCGCAAAGCCGCCGGCGAGATTGCCGGGCTTGAAGAAATTGTCGGCGAAGTCGTCGATCACGTCGTCGAACGCGGCCTTGCGGTGCGACCAGTGGTGCAGGAAATGGCCGATATAGGTGCGGCAGCTGTCTCTGCTGGCGCCGACCAGCGCGGGCGCCACCTCCATCTGGTGGAACGACTGGTACCAGATGTGGTTCAGCCGGTCGGGCGCGGCCATCCGCGGCCCGATGCCGGGATAGACGAAATCGAAGAAAAATAGTCCGGCGATGCGCTCGGGCGCCTTGCGGGCGAGGGGCTGCATCACGGCACCGCCGACGTCGTGGCCGACCACGCCGGCCTTGTCGACGCCGAGCGCGTCCAGCAGCGCCAGCATGTCGTCGGTATGCTGATCGGGGCCATACGCGCCGGGCGGCTTGTCGCTGTCGCCGAAGCCGCGCAGGTCGGGGGCGATCAGGGCGTAGCGGCCGGCGAGCCGCGCCATGACAGGCTTCCAGGTCAGCCAGAACTCCGGCCAGCCGTGCAGCAGCAGCAGCGGCTTGCCCGTCCCGATCCGCGCGACGTGGAACGCCGCACCATTGGCTCGAATCGTCACATGCTCCATGGCCCGCTCCTGCTCCGGCTGGTTCGCGCGTGCGCCGACGAACCCGAGGTGTCCTGCTAGCGCCTTGTTTCCGCGCACTTTCTCATGTTGGCCCGGTGTTTCGGCGGTACGAGGCAGCGGTGACGGAAATATTATTGCAGCGCCTTGTCTGTCCCGCCATCCTCGCCTAGAACACGCCCCGACCGCGGGTGGCGCAAATCACCCGGACCACTGGAGAGGTGGCAGAGTGGTTGAATGCACCGCACTCGAAATGCGGCATAGGTGCAAGCCTATCGGGGGTTCGAATCCCTCCCTCTCCGCCATTTGATCGCGACTTGCGAAAACCCAATAGAGCCGGGCGTTTCTCGGTCCACCGGATTTCGGACGGTGGAGAACCTCGGTGCAGACCCGGTGGGTCGCGCGACCGGTGAATCCTTCAAAAACACGCCCGGCTTTTGCGGGCTGCTTCCTTGGATTCAGCTTCCGCGATCCGCTTCGGCATGCTGGGGCGCGGACCAATCAAGGCGCAGCCCTAGCCCGACTGACGCAAGTTGAACGAAGGCAAGGGAGTTGGTGGCAAAGCTTTCGCCGCGCGTCGCCACCCGACGATACTGTTTGATCCTGTTGAAGGAGCGCTCAACCCGATTGCGAGCGCGGCAACACGATTCGGACTGAAGCAGATCGGGTCGCTGCGATTGCCTTTCGGCGGGCTCCTACGGCTTAAGCTGGAAAATCTCAGTCAGGAAATCCCGAACGATTAGGTGAGCCTGATTGCTCGCAGCTTCGTTGTAGGCGAGCATCGGATCCTTTTCGACGCAGGCATCGGCGTAGCTGAAGGGCTTCTGCGTCTCGTGGTTGACGATCTGATGATCGTCCGCTTCTACGAGCTGGCAATGCCGCGTCGTCGCGGCTCCCTTCAAGGTCAGCGGGGTGCGGAGAGACGGGGCGTCGAAGACGTGATAGGCGTCGGGAAACTCGATCAGCTTGACGTCCTTGTGCGCGCTCGTCAGCCGCTCCACGTAGGCGCGGCAGGGTGCCACGGGGTTGTAATTGTCCGGGGTGCCGTGGAGGATGCGGATGGGCTTGTCGCTGACGTCGCTGTCATCCCGGTACGTCGTCGTGCAATCGGGATAGAAGGCGACGTGCGCCGCGAAACGCAGCTTGTTGGCCGGACCGAGCGTCGCATACAATCGGTTCATCGCCGAGTACAATGCCGATTGTCCACCTCTGGAGAAGCCCATCACGGCTATACGATGCGGGTCGATTCGCGGATGCTTGGCCAGCAGGTCGAGGGCCCGATAGGCATCGGCAACCATGTTCAGACGACCAAGCCGCGCCTGGTCGAGGATGGTCGAAATAATTCCTCGTCCTGAAAAGCTGTCGATGGCAAATGTCGCGATACCGAGTTGGTTGAGGGCTCTCGACCACTCGTCGATCGAGCCGCCCACGCCGCCCATACCTCCCGCGCCATGGAGCAGGATAACGGCGGGCAACCTGTCAGCGCCGGCCTTCGGGATGTGCAGCTCGCCCGCGATCGTCACCGGTTGGCCGTTGCTGCGCCCCGCCAGGAAATCGGAATCAGCGAGCGTGACCGACGCAATGGGGTAGACCTCCACGCGTGTCACCTGGGCCGTGGCCGACCCAACGATTGCCACAAGAAAAGCAAACGCTATCGCAGACTGCTTGATCACATCCCTCTCCTGTGTTCGATCTGCCTTGATTTTGAGATGAACCCTTAAGGAGCCAGAGCTGCGGCGCTATCGCGCTCGGCCTGACGTTGCCGAACCATTGCCAGTTCTCGGCGACAGGCAGCGAACCCGGCTGTTCCGGACTGTGTACCGAATTGCTCGCAGAAGCCGCGATCCTCCTCCGCGATGGTCTGCGCAAGGCGCTCCCTCGCCGCTGCATGCATTGCGGGGCCGGAAATGCAAAGGATGTGCAAACCGAGAGCGAGGAATGACGCGGCGAACAGCGGGTATCCGAGCATGGCACGCGACGCTTTGCGCGGTCGGGGGTGAGAATTCGCTCGCATTCACTGCTCACATAGCCGCTTGTATTCGATGCGGATGGCGTGAAAAGGCTTGTTGCCGGTGTTCTCGATCGCGTGCTCGGCTTGAGCCGGCAGCCGGACCATCAGCGGGAGCTCGACCGATTGCTGCCCTTGCACGACCGATTGGAATACTTTGCCATCCTTGTCGTAGTTGACGTAGGGTGGGCGCGAGTCCACCACCATCACGCTGGGCCAGCGATGATGATGCGAGGCTTCGCGCTCGCCCGGAAGAACAGTCACCTCCAGCACGCGCAGGTCTGCCGTTTCGTAGATCACCCTGTGATTCCCTGGTGCAGCGGTCACCGCTTCGCGGTCTTCTGCCCACGACGCTGCGCCGGCCGGGCCTGCGCACATTGCAGTGGTCTGGGCAAAGCTGGCCGACGTCACCATCGTGCCAGCCAATGCGGCGATCGCAGCAAACGCAGGCTTCTGCATCACGCTTCCCCGACAAGCAAATTCCGGATGCAGCGTAGGCACGGAGGCCGCGTCGCGTCGAGCAGCTTGGCTGAATTTCAGTCGTGAGTTAATATCACGAATAGGGGCGCCGGCTGGCACATGGGGGATTTCGTCTTGAATCGCGGTCATCGCCTTGAGATGCTGATCAGCGCGGCCGACAGCGGCAGCTTCGCTGCGGCGGCGCGGATCATGGACTTGACGCCCTCGGCGGTCAGCCGCGGCATTGCCGAACTGGAGCGCGAGCTCAAGGTCCCCTTGTTTAACCGGACGACGCGCCAGCTCAAGCTCACCCAGGAAGGGGCCGACGTCTATCGCAGGGCTGTCGACATCGTCGCCCGAATTGCCGAGCTGACCGATGGCTTCACGAACAGGCGCGGGCGAGTCAGCGGTATCGTGCGAGTAGGCGTGCAGGCGCCGCTCAGCCGCTATGTCCTGATGCCGAGGCTGGCAAGTCTGAATGATCGGCACCCCGAGTTGCTCGTTGAAACGCGTCTGACGCAGGACCCTCGCGACATGCAGTCTGAGAACCTCGACGTTCTGCTGTACGTCGGCGAACCTCCTCCGTCTCGGCTCGTCGCGCAACGGCTAGGTCAGGGCAAGCCGGCAGGGTATGCCTCGCCGGACTATGTGCGTCGCTTCGGTGCACCGGAGCACCCTGCCGATCTCGTCAATCATCGCTGCCTGCTGTTTCGTCCAGCCTGGTCGACCGGTCCCTTCGACCATTGGAAATTCGAGCGCAAGGGGAAGCTCGAGACGATACCGGTGCGTCCTTCGTTCGTCACGCCGGATCGCGAAGGCCTGATCGTAGCGGCCTGTGCTGGCGCGGGCGTCATCTACATGGCCTGCTTCGATCCGACCATCCTGACGTCGGGCCGGCTCACACGACTGCTGCCGGAATGGTCTTGCCCGCCGAGCTTCGGCATCCACCTGATGTACCGTCGCGGCAGCACCGGCATTCCGCGCGTGGCGGCATTCTTGCGCTTTGTGCGCGAGGCCTTCGCCGACTTCGATCCTGACGAACTCACGGTGCTCCATGCCGACGCGGTAGCGAAATCCAGCTCTCCGCCGCGGGTGGCTCTGACGAAAGCGTGAATCTCCCTCGCCATCCCGTTTCCACGATCTGTTTGCTGGAGACTGGTTCGCCGTATCAGGAACGGCCTCCGCTTCACGCCGCGTATGGCCGCAAGCGAGGCAGCGCGTCGAAACGTGACATGCCCTGCGAACTTTCGTCCGGAGGATGTTGCTCCAATTGACCGCCACTCAGGCCGGAGCGGTGGCCGCCGGCTCCTTTGCATGGGGTTGTTTTCGATATTTTGGTGGGAGCCGCGGCTACCGGGCGCGATCGACCCTTGCCGAAGGATGATCTCGACAATCCCATCCATCGTCACCGGGTAGAGGCAACGGGGTCGAACCTCGAGCGGTCGCGCCGGTAACCTTAATTTTCCCTTTCGATTGTCGATAAAGTTTTATCGATTATCCTCGTGGCCATTGAGCGGTGTGACGAACCGCACGATGAGCGGCAACAGCCGAGTGGCTGGACGACCTCTCTGAAATCGAAGGGTGGGCAGAGCGCAGTGCCAGCCACCTTTCGGGCTGTCCGGCGGCGGCCGGCGGGGCAAATCAATTTTGAAGTGCTTTTGATTGCCAGGTTGCGGCGCATATCGCTCCGCATGAAGCCTTTCAATTGGGATGTTCCTAGATGACGCTCGCGCATTTCCTGATCGCGGCCGGTGGCGGCTTTTTGTTGCTCGCTGGCTTCGTCGCATTTGCCCTTTGGAGAAACGCGCTCCATTCGACGGCGCGGATTTAGCAACAGGCGAGATTGAGATCCGGCGGCCTCGCTCATGGGGACGAGCGAGCGTGGCTGTCGGGATGGCCGCACCGCCGCGCGGCCTGACAGCCGAGCACCGCGCCTTACGACCTACCCCAAGGCGACGCGTGCTCGGCTGTTCACTTCCCGACCAATCTTCGTCGTTCGAAACATCGATTGCGCAAAAGCAATTGCTCCGCGCTCCGCGTCACCTCCACGACGCGAGATCCAGTCTGCGCGTGATCGCGATGGCCTCGAGGAAGGCCTCGTCGTGGCTGACGACCAGCAGCGCGCCGTCATAGGCGCGCAAGCCGGCCTCGACCGCTTCCAAGGATTCGATATCGAGGTGATTGGTCGGCTCGTCGAGGATCAGGAAAGGCGGAGGCCTCACGCCGCTCAGCACACAGGCAAGACCAGCGCGCAGCAGCTGGCCGCCGGAGAGGCTCGCGACGGGCTGCAGCGCGGCATCGGCGCGGAACATGAATCGCGCCAGCGCGGCGCGGCAGGCGTTCTCGTCGGCATCCGGATTGATGCGCCGGAAATTCTCCAGGATGGAGGCCGACGCATCGAGCAGGCTGACCGCCTGATCGAACATCGCAAAGCGGGGCATCACCTCGACGGTGCCGCGCGCCGCGGTCAATTCGCCGCTGACGAGCTTGAGCAGCGTCGTCTTGCCGGCGCCATTGGGGCCAATGATCGCGACACGCTCCGGACCCGACATGGAGAAGGTGAGATCGCGCAGGATCGGCGCGTCCGTGCCGTAGCCGACGTCGGCCGCGTCGATCCGCAGCACCATCCTGCTCGCCGGCAGATGCGTCGAGGGCAGCTGCACCGAGAACGGTTGCAGCACCTCGATGCGTTGCCGCGCCGCGCTGGCAAGTTCGAGCGCTTGCGTCCGCCGTCGTTCGGCGAGACGGGCGTTCTCGCCGCCGGTGTCCTCGCTGCGGTCCTTGCGCAGCCCGGCGGCGATGCGCGGCAGATCACCCTTGGCGCGCTTCCTTGCACCTGCGCCGTCCTTGCGCGCCTTCCGTTCGCTGGCTTCTCTGGCGTTACGGTCGATCTCGGCGACGTGCTTCTCGGCATCGGCCAGATCGTGCCGTGCCGCCGACAGTTCGACGGCCTTGCGCGCGCGGTACTGGCGCCAATTGCCGCCGTACCGCCTGGCTTCCAGCGAGGTCAATTCGACGATCGCATCCATCGTCTCCAGCAATTCGCGGTCGTGGCTGACGATGATGGCGCCATGCCGCCAGTCGGCGAGCAGGTCGATCACCGCCTTGCGCCCCACGCGGTCGAGATTGTTGGTGGGTTCGTCCAGCAGCAGAAAGTCGGGCTGCGCGAAGGTCAGCGCGGCGAGCCGCGCCCGGGTGGCCTGGCCGCCGGACAGCGCTGCCAGCGGCGCGTCGAGTGCATCGCTCAATCCGACGCGCGCGAGCGCGGCCGCAATACGGGTGTCGAGCGTCCAATCGATATCCGCAAGCTCTTCAGTGCTCGCAACGCCCTGTTCGGCGCGGCGTAACGCGGCCAGCGAACCGCGCGCGCCGAACAGGTCGATGACGCGTTCATCCGGCTTCAGCTGAACCGTCTGATGCAGCATCCCGACGCGTCCCTGAACCGAGACCGTGCCGGATTGCGGCGTGCGCCGACTTGCGATCAGGCCGAGCAGCGTCGTCTTGCCGACGCCGTTCCTGCCGACAAGGCCGGTGCGTTCGGGTCCGAAGTTCAGATCGATGTTGGAAAGGAGAACCCGGCCGTCAGGCGCAGACAGGGTCAGATGAGAGAGCGTGATCGATGCAGGCATGGATATCCCCGAGGGCAAGGCTGATGGGCGTTGCTGTCAGGGTGAAATCCATGGTCGTCGGCATCCTCAGGGATTGATGATTGGCGTGATGTAGTCGTCTATTGAGCCCGGATCAAGGCGCGAAGCGTATCGTCACGCCGCTTCGGCGAAGGTCCAGCGGTCGGGATCGGGCGTGTGGCCGATCAAAGCGAGGCCGTAGGCGATGGATTCGAATTGATCCGCCGAAGTCAGCCGCGCCGCGCCAAAACGTTCGGCGAACAGGCGCTGCACGGCCGGCACGAACGAGGTGCCGCCGGTCAGGAACACCTTCTCGACGTCGCGCGCGGTGATGCCCGACTTTGCCAGCGCCTCGTCCACCGTTGTACCCAGCCGTTCGATGTCGTCGGCGATCCAGGATTCGAAATCGTCGCGCGTGACGGTCGCGCCGATATCGATGCCTTCGCGGGTGAAGCGGAACTCGACGCGGTCGCGGCTCGACAGCGCGACCTTGGTGTCGGACACGGCGCGATACAGCGCGAAGCCGAGATCGTGGTCGACGATGGTGATGAAATCGTGCAGCGGCGCCGGATCGAGCGCGGTGCGCGCGAGCTGCTGCAACTCGCGCAAATCGCCATTGCCCCGCATCATCGCGAGCTGGTGCCAGCGGGCAAGGCTCGAATAATAGTGATTGGGAATCGGCAGCACCTTGTCGAACGAGCGGTAGCTGGTGCCCTTGCCGAGCCGCGGCGAGACGATGTGGTCGACGATGCGGTAATCGAAGGTGTCGCCGGCGATGCCGATGCCGGCGTGGCCCAGCGGTTCGGCGCGCAGCACGCCGCCCTTGCGCGAGAACCGCATCACGGAGAAGTCGCTGGTGCCGCCGCCGAAATCGGCGACCAGCACTGTGGCATCGTGGTCCAGTGTGCGCGCGAAGGAGAACGCCGCGCCGACCGGCTCGTAGACATAGCGCGCATGGCCGGCGCCGAGCCGCTCGAACGCAGCCCGGTAGCGCTGCATCGCGAGCTCGTCATTGGGATTGCCGCCGGCAAATTTCACCGGACGACCGACCATGATGGTCGGCGCGCCCAAGTCGAATCCTTCGCCGGCATGGCGCGTCAGCGTGCGCAGGAACGCCGCGAGCAGGTCCTCGAACTTGTAGCGTTGCCGGAAGATCTGGGTGGTGTTGAAGGCCGCGCTTGCCGCAAAGGTCTTGAACGACTGGATGAAGCGATGGATCGTGCGTCCCTCGAGGAACTGCTCGATCGCCCAGGGGCCGCCCTCGGCGCGCGGATGCAGGCCGGCGCCGGGCCGTTCCTCCCAGAAGCACAGCGCGGACACATAGACGCTATGCGTGCGGCCGCCATGGTCGAAACGGATCGCCTCGACGCGGCCGGCGCCGTCGGACAGCGCGACCACGGTGTTGCTGGTGCCAAAATCGACGCCAATCGAGACGGCGGGCGAAGCGCTCGACATGTCATGCTCGGATTGTCTGTGAAAGGGGGCGGACCTTTAGCGGCTTTGGCCGCGTTTGCCAACCCGTCTGGGCGCTAGTCAGTTGGGCCAGTTCCACCTTCCCTTGGAAAGGGGCGGTCGCTTTGCTCGCCAGAGCAAAGCGGGTGGGAATCCGCGCCCTCCGCAGAGAGCATCGCCTGCGGCCGCCCCCAACCCGACCTTCCCCTTTCAGGGGGAAGGAGAAGGAAGATGACGGCCTCGATGACGCGGCTCAATCCTTCAATGCATAGGCGATGACGTAGTCGCCGCGTTTGGTGCCGAACGAGCCGTGGCCGCCGGCCGCGGTGACGACGTATTGCTTGCCGCCAGCCTCGTAGCTCATCGGCGTCGATTGGGCGCCGGCCGGCAGGCGATCCTCCCAGAGCACCTTGCCGTTGCGCACATCGTAGGCGCGGATCGTGTACTCATAGGTCCCGGTGTAGAACGCAACGCCGCCGGCCGTGGTGATCGGCCCGCCCAGCATCGGCACACCCATCTTGAATGGAAGCGGCAGCGGCGTGGTGTCGCGGATTGTGCCGTTGGGATGCTGCCAGACGATCTTCATCGTCTTCAGATCGATCGCGGCCATCGAGCCCCATGGCGGCCGGTAGCACGGCACGGAGAGCGGCGAGAGGAAGCTCGAGATACCGACGCCGAACGGCGTGCCATACATCGGCTGCACCCCGACCTCGCTGCCGACCGGTTTCTCGGCTGTCGGCGCCGGAGGATTGAGCGGGCCGCGCGGAATGAGCCTGGAGGCGAACGGCAACGACATCGGATTGGCGATGGCGATCTGCCTGACAGGATCGACCGCGATGCCGCCCCATTCGAACATGCCGAGATTGCCCGGGAAGACCAGCGTGCCCTGCAACGACGGCGGCGTGAAGGTGCCTTCGTAGCGCAAGCGGTGGAACATGATCCGGCACAGCAGCTGATCGAAGATCGTGCCGCCCCACATGTCGGCGCCGGTCAGCTTCGCCTCCGGGCGGAAGGTCAGTTCGGAAAACGGCTGCGTCGGTGCGGAGCGGTCGCCGGGCGCGGGCCCTTGCGGCACTGCGCGTTCCGGCGCCGGCACGATCAGCTCGCCGGTCCTGCGGTCGAGCACAAAGATATTGCCCACCTTGGTCGGCTGGATCAGCGCGGGAACAACACCCTTGGCCGTCGTCACATCGACGAGGCTCGGTTGCGAGGGAACGTCCATGTCCCAGAGATCGTGATGCACGGTCTGGTACGACCAGGCGCGCTTGCCGGTGTCGACGTCAAGCGCGACGATCGCGCTGGAATAGCGCTCGACCAGCGCATCGCGATTGCCGCCCCAGATGTCAGGTCCGTTGTTCCCGGTCGGGATGTAGACCAGATTCAATTTCGGATCGAACGAGGCCGTGATCCAGGAATTCGGTGACCCGTTGGTGTAATGCCGCGTCGGCGACGGCAGTGCGTTCTCGTCCGCCGCGCCGGAATCCCAGGCCCAGACCAGCTTGCCGGTATAGACATCGAAGCCGCGGATCACGCCCGACGGCACGTCGACCGAATAATTGTCGATCACCGCGGCGGCCACGACCAGGATCTTGTCGCTGACGACCGGCGGCGACGTCGGTTCGAAGAAGCCGGCGGTCTTGATCCCCATGCCTTGCTGCAGGTCCAGGATGCCGTGATCGGCGAAACCATCGCAGAGCTTGCCGCTGTCGGCATCGAGCGCGATCATGCGGCCGTCATTGACCGGCAGGAAGATCCGCCGCGGGCATTCGGCCGGCGCCGGATTGCCGCTGCTGTCGACGGCGCCCTGCGCGGTTTCATGGTAGGAGACCCCGCGGCAGGTCATGTGCTGGAACGTCTTGTTGTGCACAAGCTTGGGGTCGTAGCGCCAGCGCTCCGTGCCGGTCTTGGCGTCGAGCGCGAACAGCACCTGGTGCTGCGAGCAGAGATAGAGCGTATCGCGCACCTTGATCGGGGTGACCTCGAAGGTCGTCTCCCCGGAATCGTCTGGTGTCTTCACGTCGCCGGTGCGGAAGGTCCAGGCGACCTTGAGGTTGCCGACATTGTCAGGCGTGATCTGCTTCAGCGGCGAATAGCGCTGTCCGAATTGTGTGCGTCCATAGGCGCGCCAGTCGCCGTCCGGCTGCGGGTCGGCTTCGCTTTGCGGCACGTAAGGGCCGGACTCGGCAATCGTGCCGTTGATGTCGTGATAGCTGGACAGCAGCCCGGCGATGAGCACCGCCGCGCCAGCGACGACGCCGATCCAGAGTGGCGCCGTCGCGCGCATGTAAGACACCGGCCCGCTTCGTGTCAGGGCGCGAACGATCACCGGCGTGAGCAGCCAGAGTGCCATGGGGAAGATGATGTCGCCACGCGCCGCGAGCGGCCACCAGTCGAACCGCACCTCATAGATGGCCCACGCCAGCGTGCCGAGCAGCACGATCGCGAACAGCCATAGCGCCTGATGGCGCCGCGCCAGCAGCAGCGCAGCCGTGGCGAGAATGCCGACGCCGAGGACAATGTAGAAGGGCGATCCACCCAGTGCGGCGAGCCAAATGCCGCCGCCGGCGAGGGCCAGGCCGATCAGGGCGTAGACGATAGCCGTGATGAAGACTGCCCTGGATCGCTGCATGGTCGCTCCGGTGCGGGGCGGGATCGGGCTTGTCCCGTACAAGCGCGACAGACCGCGTACGCCGTCGCGGACTGTCGTTCAGCCAACCGCAACTTGCAACCTGGAACTGCGATGTTGATGCACCACAAGCGCGTAAGGTTGCTATGCTAAACCCGCCGAAGCAAATTATTCAAAATGCGTGCACCTTCAACAGGGGGCAGTGGAGCTGCGGGGCTGACGCAAAGGTGAGAGGTCTTCAGCGGATTTTGAATCGGCGCGCTCTTCCAGTCCTGTGCAGGTGCTGCTCTATACCGTTCCGCGGATGGTTGGCACGCAGGAGAAGCAACAATGACACTGAACCCCACTGCCGAGAATTATCGTGTCGCGGTCGCCGCCTATGAGGCGGGCCGACCGAGCTACCCTGCGGAGATTGTCGCCGCGCTGCCGCTTGCGGCCGCGCGCTGCGTCGTCGACCTCGGTGCCGGAACCGGCAAGTTCACCCGCCTGCTGCTGCAACATTTGCCCGCGACTGCGCGCCTGGTCGCGGTCGAGCCCGTCGCCGAGATGTCGGCCAGGCTGTCCAGGGAAGCCGGGGTGGAGGTCATCAACACGCGCGCCGATGCGATCAATCTCGAAACCGGCAGCGTCGACCTCGTCACCTGCGCCCAGGCGTTTCACTGGTTCGACAACGAGGCGTCGGTCGCCGAGATCGCGCGACTGCTGCATCGCGGCGGGACGCTTGCGCTGGTTTGGAACAACCGGGACGATCGCACGCCGTGGGTCGAGGCGTTGTCCGTCATGATCGAGGGCTATGCGGGCGACACGCCCCGGCAGCGGACCGGACGCTGGCGCTGGATCCTGAAGGACTTGCGCTTCGTGCTTGAGAGGGAAATCGTGCAGGACCATCCGCACCGGATGAAGCGACAGGACGTCTTCGAGCGCATCGCATCGACGAGCTATGTCGCCAATTTGCCTGATGCGGAGAAGGCGATCCTGCGCGACAAGACCGGCAGCATCCTGCGTGAGGCCGGTCTCGGCGACGCCGACGAAGTGGTGTTCCCCTATGTCACGCAGCTCTTCCTGCTGAAGCGGGCATAGACCGCGCTATTGCGCGGCGCGTCCTTGTTCAACCGCCTGCTTCAGGCGCGGCAGCGTCATGCGCCAGTAGAAGGCAACATGTTTGGCGCCTGAGTCGGGCCCGATTTCCCAGCCGCTTCCGCGGCGGATCGGCGAAGGCGGCACCTGCTGGGTGACGGTCAGCACCGTTTCGCCGCCGTCGGGCACGAGCATCATCGTGATCGTCGCATAGGATTGCGGAACATCCGGCAGGCCGGAGACCTGCGACCAATAGGAGTATTCGAGCCGCATCGGCGGGTCGATCTGGAGGAAGCGGCCCTTGTCGCGATAGCGCTTTGCGCCGATCTCCGCCTCGATGTCGATCGGCGCGCCGATCCTCCAATCGGTCCTGAAATGCGCGTTGCGCCATCTCTCGCCCGCTTTGGGGTCCATGATCGCGTCCCACACATGCGCTGGCTCTGCGGCGATGCGGATCGACTCGGTGACGGACTGGAAGGCCGAGGGCTCGTGGGTCATCGAATGCTCACTTGTCGCCCACGACTTTCCATCTTCCATCAGCGCCGCGCCGCAGCGACGGATCGCCGATGCGGATGTGCTGTGCGAGAAAGTCGATGAAGGCGCGCACCCGCGCCGGCAGCGGGCCGGCGTGGCCGACATAGACTGCATGGATGTCCTCGCGGTCGCCGGGATTGAGATTTTGCAGCACCGGCACCAGACGCCCGGCCTCGATGTCGGGGCCGATGTGAAACAGCGCCAGCCTTCCGAGCCCGATACCGCCAAGCGTGAGCTGACGCGCGGCTTCGCCGTCGCTGACGCGGGCGACCGGCGGCGGCAGCGCTTCCTCGATCTTCTCGGCGCGGCGAAACGGCCAACCGCGGATGCTGCGCGGAAAGGTCCAGCCGATGCCGCGATGAGCGGCGAGGTCGGCCGGCGTCTTCGGCGTACCAAAGCGGGCGAGGTAGGACGGCGCGGCGGCCACCACCATGCGGCTGGTGCCGAGCTTGCGTGCGATCAGCCGCGAGGCGCCGAGCGGACCGACCCGGATCGCGATGTCCGCGCGTGCCTGCATCAGATCGACCAGCGTGTCGGTCAGCACGATGTCGAGCGTGATGTCGGGATGCTCGCGCATGAAGCGCGGCAGCAGCGGCATCACATGCAGCATGCCGAACGGGATGTTGCTGTTCACGGTGAGATGGCCGCGCGGCACGCATGAGGCGGCCTCGCGTTCGGCTTCGTCGATATCGGCGAGGATGCGCTGGGCGCGCTGGTAGAAGGCCTGGCCTTCCTCGGTGAGCTGCAGCTTGCGCGTGGTGCGGTTGACCAGCCGCGTGCCGAGCCGGGTCTCGAGCCGGGAGACCAGCCTGCTGACGCCGGACGGCGTCTGGCGCAGGCTGTTCGCGGCGGCGGTGAAGCCGCCGAGATCGACGACGCGGACGAATACGTCCATCTCGCCGGAGCGGTTGGTGTCTGTGCGGGCCATCTTGAATTCAAGTCACAAATGATTGGATTGCGGCCATTCTAATCCTTCCCCGCCCGGACCGCTATCTCGCTTTGCGGAATCCTTCTGTCCGGAGCGACACATGCCTGCTGCAGTCCTTGCCTTGACCGCCGGTGCCTTTGGCATCGGCACCACCGAATTCCTCATCATGGGACTGCTGCTGCAAGTCGCCGCCGACATGCAGGTATCCGTATCCGCGGCAGGCCTGCTGATCTCCGGCTATGCGCTCGGCGTGTTCGTCGGCGCGCCGATCCTGACGCTGGCAACACGGCGGATGCCGCGCAAGGCGGTATTGCTGGCGCTGATGGCGATCTTCACGCTCGGCAATGCGGCGTGTGCGCTGGCGCCGAGCTACGGGCTTTTGATGGCGGCGCGCATTCTCACCTCGCTGGCGCACGGCACCTTCTTCGGCGTTGGCTCCGTGGTGGCGACAAGCCTCGTCCCAGAAGACAAGCGCGCGTCGGCAATCGCCACGATGTTCATCGGGCTCACGGTCGCGACCCTGCTCGGCGTTCCCTTCGGCGCCTGGTTCGGCCTGATGCTCGGCTGGCGCGCGGCGTTCTGGGCGGTGGCCGCGATCGGCGTGATTGCGTTCATCGTGCTGGCGGTGCTGGTCCCCGGCCATGTCGGCGCCAACGACAAGCCTGCGCCGCTGCGCGAGGAGCTCGCCGTGCTCGGGCGCCCGCAGGTGCTGCTGGGACTCGCCATGACGGTGTTCGGCTTCGGCGGGCTGTTCGCGGTCTTCACCTATGTGCAGCCGATCCTGACGCGGCTCACCGGGTTCTCCGACGCCGCGGTGTCGCCGATCCTGCTGGTGTTCGGTGCCGGCCTTGCGATCGGCAACGTCGCGGGCGGACGGCTCGCCGACAAGGGACTTGCGCGGGCGCTGCTGGTATCGCTCGGCGGCCTCGCCGCCGTGCTCGTCGCGCTGACGGCGGTCGTCTCGATCAAGGCATTGGCGGTCGTGCTGCTGTTCATTCTCGGCATCGCCGCGTTCGCAACCGTCGCGCCGCTGCAGCTCCGCGTGCTCGAAGCCGCCGGCGTCGAAGGGCGGACGCTGGCCTCCAGCCTGAACATCGCGGCGTTCAATTTGGGCAACGCGCTCGGCGCCTGGGCCGGCGGCGTCACCATCGATCGCGGCCTTGGCCTCGGCGCGCTGCCGCTGGTGGCCGCCGTCATCACGGCAATCGGCCTAGTGCTTGCGCTGTGGAGCCTGCGCCTCGATCGGCCGATCGCGCTCGCCGCGCAGTGCCCGGCGGAATGAACCGGATCAAGGGAGCATGATCATGGAATACCGCAATCTCGGTGCATCCGGCCTGAAAGTCCCGGTGCTCAGCTTCGGCACCGGCACGTTCGGTGGCCAGGGGCCGTTGTTTTCGGCCTGGGGCCGCAGCGACGCCAGCGAGGCGCGACGGTTGATCGACATCTGCCTCGAGGCTGGCGTCAATTTGTTCGACACCGCCGATGTCTATTCGAACGGCGCGTCGGAGGAGATCCTCGGCGCCGCGATCAAGGGCCGCCGCGACAAGGTGTTGATCTCGACCAAGACCGGCCTGCCGATGGGCGATGGTCCGCTCGATGCCGGCACGTCGCGGTATCGCCTCGTCGCCGCGGTCGACGCCGCGCTGCGCCGGCTCAACACCGACTATATCGACCTGCTGCAGCTTCATGCCTTCGATGCCTTCACGCCGGTCGACGAAGTGCTGTCGACGCTCGACGCGTTGGTGCGCGCCGGCAAGCTGCGCTATGTCGGCGCCTCGAATTTCTCCGGCTGGCATCTGATGAAAGCGCTCGGTGTTGCCGAGCGGCAAGGCTGGCCGCGCTACGTGGCGCACCAGGTCTATTATTCGCTGGTCGGCCGCGACTATGAATCCGAGCTGATGCCGCTCGCGCTCGACCAGGGCGTCGGCGCGCTGGTCTGGAGTCCGCTCGGCTGGGGCCGCCTCACCGGCAAGATCAGGCGCGGCCAGCCATTACCGACCAACAGCCGCCTGCACGAGACCGCGCAGTTCGGGCCGCCAGTCGACGACGAGAAGCTTTACGCGATCGTCGACGCACTGGACGCGGTCGCCACAGAGGCCGGCCGCAGCGTGCCGCAGATCGCGATTGCCTGGTTGCTGACGCGGCCGAGCGTGTCGTCCGTGATCATCGGTGCGCGTGACGAGGCGCAGCTGCGCGACAATCTCGGCGCGGTCGGGTGGTCGCTCTCGCCGGACCAGATCGCGCGTCTCGATCGCGCGAGCGCGGTGATGCCGGCCTATCCGTACTATCCCTACCGAATCCAGGAAGGCTTTGCGCGCCTCAATCCGACGCCGGTGTGAGTCCGTCGCAGACCCTGTCTCACGCCTGGACGGTGTGCTCGCAGACCTGCCGGCGGTATTCCGCCGGCGTGACGTTCATGTGCTGCCGGAACACGCGATTGAGGTGGCTTTGATCGGCAAAGCCGGCGAGCAGCGCGATCTCCTTCAGCGCGACGCGGTCCTTGCGCAGATGCTGGCACGCATGCTCCACCTTGCGCCGCAGGACATAGGCATGCGGCCGCATGCCGTAGTGCACGCGGAATTTGCGGGCGAACTGGACCGGCGTGCAACTGCAGATATTCGCGAGTTCCTCCAGCGTGATGTTCCGGAAGATGTTCTGCTCGATATAGTCCTCGATCAGCCGGGCATGCGCCGGACGAAAGCGTCCTTGCGCGCAGGGCATCTTGAACTCAATCGCCGCATATTTCCGCAGGATGTGCACGCTCGCCTGCAGCGCCAGCGCATCATAGCAGAGCCGTCCACCGGGACCGCCCGCGGCGACTTCCTGGACCATTTGATCGTTGATCCAGGTCAGCATCGGGTCTTCGACCTTGAGCAGGTCGTGAATCTCGATCGTTTCGGCGTCGCGGTCGAAGGCATCGCTCGCGGTCTTCGTCATGAGGGCAGGCGAGATGTAGAAATGGCTGACCTCAATGTCGTTGTTCCAATGCCAGCTTGACGGCTCCGCGCGCGTCATGAGCGACGTGACGCCGCGACCGACGTGATCCTGCTTCCATGCGCCGGTGACGCGGCGGTTCATCGACGTCACGCCGTCGCGATAGAGCACCAGGAGGAAGTTTGCGGACGGCGGGACCCAGATGTCTGACGGCGCATAGCGGAAAATTCGCAGCCGGAAATCGCTTCTCCCGACTGACAAACTATCCAGCTTCATCTCGCCGGGAGCGTAGCGCGGCAGCTCTTCGACCGTGATCAACTGGCCCATCGCGCGAGCCTCCTCCCTGGGATTGGTGGCGCGGTTGACCGCTTGTTCTTGGCCGGACGGCTGAGCGCAGAATAGGCCGCTTTCGCCATTTGCCAAGGAGACCATTGGCCGGTCGGGCAATTGAGCGGCAGCGTTCCAGAGATTGTCGGTTTCATTCAAGCCGCGCGGCCGAACGGCCCGTAGCCTGCTCTGCGTTTCGGCGATAGCGCGAGCGGCCGAGACCCAAATTGACGCAACGCACCATCATCCGGCGACACCGCGGGTGGGAAGGTGCGCGCGAGAAGCCAGACACAGGAGGAAATCATGACCGAGACCGTCACAAGGTCGAATGGAAGCAATGGTGCGCATGCAACGACCAAGCTCGACGCCGTGGTCGTCGGCGCCGGCGTCGCCGGTCTCTATCAATTGTTCCGCCTGCGTGAGCAGGGACTGAGTGTGAAGGCGATCGACGCCGGGTCGAGCGTCGGCGGCACATGGTACTGGAACCGCTATCCCGGGGCGCGCTTCGATTCCGAAGGCCACACCTATCAGTACCTGTTCTCCGAGGAGCTCTACAAAGGCTGGAGCTGGAGCGAGCGATTCCCGGGGCAGCCGGAAATCGAGCGCTGGCTGAACTACGTCGCCGACCGCCTCGACCTCAGGAAGGACATCCAGTTCGGCACCACGGTGAAGAGCGCGCATTTCGATGAGGCGACGCAACGCTGGCTGGTCGCGACCGACCAGGGCGACGTGATCGATACCCAGTTCCTCGTCACCTGCTGCGGCATGCTCTCGGCCCCGCATGTGTCCTTCCCCGGACAGGAGGCGTTCAAGGGCAAGCTGTTCCACACCGCGCGCTGGCCCAAGGGACCGATCGAGCTCGCCGGCAAACGCGTCGGCGTGGTCGGCAACGGCGCGACAGGGATCCAGGTGATCCAGTCAATCGCCGGTGAGGTCGGCCACCTCAAGGTGTTCATCCGCACCCCGCAATACATCATCCCGATGAAGAACCCGAAATGGGATGCAGCGGACGCCGAAGCCTACAAGTCGAAGTTCAAGTTCCTCACCGAACGGCTGCCGAAGACGTTCACCGGATTCGAGTTCGACTTCGAGCACGCCTGGGCCGACCTGACGCCACAGCAGCGCCGCCAGGTGATCGAGGACTGCTGGAACGACGGATCCCTGAAGCTGTGGGTCTCGTCCTTTGCCGAACTGTTCTTCGACGAAGCCGTCAACGCCGAGATCACCGAATTCGTGCGCGAGAAGATGCGCGAGCGGATCAAAGACCCCAAGCTGTGCGAACTGCTGATTCCCGCCGATTACGGTTTTGGCACGCACCGGGTGCCGCTGGAGAGCAATTTCCTCGAGGCCTTCCACCGGCCCAATGTCGAGATCGTCGGCGTCAAGAACAATCCGATCGCCCGCATCACGCCTGAGGGCATCCAGACCGCCGACGGCACGGTGCACGAGTTCGACGTCATCATCCTGGCGACCGGCTTCGACGCCGGAACGGGAGCGTTGACGCGCATCGACATCCGCGGCCGCGACGGGCGATCGCTGAAGGACGATTGGGGCAGGGACATCCGCACCACGATGGGCTTGCAGGTCCATGGCTATCCGAACCTGTTCACGACAGCGGTGCCGCTCGCGCCCTCGGCCGCACTCTGCAACATGACCACCTGCCTCCAGCAGCAGGTGGAGTGGATCGCCGATTGCATCAGATATTTGCGCGGCAAGAACCTGAACGTCATCGAGCCGACCAGGGATACCGAAGATCAGTGGGTGGCGCATCACGACGAGACCGCCAACGCAACGCTGATCGCCAAGACCAACTCCTGGTACCTGGGCTCCAACGTCGAGGGCAAGCCGCGCCGGGTGCTGTCCTATTGCGGCGGTGTCGGCACCTATCGCCAGAAATGCGACGAGGTCGCCGCGAGCGGCTATAGCGGTTTTGCCACGCAGTAGGGCTGATTTCGTAGCCCGGATGGAGCGAAGCGCAATCCGGGACATATGTCGCAACGGTGACACTGGTCCCGGATTTCGCTTCGCTTCATCCGGGCTACGCCGTGTCACGCAAGCGAAGATCGGGCGGGAAGCAGCTGGTGGAATGCAGGCGTCCCGCCCGAGGCAGATCACATCACAAGGCAAATATGGGAGGACGACAATGAGCACGAATTTCAGTGCAGCAGCAGATGCGATTCTCGATGGCGTCGTGACTTCAAGCCCGCGCGTTCCCGGCGTCGTTGCGATGGTGACCGACCGCCATCGCAACATCTATGAAGGTGCTGCCGGCAAGCGCCGCCTCGACCAGCCCGCCGATATGACGGCCGATAGCGTGTTCGCGATCTTCTCGACCACCAAGGCGATCACCGGCACGGCCGTCCTTCAGCTCGTGGAGGAAGGCAAGCTCGATCTCGACGCACCGGCCAAAACCTACGCGCCCGACATCGGCAAGCTCCAGGTGATCGAGGGCTTTGACGACAAGGGCGAGCCGCGGCTGCGTGCACCGAAGCGCGAGATCACCACCCGCATGCTGATGGTCCACTCCGCGGGTCTGAGCTACGACTTCATCAATCACACCTATAACCGGTTGGCGCAGGAGAAGGGGCAGCCCAGCGTCATCACGGCGTCCAAGGCTTCGCTGATGACGCCGCTGCTGTTCGATCCGGGCGAGCGCTGGGAGTACGGCACCAACATGGATTGGTGCGGCCAGATCGTCGAGGCCATCACCGGCCGCCGGCTCGGCGAGGTCTTCAGGACGCGGATCTTCGAGCCGCTCGGGATCATGGACACGACGTTCGAGCTCACCGACGCGATGCGCCGCAAGCTCGCCGGCATTCACGCCCGCAACGCCGACGGCTCGCTCACGCCGATGGATTTCGAGCTACCGGCCAATCCCGAGATCCACATGGGTGGCCACGGGCTTTACGGGACCATCGGCGACTACATGCGCTTCATCCGGATGTGGCTGAACGACGGCGCCGGCGAGCACGGGCGCGTCCTCAAGGCGGAGACCGTGCGGATGGCTGAGAAGAACCATCTCGGCAACAACAAGGTCACCGCGATCACCGGCGTGATCACATCGCTCGCCAACGACGCCGAGTTCTTCCCCGGTCAGTCGAAGTCCTGGGCGTTGAGCTTCATGATCAACGAGGAGCAGGCTCCGACCGGTCGCCCCGCCGGCGCGCTCGGCTGGGCCGGTCTCGCCAATTTGTTCTACTGGATCGATCGGCAGAACGGCTTTGGCGGATACTGGGCGACGCAGATCCTGCCGTTTGGCGATCCGACGTCCTTTATCGGCTACATCAATTTCGAGACCGCGTTCTACGAATCCCTGAGGCTGCGCAAGGCGGGTTAAAGCATGATCCGGAAAAGCGCGAAGCGGTTTTTCCGTCGCGACAAACGCGGGGACGCGTTTGCGCGGAGATCATGCTCAAGCAAAGAGCTAAGGCGCGATGACGATTCAACCTAATCTCATCGCGCTTTAGTCACGGCTCTTCGGAGCGCGCCAAAGCTAGCCCGCTCCGAGCAGCTCCGTGATCAGCCCCGCCGCCTTGATCCCGGTGCCGCTGATGATGACGACGGTGCGCTCCGCCGGCCGGATCGCGCCGCGCGCCGTGAGGACGTCGAGCGCGGCGGCGGCCGAGGCCGAGGTCGGCTCGACGAACAGACCGGTCTGCGCCAATCGCTTCAACGCCGCCACGATGCCGTGCTCGGGAATTGCCACCGTGCCGCCGCCGCTCTCCTTCAGCGCCGCGATCATCTGCTTCAGCCGCAGCGGGTGCTTGATCGCGGTGCCCTCGGCGATGGTCTTGCGGACCGCGCGATCGACCGGCGTATCGACGCCGGCGGCAAAGCTGGCATCGACCGGCGAGCAATTGAGCGGCTGGGCCGCGAACAGGCGCGGCAGCCGCGCGATCTGCCCGGCCGCGAAGAGCTCCTTGAAGCCGATATAGCAGCCGAGCAGGCTGCTGCCGGCGCCGACCGGCATGATGACGTTGTCGGGCGCGGTGAAGCCGAAATCTTCCCAGATCTCGTAGGCCAGCGACTTGGTGCCTTGCAGGAAGAACGGCTGCCAGTTGTGGCTGGAGTAGAAGATCAGCTTCGACTGGCGGATCGCTTCCGCCTCGGATTCCTCGCGCGGTCCTTCGACCAGCTGCACCTCGGCACCAAAGGCGTGCATCTGCGCCACCTTCATCGGTGACGTCGTGGCCGGCGCAAGGATCCTGACCCGCATGCCGCCCGCCGCGCCATAGGCTGAAACCGACGCGCCGCCATTGCCGGAGCTGTCCTCCAGCACCGCATCGACGCCGAGCTGGCGCAGGAACGAGAGCATCACCGTGGTGCCGCGATCCTTGAAGCTTGCCGTCGGATTGAACCATTCGAGCTTGAAATGCGGCCGCAGGTCATCCCACGCCTTCTCGACGGCAGGCGTGCAGCCTTCGCCCATCGTGATCGGCTGCCTGATCTCGACCGGCAGCGCCGCGCGGTAGCGCCACAGCGACCGCGTCCCGCGATCGATGTCGTCGCGGGAGATGCCCGGCAGCGGCGTTATCAGGAGCGGCTTGCCTTCGTCGGAGCACCAGCGCGGAATATCCAGCGGATACAGTTTTCCGTTGAGCGGGTCGATGTAGCTAGGTGAAGACATGTCGTGAGATCCCAAACGCGAATGGCATTCGGCGGCCGTCACGCCGCGCCGGCCTGCTTGCTCAGATAGCTCTTGGCAAAGTCGAGATACCAGTCGAGGCATCCGGGATTGGCCATCGCATCGCGATTGATGACCTTCTCGACGGGATGGCCGAGCAGCAGCTTCTTGACCGGCAGCTCCTGCTTCTTGCCGGACAGCGTGCGCGGAACTTCCGCCACGACGAAGATGTCGTTGGGCAGGAAGCGGCGCGACAGCCCGGCCTCGACCGCCTTGTTGATCTTGGCTTTCATCGCGGCATCGAGCGCAATGCCCTCGCGCAGCACCACGAACAGCGGCATGTAGCTGTCGCGGCCGAGATATTCGAGGTCGACCACCATCGAATCCAGCACCTCCGGCAGCGCCTCGATCGCGGAATAGAGCTCGCTGGTGCCCATCCGCAGGCCATGGCGATTGATGGTGGCGTCGCTGCGGGCCGTAGATCACGCAGGCGCCGTCGGGGTTGATCTTGAGCCAGTCGCCATGCCGCCACACCGGGCCGCGGCCACTTCCGTCGAAATTGTCGGGGTAGGTCTCGAAATAGCTGGAAAGGTAGCGCGCGTTGCCGGGATCGTTCCAGAAGCGCAGCGGCATCGACGGCAGCGGCTCGGTGCAGACGAGCTCGCCGACCTCGTCGATCACCGCGCGGCCCTGCTCGTCGAACGCTTCCACCGCGCAGCCGAGCAGGCGGCATTGCATGATCCCGGGCGTCTGCGGCAACTCGCGATTGCCGCCGATGAAGGCGCCGGCGAAATCGGTGCCGCCGGAGATATTGGCCCACCACATATCGGCCTGCGCGGCGTTGCCGTTGTGCTTCGCAAGCGCGGCGAAGCGCTCGTTGAACCAGGCCTGGGTGTCGGCGCTGAGCGGCGAGCCGGTCGAGCCGAGCGTGCGCAGGCCCGAGAGATCGCCGACGGCAGCAAGATCGATCTCCGCCTTGGTGCAATTGGCAAAGAACGCCGCGCCGGCGCCGAAGAAGGTGGCCTTGGCGTCGGCGACGAAGCGCCACAGCGTGGTCCAGTCCGGCTTGTCCTTGGTGCCGCCGGGACTGCCGTCGAAAATGCAGCAGGTCGTGCCGTTGAGCAGGCCGTTGGCCTGGCAATTCCACATGATCCAGCCGGTCGAGGAGTACCAGTGGAAGCGTTCGCCGAACGAGTTTGGCTGATAGCTGCAGCCGATATCGTTGTGCAGCGTCGAGAGCGGCAGCGCCACCACGATGATGCCGCCATGGCTGTGCAGGATCGGCTTCGGCAATCCGGTGGTGCCTGAGGAATAGACGATCCAGAGCGGATGATCGAACGGCAGCCATTCCGGCTCGAAGGCGTCGATCGCCGCGCTCCGGCCCGCGAGGATCGATGACAATCGCGTCTCGGACGGCGCGGCGTCGCTGTGCAGGATGACATGCTGCACGGTCGGCAGCGCGCGCCGCAATTCCTCGATCACACCTTGCCGATCGTGGCGGCGGCCGGCATAGGTCACGGCGTCGCAGGCGATCAGCACCTTCGGCTCGATCTGCTTGAAGCGATCGATCACCGCGGGCGCCGCCATGTCGGGCGCGCAGACGCTCCAGACCGCGCCCAGGCTCGCGGTCGCGAGGAACGCGATGATCGTCTCGGGAATGTTCGGCAAGTAGGCGGCGACCCGGTCGCCGGCGCGCACGCCGTTAGCCTTCAGATGCAGCGCCAGCGCGGCCGATTTGCGCTGCAGCTCGGGCCAGCTCGTCTCCGAGAGCTTGCCGTCCTCGCCGCTCGAGATCAGGGCCGGCAGGCCTGCGGCATGCGCCGGCGCGACATGGCGGAAGACCTGGCGCGCGTAGTTCACCGAAGCGCCGGGAAACCACACCGCGCCCGGCATCTTGCGCTCGGCCAGCACCGCCGAATGCGGCGTCGGCGAGCGCAGGTCGAAATAATCCCACACGCTCTGCCAGAAGCCGTCGATATCGGTGACCGACCAGCGCCGCATCGCCTCGAAATCCGCAAACTCAAGGCCGCGCGTCTGCTTCAGCCACTGGCGGTAAAGGGCCATTTGCGGGACGTAAGCTGCTGTCATGGGCGTTTCCGAAAGTCCTTGTGTCGTGGCGGCGAGCGAGGCCCGCCGGCGTGTCTTAACATAGTGATGCGAGCACGGGGAACGCAGTCGAACTGCTGCCTGCGTCATATTCTTACCGCCGCCGCAGCGTGCTATTCCATCGGGCACGGCTGATTCCATGCGGCAACCGAATCGAGCGGCCATGTCCGTCGGCGAACTCTTCATCCTCGGCTTCCACGGCAAGGTCGTTCCGCCTTGGCTGAAGGAATTTGCCGCGCAATTCGGGCTCGGCGGGGTGATCCTGTTCGACTATTCCTGCCAGACCCGGCAATACGACAACAACATCGCCTCGCCCGCGCAGGTGCAGTCGCTTTGCGCCGAGATCGCGGCGCTGCCGTCGCGGCCGCTGGTCTTCATCGACCAGGAGGGCGGCCTGGTGCGCCGGCTCAAGGACACCTGCGGTTTTCAGCCGCTGCCGAGCGCGAAGGAGTTCAATCTGCTCGCGCGCGCGGAAAAGCAGACGGTGCTGGCCGCAAGCTACGGCGAGTTGCACCGGCTCGGCATCCGCTACAATTTCGCGCCTGTCATCGACGTCGACTACAATCCCGACAATCCCAACATCGGCAAGATGAAGCGGTCCTATTCGCCCGATATCGGTGAGGTCGAGGCCAATGCCCGGCTGGTCGACGCTGCGGCGCGGCAGGCGGGAGTAGGCCTCTGCCTGAAGCATTTTCCGGGCATCGGCGGTGCAAGCGTCGATTCGCACCTGGAGTTCATGGACATTTCCGATGCGCTGCGTCCCGAGCAGGAGGAACTGTTCTACGCGTTGGCGCCGCGCACCTATGGCGATGCGGTACTGGTCAGCCACGCCATTGTCCGGCAGTGGGACGCGCAGCATCCGATGACATTGTCATCGGCCGGGCTCAGCCGGCTTCGCCGTCGCCTGCCCGAGACGCTGCTGATCACCGACGACATGCAGATGCAGGGGCTGCAGAAGGCGCTCGGCACAAGCGCGGCCAGCCTGCAGTCGATCGCCGCCGGCATGGACATGATCTGCATCGGCAACAATCTGTTCGACCAGGAGCAGGAGATGGCCGGCATCGCCGCGGCGGTCGCGGGTGCGGTGCAGGATGGATCACTCGATCAGGTCGCGGTGCGGCGATCCATTGCGCGCGTGCAAAAGCGCAAGGCGCTGTTCGCCTGACGGCGTTGAACCAAATTTTGCGTCGGGCGACCACAAGCTGTGGAACCAAATTTCATTGCCGCGATTTAACAATGACGCTCATCGGGGCTGACAACCATGAAGATGCTCAAGCGTCTCTTCCGATTGACCTGGCTACGCCGTGTCGCACGCAACCCAGCCGATTTTCCGCCCGCCTCCATAGATCCTGACGAATTCAGCCGCCTGCTTTGCAGCGGGCGCGCCGAGGATTTGCGGACGCTGGCAAAGCGATTGAGCCAGCGCTCGCGGGCCCACGCATAGGCGGTGGATCGGATCCAATCGCTAGCCCGGTCTTCGGCCAAAACCGGCAACTCCGGCGCGCAGCCGTGACTCCCGGCAGGGTCTCGATGCGACCAGCTACTGCTTTGCTTTTTCGTGATTGCCGATCCCGACCGCCTTGTAGTCGTAGGTCGGGTAGAACTCGGTGTGGTAGGCGCCCCAGGCGCTGTTCTCGATGACGCGGTTGACCTCGCGCAGCCGCGATGCCGGCAACCGCAGCGTCACCACCTGGCCGATTCCCATCATCACGTACCAGCTGACGACCTCGACACCCTCGGGCGGAAACGCCTTGTAGAAGCCCTGCCGCTCAAGCTGGGCATTGAGCTCACCGAGCGGTCGCGACTGATCATGCTTGAAGAAGATGGTGAGCATGACCGCGTTGTCGGGCGTCGGCGCGGCACTGCTGGTCGGCTCGGTCTGCGCATGCGCGCCGGCGCCAAGCAGCAGTGCCGCGGCGAGCGCCGCAATCGTCATCCAGGAAATCCAGGATCCGTTCCGCCCTCGCTTCATGGCCGCGCCCTTATTGCTGATCGAGAGGCGGTGATCATCGCGACGCCCGTCGGGGCTGTAAATTGACATTCGCCTGATCCGATCCCTGCCCGATGCGCACCCTGCTCGGTTGATGTGAACCGTCTCATAGGTGCGGGCGCCCGCGTGCGGTATGCCGACGCCATCCCGATGCTCGAGAGGGATGATCGATGACGACCCGGCGAATGGCGTATTGGTGGTTCAGGTTCGTTCTTTCGGGGCGGTTCCTGCAGAAATTTCTTCGGCTCCGGCGCCCCTGAGGCGATGCCGGCCGTGAAGTCCTGCCATGTTCAACCCGGAACCAACGAGCCGGGAAACGCCGGCCGAACCGTTGAGGTCGGGCCGCGAATCCCGCCGGCGACGACCTCGCCACCCGTCCCGTAAGAATACTGTAATTCGACTCAAATATGCGAGATTCGTTGCCAAATCAGCGGTAATCTGCGCCTGCTTGGCAGGTCGGGGCCCAAAGTCACAGTTGCGTCACCCGTAGTTTTACGGAGTCCCGTGTTAACGCGGCCACAAGTTCACCTTTGGTAAACCATACTTATGACGCAACATGACAACCGAGCCGAGGCGCGCCTTCCGGCATGGATGGGTGGAACCGCGACGCTCGAGCCGCAGCCGCTTGAGACTCAGGAACCCACAGCGCCGCGGCCGCAGGCGGACGCCGGTGCCGCGATCGTCCGGCAGTTCAATGGGCCGGTGACGGCGCTGCTGCTCTATATGAACGAGCTGAAACAGCACAGTCAGCAATTCGCGCACGCGCCCGGCAATGGTGTCTATCTGCGGCAGGTGATCGAGAACGCGCTCGAGCAGACCGAGCGCGTGTCCGCGATGCTGAAGCAGATTTCCGACCTCTATCCCAATGCCGTCCCGGCCGCGGAACTCAAGCCGCCGGGCGACGACAAGCCGACAGGCTCCCGGTCGCCGGATGTCATGTTCGCGCCGGAAGCCGGCCGCAAGCCGTTGACCAAACGCGAGCGCGAAGTGCTCAGCCTGATCAGCGACGGTTATTCCAACAAGCAGGGCGCGCTGCGGATGAACATCAGCCCGCGCACGTTCGAGAGCCATCGCGCCGAGGCGATGCGCAAGCTCGGCGCGCGCAACACCGCCGACCTCGTCCGCAAGGCCTTGCTGCATTCCGCATAGAGCGATTTCAAGCGAACTGGTTCGCGTAAAGAAGACGCGTCAAAACTGAAATCCGGAGCCGCGTCCCGATTCCATCGAAACGCTCTGAGCGACGTTCGGTTCGCTAGAACCCGGTTATCAGAAACCGTCTTCCGCGGCGAAGCACAGGCGCGGCGCGAGCCGCGCGGCCGGCGCGGATGCCTTAGGTTCATCCGGAACGATCGTGACCAGCCACGCCGCCGTCGCGCCAGACTTGCTTTCGACGATCGCGCGCACGCGTCCCGTGACGGTCGCGCCGGCCGACCGTACGGTGGCGGTCCGGCCGTTGAACTGGGCCATGCGGAAGCGCCGCGCTTCTTTCCGATCGGTCGTCTGGTACGTGAACATCGGCTCCCCCGTGCGTCCACGTGAATGTGGGGAAACAGCGTTATCCGACGGTGAAAATCGCACGCCGTAGAAGTACGGCTTGCACAGCGGTCGGAGCGCTTTCGGGCGAAGCGGGTGCCGGGTCGCATGACGACAACGCGGCAAGATAAAAAGCTCTAGCGGCCGACTTCCTGACAACTCAGCAGTCCCGCATATTGCGCCTTGACCGCGGCGTAGCATTCGCACGCGGTCTTGATCAGCCCATCGGCGTTGGTGATCTCGATGTGCCCGCGGCTGTAGTGGATGAAATTGGCCTGTTGCAGCGTATGCGCGACCAGCGACACGCTGTTGCGGCGCGCGCCGATCATCTGCGCCATCGCCTCCTGCGTCAGGACGATCTTGTTGCTGCCGGAGAGATCGCGCGTGTGCAGCAGGCATCGCGCCAGCCGTGACTCCACGGTGTGCGCAGCGTTGCAGCCGGCGGTCTGCTGGATCTGAGCATAGACGGCGAGCCCGTGCCGGATCAATCTCGCGCGAAGCGTCGGGCTCTGGCCGGCAGCTGCGCGCAACGGCTCGAGTTCCACGGTCGAGGCGACGCCGGGCACCAGCACCGTGGCGTTGTTGAGGACAGGCCCTTCGACGAGCGGGGCGAATGCGCCATAGATGCTGTCGCGGCCGACCATCGCGACCTGCACGCGCTCGCCTCTTGCCAGCTTGACCACCAGCGAGATCACGCCCTTGTGCGGCATGTATGTCCGCTTGAGCATCTCGTCGGTCTCGACCAGGACCGAATCGGGCGCGAGGTCGACCGTCCGCAGATGCGGCCGAATCAGTTCGAAATCGCTCGCCGAGAGCGACGCCAGGAATCCGTTGGGTGATCGAGGAACCGTTTCCAAAGCAACCTCCAGCCTGCCGGCAAAGCTTGTCTCTGGGCCCAGGGCTGACGCGTGCAGCTGGACGTCGTTGCAACCTATTCTGGCACGTCAGGGTTCCAATGGAAACACGTCTTGGTTCCAATAGGAATAGACCTATCGCCGCACATTCGGGTTGTGTGGTCGGTCACAGTTGGGGCTGGGCGGGGCGCGGTCAGTCTTCCGGCCCGATCAATTGTTCGGCGTGCGCCTTGACCGTCGTATAGCATTCACACGCCGCCTTCCGCAGCCCGTCGATATCGGTGATCTCGATATGACCGCGGCTGTAACGCAGGATGCCGGCCTGCTGAAACCCATGCGCGACAATCGAAACCGCATTGCGCCGGACGCCGATCATCTGCGCCAGCATCTCCTGGGTTAGTGGCAACGCCTCGCTGCCGCACAGATCGCGCGCGCGCAGCAGCCATCGTGACAGCCGTGCCTCCACCGGATGGGAAACGTTGCAGGCGACGGATTGTTGCGTCTGCGCCATCAGCGCCTGCTCATAGAGCGCAACCAGGGTCCGGAAATCCGCGCTGCGATTTGCTGCCTCGCGGAAATCCTCCGCCCGCATCATCGAGGCCGAGCCTGGCACCACGACAATCGCGTCGGCAAGCGGCGGCCGCTCGTGCAGGGCGGCAGACGCGCCCACGATGCCGTCGCGACCGACGGTTGCAATTTCGACAGATTGCCCGTCGGACAGATTGATCATCATCGAGACCACGCCGCTATGCGGAAAATAAACCCGCTGCACCGGCGCGCCGGCATCGGCGAGCGTCGTTTCCTTGGTCAGGTCGACGGCTTCCAGAAGGGGATGGAGTTGCGCGTACTCCGTGGGGGGAAGTGCTTGCAACAGACGATTGGGCGGACGCGATACCGCGGACATTGCTGCTCCTGCCGAGGGCGGGAGCACTACGGTCTCGCATCACCTACTCTTGGCGTGTGGAAGGACTGCGAACATAGCTTGCCTGTCCAATTGCACAAGGGTTGTGGTGTCGAAACTATACCCTCTAGAGGGCAGACGGCGTGGCCGCCGCCGGCACCGGTGATCGACGTCGATCCGCGCGGCGCGAGATACGAGCGCGACTTTGTCTCTCATTTGTTGATTTCCATTAACTCTGTTCCTCGCCGGACTTGGCATCGTGGTGGCTTGCAACGCCGGCTATCGACGCGCCGGGCCGGCCGCGCCGCGATGTCGCAAGTCCTGCACATGCGCAGGAAATTCAGGGCCATGACGTCGGTCCGGCGCCGACCGCGCGCTGCCGGGGCCAGCCATCGCGCCGGCCGCCCGTCGAATCACCGGCAAGGCCGTCCTGGGTATTTGTACGGACCAGCCCTTTAACGAACGGGTAGCGCCGACGGACCAGTGTGGCGTGGGTCGCCGTGCGAAATTTACGGCGTCGCGTCAATCGTGTTCATCCAGAAGGGTATCCAGTATGTCCGGCATCGTTCTTTCGGCATCGGTCCGTCAAAATCTGCTTTCGCTGCAGTCGACCGCTGACCTGCTCGCCACCACGCAGAACCGCTTGTCCACCGGCAAGAAGGTCAACACTGCGCTCGACAATCCGACCAACTTCTTCACGGCGCAGTCGCTCGACAACCGCGCCAGCGACATCAACAACCTGCTGGACGGCATCGGCAACGGCGTGCAGGTACTGCAGGCCGCCAACACCGGCATCACCTCGCTGCAGAAGCTCGTCGACAGCGCCAAGTCGGTCGCCAACCAGGCCCTGCAGGCTGCGGTCGGCTATTCCGCGAAGTCGTCGGTGACGACCGCCGCGATCCCCGGCGCGACCGCCGACAACCTTCTCGGCACCGCGACCCCGACCAATGCGACCCTCACCAGCACCGCCGCCTATACCGGCATCGACCTCACCGCGGCCGGCGCGAACCTGACGTTCCAGATCAACAGCCAGACTGTGACCTTGAACTCGGGCACGAACTACTCCGCCACCCAGGTTCGCGACGCCATCAACACGCAGGTCGGCGCCAGCGCCAAGGTCGCCGCCTCGATCGACGGCACCGGCAAGCTGGTCCTGACCAGCACCAACACCGCCGGCGCCGCGGACTCGCTCACGGTCGGTACGTTCAGCTCGGGCGACGCGACACAGCTCGGCCTCCCGGCCGGTGCGACGGCGACCGCAAACGGCACGGCCGGCGCGAGCCCGCTGGACACCCTCACGCTGACCATCGGCGCGACCGGCAACGGCACTGCGACCAACATCACCTTCGGCACCGGTGCCGGCAAGGTGAAGTCCCTCAACGACCTGAACGCCGCGCTGGCGGCCAACAACCTGCAGGCCTCGCTCAGTGCGGCCGGTGCGCTCACCATCAGCACCACCAACGATGCCGCTTCGGCGACCATCGGCACGATCGGCGGCACGGCGGCCGGCGCGGGCAAGCTGTTCAACGGCCTCACGGGCAGCGCTCCGGTGCAGGATCCGACCGCGCTGGCGAACCGCGCCAACCTGGTCAACCAGTACAACAACATCCTGGACCAGATCACCACGACCGCCCAGGACGCGTCGTACAACGGCATCAACCTGCTCAATGGCGATCAGCTCAAGCTGACCTTCAACGAGACGGGCTCCTCGACGCTGAAGATCCAGGGCGTGACCTTCGACGCCACCGGCCTCAACCTCACCAAGCTGACCGCCGGCACGGACTTCGTGGACAACGCTTCGGCCAACGCCACGCTGAAGACGCTGAACAGCGCGAGCGGCCTGCTGCGCACCCAGGCTTCGACCCTCGGTTCGAACCTGTCGATCGTGCAGATCCGCCAGGACTTCTCGAAGAACCTGATCAACGTGCTGCAGACCGGCTCGTCCAACCTGACGCTGGCCGACACCAACGAGGAAGCGGCCAACAGCCAGGCGCTGTCGACCCGCCAGTCGATCGCGGTGTCCGCGCTGGCGCTGGCCAACCAGTCGCAGCAGAGCGTGCTGCAGCTGCTCCGCTAAGCGTATCCGCGACAGACATCGACTATCGAGGCGGCGGAGGAAACTCCGCCGCCTTTTCTTTGGCTGCGCTTAGCCATCCCGCCGGGTTCAACCAATGAGCGATCGCGCTCGGATGCAGGCGGTCGTCATGTCGCGTGCGTTTCGCAAGACTTAGCGGTCTTCAATTCCAATTAGTTCAAATTGCGATGACCGGTGGAACGGGCTCTTTCCCGTCCGGGTGGTAAGGCCTGTCCTCGTGAGACCGGCCGTGATGTCGTGATGCGTCGTCGAACTGCAGAAGGGCTTCATCGTCCGTATTTGCACGGACGGCAAAATTAACGTCGCCGTGAAGCCGGCCAAGTTAACGATGCAAGGCGAGCGTTCCGTAGCACCTTGAGGGGACCTATCCATGGACGATCTGTTGCGCGAGTTCCTGACGGAGAGCAGCGAGAGCCTGGATACGGTCGACAACCAGCTGGTGCAGTTCGAGCAGGATCCGAACAACGCGAAGATCCTGGATAACATCTTCCGGCTGGTGCACACCATCAAGGGCACCTGCGGCTTCCTCGGGCTGCCGCGGCTCGAGGCGCTGGCGCATGCCGGCGAGACCTTGATGGGCAAATTCCGCGACGGCATGCCGGTGAAGGCGGAAGCCGTGACGCTGATCTTGTCCTCGATCGACCGCATCAAGGAGATCCTTGCAGGGCTCGAGGCGACCGAGGCCGAGCCCGAGGGCAACGACCGCGATCTGATCGATCAGCTCGAGGCCATGGTCGAGCACGGCATGGCGGCGATGGCAGTTGCTGCTGAAGACGTGCCGGTCGTCGAAGCCCCGTCGGTGCAGGCGGCAATGACCGAAGGCACGCTGGTGGTGCAGACGCTGGAGCGTCCGCTGCGTCCGGGCGAGGTCTCGCTCGACGAGCTCGAGCGCGCCTTCCGCGAGACCGAGACCGAAGTCGCCGCGCCCGCGCCGGCCGCCAAGCCTGCCGCTGCGGCTCCCGCCGCCGAGCCGGCTGAGCCTGCGAAGAAGCCGGCCCGCAAGGCCGCCGGTGAGGATGTCCAGGAAGGCGACAAGATCGCCAACCAGTCGATCCGGGTCAATGTCGACACCCTCGAACACCTGATGACCATGGTCTCCGAGCTGGTCCTGACCCGCAACCAGCTGCTGGAGATCTCCCGCCGCAACGAGGACACCGAGTTCAAGGTGCCCTTGCAGCGGCTCTCCAACGTCACCGCCGAGCTGCAGGAAGGCGTCATGAAGACGCGCATGCAGCCGATCGGCAATGCCTGGCAGAAGCTGCCGCGCATCGTCCGCGACCTCTCCGGCGAACTCGGCAAGCAGATCGAGCTCGAGATGCACGGCGCCGACACCGAGCTCGACCGCCAGGTGCTCGACCTGATCAAGGATCCGTTGACGCACATGGTGCGCAACTCCGCCGATCATGGGCTGGAGACCACCGCCGAGCGGGTCGCGGCCGGCAAGGGAGAACAGGGCACCATTCGCCTGTCCGCCTATCACGAGGGCGGCCACATCATCATCTGCATTGCCGACAATGGCCGCGGGCTCAACACCGAGCGGATCAAGGCCAAGGCGCTTCAGAACGGTCTCGTCACCGAGGCTGAACTGGAGAAGATGACCGAGGCCCAGATCCACAAGTTCATCTTCGCGCCGGGCTTCTCGACCGCCGCGCAAGTGACCTCGGTGTCCGGCCGCGGCGTCGGCATGGACGTGGTGCGCACCAATATCGACCAGATCGGCGGCACCATCGACATCAAGAGCGTGGCCGGCGAGGGTGCTTCCGTCACCATCAAGATCCCGCTGACGCTTGCGATCGTCTCCGCCCTGATCGTGGAAGCCGGCGGCGACCGCTTTGCGATTCCCCAATTGTCTGTCGTCGAGCTGGTGCGCGCCCGCGCCAACTCCGAGCACCGCATCGAGCGCATCAAGGACACCGCGGTCTTGCGCCTGCGCAACAAGCTGCTGCCGCTGATCCACCTCAAGAAGCTGCTGAAGATCGACGACGGCGCGACCACAACCGACGCCGAGAACGGCTTCATCGTGGTCACTCAAGTGGGCAGCCAGACCTTCGGCATCGTGGTCGACGGCGTGTTCCACACCGAGGAGATCGTGGTCAAGCCGATGTCGACCAAGCTGCGGCACATCGACATGTTCTCCGGCAACACCATTTTGGGCGATGGCGCCGTGATCATGATCATCGATCCCAACGGCATCGCAAAAGCCCTCGGCGCGTCCGGCTCCTCGGCCCATGACCTGGCCGACGACAATGCGAACGCCCATGCGGCGAGCGGCGAGCAGCTGACCTCGCTGCTGGTGTTCCGCGCCGGCTCCTCGCAGCCCAAGGCGGTGCCGCTCGGCCTCGTCACCCGGCTGGAGGAGATCGCAACCGACAAGATCGAGCTCTCGAACGGCCGCTACATGGTGCAGTACCGCGAGCAGCTGATGCCGCTGGTGCAGATGGCCGGGGTCGAGGTGCAGAGCCAGGGCGCGCAGCCGATCCTGGTGTTCGCCGACGACGGCCGCTCGATGGGGCTCGTGGTCGACGAGATCATCGACATCGTCGAGGAGCGGCTCAACATCGAGGTCGCCGGTTCGCAGGACGGCATTCTGGGCTCGGCCGTGATCAAGGGCCAGGCCACCGAGGTGATCGACGTCGGCCACTTCCTGCCGATGGCGTTCGCCGACTGGTTCTCGCGCAAGGAGATGCGCCCGTCGGCTAGCGCGCAGTCGGTGCTGCTGGTCGATGACAGTGCCTTCTTCCGCAACATGCTGGCGCCGGTCTTGAAGGCCGCCGGCTACAAGGTCAGGACCGCGGGCGGCGCGCAGGAAGGGCTCGCCGCGCTGCGTTCGGGACAAAGCTTCGACGTCGTGCTGACCGACATCGAGATGCCCGAGATGAACGGCTTCGAGTTCGCCGAGAACATCCGAAGCGACCACAATCTGATCGGGCTGCCGATCATCGCGCTGTCGGCGATGGTGTCGCCGGCGGCGATCGAGCGCGGCCGGCAGGCCGGCTTCCACGACTATGTCGCCAAGTTTGACCGTCCCGGGCTGATCGCGGCGCTGAAAGAGCAGACCGCCGAACTGCGCCGGGCGGCATGACACGGGATAAGGACAAGGATTGATGACCAGCAAGACCGAGACAAGCGAAGGCGCGATGGCCGAATACGTCACCGCCGTGATCGGCGGGCAGCTGTTCGGCCTGCCGATCTCGCGGGTGCAGGACGTGTTCATGCCGGAGCGGCTGACGCGGGTGCCGCTGGCCTCCAGCGAGATCGCCGGCGTGCTCAATCTGCGCGGCCGGATCGTCACCGTGGTCGACATGCGCGCCCGGCTCGGGCTGCCGAAGGCCGACGACGGCCAGCTGCCGATGGCGGTCGGCGTCGACCAGCGCGGCGAATCCTATGGCCTGCTGATCGACCAGATCGGCGAGGTGCTGCGGCTGCCCGACGACAGCCGCGAGGACAACCCGGTCAACCTCGATCCCCGCATGGCCAAGCTCGCCGGCGGCGTCCACCGCCTCGACGGCCAGCTCATGGTCGTCCTCGACGTTGATCGCGTGCTCGAACTGGTGCCCAAAACAGCTGCTGCAGCGTAACACTCCACCGCGGAGACGGTGGATTCCACAAGGAGGCCAACCCATGAAGACATGTCTCGTCGTCGACGATTCCGGCGTGGTGCGAAAGATCGCGCGCCGCATCCTGGAAGGAATGGAGTTCACCGTCATCGAGGCCGAGGACGGCGCGGTCGCGCTCGAGGCCTGCAAGCGCGCGCTGCCGGATGCCGTGCTGCTCGACTGGAACATGCCCGTGATGGACGGCTTCGAATTCCTCGTGCAGCTCCGCCGCATGCCCGGCGGCGATCAGCCCAAGGTCGTGTTCTGCACCACCGAGAACGGCATCGACCACATCTCGCGGGCGCTGCATGCCGGCGCCAACGAATACATCATGAAGCCGTTCGACAAGGACATCGTGATCGCGAAATTCCAGGAAGTGGGTCTGCTGGCGCTCGACGCGTCGGCCGAAGCCTGACACCCAGTTTCACCATTCAGTCCCTTGTGAGGCTCCCGTGACGCCCCCCGACTACGAGTATCTGCGTAAGCTCCTGAAGGACCAGTCCGGTCTCGATCTGTCCGCGGACAAGCAATATCTGATCGAGAGCCGCCTGCTGCCGCTGGCGCGCAAAAGCGGCCTGTCCGGCATCCCCGACCTGGTCGCCAAGATCAAGGCGGGCTCGTCCACGCACACCGTCCAGGTGGTCGAGGCCATGACCACCAACGAGACGTTCTTCTTCCGCGACAAGGTGCCGTTCGAGCACTTCCGCGACACCATCATGCCGGAGATGCTGAAGGCACGCGCCACGCGCCGTAGCGTCCGGATCTGGTGCGCCGCCGGCTCGACCGGCCAGGAGCCCTATTCGCTGGCGATGTGCCTGAAGGAAATGGGCGCGGCGCTTGCCGGATGGCGCGTCGAGATCATCGCGACCGATCTGTCGCAGGAGGTGCTGGAGAAGTCGAAGGCCGGCATCTACAGCCAGTTCGAGGTGCAACGCGGACTGCCGATCCAGATGCTGGTCAAGTACTTCAAGCAGTCGGGTGAATTCTGGCAGGTCAATCCCGAGTTGCGCGCGATGGTCCAGCACCGCCAGCTCAATCTGCTGCACGATTTCTCCCAACTCGGCTCGTTCGACGTGATCTTCTGCCGCAACGTGCTGATCTATTTCGATCAGGACACCAAGATCAATATCTTCAACCGTCTCGCCCGGTTGATGGAGGCCGACGGCTTCCTGGTGCTGGGCGCCGCCGAAACCGTGGTCGGCCTGACCGACACGTTCAAGCCGATTCCCGAGCGGCGCGGCCTGTACCGGCCGAGCGGGGTGCGGGGCGTGCTCGCCATGCCGAAGCCTGCCATGGCGGTCGGATATTGAGCAATGACCGAGGACGGCAAATCCATTGAGCGGGTCACCTTCAGCCGGGGTGTCGACGTCTGCATCATGGCCATCGACGGCACCTGGCGGCGTGACTGCCAGCTCAATGCCATCTCCGACACCGATGCCTCGCTGACCGTCGAAGGTTCCATTCAGGGGCTCAACCTGAAGGAGTTTTTCCTCCTGCTGTCCTCGACCGGACTTGCCTATCGCCGTTGCGAACTGGTCCGCGTCAACGGCACCGAAATGGACGTCAGCTTTCTCAAGGGCAAGCCGAGCAAACGGCGATCGTCCGCGGACGAAGAGCGGGCCAGGGCCTGACGTCAGGACGACCTGATCCGACCGGGCGGGCAAGGCCCGCGGCCAATCCGGACGATGCGTGGAACAGATCGTCGACTGATGGGTTGGGCGTCGTCGGGACAATCGAGGTGATTGGGCCGAACCTGTCGTGGCGGCGGGTCAGTTCAGCAGACGCGCTGCTGCCCCGGAATCGCGCAGGCGGTCGAGCGCCGTGCCGAGGCCGGCATCGCATGCCTTCAGGGCGGTGGATGCTGTGAGGTAGCGCGGGGTAATGTCGTCGAGAACGACGGGGTCGGCGTCGGCCTGCCGCGCGGCCAGCAAGGCCTCGCGCGCAATCGCCGCTTCGATCAGCCGCAGGCTCGCCTGGACATGACCAAGCAGCGCGACTAGGTCCGTCACGATCAGACTGCAGGGATCATTGCCCTCGTCCAAGCGCACTGCAACGCGGTCCGCCGCTGCATTTTCCATGCATGTTTCTCCACTGCCCCCACTTTTAGGGAACGCGGTGCTACTTGTGCGTTAAGCGGACGTCCCGTACAAATACGGGTCCATTGATCGAGATGGTCGAGTTAGTTCTTGTGCGGTCAGGGCAGCACGTTTCACCACTAATGGACGATGCATATGGTTGAGAATGGCGCTCCGCGCGGGGAAATTTTTGTAGTCGACGACGATCCCGCCGTTCGCGAGACGCTTTCAGTGGTCCTGTCGACCGCTGGTTACAAGGTGATCTGCTTTGCGGACGGCGCGGCGCTGCTCGCGGTGGCGCGCAGCAGGACACCGGCCTGCATCCTGCTCGACGTGCATATTCCCGGCAAATCCGGCCTCGATATCCTGAGGGAGCTGCATGGCGAGGATTATCCGGCGCCGATCTTCATGATCTCCGGTCAGGGTGACATCGCGATGGCGGTCAGCGCCATCAAGAACGGCGCGCTCGACTTCATCGAGAAGCCGTTCCGCGGCAACGAGATCGTGAGCCGTCTTAACGAGGCGATCGACGCCTACACCAGGCGCCAGGCCGAGACCTCGGCGTCGCGGATCGCCGCGCTGCATTTCCCGGGTCGCGAGCCGCTGACCCGCCGCGAGCGCGAGGTGCTCGAGCAATTCACCGCGGGCGCCTCCAACAAGGAGGCCGGGCGCCACCTCGGCATCAGCCCGCGCACGATCGAGGATCACCGCGCCAACATCATGAAGAAGCTCGGCGCGCGCAACGCCGCCGATCTGGTCCGCATCGTGATGACGGCGCAGCAAAAGTAGGCCACGGCCGGTTTACGTTCCGATCGCCACATTGCGGAGCCTGTGCGGCGCACGTTGAGCGAACGGCACGTCTGCGCCGGGCGCGGGACGACACGTCAGAAAATCGAGTATATGCCTGACGCAGGGCAGGCGCGCCCGAACCGCGCGCGTGCGAGCAATGTCGAGACCCATGACATCGAGACAATGGCGATGACGAAGAAGAACAAGACCCCGGTTCAATTGCGCAGCGCGCGCTGGTTTGCGCCCGACGATTTGCGCGCCTTCGGCCACAGATCGCGGGCGATGCAGATGGGTTACGCGCCGGAAGAGTGGCGCGACCGGCCGGTGATCGCGATCATCAACACCTGGTCGGATGCGCAGCCCTGCCACATGCATTTCAAGAGCCGGGTCGACGACGTCAAGCGCGGCGTGCTGATGGCCGGCGGCTTTCCGCTCGAGCTGCCGGCGCTGTCGCTGTCGGAATCGCTGTTGAAGCCGACCACGATGCTCTACCGCAACATGCTGGCGATGGATGCCGAGGAACTGCTGCGCGGCCATCCGGTCGACGGCGTGGTGCTGATGGGCGGCTGCGACAAGACCACGCCCGGCCTGCTGCTCGGGGCCACCAGCATGAACCTGCCGGCGATCTACCTGCCCGCCGGACCGATGCTGCGCGGCAACTGGAAGGGCCGCACCCTGGGCTCCGGCTCGGACGCCTGGAAATACTGGGACGAGCGCCGAGCCGGCAAGATCTCCGACAAGGACTGGGTCGACATGGAGGCCGGCATCGCCCGCAGCTACGGCACCTGCATGACCATGGGCACGGCCTCGACGATGACGGCGATCGCGGAAGCGATCGGCATGACGCTGCCGGGCGCCTCGTCGATCCCCGCGGCCGACGCCAACCACATCCGCATGAGCTCGGAGGCCGGCCGCCGCATCGTCGAGATGGTGTGGGAGGATCTGACCCCGCAGAAGATCCAGACTCGCAAGGCCTTCGAGAACGCGATCACGGTCGCGATGGCGATGGGCTGCTCGACCAACGCCATCATTCACCTCATCGCGCAGGCGCGCCGCGCCGGCCAGGACATTTCGCTCGACGATTTCGAGATCGCGAGCCGCAAGGTACCTGTGATTGCCAATGTGCGGCCGAGCGGCGACCTCTATCTGATGGAGGATTTCTTCTATGCCGGCGGGCTGCCCGGTCTGATGAACCGGATCAAGCCGCATCTGCATCTCGACTGCATCACCGTCACCGGCAGGACGCTCGGCGAGAACATCGATGGCGCCGAGGTGCACAATGACGACGTGATCCGCACCGTCGACAACCCGATCTACAAGGAAGGCGCGCTCGCGGTGTTGAAGGGCAATCTCGCGCCCGATGGCTGCGTCATCAAGCCAAGCGCCTGCGATCCGCGTTTCCTCAAGCACACCGGGCCTGCGCTGGTATTCGACGACTATCCGTCGATGAAGAAGGCGGTCGACGATCCCGATCTCGACGTCACGGCCGATCACGTGCTGATCCTGCGCAATGCCGGCCCGCAGGGCGGGCCGGGCATGCCGGAATGGGGCATGCTGCCGATCCCGACCAAGCTGGTGAAGCAGGGCGTGCGCGACATGGTGCGGCTGTCGGACGCGCGCATGAGCGGCACCAGCTACGGCGCCTGCATCCTGCACGTGTCGCCGGAATCCTATATCGGCGGCCCGCTGGCGCTGGTGCGAAACGGCGACCGCATCACGCTCGACGTCGCCGCGCGCACCATCAATCTCGATGTGCCGGAGGCGGAGCTGGCCAGTCGCCGCGCCGAATGGAAGCAGCCCGAGCAGCGCTTCGAGCGCGGCTATGGCTGGATGTTCTCGAAGCACATCAAGCAGGCCAATGAGGGCTGCGACTTCGATTTCCTCGAGACCGGTTTTGGCAAGCCGGTCGGCGAGCCGTCGATTTATTAGTTCGTCACACCGTCGTTCCGGGGCGCGAAGCGAACCCGGAACCTCGAGATTCCGGGTTCACGCTTCGCGTGCCCCCGGAATGACAGCCGGGGACAAAGCATCATGTCAAAACTCAGCGACACCACCCGCAACAAGCTGAAATCCGTCTCTACCGCGACGGTCGCGACCGCGCTGTTCAAGCGCGGTTTGCGCATCCAGATGATCCAGGATGTTCATCCGCTCGGCCCGGATCAGCCGATCATGGTCGGTGAGGCCTTCACGCTGCGCTACATGCCGGCGCGCGAGGATCTGAACGGGATCGAAGTGTTCCGCGATCGTGCGCATCCGCAGCGCAAGGCGATCGAGGATTGCCCTGTGGGCGCGGTGCTGGTGATGGACAGCCGCAAGGATGCGCGCGCAGCGTCGGCCGGCGCTATCCTGGTGACGCGACTGATGAAGCGTGGCTGCGCCGGCGTCGTCACCGACGGCGGCTTCCGGGATTCGGCCGAGATCGCGCGGCTCGGCTTCCCGGCCTTTCACCATCGCCCGAGCGCGCCGACCAACCTCACGCTGCACCAGGCGATCGAGATCAACGTTCCGATCGGCTGCGGCGATGCGCCGGTGTTTCCCGGCGACGTCATCCTCGGCGACAGCGACGGCGTCATCGTGATCCCGGCGCATCTCGCCGACGAGATCGCCGACGAGACCTTCGAGATGACCGCGTTCGAGGATTTCGTCACCGAGCAGGTCCAGAACGGCCGCGGCATCTTCGGGCTCTATCCTGCGACCGACGAACAGACGCTGAAGGATTTCGCGGCGTGGCGGAAGGCGAAGGGGCGGTAGCCACCACAACCACTACCGTCGTCCTCTTGATGAGCGATCGCCATACATTCCACCGTCGTCCCGGCGAAGGCCGGGACCCATAACCACAGGGAGGAGTTTGGCGAAGATCGGCAATGCCGTGGGACTGCGACTTCCTTGCTCGATGGATCACGCGGTATGGGTCCCGGCTTTCGCCGGGACGACGATGGGGAGGGAGTGCGCAAGCCAACCGGCCCGTAGCCCGGATGGAGCGAAGCGCAATCCGGGGTTCTTGCTTACCTCGCCCCGCTTGCGGGGAGAAGGGGCATTCACACCTCCGCTTTCTCCGCCATCCCGACCGCCCACAGCGCGAACGCGTAGACGATCGCGACCTCGTCGAGGCGGTTGAAGCGGCCGGAGGCGCCGCCGTGACCGGCGCCCATGTTGGTGCGCAGCAGCACCGGGCCGCCGCCGCGCATCGTGGCGCGCAGCCGCGCGATCCATTTCGCCGGCTCCCAATAGGTGACGCGCGGATCGGTGAGCCCGCCCATCGCCAGGATCGCCGGATAGTCCTTGGCCGCGACATTGTCGTAGGGCGAATAGGACAGGATGGTGCGGAAATCCTTCTCGCTCTCGATCGGATTGCCCCATTCCGGCCATTCCGGCGGCGTCAGCGGCAGCGTGTCGTCGAGCATGGTGTTGAGCACGTCGACGAACGGCACCTCGGCGACGATGCCGGCGAACAGCTCGCCGGCGCGGTTGGCGACCGCGCCCATCAGCATGCCGCCCGCCGAGCCGCCATGGCCGACGATGCGCTTCTCACCGGTATATTCCGCCTCGATCAGCGCCCGCCCGGCGGCGGCGAAATCGTCGAATGTGTTGGTCTTCTTCTCGCGCTTGCCGTCGAGATACCAGCCCCAGCCCTTGTCGGCGCCACCGCGGATATGCGCGATCGCATAGACAAAGCCGCGGTCGACCAGCGACAGCCGGTTGGCGGCAAACGAGGCCGGCATCGCCATGCCGTAGGAGCCGTAGCCATACAGCAAGAGCGGCGCCTTGCCGTCGCGGACAAAGTCCTTGCGATGCAGGATCGACACCGGCACCTGCGCGCCGTCATGCGAGGTCGCCATGATGCGGGTGGTGACGTAGTCGGCCGGGTTGTGGCCGGACGGGATCTCCTGGCGCTTGCGCAGCCGGCGCGTCCGCGTCGCCATGTCGTAGTCATAGACTTCCGACGGCGTCGTCATCGACGAATAAGCAAACCGCAGATTGGTGGTGTCGAACTCGTAGCCGCCCATGGTGTCGAGCGAATAGGCCGCCTCGTCGAAGGCGATCGCGTGCTCCTCGCCGCTGTTGAGGTCGCGGATGATGATCGCCGGCAGCGCGTTGGCGCGCTCCAGCCGCACCATGTGGCCGGCATAGAGCTCGACGTCGAGCACATAGACGCCTTCGCGATACGGGATCAGGTCGCGCCAGTTGCTGCGTTCGGACGCGGTGAGCGGCGCGGTGACGACCTTGAAGTCGATGGCGTCGTCGGCATTGGTCAGAATGAACAGCTCATCGCCGCGGTCGGCGATCGAATATTGCACGCCTTCCTCCCGTGCCGCGACCAACCGCGGCGGCGCATCGGGATTGGAGAGATCGATCAGCCGCTGTTCGGAGGTCTCATGGTCGCCGCCGGCAACCACGCAGAAGCGGCCGCTCGCGCTCTCGTGCAGGTGGGTGAACCAGCCGGAATCCTGCTCCTCATAGATCAGGATGTCGTCGGCCTGTTTGGTGCCGAGCTTGTGCCGCCACACCTGCATCGGCCGGTGATTGTCGTCGAGCTTGACGTAGAAGAAGCTCTTGGAATCCGCGGCCCACACCACGCCGCCGTCGGTCTCCTCGACGAGGTCGTCGAGATCGCCGCCGGTGGCCCAGTCGCGCACCCGGATCGAGAAATATTCGGAGCCCTTGGTGTCGGCGCTCCAGGCGTGCAGGCGGTGATCGTTGGAATGCCGGCTGCCGCCGAACTTGAAATATTTGTGGTCCTTCGCCAGCGCGTCGCCGTCGAGCACGACATGAGCGTCGCCGCCGTCGCGCGGCGCGCGGCAGTACAGCTCGTGCTGGCCGCCCTCGCGGAACTTGCGGAAATAGGCGAACGGGCCGTCCGGCGACGGCACGCTGGAATCATCCTCCTTGATCCGCCCGCGCATCTCCTTGACCAGCCGCTTCTGCAACGCGTCGGTATGGCCGAGCAGGCTCTCGGTGTAGCCGTTCTCGGCTTCGAGATAGGTCCGGATGTCGGGATCGAGGATCGAGGGATCGCGCAGCACCTCCTGCCATTTCGGATCCTTGATCCACGCATAGTCGTCGGTCACCGTGATGCCGTGGGTGGTGAAGGAATGCGGCCGGCGCGGCGCGACGGGGGGCGGTGTCTTGGTGGATTGGGTCACACGATCCTCATGGTGCGGGGTTCCGCTCTATATCGGGATAAATGTGGCGATTGCCAGATGGGCGGGTGATTGGACGTCCTCGCTATCCCCGTCATTGCGAGCAGCGAAGCGATGACGCAATCCATGGCTCCGCGTATGCGGACCGATGGATTGCTTCGCTTCGCTCGCAATGACCGTGGGGACAGAGCGAGCTACCCGTTCCGCAGCCTCGCCCCCGCATTCCCGCCGGACATCGGAATCCGGTTCATCGCCAGCACCACGGCGAAGGTGATCACCAGCATCGCGATGCCGAGCACCGCGATCGCGGCGAGGTCGCCGCCTTCGTTGAGGTCGTAGATCAGGACCGAGAGCACCTTGGTCTGCGAGGTGAACAGCACGATCGCCGCCGACAGTTCCCGCATCACGCCGATGAAGATGAAGCACCAGGTCGCGATCACGCCGGTGCGCAGCAAGGGGGCGGTGATCTGGCGCAGCGCCTGCAGCCGGGTCGCGCCGAGGATGCGGCTCGCCTCCTCGAGCTCGGGATGGATCGTCGCGAACGCCGCCTGCAATTGCTGGTAGGCCGAGGGCAAATTGATGGTGAGGAACGCCAGCAGCAGGATCCATAGCGTGCCATAGAGTACGAAGGGCGGCCGCGTGTAGCTCAGGAACAGGCCGACGCCGAGCACGATGCCGGGCACCGCGACCGGCGCAGTGGCGAGGAAGCCGAGCACGCGGTGGCCCGCGATCACCTTGCGCGTCGTGACATAGGCGATGACGAGCGCGAGGATGGTGCCGATCGTCGCGGTCGCGGTGCCCAGGATCACGGTGTTCTTGAGCGCGAGCTGGGTCGAAGACAGCTCGGTGAACACGAAGACGATGTTGTGCAGCGTCGCCGTCGACGGCGTCACCAGCGTGGTCGCGTTCGGCGAGAACGCGGCATTGAGCAGCGCGAGGTAAGGCAGGAATACCGGGTTGAGCAGCACCAGGAGGCAGAAGCCGAGCGCCGCCCAGCGCCAGCCGCGCAACTCGACCCGGCGCGGCGCGCCATATTTGCCGCCGATCACCGAATAGCCGCGGCGGCCGAGCAGCGCCTTCTGGCCTTGCAGCAGCAGGATGGTCAGCACCAGCAGCGGCACCGCGGCGGCGGCCGCGAGCTCGAGCTTCGGCGGATATTGGAACAGACTCCAGATCTTGGTCGTCATGGTGTGGAAGCCGGCCGGCAGCGCCAGGATCGCCGGCGAGCCGAACAGCGTCATCGCCTGCAGGAAAGCGATCAGGGCGCCCGCGACCAGCGCGGGCAGCGCGAGCGGGATCGTCACCCGCCGGGCGGTGGTCCAGGCATTGCCGCCGAGGATCGCCGACGCATCTTCCAGCTCGCCCGGCATGGTGTCGAGCGCATTGGCCACCAGCACGAACACGAACGGAAACGTGTAGCAGGAGATCACGAAGATGATCCCGGTCATCGAATAGATGTTGAACAGCGCGTCGGCATCCTCGCCGGCGAACAGCCGGTAGAGCTGGTTCAATAGCCCGGAATTCGGCGCCGCCAGCAACTCCCAGGCGACCGCGCCGAGAAACGGCGGCGTCACGAACGAGGCCGTCACCAGTGCGCGGATGGTCTGCCGGCCCGGAATGTCGGTGCGCGACACCAGCCAGCTGATCGGCGCCGCGACGACGCAGCAGATCAGCGCCGACGTGGTCGCGATGATCGCAGTCGTCAGCAGCGGATCGAGGAAATCGGGATTGCTGAACAGCGTGACGAAGTTTTGCAGCGTCGGATGCTGGCTCTTGTCGGTGAAGGCAAACACCGCAAGCCACGACAGCGGCAGCAGGATCAGCAGGATGAGCACTGCCGCGAACAGCCACAGCACGGGTCGTGTCCAGTCGATGCGGGGGCGGGAGGCCGGGGAGGTGGTTGTTGTTGTCATGTTGACCCGCGGTGAACTGTCTCAGCTCCCTCGCCCCGCTCTTGCGGGGTCGAGACAAGCGAAGCTTGCTCTTGGAGGGTTGGGGTGAGGGGCTGCTTCGGCGAGCACGGCGCGCGGAGAGTCCCCCTCACCCGCCGCGCATCTTGCGATGCGCGTCGGCCTCCCCCCGCGAGCGGGGCAAGGCAAGAAAGCGTGACGGCGACCTCCATCGCTCACACCCGAAACAGCCGCGCATAGCGCGTCTTGATCTCTTCGGTCATCGCCTCCACCCCCGCCGGATCCTCTTTCATCAGCTTGATGTCGGAAAGCTTGCGCCGGCCGGCCTTCGGCTGCACCTGGGCGTGCAGCGAATATTGGCCGGTGAAGTCGACGAAGAATTGCTGGGTCGCGCGGGTGTGCAGCCAGGCCTGGAACAGCTTTGCGGCGTTCGGATGTGGCGCGCCGGCGAAGATGCCTGTCGGACCCGAGATCGTCGGCGTGCCCTCGGTCGGATAGACCGGCTCGACCGGTTGTCCGGCTTCCTTCAAGAGCACGATGCCATATTCATTGCCGTCGGCCATCACGGCGCGCTCGCCGAGCGAGAGCTTTTTGGGTGGATCCGTCGAGGACTGCACCTGCATCACGCGCTGTTTCGCGAGTTTCTCCAGATACGGCCAACCGAGCTCGCGCACGATCTGGAACGTCGTGGTCATGATCGTGCCGCTATAGGCGGGATGGCCCTTCACCATCTTGCCCACCCATTTCGGGTCGAGCAGATGGGCAAAGCTCTTCGGCGCGTCCTCCGCCTTCACCAGGTTGGTGTTGTAGGCAATCGACGACAGCCACAGCCGAGTGGTCACGGCCATGCCGTCGGGGTCGCGATAGTTGTCCGGAAAATGTTTCGCGACGTCTTCGGGCACGAACGGCTTCAGCCAGCCGCTCTTCTTCCAGGGGATGAAATGCGAGGCATCGGCGCTGTTGACGACGTCGGCGGCGTGAATGTTGGAATCGAATTCCTGCGCCACGCGCTGGAACAGCCGCTCCGAGCCTGAGCGCTCGATCTGCACGGTGATGCCGGGATAGGCGGCCTCGAACGCCTTGCCGAGTTTTTCGCCGACCGGCAGGTCCATCGACGAATAGAACACGAGCTTGCCTTCCTTGATCGCGGCCGCGACGAGATCGGGCGTGATCGCGACCGGCGCGGGTGCGGCCGCGCGTGCCGGTGACGCGAACACCGTGCCGATCCCAAGCGCCGCAGAGCCTTTCAGGACATCGCGTCTGGAAATCGGCTTCCGCATCGCGTCGCTCCGTTTCTTGTTGTTATCGGCTCAGCGCCCGGCAGCGCGCGGGCGGCAAGGTCAGCCAGACCTCGCTGCCCTTCTCGACCGCGGTTTCGGTCGGCGTGGTCACCCGCAGCGATGTGCCGTCAGCGGTCTCCACCATGTAGTCGCGGTTCATGCCGAGATAGACCTGCCGCGTCACGACGGCCTTCAGCGCATTTTGCTGCGCGGCGGGGGCTCGCGTCGCGAGCTGGATCTCATGCTGGCGGATCGCGACCGGCGCACTCTGGCCGGTCGTCAGCGTGGCTCCGACCACCTCGAGCGTTGCGCCGGCGAACTCCACGTGGTTCGCATCGCGCGCGGTGCCCTTGATCACATTGGCGGCGCCGATGAAGCGTGCGACGAATTCGGATTCCGGCCGCGCATAGATGTCCTCAGGCGCGCCGAGCTGGTCGATCTTGCCGGCATTCATCACCGCGATCAGGTCGGCGGTCGTCATCGCCTCGGACTGGTCGTGGGTGACATAGACCGTGGTGTAGCGATATTCGTCGTGCAGGCGGCGGATCTCGAACCGCATCTCCTCGCGCAGATTGGCGTCGAGATTGGACAAGGGTTCGTCGAGCAGCAGCGTCTCTGGGCCGACGATCAGCGCGCGCGCCAGCGCGACGCGCTGCTGCTGGCCGCCGGAAAGCTCGCCCGGATAGCGCTGCGCCAGTGGTTCCAGCTTGGTGGTCGCCAGGATCGCGGCGAGCTTCTTGGCGATGGTGTCGCGATCCATTTTGCGCAAGCGCAGGCCGTAGACGATGTTCTCGGCCACCGTCATATGCGGCCACAGCGCGTAGCTCTGGAAGATCATCGACATGTTGCGCTGCTCGGGCGGCAGCGTGCGCGCCTTCGAAGACACCACGCGCTCGCCGACGCGGATTTCGCCGTCGGATGGTTCGAGGAACCCGGCGATCAGCCGCAGCGTCGTGGTCTTGCCGCAGCCGGACGGCCCGAGCAGACAGACCAGCTGGCCATGATCGATCGTGAGCGAAACATCATCAACCGCGACAAACGATCCAAACCGCTTGACCAGGCCGCGCAATTCCACCGATGCCAAGCGGTCCCTCCATTTTGTTGTGTCGCAGGGATCCGTGCCCGGCTGTTGCCGGCAGTAAAGCGGAAAATGATGACGACGAAAAGTGCTCGTGCCTTAGCAATGCGTTGCATGCATTGCCTCCCGTCACCCTTGTGGGCGTATTATTCACAAGCGACGCCAAACATTCAGTGTCGTCCCGGCCTGGTGCGCAATTGCGCACGGGGGCCGGGACCCATAGCCGCCGATGGTCATTGTTGTGCGCCGGTGGAACGACGAGGCTGCCCACAATATTCGCCGCGGATTATGGGTCCCGGCTTTCGCCGGGACGACAGCGGAGCGTGTGGCCTCGTTCGTACCTCAGGATGACGGGTCGCTGCCTGCGCTCGGCCTACGCCTTCACGTTCTCGCCGAGCCACTGGATGGCGGCGTCGGCGCCGGCCTTGCCGTGGGGGATGTTCAGCGCCGTCAGCGCGACCTCGACGACGCCGAGGGTGCCGAGGATCATCGGGGCGTTGACGTGGCCCATATGCGCGATGCGGAAGGCCTGACCCTGCAAATCGCCGATGCCGGTGCCGAGCACCACGCCGCATTTCTCCTTGGCATAGCGCTGGATCGCGGCGGGATCGGCGCCCTTCACGGTCACCGTCGTCACGGTGTTGGAACGTTCGGCGGGCTCAGCGATGTTGAAGCCGAGCACTTGTCCCTCACCCCAGACCGCGACCGCGCGGCGCACGGCTTCGCCGAGCAGGCGATGCCGCAGATGCGCATTCTCCAGGCCTTCGGCGTGCAGCATGTTGATCGCCTCGCGCAAAGCGAACAAGAGATGCACCGGCGCGGTGCCGGCATATTTGCGGTAGTGCTCCGAGCCCTCGCGCTCGGTCCAGTCCCAATAGGGCGTGCGCAGATCGGCTTTCTTGTGGGCGTCCCAGGCGCGGTCATTGGCGGCGACGAAGCCGAGGCCGGGCGGCGTCATCAGGCCCTTCTGCGAGCCCGACATCGCGACGTCGACGTACCATTTGTCCATCTCAAACGGCATGCAGCCGAGCGAGGCCACGGTGTCGACCATGAACAATGCAGGATGGCCGGCGGCCTTGATCGCCTTGCCGATCGCCTCGATGTCGTTATAGGCGCCGGACGCGGTGTCGACCTGTACTACCAGGATCGCCTTGATCGTGTGCTCCTTGTCGCGCCGCAGCCGCTCCTCGACCTCGGCCGCGCGGATCGCGCGGCGCCAGTCGCCCTTCAGCACCTCGACCTCGGCGCCCATCGCGGCCGCAGCCTGGCCCCAGCCGATCGCGAAGCGCCCGCTCTCCAGCACCAGCACCTTGTCGCCGCGCGACAGCACGTTGGAGAGCGTCGCCTCCCAGGCGCCGTGGCCGTTCGAGATGTAGATGTAGGACTTGCCTTGGGTGGCGAACAGCCTCGAGAGGTCGCGCAGCAGGCTGTCAGTCAGTTCGACCATCTCGTTGGAGTAGATGTCGAGCGCCGGGCGGTGCATTGCCTGCAGCACCTGATCGGGCATCGTGGTGGGCCCGGGGATGGCCAGAAATTCCCGGCCCGCGCGAACGGTCATCGTCCTGTTCCTTTTGGATAAAGCGCGCAAATCATGCGTGTGAGGGGTCAAGCGCGGAGACTATTCCATCGCGGCTACGATTGCGAGCAGGACGAAGCAATCCAGCGTTTCCAAAACCGCGGGACACGATGCTATTTGCCGATCGATTCGACGACCGCGCGCCAGATCTGGTCCTTGAACTCGGTCGCGGCGGGGCTCGGGAGCTGCTCGACGGTGCCGTGGTTCTTGCGGCAGGCCTCGACCAGCCGCAGTACCCAGATTTCGCCGTCGGTGTAATAGGGATCGCCGCCGCCATTGCGACCGTTGAAGGTCGGGCCGATGCCGGTCACCTGATATTTCGCGGTGGCCATGCCGGCGGACTCGAGGTCGGTGGCGAGCAGCGCGCGTTCGGCGTCGAGGTCGGCCGCGATGTGATGGGTTACCGCGCCAGTGTAGTGGCTGACGCCGACGCTGCGGTCGAGCGTCGCGGCACCCAGCCACACCGGACGCTTCTCCTCGCCCTGATCGAGCACCTTCCAGAACCGCACATGATTGCGGCGGTCCGCGCTCGATCCGACCGGCCGCTCGAAGGCGAGATCCTCGCGGCGGTCGAGATAGAATAGGTTGCTCACCGGCGCATCCTTGTAGGGACGATCGAGCAGCACGCTGCCGACGATCTCGATCGAGGATTTCAGCGTGACCGGATCGGCCGGATACCAGCCGGCCTCGTGCATCGCGCAGACCACGTCCCTCTTGTCGCCGATCAGCCCGACATTCATCGGATCGCCGGGAATACCCTGCGCGGTGCGCGTCACCATCGGCAGATTGGCGAGGCCCTTCTGGTGCTCGTAATGCGTCCACAACGCCGGCAGCAGCAGATAGGCCGCGATCAGGTAGATCGCCAGAACGAGCAGCAATAGTATCTGCGCTTGCCGGAGGCGGCTGCGCCGGCGCGCGGAAGGAGGCTTGATCTCGACATCGGTCATGCCGTGGTCCTCACCCGCTTGCGGGGGAGGTCGGATTGCATCGAAGATGCAATCCGGGTGGGGACTTTCTCCTCATAAAGAGCGTCGCAAGCGGTGCCGATGAGGCTACAACCCAATCGCACTTCCGACTAGCGCCGCGTCTCGCGGCAGCCGGCGGCCTCGGCTTCCTCGACCGAGCAGAACCAGCGCGTGCCCTTGCTGATCTTCATTTCGATCTTGGCGTACCAGCGGCTGGTCCGCTGGTGAAAGATGCATTCACCGGAGCGGTTGACATTGCCCTTGATGGTGCAGTCGGGTGACGGCGCCACCGGGCCGGAGGCCGAGGCGAGCAGGATCGCGTTGGCGCCATCCGGCGGCTTCACCGCGCCGAGCACGGTGGTCTTCTTGTTGCGCACCCGCCAGTCCCACGGCGCGATGAAGGCGCCCTGCCACATCCCGGCTTTTGCCTCACGCGCGGCCTTCTCGTCGGCTTCGTAGTCATGCGAGGCGCGGGTGTAGGCCAGCGCCCAGCCGCTCGCGACCAGCCATTTCTGGATGTCCTCGCCGTCGACCTCGCAGCGCGCGATGGTGCGGCCGCGACGATCGACCGAGCGGGCGTGGCAGGTCCAGGTCTTGTTGCCGGCATGCTTGATCAGCTCGTCGCGCGCGGCGACGCCGCAGGTCCAGCGCTCGCCCTTGGTGTTGAGGCAGAGCTGGTCGGTCGACGGCGCGTCGATGCCTGCGAGCCGGATGCGGACGCTGCCGATCATGAGCTGGTCGCCGTCGCGGATCTTCGGCACGCCGGTGATGTCGGCGGCGACAGCCAGCGTCGGCAGCGAGAGCAGCAGGCCCGCGGTGAGCAGCGTCTTGAACATCGGCGTTCCCGGCCAGGTTCTTATCGTTCAAATGGCTTTTAGCGTGCAGAGGTCAGTGCCCAACGATTGTGCGGGCAATTGGGCAACCGTGCCAGTGCTGTTGCGTTTCCGCCAGTTTCAACTTCGCGTCATCCCGATGTCCGCGATCCTCCCCTGGAGGGGGAGGATCGGGTCGCATGAAGCGCAGCGCAATGCGAGCCGAGGTGGGGTGAAGGTCTGTCCACTTGAGCAGTGCCCGTGTTGAGAGATCACCCCACCCCGTATCGCATCTTGCTTCGCGCGATGCGATACGACCCTCCCCCTCCAGGGGAGGGTGAAGTCCCGCAGCCCGGATGAGTAGAGCGCAGCGTCATCGGGTATCAACGAGGCGTTGGTCTTTATCCGTAGCCCGGATGAAGCGAAGCGCAATCCGGGGAGGTGCGTCTGCGTCGGCAGCCCCCGGATTTCGCTGCGCTCCGTCCGGGCTACAACACCGCGGCCATTCGTCGCTTCGCCAGCGCCAGCGCCATCAGCACGAAGGCCGAGGTCACCTCCGGCCCGCCGACCAGGATGCGGGTCGGCGTCTTCATCTTATTCCACTCATAGGCCCGGTAGGGCCCCTTGCGGCCGCCCTCGCCGAGGCCCTGCACGATGCAGTGCAGCGCCGGCGTGAAGGTCGAGACTTCGGCGCCGAGATGCGCCAGCGCCATCAGCGCCAGCGCGGCGTCGAACGGGTTCATCTCGTGGGCGATCAGCTCGTGCGTGACATAGCCGAGCACGCGGGCGCGGATCAGCGCGAACACGTTGCCGGGATCGATGATGCGCTGCGCCGCCAGCGGCAGCGCGACGAAGGCGGCATAGCAGCGGCCGAAATAGGCCGAATAGAGCTCGGGCAGATAATAGATGTGCGAGCGCGGATTTTTGAACGCGCCGCTTTCGACCAGATTCTTCTGGAAAGCGATGATGCGTTGCACCGTCTCCAGCCGCTGCGGCGTCTCGATGATCTGCCAGCGGGCGAGGTTGCGGAACGAGACCTCGAGGATGTCGAGATTCAGCGTCGGATCGAGGTCGTTGCCATAGGGCCGCTCGCCGGCGAGATTGTCGATCCAGGTGACGACGCCGCCCTCGTAATCGATGTTGTCGTTAAGCGGCACGGTGACGCGCGGCTCGTTGGCGCCCGATCGCACCTGGTAGCCGCGGTAGAAGTCGAGCAGCGGCTGCTGCAGGATCGGATCGTCGGAGCCGGCCTGGGTCGCCGCCGAGAACGAGCACGCCGTGGTGTCGCAGTCCGGCACATAGATGCCGAAGCCGAGATCCTGCTTGATCTGCGCGAAGAAGCGCGAGAAGCGCGGATGCCGGCCCGGCGCCAGCGCGGTGATGACCTTCACCGTCGAGCCGTCATGCGACGGCACCTCCTCGGCGCTGGTCTTGAGGCAGAAATCCACCATGTCGGCGACCGCGCGCCGCGCGGTAGCAGCTTCATCCGGCGAGGCAAGCCCGGTCTCGACGAAGCCGAGCAGCGCCTCGGTGAAGAAGGCGTCGTAATAGGCCGAGCGGTGGCGGATCTGCACCGGCTCCCACATCGGCTCGGCGATGCCGCGCCAGGCCGGGTTGATCAGCGCGCGCGCCGGCGAATGCGCGATGAAGATCCGCGCCAGATTGAACAGCAAGGTCGAGTTCTTGTAGCCGCGCGCGTTCAGCCCGGTCAGCGCCATCAGCAGCTCGCGCCCGCCGACGTCGGGGTCGCCGATCAGGTTGAAGGCGGCGTAGGTCGGGATGAAGCCGTTCCTGCCGAACGAGCGCAACAGATGCGCGCCGGTCAGGCGGATCACGCGGTCGATCTCGGCGACCTCCGGCGGGCGGCTAGGTGCGGTCGCGGCGGGCGGGGCCGGGTGGTGCACGCCGATACCGTCCATCAATGCCGCGACGGGCGTGCCGATCGCGGCCCAGTCCGGCGTCGCGACGTCGCGCGCCGCGGTGAGCGCCGCGCGCAGGCCGGCAAGGCGGTCGGGATCGTCGAGCGCGGGCAGGCCGGTGCGGCGGAGCAGCGCGCGTAGCGGCGGATTGCCGAGCGCGGTCCGGTAGAATTTTCCGAGATGGGCATCGCCGCCGCGATAGGCCTGCAGCACGGGGTCGCAGACGTCGTACAGCGATGGGCCGTCCTTTCGGGCGGTCAGCGACCGGCACACCGCGCCTGCGATCTCGTGAAGGCCCAAGAAGCTCAAAGAATCCCCTTTCCCGAGGACCGGTTAACGCCGCCGCCCGACGGTGTTTCCTGTCGCTCTGCCCCAAACCCGCAAGCCTTTGGAAAGCTACATGAATCGCTACAAAACACAAATGTGACTGAGGTCACGTAACGGGATTTTAACGGCGTCAATGGCCTCTGCCGGGCGGCGGCATGCGGCAATTCGGGTTGCCCCGGGCGGCCGTCCGGGTTAAAGGAGCGTTTGTTGCGGCGCCGCAAATTGAGTTCAATTCAACGGCACACACACCTCAACCCCATTAAACCTGAACGTCTTTGACGCGACTAACTGGCGCGATCTTCGCTTGAGCGCCATCGGGATAAGAATTGGGACTTAGGAACGCTATGGACCTTGGGCAGCTTCGCATTTCCCGCCGCACCATCGCCGTCTGCGTGGCGGTGGCCGGCACGGTGTCGCTGGCGATTGGCGCCCATGCCGCGCTCAACAAGCGCACCCTCGATGTCGTCAAGGGTGGCGACAAGGTCGCCGCCACCGAGCTGACCGGCAGCATTCCGGCAGGCACTTCCCGCCTCGCGCTGATCATCGGCAACGGCCATTACCCGGACGCCGCGGCGCCGCTGGCCCAGCCGATCAACGATGCCCGCACCCTGTCGTCGGCGCTGCGCCGCGAGGGCTTTGACGTCGACGTGGTCGAGGATGCGACCAAGGACGACATGTTCCGCGCGGTCGAGCGCATGAAGGCCAAGATTCGCCCCGACACGGTCGTGATGCTGTTCTTCGGCGGCTACGGCGTGCAGGTCGGCCGCGAGAGCTACATGATTCCGGTCGACGCCACGATCTGGAAGGAAGCCGACGTCAAGCGCACCGGCGTCAGCGTCGAGTCCGTGCTCGATGCGATGAAGGAGCGCGGTGCCAAGGCCAAGCTCGTCGTGCTCGACGCCTCGCGCCGCAATCCCTATGAGCGCCGCTTCCGCGCGTTCTCGCACGGTCTCGCCCCGATCAGCCCGCCGGAGAACACCATCGTGCTGAGCTCGGCGACGCCGGGCAAGGTCGCCGACGACTCTAAGGCGCCGAACAGCGTGCTGGTTTCCGAGCTGCTCAACAACCTCAACGCCCAGGCCGGCGCCGAAAGCGCCTTCAACAAGACCCGCGTCGCGATCTCGCGCGCGTCGGAAGGCGAGCAGGTGCCGAGCGTGTCGTCCTCGCTGCTGGAAGACATCAAGCTCGGCGGCTGAGGCACGCCGTCTCCTCCAATGTCGTCCTGGCGAAAGCCAGGACCCATAACCACGACCGGGTATTGTGGCTCCGCGCTGTGGCCCCAGCGCGATCCTATTCGCGCATTCGTGGTTATGGGTCCCTGTGTCTTGGAAGTCTGTCAGGATGGGTTGGGCGGGAAGCCGTTGGGTCCTTGGCGCTTGACGCCGTGAGCCGGCTCGGCCTCCCGCCCGTTCCATTACCAACCTGAACAGTTGCACGAGGCTGCGCCAACAGACCTCGCATCACAGGGACAGGCACCGTGATCATACCCCCTCGTTATGTCGGAATCGACGTCTCCAAGAAGCATCTCGATATCTTTGATGAAGCTGACGGCGTGTCCAGGCGCATCGCCAACGCGGCACAGGCCATCACACAGCAGGTGGCGCGTTGGCGATGCGATGCGCTGGTCGTCTTCGAGGCCACGGGCGCCTATGACCTCGCGCTTCGCGAGGCCCTAAGCCAGGCCGGTGTCCGCTTCGCTCGGATCAATCCGGCTCGAGCTCGCGATTTTGCGCGGGCCAGCGGCCAACTTGCCAAAACCGATCCGATCGATGCACGGATGCTGGCGGCCTTTGGCCGGGTCATGCAGCCGGCAGCCGAGCGGGCCGCCAATCCCGCCCGCAACGCTTTGGCAGGGCTTGCAAAACGGCGGGACCAACTGGTTCTCATGCGCGCGCAGGAGAAGAACCGGCGCAGCGAGGCCGACGACCGCGCCATGGCCGAACGGATCAGTCGGCTCATTGAGGTTCTCGATGGCGAGATCGCCGAGATCGAGGCCGATATCAACGCATTGACCAAGGCCGAGCCGGAGATCGCGGACGATGCGCGGTTGATGCGCTCACTGCCGGGCGTGGGTCCCGTGGCTTGCATGCAGCTGATCGCGAAGATGCCGGAACTTGGACATGTTGGAGCGAAGCAGATCGCCGCGCTCGCGGGCCTTGCCCCCTTCAACGTCGACAGCGGCGCCTTCCGTGGAAAACGCAAGATCGCCGGCGGCCGAAAGCGCGTTCGTGACGCCCTCTATATGGCGGCTCTGAACGCGGTTCGTCGGGCCGATCCATTCAAGGCCTTCTACGCGCGGCTGCGACAGGTCGGCAAACCAGCCAAGCTCGCTCTCATTGCCGTCGCCAGGAAGCTCCTAACGGTCCTCAACGCCATGATGCGCGACAGAAAGCCCTACCTGCAGACCAAGCCGACATAACAGTTGCCGGGTCGCGCTTCGCTTGCCCGGGACGACACTGTGAATGTGGCGGCGCCTGCTTCGCCTATTTCGCATCCGCGCTCGCGCCCACCGGCCGCACCGGATCGCCCTCGCGCAGCAGCGCGCCGGCGCGGGCGACGACGATGTCGCCTTCCTGGATGCCGTCGCGGATCTCGACCTGTCCCGCCGACATCAATCCGGTCTCGACCCGCCGCGTCTCGACGCGGCCGCCGCGCACCACCTGCACCACGGTGCCGGCGGTGGAATAGAGGATCGCGGTCAGCGGCACCGCGACGCCGCAGCTCTGCCCGGTCTTGATCTGGGCGCGGCCGGACGAATTCACCAGCAGCCGCTTGTTGGCGCCAATGCCGATGAACACCTGGCCGAGCTGGCTGTTCGGCTCGACCGTCGGCGCGATCCGCCGCACCTTGCCGTCGAGATCGCCGGCGCCGAGGACTTTGAGCTGGGCCGTCTGCTCGGTCTTCAGCTTGGCGATGTCGCGGGTCGGCACCATGCCGACCAGGTCGTACTCGCTCTTGGCGATGATCGAGAACAGCGCGTCCTTGCCCGAGGCCGGCGCGCCGACGATCGCCGACGAGCCCGAGATCGTGCCCGCCACCGGCGCCGTGACGTTGACCGGGTTGGCACCGTCGGTCAGCTTCGCCAGCACTTGCCCTGCGGTGACGGTGTCGCCGGGATCGGCCATCACCTCCGCCACCTTCAAGCCGAAACGATCGGGCCGGATCTGCTGCTCGTCGCGCGGCAGCACGATGCCCGAAACCTCGACGATATTGCCGAAGCAGAATTTCGACGCCTTCAGCACCGTCACCGCCGCGCCCTTCGGCACCGCGTCGGCCTCTCCTGCGGCAAGCGCGGGAGAAGACGCGAGCGCGAGCAGCGCGGAGGCGGCGAGGGCTGAAGCGCGCGTGCGGGGCAAAATCATCTGCAGACTATTCCCAAAATGAGGGCCTCCTGAATACCAGATGCCGCCTGGCCGAGCCAGCCGGCTGCGCTGCCTCGGCCGGTCCCGCATCCGCCGCCAGCTCCAGCTTCGCCAGCTCCAAATTCGCCAGCTCCTGGGCGCGCCAGATATGCCGCAGGATCTCCGGGTTGACGCGATCGGCATGCGTCACCGGCAGCATGTGGCCGGCACCCGGCAGATGCCGCAGCTCGGCACCATCGATCAGCGCGGCGAGTTTTGCGACAATGCGCTGCGTCACATAGGGCGACAGCCCGCCCGACATCAAAAGCGTCGGGACCTTCAAGCCACGCGCGGCTTCCGCCACGGCGTCAAGGTCAAGCGCGGCGCTGAAATCGCAAGGCAGCTTGTCGGCCTGCTCGATCATCCGCAGCCGCCCGCTCGGCGAGAACTGCTCGCGCGGCCCGGAGCCGGCCCAGAACGCGGTGAACGCCTCGACAGCCTCCATCACGGCGCCGTCGAGAATATCCTTTGAGACGATCTGCGCGATCCGCGCGAAGCGATCGTACAGCCGCGCGTCGGCAGGCGTATCTCGAAGCAACGCGGGCAGTACGGGCTCGATCAGCGTCAGGCTGCGAATGTGCTGCGCATAAGGCGAGGTGGTCGCCAGCCGAAACGCGATCGCCCCGCCATAGGAATGCCCGATCAGATGGATCGGCCCGTCGGCCTTGGCGAGCCAGGGCTCGAGCCGCGCGATCTCGCCATCCAGCGTCCGCGGCCAGTCGCGCCCGCAGGCGGCAACGCCATAGCCGGAAATGTCGGGCGCCATGAACCGGTCGCCGCCGAGCGCCGCCGCAAGCTTGGTCCATTGCCGTCCCGACCCCAGCGAGCAATGCAGCGCCACCACCGACGCCGCCGCGTGCGTCCCATCCAAACCCGTCATCAAACCCATCCTGCTTGTTCTTGTTGTCGCAAGGCGCGCGCGTTCGCACGCGCCCGTCATGACGCGAGCGAGATGGGGGATGGGTTATTCCTGGGAGGGGGTGGGTGGGGCCGTGATCGTGATTGCGGAGGGGGCGGGGGTCACTGGATGGTGATGCGCAATCGGACCTGGCTCAGAATAGGCCCACAAGGCGCCAACTTGGAGATCAGAATTACCGGCGTTCATGTCGACACGGAACGTTGGCCTAAGGTACTTCGGCTGTCGAACTTATCCGCTTGGGCACGCTTCCCGGCTCCGGTGCGGACTCGACCTAAACGTACCGGGGGGTGGCTTCGCCTCCGCCTATTGCTTCAATGGGAGCGGCGATGGCAGCTATGCCGACGGTGCCTAAATACGCGACGATTTTAGTCTTGTCACTTGGTGCGAAATTGAGGGCGCAAAGCCGCATTAGTGCTTCCCAAGCTCTGGCTCTACCCCTCGATTCGTCTTCGTCCGGTGTGAGAATGTCTTATGAGTAGCCGAATCGGATGACGATCACCATAAGAGTGGTGAAGACTTGCGGGCCTTCACTTAATGGGCTTGGTGGATATCGGTTGCTCGACGCGCTCGACGCTGGTGCTATTGAGACTATGATTGACGAAGTTGTTACGAAGCAACTTGGTCTAAGTTCGATCTAGAGGTGTTCCGCCTTCTAATCAGAGGGCGGAGCCGCATTCGAAGCTTATCGTTCGAGATGGTGTCGCACTCCCACACAACTATGACGGTCCACCCGGACTCTCTTAGTTGTATGATTTGAGTTTCATGACGCATTACGTTGGCGCGCAATTTTGGAACCCAATATGTCCGATTGGTCTTTGGTACAGCGCTCCGCGAACAACCGTGTTGATGCCAGAAGCAACCATTAACGAAGATCACTGTTTTGTATCTCTTCAGAACAATGTCGGGCTTTCCGGGCAGTGACTTGTCATGCAGACGAAAACGGAACCCTCGCGCATGGAGGTACCTGCGGGTCCGCAGTTCCGATCGCGTATTCTTACTTCCAATCGACTGCATCGTTCGGCGACGTTGCTCTGCGTCTAGATTGTCCGGCATCTTTGATTAGCTATTCCTTGACGTGCACGAGGCGTTGCGTGTGGCACAATAGCACGTGCTTGCTTTGTGTGCTTGATGTCTTCCGATTTTCGTAATTTATCTTGACGTCTCCCCCAACTCACTTGTACAGCGTCCCCGGTCCCGCCCGGCAAGAGGGGCGTATCGCGGTCGTCACGAACGCGGCGGGTGGCGATGGACGCTGGCGGCGCGACAGACGACGCGCGCTGATCGGCGGACTGTGAAGTCGTGCGGTTCGGGCGCCCCAATGGCAGGTGCCTTTTCGCATTGCGCGATGTGCGTTGTGAAGACGGTGACAATAAAGCCAAGTCTCGCCGGGGAGAGTACGAAGTAAGCCGTAACCCATCGCGCAGGGAAGGCCGGATGTTTCCGGTTTCGCCTGTGGTCTTACCTCCCGTGCTTTTTGTTGCACGGGACCCGCGGGTGCGATCGGCGCCCGGCCTTCCCTGCGCCCTGAGAGTGGTTGATCGCATGACTCGGGCGCGGTGGCGTCGCGAGGATGCGGCGTGTGTCTCTCCCTCGGCTGCTTGATAATTGAATCAGGAACGGGGCCGTATATTCGCTGTCGTCCTGGCGCAGGCCAGGACCCATTACCCCGTTGTGGCGCGAGGCTGGGGTCACGATCCCTCTCATCACGGATAGCGGTGGTTATGGGTCCTGGCTTTCGCCAGGACGACGTTGGGGAGGGGGCGCGGACGACGTGGCGAGAGAGTGGGTCACTTACTCCGCTGCCGCTTCCGCTGACGGCTCGCCCTTCCAGCGCAGGATTTCCGCAGCCAAAATCGGATGGTTGAATCCCTTCAGCACGAGGTCGTCGATGGCGCGGCCTTCGACGTAGGGTTCGACCATGCCGTAGACGCGGCGGCTCACCACGATCTGGCCGGCCTTGGCCTCGCCGCACAGGCGGGAGGCGAGGTTGGTGACGCTGCCGATCGCGGCATATTCCAGCCGCTGCTCGAAGCCGACCTGGCCGAGCGTGGCGTAGCCGAGCGCAATGCCGATGCCGAAACCAAGGCTATGGCCGCGGTTGCGCCACTTCTCGGTCAGCGGACCGACCGTGTCGCGCATCTCCACCGCCATCTTCACCGCGCGCGCGGTGTGGTCGGCAAGCTGGATCGGTGCGTTGAACAGGATCATCACGCCGTCGCCGGCATATTTGTCGAGCGTGCCTTCGTATTTGAAGATCAGCTTGCCGAGCGCGGCGTGATACTCGCGCAGCACGTTCATCGCCTCCTCGGGCTCGGTCGCCTCGGTGAAGGCGGTAAAGCCGCGCAGGTCGCAGAACACCACGGTGACCTCGCGGCGGTGGCTGTCGAGCAGGCCCTCGGGATTGTCCGACGAGGCGATCAGCTGCGCCACCTGCGGCGCCAGGAAGCGCTCGAGCCGGCGGACCCGTTCGAGCTCGCCGAGCTGGGTCTCGACCCGCTGCTCCAGCGACTTGTTCCAGTCCTTGAGCGCTTCGGTCTGCTCGCGCAGCTTGTCGGCCTGCTCGCGCACGGTGGCGTTGGCCTGTTCCAGCGCGTGGCTCTTCTGGTCCACCTCGGTGAACAGCCGCGCGTTGCGCATCGCCAGCACCGCCTGGTGCGCGAAGGTCTTCACCAGGCCGATCAGGCTCGAGGGGAAATCGCCGGCCGCCTTGCGCAGCACCACCAGCGCGCCGAGCACGCCCTGCTGGTCGACCAGCGGCACCACGAGCACCGAGTGGAAGCCGGCGCCGACCACGACATCGCGCAGCGGATGATCGGGCGGACAATCGGGACTTGCCGCGAGATCGGGAAACGCCAGCGGCTCGCCCTTCGCGGCGGCCTCGCCGAGCGGGCTGTTTGCCGCATCGATCGCGCGATGATGGCCTTCGGCTCCGCTGTCGGTGCCGATCGATTGCGTCAGGGTGAAGCTGCGCTGCGCGACGTCATAGCCATAGATCAGCACGGCGTCGGCATGGGTGATCTCGAGCGCGCGGGCGGCGACCGTCGGCAGCACGGCGTTGAGGTCGAGCGAGGACGCCACCGCGCGGCCGACCTCCTCCAGCACCTTCAGCTCGTTGATCGATTGCGCGAGGTCGCGGGTGCGCTCCTTCACCTTGGCTTCGAGGTCGGAATAGGTCTCGGCAAGCTGGGTGGCCATGCTGTTGAACTGGCCGGCGAGCTCTTCCAGCTCATCTGATGTCTTCACCTCGATGCGATGGCCGAAATCGCCGGCCCCTAACCGCCGCGCGCCGGTGCGCAGCGCCGTGATCGGCTCCAGCATGCGCCGCGCCAGGATTGTGCCGGCGATGATCGCGACCACGAGGCCGAGCGCGATCAGAAGCGCGATGCGCACCAGCTGGTCGCGGATCGGCGACAGCGCCTGCGCGGTCGGCTGCTCATAGAACACGTGCCAGCCGAGGTTCGGCGCGGCCGTCGCTGTCGTCAGCACCGCGTTGCCGTCGACATCCTTGCCGGAGGCGATAGGCCTGCCACTCTGCGACAGCACCGCGGCGACCTGCGGCAGCGCGGCGAGGTCCTTGCCGACCTCCGGCCCCTTCGACGAACTCGCGAGCACCCGGCCCTTGGCATCGACGACATACGCATGCGCGAGCCGGCCGACCTGGGAATCGCCGAAATAGTCATTGAGGAAGCGCAGGTCGATCTCTGCCATGGTGACGCCGGCATTGAAGCCGGAATGCTGCTCGCCGATCGACATGAACGGCCGCCCGTCGCGAAAATACGCCGGCGCGTAGGCAGTGCCGCGGGCGATGGTCTCGGTGAATCTGACATCGCGGGAGAAATCGGCGTTGGAGTTGACCGTGGTGGTCTGGCGCGACAGCCGCAGCAGCTCGCGGCCCTGGCCGCTGATCAAGCTGAGCTGGCTCACCGCCGGCACCTGGCCGAGCAACTGCGCGTAGTCGGCGCGGCGCAGCTCGATCGTGTTGGAAGAGGCGCGGGTCACCCAGGAGATCTGGCGCTCGAGGTCGGAGATCGCCTGCTCGATGCGCTTGGCGGTGGCGTCCGCCTTCTCGCTCATCGCATCCGTCAGCGTGCCCTTGATGCCGCGGTAGCTGATCCAGGTCTCGAGCGCGCCGTTGACTGCGAGCACGAACACGACGAGGCCGACCAGCGCGAGGACGTATTTGGCGAACAGGCCGCCGCGCAGGAACCAGATCTTGCCCTTGTCCGTAGCCGCGCTCATCCAGCCTCGTCCGGCCCCTGATCGGGTGCGCCGCATGATCCGCCGCTGTTTAGCACGGATCGGCTGGGCGGGGCGGTCCCTCGGGCCGCATGGTTATCCCTTCATATCGGCGGGGGATATCCGGGAATATCAGCGATTGAACAACTGACGCAGCACGTCCTTCATCGCGGGACTGTCGTGCTGCTCGGCGGTCTCGCCCGGCGGAGCAGGCGGTGGCGGGGCCTGATCGGCGGCCGGCGGCGCCGGCCGGCTCAGGTCGCGGCTCGAGCGCGACGCGTTGCTCTGGTTGAGGGTGGAGAGGCCCTGCTGCAGCAAATTGCCGATGGTGTCGCCAAGCTGCCCGCCGAGCGGGTTGCTCTGGCCGGCGCCGCCGTCCGGTTGCTGGCCTGTGCCGCCCTGCGCGCCGTTGAGCAGATTGGTCAGCCCGTTGAGGCCCTCGCTCAGCCCTTGGCCGTTCGCCCCGAACAGGCCCTTGCCCATCTCCTTCAGCTTGGCATAGGCGGCCTGCGGATTGTCGAGCATGCCCTGCATCTCCGGATAGATCCGCGGCGACACCCAGGGTCCCTCGAGCATCACGGGGATGCCGAGGCCGACCGGATTGCCGGCGCGGCCCTGGCCTTCGGTGGTCATCACGAGCTGCGGCTCGACGCGGAACCCGATCTGGCGGGTGTTGAGGTCGATCGTGCCGACCCCGGTCATCTTCACCAGCGGGCCGATCAGGTTGAGATCGGTGGTGACGGCCTGCCCCTTGTCGACCTTGAACGAGGCCGAGAGCTGGCTGAGATCGGTCGACAGCTCCTGGCTCTCCTGCCAGCCCGACAAGGTGCTGGTGGTGAGGTTGCGGATCATCTGCGCCACGTTGAGGCCGAGGATCTTGCCGTCCTGGAATACGATGAAGGCGGTGCCGGCGAGATTGCCGACGATGGCGCGCTCGCTGCCGCCTTGCGAGGTCAGCGCGATCTTGGCCTGCATCCTGCCGTCGAGCTTGTCGAATTCGGCGAGACTCTTCAGCACCGGCAGCGCGCGCACCCCGGCGAGGTCGAGCCGCAGCGCGTAGGTTGGATTCGTAGCTCGCGCGTCAATGGTGACGTCGCCATCGGCGGTGCCCTCATAGGCGCCGAGATTGGCGAGCCGGCCCTTCAGCACGCCGCTGTCGATGGACGCATCGATTGCCGCCTGCGTGAAACGGCCGTCGCCGATCACAAGCTCCGCCGCCGAAATGCGCGCCTGCGCGTCGACATAGTTGAGCCCGGCAAGATCGACCGACGCGTTGCTCCAGGTGTTGGTGCCGAGCGGCTGCGTGGTGCCGGACTGGCCCGGCGGCATCGCGATCGCAATGCGCTGGAAGTCGAGATCGAGCTTCACCAACGGCTTGTTGCTGGCGAAATCGACCGACGCCCAGCCGGTGAAGCCGCCATCGCCGAGCGTGCCGGACACGCCGTTGAACATCACCACCGTGCCGTTCAGCCGCGCGTCCGCATTCGCCTTGATCGCCGCCGGCAACAGGCCGGGCGCATCGATGCTGAATTCGGCCGACACGCTCTGACGCTCCAGCGGTGCTTGCGGCGCGGTCGCGCGGATCTCGAATTTCAGCGGCTTGTCGCCGGCGTGTGCGTCACCGGTGACGACGATCTTGCGGTCGTCGCCGATGGTCGCGTCCGCATTGAGCGTGTCGATCCGGCTCTCGATCCGGTCGCGCACATTGGCGAAGACGATGGTGCCGCCGCTGACGCCGACATGCCGGATCGTGATGCCGCCGCCGTCGGACGCGGAGGATTTCGCCGGCGGATTGTGGTCGCGGGTGCGCTCGCGCTGCAGCGGCAGGTTGATCACCGGCTTGATGATCGCGAGGTCGGTGATGTCGGTCCGGCCCGACCACAGGCTCGACAGCGTCATCTCGGCTTCGACGCTGCTTGCCGCGAACCGGTTGTTGACGTCGCGCTGGCGCGGGTCCTGCAACACGACGTCGCGCAGCGTCAGATTGACCTTCGGCCAGAGGCCAATCTTGGCGCCGCCATTGATGGTGAGCTTGTAGCCGGTCTCGCGCTCGACCCGATCGGTAATCCGCGATGTGAGGAACGAGGACGGGATCCCGATCACAGCCACCAACGCGATGATCACGATCACGGCAGCAATGGCGGCCCCGGCGAATTTCAGTGCTCTCATGTCGTTGTTCCAGGCCGGGCAAGCGGGGTTCCGTTGCAGAAAGTCACGGCCGATCACACGAGTTTATCCCGCAAGCGGGAGCTGGCTCCAATGACCGGAAAAATAATCCGTTACCGCATGAACTTATGTGACCTCTCCCACACTCTTATGAGGGTGATTTTTGCTAACCGGGCGTCAGGGGACTGCTCGGATTGGATTTGGAAGGCAGTACAATGAGCAAACAGGCCGAATTTGCGGTCATTCTGAAGATGAATCCGATGTTCGCCGATCTCGGTGCGGACGAGTTGCAGCGGCTTTCCGGCCTCTGCCACACCCAGCAGCTCGCGACCGGTGAGGTGCTGTTCCAGAAAGGCGATCCCGGCGATGCCCTGTTTGGGGTCCGCCGCGGCCAGATTCGGATCGAGACCGGTGCTTCCGACGGCAGCCGGCTCACACTCAACTTCATGGGATCCGGCGATCTGTTCGGCGAAGTCGCCGTGCTCGACGGTCAGGACCGCACCGCGGATGCGACCGCGGGCGAGCCCAGCGAATTATTCGTGTTGCGGCGACAGGATTTCCTCGGCTTCCTCGAGCGCGAGCCGAAGGTTGCAGTCAGGCTGATCGAATTGCTCTGCCAGCGGATTCGTTGGCAGAGCGAGCGGATGGAAGAATCCGTGCTGCAGCCATTGCCGGTCCGCCTCGCACGGCGGCTATGCGCGCTGGCCGAGGATTTCGGTTCCGAGGTGCACATCTCGCAGGAACAGCTCGGCATCTTCGTCGGTGCCGCGCGCGAAAGCGTCAACCGGCAGCTGCAGACCTGGCGCAGGGACGGCATCGTCGACCTGCAACGCGGCCGGATCATGCTGCACAACATGACCAAGCTGACGGCGGTCGCCCGCAACGACTGAACCGGACCGCATACAACGCGCGCGCGAAGGTGAGATTTTCTCGCGCGCGCCGCTTGCGGATGTTGACGCACTCCTGCCTAAAAGACGTGCTTGCATGATGAGGCCGGTACCGCTTTGATCCGGCCGCCGGTCCTTGGGGTGACACCCAGCCTTGCTGGCCTCACGCCATCCACCTGCAAACCCCTGCGGTCTCTCCCGTTGACCGCAGGGGTTTTGCATTTCGATAGATGCGTGACGCGAACGCGCCTACCGCATCACCACTTCGGGATCGGCCCAACGCAGATACTGGCGCGGCGCGGCGCCGAGCTCGCGCTTGAACATCGCGGCGAAAGCGCTCGGACTTTCATAGCCGACGTCGAGCGCAACGCAGGTGACGGCCTCGCCGGCGCCGAGCCGCGCCAGCGCTTCGAGCAGCCGCACCCGCTGGCGCCAGGCCGCAAAGCTCTGGCCGGTCTCGCGCCGGAACAGACGCGTCAATGTCCGCCGGCTGAGCTGGCAGCGATCGGCCCACTCGTCGAGCGTAAGATCGGAACTCGGATCGACCAGCACGGCTTCGCAGATTGCGGCGAGCCGCGGATCGGGCGGCACCTGCACATGCAGCGACACTTCCGGCATCCTGCCGATCTCGTCGAGGAGGAAATCGACCAGCCTGCCGTCGCGCCCTTCCGGATCGTAACGGGTCGGCATGTGCACCGCTTCTTCCATCAACGCCTCGACCAGCGCGGAGACTTTGATCAGGCGGCATGTCGCCGGAGCATTCCTGATGCGGTCAGGCGTGACATAGATGGTCTGGATCTCGACCTCGCCCCATGCCCGCGACTGGTGCGCGACGCCGGCCGGAATCCACAGACCGTGGCCGGGCGGCACGACGAAATGGCCGCGCTCGGTCATCATTGAAGTGACGCCCGCGGTCTGCAGGATGAATTGATCGCGTCGGTGCGCGTGCCGCGCGCTGGTGCTTTCGTTCGGATAGGAGGCCGCCATCGCCGCAAGCGGCCGTTCGACCTGTTGCAGCTGTCCGGCATAGTGCGCGGCGGCTGCGGGACCCGATTGCTTGCGGCAAACGCGCAAGCCGGTGGTGTCATTTCGTCGCGCTGCGACTTTCAAGTGTCGTGAGCTCCTGATCGATCGTCGTTTTCGCAGGGTGCTCATGCATCTTCCGGGCCACTTGGCCCGATCGCGATGGTTGTTGTCCCCCTTCAGGTAGCGCGGGATATGGCGTTTGGCAACAATGCCTCACCCCGCGGCATTCGCCGAAATCGAATGTGAGAGCGCGGAGACGGAGAGGTCCGATGAACAGACGCGAATTCACCAAGGCAATGCTGGCCTGCGGTGCAGCCATCCCGTTCGGCATCACGCGGGCGGCGGGCCAGACCCGCGGTGGGACGCTCAACACCATCATCCAGCCCGAGCCGCCGGTCCTGGTGACCGCGCTGAACCAGCAGCAGCCGACCCTGACGCTCGGCGGCAAGATTTACGAAGGCCTGCTGAAATACGGCGCCGATCTCAAGCCGATGCCGGGCATGGCGCAGTCCTGGGAGATCTCGCCCGACGGCCTGACCTATACGTTCAAGCTGTTTCCGGGCATCACCTTCCACGACGGCAAGCCGATGACCTCGGAGGACGTGGTCTTCAGCTGCATGAAGCTGCTGGTGGAGACGCATCCGCGCGCACGGCAAAATTTCGCCCGCGTGGCGTCGGCGGAGGCGCCCGATCCGCTCACCGTCGTGTTCAAACTGAAGCAGCCGTTCGCACCCTTCATCGGCTGCTTCGATTGCACGTCCGCCCCGATCGTGCCCAAGCACATCTATGACGGCACCGACTACCGCAAGAACCCGGAGAACGACAAGGCGATCGGCACCGGCCCCTTCAAGCTGAAAGAGTGGGTGCGCGGCTCGCATGTTCATCTCGTCCGCCACGACGGCTACTATCAGAAGGACCTGCCCTATCTCGACGAGATCGTCTATCGCGTGATTCCGGATGCTGCCTCGCGCGCGCTGGCGCTCGAGAACGGCACGGTGCAGCTCGTGCAATGGTCAGACGTCGAATTCTATGACGTGCAGCGCTTCAAGGCGCAGAAGAATCTCGAATTCACCACCAAGGGCTACGAGTATTTCGCGCCGCATCAGTGGCTCGAAATGAACAACCGCATCGCCCCGATGAACGACAAGCGGTTCCGGCAGGCGGTGATGCACCTGATCGATCGCGAGGCGTTCAGCAAGCGGGTCTATTTCGGCAATGCCAAGGTGGCGACCGGACCGATCTCGTCGAAGACGCGGTTCTACGATCCGAACGTGAAGCGCTACGAGTTTTCGGTCGACAAGGCCAAGGCCCTGCTCGACGACATGGGACTGAAGCCTGGCGCCAATGGCAAGCGCGCCGAGATCAAGTACATCGTGCCGCCCTATGGCGAGTCCTATCAGCGTGCCGGCGAATTCTTCCGCCAGAGTTTTGCGCGGGTCGGCATCGATCTCGTGCTTGTCGGCACCGACATGGCCGGGTGGGCCGAGAAGGTCGGCAACTGGGACTATGAGATGACCCAGAATCTGCTCTACCAGCTCGGCGATCCCGCGCTGGGCGTCGCTCGCACCTATATTTCGTCGAACATCAAGAAGGGCATCCTGTTCTCCAACACGCAAGGCTATTCGAATCCCGAAGTCGACAAACTGTTCGACGAGGCCGCGGTGACGCTCGATGAAGCCAGGCGCCAGGAGCTCTATAGCAAGGTGCAGCAGATCCTGGTCGAGGATGTGCCGGTGGCCTGGACGCTCGAGATCGAATATCCCATCATCTACGACAAGGCGTTCAAGAACATCGTGACGACGGGCATCGGCTCGCACGAAACCTTTGGGTCGGTCTACAAATCGTGACCCGGCTCGGCAGCGCCGCGACGATCGGACTTCAGGCGATCAGCCGCATCGCCCAACTCGTCGCCGTGATCCTCGCCATCGCGACGTTCAACTTCGTGCTGGTGCGCGCCGCGCCCGGCGATCCGGCTCAGGTCATGGCCGGGCAATCCGGCGCGTCCGATCCGAAGCTGCTCGACGATCTGCGCAAGGAATATGGCCTCGACAAGCCGTATTTCGTGCAGCTCGTGAGCCACCTCGGCCGCGTCGTCAGGCTCGATCTCGGCTATTCCTATCGCCAGCGCCGTCCGGTCGTCGATCTGATCCTCGAACGGCTTCCGGCGACGCTGTTGCTGACCGTCACGGCCTTTTGCCTCGCGCTCCTGATCGGCACCGCGCTCGGCGCGCTGGCCGGGCTCGCGGCCGGCAGCGTGCTCGACACGGTGTTCACCGTGCTCTCGCTCGTGCTCTACGCGACGCCGGTGTTCTGGCTCGGCCTGATGCTGGTGCTGGTGTTCTCGGTGACGCTCGGCTGGCTGCCGCCGTTCGGCTACGAGACCATCAACGTCCAGCTCTCGCCGGTCGAGCATGCGCTCGACATCATGAAACACATGATCATGCCGGTCACGTCGCTGGCGGCGATCTATCTGGCGATCTATGCGCGGCTGATGCGATCCTCGATCATCGAGGTCGCGCAGCAGGATTTCATCAAGACCGCGCGCGCCAAGGGCTTGTCCGGAACGCGCATCGTGGTCGGCCACATGCTGCGCAATGCGCTGGTGCCGGTCGTCACTGTTGCCGGCATGCAGGCCGGCGCGCTGGTCGGCGGCGCTGTGGTGATCGAGACGGTGTTTGCCTGGCCGGGCCTTGGTCGCCTGACTTTCGAGGCACTGCTGCAGCGCGACTATCCGGTCCTGCTCGGCATCTTCCTGATCCTCTCGATCGTCGTGATCGCGCTCAACCTGCTCACCGACCTGGTCTACCGGTTGATTGATCCCCGCATGACCACGGGAGCGGCGTGATGGACACGGTGCGCGCCTTCCTGCGTCATCCGAGCGGAATGATCGGCCTCGTCCTGCTGCTGGTCGTTGTTGTCGTCGCGGTCATCGCGCCGATCGCGTTTCCGGTCTCGCCCTGGGAGATGGTCGGCGCGCCGTTCACGCCGCCCGGCGAGGACGGATTATGGCTCGGCGGCGACACGCTCGGCCGCGACGTCGCCGCCGGCGTCGCCTATGGCGCACGCGTGTCGCTCCTGATCGGCATCGCCTCGGCGCTCGCGGCGATGGCGATCGGCGTCGTGATCGGCGCGATGTCCGGCTATTTCGGCGGCAAGGTCGATCTGGTGCTGATGCGGATGACGGAATTGTTCCAGACCATTCCGGCCTTCGTGCTGGCCATCCTGCTGGTCGCGACCTTCAATCCGTCGCTGCTGACGATCATCCTGACCATCGGCGCGGTGAGCTGGCCGCCGCTGGCGCGGCTCACGCGCGCCGAATTCCTCCGTCTGCGGCACCGCGAATTCGTCGAGGCCGCGCTGTGCCAGGGTGAACGCACCTGGCGCATCGTGCTCGGCCATATCCTGCCGAACGCGATCTCGCCGATCCTGGTGGTGACGTCGCTGACGGTGGCCACTGCGATCCTGCTGGAGAGCGCGCTGTCCTTCATGGGGCTCGGCGACCCCAATCTGATGTCGTGGGGCTTCATGATCGGCGCGGGCCGCACCGTGATCCGGAACGCGTGGTGGATGAGCGTGTTTCCCGGCCTTGCCATCCTCGTCACCGTGCTGGCGATCAACCTGTTCGGCGAGGGACTGTCGGATGTCCTCAACCCGCGCGTCTCGAGGCGCCGCTCATGAGCGAAGCCATGCAGTCCGGCGCGCCCGTTCTTGCCGTCGAGGGCCTCTCGATCGCGCTCCCCAAGGGGGGCGATCGGCCCTTCGCGGTCGAGAATGTGTCGTTTGAAATCAGGCCCAACGAGGTGGTTTGCCTGGTCGGCGAATCCGGCTCCGGCAAGTCGATGATCGCGCATGCGGTGCTGTCGCTGTTGCCGCGGGGTGTCGACATCGCGTCCGGCGCCGTGACGGTTGCAGGGCAGGATCCATCGAAGCTCGACGGCCGCGCTCTCCGCAAGCTGCGCGGCGGCAACGCCGCGATGATCTTTCAGGAGCCGTTGTCCTCGCTCAATCCCCTGAAGCGCGTCGGCAGACAGATCGAGGAGATGATCCTGGCGCACCAGCGGCCTGCGCCCTCGGTGACCGAACTCCGCGAGCGGGTGCTGACGCTGCTGACCCAGGTCGGGCTGCCGAATCCGCAGTTGCTCGAAAAGAGCTACCCGTTCGAGCTTTCCGGCGGCCAGCGTCAGCGCGTGATGATCGCGATGGCGATGGCCAACCGCCCCGCGCTCCTGATCGCGGACGAGCCGACCACCGCGCTCGATGTCACGACCCAGCGCCAGATCCTGCACCTGATCGACGATCTTCGGCGCGAGCGCGGCATGGGCGTGCTGCTGATCACCCATGATTTCGGCGTTGTCGCCGACGTTGCCGATCGCGTTGTGGTGCTGCGCCATGGCAAGGTGGTCGAGCAGGGCACGGCCAGCGAGGTGCTTCGCAATCCGCAGGCCGCCTACACCCGCGAATTGATCGACGCGGTGCCGAAGGCGCGCCTCGCCGGCATCCACGAGGCCATCGCGCGTCCCGAGCCGCTGCTGGAGGTCATCGGCCTGCAAAAGACCTTTCGGGTCAAGCGCGGCTGGTTGCAGCCGCCGCGCGAGGTGGTCGCCGCCGATGGCGTCTCGCTGACGCTGCACGAGGGCGAGACGCTCGCGGTGGTCGGCGAATCCGGCTCCGGCAAGTCGACGCTCGGGCGCATGATTATGCGGCTCACCGAACCTGACGCCGGCGCCATCCGCTTTGGCGGCGCGGATCTCCGGCAGCTGCGCGGCGAGGCGTTGCGCCAGGCGCGGCGCCAGCTCCAGATCGTGTTCCAGGATCCGTTTGCCAGTCTCGATCCACGCCAGAAGGTCGGCGATGCCATCGCGCGCGGTCCGATGGCCTATGGCACGTCGCGGGCCGAGGCGATGGCCCAGGCGAACAAGCTCCTGGTGCGGGTCGGCCTGTCGGAGACCGCCGCCGATCGCTACCCGCACGAATTCTCGGGCGGCCAGCGCCAGCGCATCTGCATCGCGCGGGCGCTGGCGCTGAAGCCGCGGGTTCTGATCGCCGACGAGGCGGTGTCGGCACTGGACGTCTCGGTGCAGGCTCAGGTGCTGGCGCTGCTCGCCGAGTTGCGCCGGGAGATGCGGCTTGCGATGATCTTCATCACGCACGATTTGCGGATCGCCGCCGAGATCGCCGACCGCGTCATCGTCCTGCAGAAGGGGCGTATCGTGGAGGAAGGCACCACCGCCGAAGTGTTCACCGCGCCGCGCCAGGCCTACACTCGCGATCTGCTCGACGCGATTCCCGGGCGCGATTTCTTCGACCAGCCGGGCTTTGCGGCCGCGGCCGATGCACGCCCCACAGCAAGGATCAATTCATGATCGACAGCCGTTCAGTCCCCCTTCCGGCCGGCGCGCGCGAGCGCATCGAGGCGGCTGTCGACGCCGCCTTCGAGCAGCAGATCGCGACCACGATCGCCTTCTCGTCGATTCCCAGCACGCGCGGCCAGGAAGGTCCGTGCCAGGACATGTTCGCGAAGCTGCTGCGCGAGCGTGGCTATGAGATCGACGACTGGGTGATCAATCAGGACGAACTGAAGACGCTGCCCGGCTACGGGCCGGTCGAGACCGATTTTTCCCGCGCGCGGACCGTCGTCGGCACCTATCGGCCGGCGCGCGAGGAGGGACGCTCGCTGATCCTTCAGGGGCATTGCGACGTGGTGCCGGTCGGGCCGCTCGACATGTGGGAGCGGCCCCCGTTCCAGCCGGTGGTCGAGGACGGCTGGCTCTATGGCCGCGGCACCGGCGACATGAAGTCGGGCACCATTGCCGCGCTCTACGCGCTCGATGCGGTGAAGGCCGCGGGCTTTGCGCCGAAGGGCCGCATCCATCTGCAATCCGTGATCGAGGAGGAGAGCACCGGTCTCGGCGCGCTCTCGACGTTGCAGCGAGGTTACCGTGCCGATGCCTGCCTGCTGCCGGAGCCGACCGAGGAACGGTTGATGCGCGCCCAGGTCGGCGTGATCTGGTTTCGCCTCAGGGTTCGCGGAATCCCGGTCCATGTCGCACGTGCCGGCACCGGCTCCAACGCCATCCGCGCCGCCTATCATCTGATCGGCCATCTCGACGCGCTCGAGGCGGAGTGGAACGAGCGTGCCAAGTCGCATCGCTACTTCGGCGCGGTGCATCACCCGCTCAACTTCAATCCCGGCATCATCAAGGGCGGCGACTGGGCCTCCAGCGTGCCGGCGTGGTGCGACGTCGATTGCCGGATCGGCATCCTGCCGGGATGGAAAATCGCCGACTGCCAGGCCGAGATCGTCGCGTGCGTGACCAAGGCCGCCAGGGCCCATCCGTTCCTCGCCAACAATCCGCCAGAGATCGTCTGGTCCGGCTTCCTGTCGCCGGGCTATGAAGCGACCGAGGTTCAGGAGAGCGAGGCGGTCCTCGGCTCGGTCTACGAGCATGTGTTCGGGCGCAAGCTGACTGATTTTCCCTCGACCGCGCTGACGGATGCACGCTTCTATGGCCTGGACTATGGTGTTCCCGCATTCTGCTTCGGCGCCAGGATGGAGAACGCGCACGGCTTCAATGAACGGGTCCAGCTCGATTCGCTGAAGAAGGTCACCAAGGCCTATGCCCTCTTCGTCGCGAGTTGGTGTGGCATCGACGCGGTATAGAGCATGATCCGGAAAAGTGCGAAGCGGTTTTCCGACAAGATCATGCTCAACGAATTGAGACAAACCAAACGGGAGGTTCGCTATGGGTGACCAGAATGCAGGCGGCAAGCCGCCGGTCAAATCGCAGGAGGATCTTCGTGCGCATTTCGGGCAATTGAGCCCGCTCGCCGAGAAAAAGGTGCTCTACCATCTCGACAAGTTCTGCCGCGACTTCATCGCGCTGTCGCCGTTCCTCGTCATTGCTTCCAGCGACGGCAAGGGTCATGCCGACGCCAGTCCGCGCGGCGATGCGCCGGGCTTCGTCTCCGTGCTCGACGACAAGACGCTGCTGATCCCGGATCGGCGCGGCAACAACCGAGTCGATACGTTCGGTAACATCATCGCGTCGCCCGGGATCGGGCTGATCTTCATGGTGCCCGGCATCAACGAAACGCTGCGCGTCAACGGGCGGGCCGAGATCTCGCAGGAGCCGGATCTGTTGACGCCGCTGACGGTGCAGAACGTCACGCCGATCATCGGGCTCAAGGTGCATGTCGACGAGACCTACTTCCACTGCGGCAAGGCGCTGATGCGCTCGAAGCTCTGGAATCCCGCCGCGCAGGTCGAGCGCCACAGCTTTCCGACGCTTGGCCGAATCATCGCCGAGCAGACCGCCGCGATCGAGGTCGAGGTCGCTGAGAAGGCGATGGAAGAGGCCTATCGCACGCGGCTCTATTAGTGCGCAACGAGGCTAAGGACGTGTACCTATAAGTCCATCCTCCCGAGCGGCGTCCGCATTACCGTCAGAAGCGGACAAAAGAGGCGTGCTTGGACATGTCAGCTAAGGGCCAAAAGCAGACCTCCGATGCCGGCGTCCACAACGCAATGAGCCAGAAGCGGACATTCTACGCAGCGGGTTATTCGGGCAACCCCGCTTTCCGAAGACCCTCAACAAACAGCGTTGAGTGTTTGGGAACCTGGGCGATCCACGCCGATATTGTAAAGGCCGGATCGACCTCAAGCACGCGCCCCGCCGCCTCGTGCGCCTCAGCGTCGCGTCCGAGATGGGCGAAGGCGGACGCAAGGCCGCGGTAAGCTGGCGTGAAGGAGGGGTTATGACGAAGGGCTTTCTTAAATAGTACGATCGCCTCGTCAAAGCGGCTAAGCCTCAAAAGGGCATTCCCAATGCCAAAAAAGGTCATGTGTAGCAGCGGGTCTACGGGGCTCATGCGAACGGCGCGTTCAAAGCTCCGTATCGCTTCCTCTGGAAGCCCCGCCAATATATAGACCCAGCCTCTGTTGTTCCAAGTGCGCCACGAGTTTGGGTTGAGCGCGACCGCCCGGTCAGCCATTTCGATCTCGGCTTCGCTATCGCCGACCATGCCCGCCAAGATTACTGCAATCCTCGACAGCGTGTCCGGATCACCATCATCGATGCTCAATGCCAAACGAGCAAGCCGAACTGCTTCCTTGCAATCGAACTGGGGATCGTTGGCATACCCTAGAGCGACGTTGCTCGCATGGCAGTCACCTGCCAAAGCCGCCGCAGAGCCGAACCCCGGGTCTAGCTCCAAAGCGCGATGAGCCAGCTTGATCGCCTCGGCTAAACTTTCGCGGGTCGTCAGGTGATACTGGTGGATGGCTCGGAGAAGAAAGTCATAGGCAGTGAGGTTCTCTGGTCGCCGCCGCGTCGCCATTGCAATCTCTGTTTGAAGCATCTTTGGCTGAATAGCCGAGACGACGGCGAGGGTAACTTCGTCCTGAAGAGAGAAGACATCGGTCAGGTCACGCTCAAACCTGTCCGCCCATAAATGCGCGCCAGTAACCGCATCGATCAACTGCCCCGTGATGCGAACTTTCCCCGACGCCTTCCGCACAGCTCCCCCGAGGACATACCGCACGCCGAGCCTTCGCCCCACTTCCTTGATATCGACTGCGCGGCCCTTGAAGGTGAAGCTCGAATTGCGCGAGATGACGAACAGCGATCTGAAGCGCGACAGAGCCGTGATGATTTCTTCCACCATGCCTTCGGCGAAGAATTCTTGCTCTGGATCGACGCTCATGTTCTCAAATTGCAGTACGGCGATGGAGGGTTTGTCGGGGAGCGCAAGGTCGGGTTGTTGAAGTTCTACCTGCTGGTGGTCGGTAACTGCTGCGTCCACCTGTTCCAGCTCTTCCCGGACTGCTCCGACGAAACGGAAGCCCTTGCGCGGCAGTGTTTTGATGAAGCGCTGTTCCTCGCCGGAATCGCCGAGCGCAATCCGGGCGGCATTCAGCCGGGTTGTCAGAGCCGCGTCAGATACGATGCGCCCATTCCAGATGGCTCTGATGAGGTCGTCTTTGCTGACAACTCGATCCCTGTTGCGGATTAGGTAATCGATCAGGTCAAAAACCTGGGGCGCGACGGAGACGACGTCTACCCCGCGATGCACCTCGCGCCGGTCGACGTCGAATGAATACTCCCCGAAAAGATAGCGCAAGCTCCCAATCCCTTTAGACGGACGGTCATCAGGTCCCTTGCAATAGTTGGAACGCGAAGAATAAGCTGCTGGTGGGAAAAATAAAAGCAACACATCAAGCGCGCCGGAGTCTGGCGGTCGACGGTCCCAGTTGGGCACGGCCAGTCGCGTCGGTACGCAAATGCCGACTTCTGATGTGGGTCAAAAGGCGATATCCCTGACCGTCAGGTCGCATGTCTGGTTCGCGCCTGAAAGTGTGCTTCCCAGTTCATGAGTACGCGCCCCTAGGTCGAATAGCGACCGCAACGGCGCTGCGCTCCCTCGCTCCGTTCCTACGGGAGCGAGACAAGCGATGCTTGCCCTTAGAGGGTTAGGGTGAGGAGCCGCCTCCGCGCATATGGTGATAGCCGGAGTATGCGGAGATTCCCCGCACCCGGGCCATTGCGAGCGATGCCTGCACGATTTCTGAATTTTGGAAAAATACCCCTGATTTGCCCGACGTGTCAAGTCGCCGTGTCGAATGCCGGCCGCCGTCGGCTCCTTTGCATGGGGTTGTTTTCGATATTTTTGGAGTACGTCATCTCGTACGGGTCGCGCCGCCGACGCTGTGCGAGCTCAGCTCATTCCGCTGCGGGCGAGATCATGTTCGGCGGGCCGGGCGGCCGCTTGGTGTCGTCGGACTGGTGCTCGTTCGGGGTCAGCTCGTGGTCGGCATGCGAGACCACGAGCCGTTTGCCGAAGCGCCAGATTAGGCCGCCGATGTCGTCCATCACCATGAACATCGCCGGCACGAACACCAGCGACAGCGCGGTCGAGAAGATCAGGCCGCCGATCACCGCGAGCGCCATCGGCGAGCGGAATTCGCCCCCGGCGCCGAACGCGAGCGCTGACGGCGTCATGCCGGCGGCCATCGCGATGGTGGTCATCACGATCGGGCGGGCGCGCTTCATGCCGGCGTCGATCATGGCTTCCTCGCGCGCCTTGCCGTCGCGGATCGCCTCCACCGCGAACTCCACCAGCATGATGGCGTTCTTGGTGACGATGCCCATCAGCATCAGGATGCCGATCCACACCGGCGTGGTGAGCTGCTTGCCGGTCAGCAGCAGCGCGCCGATCGCGCCGCCGATCGAAAGCGGCAGCGAGAACAGGATGGTGATCGGCTGCAGGAAGGTGCCGAACAGCAGCACCAGCACAGCATAGACCATCATCAGGCCGGCGGTGATCGCGGTGGCGAAGCCGTCGGACAGCTCGGCGAGGCTCTCGGCGTCGCCGGACGGGCTGACCCTCACGCCCTTCGGCAGGGTCTTCATGACCGGCAGGTCGTAGATCAGCTTGGTGGCGTCGCCGAGCGCGGCGTTGCCGACGAGGTCGGCCGCGACGGTGGCCTGCCGCTCGCGATCGTAGCGGTTGATGCTGGTCGGGCCCTGGTCGAGCTGGATGTCGGCGACGACGGAGAGCGGCACGCCGCCGCGCTCGCCACGCTGGCCGAGCGGCACCCGCAGCTGCTCAAGCATCTGCAGGTCGCTGCGCGCATTGTCCTCGAGCTGGACGCGGATCGGCACCTGGCGGTCGCCGGCGTCGAACTTCGCCAGCGCTGGACCGACGTCGCCGATGGTGGCGACGCGGATGGTCTGCGACAGGCTCTCGGTCGAGACGCCGAGCCGGGCCGCGAGCTCGGCGCGCGGGCGGATGCGCAGCTCGGGCCGGTCGAGCGCGGTCTCCGAGATCACGTTGGCGATGATCGGAATCCGCTTCATCTGCGTCGCGAGCTCGCTGGCGACGTTGTTGACGATGTTGCTGTCGGTGCCGGTGACGACCAGCGAGATCGCGCGCAGGCCGTTCTCGTCGAGGAACCAGAACCTGATATCCGGGACGTTATCGAGCTCCTTGCCGATCGACAGCTCGAGCTCACGCTGGGTGATCTTGCGGTCGGCCTTCGGCGTGTAGTTGATGATCAGCGCGGCGCGGCGGACTTCCTGGAGGCCCGGCGGCACCCGGCCGCCGTCGACGAACACGCTTCGTACCTCGGGCCGCTTGCGCAGCCGCGCCACGATCTCCTCGGTGACTTTCTCTGTGTAGGCGAGCTGCGAGCCGGGCGGCAGCTCCATCGCGAGTAGCGAGCGCGCGGTGTCCTGCGCCGGCAGGAAGCCCTGCGGCAGCAGCGTGATGCTCCAGATCGACGCGGCGAAGATCGCAAAGCCGATCAGCACGGTGATGAAATAGTGCTTCACCGACCAGGTGACGAGGCTGTGATAGCCGCGCAGGATCGGGCCGGGCGGTGGATCGTCGTGGTCATGATGCTTGAGGAAGTAGGCGGCCAGCATCGGCGTCACGAAGCGCGCGGCGAGCAGCGAGAAGAACACCTGCACCGACACGGTGATGCCGAACTGCTTGAAGAACTGCCCGGCAATGCCGGACATGAAGCTCGCCGGCGCGAAGATCGCGATGATCGTGAGTGAGATCGCGATCACCGCAAGGCCGATCTCGTCGGCGGCTTCGAGGGCGGCACGATAGGGCGTCTTGCCCATCCGCATGTGGCGGACGATGTTCTCGATCTCGACGATGGCATCGTCGACCAGGATGCCGGTCGAGAGCGTGATGGCGAGGAAGGAGACGAGGTTGAGCGAGAAGCCGAGCAGGTCCATCGCCCAGAATGCCGGGAAGATGGACAGCGGCAGCGAGACCGCCGCGATGATCGTGGCGCGCATGTCGCGCAGGAACAGCAGCACGATGATCACGGCGAGGATCGCGCCCTCGAACAAGGTCGAGATCGCGGCCTCGTAATTGCCTTTGGTGAACTCGACCGAGGTGTCGATCAGCTTGAGCTCGACGTCGGGATAGGCCACCTTCAGCGTGTCGATCCGCTTCTGTACCGCGGCCGCGACGACGACGTCGCTGGCGCCCTTGGAGCGCTTGATGCCGAGCGCGACCACCGGCTCGCCGTTGAAGCGGGCGAAGGTGCGCCGGTCGGCGATGGTGTCGGTGACGGTGCCGAGATCGTCGAGCCGGATCTCGCCGCCGCCGAACAGCGGGATCATGGTGCCGGCGAGCTCGTTCAGCGTCTTGGCGCCGGCCAGCGTCCGGATCGCCTGGTCGTTCTTGCCGATCTCGGCGCGGCCGCCCGCGACGTCGACATTGGTGCCGCGCAGGATCTGGCTGACATTGACCGCGGTGAGTCCCACCGCCTGCAGCTTGTCGGGATCGAGCGAGACCAGGATCTCGCGCTCGACACCGCCGATGCGCTCGACCTGGGCGACGCCGCGCACGCCCTGCAGGGCGCGCTTGACCACGTCGTCGACGAAATAGGACAGCTGCTCCGGCGTCTTGCCGGGCGAGATCGCGGCATAGGTCACGATCGGCAGGCCGATCACGTCGACGCGCTGGATCAGGGGCTCGGTGACGTTCTGCGGCAGGTTGGCGCGCACGCGCGTCACCGCGTCCTTGACGTCGTTGAGCGCGCGGTCGGTGTTGGTCTCCAGCGCGAACTGGATCGTGGTTACCGACAGGCCGTCGGTGATCGAGGAGGAGATGTGGCGCACGCCCTCGACGCCGGAGACGCCGTCTTCGATGGTCTTGGTGACCTGCGATTCAAGTTCCGACGGCGCGGCGCCGAATTGCGAGACCGCGACCGAGATCACCGGAATGTCGGCGCTCGGCAGCCGTGTCACCGCGAGCTTGGTGAAGGAGACCCAGCCCAGCACGAGCAGGATGATCGAGAAGACGATCGAGGGAAGCGGGTTCCGGATCGACCATGCCGAGATGTTCAAAGCCATTAGCGTGCCCGAATTACCGTGATCGCGTGCGATCGAGTTCGTCGGCGAACATGGTCTTGATCTGGTCGCCGTCATGCAGCGAGGTGCCAGCATCGGCCACGACGATTTCGCCGACGTCGAGGCCTTCAAGGATTTCGGTCGAGGTGTCGGAGGTCAGCCCGACGCGCACCCTGCGGGTCTCGACGGTGTTGCCTTTCACGACCTGCAGGGTCAGGCGGTCGATCGCGGTGCGCGGCACCGCGACGCCGCAGGAGCGCTTGGCGTCGATATTGGCGCGCGCGAACATGCCGACCTTCAGCGTCGGATTGTTGTTGATGGTGATGCGGACATGCCCGAGCTGGGTGGTGCGGTCGATCTGCGGCGAGATCTGGCGGACCTTGCCGACCATGTCGGGCGCATCGTCGCGGCTGATCCGCACATTGGCGCCGGGATTGAGTTTCAGCAGCTGGAAGCCCGGCACCTCGGCGTCGAGCTCGATCTCGTTGTTGATCGAGATCTTGAACATCGGGGGAGCCTGCGGCGAAGCCGGCGCACCGGGCGCGGTGCGCACCTCGGTGACGAGGCCGGCGGCCGGCGCCCGCAGCACAAGCGGCTTGGCATTGGCCTGTGCGGCCTGCTGCGGCGGCGGGGTCAGCCGCGCCAGTTCCTGGTTCTCGGTCACGGTATCGCCCTCGCGGACCAGCACGTCGGTGACCTTGGAGCCGTCCTGGTCGACATTCACCTGCGCCTCGCGGCGCGGCACGATGAAGCCGGTGACGCGGACCATGTCGGAGAAGCAGGCATTGGTCGACTTCGTCACCACGACCAGTGCCTGGCCCGGCGTCTCCTTCTCCTCCGGATGCGAGCGGTGCTCGAACGCGTAATAGGCGATCGCGAGGGCGAGGAAAAACACCGTGCCGAGCGCAGGCTTGAGGTATTGGGAAAAATTCATCGCCTGATCAATCCAGAGCTTGGCGCGTCATCGGTGTTGGTCGAAGTCTCATCACGCTCGCTATCGTATTGCCTGGGCATTCGGAAGGCCGGTGCCATTGTTCCGGATCATGCCCTGACGTCATGTGAGGCGGGTCACCTGTGGGCCGCTTTGGGGCTCGGCCCAACAGCATTGGCCCTAAAGCAAATGCGCCCCGCCGGGGTGCAGGACGCATTGTAGCCTCAAAAAGGGGCCACGCCACCGCCCATCACTTGGCGGCGGTGGCCTTGTTTTCCACGTTCACGACCTGCACGCGCCGGTTCACCTCCGCCATCGGGTGGCTCGGGTCCTTCAACTTGCTCTTGCCATAGCCGACGGTGACGAGATCGGTGCCGTTGATGCCGTATTTGTCGACGAGATAGCGCTTGATGGCGTCGGCGCGGCGTTCCGAGAGGCCCTGATTGTAGTCCTCGCCGCCGGCGGCGTCGGTGTGGCCGGCGACCACGAAGGTCGAGCCTTTCAGGTCCTGATTGGTCAAGGCGCGGCCGAGCGCCTGCACCGACGGCAGCGACTTCGCGCTGATGTCAGCGGAGTTGTAGTCGAAGTTGATCTCGAGATCGATCCTGGGCTTGTCCTGGACGATGGTCGCGATTTCCTCGCGCTCGGTCGAGGACAGCGAGCGGGTGGCGCGGCCGCGGACACTCTGCACGAATTTGGCCTGGTCGGCGTTTAGCTCCGGCGAGGTGGTCTGCGGGCCGGCCGAAAGGCCGCGGGTCAGCGGCTTCTTGTCGGGCGTCAGCGCTCTGATGATCTGGTCCTCGGTGACATCGTCACCGGCGCGGGCGGCCGCCAGGCAAAACGACAGCGCGGCGCCAACGGTCATGATTGAAACGATCGCGGCCTTTGCCGACGGCTTGAACATTGCGGTCCCTCCTGCGCAAGCTGGCGCGGTTCCAACGACTATCCAGATTGATTGCCGGCATCGCTGCCCGGCTCGCACCCTCTGATTAGTCGCTCAATTCCGTCAGCGGTTCGAGCCGCGGGCAGGTCCTGGTCTATTTGCCTTGGTTGATTTGTCACTGCACGCCGTAGTCGGCGAATTCCTTGACGATGTTCGGGTCCATCGCCTTGGCGTTGGCGATATCGAGATCGCCCTCTGCGACAGCGCCGTTGCGCTGTTTGGCGAGCCCGCGCCCGTACAGCGACGAGGTCAACCGCGGGTTGATCTTCAGCGCGGCGTCGAAATCGGCGATCGCGTTCTTGTTCTGCCCGCCCTTCAGGTTCATCAGCCCGCGGCTGTCGAGCGCATCGACGAAGTTCGGGCGCAGCCGCAGCGCCTCGTTGCAGTCCTTCAGCGCCGCCTGCAGGTCGCCGATCACGGTGCGGACCCAGCAGCGGTTGTTATAGGCCTCGACATCCTTCGGGTTCAGCCGCAGCGAATTGGTGAAGTCCTTCACCGCGAGGTCGTAGGCCCCCTTGCTGGCATAGACCTGGCCGCGGCGATACAGCGCCGCTGCGTCATCGGGATTCTTGTCCAGCTTTTCGCTCAGGCTCTTGATCGTCGGATCATCGGCGAGCACAGGCGAATTGCTCGGCGCCGGCGTGGGCTGGATCACCACTGGCGGCGGAGCCGCGGGCGGTGGCAGGGCGATCTCGGGCGCCTTGGGCTGGGGTGACGGTGCGGTCGGCGCTGCCGCGACCGGAGGCTTCGGCGGCGCCGGTGATGGTGTCGGCGCTGTTGCCGCTGGTGGCGTCGGGGTTGCCGCAGGCGGTGTCGGCGTTGCTGCGGGCGGAGCCGGCGGAGGTGCGACCGGCGGTGCCGCTGCCACCTCGGGTGACGGCGACGCGGCGGGTGCCGGCGCGGCGTTCGACGGCCCGCCCGTGCCGGCCGGAATGAACGAGAAATCCTCGGCCAGTGACGACGAGATCCACGGCACCTGTTCCTGCCGCGAGGCGCGGGTGACGCCGACGCGGGTGCGGTTCAGCGTTTCCTCGGCCATCAGGTCGGGGGTGCGGATCTCTTTCAGGAGTTCCCGCACGAACAGGCTGTGGTCGTTGCCATTGTCGGAGACGACGGACGACAGCGCGGCCGAATACATCACCAATGTACCGTTCGGGGCGATCACCGGGGCCAGCCCTGCCGAAAAGCTGCGGAAGCGCCGCTCGAACGGGTTGCGCCGCGAGGCGTCGATCAAGGCGATCTTCACCCCGGCGCCACGGCTGTTGATTTCCCCGAGCACGGTCTCGAGGCTGAAGCCGTCGCGGCGCACGTCGGCCTCGGCCCAGATCTGCGCATCGATCGGGATCATGTAGCTCTGCCGGTTCGACTGGATACCGTAACCGGAGAAGAAGATCAGGGCGACCGAGCCCGGCTTGATCTTGCCGTAGAGCCGGTCGAAGGCGCGGCGCATGCCGTCGCCGGTCAGGTTCTCCCCGACCTCGACGGTGAAGCCGTCGCGCTTGAGCTCGTCGGCGACGTCACGGGCGTCATTGACCGGCTCCTTCAGCGGTGCGTCGGCGTCGGGATATTTGGCGTTGCCGATGACCAGCGCGAAACGGTCGCCGGCGGCAAAGGACAAAGCGGGCGCCGCGATTGAAAAAATCAGCGTGGCGAGCAAGGCAAGGCGGATTTTCATAATCGCAGCAAATCCAGATCGCGGCATTCCAGTGAAATGGCGCCGCTTCCAGCCTGCGCCTCGGGAACCTTACTCTAGCGAAAATCCATTATCAAACCACGGCCAAATCCCCGTCAACGGCTTGCGGCAGCATCGTTTATCGCGGTGATACCAGCCAGACCGCAGTGCAGCAGCATGCGGTCACGGCGGCCATCGCCATCACGGCACGGTGCTGGTTCCCACGAGCCGATCATCTGATCGCAGTCACTCTCGCCACCCTGTCATGCGCTCGTCGCACTCTGCGCGGTTTGACCTTTGCGCGAGGCGATGGCTTTGTGTTCGGGACGGCAGGCCATTCAAAAACAAGCCGTCAAAACAGGCCTTGCAAACAAGAGCGAAACCGATGGGAAACGCCTACGAGATCTACGCCCTGCGCTATGCGACGATGTCGCCGCGCACGCCCCACCTCAACTTCCTGGTGCCCGATCCGCACGATACCACCGCGCAGGACCTGGATTATTTCGTCTGGCTGATTCGGGGTCATGGCCGCGACATCCTGGTCGACACCGGATTCAACGCCGAGGAGGCCAAGGCGCGCGCTCGCAAGCTGACGCTCAACCCAGTCGATGCGCTGGCCGGCTTCGGCGTCAGCGCCGACAGCATCAAGGATGTCATCGTCACCCATCTGCACTACGACCACGCCGGCAATCTGGATCGCTTCCCGAACGCCAAATTCCATCTGCAGGAACGCGAAATGAGTTACGCGACCGGCCGCTGCATGTGCAACGGCATGCTGCGCCATCCGTTCTCCATTGAGCACGTCACGCAGATGGTGCGCCACGTCTATGGCGAGCGCGTCAACTTCCACTCCGGCGACGGCGGGATCGCACCCGGCGTCACCGTGCATCGCGTCGGCGGCCATTCCGACGGCCTGCAGGTGGTGCGCATCGAGACCGCGCGCGGCCCGGTCGTGCTGGCGTCGGACGCCGCGCATTATTATGCGAACCTGCACAAGCGCAGCCCGTTCCCGATCGTCTACAATGTCGGCGACATGGCGCAGGGCTGGGAGACCGTCGAGCGGCTCGCCGGTCATCCGGACCGCTTCATTCCCGGTCACGATCCGATCGTCAGCGAGATCTATCCGCGCGCCAGCGACAAGGTCGATGCGTTCGCACTGCATCTGGCGCCGTCGCGATCGTTCGCGAAATAGCCTCGCCGATCGGCGAGGCACGTCTGCAACACGTCAAGAAACGTCAAAGAAGAAGCTATATGACTGACACCAAGACGACTGACTACAAGACTCTCGGGTTCATCGGCCTCGGCGTGATGGGTGAGCCGATTTGCCGCAACCTGGTCAAGAAGAGCGGCAAACGCGTTGTCGCGTTCGACCTCTCGGCCGAACCGCTGCAGTGGTTGCGCGCCGACGGTGCCGAGGTTGCGGCGTCGGTCGCCGACGTCATCAAGCAGAGCGATGTGCTGTTCCTCTGCTTGCCGAGCGCCAGGCACGTGCGCGCGGTGTTCGAAGGCGACGGCATTTTGAAGAACGCGAGAAGCGGCCAGATCGTGGTCGATCTCGGCACGTCGTCAGTCAGCCAGACCCGCGATTTCGCCGCGCAGTTGCAGGCCAAGGGCGCGGCGTGGGCCGACGCGCCGATCGCGCGCACGCGGCAGGCGGCGCAGGACGGCACGCTCAGCGTGATGGTCGGCGCGGCGCCCGCGCTGTATGCCGCGATCGAGCCCTTGATCCGCTGCTTCGCCACCGATGTCACCAATTGCGGTGACGTCGGCGCCGGGCAGGTGACCAAGATCCTCAACAACATGGTGCTGTTCGAGACCGTGAATGCGCTGGCCGAGGCCGTCGCGGTGGCGAAGCACAATGGCGTCGATCCGAAGCTCTTGCTTGAGACACTGTCGAAGGGCTCGGCCGACAGCTTTGCGCTGCGCAACCACGGCATGAAAGCGATCGTGCCCGGTGTATTTCCCGAGCGCGCATTCTCGACCGAATATGCGCTGAAGGATCTGTCCTACGCGCTGGAGCTCGCTGCCGATGCGGGCATCAAGATCCGCGGCGCGGAGCTGATCGGCACGGTGCTGCAGGAAGCGATCGACAAGGGATCGAAGGACAATTATTTTCCGGTGATCGCCAAGCATATAGACAAGGCGTAGGGCACACTCCACTTCATCCCGGCTTCGAGACTGCGCGTCGCCCCGCATGGTTTTAAGTTGAGTTGGGCGTGAAGCCAACCCCGGCGTCGTCCTGGCGAAAGCCAGGACCCACAACCACAAATGTCCTTTGTTGGGCTCGCTGGAATGACGAGTCCCGTTCACAACACAGGCCGCGGCGTATGGGTCCTGGCTTTCGCCAGGACGACAGCGGAGGTATGGCTGTGGCCTAATACACGTCCTTCGCGTCGGCCTCTTCGCTGGTCTGCACCAGTTCAAGGCTGCTCTCGACCTTGCCGAGCAGGCGGCCGAGGTCGCGGCGCTCCTGTGCGGAGAGACAGGACAATATCTCCTGCTCCTTGCGCAGCAGGCGCGGGATCAGCTCCTCGTATAGCGTCTGGCCGTTTTTGGTCAGTCGCAGGCGGAATTCGCGGCGGTCGTCGGCGTTCTCGACGCGCTCGACGATCTCGCGCTCCATCAGCGCCGACACCGCGCGGCTGATGGTGGATTTATGGGTGCGCGTGCAGTGCGCGATATACTGCGCGCTGCAGGGATCGCTGCGGAAGCCGAGCGTTGCGAGCACGCGCCACTCCGGAATGTCGAGCCCGTAGCGCGCCTGATATTCGCTCGACAGCGCCGAGGACACCTCGGCCGCCAGCCGGTTCAGGCGGAACGGCATGAAATGGAAGAGATCGAGGCGCTTCTTGGTCGGCGCGATAGTGTCGCGCACCTCCGCTTCCACGGCACTGCGCGGGCGGGCTGGAGGCTGGCTTGCAGAGGTCCGTGCCAAAAATCTCTCCAATTTGAGTTGACGGCAGCCCCGACTGGGGGTTTAAGATAGTTGCAAGTGAGACTAATTTAGCAAGGTCGCGGCCGGCTCGCAAGGTCCCGGTCGCGGGCCGGTCACACAGAACCGCAGCCAGAGGCCGCGGCGCAAGGGAAACATCCAGGGTCACGCAATGGCACACGCCAACACGGCACAGGCCAAAACCCAGTTCGGCTATCGCCGTCACCCCGACCAGGAGCGCTCGGGCGCCAATGTCGCGGAGCATCCCGTCGTCGTGGTCGGCGCCGGGCCGGTGGGATTGTCGCTCGCGATCGATCTTGCGCAGCGCGGCCAGCGCGTGGTGCTGCTCGACGATGCCGACCGGATCGGCGAAGGCTCGCGCGCAATCTGCTTCTCGAAGCGCTCGCTTGAGTTCTGGGACCGTCTCGGGGTCGGCGACCGCATGGTCGAGAAAGGCGTGGTGTGGAGCGTCGGCAAGATCTTCCACGGCGCCTCGCAGCTCTACCAGTTCAATTTGCTGCCTGAGGAAGGCCACAAGCGGCCCGCCTTCATCAACCTGCAGCAGTTCTATGCCGAGGCCTATCTGGTCGACCGGGTGGGGCAACTGCCTGAAATTGACCTGCGCTGGCGCAACAAGGTGATCGCGCTGGAGAGCCGTAACGATGGCGTTGCGCTGACCATCGCAACTCCCGACGGCTCCTACCAGGTGCACGCGACCTTCGTGGTCGCCTGCGATGGCGCCCGTTCCTCGCTGCGGCAGATGGTCGGCGCGGAATTCGCAGGCCAGGTGTTCGAGGACCAGTTCCTGATCGCTGACGTCAAGATGACGGCGGCGTTTCCGACCGAGCGCTGGTTCTGGTTCGATCCGCCGTTCCATGCCGGACGCTCCGCGCTGCTGCACAAGCAGCCGGACGATATCTGGCGGATCGACCTGCAGCTCAATCCGGATGCCGATCCGGTGGCCGAGAAGCAGCCCGAGAATGTCCGGCCGCGGATCGAGCGCATGCTCGGGCACGACAAGTTCGAGTTCGAATGGATCTCGCTTTACAAGTTCCAGTGCCGCCGGATGGCCAAGTTCATCCACGGCCGGGTGATCTTTGCCGGGGATTCCGCGCATCAGGTCTCGCCGTTCGGCGCACGCGGTGCCAATTCCGGGCTCGAGGACGCCGAGAATCTGGCGTGGAAGCTCGACCGCGTGCTGCGCCGGCTGTCGCCGGAGGGCTTGCTGGAGAGCTATCACATCGAGCGCAGCGCGGCGGCGGACGAGAACATCCGCGAGTCCACCCGCTCGACCGACTTCATGGCGCCGGCGACGAAACAGGAAGCGCGGCTGCGTCAGGCCGTGCTATCGCTTGCCAAGGATACCGAGTTCGGCAAGCGCATGGTCAATGGCGGGCGGCTGTCGGTGCCGTCGGTCTACGACACGCCGCTGTCGAGCAGCGATCGCGACGATTGGCGCGGCGGCCCGCGGCCCGGCGCCTCGATGCCGGATGCGCCGGTGACAGAGCGGGGCGGCGGTTCCACCTATCTGACCGACGTTTTCATCAGGCAGGGAACGCGCTTCACGCTGCTGGAGTTTGGCAATGGCGCTGCTGTCGATGTGCCGGACGGCGTCGGCAGCATCCGGGTCGGCGGCGAGGGTGGGCTGGTCGACGCGCAGGGCCTTGCCGGCAAACGCTATGATGCCGAGCCCGGCACCGCCTATCTGCTGCGGCCGGACGGTTATGTCGCCGCACGCTTCCGCAACGCGGCACGGCCGGAGCTCGATGCGGCGCTGGCACGCGCGGCCGGCCTGAACTGAGGAGCAGTCATGGTGCTGTCGACCAGTTCGAATTTCGCAAAGCCCGACGACGCCTTCCGCGCCATCGTCGAGGCCCATCGCGGCCTCACCGAGGCGCAGAGCGCCGATCTCGATGCCGCGCTGGTTCTGGTGCTCGCCAACCATATCGGCGATCTCGACGTGCTGCGCGAGGCGATCGCGCTGGCGAAGCGGCGGATGCTTGATGCAAGCCAGCAGCAACAGCAGCAACAACAATAGCACTGAGCAAACGGACAGGATTGAACTGATGGCCAAAGGTTTCGCATCGACCACGGATCTTTCGGAGAAGAAGGTCACCTTCTCGGAGATCGGCACCGATCTCTATGCCTTCACCGCCGAGGGCGATCCCAACACCGCCGTGATCGTCGGCGACGACGGCTGTCTGGTGTTCGACGCGCAGGCGACGCCGGCGATGGCGAACAAGGTGATCGAGCGCGTCAAGACCGTCACCGACAAGCCGATCAAATATGTCGTGCTGTCGCATTATCACGCGGTGCGCGTGCTCGGCGCCTCCGCCTATCACGCGCAAGGCATCGTCGCCTCGCAGGAAACCTATCGCCTGATCGAGGAGCGCGGCCAGCAGGATTGGGATTCCGAATATGGCCGCTTCCCGCGGCTGTTCCAGGATGCCGCGAGCATCCCCGGCCTGACCTGGCCGACGCTGACCTTCGAGGGCGAGATGTCGATCTATCTCGGCAAGCGTGAGGTGCGGCTGATGCAGCTCGGCGCCGGCCATACCTCGGGCGACATCGTCGCCTGGGTGCCGGATGCCGAGGTGATGTTCTCCGGCGATCTGATCGAATATCACTCGGCCTGCTATTGCGGCGATGCGCATTTGCGCGAATGGCCGACGACCTTGAACGAGATCCGCGCCTTCAATCCGAAGGCGATCGCGCCGGGCCGCGGCGACGCGCTGAACGGCCTCGCCACCGGGCGCGATGCGATCGCGATGACGCGCGATTTCGTCACCACGCTCTACGGCGCCGCCGAATCGTCCGTCGCCAAGGGCCGCAGCCTGAAGGAATCGATGGCGGCGACGCGCGAGGTGATGGATCCGAAGTTCTCGAGCTTTGCGATCTACGAGCACTGCCTGCCGTTCAACGTTTCGCGCGCCTATGACGAGGCGTCGGGGATCGACGATCCCGTGATCTGGACCGACAAGCGCGACCAGGAAATGTGGGCCGCCCTGCAAGGAGGATAGCGATGAACATCAATACCTCGCCTGATCAGATCGTCCGCAGCTCAGGGCAAGTCACCCCGGGCTACATGTCCGGCTTCGGCAACAGCTTCGAGACCGAGGCCTTGCCCGGCGCGCTGCCGATGGGGCGCAATTCGCCGCAGCGCTGCGCCTACGGGCTCTATGCCGAGCAATTGTCCGGCTCGCCGTTCACGGCGCCGCGCGGCACCAACGAGCGCTCCTGGCTCTATCGCATCCGCCCATCGGTGCGGCACTCCGGCCGCTTCGCCAAGGCCGATGCCGGGCTGTGGCGCACCGCGCCGTGCCACGAATACGACATGCCGATCGCACAGCTGCGCTGGGACCCCGCGCCGATCCCGAAGGAGGACATGACCTTCCTGCAGGGCGTGCAGACCATGACCACGGCGGGTGATGCCAACACCCAGGCCGGCATGGCGGCGCACATCTACCTCATCACCAAATCGATGGTCGATCAGCATTTCTACAATGCCGATGGCGAGATGATGTTCGTGCTGCAGCAGGGTAATCTGCGCTTCGTCACCGAGTTCGGCCGCATCGACGCCGAGCCGGGCGAGATCGTCGTGATCCCGCGCGGCGTCAAATTCCGCGTCGAAATTCCCGGCGGCCCGGCGCGCGGCTATCTCTGCGAGAATTACGGCGGCGCTTTTACGCTGCCGGAGCGCGGCCCGATCGGCGCCAACTGCCTCGCCAATTCGCGCGACTTCCTGACGCCGGTGGCTAGCTACGAGGACAAGGACACGCCGACCGAGCTCTACGTCAAATGGGGCGGCTCGCTGTTCAAGACCACGCTGCCCCATTCGCCGATCGACGTGGTCGCCTGGCACGGCAATTACGCTCCCTACAAATACGATCTGCGCACCTTCTCGCCGGTCGGCGCGATCGCCTTCGATCATCCCGATCCTTCGATCTTCACGGTGCTGACCTCGCCGTCGGAGACCGCGGGCACCGCGAATATCGACTTCGTGATCTTCCCGGAGCGCTGGATGGTGGCCGACAACACCTTCCGTCCGCCGTGGTACCACATGAACATCATGTCGGAGTTCATGGGCCTGATCTACGGCGTCTACGACGCCAAGCCGCAGGGCTTCGTGCCCGGCGGCATCAGCTTGCACAATTGCATGCTGCCGCACGGCCCCGACCGCGAAGCCTTCGAACACGCCAGCAACAGCGAGCTGAAGCCGGTGAAGCTGACCGGCACGATGGCCTTCATGTTCGAGACCCGCTTCCCGCAGCGCGTGACCGAACATGCGGCGAAGTCGTCGACGCTGCAGGACGATTACTCGGATTGCTGGAAGGGCTTGGAAAAGAAGTTCGATCCGAACAAGCCGTAGGTCTTCACCCTCCCCTGGAGGGGGAGGGTCGGTACGCATGGAGCAACGCGACATGCGTACCGCGGTGGGGTGATCTCTCAACACGGGCAGTGTGCTTCGCGGATAGACCGTCACCCCACCCCGCCGCTCATTTCATTCGCGTCGACCCAAGAGCGAGCTTCGCTCGTCTCGACCCCCTCCAGGGGAGGGTGAATAAACATCAGCCATCGCATCTGATTGCACCGGGATCACCATGCCCCACCCCAACGACCCAAAGCTCCGCTCCTTCATCGACGTCGCCCCGACCTCCGACTTCCCGATCCAGAACCTGCCCTACGGCGTGTTCTCGTCGAAGGATGGTCTTGCGCCGCGCGTCGGCGTTGCGATCGGCGATTATGTGCTCGACCTCTGGGAGCTCGAGCAGGACTCGCGGCTCGATGTCGGGCCGCTCGGCGTGTTCTCGCAGCCGTCGCTCAACGCCTTCATGGCGCTCGGGCCGAAAGTGTGGTCGGCGACGCGGGCACGGATCAGCGAGCTGCTCCGCTCGGATCATCCGGAGCTACGCGACAACAGGGAATTGCGGGCGCGGGCGCTGGTGCCGATGGCCGACGTCAGGCTGCACATGCCGTTTGCGGTCTCGGGCTACACCGACTTCTATTCGTCGAAGGAGCACGCCACTAATGTCGGCGTCATGTTCCGCGGCAAGGACAATGCGCTGCAGCCGAACTGGCTGCATATGCCGATCGGCTATAACGGCCGCGCCTCGACCGTCGTCGTGTCAGGCACCAAGGTGCGGCGGCCGCGCGGTCAGCTGAAGCCGCCGACATCAGAGGTGCCGAGCTTCGGCGCCTGCAAGCGGCTCGATTTTGAACTCGAGATGGGCGTGGTCGTCGGCCAGGCCTCGCCGATGGGCGAGATGCTGACGGAGAAGCAGGCCGAGGAGATGATCTTCGGCTTCGTCATCCTCAACGACTGGAGCGCGCGCGACATCCAGCAGTGGGAGTATGTGCCGCTCGGCCCGTTCCAGGCCAAGGCGTTCGCGACTTCGATCAGCCCGTGGGTTGTGACGCGCGAGGCGCTCGAGCCGTTCCGCATGCAGGGCCCGGCGCAGCAGCCGGAGCCGCTGGCGTACCTCAAGCAGACCCAGCCGAACAATTACGACATGCAGCTCGACGTCGCGCTGCGCGCCGGTGCGATGAACGAGGCGAAGACGATCTGCAGCACCAACTTCAAATACATGTACTGGTCGTCGGTCCAGCAGCTCGTGCACCACGCTTCCAGCGGCTGCGCGATGAATGTCGGCGATCTCCTAGGCAGCGGCACGATCTCCGGCCCCGAAAAGCGTCAGCGCGGCAGTCTCCTGGAAATCAGCTGGAACGGCACCGAGCCGGTCGAACTCGCCAGCGGCGTCACGCGGTCCTTCCTGGAGGACGGCGATTCGCTCGTGATGCGCGGTTGGTGCCAGGGCGACGGCTATCGCGTCGGCTTCGGCGAGGTCGAAGGCACGATCATCGCGGCGAAGTAAGTCTCCGCGCATTCCGCGGCTTCACCTTCCCTTGAAAAGGGGAGGTCGGTTTGCGCAGCAAACCGAGTAGATCTGGTCTCTCCGTAGACGCCAGCGCTCGCGGCTGACCCCCATCCCACCTTCCCCCTTTCAGGGGGAGGGTGCCCGACAGGCGTGCAAACTCACCGTTCCTCGGGCCTGACGTCCCTCAGCCGCGCCGTATTCGCCGCGACGTCCTCGAGGCTGTACTTCAAATGCACCCGCTTGTCCGACGGCGGCTGGTTGACCGTGCAGACCCCCGGCCGCCACGGCTTGGCCGGGCGGATCGGCCGCGGCGCAAAACCGCCGCCGCAGTTTGGGCAGACATTGCCGAGCCTGGTCTCGGCGCAATCCGCACAGAACGTGCATTCATAGGAGCAGATCCGCGCGTCGGTGGCGCTGGGTGGCAGGTCCTTGTCGCAATATTCGCAGTTCGGTCGCAGCTGCAGCGCCATGGTTCATCTCTCTTGCCGTTGCCGGAATGATCGCAAGCCAAGCCGCAAAAGCGAATGGCGGATTTCCCTCGATTCGAGCCATCACGCCTGTAGCGACTTCAGCGGCAGCTTGGTGCTCTCCTTCAGGCGGTCGAGCACGATCGAGGAGCGCACGTGGGCCACGCTCTGGTGCGGCATCAGCACGTTGTTGACGATGTCGGACAGGCTCTTGAGGTCGCGCAGCATCACCTTGAGCACGTAGTCGGCATCCCCCGTCAGTGCGTAGGCCTCCTGGATATCGTCGACGCGGTTGACCAGCTCGCGAAACCGCTTGGCGTTGTCGGGCGAGTGGGTCGCAAGCGTGATGTGGATGAAGGCGATCAGGCCGAAGCCGAGCGCCTCGCCGGCGAGGTCGGCATGGTAGCCGGCGATGACCTTCTCCTCCTCCAGCCGCATCCGCCGCCGCGAGCATTGCGATGCCGACAGCCCGACGAGGTCGGCCAGCTGCTGGTTGGTCAGCCGGCCATCGTCCTGCAGCGCGGCGAGCATTTTCAGGTCGAAAGCGTCCACTTCAGGCATGCGTCGAACGTCCACTTCATGCACGGATCGTGCGCGAGAATAGCAAAATGGGACCCATTTTGCACGCACGTTGCGCAGCAGGTGACGGAAACTGATCTCCAGACAAATCAGGGAGTTGCCGCCATGGGTCCGTTTCCGCACGATGCGCCGCCGGCCGAAATCAGCACTGAGAACCCGATGGGCACCGACGGCTTCGAGTTCGTCGAATATGCCCATCCGAATCCGGCGGAGCTGCACGCCCTGTTCAAGCTGATGGGCTTCGTCGCGGTCGCCCGCCACCGGACCAAGCAGATCACGGTCTATCGCCAGGGCGACATCAACTATCTCGTCAATGAGGAGCCGGGCAGCCACGGCTTCAACTTCGTCGCCGCGCACGGCCCCTGCGCGCCGTCGATGGCGTTCCGCGTGGTCGACGCCAAGCATGCCTATGAGCGCGCGATCGCGCTCGGCGCGGAGCCGGCGGATGTCGCGCCCGCAGCGAAGACGCTCGATGTGCCCGCGATCAAGGGCATCGGCGGCAGCCTGCTTTATTTCGTCGATCGCTACGGCACCAAGGGCTCGGCCTATGATTCCGAGTTCGAATGGCTCGGCGCGGCCAACCCGCGCCCCCCGGGCTCAGGCCTGTATTACGTCGATCACCTCACCCACAACGTCCATCGCGGCCGGATGGATGTCTGGACCGGCTTCTATGCCAAGCTGTTCAACTTCCGCCAGATCCGCTTCTTCGACATCGAGGGCCGCGCGTCCGGCCTGTTCTCCCGCGCGCTGACCAGCCCGGACGGCAAGATCCGGATCCCGATCAACGAGGACGCCGGCGATTCCGGTCAGATCGAGGAATATCTCAACGTCTATCGCGGCGAGGGCATCCAGCACATCGCCTGCGGGGCGCGCGACATCCACGCGACCGTCGAGAGGTTGCGCGCCGATGGCCTGCCGTTCATGCCGTCGCCGCCCGACACCTATTTCGAGCGGATCGACGCCCGCCTGCCCAAGCATGGCGAGGACGTCGCGCGGCTCAGGACCAACGGCATCCTGATCGACGGCGAGGGCGTGGTCGACGGCGGCCAGACCAAGGTGCTGCTGCAGATCTTCTCGGCCAACGCGATCGGGCCGATCTTCTTCGAGTTCATTCAGCGCAAGGGCGACGACGGCTTCGGCGAAGGCAACTTCAAGGCGCTGTTCGAATCGATCGAGGAAGACCAGATCCGCCGCGGCGTGCTGAAGGTCGATCACGCGGCGTAAGGACGCCGTAATGCCACGCTAGCGCTCAGCCATAGCTGTCGTCCCGGCGAACGCCGGGACCCATACCGCGGAATCCATCGGGTATGTCGGGTGGTAGTCCCGCGGTAGGGGCGTGCGCAACAACTCCGTTCAGTGGTTATGGGTCCCGGCCTTCGCCGGGACGACAGCGAGATTTACTTCCCCGCCTTCCACGCGCTGGTCACGTCGCCAATATTCGCCAACTCCGGCTCGCGGATCGCGGACGGTGTGCGCGAGAAGCGCGGCGCGGGGGCGGGCTGGGTCACGCCGTGGCGTTCGACGAACACCTGGCGTGCGGCCATGTGCGGATGCTTGGGCGCTTCCTCCATGGTCAGGATCGGCGCGAAGCAGATGTCGGTGCCTTCCATGATCTGGCACCAGTCCGCGCGCGACTTGCTCTTGAACACCCGGGTCAACTTCTCCTTCAGCGCCGGCCACGCCTTGCGATCCATCTGCGCGTCGAAGTCGGCGTCGGTCAGGTCGGCGTGCTTGCGCAGCAGCGCGTAGAACTGCGGCTCGATCGAGCCGATCGAGATGAAGTTGCCGCAGGAGCATTCATAGACGCCGTAGAAATGCGCGCCGCCATCCAGGAAATTCTGGTCGCGGCCGCCGCTCCAGCGGCCCTGCGCGGCCATGTCGTAGAACATCGACATCAGCGAGGCCGCGCCGTCGCACATCGCGGTGTCGACCACCTGGCCCTTGCCGGACTTCTGCGCTTCCAAGAGCGCGGCGAGCACGCCGACCACGAGGTAGAGCGCGCCGCCGCCGAAATCGCCGACCAGGTTGAGCGGCGGCACCGGCTTCTCCTTGGTGCCGATCGCAGCCAGCGCGCCGGTGATCGAGATGTAGTTGATGTCATGGCCGGCGGCATTGGCGAGTGGGCCTTCCTGGCCCCAGCCGGTCATGCGGCCATAGACCAGTTTCGGATTGCGCGCGAGCACGACATCGGGGCCGAGGCCGAGACGCTCCATCACGCCGGGCCGAAAGCCCTCGATCAGCGCGTCGGCATGGCCGAGCAGGTCGAGCACTTCGGCAACCGCCGCCTTGTTCTTGAGATCGAGCTCAATGACCTTGCGGCCGCGGGTTGCAACCGCCTTCAAATTCTTGCCGGCGCCGATGCGGTCCAGGGTGATGACCTCGGCGCCCATGTCGGCGAGCAGCATGCAGGCGAACGGGCCGGGGCCGATGCCGGCGAATTCGACGATGCGGAAGCCGGCGAGCGGGCCCGAGGTACGAGCGGCGGTCTGGGAGGCGGGTTTATCGAGCACGTTGTTCTTCCGTTGGTTGCGGGGCGCTAGGCGGCTGAGATGTCGCGGCTGGCTTGGTTGCCGAACTTCATGCGTTCTCCCAGCCGTCCGTGGGACGGTATTTTTAATTAGCTGATTAGCTAAATTGTCTCGCCTAAAGCCGGATGTGGCAAGCACCTTTTGTCTGTGCCGCCGGTAAAAACGCGAACGGCGCGCATTGCGGCGCGCCGTTGCAGACTTGTGTTTAGGCGCTAAAGCGCGATGAGAATCGTCATCACGCTTTAGCGCTTTGTTTGAGCATGATCTTTCCGGAAAACCGCCTCGCACTTTTCCGGATCATGCTTGATTAACCGGCCGCGGTCACCGCCCGCTGTCCCATCACCTTCACGAGGTTGGCGCGGTAATCCGCCGACCCGTGGATGTCGGCGAGCAGGCCGCTCGCCGGGATCGTCACGCTGTCGAGCGCCGAGGCCGCCCAGTTTGCCTTCAGCGCCTGCTCGATCGGCGCGACCCGCATGACGCCGCTCTGCGAAGCACCGGTCGCGGCGACGCGGACGTCACCGGCTTTGGTCCTGGCGACGAACACGCCGGTCAGCGCGAAGCGCGAGGCGGGATTGGGAAACTTGGCGTAGCCGGCCTTGGCCGGAACCGGGAACGACACTGCGGTGATGATCTCGCCATCCTCAAGGGCCGTCGTGAACAGGCCCTTGAAGAAATCCTCCGCCGCGATCGACCGCTTGTTGGTCTTGACCGTCGCGCCGAGCGCCAGCACCGCCGCCGGATAATCCGCCGCCGGGTCATTGTTGGCGAGCGAGCCGCCGATCGTGCCGCGATAGCGCACGGCGGGATCGCCGATCATCGACGCCAGATCGGCGAGCGCCGGGATCGCCTTCTGTACCGCGTCGCTTTGCGCCACATCGTAATGCGGAGTCGCGCCCTTGATGGTGACCGTATCCCCCGAAACCTCGATGCCGATCATCTCCTGCACCTTGGAGAGGTCGATCACGTCGGTAGGCGCGGCAAGACGCTGCTTCATCACCGGAAGGAGGGTTTGTCCGCCGGCGACGAATTTTGATTCCGTGCCCTTGGCGAAGGTTGCGGCGGCGTCAGCGACCGAGGAAGCGCGGTGATAATTTGTCTCGTACATGGCTCTTCCTCCCTCAACCGTGAATGGCGTGCCAGACGCGATCGGGCGTCGCCGGCATTTCCAGCTTGTTGTTGCCGATCGCGTCCGTGATCGCATTGATCACGGCAGCCGAGGCGCCGATCGCGCCGGCCTCGCCGCAGCCCTTGACGCCGAGCGGGTTGCCCGGACACAGCGTCGTGGTGTGCGAGAGCTGGAACGAGGGCAGATCGTCCGCGCGCGGCATGGTGTAGTCCATGAAGGATGCGGTCATGAGCTGACCGGTGCCGTCATAGACCACGCCTTCGAGCAGTGCCTGGCCGATGCCCTGTGCAAGGCCGCCATGGACCTGGCCTTCGACGATCATCGGGTTGATCAGCCGGCCGAAATCGTCGGCCGCGACGAAGTTGACGAAGGAGGTCTTGCCGGTGCCCGGATCGACCTCGAGCTCGCAGATATAGGCGCCGGCGGGGAAGGTGAAGTTGGTCGGATCGTAGAACGCCGTCTCCTTCAGGCCGGGCTCCATGCCTTCGGGCAGATTGTGCGCGGTGTAGGCGGCGAGCGCGACCATCGGCAGCGCGATCGACTTGTCGGTGCCGGTGACCTTGAACTCGCCGTTCTCGATCACGATGTCGCTCTCGGACGCCTCGAGCGCATGCGCCGCGATCTTCTTGGCCTTGGCCTCGACCTTCTCCATCGCCTTCACGATCGCCGTACCGCCGACCGCGAGCGAGCGCGAGCCGTAGGTGCCCATGCCGAACTGAACCTTGTCGGTGTCGCCATGGACGATCGAGACCTGGCTGATCGGCACGCCGAGCCGCTCCGCGATGATCTGGCAGAACGTGGTCTCGTGGCCCTGGCCGTGGCTGTGCGAGCCGGTGAGCACCTCGATGGTACCGACCGGATTGACGCGGATCTCCGCCGATTCCCACAGGCCGACGCCGGCGCCGAGGCTGCCGACCGCCTTCGACGGCGCGATGCCGCAGGCCTCGATATAGCAGGAGATGCCGATGCCGCGCAGCTTGCCGTCGGCTTTCGCCTTGGCCTTGCGGGCCGGGAAGCCGGCATAGTCGATCGCTTTCATCGCGGCATCGATCGAGGCGTGGAAGTCGCCGATGTCATACGCCATGATCACAGGCGTCTGATACGGGAACTGGGTGATGAAGTTCTTCTTGCGCAGCTCGGTCGGATCGACCTTCAATTGCCGCGCCGCCGTCTCCATCATGCGCTCGATCAGATAGCTCGCCTCGGGGCGGCCGGCGCCGCGATAGGCGTCGACCGGCGTGGTGTTGGTGTAGACGCCGATCACCTCGGCGTAGATCGCCGGGATCACGTACTGGCCCGACAGCAGCGTCGCGTAGAGATAGGTCGGCACCGCCGAGGAGAACAGCGACATATAGGCGCCGAAATTGGCGTGGGTCTTCACCCGCAGGCCAAGAATCTTGTTGTCCTTGTCGAACGCCAACTCCGCCTTCGAGACATGGTCGCGGCCATGCGCGTCGGTGAGGAAGGCTTCCGAACGGTCGCCGGTCCACTTCACCGGGCGCCCTACCTTCTTGGAGGCCCACAGCGCCACCATCTCTTCCGGATAGATGTAGATCTTGGAGCCGAAGCCGCCGCCGACGTCGGGCGCGATCACGCGCAGCTTGTGCTCGGGCGCGATGTTGTAGAACGCCGACAGCACGAGGCGGGCGACGTGCGGGTTTTGCGACGTCGTGTAGAGCGTGTAGTGCTCTTCGGCCTGGTCGTAATGCGCGATCGCCGCACGCGGCTCCATCGCGTTCGGCACCAGGCGGTTATTGGTGAGGTCGAGCGTCACCACATTGGCCGCCTTGCTGAAGGCATCCTTGACCGCGGCTTCGTCGCCGAGATGCCAGTCATACACGATGTTGCCGGGAGCTTCGGGATGAAGCTGCGCGGCGCCCGGCTTGATCGCGGCCTTGATGTCAGGCACCGCGGGAAGTTCTTCGTAGTTGACGACGACCGCTTCGGCGGCGTCCCTGGCCTGGTTCTTGGTCTCGGCGATCACGACCGCGACCGCCTGTCCGACAAAGCGCACGGTCTCCGGCGCCATCGCCGGCCACGCGCCCATTTTCATCGGCGAGCCGTCCTTCGAGGTGATGGCCCAGCCGCAGATCAAATTGCCGACCTTGTCGTCGACGATCTGCTGTCCGGTCAGCACTGCGATCACGCCGGGCATCTTCATGGCCTCGGCTGAATCGATGCCCTTGACCTTGGCATGCGCATGCGGGCTGCGGATGAAGTGAGCGTAGCTCATGCCGACCATTTTGACGTCGTCGACGTAACGTCCCTGTCCGGTGATGAACCGGCGATCTTCCTTGCGCACGACACGTGCGCCAATTCCTTCAACACCCATTGTCTAGTCCTCCCGACCGGAGATTCGATTTGCCGCCGTTTCCATCGAGACCGGCGGTGGTGAGCTTGATCGTACGCGGTGCGTGGCGCGCTATTCGGCGGCCTGCGCAACCTTCATGCGGCCGGCAGCGTCGAGCACTGCCTTGACGATGTTGTGGTAGCCGGTGCAGCGGCAGATGTTGCCTTCGAGCTCGTGGCGAACCGTTTCCTCGTCGAGCTTGCCGCCATGCCGGTGCACGATGTCGACCGCGGACATGATCATACCGGGGGTGCAATAGCCGCACTGCAGGCCATGATTGTCGCGGAACGCCGCCTGCATCGGGTGCAGCTCGTCGCCCTTGGCGAGGCCTTCGATCGTGGTGACGTTGCAGCCCGCGGCCTGGCCGGCCAGCATGGTGCAGGATTTGACCGCCCGTCCATCGACATGCACGACGCAGGCGCCGCACTGGCTGGTATCGCAGCCGACGTGGGTGCCGGTGAGGTTCAGGTTTTCGCGCAAGAGGTGCACGAGGAGGGTTCGGTCCTCAACGTCGACCGAGACCGCCTTGCCGTTTACCGTCAGTTTGACTGTAGACACGCGTTTCTCCCAATAGCTTCGTTATGGGCCCAGTAGACCACGCTTCATGTGGGTCGTAACCGCGATCAAAGTCGTAGTCGCGACCTTGTCATGAAGGCGCCGGGCAGTGCCTGCGATCCTAGCAGGCAGCCGTTCAATGGGCAATTTGCAAGCTGCCGGCGGCGCACTCCGGCGCGACGAAATTGCCCGGCAGCGCAAGCGGTTTTCGGCAAGCTGACGGTGCTCGCCGCACGCCAAAATCGTCGCCGCGATCGCTACTACCTTCCGCCTATAACGACGCAAAGGCGTTGCTGTCATTTTCATCGCCGACGCAGCGGCAGAAGATCGCTGGTTCATGAAATTCGGCAGCGATCCGCGCGCGCGATGCATCCATCGCGGCAACGAAACCATATTGGAGGAAGCCAATGAAGCTGAGGAGCGGGATTTTCTTTGCCGGCGTGTCGCTGGTCGCCATGGTGCTGGCAGGCATTGGTGCGTCGAAAGCGAATGATTCCGTCGTCAAGGCGGCGTCCGATCCCAACGGATGGGCAATCGCCGGCCACGACTACGGCAATACGCGCTTCAGCCCGTTGAAGCAGATCAACTCCGAGAACGCCGGCAAGCTGCAGCTCGTCTATTCGCTGTCGCTGGCTTCGCTCCGCTCCAACGAGTCGTCGCCGGTCGTGATCGGCAAGAACCTGTATGTGTCGACCTCGTGGGGTCCGAAATACGTCTATGCGATCGATGCCGCGACCGGCGCCCGCAAATGGACCTGGCAGCCCGACATTCCGGATGACGTGCTCCAATACGCCTGCTGCGACGTCAACAATCGCGGCGTGTCCTATGCCGACGGCAAGATCTTCGTCGGCCGGCTCGACGGCAAGCTGACCGCGCTCGACGCCGAGACTGGCAAGGAGCTCTGGACCTCGACGGTCGTCGACTACAAGCAGGGCTCGGTCATCACCTCGCCGCCGCTCGTCGTCCGCGACAAGGTCATCACCGGCTTCGGCGGCGGTGAATATGGCGTCCGCGGCGCGTTGCAGGCGTTCTCGCTCAAGGACGGCAAGCTGCTCTGGCAGACCTACACGGTGCCGGCGCCGGGCGAGCCCGGCAGCGAGACCTGGAAGGGCGACACCGGGCTGCATGGCGGCGGCGCCGCCTGGCTGGTCGGCTCCTATGATGCCAAGTCCGACACGGTCTACTGGGGTACCAGCAATCCGGGGCCGTGGAATACCGCAGTGCGCTCCACCGGCGACGGCAATTTCGGCAAGCTGACCAACCTCTACACGGCCTCGACGCTGGCGATCGATCCCAACACCGGCAAGATCAAGTGGCACATCCAGGGCACGCCGGCCGACGCCTGGGACTATGACGGTGTCAACGAGCTGCTGCTCGCCGACCTCAAGATCAAGGGCACCGAGACGCCCGTGCTGATGAAGGCGGACCGCAACGGCTTCTTCTTCGTGGCCAACCGCGAGACCGGCAAGATGATCTCCGCGGAGAAATACGTCTTCGCCAACTGGGCCAAGAAATGGGACATCAACACGATGCGGGCGGAAGAGGATCCGGACAAGCGTCCGGGCCCGGGCCATCCCGCCAAGGACATCTGCCCGAACCTGATCGGCGGCAAGAACTGGCAGCCGATGTCGTTCAACCCGCAGACCGGCCTCGTCTACATCCCGAGCAACAATGTCTGCATGGACTGGTCGGTCTCTGACGTGAACTACAAGCGCGGCGTGTTCTATCTCGGCGCCGAATTCCCGACCAAGCCGGGCCCCGGCGGCTTCCTCGGCGAACTCGTGGCCTGGGATCCGATCGCCAACAAGAAGGTGTGGAGCATCAAGGAAGACCTGCCCTTCAACGGCGGCACGCTGACGACCGGCGGCAATTTGGTGTTCTCCGGCAATCTGCACGGCGACTTCCGCGCCATCGATGCCAAGAACGGCAAGGTGCTGTGGAGCAAGAACCTCGGCAGCGGCATCGGCGCGGGTCCCGTGACCTATTCGGTCGACGGCAAGCAGTATGTCGCGATCGTGGTCGGACGCACCGCGGCGCTGCCGGCCTTCCTCGGTGACATCGGCAAGAAGATGGTCGCCGCGGCGCCCGAAGGTGGCTCGCTGTTCGTGTTCGCCCTGCAGTAACGATCGTCAAGGAGGCAGCATTGTCCGTGTCTTGCATCGCCCGAAACGAACTGCGCACCCCCTCGCGCAACACGCGGTTGGAACATGCAATCCGGACCGTGCTGCTCTCCGCCCTGCTCATGGTGCCGGCCCTGGCGGCCGGCGCCGGCGAGACAAAACCGCCGCTGCGGCTCTGCGCCGACCCGACCAACCTGCCGTTCTCGAGCGACGACCCGGGCAAGCCCGGCCTCTATCTCGAGATCGGCCAGGCGGTGGCGCAGAAGCTCGGCCGTACGGTGAGCACCAATTGGTACAAGTCCTATTTCGGCAAGCGCACCGTGCGGGAGACGCTGCTCAGCAAGCAGTGCGACGCCATGGTCGGCCTGCCGCTGATCGACGATTTCATGGGCCCGGCGGTGATCTTCTCGAAGCCGATCGCCCATGAGGGCTACGCACTGGTCGGCAGCAAGGACCGCAAGCTTGCCGGCATCGACGACCTCAGGGGATTGCGGGTTGCGGTGCAGTATCAATCGACGCCGCAGAACCTGCTCGCGCTGCGCGACGATATCCGGAAGGTGACCGTGCTCAGCCCGGAGGAGGGCATGGCGGCGCTCGAACAGGGCAAGGTCGACATCGCCTTCATCTGGGCACCGGTGGCCGGCTGGCTCAACAAGACCAGCTACGGCGACAAATACCAGATCGTGTCGACCGAGGGCGACGGCCTGCTCTGGGCGACCGCGATCGGTTTCGCCAAGGCGTCCGGCGCGCTGCGCGATGAAGTCGACGGCGTGCTGCCGGCGCTGCAGCCGGAGATTTCCGCCCTGTTTGCCAAATATGGCGTGCCGAACGGCGCACCGGTGAAGTTCGGCGAGGCGGACCGGGCGACGACGTCATCCGTCGGCTCCAGCGAGCCCGTCACGGTCGGGCAGGCGGCCGCGGCCGAGAAACCGGTTCAGACCGCCGCGACCGCCGGCGATGCCAAAGGGGACGCCACCGCCGGGCGCGAGGTCTTTAACGGAACCTGCGCGCATTGCCACGGCCCGGACGCGGTGCAGGCCGAGCGAAAGATCGATCTCAGGCTGCTCAAGAAGCGCTATGCTGACGATATGGAATCGACTTTCTGGAAGACGGTCCATGACGGGCGGCCAGCCAAGGGCATGCCGGCCTGGAAGGACGTCTTCAACGACGACGAGCTCAGAAACGTATATGTCTATCTGCAGAGCGTGCAGGATACCGGCGGATCGAACTAGAAGCTGCGATTCGCAAATTGCAGTGCGAGGGTCCTCATGATGGGGTTCCTGATCATCGACGATCACCCCCTGTTCGGGGAGGCGCTTGGCAACGCCATTCGCATCTCGCATCCCGATGCCCGGATCTATGAGGCCACCTCGATCAAGGGGGCGCTTGGCATCCTCGCCAGCGAGCCGAATATCGACCTGGCGCTGCTCGATCTGCTGCTGCCCGACGTGGTCGGCTTCTCCGGCTTTCAGAAGATCAGGGATCGCTATCCGCGGCTGCCGATCGCCATCGTCTCGAGCGAAGAGGACAAGCATACCATCCGCGAGGCGCTCGAGATGGGCGCGGTCGGCTATCTGCCGAAGTCGACCTCGCTCGGCGAGCTCTCGCAGGCGATCGCGCGCGTGCTGAGCGGGTCGGTCTCGGCGCCGCGGGATTTCGTCGCGGTCGGTGCGCTGGAACAGTCCGAGACGGCGCGGACGCTGCGCGAACGCATTCAGAAGCTGACGCCGCAGCAAATTCGGGTGCTCCATCTGATCATCCGCGGCCTGCAGAACCGCGAGATCGCCGCCGAGCTCAAGCTTGCGGAATCCACCGTGAAGGCGCATGTCACCGAGATCCTGCGCAAGCTGAAGCTGTTCAGCCGCAACAAGGCGATCATCGAGCTCGGCAAGATTCCGCTTCCGGTCCCGGAGGCCTGCTCGGGCGCAAAGGCGGAGAAGGCGCCCTAGCCGTGCTGCACTGCGAGGCGGGCGCATTGGAAATCCCGCCTATAGGCTGCCACCCGGCTTTGAGATAACGTCGTGCACACAATGGCTGTCATGAGCATCCGAGGGAGGGCGGCGCAGCATTGACCACGACCGCGCCTTTGGCGGACGAGCCGCCGCTCGGCAAGGCGGGTACGCCTCGACTGCTGATCGTCGAGGATCACCCGCTGTTCCGTGCCGCCCTGATCGGCGTGATCGGGGCCGAGTTTCCCGATGCCGAGGTGCTGCAGGCGACCTCGATCGACGGTGCGCTGGATGTGATCGCGGCGCGCGACGGCCTGGATTTGATCCTGCTCGATCTGTCGATGCCCGGGACCACGGGCCTGCTCGGCGCCTACCGGGTGCGCGCCGCCGCGCCGCGCAGCGCGCTCGTGATCGTGTCGGCGCATGACGATCCCCGGATCGTCGGCGGCGCGATCTCGCTCGGCATTTCCGGCTACATCCCGAAGTCGACGCCGAAGCTCGAGCTGGCGCGGCTGTTGCGCGGCATCCTCGAAGGCGCGGTGTGCCTGCCACCGCGCTTCCGCGATACCGCCGCCGCGCGGAAGGCCCAGGCCGAGACGCGCGAGCTGGTGCAGCAGCTCGGCCAGTTCACCGCGCAGCAGCTTCGCGTGCTCGACATGATCTGCCGCGGCCTGCAGAACAAGCACATCGCCTATGAGCTCGATATCTCGGTCACCACCGTGAAGGTGCATGTCTCGGAGATCCTGCGCAAGCTCGGGGTGCGCAGCCGGACCGAGGCCATCATCGCACTGTCGAAGCTGGACTTCGGCAAGCACGACCACGCGCCGGTGACGGCCTCGCCGTCGTCGCATGGCGCGGAATCATAACCGCACACCCGACTGCTCCGCCGCCAGCAGGAACGACAGCAGCGAGCGCATCTCGGCGGGCTTGATCGGCTTCTTCAACAGCTCATGGCCGAAGGCCGATACGTCGGAGGCAGCCTTGGCCGAGTAGTCGGCGGTCACGATGATCGCCGGTACCTTGGCGTTGATCGCGCCGCGGATGACATCGACGGCCTGAATTCCGGTTTCGCCATTGTCGAGATGCAGATCGGCGATGATGGCGTCGGGAATGCCGTCCAGCGCGTGGATGCGCTCGAGCGCCTCGGTCTTGGAGATCGTCACCGCGACGTCGCAGCCCCATTTCTCCAGCAGATGGGCGAGCCCCTCGGCGCTCGAGAGGTCGTTCTCGATCAGCAGGATCTTGGCGCCCTCCATGCCGCCATAGCGGTAGTCGACGCTGGCCTGCTCGCGCACGGGGATCGCAACCGGATCCTGGGTGCGGGGCACGGTGACCGAGAACACCGAGCCTTTGCCGGCGCGCGAGCTCAGCCTGATGTCATGGCCGAGCAGGTCGGCAAACCGGCGCACGATCGAAAGACCTAGCCCGATGCCGGCCTTGTCGCCGGCGCTGGTCTCGCCGCGCTGAAACTCGACGAAGATGGCTTCGCGCTGCGCTTCCGGAATGCCCGGCCCGGTGTCGTGCACCTCGATGCAGATGTCATCGCCCCTGGTCCGGCATCCCATCAGCACGCTGCCGCGCTGGGTGTAACGCAGCGCATTGGCGACAAGGTTTTGCAGGATCCGACGCAGCATCAGCGGATCGGAGCGAACCACCGCAGACGACGGCATGATCCGGAAGCCGAGATTGCGCTTGGCGGCGGTCGCGACAAATTCCTGCTCCAGCGGCTCGAACAGCGAGGCGATCGCGACCGGTCCGAATTCGGGCCTGAGCACGCCCGCATCGAGCTTGGAGATGTCGAGCAGCGTCCGCAGCATGTCCTCGAGCGTCGCCAGCGAACGGTCGATCTGATCGGTCAGCGCGACGCTCTTCGACTCGGTTGCCATCTCGGTCAGCGCGGACAGCGTCAGCCGCGCCGCATTCAGCGGCTGCAACAGATCGTGCGTCACCGACACCAGCACGGATGATTTCAAAGAGCTCGCCGCCTCGGCCTGCTGCTTGGCCTGCAGCAGGCGACCATTGGTTTTCTCCAGTGATTGCAGCGCCTGCTTGAGCTGCTGGGTGCGGTCGCGCACCTGCTGATCCAGCGCGATCGCGGTCTCGAACAGCGAGAAGGCGTTGAGCTGCTGATCGGTCGATCGCTCGACGCGCGACATCAGCGCCGCGTTGATCTTGCGCAGCTTCTCGGCCTCGCGTTCGAGCGCCGCAATTCGCGTGGTCTTGGTATCCGTCATTGCGGCGCGAGTGCCCGCTTGCCGATGGCGATGCCGGTCAGCGTCTGGTTGACATGCATGGAGCGATACTGCTCGCCATAGGTCTGAAAGCCAATCACTTTGTTGCGGCGATAGAGCTCCGACATCTCCCGCGACAGCTGGCGCTGCTCGACGTCGAGCCGGCGCAGCACGCATTCGAAGCCGATGAACATCGAGACCTCGCCGAGATCCTCGGTCAGCTCCTTGAGCAGGCGGCTCGTCACATCGATCGGGTCGCGCTCGCGCGCCACCGTCAGCACCATGCCCTCGTCGATGGCGCAGAAGAATTGCAGCGATCCGTCCGGGTTGGTGCGCTGGATCGACCGCGCGTAGTAGGCGCCGCCGACACGAACCAGCACAGGATGCGCGGCGAATGAGAACAATTCGAGCTTGGTGTCGCTGAGGCCGACGGCACGGGAATATTCCAGCGCGGCCGGCTCGGCATTCAATTCCTTGACGACGCGGTGCTCGATGTCGGCTTCGGTCACCACCATCTTGGTCGAGGTCGGTTCGAAGTGATCGCACTTGAACAGGCGGAACGGCAGCCGGGTCCGGATCAGGATCAGGACGGCGGCATCGGTAAAAGCCTCGCCGCCATGAAACACCCAGGACTTCTCGAAGCGCAGGCCGTCGCCGGCGGAGCCGCCGACCACCGGGATATCGCCGAGCGACGCATAGATCGCCGACATGATGGTCTCCTCACGCTGGCACATGCCGTCGATGAAGAGCAGCCCGAAGGAATCATGGGTGTGATCGCAATGCTCGGTGCGTTGCGCGAATTCGTTCTGCAATTCGGTGCAGATCGAGCGGCCGTGGTCGACCCGAAATGTCGAAAGGTCGAACAGCGGCCGGGCCGCGATGACGAAATCGGCCGCGTTGAAGCCCATCGCGACGACGCTGTCCTCGTCCCAACCGCCGGGCGACAATTCGCCTGCCGTGGTGCAGCCGAAGATCGGAACGGCGGGCATGCGGCTGGACAGTTCGGCAATGAATGTCTGCGGCTCATAGACCGGCGACACGAACACCACGAGCATCGCGAGATCAGCTGCCGCCAATTGGCGCGCGATCTCGTCGGCTGCTTCCCGCGGCCCGTCGGTCTTTGCCTGCACCACGACAATGCTGTCGGCGGCGCTACCGTTCTCCTTCGCCAAAGGCGCTCTCCCTGACCAGAATTTCTTGCTTTTCTTGGCGCGGCCGATTGAACCCGCGCGGGTCGTGAGGGCATCCGGGCCAGGCCGCGATGGCTCGCTTTCCGGCTCGCCCGTGTCTTTCAGGTCGTGAGGGGAAATGCCATTGGCCGGGCTACTGCGCCGGCAGCTACGCTCGCCGCAAGCGCCAATGGCGCCGGTCGACGCGATGACATGGGACACCTCCCGATGTGTTCTCCTGGCCCGGGCAGGGACAGGTTTGATCGGTTCTAAACTATCGGGCCGGACCCCCGCGTCAATCACCTTACCCACCCGCCTAGCCCGACCAAGGTAGTATCGCGCCGGGCCGGGCGGCCGCTGCCCATTTACCGGGCCTTATCGATTCTGCCTTAGTTTTGCGCTCCGGGGTCTGGGGCGGGTTGCCGCCGGACCCCGCGTGGTTTTCAGAATGAAGACGGGGGTTGGAATGCCGGGGCTGAAGCGATCGTTGTCGATCAGGATCCCAACCCTCAGATTTCGCGCCAAGATCATGCTCGGCTTTGCCGTCACGCTGGCGCTGTCGGCAGCGACCATGGGCTTTGCCTATATGGGCTTCGAGCGGGTCTCCGCCGGCGTCGGCTCCTATCGCCAGAGCGTCGCGGAAGCCGATCTGGCCCGCAACATCGATCGCGAATTGATCTCCTACCGTTCGCTGGCGCGCTACTTCGTCGCGACCGGCAAGGAGGACGACGCCAAGGCCGCGCTCGCCGCCGAGGGCAGCCTGAAGGATGCCATCATGGCGTCGATGAAGGGCACCACCAATCCGGCCCGGCTCGAGCAGATCACCAAGCTGGAGCGCGAATTCCGCGCCTTCACCAAGATATTCGCCGAGATCGTCCGCATCAAGGATGACAGCGCGCAGACCGCGCAGAACAAGCTGACCCGCAGCGCAACCTCGATGCGCTACAAGCTCGACGACCTGCCGAGCAATGCCGATGATTCCGAGCTGCAGTCGATCCAGTTCGGCGCCAAGAAGGTAGCCGACCAGCTCCAGTCGATCACCGGGGCCGTCAATACCTTCGTCGTCAACGGCGACAAGACGGTCGCCTCGAGCGCGCTCGCCCGGCTGAAATTCGCCGACAATCTGGTGAAAGCGATCACCTCGAATAACGAGCGGATCACCCAGAGCGTGAAGGACATCACCGCGCTGCTCGAAGAGTACCGCGAGGCCCTCGCCAAGCTGATCGCGAATGCGAAGTCGATCGACGAACTGACCGTCGAGATGACGGAGTCCGCGGCCGCCATCAGCCAGGGAGCGGCGGCGATGAAGTCCGATCTGCTCGCCGATCAGAAGCGGCTTGAAAACGAATCGCACACCATGATCGGCGAGACCGAGCGGCTGATCCTGATGCTGGCCGCCGGCAGCTTCGTGCTCGGGCTGGTCTGGGCGTTCCTGCTGGGCAAGGGTATTTCGCGACCGATCGCGGCGATGTGTGCGGCAATGCGCGAGCTCGCGGCAGGCAATTTCGACGTCGTGCTGCCAGGTCTCGGCCGCCGCGACGAACTCGGCGAGATGGCCGGCGCCGTAGAGGAGTTCAAGGTCCAGGCGATCGCCAAGGCCGAACGCGATGCCGCGACCCAGGAGGCGCAGAACAAGGCAAGTGCGACCGCGCGGCGCAACGAGCTGATTCGTTTTGCCGACGAATTCGAATCTGCCGTCGGCTCGATCGTCTCCAACGTGTCGGCCTCCGCCGTGCAGCTCGAATCCGCGGCTGGTACGCTGACCCGAACGGCGGAGACCACGCAGAACCTGTCGAGCCAGGTCGCCGGCGCCTCCGAGGAAGCCTCCAGCAACATGCAATCGGTCGCCTCCGCGACTGAGGAACTGTCGGCGTCTGTCGACGAGATCGGCCGTCGCGCCAAGGAGTCGAGCCAGATCGCCGATTCAGCCGTGCGTCAGGCCGAGCAGACCGACGCGCGGATCGGCAAGCTCTCGCGCGCTGCGCAGGAGATCGGCGACGTCGTCAAGCTGATCACCGCGATCGCCGAGCAGACCAATCTGCTGGCGCTGAACGCCACCATCGAGGCCGCGCGCGCCGGCGATGCCGGCCGCGGCTTCGCGGTGGTCGCCGCCGAGGTGAAGTCGCTGGCGAGCCAGACCGCCAGGGCCACCGACGAGATCTCCACCCACATCTCGGGCATGCAGGCGGCGACGCAGGAATCGGTCGCCGCGATCAAGGAGATCGGCGGCACCATCGGCCAGATCTCCGGGATCGCGACCAACATCGCAAGTTCGGTCGAGCAGCAGAGCGCGGCAACGCAGGAGATCGCGCGCAGCGTGCAGAACGTCGCGCAGGGCACACAGGAAGCGGCGTCCAGCGTCACCCAGGTGAATCGCGGCGCCACCGAGACCGGAGCCGCCTCCGAAGAGGTGCTGAACTCGGCCCGCTCGCTGTCGGTCGAGAGCTCGCGGCTGCGCGAGGAGCTCGACCGCTTCATGGCGAATATCCGCGCGGCGTAAGGCCCGCGCGGGTCTACCAATTGCTGATCTATTATCGTCGTCCCGGCGCAGGCCGGGACCCATAACCACCACCGTTCGTTGGCGTACGGACACTGGCCGCTTGCCCTTTCCGATGGCCACGGCGTATGGGTCCCGGCCTCCGCCGGGACGACGCTGTTGGTTGGCGAGATGATGCGGCTAATCCCGTCCGAACTGGTGCTTCAACTCGACCTTGGCGCGCTCCAGGCGCGACCGCTCGGTCTTCGGCAGCGTCTTGCCGGCGCGGTTGATATAGAAGGTCAGCATCGAGAGCGCGGAACGGTAGGCGCCGCTCTTGCGGCGCGCGCTGTGCTCGGCGGATCGCTTCAGCGATGATGCGATCTTCTTCGCGCTGGTCTGCTTGAACACGCCGTGCTTGAGGTCGAGCGCGTCGCTCTCCTTTGTCACCCGCTGCGACCAGCGCTTCGCCGTCCTCTTGCTTGCGCCACGCCTGCGACGCGTCGTGCTCGTGGACCGTGCCGGTGATGTCCTTGCCGTCTTGCGCGTTGCTTTCTTGTGTGCGGCCATCGATGCCTCCGTGTCTTTTAAGCCGAGAACAGCTCGCTGCGATCGCGGTTCCTATGCCGCATTGCGGGAACCCTTGCCGGCCTGCGGCGTTAACACCGCGTGGCGGGCACTCCGTTTGCCGCAATTCCGGGTGAGTGAGCCTTGGAACGGATCGTTCCGGGGTTTTTCTCATTGGTTGATTCTGATGACAGTGCAGCCGACACAGTTGAGTTCCGCGACGACGCAACAGGCCGTGGCTCCGGTCACGCCGGACGATGACCGCATCATCGAGACCTCGATTCCGGTCCGGCTCGACAATCTCAGCTGGAGCCGCTTTCACACCCGCGTCGTGCTGGCGCTCGGCATCACCTGGATCCTCGACGGGCTGGAAGTGACGCTCGCGGGTGCGTTGTCGGGCGCGCTGAAGGACAGCCCGACGATGAGCTTCTCCAACGCCGATGTCGGTCTTGCCAGCAGCGCGTATCTCGCCGGCGCCGTGCTCGGCGCGCTGGGTTTCGGCTGGCTGACCGACCGGATCGGGCGCAAGAAGCTGTTCTTCATCACGCTCGCGCTTTATCTGTCGGCGACCGCCGCGACCGCGCTGTCGTGGAATGTCGCGAGCTACGCGCTGTTTCGCTTTCTCACCGGTGCCGGCATCGGCGGTGAATACACCGCGATCAACTCGACCATCCAGGAACTGGTGCCGGCCCGCTATCGCGGCTGGACCGATCTCGTCATCAACGGCAGCTTCTGGATCGGGGCGGCGATCGGTGCGCTGAGCGCCATCATCCTGCTCGATCCCGCGTTCCTTGCGCCGGACCACGGCTGGCGGATTGCCTATTTCACCGGCGCGGTGCTCGGCCTCGTCGTGCTGTTGATGCGGATGTGGATCCCGGAAAGCCCGCGTTGGCTGATGATCCACGGCTATCCCGACCGCGCCCACAAGATCGTCGCCGATATCGAGACCTCCGTGCTCGGCCGCGAGCAGTCGAGCGCAGACTTCGAGAAGATCAGGCTCCGGATGCGCGATCACACGCCGCTGCGCGAGGTCGCGGTGACGCTGTTCTCCACCTATCGGCAGCGCTCGCTGGTCGGGCTTACGCTGATGGCCGCGCAGGCGTTCTTCTACAATGCGATCTTCTTCACCTTCGCATTGATCCTGACCGACTTCTTCGGTGTCGCCGCCAGCAATGTCGGCTGGTACATTCTCCCCTTCGCCGCCGGCAACTTCCTCGGGCCGCTGCTGCTCGGCCGTCTGTTCGATACGCTCGGCCGGCGCACCATGATCGCGCTGACCTATGGCATCTCGGGCGTGCTGCTGGCGCTGTCCGGCTATCTGTTCTCGATCGGCGTGCTCAGCGCGCAGACCCAGACCATCGCCTGGATGGTGATCTTCTTCTTTGCCTCGCCGGCCGCGAGCGCCGCCTATCTCACCGTCAGCGAGACGTTTCCGCTGGAGGTCCGCGCGCTCGCGATCGCCGCCTTCTATGCGATCGGCACCGGCATTGGCGGCGTGATTGGACCGGCGCTGTTCGGCGTGCTGATCGACACCGGATCGCGCAACAGCGTCTTTGCCGGCTACCTGCTGGGGTCGGCACTCATGATGGTCGCCGCAGCGGTCGCATGGCGCTATGCCGTCGCGGCCGAGCGGAAATCGCTCGAATCTGTCGCGCGACCACTGGCATGTGTGGAGTAGACTATGACGAAGCATGACGTGGCCGAAATGCCCATGGATGATGACATCGCCCCTGACGCCAAGACGGACAGCGTGCCGACGCCGGCGTCGCTGATTCCGCCGCTCCGCCAGGCCGCGGTGCTGCTTGACATCGACGGCACCCTGCTCGATTTCGCACCGACGCCGCGCGAGGTCTGGGTGCCGCCGGAGCTGTCGACCACGCTGAAGCGACTGCATGAGCGCAGCCACGGCGCGCTGGCGCTGGTCAGCGGCCGCTCCCTCAACGACATCGACCTGATCTTCGCGCCGGAAGTGTTTCCCGCGATCGGCGGCCACGGCGCCGAGATGCGGCTGCAGCCGGATAGCGAGGCGGTCGCCGCACACGCGCCCGCCGCTCGACAAGGAATTGAAGCGCCGTCTTGCCGCGATCGCAAAGCTCAGCCCCGGCATTCTGCTCGAGGACAAGGGCTATTCGCTGGCGCTGCACTATCGGCTGGCGCCGCAGGCGGAGAAGGCGATCTATGAAGCGGTGTCGCTGATCCGCGCCGAGCTGCCGAATGCGCCGATCGAGGTGCTGCCGGGCAAGAGCGTCTGCGAGATCAAGCATTCCGGCTTCACCAAGGCGACCGGCGTGCTCGAGCTGATGACGCATGAGCCGTTCAAGGGACGGCGTCCGTTCTTCATCGGTGACGACGTCACCGACGAGACCGTGTTCGCGATCATGCCTGATTTCAACGGTCTCGCGTTTTCCGTCGGCCGTCGCGCAACCGGCGTCGCCGGACATTTCGACGGACCGAGCGATGTGCGCGAATTCCTCGCGCATCTGCTGGACGTCGATAGGGACGTCAGCCTGTCCTAACCGAAACGCATTCATCGCGGCCGAATCGAATACGGTGCTTTTGCGTCGTGGCGTCAACCTCGCGCGCAATTTTCTTTTCGCGAGTTCCCGCGAGTTCCGTGCGTGTTCGCCAGAATTTGGTTTCAATTGGGAGATTCCTTGATCAGGAACCATCTTGATGAATGGTTGTTAATACGCGAGTTGACCAACAGGAGGGGACCTGGTGAACCTCGTCGTCGTATCGAACCGCGTCTCGCGCGGAAAACCCAATGAACCCATGACGGGGGGGCTGGCTGCGGCACTATTGCCGGTGGTGGAAAAGACAGGGGCAATATGGGTTGGTTCCAGCGGACGCGTCCGCGACGGGAACCTGAAGGAACCTTTCGCGGAGGTCGAAGCGCTCGGGGCGGGCGCCTTGGCGATGCTCGATCTGCCGGCCGCGCACTATGGCGGCTATTACGAAGGCTTTGCCAATTCGGCGCTGTGGCCCGCGATGCATTCGCGCGCCGATCTGATTCGTGCGTCTCGCGAGGACTACACGAGCTATCGCGAAGTGAACGCGTTCATGGCGCGCGCGTTGCTGCGCTTCCGCAAGCCGGATTCCGTGTTCTGGGTCCAGGACTATCATTTCCTCGCACTCGGCGCTGAGCTGCGCGATCTCGGCGTCACGCAGCCGATCGGCTTCTTCCTGCACACGCCATGGCCGGCGCGCGCGGTGATCGCGGGCGTGCCCAATCATCGCGAGCTGATCGAGGCGATGCTGTCCTATGACCTGATCGGCTTCCAGACCGATGAGGACTGCGAGAACTTCCTGAGCTATGTGCAGCACGATCTCGACTTCGAGCTGCGTGACGGCGTGATCAATTCGTCGTTCGGCCGCACCCGCGCCGCGGTGTTTCCGATCGGCATCGATCCCGGCAAGTTCGCGCAGCAGGCGACCAAGGCGATGACGCATCCCGACGTGACGCGGCTGCGGCGCAGCCTCAACGGCGAGAAGCTCGCGATCGGTGTCGACCGGCTCGACTACTCCAAGGGCCTCGTCAACCGCATCAAGGCGTTCGACAAGATGTGGACGCTGCATCCGAACCTGAAACGTTCGGTGTCGCTGCTGCAGATCGCAACGCCCTCGCGCGGCGCGATCGAAGCCTACGGCAATCTGCAGAGCGAGGTGGCGAAGCTCGTCACCGACGTCAACGGTGTGCATGGCGAGGTCGACTGGACGCCGATCCGTTACCTCAACAAGGGCTTTGGCCAGGGCGTGCTCGCAGGCCTTTACCGCACCGCGCAGGTCGGCGTCGTGACGCCGCTGCAGGACGGCATGAACCTCGTCGCCAAGGAATATGTCGCCGCGCAAAACCCGGCGGACCCCGGCGTGCTGGTGCTGTCGAAATTCGCCGGCGCGGCGAACGAGCTCGACGCCGCGCTGCTGGTCAATCCGCACGACATCGACGGCATGGCGCGCACCTTGGCGACTGCGCTCGCGATGCCGCTGACCGAGCGGCGGATGCGCTGGGAAGCGATGATGGAGAAGCTCAACAGCGGCACCATCCAGCAATGGTTCGCCGACTTCATCGAGGCGCTGCAGGATACGCACAATGCGGGAAACGCGGCGCTGCCGGAGCCACCAACCCTGTGGCCGCGCCGCACGGCGGATTTTGCCGCGCGATATCACTGAGGCGAGCATGACGATGCAGGATGGGTGCGTTGGTTCGCCCATCCGCCGTTCTGTCGTCCCTGCGAAAGCAGGGACCCAAACTCCGCGGTGGATGTTGTGAACGGGACTCGTCGGAGCCGCATCGCACAACAATCGGCATTTGTGGTTATGGGTCGCTGCTTTCGTGCGCAATTGCGCATTAGGCAGGGACGACGCTGAGTGTGTTGCGCGGTCAGTGGTCATAACCTCGCATGCTCGCGACGGGGCTCCCGAAGGCGAAAACCCGGACTCCATTCTTCCACGAGCGAGGCGCCCCAATAGATTCCCGGCTCTCGCCGGCGGCAGGCCCCCGGAATGACGAAACGGCGGGTTGATCGGATGCACTCGTTGATTTGCGCCGGTCCCTGACCGGCGGCCGGCCAAAAGCGCGCACGGCCGCGCGCAAGCCCGCGGCGCGCGGCTGCCATCGCTATCAATTTACCCAATGTTTTCAATCTGTTGTGGAAATTTCGCGCTCCCGGCCTGCGCTCCCTTGCAAAATCCGCCTCAGCCCTTCAAGAGAGGGCCTCCCGGAGAGATGGCCGAGTGGCTTAAGGCGCACGCTTGGAAAGCGTGTGTGCGGGAAACCGTACCGTGGGTTCGAATCCCACTCTCTCCGCCATTTCCACGATCCTTGTACGCCAAACTACGGTTGCGTCCGCTTGCGTTCGCAAGTTGTGCTGAATGCACGCCGATGGCCAGGGCAACGACAGAAGCCGTTCATGAGACTGGATCGGGGCGGAATTGCCGCACCGAAGCCGCCGATCGTCGGCAGAACGACAACAACGCGGCAAAACGCCATTGCCGATGCCGGCCGAATTGCAGACCGCGATCGAGCCGTACGAGACGCCGATCCCTCGCTGCCGCGGCGTGGGGACACGCACAATGGATAATCCGGAAGGAGTAGCAGGGTCCCCCATGCGGAGAAATAGCGCGCGCCGATGAACTGCATGAAACTACAACAAAATGACCGATCGGCGAGGGCGCAGATCCCATGGGACAGACCGCAAAAAGGGAATTGCACCCGTTGCGCATGCTGGGGCTGCTGATTCCGCTGCTTACGACCGTTCCGCTGTTCACCGTGGATGCACAGGCGCAACCTGCTGCACCGCGCCAATTGCGACGTGAGCTACCGCCGCAAAAGCCGCAGGTGACGATGAATGCCTGGACGGTCGGCCTCGCCGGGGGCCTGCTCGAGGGCGCGCCCATTCGTCTTGCGGCCGAAATCGCCCGCGTCGTGGACGATGGCGACAAGCTGCATGTGTTGCCGGTCGTGACGCGCGGCCCGACGGAGAATGTGAACTCACTGCTGTATTTGCGCGGCATCGATGCCGCCATCATCAATTCCGACGTGCTCGAGGAATACAGGAGCCAGGTGCCCGATATCCAGCAACGGCTGGCTTTCGTGTTGAACCTGTTTCCGTCCGAACTGCATATCTTCGTTCGTCCCGAGATCCAAAGCCTGAGCGATCTCGCCGGCAAGAAGGTGAACTTCAATAATCTGGGTACTGCGGCGGCCTATTCGGGGCCGCTGATCTTCAGCCGCCTTGGCCTCGATGTGGAAAAAACCTTCATTCCCCATCAGGTCGCGCTCGAGCAGATGCGCAAGGGCGAGATGGCCGCGGTCGTCTTCATCACCTCGAAGCCGGTGGATGCTTTCGTGCGCGGCCGCTGGGAGCCGGGGTTCAAGTTCCTGCCTGTTCCCTATGACAGGAGGTTCGAAGACTTTTATCTTCCCGCCTCGCTCGAGGCCACGGAGTATCCCAATCTCATCAAGCAGGGCGAGCGCGTCACGACAATCGCGGTGCCGACCGCTCTGGTGGCTTTCAACTTTCCGACAAAGTCGAATCGCTATGAGCGCCTTGCGCGCTTCGTGGAGTACCTGTTCTCTCGGATCGACAAGCTGCAGCAGCCGGGCTTCGACCAAAAGTGGAAGACGATCAATCTCGCCGCAACCGTTCCCGGCCTGACGCGCTTCCCCGCAGCGCAGGCCTGGCTCGATCGCGAGCCGCGCGCCGCCGCAAATCCATCGCAATGAGACGCGCGGCGACCTGCGCGGTGGCTGGTGTCTTGCTCGCAAGCGGCATTGCTTCGGCGCCGGCGGCAGGACTTCGCCAGATCGCCCAGCTCCGCGATTGCTCCGCCAAGGAACGCTCCGAACGGCCGGAGTGCTCCGAAAAGACACCGCGGGCGTCACCGCTGCCCCAGGCAAACCAGGGTAACAGCTGGGTCGTCAGCCTGACGACTTCACCGCTCGACTATTCACCGGTCGCCACCGCCACGACGTCATCGCGCGACGGTGCCGGCGAAAGCGGAATGACGCTTTCGATTCGCTGCCATGGCGGGCGGAGCGAACTGATCGTCGCCGGATCCCGCGTGTCCGGTCGCGGCGATGGATATGCGATTTCCTACCGCATCAACGACGGTCCGCCGCAGCAGGTCGCGGCAGCCGTGCCCGCGTCCGGGACCGGCGTTGCGTTCGGCGGCGACGTGATTCGCTTGCTGCAGTCCCTTCCGGACGGCGGAGGTCTCAGTATTCACCTCGCACCCCGTACCGGACCGGCGCTGGATGCGGTGTTTCCGTTGGGCGGGATGGATGTGGTGCGCGCGAAGATCACCGCTGCCTGCAGGTGGCCACAACCGACCGCAAAACCCAACGGCTAGGGATTTGAATAACGTGTCTTTAACAGGAGAGGTATCCATGCGCGTGTTTCAGCATATTGCGAAGGTAACCATCATCGGAGCCGCAACGGCGCTCCTGGCCGCTTCATACGCTGCGGCGGAGCAAGGCGGCGGACGATATTGGACACCGACAACAACGAACCGCACTGCGGACTATCAGCACGTTTCAGAAAAGGTCCAAAGGGTTCACGTCTCGCGCAAGGCGACGACCCACAAGAGGGAACGGTCTCCTCTCAACGCCAACGCCCGGCTTCCATCCAACGCCAAGTCGCACAACCTGATCCTGCAGGTGAACACGAACGATCCCGCAGCCATGAATCTCGCGCTCAACAACGCAATCAACGTTGCGCAGTATTACAAGGATCTCGGCGAGAAGGTGAAGATCGAGGTGGTCACCTTCGGACCCGGCCTGCACATGCTGCGCGACGACACCTCGCCGGTGAAAGCCCGTCTTGAGGAAATGGCGCTGAGCACGCCGGAGGTCTCGTTCAAGGCCTGCGGCAATACCCAGGAAAAAATGCACAAGGCCGAGAACAAGGACATCCCGATTGTTCGCCAGGCGGAGGTGGTGAAGTCAGGCGTCGTGCGCGTGATGGAACTGCAGGAGAAGGGCTGGTCCTATGTGAAGCCGTGATCTGCGGCCTAACCCGAAAGGGGTGGGTGGGGTCCTCCATGCGGGCTGTAGGCTTCGCGCTGCGGTACGGCGCATAATGCCGTACCTCAACAGATCGTGTCGCCGCGCGGCAGGTGATTGCAGATGGGCCCGGTGATCCTCAAGGACAAGGAAGTTGCCCGCTGCGACGTCGCAGATTCGTCGTGCCGGCTGCTGCCCAAGGCGGGACGGTCCGCGCTGTCGTGGACGACCGCTGCCTTGCTCGCAATGGCGTGCGCGCCGGAAACACGGGCGTCCCCGGCCCCGGCGGGCCCGTCGACGCAACCGCAGCATGCGGCGGCCGCCCGCAGTCTCGGTTTCATCGAAGCGGCAAGGAGCGGCGCTCTCGAAGCCTTGCCGCCGGGTCGAGGCGGCAATGACAGACCGGTGCAGGTTGCCCAAGCGAGCGTCAGCGACACGGGGCAGGCTTCGAAACGGGAATACAACTGGGCGGAGTCGCTCTCCTGCGAACTGACGAATGCAAGACGTGACATCGAGTTGCTGCAACGCCTCGAGCAAGAGCGCTATCGGGCCGAGTCGATGGAGCAGAGTCTCGCGGCGGCGCGCCGCGATATCGAGGCCCAGGCCGCGTTGACGGACAAGGCGGTCCAAGAGAAGCAGGCCGCGCAGGGCGGCGCGGAGTTGCTGAACTCCCTGCAAGAGACGCGTGAGCGGGCGGAGCGCCTGGAGCGGGATCTGGCGGCAGCGCGGCGTGATTTCGAATCCCAGACCGTGCTGGCGACAAAAACGGGTGAGGAAGCGTCTCGGCTGAAAGCAGCGGCGGAAGGCGGCGCGGCGGATCTACAGCGGGAGCGCGAGCGGTCCGCGCGGCTCGAGCAGGATCTCGAGGCGTTGCGCCGCAACGTCGAGACCCAGACGGCGCTGGCGGCAAAGGCAGGCGAGGAGGTTTCCCGGCTGAAGGGGATGCGTGAGAGCGGCGCTATGGAGCTGCAGTCGTCGCTGCAACGGGAGCGCGAGCGGAGCGCGCAGCTGGAGCGGGATTTGGCGGCAGCGCAGCGCGATGTCGAGACCCAGATGGCGTTGGCGACAACGACAAAGGAAGAAGCCCTGCGGCAGAAGCAGGCAGCGGACGTCGGAGCCGCCGAGCTCAGGCAATTGCGCGAACGAGCCGAGGCGCTGGCACAAGACCTCTCGCTGTCGCGGAGCTCGATCTATGCATACGAAGCCCAAGTCCGCAAATCCGGAGACGAAGCGACGGAGCTCAGGCAGGCGGTTGCAAGCTGCACGGCTTCGGTCAGCAAATTCACACCCGACGAAGGTGAGCGGTTCGCGCGGCTGGAGCGGGATCTTGCGGCTGCCCGCAGCAACGTCGAGACCCAGGCCGCGCTGGCGACCAAAGCAGGCGAGGAGGTTTCCCGACTGAAACAGCAAAGCGAAAGCGGAGCGGCCGAGTCGCAGGGCTCCCTGCAAAAGGAGCGAGAGCGGTCCGCAAGGCTGGAGCAGGATCTCGCGGTCGCGCGGCGTGATGTCGAGGCCCAGACCGCGATGGTGGCAAAGGCGGCCGATGAAGCCCTGCGGCAGAAGCGGACGATGGAGGCCGGGGCCGCCGAACTGCGGGAATCGCGCGCGAAGGCCGACGCGCTGGCACAGGAGCTTTCCCAGACGCGAAGCACGATCTACGCCTTCGAGGCGCAGGCACGCAAGGCCGGTGAAGAAGCGGCGGAGCTCAGGCAGGCGGCCGAGAGCGGCGCAGCTTCGGTTCACAAAGCCACACCGGACGAACGTGAGCGACTGGTGCGGCTGGAGCAGGATCTTGCGGCTGCCCGCCGCGATGTCGAGACGCAAACCGCGCTGGCGGCGAAAGCGAGCGAGGAAACCGCCCGACTGAAGCGGGAAAGGGAAAGCGGTGCGGTAGAGTTGCAGAACTCACTGCAAGCGGCGCGGGCTGACCGGCTGGAGCAGGATCTTGCGGCAGCGCGACGCGATGTCGCGACCAGGACGGCGCTGGCGACGAAAGCAGACGAGGAAGTATCCCGGCTGAAGGTGGTGGAAAAGAGCGGTGCGGCCGACCTGCAAAGGGAGCATGAGCGGTCCGCCCGGCTGGAGCAGGATCTTGCGGCGGCGCGGCGTGATGTCGAGAGCAAGGCCGTGCTGGTGACCGAAGCGGGCAAGGAAACGTCCCGGCTGCAAGCGGCGGGAAAGAGTGCTGCGGCGGACCTGCAAAAGGAGCGTGAGCGGTCCGCGCGGCTGGAGCAGGATCTTGCGGCGGCGCGACGTGATGTCGAGAGCAAGGCCGTGCTCGTGACCGAAGCGGGCAAAGAAACGTCCCGGCTGCAAGCGGCGGGAAAGAGCGCTGCGGCGGACCTGCAAAAGGAGCGTGAGCGGTCCGCACGGCTGGAGCAAGATCTGGCGGCAGCGCATCGCGATAGCGAGACCCAGACGGTGCGGGCGGCAAAGGCAAACGAGGAAGTGTTGCTGCAGAAGCAGGCGGCGGAAGCCAGCGCTGCCGAATTGAGGCAATTGCGCGCCAGGATCGACGTGCAGCCACAGCACCTCCCTTTGTCGCGGAGCGCAATCCATGCGTATGAGGCCGAGGATCGCAAGGCGAACGGCGCGGCGTTGACGACCGGTGCGGTCGCGCGGGACAAGTCCATCGAAGTGGCCACCAATCCGACCGCCGAACAGACCCGAGCGGCGCCTGCTCGCGCGGTTGCCCAACCCGCTCCCGAGCAGGCTGCGGAAGCGGGAGGGTTGGTTGCGCGGGCGAGCTCCTTGCTGCGTCAGGGCGACATAGGCGCGGCGCGGCTTGTACTCGAGCGCGCCGTGGAAATGGGCAGCGCCCAGGCGAGCTTCGCGTTGGCAGAAACCTACGATCCCCTGATTCTTGCGAAGTGGGGGACTTACGGCACGCGCGGCGACGAGCGCAGGGCACAAGACCTCTATGCCAAGGCCAACGCCGCGGGAGTCCAGGAGGCGAAATCGCGTCTGGAAGCGCTGCGCCGATAGCGCATGTGCCAATCCACCGGCAAGTTCATCTCAATCGTCCTCACGACGGGCGCCACCACGACGAGCTTCGCTCTCACGCGAGTGGCGCCCCGCCCGGCCGCAACGTCCGGCGACGGGCTTCGCTTTACCGTTCGCGCAGGGCCTCCTGCCGGTACCGTGCCAGCGGCGAAAGCAGGTAGCTGATGATCCTGCGCGTGCCGGTCTTGATCTCGACCGTCACTGCCATGCCCGGCCCGAGCTTGACGAGCTTGTCCTCGATTTGCATGTGCGTCCGGTCGAGCGAAACGCGCGCGGCGTATTCCAGCTCCTGACCTTTAGGCTCGCTGCTGCTCTGTGCCGCGCCCAATGTCCGGTCATTGGGGCTGCCCTGTTGCTTTTCGCGCGTGATGGCATCCGTCGACACGCTGAGCACATCGCCATGAAGCAGCCCGTACCGGGTGAAGTTGAACGTATCGACCTTGATCTCCGCCTTTTGGCCGGGATGAACGAAGCCGATGTCGCGGTTCGACAGCATGGCCTCGATCTCGAGCTGGCTCTCGCTCGGGACCACGACGGCCAGCGCCTGAGCGGGCGTCACCACGCCGCCCACCGTATGAACGGCAAGCTGCTGCACGACGCCGTCGACCGGTGCGGTCAAGCGCTGGAGCTTCGTTCGCCGATCCGCCTTGACGACCTCCTGGGCGGCGCTCGCAGCCTTCTGCTCGGCCTTCGCAAGGGCATCATAGGTCGCGCGGCGATACTCCGCGGCAGTCTTGTCTTTGGTCTCCTTCAGCAGCGCGATCGCCGCATCGGCTTCGCGCAGCCGGCTCTGCTGCAGGACGAGGTCCTGCTGCATGGCGACCAGCTCCTGATACTCCGAGAGATAGACGACCTTCGACGCCAATGCCTTCTCGACGAGACCCTTGCGGATGTCGACGCGCTCCTTCAGCACCGGGATCGTCGCCTCCAGCTTGGCGACGCTCGCCGATGTGGTCGCCCGCTCCGCCTCCTTCTGCCCCTGCTGGCGCTCGATTTCAGAAAGCTTTGCGTTCTGTTCGGCGCGCTGGCTGATCAGGAACTGGCGATGCATCTCGATATCGGCTGCACTCGCGTTTTGCGGCGGCTGGAAGGCCGCAAGCGGGTCTGCGGCCAGCGCGGCGCGCAGCCGCGCGACGTCCAGCTCGGCTGCAAGCAGATCGCTCTTCTGGCGCTCCTGGTCGGCTTCCGTCATCGTCGGGTCCAGCTCGATCAGGACGTCGCCGGCCTTGACGGTCTGGCCGTCGCGGACGCTGATGGCGCGGACCACGCCGGTCTCGAACGGCTGGATCAGTTTGGTGCGCCCGCCCGGCACGATCTTGCCGGTCGCGCTGGCGACGATATCGACGCTGCCGAGCGTCGCCCACACCAGCGCGATGCAGAACACGGCGATGATGCAGGCCCCGATCGCGCGCCCGATCGGTGATGGCGGCGATTCGGCGATCTCGAGCGCCGCCGGTAGAAAGGCGATTTCTTGCTCGCGGCGGCGAGGTTCGCGTCTCGGGAACGCGACGATGTTGCGGCTAGCGGACGTCATGGATACCGGCCTGCAGATAATGGAGGTTGGCGTAACGGCCGTTGGTGCGGATCAGCTCGTCATGGCTGCCGTCCTCGACGATGCGGCCATGCTCGAGGGTGATGATCCGGCTCGCATTGCGCACCGTCGACAGCCGGTGGGCGATGACGAACACGGTCCGTCCGGCGGAAATCCGCCTCATGTTCTGCTGGATCGCGCGCTCGCTTTCGTAGTCCAGCGCGCTGGTCGCCTCGTCCAGGATCAGGATGCGTGGATCGGTGATGAGTGCACGCGCGATTGCGATGCGCTGGCGCTGCCCGCCGGACAGGCTGCTGCCGCGCTCACCCACAACGGTGTCGTAACCCTCCGGCAGTTCGAGGATGAAGTCGTGGGCGCCGGCTAGCTCTGCCGCTTCGATGACGCGCTCCATCGGCATCGCCGGATCGGCCAACGCGATGTTGTCACGGATCGTGCAGTTGAACAGTACGTTCTCCTGCAGCACGACGCCGATCTGGCGCCGCAGCCAGCTCAGATCGACCATCGCGAGGTCGACGCCGTCGACGAGCACGCGTCCGCTCTCCGGGACATAGAGACGCTGGATCAGCTTGGTGACGGTGCTCTTGCCCGAGCCCGACGAACCCACGATGCCGATGACCTGGCCTGGCTCGACGCTGAAGGACACGTCGTGCAGCACCTCGGGGCCGTCGATGCGGTAGCGGAAAGTCGCGTGCTCGAATGTGACCTGGCCGCGGATCGGCGGCAGCGCCGCGCGGGCCGGCGTGAAGCTCGGCTCGGGAATGGTGTTGAGGATGTCGCCGAGACGATCGATCGAGAGGCGGGCTTGATGGAAGTCCTGCCAGATCTGTGCGAGCCGCAGAACCGGCGCGCTGACGCGCGCGGCCAGCATGTTGAACGCGACGAGCTCGCCGACAGTCAGGTCTCCGCTGACCACCAGGCGGGCGCCGAAGTAAAGGGTCGCGGCGATGACCAGCTTGTTGATCATCTGGACCGCCTGGCTCGCCGTGTTGTTCAGGCTGAGCACGCGGAAGCTTGCGGACACATAGCCGGCGAGCTGCTCCTCCCAGCGGCGTTGCATCTGCGGCTCGACCGCCATGGCTTTCAGCGTTTCGATACCGGTGACGCTCTCGACCAGGAAGGCCTGGTTCTCGGAACCGCGATTGAACTTCTCGTCGAGACGCCGACGGAACAGCGGCGCGGCTCCCGCGGAGATGCCGATGTAGAGCGGGAAGGACGCCAGCACGATCCACGTCAACGTCGTCGAGTAGTAGAACATCACCGCAAGGAAGACGACGGTGAACAGCAGATCAATCACCAGTGTGAGCGCCGAGCTGGTCAGGAACTGGCGGATGTTCTCGAGCTCGCGGACGCGCGCCACCGAATCGCCGACGCGGCGGGCCTGGAAATAGGCGATCGGCAGCGCCAACAGATGACGGAACAACCTGGCGCCGAGCTCGACGTCGATACGGTTTGTCGTATGCGCGAACTGATAGACACGCAGCGTCTCGAGAACGGCCTCGAACACGGTCAGTACGACAAGCCCGACGACCAGCACGTCGAGCGTGCTCATGCTTCGATGCACGAGCACCTTGTCGATCACCACCTGGAAGAACAGCGGCGAGACAACGGCGAAGATCTGAAGGAAGAACGACGCCGCCAGCACCTCGCCGAGCAGGCGACGATACTTTTGCATGGCGCCGACGAACCAGGAGATATCGAAGCGTCGCGCGAGGTCGGTCAGGCTGGCGCGCCGGGCCATCAGGATGATGCCACCGTCCCAGATGGCCTCGAGTTGCGCCTGGGTGATTGCTTCGGGCCGCGGAGACAGCGGGCGCTGAATGAGAAGCTTGTCGTCGATAACCTTGCCGAGGATCAGGAAGCTGCCGTCGCGCAGCAGCGCAATTCCCGGCAGCGGGGTGACGGCAAGCCTGTTCCAGCTCGTCCTCTGCACCTTTGCCTTGAGCCCGAATTCCTTGGCACAGCGCAATATCTCAGTAACGCCGAGGCGCGCTGCGCCGATCCGGTGGCGAATTTGGCCGGGGTCGGCAGCGATGCCATGGCAACGCAGCAAGATCGCCAGCGCAATGAGCCCGGATTCATCGTCGTTTTCGGAGTCGACGCCGGCGGCCGGGGATTCGGTGTTCGCCGGATGGTCTGCGACATCGTCGAGAGGCCCGCGCATCAGGATGCCAGGTCTCATCGTCAAGAAGCTCTTCGTGAGGCCGTCACGGGCACGCATCAGGCCCCCGCCGGCGCGGTGCATCAGGCCGGCGCCCAGGTCAAACGAGCGCGTGCGGATGCCGGCAAATGCATGACGTGCGCGCTGTGCGAGGCTCTGTGATCCAGCACAGATCAAACCGCCATCCCAGATCGCTTCGAATTCCGCGCGCGTCATCCGGCTCGGATGCGGCGAGGTCGGGTGCAGCACAAGCGCCACCTGGTCGTCGATCTTGCCCAGCAGCAGAAATCCGCCGTCACGCAGCGAGGCGATTCCGGGCAGCTGGATACCCGCAAGGCGGGTCCAATCCATCGTCCGCGAACGGACCTTGACCCCGAATTCGCGCGCGCAGCGAAGCATCGCGCGGATGCCGATCTCGTCGCTCCCGCAACGATCGCGGAGCTGGTCCGGCACAGTATTCACGCCATGGAGGCGCAGGAACAGAGCTAGCGCGCGAAGCCCTAGATCTGCGGCGGGGGCATTTCCGTTCTGGATCGCCATTCTTACTCAACCCTTCGCGGCTACCCGGCCGCGTTAGTGTTCCTTCTCATGCATTTCCAAAGACTGGGAATTCCAATGCCGCGCATCGACAGAGCATGCGACATACCGCTTGCTCGCAGCCAAAAGGCGCAAGCAACATCAAAGCACTAGGGCCTCGAACCGCGAGGGGATTTCAAAGCAGTGGGATTTTCGACGTGGCCCCCCGACTGCTGAACGGTTCGTTAATGCGCAAAAATGGCGAAAAAAGTTTCAAATCTTGATTTTTGCACCGTTATGTTGCGCGCAAATTTGCCGCATACCCGAAGCTGTTGCGCCAGCACGCATTTCTATCGCTCGGAAACAGATGCGAGCGATGAAGCCAACCGAAACCAAGACCCGCGCGCGACAGTCCCTTCGCCGTTACTGCCCGCGATCGACCACCCGTTTTCAATTCCCAACACGTTGATGGTACTGCACCCGGGCGCAGAGCCCCCGGGTGCAGTAGCAGGATCAACCTTGAGGCTTGCTCAGGAACGAGTTGTGCGTCCAGCCGGTCCCATTCGACATGGCCGCCACGATCTGACCAGCGTCGACCCGACCGGAGCTACCGGCCAGATACTGGTTCAGCAGCGCAAAGCCCTGGCTTGCCTGGGACGCTCGCGCGCCTTGATCGGCCCAACCGGTCGTCTGCGATGCTGTGTTCGCCAGGGTGCTGGTGTCGCCCATCTGCTGCTGCAATTGAGCAAAGCCGTGGTTTGCCCAGCTCCCTGCGTTTCCGCCAGTCCAGTTGGACGGCCGGGGATCCGTCACGCGGATCGTCTGCGGATCCGACGACATCACAGCGCCGGTGGTCGGATCCATAGCGCTCGCGGTCAGCGTGAGGTTCGCGACCGGATGAGCATTGCCCTTGTAGTTCGATGTCAGCGTCAGTCCGCTGTCGACCTGCGCGGACGTCAGGGTGATGTTGTTGCCCCTGAGCGTCGTGCCGTCGCCGGTCGTGATCGTCTCATATCGCGGCAATCCCATGATGCTGAGGGTGAGGTTATCGTTGGGGTCGGTCGTTGTAATGGTCGTCCCCAGGTCGACCTGACCGCCTCTGCCGGCCACCCAAAGCGACTTGTCCGCGACGTCGAGCACCGGTGCGGTCACGCTTGGAGTCGTGGGGGTTGTCGGCGTCGTGGGGTCGGTCGGCGTCGTCGGTTGCGCCGGTATCGTGGGATCGGTCGGCGTCGTCGGCGTCGTGGGCGTCGTCGGCTGCGTCGGTGTCGTGGGCGAAGAGGTGCCCTGCAGCGGAGGCGGCAGGTCGGCCTGCAACTGCGCGGAAGTCATCGAGGTGAAGTAAAGGGTCTTGTAGTTCGTCGTCAGTGCGACCCAATCGCTCATCCCGGCGCCGGGATTGTTGGAGAACCCGTCGACGTATGGGGCTGTCGGGGTCGACCACCAATCAGCTCCCAGATCGGCGACGAGATGCTCGTTCGGATCAGTGGTCCTCATATCGGCCTGGACATAGACGCCATCGACCGTTCCGGCGGAATAGGAGCCGCGTGAGCCCGGCCAGAAATGGTCGTTGTATCCACTGAGGGGCGCAGCGCCCATCGCACTGCCGTCCGCCTGCCTTGTCACGCTCCAGGCAGAGTTCGTGTTTCCGGAAAAGTCGGCGAGAAACTGAGCTCCGGCGATCGGGTCCGTCGCCTGATCTTGCACGAGAACCCAGCCGCCGGTTTTCAGATGCACCCACGTCTGGAAGTTCGCGATCTGAACGTTGGCCGGATTGGAATCGTTGCTTGCCCCGGATTCGGGATAGACCTGTCCCCACCCTGTGACGGAGGTGAAATTGGAGGGCGGGGTGCTGCCTGTATGGCCGGTGCTCCCGCCGTACCAGGAATAGCTAGTGGGGACGCCAAGCGGAAACCCTTCGCTGTTGCCAGGCGTATTTTGATAGGTGACATCGGTCAGCGCCACATTAGTTCTCCATTGCAGACCAGATTTAAGGACGTGAAATTCCGCTGCCGCGCATCGGGGATGTGCGACATATTCCATGCTCGCAACTTCAGTCGCGAACAGATTCCAAAGAATTGCAGCCTCGAACCGCGAGGAGATTTCAAGCAGTGGGTTTTTTGGAAGTTGGCCCCCCCGACTGCTGAGCCGGTTGGTTAATAATCAAAAATGGCAAAAAAACTTTCAAAGTGTGATTTATACACACGTATATCGGCCCCAGTCCCTTGTTTCCCGGTCGCCTATGTTGCAGCGACGGATGCTTGTCGATTCAAGCGCGGATTAGGTTCTGCGCTTCGGGGTAGCCCGCAAGGATTATTGCGACGACCTCAAGATCAAGAACACACTTGCCGGTGGAGACGGATCGGTTCTCTTGAATGGCGGCTCGTGGGTTGACGAATCTGAAGCCCGACTATTTGGCCATCCAGCGGCGCCGGAAGGACACGCGGCCGCCTGGTCGCCCGATCGCGCCCTACGAATTCGAACGCAGGCTCTCGGATCGGCTGCGGTTCGCTGGCCGCGGCGAGCGCTCCCGTCGCCATCACGTGACCGCACGGCACTTCAGGTGCCGGTTCGCAAGAGCTGGTTGCAACTCTGGCGTCCCGATCGGTCGTCCAGGTCGCCATTCAATTGAGGGAGAGAACAATGGCTGTCGTCAGAGGGGCAGGGCTTGCGTCCAGCGATCTCTATACTGGGGAAGGTTATGCCGAAGCCCATCCGGGCTGGCATGACGAGGATGCCGGAACCAAGGCCGCGAAGATCGCCAGGATCGTGCGTGCCAACAACATCACCTGCCGGACGATCGTCGACGTCGGTTGCGGAGTGGGAGGCGTTCTGAACGCCCTGCTTGAGCACGACGTCTTCCGTGACTCAACCGCCGTTGGCTACGATATCGCCCCCTATGCCATCACTGCCGCCAAACCGCGCGAACGGGACAATTTGCACTTCCACTGCGGAGACTTCTCGCAAACCAGCGGAAGCTACGATCTTCTATTGTGCATCGATGTTTTCGAGCACATCGATGACTATATGGGCTTTCTGCGAAGGCTCAGAGGGCGTTCGAAATACTATGTGTTTCATATCCCCCTCGACCTTAATGTCCTCAGCGTTCTGCGCGATCAGCCACTTCAGAAACGCAAGGAGGTTGGTCACCTGCATTACTTTGATCAGGCAACAGCTCTGGCGACACTGCGCGACACCGGCTTTGAGATCATTGACAGTCAGTACACCAGGCTTGAAGATTTCCTCCATCTCCACCCCGAATGGCGAACCACGAAAACCCTCCTCGTGAACGCCGGGCGGCGCATTGTCCGGACTGTTGCCGGAGAGGACCTGTCTGTGCGCTTGCTCGGCGGGGCATCACTGATGGTTCTCGCCAGCTAGAACGCGGGTATCGGCGGCGCAAGCCGCCCGAGACCTGGGAGGTTCACGAGAATGTTTTGCGAAAATGAGTGAAGGAGTTCGGCTCCGATCCTGTGCAGGCCTTTGCCGGGTCACGGCCAGATGAAGCCCGAGCAGCAGAGGTAATTGCGCGGCTCAGGCGTGAGGTCAGCAAGCTCAGGGCTGAACGGGATATTCTGGATTTCCATCGCCATCGTGACCGCTCCTGAACCACCCCCTCGGATCTTGCCGCCGCGGATGCGATGATCCTTGGCGAGCGCGCCGCGCGCTTGGACGCGGAGGCTGTTGCGGCAAGTGCCCGAGCGGATCTGTCGAGCACTGAAGCGCTGTTCAGCTATCTCAAGGGCGGCGGGTCGGCTTGTAGTTGCGCTTCGGTCATGGTCGTGAAGAAGAAGTACTGGTACGTCGTCGTCAACTTGACCCAAGTGCCCATGCCGATGCCGGGATTATTTACAAACACTCCATTTTGGTAGAGGTACGGAGCTGAGGTGTTTCTCCACCAGTCAGCTCCAAAGTTTGCGATCAGATTTGCACTTGCATCATCGGTGCGTAGCTGTGCCAGCGAGAACACCCCGTCGACTGTTCCGGGAGTATACGATCCTCTCGGCTCAATCCAGAAATGATTATTATAGTCGGATGCTGGCGAGTCCATTCTTACGCTTCCGTCAGACTGAACAACGAGACTCATTTCCGAAGAGGAGTTGTTGGAGAAGTCTGCCACGTAATGCCGGCCACCGATGGAATTCGTGGCTTGATCTTGTACAAGTTGCCAACCGCCACTCGTCAAGTGCACATAGACGCGATAGTCCTTCAAGTAGACGTTGGCAGCAACGTTCGAAACACCGACTTGCGGATAAATCTGTCCCCAACCCGTCAGTGAAGAGAAGTCGGTAGGAGAAACAATGTTCCCGGTGGCGGCGGGGCCGCCTGCATACCACGAGAAATAGGTCCTGACTCCGTGTGGATATATTCCGTTGTCATATCCGGAAGTCTGCGAAACCACACAATCGATCGACAAGGACGTGCAGATGGGTTTGAGTACCGGACGCTTGTGTAGTTGCACCTGCAGCACTGGATTGTGATGACACATTCCCCGCTGCGTCATGTGCGACGCAGATTCGATCTCTAACAAGAGATTACGGTTGTCGCTGCATCGTCCGTACTGGAACGGAGGCGCTATCGTCGCGGCGCTCGCCAATGAGACGAGGGCGCCGAGTAACATGAGAGCGGCAAGATGCTCTTTCATGGGAAGTGCTCATAACCAGTATCGGCCGATGCTGCCAACAGCGGCCATGTTGCTGTTCAGATAGTTCCTCGGCTCGCCGATGCTTCAATCCGCGAACCAGCAGTCATCGAGATGTATGAGTAGCGCGATCCTGAGTCACGTTCGGTGACGGCTTCAGGTTGAGCCAGCACAACAAACATACTGACGATCAAGTGCGAAAACGCCACCGTTTCCCTGTCGAAGCTCGCATCGAACGATGCGACCAGCGTGACGCCGGCAAACATCGCAAGCCACAAGTGCAGGACTCCAATTTCTGCTGACCGTTTTCCATATGAGGAAACGAGCCGCCGCCCGTCCGACATTGCGGCCAGCGGAAGACTGAACCAAAACATGGCAAAGGTGATCAGGCCGACCACGCCCGACTCGAAGAATATTTCCACGAACTGACTATGCGCCAAAAGAGAAAACGGGCTATAGAACCCTACTTGACCGGGGCCATATCCGATCCACGCTCGTTCCAATCCAAGTGTGGACAGATAGTACCAGTGGTGAATGCGCCAATGGACCGAGGTCGGCGCGGTGCGCCAGTCCCACACCGCATATTCGCCTCTTATGATATATTCCGGAACGGTGCTCAGGTCCGAAAACAACTCTCCAAACGGAGATATCCATAGGAGGATCGCGAATGCTGCCGCGAACACGGGAAGGAGGGCCGGCCGCTGGACAAAGAGGTATACGGTGAGGGTCACTCCGAGCAGCGCGACACCGGTCCTTGAAGCAGACAGGACCAGGGCAACAACAAACAGCAAGTACACCGCGATGTGAAAGTGCTGAATGGGAAGGCGCATTTTCCGGCGCGACAGCTCGCAAACGAAAAAGGTCAGCACGATCTCAAGACTGTAGGGTACCGGGTGCGAAGAAAGACCCGCGACCCGTTCAAACTTGTCGTATTGCGTGACGAGCTCTGCATGACCGGTCAGGTATTGACCGAGCCCCACCGCGGAAATGACGAATAACAGCAACACGTAAACACGATGCACGCTCGGACAAAAATTCGGATGCCGATAAAGGGCGGAGAGCAGTGTCACGAACATGATCAGGTACACATACCTGAACATCTCGTACCAGGCGGCATACTGGTCGATAATCTTGCCCGCTCCGAAACCATTGATGACAAATGACAGCACGCAAGCGGCAAAAAAGACGGACATGCATATCAAAAGTACGAAGAGTCTTTTATGTATCCTGACATGTCGCGTGTGCCAGGCGGCCACAACACCGATCCCGATGACGGTGAGCGACAGGATCATGGAAAAGCTCGTCCCGGACAGACGGTCGAGGCCGTTGGAGATCGATCGAAAGAACGTATAGATGAGGAAATACAGCAAAAGCATATTCATCTTGAACGTCGCTTTGGTTCGATCGGCTTGAGGCGATACCTCAATTGCGGGACGGGAATCGCGCGTTGGCCGGCGCGCCGCGTGCGTAGCTCGCTAGGCGGTGCTGGGCGGCGCCGCCCGGGACCGCGCATGAGGACCGCCTCGACGAGGCTCAATTGCTCTGCGATAGCATCCGAGAGTGCGCTCCGCGATAGAGCGCCAGTCTTCCCGTTCGGCCAACCAGTTGCGTGTCTTCTCGCGCAGCTCCAGCGGCCACGGACTGTGCGCAAACGATGCCAGGCGATCCGCGAGCCCTGACACATCTCCCACATGAAAATAGTGCGCGTCATTCAATCCGATCTCCAGGTGAGCAGGAATGTCACTGGCCACCACGGGCAAACCGAAGCTCAAAGCTTCCAGCAGCGCGATCGGCAAGCCTTCGTGCGAGGATGGCAAAACGAAAATGCCTGCGTGGGCGTATAGCTCCCGCAGTGCGAGCCCGCACTGGAAGCCCGCCATGATCACCCCAGCGGTCGCTCCAGCGCGTGCCGCAAGCATCTCCGTATACGCGTCGGGATGCTCGGAGGCGCCGACGAACACGAGCTTCCATCCGGTGAGCCTGGCATCGGCAAAGGCCTGAATCAGGTCGGTGTGCCGCTTCTCTGGCACCAGCCGACCCACCATCAACACATATCGTCCCGGCGTAAGCCCAAGCTTGTCCAGCACCGAAGTGCTTTTCGGTACGTCGGGCAAGGTGACGCCGTTTGGAATGAGGTCCGAATTCAGGCCGTACTTTTCCCGCACCAGCTTTCGGATGGTCTGGGAGATGACGATGCGGCCGTCGGAAAATCGCATGCCCCAGGCCTCGCCGGCGCGCAGGGCCATCCTGGCCAGTCGGCCCCACTTCTCGCGTTCGTAATCCGGCCCGTGGTGCGTCACGACAACATGCAGTCCCAGCAAGCGCGCGAGTGGCGCCATCAAGGCCGGTCCGATGGCCTGGATGTGCAACACGTCCGGCCGCTGCCATGCAGCGACAAGCACTCCGAGGAATGAATGGACGATTGTCTCAAGACCCGAGGTCTTCGGACACCATACCCGCTGGTAACGTACGCCCTGCCACTCGTCGCCGCGATCAGGCGGCATATAGGAGGAACGAACGATCACCTCGACATCGCAGCCCAGTTCCTTGAGATGGGGGCACAGGTGCTCCGCGTGAACTTCCACTCCTCCCTGCACATTGGGAAACCCGCGCAAGCCAAGCATGATCACCCGCAGTACCAGATGATCCGCACTCACTGCACCCTCCTTCTGTCCAGTCAGTTATTCATGAATTCCTTGAGCGGGTATCGGGCGTCGACCGTCTCTCTCCCGCGCACCAACCGTGCCTTTTGCTTTTCGTTGAGGAATGACGTTCGCTGGACGTGCGGAGTAGGCGCGACGTTGGAATAATCGATGTATTGATCGAAACAGATCGGCCGGCCGAGCTCGACCTTCAGCTTGTTCTTCAGCACCCAGATGAGCGGACCCATCTTCGGTGCCTGCGGAATCAGCGTTGAGCGCATTGCCGTGCGCGCGGTCGTCACCATCCAGCAGTTTTGTTGGCAAGCGTGAACCTTGGCGACGGAGTTCTTGGCCGTGTCACTGGCCATGATCTCGCTCCAGGATTGGCGCGCCAAATTGCCCAGCGGCAGGTCCGACCGCACGTTGCAGGCCCACACGTCGGACCACGGGTCGATGAATGCGAAATCCGTCCCCGCGCTGCAGCGGATCAACCGCGGGTGGCCGAGGATCTTTTCGATCAAGCCCAAATTCAGGTAGGCGCGAAACCAGTTCTTCGGCTTGTTGCTCTTGAGCATCGCAGTGATAAGCCCTTCGACTTGCCGGGCCACCGCGACGCGTTCATAGAAATAATTGTCGTTCTTGTAGAACTGCCACGCGTTGTGCAGCGTCGAGGTCGCAAGTTCGAACCCCATCGAACGCGCCAGTTCATAGGTTCGAACGAGCTGGGCCACATTCTCGTCCTGGATGACGAAGGCGAATCCCAGGTCCTGCCCACCTGCCTCCTGCAGCATGCGAAGTCCGGCGACCTTCGTGGCGTAGCCGTCCTTCTCGCCGCGGATGCAGTCGCTGGTGGTCGCGTCACCCTCGAGGCTGAAACGAACCTTGATCTTCGGGTGTTTCTTGACGATGGGCAGGAGACGCTCGGGATGCAGGCCGTTCGAGCTGATCTCTATGATCCGGGCCTTGGGGTGGAGCAGGTCCACCATCTCGGCCAGATCCTTCCGCAGGGTCGGCTCTCCGCCGGAGATATTGAGATTGTCGAACCCCGCAGGAAGTTTCGCCAGGGTCTCGAGCGTGACCTCTTCCTTTGGATCGGTCGGATTCTTCCAGATGTAACACATCTGGCATCTCGAGTTGCAACGAAACGTGGAGATTACGGTGAGGTCCATTTGCAATCCTCAATGCGATGAATGCCGCTCACTCACCAGTGATCGGTAGACGGCCATCAGCTCGGTGTTATGCTTCTCGAGAGAGAAGTCCGCTTCGACGCGACTTCTTCCTGCTGCTCCCATGCCTGCACGGCGTGCGGCGTCGTTCATCAGGCAGTCCACGTGCTGACGAAGCTCGTCCGTATTGCCGGGTTCAAACAAAAGCCCCGTCACGCGATCGTCCACGAGTTCCGGAATGCCGCCGACGCGGGTCGCTATGACCGCCTTGCCATAGGCCATCGCCTCCAGCACCGACATCGGGCAGTTCTCGCACCACTCCGAAGGCACAACCACCACGGAAGCCTCGGCGATCGTCTCCTTTAAGGCCTCGCCGGATAGCTGGCCCGCGAAACGTACATTCCGGGTGAACTGCGCCTTCAAACTATCCGCCAGCGGGCCGGAGCCTGCGACGACGAGAGGCCACCGGCAGTCCGCTGCTTCGTGGGCGCGCAACAGCGTCTCCGCACCTTTTCCCGGCGCGAGCCGGCCGCAATAGAGCACGTATCCCTTGTCCCGATCGCTCGCCGAAATGCCGCTGACGTCCACGCCGTTGTAGAGCACCTGGACCCGGTCCGCGGCGAACCGAGGCAACACAGACTCCCGCATGAACTGGCTCGGCGCGAGGAAGCGATCCACCTTCTCGTAGCTGCCAAACCAGCGCTGAATGACCGCTTCCATGTAAAGCGTGGCGCTCTGTGCGATCGAGCCGTCAGCGCAGCGGTGCATCAGCACGTGATGGAAATCGCCGGCGAGACACGATGAACACAATTGGTCCTCTCGCATGCGGGTGTGCACCGGACACACCGGCTTCGAATCGTGCAGGGTCAGCACGACCGGAATCCCGCGCGACTTGGCGACGCCGACAATCGACGGGGTCAGCTGATGATAGATGTTGTGGCAATGCATCAGGTCCGGTCGGGTCTCCTCGATCAGGGATGCGAGTTTGCTCACTGCTTCGCGCGAGTGAATCAATGAGAGCGCGCTCTTGATCTTGGCGAGACGGCCGCCGGTCCGGTATTCCTGGCGAGACACGAAGTGATTTGCATAGCGGGATTCGATGTTCCGCTCGTGCTGCATCGCGAAGTCGATGACGTCCGCCCCGCTGCTCGTCAGGAACATTCTTTCCTGAAGCAGCACTGCCTCTGCGCCACCGTTGTTGAACAGAAACTTATTGGCGAGCAGTACTTTCATTAGGGCCCTCGACACGCGCATCACGAAGGCCGGCATCACCAGTGGCCGGTGCACTCTGTGTCTGACGAAAAGCTACCGTGAAAGCAGTTCGATGCAGGCGGCGCATTCAGAGTGGCGGCGATGAAATCTGGGGTACCCAGTAGTGAGTACGCCAGCGCGGCGGTTGCCAGAGCGACGCGGTTTGTCGATAAATGGAGGGCTGTTTCCCGTCGGAAACACTGCTGCGTTCACGAGGGCTATTTGAGATGAGCATGGGCAGATCGCGCACGCAATCACATGGGCACCGAAGACGCTTGGTCGGCTTGCGCGCAATCAACCTGTCCGGTGGTGATTTCGCGTGAAGCGACTTCTCAGCCGAACGATATTCCATGCGGCTAGTTGGGCGGGACTCGCGCCTGCTTTACGCAAGGTATTTGCCGGCAGGGCCACCATCCTGATGTTCCATGAGATTCAGTCGGACTGGCGCTCGGAGCTGAAGACCGGTGCATCGCCTGATTTCTTTGAATACACCCTGAAGTGGCTGCGCCAGCAGGGATGGGAGATTGTCAGTCTCGATGCATGTCTCGAGCGGCTGGCGGTGGATCCTGAACCCCGCCGCTATGCGGTGCTTACCTTCGACGACGGCTACAAGGACAACGTCACGACGGCATTGCCGATCCTTGAGCGAAATAATGCGCCCTTCACCGTATATGTTCCAACGGGTGCGGTGACGCGGACGCTGCAACCGTGGTGGCTGGGCTTGCGGGACCTATTCCGCTCGAGAGACAGTCTTGCGATCGACGCAATGAACATGCGATTCAGCTGTCGCGATTTTGACGAGAAGGTATCGGCCCTGGAGAAGGTGAGCAACTGGGTCCATGAAGATTACCAACGAGTCGAGATGCTCGCCCCTACGTTCAGCAAGGCCGATCTGTCGCTGGAGGCCTTGAACGACGCCTATTTCATCAATGAGCGCGAGCTTCAGGTCCTGGCACGACACCCCCTGGCCACGATTGGCGGACACACGGAATCGCATCCAGCGCTCGCGTACCTGAATGCAGCTTCAGCGCGTGCCGAAATGGCGGGTAACCGCACCTATCTTGAGAGACTGCTTCAGCGCCCGGTTCGGCACGTCGCTTTTCCCTACGGCAACTCCAGGGCATGCGGTGATCGAGAACAACATCTCGCGGTGGAGGTCGGTTTTTCGACCGCAGTCACAACTCGGCATGGACAGATATCTGATCGCAAGCTGAATCCTTTTGGGCTCCCCCGCATCGCGGTCGGAGGGCCATCCGACGGGAGAATTCCGTTCGAGGGGCGAATGAATGGCGTGCAGTCGGCGGTCCAGATGCTGTTCGGCGGCAGCAATTGATATTGTGCATTCTGATCGCATCGAAGAGTCGAGTGCACGCGAATTCTGGCTCGGGCACGCGAAGTAGGTTGAGCCGCCGGCGATCCCGTGCGCCAGGATCGGCCTCCGACGGCACCCGACACGATCATGCCTGGCTGGCGATTCCTGATATCCAGCGGTGGAAGCCGGATCCGGGTGGGCAGGTCGCGAAATTGTAGCCGATTTTGGGGTTCACTTTCAGGCGATCCAGTGTGCCGAGGTCACCGACCTTCGTGACCGACCCGTCTGCAGCAAGAGCAAACACCGGAAGTCCGAGTGCCTCGAACACGTACCTCGTGGTCGCGTGGCTGCGATCCTGGCCATGATCTTCGTAGATGATCAGCGTGTCGCGCTTCAGAACCTGCCGAGCGCCCTTCAGGGCCGCAACCTCCTGGCCCTCGACGTCGAGCTTGATAACGAGCCGATCGCTGTCGGTCAGCTGCTGGTCCCTTGCCAACGCATCGATCGTTATCGATATGACGGGTTCGGTGTGTGACGGACGGCTGCTCTGCGACGTTACGATGTGCCGGGCCGAATGAGGTCCGTCGTCGGAGAAGAACAGGCTGCGCCCGTCGTACTCGAACAATGCCCTTCGGCAGATCTCGAAGCGCCGATCATTCGCGTCACGGTTCTGCTCGAGAATTGCAAGCGTCTCCCGTGAAGCCTCGACGGCAATCGCGTGCTTGCGACCCAGCATTTCCGACGTGACGAGAACGGACCAGTATCCGATGTTTGCACCGCAATCGAAGAACGTATAGTCGGTATCCTTCAGCCGCAGCAGAAGCGTCGCTATGTCCGGCTCGTAGGTCATACCGGGCTGGCCGATGAAGAACGCATTCCAGTAAACGTCGTTCAGCTCGAAGTACAAGCGGCTACCGTCGGCGAAATGGACGCAAGACAGCTGGGAATGCAGAAGCGGCTTGACCGCCCGCATGGCAAGTCCCATACCGCGCCCGGTACTCCGCGCAACAACGGTGTGCAGAAGCTTCACCAGCCCCATGGAAAGCCGGCTTCCTGACACCTCGTATTCGAATGTAGACCGGTCCATCAGGTACCGCCTCCCGCGCGTAAATCCAATTGCAGCAGTCGCGTCCTCGGATGACAGCGAACGCATTCAACTATCTCCCCAATTCATGTACGTGTGTCCCGACTGCCGCGAACAGGCTGCAGGTCAAGAATGGTGCCGCCGGCTTCTGGCCGTATTGCCTCGCTACGGGGTTCGGATGCTCCTCGCCTCGTTGCGCGCCTAACCAACGCGCGGAGCGCCGTGGTGGCGGTGATATCGATCCCTTCCGCCGAATAAATGTAGGCCGCAGTCCACACCCTGGTTGCGATGCCCGCGCAGGAGCCCGCAATCGCTGCTCCTATCGTCCCGAAGGCCCAAGTCGCGCCAATCATGGCCAGGATTCCCGTCACCCAAGTGATCACCACGATGTGCATCGCGGCCCGCTGATGGCCTGTCATATTCAGGGCGATGGGGCCGATCCCGAAATATGTCGACACCAGCATGCCGGTTGCCAGGACCATCAGGACGCTGTAGGCGCGGGTGAAAGTCGCTCCGAACGCCATCAGCGCGAGGTCGCCGCCAAGCGCCAACGTCGCAACGCAGCCGAGGACCGCGACAAACGCAGCCAATGACGCTCCCGACGTGACGCGCGTGATTTCCGCATGACGATTCTCATCGAACAGACGTGCGATGAGGGGCGCCGCGGGAATACAGAAGGTCGCCAGGAAGAAATCAAGAAGGAGCGCGATCCGGCTGGCGGCGTAGTAATATCCTCCGGCTTCCGGGCCGACCATGACCGTGATGACGATGAGGTCGACCGTGCCGCCCATGATGCTCGTGACGCTGGTTACCCAGAACGGTCCCGAAGTGGAAAGGGTGTCGCGAAGCCGGTCATTCGATCGCCCCACCGCCATGGTGAATACCTTACACCCCTCCGCGAGATGCCGCAGGTAGATGTTCTGGGTAGCGATCAACACGATCAGGATTCCAGTCGCAATCAGCAGAACGTCTTCAGCCGGTAGCGGATGGCCATACGTCGCGAAGAGAACGGCGCCCAACAATATGATGAGAAATCGCCACAACACATCCTTCGACACGAGTGCGAGATTGACGGAGCCGAGCGCGCGCCCCAGCGAGCTCTGCATTTCGATCAAGGACAACGGCAATATCAGAAGCACGCTCGTGGCATATTGCCAGCCTCCGAATATTCCGTCGCGGCCGTGAGCGGCGACGAACGGAAGCAGGGCGAGTACGGTCACGGCAACGCTGCCCAGACATGCCACGCGAACCCGCTTCGAGACAATCGAGCCGATCTCCGGGTAGTTTTTCCGGGCGGCGATGCTTGGTATTTCCCGCAACACGCGAAATTGCTGACCTATAAGGCCGACCGTGGAGGCGACGAGCGCGAACGTCATCAACGACATGAGCGCACCGTATTCCTCTATGTTCATCATCCGCGCAAAGCTTACGCCGAAGAGGAGGGAGACGACGGCGCCCGAGCATCGGTATGTCAAAGCCAGCCATGACTGCCGGAAGACATTGCTGAACATGGTCGCGGGTCCGCCGGACGGTCGAGTAAAGCTCGTCATTGCTCAAGCCAACGTTGGTGGACGCCACGCGGCGCCCAGTAATTGTGATCGAGCTCTTGCCCGGAATTCCCGGTTCGGCGCACCTCGTGGGCGGAGGAGCGGACTGCGCGGAGGCTGAGCGTTCAAATGTTACACATTGTCAAATCGGCACATTGTCGCAGGGTCGAATATAACCCCGCGGCTGCGGAGAGCGTTCGGCCCTTCTGGATTACCCACTCCGGTGACCGCAACGAGAAACATGCTGCCTTCATCGCGATGAAGGCGGTTCGCCGACGAGCATTGTTCGACGCGTGATGTACGGGGCGTTTCAATCGAGCTTGCGGTATCGCGATCGGGAGCCAATTCATGCGACTATAAGTCAGGATTGGCCTCCTTGTAGGTGTGTTGTTTCTCGACCTTGAACGAACCATCGAAATGGGGCTTCACGCCGTTCGCCTTGAGCCCCTGGACGACTCCAGTTCCTCCGGATGCGGTGGCTGCAGACCTGCGCGCGGGCGCGCGTTCCCGGTCCGACCTGTCGCGCAGCAATCCTATTCCAATCCCCAGAAGCATGCCGCCGAGGATCGCTGATCCAAGTATCAAGCGGGCGTTCGGCGAGCTGGCCGTGTAGGGATGAGACACTCCGGTGAGCAGACGAGCCTCAAACACCGGCGCGGATTGCTGCTGCATGGCGTCCATGTAACGCAACATCCGGAGGAAATTGTCATACGTTTTGGCGGCGGCATCCGCCGTGGCTTCCAGTGCACGGAGTTCGTCTTGCGTTCCGGTCGATTGCGATGAGAGCGGACCTGCGTCGGCGGCGTTCGCGGGAGCCGCGACGCCATTCCTGGCCCTGTTGTATTCCGCTACGGCCTTTTTGGCAGTCGACGCCTGGCTGCTCAGTTCGTTGACACGTTCCTTGACCCATTTCTCGTTTTGCAGACCCCATTTGTATTTTGCGTCCATTTGCGTCGTGATGTAGGTCTCTACGACGGTGTCCAGGACCTGCGCGGCCCGTTCGGGGTCGGCGGAGCTGAAGGCGAGATCGACTATGTAGGTGAGGCCGGCGCGCTTCACCGAGAGCTTGCGCGCGAATGCTTCCATTGCATCACGCGTGACGACATCCGTGTCCTGTCTGCTCCAACCGAGCAGCCGTGATGTCGACCGACTGAGGCGGTGCAGGGCGCCGCCGGAGAATTCCGGATCCCCCGCCAAACCGAGCTTCGCGATCGCCGCGCGAGCGATGCTCTCGGACCTCAGGATTGCGACCTGACTTTCGACGGCCGTCGTTGCCGACGCCGTGTCGTTGGAAGAAGTCGTCTTGGCGTCGACGATGAGTTGCGCGGTTGCCGTAAACGTCGGAACTGCGACAACGAGATAGAGCAAGCCGGCGCCAAACATTAAGAAACACGTCAGCAGTATGATCGAGAGGCGGCGGCGCAAAAAGGCGAGAACCTCCGCCACGAATTCGGCCGGCGAACCAAATTCAGGCGGCATCGTGTCCTGAGGTGCCGAATTGTCAGTTCTGTGAGTTTGCAGCATTTGTCTCGAACCTGCACTTAATGGTGGCCTACCGAAGCCTCCGCCGATCAAACGGGAACGGGATCGACTGCAATGCCCTTGCGATCTTGCTGTACAGACTACATGCAGCGGTCGTCATCGCATTAGAAGGCATTCCAATAGACCTTTCTGGAGAAGAGGGTCATGACGATGATCTTGAGATCGAGAAGGAATGACCAATTGTCGATGTAATACAGGTCATGCTCGACACGACGTTGCATCTTCTCCAGGGTGTCGGTTTCGCCGCGATAGCCGTTGACCTGTGCCCAGCCGGTAATGCCGGGCTTGACGTTGTGGCGGCGGGAGAATGACGAAATCAGCCGGGCGAAGCTCTCGTTCTGCGAAGTCGCGTGCGGACGAGGCCCGACGAGTGACATGTCGCCAACCAGCACGTTGAATAGCTGTGGAAGCTCATCGATATTGGTGTGGCGCATGAAGCGTCCCAACCGCGTCACGCGTGGATCGTGTCTGGTCACCTGCTTGAAATTGTCGCCGTCCTCCGTCACGGTCATCGATCTGAATTTCAACACGCGAATGGTCTCGTTGTTGTAGCCGTGCCGCGTCTGACGAAATAGCACCGGTCCGGGCGAATCGAGCTTGATTGCGATTGGAATGATGACGAAGAGGGGACTGATTATGACAAGTCCGGCAATTGCGGCCGCGATGTCGAAGACTCGTTTGATCGCCCGGTGGAACGGCGTCAGGGGAGACTGGAAGATGCGCATCGTCACCATGTTGCCGAATTGCGTGATGCGCGACACGGCCATGAGGTCGATTGCACCGACCGGGACGACGTGAACGTCAACCGGGAGCTCTGACAGGGCGCCGGCGAGCGCGAGGGCCGCCCGAACATCCGACTCCGAAGTCAGAATGACAATGTCATCCGCTCGCAGGGGACGGCACACTGCGATCAGTTCGCGGACATGGGATAGCACTTCGACCGCCCCGAAATGCTCCGATGCAGAAGAGCCCTTGCGAAAGGTCGGCAACTCGAACGAGCGAATGGTCCGGATTCCGGTGGCGCTTACTCGTGCGGAAAAATCCAGGCAGTGGCTCGGTTCACCTATGAGGATGACGCGCCTGGCGTCGATCAGTCCGGATGCGATGGCAGGTTGCAGCAACGAGAAGCATATTGCCCGCGCGAAGAGCACCATGACGATAACGCTTGCCGCCTGGGCCATCACGGTCGCGCGCGAGTAGCCGTCCGAGATCTTGAGAAGAAATATCGTTGAGATGAAGAAGGAGAATACGAAGAAGACGGCGCTGACGCCGCTCCATAGGAAGATGTGCCGGGGCTGCGTCTGGATCCGCGAATACTGCCGGAGCCCAACGGATACGAGCAGTTGCAACGTGGCAATCAGAAGAGATTCCAGGATGTATTTGGGAGTGTCCGGATAGTCGAGGGCAAGGACCAGCCGATAATAGAGGACGGCAGCGGCAAAAGCCCCAACGGCTACGAGGAGGAACTCGGCGCCTGCCGCCAGTACCAGCAAGGCGGCCAATCTGTTCTTGCCAAGGTCAGCCGCAATTGCCTTGCGGCCAGTGACCGAATGCGCCGAACGCTCGGTAGGGGCCGGCGAATTGGTGAAAAACGCATAACTCACCGGTTACTCCCAGGCAGTCCGTCAAGCAGTCCGTCCCCCTACAAAAACAATAGCATTCGGGTCAGGAGGCGGATTGGCAATAAATGGGTAGCCGGGAGTAACTACGATGGTCAGTTGAGCCGAGGCGCTGCGGGATTAGATTGTCGATCAATCCGTCAGACCGAGCCATCGAGCACGCCATGCCGAACGCCAAGCTGCGTAATTTCTTCCATCTTGACAACCGTCGCGGTCAACCAGGTCGTTGCGTCAGGTGGGGCCTGGTGGCTGTTGGCCTGACGATTTCCGCGCAGGCGAAAGCCGAATATCGAGTGAGCGTCGGAGATGTTCTGGAGGTCGCGGTGGCAGGCGTGCCGGAGTTGCGGCAGCGCGCGCCTGTCCAGGTCGATGGCAATATCTCGTTGCCGCTGGTCGGGATGGTCCCGGTCGCCGGCCTGCCGTTGCAGGAGATTCGGGCCAAGGTCGGGGCCGCAATGACGAGCAAGGTCTTTCGACAGAGGACTGTGGACGGCCGCGAGGTCGTGGTCGTCATAGATGCAGATCAGGTCACGGCGATCGTGGCGGAGTACAGGCCTGTTTACGTCAACGGGGACGTGTCGAAGCCGGGGGAGTACCCTTATCGTCCGGCGAGCACCGCGCGCCAGCTCATCGCCATGGCGGGTGGCTACGACATCATGCATATCAGGATGAACAACCCGTATCTCGAGTCAGCCGACCTGAGAAGCGAGTATGGATCGCTCTGGACAGAACTCGCCAAGGAACAGGCGCGGATGTGGCGCATCAAGAGCGAACTCGGGGAAGGGACGCAGATCAATCCAAGCGCTTCTCTTGCCGACCTGCCGATAGCTCGGTCGGCGGTTTCGGAAATCGTCAATGCGGAAGCCGAATATCTGAAGACGAAGCAGAATGACTATCAGCAGGAAAAGGCGTACTTGCAGCGCAGCGTTCGGCAGGGAGACGACGAGGTCCGCGTGCTGTCGGAGCAGCAAAAGAAAGATGAAGAAGGACTTCAGTCCGACGTCGAGGATCTTCAGAAAGCGACCGACCTGTTCGGCAAGGGATCGTTGATCAGCCCTCGCGTGACGGATGCGCGTCGCGCGGTTCTGCTGTCGGCAACCCGGAGGCTGCAGACCTCTGCGCAATTGCTCCAGGTCAAGAAACTGCAGGACGAGTACGCCAGACGGTTGGTCAAGCTCGACGATCAGCGGAAGCTTGATCTGTTCCGTGAGCTGCAAGAGACCAGCTTAAAGCTCAATCAGATTCGCGAGAAACTGCAGAGCGTCGGTGAGAAGCTTCAGTACACTTCGATGGTTCGATCGCAGCTCGCACGGGGATCCGGCAGCAAGCCGGATATTGCTATTATTAGAAAGAGCGAGAAAGGACCTGAACGGGTTGTCGTGAACGAGGATGCCGAGTTGCAGCCGGGTGACACCATCGAGGTCTCTCTGCGATACCAGGATGGTCCCGACGCGGCACCTCGAAAGCTGAGCAGTTCAAACGTTCCGGTCGTGATAGGCCGGACCGACGTGACCGCGGCAGACTCGCGGCGCGACAGCAGGTGACAAAGCCGGAAGCGGCATAGTGGTCGGGATTGGCACGTCGAGCGAAATGAGGAATTTGCGCCCCCGTCGATCGCATGAAGCGCCCGGTCAGCCCGCATCAGGGGCCATTTGGAATTGGAAGACACGAGCAGCCATGGAGTTTGATGCCGCTCATCCGCATATTTTATCGCCTATGCGACGGTGCCGCCGCTTAGGCATAGGCAATTCCGCTTGATATGAGCCTTGAATATTTTGTGACCTTTACCGTTCTCGATCCGCTGTTCCGCTTCGCTGCGATCTGAATTCACAGAAGGGGCAACCTCCTTGTGCGGCTTCGTTGGCATCTTTGGATTTAAAGAATCGCTTGAGTCGGCGCGCAGCCGGGCGCTCGAGATGGCCAAGACGGTCAGGCACCGCGGGCCAGACTGGAGCGGCATTTATTCCAGCGACGGCGCAGTGCTCGCGCACGAGCGCCTTTCCATCGTCGACGTGGAGCACGGCGCTCAACCCCTTCTCGACGTGACCGCGGGTCGCGCTTTGGCCGTGAACGGAGAGATCTACAATCATGTCGGCTTGCGCGAGGCGCTGAAGCTGCCGCACGCATGGAAAACGAAGTCCGATTGCGAAATCATCCTGTATCTCTACGACGAGTACGGCCCTGCCGTGTGCAATATGCTGAGTGGCATTTTTGCATTTGCCCTCTTCGATCAGCGCAGTGGCGATTTCTTCGTCGCCCGAGACCACATCGGCATTGTTCCGCTTTACATCGGATGGGGCAGCGACGGCACGACTTACGTCGCGAGCGAAATGAAAGCTCTCGATGGCGTATGCGAGACGATCCGGGAGTTTCCTCCGGGACATCATTACAGCGCCAAAGCCGGAAAGTTCGTCAAGTGGTATGATCCACAGTGGGCACATACTCTTCCAAACAGGAAGGTGTCCCTGCAGGAGCTCCGAACGTCGCTCGAAGCTGCGGTTAAGCAGCAAATGATGTGCGATGTGCCTTACGGGGTGCTTATTTCCGGGGGGCTCGACTCTTCGCTTATCGCGGCGCTCGCGGCTCGCCACCGCTTCAAGCGGATCGAGTCGGGGGAAACCGAAGAAGCATGGTGGCCGAGGCTGCACTCGTTCTCGGTCGGCCTCGAAAACTCACCTGACATGAAGCATGCGCGAGACGTGGCGGCTCACATCGGCACGGTCCATCATGAGATTGTTTTTACCGTGCAGGAAGGATTGGACGCATTGCCGGACGTGATCCGGCATCTGGAGACCTTTGACGTCACCACCATTCGTGCCGGCACGCCGATGTATCTCATGGCGCGCAAAATCAAATCAATGGGCATCAAAATGGTGTTGTCCGGAGAAGGCGCTGACGAGGTATTCGGCGGCTATCTCTACTTCCACATGGCGCCGTCGGCAGAAGAATTCCACGAGGAGACGGTCCGAAAGATCTTTGCACTCAGCAAGTATGATTGCTGTCGCGCGAACAAGGCAATGGCGGCTTGGGGGGTCGAAGCCCGGGTGCCCTTCCTGGACAAGGAATTCCTGGACTACGCAATGTCGATCAACCCCGCCGAGAAAATGTGCCCTGGCGAGAAGATGGAGAAGGGCATATTGCGGGAAGCATTTACCGATCTGTTGCCGCAAGCGATCTTGTGGCGTCAAAAAGAGCAGTTTTCCGACGGGGTAGGATATAGCTGGATTGAAAGCTTGAAGCATCATGCCGAGAACAAGGTCTCGGATCAGATGCTCACAGAGGCGAGCAAGCGCTTTCCGCGGCAAACGCCGACGTCCAAGGAAGGCTATTTCTACCGGACCATCTTTGACAGCATTTTCAACAACCCGACAGCCTGCCTGACTGTGCCCGTCGGTCCTTCGATCGCATGCTCCACGCCGACGGCATTTCTCTGGTCTCAGCAATTTGCGAGCATGAATGACCCATCTGGAAGGGCCGTGAAAGGGATCCACGTTCAGGCCATTGATCATGTTCGATCGGCTGGAAACCTCGGCAGTCCGATTCCGTTGGCTGGTGTTCGGCGGCAATGACGCCTACCGGGCTTTAGGGGTGAATCCGGGCGCGCCGTAGGCCGCGTCGATCGCCGCGAGCGGCCCGGATGCCGAGGTCATCCACGCCCGGCCCGCCGCACGAAGGGCCGGCACCCTGCCTTCCTATAGCTGACGTCAGAGCGACGCCTCAACGCCGCGTCAGGATCATGACATCGACGCGACCACTTCAAGCATCACCTCCGTCGCGCCGCCGGCGATGGAGAGGACGCGGGCGTCACGCGCTACGCGCTCGATCGCGCTCTCGCGCATAACGCCCATGGCGCCGTGGAACTGCACGCAATCATACGCGACCTCGTTGACGAGTTCGCCGCAGATGGCCTTCAACATCGAGATCTCGCGCAGGCAATCGTCATCGGCCGCCATGCGCCAAGCGGTGGCATAGAGAAACCCGCGGCTTGCCTCCACTTTCGCAGAAAGCATCGCGAGCCGCTGACGGATCGCCTGCATGTCCCAAAGGACGCCCCCGAATGCTCGGCGGGTTTTCACGTAGGTGAGGGTCATGTCGATCGCTGCCTCGGCCATCCCTATCGCCATGGCGGCGAGGACGAGGCGCTCGTTCTGCAAGTTGCGCATGATTGAGTAGAAGCCTTGTCCCTCCGCGCCGAGCACGTTCTCGGCGGGGATGCGGCAACCGTCGAAGACAAGTTCCGCCGTGTCGGAGGAGCGCCAGCCGAGCTTGTCCAGTTCGCGCGCGACGCTGAAGCCTGGCGTTCCCTTCTCGACGAGGAACATCGTGATCCCGTTGCTTCCTGCCGAGGGATCAGTCTTGGCTGCGACGCAGTAGAGATCCGCGTGGACACCGTTTGTGATGTAGAGCTTGGTGCCGTCGAGCACGTAAGAGTCGCCATCTCGCACCGCGCGTGTGCGGATGGCTTTCACGTCCGAGCCCGCATCCGGCTCCGTAATGGCGATCGCGGTGATCACCTCGCCGTCGATAATGCCCGGCATCCAGCGGGCCCGCTGGGCTTTGGTCCCGTCGTGAAAGACGTACGAGGAAGCCATGTCGGCATGGACGAGCATCGCGTCGGCGGCGCCGCCATAGGTCGAGCGCCCGAGTTCCTCGGCGAACACCGTTGACGCGACAGAGTCCATTTCGGCGCCACCATACTCAGCCGGGTAGCGGATGCCGAAGAAACCGAGTTCGCCCATGCGGCGCAGGATCGAACGGGGAATGAACCCGTTCTCTTCCCAGTGATCCGCGCAGGGCTTGATTTCCTCCTTGACGAACCGGCGGACCTGGTCCCGTAAGAGCTCATACTCCGCCGCCATCCAAGGCAGCTCCGGCTCTCGCGCCGCCTTCCAAGCTTTGTCCATCATCTTCATCCGATCTGCTATGAGCCTGACTCAAAGGCTCCTGTCCCGCCCAAGACCAGGAGACCTTCCGGCTAGAGTTCGACCTCCTCTCTCGGTCCCTCCGAGAGGGAAGGGGCATTGGAATCGGCCACCCAGCGCATTCCGTCGATAACTTCCGCCAGTTCGGCCAGTGTCGGCCGCTCAAAGAGGTTGCGAAGCTGCACGTCGACGCCGAAGATCTTTCGCATGCGCGACACCGCCCGCACCACCAGCAGCGACTCCCCGCCCAGTTCGAAGAAGTTGTCGTGGCGTCCGATCGACTCGAGCTTCAGGAGTTGACACCATAGCGCGGCCAGCGTCTTCTCGGTCTCTGTCGAGGGGGCGACGAAGACCTGCGCCGGCTGGATGTTTTCCGCCGTCGGCTCGGGAAGCGATGAGCGGTCGATCTTGCCGTTGGACGTGAGCGGCATCCGCTCCAGGCGAACGTAGTGCGTGGGAATCATGGACTCCAGCAGTTCTTCGGCGAGGTGCGCGCGCAGGTCCGCCACGGTCAGAGGTTTCGACGCGACATAGTAGGCCACAAGTCGTGCGATGCCGTCCTCGGGCGTCGACGGTTCGCCATGGCCGATCTGGGCCGTTTTTTGTGTCGCTGCTTTCGTCATCGAGGTGGCGACGGCGCATTCGTGAACGTCCGGGTGTTTGAGAAGCCGTGCTTCGATCTCGCCGAGCTCGATACGGGTGCCACCGACCTTCACCTGATGATCGGCGCGGCCGAGAAATTCCAGGCGTCCTTCCGAGTTCCAGCGGGCGAGATCGCCCGTTTTATAGAGCCGCAGCTTCGAGCGCCCATCTCGGGGATCGGCGACCGTGCGGAAGCGCTCGTCGGTCAGATCGGGGCGATTGAAATAGCCTCTCGCGAGACCGTCGCCGGCAATGAACATCTCACCGATGATCCCGGGGCCGGTGGGCTGATATTCTTTGCTGAGGACGTAGATTCCCGCATTCGCGGCCGGAACACCGATTGGCACCGATGCGGATTGATCCCGGTCGGTGTCGAAGCGGTGAATCATGCAGCCCACCGTGGCTTCGGTTGGTCCATACTCGTTGTAGATCTCGATAGGATGGGGAATAGCGTTGGTGATATCGCGAGCCAGCGCGGCCTTGAAGTCCTCACCGCCCACGATGAATTTGCGCAGTCTTGTGGTCTCAAGATTGCGGTCGCGGATCATCGCGAGATGTGCCGGCGTCAGCTTGATGATATCCACTGCATTGTCGTCGATCACCTTGAGCGCGACCATGCTCTGCACTCCGGGATCGCCAAGATAGACCACGATGCGGCCGCCGGTGATGAGTGGCGTAAAGAGCGTTGTGACCGTCAGGTCAAATGCGAGGGATGAGAAAAGGGGCCATGCGAGACTTTCGCCGGAGCTGTACACCCGGGCGGCCCACCAGATGTAGTTCACCAGGCTCCGGTGCTCGATCTCGACGCCCTTGGGAGTGCCGGTCGAGCCGGAGGTGAAGATGATATAGGCGGCGCCGTCCGGCGTCGCAGCGGACGGTCGGGCCGAGGCCGGTTGATTCGATATCGAATCGAAATCGGCGTCGAGCACGAAAATGTCGGCAAGGTTCGAGGCAATGCCCGAACGCAGGCGCGACTGGGTGATCGCCACGGGAGCCCTCCCGTCGGTCCCGTTGGAAATGTCCTGCAGGATTGTTGTGATCCGCCCCTTCGGCGTTGCCGCATCCACCGGCACATAGGCTGCGCCGGACTTCAGCACGCCCAGGATCGCCACGACGACTTCAATGGAGTGCTCCATGAAGACAACGGCAATCCGGCCTGGGCCCACGCCGGTCGAGCTCAAATACGCGGCCATCTGGTTGGAGCGTTCGTCGAGCTGCCGGTAGGTCAGCGTTGCATCGCCAAAGCGGATCGCTTCAGCGTCAGGACTACGTGTCGTCTGGTCGCGGAAGAGATCGATGATCGTCCTGTCCGACGGATAGCGTGCTGCCGTCGCGTTGTAATCGACAACCAGCGCCTGATGATCGGAATCCTTCAGCAGGGGAAGCGCTACGCCCTCCGGCGCGATAGGTAGGACTTCGTTCATGAAATACGCTCCCGTCGGGAAAACCAAAAAAGAAAATCACGTCAATCGTTCAGCTTCTGGGTTGCCTGGCGATAGAGGTTCGCGATGGCAGGTGCGTCAGGTTCCATCAGCATCGAGGCTTCGTTGCAGTCATCGGGCCCGAAGTAAAATTCGGCATGCGGCACTACCCGTAGCCATCGGTGTGGCGCGGCGCCCGATCGCAGCCAGGCTTTGTTGGGAAGGATTATGCAAACCCGACCCGAATACGGAGTGGGAATGTACCGCTGAAAGGCCGCGATCGCCGTCGATTTGAGCAGAGCCCTGCTCGCCAACACCGGGTCTGTCGCAACAGGCTCATTGCTCTTGCCAACGAGGGGTACGAGGGCGCGGACGTGTTCGCGCAGGCGACTGCCGAAATATCGGAGACGGGCGCCGAATGTCGGCAGCTTCGCTGTCTCATGCAGGAACGATTCCGCCTTGCCCCTGGCGATAAAATACAGCCGGCGCGGCCATTCCCCATAGGTGGTGGGGTGAAGCGGGCCAAACAGCGCAACGCACGAGACCTCGGATTCGCGCTGTCCCAGGATTTTCGCCAGTTCAAAAGCTGTTGGAGCGCCCGAGCAATAGCCGGCGATGATGTACGGACCGGTCGGCTGATATTCGACGATCTGGCGGGCGAAGTACTCGGCGATATCTTCGACGCGGTCCATCGGCTCGCTCTGCCCATCGAAGCCAGGCGGCTGGAGGGCGTAGAACGGTTGATCGCCGCCCAGGTGCTTCGAGAGGTCCAGGAATGAGGACGGTGCCCCGACATGACCGGGTACGGCGTAAATGGGCGTGCGTGTGCCGCGAGACTGCAACGGAATGATTGCAGGCGGTTGCGTGGCCGCGGCCGTGGCCATGTTCAGAAACGCGATGATCTCGCCCTTCCGACCCTGCAACTGATCGCGAAGCTCCGCCGTCAGCGCGCCGGCCGGGGCGTTGCAGCGCAGCCGGTCGCCATCCACCCAGACCTTGATGTCCTTGACCGCGAGGTCTGCAAGCAGCTCCGAAAACTGCATCACGTGCGCTGACATCGGGCTTTTCATCGATGAAGCTGACATTTCCTGTTCCGTGCACCATCGCGGCAATTTCGACTTCGGATGACAGTTCACTTCCGGACGACCACGCTCCCAACATATCCAGGTTGCGGTACGAAGCTTCGGACAGCCCAATCCCTTTCATCCCAGGAAATCGGCTGTCCCAAACCGCACCCCAGCGCCTTGGAGACAGCCTCCAGCCGGGTCCAGCGCTGGAGGAAGCCTTCCAGCCGGTCTTCCGGATCGAGGGCGGCGTAGGACTCGTATTCGGAGGTGGACAGGCAGAGCGCTGCGATCTCGTCCGCCTCGGGCACAGGGAGAACCGCCTCGATGTCCACCCCGACCTCTTGCCTGATCGAGAGGGCGATGACCGCTACTTCTCCGGATCGCGAGACGCTGAAGCGCACGTCGCGGGCGGGCATGCGGCGGGAGAGGTGGGGTTTGCCCAGCCGGCCATATTCCAGCTCGATCTCCGAGGGCAAAATTCCCAGCCTGGAAGCGAGGACTTGGCGCAGTTGCCCGCGGCTAACAATAAAGCGGCGGCGGTCGCGCTCCAATCTCAATCCCGCGGCGCGCCGATGTTCTTCCTCGTTGAGGTAGGCGCTTAGCTCCCGGATGACGTCCCGCTCCACATGGAGCATGAATGCCAGGACCTCCAGACCATCATGCTCGAGAACCGGCGCGACGATCCCGGGTCTCAGCACGACTGCTTTGTCCAAAAAGCTCGACGCGGCGGTGCCGGCTCCGCGAGCCCCGCGTTCAAGTCTGCGATAGCCTGGCCCGTCAAAGGAACGACTATTTTCCCACTCGCTTTGTTCACAGGCACCTGTGCGAAAAGCCATCACAACTTGCTTTCTATTAGCCTCGATCCGGAGTGTGCCGCCGGTAGGTTGCGAACGGTATTGCGATGGGCATTCGAGCGGACTGCTGATTGAAATTTTAATCGCGCACCGCCATGGCTCAATGGACCATCGTAATTACCCATTTTTTGCCAGTTCCCATCCGGTGACCCGGATGAGTGACGCGGTGGCAAACCGCCGCGTCCTTCCGCCAAAAGCGCAAGCGGGGGAATATTCCTAGGGGAATTGGACCGCTAGACGGTCAATGGATGCAGTCCAGGCGTAAGCGCCTGGACCGGCCGGCAGTCAAAAAGGGAGGCTGCACCGACATGGCCACATCGCCGACCCGGACGTTGGTTCTCGCCAAGGAGCCCAAACCGATCGGTTAGGAACCAGTCCCGAATACGGAATACAGAGCCGCGGTCTTCTTTGGAAGATTCGTGGCAATGGTTCGTAGCATCCGCTTGGCACTGCGGAGCTTGGCCTCGATGTGGCGCTCTGGACTGTCTCTGCCTACAGCGATCCACGTCATGGCTTGCTCCCTGTTGGCCAGATGGGACTTGTGCCCGCCGCCACCGGCCAGGAAATCGTAGCCGCTTTCCCCGCGTGCAATGCTGTCCTCAATAGCCAGCACATGGCTGACGAGCCCGGGCTTGAGCCGGCTATCGCTCTCATAGAGAAAGCCGCTCTGGTAGTTCAGGACACGGCCGTCGTGCACGAAATTGTACACGACCCCAATTGTCTCGTTCCCGACCAGCGTCCGTGAGATGCGAACGGCCCCCGTGGGGACTCCCCGCGCAATGAGCTCCTCGTGAAACGGACGGAAGCCGGGATTGACGAAGGCTCCCCTGCGTCCCCATCGCGACCGATGAAAGTCGCTCAGCAAATCGAACGCGGCGAGGGCCTCCGTCGTTGTTTCCATGATCCGAAATTCAACGGGGCCGCGTTCCGCATACAACCGCATGGCGCGGTTCACGGCCTGGCGCGTACTGCGGCCCAATGTGGCGCGATAGTCCCCCCCTCGCTGGTGGACTGGGGCAAAATCAACCCACAATGCCGCGTCAGCCTGTTTCACCTCGGTCACGAGCCCGGCCCGGCCTGCGGCGCGACTGGCGGTCGCCTCAAGGTCCGGATCAATTCCGGAGAGCACCAACTGATCCGAGCGGCGCAAGCGGGACGTCAACGCATTGAGACCTGCCGATATGATGGCATCGGATTGCTCTGCAAGGATACCGTTGTACTCGATGAACAATCGGTCGAAACGAGTATCTCCCGTTTCATTGAGCAGCCAACGTGTCCGTGCATACGGCCCGAGACTCCACGCTTTCCGTCGGCAAACAACCGCCAGGCCAACGATCTTGCCTGATGACCGGGCCACGAGGACGTGTGGTTGCGCGCCCTTCGGGATGTGCCGTAGCCAAGTGCCGATCCAGAGCCAGGACAAGAAGAACGAGTGAGTTACTCGCGCTTCGAGCTCTTTCCATGAGGTTTCAAGCCACGCAATGCTCTCCAGGGCATCCAGGCTGACATCGGTAACCGTCTCAGGCATGCTTTCCCGTTCCAACGCCAGAGGACCGAACGCGCGCTGCGACGGGAAGACCGAAGGACCAGGCCGCAATGCTCGCGCAAAATCCGATGCAAGGTCCGATGATGGGGGGCTGGTCACACACAGGCATCCCTCTGGCGGACACGTCGTGGTTGGGCATCTCTGACCGTTGTCTCGGCGGAGGTCGATAACGGATATTATATCCGGAATTCGATCGAGGTGCGGACCCTTTCTGATTACCCACGGTAGCTGCTTGTGCCAGCGCTGCAACTGTGCCGAGGTGAAGCTGCGATCGACCGGGTTCGAGGCGGGTGCAGCGCGCTCCTGCCTTCGGCGTCCGACGGCCTCGATCCTCCGCCCGCTCATCGGGGCGTGTCATGGCTGACGTCCGATTTCTCACGTGGCGCTCGATCCCGAGGCGAGTTTTTCAAATCTCCGCCGCAGGTGATCCACGAGCAGTTCCGCACCGATCAACAGGCAGCCGGGATGTCCGCCAGGCACCTGTATCAATTCCAGTTGAGAGCTGAGATGCCGCCACGCTCGGCCATCGTGGTCGGCCGCGTAAAAGGCCACCGGGATCTCGAGCGGCGCCGGACAATACCGCGCCATTGCGATTGAATGAGCGTCCCACAACGCCGTTGGAATCTCGACCTTGGCGATCGCAGTCCGCCCGTTCGCCGGGAGCTTCAAATATCGCTCCAGTCTCACCATTTGCTCGAAGGTCCAACGCAAGAGATAGGGGGAAACCAGCGGCTTCAGCAGCCCCAGGATCGCCCGCGGCATTGGACGGGCACTGACAGTCGGCGGGTCCACCATCGTAACCAAATCAACCGTGTGGCCGGCAGCCATCAGCTGGCGGGCCACTTCGAACGCCACCATGGCGCCATTGCACTTGCCGCCCAGAAGAAAGGGACCGCTCGCTTGCCTTGCCAGGATGAACGGCAGGCGGTCGGCGGCCATCGCCTCGATCGAGCCCGGAATCGGCTCGCCATGAAGACCGTGGGGATTGATCGAGATGATCGGATAATCCGGCCCCAGAAGCTCTACCACCCGCCGCACGCTCGCGTGGCCGCTGACAAGGTCGCCGTTGAAAAAGTACAGCGGAGACCGCGTGCCAGGCGCATGGGGCTGGAAGAACGGCGTCGTCCACGTGTCCGTTGGTACGGAAACCCTTGCGGCAAATTGCCGGACGGTTTCTGCCCCGAACATGATGGTTTCCGGCACGGGATAGCCGACAAGCCGCTCGACCTCGATCAGCATCTCCATGGCGAGAAGGGAGTCTCCGCCGCTGGCAAAGAAATCATCGTCAACGGTCACGGCCTCGTTCTTGAGCAGCCTGCGCCAGAGGGTCAGCAACTCGGCTTCCAAATTCAACGGCCCGTTCGCGACGGGCTCCGGCATCGTCGCCTGGTGCCCCCGTGGCCGGTCGACCAGCTCGCGCAGACGTCGCCGCTGAACCTTTCCCGTCACCCCCTTCGGCAGATGGTCGAGCGTCAGAATACGTCTCGGAATCTTGAACGAGGCCAGCTCGCGTTGCAGGAACAGCCGAAGCTCCGCAGCGCTCGCCTGCGCGCCGCGATGAAGGACGATGGCGACTGCGACGTCCTCGCCCAGGCGCGGATGCGAGATCGCGAAGGCCGCAGCCTCGGCGATCGCCGAATGTCGCAACAGCGCGGCTTCGATCTCGGCGGGAGAAATCTTCTCACCGCCGCGATTGATCAGCTCGCTCAGGCGGCCGTGCAGCGAAAGGAAGCCGTCTTCGTCGAGGCTGCCGATATCGCCGGTCTGAAACCAACCCTTCGTGAAAGCGGCTTGATTGAGTTCCGGCGCATCGAGATAGCCCGACGTCACGGTCGGTCCACGAATCCAGATCTCTCCGCGCTCGCCGGCTGCCAAGGGATGTCCATCCTCGCCAACGATCGCCACAGTATCGGGCCAGGGTCTTCCGCAGGTGCCGGGCCTGTTCGGACCGGGCGGCAGCTGGTTGGCGGCGATTTGGGCCGCCTCGCTGGAGCCGTAATGCTCCAGCACCGGCACGCCGAGAGCGTGTTGCAGGCCGTCCTGCACGGCTCTCGGGAGCGGCGCGCCGCCCGACATCGCGAACCGCAGAGTGTGCGCAGCCTGTGCATTCTCGAGGCCCTGCGCCTTGTCCAGCACCGCGGTGTGAAGCGCAGGGCCTGCCGAGTACCAGGTCGGCCGCAGGACATCGAACCACTCATCGAGTGCGACGACGGCACTGTTCGCCGGGATGGCAATGCTGCCTCCGGTCAGCAACGGCGTGAAGATCGTCACTTTGAGCCCATGGGAATAGTAGGGGGGCGACACGCTCAGGCATCGGTCCCGGGACGTGAGGCCGAACCAGGCCTGAAGGCGTTCGGCTGCCGCCAGCATATTGTCATGACTGAACGGAATGAGCTTCGGCTGCGCGGTCGTGCCCGACGTCTGCAGAATGAAGGCGGGGGAGCGCGGATCCGGCTCGGCGTCGATGGCAGGGGAGCCGGCAACTTGCACGGCGATCTCGAGTCCAAGCTGGCCCTGTCCGACCGGAGCGGCTTCTATGATGGCAAGCGTTCTGCGGGCCGCGGCTTGGCGAGCTTCAGGGGCACTGCCCTGCAGCACAACGAGCGCGCTCAGGTTCAGCATGTCGAGACGCTGCTCGATTTCAGGCAGGGAGAGGCGTGGGTCGAGAGGAACCGCGACGCTACAGCAGGCGACTGCCACGATGGCGAGAACCGCCTCCGGGCCGTTCGGCATCAGGACCCCGATCCGGGTATTGCAATCGAAGCCGGCCAAGCGCAGCCGCCGGCGGATTGCGTTCAACTGGCGTTCAAGACCGTTGTATGTCAGAGGCTCGAAAGCGCTCGAAACGATCGCCGGCTGGTTCGGAAACTGACTGGCAGTTCGACCGATGACCTGGCCTATTGTGAGCCGGGCTTCCGGCTCCCCACGGTCGCGAGCGCGGAAGCTCTCGGAACACATGGTGGCGCCAGTCGTCTCGTTGTCCAGAAGCATTCCGTCCTACCTTGAACCGAAAGTCGGTTCACAGGACGATAGCCTGCAGTTCCCGAAGATGCCTTGTCGTACAGCAAGTGAAGGCAGCAATTAAGGATTAACCAATACTCGGTGCGTCATCCTGCCATTCTGCGAATTGCGAGCATTGGTGAGTGGTGGCTTAACCAGGCGGCGCTACTTGAGCTGGCCGATGAGAGCAGTCGTCTGCCTTGCGCGGGATTGAGCAGGCCTCGAACAAGACAGAAATTCTCGAAGACGCAGACGGCTCTCGCCGACTACGCGCCGCGATAGCCGTTCGGGTTCTTCATCTGGAAATGCCAATGGTCGGCACACATCTGTGTCAGCGATCGCGTTGATGTCCAGCCCAACAGGTTCTTCGCGAGAGTTGGATCGGCATAGCAGGTTGCGACGTCACCGACCCTGCGTTGGTCGATCACATACGGGACTGGCCGGCCACTCACTTCCTTGAATGTCTGGATCACGTCCATGACGCTACTGCCGCTTCCTGTTCCGAGATTGACCGTCAGAAGGCCGGGCTGTCTCAGTTGGCTCAGGGCGCTCAGATGTCCGGATGCAAGATCGACAACGTGAATGAAGTCACGGATCCCGGTGCCGTCCGGAGTATCATAGTCGTTTCCCCAAACATGCACCTTCGGACGCCGTCCGATCGCCACTTGTGCTACAATCGGCAACAGATTGTTCGGCACGTCCAGGGGATCTTCTCCGATCAGTCCGCTTTCGTGGGCGCCAACCGGATTGAAGTAGCGCAAGATGGCAATCCGCCAATCCTTGTCGGACTCATGAAGATCCTTCAGTATTTCTTCGATGAAGTATTTTGTGCGGCCGTACGGATTGATCGGTGCGACAGGATGCTTCTCGTCCAGCGGCAGGTACGCGGGTGTCCCGTAAACGGTTGCGGATGAACTGAAGACCAGCGTCTTGACGGATGCTCGCGTCATGGCGGACACGAGCCGCATCGTTCCCACGACGTTGTTGTCGTAATAGGTGATGGGTTGAGCGCTGGACTCGCCCACCGCCTTGAGGCCGGCGAGATGAATGACCGCGGTCACGTCGTGGGCGCGCAGGATTTGGTAGATCGCCTCTTCATTGCGGATATCGGCATGCCGGAAAATGACCGATCGCCCGCAGATGGCTCGTATCCGTTCGAGGGAGGCGCTGTTGCTGTTGGAAAGATTGTCGACCGCGACGACATCGAGCCCGGCGTCGAGTAGCGCGACAGCGATGTGGGATCCGATATAGCCGGCACCGCCGGTCAACAAGATCATTTCCGCTTCCGTTTCGCGTCTGCGTGGTCAATGCTCGCCGCGCGCGGGAAATCATCCCGCGCGGTGATGTCGATGCGCCAGACCGGACGAGTCTCGGCTATTTCCGCAATCGGATCGCCCCGTCGGCTTTGCTCATGTCCTTGCGGGTATGGCCGTTGGTGAGGGAGACTTCGAAGTAGTTCTCCGCATGGTCGATCGCGCCAAGTGGCGCCGGCCGGCCCGCTCTCGCGATCTTGGGAATTTCCCGGCCGGGTGGGAGGAGCCGCTCGGTCACGTCAACGATCTGATGCGCCGAACTGCTGTTTCTCGACCAAGCCGCAGATCGATGGTTCAATCCCCAGATTGCTGCCTGCGTTCTGTTTTGAACCCGAATCTTGCGAAGGATCGCCTTGATGTGAACCTTCACCGTGGCTTCGGCAATCTTGATCTTGCGCGCAATGCACTTGTTGGAATCGCCTTCAATCAGGCACTGCACGATTGAAACTTCCCGCGGCGAAAGTTGCTGAGCCAGCGTGTCATCTGCCGTTGCGACGGCATGATCGTCATCGTTGGCTACAGGGGCATCGTCCAGCTCGCGTTTCTCGGTATCGAGAGCGGACTCCAAAAATGCCGGCGGGAATACCGTCCCACCCATCATGACGAGTTCGATGGACTTGATGAACGCGTCGCAGTTCATCACGTCGATGAAATATCCGGTGGCGCCGGCTCGGAATGCGGCAACCAGATCATTCAGTTGAAAGTGATCCGCGACAACTGCGACACGTGCATCCGCGTGACGGCGCTTGAACGAGTCGATTTGCTCGACTGTCGGGCGAAAATCATCGCCACTATGAACGATGAGGAACAGCGCCGGACTGGCGGGGGCTTTCTGAAGCGCCTCGTCGCCGGGCCAATCATCGGCGTCGTATATTGAGGTTAGGACGAAATTCTCCGAATTTAGAATTCTTGCAAGGCCTTCTTTGCGAAGACTATTTTCACCAACCAGCGCAATGGCAAAAGGATATCGTCGTCTCATGGAAACTCTCCCGGACGCTACAATGATACAAGCGGTTGAACGGTTGAACCCGGCTCATTTTTGGTGGCCCGCCCAGCTGAAAAGAACGACGTAAAAACAAGCTTCCTCAGATTTGGTCGATGGAACAAACCTGGGACGAAAAGCGCTTAACCCACTCCGAAAATATTTAAGAATGTTAGATGCTAATCCCCAATATCCCTATATACCGTTGGTTATAGGCATTTGGGGCCGCCAAACTGACGAGGGTGATCTCTTGGTCCTGGTCGACGGGCACTCGCTGAGGGTGCGTCGGATCGTCGCTGCGATTACGCGTTGTGTAATCACTTTGTCGGCGTGCTCCGGGCGGTAGATTCACGGGACCCAGCGACAACAAAACCTTACTGAAATGTCTCATATTGGAGTAGCTTATTAATGACATGGGCGCCGATCTGAACTGAGGGGGACTGAGGGTTGATCGGAAATGCATTTCAGTCGTGTAGTCATTGCCAGTAGATATCCAGTCGTTTTATTGGGTCTGAACTGCCTGCTCGAAGCAGAGCGTGATTTCAAAGTTGTTGCTCGCTGCAATGATATTGCGAGCTGCTTCAAGGCAATACAGAGCCTTGCGCCCGACATCGCCATTTTGGACATGTCGATGCCTGACATTTCTGGGCAGGCCATGCTCGAGGTCGCAAATTCCGGGGCGCTTGGTGTGCGGCTCGTGTTTCTTGCCGCCTCGGTTGAGGATCGCGATCTCGCCATGCTCGCAGCAGCGGGAGCTTGCGGTGTTCTTCTGAGCGAGGAGGAGCCCGAAACGCTCTTGCAGACGTTGCGGCAAGTCGCCGACGGCCAGAAGACGTTGCCTCCGCCCTCGTACGAAGAAGCCATCCCTTACGCGCAAACGACGATCCCGGAGAAATATCTTGCGGTGCTGACGGACCGCGAGCGTCAGATCATGCGTTTGGTGTCGGAGGGCTTGTCGAACAAGGAGATTGGCCGCCGTCTGAAGGTGGCCGACGGTACCATCAAGGTTCATCTGCACCACATCTTCCGCAAGCTCGAGATCAGCAACAGGACCGTCCTTGCTACGCTTGCCGTCTCATATTCCGGGCCGACCGGGTCTCCATCCGTCGAATAGCGGCGACGGACCGGCGTTTTTCATCGAGCTTCGCGCGTGATGATCATCCGCGCTAGATCAACGGGCTGCCTGTCCGCTTGGAGATTGCGGAAAACGAGCGTCGCAAGGCAGTTGCGATGATGACGCCTGCGCAGCAGCCGGTGCCTTTGACGAGCATGTCCTTTACGTGTCCATGTCTGTCGGGGAGCAGTCTTTGGATGAGTTCGAAGCCGACGACTATAGCGAGAAGGACGAGCAGGATTGGCAGCACGTGCTTCGGATAGGCGAGCGAAAAGGCGACCCCGATAATGAACAGAGCTGCAAAACGATCGATGTTCGCCGATATCAACGTGTGCGGACGGAATGCCAGCGGAGTATCGGTGACGATGAAGAGGCCTAGGATCAAACCCCAAGCCAAGCATCGGAATACGGTTTGCGTCATCCCTTGTGGTTCAGCAAGAGCGCAGTAACCTGGTTTCATCATTCGCATTGGCAACTACTCTTCAGGCGCGGCCGTTTCAAAAGATGGATCGTCGTTGCACGATGGGGTCAAGCTCAACTGCGGATCACCATGGCGCGCTAGGTTTTGCCAAGCCACTGGCCAATGTCTCTGGATCCGATGACCCGTTTGGGCCGGTACGGATTGATCGTTCCAGCTGAAAGTCTCTCGATGCGCTGGTCCTCGGCCAGTTTTCTTGTGAACTGCTTCGCATCCTGTTCGGATACGAATGTCGCAGTCCTTCGTGCGTGCCTGTCGGGCGGAGCATCGCGTTGATCAATGAAGGAGACGTACCAGATGTGCCTTGCTGTCATGCGGGACCTCCGAGGTCAGGTCTAGGCGCGAATACAAATTCGAGACACCAGGCGGTGATATCTGAAAGCGTTTCGGCGAAGCGTCTTCTCCGTTGTGTAGTCGTGATTGGTTTCTGCGAGCCAAAGCAAGCCGGCGATTGGTCCGTCCACAATGGACGGGAATTGCAGCTTTAGCTCAGCGTGTCTCCGGGGCTTTCAGAGTACTCCTCCTGGACATCAAGCTTGCACGCTTCGTTCCATCGCGAAGTTTTAAGATGGCCACGAGGCGCCGCAAGCGAGCGCTGCGTTCGCTGCTATTCATGCCGCAATGGAAAACTGAAGGACGAACAGTGACTGGCCGCCCGGCTCGGGGCTGTCGCTGATTTCGACATGCCAGCGAAGATGACGCAAGAATGGCTCCGTCACGTCGTGCTTGAGTATCTCGCCGCTCAGTTCAATCGCCGTCGTCCGTGCGGCGAAAATGTCGGGAAGATCCAGGCCGACATCATCGAGCACTGAATGGCCGCCGTGGATATGAAAAAAATACCGCGGCATTGATGTCTCCGGATGAGGCGAACATTCCGACGACTGCGACGAGCTCGACGCATCAAAGTGGTGTCATCGCACCACGGTGAGGCGGACGGCAAGCCGCTATTCTAGGAGGGCGGATCATCATTGTTGGGTACCCCGACGTGGACCTGCACCATCATCGGTTCGGAAGGTCGAGCGACGCATCGGGTCGACAGAGGAGACCAGCCGAATTCGTGCGGGCTTGTCGGCGATGAGCCAGCGATTCGGTCGTCGTGATTTCGAGACAATGGCAAGCGGCCGGCAGGATGCCGAGAACGCCGCGCGTCACCGCGAATACAATCACGCCGTTACAGAAGCAGAGGCAGGCCAGCACCCGAAGCTAACGAGCAGCATTTTCACGACGGCCCATGGTGCTCGCCAGGGACGCGGGCGATCAATTATTTGTGCGGTGCGGCAACATTGATATTGCATTGCAATAATAGCTGACTAACTCTGCTTCTCACGTGCCATCTGAGGAGCCTTCCGTGATCAAGATTTCCCTCTCCGCCATTGCCGCCGCTCTCGCGATCGCAACCGCCGCGTCCGCTGCGGAACTTCCGACCTACGAGGCCGCGGGCCTGCCGATCTCGGCGGTGCAGGCCGGCGTGATCGGCGCCGCCAATGCCCGCGAGCAGGCGCCCGTTGCCACCACGTCGGCGACGCCGCATCAGCTCAGCGTTCTGACGCCCCGCAACAAGATGACGACCGCGCGGGCCGCTGCCCGCACCGACCGTTCGGTCCACTGATCGGCGTAGCCCTTCCCGGGAGGCTCGCGACGACGTCGCGGGTCTTCGGCGGGCCAATCCTCTTAGACCAAAATAGATCGCGCCGCCGCCAGGTCGCGCTTGCCGGCGGGTGATACGCCTCACGCCGTTGGCGCGAACTCCCGCAGGTGGAGTTTGATTGCGGCGTCGACCTCGTCGGGGTGATCGACCTGAGGCAGCCGCCGAGGTCGAGAAATGGTGGCCGATCGTCAAGTCGGCGAATATCAAGCCGGAATAGCTGCAATTAATTGATCCAATGACAATTTTTGGCGTGATTGGCGGATGCGCGCCAAGGCATCCGCTGTCATGGCAGGGCTGGCAGCTTGCAGGCTCGGCACTGGAAATCGTCGCCGCGCTCGTCGGCGCGAATTTCGAATTCCTCCGAGACCCGAACAATTCGGTTGCGAAGCGGGGCGACCTCGGAAAGCTCAGCGTGGCCCGTTCGTCGGCATTTCGGGCACCGCAGGATCTCGATCCAGCTGGAGTGGGTCATGACGTCGTCTGCAAACGCTCGCGGAATGATAACCCCGTCTGGCGCGAAGAAAATTGATCCAGCTCAAAAACGCGGTCGTATCTGCCCCAATTCCGCACCTGTTCAAACGCCAAAGCGCGTTTCGAGGCTCCCGGGCGAGCGCTGTCCAAATCGGTGAAAACCCTGATCGCGTTAACCTTTGATTAACCATGCGGTCCGATTGTTAACCATTCGACAAGACAACCGAGTCAGGGGCGATGGACGCAACTCAACAGGTCGCACGTCAGCAGGTCCGCATGCGCGGCCGTTCCTACGTTGCGTTCGTTTTCTCGCCGGTCGTGCCTGTGGTGTCCTGGCTGGCCGAGATCGACGCGACGCTGGCGAAGTCGCCGGGTTTCTTCACCGGCAAGCCCATCGTGCTCGACCTCTCGGCGGTCGATCTCAGCCAGACCGCGATCGCGCATCTGATCGGCAGCCTCGGTGAGCGCAACATCCGCATCCTCGGCATCGAGGGCGTCGACGAATCGAAGCTCGGCGCCAACATGCCGCCGCTTCTGACCGGCGGCCGGGCCTGCGCGATCACCCATGTCGAGCCGCAGAAGCCGCAGGTGCAGGAAAAAAACAAGGACAAGGACAAGACCAAGTTGCCGTCGCTGCTGCTGGAGAGCCCGGTCCGTTCCGGTCAGTCGATCGTGTTTGCCGAGGGCGATGTCACCGTGCTCGGCTCGGTCGGCTCCGGTGCCGAGATCGTCGCCGGCGGCTCGATCCATGTCTACGGCACGCTGCGCGGCCGCGCGATGGCCGGCATCAACGGCAATTCGGCAGCTCGCATCTTCTGTCAGAGGATCGAGGCCGAGCTGCTCGCGATCGACGGCTACTACCAGACTGCGGAAGAAATCGCCGACAGCTTGCGCAACCGGCCCGCCCAGGCGTGGCTCGAGGGCGAAATGCTGCGCATCACACCATTGAACTGACCGACCACAAGGAGAGAGAGAATGGCCAAGGTTTTGGTCGTGACGTCTGGGAAGGGCGGGGTCGGTAAGACGACCTCAACCGCCGCGCTCGGCGCGGCGCTCGCACAAATGGGTCAGAACGTCGTCGTCATCGATTTCGACGTCGGCCTGCGCAACCTCGACCTCGTGATGGGCGCGGAGCGGCGGGTGGTGTTCGACCTCATCAACGTGGTGCAGGGCGTCGCCAAGCTGCCGCAGGCGCTGATCCGCGACAAGCGGCTGGAGAATCTCTGGCTGCTGCCGGCGTCGCAGACCCGCGACAAGGACGCGCTGACCGAAGAGGGCATCAAGAGCGTGATCGCCGACCTCAAGACCAAATTCGACTGGATCCTGTGCGACAGCCCGGCCGGTATCGAGCGCGGCGCGACGCTCGCGATGCGCTACGCCGACGAGGCCATCATCGTCACCAATCCGGAAGTGTCGTCGGTGCGCGACTCCGATCGCATCATCGGCATGCTCGATTCCAAGACGGTCCGCGCCGAGCGCGGCGAGCGAGTCGAGAAGCATCTTCTGGTCACCCGCTATGATGCCGGCCGCGCCGCGCGCGGCGAGATGCTGTCGATCGACGACATCCTGGAAATCCTTGCGACCCCCTTGCTCGGCATCGTCCCGGAAAGCCAGGACGTGCTGCGCGCTTCCAATGTCGGCTGTCCGGTCACGCTGAACGCAGCAAGCAGCGCGCCGGCGCGGGCCTATACCGACGCGGTACGCCGCCTGATGGGCGAGGCGGTGGAGATGACCGTACCGGTTCAACGCAAGGGGCTGATGGACCGGCTACTGCGACGGAGGGCGGCATGATGAACGTAATGCGGCTGTTCGGCGGCCGCGCCGCATCGGCGCCCGTCGCGCGGGAGCGGTTGCAGATCCTGCTTTCTCATGAGCGTGGCCGGACCGGCGCGCCGGATCTCCTGGAGACACTTCGTTCGGAAATCCTGAGCGTGGTTTCCAAACATATCGACGTCGACCCCGACAAGGTCGTGGTCCGGATGGACCGTGGCAAGTTCGTCTCGATGCTCGAGGTCGACATCGAGGTTCCCAATGGCGTGCAACGATCGAAGATGGTGGCGGCCACATGACGGCAGACAGCGATAGTCACATTGCCTGGCAGCGCGCGCAGCTCAAGAAGCTGCGGGCGGCGTTGAAGGCGATCGAGGCCGATCAGCTCGGTAAGGCCAATTGCGGCCGCGCGACGCAGATGACGATCGACGAATTGCAGCGCAAGATCGGCGAGTCCGGCCGCTGCATCGCCGAGTACGAGCGCCGTACCCGTCGCCCGCTGGCGACGGATCTCGGCAGCCTCGCCAGCGTCAGCTGGACGCACTGGAACGCCAACATGCCGATGGCCAAGGCGCCGCGCCATCGCGCGTAAGAGCTGGTTGTGACCGCTTGCTCCGTCATTGCGAGCCACCCGGTCGGCGCAAGGCGCCGCCGGATGACAGGCTCCGCGACGCAATCCATCCCTCCGCGCGTGGGGTGACGATAGATTGCTTCGCTTCGCTCGCAATGACCTGGAGAGGCCAGCGGCCTACAGCAAGAACGCCAGCGCGCTCTCGCAACTATCCCCGATCTTGAGCGTGAGCAGTTCGTCGGCGCGGGTGCGGCCGAGATTGACGGCGGCAATCGGCAGGCCGCGCTGCTCTGCCATTCGGACGAAGCGAAAGCCGGAATAGACCATCAGCGAGGAGCCGACCACCAGCACGGCGTCGGCCTGCTCGAGATGGGCCTGCGCTGACGCGACCGTATCGCGCGGCACATTCTCGCCGAAGAACACCACATCGGGTTTCAGCACGGCGCCGCAGGCCTCGCAGACCGGCACCACGAACGACGAAAAATCCTGCTCGAGATCGGCGTCGCCGTCGGGTGCGTCGGCGGCATCGAGCGCGAGCCAGGCGGGGTTTCGTCGCGCGAGCTCGTCCTGGAATTGTTCGCGCGGCATCGTCGCGCCGCAGCCGAGGCAGCGCACCACGTCGAGCCGGCCGTGCAGGTCGATCACCCGCTGGCTGCCGGCGGCCTGGTGCAGGCGGTCGACATTCTGCGTCAGCAGCAGCTCGCAGCGCCCTTGCTGTTCGAGCTTGGCCAGTGCGCGATGCGCGCCATTCGGCGCGGCGCGGCCGAACCGCCGCCAGCCCACCATGCTGCGCGCCCAATAGCGCTGTCGAGTCGCCGCCTCGCCCAAAAACGCCTGGATCGTCACCGGGCGCGTCCGCTTCCAGTTGCCGTCGCTGTCGCGATAATCAGGAATGCCGGAATTGGTGCTGCAGCCGGCTCCGGTCAGGACAAACAGGCGCTGGTGGCCGGCGACGAAATCCTCGAGGGCGGGGTGTTGCATGGCAGCACATCTAGTGCGGCGCGCGCATCTGCGCCAGATGTGGGGCCTGCCGCGAGCGGACCTTTCACGCCGCCTCTGCGTTGACGGCATGGCACCCGAGACGTGGTGCTGCGCGCGCCTGTTTGCCTGGCGCAATTGCCGACGGAGTGATCGATGCGGCCGGGATTCATCGTCGTCGTTTGCGGGCTGATGTCGCTGGCGCTGTCGCAGTCCCATGGTCAGGATGCGGGCGTGTCCGGCGAGCAGGCGTTCAACAATTCCTGCCGCACCTGCCATACGGTCAAGGACGGCGACAACCGCGTTGGCCCGAACCTGCACGATGTCGTCGGCCGCAAGGCCGGATCGGTTGCGAACTTTTCTTATTCGGAGGCGATGAAATCATCCGACATCGTCTGGGATGAGAGCACGCTGCTGCGCTTCATCGAAGATCCCGAGGCCGTAGTGTCGGGCAACGGCATGAAGCCGTATACCGGCGTGCGCTCGGCGGAGGATCGCGCCAGGATCGTGGCGTTCCTGAAATCCCCCGGCAAGTGACCGTTGGCGGAAGGCCGATCTCACTTTGCCGGCACGACGAAGACCTGGCCGGGATAGATCAAATTGGGATTGCGGATCTGCTGCGAGTTGGCCCGATAGATCACGGCGTAGCGCTGTCCGGCGCCGAATGCGCGCTGGCTGATCCGCCACAGGCTGTCGCCGCGGGCGACGGTGGTCGTCGTGATCTTCGGCACGATCACGGCGGAGGGGGACTTCACATCAGATGCGGTGGTGGTTGCCGCGGCGGCGAGCTGTGGTTTGGCGATATCCGCACGGCCGGGCGAGGTTGGCGATGCCGGGATCGATGCGGTCGTCATCGTGTCCGGAACGTTGAACGGCACCTCCGCCCGCGCGCGGACCTTGCCGGAGGTGGGGTCGACGTCGTCGAGCCGCACCTGATAGTTGCCGGCGGTCACGCCCTTGTTGATCGTGACCGAGAGGTGTCCCGCCTCGTCGGCTGTCGCGGACGTGATCAAGCTGCCGTTGAGATAGAGCCTGACGGTCGCGCCGGGAGCTGCCTGACCGCTCACATGGAGCTTGCCGTCCGGTTCAGTCTCGACGGCCTCGATCGCCACTTTCCCAGCCGCCGGCGCCGTGGCCGCAGGTTGCGACAGCACGCGGACCGGTTTGTCCGGCGCCATCAGCGCCACCATCGGCCGCTCCCTCGTCGCAGCCTCGAGCGCCACCGCCACGCTTTGTTTGGAGGTCACCTGCTTGCCGTCGCGCGTGATGCGCAGGGTGAGGTCATAGTTTCCCGGCGGAAGCGGGCGCGGGACCATGACGAACTGGCCGGACTTGTCTGCCACGGCGCGATCGTGCACCTCGCCATTGCGCAGCAGTTCCACCGTCGTGCCCGGTGGCGCCCGGCCGGCGACAACGGTCTCGCCGGTCGGTTCGATGCTGACGACGTCGAACTCCGGCACCGCATCGCCGCCCGGTGCCGGCGCCGGTCCCGCCAGCACGTCGGCCAGTGCCGCGGTCTCGGTTTGTGCCTTTGCCAGCGCGGTCTTGTTTTGGTCTCGCGTCGGAGCCGCCGGCGCGGATGGTGCCGTCGCCGTCGAAGGCGTGCTCCCGCCCAGGATTTGCTGGGTTTGGCGGATGCCGAAGACGAGCGCCGCCGTGCCGCCGGCGGCAAGTGCCAGCAACGGAATGACCAGTCGGATCGCCGTGGCATTCATGATTGTCATCCGCGGATGATGTCCCCCGCGCATCCGCGCGCGACCCCCGCCCCCCGCGGGGATTTAGTGAGAGACTGCGCCGGTTTGCGCCGGCCATCAAGTCGGATGTAGGGATTACTTCTCTCGGGCAGGCCGGCCGATCTGCCGGCTCACGGCGCCCGGCCCGTGCCGGGATCACGTCAGGTTCAGAACTCCAGCGCCGCATTGTCCACTACCTCCTTCATGACGAAGAAGGTGCGGGTCTGTCGCACGCCGGGCAGCGCGATCAGCTGATCGCCATGGATGCGCTTGAAGTCGTCGACGTCGCCGGCGCGGATCTTGAGGAAGTAGTCGAAATCGCCGGCGACGAGGTGGCAGTCGAGCACGCATTTGAGCTTCGCCACCGCCTGCTCGAAGCTCGCAAAGCTCTCCGGCGTCGAGCGGTCGAGCACGACGCCGACCATGACCAGCGTGCCCTTGCCGAGCTTGCGCGGCGCCACCATGGCACGGACGCCGCTGAGATACCCCTCGTCGAACAGCGCTTGCGTCCGGCGATGGCAGGTGGCGGGGCTGACGCCGACCTGATCGGCCAGCTCGGCATTGCTGAGCCGGCCGTTCTTTTGCAGCAATCTCAACATCTTGAGGTCGATGCGATCGAGACGCGCGGGCATGGAAGAATCTCTCACCATTGGCGAATTTTGTGAGAGAAAACATATCATCTGGGCCAGATCTAGCAATTTTCAGGAGCTACGCGAGCCGAGTTAGAGAGCACCTTTCGCGCCAGGGGTGATAGCTGTGGCCGGCGTTCCAGACCACCAAAGAGGATGCCAGCATGCTGGAGAAGTTCGCGCGCTATCCGCTCACATTCGGGCCGACCGCCATCGAGAAGCTCGATCGGCTGTCAAAGCATCTCGGCGGCAAGGTCGAGCTCTATGCCAAGCGCGAGGATTGCAATTCCGGGCTCGCCTATGGCGGCAACAAGCTGCGCAAGCTCGAATACATCATCCCCGATGCGATCGCCTCCAACGCCGACACGCTGGTCTCGATCGGCGGCGTGCAGTCGAACCACACCCGCATGGTCGCGGCCGTCGCGGCCAAGATCGGCATGAAGTGCCGGCTGGTGCAGGAAAGCTGGGTGCCGCATGAGGACGCGGTCTATGATCGCGTCGGCAACATCCTGCTCTCGCGGGTGATGGGCGCCGATGTGCGGCTGGTCGACGAAGGCTTTGACATCGGCATCCGCAAGAGCTGGGAGCAGGCGATCGAGGAGGTCAAGGCGGCGGGCGGCAAGCCCTATGCGATTCCGGCCGGCGCGTCCGTGCACAAATATGGCGGGCTCGGCTATGTCGGGTTCGCCGAAGAGGTGCGCGCGCAGGAACGCCAGCTCGGCGTCAAGTTCGACTACATCATCGTCTGCACGGTGACCGGCTCGACCCATGCCGGCATGTTGGTCGGCTTCGCCGCCGATGGGCGCGCGCGCAACGTGATCGGCATCGACGGTTCGTTCACGCCGGCGCAGACCAAGGCGCAGGTGCTGTCGATCGCGCAGAACACCGCAAAGCTGGTCGAACTCGGCCGCGACATTGTCGAGGATGATGTCGTGCTGATCGAGGACTACGCCTATCCCGCCTACGGCGTGCCGTCGGAGGAGACGAAGGAGGCGATCCGCCTCAGCGCGCGGCTCGAGGGCATGATCACCGACCCCGTCTATGAGGGCAAGTCGATGCAGGGCATGATCGATCTGGTCCAGAAGGGCTTCTTCCCGGCCGGATCGAAGGTGCTCTACGCGCATCTCGGCGGCGCACCGGCGCTTAACGGCTACGCCTACGCGTTCAGGAACGGCTGAGGCGAGCGGGCTTCTGATTTCGTGGCTTCGTAGCCCGGATGAAGCGAAGCGCAATCCGGGTAGGTCTCTCGGCGGCACGATCCCCCGGATTTCGCGGAGCCTGTCATCGGGCGCGCTTTCGCGCGATCCGTTGGCTCAATCCGGGCTACGCATTCCTACCTCCCCTTGAAAAGGGGAGGTCGCTTTGCTCGCAGAGCAAAGCGGGTGGGGATGTGCTCTCTCCGCTTGCAGCATCGCCTGTGGCTGACCCCCATCCCGACCTTCCCCCTTTCAGGGGGAGGGAGCTGGCGGGCTTCTGATTTCGTGGCTTCATCCCGGCTACGTTCCATGTCCCATGTCAGGTCCGCGTCAGCTTCGCCCGGTAACTTTACTGGGCCGGGCGAGTTGGGAGACCATCGCGTGAGGATGAATGCATTCGGCCGAGCCATCGCCGCGCTCGGCATTGGCATCGTCGCCGTGGGGCATTGGGTCTGGACCTACCAAGGCCAGGGTGCCGCGCCGCACGCAAGCCTGCTGGCGATGAATCACGCAGTCGAGCTCTACGCCGGCATCTTTCTGATCGGCGTCGGCGTCCATGCCCTCGCATCCTGGTACTGGTTCAGCGATCCAAATCCGCCGGCGCGCTCCTCCGTCGGGGAGCCGCAGTAGCGTCCGCCTTGGCGGCAATGCTCCGGTTGAGGTGCTGTCCCGGTTAGGACACTCGGAGAGGGGAATCAGGACAGCTGATGCCCGGTGGATCTGGAATGGGACACTGCCGCTGACTGACATACGCTAAAGCGCCCGCCTGATCAGACGTGTAATACTTTGAACATTATGTTCAGGACCGATTTAGATGGCGTCGAGTTCAGCCTCATAGGCTTGGCGGGGATATCGCTCGTCGCGTTCATCATCAGCTTAGGCTGGCTTCTGATCGGCTGAACTGCCGTAGCTCATTGGAGACGTCAACTTGGCCTTAGCGCTCTCCCGGCGCTGGGGCCGTTTTCTAATTAGGACACTTCCAAAATCAACTTAGGACACGGGGCATCAATACGGACAGCAGCCCGGTTGAGGTGCTGTCCTGGTTAGGACACTCGCTTGGGGAAATCAGGACACTCATTCACATATGCAAATGCCCTTCCGTGCCATCGAGGTTCTAGCTTACGCGGGGGTGTCCATAATCTTTCCCTACCCCACGGGCGCTCCCCGGCCTCAGCCTCGTTGTCCGAGTGCTGGGGCCGTTTGTTTGAGTGCCGCATCGCATCTGCCATGACACGCATGCTGACTTTCCCATGTGAATGCGGGAGCAGACCTATTGGACGCAGGGTCGAGTTCTCATGGAATGACAATCCCTCTGGCCCTGGCGCTAGCTGCGTGCCGGGGCCGCTTTATTCTCAGCGGCGCGGTAAGGCGGCCTCAGCGTTCGTTCCAACGCGCTGGGGCCGTTTCTTTGAGGGCGTCACGGGGAACAGTCTCGCTGGAAGGCCTGATTGATCGCCACTCTTTACGTATCATCTCGGATTGGTGCGCCAGCATACGCGATTGGGCTGCGACGTTCCGGACAATGGCGCGCTCGGGAGCGAGTAGCTTCGAGGCCACATCATCACACTGCGCTGCCATCGCTCGCATCTCTTCCGACATCATGGTGTCGTATTAGAGGGCGCTTCGAACCGGGGCTGCATTTGCCTATGTTTCAGCCCCAAGCTGGGGATTGTGCCGGAGATTTAGCCGCGGGCTTGCAGAGGATGGATCGCAACTACAGGAAGGGACGCGCCGCTCTCATTTGGCGTGACAGCAAACTCGGAAGCAGAAGTGCGCGAGCGATTTGAATTGAGCTTGCGCCGATGGATCGGGATCATAAACGGAGAGGCCGCCAACTGAGGCGGCCTTACTCAACGACGCCTTTGATATCGGATCTTCGCCGGAACAGTCTTATTTGTCCGATCAGCGGTCGGATCAGATATTTTAGAGCAAGGCCGAGACCTATGATCGACACCAGGATTGGCCAGTAGGCCAAGATCGCAAGAACGGCCAGCCATTCCGGGCTGCGCCGCTCCCGCCAATAATACACCGACGCCGCGATGACGTGGGCCACCAATAGCGCGGCCCAAATGGCTAGCGCGACGATGACGGGCTCATCGAATGTCAACGCTTCCCACGCGGCTTCAGCCGGCCTTGAAGGCGCACTTTCGCTTCCCATGGCTTGCTCGACCTCCCTCAGCTTCCAACCCCCGCGAGGGCGGGCTTATTCCATTGGAATGCTAAGGGGGACGGTAGCGGCGGCTGGAACTCCGTTCACCCACGGAGAACCCCGGTAATACTTCTTCCCCGTGGAGGGAGAGCACTTGGCGGACCATAACGATTGCTAAAGCCAGAACGTCTGACGTGCGACTCAGTATTCTTACTGAGAACATCGGCCAAGCTACGGTTTTCGTTAGCTTTATCGGAATCAGGACACCCCAGAATTCAACTTGGGACACAGGGCTTGAATACGGACAGCATCTCGGTTGACAAAGGAACAAAATAGGAACATAGGTTCTGTAACCTGAGGATGTGGCGATCGCCTCATTTGCGGCGGTATTGCGCGGCTGCAGGACCAAGGACCAAGCCGCGCACCACTTGCGGATGAATTTCGCCGCCCCCTATGATAGGTTGTGGCTGGGGGAATGCGCGTCATGAGAGTTGCGATCTGGGCGGCCGTTGCGGCCGCGTGGCTGTTTGCGTCTGCAACTCCGTCGAGCGCCCGCGGTCCCTACGGCTCGATCACGGTCGGCAACTGGAAGGGCGGTGCTTTCACCAACGACAAGAATGGCGCCTTCACCCATTGCTCGGCAGGCACCACGTATCAAAGCGGCATCTTCTTCATGGTGTCGATCGCCGAGAATGGCAGCTGGCGGCTGGGCTTTGCCCATGACAGCTGGCGTCTGACGCCGGGCGAAGCGTTTCCGCTGGCGCTGACCTTCGACGGCCAGCCGGCGTTCAACGTCTACGGCATGCCGCTCGGCACCCAGCTCGTGAATGTCGAGATGCCGGTGAATTCCAGCCTGATCAACCAGTTCCGCAAGGCGCGCCAGATGACGGCCTTCGCGCAGGGACAATTGTTTCAGTTCAACCTCAACCAGACCGCGCAGCTGCTGCCGGCACTGCTCAACTGCGTCGTCTCGGTGAAGAAGAACGGCGTCTCCAATGCCGGCGAGTTCGCGGTCGCGGCAAAGCCTGCGGCTGCGCCGCCGCAGCAGGCTGCTCCGGGGCCGACGCAGAAACAGGCGAGATCGGGGACGGGGACCGGCTTTGTGGTCAGCAGCAGCGGCCACGTCGTCACCAATCACCATGTCGTCGGCGGCTGCAGCGAGATCACGGGCAACCTGAGCGGCGAGGCGCCGGTCAAGCTGCGCCTGGTGTCCGACGACGAGACCAATGATCTCGCGTTGCTGCAGGCGCCGACCCCGTTCAAGGATGTCGTCAGCCTCAGGCAAAACCCCATCCTGGTCGGCAACGGCGTAGTGGCGATCGGTTATCCCTATCACGGATTGCTGACATCGGATTTCACGGTCACCACGGGCATTGTCTCTTCGCTGAGCGGCATCCTCAACGACACGCGTCATCTGCAGATCAGCGCCGCCGTGCAGCCGGGCAACAGCGGCGGTCCGCTGTTCGACCTTACCGGCGCGGTGGTCGGCGTGGTGGCCGCCAAGCTCGACGCGGTCAGGATGGCGCGGGCAACGGGGACCATCCCGGAGAACATCAATTTCGCGATCAAGACCGGCGCGCTGCGCGACTTTCTCGACAACAGCGCGGTGGCGTACCGGACCGCCGAGTGGCGCGAGGAGATGAAAAAGGAAACCGCCGAGATTGCCAGGAATGCGCGCGGCTACACGCTGCTGATCACCTGCACAGTGAACGAGCAGAGCGCGAACGCGAAGCGGGGGAACTGAGGCCTCCGCTGTTCCCTCTCCCCGTCCTTGCGGCAGGGCGACCGGATAGGGCTATCGGCCACACGTCCTTCCCTGCGAAGTCCGGGCAGCCGCCGGCTCCTTTGCATGGGGTTGTTTTCGATATTTTGGCAATGCGCGCCGGCGACGACGGTTCGCAGGATGGGTAGAGCGAAGCGAAACCCATCATCGTTCAGGTGAGAGATCGATGGGTTTCGCTGAGTTTATCATCGGGCCGCGCGTTGCGCGGACCCGTTGGCTCTACCATCCTACGCTTGCCATGCCTGCCACGTGCAGGCGGGGCATCAGAGCTCAGTCGCCGAGCCGCCGCAGCGTATGCACCGTGATCTCGGCCGGGCAGTTCAGCCGCACCGGCGCAAGGCTGGTGCCGGCACCGGTCGATGTGTAGCCGGCAAGTTCACCGAACCGCCAAGCGCCTCTGCCCATCCGGCGCGGCAGCCGCGCCTCCAGCTTGATCGCGATGCCGCCGGGCAGGCAGAGCTGGCCGCCATGGGTATGGCCGCTCAGCATCAGGTCGAAGCCAGCCGCCGCCGCCGCGCGGTAGGATTCGGGCGTATGCGCCAGCAGGATCGAGAACGCATCGCGCGGGATCGCCGCGGCAGCCTTTGCAATGTCGTCGGTGCGGTAGAAGTGCGCGTCGTCGATCCCGGCGAGGTGGATCGTCACGCCATCGCGCGTGATCGGCTCCTGCTCATTGAACAGCATCCTGATGCCCATCGCCTCCAGCGCCGGCGTCATGCGGATGCTGTCATGATTGCCGAGGATGCCGTAGAGCGGCAGCTTGATCCGCGCGCACAGATCCCGCATCAACGTGAGGCTCGTTTCAAACGGACCATAGGTCTTGCCGCGGTAGTCGCCCGTGAGAACGCAGATATCGCAGGCGATGTCGCTCACGATGTCCATCAGATGCCGCATCGCGTCCTGGCTGATGTCGGCGTGGAGATCGCTGAGCTGAAGCATGGTGAAGCCGTCGAAGGCCGCCGGCAGGCGCGCCGACGTCACCAGATTGCGTCGCACCTCAACCTGGTCGGCATTGCGCCGCGCGCGGCCATGGAGGCCGGCGACTTTCAGCGCAGTCTCGATGATCCGCGGCGCCAGCTTCCAGTTCTCGACATTGAACAGCAGCGTGCCCTGGCCGAACACCTGCTTTTCGTGCGCGGCCTCGATCCCAAGCCGGCGCACGACGTGATCCGCGCCGATCCGCTTGACCAGTCCCTGCAATGCGGTGTCGGCCATCGTCCCCCGTGCGGTCCGCGATGCGAAGCGCGGACCGGCGCGACACTATCATGCGCAATCCCGGTGGGGATACCGCCGGCCCTCAGACCACGGGAACCCGCTTCGCGGCGACCGCGGCCGGCGAGATCACCTCGATGTCGAGCGGCACCTGCCAGCGCTCGGTGAAACGCACCTGCGGCGGTGCATTGCCGTTGCGCCCGCCCTGCAGCACGAAGCCGTCGTAACCCGAGTTCATCACCTCATTGCACTTCTGCACATAGATCGGGAAGCCGCCGATATAGGGCATGAACACGCGGGGACGGCCCGGGATGTTGGCGCCGACATACCACGAGCTGCAGGTCGAGCGCAGCGAGACCGTGGAGACGTCGTTGACATGGGCGACCCAGGCGTCCTCGTCGTCGCGGACCGCTTCGATCGTGCCGGCGCCGATGTCGCGCATATGACTGATGCAATCCGCCAGCCAGTCGACATGCTGCTCGATCGCCTGGATCATGCTGGCGAGTACTGAGGGGCTGCCGGGCCCGGTGATCATGAACAGGTTCGGAAAGCCCTCGGAGGCAAGGCCGAGATAGGCGCGCGGGCCTGCGCGCCATTTCTCGGCCAGCGTCTGCCCGCCGCGGCCGGTGATCGCGATCTTGTCGAACGAGCCGGTCATGGCGGCAAAGCCGGTGGCGGAGACGATCGCATCGAACTTGTATTCGGCGCCGTCGACGATAATGCCTTCCGTCGTGAAGCGATCGATCGGCGTCGTCGACACGTCGACCAGCTTCACATGCGGCAGATTGTAGGTCTCGAAATAATTGGTGTCGACGCAGAGCCGCTTGCAGCCGAACACGTTTCGCGGGCACAGCAGCTCGGCGGTGGCGGGATCCTTGACGATGCCGCGGATCTTCTCGCGCGCGAAATCAGCGATGGTGTCGTTGGCAGCCTTCTCGAACAGGAGGTCGCCGAACGCGCCGAGGAAGGGCAGGCCGCCGCGCTGCCAGGCCTCCTCATAGAGCCGCTCGCGCTCCTGTTCGCTCGCCTGCAAGGCGGGCTGGGCGTTGAATTGGAAATAGAAGCCGGTCGGGCGCGCGCGGGCCTTGGCGCGCAGCTCCGGATAATGCGCTTTGGCCTCCTTGAGATATTCCGCTGACAGCCGCTCGTTCCACGCCGGCACCGACCAGGTCGCGGTGCGCTGAAACACGGTGAGCTCGGAGGCCTGCTGCGCGATGATCGGGATCGACTGGATCGCCGACGAGCCGGTTCCGATCACACCGACGCGCAGGCCGGTGAAGTCGACACCCTCATGCGGCCATTCGCCGGTGTGATAGATCGGCCCGCGGAAATCCGCCATGCCCGGGAAAGCCGGCCGGTTCGGCGCAGACAGACAGCCGACCGCCATGATGCAGAACTTTGCGGTGACCTTGTCGCCGCGGTCGGTCTCGATCAGCCATGCGCCTGCCTGCTCGTCGAAGGTCGCCGCGGTGACGCGGGTGTCGAACACGATCTGGCTGCGCAGGTCGAAGCGATCGGCGACGTGATTGGCGTAGGCGAGAATTTCGGGCTGCGGAGAATACTTCTCCGACCAGCTCCAGTCCTGATCGAGTTCCTCGGAGAACGAGAAGGAATATTGCAGGCTCTCGACGTCGCAACGCGCGCCGGGATAGCGATTCCAGTACCAGGTGCCGCCGACGCCGCCGCCGGCTTCATAGACCCGCGCGGTGAAGCCGAGTCCGCGCAGCCGATGCAGCATGTACATGCCGGCGAACCCGGCGCCGATCACCACGGCATCGAACGTTCCACTTTCGGCAGGGCGCGCAGCCTTGCGCGCGGTGCTCTCCTGAGCCATGGGCCGTCTCTTCCCTATATCGTTGTGTCTTGTCCGTGTCTCGTTGGACGCGGTGGGCAAAGATTAGGGCCAGGGCGGCGCGGCCTGCAAGCGCAGGCGTTGCCCCGTCGGGTATGGCTCCTATGCCGCGAGGCGAAGGGCTGCGGTATCCGGGCGCCGCTTCACTCCAGCCGCTGGACCTTGCGCAGCGCCGGGAACAACCACATCCAAAGCAGCGCCACCGCAACAGTGCCGATTGCCGCCGATCAATGCAGCCGGCACCGTGCCGAACAAGGCGGCGGTGATGCCGCTCTCGAACTCGCTGAGCTGGTTGGAGGCGTTGACGAACAGATAGTTCACCGCGCCGACGCGGCCGCGCATCTCGTCCGGCGTCGCAAGCTGCACCAGCGAGACGCGGATCACGACGCTGATCGTGTCGGCCGCGCCCATCGCGGCGAGTGCCAGCGTCGAGAGCCAGGTGTTTGAGGCTCCATCGGCTTCCCCGTCGCAGCGACACAAACTGACATGGCCGGAACACGTCCGGCCATGTCAGGACAACTCGCGTGCTTACGCATTTGCCAGACTGGCTGCGGCCTCGTCGATGAAGGCGGTCACCTCGTCCGGCTTCGAGGCCAGCGAGGCGTGGCCGGCGGCGAGCGTGATGATCTTGCGGGGCTTCATCCGTTCCGACATCCGCTTCTGGTTGTCGGGGTTGATCATCCGGTCTTCGCTGGAAATCTGGTACCAGACCGGCTTCTTTTTCCAGGCCGGCGCGGTGACGTTGTCTCCGAACGTGCTGGCGAGCGGTGCCTTCTGCGTGACTGCCATCACCAGCGCTTCATCGGCGGGCAGATCCTGGCAGAAGCTCTCGTGAAACTTGTCAGGCTTGATCCAGAGATAGCCGTCGCTATCCGGTGCGACATTGGCAATCGCCGCCGGCGGGAGGCCCGCGGTGATGGCGCCGGGGCTCTCGCCGGCGTCCGGCGCGAAGGCCGCGATGTAAACGAGGCCGACCACGTTTGCCAGATCGCCGGCTTCGGTGATGACTGCGCCACCATAGGAATGGCCGACCAGCAGCGTCGGGCCGGCCTGCTGCTTGACCATCTTGCGCAGGCGTTCGGCGTCGTCGGCGAGCGAGGTCAGCGGCATCTCGACCGCTTGCAGACCGGTGTGCCCCTTGCGCGAGAGTGCGACGATCACCTTGCTCCAGTGCGCCGCGCCTCCCCAGAATCCGTGAACCAGAACGATCGTCGGCTTGCTGCTCATGTTCGGCTCCTCTGGTCAATGAGTTAAGGAAACGTGGTCAGCATGAGTGGGCGTCCAGCGGCCGTCAACGAGACAAAGCACGGCCGCGTCGCGCCGGTGTCACGATGTCGTCACCAACAGGCGGCAGTCGTCGACACGGGCTGTTCAGCCGTCGGTGGATTTCACAATGCGGATCAGCTCGTCGCCGTAATGCTCGAGCTTCTTGTCGCCGATCCCTGCGATGTTGCGCAGCTCGCCCAGCGTGTCCGGCCGCATCGCGGCGATGCCGTCGATGGTGGAATCGTGCAGCACCACATAGGCCGGCACGCCGCGCTGGCGCGCGACGTCCGAGCGCCAGGCGCGCAACGCCGCATGCAACGCGGGATTTGCGACGCCACCCGGACTGTCGGCCGCGGGCGCGAGCTCGCCGCGGCGCGACTTGCCGCGGACTGCGCGGTTGCGCGCGCCTTCCGGCTGCTCGCGCAGCATCACCGCGGTCTCGCCCTTCAGCACGCCGCGGGCGCTGTCGGTCAGAACAAGCGCGCCGAAGGCGTCGCTGTCGGCGCGCAGATGGCCCATCGCCACCAGCTGGCGCAGCACCGCGCGCCATTGCTTCTCGTTGAGCTCGCGGCCGATGCCGAACACCGACAGCTGGTCGTGGTTGAACTGCTTGACCCGTTCGGTGAGCCGCCCGACCAGCACGTCGATCAGGTGCATGGCGCCGAAACGTTGCCCGGTGCGGTAGACGCAGGACAGTAGCTTTTGTGCGAGCACCTTGCCGTCGCGGACGCGCGGCGGCGTCAGGCAGTTGTCGCAATTGCCGCAACTTTCCTCCGCGCGGGTCTCGCCGAAATAGCCGAGCAGGCGCTGCCGGCGGCAATGCACCGTTTCAGCTAGCGCAACCAGCGCGTCGAGCTTGCCGACCGAGACGCGCTTGAAGGCGTCGGAGCCGGTCGATTCATCGATCATGCGGCGCTGTTGCACGATGTCGGACAGGCCATAGGCCATCCATGCCGCCGACGGCTTGCCGTCGCGGCCGGCACGTCCGGTCTCCTGGTAGTAGGCTTCGATGCTCTTCGGCAGATCGAGATGCGCGACGAAGCGCACATCGGGCTTGTCGATGCCCATGCCGAAGGCGATCGTGGCGACGATCACGAGGCCGTCCTCGTTGAGGAAGCGGTCCTGATGCCGGGCGCGCACGCCGGCATCAAGCCCGGCATGATAGGGCAGCGCCGGAATGCCGGCCTCGCTGAGCGCCGCCGCGACATCCTCGACCTTGGCGCGGGACAGGCAATAGACCACGCCGGCGTCGCCGGCATGCCGCTCCTTGATGAAGTTCTTCAGCTGCGTGGTCGCATTCTGCTTGTCGACGATCTCGTAGCGGATATTGGGCCGGTCGAAGCTCGCGACGAATTGCGGTGCGCCGGTAAGCTGCAGCCGCTCGGCGATCTCCCTTCGGGTCAGCGCGTCCGCGGTCGCGGTCAGCGCGATGCGCGGCACCTTGGGGAAGCGCTCGGCGAGTGCGGACAGGCCGATATATTCCGGGCGGAAGTCATGGCCCCATTGCGAGACGCAATGCGCCTCGTCGATCGCAAACAGCGCGATCTGCGCCTGGCCAAGCAAATTGAGGCAGCGCGGCGTCAGCAGCCGCTCCGGCGCCACATAGAGCAGATCGAGATCGCCCGCGAGCAGCCGTCGCTCGACCTCGGAGGCTTCCTCATAGGACAGCGTCGAGTTCAGCGCCACGGCGTTGACGCCGGCTTCAGTGAGGCCCGCGACCTGGTCGCGCATCAGCGCGATCAAAGGCGATACCACGATGCCGCAGCCGTCGCGCAGCAGCGACGGCAGCTGATAGCACAGCGACTTGCCGCCGCCCGTCGGCATCAGCACCAGGCAATTGCCGCCATCGGTGACGTGGCGGATGATGTTTTCCTGCGCGCCGCGGAAGCCCGACAGGCCGAACACGGAACTGAGCACGGACAGCGCATCGCGAGACGGGCCGGATGCGCGATCGAGGGCGGGCTGGGCGGTCATGATCCCTTGCGCGATCCCTTTGGGGATTTTCAGGATTCCTTGAGGTCAACAGGCGGTGATCGAGGTCTTCTGGCCGAACGATACCGGAACGAAAGGTGTTAATACACGTCCCAACAACAAACTCAATTCAGCATGACTGGTCAGCTGCGGATCATCACAGGCATTGCCGCGATCGTGCTGGTCGCGGGCGCGGCGGCAGCCCTTGCCGTCGCCTGGCGGCCGCAGATTGCCGCCATTGCGCCGCCGCGGGCCGATACCTTCGACCCTGATCTGGTCAAGCGCGGCCGCGAACTCGCCGCGATCGGCAATTGCAACACCTGCCATACCGTGCAGGCCGGCGCGACTTATGCCGGCGGGCTCCCGGTTCCAACGCCGTTCGGCATCGTCTTCTCATCCAACATCACGCCGGATGCCGACACCGGCATCGGGGGCTGGCCGGAGGAGGCGTTCGTCCGCGCGATGCGCTCGGGCGTGGCTCGCGATGGCCAGCATCTCTACCCGACCTTTCCCTATGACCATTTCACCAACGTCTCGGATGCGGACGACCGGGCGCTGTATGCGTTCCTGATGACGCGGCAGCCGGTCCACGCGTCGCCGCCGGCGAATCAGCTTTCGTTTCCGTTGAACTATCGACTGCTGATCGCGGGGTGGAAGCTGCTGTATCTGCGCAGCGGCGATGCCCTTCAGGACTCGGCGAAGGGCGCGGAATGGAACCGCGGCGCTTATCTGGTGGAGGGGCTCGCGCATTGCGGCGCCTGCCACACGCCGCGCAACGCGCTCGGCGCCGAGCGGGTGAATGCGCAGTTCTCCGGTGGCGAGGTCGACAATTGGCACGCCTACGCGCTGAACGACACCTCGCACGCCCCGGTGCGGTGGACCGCCGATGCGCTCTACGCCTATTTGCGCCACGGATGGCAGGCCGATCATGGCACCGCGCGCGGGCCGATGGCTGAAGTGGTCGGTAATCTGGCGACGGTGCCCGACGGCGACGTGCGGGCCATCGCCGTGTACATGGCCGATATCTCGGGCGCGCTGGCGCCGGATCGCAAACGGCCAGCCGACGTCGTCGCACAATCGTCTTCGGATGATGCGGCACAGACCCATGCGGCCGGTGCGGCGATCTATGCCGCCGCGTGTGCCTCCTGCCATGAGGGCCGCCGGGCGTTGCCTTATGGTGGCGTCAATCTCGCGCTCAGCACGGCGATCGCGAGCCCCGACCCGCGCAACCTCCTCAATATCGTGTTGTCGGGCGTCGGCGCTATCGAAGGCGAGCGCAGCCCGATCATGCCGGGCTTTGCCGCCAGCATCGATGATACGCAGATGGTCGCGCTCACGGCCTATCTGCGCGAGCGGTTCGGCAAGCGGCCGGCGTGGGCCAATCTCGACAAGGCGGAGCGCGATGCGCGGGCGGTGCAAGCGACGTCGCTTGCGGCGCGCGACACGCCGCCGGAATCCAGACAGCGAGGCAAGCCATGATGACATTGAAGGTCAATGGCAGGGATCATCAGGTCGATGCGGAGGCGGATACACCGCTGCTCTATGTGTTGCGCAATGATCTGGCGCTCAATGCCGCCAAGTTCGGCTGCGGGCTCGGGCAATGCGGCTCCTGCACGGTGATCGTCGACGGCAAGGCCGTGCTGTCCTGCGTCACGCCGCTGGTCCTGGTCGAGGGCAAGCCGGTGACGACGCTCGAGGGGCTCGGCACCGTGGCCACGCCGGCGCCGATCCAGCGCGCCTTCATGGAGGAGCAGGCGGCGCAGTGCGGCTACTGCATCGCCGGGATGATGATGCGGGCGCAGGCGCTGCTGATGCGCAACCCGAAGCCGTCGGATGCGCAGATCCGTGCCGAGCTGGAGCCCAATCTCTGCCGCTGCGGCACCCATATACGAATCCTGCGCGCAGTGCACCGCGCCGCCAGGTTGATGGATACGGCCGACGCCGCAAGCGACAGGAGCATCCGATGACCGCGCCGGTGGTTCTCGATCGCCGCAGCGTGCTGGCCGGCGGTGGCGCGCTGATCGTCAGTTTCTCGCTGCGCGGCGCGATCGCACAGGAGCAGAAGCCGCAGAGCCCCGCGTTGCCGGGCAGCCTGGCGAAATCGCCCAATCTGGATTCCTGGATCCGCATCGATGCCAATGGCCAGGTCACGGCCTTTACCGGCAAGGCCGAACTCGGCCAGGGATTCCGCACCGCGTTTCAGCAGATCGCGGCCGAGCAGCTCGATATTCCCTTCGATGCGCTGAAGGTGATCACCGCCGACACCAAACTCACGGCGAACGAGGGCTATACGTCAGGCAGCCATTCGATGCAGGACAGCGGCACGGCGATCCTGCATGCCGCGGCGCAAGCGCGTGCGCTGCTGGTGGCGGAGGCAGCAAGGCGTTTCGACTTGCCGCCCGAGGACTTGCGAACCGAGAATGCGGCCGTCATCGCTCCCGATGGCCGACGTCTGGGCTATGGCGAGCTTGTCGCCTCGGACATGTTGCACGTCCAGGCGCAACCGACATCGAGCCTGAAGGATCCGGCGGGCTTCAAGGTGATGGGCCAGCCGGTGCCGCGCGTCGACATTCCTGCCAAGGTCACGGGCGGCGCGGCCTATGTGCAGGACATGCGGCTTCCCGGCATGGTGCATGCGCGCGTGGTACGCCCGCCGAGCTACGGCGCGCAGCTCGTGGAATGCGACACGGCCGCGATCGAGAAAATGCCCGGCGTGATTCAAATCGTGCGCGACGACAACTTCCTGGCCGTGGTGGCGGAGAAGGAATTTTCGGCGGTCAAGGCCATGCACGCGCTGGCCGCGGCGGCGAAGTGGCGGGAGAGCGCGAAGCTGCCGAACCAGCACGATCTGGCCAACGTCCTGACCGCGCTGCCGTCGCAGGATTTCGCGATCTTGCAGCGTAGCGATCCCACGGTGAGCGGCGGGCGGTCGCTCGAAGCGACCTACACGCGGCCTTACCAGTCGCACGGTTCGATCGGGCCGTCCTGCGCGGTCGCGCAATTCATCGATGGCGCGATGACGGTATGGACGCACACGCAGGGCGTCTATCCCGACCGGCAGGCGATCGCCGAGATGCTCGGCATGACGCCCGCCAGCATCCGCCTGATCCATGTCGAAGGCTCCGGCTGTTATGGCCACAACGGCGCCGACGATGCCGCGGCCGACGCCGCGCTGATCGCCCGGGCGCTGCCAGGGCGCCCAATTCGGGTGCAGTGGATGCGCGAGCAGGAGCACGGCTGGGAGCCCTACGGTCCGGCGATGGTGACGAAATTGAGCGCGTCGCTCACGGCCGACGGCAAGATCGCCGACTGGAATTTCGCGGTGTGGAGCAACACCCATTCGATGCGGCCGGGCGGCGCCGGCGCGCTGCTTGCAGCCCAGCACATGGCGCGATCATTCGCGGTGCCGGCACCAAAGCCGTTGCCGCTGCCGGAGGGGGGCGGCGATCGCAACGCGATCCCGATCTACAATTTTCCGAACGCGCACGTGATGCATCATTTCATCCCCGCGATGCCGCTGCGGATCTCCGCGATGCGCGCGCTCGGCGCCTATCACAACGTGTTCTCGACCGAGAGCTTCATGGATGAACTGGCCGCTCTCGCCGGCGCCGATCCGGTCGCGTTTCGTCTCAGGCATCTCGACGATCAGCGTGGCCGCGCGGTGGTCGAGAAGGCCGCGCAGGAATTCGGCTGGACGCGCGGGACGAAGCCGCCGCGAAATCGCGGCTACGGCTTCGCGTTTGCACGCTACAAGAATCTCGCCGCCTATTGCGCCATCGCGTCCGAGGTCGAGGTCGATCGCGAAACCGGGCGGGCCCGGCTGGTGCGCGCGGTCGCCGCCGTCGATGCCGGCCAGGTCGTCAATCCGGACGGCATCACCAACCAGATCGAGGGCGCGATCGTGCAGTCGACCAGCTGGACGCTCTATGAAAGTGTCACGTTCGACGAGGCAAGGATCACCAGCATCGACTGGCAGACCTACCCGATCCTGCGCTTCAATGCCGTGCCCGACAGCATCGCCGTCCACATCATCAACCGTCCCGGCCAGCCGTTCCTCGGCAACGGCGAGACCGGGCAGGGCCCGGCCGCCGCTTCGCTCGCCAATGCCATCGCGCACGCAACCGGCAAGCGGCTGCGCGACCTGCCGCTCAGCCGCAAGCGGATCAAGGACGCGATCGACGCGTAATGCGTGATGAGAACAGGTCGAATACCCAAAGCGACGGAGCTGCGCTCCCTCTCCCTGTGCTTACGGGGAGAGGGTTGGGGTGAGGGGTCTTCTCCGCGTGTACGGTGATAGCTGCCTTTGGTCTTCAGGCCGTCGGCGCGGGTGGCGCCGTCATCGGCTCGACCTTGTAGGCCTTCGGCATATTGATCGGCTTGTAGGCCGGATCCTTCTCCATGCGTTCCAGCACCGAGGCATGGATGGTCGCGCCATCCGGAATCGGACGGGGCTCGCCCATCGGCAGATAGAAGCCGAGGAAGGATTTCCGCTCCGGCCATTCCTTCCATTTGTCGCTCTTCGGAATCCATTCCAGGATTTCCCAGGTGGCGGTCAGCGAATTGTGTAGCGGAGCGGTCGCGCTCGGCGGCACATAGTCGTGCTTGTGCGGCGGCAACGGCATGCCCCAGGCGAGATGATCGATCAGCGCCTGATTCATGTGCAGCCCGGCCGCCTTGGCCTGCTCGAGCAGCCAGATCAGCGGAAACTTTGACGGTCCGCTCTGGTCCTCCGGATAGCCGCCGCCGACGTCGGAGTGCACGCCGGCAAACCAGACCTGGCTGATGTCTTGCTCCACCTCCGTCGCCGGATCGAATGGATCCGAGCGAAATTTCTGCGGCTCGATCCAGCGATTGAGCCGGAACATGCGCCTGCGCTCGTCGATTGAGATCGCCTGGCGGAACCGTTTGACGCTGGAATTGGTGCGGGTGAACAGCAGCGTCTGCAAGTCGAACAGGAAATTGTCCTGTCGCGGCACGATGATCGAGGCCACGGTGTCCCAGACCCCGACGAACTCGACGTCGATGTTGCGGCCGCCGGCAATCTGGCTGAAGTGCCAGGCTTCCTTCAACGGAGCATAGTCGAATGTGCCGTCGGACTTCTGGGCGTCGGAGCTGGCTTTCTTGTAGGTGCCGAAGGCGTAGCTCGCGAGGTCGAGCTGGTCGACGGGCAGAAGGCCCATCACATGGACGAAGGCCGCGAGCACGCGCACCGTGTAGGCGCCGCGGCTGAAGCCGAACATCCAGACCCGGTCACCGGGCTCCCACGTTCGGCACAGGAACAGGTAGGCGCCGAGCGTGTCCTGGTCGAGACCGGCGCCGAAGGCCAGCCCGAACAGGCCGCGCATCTGCTGCTTGAAGCGGCCCCAGGCGTTTTGCAGGCCGACGGTGCCGAGGCCGGGATGATAATAGATCCGCTGTCGGTCATTCTTGTCGGCAACGCGGAACAACTTCAGCACGTTGGAGATATTGTCACCGATCTCGTTGCCGGTGCCGTCGCAGCAAATCACAATATCCTTCGGCATCCGTTGCCCCCGCGGCCGCCGTGAAAATTCGCGGTCTCTATGTACGGCAGAACGCGGTGAAAATTCAATCTCCAATTGAAGACGGTTCTATGGCGGCGGCGTGACCGCCGGTGGTGCCGGGACGCCGAAGCGCGATGCGCGTCGGCGTTGCCTGCCGTTGGATCGAATTGAACCTCGCCACGGCCAGCCAAGCTGCGCCAAGGACGGCGTCGCTTCAGCTCGCGGATGCCCGGCCATGAGAGATCCAATTCCGTTTGCGATGCTTTGGGCCGGCCGCCAATGGCGCTCCCAGAATTCAATTGCAACACTTCGGAAAAGATGGAAATCTGCTCGTCGATCATTGCTTTATGCGTCGACATTTCTCCCTTTCAGGGACTCCGCGGTGCACGCGATCATCTTTCCTGCGGCCTGCCGCCGCTTCCTCAACAACAACAGGAACAGGTCGGCATGAGCCCTCAAGCTCTCGTGACGGCCATTCTCTCGGGACTTGTGGTGGCGGCGTTCGGACTGTTCTGGTGGGTTGGCAGCTATTCCGATCGCGTGTTCGCAAGCAGGTTCCGCACCCGCTTTCCGGAGAAGACGCTGAGCTACACCGGCGACCAGCTTGGCGAGCTGGTGCAGTCGGATTTGCGGATGAAGTATGTCTTTCCGATCCTGTTTCCGTTCGATCTGATTGTCATGCTGGCGCTGGCGGGCGCGATGGGCGCGGCGTCATCGCACTGGCTCAGCCGGATCTATCCGTCCGCGGCGCGGCTCGGCCTGGTCGTGCCGGCGGTGTACCTACTCAGCGATCTGATCGAGGATTGTCTCCTGGCATGGCTGCTGCTGCACGGCGACCCGCATGCGGCGGCTCGGTCTGTCTCGATCCTGAAGGCGATCACGACGATCAAGCTGGTCGGCATCTTCGCCTCGATCGCGCTGACACTGGCTGCGTTCGTCGGGTGGCTGTTCCACGGCGAGTCGCTTGCCATCTAAAGCGCGGCCGGCGGCCTACTGATACGTCGCGACGATATCCGACACGGCACGCTCGAGCTGCTGCGCGGTCGCGCATTGCCGCACCACGCTGCAGAAGGTCGCGTAGCGCGGCATCTCGGAATCGCCAAAACCCCAGACCATGCGGCCTTCGGGGTTGAGCCAGACCAGCCGCTTGGAGCGCTCGCCGATACGGCGCAGGATATCGGCGCGCGGATCGAGATTGTTGCTGCGGGCGTCGCCGAGCACGATCACCGTGGTCTGCGGCGTGATCGCGCTCATCCAGTTGTCCTCGAAATCGGCGAAGGAATTGCCGTAGTCGGACGAGCCGAAGCCGACCTTGGACATGATTTCCTTCATCGCCTCTTCCGGCGATTTCGATTCCAGGATGTCGCTGACCTCGATCAGGTGGCCCGAGAAGGCGAATGAGCGGACGTCGTCCACCACCTCGTGCAGGCTGTGGATCAAGAGCAGGAAGAAGTCCGAGACGCGGGCGACCGAGCCCGAGACGTCGCACAGCGCGACGATCTTCGGCCGGTCGCGATGCTTGCGCTTCCAGGCGGTGAGAAAGGGGACGCCGCCCCAGGCCGCGTTGCGGCGCAGCGTGCGGCGGACATCGAGATGGCCGCGGCGCTGGCGCTTGCGCGGCTTGGAGTAGCGCTCGCGCAGCCGGCGCGCGATCTGTCGGATCAGTGCGCGCATTTGCTCGACCTGCCGCGGCTCGATCCGCGCCAACGGCGCGTTGCGCAGGATTTCGTTGCGCAGATTCTCCGCTTCCTCGCGCCCGTACAGTAGCAGGGCCTGCGAGACCGCGTCGCGAACGGTGCCGCGCAGGCCGTTGAGCGCCTCCTGCAGCCGTTCGGCGAGCGCGGGATTGCGCGTGGTCAGGTCGTCGATGTCGTCGCGCAGGCGCTGGATCCCCATCGCGTCGAGGATGCGGGTCTGGAAGATGCCGCGCTGGGTGAAGTAGCGGATATCTGGCAGCGAGGCGGCGCCGGAGGCGTTGGCGATCGCGCTCGATATCGCGGAGCGATCCTGCGACAGCAGCATCTGCGCCAGCGGCCCGACATTCTCGCTGGCGCCGTCGTCCGACACATCGCCATGCTCGTCGGCCGACGGGTTGGCGTCGGATTCGCTGCCGTCGTCGGTCTTGCTCTGCTCCGCGTTCTCCTGCTGCGGCTCGGGCTGGCTGAAGAACAGATCGAAGCATTCGCCGAGTGCGCGCTTCTCGTCCTGGGTCTTGGCCAGCGTCAGCAGGAAGGTGTCGCGCAGGATATCGCGATCGGCAAAGCCGACCTGGGCGACCGCCCGCATCGCATCGATGCTTTCAGCGGGCGAGACCCGGACCCCGGCTCCCCGCGCCGCGCGAAAGAAGCGATGCAGGTTCTCGCGCATGTTCTAAAGCGCGACGAAATTGGATTGAATTGTCATCGCGCTTTAGCTCCTTCCTTGAGCATGGTCTGATCGGAAAACCGCTTCACACTTTTCCGGATCATGCTCTAGCTGAACACGCCCTGGCGCGACGCCTTGGCGATGAAGGACGAAATCTGGGGCGTCGCGGCCTCGATATCGGCCTCGTATTTCAGCAGCACGTTGAGCGTGTCCTTGACGATCTCGTGGTCGAGCTCGCTGGCCTGCAGCAGCACCAGCACGCGCGCCCAGTCGATCGCCTCGCTGACCGAGGGCAGCTTCTTCAGGTCCAGCGAGCGAATCTCGTGGATGAAGCCGACCATCTGCTTGCGCAGCGTCTGCGAGATGCCGGGCACCCGGCTCTCGACGATACGCTCCTCCAGCTTCTGCTCGGGAAAGCCGATGTGCAGATGCAGGCAGCGCCGCTTCAAGGCGTCGCCAAGATCGCGCTCGCTGTTCGAGGTCAGGATCACGGTCGGCGGCGCCACCGCGGAGACGGTGCCGAGCTCGGGAATCGTGACCTGGAAGTCCGAGAGGATTTCCAGCAGCAGCGATTCGAATTCGGCATCCGACTTGTCGATCTCGTCGATCAGGAGCACGCAGCCGGCCGGCTGCTCCAGCGCCTGCAACAGCGGCCGCGGCTCGACGAATTCCTTGGAGAAGAACACGTCGCCGAAGGTGTGGAGCTGGTCGAGCGCCGCCGCCAGCGACTGCGCGCCGCCGAGCACCTCGCCGAGCTTGTCCTTCAGGATCTGGGTGTAGAGCAGCTGCTTGGCGTATTTCCACTCATACAGCGCCTTGGCCTCGTCGAGGCCCTCATAGCATTGCAGGCGGATCATCTTCATGCCGCGCCATGCGGCGATCGCCTTCGCCAGCTCGGTCTTGCCGACGCCGGCAGGGCCCTCGACCAGGATCGGCTTCTCGATCTGCTGCGACAGATAGACCGCGGTCGCGATCTGCCGGCTCGCAATATAGCCTTGCGCGGCGAGGCCGCTTTCCACGGCCTCGATCGAGGCGGTGGGCCTGGTGTCAGCCACGAGGATCAGCTCCGGATTTATCTTGAACTCGGACCTGTTCTGCGCTCGTTGCGGGCAAAGCACAAGGCTCGTTTGGCCCGCAAAGGCATGGGGTTAGCGCATGGTTCCGGGGTATTTCCGCCAAGCGCAATACGGGCTACGCTTGTTAGCGTGTAGTTCGAACCTCCCCTTGAAAAGGGGAGGTCTTTTTGCTCGCCAGAGCAAAGCGGGTGGGGATCTGCTCTCTCAATCAACACCGGCGTCGGCCGACCCCCATCCCGATCTTCCCCCTTTCAGGGGGAAGGAGAAGAATCTCGTAGCCCGGCTACCGTCAACCCGAACAGCTCTTCACGAAATCCTTGCGCTGCGGGCCCGTGATCTTCTGGTCGATCGCCTGCTTCAGGCAGTCGAGATGCGCCTGCGCCATGCAGAGCTGCATCTGGTCGTGCCGCTCCTGACCCTTCAGCGCCTTCGCCGCGCTCTGGCAGGCCGCGCGCTTCGCGCCGGGCACGGGCGCCGCCGTCGACGCGCTCTGTTGCGCGGGAGCTGCCGCCGGCGCTGTTGCGGGGGCCGGCGTTGTCTGCGCGAGCGCTGCAGCCGAGATCAGCAGCGAACCAGCCGAGACAAGGGCGACGACAAGACGTTTCATGGGAAGTGCCTCCGCAGGCATGATCCGGAGAAGTGGACGTCGGTTTTCCGGAACGTCATGCTCAGACCAGGAAAGGGGTCACGATGCGATCGCGCCGTGACCCGGGGGAGGCCGACAATTAGAGGCCGCCGCGTGAATGCGGCATGAATAGGCGCGTAGCCCGCCTCACCTCAGCGTGAGGCCGGTCGCGGCTTCAAGCTCGCCGATCGCCTGCGCGGCACTCGCGACCTTGATCGTGGTCATGCCCATCTCGCGCGCCGGCTTCAAATTGACGCCGAGATCGTCGAGATAGACGCAGTTCTTCGGGTTTACCTGCAGCGTCTCCACCATCATCCGGTAGATTCGCGGGTCGGGCTTGCGCAGGCCGATCTTCGCGGACTCGATGACGTGGTCGAACAGCGCCATCACCTCGGCGACATAAAGCGTGCGTCCGCTGCGGCTGCCGATCGCGTTCGCCGGCAGATTGTTGGTGATGCAACCGGTCTTGAAGTTCGCCTTGATGCGCTTCAGCGCCTCGACCATCTCGGGGCGCAGGTCGCCGGAGAGCAGCGGCAGCACGTCCTTGCCGCGCACCTCGGCGCCGAGCGCCTTCGATTCCGTAGCGAACAGCGCGTCGAACGCCTCGATATCGATCTCGGCGCGCTCGAACTTGGCCCAGGCGTTCTCGAGATGATTGGCGGCGTTGGTGCGGCGGATGATGTCGATCGGCAGGCCGCGCTCGGTCTCATAGCGCGCGAACGCCTCGAACGGCGAGGTGGTCAAGACGCCGCCGAAATCCCAGATCACTGCCTCGATCATCAAAGTCTCGACCATCAAAGTCCCGCCCGTTGCAAAGCGGCGGCTTCGCCTCGGATCGTCCGGCCGACTGCAGGACAACAGGGAAACGCGCGTCCGGCCTTCTTTATTGGAATTGCCGCCGATCAGGCAAGCCGCCAGTTCGCGGCAAAATCCGCCACGCGGAACCAGCTCACCAGACCATCGGCACCAGACGATAGCGCACCCGCGCGAGATACTCGGCATAGCCGTCGAGCTCGGCAGTGAGCATCCGCTCCTCCATCAGCGACCGCAAGCCGAGCAGCGCCGCCATGATAGGCACGATGGCAAGGCCATACCACGATCCCAGCAGCAGCGGCGTACCGACATAGGTCAGGAGGCCGCTGGCATAGATCGGATGCCGCACATAGGCGTAGGGTCCGGTGGTCACCGCAGCATGCCCGCGCTCGCGCTGGATCTTCACGACTGGCGCGGCGTAGCTGTTTTCCCGGTAGGTCCGGTAGACGATGTAGAACGACGCCGCGATCATCACGGCGCCGGCGCATTGCAGCCAGAAGGGCACGAACGATGTCTGGTAGCGGACTGCGTCGAGCGCCATCAGCGGCAGCCATGTCAGCCACAGCAGCGGCATGATCGTCGTGATGACGCGGTCCCAGCCCGCCTGGCCGCGCGCGGTGCGCCGCTCGGCCAGTAGCCCCGGATCGTGCCGGGCGAGCCAGGCCTCGGTGATCAGCCCGCCGATCGTGATCTCGACCAGGAACGCCCAGGCGCCGGCCCATCGCAGCGTACCGGCCGCGAGAAACAGGAATGTGCCGAGGCCCACACATGTGAAGGCGGCACGGCGCAGATTGATGCGAGGGGGACTGCCGTTCTCGTTCATGTTGCTCTCCGGCGAACTGCAACGGCCGCGCCGCCGGATCGGGCGGGCCGTTGCGTGCGTGGTTGCGGATCGCGGCCTGCTCGGCGCGCAGAGCCGATCAAGGTCTGCGGGTCCAGTTTCGCGCCTGTCCGGAATAGACCTTGCTCGGCAGCGCGCGCGCCGCGGGATCGAGCAGGATCTTCATCGCGGTGTTGAGCCGCTCCTCCGAATGCGGCGAGCCGTCATGGCGCATTTGCTGCGGAGCCCCAGGGCCCTGCGGCGGCGCCAGATAGGTCGGCGTTGTCGGCGGAGTGGGGGTGGTGGCGATCTTCGGGCGGGCGACCAGAGCGGCCTCCATCGGGCGCCGCGCCTGGGCCATGCGTGACGCTGCGGAAGGTGCTTCCGCCGGCGGCGAGGCGGCGCTGTCGGATCCGGATTTGCGGGGCGGTTTTGCCATGGCATCGGCTCCATAGGTTCGGTGATGACGACGACGTCAGGATTTGTCTTCGTCGGATGTGGTGCGTTTGGCGATGATCGGGTTGCGGTCGCTGATCGCGGCGATCAGCGAGGCGTGGCTCACCACTGACGACACGACGATCTTGCCGGATGGCTCGATCCGGCGACCGTTCTGCTGCTGTTGCTGTGGGCTCCTGGCGGTGGATTTCTGCATCATGTCGGCCTCCTCGAGGGTGGGTGGGGCCCGACAGCGCCGGGCCCCGAGTTTGGCGATCAGATGCCGAAAGCACCGAGGACACCCGGCAGCGCCTGCGCGACGCCGCCGAGGATTTCGCCCCAGCCCTGCGGGTTGACCGACCCGTTGGTCGCCACGTCGGCAATCCGCTTCGGTCCGCGCTCGATGCCCTCACACTGGATCGGGCTACGCACGCTGCCGAAGGTCTCAAAGTCGTTCCTTGCGTACATGTTCAGCTCCTTCTTTCGGTTTGAATTGACGGCAACTACGGGAGGTGGGCACCGACCGGGGCAGCCGTCGCTGGACGTCGCCCAGGGGATCGCTCATCGCGTCGATCCCCTGGACCACGTGACGCATTCGCGCCACGTTCTGATCTCCTCCGGACGCAGAGGAGCAATCGCGTCAATAGACCTGCCACTGCCGCAGCGGTCCGACCGCCACCGGCACCACGTCGCTCACGTCGATCGTGTACTGATAGACTTCGCGCGCCTGGGTCAAAACCTGGGTCGGATTGAAGAAGCGGTAGGTCACGTCGTGACAAACCGAGTCCGGGCGGCAGATGACGCTCTGGTCGACCTCGACGGTATCGAGCCGCAATCCCTTCTTGGCGACGTCGGTGAAGATCTTCCGCGTGTTGTAGGCATTCATCGCGGAATAGTTCAGCGCGCGATCCTGCGGCGAGAGGCCGACATTGCGGAACTCGTTGTAGATTCGCTCGAGGAAGCCTTCCGCGCCGGCCGGCCAGGTGTCGGGATCGGGCCCGAACAGCGTGTAGAGATCCCACTGGTAGAAGCCGCGCCAGTCGGTCACCAGCGTCGGCACCACGGTCCCGTTCAGGAGCTTGGTCGTGTTGGCGCTGTCGACCCAGCGGCCATCGAAATCCGCGCAACACCGCCGCGCGGCGGGAAAGCCGGCGGCGTGGTCGGCGGCGTATCGTCGCCGCCGCGCGCTGCCGGCACCACGGTTCGGGTGTTCGATGGATCGTCATGCGAGACCTCCTGATGCCAAAGCGCCAGGATCAGCGCGGCGAAGAATCCGAGACCGAACACATCGAGCGGCTTGACCGCATAGATCGGGATCGAGTCGATCGTCATCGTCCAGATGATGGCATCGGCATCCGGGAAGTTGTTGCCGGATCCGCTCGGTGTCGCGCTCTCGCCTTCGGCCTGGTTCAGCAGATAGCGCGCCATGATCGCCGGATTGTACGGCGCCGAGGTATCGCCGGAGCGGTCGCGCTCCGGTCCGAACGCCGGATCGCCGCGTCCGATCAGGCTGTCGCGCCAATTGGCGATGGCCTGCACGAAGTAGTCGAGGCGCGCCTCCTTGCCGAAATCGTAGAACAGCCGGCCGATCGGGAACGCGAGCTGTCCGGTGGATTCCGCCGCGGCGCCCTGCGGACGCATGCCGCCGCCACAGCCGCAGCTCTTCTCGCTGGTACGAACCGCGGGGGCTTCGTACATCGGCAGCGCCTGCGGCATCGCGACGGGAAGCGCGTTGCTCGGCATCAGCGCAGGCAGCTGCTGCGGCTGCAGCCAGGCCTGCGGCATCATGCCGGCCGCCGGCATCGCCATCTGGGGCATCATCATCGGCGGCATGACGATCTGCGGTGCCGGCGTCGGCATCCAGACCAGGTCGCCGCCCGCATGGGGGGCGTGAAACGGATAGGGCGCCGGCGCCGCGATCGGCGCGGCGGCGACGCCGTGATCAACGGGCGCGGCCGCAGGCGCTGCGGGCGCAGCAGGCTGCGCTTCGCTCGGCATGATCCCGGCGCTGCTGCGCAGGACCGAGCCGTCCGGCCCGAATATGCGCGGAGCCGATGGTGCAGACATTGCTGATAGATCTCCCATGGAACCCTCTCTGGTTGCAGTTGGCTGAGCGGCGGATGACGGTTGGACGAAAGGGCGCGCGGACACTCCCCGGAAGAGGGGAGACGCGGCCGTAGCACCCGACGGCACGACGGCGTCCGCCTGCTCGCCAAGCAGGGCGGCGACAGCCGCGGGAATATCGAGCCGTCCGGCGAGGCAGCGCGAGGCGCTGCCGTCGCTGCGGCAGGGCACCGCGCTTTCGAGCAGCGCAGCACGGACGGCTTGCGGATCGGCCTTGCGTCCGGTCTGGCGCAGGCACGAGAGCAGCAGAGCGACGACGCCGGTGACGATCGGCGCTGCGAAGCTCGTTCCGGAACGCAGGCTGATATTGCGGACCGGCGAGGCGCCGGCGATGTTTTCGCCCTGCGCGAGGATGCCGTTCTCGAGATAGGCGTCGCCGAAATTGCTGAAGGGCAGCGGATTGCCGGCCGGATCGCACGCGCCGACCGCAAGCACCGAAGCGAGGCTGCCCGGCACCTGGACGCAGCGGCATCCGTCATTGCCGGCAGCGGCGACGATCAACTTGCCGGCGCGCTCGCAGGCGCGGACCGCGTCGACCAGAATGCGGTCGGCCTGGCCGGTCGCGGATTGCTGGCCGCTGCTGATATTGATGACGTCGGCGCCGGCGGCGAGCGCCTGGTTGATCGCAAGCGCCAAGGTGCTTTGCGAGGACGGCTCGATCTGGCCGGAGGCGTCCTCGCGATAGATCGAGAAGACGGTCGCGTTGCAATTCGGCGCGACGCCGAGCACCGGGCTGCCGGGCGTACCCATCAGGACGCTCGTGACATGCGTGCCGTGCTCGGACTGGATCATCGGCGAAGCCGGTGCGACGAACTCGCCGCCCCTGGCGACGCGGGCCTGCCTGAGCGAAGGATGATTGAAATCGACGGGGCCGTCGATGATCGCGATCTTCACCGCGGGGTCGCCGCCCGACGTTCTCTGCCACAAGGCAGCCAGACCAGCGATGTCGGCAACTGGATTCATGAAATCAATCCCGACTGATCTGCCCGCAAATCCGTGCAGCCGATCCGTCTTCCGCGGCAATTTGCTTTCACGCAGCGAACCAGGAGAACGGCATGTCGTCGCGTTGGTGCAGTTGTGGCAGCTGTGACGCGAAAGGCCTATTCGCCGCGGTGGATCAGAAAGGATCGAGCCGGACGATACGGATCGATCGGTCCATGAGATCGATCCTGCGTCTCGAACGATCGATCGAAGGGTTTAGTCGGGACCAATCCCACCGCACGATTGTGCGCGTCTGGGCAGACATGCGCGTGCATTTGCGCGCCGGCGCGCGAACGCGACTGCGCGTCGGCCGAACACGGAATTCAGGATGTTGATGTCAGTCGAGCTCGCGGGACCGATCGGGGATCGCTGCCGATGATGCGATCCACGGCGCTTCGCGCACCCGTCGCATCGCCTGTGCCCTGCGCGGCAGGCCGAGTTTCTGCAGCACGTGATGGACGTGGTGCTTGACCGTCGCAAGGCTGAGATTGAGATCGCGCGCGATCTCCTTGTTCGACATGCCTTGTCCGATCAGCTTGAGAACCTCGCCTTCGCGGCGCGTCAGTCCCTGGTCCGCGTCGATCGTATCCGTCTGACGTTCCATGCAGAACAGCGCGCGCAGCAGGCCGCCGGAAATCTCGGCGCTGCAGGCGAGCCGCCCCGATGCCACGTCCGACAGCGCGCGGCAGAGCTCATCGAAGCTGGCGTTCCGGGAGATGTAGCCGCTGAACCCGGCCCGACCGCAGCGGACCACGTCGCGCCGGTCCTCGTTGAGGCCGAGCGCCACCAGCGCGACATCCGCATGCTCGCTCGCAATCACACGCACTTCATCGAGATCGATGCCCTGTGTGACGTCGATCAGAATGACATTCACATTGCCGGTCTCGAGGGTCTCGCGCAGGGCGGCGAGATCGGACACCGCCGCCGCAATCGCAAACTCGGCGTGGTTCTGGAAACTCGAGGTAAGCCCCTCGCTGAACAGCCTGATCGGCGTGACGACCGCTATCCTCATATTATCCTCTAACTCAACGAAATGGCGGATGGAACGCCGTGTTGAGATCAACGGCACCGGCATCCAGAAAGTCATGAAGGTAAGTATGCGATATGCTGCCGGAGGTTGTATTCGTATCGCGCCGAAATTACGGCTCCGATGCAGGCGATCAAGAGACGCAGTTCACATTCGAACGTCGTCGGGCCGCGCGGCGCGCGATCCGAGCTGTTGCGTATCGCGACAAGACGTCGATGTGTGGCGCCGGCAAGCGATGGCGGTGCTGAATTCCGGCGGCGACTTCAACGGCGTAGTGATCGACGCCTAGATATTTAGACAATTGACGCGTGCAAGCCTGGATGCTCTGTACAATATTGCGTGTTCTCCGGAGCCTGGTGCGAGCGACGCAATGCCGCGCCTCGAATGAGCTCAATTCCGATGCCGACCGACAGGGTTCCATGACGAGCGTGATTCGAGCGACAGCTTTTCTCAGCCTGTTGGCGGCAACGCCGGCGCTGGCCATCGTCGGCGGCGGCGCGCCGTCGACGGATGGCGTTGCACGCTCCGTCGTCACCATCGTCGGCTCGCGCGGCAATTTCTGCACCGGTGCGCTGATCGCTCCGAAGGTCGTGCTGACCGCGGCGCATTGCGTGCAGCCCGGCGCCGATTACAAGATCGTCGAATATGGCTCGGACAGGCAGCCGACGCTGCAGGACGTCAGGACGGTTGCGATCCATCCCGGCTTCCGGATGCAGGCGATGGCCAATCATGTCGCGACCGCCGATGTCGCACTGCTGCAGCTCGCGGCGCCGGCCGCAGGCAAGGCGCCCGCCGCGCTCGGCATGCCAAACATTCCGATCCAGGTCGGCGGTCGCTTCACCATCGCGGGCGTCGGCGTCACCGTGCGCGGTGACGGCAAAAGCGGCGGCGCCACCCGTGTCGCCGGCCTGATCGCGAGCGGCAAGCCCGGCACGTTGCAGATCCGTCTCGTCGATCCGGTCGGGCAGGGCGTGCGCGACGGGCTCGGGGCCTGCACCGGCGATTCCGGCGCGCCGGTGTTCGAGGACAAGCAAGGCGGCCCCGCAATCGTCGGCGTGGTGAGCTGGTCGACGGGACCGAACGGCGCCGCCGGCTGCGGCGGCATCACCGGCGTGACGCCGCTGACACTCTATCGCGACTGGGTGATGCAGACCGCGCGGCAGTGGGGTGCGAGCTTCTGACGACGGTTGTCATTGCCGGGCTTGACCCGGCAATCCATCCGGAAACGACTTACTTCTGATGATGGATGCGCGGGTCAAGGCCGCGCATGACGATCGAGCCTAATGCCCCGCCGCCTTGTTCGCGGCGGCGTTGTTCAGCACGATCAGCCCGTCGACGGCGACGCCGAGCTTGCTGTTGATCAGGAACGGGTTGACGTCGATCGAGGCAATGCGGCCATTGGCGTCGGCCATCAGGTTGGAAAGACCGACCAGCGCCTTCACTGCCGACGGCTTGTGCAGCGCGGGCTTGCCGCGATAGCCCTTCATCTTGACCCCGGCCTTGGTCCTGGCGATCAGCTCCTTGGCCTCGGCGGCGTCGAGCGGCGCGCCGGCGAGCGCGACGTCCTTCATCAGCTCGATGTCGACGCCGCCGGTGCCGAACAGCACGACGGGGCCCATCTCGGCGTCGAGCGAGGCGCCGACCACGAGCTCGAGGTCGGCCTTGACCTGTTGCGCGATCAAGATGCCTTCGAGCTTCGGCTTGCCCTTCAGCTTCTTCACCCGCGCGGTGATGTCGTTGAACGCCTTCTTCACCTCGGCTGCATTGGCGAGATTCAGCACCACGCCGCCGATATCGGATTTGTGCAGGATGTCGGGGCTGACAACCTTGGCGACCACCGGGAAGCCGATCTGCTTGGCGATCTTCACGGCCTCGGCCGCGGTCTGCGCGACCCCTTCCTTTGAGATCGGGATGCCGTAGGCCTTGAGCAGCTTCTTCGAGGCGACCTCGTCGAGCGCGGCGGCGCCGTTGGCGGCCTTCAGCGTCTTCTCCAGCACCGCGCGCGCCGATGCCTTCGAGCTCGAGGCGATATCGGGCACCTCCTTGCGCAGGCCGGCATATTCGATCAGCGACTTGATCGCGCCGACCGCGCGGTCGAGGCCCTGCATGACCGCGATATCGGGCAGCGACTTGCGCAGCCCCTTGGTGAACTCGGTGAAGCCGATCGACATCGCGCTGATATAGATCACGGGCTTGTTGGCCTGGCCGGCCATCTCGTTGACGATGCGCAGATTGCGCTCGCGCAGCTCGTGCGGCGCCTTCGGCAGCTCGGCATCGATGATGACGATGTCGGTGTCGGGATCGTCGATCATGATCTTGATCGACTTCATGTAGACGGAGGGATCGACCACCGCGGCAAAGCCCGCGTCGAGCGGATTGCCGACGATGCTGCCGGGGCCAAGCATCTTCGCCAACTGCTCCGAGGCGCTCGGGCTCAGCGGCGCAAAATTCAGCCCGGCGGAATAGAACGCGTCGATCAGAAGGCCGCGCTTGCCGCCCGATAGCGATACCGCCGCGAGGCGATTGCCCTTCGGCGGATCGGCATGGACGAAGCACTCGGTGGTCTCGATCAGTTCATCCAGCCCACGCACCCGGATCACGCCTTCGCGGGTCGAGATCGCATCGAAGGTCTCGATCGAGCCGGCAAGCGCGCCGGTATGGGCCATCGCCGCGGCGCGGCCGCCCTCGGAGGCGCCGAGCTTGAGCGCGATCACCGGCTTGCCGGCGGCGCGCGCGGCCTTGCAGGCATCGCGGAATACCTTCGTGTTCCTGACGCCTTCAAGATAGACCACGATGACGCGGATGCTCGGATCGGCGGCAAAGTAGCTCATCAGGTCCGGGGTCTCGAGGCCGGATTCATTGCCGGTCGTGACCATGTAGCCGACGCCGACGCCGCGATCCTCCAGCGCCTGGCGGATCGCCATCACGATCGCGCCGGATTGGCCGGCGATCGCCACCGCGCCCTGCTCCATGGTGACGATGCGGTCGTCGATATTGGTGAACAGGTTCTCGCCGGCGCTGAGATTGCCGAGGCAGTTGGGGCCGGTGACGGCGAGCCCGGTCTCCTTGATCGCCTGCTTCAGCTCGACCGCGAGGCGCTGGCTCTCCTCATCCTGCAGCTCGCTGAAGCCGGAGGTGACGATCGTCGCCGAGCGCGCGCCGGCCGCGGCCGCATCGCGGATCACCTGCACCGCAAACCGGGCCGGCACCAGCACCAGCACATGGTCGGGCTTCTCGGGAAGGCTGGCGAAGTCCTTGTAGCAGGTGACGCCCCAGATCGCTTCGCGCTTGGCGTTGATCGGATAAAGGCCGCCGGCATATCCGTACTTGACCAGATTGTTCCAGATCCGTTCGGCGTAATTGCCGGGCTTGTCGGTGGCACCGACCAGCACGATGTTGCGCGGATGCAGCATCGCGTGGATGCTCTTGACGATATCGCTGGCGTCAGCGGGCGGCGCCCATTCGTGGGACACGTGAGACGCGGTGCTTGCGAAAGCTTCCATGGAGCCTGCCCTTATCCTTGTTGTCTTTGTTTCCTCTGGCCACGGCGGATCACCGTGAGGCGCGCGATTTTTCATTGTTTTTATGGCGAGGGAAAGGGGGTAGCAACTCATGCTGGCGCAGGTCAGGGCACCGCGCGCAATATCCCGGCAGGCGCAAAATTGATTGCCTATCAGGAACCCGATTCGCGCGCGTGCGAATCCGTTTCGATCAAGGTCGCGTGCAGCAAGTAGCGCTCAGGGCCTGCCGTCAGCGCGTCGAACGGCCAGCAGGTCGACAGCACCAGTTCATACCGGTCAGTAGTCGGATCGATGCCGGATTGATCGAATCGGACCACCGAGCTGCGATCGGCCCGATAGCGAAACATCTTGCCGTCGCTTCGCGTGACGTCGATCTCGTCACCGATTGTGACATCCCTGAGAAAGCGAAAATGCGTGTCGCGGTGCGCGGAATAGACCGCGACGCCCCGCTCGCCGGCATCGACGGTCTGCTCGACATGGCCGGGGCCGAACGCCAGTGCCTGGCCGCTGCTGCCGGCAAGCACGGTCGCGGAGGCGTGCAGGCGCTTCACCTCGATCCGCGCCACCGGCCAGGTATCGGCCCAGCTCCACGGCTTCACCGGCTGGCCGGTCGCGATGCTCTGTGCGAAGGCGCGCTCCAGCAGCACCTGCGCCAGCAGCGCCTTGGCATGGATATAGGCGCCCTGGCCGAACAGGATCACACCGATGAGAGCGAAGGCGAGGGATGGGACGAAGCGGGGCATTGTTGCGCCTGTTGCTGTCATTCCGGGATGGTCCGAAGGACCAGACCCGGAATCTCGAGATTCCGGGTTCGATGCTGCGCATCGCCCCGGAATGACATTGCGAGTTGAGGAAGAGTTGCGCGCGCGGCCCCTTGGGGGACGGGTGGGAAGGCCGCGCGCGCTCTTGAAGGAGGAGGTCGGGGGGCACCTCCTCCTTTCATCCGACGTCATTGGGGCGACGTCTGACGCCGGTTGAACATCAGGAGAAGAAAGCTCACCGTGAGCAGGATCACGCCCGCGATCATCTTCAGCTCCGCATCAGTCGCGGTCTTCGGCAGCTGGATCGTGCCGGGACCTTGTGTGGCGACCGGTGACCGCTTCAGCGCAGCGAGCTGCAGCTTGCCGTCGCCGGCGTCGGCGCGACGCTCGCTCGGTACGGCCGGCAGACTCGGACGCTCGCCGAACACTTTCGCAAAATCCCAGCCGGCGGGCAGGTTGAGCGGCAACTCGGAGAGCTTCAACGGCTCGCCGTCGGGACGGCTCGGCGTCTTGTCGACCGCGACAAGGCTGGTCAGCCGTGTGATGAGTTGATGCTCCAGCGCCAGCGCGAGGATGGTCTTGTCGGCGTCCTCGAGGCTCTGCTGCCGCGTGGTGCGCGCCACCTCGGCATCGGCGATCTTGCGGCGCGCCCACAGTTTCGACAGGCCCTTGCCTTCAGCGGCATTCGCGAGCGGCAGCGTCACGCTCCATGGGCGGTCGCCGATGCGGCCCTTGATCTCGACCGAGCCGGCCAGCTTGTCGAGCTTGGCGGCCAGCACCAGCGGCTCGTCGCGATAGACGTCGGGCAGTGCCGACGGCGTCAGGTCGGCCGTCGCCTCGGAGAATTTCGCGGAGAGATTCGTCACCGCGGGATTCTCCAGCTTGGCGAACAGACCGCGCATGCGCTCGTCGACCTGCTCGACCGAGCCGATATGGGTGAAGGTGCCGCGGCCGAGCTCGGCGGCGCGCGTCATCAGATAGGTGTTCGGCGCCGAACCGATGCCGACCATGAACACCCGCGAGCGGCCGCGCAGCGCGTTGATGGTCTCGAACAATTGCTGCTCGTTGCCGATGGCGCCGTCGGTCAGGAATACGACCTGGCGGACGTAATTGGCGTCGTCATGGCTGGTGTCGGACAGCGCCGCGCGCATCGCCGGCACCATCTCGGTGCCGCCGCGGGCCTGCAGCGCGCTGACGAACGCCGTCGCGTTGCCGATATTGGCGCTGTTGGCCGCGACCGGCGACGGGAACAGCGTGTCCATGGTGTCGTCGAAGCGGATCACGTTGAAGCGGTCGGCCGGCTGCAGGCGGCCGAGCGCGTAAATCAGGCTCGCCTTGGCCTGGATGATGGAGGTGCCGCCCATCGAACCGGAATTGTCGATCACGAAGATCACCTCACGCGGCAACGTTTTCTGTTGCGCCTGCTCGACCGACGGCGGGGTGACGAAAGCGAGCAGATAGTCGGAATTGCCGACATGCTCGCGGAACAGCCCGACCGACGGCGCCTTCTCGGCGGCCGGCTTCCAGGTCAGCTCGAAATCACGATCGGCCGGCACCGGGCCTTCGGCGAGCTTGACGAGCCGCGTAGTGCTGTCCGGGCTCTCGATCTTGACCCGGTGGAAATGGCTCTTCACCTCGCCGAGCGGAAAGCCGGCGTTGAGGTGCACCGTGACGTTGGTCGGATTGACCGGCGCATTTTCCGCCGGATCGAGCACTTCGCGCGCAATGCGGTCGCGGTCCGGCACGGGATCGGTGGTGGTGGCGCCCCAGCCGTTGCCGTCGGCGCGGAGATCGACGCTCTGCACCACCGGGCGCGGATTGTAGCGCGGGCCGACCACCATCGGCACCCGCAGCGAGAACTCGTTGCCGTTCTGCTGCACCGGCTCCTGATATTCGATCTGCACCAGCACGGTTTCGCCGGGGCCGATATTGGCGACCGAATTGGTGAAGATGTTGGGCCGCTCCTGTTCGGTGAGCGCGGCCTTCTGGCCGTTCTGCTTGGCCTGCTCGTAGATCGCGCGAGCCTGCTGCCGCTCCTTGATGTCGCCGACCACGACGCGGTCGCCGACCACCATCTTCAGCGTGTCGACCGCGCCGCCCGCCGGCAGCGGATAGACATACGTCGCCTCCACCCAGTCCTTGGTCGGGTTGCGGAAGATCTGCGTGACGCGGGCGCGGACGGTCGGCCCCGACACCGTGAGGTCGACGTCAATGCCGAGCCTGGTCGCGTCGGCATAGCCGTCGTAGGTCTTGAACAGCAGCGAGCCGGAACGCGCATCGCTCGGCCGCAGCACCGCCTGTCGCGGCAGTTCGGCCGACCACACCGGATCGAAACTCACGAACAAGGTCGCAAAGCCGATCACCAGCGCGGCCACACCTTCCACCAGAAAGAACAGCACAATGCGCATCCTGCGCGACAGGCGGATTTGCGGGCTGCTCTCACATGCATCGTAAATCGTCATTTTCGTCACTCCCGAGCGAGGCTTTCGCTGCCTCGCGATCATGGAGAACGGCGGTTTTGGCGCGAGCAGAATGATCGGCAATGATTGGCCGCCGTCCGGCGCGGCCCGCCGCCGGCTGAGGCGGGTTTGTGCGGTTTGGTGATGGATTGTCCGGTCTGCTAGACTGCGCGGAATCAAGGGGAACCGGGCAGGAATCTGGATGCCGACGCCTGACAAGCAGCTATCCGCCGAGCAGAGCCAGCAGGTCGCGGAGACCATCCGCGAGGAAATCGCGCGCCGTCGCATCTCGCGGCAGACGCTGGCCGAGCAGGCCAAGCTCAGCCTCTCTACCCTGGAGAAGGTGCTCGGCGGCCGCCGCCCGTTCACGCTGGCGACCACGGTGCGGCTGGAGCAGGCGCTGGGCGTGTCCTTGCGCAAGCTGCCGGAGACGGTCACGATGGCCGCACCCGCCAATGGCGGGATCGCACCCGACAGTCTCGGGTCCTATTCGCGCCGCGCAGTGGCGCGGATCGAGGGCACCTACATCACGGTGCGTCCGTCGTTCGGCGAACAGGGCGCGCTCTACGCCTATCGCACCGAGATCGCCTGGGACGAAGCGGCATCGTCGCTCGGCTTTCGCGAGGGCGAACGGCAGGATGCCGATTACACCCAGTATGGCGAGGTGGCGGTGCCCAATGAATCCGGCTTCGTCTACCTCGTGACCAATAGGCACGGCCAGCATCGCGTGATCACGGTGTCGCGCCCGCGCAATTCCGGCGAGATGTACGGCATCATCACGACGCTGCTCGCCGGCCGCGGTTCGCTGTTGACGCCGGTCGCCGCGCCGATCGCGTTCCTGCCGGTGAAGAATGTACCCAAGCCAAGCCTCGGCCGGGTGTCGGCGGATGACGCGAACTACGCCGCCTATCGCGAGCATCTGCGTCGGACGATCGATGAGCCGTTCGCGATTTTCTTGCCGGGTAGTTGAAGCTGGTCATTCCGGGGCGCGCGTGAGCGCGAACCCGGAATCTCGATCCACGAGCTCCAGATTCTGGGTTCGCTCGCGATCGCGAGCGCCCCGGAATGACAGGCTCGACTAGCCGCCGGTCTCGGCGCTGATGATGTCGCCGAACAGCTCCCACTGCCCGTTCTTGAACTGCATCATCTTGAGCTGCTCGACCGGCGCGAAGTCGGTCGCGCTGGTGTTGATCCTGATGCCGGGAATCAGCGTGTCGGGCGCAAAGTCCTTCAGGCTCGCGGCCTGCTTCATCACGTTCTCACGCGTCAGGTTGTCGCCGGCCTGCTTCAGCACCTGCACCATGGTCTGCGCCGCGGCGTAGCCATAGACCAGATTGGCGTCGGCGAGGTTGGCGCCCGGCATGTACTTCTCGGCGAAGGCCATGAACTTCTTCATGCCCTCGTCATTCTTCCACTGCGGATCGGACGCGTCCTTCAGATAGCCGGCCGACAGCACGCCTTCCGAGGCCTCGAGCCCGGCGGGCTTCATGACCGCGCCGATCGAGATCGAGACGTCGGTCATCACGTGCATCGGCTTCCAGCCGATCTCGGCGATCTTCTTGATCGCCTGCGCCGCGAATTTCGGCGTCGAGATGTTGACGAACACGTCGGCGCCGGTGTCCTTCAGCTTGACGATGTGGGAATCGATCGACGGCTCGGTGGTCTCGTAGCTTTCCTCGGCTACGATCTTGACCGACGACTTGTCGAGCACCTCCTTCAACCCGGCCAGGTAGTCCTTGCCGAAATCGTCATTGGCATAGAAGATCGCGACCTTGGCATCCGGCTTGGCCTTCAGGATGTACTTGCCGAAGATCCGCGCCTCGACGCGATAGCTCGGCTGGAAACCCATGGTCCATGGGAAATCCTTCGGATCGTTCCACTTGCTGGCGCCGGTGGCGAGGAAGAGCTGCGGCACCTTCTTGGCGTTGTGATACTTCTGCACCGCGGTCTGGGTCGGCGTGCCCAGCGCGTTGAACACCAGGAAGACCTCGTCGCTCTCGATCAGCTTGCGGATCTGCTCCACGGTCTTTGGCGGCGAGTAGCCGTCGTCATAGGAAATCCAGTTGATCTTGCGGCCGTTGATGCCGCCCTGGTCGTTGATCATCTTGAAATAGGCTTCTTCGGTCTTGCCGATAACGCCGTAGGCGGAGGCGGGACCGCTATAGGCCTCGACATTGCCGATCTTGATCTCGGTGTCGGAGGCGCCGGTATCATACTTCTTTTGTGCAAAGGCGGCCTGGGTGGAGAGCAGGCAGAGCGCCGTGGCGGCTGCCAGCAGCGACAGTGTTGTTGTTTTCATAAAGGCAATTTCCTCGATTGATCCTGGTTGGGGACTTACGCAACGAACCCGCAGCCGGTCCCGGCAGACGGCAGCGGGGCAATCCTTGTCGCGGCGAAATCCGGAACGCGCGGCGCGCATCTGGCTCACGCCGCGGTATCGGTTGGCTTCGGCCGGCTGAATTGCTGCCGGAGCGTCGGCTTATGAATTTTGCCTGTCGCGTTCCGCGGCAGGACCTCGATGAATTCGATCAGGCGCGGACATTTGAACCGCGCCAGATTGGCCTGGCAGTGCGCGTGGACCTCGGCCGGGGTCAGCGAATGGCCTGATTTCACGGCAATGATCGCCATGCCGACTTCGCCCCATTGCTCGTCGGGGATGCCGATCACGGCGGCTTCGGCGACGGCCGCCAGTTGATGCAGCACGCTCTCGACCTCGGCCGGATAGACGTTCTCGCCGCCCGAGATGTACATGTCCTTCCAGCGGTCGACGATGTAGTAGAAGCCTTCCTCGTCGATCCGCGTGGCGTCGCCGGTGTGCAGCCAGCCGTCGGTGAAGGAGGAGGCATTGGCGTCCGGCCTGTTCCAGTAGCCCGGCGTGATGTTCGGCCCCCTGACCCAGAGTTCGCCGAGCTCGCCGACCGCCGCATCGCTGCCGTCGGGCCGCACGATGCGGACCTCGGTATGCAGCACCGGCTTGCCGGAGGAGCCGGCTTTGCGCGCCGCATCCTCGCGGTCGAGCACCATCACCGCCGGCGACGTCTCGGTCATGCCGTAGCCCTGCTGCAGCGCGACGCCGCGCGCCTCCCAGGTCTTGAGCAGCGGCACTGGCATCGGCGCGCCGCCGACGCCGCCAATGACGAGGCGGCTGAAATCCGCTGATGCGAAGGCCGGGTGCTGCGCCATGAACTGGTAGATCGCGGGCACGCCGAAGAACACGTTGATGCCCTGCAAGGGATCGCCGATCAGCTTCAGCGCCTCGCCGGGATCGAAGGCGCGCATGATCAGCACAGTGCCGCCGGCATGCAGCACCGGGTTGGTATAGCAATTCAGCCCGCCGGTGTGGAATAGCGGCAGCACCGTCAGCAGCACCGAGGCCGGCGAGATGTAGGCGGGGCCGCCGAGATTGACGCAATTCCAGAACGTCATCCCATGCGTGATGATCGCGCCCTTCGGTTGGCCCGTCGTCCCCGATGTGTACATGATGGTCGAGATGTCATCGAGCATGACCTCCTCGAACCGCTCGAGTGGCGTGGCTGCCGCGATGCCGGCCTCATAGGCGCCGCCTGGGCCGAGCCTCACGGTCGCAGCGACATTGCAGAGCTTTGCCACCGCAAGCGCGGTCTCGGCGAGATCGTCGTCGTGGATCATCACCTTCGGCGCGGCGTCGCCGGTAATGTAGCGCAGCTCGGGAACGGTGAGGCGGGTGTTGAGCGGCAGGAAGATCGCGCCGATCCGGAAGCAGGCGAACTGCACCTCCAGCGTATCCGTCGCGTTCAGTGCCAGCACCGCGACGCGGTCGCCGCGGGCAACCTTGAGCCCATCGCGCAGCCAGGCGGCGAGCCGCGACACGCGGGCGTCGAGCTCCGCGTAGCTGAAGCGGCGATCGCTGGCGAGATCGACAAGCGCCATCTTGTCCGGCGTGCGCCGGCGATGATGCGCGATCCAGTCGTAATAACGAACCGGCAAATTTCCCTCCTCCGGAACGGCAGTCTTGCGCCGCCTGTTCCTGGCTCAATTGATGCCATGAATTGGCAGTGGAGGGGGCGTATAAGGATGCTGTCTTGCGTTTAGTGGCTGGCAAATCGCCGGACCGGGCCTCGGCACTGATGGCAGCCACTCGACGCAAGTGAACCGGGCGAAATCCGGACATCGTCGGAGGGAAGAATCAACGGAGCACGCGGATGGCAAACCCGTTCTACACCGGCGAGCATGAGGCCTTTCGCGAGGTGATGCGGCGCTTTGTTGCCAGGGAAATCGAGCCTTATGCCCATCAATGGGACGAGGACGGAGAGTTTCCGCGCGAGCTCTATGCCAAGGCATCTGCGATCGGGCTGCTCGGCCTTGGCTTCCCGGAAGAGTATGGCGGCATCGCCGCCGACCAGTTCATGAAGATCGTGGCCTCGCAGGAGCTGGCGCGTGCCGGCGCCGGCGGCGTCTCATCGAGCCTGATGAGCCATACCATCGGCTCGCCGCCGATCGCGCGCGCCGCGCGGCCCGAGGTCAAGGCGCGGGTGCTGCCGGACGTGCTCGCCGGCAAGAAGATCTCCGCGCTCGCGATCACCGAGCCGAGCGGCGGCTCCGATGTCGCGAACCTGCGCACCAGGGCGCGGCGCGACGCCGACCACTACGTCGTCTCCGGCGAGAAGACCTTCATCACCTCGGGCATGCGCGCCGACTATCTGACGGTCGCGGTGCGCACCGGCGGCGAGGGCCCGGGCGGCGTCAGCCTGCTGTTGATCGAAGGCAATACGGCCGGCCTGTCCCGCACCAAGCTGAAGAAGATGGGCTGGTGGGCCTCGGATACCGCGACACTTCACTTCGACGAATGCCGCGTGCCGGCCGAGAACCTGATCGGCGAGGAGGGGCAGGGCTTCAAGATCATCATGCAGAACTTCAACAGCGAGCGCATGGGCATGGCGGCGAGCTGCACTGCCTATGCGCGCGTCTGCCTCGACGAGGCGATCGCCTATGCCAAGGAGCGCAAGACGTTCGGCAAGCCGATCGCCCAGCACCAGGTGATCAGGCACAAGATCGTCGACATGGCGCAGAAGGTCGCGGCCTCGCAGGCGATGCTGGAGATGCTGGCCTGGCGGCTCGGCCAGGGCGAAAGCCCGGTCGCCGAGATCTGCATGATGAAGAATCAGGCGACCCAGACCATGGCGCACTGCGCCTCCGAAGCGGTGCAGATCTTCGGCGGCGCCGGCTTCATGCGCGGCGTCAAGGTCGAGCGCATCTACCGCGAGGTCAAGGTCAACGCGATCGGCGGCGGCACCGAGGAGATCATGAAGGATCTCGCGAGCCGGCAGATGGGATTGTGAGAACAGCGGCAAGTTGAGCTGCGAGAGAGGAAACACCCTCCCCCTGAAAGGGGGAGGGCAGGGTGGGGGTCACGCCGCGAGTCCAACTGCCGGTGTGACCCCCACCCGGCCCGCTCGGCGTTGCCGAGCGTTCCGACCTCCCCCTTTCAGGGGGAGGTGAAGAAAGACGACGAGAAAACACGAGATAAACATGCTCTTCACCGCCGACCACGACGAGCCGCGCCGCGCACTACAGAAGTTCATTGCGGCCGAGATCAACCCTCATGTCGACGAATGGGAGAAGGCCGACATCTTCCCGGCGCATGAGCTGTTCAAGAAGCTCGGCAATCTCGGCTTCCTCGGCCTCAACAAGCCGGTCGAGTTCGGCGGCCAGGGACTGGATTATTCCTACGCGCTGATGATGGCCGAGGAGTTAGGGGCCATCACCTGCGGCGGCGTGCCGATGGCGATCGGGGTGCAGACCGACATGGCGACGCCGGCGCTGGCGCGGTTCGGCTCCGACGAGGTGCGGCGCGAATTTCTGGCGCCGGCGATTGCCGGCGATCAGGTCGCCTGCATCGGCGTCTCCGAGCCCGGCGCCGGCTCCGACGTCGCCTCGATCAAGACCAGTGCGCGCTCCGACGGCGACGACTACGTCATCAATGGCGGCAAGATGTGGATCACCAACGGCACCCAGGCCGACTGGATCTGCCTGCTCGCCAACACCAGCGACGGCCCGGTCCATCGCAACAAGTCGCTGATCTGCGTGCCCATGAAGACCAAGGGCGTGCAGGTCGCGCGCAAGCTCGACAAGCTCGGCATGCGCTCCTCCGATACCGCGCAGATTTTCTTCGACAATGTCCGGGTCCCGAAGCGCAACCGGATCGGCGAGGAAGGCCAGGGCTTCACCTACCAGATGATCCAGTTCCAGGAGGAGCGGCTGTGGGGGGCGGCCGCCTGCCTGAAGGCGCATGAATTCATCATCAACGAGACCATCGACTACACTCGCAACCGCAAGGCGTTCGGCGGCTCGATCCTCGACAACCAGGTGGTGCACTTCAAGCTCGCGGAAATGCAGACCGAGGTCGAGCTGCTGCGCTCGCTGATCTATCGTGCCGGCGAGGCGCTGGTGGCCGGCGAGGACGTGACCCGGCTCGCGACCATGGCCAAGCTGAAGGCCGGCCGGCTCGGCCGCGAGCTCACCGACGCCTGCCTGCAATATTGGGGCGGCATGGGCTTCACCAACGAGACGCCGGTCAGCCGCGCCTATCGCGACAGCCGCCTGACATCGATCGGCGGCGGCGCCGACGAGGTCATGCTCATGGTATTGTGCAAGATGATGGGCACGCTGCCTGGCCTGAAGCAAAAGGGAAACGCCTGATGATCACGCTCTATCATTGCGATGCCGCGCGCTCGTTCCGTCCGCTGTGGATGCTGGAGGAGCTTGGGCTTGCCTATGAGCTGAAGATGCTGCCGTTCCCGCCGCGGGTGTTCGCCAAGGAATATCTCGGCATCAATCCGCTCGGCACCATCCCGTTCATGATCGATGGCGAGACCAGGATGACGGAGTCCTCCGGCATCTGCCACTATCTCGGCACCAAATACGGCCCGACGCCGCTGATTGTCGGCGTCGACGAGCCGGCCTATGGCGCGTTCCTGAACTGGATGTATTTTTCCGACGCAACGCTGACCTTTCCGCAGACGCTGGTGCTCCGCTACAGCCAGCTCGAGCCGGAGGAGCGGCGCAACCCGCAGGTCTCGGGCGACTATGCAAAATGGTTCCTGGGCCGGCTGCGTGCGGTCGAGGCCGCCGCCTCGAAGTCGGAATTCCTCTGCGCGGAACGCTTCACCGCGGCCGACATCGCCAACGGTTATGCGCTCCGTCTCGCCGGCAATATCGGCCTCGCCAAGGATTTCGGGCCGAATGTCGCGGCCTATTGGGCGCGGCTGCAGCAGCGCGACGGTTACCAGCGCGCGGTCGCGGCGGAGCAAAAAGCCGGTCAGGAACAGAACGTTGCGCCGCGGGCGCGGCCGTAACCTACGCTGTCGTTCCGGGATGGTCCGAAGGGCCAGACCCGGAACCTCGAGATTCCGGGTTCGATGCGTCGCATCGCCCCGGAATGACGACTCTTCACATCGGTGACAGGCCTCGAATTTGCGTTATGGTAGCTCCGCCGCAGCGGCCCAAAGAGCCGCGCGAGGAGGAACCGCCATGGACGCGATCGTGGACGCGAAGTGCCAGAGCTCCAGCCAGCAATCCGGTCACCGGATGCTGATTACGCCGGAACGGGTGTTCTATGCCGGGCTGCTCGGCCGCCCGCGCGAGCGCTGTCCCGGCGCATTCCACGTCTATGTCGCGATCCGCGACGGGCTGCATCTGTCGACCAGCGAAGGCCGCGAGTCGCATGGCGAACTCGCGGTGACGATGCCGAACCTGCGCCACACCATCACCAGCGAATATCGTTCGGCGATCTGCGTTGCGATCGAGCCGGAAAGCGTGCCCGACGGCACGCTCGAAGCCGTCGCCCGCCGCCTGCAAGGACCGGACTCTCATCTGTTCGCCAATCGCATCCGCAACGCCTATGCGACGCTCGCCGAGATGCAACATCGCGACGCGATCGCGAATGCCGAGTTCGACACCATGTGCTTCGGCGACGCGCTGCCGCAGCGCGTGCTCGATCCGCGGGTCGTGCGCGCGATCGGCCGCATCGGGCAGTTCTCCGGCGAGCCGGTGACCGCGGCGGGCTGCGCCGCGGAAGCCGGGCTATCGCCCTCGCGCTTCCTGCATCTGTTCAAGGAGGAGACCGGAATCTCGTTCCGCTCCTTCCGCGCCTGGAAGCGCGCGCGGCATCTGCTGCACTTCGCCAACCAGGACATCAACCTCGCGCATCTCGCGCAGGATATCGGCTATCCCGACAGCACGCATTTCAGCCACTCGATTCGGCGCTTCTACGGCCTGAAGCCGCGCGCGATCTTCTCCGGCTCGCGGGACCTTGCGATCTACCGCACCGGGCAAGCCGGGAGCGAGCGCGCGCTGACCTAACCTCCGCTGTCGTCCCGGCCTAGTGCGCAATTGCGCACGGGAGCCGGGACCCATACCGCGTGATCTTTCCGTGATGCGGGATGGCAGAGATCTCGTGAAGCAATTGACGGCCGTGGTTATGGGTCCCGGCTTTCGCCGGGACGACACGTGGAATTTGGGATTCTTCTTCGGTTACAAATTCGCGCCCTGGATCACCTCGCCGAACCGCAGCCAGCCGGGACCTTCGATCCGTTGCAGCTGAAGTTGCTGCAGCGGGTGATGATTGGTCGGGCTGGTGTTGACGCGGATGCCGGGCAACAGCGTCGGAACCTCGATGTCCTTCAGGTTGTTGGCCTGCGCCATGATGTTGTCGCGCGTGAAATTGCCCTTGCATTGCTCGAGCACGATCTTCAGCACCTGCGCCACCGTGTAGGCGTAGAGGTTGTAGCCCTCCTTCGGATTGCCGTCGGGGAAGTACTTCTCCATGAAGGCGAGGAAATTCTTCACGCCGGGATCGTTGGCCCAGGCCGGGTCGGCGACGTCCTTGACATAGGCCGACGAGATCGTGCCCTGCGACTTGTCGAGGCCGACAGGCGCGATGGTCGATGAGATCGAGGCGGCGCCGCTGGCGATGAAGTGCATCGGCTTCCAGCCGAGCTCATAGATCTTGCGGATCGACTGTGCACAGAACTTTGCCGTGGTGCCGGAGATCAGCACATCCGGGTTTGCGCCGCGCAGCGCAACGATCTGGGAATCGATCGTGGGATCGGTAACCTCGTGCGAGGCCACCACGGCTGCGGTCGCGAACCGCTCGCCGAGCACGTCCTTGGCCCCGGCGACGAAATCCTTGCCGAGGTCGTCGTTCTGGTAGAGCACCGCGAATTTCGCGTTCTTGTTCTGGCTCAGTGCATATTTGACGAACACCTGGGCCTCGGTCCGCGCGCTCGGCGCAAAGCCCATGGTCCAGGGATAGGTCTTGTAGTCGCCCCATTTGTCGCCATTCACCGACAGGAACAGATGCGGCACCTTGGCGGCGTTGATGTATTTGACGACCGACGAATTCGGCGCGGTGCCGAGCATGTTGAACAGGAAGGCGACATTGTCGCTTTCGATCAGACGGCGCACCTGCTCGACCGTCTTCGCCGGATTGAACGCGTCGTCGTAGTAGATGTATTTGATCTGCCGGCCGGCGATGCCGCCCTGCTCGTTCAACATCTTGAAATAGGCTTCCTGGCAGCGCGCCTGCACGCCGAGCGCGGATACCGGGCCGCTCAGGGAGGTGGTGCTGCCGATCCTGATCTCGGTCGCGGTGACGCCTGGCGTGTCGTCGGCCAGCGAAGGCTTAAGACCCGTGACCGCGGCAAGTCCCGCGCCTGCCGCGCCGGTGAGCCATCTGCGCCGGTTGATCGAGACCATGACGTTCTCCCCGTGATGCCGGCTTGTTGCGCCGCTTCTGCTTGGCAGTAAGGTTAGGCGTGACGCGGGCGTCGCGTCTTGTGTTAACCGGCTGACGACGGATTGTGCCGTGAGCGCATCCACTTAGCCAGTCAACGCAAGATGGCGCGAGGGCAAAGTTCTCATCATGGCGAAATCAGCAGCGCATGTGCGCTGCAAAGCGGACAAGAGACTCATGAGCGACAAGGCCGTCATCACCTGCGCGCTGAACGGCGTGCTTACCGACCCGAAGCAGCACAACGTTCCGGTGACGCCGGAACAGATGGCGCGCGAGGCCAAGGCCGCGTTCAACGCCGGCGCCAGCATCATGCACATCCATCTGCGGCAGCAGGAGCCGAACAAGGGCCACCTGCCGTCATGGGATGTCAGCGTCAGCAAGGAGATCCAGCAGGCAATCCGCGAGGCCTGCCCGGGCGTGATCATCAACCACACCACCGGCACCTCGGGCCCGAACTACCGGGGTGCGCTCGATTGCGTGCGCGAGACCAGGCCCGAGATCGCCGCCTGCAATGCCGGCTCGCTGAATTATCTCAAGGTGAAGGCCGACAACACCTGGGCCTGGCCGCCGATGATGTTCGATAACGCCGTCGAGAAGGTGCAGGACTATCTCGACGTGATGAAGGTGGCCGGCACCATTCCCGAATTCGAGTGCTTCGATGTCGGCATCGTGCGTTGCGTCGGGATGTATCGGCAGACAGGGATGTATTCCGGGCCGCTTGAATACAATTTCGTCATGGGCGTTGCCTCGGGCATGCCGGCCGATCCGGAGCTGTTGCCGATCCTGTTGAAGCTGAAGGCACCGGACGCGCATTGGCAAGTCACCGCGATCGGCCGTGCCGAGATCTGGCCGCTGCATCAGCGCGCCGCCGACCTCGGCGGCCATCTGCGCAGCGGGCTCGAGGACACGTTCTATCTCGGCGACGGCACCAAGGTGACGTCGAACGGGCAGCTCGTCGAAGGCCTCGCCGCCTGCGCACGCCGCGCCGGCCGCGAGATCGCGAGCCCGGCGGAAGCGCGGCAGATTTTCGGGGTGAGGCACTAGGGCCACGCCAGCCGTCATTGCGAGCGCAGCGAAGCAATCCATCTTGCCGTTTGGAAAGTATGGATTGCTTCGTCGCATCAGCGCAAAATTGCTTTGCAATTTTGTCGCGAGCTCCTCGCAATGACGGTTGAGAGGAGAACCAAGCATGGACAATCTCGCAGCAACCGGCGGCGTCACCGGGCCGGGCCGCATCGGGCGGGTCGCGATCGGCGATCTCTTGAAGCGCGCCGCGCGGCGGTTTCCGGATCGTATCGCACTGACCGACGGCAGCAGGCAGGTCACCTTCACGGAGCTCGAGCGCGACGCCAATCGCTTCGCCAATCATCTCGCGCAGCGCGGGCTGAAGCCGGGCGAGAAGATCTCGACCATTTGCAACAACTCCGTCGAATTCGTCAAAGCGCTGTTCGGCATTCACCGCGCCGGGCTGGTCTGGGTGCCCATCAACACCATGCTCGGACCGGCTGATATGGACTACATCCTCGGCCATGCCGGGGTGCGTTTCGCCGTCATCGACGACGCCCTTCATGCCCAGGCCGACCGCCGCGCCGCGCTGGAAGCGCGCGGCATGGAGATGATCGCGATCGACCTGACCGGCAATGCCGGCAAGACCGGATTGCAGGAGTTCAACGGTCTGCTGGAGGGACAGTCCGATATTGAGCCTGACATCGAGATCAACGACCGCGACCTCGCGATGATCATCTATACGTCAGGCACCACCTCGCGGCCGAAGGGCGCGATGCATTGCCACCTCGCCGTGGTCATGGCCGTGATGAGCAACTGCATCGAGATGCAGCTCTCGCGCGATGACGGGATCACCGGGCAGTTTCCGCTGTTCCACTGCGCCGGCCACGTGCTGCTGCTCAGCTATCTCTCGGTCGGCGGTCGCATGGCGCTGATGCGCGGCTTCGATCCGGTTGCCTGCATGGAGGCGATCGTCCGCGATAAGCTCACCGTGTTTGTCGGCCTGTCCTTGATGTATCAGGCGATCCTCGATCATCCGCGCCGCCGCGACTACGACCTGTCGGGTCTGCGCTGCTGCATCTACACCATGGCGCCGATGGGCAAGCCGCTGCTCGAGCGCGCCATCGCCGATCTCTGTCCGAACTTCGTGCTGTCCAGCGGCCAGACCGAGATGTATCCGGCGACGACGATGTCCCGCCCGGAGGTGCAGCTCGACCGCTTCGGCAACTATTGGGGCGAATCGCTGATCGTCAACGAGACCGCGATCATGGACGACAATGGCAACCTGCTGCCGCGTGGCGAGATCGGCGAGCTGGTGCATCGCGGGCCCAATGTGATGATGGGCTACTACAAGGACCCCAAATCGACCGAGGAGGCGCGCAAGTTCGGCTGGCACCACACCGGCGATCTTGCCCTGATCGACGGCAATGGCGAGGTGCTGTTCCTCGACCGCAAGAAGGATATGATCAAGTCGGGCGGCGAGAACGTTGCCTCCGTCAAGATCGAGGAGACGTTGCTGGCGCACCCCGCCGTGCAGAACGCCGCCGTGGTCGGCCTGCCGCATCCGCAATGGGGCGAAGCGGTCTCCGCCTTCGTCAAGCTGAAACCCGGCGCGGTGGCCGACGAGGCCGGCATCGAGGCGCATTGCAGAAAGCACCTCGGCGGCTTCCAGGTGCCGAAGCTGGTGCGTATCCTCGATGAGATGCCGATGACCGCGACCGGCAAGCTGCGCAAGGTCGAGCTGCGGCAGCAGTATGGCGAGTATTTCACGGAGAAGCGCGCGTGATGTCTGCTTTTTCCCTGTCATTCCGGGGCGCGCGTAGCGCGAACCCGGAATCTCGCGCAACGACTTCTGGATTCCGGGTTCGATGCTCCGCATCGCCCCGGAATGACGGATAAGTTAGTCATGGCCATCATCGAGAACACGATTTCCACCGGCAGCGCCGCCTTCCAGGGCAATCGCGACGGCATGCTGGCGCTGATCGCCCGGATGCGGGCCCTGGAGGAGCGGACGCGCGCCGCCTCCGCCGCGGCAAAGGACCGCTTCCACAAGCGCGGCCAGCTGTTGCCGCGCGAGCGCGTCGCGCTGGTGCTCGATCCCGGCTCGTCGTTCCTCGAACTGTCGACGCTCGCCGGCTACATGTTCGACGTGGCGGATGCGGACAAGAGCGTGCCCGGCGGCGGACTGGTCGCCGGCATCGGCTTCGTCTCCGGCATCCGCTGCATGGTCAGCGCCAATGATGCCGGCATCGACGCGGGCGCATTGCAGCCTTACGGCCTCGACAAGACGCTGCGGGTGCAGGAGCTCGCGCTGGAGAACAAGCTGCCCTATGTGCAGCTGGTCGAGAGCGCCGGCGCCAACCTGCTGCGCTACCGCGTCGAGGACTTCGTCCGTGGCGGCAACATCTTCCGCAATCTTGCGCGGCTGTCGGCGGCGGGGCTTCCTGTCGTCACCGTCACCCACGGCTCCTCAACCGCGGGCGGCGCCTACCAGACCGGTCTCTCCGACTATATCGTGATGGTGCGCGGCCGCACCCGCGCCTTCCTTGCCGGGCCGCCTCTGCTCAAGGCCGCCACCGGCGAGATTGCGACTGAGGAAGAGCTCGGCGGCGCCGAGATGCACACCTCGATCTCGGGCCTTGGCGATTATCTCGCCGAGGACGACCGCGACGCACTGCGCATCGCGCGCGACATCATGACCAAGTTGCCTTGGGACCGGCCGACACCGGCGCCGGCCGCGTTCAAGCCGCCGCGCTATGACGCCGAGGAACTGCTCGGCATCATGCCGATGGACCACAAGCGTCCCGTCGACATGCGCCAGGCGATCGCGCGCTTCATCGACGATTCCGACTTCACCGAGTTCGGCGCCAATTACGGCCCGGCGACGGTATGCGGCCACGCGCGCATCGAGGGGCAGGCGATCGGCATCATCACCAACAACGGCCCGCTCGATGTGCCCGGCGCGAACAAGGCGACGCATTTCATTCAGGCCTGCTGCCAGTCGCGCACGCCGATCCTCTACATGAACAACACCACCGGCTACATGGTGGGCCGCGCCTATGAAGAGGCCGGCATGATCAAGCACGGCTCCAAGATGATCCAGGCGGTGACCTCGGCGACGGTGCCGCAGATCACGCTGTATTGCGGCGCCTCGTTCGGCGCCGGCAACTACGGCATGTGCGGCCGCGGCTTTCACCCGCGCTTCTGCTTCTCCTGGCCCAACGCCAAGACCGCCGTGATGGGCGGCGAGCAGGCCGCCGAAACCATGGCGATCGTGACTGAGGCTGCCGCCGCGCGGCGCGGCAAGCCGATCGAGAAGGAGAAGCTGGACGCGATGAAGGCGCAGATCACCGGCGTGTTCGACAGCCAGATGGACGTGTTCTCGACCAGCGCCCGCGTGCTCGACGACGGCGTGATCGATCCGCGCGATACGCGGACGGTGCTGTCAGAGGTGCTTTCGATCTGTCGCGAGGCCAAGGCCCGCAGCCCGCAGCGCATGCAGTTCTCGGTGGCGCGGCCATGAGCGGGGCAATCGTGAAGCGGACGCCGTTCTTCAAGATCCTGATCGCCAATCGCGGCGAGATCGCGCTGCGCATCATGCGATCGGCACGGCGGCTCGGCCATGGCGTCGTCGCCGTCTATTCGGACGCCGACCGCGACGCGCTGCATGTGCGTGAGGCCGATCAGGCGGTGCGGATCGGCGAGGCGCTGCCGGCACAATCCTATCTGAAGATCGACGCGATCATCGCCGCCGCCAAGGCGAGCGGTGCCGGCGCGGTGCATCCCGGCTATGGCTTCCTCGCCGAGAACGAGGATTTTGCGCAGGCTTGCCGCGATGCGGGTCTGGTGTTCATCGGTCCGTCGCCGGAAGCGATCCTTGCGATGGGCAACAAGGCCGGCGCCAAGGAGATCATGCGCGAGGCCGGTGTGCCTTGCGTGCCCGGCTATCAGGGCGCCGACCAGAGCGATGCCGTGATGCTGGCGGAAGCCAGGGCCATTGGTTTTCCGGTCATGATCAAGGCTGTCGCCGGCGGCGGCGGCCGCGGCATGCGGCTGGTCGAGGACGCGGCGGCATTTCCGGATGCGCTGCGCAGCGCGCGGTCGGAGGCGCAGGGTGCGTTCGGCGATCCCACCGTCATTTTGGAGCGCGCGATCGTCAATCCCCGCCACATCGAGATCCAGGTGTTCGGCGACCGCCATGGCAACGCCATCCATCTCGGCGAGCGCGATTGCTCGGTGCAGCGGCGGCACCAGAAGCTGGTCGAGGAGGCGCCGTCGCCGGCGGTGACGCCGGAGCTGCGCGTGCGGATGGGTGCGGTCGCGGTGCAGGCGGTCAAGGCGATCGGCTACGAGGGTGCGGGCACGCTGGAATTCCTGCTCGATCGCGCCGGCAATTTCTACTTTATGGAGATGAACACGCGGCTGCAGGTCGAGCATCCCGTCACCGAGGCGATCACCGGGCTCGATCTGGTCGAATTGCAGCTGCGCGTCGCCAGCGGCGCGCCGCTCGGCTTGACCCAGGAGGACGTCACGCTCTCTGGCCATGCCATCGAGGTCCGACTCTGCTCGGAGGATGCCGCGCACGATTTCATGCCGCAATCCGGCCGGATGGCGCGGTGGCAGATGCCCGACGGCATCCGCGTCGAGCACGCGCTGCAGTCCGGCTCGGAGATTCCGCCGTTCTACGATTCGATGATCGCCAAGGTCATCAGCCATGGCACGACCCGCGATGAGGCGCGCGGCAAGCTGATCTGCGCCCTGGAGGACGTCACGGCCTTCGGCGTCACCACCAACCAGGGCTTCCTGATCGACTGCCTGCGTCATCCGGTCTTTGCCAGGGGCGAGGCGACCACCGCCTTCATCGGCGACAACCGCGATGCGCTGCTGGCGCCGCGGCCGGATCGCGGCAGCGACCTCGCGCTTGCGGCGCTGCTGCTCTACGTCACCAATCCGCACGCCCCGCCATGGCAGCGTGGCCGATCGCTGGCCGCGACGTTCCCGCTCGGCTTGCGGATTGATCTCGGTCACGGCGTGCAGGAGATCGAGATCGTCCGCGAGCGCGACGGCAGTTACATCGCGGCTCGTAATGGCGACCGGTTCTGCTTCGCGATCGACGAGCTTAGTCAAGATAGCATCCGCTTCCACCACGCTGGGGTGATGGAGCATGCCCAATTCCTGCGCGATGGCGACCGGCTCCATATCCTGCATCGCGGCGTCACGTTGTCGGTCCGCGATCTCACGCTGGCGCCGCCGGAGAGTGCGTCAGCTGCCGGAGGCGACGGCAAGGTCCGCGCCGCCATGAACGGCCGGGTCGTCGCGGTGCTGGTGAAGCCGGGCGACAAGGTCGCGGCCGGCCAGCCGGTGATGACCCTGGAAGCGATGAAGATGGAGCACGTCCACACCGCCGGCGTCGCGGGCACGGTGTCGTCGATCGATGTCGCCGAGGGCGAGCAGGTGATCACGGGAAAGATCGTGGTGGAGATCGAGGCCGCCGCATAACCGCTGTCGTCCCGGCGCAGGCCGGGACCCATAACCACCGAAGCTGATCGTTGGAGCGCGCTGGGCCACAGCGCGGCGCAACAGCGAACATTTGTGGTTATGGGTCTCTGCTTTCGCAGGGACGACGGGAAGGTTATTCCTCGCGCCCCGTCCCGTCATTCAGCCAGCACGCGACCTGATGCACCGGGCCGGCCGCCTGCAGCGCCGGGCGTTCGATCTTGCAGCGATCCATTGCGTAACGGCAGCGGGTGTGGAAGGCGCAGCCTGAAGGTGGATTGATCGGGCTCGGGACATCGCCGTCGATCAGGGGGGCGGTGCGTTTCGCCTTCGGGTCGGCGATCGGCACCGAGGCGAGCAGTGCCTGGGTGTAGGGATGGCGCGGATTGGCGAACAGCTCGTGCTTGTCGGCGATCTCGACGATGCGGCCAAGATACATCACGGCGACACGGTGGCTGATATGGGCGACCACCGCGAGATCGTGCGCGATGAACAGGTAGGAGAAGTTCTGCTTGCGCTGCAGGTCGATCAGCAGATTGATCACCTGCGCCTGGATCGAGACGTCGAGCGCGGAGACCGGCTCGTCGCAGACGATCAGCCGCGGCCCGAGCGACAGCGCACGCGCGATGCAGATGCGCTGGCGCTGGCCGCCGGAGAACTGGTGCGGGAAATTCTTCATCTGGTCGGGCCGGAGGCCGACCTGCTGGAACAGTTCCGCGACGCGCTCCTGCTTCTTCGCGCCGGTCGCGAGGCCATGCACAATGAGGGGCTCGCCGACGATGTCACCGGCCGTCATGCGCGGATTGAGCGAGGCGAACGGATCCTGGAACACGATCTGCATCGAGCGCCGGTACGGTCGCAGCGCGGTCTTGCTGAGCGACGCGATGTCCTCGCCATCCAGCTTGATGGCGCCGCTGGTCGGCTCGACCAGCCGCAGCACGGTGCGCGCCACCGTCGACTTGCCGCAGCCGGATTCCCCGACCAGCCCGAGCGTCTCGCCGGCGCCAAGCGCGAAGCTGACGCCGTCGACCGCATGCACGGTGCCGACCTGCCGGCGCAGCACACCGCCGCGCACCGCGTAGTGCTTGACGAGGTCGGTCACCTCGAGGAGCGGGCGCTGCTCGGTCATGACGCCTCCGCTATCTCGCCGGCGCGCCAGCACGCCGCCCAGTGATTGCTCTTGGTCTCGTCGAGCGGCGGATATTCCTGACGGCAGCGGTCGACTGCGAGCTTGCAGCGCGGTGCGAAGGCGCAGCCGGGCGGCAGCTTGGTCAGCGACGGCACCATGCCGGGGATTTCGACCAGCCGGACGTCCTCTCTCGCGTCGGGCGAGGGCACCGCCGGGATCGAGGCCATCAGCCCGCGGGTGTAGGGATGCAGCGGCGTCTCGAACAAGGATTCAACCGTCGCCTCCTCGACCTTCTTGCCGGCATACATCACGATCACGCGCTGCGCGGTCTGCGCGACGACGCCGAGGTCGTGGGTGATCAGGATCAGCCCGGTGCCGAGCCGCTGCTGCAGATCGACGATCAGCGCCAGGATCTGCGCCTGGATGGTGACGTCGAGCGCCGTGGTCGGCTCGTCCGCGATCAGGAGCGCCGGCCGGCACGCCAGCGCCATCGCAATCATGGCGCGCTGGCGCATGCCGCCGGACAGCTGATGCGGATATTCCTGCGCGCGGCGCTCCGGCTCCGGAATGCGCACCAGCCGCAGCATGTCGACGGCCTGCTTCCAGGCCTCCTTGCTGCTCACCTTCTGGTGCAGCCGCACCGCCTCGATGATCTGGTCGCCGATCCGCATCACCGGATTGAGCGAGGTCATCGGCTCCTGGAAGATCATCGAGATGCGGTTGCCCCTGATGTCACGCATCGCGGCATCGTCGAGCTTCAACAAATCGGTGCCCTCGAGCGTCACCGAGCCGCCGACGATGCGGCCGGGCGGATCGGGCACCAGCCGCATGATCGACAGCGCGCTGACGCTCTTGCCGCAGCCGGATTCGCCGACGATCGCCAGCGTTTCGCCGCGGCGGACCGAGAACGAGACATCGTCGACCGCGCGGAACAGGCCGGAGTTGGTGAAGAACACCGTTTGCAGGTTCTTCACGTCGAGAACCGTATCGAGCGTCTTCGCCTCGCTCATCAGCCGCGCTGCCTCGGATCGAGAATGTCGCGCAACGCGTCGCCGAACAGATTGGTGCCGAACACCGCGAGGCTGATCGCAATGCCGGGGAAGATCACCAGCCATGGCGCGGTGCGGACATATTCGGCGGCGGATTCGGACAGCATGCGACCCCAGGACGGATAAGGCTCGGGGATGCCGAGGCCAAGGAACGACAGCGACGCTTCGGTCAGGATGGTCGAGCCGAGCTGCGCGGTGGCGAGCACGATCAGCGGCGCGATGGTGTTGGGCAGCACGTGGCGCAGTGCAATCCGCATCTCGCTCATGCCGATCGATTTGGCGGCCTCGACGAACGGCTGCTCGCGCAGCGCCAGCGTGTTGGCGCGGATCACGCGCGCGACCGTCGGGATCAGGGGAATTGCGATCGCCAGGATCACGTTCGGCAGGGAGGGACCGAGCGCCGCGGTCATGACGAGTGCAAGCACCAAGAGTGGCAGCGATTGCAGGATGTCGGTCACCCGCTGGAACACGAGATCGACCCAGCCGGAGAGATAGCCGGAGGCGAGGCCCACGATCACGCCGAGCGTGGCGCCGAGCGTCGTCGAGCCGATGCCGACCGCAAGCGAGATCCGCGCACCATGGATGATGCGGCTCCAGACGTCGCGGCCGAAGGAGTCGGTGCCGAACCAGTGCAGTGCGGACGGCGCAGCCAGCCGGTGGGCGGAATCGACGCTGAGCGGATCGTAGCGGCTGATGACGTTCGCGAAGATCGCGGTCAGCACGAACAGCAGCATGATGACGAGGCCGACCGTGCCGAGCACGTGGCGCTGCGCGAGGAACGCAAACCGTCCCCAGCCACCGGTGGCGTTGGCCCCGGCACGTCGCAATTCGCTGTCGAAGTTGATTGTTGCCAAGCGCTCAGTCTCCAAACCGGATACGCGGGTCGATTGCCGCATAGAGCATGTCGACGATGAAGTTCACCACCACCACGACGACGGCGATGAACATCACGAGGTTCTGCACGATCGGGTAGTCACGCCAGCGCAGCGCCTCGACCAGGAAGCGGGCGATGCCGGGGATGTTGAACACGGTCTCGGTGACGATAAGCCCGCCGATCAGGAACGCGGCCTCGATGCCGATCACGGTGATGACCGGCAGCACCGCGTTCTTCAGTGCGTGGTGATAGTTCACGGAGGCCTCGGAGGCGCCCTTCGCACGCGCGGTGCGGATATAGTCCTGGCGCAGGATCTCCAGCATCGAGGAACGGGTGATGCGCATGGTGAGTGCCGCGCTGCGGAAGCCGACCGCCATCGCCGGCACGGCATAGATGGTCAGCGCCTCGAGCCAGGTTTTCGGGTTCGGATTGAAGATCGGCATGGTGCCGAACAGCGAGACCGAGGCCATCAAGATCAGGAGGCCGAGCCAGAAAGACGGCAGCGACAGGCCGCTGAGGCTGACGACGCGCAGCGCATAATCGAGCCTTGAGCCCTGGTGGACGGCGCTGATGACACCGAGCGGAATGCCGATCGAGGCGGAGAACAATAGCGCCAGTCCGGCAAGCCGCGCCGTGATCGGAATCCGCGGCAGGATTTCCTCCAGCGCCGGCTTTTCCGAGACGTAGGAATAGCCGAGGTCGCCGTGCAGCAGGCCGCCGATCCAGTGCAGATACTGGATTACGATCGGCTGGCTGAGGCCAAGCTCGCGCTCGAGATTGGCCTTGTCGGCGGGGTCGACGAAGCCCGCGGCGTCGAACAGGATGTCGACGATGTTGCCGGGAACGACGCGCAGCAGCACGAAGATGATGACCGAGATCCCGAACAGGGTCACCAGCATCAGGAACAGCCGCCGCACGATATAGGCAAACACCCTGGCTTTTCTCCCTGATCCCGTCCGTATCCAGACCTACTTGTCCAGCCAGACGTCTTCGTAACGATAGCCGTTATAGGAGCTGTTGGACATGATCGTGACATTCTTCACGTAAGGCTGCCAGCAGGTGCCGGTGCGGGCATGGAAGATGATCGGCCGCGCGACGTCTTCCTGCAGCTTCTTGTCGATCTCCCAGACCAGCTTCTTGCGCTTGTCGACGTTGGTCTCTTCCGACTGCTGGTCGAACAGCTTCTCGATCTCCTTGTTGCAATAGTTGGTGTAGTTCCGCTCCGAGCCGCAGGCATAGTTCTCGTAAAAGGACTGGTCGGGCTCGTCGACGGCATTGCCTGTGAGGTTGAGGCCGAGCGAATAGTCCTTGCGGGCGATCTTCGGGAACCATTGCGCGGTGTCGACGACGTCGAGCTCGGCGTCGATGTAGATGCTCTTGATCTGGTCGATCAGGATGATCGCGGGATCGCGATAGACGGCGATGTTGCGGGTCGAGACCTTGATCTGCAGGTGCTTGTCCGGGCCATAACCCGCCTTCTGCATCAGCTTGCGGGCTTGCTCGCGGTTCTTCTCGATGTCGGGACCGTAGCCGGGGATCTGCTCCAGCATGTCCTTCGGCATCGCCCACAGCCCGTCAGGCGCCGGCTCCATGGTACCGCCGATGTCGCCCTGGCCCTCGAACATGATCTGGATGAACGCCTTGCGGTCGAGCGCCAACGCCAGGGCGCGGCGGATGTCGAGATTGTCGAAGGGCGGCGCGGTCGAATTGATGATGATGTTGGTGGAGACGTTGTTCGGTTCCACCACGCAGGCCGCATTGGGCGCCTGCGACTTGACGTCCTTGAGCAGCGGGATCGAGACCTCGGTCGGGAACGTCATGTCGAACTTGCCGGAGACGAAGCCGAGGATCGCGGTCGAGCGGTTCGGGATGATGGTGAACTCGATACCGTCAAGATAAGGCAGGCCTTTCTTGAAGTAATCCGGGTTCTTGGTGAGCTTGATCGATTCGTTGGCCTTGAACTCGACGAACTTGAACGGGCCGGTGCCGACCGGCTTGGTGCGCATCTCGGCCGGCGACACATGGCAGGGATAGACCGGCGAATAGCCCGAGGCGAGCAGCGACAGCAGCGCCGGCTGCGGCCGCTTCAGCTTGAACGACGCCTCATAGTCGCCGTTGGTCGTGACCTCCTCGACCTGCTCGTACCAGGACTTGCGCGGATTCTGCCGGAACTTCTGCTGCGACTTGCCCATCAGCATGTCGAAGGTGCATTTGACGTCGGCGGCGGTGAACGGCTTGCCGTCGTGCCATTTCACGTCCTTGCGCAGCTTGAAGGTCAGCGTCTTGTTGTCGCCGCTCCAGGCCCAGCTTTCCGCAAGCTCGGGCCGGATCGTGCTGGCGCTGTTCTGGGCGATGTGCTGGTCGAAGATGACGAGGTTGTTGAAGATCGGCATGAACGGAACGTTCAGCGAATAGGTTGCGCCCTCGTGGATCGAGGCGCTGCCGGGGCTGTCGCGGTGATAGATCCTGAAGATGCCGCCCGGTTTCGGCTCGGCTGCGCGTGAAACGTCGCTGATGATCAGCACAGACAACACCGCGACGGCCAGCGCTTGCACGCTCCGCATGGTCCCCTCCCACATTTCGGTCTCAATGGCCGATTGGCATCGACGATACCACGGTGAGGCTGTCGGGCAACCAGCGAGGATCGCGTGGGGATTGGCAATTCGGATGACGCCAGGGCATTAAAATTTCCACGGATCGGGAATAATGGCTGTGCTGGCAGGGAACCTGGGTTGTTTTGCTATGCAGCGGTGAAACTCCGTTTGATTCGGTTGCCGACGCCGATGCGGGCGGGTGAAGCGGGCTGCAATCAGCGACAGTATGTCGCCGACGTGTCGCACAATTTCTTCTTCCGTCATCCTGAGGTACGAGCGGAGCGAGCCTCGAAGGATGACGGTGAAGCGGCATCACCATTCACCTCACTCCGCCGCCTGCGGCGAGGGCAGGTGCATGTTGGCGACGCCATCGGCCGCGGTCGCCGAGATCGTGGTGCGAATCATCAGGCGGCCCTCATGCGCCGGCCAGGGGCGGCCGCGATGCATGGTGGCGCGGTTGTCCCACATCACGACGTCGCCCTGCTTCCATTGATGCAGATAGCTGACGCCGGGCGCGGTCGCGGCTTCGGTCAATTGCTCGATCAGCGCCTTGCCGGCCTCGGCATCCATGCCCTCGACGCCATAGGCGTGGGAGGCGAGATACAGCGCGCCACGGCCGTTGACGGGATTGCGCCAGACCATGCGCCAGCACACCGGCGGCAGCGCGTCGACCTCTTCAGTCGTTGCGAGGCCGGTCGCCACCTTGCTGCGCGAATGCGCGTAGGAGTGCCAGGCGAACGAGTTCTCCAGCCGTTTTGCCGTGTCCTTGTCGAGCCGCTCGAAGGCAAGCCGCATCGAGACGAATTCGGTCTCGCCGCCATGTTCGGGAATGATGCGGGCGGACAGGATCGAGGTCAGCGCCGGCACGCGCTTGAAGGAGGAATCGGTGTGCCAGAGCTGGTTGGCCCTGGCGCGCAGCTGCTGCCGGTGATCGGATGGAACCACCTTGCCGTCAGGCCCGAAGGTCGAGAGGATCACGAAATGCGAGCCGGTGCCCATCGAGCCCACCTTGGTCACCTCGGGCGGGCCGAAGCGGCGCGAGAAGGCGAGCTGGATGTCGTCGCTGACGTCCTGGCCGCGGAACACCAGCACCGAATGTTCCTCGAACGCCGCGCGCACCGCCGCATAGGCGGCATCGCTGGCGGCAACGTCCGACAGCGTGACGCCGCGCAGCTCGGCACCGAAGCCAGGTTTCAGCGGGATCACTTCCATCGCAAGTCCTCCCTTTTCTTTGTCGTTGCCGCAAGCCTAGGACAGTGGCGCGACAGCGGCAAATTCGTCATGCGCGGAGCTGATCCGCATATCCGTCACACGATCCGCGAGGTCTTGTTGCCCCAATAGCGGTCACGCAGCAGGCGCTTGTAGAGCTTGCCGGTCGGCAGCCGCGGCAGCTCGGCCTCGAAATCCACCGAGCGCGGCACCTTCTGGCGCGACAGCGAGTCGGCGCAGAACGCGATCAGTTCCTCGGCGAGCTCCGGCCCCGGCGCGATGCCGTCGACCGGCTGCACCACCGCCTTCACTTCCTCGCCGAGGTCGACATTGGGTACGCCGAACACCGCGGCGTCGGCGACCTTGGGGTGAGTGATCAAGAGATTCTCGCATTCCTGCGGATAGATGTTCACGCCGCCGGAGATGATCATGAAGGTGGCGCGATCGGTGAGATAGAGGAAGTTGTCGTCGTCGACGTAGCCGACGTCGCCGACCGTGCTCATGCTGCCGTCGGCCGAGCGCGCCTCGCTGGTCTTGGCGGGGTCGTTGAAATATTCGAATGGCGTCGCGGTCTTGAACCACACGGTGCCCGGCGTTCCCTTGGGGCAGGGCTGCATGTTCTCGTCGAGGATGTGCAAATCGCCGAGCAGGACCCTGCCGACGGTGCCGCGATGCGCGAGCCACTCCTCGCTGTTGCAGGCGGTGAAGCCGAGGCCCTCGGTCGCGCCGTAATATTCGTGGATGATGGGACCCCACCATTTGATCATGTCGTCCTTGACCAGCGCCGGGCAGGGCGCGGCGGCATGGATCGCGATCTCGAGGGTCGACAGATCGTAGCGGGCGCGAACCTCCTCGGGCAGCTTCAGCAGACGCGAGAACATGGTCGGCACCAGCTGGCTGTGGGTGATGCCCCATTCTTCGACCAGCTGCAGATAGCGCTCCGGGTCGAAGCTCTCCATGATGACGACCGTGCCGCCCATCCGGATGGTGAGATTGACCGCGGCCTGCGGCGCCGAGTGGTAGAGCGGCGCCGGCGAGAGGTAGACCATGCCCTCGCGGTAGTGCCAGAGCTTGGTCAGGAAATCGAACAGCGGCAGGTTCTGCGACGGTGGTTGCTCCGGCAGCGGCCGCACGATGCCCTTGGGCCGGCCGGTCGTGCCGGAGGAATACAGCATCGCGGTGCCGGCAAATTCGTCCGCGATCGGCGTTGCCGGCAGGCCTGCAGTCGCCTCTCGCAGCCCGACAATGCGATCGCTCTCGCTTTCGCCGTCGACCACGATGCAGAGCTCGACCTGCGGACACTCCTTCAGCGCCTCGCGCGCGATGTCGAGCTTCAGCTTCGAGGTGATCAGGACTCGCGACTGGCTGTTGGTCAGGATGTAGGCGAGCTCGCCCGCGGTGAGGTAGGAGTTGACGCAGGTGAAGTAGAGCCCGGCGCGCTCGCCGGCGCTGCAGGCCTCAAGGTAGCGATTGTTGTTCTCCATGAAGATCGAATAATGGTCGAGCCGCCGCAGCCCCTGCTTGCGGAACAGATGCGCGAGCCGGTTGGAGCGCGCCTCGAGTTCACGATAGGTAACGGTCTCGCCGGTCCCGGCCATGATGAAGGCGGGTTGCAGCGGGCGCAGGTAGGCATGCTTGCCGGTGTACATCGAACTCCAGATCCCCCTTGATCGTGCTTGTTCTCGTTTGACGCGTTTTTTCACGCGAACCGGTACCGCTTCGCTCGAAAAACGCTCTATGCAGCCATCTCCAGAATCTCGCGAACCTGGGATGGATTGTCGATCTTGCGCGGATTGCGCGGCACCCAGGGCGTTCGCATCGCTTGCTTTGCGATGCGGTCGAAATGCTCGGGGCCGACGTGGACCTCCTGCAGGCTGCGCGGCATGCCGAGGTCGCGGATGAAGCGGTCGAGCACGTCGCCGGCGTCCGCGCCCGCATGTCCCATTGCGGCCGCGACCAGCGCCTGCCCGTCGGCATTGTCGCGCTTGTTCCAGCGCATCACCGCGGGCAGCATCACGCACGAGGTATAGCCGTGCGGCACGTCGAACTCGGCGCCGAGCACGTAGCCGATGCCGTGGCTCGCGCCCATCGGTACGCCCGAGGCGAGCGGGCCGGTGGAGAGCCAGGTGCCGATCTGGCAATCCATTCGCGCCGAAATATCCTTCGGGTCGGCTTTCACCCGCGGCAGGCCGGCTGCCAGCATCTCCAGCCCCTTCAGCGCCTGCGCGTCGCCGTAGGGATGCGCCTCGCGCGAGCAGATGCCTTCGACGCAATGGTCGACGGCGCGGATGCCGGTCGACAGGAACAGCCATTCCGGCGTGTGCACCGACAGTTCCGGATCGAGGATGGTGGCGCGCGGCATCACCAGCGGATGGCGCAGCATCTCCTTTTGCCGCTTGGCCTCGTTGGTGACGCCGGCGATGGAGGAGAACTCGCCGCCGGCGATGGTGGTCGGCACGCTGATCTGGCGCACGGTCGGTGGATTCATCGCGGGCGAGACGCCGCCATGGGTGCGGATCGTTTCGATGCCGTCAGCCGTCGTGACGTTGTTGGCGAGGCAAAGCTGCACCGCCTTGGCGCCGTCGGTGATCGAGCCGCCGCCGATCGTGACGATCAAATCCGCTTTCGCGCCGCGCGCCTGCTCTGCCGCCGCGATGACCGCGGCGCGCGGCGTATGCGCCGGCATCTTGTCGAAGGTGCCGACGCAGCGCCGCCCAAGCGCCGCGCGAACCTTTTCGATCTCGTCGGTCTCGCGGTTCAGCGTGCCCGACACCATCAGAAAGGCGCGCTCGGCGCCAATCCGGTCCAACTGCTCGACGATGGCCTCACGCGCGGGCCGCCCGAACACGACCTCGTCCATGGCGCCGAATACGACACGGCCTTGATGCAAGCGCCTGTCCTCCCTCAACACGGTCCGCCTTGCCGGCGGTCCTTTGCGGCGAGGTTAGCGGAGGAAATCGGGGCCGTCATCAGGGGTCTGGGTCGGTTGCGGGTATGGTCGTGCTGCCTATTCCGCCGTCGTCCCTGCGAAAGCAGGGACCCATATGCCGCGGCGTTCGTTGTTGAAGGAACTCGTCATTTCAGCCTCGCTCACTAATGACCACTCGTGGTTATGGGTCCCTGCTTTCGCAGGGACGACAGCGAATTTGTGGCGCGGCTTGTGAGCCATGCGTCAGCATCCTCGCGGCGCGATGCGTCCGAGTCTTGCGTTTACTTGCCTCCTATCGAAGCAGAGGGCGCAAGCAAAGCCGGTTGGCGATCTCGCGCTGCGCTGCCCGTCAGGTCCTTTTTGTCGCGCGAGGCGGCACGCGGCGTGCTACAGCTTCGGGACCAACAGGGGCAGCGCATGACGTCCACCGTCGATCTGGCGAAACTGCATATTGATGACTTCAGGCCGCATCAGGATGCGGAGTTCGAGATGCAGGCGGAGAGGGATCGCGTCGTGCCGCTGAATCTCACCAAGATCGAGCCCGCGGGCAACAGCGGCCGGCCGGGCGGCGCGTTCTCGCTGCTGTTCACGGCGCCGAAGGGCGCGTGGCTGCCGCAGGCGATCTATCCGGTGCGGCATCCGGCATTGGGCGTGATCGAGATGTTCCTGGTGCCGATCGGTCCGGTCGCGCACGGCAATGGTTATCAGGCGATCTTCACCTGACGCTCTGCCGCCCGCCAGCGCATCAGGTCGTAGACGCCCTTGTCTTCCTCGGTGATGAAGCCGAGCCGCCGGTAGAGCCGCATCGCCGGGTTGAGCTTCTCGACGTGGATCGAGACGTCCTTGCCGGCGGCCTCCGCCTCGTCGATCGCGTCGCGCAGCAACGCTTCGCCGTAGCCCCTGCCACGATGCTCCGGCAGGAAGGCGATGTCGATGATGCGGTGCTGGCTCGGCCAGCGTTCGAGATAGAACCGGCCGACGTCTTCGCCCTGGCGCGCGATCACCAGCCAATCGGCGTTCGGATAGTGCTGCTGGTAGTGCGCGTGCTGGGCGCGGAATTGCTGCTCGAGAAAGGCGGCCTTGTCGGCCTCGCTCCACGGCACCGGCGCAAGTTCTTCGGCGCGCGTCGAGGCATAGAGGCGGCTGAGGAACGGCAGGTCCGCCTCCGACAGGCGGCGAAAGCCGCAACCGGCTTCGGCCGCGCGCGCCCAGCCGAAGGCGGGCGTGATGGTGCCTGGCGCGTCGAGAGCCAAAACGAGCTCAGCCTCGCGCCGGGAAGACGCCCTGCAGTGCGATGCAGAAGTTCAGCGTGAGGTAAGGCTGCATGTTGTTGTGCGGAAGGTTGCCGCCCGTCATGCCGATCATGGTGGCGTTCATCTGCGTCAGTGTCGGCGCCGGGCTCCCGGGCACGTAGGCGAACGCGTTGGCCGATTTGCCGAGGATGCGGGTCGGGCTCGGGACTTGAACGTCGGCCGTGTCCTGCGTACCGACGTTCACGGGGTGGTTGTGCTGCGGTATTTGGTTTTGCAGCAGCGTCACATTGGGAGAGCCGGTGGTCTCCCCGAGGTCATACAGCGACAGCCCCGGGCCCTGTCCGGGCGCGAGCGGCGCGTTGCCCTGCATGTTGGGAAGCGCGAAATTCGTCGTGCCGTTGCCGCCATAGGTGACGCCGAGCAGCGAGAACAGCGCCGTGTTCTGCGAGATCGGCAGGATCTGGCCGCTGCAGAAGGCCCAGCCCTTGGGAGCGAAGTTGAACGGAAAGATGCGGATTTCGGCGACGAAGGGGTCGGCCATGGTGTCGCACTCCTAGCCCTGGCTCGGAAAAATGCCGTACAGCGAAATGATGAAGGTGATGCAAAGGAGCGGCTGCAAATTGCTGTGCGGCAGGTTTCCGCCAGTATTCGTCAGCATTCCGCTTGCCATGGGCCCGTCGGGCGGCTGGCCGTCGATGTACATCGCGATGGTGCCGGTCGTCTGATCGAGAATATTTCCCTGCGGGTTCGACCCGGTGCCGGTCTGCTTCGCGGCGATGAAGGCGTGCGAATGCTGCGGGATCGTCTGCGTCGTGAGTGTTACGTTTTCGACGCCGCCGGTCTGCCCCATGACATAGGTCGTGCCGCTGCCGGCGGTGCCCGCGTGGATTGGCAAGCGGCCGCGCAGATCGGGGACCGCGAAGGTGGATTGGCCGTCGCCGCCATAGGTGGTGCCGATCAGGGTGAACAGCGCGTCGTACTGGGAGATCGCCAACAGGCTGCCGTCACAGAAATTCCATCCAACCGGGGCAAAGCTGCCGCCGAACATACGGATTTCGCCCACAAAAGATTCTGACATCGGCGCTTCTCGTCAATTCTGCGAGGGGAAAATGCCCTGGAGGGCAATGCTGAAATTGATCGTCAGGAACGGCTGCATGTTCTGATGGGCCTGGCTGCCGCCGGCATTGCCCACGGTCAATGGATTGAGCGGGGTGATGTCGGTCGTCGACGTGCTGTAACCGTTGTTGAAGGCACCGAGATAGGCCCCCGAATCGAGCGGCTGGCTACCGTTGCTGTTGGTGGCGTTGGCCAAATGATTGTGCTGCGCCATCTCATTGATCGTGAGCGTGTGGCTCTCCTCGCCGCCGCGTTGGCCGAGCGTATAGCCGGGGCCCATACTGATCGGCACCCGGCCTCGAAGGTCGGGCAGGCCAAAAGTGACGCGCCCGTCCCCGCCATAGGTCGTACCCAGCAACGAGAACAGTGCCTGGTTCTGAGCGATCGGAAGCAACTGGCCGTTGCAAAATGCCCAGCCCTTCGGCGGAAAGTTGAACGACATCATGCGGACTTCGGAAAGAAACGGATCGGCCATCGGTCCTCCGCGAATACGTCGTACGATTTGTGAAAAATTCGAAGCAATGATGCTGCGTGCGCAACGTCTGCACGATAGCGTGTTTTACGGCTAGTGCAACCTCAACGATTGTCGGGTTTCCGCGATTTTTTCAATTCCGCGGCGGCGCGAGCCATTCGCAGTTCGCGACGAGACGGTATCGCCGCTGACGGGACCGTTGTCACGAATCGGACATGTCCAAGCGGACATCATGAGGCGATTGAAGTTTGCCGGGTCGACGGAAGCGTGGATCCCATCCATCTGGGGCAACGCCTGCCGCAATGGTTCGGCAGGCGTTGTGTAGTCGATACGATGCCCGGTCAGACGATCAGGTCATGGTGCAACTGGGCGTGGTTGTCGGTCGGCGTGCCGCCCATGGCGGCGAACATCGCCTCATGGCCGACCCACCATGGGGTGCCGGCATTGGCATGCCCGCTGAACAGATCGGACCAGGTCTGGGTGTTCGCGGCCAGGTCCGCGTGGCTCGTGCTGGCCTGCGACGGCGTCTGGGTGAACGACGAGAAGTCGAAGCCGTCGCGGTTCAGAGTCGAGGATGTGTTGCTCTGCATCGGCATCGCCTTCGCCGATCCCACGTTGGCCTGCGTGACATCCGCGGCGGTTGGGAGCCGCCGCTCGCCGTCGGCCAGACTGATATACATCAGGTCATTGACGTCGGATGACGACGTCAGGTCGGGGAGGCCGAGCACGTGTCCCAGTTCATGGACCACGGCGGTCAATAGATCGAGATGACCGGCTGCGGCCGTCGACGAATCGGTCTGCAGGTCGGAGCCGGAAGCATTGAGCGTGTGGGTGAACTCAAAATTGTCAAACGGTGTCGAATCGACAAACCAGCCATGGCCCGCGGCGTCGGCATCGATCGTGATGTGGCCGGCGCTTTCCAGGCCGACGACCTGGCCGGCGAGATCAGCGACGCTGAAGGTGACGGCATGCAGCGCCGCCAGTTGATCCGCGTCCACGCCAGCCTTCGCCCATTGGGTAATGGCCGCCGAGACGACCGAGTCGAGCTGGCTTTGCGTCAGGTGGGTTTCACCCGGGGTCGCGACGGCGGCCTGCACGCCGCCATCCGCGGCGAGCAGCGGCGATGAGCCGAACCCGTTTGTGCTGCCCGCCGTGACGCTGATCGTCGGCGCCGTGGTGACCGTGTTGTGCGCCAGGACGTAGGCTGAAATCGCGGCGGTATCGGTCGAGCCGCCGCCGTAGGACGTGCCGTCGCCCGCGTGCAGGCCGACGGTGGTATCGAAGCGATCGCGCAGCCGAATATCGGTGCCGCCATTCGCGCCCGAACCAAGGAACTGATTTTCCTGGGCTCCGGTGCCGCCCAGCGTCAGCGAGACGCTCTGCGCGTCACGTGTGGGCGTGCCGACCGTGCCAGCGTTCAGCTCGAAGCCATGATTGCCGAACGCGCCCGGATTGGACGCCGTGTTGCCCATGACGATCGCGGTCAGCAGTGCGTTGCCACCGTCCACGGCGTCGCCGGTCTGCAGATAGATACCGTCGTCGTTGTACTGGTACAGATGGTTGTTGGTGATTGTCACGCTGGAATTGGCGCCGCCCATGGTGACGAAGCCGATGTCGCTGCCCTGGGCGGAGCCGCTGTTGGCGACGCCCGCGACGCCGATCGTGTTGGAATCGATCGTTCCGTTAAACGAGCTTGCTCCCGATCCAGTGCTGATGCCGAGCGCGGTGCCGAGGGCATCGCGCATCGTGTTGTTGGCGATGTTGAAGGTCAGGTTGGCGTGGTCGCCGGTCCCGCCGGAGCTGATGGTGATGCCGCCGCCGCCCGAGACGATGTTCTGGTTGTTGTTCGAGAAGCTGTTGCCATTCAGCACGAGGTCCGAGCTGACGCCGCCGTGCAGGTCGAGCTGGAACAGGTCGCCGCGTGCCGACGTAAATGTCGAATTCTGAACGGTCGCGTTGAATGTTCCGTCGGTGGCCTGGAACACCAGCGCATCGCCCGAGCTGTTTCCGGCTGCCGAATTGGTCGCAAAGGTCGAACCGGTGATGGTGATGCGGTTGAGTGTCTGACCACTGTTATTGAAGACGTGGAACGCATCGAGCGCCGCGCCCGTGAAGGTGGAGTTCGTCACCGTCGCCGATCCGGACAGGCCGGTGAAGTAGACGTCGCCTTCGCCGATACCGCCGACATTGTCGCCGTTGGTGCCGGTCACCGTGGTGTTGCCGAGCGTAAAGCCAGTGACGTTGGTGCCGACGATGCCGTAGTTCTGGAAGTCGTGCATCGCCAGGTAGGAGAGCTGAACGTCCTTGGTGTTGTTCAGATAGACGCCGGTGCCCTGCGTGGTGCTGCCGTCGGCGCCGGTCTTGTTGGCGATGGTGCCGCCGCTGCCGGCCGTCGAGCCGTCGCCGGTGATGTGCAGGCCGCCATTGCCGGCGGCCGTGCCGGTATTCGACAGGATGATGCCGTTGTTTGCCCCGCCGCTCGAGGTGATGCTCTTGAGGATGAGGTTGGACGAGCCGATCTGGGTATTCTCGACATCGAGCGCGGTGCCGGTGCCTGACGTGATGGAGTTGTTGGTGCCGGTCAGCGTGATGGTGCCGCCATGCGTGAAGCTCATGCCGGTGCCACTGGCAGTCTTGACCGTGATGTCGGACATCGTGACGGTGCCGACATTGAAGCCGTCGTCGCTGATGCCCATGCCGGTCGAGGCCGAGGTGTCGATGCTGACGCCGTTGATGCTGTGGCCGGACGTGCCGAGCAGGTCGATGCCGTTGTCGGCGCCGGTCACCTTGATGACCGGATCGGTCCCGGTCGCGGTGTTCGCGGTCACCACGGCGCCGGTCACCGGATTGGTGAACGTCAGGGAGTGACTGCCGCCGACCAGGTTGACGCCATTGGCGAGGTTGATGCCGTTGGCCTCGGTATAGGTGCCGGACCTCAGCACGACATAGTCGCCCGAGCCCGCCGGATTCGCCGCGTTGTAGGCGGCGATCGAGGTGTATGGATCGGCCGCGGTGCCGAGATTGGCGCTGTTGGCCAGCGCCGTGGGCGAGTTGTCGATGTAGAACACCTGTGGGACGACGCCGACGTGGAAGGTCTGGGCGCCCGACGTGAGCGGCCCGCCGGTGCCGGTATTGCCGTTGTCGTTGATGTTCAGCGTGACGGTGTCCGAGCCGGTGAAGCCGTCGTCGCTGTTGTAGGTCAGCGTCGCGAGCGCGGTGTTGACCTGCGCGACGGTACCGGTCAGCGTCACCGTGTGGCTGCTGTTGTTGGTGAAGCTGGCGAGCCCGGCGGTATTGAAGGTCAGGTTGGCATGGCTTGAGGCAATCGTCGCCGTGACGTTGCCGCTCGCGGCATCGATGTCGGCGACCGAAAGCCCTGAAATCGCGAGATTGGTGTGCGAAAACGCCGTGCCGATCGAATTGTCCGCCGGCACCGACGCGGTGGGTCCATCGTCCACCGCGGTGACGCTTCCCGTCGTCGATCCTGTCCCGGTGTTATTGCCGCCATTGGCGGTGCCGCCGTCGTCGTGCACGGTCAGGCTGTAGGACCGCGCGGTAGTGTCGGGGTTTTCGCTGGTGTTGTTGAACTGGATCAGGTCCAGCGCCGCATTGTAGTGCGCAACCGTGTCGGTGCCGGTGAAGCTGATCGTTTCGGTGCCCGCGGTGCTGGTGATCTCGAAGTGGATGCCGCCGATATCGCCGCTGTTGCCGGCGTGGCCCGCGATCGACAACGCATCCGACGGCTTCAGATTGTTCAGCACGAAGGTCGCATCGGTCAGGTTGTTGCCTTCGGCGTCCGTGATCGTCAGGTTCGGCGTGATCGTGACCGGCGTCGAGTTCGCTGCCGGCGTGCCGTTCGGCGGCTCGGAGAAGCCGGTGATGGCACCGAAGCTCACGACCGGCGCATCGTTGACCGGGGTGACATGGATGGTCGAGGTCGAGGTGTTGCTATTCGCCGAGCCGTCATTGACCGTGAAGCTGACGGTGCGATCCGCGCCGGACGGATTGTCGCTCGAGTTGAAATAGGTGATGGAATCGAGCGCGGTTTTGTAGTTGGCGACGCTGGAGTTGCCGGTCAGCGTCAGCACGCCGGTCGCGGAATTGTACGAGCCGGTGATGCCGTTCTGGTTGACGAAGCCGAGCACGTCCTGGCCGGCGGCGAAGCCGCCGGTGATCTGCACCGTCGCGCCGGTCAGGTTGGCGCTGTCGACGTCGGTCACGTTGACCGACGCATCGATCACGGTCGCGGCCTGGTTTTCGGTGTAGTTCAGCGTGCCGCCGGCGGTCGTGACCGGCGGATCGTTGACCGGCGTGACGTTGATGGTGCCGGTGACCGGCGTTGAGTTCGCCGTGCCGTCGTTGGCGATGATCGTGACGGTGCGTGCCAGGCCCGACGGATTGTCGCTGGTGTTCTGATAAGTCACCGAGGCGAGCGCCGCCTGATAATCGGCGACACTGGCGGTGCCTGTCAGCGTCAGCATGCCGGTTCCCGCATTGAACGAGCCGGTGATGCCGTTCTGGGACGTGAAGGCGAGCACGTCCTGACCGTTCGCGTAGTTACCGGTGATCTGCACGGTCGCGCCGGTCAGCGTAGTGTTGTCGACGTCGGACACGGTGATCGCCGGGTCGAACGCGGTCGCGGCCTGGTTCTCGGTGTAATTGAGGGTATGACCGGCGGTGACGACGGGCGGGTCGTTGACCGGGGTGACGTTGATGGTGTCGGTGACCGGCGAGCTGTCGAGCGTGCCGTCATTGGTCGTGATGGTGACGGTGCGCGCCAGGGCGGACGGATTGTCGCTGGTGTTGATGTAAGTCACCGACGCCAGCGCGGCCTGGTAGTTCGCGACGCTGGAGGAGCCGGTCAGCGTCAGCGTTCCGGTTGCGGCATTGAACGAGCCGGTGATGCCGTTCTGGTTGGTAAAGCCGAGGACATCCTGGCCGCTGGCATAGTTGCCGGTGATCTGCACCGTCGCGGACACCAGATTGGCGTCGTCGCCGTCGGTGACGGTGATCGCCGAATCGATCACGGTCGCGGCCTGGTTCTCGATGTAGTTCAGCGTGTGGCCGGCGGTGACGACCGGCGCCTGGTCGACCACGACGGCGATGGTGAAGGTCTGCTGGCTGTGCAGCGTGCCGTCGCTCGCATCGACCGTGACGTCATAGGACGGGTCGGCAATGTTGATCTTGCTGGGATCGGCGACCGTGATCTTGCCGGTGGTCGCATCGATGGTGAAGCCGCCGCCGGAGGTGTCGCCGACCAGCGAATAGGTCACGGCGGGGCCGTTGACGTCGGTCGAGGATGCCGTGACGCTGGTTCCCGCGCCGACCGGTGCGTTGACCGCAACGCGGTTGACGCCGGCGTCGGCATCGACCGGCGTCGACGGCGCGACGTCGGTGACGGCGATGGTGAAGGTCTGCGAGCTCGTGAGCAAACCGTCGCTGGCCTGCGCGGTGACGGTGTAGGCGTGCCCGGCCGGGCTTTCGTAATCGATCTTGGAGCTGTCCGCGACGGGTGATGACACCCGTCGTCGCGTTGATGGTGAAGCCGCCGCCGGAGGTGTCGCCGATCAGCGACCAGGTCACGGCCGGGCCGTTGACGTCGGTTGCCGACGCGGTGATGCCGACGGTCGAGCCGTTGGCCGCGCCTTCGGCGATCGAGTTGGTGCCGGCGTCGGCATCGGCCGGGGTCGACGGTGCGGCGTCGTTGACGGCGATGGTGAAGCTCTGCGAGCTCGCCAGCGTGCCGTCGCTGGCCTGCGCGGTCACCGTGTAGGAATGGGTCGGGCCGCTGCTCTCATAATCGATCTTGGTGGGGTCGGCGACGGTGATGACGCCGGTCGTCGGGTCGATGGTGAAGCCGCCGCCGGAGGTGTCGCCGATCAGCGACCAGGTCACGGCCGGGCCGTTGATGTCGGTCGCATGCGCGGTGATGCCGACCGCAGTGCCGGCGGCCGCGGCTTCGACAACGCTGTTGGCGGTGGCATCGCTGTCGACCGGGGTCGATGGCGCAAGGTCGGTGACGGCGATCGCGAAGCCCTGCGTGCTGGTCTGGGTGCCGTCGCTGGCCGCGACGGTGATAGTGTAGCTGTGGCTCGGGCCGCTGCTCTCGTAGTCGATCTGGCTGGGATCGGCGACCGTGACGACGCCGGTTGCGGCGTTGATGGTGAAGCCGTGCGCATCGCCGACCAGCGAATAGGTCACGGCCGGGCCGTTGATATCGGTCGCTGCCGCGACGATGCCCACGGTGGTGCCGGCAGCGGCGCCTTCAACTACACTATTGGCGCCGACGTCGCTGTCGACCGGGGTCGACGGCGCGACGTCAGTGACGGCGATCGTAAAGGTTTGCGAGCTCGCCGTTGTGCCGTCGCTGGCTTGCGCGGTCACCGTGTAGGAATGGGTCGGACCGCTGCTCTCGTAATCGAGCTTGGTGCTATCCGCGACGGTGATGACGCCCGTCGTCGCGTCGATGGTGAAGCCGCCGCCGGAGGTGTCGCCGATCAGCGCATAGGTCACCGGCGGGCCGTTGACGTCGATCGACGACGCCGTGACACCGACGGTCGAGCCGTTGGCCGCGCCTTCCGCAATCGCATTGGCGCTGGCGTCGCTGTCGACCGGGGTCGACGGCGGGGCTTCGGTGACGGCGATGGTGAAGGTCTGCGAGGTCGCAAGGGTGCCGTCGCTGGCCTGCGCGGTGACGGTATAGGCGTGGCCGGGCGCGCTTTCGTAATCGAGCTTGCTCGGGTCGGCGACGGTGATGACGCCTGTTGTCGCGTTGATGGTGAAGCCGCCGCCGGAAGTGTCGCCGGTCAGCGAATAGGTCACCGCCGGGCCGTTGATGTCGGTCGAGGATGCGGTGACGCCGACCGTGGTGCCGACGGCCGCGCCTTCGACGACGGTATTGGCGGCAGCATTGCTGTCGACCGGGGCCGACGGCGCAACGTCGGTGACGTTGACGGTAAAGGTCTGCGTGCTGGTCTGCGTGCCGTCGCTGGCCTGCGCGGTGATTGTGTAGGCGTGGCCGGGCGCGGTTTCGAAATCAATCTTGGTGGGATCGGCGACGGTGATGACACCGGTCGCGGCATTGATGGTGAGGCCGTGGGCATCGCCGACCAGCGAATAGGTTACTGTGCCGCCATTGATGTCGGTGGCGTGCGCGGTGACGCCGACGGCGGTGCCGATGGCGGCGCCTTCGACCACCGTGTTGGTCGCGGCGTCAGAGTCGGTGGGAGCCGACGGCGGGGCGTCGGTCACGCCGATCGTGAAAGTTTGCGTCGTCGTGGTCGCGCCGCTCGTCGCCTGCACCGTGATGGTATAAGCGTGGCCCGGCGCGCTTTCGTAATCGAGCTTGTTCGGATCGGCGACGGTGACGACACCCGTCGTGGCATTGATGGTGAAACCGCCGCCGGAGGTGTCGCCGGTCAGCGAATAGGTGGTTGCGGGGCCGTTCGGATCGACCGCGGAGGCGGTGATGCCGACCAGCGTGTTGACGGCAGCGCCTTCGACGACGCTGTTGGCGGCGGCATTGACGTCGACCGGGGTGCTGACCGCCACGTCGTTGACGTTGATCGTGAAGCTCTGCGAGCTGACGCCGCCATGACCGTCGCTGGCCAGGACCGTGATGGTGTAGGCGTGACCCGGCGCGGTCTCGAAGTCGATCTTGCTGGAATCGGCGACGGTGACGATGCCGGTGTTGGGATCGATCTTGAAGCCGCCATGGGAGGAATCCGATGTCAGCGAGAAGGTGACACCGGGGCCGTTGACGTCGGCTGACGACGCGGTGATGCCGACCGAGGTGTTGACCGCCGCCCCTTCGTTGACGGCGTTGGCGGTGGCGTTGCCGTCGATCGGTGTCGAGGGCGGCGCATTGCTGACCGCGATCGTGAAACTCTGCGACGAGACGAAGATACCGTCGGTGGCCTGCACATTGACGACGTAGCTGCCGCCGGAGCTCTCGAAATCGACCTTGGAGGGATCGGCAATCGAGACCACGCCGGTATTTGGATCGACCTTGAAGCCGCCATGCGAGGAATCGGACACCAGCGAATAGGTGACCGGAAGACCGATCAGGCTGGTGGATTGCGCGGTGATGCCGACCGATGTATTGGCTGCGGCGCCCTCAACGACCGTGTTGGCGCCGGAATTGGCGTCGGTCGGAGGCGACAGGAAGCCGGGCACCGGCGGCCACGGCGTTCCGGGAGGACAGCCCAGGTAAAGATATTGCAGACCATACGTATTGACGAATGCCTGGGCGGCCGGATCCAGAATGATATTGCCGCTCGGATCGAGATGAAGCTCGGGGCGGGTTAAACCACCGATTGTATAGGCAGGTATGGTCGTCATGAGCACTCCTGCGATCGGCGTGAAAGCCGATCAACTAACTACATTTGTTGGGGACGATGAGGTGTGAAGCAGTTCACACGTTTAGGTTGATCATACGCGACCCGAGATCGCACCGGTCCGCTCGCAATATGCGGACACCGCGACGGTTGCGGAGTCCCGACATCAGCAAGTTCAAATGCGCTTGCCATTACGTAATCGCTTCCACTCACTCACGCCGCGAGAAAAGCCCTATGAATGTTCGAGAAAAGCGCGGCGGCCAAGAAAATTTACCGGTTGGCAACCACGACCGTATTGTCGATGCTTCCGAGTGTCAATGAGCGTCCACGTGACATCGCGTCGTTAACCACGATTCGGCCATGCAGCGGGAGGTAGAGTGTGGAAACTCGACCATTTTTACTCTTGTGCGACCCCCGGTGGTTTATGCGCCGCAGACGGAATTGGCGTTGTGCGACGAATATGTGTCGGTGATTCGCCTTGTGATTGATTCCCGGCGAACCTTCTGTGATCTCTCCTCACCCCGAAAGGCCAGCGAATCTGTCCCTTCCTGTCGTCACGGCTTCGCGATCACGTCGTAAGGCTTTCAGATTACGCAACTATTCGCTTGATCCGGCGGCCATCTTGAACAGACTGGGGAGCGGCTACATCTGTGACGTCCGCTGCCGCGACATTGCGGTGGTCCATCCGCGTTGAATCACCGCAAGTTCAATTGCGACTTTCGTAGCCCTGCACTGATCCTGGGGGAGAGGGAATTGAGTTCGATTGACAGAACGGGGCGTGTGGCTCCGGTGACCGGCGTCGAGCGTCATTCGCTTCGCCGCCATGCCTCACGCGGCCTGTCGCTCAGGCCTTGGCTCGGCCTTGCGCCGATCGGGCTGCTGGCGGCGCTGGCGCTCGGCGGCTGCGACAACAAGAGCGCGCAATCGCAGGCCGCGCCTCCGCCGCCACCCGTGACCGTCGCGCAGCCGGTCAAGCGCACGGTCACCGACTGGGACGAGTTCACCGGCCGCTTCGAGGCGATCGAGGAGGTCCAGGTCCGCGCCCGTGTCGGCGGCTTCGTCAACAGCGTCGAGTTCAAGGATGGTGCGATCGTCCACGCCGGCGATCTGCTCTACATTATCGACCCGCGGCCGTTCGAGGCTGTCGTGCTGCAGGCCGAAGGCCAGCTCGCCGACGCGCGCGCCAAGGGGGAGCTTGCCAAGCGCGATCTCGAGCGCGGGCTGAACCTTGTGCAGACCAGCGCGGTCTCGGAGCAAGTCGTCGATCAGCGCCGTCAGGCGTTGCAGGCGGCGCGCGCCGCAGAGACCCAGGCCGAAGGCACGCTGAAGGCCGCGCAGCTCAATGTCGAATTCACCCATGTGCTGGCGCCGATCACCGGCCGCGTCAGCCGGCATCTGGTGACTCCGGGCAATCTGGTGCAAGGCAGCGAGGGCGGCGCGACGCTGCTGACCTCGATCGTGTCGCTCGATCCGATCTACATCTATTTCGACGTCGACGAGGCGACCTATCAGCGCAACAGCAAGCTGTGGTTCGAGGGCAGGCGGCCGAGCTCGCGCGACACCGCGAACCCGGTGCAGGTGATGCTGACCGGCGAGACCAAGCCCTCGCATGAAGGCAAGATGGACTTCCTCGACAACCGCCTCGACGTCTCCACCGCGACGCTGCGCAGCCGCGCGGTCGTTCCGAACAAGGATCTGTCGGTCCTGCCCGGCCAGTTCGGCCGGGTCCGTATCATCGGCTCCTCGCCCTATGAGGCGCTGTTGATCCCGGACAGCGCTGTTGCCACCGACCAGTCGCGCAAGATCGTGTTCGTGGTCAAGGACGACAACACGGTGGAAGCAAGAGCAGTCACGCTCGGGCCGCTCGACGAGGGCCTACGCGTCGTCCGCGAAGGCCTCAAGGCGGAGGATCACGTGATCGTCGACGGCCTGCAGCGCGCCCGCGTCGGCGCCAAGGTGACGCCGAAGATGGCGCAGGCTCCGGCGGATTCCAAGCCGGCCGCAGGCGACAGGCCGGCGGCCGCTGACAAGCCCGCCGCAGGTGCCAAACCATGAATCTCGGCAGGCTCTCCATCAACCAGCCGATCCTCGCGATGGTTCTGTCGATCGTGCTGCTGATCGTCGGCGCGATCGCCTATCCGACGCTGCCGGTCTCGGAATATCCGCAAGTGGTGCCGCCGACCGTCGTCGTCACCACGCAATATCCGGGCGCCTCGGCGCAGACCGTGTCCGACACCGTCGCCGCTCCGATCGAGCAGGAGATCAACGGCGTCGAGGACATGCTGTATCTCTACAGCCAGGCGACGTCGAACGGCCAGCTCACCATCACCGCGACCTTCAAGCTCGGCACCGACCTCGACAAGGCCCAGGTGCTGGTGCAGAACCGTGTCGCGATCGCGCAGCCGCGGCTACCCGAAGAGGTGCAGCGCAACGGCGTGACCACGCGCAAGAACTCGCCCGACATTCTGATGGTCGTGTTCATGCTGTCGCCCGACGACACGTTCGACCAGCTCTACATTTCCAACTACGCGCTGCTGCAGGTTCGCGACCAGCTGTTGCGGCTCGATGGCGTCGGCGACATCCAGATGTTCGGCGCGCGCGATTACTCGATGCGGCTGTGGCTCGATCCCGACCGGATCGCCAATCTCGGTCTGACCTCGACCGAGGTGCTGGCGGCGATCCGGGCGCAGAACCTGCAGATCGCCGGCGGCCAGATCGCCGAGCCGCCGATCGCCGATCGCGCATTCCAGCCGAACCTCGTCTTCACCGGCCGCCTCAAGGACATCAGGCAGTTCGAGGATATCGTGGTGAAGGCCGGCTCCGACGGCCGCACGGTACGTCTGCGCGACGTCGCCCGCGTCGAGCTCGGCGCGCTGTCCTACGCCACCAACAGCTTCCTGCTGCGCAAATCCGCCGTCGCGCTGCTGGTGACGCAACGGCCCGGATCGAACGCGCTCGCCACCGCCAAGAGCATCTCCGACACGATGGAGCGGATGAAGGCGAGTTTCCCGAAGGGGCTCGACTACAATATCGGCTACAACCCGACCGAATTCATCGCCCAATCGGTCCACGAGCTGATCAAGACGATCTACGAGGCGATGGCGCTCGTCGTCATCGTGGTGCTGGTGTTCCTGCAGGGATGGCGGCCTGCGATCATCCCGATCATCGCGATCCCGGTGTCGCTGGTCGGCACCTTCGCGGTAATGGCCGCGCTCGGCTTCTCGATCAACAATCTGACGCTGTTCGGTCTGGTGCTCGCGGTCGGCATCGTGGTCGACGACGCCATCGTGGTGGTCGAGAATGTCGAGCGGCATCTCGAGCACGGCATGAGCCGGCGCGAGGCGGCGCTCAAGACCATGGAAGAGGTCGGCGGTGCGCTGGTCTCGATCGCGCTCGTGCTGTGCGCGGTGTTCGTGCCGACCGCCTTCCTCGGCGGCATTTCCGGGCAGTTCTTCCAGCAATTTGCGGTGACGATCGCGGTCGCAACCGCGATCTCCTGCTTCTGCTCGCTGACCCTGTCGCCGGCGCTGGCCTCGCAGATCCTGGTACCGCATGAGGAGAAACGCCCGCCGGCGCGCTGGAACATCATCGCGCGCGGCTGGGACAGCTTCACTGCGCTGTTCAACCGGGTGTTCGACCGGCTGGCGCACGGCTATGCATCGGTGGCCGACTTCGTGATCCGGCATACGGTGGTGATGCTTGCGCTCTACCTCGTACTGATCGGCAGCGCCGGCTGGCTGCTCGCGACCACCTCGCAGGGCTTCATTCCGGCGCAGGATCGCGGCTACGTCATCATCTCGGCGCAGCTGCCGGGCGCCGCGTCGCTGGCCCGGACCACCGCCGTTGTGCGCGAGATCGAGCGGATCGCGCTGGATACGCCGGGCATCGTTCGCGTCGCGGCTTTCGCCGGCTTCTCCGGTGCGACGCGCACGCAGCAGGGCAACGCCGCGGCGCTGTTCCCGGTATTCGACGAGCCGGAGGCGCGCCTGAAGAAGGGGCTGACGGCGAACGCGATCACGGCCGAATTGCGCAAGCGTCTCTCGGTGATCCAGGGCGCCTTCATCATCGTCATTCCGCCGCCGGCCGTGCCCGGTATCGGCACCGGTGGCGGCTTCACCATCCGTGTCCAGGATCGCCAGGGGCGCGGACCCGAACTGCTGGCTTCCGCGACCGATGAACTGGTGACAGCCGCGCGCAAATCGCCGTCTCTCACGTCGGTGTTTTCGCCGTTCACCGCGAACACGCCGCAGCTGTTCGTCGACATTGATCGCGTCAAGGCGCAGAAGCTTGGGGTGCCGATCGCCAACATCAATGACACGATCCAGACCTATTTCGGTTCGACCTATGTCAACGACTTCAACCTGTTCGGCCGCACCTATCACGTTACCGCGCAAGCCGATCTGCCGTTCCGGAAAGACAGCCCCGATCTCGCAAGGCTGCGCACCCGCAACGTCGCCGGCGACATGGTGATGCTCGGCAGCATCGTGGACTTCAAGGACGTCTCGGGACCCGACCGCGTCGCGCGCTACAATCTGTACTCGGCGTCCGAACTGCAGGGTGAGCCGGCACCGGGCGTGAGCTCGACGACGGCGCTCAACACCATCAAGCAGCTCGCCGACCAGACATTGCCGAGCGGCTTTTCGTTCGAGTGGACCGACCTGTCCTACCAGCAAGGTCACCGGCGCCAATGCCGGCCTCTACGTGTTCCCGATCTGCGTGCTGTTCGTCTATCTGGTGCTGGCCGCGCAATATGGCAGCTGGACATTGCCGTTCGCGGTGATCCTGATCGTGCCGATGTGCCTGTTCGCGGCCACGATCGGTGTGCGCCTGATGGGCCAGGACGTCAACATCCTGACCCAGATCGGCTTCGTGGTGCTGGTGGGCCTTGCCGCCAAGAACGCGATCCTGATCGTCGAGTTCGCGCGCGACATCGAGCTCGAAGGGAGGTCGCGGCTGGACGCGGTGATCGAGGCCTGCCGGCTCCGGCTGCGGCCGATCCTGATGACCTCGTTCGCCTTCATCCTCGGCGTGCTGCCGCTGGTGGTATCGACCGGTTCGGGCTCGGAGATGCGGCAGGCGGTCGGCGTTGCCGTGTTCTTCGGCATGCTCGGCGTCACCCTGTTCGGCCTGATCTTCACGCCGATCTTCTACATGGTGGTGCGCAACCTCGCGGAAGGCAAGAACGAGGGCAAGCCGACCGAGCCCAAGGCAACCGTGGCGGGGTGAGCAGCCCAAACTTGTGCCCGTCACCCTGAGGAGCCTGCGAAGCTGGCGTCTCGAAGGGTGCACGGCCACGAGCCGGGCCGTGCACCTTCGAGGCTCGCGCAGCGGCGCGCCGCAAGGCTCGCGCCTCAGAATGACAAGCGCGCGTCGACAGAGGCAATACTTTTGGCTGAGCGGAAAGAGATGGGCAGACGTGGGGTTATAAAATAATGTCGCGCCGATTTTCCTGATAGAAACTGCTGGGAGAGCATAAAATGAAGTCCGGATTTTTGGCCGCGGTCGCGGCCTGCAGCCTGATGCTTGCGGCGCCGGCGATGGCCCAGGGCGTCAAGATCGGCATTCTGAACGATCAGTCCGGCGTCTATGCCGACTACGGCGGCAAATACTCGCTCGAAGCCGCGCGGATGGCGGTCGAGGATTTCGGCGGCGAGGTGTTGGGACAGAAGATCGAGATCGTTACCGCCGACCATCAGAACAAGCCGGACCTTGCGACCGCGATCGCGCGGCGCTGGTACGAGGTCGAGAACGTCGACATGATCACCGAGCTCACCACGTCGTCGGTCGCGCTCGCGGTGCAGGAGCTGTCGAAGGAAAAGAAGAAGATCGATATCGTGGTCGGCGCTGCGACCTCGCGCATCACGGGCGATGCCTGCACGCCCTACAGCTTCCACTGGGCCTATGACACCCGCGCGCTCGCGGTCGGGACCGGCGGCGCGCTGACGGAGGCGGGCGGCGACACCTGGTTCTTCCTGACCGCCGACTACGCCTTCGGCTACGCACTGGAAAAGGACACCAGCGACATCGTCGTGTCGAAGAAGGGCAAGGTGGTCGGCTCGGTCCGCGTACCGCTCAATTCGTCGGACTTCTCGTCCTTCCTGCTGCAGGCGCAGAGCTCAAAGGCCAAGATCATCGGGCTCGCCAACGCCGGCCTCGACACCACCAACTCGATCAAGCAGGCGGCCGAGTTCGGCATCGTGCGCGGCGGCCAGAAGCTTGCCGGCCTGTTGATGACGCTGTCGGAGGTGCACGGTCTCGGGCTCGAGGCGGCGCAGGGTCTCGTGCTCACCGAGGGCTTCTACTGGGACCACGACGACGCCTCGCGCGCCTTCAGCGAGCGCTTCTTCAAGCGCACCAGCCGGATGCCGAGCATGATCCATGCCGGCACCTATTCGGCGACGCTGAGCTATTTGAAGGCGGTGAAGGCCGCCGGCACCAAGGACAGCGAGGCGGTCGCCGCCAAGCTGAAGGAGCTGCCGGTCGATGACGCCTTCGCCAAGGGCAAGGTGCTCGCGAACGGCCGCATGGTGCACGACCTCTATCTGTTCGAGGTCAAGAAGCCCTCGGAGTCGAAGAAGCCGTGGGACTATTACAAGCAGGTCGCCGTGGTGCCCGGCGACAAGGCCTTCTTCACCGCCAAGGAAAGCGGCTGCTCGCTGACCAAGTGAGGCGTGGCTGGCGAAACAGAACAAACATCGGTGTCGTCCCGGCCTTCGCCGGGACGACGGCGGAATATGTGGAGGCGTTACGCGTGGACCAGCCGCCACACCGCGCCGCCGATCGCGCCGACCCAGAGGATGACGCAGGCCAGCGCCTGGATGGCGAAACCGGGGCTGCGTTTCGCCACCGCTTCGCGATAGCCGATGAAATAGACGATGCGGCCGATCACCCAGATTGCGCCGACCGCCGCCGCCGCGGCATCGCCGACATAGACCGCGAACAGCCAGAGCGACGGCAGGAAAATCGGCATCCATTCCAGCGTGTTCATCTGGATGCGGTAGATGCGCTCGAAATCCGGATTGCCCGTGATCGCCGGCAGCTTGACCCCGTAGACCGCGCGGGCGCGGGCGACCTGCAGCGCGAAGAAGAAGTGCAGCGCGACCGCAAGGCAGGTGACGATGGCGGTGTAGTGGTACATGTCAGGCATTTCCTCTTTCCATTGGCCCCGATGTCATGACGGGACAGCGAAGCCCGGTGTGACATGCGGCCTCGCTTTACCTCTCCCCGCGCGCGGGTGAGGGGGGACCTCGGCGAGACCAGCTGTCACCGGGTACGCGGAGATGGCCCCTCACCCCAACCCTCCCCCCGTAGGAACGGGGCGAGGGAGCACCGTTATGCCGCGGCCCCATTCGGACCAATTCCGTCACGTCCTAGTACCCCGTCATCTCAAGATAGCCGATTCCGGCGTGGCTGCCTGAAAAGCGGATCGGGCCTTCCCAATAGGGGAAGCTGGTTCCCATCCAGGCCTTCGGATTGAGCGGCGTGGTCTCGATGGCAAGGCCGCGTGCGGGCAGGCTGACGCGCCATGACGTCGGCAGCTTGCGGCCGTCGATCTCGGTGGTCGTCACGGGCGCGATGCTGTTGCCGCTGGCGGCGATCTCGGCCGAGCGGCCGTCCGGCGTGATCCAGTTGCCGAACAGGTTTTCGCGGCCGTCCTTCTGGCGCAGCCGGTACAGCATCAGCTTCTCGTCGCCGGGCAGATGCAGCGAGAACCAGTCCCAGCCGGTCTGATCGGCCGCCAATGGCTGGCTGCTCCATTCGCGATCCATCCACGCCGAGCCCGTGACGTCGACCGGTCTGTCGTCGATCACGATGCGGCCGGACGCCTTGTAGAACGGCTGGCTGTAGTAATAGGAGGCCTGTCCGCGATCCGACTTGCGGCTGTAGCCGTGATCGCCCTGCAGCACCAGCGCGCGGTCGGCCTCGAGCCGCAGCGCGGTGCTGAAGTCGGCCGCGGAGGCCTTGAGCTCGAGCGGTGCGACGCGCTGCGCATCGAACGCATCGCGCCCGCGCAGCTCCCAGGCGTCGATCCAGCCGCGGAACGGCGTGGCCTCGACGCCGGCCTGCCCGACGCCGCCGCGCGCAAAGGTCTCGCTGAAGCGGTGCGTGCCGGCGCTGGTCACGGCGGCGTGGCCCATCCAGAGCTGCTGATTGGCCCAGCCCTCGGCCGGGCCGCCCGCTTTCATCGCCTGGCGGAACAGCGTCCATTGCGCGCCATAGGCCGCGCCGCTCGTGTCGGACAGGTTGGCGGTCACGTACCACCATTCGATCCGGAATTCCGGATGCGGGCCGTGGTCCGCGGGGAACGTGAACGGCTTGCCCGGCGTGACGGCGGCAAATCCTTCCGCGGTCTCGCCAAGCCCGGCGAAGCCCTGCGCAAACGTCTTGCCGCCGAGCGCGAGCCCCAGCGCACCGCCGGCAAAGGCGCGACGCGTGATGGTGCCGCTAGCGTTCATTGACAAAGATCCTGATCAGGCTGGCCGGCTGCATGCGCGCCAGCCTCGCGACCGGAAGCGCGGCGGCACAGAATGCGGCGGCCAGCGCCACCGCGAGCAGCTCGATCAGCTGCAGCGGGAAGACGTGGAACGGCAGCCGCCAGCCGAACGCCTTGACGTTGACGATCGCAAGCAGGCACCACGCCACCAGCAGGCCGAGCGGCAGCGCGAACAGCGCGGTGATCAGCGCGACCGCCATGGTCTTCAGCAGTTCGAGTGCGGCGAGCCGTCGTCGGGTCAGGCCGATCGCCCACAGCGGCGCCAGCTGCGGCAGCCGCGAATTGGCCAGCGTGAGCAGGCTGGTCAAAAGCGCTATGCCGGCGACGCCGAGCGTGAAGGCGTTGAGCGCCGCGGTCACCGAGAAGGTACGGTTGAACACCCGCTTCGATTCCGTTTTCATCTTCGCCTGGTCGGCGATGTTGCGATCATCGAGACCGAATTTCTCCTGTAGCGCGGTGATCAGCGGTGCGATCTTGTCCGGTGCCACGCGGAGGCCCATCCGCGTCATTGGTGTCTGCGGGAAGCGCCGGGTCAGCGCGGCGAAGTTGACCGCGATCTGACCCTTGGGGTTGCCGTAATCGGCATAGATGCCGACGATCTCGAGCGGCCAGTTGCCGCCGGGGGCGGGCACCTCGATATGATCGCCGATCGCCAGCTTCATCCGCCGCGACAGCTGCTCGCTGACGAGGCAGGTATCGCCGGGCCGCAGCCGAACCCACGCATTCGCGACGCTTTCGAGCAACGGCCAGTTGTCGCGATAGGTGGTGTGGTCGGGCAGGCCGAGCACCTCGATCGGCGCGCCGCCGAGCTGGGTGTCGGCGCGGCCGCCGGGCAGGATGGCCTGAACCTCGGGCTGATCGCGCAGCCAGGCCTTGATCTCCTTTGCCTGCCGATCGCTGGCGGCGCTGACATAAACGTCGGCGGCGAGCCTTCCGTCGAGCCAGACCAGGAAGGTGCGGTTGAAGCTTTCCACCATGGTGCCGACGCCGACATTGACCGCGAGCGCAAGCAGCAGCGCCATCAGCGCCAGCGACAGTCCCGACAATTGCTGGCGGCTGTCGGCCCAGAACCAGATGCCGACCGGCGCCCGCGCGCTGCGCTGGCCGAAGGCAAGCGCGACTTGCAGGACCATCGGCAGGATCAGCGCCGCGCCGAGCATCAGCGCCGCGAGCACGGCGAAGCCCGCGATCAGGGAATCGCCGAACCAGATCAGGCCCGCGGCGACCGCGAACACCGCGAGTGCCGTCGCGCTCTGGAGCAGCAGCCAGCGCCGCTGCGCCTGCTGCCAGGCCTGCGGCTGCGCCGTCGCCAGCACCGGCATCCGGATCGCCTTGGCAAGGCTCGCCGCCGCCGCGGCGAGCGCGCCCAGGATGCTGATGGCAACACCGGCGAACCACCAGACGGGTTTGAGCGAAAGCTGTCCGGGAATCTGCGCGCCATAGAGCCCGCGCAGCGATGCCGCGACATCCGGCAGCAAGGCAGCCGCGATGAAGTAGCCGCAGACGAGGCCGACCAGGCCGGCGACCAGCGCCAGCGACACCAGCTCGATCACCAGCACGGTGTTGAGCATCCGCGCCGAGACGCCGCAGGCGCGCAGCGTGCGCAGCATCGGCAGCCGCTGCTCGAAGGCGAGGCCGATCGCGGAGTTGACGATGAACAGGCCGACGAAGAACGACAGCAGGCCGAACGCGGTGAGATTGAGATGGAAGCTGTCGGTCAGCCGTTCGAGATCGCTCTCCGCGCTCGGCTCGACCAGGCGGAGCTTGTCACCCGCCACGCTTTCCAGCGCTGTGTGCGGCGCCTTGGCCTTGCCGACCAGCAGGCGCGAGACCTGGCCGGGCATTTTGAGGATGTCCTGCGCCATGCCGATATCGACGATCAGTGCACCGGGCGCGAGCTCGGCCTGTACGCGCAGCGGCGGCAAGCTCATGCCGTTGGCCTCTGGCCGCTCGCCTTCCTTGAGGCCGAGATCGCGCAGCGTTTCCGGGGCCACCAGCATTTCGCCCGGCGGCGTGACGAAGGATTGCAGGCTGCCGCGTCCGACCGCGGGCGCGTTGCCGACTTCGGACGGCAGCGTCACCGGCTCGACGCCGAGCAGGCGGAAGCTGCGCCCGTCGATCTGGACCCGGCCCTCCAGCATCGGCGACACCGGCCAGCCGGCACGCCGCAGATCGACGAACAATGTTTGCGGGAAGGTCGCGCCGTCCCGGGCGACCAGCATCGTGGTGCGCGACCCGCCGAAGGTCGCGGCGGCGCGGTCATAGGCGATGCGCGCCTGCTGGTTCAGCGCCTGCACGCCGCTCCACAGCGCGGTGGCCGAGATCAGTCCGATCAACAGCGTTGCGAGCTGCATCGGATGCCGCCGCCAGTGGCTGAGCAGCACCGCGAGGATCCACAGCGCGCGCCTCATGCGACGATCCCGGCATGCAGGGTGACCTGGCGGTCGAGCGTCGCCGCGAGCCGCGCGCTGTGCGTGACCATCAGGAAGCCGCAGCCGGTGCGGGTTACGAGATCGCGCGCCAGCGCCAGCACCTCGTCGGCGGTGTCCTCGTCGAGATTCCCGGTCGGCTCGTCGGCGAGCAGCAACAGCGGCTTTGGCGCCAGCGCGCGGCCGATCGCGACGCGCTGCTGCTGGCCTCCGGACAATTGCTCGGGATAGCGCCTGAGCAGGCTTTTCAGGCCGAGGCGCTCGACCAGTTCGTCGTGCCAGGCGGCGTCATGCCGGCCGGCGATGCGCGACTGAAACACGAGATTGTCCGCGACCGTCAGGCTCGGGATCAAATTGAATTGCTGGAACACGAGGCCGAGCCGGTCGCGGCGCAATTCGGCGCGGCCGGCGTCGTTGAGGTGGGAGACGACGGTGTCGGCGAGGGCGATCTCGCCGCTATCGGCGGCATCGAGCCCCGCGATCAGATGCAGCAGCGTGCTCTTGCCGCTGCCGGATTCGCCTGATAGCGCCACGCTCTCGCCGGTCGCAACGGCAAGGTCGACGCCGCGCAGCACCGCGATGTCTTCGCCGGCAGAGCGGTAACTCTTGGTCAGGCCGGTGACGCGAAGCACCGCGGCGGTCTGGTCAGATGAAGCGATGGCCGTGCCTCATTGCGGCTTCTGGTATTTCAGGACGAACTCGTCGATCGGCACCGGTGCCTTGAAGACGGGACTGTCCTTGGGGTCCTCCGCATGATGCAGGAAATCGCCCTCGGCCACCAGCTTGAAGCCGGCCGCCTCGATCTCCTGCTTCAAGGTGCTCTCCTCGATCCGGTGCAGCGTCTTGGCGACGCTGGTGCCTTCGCCCGTCTTGGCCGAGTGATCCGCGATCACGAGGAAGCCGCCCGGCTTGAGCGCGGCGAACATCTTCTTGTTCATCGCGGCGCGGTCGACCGGCAGGTAGGTGATGTCGTGATAGAAAAAGAAGAAGGTGATCATGTCGAGGTTCTTGACCTCGGGCGGGATCGGATCGTCATAGTCCCGCACCACATGGACGACGTTCTTCATCGCCGGCGCCTTGGCGCGGGTGTCAAACTTGTCCTTGACGAAGCGCTCGAGCACGGTCGCGGAATCCTGTGCGTAGACCTTGCCCGACGGAGCTACGGTGCGCGCCAATAGTTCGGTGCTGTAGCCGGCGCTCGCCGCCATGTCGAGGATCGTCATACCCGGCTTGACGCCGGCAAAGGCGAGCATCTTGGCCGGCTGCCGGCGCTGGTCGACCTGACGATCCGCATCGCTGCGATCGGGTGCGGCGACGATCGCGGCGTAGTCGGGATTGGCGGCGTCTTCCGCGCGAACTTGAGGCGCGGCAAGCAGCGCGGCAAATACAAGTGCAGCGCAGGCGGTGGCACGTAGGATCAATCTGTTCATGAAATAACCCCGGGCTTTTCGTTGGCCCTGAACATAGCAGTCGGGACATGACAGTTCACCGCTCCACTGGCGCGACCGACGCGATCGTGATCGGGCCGTTAGAAGCGCTCCGGGGCGCACAACCCCGAGGAAATGCGGTGTTGCGTTGCATGGCGAGGCGTGGCTAGCATCGCCGGACGGGGCCGATTTACGAAGCCAAGAACGAAACGACGGGGAGCCGGACATGACGACGCAAGCGACGTCCAAGAGGACGTCAGAGGGGCTGTCAAAGGGGACGCCGAAGGGCGCCTGGCAAACCACCTTCCTTCTATTCCTGTTCATGGTGGTGAACTTTGCCGACAAGATCGTGGTCGGGCTCGCCGGCGTGCCGATCAAGAGGGAAATGGGCCTCACCCAGGAGCAGTTCGGCGATCTCGGCTCGTCATTCTTCCTCTTGTTCTCGATCTCGGCGATCGTGGTCGGCTTCATCGTCAACCGCGTCGCCACCCGCTGGGTGCTGCTGATCCTGGCGGTGATCTGGTCGCTGGCGCAATTTCCGATGGTCGGCACCGTCAGCTTCACGACGCTGGTGATCTGCCGCATCATCCTCGGCGCCGGCGAGGGGCCGGCCTTCTCGGTCGCCGCGCACGCGATCTACAAATGGTTTCCGGACGAGAAACGCACGCTGCCGACCGCGATCCTGTCGCAGGGCTCCGCGTTCGGCGTGATCCTCGCGGTGCCCGCACTGAACTGGATCATCGTCAATCATAGCTGGCATCACGCCTTCGGCGCGCTCGGCATCGTCGGCCTGATCTGGGCCGTCGCCTGGTTCGCGCTCGGCAAGGAAGGGCCGCTGGTGTCGACGTCTGCAGTGACGGCAGACGAGCCGCGGATTCCGTATAGGAAGCTTTTGACCTCGCGCACCTTCATCGGCTGCGTGGTGGCAACCTTTGGCGCCTATTGGGCGCTGTCGCTTGGGCTCACCTGGTTCACGTCCTTCATCATCGAGGGGCTCGGCTTCTCGCAGCACCAGGCCGGCTTTGTCTCGATCCTGCCCTGGATCTTCGGCGCGACGATCGTGCTGCTGACCGGCTGGATCTCGCAGCTGATGCTGACGCGCGGCTTCACCACCCGCGGCGCGCGCGGCGTGCTCGGCTCGGTGCCGCTGATCGTCGGCGGCGCCATTCTTGCGATGCTGCCCTATGCGCCGCCCGGCGGGATCATGATCGCGCTGCTGGTGATCGGCTCCGGCCTGTGCGGCTCGATCTATGTGGTGTGCCCGCCGATGCTCGGCGAGTTCACGCCGGTGTCGCAGCGCGGCGCGATCATCGCGATCTACGGCGCGCTTTACACGATCTCGGGCATCCTGGCGCCGATGGTGATGGGCAATGTGATCCAGCACGCGGCAACGCCGATGGCCGGCTACATGTCCGGCTTCACCATCAACGCGGCGATCATGGCCGGCTCCGGCCTGCTCGGATTGCTGCTGCTGTGGCCGAACACCGAGCGGGCGCGCCTGACCGGCACGTCGCAGCCGGCAGGCACGATCAAGGGCGCGATGTCGCCGACGTAAGGGGGCGCGCAGACTTGCTCTACCTTGCCTCTCCCGCAAGGGGAGAGGCGGGAGTTTGCCGTGACGGTCTTACCCTAATTCATTCCCTGCGCGCCGCGCACCAGTCTGCCCGGGCGCGCGCCGGTGGGCTTGGCCTCGCGCTGGGTCACGATGCCCGACACGATGGTGGCGTCGTAGCCGTCGACCTGCTGGAGCAGGCGGCGGCCGCCGACCGGCAGGTCGTAATGCACCTTCGGCGGATGCAGGTGCAGCCGGTCGTAATCGATCACGTTGACGTCGGCCTTGAAGCCAGGAGCGATCACGCCGCGATCATGCAGGCCGACCGACAGCGCGGTCTTGCGCGACTGCGCCGCGACCACGAACGGGATCGAGAGCTTCTCGCCGCGGCTGCGGTCGCGCGTCCAGTGCGTCAAGAGATAGGTCGGGAAGCTGGCATCGCAGATGATGCCGCAATGTGCGCCGCCGTCGGAGAGGCCGGGCACGGCACTGGGCTCGCGCAGCATCTCATGCACGGCGTCGAGATTGCCGTCGGCGTAATTCAGGAACGGCACATAGAGCATGCCGCGGCCCTCGTCGGTCAGCATCGCGTCATAGGCGAGCTCTTCCGGCTGCCGGCCCTGGCGGCGCGCCTGCGGCCCGAGCGCGTTTTCCGGCGGCTGCTCGTAGTCCGGCGGATTACCCAGGAGGTACATCTTGTCGTAGTTCGGGCGGAAGAACAGCGGATCGTCGGTCGCCGTTGCGCTCTCGCTCAGGATCGCCGCGCGCACCTCGGGCCGGCGCAGCTGCGCGAGCCGCTCGGCCAGCGGCAGCCTGGCGATCTCGCGATAGCTCGGATGGGTCTGGAACGGGTTGCGCGACAATTCGAGCCCGAGCAGCAGCCCGACCGGCCGCGCCGCGATCTGGGTCGTGATCGACAGGCCGCGGGCGGCGGCTTCATTGATGGTGTCCATGGTCTGCCGCCAGCGCCGCGGCGCCTTGTCGGCCTGGGCGACGGAGAACGAGATCGGGCACCTTGTGTTCTCGGCGACCCGCAGCATCATCGGCAGGTCTTCGTGCACGGTGCTCTGGTCGAGTACGAATTGCAGCACGCTGCGGCCGACGCCGTGCATCGCGCCGGCGATCGCGGTCAGTTCATCCTCGCCGGCTTTCAGCGTCGGCGTGTAGTCGCCGGTCGAGGTGCGGTGATTGAGCGTGCGCGAGGTCGAGAAACCCAGCGCGCCCGCACGCACCGCATCGCCGGCGAGTGCTGCCATCGCCTTGTTGTCCTCGGCCGTTGCGGGATCGCGGCGCGCGCCGCGCTCGCCCATCACATAGACCCGCAGCGCCGCATGCGGCAGCTGCGCGCCGATGTCCATGTCGAAGCTGCGCTTCGACAGCCACTCCATGTAGTCGGGGAAGCTCTCCCACGCCCAGGGAATGCCGGCCGAGAGCACCGGCTCCGGAATGTCCTCGACGCCTTCCATCAGCTGGATCAGCCTGGTGTGGTCGCTCGGCCGGCACGGCGCGAAGCCGACGCCGCAATTGCCCATGATCGCCGTGGTGACGCCGTTCTGCGACGACGGCGTGATGTCATGGCTCCAGGTCACCTGGCCGTCGTAATGGGTGTGGACGTCGACGAAGCCCGGCGCCACGAGCTTGCCGCGTGCGTCGATCTCTTCCTTGCCCTTCGCCGAGACCTTGCCGACTTCGGTGATCTTGCCGCCTGTGATCGCGACATCGGCTTCATAGAGGTCGCCGCCCTTGCCGTCAGCGATGGTGCCGCCGCGGATCACGAGGTCTGGGGTCGAGGTCATGGCATTTCATCCCGAGTCTGATTTTGGTTGACGGCATCATGGGTCAGCCCCTGATGCTGTCAACCAGCGCCGATGAAGCTCTGGGATGCGCCGGCGGCGATTTGCCAGCTGGGATCGAGCGTTGCCGCCCGGCGGAAATTTGTTCCGCCGGGCAACCCGCCGCGAACTTATCGCGCGCCGAAGAACGCCGTCTTCTGGGTCTCCTCGGCCTGCAGCCTCGCGCGCACCCGCATCAGGTCCTTCCAGCCGATATAGCCGACCAGGCGCTGATCCTCGCGCGAGATCACCGGCAGATGCGAGACGTTGACCTGCATCAGGCGGTCGGCGAGCCGGTCGAGATATTCGTCGGGATAGGCGACGGTGATCTTGCCGCCGGCCAGCAGCTGCTTGAGCGTCGCAGTGCGATGCTTGCCGGCGCGGCGCCAGCGCAGCACGGAGGGCGGGTCGATCACGCCGAGCACGTGATGGTTGGCGTCGACGACGGGAAAGCTCGGGTGAGCTGTCTTCGGGTTGGTCAGGAAGGCGGCCGCGCCGTGCAGCGTCATGGTGTCGGAGACGGTTTCGACCGCCTTGGTCATGACGTCGCGCACGCGCGTCAGCGCGAACGGATCGACCCGGTACTCGCGCACCAGATGATGGCCGCGCCGCGCCACCTTCTCGGTCAGGATCGAGCGCCGCATCAGCAGCACGGTGACGCCGTGCGCGCTGCAGCAGGCTGCGATCAGCGGCAGCAGCACGTGGGTGTTGCCGGTCAGCTCGACGGCGAAGAAGGTCGCGGTCAGCGGCGAGCGCATCGTGCCGCCCATCGTCGCCGCCATCGCCAGCAATGCCCAGAAGCCGGGGCTCGCCGGCGGCAGATAGCCGCTCAGCGCCGTTCCCATCGCGCCGCCCATGATGAGCAGCGGCGCCAGCACGCCGCCCGACGTGCCCGAGCCGAGCGCGACCGACCAGATGACGGCCTTCACCACGAGCAGCAGCAGCGCGGCCTTCAGCACCACGTCGCCGCTCAGCATCGATGCGAGGTTGTCGTAGCCGACGCCGAGCGCCTGCGGCTCGATCAAGCCGCCGAGGCCGACGACCAGGCCGCCGATCAGCGGCCACCACATCCAGTGGATCGGCAGCTTGAGGAAGATGTCCTCGCAGCCATAGACCAGCTGGGTGAGCACGCCCGACAGCAGGCCGGAGAGAATTCCGATCAGCATCCAGGCGCCGAGCTGCAGCACGGAGATGTCGACGCTGCCGGTGAACGGAAACAGCGGCGCGGGCATGTGCAGGAAGGTGCGTCCGACCGCTGCCACCACGGCCGCAACGGTGACGGGAATGAAGCTGCGCGGCGTCCATTCGAACAGCAACAGTTCGACCGCGAGCATTATGGCGGCGATCGGCGTTCCGAACACGGTGGTCATGCCGGCGGCGGCGCCCGCCACCAGCAGGGTCTTGCGCTCGTTGTCGCTGACCGGGAGCATCTGCGCGATTAGCGAGCCGATCGCCCCGCCCGTCATGATGATCGGGCCCTCGGCGCCGAACGGGCCACCCGTGCCGATCGACACCGCCGACGACAACGGCTTCAGGATCGCCACCTTGGGGTCGAGCCGGGAACGGCCGAGCAAGATCGCTTCGATCGCTTCCGGAATGCCGTGCCCGCGGATCTTCTCGCTGCCGAAACGCGCCATCAGCCCGATGATCAGCGAGCCCGCGACCGGCACCAGCACGGTCCAGAGGCCGAGCGGCGAATCCTGCAATTTCAGGTCGGTGAAGCTGAATTGGCCGAAATAGGCGATGTTGGTGGCGAGCTTGATCAGTTGCAGCAGTCCCGCCCCGGCCAGCACGCCTGCGGCGGAGACAAACACGGCGATCGCCGAGATCACCACGACGCGCGGATCGGTCGTGAAGTCGCTCAGGAGGTGGCTGGCCTTCTCGCCGATTTTGGCGGTGTTTGGGGCGGTGTTCGTGGCGGAGGCGCTCGATTTGGTGGAAATGACGCTCATTGGTGGCGTAAGGCTCGGGTGAAGTGGACGCGGGGCGTCATATCGTATTGCGATATAATTACAAGCGGGAGACATCGAATGGCAGCGTTGAAAGGACCGTCGAAATCGCCGAGGCAGGACCAGAAGCGGGTTCCCAGCCAGGCCGATTACGAGACGCTGTCGCAATTTCGCTATCTGATCCGCCGGTTTCTGGAGTTCAGCCAGGATGCCGCGAAGGCCGCGGGCCTGACGCCGCGGCAGCATCAGGCCTTGCTGGCGATCAGGGGGTATCCGGGCGGCGGGCCGGTTGCGGTCGGCGATCTGGCCGAGCGGCTGCGGCTTCGTCACCACACCACGGTCGAACTGGTCGACCGGCTGTCCGAGGCAGGGCTGGTCGAGCGCGTGCTCGATCCGGCGGACCAGCGGCGGGTGCTGCTGAAATTAACCGGCCTTGCCGCCGATCATCTCGCCGAATTGTCGGCGGTCCATCTCGATGAGCTGTCGCGGATCGAGCCGCTCCTGAAGCAGGTGCTGTCGCGACGGTCGGAATGAGCGCGCCGCGTGCACAACGTTTCGCGCGTCAGGCGCGCGGGCTGGCGGTCTCGGCCTGATATCCCGAAGCCTGCGGCTTGCGCTCGGTGACGAGGGCAAGCAGCACGGTCAGCACCATGAACACCACCGAGGCGCCGAACACCCAGTGCGGCATGTGCTGGTCCATGATCCAGCCGAACAGCAGCGGGCTCACGATGCCGCCGAAGTTGAAGCCGGTGGAGACGATGCCGAAGGCGCGGCCGGCGGCGCCGGGGGGCGCCGCGTTGCGCACCATCATGTCGCGGGACGGCGCGATTACGCCGCCGAGGAATCCGGCGAGCCCCATCGCCAGCGTGAGCGCCACCGGCGGCAGGTCGAGCAGCGCAATCAGCAGCACGAGGGCGGCATTGACGGCGAAGCAGCCCGCGGCGACCTGGCTGTGGCGGTGGGTCCAGTCGGCGAGATAGCCGCCGGCAAGCACGCCGGCCGCGCTGGCGCCGAGGAATGCGGTCAGCGCGATATTGGCCGTCGAGAACGACGCGCCGTAGCCGCCCATCAGTGCGACCACGCCGAAATTGTTGATGCCCGAGGTCGACAGGCTGAGCAGCGTGAAGAAGGCCGTCAGCACCATCAGCGCCGGCGTGATCACGCTCGCCTTCGGCGCCGCGTCGTCCTTTGCCTTGTTCTTGTTGGCGCCGGCATCGGGAATGCCGAGCACGATCAGGAACAGCGCCACCAGCGGACCGACCGCGCCAGCGACGATCAGCGCGCCGAGGCCGCCGATCGAGGCGACGAGTGCCGCCATGATCGCGGGCGCCACCGCGCCGCCGAGGAAGCCGGCGAAGGTGTGGATCGAGAACGCGCGGCCCATCCGCGCCTCGTCCATATGCGCCGAGAGGATTGCATAGTCGGCCGGATGATAGACGCTGTTGGCGAGGCCAAGCAGCACCGCGCAGACGATCAGCGACGTATAGCTGAGATGCAGGCCGAGCCCGATCAGCGCGCAGCCGCCGACGGTCAGTCCGATCAACAGGATCTTGCGCGCGCCGATATGATCGGCGAGGTAGCCGATCGGCGCCTGGGTCAGCCCGGAGACCACCGCGAACACCGTCAGCGCCAGGCCGAGCTCGACATAGCCGACGCCGAGCTGCTGCTTCAGGAACGGGAACAACATCGGCAGCACGAAGATATGGAAATGGCTGACCCAATGGGCGACCGAAATCCCCGTCAGCGTGCGCAGCGCACTGTCGGCTTTCGCTTGCTGCGGTGCGGCCAGAACGTCGACCATGTGTCTGAAAACCCTAATTCCGGAAAGCCCGCCGAAAATAGAGATTGGCCGCTAATTGTCCATGAACGCAGGCGCATGGCTGCCCCCGGCGTGGGCGTGCCGGATCGACACATGCGGCATTAAATGCGGCGACAAAGCACGGCGGCACGGCGATGATCGGCCATGATCGACGCCAAAAAGCAGCTCCGCGTGCTGGTGTCGGAGGGCTCCAGCACCTCCGGCCGCGAGGCGATCACGATCCTGGGCCTGGCCGGCCATCACGTCGAGGTTTGTGACCCCTCGCGCTGGTGCCTGGCGCGCTACTCCCGCTTCGTCCGCAAATACCACCATTGTCCGCCGCTGCGGTCGGATCCGGCCGGCTTCCTGCGCTTCGTCGAGCGCCTGTTGGCGTCGCGGCGTTTCGATGTGCTGCTGCCGACCCATGAACAGGGATTTCTGTTCGCCCGCGCCGCGGCGGGGCTGGCATCACGTACCGGCCTCGCGCTGCCGGATTTCGCCAGCTATCGCGCCGTGCACAGCAAGGCCGGCTTCAGCCGCCTGCTCGATCGGCTCGGTCTGCCGCAGCCGCCGACCCGGATCGTGACCTCGGCCGAGGAGCTGCGCGAGGCGGTGCGGTTTCCATCCGTGGTGAAGACGTCGGTCGGCACCGCCAGCCGCGGTGTCTGGTTCGTGCGCGACGCAAGCGATCTCAATCGCGCGCTCTACGACCTCGAGTCCTCAGGCGATTTTGCCGGCGAGGTGCTGGCGCAGGATCTGATCACCGGCACGGTCGAGAAGGCGCAGTCGGTGTTCTGCCATGGCACGCTTGTCGGCTTCCATGCCTACCGCCAGATTGCGGCCGGTGTCGGCGGCGGCGAGGCGATCAAGGAGAGCGTGAGCCGGCCGGCGATCCGCGCCGGCCTCGAGACCATCGGCGCGCATCTTGGTTGGCACGGTGCGCTCTCGGTCGACGTCATCATGCCGCTCGACAGCGCGACGCCGCTGTTGATCGACTGCAACCCGCGGCTGGTCGAGCCGATGAACGCCTTTCAGTCGGGCGTCGATCTGGTCGATCTGCTGCTGCGCGTCTCGCGCGGCGAGATGCCGGCACCGCTGGCCGAGGGGCGCGCCGGGGTGCGGACGCATCTGGCGATGCAGGCGCTGCTCGGCAGTGCGTCGCGCGATGGCACGCGGCGTGACCTGATCCGGGAATGCGGCCGCATCGCCACTGGCGAAGGACACTATCGGGGAAGCAGCGAAGAGCTGACGCCGGTGCGGCTCGACTGGCTCAGTGCCGTGCCGCTGGCGATGACGACAGTGCTGCTGCTGGCATCGCCGCAGATCGCCTCATCGCTGGCGCGCGGCGGCTTTGGCGCGCATCTGCTCGATCGCGGCAGCATCAAGGCGATCGAAAACGGCGATTTCCGCTAGTATCCTTCAGTGCGAATTCACTGCACGATCTTGTCTGCGCGCTTCAATAGCTCCGATGGAATCTCGACGCCCACCGCCCGGGCTGCCTGGAGATTGAAAATCAGCTCTCGCCTGGTGACGACGCCGACCGGCAGGTCGCCCGGCTTTGCTCCCTTGAAGATCTTGTCGGCAAACGTCGCAAACTCGCGCCATGTATCGGCGACGTTGGCGCCATAGGTAATCACCCCGCCCGCGTCCGCCTGGCCGCCGGGAAACATTGCCGGCAAGCGGTTCTTCATGGCCAGTTCACCGACTCGTTTTCGATTGCTCCAGGGTACCGGCACTTCCAGGACCAGCAGCGCCTCCGCGCCTTCCTTTGCCATCCCGGCGATCGCGGCTTCCAGATCGTCCGCACTCTTGACCTTCACGATTTGCGACTCCAGCCCCAACGCCTTGGCTGCGGCCTCGTTGGCGCGGTCAATCGGAGCAAGCCCGCGTTCATCAGCGCCGGGGATCGTTTGATCACTGAGAATCGCAACGCGCTTGATCCCGGGGAGTGCCTCCTTCAGAATTTTGAGTTGGTTGCTGGCCTGCTGCGGATCGAGATTCGTGAGGCCCGTGACGTTGCCTCCCGGTTTTTCCATCGAGGCGACAAGCTTCAATGCAACCGGATCGGTGACGATCGCAAAGATCACGGGGATCGTCGACGTGGCCTTCTGCGACGCTACGGCCGCCGGGCCACCGAGTGCGAGGATGACATCCACATTCGCGCCGACCAGCTCCGAGGCGAGGCCCGGAAGGCGCTCGAGCTTCGATTCGGCAAATCGCGGTTCGATGACGATGTCGCGTCCTTCGAGATAGCCCCGTTCGGCAAAATCGCTCAGTAGGTTTTTCTTGATGGAGTCGAAGAGCGGCGACGGGCTGCCGTTGATGAGGATTCCTACTTTCCGGGGGGCCTGTTGCGCATTGGACGGGTCGCACATCGACGCGATGATGCAGAAGACCGTGAGCACCGCCTTCGCAAATCTCATGGCACCGCCCCCCAGCAAGGACCCAGCGTCCATGCGGAGCCTAGCATGGTAACCAATCCGGAAGGGGGGCCAGCCCATGACCCCGCTGCGACCTATTGTCTGCTTGGCGACGACGAGCCGGGCTCGGTAGCTCGCAAGCTACCAGGCCGCCGCGCGCGACTGCGCGCAGGATCTGTCGATCGATATTCGCCGCGCCTCACAACGGCTCGTCATCATTGCCGTAGCGGTCGAGCTTCGGCGTGGCGATGTCGCCGTCCTCGTAATAGTCATCGTCCTGTAGCGCTGCGGGTGGCGGAGGCTTCTTCGCCTTGTCGTCGGTCTTGTCCTTGATCTTCGTGCCGCCCTTGGTCTGCTTCCCGGCCTTGGCCATGCGTTTCCCCTGCGCGGGTCAAATCAGCTGCCGGAACTCTACCCCAGTTTCCGTGCGTTTGTAATGTTCGGGAGACGGTGCGGCAGGGCACACCCGCCCCACCGGATCACGCTCTAAAACGTCGCGCCGGCCTTGACCATGTAGGTGCGGCCGGGCAGCGGATAGGCCGAGAAGCGGCCATCCGTGAACGTGCTCGCGATGGCGTAGTCGTAGTAGAGCGCGTTGAACAGGTTGTTCACGCTCAGCGACCAGAAGAAGCGGTCAACTTGCCCGCTCAGCTTGATATCGGCGGTGGCGTTGCCGGGAATCCGGCTCTGGGTGTTGGCCTGGTCGTTGTCCATGATGCGCGAACTCCAGGCCCGAACCGTGGCGTCGAACACCAGGTAGTTCTGCCAGATATTCCAGGTGACGCCGAGATTGCCGGTGTAGCGCGACACCAGCGGCACGTCGTTGCCGGCCCAGATGCCTCCGCGGAAGACCGCGCGGGTGATCGCCATGCCGCCGCGCAGGGTTACGCTGTCGCTGACCCCGAGCGAGGCGCTGGTCTCGGAGCCGTAGCGGCGGGTGGGGTCGAGGTTGGTGTTGTAGAACAGCACCGGGTTGAAATGGATCTCGTTGTCGAGATCCATCAGATAGACGCTGGTCTGGACCTGGAAGCGATTGGTCCTGACGCGGAAGCCGCCCTCAACGTCCTGCGAGGTCTGGGTCTTGAGTTGGAAGGTCTGCGGGATCGGGGCGAAGGTCAGTGGGTCGAATGACGGCCCTGATGCAACGCGCTCATCGACATCTGGCGTGCGGAACGCGCGGGCCGCGCGGCCGAACACCGAGAAGGTGTCGGTCAGGCGATGCTCGACGCCGACATGCAGCGCGTATTGCGTCTCGTTGCTGTCGAGCGGCGCTGCCTGTGCATCGAACGCGAACGGCGCATTCGGATCGTAGCGATCGCGCGCCGAGATGCTGGTGTTCTGGACCCGCGCGCCGTAGGAGAAGTCGGTCGTCGGCAACAGGCCCAGCGTATGTTGCCAATAGCCGGCCACGGACTGCTGCTCGATATTGTAGATATGGAAGGGATCGACGCCCTGATAGGCGCCGCGCGCCTCGCGGAAGGTCGAATCGTAATAGTCGATGCCGGTCAGGATCGTCGACGGCATGCCCAGCATCACGTTCTTGACGCTGAGCCGCGGTGTCAGAGACCAGGTCTGCATTGCGGCGTCATTGTAGGTCGAGGCGAAGCTGATGGTCGGCACCCTGCCGAAGAAGCCGCTCTGCGTCTCGCGCTGCCGCCAGCCGCCGTCGACGATGAGGTCGACGCCGTTCATCAGCGACCTGGTGAAGCCGGCGGTGACGCTGGCGGTCTGCTGGTTGGCATAGTCGAAGGGCGTCGCGGCGCCGCGGCGGTCGGTGAGCAGCTCATTGACGCCGATCGACGGATCGACCAGCCGTCCGCCGGGCAGGCCGAGCTTCTGGTCGCTGCCGGTGACGGTCAGGAAGGCGGTGAGATCAGGCGTCGTGTAGTTGATGTTGCCGACGGCGTTGCGCTGGTCGAGCGCATTGTTGACGCGGTAGCCGTCGGACTTTATGCCGTTGCCGTAGAACGAGGTGGACCACGGTCCGGAGTTGAGCGCCGCGGAGACCGCGGCCATGCGGGTGTTGAACGAGCCAAATCCGGCCTCGGCGCGCATCGTCGTCGGCGGGCCGCCGACGCCGGTCTTGGTAATGATGTTGACGACGCCGCCCACCGCGTTGTCGCCGTAGAGCACCGCGCCGCTGTTGCCGCGCGTGATCTCGATGCGCTCGATCGAATCGAGCGGGATCGTGGTGAGGTCGAAGCCGGCCTTGTCGACGTCGTTGAGGCGGCGGCCGTTGAGCAGGAACAGCGTGTTGTCGGTCGCGAAGGCGCCGAAGCCGCGCAGGTCGACCGAGGTCTTGGCGCCGTTCGGTCCGCCATAGGGCGTTTGCAGCTGCACGCCTGGCACCTGCGCGAGGATCTCGGGCAACGACTGCACCGGCGAATGGGCGATGTCGTCGGCGGTGATCACGGCCGAGGAGGAGCCGACAATGCCGGCGAACTGGCGGCCGCCGCCGGTGCCATCCGTTCCGGTGGCCGCGCCGGTCGCTGTCGTGCCCGATCCGCTGCCTGTGTCGTTGCCTTGCGAGGTGCCCGGCGCCGGGCGTCGCGGCGCCGGCGCTTCGTCAGCGGCCGGCCTGGCGCGCGTGACGTTCTGGTCGCGCGGCTTGGTGACTTCGATCGCCGGCAGCTGATCGGGAGCGGGTGCCTGCTGCGCCCGCGCGGCGGAGAAAAGGATTGCCGGCGCGATCATCGTCGACGCGAGCAGAAGCGCGCGGTGTCGCCGATGGAAAGGGAAGGAGAACATAAGCGAGGTCTCGGTAACGTCAGTGGCACGTCACCGCGAACCAGTCTCACCATCGTGCTCACAGCATCAGGTGAAGCTCATGCCTGTACTCCCCGACCGGCAGCATCGCGTGTGACCACGGCTGACGGCAGGTCTCCTGGCTCGCGGGTCGTTACCCTTCGTCGCCTTCCCAGGACCGAGATTCCCAGTGGCCTGTGACGAAGGATTCACCGCATACAGTTGCGGGGGCAGCCGCGGCGTTGGGGAAGTTTCCCCGTACCGCATTCCCTTTTCATCTCACGAAAGAACCGTCATGTTCATCTAGGGTTCGGCCGGGTAGCAAAGTCAATCCGGCGGAAGTCGGGCAATGGCCGGGCGGCCACGGTTTTTGTCGAGTGTCGCTTGTCTGCCACGGCGATCGCTGTAAGAGCATGGATCCAATGAGCGTGCAGGATTTTGCCTTGGCGGCCGAGGTCGCGGCGCGGCGCCGGTGGGGCGCCACCGCGGCGCTGCTCGCGCTCGTGGCCCTGCTGTGCGTGCTCTCGCTCGGCATCGGGCCGGTGCGGCTGTCGCCGCTCGCGGTGATCGAGGCGCTGTTCGGCGGCGGCAGCGATGTGGCGCAGGTGATCGTGCGCGAGATCCGCCTGCCGCGCACCATCCTGGCATTCGCGATCGGCGGTATTCTCGGGCTGTCCGGTGCGGCGCTGCAAGGGCTGCTGCGCAATCCGCTGGCCTCGCCGTCGCTGTTCGGCGCGCCGCAATCGGCCGCCTTCGGCGCGGTGCTGGTGATCGCGCTGGGCCTCGCCGATGTGCGCTCCTACGCGCTGCCGGTGGTGGCGATCATCGCCGCGTTCGGCTCGGTGTTCGCGCTGCTTGCGATCGCCGGCCGCAATGCCGGGCTGTTGATCCTGATCCTCGCCGGGCTCGCGATCTCGAGCTTTGCGGGGGCGGCGACGGCGCTGGTGATGAACCTCTCCAGCAATCCCTTCGTGGTGCTGGAGATCGCGTTCTGGCTGCTCGGCTCGCTGGAAGACCGGAGCTTCCAGCACGTCGCGCTGGCACTGCCCTTCATCATCGCAGGCGCCGCCATCCTGCTCAGCCAGGCGAGCGCCTTCCGCGCACTGACGCTCGGCGAGGAGGCGGCGCAGAGCCTCGGCGTCGATGTCGGGCGGTTGCGGCTCTTCGTGATCACGGGCGTGGCGCTCGGGGTTGGCGGCGCGGTCGCGGTGACAGGCACGATCGGTTTCATCGGCCTCGTTGCGCCGCATCTGATGCGTCCCGTGATCGGTCACGATCCGGCGCGGCTCTTGGTGCCGAGCGCGCTCACCGGCTCGGCGTTGCTGCTCGCCGCCGACATCGCGGTGCGCATCATCCCCTCGACCTCGGACATCAAGGTCGGCGTGCTGACCTCGATCATCGGCGTGCCGTTCTTCCTCTATCTGATCATGCGCGAACGCCGCGCGCTCGGCGGAGGCGTGGCATGACGCTGCTCTCCGCTACCGCGCTCAATGCTTCGCTCGGCAGCCGCAAGGTGCTGCACGATGTCTCGCTGTCGCTGCCGTCGGGCCATCTGGTCGCGCTGGTCGGGCCGAACGGCGCCGGCAAGACCACGCTGCTGCGCGCGCTGGCCGGTCTGATTCCGTCCGGCGGCGAGATCCGGATCGGCGATAATCCGCTGGCGTCATTGCCGCTGCGCGAGCGCGCGAAACGTTTCGCCTATCTGCCGCAGGGGCACATGGTGCACTGGCCGCTGCCGGCACGCGATATCGTCGCGCTCGGCCGCTATCCGCACGGCGCGACCGATCCGGCGCGGCTGTCGCAGACGGATATGGAGGCAGTGCTGCGCGCGATGCAGGCGGTCGACGTCACTGAATTCAGCGATCGCCGCGTCACCGAACTCTCCGGCGGCGAGCGCAGCCGCGTCGCGCTGGCCCGGGTGCTCGCGGTGGAGGCGCCGGTGATCCTCGCCGACGAGCCGACCGCCTCGCTCGATCCGCGCCACCAGATCGACGTGATGCAGAAGCTGCGCAACGTCGCCGATACCGGTGTGCTGGTGATCGTGGTGACGCATGACCTGGGACTCGCCGCGCGCTTCGCCGATCATGTTCTGGTGCTGTCGGAGGGACGGCTGGCCGCGCAGGGCGCGCCCGCTGAAGCGTTGTCGGAGGCGGTCCTCGCCAGCGTGTTCCGCATCAGCGCCTATCGCGCCGAATTTCAGCGCGAAGCCGTCATCGTGCCGTGGGCGGACGTGTGATGAGGATGCGGCGTCTCCACGAGCTCAGTTCACCTCTCCCGCTTGCGGGGGAAGGGGCGCTGTTTTCGCGCGGACGCTATCTTGCGTCATCTTGCCTTGCCCTGATGCTTTCGCTCATCGTGTGGCTCGCGTCAGCCGCTCCCTCGTTCGCCGCCGGGCCGCGCATCGTCTCGATGAATGTCTGCAGCGACCAGCTCGTGCTGTCGCTGGCCGATCCGGACCAGATCATCGGCCTCAGCCGCTTCTCGCGCGATGCCTGGCAATCCTGGGCTGCGGAGAAGGCGCGAAATTTTCCGCGCCTGTCCGGCGAGGCCGAGGACGTGCTGCTGCTGAGGCCCGACCTCGTCGTGGTCAGCCTGTTCGACAAGCGCGCGACCCGCGATCTGTTGAAGGCCCACGGGCTGCACCTCGTCGAATTCACGGTGCCGCGGACGCTGGACGAGGTGAAGGACCAGATCCGCGCGATGGGCGATGTGGTGCAGCATCCCGATCGCGCAGAGGCCGAGATCGCGCGCCTCGATGCGGCGATCGCGCGTGCGCGGGCGGCGGCAAGCACGCATCATTACCGCGTGCTGCCGCTGGAGCGGCGCGGCTTTGTGGCTGGTGACGGCAGCCTCGTCAGCTCGCTGCTCGCCATAACCGGCCTCTCCAACGCCGCCGGCGAACTTGGCGTCGGTGCAGGCGGATTTGCTTCGCTGGAGGCGATCGTAAAGCTGCGGCCGGACTTCATCCTGGTGTCGGAGGCCGGCGACCGTGCCGAGGATGACGGTCGCGCCTTCCTGCTGCATCCGGCGCTGGAGCGCTTCTATCCGCAAAGCAAGCGCATCGTGCTCCCGGAGCGGCTCACCGTGTGCGGCGGCGTGATGCTGGCGGATGCGCTGGATCGGCTGACGGAGGAGTTGCAGCGCGTGATGCAGTGACTATGGCCGTCATTCCGGGATGGTCCAAAGGACCAGACCCGGAATCTCGAGGTTCCGGGTTCGATGCTTCGCATCGCCCCGGAACGACTATCATCCCATCACCACGGGTCCGCCGGCCTTCTTCCAGGCGTCGATGCCGCCTTCGATATGGGCGGTGTTCGCCAAGCCCGCCTTCTTCGCGGCGGCCACCGCCATCGCGGAACGCTCGCCGAAGGCGCAGAAGAACACGACGCGGCGGCCGGTTGCGGCGGCGACCTCGCGCAGCATGCCGCCGGGCTGCAGGGTGGCGCAAATCCCCGGATAGGGCGCGTGCAGCGCGCCCGCGAGCGTGCCGTGCTTGGCCCGCTCGCCGCTCTCGCGCAAATCGACCAGGAGGATATCGGGGCGGCCGAGGCTCGCGATGGCGTCGCCCGCGCTGAGGGAGAGGCCTTCCTTGGCGAGTTCGTCCTGGTGCAGGCCGACATGCATGTTGGCGGGCACCACGACGTCCATCAGCTTCGGGTTCGGCAAATTGAGGTTGTTCATCAGCTCGACATAGTCGTCGATCGATTTGACCTGCAGCCGCGGATTGTAGCGCTTCTCCTCGCCGATGGTGGAGACGGTGTCGCCCTTGTAGTCATGCGCGGGGAACACCATGGTCTCCTCGGGCAGCTTCAGCAGGCGGTTGAAGATCGAATCGTACTGCGCCCGCGCGCTGCCGTTCTGGAAGTCGGTGCGGCCGGTGCCGCGGATCAGCAGCGTGTCGCCGGTGAAGACACGGTCGCCCATCAGATAGCTGTAGGAATCGTCGGTGTGGCCGGGCGTGTACAGCGCCTCGAGGCAAAGGCCCTCGATCGTCACCTTGTCGCCGTCGGAGACGCGCATCGACACCACGTCGGCCTTGCTCTGCTCGCCCATGATGGTGATGCACTGGGTACGGTCGCGCAGCTCGCCGAGGCCGGTGACGTGATCGGCGTGCAGGTGCGTATCGACGGCTTTCACCAGCCTGAGGTCGAGTTCCTGCAGCAGCTTGCAGTAGCGATCGGCCTTCTCCAGCACCGGATCGAGGATCAGTGCTTCGCCGCCGGCGCGGCTCGCGAGCAGATAGCTATAGGTTCCGGATACGCTGTCGAAGAGCTGGCGAAAGATCATGACGGCTTCCCTATTCTCCGGGCCGAGTCACATGGAGGATATTATTCCATAGATGGGGTCTATTCAAAGCAAATCCGTCCCCGCCCCAGCCGGATCCCGCCACCCTGAGGAGCGCGCTTCTGTGCGCGTCTCGAAGGGTGGAGGGCCCGGGTCTTTCCACGAATGGGACAAGGCATCTGGGCCGTGCATCCTTCGAGGCTCGCCCAGCAGCGCAAGTGCGCCGCAAGGCTCGCGCCTTGGGATGACGGGATATGCATCGAGGTCGTGGAAGAGACGAAGCTACGGCCGCACGTAACGCCAGCCCTGCTCCTGCGGGCGCGCGTTCGCGCGACCCGTCGGCTCGCGATGATGACGAGTTACGGCCGGACCAGCGTGTATCCGTTCTCGGTGAGCAGCAAAATCTGTGCGACGCCGACCTGCACGGGGGTGGCGGCGGCGATGTAGTCCGGCCGCTTGCCGCTGTCGCGCTCGATCGTGTCGACGGTGTTGAGGCAGATGTCGACCCGCGCGCCCTGCGCGACCAGGCTCTCGACCAGCTTGCGGTTCGGGTTGTCGGGCTTGAGCAGGTCGATGCCCGGGCCGAAGGCGACGATCTCGACCGCGACCTTGTCGGGATCGTAATGCTTCATCAGATTGTTGGCGACGCTGATGACGAGGCCCTGCTTCCTCGGATCGTTGTCGGAGAGCTGCAGCACGACCTTGTGCTCGGCGAACGGCTTGTCCTGCAACGGCGCCAGCTGGGCGCGGGCGAGGGGTGTCGCCAGCGCGATCGCCGCAAGGCCGAACGCTGCGATCAGCGCGCGGCGCGTCATCCGTGCCTCGCGATGCCCGGGTTGTCCTCGACGCCCTTCAGCGTCACGCCGGGTTCGTCGCGGTTCGGCGGCCGGCCGGAGCGGAGATGTTTGGCGACGACATCCCAGATCGGCGCGCCGCTCTGCTGGTTGACCGAGGCCCAGCCTGCGACCTTGTAGTGCTTGCCGGCTTCGAGATGCTTGCCGTTGCCAAGCTTCAGCTCGGAAATGCGCTTGCCGACGGTCTCGGCCGGCGTGCAGGTGTAGGCGAGGCCGCCGACGCGGACCATGTCGCCGCCCTGCTGATAATAGGGATCGACGTTGAACAGATTGTCGCAGACGTCTTCCAGCACATCCTTGATCTGGCTGCCGGTCATCATGGCGACGTAGGTCTCCGGATAGGTGATCGCGGTTTCCGACAGCACGTCTTCCATGGTCAGCGGCTGGCGCGGCGAGCGTGGTGATGCCCCAGCGGAAGCCCGGCGACAGCGCGATCTCGGCGTCGAGCTCGTTCAGCAGCGCATCGCAGATCAACTGGTCGACGGTGCCGGAGAAATTGCCGCGGCGGTAGAGCAGCCGGTCGGCCGAGGCCAGCTTGTTGTTCCATTCGTCGACATGCGGATCGCGCATCTTGTCGATCAGCGTCTGCATCGCAGGATCGGGCTTCAGCAGTTCGGCGAACACCGGCAGCAGCCGGTAGCGGACATTGGCGACCTTGCCCTTGGCAAGGTCGAGATCGAGCACGCCGATGAACTTGCCGTTGGAGCCGGCATTGGTCACCAGCGTGACGCCGCCGGCATTGGTCACCGTGATCGGGATCGGGATCGCGTCGTGGGTGTGCCCGCCGAGAATGACGTCGATGCCGGTGACGCGGCTGGCGAGCTTGAGGTCGACATCCATGCCGTTATGCGACAGCAGGATCACCGCCTCGACCTTGTCGTTGTTGCGATGGCCGTCGACGAGCTTCTGCAGCTCCTCGTCGCGGATGCCGAACTTCCAGTCCGGCGTGAAGCGCTTCGGATGCGCGATCGGCACGTAGGGGAAAGCCTGGCCGATGATCGCGACGCGATGGCCGCCGATCTCCTTGACGATCGATGGCTTGAACACCCGGCCCGAAGCCGGGTCGAACGCCTTGGCGTCGTTGAACGCGGCTTCCTCGGTCAGGAACACGTTCTGCGCCAGGAACTCGCCCTTGAAGCGCGAGAGGTTGTCGCGCAGCACCTGCTCGCCATAGGTGAATTCCCAGTGCCCGGTCATCGCCTCGATGCCGAGCAGATTGGCGGCCTCCACCATGTCGGCGCCGTTCATGGCGTTGGCGAGCGCCGAGCCCTGCCAGAGGTCGCCGCCGTCGAGCAGGATCGAACGCTTTTCGCCGACATCGGCGCGCAGCTTGTCGATCAGCGTCTTCAGGTGGGCGAAGCCGCCGAGCCGGCCGAAGCGGCCGGCGGCCTTCTCGAATTCGACGCACGTGAAGGCGTAGGCGTCGGCGCTGTCGGGCCGGATGCCGAAGCGGTCGAGGAACGCCTTGCCGACGAGGTGCGGCGGCTGGCCGGCCATCGCGCCGACGCCGAGATTGACGCCGGGCTCGCGGAAGAACACCGGCTTCAGCTGCGCATGCGTGTCGGTCATGTGCAGGATGCGGGCGTTGCCGAACCGTTCGAGGTCGTAGACGCTGGCGGTGTCGGCGCTGCGCGCAAGGCGGGGCAGGCCGGCCGTCAGCGTTGCGGCGGCCGCAGCTTTCAGGAATTCCCGGCGGCGGATGATCATCATTCTCTCCGCGCGGCCCCTGGCCTGCGCGCTCTTAACGAACTTCCATGTCCTTCCAGCGTTCCTTTTCGCTGGTGGCCTGGAAGATCGAGGCCTTTGCCAGTGCCTCGGCCTCCTTGGCCCTGGCGACTGCGGTGTCGAAATCACCAGCCTCAGCGGCCTTTTTTGCGGCAGATAGTGTCGAGGCAGTGGTGGTCCACTGGTTGCGCAGGCTGCCTGCCTCCTTGTTGGAGGCCTCGGCGGCGGCATAGGCGGCCTTGTAGTCGGCCTCGGAGGCGGCGAGGGCACAGGTCACGGTTGCGATCAGCAGGACGGATGCTGCGAGGACAGCTTTGATGGCCGCGCTCATGGCCGTGCTCCCGGACCCGAAATCGGCAGGCCGTTGCTGACATAGGACAAATAATATTCGAGGTTGCGGTACTCGTCGTCCTGCGGATTGAGCGGCACGCCGCGGATCTGGCTGTTGCAGGTGGTGAAGCGGCGGCTGGTCGTGCCCATGCCGCTCCATTCCGAGCGGTAGATCGGCATCGCGTTCAGGATGCCGAGCGCCGGCGCCAGCACCTCGGCGCGGATCCGCTCGCCCGGGCTCTGGATGTGGCAGGTTGCGCAGGAGAAATTGAGCTGGCCACGGCGGGTGTAGAAATACTCCTTGCCCCTCTGATAGGCCTCCAGCGCGCGCGGATCGTTCGGGATCTTGATGTCCATCGGCTTGCCGCGCGAGGTGAAGGCCATGTAGGCGGTGAGCGCCGCCATGTCGTCCTTCACATAGGAGAACGGCGCCTCGCCATTGGCTTCGCGGCAGCGGTTGAGCGCGAGCTCGAGCGTGACGACCTTGCCTTCCTTCTCGTCGAAATAGGGATAGTTCTGGCGGATACCGATGCCCTTGTTCGGGAAGCAGTCGGCGTAGGTCTTGCCGTTCTTGAACGGCGTTGCGAACATCTCCTTGCCGGCTTCGAGCGAGAACTCGTAGGGGGGAAACTGTTCCTTCTCCTCCCACTGCCTGTGCAGGTCCTCATTCATCGAATAGGGACCGTTGACGAAGTCCTCGAGCTTCAGCTTGGGGAATTTGCTGGTGAAGAATTTCTGGAACGCGGCCTTGTCGGCGGCGGGATCGACGGTGTCGGCCGCGTGCGCCGGCGCGCAAGCCAGCACGCCGAGTGCGAGCGTGGCTATTGTTGCGCGGATTGCGAGGCGCATCGTCATTGAATCTTCGCCGTGGTGGTGTCGGTCGCGCCCTTGTTGTCGACCCAGCTGACCTTCAGATCGTCGCCCTTCTTGCCGCCCTTGAAGGCGAACTTGACATAGGGGTCCTTGGAGACGCCGCCGCCCCAGTCGGCGACGAACACCGGCTTGCCGTCATATTCGAAGCTGAGCTGCTGGATGAAATGCGGCGGAATGATCTCGCCCTTGGCGTCCTTGACGAAGCCGGAATCCATCGGGTGCTGGATCAGCGCCTGCACCTCGGTGGTGTCGCCGTTTGACGTGGCGCGCACGCGAATGCTCGATGCCATCTGATTATCCCTTGATTGAACTCAGCCGCCGCAGCCGCCGACGGTGACCTTGATTTCCTTTTTGGCGCTGTAGAGCTTGCCGCCGGCCTCGACGATCACGGTGACGTTGCTGGTCTTCGCCATCTTGATGCGGTTGGAGACGGTCGGCAGCGTGCCCGCCGGAATCCTGTATGAGGCGACCAGCGAGATCGGATTCTCGCTCACCAGAAACGAGATCGAGGTGACGTCGGCCAGCGTCGTGGTGGCCGAGATCGGCACCACCGCGCCGTTCTCGGCGATCTCCGGCGCATCCATCTTGACCTTGTCCGACGGCTCGGCGGTCTTGCCATAGAGCGCCTTGATCGCGTCGGCCTCGTTCTTCTGCTTGAATGCGTCTTCGGGATATTTGTCGTTGGCGGCGGCGAGCGCCTGCGGCCCGTCGAACGGAATGACCCCGAGGCCGATCAGCGCGGCGACGCCGGCGCCCTTCAGCACCATGCGGCGCGCTTTGAAAAATTCGCGGGTCGTGATGTTCATCGAAAAAAATCTCCTCAAGCGACGGTCGCGGCGTCACAGCGTCTGCAGGAAGTCCACCACCGCGCCGATTTCCTTCTCGCTCAAAATCCGGTTTCGGCCGAACGGCGGCATCACCGTCTGCGGATTGCGCTTGGTTTCGTCGGTCACGATCGCGATCAGCTCGTCACGGCTGTATTTGGCCTTCAGGCCGCTCAGCTCGGGGCCGATCGTGCCGGGCAGGTCGCCGCCCTTGATGACGTGGCAGGTCAGGCAATTGCCCTTGCCGCGGTCGAAGGCGAGCTTCTGTCCCTCGGCGGCGGATTGGGCCTGCGCGGGCGCGGCCATGGCGGTGCCTGCCAGCAGCGCCAGGACGAAGGCTGGCTTGGAGAAAGTGGCGATCAAGGACGTTTCCCGGGCTTCAATCTCGATGATCCCATCGCAATATAACAGAGTGGAAAGCACAAAGGCCATCGGCTGGCAACACGGAGAATAGGCGCGTTGCGGCGGGGTTAATGCCACAGGGGCAGTCCGGAACTGGAGCGCATGTCCTGCGCCTTCCGCCTGTCATGTTTGTGCGGTTGAGATGCGGTTGAGGCGTAGGGAGAAGCGCGGTGGCGGAATTCGTGGCGGAGTTCGGCAAGGATGGCCGGCCGGTCGAGGCGGACGGGCGGCTCGATGCGCCGGCGTTCCATCGCAACCATCAGCCGATCTGGACCGTCCTGAAAGACTACCTCACCGGCCAATCCGGCGACGTGCTGGAAGCCGGCAGCGGCACCGGCCAGCATGTCGTCTATTTCGCCGGTCAGACGCCCGACATCACCTGGTGGCCGAGCGATCTCCATGCGGCGCACCTGCGCAGCATCGAGGCCTGGCGCGCGCATGCCGCCCTTGCCAACATCCGGCCGCCGCAGCCGATCGATCTGTCCGACCCGGCCTGGTCGCCGGCGCTGCCGGACGGCAAAGGTCCGGACGAACTGCTCGCGATCTTCTGCGCCAATGTGATCCACATCGCGCCGTGGCGCGTCGCCGAGGGCCTGTTCGCCGGCGCCGCGCGGCACCTGCGCGCCGACGGCCGGCTATTGCTCTACGGCCCGTTCAAGCGCGGCGGCAAGCATACCACGCTCAGCAATGCCGTGTTCGACACGTCGCTGCGCGAGCGCGACGCCGAGTGGGGGGTGCGCGATATCGCTGATCTCGAGACGCTTGCGGAGCGCGTCGGGCTCAAGCTCGCCGGCAGCTCCGAGATGCCGGCCAACAATATGATTTTGGTCTTTGCCCGCAAGTAGCCGCGCTCAATCGTAAGCCAGGCACCAGCCTGGCCCACGCAGCCAGCAACGTTCATCGGGGATCCCGGCGTCGCGATAGAGCCGCGTCACCTTCTGCCAGCCGCCGCGGGCGAAGGCTTCGGCCAAGGCCTTTTCCGACGCCTCGTCGCGGCCGCCGTCGCAGGGAATGATCGCGACCGGCGATATCCAGTCCGCTTGGTACTCTGCGTCCTCGCGCCGGATCCGGAACACGGCGCCGGATCGCGCCACCTGCTCCGGCACGCCACCCTTGAATCCCTCATCCGATGTCAGCGGCAGGATCAGGCGGCCGCCGGCGGCGAGGCCGTCGAGCCATCGCGCGGCAGGCCGGGTGCAGCCGGCGTTGACATAGATCACGTCGGCGGAGGCGAACGCGACCTGTGTGCCGTCGCCCTGGACGATCTCGACATTTGCGTAATCTGCGAGATTGGCGCGGGCGTCTGCCGCAAGGTCCGGATCGTATTCGATGCCGGTCACGCGGCCGGACGGTCCGACCAGATGCGCGAGGATCGCGGTGTAGTACCCGGTGCCAGTGCCGATATGCACAACGTGCTCGCCGGCGTCGGGTGCGGCCCGGTGCATGAGATAGGCGTGCAGCGACGGCTGGCCGTTGTTGAGACGCCGCTCGGGGCGCAAGGCGACGAGATCGTTGGTGTAGAGATAGACCGGGTCGGCATCGGGCGTCGGCGCATAGTCGCGGCTCCACCAGCGCAGCATCATCCATGGTCCCGGGCCGACGAAGTGCTCGCGGGGAATGGCGGCGAAGGCCTCCCTCAGCCGCGGATTGATGGTGTTGGCGGCGGCCAGGATCTGCTTGGCATAGGCCGCGCGGACGATGCGGAGTTCGGCTTGCGGGTCCATTGCCGCGCGCTCCCGTGATGTCGCGTGTTGTGTGATTTGACACACCGAGGTGTGTGAAATAGCATACTGCGACGACGGAGGCCAGAATGAAGAGACGGCTTTATCCGGCCGTGCTGGAGCGCGGTCCGCGCGGCGCGTTCGGCGCCTGGTTTCCGGATTTTCCCGGCTGCGTCGCCGGCGGCAGGTCGCAGGAAGAGGCGATCGAGCGCGCCGAGCACGCGCTGGCGCAGACCGTCGACGGCTGGGTCGAGCAGGGCAAGCCATTGCCGGAGCCGACGCCGATCGAGCGCATCGTCGTGCCGAAAGGCTCCGACGTCGCCGCCTTCTTCATCGTTGGCGTCGATCCGCCCGACCCCTCCGAGCGCGTCAACGTCTATCTGCCGAAGAGCCTCATCGCACGGATCGACAAGCGCGCCGCCGAGCTTGGCATGAGCCGTTCGAGCTTTTTCGGCTTTGCCAGCTCGCTCGCGCTCGAATGGCCGGGCGGCTATCCACGCGGCGCCCCGATCGCGCCGCGCTCCAGGGTCCACAAGACCGGCGCGCTGCGCGCCGAGAAGCGGCCGGGCAAGAAGCCTGCGCGGTAAGTGACACGCGACGTAATGCATGTGACGTCGTCCTGGCGAAAGCCAGGACCCATTACCCCAAATGCTGGTTGTTGAGCGTAGCTGGGGCCGCGATCCCTCTCACAAAAGATTCGGTGGTAATGGGTCCCCTGAGTTCACAAACGAAGTGCAACACTTCCTTGAGGAGGTGTTGCCATGGGGCGGACTTACAAGCAGCTCTCTCTGGACGACCGATGCGAGATTGCCTGCCTATCGGCCAATGGCAGCTCGGTCCGGCAAATCGCGGCAGCTCTGGATCGCTCGCCATCAACGGTCTCTCGGGAACTGAGGCGCAATCGGGGGAGCCAGGTCGGCTACAAGCCAAACTATGCCCAGCACCAGATGCGAGCGCGGCGCTGGACGGGCGGACGCCTCGAACGGGAGCCCGGCCTGCGCCGCGCGGTGTTGGAACGCCTTCGCCGGGACGACGCCGGAGTGTGAGTATTCGACCGGACCAACCCGCGTGCGCCTCCTGCATGGCCTCGGTCCGTTTGCGCCGGTTGATCGGCTTCGACCCGCTCTCCATAGTGCGCCGGATTGGGGGCTCCCGCCGGGGCTTCGGGGCGGGACTGCCGATGATCGACGTGACAGCTGCGGATGAGGCGAGCGACGACGCGCGGGCGCGCAGCAATATATGGCGGCTTGCGGCGGCGCAGGCGCTGACCGGCGCCAATTCGGCCGTGATCTTCGCCACCGGCTCGATCGTCGGCGCGACGCTGGCACCCGACGTTTCGCTCGCGACGGTGCCGCTCTCGATGTATGTGCTCGGGCTTGCCGCCGGCACGCTGCCGACCGGCGCGATCTCGCGCGCCTATGGACGACGCGTCGCCTTCATCATCGGCACCTTCTGCGGCACGCTCACCGGCGCGCTCGGCGCCTGGGCGATCCTGCACTCATCGTTCTGGCTGTTCTGCGGCGCGACCTTCCTCGGCGGGCTGTACGGCGCCGTCGCGCAGTCCTACCGTTTTGCCGCCGCCGATGGCGCCAGTGTCGCGTTCCGGCCCAAGGCGGTGTCCTGGGTGATGGCCGGCGGCGTGTTCGCCGGCGTGCTCGGGCCGCAGCTCGTGCAATGGACCATGGACATCTGGCCGCCCTATCTGTTCGCGTTCTCCTTCGTGATGCAGGCGCTGGTCGCGCTGGTCGCGCTGGTGGCGATGGCGGTGCTCTCGGGCGTCGACGCGCCGAAGCCTGCGGCTGCGGACCTGCATGGCGGCCGCCCGCTGCTCGAGATCGCAAGGCAGCCGCGCTTCATCGCCGCGGCGCTGTGCGGCGTGATCGCCTATCCGATGATGAATCTGGTGATGACCTCGGCGCCGCTCGCCATGAAGATGTGCGGGCTGTCGGTCAGCGATTCCAATTTCGGCATCCAGTGGCACATCGTGGCGATGTACGGCCCGAGCTTCTTCACGGGATCGCTGATCGCGCGGTTCGGCGCGCCCGTCATCGTGGCGCTCGGGCTGGCGCTCGAGGCGGTCGCCGCGATGATCGGACTGTCGGGCATATCAGCGCCGCACTTCTGGGCGACGCTGTTCGTGCTCGGGATCGGCTGGAATTTCGCGTTCGTTGGCGCTTCGGCGCTGGTGCTGGAAACGCACCGGCCGCAGGAGCGCAACAAGGTGCAGGCGTTCAACGATTTCCTCGTGTTCGGCATGATGGCGATCGGCTCGTTCTCGTCGGGCCAGCTGCTCGCGCATTACGGCTGGAATGCCGTCAACTGGGTGGTGTTCCCGCCTGTGCTGCTCGGCCTCGCCGTGCTTTCGTTCGCTTCATTCGCCAAGCGGCGGACGAAATTGCGCGCGGTGGAAGAAATCCCGGATCCCAGCATCTAGGCATGTTCCGGAAACGTGCGCCGCGACTTGGTGCAAGAACATGCCCAAGAAGGTTTTCTGCTGCCAATTGCTGACACTTCGATCCGTTTCGAAGCGACCGGCTTGCACGGCTCCCTACATCGTGAGAACGGATAAATCCGGTCATGACGATGTCGGAAGCAAGAGCAAGAAATGGACGCGTCCTCACCCACGCTATCAGACGAGTCCTCGCTTGGTTATGAGGGCTGGCGCATCGTCGTCGTCTGCTTCCTGCTTGCGACATTCGGCTGGGGACTGGGCTTCTACGGCCAGAGCGTCTATGTCGCCGAGCTGCAGCGGCTGCACGGCTGGCCGGCATCGCTGATCTCGTCGGGCACGACCTTCTTCTATCTGTTCGGCGCCGCGCTGGTCGCCTTTGTCAGCGAGGCGATCAAGGCGTTTGGCGCGCGCAGCTGCCTGATCGCTGGCACCTTCGCGATGGCGATCGCGGCGGTTGCGATCGGCGAGGTGCGCGCGCCCTGGCAACTCTATCTTGCCGACGCGCTGCTGGCGTTCGGCTGGGCCGGCACCAGCCTCGGCATCATCACCAACACGCTCGGCCTGTGGTTCGACAAGAAGCGCGGCATGGCGATCAGCCTGGCGCTGAACGGCGCGAGCTTCGGCGGCATCGTCGGCGTGCCGCTGCTGGTCGCGGGGATCGGCACGTTCGGCTTCTCCGGCGCGATGATCGCGGCGGCGGTGCTGCTGATTGTGGTGATGGTGCCTGTGATCCTGATCTTCGTCGGGCGGCCGCCGGCGCATCTGCACGCGGTCACGGCCGCCGCTGCCGACGCGCCGTCGGCGACGCAGGTGCGCAGCCGGGCGCTGCGCGACATCCGCTTCCTCTCGGTCTCGATTGCCTTCGCGCTGGTGCTGTTCGCCCAGGTCGGCTTCATCGTGCATCTGATCGCCTATCTCGATCAGGTGATCGGCCGCGAGCGCGCGACGGTGGCGATGGCGCTGTTGACTGCGATGGCCGTGGTCGGCCGCGTCTCCTTCTCCTTCGTGATCGACCGGCTCAACCAGCGGCTGGCCTCGGCGCTGTCCTTTGTCAGCCAGGCGGTCGCGCTCGCCGTCATCATCAATGTGCACAATGACGTGGCGCAGATCGCCGCCTGCGCGCTGTTCGGCTTCTCGGTCGGCAATCTGATCACGCTGCCGGCGCTGATCGTGCAGCGCGAGTTCGATCCGCGTGCGTTCGGCGTGCTGGTCAGCCTGATCACCGCGATCAACCAGATCACCTACGCCTTCGGCCCCGGCGTGGTCGGGCTGCTGCACGACCTCTCCGGCAGCTATTCGCTGCCGTTCTACGGCTGCATTGGCCTGGAGCTGATCGCGGCGGTAACGATCATGACGAAAGGGAAGTAGCTTTCCACCTCCCCTTGAAAAGGGGCGGTCGCTTTGCTCACAGAGCAAAGCGGGTGGGGATCTGCTCTCTCCGCTTGCAGCAGACCTGCGGCTGACCCCCATCCCGACCTTCCCCCTTTCAGGGGGAAGGAGACGCACCCGTAGCCCGGATGGAGCGTAGCGCAATCCGGGGCCGGTATCCGCGGCGAAAGCGGCCCCGGATTTCGCGGAGCCTGTCATCGGGCGCGCGTTCGCGCGACCCGTTGGCTCATCCGGGCTACGATCTCTTTCGTGATTTCTTCTTCGGCTCGCTGATCTTGCCGGCCGCTGCGACCCGCAGCAGGCGGCGGAAGGTCGGGCATTCCATGTGGCTCGGCGCCGGGCAGACGGCGGCGTGGCGCAGGCCGTCGCGCATCGCATTGAGCCTGCGGATGGTGCGGTCGAGCTCGTCGGCCTTGGCAGAAAGCATTTTCCGGTCGATGCGCGGTCTTCCATCGGGCGCGAACATCCTTGCGATCTCGTCGAGTGAGAAGCCGGAGGCGCGCCCGAGCGCGATCAGCGCCAGCCGGTCGAGCACCGCCGAATCGAACAGGCGGCGCAGCCCGCGCCGGCCATGCGAGGCAATCAGCCCTTTTTCCTCGTAGAAGCGCAAGGTCGAGGCGCGCACGCCCGACAGTGCCGCCACCTCCGCGATATCGATGTCCCGCATGGCCCTTGACCTCAAGTTCACTTGAACTGGCAGTATTCAGCCTATCGCTTGCCCGAGGCAGGCATCAAGAAGGACGAGAATCATGGGTGTCGCACTGCAAGCCAGCGACGAGCAGGTCAAACTCTGGAACGGCGCCGCCGGCCGCGCCTGGGTCGAGACGCGCGAGCTGCTCGAAGGGATGTTCAGGCCGCTTGAAGAGCTGCTCGTTGAGGCGGTGTCCGATGCCGCGGCCAGCCGCGTGCTCGATATCGGTTGCGGCACCGGCGCCACGACTTTCGCTGTGGCCCGCGTGCTCGGCGGCCGGCAAGGGCATTGCACCGGCATCGACATTTCCGAGCCGATGATCGCGGCGGGGCGCGCCCGCGCGGAGCGGGAAGGGCGGCCGGTCAGCTTTATCTGCGCCGACGCGCAGACCTATCTGTTCGCGCCCGCGAGCTTCGACATGATCATCTCGCGCCTCGGCGTGATGTTCTTTGCCGATCCGGTGCAGGCTTTCGCCAATCTGCGCCGCGCAGCGCGGCCGGGTGCTGCGCTCCGCTTCATCGCGTGGCGCGGCGCCGCCGAGAACCCGTTCATGACGACGGCGGAACAGGCAGCGAAGCCGTTGCTGCCGGATCTTCCGGCGCGGCGCCCCGATGCGCCGGGGCAGTTCGGCTTTGCCGACCGGAAGCGGGTCGGAAATATCCTGGAGGATAGCGGCTGGGACGCGATCGCGATCGAACCGGTCGATGTCGCCCTCGGCTTTCCGGCATCGGAGTTGGCCCGCTATGTGAGCTGGCTCGGCCCGGTCGGGACGATGCTGCAGGCGATGGAGGAGCCGCGCCGCACGCAAGTGATCGAGACCGTGTGCGGTGCCTTCGATCGTTACATCCACGGCAACGACATTCGCTTCACCGCGGCGTGCTGGATGGTCGCGGCACGGGCGCCGGCGGCGGCCGCGCATGGTTGACGCCGTGGAGTTCGTGGCGAGCGCGGTGCTGATCGGGGCCGGCGCGACCGTCGTGATGGACATCTGGGGGATGGTCCGCAAGCGCCTGCTTGGCGTTCCGTCGCTGGACTATGCTTTGGTCGGCCGCTGGCTGGGCCATCTCGTATCCGGGCGCCTGTGCCACGACCGCATCGCCGCGTCACCGCAGGTCGCGGGCGAACGGGTCATCGGATGGGCCGCGCATTATCTGACCGGGATCGGCTTTGCCGGCATGCTGCTTGTGATGTTCGGCCTCGATTGGGCGCGGCAGCCCACTATGGCTCCGGCTCTGACGGTCGGGATCGGCAGCATAGCCGCGCCGTTCCTGCTGATGCAGCCCGCGATAGGCGCCGGCATCGCCGCGAGCCGCACGCCCCATCCATGGGCGGCGCGGCTGCAGGGCCTCGTGACGCACACGGTGTTTGGGGGTGGGCTCTATGTGGCCGGCTGGCTCGCGCACCTGTTCCTGAACCCGTAGCCCGGATGAAGCCGTCGGGCGCGCGTTCGCGCGACCCGTTGGCTTCATCCGGGCGACAAGCTCCTTCCGGGTTACGGAATTACCCCGCTCGCTGCTTCAGCAAATCCTCAACGTCCAGCCGTCGCGTGAACATCGCGAGCTTGCCGTCCGCGCTGCGCGGCCATTCGGCCTCGGGGCGATCCCAATAGAGCTCGACGCCGTTCTCGTCGGGATCGCGCAGGTACAGCGCCTGGCTGACGCCGTGGTCGCTGGCGCCGTCGAGCTGGATGCCGGCCGACAGTACCCGGTGCAGCGCATCGGCGAGCGCCGGGCGGGTGGGATAGAGGATGGCGGTGTGGAACAGGCCCGTGGTGCCCGGCGGCGACGGATGGCCGCCCTTGCTTTCCCAGGTGTTGAGGCCGATGTGGTGGTGATAGCCGCCGGCCGAGATGAAGGCCGCGTCCGCGCCCAGCCGCTGCTGCAGCTCGAAGCCGAGCACGCCGCAATAGAAGCCGAGCGCGCGCTCGAGATCGGCCACCTTGAGATGGACATGCCCGATCCGCGTGCCGGCGATGATGGGGGGATTCTCTGGCATGAGCGGACTCCGTTGACGTCAATGCCCCCGCCATCAGGGGCGAGGTTTCGCCGCCTGATATAGTCCGGATTTGCCGACGCCGGAGCGATCGATCCGGAAACGCAGCGTTTCCGAAAGGCGCCACGGTCGGCCGGCCTAGCAGAGTTCCGACAACTCGCCGCCGGGCAGCTGGAACTCGAACGTGTTCAGCGTCATCGACACCATGGTGTAATAGCCGCAGAGGCCGATCACCTCGACCAGGCCGCGTTGGCTCAGCACCTCGACCGCCTCGTCATACAGTGCCTTCGGCAGGCCGTGACCTTCGTGCAGCGCCTTGGCGACGTCGTAGATCACCCTGGCCTTGGGCTCGTCGAAGGTCGGCGTCCGGCGCACGCGAATGTCCTCGATGATCTTCGGGTCGAGGCCGCCCTTCAGCGCCAGGCGCTTGTGGGCATACCACTCGTAATGCGCGGTCCAGTGCCGCGCAGTGACGAGGATCGCGATCTCCGACAGTTTTGGCGGGAAGATCGTGTCGAAGCGCAGCACCTCGCCGAGCCGCGTGGCATGCCGTGCCATCTCCGGGCTGTTCAGCCAGGCCATCATCGGCGCGGGTGGCGCACCGCGCTTGCCGGCAATCGACTCGTCGTAGGTTTCTTTCTGGGCGGCGTTCATTTCGCTAGGCGAAAGCAGCTTCAGCCGCATGTCCGTTTCCTCTTGTTTTTCAAGCGTTACCCCATCTCGGCGATACACCCGATCGCGCGCAGTGAGTAGCGACGCCAGAGCATGGCGCGGCCGCGAGGCATATTGAATTCGGCGGCTGCGTAGGTCTAAGGTCGAATCCAATTCGACGATTTTTTGACTGGAAACGCACCATGGCCGACCTCGAGAAATTCCGCGCGGAGACCCGCGCCTGGCTGGAGCAGAACTGCCCGACGGAGATGCGCAAACCGATGACCTCGGATGGCGACACCTTCTGGGGTGGCCGCAACACGAAATTCTCGTCCGAAGCGCAGCGCGTCTGGTTCGAGCGGATGCGCGACAAGGGCTGGACCGTGCCGCATTGGCCGAAGGAATATGGCGGCGGAGGCCTCGATGGCGAGGAGGCCAAGATCGTGCGCCAGGAGATGGCCGCGATCGGCGCGCGTCAGCCGCTCACCTCGTTCGGCATCTCGATGCTCGGACCGGCATTGCTGAAATACGGCACCGAGGAGCAGAAGAAGGAGCATTTGCCGAAGATCACGGCGGGCCTGATCCGCTGGTGCCAGGGTTATTCCGAGCCGAATGCCGGCTCCGACCTCGCCTCGCTGCAGACCCGCGCGGTCGGCGACGGCGACGACTACATCATCAACGGCCAGAAGATCTGGACGTCCTACGCCAACTACGCCGACTGGATCTTCTGCCTGGTGCGCACCGATCCGGCGGCGAAGAAGCATGATGGCATCAGTTTTATTCTCTTCGACATGACGTCGAAGGGCGTGTCCACAAAACCGATCCTCCTGATCTCGGGCTACTCGCCGTTCTGCGAAACCTTCTTCGACAATGTCCGCGTACCAAAGTCGCATGTCGTCGGCACCGTCAATCGCGGCTGGGATGTCGCGAAATATCTGCTGCAACACGAGCGCGCGATGATCTCCGGCATGGGCGAGCGCGGCGTCGGCCGTCCGCTCGGCCAGATCGCCGCCGACTCGGTCGGCGCGGACGCGCAAGGCAAGCTCGATGACGCGCAGCTGCGCAGCCAGATCGCGAGCTTCGAGGTCGACGAGGCCGCGCTCGCTGCCGCCGCCGAGCGCGCGGTCGATCTCGCCAAGGCCGGGCAATCGCATCCGGCGTTCTCCTCGGCGATGAAATATTACGGCACCGAGCTCAACAAGCGCCGCTACGAGATCCTGATGTCGGCCGGCGGCATCGACGCGCTGGAATGGGAGAGCGACCGCTCCAAAGGCGGCGCCCGCCCGCGCGCCTGGCTGCGCACCAAGGCCAATTCGATCGAGGGCGGTACCTCGGAGGTGATGCTCGGCATCGTCGCCAAGCGTATCCTCGATTTGCCGGGCGCGTGATTGTAATCCCTCATCCTGAGGAGCGCGGAACGCGCGTCTCGAAGGATGAGGCCACGACATCGGCCCCATGGTTCGAGACGGCGCTGGCGCGCCTCCTCACCATGAGGGTCAACAGTTAACTCGATGAGATAATGTAACGGAATCCATCCAATGGCCCTCGTCCTCACCGAAGAACAATCCATGCTGCGCGACAGTGCGCGCGGTCTCATCAGCGACAAGGCGCCGGTGGCGCATCTGCGCGGCCTGCGCGATGCCAAGGATGCCACCGGCTTCTCGCGCGATCTCTGGAAGACCTTTGCGGAGATGGGTTTCTCCGGCCTGCTGGTGCCGGACCAGTTCGGCGGCAGCGGGCTCGGCTGCGTCGAGGCCGGCATCGTCATGGAGGAAATCGGCCGCACCTTGATGCCGTCGCCGTTCCTCGCGACCTCGGTGCTCGCCGCCTCGGCGCTGTCGCGCGGCGGCAGCGAGGCGCAGAAGGCGCAGCATCTGCCGAAAATCGCCGACGGCTCGCTGCTGGCGGCGCTCGCGATCGATGAGGGCGCCAAGCATCGCCCGCTGCAGACGAAGTTGCAGGCCACGCGCTCCGGCAACGGCTTCAAGCTGTCGGGCGACAAGGCCTTCGTGGTCGACGGCCACACCGCCGATCTTCTGATCGTGGCGGCGCGCACGGCCGGCAGCGCCGGCGACAAGAACGGGCTGACGCTGTTCCTGGTCGATCCGAAGGCGAAGAGGCTCGCGGTCGAGCGGACCGCGATGGTCGATTCGCACAACGCGGCGCGCATCGTGTTCGACAATGTCGAGGTCAACGCCGACAGCGTGCTCGGCGAGGTCGATCAGGGCTTCGGGCTGCTCGAGGGCGTGCTCAATATCGGCCGCGGCGCGGTGGCGTCCGAAATGGTCGGCCTCTCCGACGAGGTGTTCGGCCGCACCGTGGCCTATCTGAAGGAGCGCAAGCAGTTCGGCAAGGCGATCGGCGAATTCCAGGCGCTGCAGCACCGTGCCGCCCAGCTCTACATCGATATCGAGATCACCCGCGCCGCTGTGTTGAAGGCGTTGCAGGCGATCGATACGGACATCGACAAGGCCGCAACCGCGGTCGCGGTGGCAAAAGCCCGCGCCGGCACCACTGCGACGCTGGCCGTGCAGGAGGGCGTGCAGATGCATGGCGGCATGGGCATGACCGACCAGTTCGACATCGGCTTCTTCATGAAGCGCGCGCGCGTCTGCCAGGAGCTGTTCGGCGACAGCAACTTCCACACCGACCAGCTGGCGAGCGGCAAGGGGTATTGATCTCAGTGCGTCATTCCGGGATGGTCCGAAAGGACCAGACCCGGAATCTTGAGATTCCGGGTTCGCTTCGCGCCCCGGAATGACGGTCTGATTGCCGTTACCGGATCGGCGGCGCGTACTGGACGCCACCGGCGTTCCAGAGCTGGTTCATGCCGCGCGGGATCTTCAGCTTGGAGTCGGCGCCGACGTTGCGGTCGTAGACCTCGCCGTAATTGCCGACATGGCGGATGATGCGCACCGCCCAGTCCTTGGTCAGGCCGAGATCCTCGCCATAGGTGCCCTCGGTGCCGACCAGCCGCATCACTTCCGGCTTCTTCGACTTCAGCGCCTCGTCGATGTTCTTCGAGGTGATGCCGAGTTCTTCGGCGTTGATCATGGCGTACAGCGTCCACTTCACGATCATCATCCAGTCGTCGTCGCGCAAGCGCACCACCGGCGCCAGCGGCTCCTTGGAGATGATGTCGGCGAGGATCGTGTGGTCGCTCGGCTTGGCGAGGTTGAGCCGCAGCGCATAGAGCTGCGAGGCGTCCGATGTCAGCGTGTCGCACTGGCCGGAGTTATAGGCCTTCACGACGTCGTCCAGCTTGTCGAACTTCATCTCCGTGTACTTCATGTTGTTGGCACGGAAATAGTCGGCGAGATTGAGCTGTGTCGTGGTGTTGGCCTGCACGCAGACCTTGCTGCCGTTCAGGTCGAGCGCGGAGTCGATGTTGCGCGAGCGCGGCAGCATGAAGCCCTGGCCGTCATAATAGGCGACCGCAGGAAAATAGAGGTCGTAATTGGTCTCGCGCGACATGCTCCAGGTGGAGTTGCGCGAGAGGATATCGACCTTGCGGTTCTGTAGCTCCTTGAAGCGTTCGCTGGCGTCGAGCGGCACGAACTTCGCCTTCGACGGATCGTCGAAGATCGCCGACGCGACCGCGCGGCAGAAGTCGACGTCGAAGCCGCTCCAGTTGCCCTTGTCGTCCGGGATCGAGAAGCCCGGCAAGCCCTTGTTGACACCGCACAGCACATCGCCGCGACGGACGGTGCGCTTCAGCGTGCGGGTGTCGTAACGCTCATAGGTGATGGCGGCGGCCGCAACCAGTGCGGCGATCGCGAGCCCGATCGTCAGGCCGCCTCGAAATGTACGCATGGGTTCTCTCTCGGGAAGGATCGGGGAAAATCAGGGCGGAATCGAAGGCGGGTAGAGATCAGAGTTCGGGCTTTTGCCGGATGATCACCTTGGTGCCGACCGGAACGCGGTTGTAGAGATCGGCGACGTCGTTGTTGACCAGGCGGAAGCAGCCGGAGGAAACGGCGGTGCCGATGGTGTCGGGCCGGTTGGTGCCGTGGATGCGGTAGACCGTGGTACCGAGATACATCGCGCGTGCGCCGAGCGGATTGCCCGGGCCACCCGCCATGAAGCGCGGCAGATAGGGCTGGCGCGCGATCATTTCCGGCGGCGGCACCCAGTCGGGCCACTCGGCCTTGCGGGTGATGCTCACGAGGCCCTGCCATTGAAAGCCTTCGCGGCCGACGCCGATACCGTAGCGGAGCGCGCGGCCATTGCCCTGCACCAAATAAAGGTGGCGCTCGGCGGTCGCGACGATGATGGTGCCCGGTGCCTCATTGGTCCGGTAATATACGACCTGCTTTTGCCATTCCGGGTCGAGCTCGTAGCCGTCGTCGGCAACAAGGCCGGGCTCGTCGGCGTCCGGGCGGTTCTGGGCGAAGCCCTGCGACGTCGACAGCACGAGCGCACCCGTCGCGATCAACATCCAGACCAGGTGACGAAACTTCGTCATTGAAAGCTCTCCTTGTTGGCACGCGGCCAAATGGTTGCTCCACCCAAAATGCGCATGATCCGCCAAAGTGTGAGCGTTTGGCGATCAGATCGTGCGCCACCTTAACTTGAGCGAGATCGGACGCAAAACCGGTACCCACTTTTGCTGATCTCGCTCGCGAACATCAAATCTCAGTGACAGCTTGATGGCAAGTTTAGGGCGAGCCTTGATCTAGATCACTGTAATGCTTCTGTTTTTTATCGCGATGAATGATCGACGGACGGGCCGGCCGGCTCATTTCGGCGCGATCCAGAGTCGCAAGGCGAACGAGATCAGCGTCACGGTGCCGACGCCGCCGAGCCAGAGCACCGCGAACCACAGCAGACGCTGGCCGAGTGGCCGCTGATTCGGCACCAGAGCCATTGCCGTTCCGATGGAATCGGAACGGGGCTCTGGATTCTCGTTTTGACGCGTTTTCTTGACGCGAACCGGAATCCACTTCGCTGGAAAACGCTCTAGCGGCATCAGTGGTATCCGTGGCCGGGGCGCACCTTGCCGCGGAACACCCAATAGGCCCAGGCGGTGTAGCCGAGGATCAGCGGCACCAGGATCGAGACGCCGACCAGCATGAAGACCTGACTGTTCGTCGGTGCCGCCGCCTGCCAGATGGTGATGCTCTGCGGCACGATGTACGGATACATGCTGATGCCGAGTCCGGCATAGGACAGCGCGAACAGCCCGAGCGTCAGGAAGAACGGCTGGTGGTCGTTCTTGTTGCTCAGCGCGCGCAGCAGCAGCGCGGTGACGGCGGCGACCGCGATCGGCACCGGCGCGGTGAGGATGATGTTGGGCCAGGCGAACCAGCGCTGGGTGTATTGCACGCTGAGGAACGGCGTCGCGATGCTGACGGCGCCGATCGCGCAGAGCATCGCGATCAACAACATCCAGCTCAGATGATAGGCGCGGTCGCGCAGCTCGCCCTCGGTCTTCATCACCAGCCAGGTCGCGCCGAGCAGCGCGTAGCCGATCACCAGCGCGACGCCGGTCAGGACGCTGAACGGCGTCAGCCAATCCCACCAGCCGCCGGCGTATTGGCGTCCCTCGACATGGATGCCCTGCAGGATGGCGCCGAGCGCGATCCCCTGCGCCAGTGTCGCAAGCAACGAGCCGCCGGCGAAGGCGATATCCCATTTGTTGCGCGCCTTCTGGGTCCGCCAGCGGAATTCGAAGGCGACGCCGCGGAACACGAGGCCGAGCAGCATCGCGATCATCGGCGTGTAGAGCGCCGGCATCAGCACCGCGTAGGCGAGCGGAAACGCCGCCATCATGCCGCCGCCGCCGAGCACCAGCCAGGTCTCGTTGCCGTCCCACACCGGCGCCACCGTGTTCATGATGACGTCGCGGTCGGTCTTTTGCGGAAACAGCGGAAACAGGATGCCGAGGCCGAGATCGAAGCCGTCCATCACGACATAGACGAACACGGCAAAGGCGATGATGAAGGCCCAGATCGTGGCGAGATCGATCATCGTGCGCCCTCCACGGCAGTGCCGGCCGCCGGCGTGATGCCGGCGGCGCGGGCGGGAAGATCCTTCGTCGGGCCTTGCTCGCCGGGATGCGGCGGCTGCGCCATCAGCCGCAGGATGTAGATCACGCCCGCCGTGAACACGGCGAAATAGACGATGATGAAGGCAATCAGCGACGAGCCCACCGCTGGCGCCGCCAGCGGCGACGCCGAATCGACGGTGCGCAGCAGCCCGTAGACCGTGAACGGTTGCCGCCCGGTCTCCGTGGTGATCCAGCCCGCGAGCACCGCGATGAAGCCGGCGGGGCCCATGAGGACCGCGAAGCGATGCAGCAGCGGCGACTGGTACATCATCCCCCGCCAGCGCATCAAAAGGCTGAGCAGGCCGAGCCCCATGATCAGGAAGCCGAGCCCAACCATGATGCGGAACGACCAGAAGGTGATCGGCACCGGCGGCCAGTTCTCGCGCGGCACGGTGTCGAGGCCGGCCAGCGGCGCGTCGAGCGAATGCTTCAGGATCAGCGACGACAGTTTAGGCACCTCGATCGCATACTTGACCTTCGCCTCACGCTGGTCGGGCCAGCCGAACAGGATCAGCGGCGCGCCGTTCTTGTGGCTCTGGTAATGGCCTTCCATCGCCATCACCTTGGCGGGCTGGTGCTCCAGCGTGTTGAGGCCGTGCTGGTCGCCGGCGAGGATCTGGATCGGCGCCACCAGCGTCGCCATCCACATCGCCATCGAGAACATCACGCGCGCTCCGGCCAGATGCTGGTCGCGGAGCAGATGCCAGGCGCCGACCGCGCCGACCACGAGCGAGGTGGTGAGGTACGCCGCCAGCACCATGTGCACGAGGCGATAGGGGAACGACGGATTGAAGATCACCTTGAGCCAGTCGGCGGCGACGAACTGGCCGTCGGCGTTGACGGCGTGGCCGGTCGGTGTCTGCATCCAGGAATTGGCCGACAGAATCCAGAACGCCGAGATCAGCGTGCCGATCGCGACCATCAACGTCGCCACGAAGTGCAGCCTGGGGCCGACGCGTTCGAGCCCGAACAGCATCACGCCGAGGAAGCCGGCTTCCAGGAAGAATGCGGTCAGCACCTCATAGGCCATCATCGGGCCGATCACCGGCCCGGTCTTGTCGGCAAAGGACGACCAGTTGGTGCCGAACTGGTAGGACATCACGATGCCCGAGACCACGCCCATGCCGAACGCGACCGCGAAGATCTTCAGCCAGTAATTGAACAGGTTGATGTAGACCTCGCGCTTGGTGGCAAGCCACAGCGCTTCCAGCACCGCGAGATAGCTCGCAAGCCCGATCGAGAATGCGGGAAACACGATGTGGAACGACATCGTGAAAGCGAATTGCGCGCGGGCGAGTACGACCGCATCCCAGCCTTCGAACATCACGCACCATCCGTCGTCGACCTGGCGTGGACCTTAGCACGTCAGCTGTGACGACAAAGAGGGCGGATTGTCCGACTGAAGCGGGTTGAGTTTTGGCTGGATCGGCTTGGTGCGGTCCCGGTTCACCTCTCCCCGTTGGGGAGAGGTGAGGTTGCGACGCCGTTCCAGCTCAACCTGATCTCATCAGGTTTTAGCTGTTGGCGTTGAGCAGCCGCGCGACGGTGCGGTCGATCTCGTCGTATTGTCCCTCGCCGGCGTGCTGGAACACGATCTTGCCGTTCTGGTCGATCACGTATTGCGCCGGCCAATACTGGTTGCGGTAGGCGTTCCAGGTCAGCGAATTGTTGTCCTGCGCCACCGGATAGAGGATGCCGTGCCGCTTCAGCGCCGCCTGCACGTTGGAGGCCGAATGCTCGAACGGGAATTCCGGCGTGTGGACACCGATCACGACGAGGCCGCGATCCCGGTACTTGGAATAGAGCTGGGTGACGTGCGGTAGCGTGTTGACGCAGTTGACGCAGCCATAGGTCCAGAAATCCACCAGCACGACCTTGCCGCGCAGGTCGGCAAGCCTGAGCGGCTGCGAATTGAACCAGTTGCTGATGCCGACGAATTCGGGCGCGGTCTGGCTCTGTTCGGCGGTCATGGCGATCGCCCGCGGCACCGGCTGCGCCGGCGCATCTGACTCGGTGCAGAGGCCGGGAATGACGGCGCCGCCGAGGCCAAGGCCCGCAACCAGAGTGGATACGGCGATCAAGCGCAGGGACATCGATATCTCCTTTGGGCTTACAGGCCGATCTGGCCGTTGGGATAGAACTGGGTCAGCCACGCCACGATCAGCGTGTCGTATTGCAGGTAGGACAGCGCGGCGAATGCGACGATCACGACGCCGAAGCCCTGCTGCAGGCGCGGCGCGATCCGCGCCATGCTGCGCACGCGCGTGGTGACGGCCTGTCCGCCATAGGCAATCGCAAGCATCGGGATCGCGGCGCCGATCGCGTAAGTGACGAGCTGCAGGCTCGCCCACGCGGTGTCCTTCGAGGTCGCGACGATGGTCAGGATCGAGCCGAGCACGGGGCCGGCGCACGGCGTCCACACCAGGCCGAGCGTAGAGCCGAGCACGAAGCCGCCGAACAGGCTTTGCGACGGCGCGGCCTGACCGAGGCTGCCCTCTTGCTGAGACGCGTTTTCTTGACGCGAACCGGCATCCGCTGCGCTCGAAAACGCTTTGGTAGCGCCGGCGAGCCGGATCGACAGCCATTCGAACGGCGCCGGCCAGATCATCAGGAGACCGAAGCCCGCGAGCAGCACGGCCGCGCCGGTCCGCAGCACGTTCGGATCGAAATCGAAGGCGCGGGTGATCGCGCTCAGCAGCAATGCCACTGCAGAAAATGACATCACGAAGCCGAGCGCGATCATCGCGGGCCGCGCCTTGCCGGTCTGGCCTATCGATACCCCGAGCAGGATCGGCAGCATCGGCAGGGTGCAAGGGGCGGCGACGGTGGCGACACCGGCAAGCAGGGCAAGCGCAAGGCTGAGCATCGTCATCCGTCCATCAGAGTCCCGGCGCGCCAGAGGGCCGTGCCGGGTACGCCTGATGTTCTTCGCGAGGACGGTTGGGCCGTTACGGCGGGCCGGTCGCGAGCCGCGTCACGTCTGTGTGAGGCGAGGTGCACTCGGCTTCACGACGTCGCGCCAAATACAGAGCGACCCGGCTGGGGGGCATCCCGGCCGGGTCGTTGGAGGCTACTTGGGAGGTTAGAACGAAGAGGTATCGAAACCGGTTCAGTGAATTGGGGTTGCGTCGTTGGATATGGGTATAGAGGTCGCGTTTTTCCGGGTGATGTCGTCGATTGTTTCAATTGTTTCGTCGCCTGAATTTTTCGGCTTCGTGGACAATTGCCCGGTTCGCGTGATCTCCCTTTAAGAGGCTGAATTTACAATCTTTTATGCGGCGACGCTATCCACGCCGGCACCCCGGAGGAGGTCGGCAAGCTGCTTGCGGGCATAGAACATGCGCGTCTTCACCGTGCTCTGCGGGATCCCGATGATCTGCCCGGCCTCCTCGACCGACTTCTCATGGTAGTAGACCAGATTGATGATCTCGCGGTGGGCCGGCGACAGCTTGGCCACGCAGGCGCGCAGGATCTCGCTGGTGGTGGCGCGATCGAGCGAGGTTTCCGGCGTGTCGGCGCCGTCGGCGATCTCCAGCACGTCGTCCTGGTCGATGTCCTCGTGCTTGCGTTGGCGCAGCGCGGTCAGCGCCTTGAAGCGGGCGATCGAGAGCAGCCAGGTCGAGACCTGCGAGCGGCCCTCGAATTGGGCCGCGGTGCGCCAGACGTCCAGGAACACCTGGCTCACCAGGTCCTCGGCCATGGTGGTGTCGCGCACCATGCGGAGCACGAAGCGGTAAACCCGGACGTTATGACGGGCATAGAGCGTGTGCATCGAGGTGCGGTTATTCTTGGCGATACGCGCGAGCAGCGTTTCATCCGAGGTCGCGCGAGCAGCGTCGATATGCTTCGCGGCTGCAGCGTTGATGGCGATGACGTTCGGCATGACAGGCTCCCAGTTCGCCGTTGGGCGGCGGTTCGTTGGGAGAATTGTTAGTTACGGCCCGTTTCCGGATGTCTGCGCGAAAAGGGGAAAATGGTTTCGTGAACGGGAGAATTGTTTCGTCGCCGGCCGGACGACGAAACATTCAGGACCAAAAAGCCAATAATTTCAATGTGTGGAAAATTCGAACGGCCGGATTCCAGCCGTCGGAACGAATCCGGCTGTTATGACTTCTGGCACTGTCGGCGCTTATTCGGCCGCCTGCAGCGAGGGCGCCGCCTTTTTCGGGGCAATCCAGAACGCTTCGGGCCGTTCGAACAGGAAATTGGCCCGCGCCGCCAGCGCCAGCCGCCAGATCACGAGCGAACCGGCGACGCCGACCGCGGTCACGATCAGCGAGATCAGGCCGATGTCGTGGATGACGCCGAAGCGCAGCAGAAGGGTGCGCGTTGCCGCCATCGGCAGGAAGAAGGCGAGATAGATCACGATCGAATGCTCGCCGCAGAAGCGCAGGAAGCCAAGCCAGTGCGCGCGCGCCAGCAGCGTGCCGGTCACGATGATCGCGCAGGCGCCGGCAAAGCCGAGCGCCAGCGAGACGGCCGGCCATTCGCTCACCTCGAGCGCAACCAGGCCGCCATTGATCAGCGCCCAGAGCCCAAGCCCGACCAGGGCAAGCGCAGGCCGTGCCCGCGCGCGGTCCGACAGCGCAAACACGTAATTGGCGAGGACATAGCCGGTGTAGAAGTAGACGAAGCGGGAGCAGAATTCGTCGATCACCGTCCAGCCGGTCGCGACATGCGCGGTCTCCAGCGCTGCCGCGATCAGCCAGATCACGAGCGGGTGGACGTTGCGCGCGAGCTTGGTGACGACGAAGAAGATCGGCAGCAGATAGATGAACCACAGCGTGCCGAACGGCTCGATGAAGGATTCGAGATATTGCAGCCCAACCTGGGCCCAGCCGGTCTCGGCGGCCAGCGACGGCGCCTTGAAGCCGAACTGGATCGTCACCCAGAGCACGTAGAAATAGGCGAAGTGCATCACCTTGCGGTCGAGATAGGTGCGCCAGTCGCGATCGATCACGACCGACAGGAACAGGCCCGAGATCAGGAAGAAGTCCGGCATCCGGAACGGTTTGGCGAACATCACGACATAATGCATGAAGCCGGTCTGGTCCGCGGCCTTCTCGACCCCCAGCACCGAATGCATCATCACGACCATGATGATGCAGATGCCCTTGGCGTAGTCGACCCAGTCGACGCGTCCGCTCGCGCCTGGGGCGGAACGATCTGTCGCAGCGGCTGTGCCGTTTGTGGTCATCTTTGTCCTGTTCCGGCGTGATCGTGCCTATCATCGGCCCGATCGGTTGCTTTCTCCTTTATTCATACAAATGACGTGCCGGCGAACCCGGACGTTTCAGCGGGTTTCCCGTAGCCGGCGAATGGTCTAAGAGGCCGAGGAATCCAAGAGAAGAGACCGTTTGTTAACCATGGGACGCACCGGCGCGAGCGCCGCTGCGGTGATGAAAAGTCCTTGCCGCGCCAATTCGATAGCCCGCTGCCGATCGACGCCGTGCTCGATGAGCTCGATCGCACGCTCGATGGTCACAACGCCGCGGTGCTGGTGGCGCCGCCGGGCGCCGGCAAGACCACGCGCGTGCCGCTCGCGTTGCTCGATGCGCCCTGGGCGAGGGGCAAGAAGATCATCGTGCTGGAGCCGCGCCGCATCGCTGCGCGCGCCAGCGCCGAGCGGATGGCGAAGACACTCGGCGAGCGTGCCGGCGAGACCATCGGCTATCGCGTGCGCTTCGGCTCGAAGGTGTCGCGCGCGACGCGGATCGAGGTCGTCACCGAAGGCATCTTCTCGCGCCAGATCCTCGACGATCCCGAGCTCAACGGCGTCGCCGCGGTGCTGTTCGACGAATTTCACGAGCGCTCGCTCGATGCCGATCTCGGGCTGGCGCTGGCGCGCGACGCGCAGACCGGCCTGCGCGAGGACCTGCGGATCCTCGTGATGTCGGCAACGCTCGACGGCGCACGCGTCGGAAAACTGCTCGGCGACGCGCCGGTGGTCGAAAGCGAGGGGCGCGCCTTTCCGGTCGAGACCCGCTATGTCGGCCGCAAGGTCGACGCGCCGCTGGAGCGGCAGATGGCCGAGACGATCGCGGCCGCGCTGCGTGCCGATGCCGGCTCGGTGCTTGCCTTCCTGCCGGGCGCCGCCGAGATCCGCCGCACCCAGACTTTTTTGGCCGAGCGCGTGCACGACGCCGCGGTCGAGATCGTGCCGCTGTTCGGCGCGCTCGATGCCGCCGTGCAGGATCGCGCCATCGCGCCGGCGCCGAAGGGCGCCCGCAAGGTGGTGCTGGCGACCTCGATCGCCGAGACCTCGCTGACCATCGAGGGCGTCCGCATTGTGGTGGACTCTGGCCTCGCGCGGGTGCCGCGCTACGAGCCTGATATTGCGCTGACCCGGCTCGAGACCGTGCGGGCCTCGCGTGCCGCGGTGGATCAGCGGCGCGGCCGTGCCGGCCGTATCGAGCCCGGCATCTGCTACCGGCTCTGGGACGAGCCGCAGACCGCGTCGCTGCCGGCTTACACTGCGCCCGAGATCCTGTCCGCCGATCTGTCCTCGCTGGTGCTCGACCTCGCGCAATGGGGCGTCAGCGATCCCGCGGGCCTTGCCTTCCTCGATCCACCGCCGGGACCGGCGCTGAAGGAGGCCCGATCGCTGCTGTCGGAGCTCGGTGCGCTCGACGGCGACGGCCGCATTACAGAGGAAGGGCAGAGCCTGCGCGCGCTGGCGCTGCCGCCGCGGCTGGCGCGCATGATCGTGGATTCCGCCCGCTTCGGTGCTGGCGAGGAAGCGGCCGAGATCGCCGCTGTTCTGACTGAACGCGGGCTCGGCGGCGACAGCGTCGATCTCGACGTCAGGCTCGACCAGTTCCGCCGCGATCGCTCGCAGCGCGCATCGAGCGCCCGCAGCATGGCGGCGCGCTGGGCCGCGCAGGCGAGGTCGGCGGTGGGCGAGCAGAAGGATCTCTCCACCGGCGTCATGCTGGCCTTCGCATTTCCGGATCGCGTCGCCAGGAACCGCGGCAATGGCAGCTTCGTGCTGGCTAACGGCCGCGGCGCCGCCGTCGAGCAGACCGCGGCGCTGGCGCGGCTGCCTTATATTGCGGTCGCCGAGCTGACCGGCACGGCGGCGAGCGGCCGCATCCTGCTGGCGGCGCCGATCACCCAGGAAGAGATCGAGCAGCGCTTCGCCGACCAGATCGAGAATGTGGAAGAGGTGACGTTCGACCGCGGCGCGATGGCGCTGCGCGCCCGCCGCAGGCGTTCGCTGCACGCGATCACGCTGTCGGAAGCACCGATGTCGCTGTCGCCCTCGGCCGAGACCGCGCGCATCTTCGCCGATGGCCTGATCGCGGCCGGGCTCGACCGGTTGCCGTGGTCGAAACACTCCAAGCAATGGCGCGACCGCGTCATGTTCCTGCGCAAGGCTGAGGACGAGAGTTGGCCCGATTTGTCGGACGCAGCGCTCGCCGCGCGTGCCGACGACTGGCTGGTGCCGGCGCTCTACGACAAGACCGCGCTGAGGGATCTGTCCGCCGGCGATCTGTCGGATGCGCTGATGGCGCTGCTGCCGTGGGAATTGCGCGCGCGGCTCGATCGCGAGGCGCCGACGCATTTCGAGGCGCCGACCGGAACGCAGCTCGCGATCGACTACGAGGCCGAGCAGGGCCCGACCATCGCGGTGCGGCTGCAGGAGCTGTTCGGGCTCAACACCCATCCCTCGATCGCCAAGGGCGCGGTGCCGCTGGTGCTGGAACTGCTGTCGCCGGCACAGCGGCCGGTACAGGTGACGCGCGAACTGCCAGGCTTCTGGCGCGGCAGTTACGCTGCCGTCCGGTCCGACCTGCGCGGCCGCTATCCGCGCCATCCCTGGCCGGAAGATCCCGCCAGCGCGATGCCGACCAGGCGCGTGAAACCGCGCGGGACTTAAGGTCGTTCTTCGTCATGGCCGGGCTTGTCCCGGCCATCCACGTCTTGCCTGCGTTGGTGGTCCAAAGACGTGGATGCCCGGCACAAGGCCGGGCATGACGAGAGGATTGAGTTCGGCGCTGGCGAGCGTCCGCAAACGGTGGTTAGATTTGCACGCTGGGATGGGATCACGGGCTCGCAGTTTGGGGAGGCCACCGTGGAGATCAAGAACGCATCGCCGTCGCTGTACAACGAAGACCTGGCGCCGGCCAAAGAACGCAACTGGGGCGCCTTCAGCATCTTCAACGTCTGGACCTCGGACGTGCACAGCCTCTGGGGCTATTATCTCGCCGCCAGCCTGTTCCTGCTCTGCGGCAGCTTCGTCAACTTCATCCTCGCGATCGGCGTCGGCTCGCTGGTGATCTTCGTGCTGATGAGCCTGATCGGCAATGCCGGCGTGAGGACCGGCGTGCCCTATCCGGTGCTGGCGCGCGCCTCGTTCGGGGTCTGGGGCGCCAACATTCCGGCGCTGGTCCGCGCCATCGTCGCCTGCTTCTGGTACGGCGCGCAGACCGCCGCGGCCTCGGGCGCGATCGTCGCGCTGCTGACCCGGATGGACAGCTTCAAGGCATTCCACCAATCCAGCCATATGCTCGGCCATTCCACGCTCGAGGTGATCTGCTTCGTCGTGATCTGGGCCTTGCAGCTCCTGATCATCCAGCGCGGCATGGAAACCGTCCGCCGCTTCCAGGACTGGGCGGGACCTGCGGTGTGGCTGATGATGCTGATCCTTGCGATCTATCTCTGCATCGCGGCCGGCGGCATCTCGCTCACCGCGCCGATCCCGCAGGACGTGCTGCTGGAGAAGACCAAGGAAGCCGGGGTGCCCGGCGTGCCCGGCTCTTTCCCGGCGCTCTGCGCCGTCGCCGCGACCTGGATCACCTATTTCGCCGCGCTCTATCTCAACTTCTGCGACTTCTCGCGTTATGCGCCTGACGTGCAGGCGCTGCGCAAGGGCAATATCTGGGGCCTGCCGGTCAATCTGGTCCTGTTTTCGCTGGTCGCCGGTGTCACCACGATCGCGGCGTTCAACGTCTACCACGAGGTGCTGCTGCATCCCGACCAGATCTCGGCCAAGTTCGACAGCTGGTTCCTGGCGCTGCTCGCCGCGGTCACCTTCGCGGTGGCGACGCTCGGCATCAACGTCGTCGCCAATTTCGTCTCGCCGGCGTTCGATTTCTCGAACGTGTTTCCGCGGCATATCGACTTCAAGAAGGGCGGCTACATCGCGGCGCTGATCGCGCTGGCGCTGTATCCGTTCGCGCCCTGGGAGGGCAGTGCCGCCTCGTTCGTCGGGCTGATCGGCGCGACCATGGGGCCGATCTTCGGCGTCATGATGGTCGACTATTATCTGATCGCCAAAGGCCGCGTGAACGTGCCGGCGCTGTATCAGGAGAACGGCGAATATCGCTTCCAGAACGGCTGGAACGTCAGCGCGCTGATCGCGGCCGGCGTCGGGGCGCTGTTCTCGTCGGTGCTGCCGAACTTCACCTCGATCCTGCCTGCGTGGTGGGCGGTCTATGGCTGGTTCTTCGGTGTCGGAATCGCGGGCGCGGTCTATTACGCGCTTCGCGTTGCGATGCCGAGCCCGGTCGCCAGAACGGCCTGAGAGACGGCCTTAGAATCCGCCCTGGGGCCGAAAAATTACGGCCCTCGCGGGCGACCGACGTCATTCGGCCGCCCCTCGGGGCTCGTATTAACTCTTCGCTCATCCTTTTCGCCAAAATGGCAGGCTCGTGCCGCCGCCCTCGCTCGCGGCGGGGCGGGCGGCGTGGTGAAATTGCGTGTTCGGTTTTCCGAGTATGGTGTCATGCGTAACCTGATGATTTTCGCGGCCATCCTGATCGGGCTGGGCACCTTCATGGCTCAGATGGCCAGCAAGATGTCGCCCGCCGCCGCGACCACCACAAAGCAGACCATGGCCCCAGCCGTCACGGTGGCGCAGGCCAGCGCCCGCACGGTCAGCATTGCGCCCGATCCTCGCGGTCATTTCGCGACCGACGGCCGGATCGACGGCCAGCGCATCAACTTCATGGTCGACACCGGCGCCTCCGTGGTGGCCCTGAACGAGACCTCGGCCGCGCGCTTCGGCCTGCGTCCGGTGCCGGGCGACTACACCTCGCGCGTCACCACCGCGAACGGCACCATCAAGGCGGCGCGCGCCCGCATCGCCATGATCGAGATCGGCGGCCTTACCGTACGCGACGTCGACGCGCTGGTGCTGCCGGACGAAGCGCTGTCGGAGAACCTGCTCGGGCTGTCCTTCCTGTCCAAGCTGAAGCGCTTTGAATACGCCAACGGCAAATTGTTGCTGGAGCAGTAAGGCCGATTGGCATCAAAGCCCTGTCCAAGTCTATTGCGGAGTTACCTCCACGCACTGAGCAGGGTCTGAAATACAGAACTCAGTTTTCCCGGTAGTCTGATCGATTTTCCAAGAGCCTAACACTGGCCATCCGCCAAAAATGTTTGAAATCCCTCCCTGTACGTTAAGTCCTTTGCCGATCGGTTTCTCCGGAAAGCCGGGCCTCTCGGCGCATTGACCGGTTAATTGCTTGGTCTCGGCGTCGAGGACTGCGGTGCAGTGATGAAGCTTCTCGTTCTTGTGGTCGAGGCGTTCGACAGCATAATGGTTTACCCCAGTCTCCACAGTCGCAAACTCAGCGAAAATTTCGTAATCCGCAGCCAGCCCAACGGTCGCCGTCACGGTTAGCGAAAGTGCGAGTATCCCGGTCCTCAGAAGCCTCATAAGACCTCTCCATGTCTTCCCCTGTGATGCGGACCAGGTCCCCATTTCGGCAGAAATTCGGGCCACTGAGGCGGTTTCGGAGAGTGTCGAGCCGGTCTCCCGGCGTGCTCACCGCAAATCCCTACTGCACTCTCTAATATAGTCGGGCGGATCGTCGAGATTCGAGCAGCGCACGACCTGAGAGCAAAAGACTTCGTCACCGTGTTTGAATATCGAGACTTTTAAACTCTCGTCTCTCTCCGTCGGTTTCCCAATAATAGCTATGCCTAGACCGCGATCGTCACCTGATAGCGACACCTCATCTACGCCAAAAGCAAAAACGGATAGACACTCTTTCGGCACATCGGTCCATTGTCCATTGTGTTCAATGCGCATCGACCGTTCGAGGCCTACCCCAAACCCTTTTTTTTCCGGGTTTCGGTCGCAAACTGCCTTGAGGGTGCGAAGTTCGATCCTCGCAAGATCCCCGCCTTGTTGATTTTTGAAAGTCAAAGTCACGACATCCGGCTTACACCAGGGGCCGGAGTTTGCCTTGCATACCGTTGAACTGGTGAGCAGAAGGCATAAGGCTCCCGCGAGCGCGAACATTTTCATCGGCATGACTCAATATTTGTATCGATTCCAATCAGGCATTCTCGACCCCGTCGGCTTGCCGTGAAGCCAATACAAATAGCTCCCATCCCAAGATCCAACCCACGCTCGATAATCCGGAGTTTTCTGGGAGTAGGCTTTCGCATTGTTTAGATCTCCATCACTCTCGTGCTGATTATCCCAGTGCATGTGCCCACGTGCCACCGCACCGCTATCGCCAAACCCCACACCACCGCCGAGCGCTCCGTCTTGGAATCCGCGCGCTATCTGATCGTAGTAATATAGTCCGTTGCGCTTATGAATTTCCACGCCCAACTCCGGGATGAAACCCCTGCTCTTGGTCTCTTCCGGGTAATGTTGGGTACCAAGGTCTATCATTTCCTTGCGGGCAGCGTCCCATGCGCGTTCCGCGCTCTCGAAACCGATCCCCGCATTGCGGCTCGGATAGTCACCACCTTCGTCGCCGCCGAAGCGCTTGATGCCGACGATGCCATCCGATCCGCTGGGGCTGTTGCCAGTCGCTGGCCCATTGACGCCAGGCTGACCGGCTCCTGTCGCGGGCTGTTGCCGCTGGGTTTGCGGCTGTGGCTGCGCTGGTTGAGTTGGTGTCGGCGGCTGTTGAATCTGCGCCTGTTGAGCAAGGCGATCCGCGGCGAACGGATCGTGGTCAACGGGAACGAGCGAGTAGTCATCGAAGTCCGGCTGATGATCCACCGGCACCAGAGAGTAATCAGGCATGATCATTACCTACAGATATTGCGGACAGTTTCGGGCGAGCCCGTGCGTGACCGCACCTCGCGGAGAGGGCTGGGTTGGCTTTAGATGTTTGAAGGCAAGTGCTTAAAGGATGGCTTGCGCAATGGCGCGGAAGTGTCGCTTCCGGTTCGGCTTGCCCATCGTCTTCGCCGGGGCGCCCGTCTGTCGGTGGGGGCGGCCCTGGCTATCAGCCAGTTCGGCTCGCTGCGGTGGCCAATTTCGGCGCGCTCGGCAGTGTACTGGCTGACAGCGGCCTGTCCGATTCAAAAAGCCCGCAGCGGATTTTCCGGTGCGGGCTTAATTGTTGCGACGATGAAAATATATCGGTGAGTTGCCCGACGTGTCAATTATTCGATGCGCAGATTGCAGAGCGCCGGGAGCGGCTGAAATAACAACCGCACGGCAATGCCTGTCCTTCCCTGCCCCCCCTGCAGAAACCATGCTGGGTCGGAGCGATTGGCGGTCAACCAACTCGTAGGGCGCGACAGCGTGCATATTGCGCTGCCGGGCAAGTTTGGGTGGATGACGACAGTATTTCGCCGACGCCAAATCTGCCGCAATTATTAGCCACAAGCCGTCAATCCTGCCTTCCGCTGCGGCGATGCATTCGCTAAAGGCTGCGACGAAGTTTTTCTGCATACGACCATAAGGCCGACCCATGTTTCCCAAGCCGAAATCCGTGCTGGTTCCGAACACCTATGCCTTCGAATCCGAGCCGATGGTGAAGCCGACCGGGTTTCGCGAGTACGACGCGCGCTGGCTGTTCAACAAGGAAATCAACTTGATGGGCGTGCAGGCGCTGGGCATGGGGCTCGGCGCGCTGATCGCGGAGCTCGGCGTCCGCCAGGAGATCGTCACCGGTCACGACTTCCGCGGCTATTCCGCCTCGATCAAATACGCGCTGATCTCGGGCCTGATGGCGGCGGGCTGCAAGGTGCATGACATCGGGCTCGCGGTGACGCCGATGGCTTACTTCGCGCAGTTCGATCTCGATGTGCCCTGCGTCGCCATGGTCACCGCCTCGCATAACGACAATGGCTGGACCGGCGTCAAGATGGGCGCCAACCGTCCGCTCACCTTCGGTCCCGACGAGATGTCGCGGCTGAAGGCAATCGTGCTCAACGCCGAATTCAACAACAAGGCCGGCGGCTCCTATCAATTCCACGAGAATTATCCGGCGCGCTACATCGCCGACCTCACCAGCCGGCCGAAGCTGAAGCGCAGGCTGAAGGTCGTCGCGGCCTGCGGCAACGGCACCGCGGGCGCGTTCGCGCCGCAGGTGCTGGAGGCGATCGGCTGCGATGTGATCCCGCTCGACACCGAGCTCGATCACACCTTCCCGAAATACAATCCGAATCCGGAAGACATGGAGATGCTGCACGCGATCCGCGATGCGGTGCTGGCGCACAAGGCCGATGTCGGCCTCGGATTCGACGGCGACGGCGACCGCTGCGGCGTGGTCGACAACACCGGCGAGGAGATCTTTGCCGACAAGGTCGGCGTCATGCTGGCGCGCGACATGTCGGCGATCAACGCCAACGCGCAGTTCGTCGTCGACGTGAAGTCGACCGGGCTGTTCGTGACCGACCCCGTCTTGCAGAAGCAGGGCGCGAAGACGGTCTACTGGAAGACCGGCCATTCCTACATGAAGCGGCGCACCAATGAGCTCGGCGCGCTCGCCGGCTTCGAGAAGTCCGGCCACTTCTTCTTCAACAAGCCGTTCGGCCGCGGCTATGACGACGGCCTGGTGTCGGCGATCGCGATCTGCGAGATGCTCGACCGCGCCCCCGGCAAGTCGATGGCCGACCTGAAGGACGCGCTGCCGAAGACCTGGTCGTCGCCGACCATGTCGCCGCATTGCGCCGACGAGGCGAAGTACGGCGTCGTCGATGCTGTCGTGAAGCACTTCGAAGCGTTGCAGCAGAACGGCGGGAAGGTCGCGGGCCAGAACATCCGCGACCTCGTCACCGTCAATGGCGTGCGCGTCACGGTCGCCGACGGCAGCTGGGGCCTGGTGCGCGCGTCCTCGAACAAGCCGGAGCTCGTGGTCGTGGTGGAAAGCCCGGTCAGCGAGCGGCGCATGCACGACATGTTCGAGGCGATGGATACCGTGCTGCGCACGCATCCCGAGGTCGGCGAGTACAATCAGAAGATTTGAGGCGGGCTTTCCGCGAATCAACTCGTCATCGCCCGCTTTCGCGGGCGACTACACCGCGTTGCTTGGCCGGCGATGCCAAATCAAATTCGATCTCGTCCCTGCGAAAGCAGGGACCCATAACCACCGAAGTTCATTGTTGCGCGACGCCGGAACGACGGGTCCCATCCATCGCATCCGCCGCGGCGTATGGGTCCCTGCTTTCGCAGGGACGACAAGCGGAAGGAGTCTTAGTCCCCCACACCTGTCATCACCCGGATTGCCGCCTCCGCTAAGCTTCGGCGCGCTGCGCACTCGTGGCGTCGTCGAAGTCTCGGCGTAAACGGGACCAGCCGATGACAGTCCTCACGCCGCCCGCAGCGAAGCCAGGAAGCGGTCCAGTTCGGTCTTCAGCCACTCCGATTGCGACGACAGGCCGTTGGCCGCATCGAGCAGTCGTGCGGTCGCGCTGCCGGCCTGTTCGGAGGCGCGGTTGACGTTGAGGATGCCCTTGTTGACGTCCCGCGTGCGATCGGCGGCCTGCTGCAAATTGCTGGAGATTTCGCGGGTCGCCGCGCCCTGCTGATCGACGGCGGCCGCGATCTCGCCGGAGACCTGGTCGATCTCCGCGATCGTGGTGCCGATGCTCCCGATCGCGCTGACGGCCGCGCCGGTCGCGCTCTGGATATCCTGGATCTGCGCCGAGATCTCCTCGGTCGCCTTGGCGGTCTGGTTGGCCAGTGCCTTGACCTCGCTCGCGACCACGGCGAATCCGCGGCCATGCTCGCCGGCGCGCGCCGCTTCGATGGTTGCATTCAGGGCGAGCAGATTGGTCTGGCTGGCGATGCTCTGGATCAACGTCACCACCTCGCCGATCTTCTGCGTGCCGGCGGCAAGCCCTTCGACGACGCTGTTGGTGCGGCGTGCCTCGTCGGCGGCCTTGGCGGCGATCCGCGCCGAGCGCGTCACCTGCTCGGCGATGTTGTTGATCGAGGCCGTCAGCTCCTCGGTCGCGGACGCGACGGTTTCCACATTGCTCGAGGCCAGCGTCGATGCGGAGGCGGCGGCGGTGGCCTGGCGGATGGTTTCCGCGTTGCTGCCGTTCATCGTCGCCGACAGGTCCTGCATCGCGCTCGCCGCTACCGCGACGGCCTCGACGACCTCGCCGATCTTGCGCTCGAAGCCGGCGGCGAGCTCGCGCCGCGCGGCATCGCGATCGTGCTTGGCGCGTTCGGCCTCGATGCGCTCGGCATTGGCGCGCGCCTCGGCGGCTCCGGCGGCCTCGGCCTCCGCCGCCTTCAGCGCCGACGTCCTAAACAGTTCGGCAAGCGTGTGCGCGAGCCAGATCAACACGCCGGCCTCGATCAGCAGGATTACGGCGTGGAGAACGACGCGACCGAAATCGGCGCCGCCGGGATAGATCGCGGCCGGCAGGATGAAATTCAGCGTCAGGTGATGCAGGGCAACAGCCAAAGTGCCGGCGACGATCGGCCGATAGTCGCAATAGGCGACGAGGCACGCCAGCGCGGCGAAGAAATACATGTGCATGTCGACCTGCCAGCGGTGGCCGGCAAACTGGTAGACCAGCATCGACACGCCGGCCATCAAGGCCACGGCAACGATCAGGCGGGTTGAAACGCCGTTCCCCGAGACGCGCCACGACACCGTCGCGGCCAGCGCCATCGCGACCATGAAGCCGGCCGGCATCAGCCAGTCGGTGTGCAGCGTCATGCCGACGATGATCGCGATCGGAACGTGCAACCACAGCACGACGAGCAGGATCTTGCTGGCCGTCTCGCGCAGGGTGGCCATTTCATCGCCTTCGAAGGTCATCCCCAACCCCCAGATCGTCATCCGCCCTGAAGCAGCCGGCGATCGCCTGCGGATCCATGGTCAGCAAGGCGCCGGCCTCGTACAGCCGGCCCAGCCCGCCATTGCGGTCAGGCCGCACCACCAGCAGGGCCGGGATCGCGGTCATCCGAACGATCGACGCATCGGCGGATGCGGCGGCCAGCAGCACGCGCTCGGCGCGCCACCATGGCGGAAAGGCCACGGCCACCACATCGCTGCCCGCACGCACCTGCAACGACAGCGTTGCGACCGCGATCCAGCTCGCGATCAGCAATGCGGCCGCGCCCAGCCAGGCGGGCCGTCGTTTCGCTGGGATGATGTCCCCCGGCTTCATCGCAGCAGAATACCGCTGCCGCCGCTAACTTCAGGTAAATGCCGAACGCGCCAACTACCTGGGAGCGTATCGACCTATCGTGTGGGATTGTGCGGCGGCGCTTACGCCGCGGGCACCGGCAGCGCCGTCACCGACTTGATCTTCTCCATCGCGAAGCGCGAGGTGACGTTCTTCAGCGGCACGGCACTGATCAGCTTCTTGTAGAACACGTCGTAGGCCTGCATGTCCGCGACCACGACGCGGAGCATGTAGTCGACGTCGCCGGCCATCCGGTAGAACTCCATCACCTCGGGCATGGCGCTGACGGCATCAGCGAATTTGCGCAGCCAGGCTTCCGAATGGTCGGCGCTCTCGACCGAGACGAACACCGAAATCCCGAGCCCGATCTTGTTCTGGTCGACCAGCGCCACGCGGCGCAGGATCACGCCGTCGGCCTCCAGCCGCTGGATGCGCTTCCAGCACGGCGTCGACGACAGGCCGACCCGGTCGCCGATCTCGGCGACGGAGAGCGACGCATCCTCCTGCAGCACGGTCAGAATCTTGCGATCGATCGCGTCGAGGCGGCGGCTGTTGTCATGAAGCTGAATGGCGACATCGGTCATAGAAGAAAGTTCCATATGAAGGTTCAATATCCCTCATATAGAGAAGAATCTTCCAAATCAAGCGATTCGTGGCGGCTCAGGCCGGCTTGGCGTCGGCGTGCTGACCCAAAAACTCTTCAACTTCAGTACGTTGCGGTGCGGCATAAGCACCCCCGAAGCGGGTGCATTTCAGCGCTGCAGCGGCCGAGGCGAAGCGGAGCGCGTCCCGCAACGGCTGCTTCTCCGTGATGGCGAGGGCGAATGCCCCGTGGAAGACGTCGCCGGCCCCGAGCGTGTCGACGGTATGGACCGGGAAGGCCGGGGTTTCCTCGAGCTCGCCGTTCTCGTTGAGCCAGATCGTGCCCATCGGCCCGCGGGTGCCGGCCAGGAAGGAGGGGGTGAGCTTGGCGAGCTTGTGCAGCGCCTGGCCATCGTCGGTGACGTCGGCGGTCTCCTGCAGCGGCTCGCTGGAGAACACCAGATGGGAGGAGGCGGTGAGCAGTCCCTCCCGCATCGACATCGCGCGGTCGACGTCGACCACCACGGGGATGCCGCGCTTGACCGCCTCGGCGCAAAGCTCGGTGCAGAACGGCGCGCAGCGGCTCTCGGTCAGGATCGCCGCGCAATCCTCCAGCAGCAGCTCGGTCGGCGGCAGCTTGACCTTCCAGAGCTCCGGATCGCGGAAGGTGACGATGGTGCGCTCGCCGCTGTCGTCGATCATGATCGCCGAGATCGGGGTGACCAGGTTCGGCATGTGGATCAGATGATTGGTCTCGATGCCTTCCTGGGCGAGCTTGTCGAAGATGTAGCGGCTCGAGGTCTCCTGCGAATCGCCCATCGGTCCGCAGATCGAAGCGCGCCCGCCCAGCCGGACGATGCCGATGGCGGCGTTCAGCGCATTGCCGCCGCAGATCTCGTCGAAATGCGTCGCGTTCTCCTTGGAGCCGCGCGCCGGGACGCCGACGCGAAAGGTCAGGTCGCGCACCGGCAGGCCGATGCAGAGGATGCGGGGCGGGACTTTCGGGGCGCCGTTCTGAAAATTCATGCGGGGATCCGTCGCAATGGTTCCGTTACTGCCAGAACTGTGTCCAGCTTAATCGGCAGAACGATGTCCGGTTCCCGCTATTTGTCCAACGGGTTCTGGTGGTGCACCCAGCGGCCGAGCAGATGATGGGCAATCGCGAACGGATGCGGGCCGGCGAGCCCGTCGGGGTGCTGGCGCTTCAGCATCAGCGCCGCCTCGGCATGGTCGAACCAGCGCGCATCTTCCAGCTCGGTGCGGTCGACGACGATGTCCTCGTTGGTCGCGCGCGCGGTGCAGCCGATCATCAGCGATGACGGATAGGGCCAGGGCTGCGTCATGTAGTAATTGACGTCGGTGCAGCGGATGCCGGACTCTTCGAAAATCTCGCGCCGCACGGCGTCCTCGATGGTCTCGGCGGCTTCCACGAACCCGGCGAGGCAGGAATACATGCCGGGCATGAACTGCTTCTGCCGTCCCAGCAGCACCTTGTCGCCGTACGTGACCAGCATGATCACGACCGGGTCGGTGCGCGGAAAGTGCTCGGCCTTGCAGCTCGGGCATTCGCGCTTCCAGCCGCCGTCCTTCATAGCGGTGCGGGTGCCGCAGTTCGGACAGAAGCCGTGGCGCTGATGCCAGGTCACCATCGATTTCGCCATCGCGATGGCCGAGAGCTGCTCGGGCGGCACCACGCCCTGCATCGCCATGCCGCGCAATTCGGTGATCGCGACGTCGCTGCGTCCGACCAGCTTCTCGGCCGCCTGCGGCGCGATCCCCATGCCGAAGATCGGCGCGGCGTCGCGCAGCCCGAGAAAGATCGTGCCGGGATTGGCGCCGTAACTGCGGGCTTCCTCCAGCGAGAGCAGTGCGCGGGCCCCGCCATCCTCCTGCTTCACGACCAGCGAGTCGCGATAGATCACGTAGGCACGGGCCTCGCGGTGGCCTTCCAGCGCGAACAGCTTCTCGTCGTTGGTGCGCAGATGCGCGGCGCGGTCCAGCACGTGGGTGACGAAGGCCGGCTGGCCGAGCGGAAATGAATCGAATGCAGACATTGAATGTTCAACCCAACCAGATCTTGCGGCGAAGCGCGCTGATGAAATTCTGCACTTCCTCGGCGTCATGCGCCAGCGGCGGCATCACGCCCCAAACGGGACGCGGCCATGCAGCGTCGCTGGTGCGGCGCGCGATGACGTGGACGTGGAGCTGCGGCACGAGGTTGCCGAGCGCGGCGACATTCAGCTTGTCGCACTTGGTGACCTCTTTCAGGGCCCGCGAGACGCGGGTGATTTCGGTCATCAGCTGCGCCTGCTCGACCTCGTCGAGGTCGATGATCTCGACCGCGCCGTCGCGCCGCGGCACCAGCAGCAGCCACGGATAATGCGCATCCTTGATGACGAGCACCTTGCACAGCGGCAGGTCGCCGATGTCGATGGTGTCTTTCTTGAGCTGCGAGTGCAGCGACCAATTGGAGGCGGGCATGTGGGGCAAATAATGCCTTTCCGTGTTCCCAGACAAGTCCCACAAAGCCAGCCTTACAAAGCCGGGTCAGGCCGCTTGCTTTCCGGCGGTTTTGGCCCCAAATAGGGACCGGGAGATTGGCGGTGGACGAGCCACTCGCCAACCGGGTCAGGTCCGGAAGGAAGCAGCCCTAACGAGGTCCGGATCGGGTCGCTCGTCAGTCTCCTACCTGTTTTTCCGAGCGAATCGCGCTGGAATGGCGGTCTCCGCGCCCGGCGCTCGATTTTGGCTCCTATCCGCACGCCGGCTGAAGAGACACCCAAGTTGCGGATCGACGCATGAATGACGCTGGCGACCCCTCCCAACCGTCCGACGGCGCCGGCAAAGGAAGCCCTGACGGCGGTTTCGATCTCGGCGGCGCGCCGGACGCCGCAAAACCCTACCGCGTTCTTGCCCGCAAATACCGCCCCTCCAGCTTCGAGGATTTGATCGGCCAGGAGGCCATGGTGCGCACCGTCTCGAACGCGTTCGAGACCGGGCGGATTCCGCAGGCCTGGATCCTCACCGGCGTCCGCGGGGTCGGCAAGACCACCACCGCACGCATCCTCGCCCGCGCCTTGAACTACGCCAAGGCGGACGGTTCGGTGCAGGGGCCGACCATCCACATGCCCGACCTCGGCGTGCACTGCCAGGCGATCATGGAAAGCCGGCACATGGACGTGCTGGAGATGGACGCCGCCTCCCACACCGGCGTCGACGATGTCCGCCAGATCAATGACAGCGTGCGCTACGCGCCGGCGAGCGCGCGCTACAAGGTCTACATCATCGACGAAGTCCACATGCTGTCGACGGCGGCGTTCAACGCCTTCCTGAAGACGCTGGAGGAGCCGCCGGAGCACGCCAAGTTCGTGTTCGCCACCACCGAAATCCGCAAGGTTCCGATCACGGTGCTGTCGCGCTGCCAGCGCTTCGATCTGCGCCGCGTCGAAGCCGACGTGCTGATGAAGCATCTCGGCAATATCGCGGCCAAGGAAGGCGTCGAGGTCGAGCCCGAGGCGCTCGGCATCATCGCGCGCGCGGCCGAGGGATCGGTGCGCGACTCGCTGTCGCTGTTCGACCAGGCGATCGCGCATGCCGCGGGCAACGTGAAGGCCGACGCGGTCAGGCAGATGCTCGGCCTCGCCGACCGCACCCGCGTGATCGATCTGTTCGAACAGCTGGCGCGCGGCGATATCGCCGCCGCCTTCGCCGAGTTCCGCGCGCAGTATGACGTCGGCGCCGATCCGGTCGTGGTGCTGTCCGACCTTGCCGAGTTCGTCAATTTCGTCACACGCGTGAAGTTCGTGCCGGGGACGGCCGACAATGTCGCGTTCGGCGAGACCGAGCGGGTGCGGGCGCGCGAGTTCGCCGCCAAGCTGTCGATGCGGGTGCTGTCGCGGATGTGGCAGATGCTGCTCAAGGGCATCGCCGAGGTGCAGACCGCGACGCGCCCAGCCGCTGCCGCCGAGATGGTGCTGGTACGGATTGCCTACGTCGCCGATCTGCCGACGCCGGATGAGGCGATCCGGATGATCGAGCAGAACGGCGGCGGCGCGGCTCCCGCGACGTCAGGCTCCGCCGCCTCGTCACCGTCACGCGGCGCACCGAGCTCGGCGATGTCGGCCATGCCGTCGGCGCCGGTGCGCGCGCCGCAGGCCGCGCCGCGCGCCGATCTCGCCGCGCGTCCGCAGATGGCCGCGCCGGTCGCCGATGCCGCGCCGGCGCTGCGGATATCAAGCTTTCCGCAATTGATCGCGCTCGCCGGCGAGAAGCGCGACATCATGATGAAGAGTGCGCTGGAGGCCGATGTGCGGCTGGTGCGCATCGAGGACGGCCAGCTCGAGATCGCCCTCGAGCCGAAGGCGCAGCGCGCGCTCGTCACCGATCTGTCGCGCAAGCTCGAACTGTGGACCGGGCGGCGCTGGACCGTGATCATCTCCAACGAGGCCGGCCAGCCTACGGTGCGCTCGCAGAACGAATTGGCGCGCAGCGAGCACCAGCGCGCCGCCGAGGCCGATCCGCGCGTGCAGGAGGTGCTGGCGCGCTTCCCCGGCACCAAGGTGGTCGAGGTCCGCCGCCTTGCCGCCGAGGTTCCGGTTTCGGATGCCACCGGCGAAGACCCGATTGAAACTTCCGACAGCGACGACGATTGATATTTGGCTACAAGGACGCACGCATGGCTGATTTTCTCGGCATGATGAAGCAGGCAGCGCAGCTGCAATCCAAGATGCAGGAGATGCAGGAACAGCTCGGCAATGTCGAGGTCGAAGGCATCTCCGGCGGCGGCCTGGTCACGGTGCGCATGACCGCCAAGATGGAAGTGAAGGGCATCAAGATCGATCCGTCGCTGATGAAGCCGGAGGAACGCGAGGTGCTCGAGGATCTCCTGGTCACCGCGCATGGCGATGCCCGCCGCAAGGCCGAGACCGCGATGCAGGAGAAGATGATGGCGCTAACCGGTGGGCTCGGCCTGCCGCCGGGATTTGGTCCGACTTAGAGCGCAGCGAGATCGAGATGAATCATCGTGCTTTGGCTCTTTGTTTGAGCATGGCCTTTTCGGAAAACCGCTTCGCACTTTTCCGGGTCATGCTCTAATGGCCGCGAGCGTTGCCGGCCCCGAGATTGAACGCCTGATCCAGTTGCTGGCGCGGCTGCCGGGCCTCGGGCCCCGTTCGGCGCGGCGCGCGGCGCTGCATCTGATCAAGAAGCGCGAAGCCCTGATGACGCCGCTGACCGCTGCGCTACAGGTCGCGATCGACAAGATCCAGGTCTGCAAGACCTGCGGAAACATCGATACACAAAACCCCTGCACGGTGTGCACCGATCCGCGCCGCGATCCCTCGATCATCGTCGTGGTCGCAGACGTCGCCGATCTCTGGGCGCTGGAACGCGCCAATGCGACCAATGGCCGCTATCACGTGCTCGGCGCAACGCTGTCGCCGCTCGACGGCGTCGGTCCCCAGGATCTCACCATCGATCAGCTGGTGGCGCGCGCGCATGCGCCTGAGGTCAGCGAGATCATCCTCGCGCTCAATGCGACGGTCGATGGCCAGACCACCGCGCATTACATCACCGACCTCTTGTCGGAGGCCAATGTGCGGGTGACGCGGCTGGCGCATGGCGTGCCGGTCGGCGGAGAGCTTGATTACCTCGATGAAGGTACGCTATCTGCAGCCATGCGGCAGCGGACGCTGTTCTAGCGCGCGATGCCGGCGCCGAACACGGCGTCAGGCGCCAAGCGATCGGTTACAATCCGAAAAGATCGCACCGAAACAAAATGGTAGGGTGGATGCCGATTCGGGGACGGTCATTCACGCTCTGACGAATCAAGATACGGAACTACTGACAATGACGGCACACCGATTCGGCGTACGCTTGAGCTTTGCGCTTCTGGCGGCAACATTCGCCGCGCCTTGCGCCATCGCGCAGCAGGCCGACGCGCCGCAGAAACCCGGCAAGATGATCCACGCCGGCGACGTGCTGTCGGGCGAACTGAGCGCGATGAAGGTGCGCGATGCCAAGAACCGCGGCAAGCGCGTCGCGACCTACCAGATCACCAGCGAACCGCGCCGCCTGCCGCCGCCGAGCGGTCTGTGCAATCTCGAGACCGGGCCGGAAACCTTCCAGCTGATTCCGACCAACGATGCCCAGGCCGCGCAGCTCAAAAGCCTCTCCGGCAAGGAAATCTCGGTGAAGGTCGACGAAATCGCCTGCGCCAAGGACGCCGGCGAGATGAGCGAAGCCATCGTCACCAAGTGGAGCGTGGTGGCGAAATAGGGTCGTGCTTTGTCGCCCGGATGGAGCGCAGCGACGTTTCTTCTCCTTCCCCCTGCAAGGGGGAAGGTCGGGATGGGGGTCCGCCGCGCGCGACGCTGCGTGTGGAGAGACAAGATCCCGACCCGCTTTGCTCTGGCGAGCAAAGCGACCTCCCCTTTTCAAGGGGAGGTTTGAGAGACAGGAATCCTGCGGCCGATCCGTAGCCCGGATGGAGCGAAGCGAAATCCGGGACGGTCGTGCCGGTCGAGAGGTTTCCCGGATTGCGCTGCGCTCCATCCGGGCTACGGCGGCTGGGCTAAACCCGCACCGGCCCCAGCTCATCGAAATGCCCGCGCCGCTGCAGCCAGGCGAGCAGGATCAGGCTCGGGATCGCGACCAGCACGCAGATCACGAAGAACATCTGCCAGCCGACGGCCTTGGCCACATAGCCCGCGCCCGACGACAGATAGGTGCGGCCGACCGCCGCGAGCGCCGTCAGCAGCGCGTACTGGGTTGCGGTGTGCAGCGGATTGCGGCACAGCGCCGACAAATAGGCGACGAAGATCACGGTGCCGATCGCGCTGGTGAAATTCTCCGCGGTGATCGCAAGCGCGAGCGCCCATTGATCGACGCCGACATGTGCCAGCCACGAGAACGAGAGGTTGGCGATCGCCTGCAGCACGCCGCCGATCCAGAGGCTGGTCGCGAGCGAATAGCGTCGCGCCACGAAGCCGCCGGCAAAGCCGCCGATCAGGGTCGCGGCAAGGCCGACGCCTTTCACGATCGCCGCGTAATCGACCTTGGAAAAGCCGATGTCGATCACGAACGGCGCGGTCATGGTGCCCGAAAACGCGTCGGTGAACTTGAACAGCACCACAAAGGCGAGCGCCGCGAAGGCGTCCTTGCGGCTGAGGAACTCGGAGAACGCGCCGAGCGCCGCGTGCAACACGCGTTCGGCCGCGTTCTGCGCATGCGTCGCCGCCTCCGCGCCTTTCGATTGCGCCGGCTCAGTCGCCGCAAGCGCGGTGATGATACCGATCACGACCAGCGCGGCCATCACCACATAGCCCCACATCCAGGCCGACGGGCGCGCGAGGCCGGCGGACTCGAACCCGCTGACGATGAACAGCGCGCCGGCGGTCGAAACCAGCATGCCGACGCGGTAGGCCGCGACATAGGACGCCATCCCGGCGGCCTGCTCGCTTTCGGGCAGGCTTTCGACGCGGAAGGCATCGACCACGATGTCCTGCGTCGATGAGGCCGTTGCGACCAGCAGCGCGGCGAAGGCCGCGAACCATGACGATCGCGCCGGATCGGCCATCGCCAGCACCACGATCGCCGCGATCAGCAACAGCTGCGAGAACAGCAGCCAGCCGCGGCGGCGGCCGAACATCTGCGTGAACAGCGGCACGTGCAGCGCGTCGACCAGCGGCGCCCAGAGGAACTTCAGCGTGTAGGGCGTGCCGATCAGCGCCAGCAACCCGATGGTGCCGAGATCGACCCCGGCCTCCTTCATCCACACCTGCAGCGTCGAGCCCGACAGCGCCAGCGGTAGCCCCGAGGAGAAGCCCAGCAGCAGCACGATCAGCACCCGCGGCTGCAGGTACACGGCAAAGCTGTCGCGCCAGGAGGTGGCGGCGGGCTTTGGCTCCGGCTTTGCAGACGCGTCTGACGTCGCTTCAGGTGCTGTCATAGAGGAGTTGGTAGCAGATTCGGCCCCAAAAAGACTGTCATCGCCCGGCTTGACCGGGCGATCCAGTATCCCGGAAGCCTATCCGCCACCTGCGGCAATTTCCGGGTAAAGATCGATCCAGTCCGGATTGTCTTTTTCGATTAGGGAAATCTTCCAAGCGCGTCGCCATTTCTTCAGCCGTTTCTCGCGTCGGATCGCGTTCTCAGGATCATCGAACTGCTCGAAATAGACCAGCCTTACGACATCGTACTTTTCCGTGAAGCCTTCGACCAACTTCAACTTGTGCTGGCCGACGCGACGAATGAGGTCGTTTGTCACACCGATGAGCGTGCCGCCGATATGGCTGGCGAGGATGTAGACGTAATAGCTGCGTGCCCCCATCTGCCGCCTCTGGATACTGGATCGCCCGGTCAAGCCGGGCGATGACAGCTGATTATGTGGTGCGATCTTTGGTCAGCAACATCACTAGGTGCGGTCATAGAGAAGTTGTTCCCAGAATCAGCCCCCAAAAGACTGTCATCGCCCGGCTTGACCGGGCGATCCAGTATCCCAGAGGCCTATCCGCCACCCACGGCTATTTCGGGATAAAGTCGGGCGATGACATCGATTGGGTGGCGCACGCCGGACAACGTCTAGAAACAACAATCACTCCCCCGCCTGCAGCTTGCGTGGGGCGGGGAACAGGTTGGACGTGCTGCCCTTGACGAAGCGCGGCACCTCGATCGGGGTCTCGGACTTGCTGAAGTCGAGTTCCTCGATCCGGCCGGCGCGTTTCTCGATCTTGTCGGCGGAGATCAGGATCTGCCTGACGTCCTCGTTCACCTGGCCGAAATGGGTTTGCAGCTTGAGCACGCGATCGCGCAGGCGGCCAAGGTCGTCGCCGAGATGCATCACCTCGTTGCGGATCTGGTCGGCGGCGTCGCGGATGCGGGCGTCCTTCAGGATCTGCTGCATCACCTGGATCGCCAGCATCAGGAGCGACGGCGACACCAGCACGACGCGGGCGCGATAGGCCTTCTGGATCACGTCGTCGAAGCCGTCATGGATCTCGGCATAGACCGATTCCGACGGCACGAACATCAGCGCGGTGTCCTGGGTCTCGCCCGGGATCAGGTACTTCTCCGCGATGTCGCTGACATGCTTCAGCACGTCGGCGCGCAGCCGCTGGCTGGCGAATTTGCGTTCTTCGTCGCTGCGCGCATCGTGCAGCGCGGTCATGGCCTCGAGCGGGAATTTCGCGTCGATGCAGAGCGGGCGCTGGTCGGGCAGGAACACCACGCAGTCCGGCCGCTTACCCGACGTCAGCGTGTACTGGAACTCGAACGAGCCCTTCGGCATGCCGTCCTGGACGATCGCCTCCATCCGCGCCTGGCCGAACGCGCCGCGCGATTGTTTGTTGGCGAGCACGTCGCGCAGCGTCGTCACCTGGGTGGTGAGCTCGTTGAGGTTCTTGTGCGCGTGGTCGATGATGCCGAGTCGCTCGTGCAGCACGCGCAGTGAATCCATCGTGTTGCGGGTCGATTGCTCCATCGACTGGCCGACCCGGTGGGTCACCGAATCGAGTCGCTCGTTGACCGCGCGGGCCATCTCGGCCTGGCGGCCGGCCAGCGCCTGCGCCATGGCATCGACCCGCCCGGAGGATTCGCTCTGGGCCCGCAGCATGTCGGCGAGCCGCTCTTCCAGCTCGTCGGCGCGGATGGCCTGGGCCATCGCGAGTTCCGCGCCGCGCCGGCTGGCGCGCGCGATCACCACGGTGATGGCGAACAGCAGGATCAGCGCCAGCGCGCCAAGGCCGATCAATGCGTCGGAGACACGGACCGGAAGGTCGCCAATCGTGAGCAGAATCTCGTTCATGTCGGCCCTTGTAGCCGATTCGCGGCTAAGCGCGAACGAAGAGGGAACGTTTATGGTAAATGCATTCCTGATTTTCCGGGTTAATGCGGGGTGAAGAAACGTGGTTAAGGTTATCCTAACGGGTTCCTGAGCGCATTGACCCCATGAAGTCAGCAGCTTAAATCGCCGCCATGGCATTAAGAGAAATCATCATCCTGCCGGACAAGCAGTTGCGGCTGGTGTCGAAACCGATCGAGAAGGTGACGCCGGAGATCCGCAAGCTGGCCGACGACATGCTCGAGACCATGTATGACGCGCCCGGCATCGGGCTCGCGGCGATCCAGGTCGCGCAGCCGCTGCGGCTGATCACCATGGACCTCGCCAAGCGCGACGAGAACGGCGAGACCACGGCGAAGCCGCGCGTCTTCATCAATCCGGAGATCATTGCGCGTTCGGAAGAGCTGTCGGTTTACGAAGAGGGCTGCCTGTCGATCCCCGAATATTACGAGGAGGTCGAGCGGCCGGCGCGGGTGCGCGTGCGATTCACCGATCTTGACGGCACGGTGCATGAGGAGGATGCGGACGGGCTCTACGCCACCTGCATCCAGCACGAAATCGATCATCTCAACGGCGTGCTGTTCGTGGATTATCTGTCGAAACTGAAGCGCGACCGCGTGTTCAAGAAATTCGAGAAGGCCGCCAAGCGCGCGGCGGAGTAGGCGCGCGCACTCCGCCGTCATGCCCGGGCTTGACCCGGGCGTCCACGTCTTCCTTCTGGGAGACCAAAGACGTGGATGGTTGGGCATAGGCGAGCGAAAGCGACGCCGTCCTTGACGGCTATGCCCGGCCATGACGAAGATTGGATCCTCCCGGAAGAATCTGACCGCATGCCTCTCCGCCTGATCTTCATGGGCACGCCCGATTTCGCGGTGCCGACGCTGCTGGAACTCGTGGCCCATGGCCATGAGGTCGTGGCGGTCTACACCCGCGCGCCGAAGCCGGGCGGGCGGCGCGGCCTGCAATTGCAACCGACGCCGGTCGAGCAGGAGGCGCGCCGCCTCGGCATTCCCGTGCTGACGCCGAAGACCCTCAAGACCTCGGAAGCGCTCGAGGAGTTTCGCGCCCATGACGCGGATGCCGCCGTCGTCGTTGCCTACGGCATGATCCTGCCGCAGGCCATTCTCGACGCGCCCAGGCTCGGCTGCTTCAACCTGCATGCCTCGCTGCTGCCGCGCTGGCGCGGCGCCGCGCCGATCAACCGCGCCATCATGGCGGGCGATGCTGAGAGCGGCGTGATGGTGATGAAGATGGATGTCGGCCTCGACACCGGCGACGTCGCGATGGCCGAGCGGCTGCCGATCACGGACAGCATGACGGCATCCGACCTGCACGACGCGCTGGCGCCGCTCGGTGCCGACCTGATGGTGCGCGCAATGGCCGGGCTCGAGCGCGGCGGCTTGCAGCTGACGAAGCAGAGCGAGGACGGCGTCACCTATGCGGCCAAGATCGAGAAGGCCGAGGCGCGGATCGACTGGACACAGCCGGCGCACGCGGTGCTGCGACACATTCACGGGCTCTCGCCGTTTCCCGGCGCCTGGTGCGAGCTCGCGGGCGAAAACGAGCCGGTACGGCTGAAAATCCTGCGCTGCGAGCAGGCGAAAGGCTCGGGCCAGCCGGGCGATGTGCTCGACGACAATTTCGCGATCGCCTGCGGCGACGGCGCGATCCGGATCCTCGACCTGCAGCGCGCCGGCAAGGCGCCGATGAAGGCAGCGGACTTTTTGCGCGGCACGCCGCTGAAGTCGCCTGCGCGGCTCGGCTGATGCCCCGCTACAAGCTCACCATCGAGTATGACGGCACGCCGTTCTCCGGCTGGCAGATCCAGGACACCGCGCCGACCGTGCAGGGCGCGCTGGAGGCGGCAGTCAAGGCGATCTGCGGCGAGGACGTGCGCGTCCATGGCGCAGGGCGTACCGATGCCGGCGTGCATGCGCGCGGCCAGGTCGCGCATTGCGACATCGCCAAGCATTTTCCGCCCGGCCGCTTTCGCGACGGGCTGAACGCGCATCTGCGGCCCAATCCGATCGGCGTGCTCGCGGCTGACATCGTGCCGGACGATTTCGAGGCGCGGTTCTCGGCGACCAGGAGGCATTACCTCTATCGCATCACCAACACGCGCGCGAACCTCGCGCTCGACATCGGCCGGGTCTGGCGCGTGCCGCGCGCGCTCGATGCCGACGCGATGCACGCCGCCGCGCAGCGCCTGCTCGGCAAGCACGATTTCACCACCTTCCGCGACACCGAGTGCCAGGCCAAGTCACCGGAGAAGACGCTCGATCAGCTCGACGTCACCCGTGACGGCGCCGCCGTCAACATCGTGACGTCGGCGCGCTCGTTCCTGCACAGCCAGGTGCGCTCGATGGTGGGCTCGCTGGTCTGGGTCGGCGAGGGCCGCTGGAGCGCCGACGACCTCGCTTCCGCGCTCGCCGCCCGCAACCGCGCCGCTTGCGGCCCCGTGGCGCCGCCGGACGGGCTCTACCTGATGCGGGTGGATTACTAGGCGGTGTGAATGATCGCGTAGGTAGAGCCTACCCGAAATACCACGCTGTATCTGGTGCGGGTGGATGACTGGTAGCCCCAATCCCTACTGTGCATGGGGTTGTTTTCGATGTTTTTGTCCGGCCGGGCGGCTGGCCTACCCGAAATACCGCTCCAGCACGCCTCGATATATCCGCGTCAGCTTCTCCAGATCGGCCACCGGCGTGCGCTCGTCGACCTGGTGCATGGTCTGGCCGACCAGGCCGAACTCGATCACCGGGCAATAGCTCGAGATGAAGCGCGCGTCCGAGGTGCCGCCGGAGGTCGATAGCTCCGGCTTGCGGCCGGTGACCTCCTCGATCGCGGCGACCGCGAGGTCGGTGAACGGCCCGGGCTGGGTGACGAACACGTTGGAGTTCGACGGTTGCCAATCGATATGGGCGCGGATCCGGTTGCCGCAGGCCTTCGCCAGCCGCTCATCGACCAGCTGCCGCAGGCTCTCCTGGGTGTGGTTGTCGTTGTAGCGGATGTTGAATTTCGCCCGCGCCTGGCCGGGGATCACGTTGCTTGCGGTGTTGCCGACATCGACCGTGGTGAATTCGAGGTTGCTGGCCTGGAACTGCGCGCTGCCGTGATCGAGCGGCTCGTCGCTCAGCGCCACGATCAGCCGCGAGATATCCGGCACCGGGTTCGAGGCACGGTGCGGATAGGCGACGTGGCCCTGCACGCCCTCGACAACAAGCGTGCCGGACTGCGAGCCGCGCCGGCCGATCTTGATCATGTCGCCCAGCACCTCGACATTCGAGGGCTCGCCGAGCACGCAATGATCGAATGTCTCGCCGCGCTCGGCGCACCATTTCAACAGCTTGACGGTGCCGTTGATCGAGACATCTTCCTCGTCGCCGGTGATCAGGAAGGAGATCGAGCCCCCACCGTTTTCCTGAGGCTTGCCGCCATGGTCGCTGAGATATTGCAGCACGGCGGCGACGCTGCAGGCGACGCCGCCCTTCATGTCGACGGCGCCGCGGCCATAGAGATAACCGTCCTTCACCTCGCCGGAGAACGCGCCGAGCGTCCACGCCGCTTCATCGCCGGGCGGCACCACGTCGGTGTGGCCGGCGAAGGTGATATGCGGCGCCGAAGAGCCGATGCGCGCATAGAGGTTGTCGACATCGGCGGTGCCGGGCTCGGAGAAGGTCACGCGGTGGACCTCGAAGCCTGCGGCTTTCAGCAGGTTTTCGAGAACGCCAAGCGCGCCGGCGTCGGCCGGGGTGACGGAGGGGCAGCGAACGAGATCGCGGGTAATCGAGACGGCATCACTCATGCGCCTCGCTTAACACGTCACACGGCAGGGGGACTAGCTTTGTGCGGCACGATATCGAGCTCGCTCTGCTGATCCCAGCCGCGCGCGGAGCGCGACTCGCTGTCGCGGCCTTGCCGCACATGGGTTTTCCCGAGCGGATTGGGGCCATAACGATTGGGGTAGCTGGTGCCGCGCAAAAAGGCGAGCTCGATGAAGCCCCAGACATAGAGCACGAAGACGATCAGGCCCGCGGCCATCACCCAATAGGATTCATCGGGGAGCCGATCCGAGAACTGGCTCATGAGACCCGGGATCGCGAAGAACGGGACCATCCACCAGCCGCTCTTGTCGCGGTCGTGCAGACGCTTGATCGAGACAGCGACATAGACCCAAACGAACAAGAACGTTCCGCAGGCCTTGACCAGCAATGCCGGCAATCCGGCCCAGCTCAGCGATCTGTAGCTGTCGGGGTCGAAGGCCCGGAAGATGTCGTCGACATTGAAGCTGAACCCGTTCTTGCCGCCGAGGCCGGCCGAGACCGCCAGTAAGGCCAGGAACATCATCCAGCAGACGATGATCAGCCCTGCGAGCCAGAATTTGGCCCGGTTGACGCGGCCCTTGAAGCCGAACAGGTAGTTGGCCCAGTCCATGAAAATAAACTCCGGGCTGCGGCAATTCTTCGCGGCCCGGAGATATGTCGGCGTCGGATCGAAATTGGTTCGATCAGTCCCGCAGCAGCTCGTTGATGCTGGTCTTGGCGCGGGTGCGCTCGTCGACCCGCTTGACGATCACGGCGCAGGCGGTGGCAGGTCCCGGCTGGCCGTTCTTCAGCGGCTTGGCCGGCAGGGTGCCGGGCACCACGACGGCATATTCCGGGACCTCGCCGACGAAGATTTCGCCGGTCTCGCGGTCGACGATCTTGGTCGAGGCGCCGAGGAATACGCCCATCGACAGCACCGCGCCCTTGCGCACGATCACGCCCTCGGCGACCTCCGAGCGCGCGCCGATGAAGCAGTCGTCCTCGACGATCACCGGCTCGGCCTGCAGCGGCTCGAGCACGCCGCCGATGCCGACGCCGCCGGAGATGTGCACGCGCTTGCCGATCTGGGCGCAGGAGCCGACCGTCGACCAGGTGTCGATCATGGTGGCTTCATCGACATAGGCGCCGAGGTTGACGAAGGAGGGCATCAGCACGACGTTGCGGGCGATGAAGGCCGAGCGACGCACGATCGCGCCCGGCACGGCGCGGAAGCCGGCGTCGCGAAAACGGTTCTCGCCCCAGCCCTCGAATTTCGACGGCACCTTGTCCCACCACGATGCTTTGCCCGGGCCGCCCGCGATCTGGCCCATGTCGTTGAGGCGGAACGACAGCAGCACGGCCTTCTTCAGCCACTGATTGACCTTCCACTTGCCGCTCGTCTCGCGCTCGGCGACGCGGGCTTCGCCCTTGTCGAGCAGCTCCAGCGCGTGGTCGACCGCCTCGCGGACCTCGCCCTTGGTCGAGGTCGAAATGCCTTCGCGGGCGTCGAACGCGGTGTTGACGGTGGTTTCGAGAGCGGACAGCGACATCGGGACAATCCTTGGCGCATCGGGGATTATGACGGGATTTTGCGGGGCTTTTTCGGAATTTGGGGCAGCGGAGTCAAGGCAAACTCTTTCGCCGAGACGACGTGGGGAGAGGTCAGGGCTTTCCGTTCAGCCGCTGCAGGAAGCCAGTGAGATCATCCGTGACATGGTCGACATGGGCGGCATCGCGACCTTCGAGCTCCCACGTTTCGCGCACCACCTCCTGGCTGCCGTCGGGCACGACCAGCACGGTGGTCATGCCGAGCTCATGCGGCACCACCAAATTGCGCGCGAGGTCCTCGAACATCGCGGCCTTCGCCGGATCGACATCGTGGAGCCTGAGGAACTTCTGGTAGGTCTGCGGCGCCGGTTTCGGCTCGAGATCGGCGGCGATGATGTCGAACACGCCGTCGAAATGGTTGCCGATGCCGAGCCGGCCCAGCACCGCATCGACATGGTCGACCGAGCCGTTGGTCAGGATCAGCTTGCGCCCCGGCAGTTTTGCGATCGCGGCTCCCATCGCGGGATTCGGCTGCAGCGGCGAGTGGTCGATCTTGTGCACATAAGCGAGATAGTCGTCGGCCTGCACGCCGTGCTCGGTCATCATGCCGCGCATCGTGGTGCCGTAGCGCAGGTAATAGTCCTTCTGCAGCCGCCGTGCTTCCTCGGAAGAGATTTTCAGCCAGTTGCTGACGAACTCGCCGATCCGCGCATCGACTTGCTGCCACAGGTTGACGTGATGTGGGTACAGCGTGTTGTCGAGGTCGAACACCCAGGTCTCGACATGGCCGAAGCTGCGGGAAGTTTTCATTGTGGCTCTCCACCTGTCGGCGTGAACGTCGTTCCGCCCTCCGCCGTCGTCTTGGCGAAAGCCAGGACCCATACCGCGGAATCTATCAATGTGGCACGGTGCTCGTCGTTCTTCGCCAAACGCAGTCTTGTGGTAATGGGTCCCGGCGTTCGCCGGGACGACAGTGATGCTTGCGGCGCCATTGTCCTCATCACGGCATCGCAAAGCGCAGCGTCTTGCCGCCGCTGGTCATGTCGACGGTGGTGAAGCCGAGCGCGGCGAGGCCGCGGGTGGCGCAGTCGCCCTGTTCGTTGATCTCGAACTTGCTCTCGCGGGTGCAGAGCTGGACCCCGCCGCCCCAGTTCAGCGGCTTGTCCTTGATGCGGATGGCCCGGTTGTCGTTGTCGACCGCTTCGGCAAACGAATAGATCTGCTTCGGCGTGCCTGATACGTCGGGATGCAGGCACTTGCCGGGGTCGATGCGATACCAGCCGCGGCTGGTCACCACCTTGCCGTCGTCGGTTGCAACCGCGGCCATCACCTTGTGCGGCGTGTCGTTGCACCAGGTCAGTCCCGATGGCGATGGCTTCTGCACGGCATCGATCATGGTGGCGAAGAAATTCGGCGACTGCACGATGTCGCTGGCGAGCCCGCGGCTCTTCAGGAACGCCGACAGCGCACTCTGGGTCTTCGGCCCGTCGACGCCGTCGATCGGCGCGGCATCGTAGCCCGCGATCACCAGCAGGCGCTGGATACCGGCGAGGCGCGCCTGCTCGTCGTCATATTCGCTGTCTTCGGCGAGATAGGCGACCAGATGGCCGTCGTCGGTCTTCGTCGGCGTGATCTGGGTGAATTGCGCGGGCATCTGGCCGGAGCGGCATTGTCGCGCGGCGGCGATCACGAAATTGTCCTGCGCCACGCAGAGCGTGTCGGTGCCGTTCTGCGGGATCGGCGAAGCGCCATAGACGCCAAGCGCCCGTGCATTGAGCAGCACGCGGTCGGCGGTGAGCGCGCCCTGCACCACGACCCGGCAGGTCGCCGGATCGATACGGAACCAGCCGCGTGTCGCGGTCGCGGCCTTGTCGTCGATGCCGATCGCGGCCTCGATCACATAGCTCATGCGGTTGCAGAGCTTGAGGTCGGCATGCGCCGGCGCCGACGAGAACAGGAACGACATCAGCGCGGCGGGCAGCGACATCGCGAGCCGCGCCGGCAGCGACCGGCGAGGTCGCATCACATTCATGTCGTCATGCCCGGGCTTGTCCCGGGCATCCACGTCTTGCCCACGAGCTTGTTGCGGAAAAGACGTGGATAGCCGCGACAAGCCCGGCCATGACGATGAATGGCTGTGCCCGTTCACTTATGGATCAGCGTGCCGGTGCCCTGGTTCGTGAAGAGCTCGAGCAGCACCGCGTGCTGCGTCTTGCCGTCGATGATCACGACGCCCTGCACGCCCTGTTCGAGCGCGTAGATGCAGGTCTCGACCTTCGGGATCATGCCGCCGGAAATCGTGCCGTCGGCGATCAGCTTGCGGGCTTCCTTGATCGACAGGTCCGGAATCAGCTTCTTGGACTTGTCGAGCACGCCCGGCACGTCGGTCAGCAGCAGCAGGCGCTTGGCCTTCAGCGCGCCCGCGATCGCGCCGGCGAAGGTGTCGGCGTTGATGTTCAGGGTCTGGCCGTCCTGCGAGGTCGCGAGCGGCGCCAGCACCGGGATCAGCTCATAGCCGATCAGCTGATTGAGCAGCGTGAGGTCGACCTTTTCGGGGTCGCCGACGAAGCCGAGATCGATCGCCTTCTCGATGTTGGAATCCGGATCGACCATGGTGCGCGTCGTCTTCGACGCCTTCACCATGTTGCCGTCCTTGCCGGAGAGGCCCACGGCCTTGCCGCCGGCCTCGTTGATGTAGCCGACGATCTGCTTGTTGACCGAGCCGGCCAGCACCATCTCGACGATCTCGATGGTCGCGGCGTCGGTGATGCGCAGGCCAGCGGCGAATTCCGACTGGATGCCGAGGCGCTTCAGCATGGTCGCGATCTGCGGCCCTCCGCCATGCACGACCACCGGATTGATCGCGGTCTGCTCGAGCAGCACGATGTCGCGCGCGAACGCCTTGGCGGTGTCCTCGGCGCCCATGGCATGGCCGCCATATTTAATGACGATGGTCTCCTCGTCATATTCCTGCATGTGCGGCAGCGCCTCGGACAGGATGCGGGCCTGATCGAGCGGGCTGATGTGCTGGTCGGTCATGGGGCTGGTCTCGTCGTCAGCGAAGGGGTGGCGCGGTTCTATCTGATTGCCGGGCAGGGCGCAAAGCGGGAGAGATATTCGCTCGTATCTGTAGCCCGGATGGAGCCAACCGGTCGCGCGAACGCGCGCCCGATGACAGGCTCCGCGCAATCCGGGGTTTGCAGCCGCGGCACGATTCCCGGATTTCGCTTGCTCCATCCGGGCTACGGGTCACCGCTTCGGCCACACCGCCGCGACCGCCAGCACCAGCCAGCTCAGGATCAAGAGCGTTCCGCCGGTCGGGGCAGCCATCGGAAACAATCCATGGCCGGCATATTGGCGCAGCACGAGATCGCCGGCGAACAATGACGCCGCGATGACGAAGCCGGCCGCCGCCACGACTGCGAGCTTCGCATGGATGATCGCGCGATCCGCCACCGCGATGGTGGCGACCACGGCGGGTGCATGGAACAGCAGCATCGAGGATGCCGCTGCCAGCCGCGTGGCGTCAGGCAGATGGGCCGCGGCCGCCGCCAGCATCACGCCGCAGGCGCCCATGACGGCGGCAAGGCCAACCAGGAGGCGGGATGCGCCGCTCATCGGCGCCGTTCCTCGATCAGGCGCACCATAGCGGCACGCAGCTCCGGCATGCCGTCGCCGGTGCGCGACGAGGTCACCAGCACCTCGGGGAAGGCGGCGGGATGTTTTGCGAGCGTTGCTGACGTGTCGGCGATGACGGTCTTGAGTTCGCCGGCCTTCACCTGGTCGGCCTTGGTCAGCACGACCTGGTAGCTGACCGCGGACTTGTCCAGCGTCTTCAGCACGTCGAGATCGACGTCCTTGATGCCGTGGCGCGCGTCGATCAGCACGTAGACCCGCGCCAGTGTCGCGCGCCCCAGCAGGAATTTGTGGATCAGCGCCGTCCATGACGCCACCTTGGTCTTGGGCGCCGAGGCGTAGCCGTAGCCGGGCATGTCGACCAGACGGAAGCCCGCCTTCTCCGGTCCCTCGAAGAAGATCAGCTCCTGGGTGCGGCCGGGCGTGTGCGAGGTGCGCGCCAGGTTGCTGCGGCCGGTCAGCGCGTTGATCAGGCTCGACTTGCCGACATTGGAGCGGCCGGCAAACGCGACCTCGAGGCCGGCCATCGGCGGCAGCGTCTCGATCGAGGGCGAGGCCCAAATGAAGCGCCAGTCGCCGGCAAACAGTTTTCGGCCTTGCTCAATCAGCGCCGCATCGGGTTCGGTGCTCATGCGAAGGATTCCATCTCGTCGCGGCCAGGCAAAGGCCCAAGGCGGGTCCTTGGCGTAGGACGACCCGGCCATCCAGGTCAACGTCCAGAGCCTCGGTTCTGGGCGCCCTCCAATATGTCGATGCCCGGCACAGGGCCGGGCATGACGTGGTTGACGAAGCGCTGTTGCTGGAGGCTACGTCGCCTTCTTGGTTTCAGTCGTCACGCTTTTTTTTTGAAACGTCGCCTTCAGATTGTCGAACAGCTCTACCTTCACGCCGTTGCGCCGCATGATGTAGCTCTGCTGCAGCACCGACAGCAGGTTGTTCCAGGCCCAGTAGATCACGAGACCCGCCGGGAAGCCGGCCAGCATGAAGGTGAAGATCAGCGGCATCCAGTCGAAGATCATCTTCTGGGTCGGATCCGGCGGCGCCGGATTGAGCTTCATCTGGACCCACATCGTGATGCCCATGATGATCGGCCAGATGCCCATCACCAGATAGGAGCCGAAATGCGGTCCGAGCAGCGCGATCGGATCGAACGGAATCAGGCCGAACAGCGTGAACAGGTTGGTCGGATCGGGCGCCGAGAGGTCCTTGATCCAGCCGAAGAACGGCGCGTGCCGCATTTCGATGGTGATGAACAGCACCTTGTAGAGCGAGAAGAACACCGGGATCTGCAAGGCGACGGGAAGACAGCCCGCGATCGGGTTGATCTTCTCCTTCTTGTAGATCTCCATCATCTCCTGCTGCTGCTTCACGCGGTCGTCAGGATAGCGTTCCTTCAGCGCCTGCAGCTGCGGCTGCACCGACTTCATCTTCGCCATCGAGGCGTAGGACTTGTTGGCGAGCGGGAAGAACAGGAGCTTCACGATCACGGTCACCAAGAGGATCGCGATGCCGAAATTGCCGACCAGGCGATAGAACCAGTCGAGCGCCAGGAACATCGGCTTGGTGATGAAGTAGAAGTGGCCCCAGTCGATCAGGAGATCGAAATGGTTGAGGCCGAGCTGCTTGTTGTAGCCGCCGAAGCCGACCAGCGGGAAGTTGAGGCCGACCGTGGCGGCTTCCTTCGCGCCGGCAAACAGCCGCGCGTTGGCGACGCCGGTGCCGCCGATCGGAATGGTCTGCGCGCCGAGCATGTAGTCGGTCTGGTAGCGCTTGTCGCCGGTCGTGAAGCGGGCGCTTTCAAGCGTTGCGGTGGTTTCGGGCAGCAACGCCGCAGCCCAGTATTTGTCCGTGATGCCGAGCCAGCCGTCGGTGACCTTCGTGAACACGATGCCGCGCGAATTTCCGCCGGTCGAGGTCTTGGCCTCGTCGATGTTCTTGTAGCTGAATTCCTGCAGGCCGTGTTCGCCGAGATAGCCGATCGGGCCTTCGTGCAGAATCGCGTAGCCGGAGACCGGCGGCTTGCCGCCGCGCGAGATCAGACCGAACGGATACAGCGTCACCGGCGCGCTGCCGAGATTGTTGACCTCGTCCTTGACGGAGAACAGGTAGCGATCGTCGATCGAGATGGTGCGGCGGAAGGTCAGGCCCTGGCCATTCTCGTATTTCAGAATCACCGGGGTGCTCGGCGACAGGCTGTTCGATCCCTCCTGCTGCCAGACGGTTTCGGCGTTCGGCGTCTTCACCGATGAGCCGTTGGCGGTCAGCCACAGGAATTCGGCATAATAAGGCTCGGCGGTGCCCGACGGCGAAAGCAGCACGACGGCCGGCGATTTGGGATCGACCGTCTCGCGGAACTGGACCAGCGAGAGGTCGTCGATCCGGGCGCCCTTCAGCGCGATGCTGCCGGTGACGCGCGGGGTCTCGATCTTGATGCGCGGGCCGGAGGCAAGCACCGTCTCGCGGCTCGCGACCGGAGCGTCAGCAGCAGGCGCGCCGGGGGCTGGAGAGGGGGTCGCCGAGGTTCCCGGAGCGGTGCCGGGAGCAGCACCCGGCGTCGCCTGCGGCGCCGGCTTCTGCAACTCCGCCTGGCGCTGCGCCTCGCGCTGCTTCTCCATCTGCGGCACATTGTAGAAGTATTGCCAGGCGATCAGGACGAGGCCGGACAGAATGACGGCAAGGATCGTGTTGCGGTTGTCGGACATCTCTTAGGGTCTCGTCATTCCATTCGGATTGGGCGCGCTCTTGTTACCCGCCTTGTTAGTACCCGTCTTGTTAGTGCCCGTCTTGGGCGCAGGCCGGTCGAGGCGGCGCAGCGCCGACCGCAGGTCGTCAAGCATGGTCGCAAAGTCGCGGGTCAGCGCGTCACGACGGCCCACTAGCACATAATCATGGTGCGGCCGCATGAATACGGCGTCGACCTGTCTCATCACTTCGCGAAGCCGGCGGCGGATGCGGTTGCGCTCGGTCGCGGTGCCGTTCTTCTTGGTGACGGTATAGCCGACGCGGATCGGGCCCTGATCGTCGCGGCGGCGGCCCTGCAGCACAAAAGCTGTGGTATTCGCCCGTGCGCCATTGGCAACGGCGAGGAAATCCGCCCGCTGCCTCAGCCGATCCATAATGGGTATCTCCGGAGAGGAGACGTCCGGGCTCAGGCGCTCAGGCGCTTGCGGCCACGCGCGCGGCGCGCAGCGAGGACCTTGCGGCCGCCGGCCGTGGCGAGACGGGCGCGGAAGCCGTGACGGCGCTTGCGCACCAGTTTGCTGGGTTGATAAGTCCGCTTCACGGGTAATTCTCCGCTGACCGGGCAATTTGCCGTTGTATTGAGATGGAGTCCGGTGATGCTGGCGGGCCCAAACGAGCCGTTGACGGCCCCAAAGAGCCGCCCCCGGGTCAAGAACCGGGCCATCGCGGACAGTTGGCGCGGCTTATAAGGGAGCGCCCTGTTTTCGTCAATGTCACAGGCCGTCGCAAAAAGGCTTCTTCGAAACGTCGCAATTGGGGCGAATATATCTGATTTCGCGGGGTATTTGACGGTATGGAGACGCTTTGGGGCGTTCGGGGAACCGCCCACATTAGCGATCCGTAATTTGACCGGCTTGGGGGCCGGGCCCCATCTTCCGACCCCTAAGCCAAACAAGGCCTTATCTTGTGGCTCTAACTGACGATCAGGCGACCGCGCAGAAGCAGCGGCCCAAGCCGTCCCCCCGGCTCGGGCTGTCGGGCAAGCTTTTGCTGCTGACGATTCCCCTGGTGATGATCGCCGGGCTCCTGATCTACGTCCCGGCCATCGCCAACTTCCGGATGAACCGGCTCAATGACCGCCTGGCCGCCGCCAATACCGCGGCGCTGGTGCTCGATGCCGCCCCGTCCGGCCTGGTGCCGGATTCGCTGGCGCGGCAGATCCTGACCAGCATCGGCGCCCGTGCCGTCGCCATCAAATTGGGACAGCAGCGCCGGCTGCTCGCCAGCGCCGACCTTCCGGCGGCGATCGACCATGACGTCGACATGCGGACCATGACGGTGTGGTCGGCGATCGTCGATGCCTTCGAGATCATGCTGGAGCATGGCGACCAGACCATCCGCGTGGTCGGACCCGCGCCGGGCCAGGCGCAATTCATCGAGGTCGTGATCGACGAGAAGCCGCTGCGGCAGGCGATGTACCGCTTCTCGCGCAACGTCCTGGTCGTCGCGCTGTTGATCGCCGGCCTGACCGCCGGCCTGGTCTATCTGGCACTGCATTATTTGTTCGTGCGCCCGATGCGGCGGCTGACCGCGAGCCTGGTCGGCTTCCACGAGAATCCGGAGAGTTCGGCGCGGATCATCGTGCCGAGCCAGCGCGGCGACGAGATCGGCGTTGCCGAGCGCGAGCTGTCGGACATGCAGCGCGACCTCGTCTCGATGCTGCATCAGAAGAGCCGGCTTGCCGCGCTCGGGCTCGCCGTCTCCAAGATCAACCATGATCTGCGCAATCTGCTGGCGTCCTCGCAACTGCTGTCGGACCAGCTCGCCAGCGTGCCCGACCCGCGGGTGCAGCGCTTTGCGCCGAAATTGTTGCGCTCGCTGGAGCGCGCCATCGCCTTCTGCCAGTCGACGCTCTCCTATGGCCGCGCGCAGGAGGCGGCGCCTGATCGCCGCGTGATCATGGTGGAGCCCGCGGTTGCCGAGGTGCGGGAGTCGGCGGGGCTTGCGACCGATGTCTCGATCACCTGGATCAGCGCGATCGAGCGCGGCCTGACCATCGACGCCGACCCGGACCAGCTGTTCCGCGTGCTGCTCAATCTGGTGCGCAACGCGGCGCAGGCGCTGGAGAGCCGGCCCGCAGGCGACGGCGGCGCGCAGCAGATCCGCATCACCGGCCGCCGCGAGGGGACGGTCGCGATCATCGAGGTCTCCGACACCGGTCCGGGCGTCCCGACCAAGGCGCGCGAGCATCTGTTCGAGGCGTTCCAGACCTCCGGCCGCCCCGGCGGCAGCGGGCTCGGCCTTGCGATTGCCGCCGAGCTGATCCGGGCTCACGGCGGCCACATCCATCTGGTCGAGGGCACCATCGGCGCCACCTTCCGGATTTCGATCCCGGATCGTCCGGTGGAACTGCTGTCGATTCGCAGCGAGCGGGCGAGGGCCTGAGGCCGTTCCGGTATTCCGGGGCGGCTAAAGCCGCGGCCGAAATTGGCGTTTCCAGACCTTGCCAACCGGACCCGGAGCCTGTAGCTAGAGCGCTCTTTCGCGGCGTTCCGGGGCTCCCGGAGCCATGCGGGCTCAAGCCCACCCGCGAAAATGCGCCCGTAGCTCAGCTGGATAGAGCATCAGACTACGAATCTGAGGGTCGGACGTTCGAATCGTTCCGGGCGCGCCATTCACTCAAGTTCCCATTGGTTCGGGCAGCTGATGCGTGCTCGTCTTCAGTAGAATATTCCCAGGCACTTCTGGATCGATTGCCTTCCACTGCACTCACACGGTCCGTGGTCGCAGTTGGAGGGCGCTGTGGGTGTCATTGGCTTCCCTCCTCAGTCCTCAAGAGCCCGGTAAACCGACGCGCGGCCAATCTTGAGCGCCTTCGCGATAGCGGACGCCTCATGTCTTCAGCTTTGAGCGCCTTCACTATGGCGGTGTCGATGGACGCTGTGCGTCCCTGGTAGACCCCGCGTGCCTTGGCCTCCGCGACACTCTCAAGCTGCCGCTCGCTGCGGAGGTTGGTCTCGAACTCGGCGAACACGCCGAGCATGTCCAGGAACCACTTGCCTGCTGCTGTGCTGGTGTCGATGGGCTGCTCTGTATAGCCCCTCAGGGATGCACCACGCGCCTTCACGGTGCGCACGATGTCCTGCAGGCGCGCGCTGGGTTCGCTTTAGCTGGCTGTCGCCGCACCGGATCGGAGACCGGCCGGGAAAAATGCGCCCGCGCGGGTCAGAATCGGGCCGAAGGCGAGGGGTGCCCCGTAAAAACCCTGCTTGCCCCCGCCGGAGCGTTGAGAAAAAATAAGCTTTTTTAGCTTATAGGCACAGAAATGTTTTTATTCTTATTGTCTGTCCTTTTGAGCCGGCGAGTCATCCCTCATGCAGAGTGACATCGCAAACGCCGTATTTTATGCGGCCGTGTTTCTGGGCATCGTCTACACCAGTCGCATCCTGGAAAAAAGATGGCCGATTGCGGACGTTCCCTACGCCGAGTTTCGTGATGACTGGCTCGCGGTGATCGTGAGCCTCGGGCTGTCGTCCATGCTCGCTCCGATCGCGGCGATCAGCGCGGGCAAGATTGCGAGCTATACCGGTCTCGGTTGGATCAAGCTGCCGACCGACGGTTACTGGTGGTACGTCTCCCTCGCAATCATCGTGGTTGCATTCGATCTCTACAAGTACACATACCATCGCCTTCAACATGCGATCCCCTTTCTGTGGGCGATGCACTCCTTCCATCACAGCGCGAACGGCGTGACGTTCATTACCGGCGGCCGGCATTTCTGGCTGGAGAGGGTGTTGTCCGACGCCTTTCTTCCGATCATGGCGATCCTGTTCCGCATCCCGCCGGACATGGTGATAGCGGTGGGATTTATCTTCTTCATGCCCGATGCGTGTGCCCATCTCAACGTCCGCATTCCGCTCGGTCGGTATGTGACATGGATCAACAATCCGCAATGGCACCGGATCCATCATTCGGTCCTTCCCGAGCACAGGGACAAGAACTTCGCAGCCTGCTTTCCGTTTCTCGACATTCTGTTCGGCACGGCCTGGATACCGAAGCCGGACGAATATCCTGCAACGGGCCTCGTGCCTGCCGAGCGCGTGGACATCATCAATAGTGTGATCTGGCCAATCCGGCATCTTCGGCATTACTGGCATCGGGAGTCTCGGAATGAATTGGGTTAAGGGTTTTTTGGTGCTCCTCGCCCTGCTGCTGGGGTACGCCGACCTTGAGTCGACGAATGTGATCCTGAGTCTCGGATTGGGTGAGTTGAACCCGTTCATGCATCTGGCGCAGACATGGTTCGGCGTCTGGTGGCTGGTGCCCAAGCTTGGCTTGACGTTCGTGGTCACGTGGCTGCTTTGGCGGAGCAACAACGTTTACAACATCGCTCTCGTCGTCGCGTTCTGCTCCACGCCTGTCCTGAACAATCTCGTCATCATCGCGGGCACGAACTGAATCAATCCCTTCGCCGGTTGCCGCAACCGGCGAGGTGCTCGTGCTGCGCGGCGCATTCTTCCCGTAAGCACGATGAAATGAATGTCGCGGCGCGGACCCTGCATCGCGGCGCCGGCTTTTCCGGTACGCAAGCTTTCGTCGTATCTCGCAGAACCTGCCCGCTCCGCCCGGCGACAAACACCGCAGAATGACAGATGATCGCCTCCAGAGGTCAGGAGGATCAGTGATGTCGGACAGGTTTGTCGTCACCTGCATGGTGTGCTGTGCCCTGATCCTGGGGGCTCCGGGGGCGACCGTGCACGCGCAGACGCCGTCGAACTGCAAGGAGCCGCAGACCGGCACCAGCCGCGTCCCGATGCTGTCGCCGCCGCTGGCCAATGTGGTGACGGGCACGGGTCGGCTGCAATTCTACTCGGCGCCGAATCTGCATTGTCCGATCCGCGGCGTGTTCGTCATTCCAAATGATGCACTGATCGCGTATGCGCAAACCAGGGATGGCTGGTCGTCGGTGATGTACCTCAATCCGGGGACGGGCAACGACGTCTCGGGTTGGGTGAGGTCGGCGAGGCTGAAGGTGACCGGAACCGTCGGACCGAAGTAGCACGCGACCAGGATCGCGGCAGGCGGCTTCCCGCACCTGCCTGGGCGATGCCCGATGATCATGTCCGGGCGCGCGATCTGCTGCGGTATGGCGCGGCGAGCCCGCCGTGACGCAAGCCCGTTGCGGCATCAATGAATCGCCGCGTACATGATCTTCTCCTCGGTGGCTTCGAGCGCGGAGAATTCCTCCACCACCTTGCCCTGGCGCGAGACCAGGATGCGATCGGACAGCGCCATGATCTCGGGCAGATAGGACGAGATCACCACCACCGCCTTGCCCTCGTCGGCGAGCTGGTTGATCAGCTCGTGGATCTCGACGATGGCGCCGACGTCGACGCCGCGGGTCGGTTCGTCGAAGATGATCAGCTCGGGCTCCTGCACCAGCGATTTGGCGATCACCACCTTCTGCTGGTTGCCGCCTGACAGCTCGACCACCTTGGCCTCGTCGCCGATGGCGCGAACCTTCAAACGCTGGGTCCAGGTCTTGCCGACCGAATTGGTCTCGCGCCGCGACAGCATCATGCGCCCCCCGGGAAACTTCGAAAGCAGGCCGAGATAGATGTTGCGGGCGATCGAGGCGGTTTCGAAGAAGCCTTCGACCTTGCGATCCTCGGTCACATAGGCGATGCCGGCCTTGACCGCCGGGGCCGGAACCCTGTAGCGCACCGGCTTGTCGTGCAGCAGGATCTCGCCGCCGTGGAAGAAGTCGCGCTTCAACACGCCGGATACGATCTTGAAGGTCTCGGTGCGGCCGGCGCCGACCAGGCCGAACACGCCGGTGATCTGCCCTGCAAATACCGACAGCGAATTGTTCTTCACCATCGGCGCCATCTTGAGGTTCTGCACCGTGAGCACGCGCGCCCCCGCCGGCCGGACGCTGGTCTTCCGCGCGCCATACAGCGTGTTGGAGAGGTCGCGTCCGACCATCGCCTGTACGATCGCCGCGCGGTCGAATTTCGCCGCGTCGTCGGTGATGACATGCTTGCCGTCGCGCAACACGGTGATGCGGTCGGCGAGCAGCAGCGCCTCTTCCAGCGCGTGCGAGATGAAGACGATCGAGACGCCGCGCTTCTTGAGGTCACGGACCAGGTCGAAGAAGTATTTCTTCTCTTCCGGCGTCAGCGACGCGGTCGGCTCGTCGAAGATGATGACCTTGGCCTTGTGCAGAACCGCACGCGCGATTTCCACCATCTGCTTCTTGGCCGCGCCGAGCCCGCTCACGGTCGCGGTCGGCGTCACGTCGAAATTCAGCGATTGCAGGAATTGCTGGGCGGCGATGTAGATGCCGCGCAGCCGGTTGTAGAATTTCTCCTGCCCGAGGAACAGGTTTTGCGCGACCGTCATGGTCGGCACCAGGCTGTTCTCCTGGAACACCATGGCGATGCCGAGATTGCGCGCCTCGAGCGGCGTGCGCGGCGCGACCTCCGCGCCATCGACACTCATGCCGCCCGAGGTCAAGGTCACGACACCGGCCATCACCTTGGTCAGCGTCGACTTGCCGGCGCCATTCTCGCCGACCAGCGCGTGAATCTCGCCGCGGCGCAGATCGAAGTCGACGCCCTCGATGGCGGGGACGCCCGCGTAAAGCTTGGTGGCCTTGCGCAGGGAAAGCACGGTGTCGCTCATGAGCCTGTCTCCTCGGCGAGCCCGGCGAGGGGCAGTTTCAGCACGCGGCCCGGTCCCTTGGCGATCAGCACAAGGTCGCCGCCCAGCTCGAGCGCCGCGACGACACCGTGATTGACGCCGTCGACCCGGCTGTGCAGCGAATACAGCGGCTTGCCGGCCTCGCTCAGCCGGATGACGAGCCCGTAGGAGCGCGGCGGCGCCCACGGCTTGATCACGCCCATCGTCTTGATGTGCGCGCCCTGCATCGGCTCCTTGAAGGAAAAGCCCGAGCGCAGCCGCGGCGCCACCCAATAGGCCGGGTCGATCTCGGCCATCATGCGGCGCCGGTAGGCCGGCTCGCGCAGCACGAACTCGATCAACTGGGTGCGTGCGGTGAATGCGGTGAGCCAATAGCCGCCGCCCGCGGCCTTCGACAGCCGCGACGGATAGACGGGGAGGTGACCGAGCACGACCTGCGGCGGCCGTCCATTGGAGACGAGGACGAGGCGATGCCGCCAGCTCTCGCTGACCAGCACGCCGTCGCCCCGCGCGCAGGCGCCGAAGGCGTAGCCGAGCTTCGATGCCAGCGGCTGCACCGATCTGGTCCCGGGGTCGAGCCGGAACACGCGGCCGCTCCGGTTGAGCTCCATCAGGTCGCGCGCCCAATCATCGATGCCGCAGGTCGCCGAGCCGTCGGTTGCGATCAGGGTGCCATCGCCGGCCTGCGTCAGCGCGTTGATCGCGTTGAAGGCGGCGTCGCTGAACGTCACGCTCGGCTCGCCCGACGAGGGATCGGCGTAGAGCCGCACCTCGCGGCCGCCGAGCGCGACCGCGATGCCGCCGCCGGCGATCGCGCAGAGCGCCGAGATCGGCTGCTCGAAGCTGCGCAGCTCGGCCGCTCCGCCGCCGTCGAGGCGCAGTAGACGCCGGCCGTCGGCGACATAGAGGTTGCGGCCGTCGGTTGCGAGATCCTCGGGCGCCTCGCATTCCAGCAGGGTGGTCGCAGATTCCAGTTTCTGGTTCGGCTTGAGTGCGCCGTCGAACGACGGCACGGTGATGGTGGCCTCACCACGGCCGAGAAAGCGGTTGGCGAAATCCCTGACGGCCGCGATCACGACAGCTTCCCCCAGCGCTTGTCATACTGCACGAAGTTCGGGTCGGCGTTCTCCAGCTTGTAGCGGCCGATCCGGGTTGTTCATGATGCCGCCGAGATAGAGATAGCCGCGATGCTCGCGCATCGAGGTGATCATCGGATGGTTCTCGCCGCGCAGGTCCCAGAACGATTCGAGGATCTTGCCCTGCTCGTTGAACTTGACCACGCAACCGGTGTTGATGTTCGGGAACAGCCATTCGTCGACCGGGACGCGCTTGGCCATGCGGCGGCGGAAGCCCGGCATCTTCCAGGCGAGGTCGAGCGAGGGACTGCGCATGCCGACCAGCGCCAGCCAGTAATTGCCGTCGGAGGCGAGATTGATGTTGTCGGGATAGCCCGGCAGATTGTCCATCACCACCTCGACCTGGCCCTTCTTCGGCCCCGCGAACCACAGCCGCTTGATCGAGCAGCCGAAGGTCTCGGCGAACAGGATAGATTGGCCGTCGCTGGCGACGCAGATGCCGTTGGGGAATTTGAGGCCCCGCAGCGCCGTATGCGTCGCTCCGGTCTTGGTGTCGTAGCAGATGATGCGGCCGTTGCCGCGTGCCTCGAGGCCGTCGATCGGCCATTCATCCATCTCGTAGCGCACGGTGGCTTCCGAGAAGAAGATCAGGCCGTCATCGGTGATGTCGAGGTCGTCGGCCAGCCGCAGGCGGCTGTCGTCGTTCACCGAATGCATGCTGCGGTTGGTCTCGTCGGTCGCCTTCTCCACGGTGCCGTCGGGCGTGATGCGGTAGAGGCCCATGCCGCCGATGCAGACATAGAGATTGTCCTGACGGTCGAACGCCATGCCGAGCGGCTGACCGCCGATATGGGCGAACACCTCCATCCGCTGATAATCGGGCGCATGGAAGCGGATGATGTCGCCATGGCGCGAGCCGGCGTAGAGATTGTTGTTGCGATCGAGGATCACGTCCTCGGGCGCCTCGATGCGGCCGAGGCCGATCAATTCGACGTCGCGCAGCTTGTCGTTCTGCTCGAACGGGCCGCCCTGGCCGATCTCGGTGGCCGGCGGCGGCGGCAGCGCGTGATAGGTCGGCGCGACATAGACCTTGCTGATGATGCGGGTGCGGTTCTTCTGCCAGCGGATGTCGACCATCGCCGCGACCAGCAGGATGCCCGCCAGTGCCATGCGGTTGATGCCGCCCCTTGCATTGAGCGTGGTGAGGCCATTGGTGATCAAAAGCACGATCAGCACGCCGACCAGCGATTTGGCGACCGAGCCCTTGCCGCCGCCGAGCGTGATGCCGCCGAGCACGGTCGCGGTCAGCACGATCACCTCGAGGCCGACGCCGATGTCGCCCCCGACGGTGCCGAGCCGGGCCGCGAAGAACAGCGCGGCGATGCTGGTCAGCACGCCGCTTGCGACATAGCAGAGCGCGATGGTGCGGCGGACCGGAATGCCTGAATTGTAGGCCGAACGGCGCGAGCCGCCGATCGCGGTGATGTGCCAGCCCGGGCGCAGCCGCGTCATGAAGATATGGCCGAAGATCGCGATCGCGATGTAGACGATTGCGACGCTCGGAATGCCGAACACGTCGCCGCCGCCGATGAAATTCCAGGACGGGATGTCGGGGAAGGCCGCGGCGATCGAATTGGAGTAGCGTTGGATCAACAGATCGAACGCCGAGCGGTAGATGATCAGGGTGATCAGCGTGGTGATGAAGGCGCGCAGCCTTAAGTAGCCGATCAGCACGCCGTTGACGGCGCCGAGCAGTGCGCCGCAGACGAGGGTGGCGACCACCACCGCGGGAACCGGCCAGTTCAGCACGTCGAGCAGATAGAGCGCGCAGAAATCCGTCAGCGCGAAGATCGAGCCGACCGACAGATCGATGCCGCCGACGATGACGACCAGCGCCATGCCGAGGCCGATGAAGCCGATCTCGCCGGCCTGCCGCGCGGTGTCGGCAAGGCTCGACGGCGACAGGAAGTGATCGATGGAACGGCTGAGCGCGAAGCCGACGATCAAAAGCAGGATCACCGGTATTGCGGTCTCGGTCCAACGCTTGGACAGGATCTCGCCGAGGAGATGATCCGGCCAGTAACGGTAACGCAGGCTCGTCAGGGTGTCGCGCATCGGCATTCCAGCAAGGCGTTCGATTTGGGGAGATCGACGTCCCGGGCGAGGCCGCCCGGGACGTCGAGCGGGAATGGCCGGACTATTTCTTCAGGTCACTCAGATTCCAGCACGCGGTCTGGCTGTCCGCGTTCTCCTTGGTGATCGGAATCAGCGTCGTGTATTCCGAACCCTTGACCGAGCCGGCCTTGGCGCCCGACGACAGCAGCCATTTGATCGTGCCGGCCATCTGCGCGGCCTGGGTCGGCACGTCGTAGCTCATGTTGAGATCGAACGCGCCGGACTTCACCAGCTCGCAGGCGCCCTTGCGCTCGCCGCCGCCGGAGGTCGCGACGAACACCTTGCCGGTCAGGCCGGCTTCCTTCACCGCAGCGGCGGTGCCGATGTCCATGCCGTCCCAGAAGCCGACGATGCCGCAGAGATCAGGATTCTGCTTCAGCACGGTCTGGGTGATCGCCTTGGCCTTCGCGGCATCCCAGTCGGCCGCCTGGCTCGAGACCACCTTGATCTCCGGATGCTTGGCGAGCACGTTCTCGACGCCCTTGAGCGTGTAGGCGCTGGCGGCCGCCGAGAGCGCGCCCTGCACGATGGCGATCTTGTTCGACTTGCCCTGGCAGGCCTTCACAACCGCCTCGGTATCCCGCTCGCCGATCTCAATCCAGTTGGCGCCGACAAAGGCCGACGAGCGATACGCCGACCCCATGTTGATCTGGATCACGTAGATGCCTTCGTTCTCGGCGCGCTGCAGCAACTTGGCGTAGGTCTGCACGTCCGGATTGTGGATCACCATCACGGCCGGCTTCTCCGAGATCAGCGAGGTCACCGCCTGCGCGCCGGCATTGGTGTTCCAGTTGGGGTCGCGGATCTCGAACTTCACGCCGAAGGGCTCGAGCTCCTTCTTCATGCCGGCGTACCAGCCTTCGGTGAGGTCGAAGTTCATGGCGACCGGAACATAGGCCACCGTCTTGCCGGCGAGAGCTTCCCTGAACGGCTTCTGGAACGGCTCGTCCAGGCCCTGCTGGGCCAGAGCCGGGGCGGCGATGGCGGCAAGCCCGAGCGCTGCGGCGATCACCTTTGCAGTCCTGACAGCGTATTTCATTGCTTCCTCCTTGGTCGTGATTGAAATGTTCTTGTGGCTTGGTTCAGATGTCGCCCTGCTGTGCCGTTTCTTCGTTGCGCGGATTCAGGAATGAATCCGTGATGACGGCGAGCAGCAGGACGACACCCTTGACGAGATTCTGTCCGGCGTAGGAAATGTCCATGATGGTCATGCCGTTCAGCATGGTGCCGATCAGCAGCGTGCCGATGATGATGTTGAGCACACCGCCGCGGCCGCCCGACAGGCCGATGCCGCCGAGCACCACGACGAGGATGACGTCGTAGATCAGTGTCGAATTGAAGATGCGGGTCGGCATCGAGTTGACCGATGCCGCCATCACCAGGCCCGCGAAGCAGCCGATCAGCGCCGCGACGACGTATTGCAGCACGATGATCGGGCGCGAGGGGATGCCGGTGACGCGGGCGGCGTAGGGATTATCGCCGATCGCGTAGATATAGGCGCCCCAGCGGGTCTGGCGCAGCAGGAACGCGACCACGACGCAGGCGATCGCGAACATCACGATCGAGGTCGGAATGCCAAGGATGGTGCCTTGTCCGAGCCGCTCGAAGCCCTTCATGCCGTCGCTCCACTGCACGACGTCGAGCTGAAACAGCGCGGCCTGCCCGAGGCCGGCGAGCAGCAGGCCGGTCGCCAGCGTCGCAAACAGCGAAGGGACCTCGGCGTAGGCGATCAGCCAGCCATTGACCAGGCCGAACGCGATCGTGAGCAGCACCGCCGTCACCAGCGCGGCCGGCAGCGAGTGGCCGTTCTGCACCATCTGCAGCACGAGCCCCGGCGGCACCGCGAGGGCTGCGATCAGCGAGATGTCGATGCCGCGCCCGATCACGACGATCGCCATCGCAAGGCCGAGGATGCCGAGTACCGCGACGTTCTGCAGCAGCGTCAGCATGTTCTCCGGCGTCAGGAAGCCGCGCAGGAAAATCGAGAACGCCAGGAACAGCACGGCAAAGACGGCGAAGACGATCTCCTGTTGATTGAACCGCAATCGCTTCATTGCCTCGTCCTTCCTTGCGTCTATAGGTGCGCCGTCTGCCGGGATCTCGTGCGGGAGCCGGTCGCGACGCGGCCGGGCCGCGTCCTGGCTGCGACCGCGGCGTCCGCAAACGTGTTGACGGCGTTGATGTAGGTCTCGATCGAGGTGCCGCGTCTGCGGTATTTCCATCGCTTGACGTACCAGTCCTGCAGCAGCGGCTTGATCAGCGAGGCCGTCAGCGTGACCTGGTCGATCGCGAAGACGCCGCTGGCGACGCCCTGCTTGAGGACGCCGGCGATGATCTTCTCGGTCATCACCTCCATCTCGATGGCGCGCTGGCGCTCCGCCGGCGGAAACGACTTCGCTTCCATGAAGCAGAACACGAACCAGGGCTGCATCGCCTCGCTCATCCGGACATGGGTCGCGATGATCCAGTGCAGATGCTTGCGCGCATCCTGCTTCACGTCCGCGGGCGGCGAGTTGAGGACCTCCGCCACCGTCTCGGCGACCTCGCCGAGGATCATCGACAGCAGCGTCGGCTTGCTATCGAAATACGTATAAAGGCCGCCCATGCTGAGGCCCGAGGCCTCCGCAAGCTGGCGCAGCGTGGTGGCGTGAAAGCCGTGCTTGTTGGAAAGCGTGAGCGTGGCGCCGATGATGCGCGTGAGATTCGGAACGGCGAGATGGGTTTTCTGGACCCGGATGGAATCCCGATGACGTTCGAGGATGCGTGCGCAAAGCACGTCCATCGCGAACGCATTCGCCGTCCCCGGTCGCTGACGCGCGAGACCCACGTTGCCTCCCTGGCTATGCTCCCGGACCATTTCATTTTGTTGCTGGTCCGGGCTGGGCTTTACGCCCTTGCGTAATTCCTAGCCCACGAAACGGCGCCCGGAAAAGGGGGATAATGAAATTTTCTGAGAGAGCGCTCGCTCGTTTTTTGGTCCGTGGCCGTGTTGCCGAGCCTGGGCGCGGCGGCGTTCCGGCCATCGTCGGGAACTTTTCGCGCTGAAAGCACAGCACAAATTCCCGGTGCTCTGGTCGACCAGCACGCCAGGTTAGACGGCCGTCACATTTCCGATCACGGGCGTGTGGGAAACCGGAGAGAGCAACGGTTTGCTGATTCGATGCGAAAGTCCGACGTGACGTGCCCCCATTGCCAGGCCGGCTATCGCCGGATCGAATTGACGTCGAAGGGTGGCGTCGCGGGTGAGTTTCGATGCCTGGTGTGCGACAACATCATCGAGCTGATGGACGGCTCGACCGATGTCGCCTTTCGGCTGACCGTGCAGCCGGGCAAGACGTCCTACGCCTACTAGACCAGCGATTCCATAAAGCCGGCTCATGGAGGCGCTCGTCCGGTATCGTCATTCCGGGGCGATGCGAAGCATCGAACCCGGAATCTCGAGATTCCGGGTTCGATGCGCGCCCCGGAATGACGACATCAGACGGTTCGCGTCAGCGATGATCAACGTTGCTGCGGCAGGTTGACCTCGCTCCTTCGCGCCTCCTGGCTGCGGCGCTCGGCTTCGCCGCCCGATCGGGACAGCATGCCGATCGCGACGATCGCCGCGGCAAAGCCGGCGGCGGCGCCGACGCCGAGTGCCCAGCGCGGGCCGAGGTGATCGGCGACCCAGCCGACGATCGGTGCGCCGATCGGCGTGCCGCCGAGCGCAACGCCGAGCCGCAGCGCCATCACCCGTCCGCGCATCGCGGGCTCGGTCGAGAGCTGCATCAGCGCGTTCGAGGTGTTGGTGACGGTCAGTGCGGCGACGCCGATCACGACCAGCGCCGCGGCGAACAGCCAATAGCTCGGCGCCAACGCGGCGAGCGTGCAGCCCAGCCCGAAGATCGCGGCGCCCAGCATCAGCGAGCCGAAGCGCGGCTCCTCGCGGCTCGCGGCCAGCAGCGCGCCCGACATCGTTCCGAGCGCCATCATCGACGACAGCAGGCCGAAGCCGCGCGCATCGGTGTGGAACACGCCAACCGCCATGGTGGAAATGAAGATCGGAAAGTTCAGTCCGAAGGTCCCGATCAGGAACAGCATGATCAGCGTCGCCCTGAGATCGGGCCGGGACCAGACATAGTGGAAGCCCTGCATTACGCTACCCTTGGTGCGATGGGCGCGCGCGTTCGGGCGCAGCTCGGAGGTGCGCAGCAGGGTCAGCGAGGTCAGCACCGCCAGGAACGATGCGCCGTTGAACAGGAATGCCCAGCCGGTACCGACGGAGGCGATAATGAGGCCGGCGACGGCGGGGCCGATCATGCGCGCGGCGTTGAACGAGGTCGAGTTCAGCGCGATTGCATTCGACAGATTGGTATCGCTGACCAGCTCGGCGACGAAGGTCTGCCGCACCGGGGCATCGAGCGCCGCCGCGCAGCCGAACAGGAACGCGAAGGTGTAGACGTGCCAGAGCTGCACCAGGCCGGTGACGGTGAGAATGCCGAGGATGAGTGCCAGCGCGCCCATCGTCGCCTGGGTCGCCATCAGCAGCTTGCGCTGGTTGAAATGGTCGGCGGCAAAGCCGGTCCACGGCATCAACAATAGTTGTGGCCCGAATTGCAGCGCCATCACGATGCCGACGGCGGACGCGCTGTGATTTGTCAGCTGGGTGAGAACCAGCCAGTCCTGCGCCGCGCGCTGCATCCAGGTGCCGATGTTGGACACCAGCGCGCCGGCCGCCCAGACCCGGTAGTTGAAGCTCGCAAGCGATCGAAAGACGCGTCTCATGTTCTCTGAGGTTCATTCCCGCCGTGAAACCGCCCGAACCGCCGCGCCAGGAACAGGCCGATCAGAAGACCGCCGAGACCGAGCGCTGCGACGTCGCTGGTGGTTCGCAAGCCGAAGTCGCCGACGCGGCAGACCAGCAGATATCCAACCGCGAGGTTGAAGAAGCCCCACACGATGTTGACGGTCGACGAGGACAGGCCTTCGCCGGGCGGCTTGGCGAACGGGCTCTGGAACGCTTCGCCCATCATGCCGGCGACGACGTGGGGGATCGCATTGGTGAGAAAGGCGCCGCCGAAGAAATAGGCGACGAGGTCAAGCCAGTTCATGCGCGTTGGTCCTTTCAACGAGATCGATGATCGCCTGCGTCGAGCCGGTCTCGCCGAGCCGCGGGAACACGTGTTCGATGCTGTAGGCATGCGCGTGCGGCCGCGCGTCGGTCATGGCGTCGATCGCGAGCGTGACGTTGAAGCCCGCTTCATAGGCCTGTCTCGCCGTCGATTCGACGCCGCCGGCGGTGGCGACGCCGGCGATCACGACTTGCGTGACGCCGCGCGCTCTCAGCAGGCCTTCGAGGTCGGTGCTGGCAAATGCGCCTCGCGTTCGCTTGGTCACGACGATGTCGCTGGGCTGTCGGTCGAGCTCCGGAATGAGATCGGTCCATCCGTCGGGAAGCGGGCCGCCGAATGGATTTCCTTGGCGCGGCGCCTGCTCGGTTCGTCCCGGCGAGCTGCCGTCGACATTGACCAGCGCGACCGGCAGACCGCGCCGTCGGAACGCAGCGCCAAGCGCGGTGGCGCGAGCCACGATGTCGCCGATCGGATGGGCGAAGGGCCAGTTCATGAGGCCGCCTTGTAGATCGATGACGATCAATGCGGTGATCGGATCGAGCGTCGTCAGGGCCATGGTCGTTACCTTTCTCGCAAGCTGTCGCGGCGCAGCCCGCCTCAATCCTCGACCAGCCGCTTCAGCAAGCCGACGGCGGCGGCGAGTTCGTCCTGTTCCCGCGCCGACAGCCGCGCGGCGATGGTGCGCGACAGCCAGTCCTGCCGCGCGGCGCGGCCGGTGCGCAGCCGTTCGCGGCAGCTATCGGTGAGCGACATGATGGTCTGCCGGCCGTCGTCCGGATCCGGCGCGCCGCGGACCAGGCCCGCGGCCTCGAGCGCCGAAATCGCCGAGCTCATCGACTGCGGACGCATGCCCTCCGATCGCGCCAGGCTGGACACGGTCGCGGGGCCGTCCTTTTCGAGGCGAAGCAGCACCGCGACCTGGGAAGGCGGGAGGTCCTCGCGCTGACCCTGCTCGCGAAGCCGCCGCTTCAGCGTTCCAATCAACAGGCGAAGATCTTCGGCCAGCGCGGATGTGCGCGCCGAGCCGGGGCGGACCGGTACATTGCTCATGCCGAATCGGATAGCATATATGAAGGTAAACTGTAAAGATTATCTTCGCAGTTTATCTGCATACGTGTCCCGCTGCAGCGAGCCGGCTGGTCTGACGCTCTTCGCAGCCGGAATCGGCGCGGCCGTGACAGCGTCCGCGCGCGCGTGACTCCGGCCAAGCCTCGGCGGGGAAATGAAATGGATGGTGAGGGCTTCGAGCGCCTCAGCGCAATGGCGCGTTCACTCGGGCGCAGCGTCGCTGCTTGCCGCGGCCTCGTACATCTCGCGCGCGCGCCTGGTCACGGCCGCATAGCGCGCCGTCGCGCTGAGGCTCATCAGGCCGGCGCGCACCAGTCCGAGAATGGCGCGTCGGGAGTGGAACGGTCCGGTCTTGCTCGCGGCATATCCGCGCGGATAGAGCTGCAGGCGGCCGGCGAGCGCTTCCTGCAACGCCATCTTCTGGGTCGCGCTCAGGCGCCGGCGCCGCGCAGGCTTGTTTGCTTCCGCCAGCATGCGCAGCTCGATGCCTGACGGTTTGCGTGGTGCGCCCTTCATTGTCAGCTCACATTCCGGCCGACTGGCGCGACCTTCCGCGAGGCCCGGCGCCCGGCCGGCATCGCCATGGACGCCGGCATTTGGCACATCATGGCTTGCGCTGTTGCTCATTCCTGAGACAGAACCGCATTTCGAGCAGCCGCGGCATCTGACGAAGGTCAGGACCGGTTGTGACGAAAGTCATATTCGTTTGCGACCGCTGCCGGCTTACGCCAGAGTGGGCTGCTCGCTGAGCTGATGGGCAACGCATGATCGATCTGACCGCGGATTTGCTTGCGGCCGCAGAAGCCGACGTCATCGGTCTCGCCGTCATCGGCGCCGATCGAAGCATGCAGCGGAAGATCGGCCGGCTGGTCGAGTGGCTTCCCGCAACCGGCGTCGACTGCTGCGAGTGCGTGTTGCTGGTCGGCATGGAAGCCGAGTTGGCAGCGCTTGCCAGCGGCCAGCGGGACATGATCGCGCTGGCCGGTGTGCGCGGCGCGTCGCCTGACATCACGCAGCCGATGACGGCGGTCGTGCTGTGGAACGGCGCGCGGTCGCATTACTTCGTCATCGCCATGCCGGATTTTGCCGGCCGCCAGGTCGAAACGCTGCTCGGCAGTGAGCGCCGCGCCCGGCGCCTGATGGAGCAGCAGCTCGAGGCGGCGAGCGCGGAGGTGCGCTTTGCCTCGCTGGCGCGAACGCGGCTGCGGCTGGCGCGCGATCTGCACGATACGCTGGTGCACTCGATCGTGGCGCTGCTGACCCAGATACGGCTGATCCGGCATTATTTGTCGGCCGATCCCGCTCGTGTGGCGGACAGCCTTGCGACAGCTGAAGATGCGGCCGCGAGCGGCCTTTCGCGTGCCCGCGAAGCCATCGATCGCCTGCGCACGCCCGACGACCTGAAGCTCGATCCCGATGTGGAGGGGCTGCTGAGCGACTTTGCCGCGCGCAGCGGTGTCAGGGTGTCGATCCAGATCGACGAAGCGGCGCGCCCCGGCTTGCGCGATTGCGGCCTGACGGTTCAGCGCATCCTCAGCGAGGCATTGCGCAACGTTCAGACGCATGCGCAGGCGCGCCGAGTCTCCTTTCACGCCTTCGACGAACCGGCCGCGGTCGGCCGCAAGCTGATTGTCGAGATCCGCGATGACGGCCGCGGCTTCGATCCCGCGGTCCCGACGCCAGGACATTTCGGATTGATTGGCATGGCCGAATTTGCTGAACTTGTCGGCGGCAGCTGTGCGGTGGAGAGCGCGCCCGGGCAGGGAACGCTGGTCCGGATCTCGCTCCCCGTGGCGGTGCCGCCGGCGGTATCCGCCGGCGTGCTGGCCGATTGAATTCGTTGCCGCGCATGCAACGCGTTTTCGAGAGGATGACGGAAAGCCCGTGAGCAGAATTGAGAAGATACGGGTGCTGATCGCCGAGGATCAGACGCTGATCAGGGAAGGTATCGCGACGCTGCTCGCCCAGCAGAACGATGATTTCGAGATCCTTCCCGGCGCGGCCGATGGCGAGCAGGCCATCGAATTCGCGCGGCGCTATCGGCCGGACGTCATCTTGATGGATCTGCAGATGCCGCGGGTCGACGGCATCGCCGCGACCCAGCGGATTCTCCGCGAATTGCCGCAGACCCATATCGTGGTGCTGACGACGTTCGAGACCAACGACCTGATCTTCGAGGCGGTGAGCGCAGGCGCCAAGGCGTATCTCTTGAAGGACGCCAGGATGGAGGAGATCGCCTCGACGATCCGCGCGGTCATCAACGGCCAGTCCGGGCTTTCGCCCGGCGTCGCCGCGCGCATCCTCGACGAGTTCAAGCGGCTGCGCGGCCCGCGCGTCTCGGCGAAGCTGCCGGTTCGCGACGGGCTGACGGCGCGGGAGAATGAAATTCTTACGCTGATCGTCGAGGGCAAGAGCAACACCGAGATCGGCGAGCAGCTGCATTTGGCGGAAGGAACCGTGAAGAACTATGTCAGCACGATTCTGGAGAAATGCCAGGTCAAGAACCGTACAGAACTCGCAATAAAGGCAATAACTTACTAGAAATAATTGGCCGCGATCGCACAACCACGCGGTTGATCCGGCTGAGATTGCTCGCCTTTCTCTGGGCCGCGCCGGCAAAATTGGCTATAGGGTTGTTTCGGATTTGCTTTTTGACAGGGCAGGTCCGGATTGCGCAGCTATGAGTAAGCGGGAAATGACCATGAAGGGTATCGAGCGCCAGACCAAGGATACGGATGTTCCGGCAGCCGGCAACGGCGCGGACGCCGCGGCGCATGGCATGGCGGCGATCGATCAGGTCCGCGACCTGCTGTTCGGCGGCGCGCAACGTTCGCTCGAGACCAACCTCTCGGGTCTGCGCGAGGAGATGCAGGCATCGCTCAAGCAGATGCAGGCGAACTTCACCAACGAACTCACCGCGCTTTCTGCGCGGCTCTCCGACCTCGAGCGGGATACCGAGCAGAAGCGGCTCGACTCGCTGAAGGATGTCGGCGCGGCGATCACCCAGCTCGGCTCGGTCATCAGCGGATTGGGATCCGGCCGCACGGGCAAATAGCATGGCAGCTGCTGCCGGCCAGAACCGCGAGATCGAGCAGCTCAAGACATTGCTGTTTCAGCCCGAGGCGACGCGCCTGACGTCGCTGGAGGCCGACCTCGACTCGCTGCAGCGCTACGTCGGCAACGCCGACCGCCTGGAGACGGCAACCGCGGGCATCCTGGTCGAGGCGCTGGAGCGCGCCGAGGTCAACCGGCCGCGCGAGCTCGCCAGCGCGATTGCGCCGGTCGTGGTCTCGGCGATCCGCAGCGAGATCAAGAACTCGCGCGAGCAGATGATCGAGGCGCTCTATCCGATCGTCGGCCGGCTGGTCAGCGCCGCGGTGGCGAATTCGTTCAGGGAGCTGGTTGCCTCGCTCGAGCAGCGCATCAATGCATTGACCTCCGCGCAATTGTGGGTCGGCCGCGTCAAGTCGCTGGTGACGGGACGCCCGATCAGCGAATTCGTGCTCGCCGATCAGCCGCCGCAGATCAACCGGCTCCTGATCATCGAACGCGGCAATGGCCGCCTGATCGCAGACTGGAAGCGCGCTGCGACCGCCGACGAACGCGCCGACCTGCTCAGCGCGATGGTCGCGGCGATCCTGGAATTCTCGGTGCAGGCGCTCGCCGGCGAAGGCAATCTGCAGACGCTCGATTTCGGCGGACGGCAGCTCGCGCTGCGCGCCTCGCCCCGCTTCATCCTGGCGGCGGAGTGCCTGGGACCGCTGCGGCCCGCCGACAACGCCAGGATCAACTCGCTGTTCTTCGATGCGATCGAGCGCATCGACCGCGGCGCGGATTGCGACGGGCCGATGCTGGCGTCGCTGGCGGCCGCGATCGAGACCGACGATACGCCACGGCGGATCGCGAGCCGGCGCGGCAAGGTGATCCTGTTCGCCTTGCTCGCGGCAATGGCCGCGCTGTTGCTCTGGCTTGCCGCGACATCGGCGACGCGCGGCCTGTTGGAGCGGCGAACCCAAGCGGCGCTGGTACAGCTCGCCGCAAAGCAGCCGTTGCTGGCCTCGTTCCCGCTGCGGCTCGACTTCGATCACGGCAGCCGAAGCGTGGCCGTTTCAGGCATCGAGCCGAGCCAGCTGGAGACCGCGCCCTTGATCGATGCGCTTGCCGCGGCCGCGGCACCGTACAAGATCGTCAACCACATCGGTCTGGTGTCCGCACCGGAGCAAATGGCGGCATCGCAGGCCGGCATCGCGAGCCTGCAGCAGAGCCTGACGCGCCTGCAGGCGAGCCTCGACCAGATGCGCGAGGCGATCGGTGCGCAGGCGAAGTCGGGCGAGGAGAAATATGCCGCCCTGAGCGAGCAATATGACAAGCTCGGCGAGCAGTACGCCAAATTGGGCGAGCAGTATTCGAAGCTGCAAGCCGTCGCCGACGGCCCGGCGGCGCGGCTCGACCGCTTCATCGCCACGACCGCGATCTTCTTCGTCAACAATGCCGACGAGTTCCTCGACAATGACCAGGCCGAGCAGCAGCTGCGCGAGCTCGCCGGACTAATGGCGAACAACGATCTCCGGGTGCGGATCGTCGGCTATGCCGATCAGAGCGGCACGGAAGGCACCAACCGGACGCTGGCGCGCAAGCGGGGCGAGCAGGTCCAGCGCAGGCTGACCGCGCTGGGGGTCGATCCGTCGCGGCTGATTTTGGTTTCGCGCGCGGCGACGATGCCGATCACCGACCGGCTCGACGCCACTGTCGGCGGCAACCGCCGCGTGGCGTTCGAGACCGTCTATCGAGGCGAAGTGGCCCGCTGATGCTCACCGCGAAAGTCATGCTGCTCGGCGACATGGGGGTCGGCAAGACGTCGATCCTCTATCGGCTGATCTACAACCGGTTCGAGGGCCAGTACAAATCGACGCTGGGCGTCGAGATCCTGAGCCACGACGTGGCGGCGGCGGATGGCGGCGATCCGATGCGCCTCGTGCTGTGGGACACCGACGGCGATTTCGGCACGCAGATCTTCGACACGGTCTATGTCACCGGCGCATCCGCCGCCATCATCGTGTCCGACGTCACGCGGCCGCAGACGGTGACCCGCATGGTCGAATTGGTGCGCGGCTTCGAGGAGCGCTTCCCCGGCCGGCCCTACCGGGCGCTGCTGAACAAGATCGACCTGCCGGAAGCCGCGGGCAGCGCGGGCGCGATTGCCGGGCTTGCGAAGTCGAGCGTCAAGTCGGTCAGCGCCAAGACCGGCGTCGGCATTGCCGAGAGCTTTGTCGAACTCGCCCAGACCATCCGCCGCCGCCAGCTCTAGCTCGAATAGCGATCGCGATGACGCTGCACCCCCTCTCCCCGTTCTTACGGGCAGAGGGTTGGGGTGAGGGGCCGTCTCCACAAATGCGGTGATAGCGGCGTTTGCGGAGACTCCCCCTCACCCGCAACGCATCTAACGATGCGTTGCGACCTCTCCCCGCACGCGGGGCGAGGTGATCCTGAGCGCTCGCCCGCGATACCGAACGCATGTCTGTGTCAGCCGTCCCGACTTCTCGGGGCTGGCGAATCGGGCCGGGACGGCTGACTTCATCGCACGTGGGGCGTACGATGAAAGGCTCTCGCGCGGCCGCAGAAAGCCGCATGCTTTCCTCGCCGACAGCACCACGCCGTCCCACACTCCGATAGTGACGATGGTCATCTTCCGCTCGGCCAATGGCCTGCCTATCGTCCGCCCCGTCACTGGAAACAGCCACGGGACGAACGGTGTCTCGGGCGCACGGAGCGAGAGATCATGAGCATTTTTGGAAGCATCATGGGTGCAATCTTCGGCCACGGCGCCCAGGCCAAAACCGCTGAGAGCACGACGACGGCCGCGCCCGGCGCAGCGCCGTCGACGTCGGCATCCGCTGCGCCCGGCACGGCGGCTGCACAAACCGTCGACGTCGCCGCGATCGTCGACAAGGCCGCCGCGGCGACCGGCGAGAAGCTCGACTGGCGCAGCTCGATCGTCGACCTGATGAAGACGCTCGGTCTCGACAGCAGCCTTGCGGCGCGCAAGGAGCTCGCGAAGGAGCTGCACTACACCGGCGACACCAGCAACACCGCCACCATGAATGTCTGGCTGCATCAGCAGGTGATGGCCAAGCTCGCCGCCAATGGCGGCAAGCTGCCGGACGACATCAAGACCTGACGAGCCGCCTCGAGCCGCGCGGCGCTCGCGCCCGCGCGGCTCCGAACGATGTGTGTTGCGTGAGGAGCAGTTGCGATGACCTCATCTCATCCTGCCATCCTGAACAGGCCGCGCGCTGGTGCGGTGCGGTCCGCCGCATTGGTCGGCGCGGCACTCGGATTCGTCGCGCTGGCGCTCGGCATCCATGTCGCCATCGCCCGCGCGGATAATTCCGGCGACGAACCGCGGCCGGAAAATGCGAATGTGCAGCGCGCCGCGCAGAACCCGCCGCCGGCCCGGGTCATCCTGCCGGCGCCATGGCAGCAGGCCGCGCCTGCGCAGCCGGTCGCGGCACCCGCGAAGCCGGCCGATCGCAAATAATCCTTCGCCCCTTTGGAGCGGCCGGCGATCCAGTCGCCGCGCCGTGCCACCGCATTGATTTGGAAAACAGGAGATCACATGCTGAAGGAATTCAGGGAATTCGCCATGAAGGGCAACGTCGTCGATCTCGCCGTCGGCGTGATCATCGGCGCGGCATTCGGCGCGATCGTCTCGTCGATGGTGGCCGATATCATCATGCCGATCATCGGTGCGGTCAGCGGCGGGCTCGACTTCTCCAATTATTTCACCGCGCTGTCGAAGTCGGTGACAGCGACCAACCTGGCCGATGCCAAGAAGCAGGGAGCGGTGCTGGCCTGGGGCAACTTCCTGACCCTGACGCTCAACTTCCTGATCGTCGCCTTCGTGCTGTTCATCGTGGTCCGCCTCATGAACCAGCTCAAGCGCGAAGCGCCCGCGGCGCCGGCCGAGCCGCCGAAGCCGACCAAGGATCAGGAGCTGCTCACCGAGATCCGCGATCTCCTCAAGTCGCGCGCGTAGCAATCGCTGCGAATGCCACTGCGTACAGCCCCCAGCTCTGGAGCCTCACCATGCCAGATCAGGTCAAGCTGCCCCGAAAATTGTCACAAGAGCCCGGTGGTGTAGAGCCGCTACGGCCGAGCCACCGGCGGGTCATCGAGGAGCTCGATCGCTGGGCCAACAGTCCCGGCCTGCAGCCGCCGAGCGATGATGAAGAAAAGCCGGAGGACGACAAGCGCTAGGCGGCCATGACCTCGCATGGCCGGATCGCGGCTGTTTCGGTCAAGCCCGCCGGGCCGTCGCGATCAGCGCGGTCGACGGAATCGCGAAGCTGTCGCCGACCCGCCTGCGCTCGATCTCGGCACGGAAGGCGCGCGCGACTGCGGCGCTCTGGTCTGCATCGAGCCCGCTCCAATGCGGCATGAACTCGAACAATTTGTCGACGTCGGCGGGATTGGCGACATTGAGTTTGAAGTCGTGGGTGATCTCGGCAATCGCCGGATCGGAGAAGCCGGCGGCGATGAGCGCAGCGGCGAGGCGGCCGGGGTCGGCGAGCTCGGCGAGGCCCGTGCACGGCATCGGCGTGACCTTGTCGGGATAGAGCCGCCGGATGATCTGCGAGAGCAAGAGATGCACGGCGGCGCCATCGGCGCTTTTCCAGACCGCAATCGCCGCCGATCCGCCCGGTCGCGTCACACGCGCCATCTCGCAGAGGCCGGCGCGCCAGTCCGGAAACAGCATCACGCCGAACACCGACACTGCCGCGTCGAACGCGGCATCCGGCAGATCGAGCGCCTGGCCGTCCATCTGTCGCGCCTCGATATTCGCCACACCATGCGCCCGGACCCGCGCCACCATGCCGGCGGAGAAATCGATCGCGGTGACCTCGGCTCCGGTGCGGGCGGCGGCCAGCGCCGCGGCGCCCGTGCCGGTGGCGACGTCGATCACCCTGGATGACGGGTCGATCGGAAGCGTTGCGACCGCAGCGTCGGCGAACAATGTCGTGAACGGCTGCGACTGTGCCTCATAGGCGGCGACCATTTTGTCCCAATGCGCGGGATCGTTGTACGGCAGAGGTTTCGCCTGCTCACTTGACTGCATGAATCTGGTCCTCGAGACTTTGCTTGTGTTTGGCGAGCCGGCGCTTGAAATCCCTCGCGAGCGCTTCGAGCGTCACCGCGCCGAGCCGCTTCAGGAACAGCGCCTCGACCTCGCGAAACGTGTCTCCGAGCGCGTCGTTGACGGCCTGTTCGACCAGGCAGCCGGGATTTTCCGAGCGATGGCCCATCGCAACGATCGTCGGCGCGCCGACCGCGCGGTAGATGTTCGCGAGCGTGATGGCGGCGGGATCGCGCGCCAGGGTCCAGCCGCCGCCATGGCCCTTCTCCGAATGCACCAGACCCTGCTCGCGCAGCCCCGCCATCACACGGCGCACCACCACCGGGTTGGTGGCCATCGCCCGTGCAAGTTGCTCCGACGTCACCGGCTCGCCGGCCCCGATCATGTGGAGCAGGCCATGCAGGACGCTGGACAGGCGGCTATCGCGGATCATGTAACTGCATATGTTACATGATGCGGCAAACGTCAAGAGCGGCGATGGCGGGCGCATCATTGCTCGTGGTCGCCCTCTTACCTCCCCTTGAAAAGGGGAGGTCGCTTTGCTCGCCAGAGCAAAGCGGGTGGGGATCAGCTCTATCGGCGGGCACCGGTGCACGTGGCCGGACCCCTATCCCGACCTTCCCCCTTTCAGGGGGAAGGAGAAGAGGTCGGGGCGCGGACCCGGATCATGATCTTCAATCGGAACTTCGCGTGCCGGATTTCTCGCCGCCGCCCGTTTAATCCGCATCGGGGACTTTGGCAGGGGCGGTATCGTGGGCAGCGTGGCGGTGGATCGGATGTTGCGGGATGCGGTGGCGCATTACTGCGCGGGCCGCGCGGCGGAGGCCGGCACGCTGTGCGGCGACATCCTCACCGCCCATCCCGACCATGTTCCGACGCTGCATCTGTCCGCCGTCATCGCCTTCGTGACCGATCGTGCCGCGGAAGGTGCGCTGCTGCTGAACCGGGTGTTCAATCTCGATCCGGATCATGCACCGGCCTTCGCCACGCTCGGCGATGCGCTCGCCGTGAAGGGCGAGCACGAAGGCGCGGTGGCGGCGTTCGAGCGCGGCGTGACGCTGCGGCCGCAGGATGCCGGCCTGCACATCAAGCTCGGCGTTGCGCTGTGTGATCTCTCGCGCTTCGACGAGGCCGAGACCGCGTTCCGCCGTGCGATCGCACTCGATGGCGGCCTGACGCGGGCGCGGTTCAACCTCGCCGTCGCGCTGGCTGGGCAGCAGCGGCCGGTCGAGGCGGAACAGGCCTATCGCGAGGTGATCGCGCGCGATCCGGTCTACCGCGGCGTTTGGCTCAACCTCGGCAATGTGCTGAGCGATCAGAAAAGGCACGAGGCGGCCGCCACGGCCTATCGCCGCGGACTTGCCGCGGATCCCGACAATGCCGGGCTGCATTGCGGCCTTGGCGCGGCGCTCTATCGCCAGGGCTTGCTGGAGGACGCAATCCTGCACTACCGCCGCGCGATCGCGCTCGATCCCGGCAACATCACGCCGCAGCGCCTGCTGGCGATGGTGCTGCACGAGGCGGGCGAGCGCGAGGAGGCTGTCCGCATCTATCGCCAGGTCTCGGCCCGCGACCCGTCCGATCATGTCATCCTCAACAATCTCGGCGCCTGCCTGTTCGAGCTCGGACAGGTCGACGACGCCATCGCCTGCGCCGAGCTCGCGCTGGCGATGAAGCCGGACTACGCCGCCGCGCACACCAATCTCGGGATCATTTTCGAGGCGCAGAACCTGGTCGAGGCCGCGGTCGCCGCGCATCGGCGCGCCATCGAGCTCGAGCCGCTCTATGCCAAGGGCCACGCCAACCTCGCGGTCGCGCTGCGCAATGCCGGCGAGATCGATGCGGCGCTGATGGCCTCGCGCCGGGCGATTGCGCTCGATCCCGAGCAGCCGCTGGCGCACTACAATCACGCGCATTTCCTGCTGATGAACGGCGAGTTCGAGGAGGGTTTTGAGGAGTATCGGTGGCGCCGCAAGACCAAGATGCTCAGCGACGGCGATCCCGTGTTCGACGAGCCGGAATGGCAGGGCGAGCCGCTTGCCGGACGCACGCTGCTGCTGTTTGCCGAATATGGACTCGGCGACGCCATCAATTTCGTCCGCTACGTGCCGATGCTGGTGGGCAGAGGCGGCCGGATCATTCTGCAGGTGCAGCCGGCGCTGGTCGCGCTGCTGCGGCCGATGCTGCCCGATGTCGCGGTGTTCGCGCGCGGCGAGCCGCTGCCGCCGTTCGATCTGCAACTGCCGCTGCTCAGCCTGCCGCGGATCTTCCGCACCACCGTCGAGACCATTCCCGCAGCGATACCCTATCTGCGGGCGGATGCCGGCAAGCTCGCGCGCTGGCGCGAGGCGCTCGCCGGCGTGACCGCGCTGAAGGTCGGCGTGGTCTGGGCCGGCAATCCCAGGCACAAGGGCGACCGCCAGCGCTCGCTGCCGGCGGACGCGGTGCTGCCGCGGCTGGTCACATCGGGCGTGCAGTTCTACAGCCTGCAGAAGGAGCCGCGGCCGGACGATGCGCCGGTGCTGCGGGGCCTTGGCGCCGACATCATCGACCTCGCGCCGACGCTCGGCGATTTCGCCGACACCGCGGCAGCCTGCTGCGCGCTCGATCTCGTCATCGCCGTCGACACCTCGGTGGCGCATCTCGCCGGCGCGCTTGGTCGCCCGGTCTGGATGTTGTGTCCCTATGCGCTCGACTGGCGCTGGCTGCGCGACCGCTCCGACACGCCGTGGTATCCGACCATGCGACTGTTCCGCCAGGACAAGCCGCAGGCCTGGGACCGCGTGCTCGCGCGCGTGTCGGAAGAGCTTGCCCGCGTCGTTGCTGGCGAGCGGGAGTTGCTGCTGCCGGTTGCTCTTGCGGGTTGATCGGCGATCACCCGGCACTCATCCCCTGCGCGCCGCCGAGCAGCTTGGCGTTGAGCCGGCCGCCGTCGAACAGCATTTCGTTCACCGCGCCGTCGACGTCGGAGGAGGTGACCTCGCGGCCACCGTCCCTGACGATGCTGGCCTGGGCGAGACGGCGCATCAGCTCCTTGATGAAGGCTGCGCTGACGCCTTCGGTGCGTCGCACGGCGTCGTCGATGACGGGCTGCTCCAGCGGCAGGCCCTTGCCGTAGAGCCGGATCAGCTTGCCGCGCCCGGTCTCGTCGGGCAGCGGCACCTCGATCGCCTGGTCGATGCGGCCGGGCCGGCCGGCCAGCGCGCTTTCCAGCTCTGACGGTTGGAGGTCAGCACGAACAGGATGTCGCAATCCTCCTTCAGGCCATCCATCTCGTTCAGCAGCTTGTTCAGCAGGGATTCCTCGCACGGTCCGCCCATGTCCTCGCGGTCGCGCGCGATCAGGTCGACATCCTCGATCACGACCATGGTCGGCTGCAGCAGCCGCGCGAGGTTCATATAGGCGCCGAGCAGACCGACCTGCTCGGCGGTGATGATCAGCGTGGTGTGATCCGGCAGGTTGGTGGCGAGATAGCGAATGGTGTGGGTCTTGCCGGTGCCGGGCGGGCCATAGAGCAGGATGCCCTTGCGGGTCGACTGGCCGAGCTTGCGCAGCAGATCGCGGCTTTCGACAAAGCCGAGCACGTTGCGGTCGAGCAGCCGCAGCGTTCGGTCCGGCAGGATCACGTCATCGCGAGCGACCGTCGGCAGGCGATGCACGGTCAAGCCACGCGAACGTCCGCGATAATTGGCGCCATCCTCCAGTGACAGGATCTTGCCGCGATAGGATCGCGCCGCATGTACGGCGGCTTCCAGTTCGGCGAAAGTGCGCTGCACGAAAGCATTGCCGGTCGCCCCGGCGGGCAACGCAAGCTCGATTCGCAGCGACGGCTCGTGATTATATTCGCGATGGAAGGTCAGCAGCACGGCGTAGCGCAGTTCGCCGGTTCGGCACAGCCATAGTCCATTGGCGAGGCATTTCACCGGCTCGGCCTCGCCGATATCGACGTCGCGATATTGCGGCGGCGCGATCGCCGGTGCATTCCGGCCGGCCTTCATCAGCGCTGCGAAGTCCAGCGTCTCGTAGCGATATTCTTCATGGATGCCGAAGAAGTGGATCGGATCGGTGAACAGCTTGTCGATCGCGACCTGAACGTCGGCGCGCATGTGGCCCGGAAACTGTCGCGCCCGTGTCACGATCAGGTTGCGTGGCACGCCGGCGAAATGCCAGTCGAGCGCAACGTAAGCGGACCGAAACGTCTCGCCCGGCAATTCTTCCGAGCTGCGGCGTGCAGCGAGCAGGCAGTCGCTGCACAGCGACGCAGTCGTACCGGAGATCAGAATCTCCGTCACGGCCCTCGGGGCTTCGCAGAGATCGCAGGGGCGGCTGGCGTCGGCGGACTCCGTGGTGATCATCAACGGTTGGCCGTTGGAGCGGATCAGCCACTTCGCCGAGTTGAAGATTGCCCGAGCCACCGGTCCCGGATAGGGACCGCACGGAATGGCGCCCTTGGCCTCGATCAAGGCAGCGGAGGCAATGGCTTCCTGCTCGGATTTCCCGAACACCGTACGCAACAAATCCTGCACGAATTCCAGCGGGGTCTCATCGTCGTCGTGAATGAAGAGCCGTACCGGACCGTCGTCGCTAAACACGTCGTGCATGAGACCCCCGAAACGCAATTGGGAACAAAGAACAAAATAAGAACATCACGGCGGCTCCTGCGCGTCAAGCGAAAGATTCTGCCTTCTCATCCCTGACGTGTAGCGAGCCGATCGGCCGGGAACGCGCACTGGAAGTGTAAACGCGGCTCAACGCCTGTGACGATTGTGTTGCGGCAAATGCCAAGAGATGGCCGTCACAGCGGCAAACTTCCGACACACCATCGGGGCGAAAAGGAGTATCCGACATGGCGCGAGCGCGAGAGCAGATTCCTCCCAAGGGTTTGCGGTCGCGCAGTTATTTTATGAGGCCCTCGTGTCGCACAAACTTCGCCTTGCGCTGCTTCTCGTCTTCACTTTGTTCGTCTCTCCCGCGCTTGCGCAGCCGGCCGCCAAGCCGGCGCCGCCGCAACCCGCTACCGGCGACGCGCTGACGCCCGAGCAGGCGAAACGTGCGCTCGACACGCTGCAGGATGACAAGAAGCGCGGCGAGATCATCAACACCCTGCGCGCCATCGCCAATGCCTCGCCGCAGGCGGCGGCGCAGCCGGCGCCTGCGCCCGAGCAGCATTCGCCGATCCCGCTCACCGCCGACAGCCTCGGCGCACAGCTGTTGCTGATGGTGTCGGAACAGGTCGGCGAGATGTCGCGCGAGGTCACCGACGTCGCGCGCACGCTGACGCATTTCCCGGCGTTCTATTACTGGTTCGTGCGCACCGCCAACGATCCGGCCGCCTATGGCCTCCTGATCGACATCGCCTGGAAGCTGGCGCTGGTGTTCGGCTGCGCGCTCGCCGCCGAATGGGTGGTGTTCCGCCTGATCAAGCGGCCGGTCGCGTTCCTGGAAGCGCGGCTGCCGCAGACCGCGCGCGTGCCGGTGCAGACGCTCGCCAGCGTCGATCCGCCGTCGTCGGTTGCCGACGTTACGCCGGCGCCCGAATTGCAGCGGCGCCGGCTCAGCCTGGCGCGGGCCTGGCAGTCGCTGGTCCGGCTGCCTTTCGTGCTCGGCCGCCTGCTGCTCGAATTGCTGCCGGTCGTCGTGTTCGGCGGCATCGCCACCGCGCTGCTCGGCACCGAGATCGGCGATCAGTCGACCACGCGGCTCGTGATCCTTGCCGTCGTCAACGCCTATGTGTTCTCGCGCGTCCTGATCTGCGCGGTGCGCGCGCTGGCGGGGCCGTTCGGCCTGTTCCGCGTCCGTGCCGAGACCGCGGCCTATATCGAGATCTGGGCCCGGCGCATCGTCGCCGTCGGCGTCTCCGGCATCGCCTTTGCCAATGTCGCGCTGCTGCTCGGGCTGCATCGCGCCGGCTATGCCGCGCTGATCCGGCTCGTGATGCTGGTCGTGCATCTGTTCGTCGTCGTCATCATCCTGCAGTGCCGCCGGCAGGTCGCCGACGTCATCCGCGCCCCGGCCGATCGCATCGGGTTTGCGGCGCGGGCGCGCAACCGGCTCGCGGCGCTCTGGCATGTGCTGGCGATCGCGCTTGACCTCGCGCTGTGGGCGGTGTGGGCGCTCAACATCCGCAACGGCTACTCGCTGCTGCTGCAATATTTCGTCGGCACCATCGCGGTGCTCTTGGTCACCCGCCTCGTCACCATGGTGGTGCTGAGCCTGATCGATCGCGGCTTCCGCATCAGCCCGGAGCTGATCCAGCGCTTCCCGGGGCTCGAGACCCGCGCCAACCGCTATCTGCCGTTGCTGCGCAAGGTGGTCACGGCGGTGATCGCCTTCATTGGCTTCGTCGCGCTGCTCGAGGTGTGGGGCGTCGACGCCATCGTCTGGTTCTATGGCGGCCAGATCGGAAGCCGCCTGATCTCGGCGCTGGTGACGATCGGCATTGCCGCGCTGGCCGCGGCCGTGATCTGGGAAGTCGCCAATGCGCTGATGGACCGGCAGATCGACACCCTGTCGCGCGAGGGGCATTACGCCCGCGCCGCGCGCCTGCGCACCTTCCAGCCGATGCTGCGCACCGCGCTGTTCTGCATGATCGTCGCGGTGGTCGGGCTCACCGCGCTCAGCGAGATCGGCGTCAATGTCGCGCCGCTGCTCGCCGGCGCCGGCATCGTCGGCATCGCGATCGGCTTCGGTTCGCAGAAGCTGGTGCAGGACCTCATCACCGGGCTGTTCCTCTTGATCGAGAACACGGTGCAGGTCGGCGACAACGTCACGGTGTCGGGCCTCTCGGGCGTGGTCGAGAACGTCTCGATCCGTACCATGCGGCTGCGCGCCGGCGACGGTTCGGTGCACGTGGTGCCGTTCAGCGCGGTGACCACGATCACCAATGCCAGCCGCGGCGCCGGCAATGCCGCGGTCAGCGTCAACGTTTCCTACAAGGAGGACACCGACCGCGCCGGCGAGGTGCTGAAGGACATCGTCGCCCAGATGCGCGAGGAGACGGCGTATCGCCCGCTGATCCGCGGCGATCTCGAATTGTGGGGCGTCGACAAGGTCGACGGCTCCGTGGTGACCATCGTCGGCCAGATCCGCTGCACCGACGGCGGCCGCTGGTCGGTGCAACGCGAGTTCAACCGCCGCATGAAGCGGCGCTTCCAGGACGAGGGTATCGAGATCGCCTCGATGGGCCAGACCATCCTGATGCAGCTTCCTCCACCCTCCGAGCCCGATACCAACGCTCAGCCGCGCCGCGCGGCGGGGTAATTTGTGCGCTTCACCTCGCCCCGCTTGCGGGGAGAGGTCGAATTCGAGCGAAGCTCGAATTCGGGTGAGGGGGAGTCTCCGCGAGAGTATCTGCTTCCGTGTGTGCGGAGGCAGCCCGAGTAAACAGCGGGAATGCTTGCCGGCGCGTCTCACCGTTGCGACACGTCTCGCGACGATGAGACGTCGTCAGCCTTCTCGCACCCGCCGACCGGCCGCAGCCGGCCGAAATCCGGCCGTTCCCACCCATTCCCTGCGACTTCCTCCGCTGGCACAGCGCTTGCTGATCGTCGTGCAATGCGCGGCAAGACGCATTGCATGACTGAACCCAACGCGAAGGAAGGAAACGCACATGGAGCTTGGCTATTTCACCATGCCCTCGCACCCGCCGGAGTGCGGATTGAAGGAGGGCCACGACTGGGACCTGCAGACGCTGCGCTGGCTCGACGAGCTCGGCTACCAGGAGGCCTGGATCGGCGAGCATCACACCGCTCCTTGGGAGCCGCATCCGTCGCCTGACCTGCTGGTGGCGCAGGCGCTGTTGCAGACCAAGAATCTGCGCATCGGGCCCGGCGGCTTCCTGCTGCCGTATCATCATCCCGCCGAGCTCGCGAACCGCGTTGCGATGCTCGATCATCTCTCGAACGGGCGCCTCAACTTCGGCGTCGCGGCCTCGGGCCTGCCGAGCGACTGGGCGATGTTCAATGTCGACGGCATGTCGGGCCAGAACCGCGACATGACCCGCGAGGCGCTCGAGATCATCCTGAAGATGTGGTCCGAGCCGGGACCCTGGACGCACAAGGGCAAGTATTGGACGGTGAGCAAGCCCGACACGATGTTCGACTTCCTCAAGCCGCACATCAAGCCGTTGCAGGGCCCGCACCCGCCGATCGGCGTCGCCGGCCTGTCGAAGAATTCGGACACCTTGAAGCTCGCCGGCGAGCGCGGCTTCATCCCGATGAGCCTCAACCTCAACCCGGCCTATGTCGGCAGCCACTGGGATTCGGTCGAGGCAGGTGCCGCCAAGACCGGCCGCAAGCCGAGCCGCAAGGACTGGCGGCTGGTGCGCGAGGTGTTCGTGGCGGATACCGATGAGGAGGCGTGGAAGCTGTCGACCGGCGACATGATGGGCCGGATGATGAGCGAGTACTTCCTGCCGCTGCTCGGCCATTTCGGCTTCAAGGACTATCTGAAGCACGCGCCCGACGTGCCCGACAGCGACGTCACTGTCGAATATTGCGCGCGCCGGAATTGGATCGTCGGCTCGCCCGCGACGGTCACCGAGAAGATCGAGAAGATCTACCGGGAGGTCGGCGGCTTCGGTGTCCTCTGTGTGTTCGGCTTCGACTACAAGCACAAGCCCGAAGCCTGGCGGCACTCGCTGGACCTGCTCAAGAACGAGGTGATGCCGCGGCTCAAGCATCTCGGCGCCGAGTTCGAGAAGGCTGCATGACAGCTGCGCGGGGTGCGGGGCTTGCCTCGCACCCCGCCTCGCATATCTTGAACGGAGTGTTTTTCACCGAAGCATGATCCGGACCCGGAGGGCCGCGTTGGCGCAAAGTGCGAAGCGGCTTTCCGAGCAGGATCATGCTCAAACAGGGTTTGCGGCATGACGGTCGACGCACAGAGTTTCAAGCAGGCGATGCGCCATTGCGCGGGCGCCGTCGCGCTGGTGACGGTCGGCTCCGAGACCGGGCAGCGCACCGGCCTGACCGTGACCTCGGCCTGCTCGCTGTCGGACAATCCACCCTCGGTCCTGGTCTGCGTTAACCGTAACGCCAGCGCGCATCAGCGCATCCGCGAGGAGCGCCATTTCGTCATCAACTTCCTGAACGAGGACCACGCGCTGCTGGCACTGACTTTCTCCGGACAGAAGGGCGTCAACGGCGACGACCGTTTTGCGTTTGGACGCTGGACCACCGGCGCCACCGGCGCCCCGGTGCTGGAGGATGCCGTCGCGGCGTTCGACTGCGTGCTGGCGCAGGAGCTCGAGACCAAGACCCATTCGATCTTCATCGGCGAGGTCCAGCACGTCCGCGCCGCGACCACGGTCGACCCGCTGATCTATCTGCGCTCCGGCTTCCAGAGCGTGCGCAACATCCACGATCCGGTCGAACTCGGCGACCTCGACGCGCGCCGCGTGAGCTGGAACGAGTTTTCCTGAAACGTACGGACATCTGCAAGGCGGACGGGTCCAGGCGACCGATCCTCTCTCGATCGTTTGAGGGCTGTCGGGCTGCGTCGCCTTGGAGGCGCAATGCTGACGACCCGTCTTGCGCCGCGCTTGATGGCTTCGGCCCGGCCATGCGACAGGTGGCCGGGCCAACGCCATGCGAGGCGTCGCTGTCCTTGCTGTGATCCTGCGGACGCTGCGCTGCTATGACCCCGGCGTTCTCACGACCAGTTTGATGTTCAGAAGATTGACCCCCTTGAACGGGTTCGGCGCGCTTTCGATCGTTCCTGTGCCCGTCGCATTCGCATAGGCGCCCGTGCCCGAGAGGATCGTATATTCGCCGTTTGACTTTCCGTCTTTGACCGCGCCGGTGTAGCGCGCCGTGATCGCGCCTTCTTCGAACGTGTAGGTGCTGTAACCGTAATAGGAGCCCGAGCCCTTCAGCATGTCTCCTGAATGGACGAACTCCTTCACCCCGATATGGCCATCACTGAAGACGGCGACACCAAAGAACTTGCCGGAAACGACCGTCTGCCCTTCGACGTTTGCTGCCTCGATGACCTTGACGTCGACAGGCTTGGTGACGAGCTTGAACTCGAGCACTTTCTCACCCGCTACGGCGGTCGACGCCGCAACGACGATTGCCACGCTGGAAACGAAAAAGGTGATAAAATTCCGCATAGACTCCTCCTGCGTTTGCTGAAATCAAATCAAGGAGTGCACAGCGGGCTATACGTCATGCCCAGCATTTGCGTTGCAGCACGAAAGAGAGCCCGCGGTGATATCCCGGCAGCGGCCGAAGCTTTCGGTACCCCAGCACGCTGGCTGGAACGCACGCGTTAGTCTACGCGACGGTAGAAGGTTCAGCAAGCGTAGCCACCAACGGCTCGCGCGCATCAGACGACAGACTCCGCGACATCAGAACTGCCGTGGCGTACTATAGCGTGGTTGCGTGTGAGAGAGCGACCGAAGAGGTAGCGCGACGTATCCATGACGATTGCCGCCGGCAAATCCGGCAAGCACGTCTCAAGAGATCTCGTCACCGACAAAGGAGTATCACCATGAAGATCGTTGTGATCGGCGGTACCGGACTGATCGGCTCCAGGACCACAGCCATCCTGTGCCAGCGCGGCCATGACGTCGTCGCGGCCTCGCCGAAGAACGGCATCAATGCGATCACCGGCGAGGGGCTGAAAGAGGCGCTGGCCGGCGCGGCGGTCGTGATCGACCTTGCCAATTCGCCCTCGTTCGAGAACAAGGCGGTGATGGAGTTCTTCGAGACCTCCGGCCGCAACCTGCTGGCGGCGGAGAAGCCGGCCGGCGTCAAGCACCATGTCGCGCTGTCGATCGTCGGCACCGACCGCACGCCCGAGAACGGCTACTTCCGCGCCAAGGTCGCACAGGAGAAGCTGATCGAGGCGTCCGGGATTGCCTACACCATCATCCGCGCGACGCAGTTCATGGAATTCGTCGGCGCGATCGCCGATGCGGGCGTGGTTGGCAACACCATCAGGCTCTCGCCCGGCCTGTTCCAGCCGATCGCGGCGGAGGACGTGTCCGCGCTCGTCGCCGATATCGCGCTCGAGCCGCCGCGCAACGGCATCGTCGAGATCGCAGGTCCGGACCGCGCGCCGTTCAACGAGATCGTGGCGCGCTATCTGAAGGCAAAAGGCGACCCGCGCGAGGTGGTGAAAGACCCTGACGCGCTTTACTGGGGCGGCCGGGTCGAGCAGCACTCGCTGGTGCCGCTCGGCGAGGCGCGCCTCGGCCGGATCAATCTGAACGAATGGCTGCGCCGCGCGCGGCCGGCGGCGTGACGGCCGAAGCCTAACTACAGCGCCTATTTGAGCCACACCAGCAACGGAACGGGCGCGCGTCCTTCGCAGGACAGCGTGCCCTCGTAATTGCGCGTCTTGCGGGCGCTGAAGGTGCAGGGCGCGCCGTCCAGCACCAGTTCGGCCGTGACCTGCGAATCCGCACCCGTGATTTGCAGCCTGATTTCTCCGGCGCGTTCGTCCGGCCCGTCCTGCGTGCAGATGCCCACATGCTTCATCTTGAGCGGTCCGGAGAACTGCCTCGGCGCGCCTGGCGCGGTTTCGGTGAGATGTCCGGTCAGCTCCCATTCGCCGAGCACGCCGGCCTGGCCGAGGATCTCCATCGCGCCGAGCGGCAGGGTATAGCAAAGCGATAGCGCAACGGCGCCGAGCAGCGCCGCTCCACCGTTGCGCCATGTCATCAGTGGCATCACAGCTTGCTTCCGGTCGTCTGGCGCAATTCGATCAGCTCCGGCCGCGACAGGTCGGCATCCGCGGTAAGCCGGGCTATCTGATCAGCGCATTCCCGGATCTTGGCCTGATCGCCGGCTGCCTTGGCGCTCTTGATCATGCCGAGATAAGTCGCCAGCCGGTTCGGCTCCTTCTTGAGCACGGCTTCATAGGCGGCGAGCGCCTCCCTGGCCATGCCGCGATCGAGCAGCATCGCCGCGTAGAGCTCGCGCGCCGGCGCCAGCGGTCCCGGCGTGACGGGATGCTTCTCGGTCTTGTCTTCCGCCTCCGCGGCGGCATTCATCGCGCTGAGCGCATCGTTGTATTTGCCTTCCGCGTACAGCACCCAGGCGCTTGCGATCTGCTGCTGGATGTCGACGATGTTGGACCAGTAAGCGTCCTTGGCGTCCTTCAACTTGTCGCGCAGCTCGACCAGCTTCGCGACATCGGCCTTGGCGGCGGCGGGGTCACCGGAGCGCGCGGCGCCGACCGCGCGGGCGAAATAGGTGATGGCATCCGCATAGGCGTATTTGGTCGGATGCACTTCAAGCGCGGCGGCTCCCTTCCAGTCGCCGCGTTCGAAGACATAGCGGGCCTGGCTTGCCGCCACCGCGAAGGGGCCGGCGAACCGGTCGAGCTTGAACTGAAGCTTGCCGAGCTCGTCGATCACCGCACGCGCTTCCTTGTCCTGGCCGAGCTGGAGATAGGCATAGACCAGATAGTCCATCGCGTGCGCCTGGTCCTGCTGTTCGCCGTCTTCCCTGGCGATGCGCGCGGATTCCTTGTTCGAGGCGATCGACTCCTTCCAGTAGCCGACGCGCGTGAAGATGTGCGACGGCATGTGCTGGGCATGCGGCGCGTGTTCGGCGATCTTGGCATAGCGCATCGCCGCGGGGAGGCCCTTCTCCGCGAGCGCCGGGTAGTCGTAGAGATGGATCAGATAGTGGGCGATGCCGGGGTGCTCGGGCTGGCGCTTGAAGATCGGTTCGAGCAGCGCCGCGCCCTTCAGCTGGTTGGCATAGGTCTTGTCGGCCGGGGACGCCGCGACGTTGAGCGTGATCGCATAGGCGATCTGCGCCTCGTCATCGTCGGCATAGTGCGTCGCGACCTGCTCTTCGGCCGCGAGGAAACGCTGCACGCGGGTGCGGTGATCGACCTTGTCGTAGTCGACATACATCGCCGCGATCGCATCGATGTATTCGCGCTCGCGCGGGGTGCCGGCATTCAGCGCCTGGCCTTTTTTCGCGGCTTCAAGGCCGAGCGGAAGGTTTTCCGGCGGCGGCGGCGCGTGCGGATTGTAGAGGTAGCTGAGCGCGATGCCCCAATAGGCGATGGCGCATTGCGGGTCGGCCTCCAGCACCTCCTCGAAGGTGCGCCGCGACGCGCTGTACCAGAACGAATGCTGATACAGCATGGCGCGATCGAACAGCTCCTGCGCTTCAGGCTTGCAGGATGTCACAAAATGCACTTTGCCCAATCGTTGCTCAGTGGAATCCGAGGCGGCAGGCTGCGAAATGGTCGCGGCAATGAGGCCAACGACCACAGCGAGGGGAAACCGTGTCATGGGACCCGCTCCGTGGCGTTGAATGAAAGGTGTATGATAGCACCCTTCAGGCGCCGCCGGAACAGCAGGGGCGGTTCTGGTCTAGCTGTCCAGCGCGATCCCTAACGCCTTGATCTTCCGGTACAACGTCGCGCGGCTGAGCCCGAGCGCCTTGGCCGCGTCCGTCACTCTTCCGTCATTGGCACGCAATGCATCGACAATCGCGGCGCGCTCGCTCGCGGTGTGATCGGCCTCCGCACCGCGTGCGCTGAACGGCGGCAGATCGAGATCCGCCTCGCTGATGACGCCGTCCTCCGCGGTGGCGCCGGCGAGCCGCAGCACGTGGCGAAGCTGGCGCATGTTGCCGGGGAACGGATAGGCCATCAGCTGCGCCCAGGCGTCGGTTGCGATGCGGCAATGCGGCGCTTCCTCGTCGGCGATCTGTGCGATGACGTCTTTGCGGTCGGCGCGCTCGCGCAACGCGGGCAGGCGGATCTCCATGCCGCGCAGCCGGTAATACAGATCGGAGCGGAAGCTGCCGTCCTCCGCCATCCGCGCCAGATCACGGTGCGTGGCGCTGATCAGGCGGATGTCGACGGCGACAGGCTTCAGCGCGCCGAGTGGCCAGACCTCGCGGTTTTCCAGCACGCGCAGCAGCCGGGTTTGCAGCGAAAGCGGCATGTCGCCGATCTCGTCGAGGAACAGCGTGCCGCCAGAGGCCTGCACGATCAGCCCCTTCGATCCCTCGCGCCGCGCGCCGGTGAAGGCGCCGGCCTCGTAGCCGAACAGCTCGGCGTCGATCAGGCTCTCCGGCATCGCCGCGCAGTTCAGCGCGACATAGTTGCGGCCGGCGCGGTTGCTCGCGGTATGGATGGCGCGCGCGAACACGTCCTTGCCGGCGCCGGTCTCGCCATGCAGCAGGATCGGCAGGTCGAGATTGCCGACCGTCATCAGCCGCTTCACGCCCTTGATCAGCACGGGATCGCGGCCCGCCAGCCGGTGCAGGCCGGAAAACTGTCCGGCCGGCTTTTCGCGCGGCGGTGTGGATGGTGGACGCGGCGAACGCGCCCGCACCGGCGGCGCCAGATGGCCGCGTCCCCACGGCGTGCCGTCGGCGCGGCGCAGCGCGACCTGCTCGTCCGCGGCGCGCGTCGCGCGATCGTCCAGTTGAATGAGATGCGACAGGTCGATGCCGTCCTCGATCATCGCATCGGTCAGGCCGAACGCGGCGCGCGCCGTGCGGCAGGCGCCGACGACACGGCGGTCGTCGTCATAGGCCAGCATGCCGTGCCCGTCGCCGGGCAACATCGCGATCCAGGAGGCGCGGTAGCGCCGGCGGAAGAACGACTGCTCGATCCGCCGCGTCGCCTCCGTGGTGACGGAGAGCGCCAGTTCATGCGCGCTGCGGCCGAGATCGCTGCGGCACGAGGTGATGTTGACGGCGCCGGCGAGCCGCCCGGCATGATCGAACAGCGGCGACACCGCGCAAGTGAACATGTGCCACTGCTCGCGGAAATGCTCGTCGCCATGCACCAGGATCGGCCGCTGCTCGGCGAGCGCGGTGCCGAGCCCGTTGGTGCCCTCGAACGTCTCGGCGAAGTTCGAGCCGGTGTAGATTTTCCATTCCAGGAACATCCGCGCGTAGTCGCCGTCGGGCAGCCGGCTCACCAGCATGGTGGCGTTGGGATCGGCGAGATTGACGCAGTAGCCGGAGTCGTGAAGCACGCGGGCGAGGTCTTCCAGTTCCGGGATCGCGACCTGGATCAAATCCTCCATCGGCTCGGCGATGTGCCGGATCTCGGCCTCGGTCAGCGTCTGCGGCGGCCCGCGCCGGGCCGGATCGAGGTTGTGATTGACCAGGCAGCGCCGCCAGGACGCGGCGATCCGCGTCTCGGTGTCGACGCCGGCCACCTGGTTGGCCGCCGACAAAACACGGGCGACGTGATTTGAGGCCGAAAGATTGGCCATCCAGAGGTCTCCACCCCTAATTTTCTGCGAAGTCTGGCAGCCCGCGGCCGAATGTCAATTGGCCGACGGCGTCGCGGGACGGCAACCTCCCCTTGAAAAGGGGAGGTCGCCTTGCTCGGCAGAGCTAAGCGGGCGGGGATTTGCTCTCTCCGTAAACAGCATCGCCTGCGGCTGACCCCCATCCCGACCTTCCCCCTTTCAGGGGGAAGTAGAAGGCGGACCGCAGCCCGAGTGGAGCCAACGGGCTACGGGGATGACTTCACCTCGCCGGCGGTGAAGAGCACGAACGAACGCCCCACCGCCTTGTACGTGCCGTCGAACGCAAAATGCGCGCCTGCCGGCTGTTCCGGCGCGTTGGTATCCAGCAGCAACGACCAGCGCGGTCCGGCTGACGTCCGCGGTAGCTTGAAGCCGACCTCGCCCTCGTAGCTGTTGAGGATGACAAGCACAGTGTCGTCCTCGCCCTCACGCGCGATCGCGGTCTTGCGGGCGCGGCCGTCGAGCACGACGCCGAAGCATTTGATCCAGCCGGTGCTCCAGTCGGTCTGCGTCATCTCGGCGCCTGTCGTGCCGATCCAGACCACGTTGCGGATCTCGAGCTGCGGATCGCGATCGCCGGAGAGGAAGCGGCTGCGACGCAGGATCGGGTAGTCGCGCCGCAGCTTGATCATCCGCTTGGTGAAAGCGAGCAGCTTCCCGGCGTCGTCGGAAAAATTCCAGTCGAACCAGGAGATGTCGTTGTCCTGGCAGTACGCATTGTTGTTGCCGCGCTGGGTGCGGCCGAACTCGTCGCCGCCGAGCAGCATCGGCGTGCCCTGCGATGCCAGCAGCGTCGCCAGCATGTTGCGCTTCTGCCGTTCGCGCAAAGTGCGGATATCCGGATTGTCGGTCGGGCCCTCGGCGCCGCAATTCCAGGAGTGGTTGTCCGACGAGCCGTCATTGTTGTGCTCGCCGTTGGCCTCGTTGTGCTTGTTGTTGTAGCTCGCCCAATCGTTCAGCGTGAACCCGTCATGCGCGGTGATGAAGTTGACGCTGGCCCAGGTGCGGCGTCCCTCGCGGTTGAACACGTCGTGCGAGCCGAGCAGCCGCGGCGCCAGGCTGCCTGGTGCCGCCTCGCCCCGCCAGAAATCGCGCACAACGTTGCGGTATTTGTCGTTCCACTCCGCCCAGCCCGCCGGAAAGCCGCCGACCTGGTAGCCGCCGGGGCCGCAATCCCAGGGCTCGGCGATCAGCTTGACGGTCGCGAGCAACGGGTCCTGGTTCATCGCCTTGAGGAAGCCGGACTGCTCGTCGAAACCGTAGACTTCCCGCGCCAGGATGGTGCCGAGATCGAAGCGGAAGCCGTCGACATGCATGTGGCCGGCCCAGTAGCGCAGGCTGTCCATCACCATCTGGATCACCCGCGGATGTGACAGGTTCACCGTGTTGCCGGTGCCGGTGTCGTTGATGTAGTAGCGCCGCTTGTCCGGCAGCAGCCGGTAATAGCTCGCATTGTCGATACCCTTGAACGACAGCGTCGGGCCGCGCTCATTACCTTCGGCGGTGTGGTTGTAGACGACATCGAGAATGACTTCGAGGCCGGCGCCATGCAGCCGCGACACCATCTCCTTGAATTCGCGCAGGCTGTTCGGCACGTCGGCGGCGTAGCGCGGATCCGGCGCGAAGAAGCCGATGGTGTTGTAGCCCCAGTAATTGGTGAGGTGCTTGTCCAGCAGGTTGCTGTCGTTGATGAAGGAATGCACCGGCAGCAGCTCGACCGAGGTGATGCCGAGCGCCTTGAGATGATCGATCGCGGCGTTCGAGCCGAAGGCCGCATATGTGCCGCGCAAATGTTCGTCGATGCCTAGGTGCTGTTTGGTGAACCCCTTGACGTGGGTCTCGTAGACCACGGTCTCGTCCCAGTGAACGTCCTGCCGTTGCGCCTCCTGGACCCAGTCGAAATTGGGATCGACCACCACGCATTTCGGCATAAACGGCGCGCTGTCGCGCTCGTCGAAGGTGAGGTCGTCGCCGCTCTCCATCTTGTAGCCGAACACCGCCGGATTCCAGGTCAGGCTGCCGGCATGGGCGCAGGCGTAGGGATCGAGCAGCAGCTTGTTCGGATTGAAGCGGTGGCCGCCGTCCGGCTGGTAGGGACCGTAGACGCGATAGCCGTAGAACGTCCCCGGCTGCACGCCATTGATGAAGCCGTGAAACACCTGGTCGGTATATTCGGGCAACTCGAAGCGGTGCGTCTCGCGCTCGCCGTCGAACAGGCAAACCTCAACCTTGGTGGCGTTGGCGGAAAACACCGCGAAGTTGGTGCCGTGGCCGCTCCAGTGGGCGCCCAGCGGGTAGGGCAGCCCTTCCTCAATGACGTAATCGGACATCGGTCCCCCAAGGCCCCTGACAGGCCGCCAGATCAATCTGCAACAAACGCCGCCGTGCGGAAAACGTTGCATGGGTGATTTTAGGAGAGTTTGTCCCTGGCCTGTGTGACGGTTCAAACGCGGCGCCGCTCTCTCCGTTCGTCATTCGGGGCATACGAAGCGAATGTGTGACTCACAGAGCCCGCAACAATTTCACCGTCGTCCCGGCGAAGGCCGGGACCCATTACCACGAATGCGAATTGTTGCGCGACGCCGGGGCCATAACCTGTTTTCGACAACGCATCCCTGTGGTTATGGTCCCGGCCCCCGTGCGCAATTGCGCACTACGTCGGGACGACGGCGGGGGGCTTGTTGAGTGCAATCCTCACATCAGCCGCATGCCCTTGAAGCTGGTATGCCCGTTCTTGCCGACGATGATGTGGTCGTGCACGGCTATCCCGAGCGGCTTTGCGATGTCGACGATGGCCTTCGTCATCTGGATGTCGGCCTGCGACGGCGTCGGGTCGCCGGACGGATGGTTGTGCACCAGGATCAGCGCGGTGGCGGACAATTCCAGCGCGCGCTTGATCACCTCGCGCGGATAGACCGGGGTGTGATCGACGGTGCCGGTCTGCTGCACCTCGTCGGCGATCAGCTGGTTGCGCTTGTCGAGGAACAACAGGCGGAACTGCTCCTTGTCGGCGAACGCCATGCCGGTGCGGCAATAGTCGATGACGTCGTTCCAGGACGACAGCGCGATGTTGCGCCTGATCTCGCCCTTGGCGATCCGGCCGGCGGCGGCGGCGAGCAGCTTGAGCTGGTTGACCGAGGCATCCTTGACGCCCTCGACCTCGCGCAGCCGCGCCACCGGCGCGTGCACCACCTCGGCGAACGAGCCGAACTTCTTCAACAGCGCCTTGGCCAACGGCTTGGTGTCGCGGCGCGGGATCGCGGCGAACAGCGCCATCTCCAAGAGCTCATAGTCGGTCAGCGCGTCGGGCCCGGCCGCATAGAAGCGCTCGCGCAGCCGTTCGCGATGGCCGTGATAATGCGGCGTCTCGTCGGGCTGATCGGGGCTGTCACTGGCTTTGGCGGGCATCGGCCACAACCATGCCGTGCTCGCGGCGATTTGCAAGAGCCGATGCAACTGCCCGGTTTGCCACGATGCTTCGGGCGAATTACCGTCGGCTGCAACGGTTCGAGAGCAAGAGGGGGAGGGCGGCGTGACTTCATTCAAGGTGATCCGCTCGCGCGCCGAGAAGCGCAAGGGCGGGCCGAAGGCGCTGGAGAAGCTGCTGCGGCCGCCGGCGGGCGCCAAGGCGCTGGCCAAGCTCGGCGACGACCGCGTGCTGGCCGAGATGACCAGGCGCGTGTTCTGCGCGGGCTTTGCCTGGAGCGTGATCGACGCCAAATGGCCGGGCTTCGAGGAGGCGTTCCTCGGCTTTCAGCCCGCCAAGCTCGCCTTCAAGCCCGACGAATTCTGGGAGAAGCTGGTCAGCGACGCCAGGATCGTGCGCAACGGCGCCAAGATCATGTCGGTGCGCGACAACGGCCGCTTCGTGCAGGAGATCGCGCGCGAGCACGGCAGCTTCGGAAAATTCCTTAGCGCCTGGCCGTCATCGGATGAGGTCGGACTGCTGGAACTATTGGCGAAGCGCGGCAGCCGGCTCGGCGGCAACACCGGACAGATGCTGCTGCGCTTCCTCGGTTGGGACGGCTTCGTCACCTCGCGCGACGTGGTCGCCTGCTTGCGCGATGCCGGCCTCGATATCGCCGAGGAGGTCAAGTCGAAGCGCGATCTCGCCAAGGTGCAGGCGCAGTTCAATGCCTGGGCGGAGGAGACCGGACTGTCCTATCTGCATCTGTCGCGGATCTGCGCGATGTCGATCGGAGAGAACCATACGCCCGAGGAGATCATCGAGCGCACGCGCAGCGACTTCTGACGAGGACGGTTACAGCTGAAACCCGATTAGACCTGGACCCACGGCTTCTCGCCATGGCGCTCGGACAGCGTGAAGATCTCGACGCCGTCGGCGGTGACGCCGACCGAGTGCTCGAACTGCGCCGACAGCGAACGGTCGCGGGTCACCGCGGTCCAGCCGTCGGACAGGATCTTCACATGCGGCTTGCCGAGATTGATCATCGGCTCGATCGTGAAGAACATGCCGGGCTTCAGCGGCGCGCCTTCGCCGGGGCGGCCGATGTGGATGATGTTCGGCTCGTCGTGGAACAGGCGGCCGAGGCCGTGGCCGCAGAAGTCGCGCACCACGCTCATGCCTTGCGGTTCGACATAGCTCTGGATGGCGTGGCCGATATCGCCGGTGGTGGCGCCGGGCTTCACCGCGGCGATGCCGCGCATCATCGCCTCATAGGTCACCTCGATCAGCCGCTCGGCCTTCCGCGCGATGGCGCCGATCGCATACATGCGGCTGGAGTCGCCGTACCAGCCATCGACGATGAAGGTGACGTCGACATTGACGATGTCGCCTTCCTTCAGCGGGCGGTCGCCCGGCATGCCGTGGCAGACCACGTGATTGATCGAGGTGCAGGTCGAGTAGCGATAGCCGCGATACATCAGCGTCGCCGGATAGGCGCCGTGGTCGAAGGCGAACTTGCGAACGAACTCGTCGATGACCGAAGTCGGGATGCCCGGCTTGACGATGTCGGTGAGCGCGTCGAGGCATTTCGACACCAAGGCGCCCGCCTTGCGCATGCCGGCAAAGCCGCTCGGTCCGTGCAGCTTGATCTGACCGGTCTTGCGAAGCGAGGTGTCGGTGGCGTCGATATAGCTCATGGGCGGGCTGTTTCTGCGGGCAAGGGGCTGATTTCAGGCCCTAATTTAATGATCGGCGCGCCCGGCGCAAGCCAAGCTTGGCCATGGGGACATGTCCAAACGGCTTGATTTTTCAGGCCATATCCGGAACAGCGGCCGCCGCTCCTGAGAAAAAACGGTGCGCAAGCGCTAATTGGAGACCTCGACCACGCTCTCGACCGGCAGCGCGCCGCCGCGGATGCGGAGTTCCCGCACCGGGTAGGGCACCCTGATGCCCTCCTGCTTGAAGGCGTCCCACAGCGACAGCATGACGTCGCTCTTCACATTGTCCATGCCGTCGGGGTCGGCGATCCAGAAGGTCAGGGAGAATTTCATCCCGGCCTCGGCGAACTCGGTCAGGATGCAGTTCGGGGTCCGCCCCTTGGTGGCGCGCGGATGGGCCGCCGCGGTCGTGATCGCGAGCTTGCAGACCTGCCGCGGATTGGCGTCGTAATTGGTGGAGAAGGCGATCTTCACCAGCGTGTTCTTGTCGGTATAGGTCCAGTTGGTGACCTTCTGCGTCACCAGGTCCTCGTTCGGGATCAGGAACTCGCGGCCGTCGCCGGCGGCGACCGAGATGTAGCGGGTCTTCATCGCGCTGATCCGGCCCGAATTGTCGCCGATCGTGACGAGATCGCCGGGCTTGACCGATTTGTCGACCAACAGGATCAGGCCGCTGATGAAATTGGCGACGATCTTCTGCAGGCCGAGACCGATGCCGACGCCGGCCGCGCCGGTGAACACTGCGAGCGCGGAGAGGTTGATGCCGACCGCGCCAAGCGCGATCACGATCGCCGTCACCATCAATCCGATACGGATGATCTTGACCAGCAGCACCTGGATCGACGGCGTCAGATCGGTGGCGCGGTTGATGCGGCTCTCGGCGAAATTGCCGGCGAGGTTGGTCAGCCACAGCGCCACGATCAGGAGCGCGCCGGCCTTGATCAGCAGCAGCGGGGAAAGCCGCAAGCCGCCGACCACGACCGCATACGCATCCAGCGTGTCGGCCGCCCAATCGAGTTGGCCGATGATGCTGAGCGCGGCGACCAGCCAGGCCGCGATCGAGACTGTTTTCACGATGAAGGCGTTGTCGATCACCGAGGTGACGAGGCGGATCACCAGCCAGGCCAGCGCCAGCTTGGCGGAGACCGCGATCAGATAGCTGCGGCTCGGCCAGGTCGCGTGCCACATCACGATGCGGGAGATGATCATCAGGACCGCGAACACGGCGGTGGAAGCGCTCTTCACCATCACGCGGGCGAAGTGCCGGAGCGGCAGCGGCCAGCGCATCGCCAGCGACGACATGTCGACCCGTGCATGAATGGCGGTGTCGGCGGCGTAGGCGAGGCCCGCGGCGGCGAGGATGATGCCGAATTGCAGATAGAACCAGGGCGAGGCGACCTCGGCGCCGACCGAGCGCGCCGCCATTTGGATCGATTCGAGGACGTCCTTCCAGTTCATGTCCATCGGCAAAATCTCAACTCGAAGCGCGGGTCAGCCAAATGTGATTCGAAAGCCCAGCGAGAATCCCACAAAGGCGCGCACGCGACCATCGATACAACACAGTGTCGGGGCGACCTAGGGCTGATGAGACCGGGCACATTGCCGCTTATGTCAGAAATCGGTTGGCGTCCCAGTGTGGCGACGATAAGGATGCAATTGCAAGTATTTGAGACCTCCGAAGGCGCATGGCATCCCTCGACTCCGTCAGTATAGCGATCCTGCTCGGTGCGGTGCTGGTGATGGCCGGCATCCTGTCGAGCCTGCTGGCCTTGCGGTTCGGCGCTCCCTTGCTGCTGGTGTTCTTGCTGGTCGGCATGCTGGCGGGCGATTCGGGCCCCGGCCGGCTGCAGTTCGACGACGTCCGCACCACCTATCTGGTCGGCTCGGTGGCGCTGGCGCTGATCCTGTTCGACGGCGGATTGAAGACGCGGTTCGCCAGCATCCGCACCGTGCTGGCGCCCTCGATGATGCTGGCGACCGCCGGCGTGCTGTTGACCGCGCTGATCACGGCGCCGGTCGCCCGTTTTGTGCTCGACCTCAACTGGACCGAGTCGCTGTTGGTCGGCGCCGTCGTGGCCTCGACCGACGCGGCTGCCGTGTTCCTGCTGGTACACACCCAGGGCCTGCGCCTGCGCCCGCGCGTCGGCGCGACGCTGGAGGCGGAATCCGGCACCAACGATCCGTTCGCGATCTTCCTCACCTTGATGCTGGTCGAGTTCATCTCGATCGGCCAGAGCTCGGCCTCGCACATCGCGCTGGAGTTCATCCAGGAGGCCGTGTTCGGCGCCATTATCGGGGTGATCGGCGGCCGGCTGGTGGTGATCGCGCTGAACTATGTGGCGCTGCCGCAGGGCCTGCATGCGCCGTTCGTGACCACAGCGGCACTGGTGATCTTCGGCGGCTCGCAGATCGTGCACGCCTCGGGATTCCTCGCGGTCTATCTCGCCGGTATCATCATCGGCAACCGGCCGACCCGCGCGCATAATTCGGTGGTGACGTTCCTCGACGCCGCGACCTGGCTGGCGCAGATCGTGATGTTCGTGCTGCTCGGCCTCTTGGTCTCGCCGCATCGCCTGCTCTCCAGCGCCGGCGGCGCCGTGCTGGTGGCGTTCGCGCTGATGCTGGTGGCGCGGCCGCTGGCGGTGCTGATCTGCCTCGCACCGTTCAAGTTCAACTGGCGGGAGAAGGTCTTCATCGCCTGGACCGGCCTGCGCGGCGCGGTCGCGATCTTCCTCGCCTCGATCCCGATGCTGGTCGGTCTGTCGAAGGCCTATCTCTATTTCGATGTCGCCTTCGTCGTCGTCATCATCTCGCTGCTGTTGCAGGGCTGGACGCTGGCGCCGGCGGCGCGGCGGCTGCATGTCGCGCTGCCGCGCGCCGAACGCGGCCCGCGCCGCGTCGAGCTCGATTTGCCCGGCCAACTCGAGCAGCAGCTGGTCGGTTATCCGGTGCGGCCGAAGAGCCTGTACTTCCGCCGCGGGCTGATCCCGTCCTGGTCGAAGCCGACGCTGGTGATCCGCGACGAGCGGATCCTGACGCCGACCGAGGCCGATCCGGTCGCGCCCGGCGACTACATCTATCTGCTGGCGCCGCCGGAGCGCGCCGAGGCGCTCGACCGCTTCTTCGTCGACATGGCGCCGTCGAGCGCGCCCGATCCGCATCTGCTCGGCGACTTCATGGTGTCGGCGGAGCATACGATCGGCGAACTCGCCGAGATCTACGGCGTCAAGGTCGACGAGCACCAGGCCAAGCTGACGCTCGCCGACTATTTCGACATCAATCTCGACCGCGCGCCGAAGGAAGGGGCCGAACTGGCGCTCGGCGAGATCGTGCTGGTGGCGCGCAGCATCAGCGGCGGCCGCGTCAACGTCGTCGGCCTGCGCCTGCCGGAGGAAGAGGAGAAGGTCGCGCCGCAAACGCGGATGCAGATCGTCAAGCGCAAGCTCGCCGATATCTGGGCGTCGGTGGCGGGTGTCTGAGCCGCGCCGTTAGGTCTTGCGCAGGAAGTTCGAATCCGGTGCGAACTTCCTGATCATGTCGGACAGCCCGTCGTCGGCCGGTGGACCGGATGGGCCCTTGGACGCCGCGTCCGGCTTGGCCTCGCCCTTGATTTTCTGACCGGAAATCTCGGCCAGCGCCGCGAGCAGCGTCTCGTCGAGATTATCGGCCGCTGTCTTCGCAGGTGGTGTCGTCGCAGCTGGCGTCTTGGCGGGCGCAGCGGGAGCCGGCGGAGGCGGCGTCGGTGGGGCGGCGGGCCCGACCGCGCGGATTTCGGGCTCGGGCCTTGCCGGCGGTGCTGACTCCGGTGCCGGCTTGGACGCATCCTTGGATGCATCCTTAGGGGTGTCCTTGGGGGCGTCCGCGCGCCGGGCGGCGGCCTCGCCGACGGCGGCGATCAACGATGCTTCGAGGTCGGCGGGCGTGTCGGCCGGCATGGGCGGCGGTGTAGCCGGCATCGGCGGCGGTGTGACCGGCACCGGCGGTGGCCCGGCGGGCTTCGCGTCCCGGGTGGCGCGACCGAACTGCGGTTCCCGCTGGCTCGCCGCCTGCGGCCGGCCGTCGGTGGCCTTACCCGGCTTGAAGAGACCGGCGCGTTCGGCGGCCATCTTGGCGGAAGCCTCCTCGACCGTGGCGAGCAGGGACGCTTCGAGCGCGTTTGCGCGATTGCTTGGCGAAGTCGCGGGCTTGGCGGCAGGGATGGTCACCTGCTTCGGCTGCGGCGGGGGCGGAAGCGGCGGTGGCCGCGATGCTTCGACTGGTGCGGGCTGCGGCGGGCTCGGCTGACCGTCCCGGGCGCGCGCGATGATGCCGTCGACGATCGCCCCCAGGCGGCCCTTGTCGGGGGCGGCCAAATAGCTCACCGCCAGTTCGTCGACATATTGCGGGCCGTAATCGGCGAGCACATTGGCGATCTGGGCGAGATCAGGATCGCTCTCGACCAGCCGGCGCCAGGCCTCCCCGTCGTAAGTCTCCCGGTCGTAGGCTGCGTCGCCCTTCTGGTCGGGCCAGGCCACCCGGCGCGGCTGACGCTGCCCGGTATCCTGGCCTGCGATCGGGTCGCGGGTCGGCGGTTGCAGCCCGTCGCTGAGGCGCGGCGGGGTAAATCCCGAGGCGCCAGCCGGCACGGCAGCATCGGCCGGACGCCGGCGCCGCTCGTCGACCTGCAGCGCGATCAGGCCGACGCCCATCAGCAGGAAGCCGAGCGCGGCCCACGAAATCGTGGCGCACAGCAGCCCGCCGATCAGCAGCAACACCCAGCCAGTCAGTCGCACAAATTCACCTTTCCCCATGCCCGATCGGACGTCCCGACGCGGGCCTAGCAGACAAGATAGGCTATCTTATGCCGACTTTCGGAAAAACGGCCAGCTACCCGCCCGCCGTCAGCACCTTGACACCGCCGAACGCGGTCACCTGGCCGCGGCGCAGCATCACGATCTGGGTGGCGAGCTGGCGCAGCTCGGCCGCGTCGTGGCTGACATAGACCATCGGGACCCCGGCTTCGTCGCGCAGCCGGACCAGATAGGGCAGGATTTCGAGCTTGCGGCTTTCGTCGAGCGCGCCCAGCGGCTCGTCGAGCAGCAGCAGCCGCGGCTTGGACAGCAGCGCCCGGCCGAGCGCGACGCGCTGGCGCTCGCCGCCGGAGAGCTTTCCGGGTCGGCGGTCGAGCAGGGCGCCGATGTCGAGCAGGTCGACGACGCGCCGGTGTTGGGCGGGATCCTCGGTGAGGCCGTTCATGCGGCGGCCGTAGTCGAGGTTCTGGCGGACATCGAGATGCGGAAACAGCCGCGCGTCCTGGAACACGTAACCGATGCGGCGGCGCCAGCTCGGGACGTGGATGCCGGTCGCGGTATCGTCGACGGTCTCGCCGTCGATCACGATGGTGCCGCGGTCGGGACGCAACAGGCCCGCGATGGTGTTGATCAGCGAGGTCTTGCCGGAGCCGGACGCGCCGAACAGACCGGTGACGCGGCCCTCGCTGGTGAACGAGGCCGCAAGCGAGAACTCGCCGAGCTGCTTGGTGATGTCGACGCGCAGCATGGCTATTGCCCGTGCAGGCGCGCGGTGGCGCGACGCGCGAACACTTCAGCCGCGACCAGTGCGCCGACCGCGAGCACGATCGAGATGATCACGAGCCGCGCGGCGGCGGTGTCGCCATCCGGCGTCTGGATCAGCGAATAGATCGCCGACGAAATGGTCTGGGTCTCGCCGGGAATGTTGGAGACGAAGGTGATGGTCGCGCCGAACTCGCCGATCGCCTTGGCAAAGCCGAGTACCATGCCGGCCAGCACGCCGGGCAGCGCCAGCGGCAGCGTCACCGTTGCGAACACCCGCCACGGCGCGGCGCCGAGCGTCTCGGCCGCCTGCTCGAGGCGGCGGTCGACGGCCTCGATCGAGAGACGGATCGGCCGCACCAGCAGCGGAAACGACATCACGCCGCAGGCGAGCGCCGCGCCGGTCCAGCGGAACGCGAACACGATGCCGAGGTGGTCGGCCAGCCAGCCGCCGACCAGGCCGCGCCTGCCGAAGGTCAGCAGCAGCAGATAGCCGGTGACGACGGGCGGCAGCACCAGCGGCAGATGCACGGCGGCATCGAGCAGCGACTTGCCCCAGAAATCGCGCCGCGCCAGCAGCCAGGCAAGCGCTACCCCGAACGGGGTCGCCACCAGTGTTGCGATGACGGCGACCCGCAGCGACAGCAGGATCGCCGTCCATTCGGCCGGCGAGATCTCGAACACGCTTAGGTCGTCGGGCTGATCAGGAACTTGAAGCCGTATTTCTCGAGGATCGTCTTCGCCGCGGACGAGCGCAGGAAGGCAAGGTACTCGGCGGCCTCCGGCTTCGCGGTCGTGGTCGCCGCGACCGGATAGATGATCGCCGGATGGGTGTCGGCCGGGAAGGTGCCGACGATCTTGACGCCCGGCTCGACCTTGGCGTCGGTCGAATAGACGATGCCGAGCACGGCTTCGCCGCGCGCCACCAGCGTCAATGCCGCGCGCACGCTCTCGGCCATCGCGAATTTCGGCTCCGCCGCCTGCCAGGCGCCGAGCTTTTCCAGCGCAGCCTTGGCGTATTTGCCGACCGGCACCGCCTTGACGTCGCCGGTCGCGATCCTGCCGTCGCCGGCGAGCTTGGCGAGATCGAAGCCCGGTCCGATGTTGACGTTGTCGATCTTGGAATCCTTCGGCGCGATCAGCACGATCGAGTTGCCGAGCAGGTTCACCCGCGTCGCTTCATTGATGTTCTTCTGCTTGATCGCATAGTCCATCCAGTCGGTGTCGGCGGAGACGAACACGTCGGCCGGCGCGCCCTGCTCGATCTGTTTTGCCAATGCCGAGCTCGCGGCATAGCTGGCGGTGATCTTGACGCCGGTCTTGGCGGTATAGGCTGCATCGATGTCGTCGAGCGCGTTCTTCATCGAGGCGGCGGCAAACACGGTGAGCGTCTTGTCCTCCGCGCTCGCGGGCGAATGCAGCGCGCCGAGCAGGATGACGAAGGCGGTGAAAAGTCCGGCAAGTCGTGACATGGAAAGCGCTCCGTGCGAGTTCACGCGCGAACGGGCGCGCAAATCAGGCGTTGAGTGGGGTCTGGCCTGCGACGGACGGAAGCGCTGTTCCGCTGGGTCCCCGATGGACTTACGGTCCTCAGGGATATCGCACTGCAAACATAGCAGGCTGGGGCTTACGGTAAAGGCGACCGTTTGTCTAACCGTTCGTCCTATTCATCCGCCGGCTGGATCGCGATCGACAGCGAGTTCTCTTTTGAGCCGCTGACCTGCAGCACGAAGGGGCTGGCGGCGAGGTCATATTTCACGGTCTTGCGGATACCGTCGCAATCGGTCGCGCCGCTGAACGCCTTTGGCTTCAGGACATGCCCGTCCTGCACCAGGTCGACCCAGGCCCCGGCCGACAGGCTGACGGTATAGAGTCCGGCCTTCGGCGCGGCCTTGAAGCTGGTGAAACCGGCGAAGGTGCCCTCCTTCGGCGCGCGCTCCGGCGGCGTCGGCAATTTGGCGTCGCCGGGGGCCACCAGCGCCAGCGTGATCGCGGTCGCCGGCAGCGCCGTCTGCTCGCTCCCCGATACGACCTTGGCGCGATCGGACGCGGTCAGCGCGGCGCGTGCGCGCTCGATCGACCATTTGAACTTGTCACAGCCGCTCGGCTCCTCCGCCGCGAAAGCGGAAGTCGAGACGAGCACGAGCGATGCGGCGAGGAGCGATTTGCGCATGTCTGGTCCATTCATGATGACGGATAGATAGATCAGCCGCCCCGATCCACCGCCCGCACGCGCTTACGGCGCGACGGCAGGAGATCATATCGCAGTTCGAGCCGGCCGGCATAGCCGCCTGACAAAGATGTTATTGCCCTGGCAGCTGCTGTTTCGCGTCGGGGGCGTTGAGCACCATCCTGCAGTCAGCCGGCATCTGCGCCAGCGTCATCGGCGGGCGGGGTTTCGGCGGCTTCGGCGGAGGCTTCGGGTGCAGCACCGAATCCTTGAACCAGAAGGCGAGATCGGACGGCTTGCAGCCTTCGCCCTCCGCTTGCGGCTTCTGTCCCTCGCAGGCGGGGCTGCCGGGCGGACATCGCATGCGAATGTGGAAGTGGTAGTCGTGGCCCCACCACGGCCGGATCTTCGACAGCCAGCCGCGATCGCCCTTGGCCTCGCGGCACAGCGCCTTCTTGATCGCGGGATTGACGAAGATGCGCTGCACCGCCGGCTCCCCGCGCCGCGTCGCGGATGACGAGCACGTGGCCCGGCGTGAAGACGCGCGGATCGATGTCGAGCCGGTCGTCGCGCACCATCATCACCGCCGACATCTCCTCGCGGTCCTCGCGCGACAATTTGCGATCGGGCATCGGCGTCAGCCAGACGTCGGCGTCGAGTCCGATCTGGTGGCTGGCGTGACCGGAGAGCGCGGGGCCGCCGCGCGGCTGGCCGATATCGCCGACCAGGATGCCCGGCCAGCCGGCGTCCTTGTGCGCGTTGGCCGCCAGCCGCTTCAGCAGCGCGATCATGTTGGGGTGACCCCAGTAGCGGTTGCGCGACAGGCGCATCACCTGCCAGGTCTCGCCGTTGAGCGGCATCTGCGCGGCGCCGGCGAGACAACCCTTGGTGTAGCCGCCGATCGACCGGGTCGGCAACGCCGCCGGCAAAACCTTGCGCGCGAACAGCTGCTTCGCCCCGATCTTCGGATCGTCAGGGTTGGCGAGCGGCGGCAGCGGCTGTGGATTGAGCGAGCCCCTGTCCTGCGCCCGCGCGGAGATGGTGCAGGCGACGAGGGCGAAGATCAGGAGTGGGAACAGACGCAGGCGGGGTGTCATTCGGATCACTCTGTCGGCGCAAGGCTAGCATGGATTCGGAGCAGGCGGACCGCGCTTTCATCCCATTCGCTTGATCGCCCACAGGGTGGATTAAGATTACCCGCGGCTTCCAGGCTCCGATGTGAGCCACGCCACTTTACAAGCGCACGTTGTGGGCGACATCATGTCCGCAATAATTTCAGGGTAGGCGTTATTGTGACGAGCGTATCGTGCGTACGGCTGGCGTTTGCCGCCGCGATTGCCGCGCCGATTTTGGCGCTCTCGCCGGCGCGGGCCGATGTCGTCGTTCACATCGATAAATCATCGCAGCGCATGGCGGTCAGCGTCGATGGCGCGAGACGCTACAACTGGCCGGTGTCGACCGGCCGCCGCGGCTATGGCACGCCGAGTGGGGTATTCCGTCCGCAGATGCTGGCGCGCCGCTGGTACTCGAAGAAGTACTATAACTCGCCGATGCCGCACTCGATCTTCTTCCACCGCGGCTTTGCCATCCATGGAACATACGAACTCACGCGCCTTGGCGGGCCGGCCTCGCATGGCTGCGTGCGCCTGCATCCCTCGCACGCAGCCCAGCTCTATGGGCTGGTCGAGCGCAACGGCCGCGGCGGCACGCGCATCGAGATCACCAACTAAAGCATGATCCGGAAAAGTGCGAAGCGGTTTTCCGAAAAGATCATGCTCAAACAAAGAGCTAAGGCGCGATGACGATTCAACCTAATCTCATCGCGCTTTAAGGTATGATCCGGCAAAATCCGAAGGCTGAGGCGCGTCGCACTTTAACCGCGCGATAACCCTGCCGCACGCTGACGAACATTGATGCGCTTGAAGCGTCTTCGGCGCATTCAATGTGCAATCGCGCGCCGATTTACGCTTCCTTCACCAAGCGCCGGCGCTTCCACGCTGCGAATCTGTGCCGTGCGCCGCTGGCGCGCCGGGAGCAGACTCGCGCCCGGCGTGAATTCGCCTGCAAAGCAGGCATGCAAGGGCTTCTGAGGCAGCGCAGCTACGCGCCAAGAGATACCAATTTTTCAGAGACTTATCGCAGATATATCGCCGAACTGGAATGCGCGTGGGGCGTGCGATGCCGATGATGCGGCCGAAGAAAAACACCAAGAAACCGAACCAGGCCAAACTGTCCCGTCCTCGGGGCCGCCGGCCCACACCGATGCCGAAAGTGTCGGGCAGATCGCGCCGCCCCGCGGTCGAGATCGGCGAACTGGTGCGCCAGCGCGCGCAGGCCGAGGCCGCGATCGCCGAGGCGCGCAAATCCAACGCGCGGCTGCGTGAGGCGATCGACATCCTGCCGCAGGGCATCGTGTTCCTGGACCACGAAGGCCGTTACACGCTCTGGAACAAGAAATACTCGGAAATCTACAAGCGCAGCTCCGATCTGTTCGAGCACGGTGCGCGTCTGGAAGACACCATCCGTATCGGCGTCGCGCGCGGCGATTATCCGGAGGCCGCCGGCCGCGAGGAGGAGTGGATCGCCGAACGGCTCAAGAAGATGTACCAGCCCGGCGCGCGGCACGAGCAGGTGCTGGCCGACGGCCGCGTCGTGCTGATCGAGGAGCGGCTGACCTCGGATGGCGGCATCGTCGGCCTGCGGGTCGACATCACCGAGCTGAAGCAGCGCGAGGCGTCGTTCCGCCTGCTGTTCGACGGCAATCCGGTGCCGATGATCCTGTGCGCGCTCGACGGCGAGCGGATCCTCGCCGTCAACGACGCCGCGATCGCGCATTACGGCTACGTCCGCGCCGAATTCGAGCGGATGACGATCAGGAGCCTGCAGGCGTTCGATGCTGACCTGCCTTGGGCGGCGGGCCGCAGCAGCGACGAGCAGGCGGCGCGGACCTGGAAGCATGTCCGCGCCGACGGCAGGCTGATCGACCTTGCGATCTATTCGCGCCAGCTGATGCATGGCGACCAGCCGGCGATGCTGCTCGCGCTGATGGATATCACGGAACGCAAGCGCGCCGAGGCGCGGCTCGCCTTCATGGCCCAGCACGACAGCCTGACCGGCCTGCCCAACCGCAATCTGCTACGCCAGCAGATGGACGAGATGCTGCAGCACACCCGCCGCTCCACCGACAAGGTCGCGGTGCTGATGCTGGGTCTCGACAATTTCAAGGCGGTCAACGAGACGCTCGGTCACGGCATCGGCGACAAGCTGCTGCGCGCGGTGGCAAAGCGCCTCCGCTCGACGCTGCGCGAGGAAGATGCGCTGGCCCGTCTCAACTCCGATGAGTTCACCATCGTGCAGGGCGGCGTGATGCGGCCCGAGGACGCGGTGCTGCTGGCGCGGCGGATCTTGGATGCGATCGGCGAGCCCTATCTGCTCGAGGGGCACTCGGTGGTGATCGGCGCCAGCATCGGGATCGCGATGTCGCCCGGCGACGGCGAGGATTCCGAAAAGCTGTTGAAGAGCGCCGACATGGCCTTGTCGCGCGCCAAGAGCGAATTCCGCGGCACCTTCTCCTTCTTCGAGGCGGAGATGGACGCGCGCGCCCAAAGCCGCCGCAAGATCGAGATCGACCTGCGCGATGCGATCCAGAACGAAGATCTGCGGCCCTATTACCAGCCGCTGGTCGATCTTGCGACCGGGCGCATCACCGGCTTCGAGGCGCTGGTGCGCTGGCCGCATCCGGAGCGCGGCATGATCTCGCCGGGCGAGTTCATCCCGGTGGCGGAGGAGACCGGGCTGATCAATCCGTTGGGCGCGCTGATGCTGCATCGTGCCTGCATGGACGCGGCGCAATGGCCTGACGACGTGCGCGTCGCGGTCAATCTGTCGCCGCTGCAATTCCGCACCGGCAATCTGCTGGCGCTGGTCACCGACGCGCTGCGGCAATCCGGCCTGCCGGCGCGGCGGCTCGAGCTCGAGATCACCGAGACGCTGCTGCTCGAGAAGAGTAGCCAGGTGCTGGCGACGCTGCATGCGCTGCGCGCGCTCGGGGTGCGGATGTCGATGGACGATTTCGGCACCGGCTATTCCAGCCTCAGCTATCTGCGCAGCTTCCCGTTTGACAAGATCAAGATCGACCAGTCGTTCGTGCGCGACCTCGGCGCGAACCCGGACGCGCAGGCGATCGTGCGCTCGATCGTCAGTCTCGGCATCGGGCTCGGCGTCACCATCACCGCCGAGGGCGTCGAGACCGAGGCGGAGTTGAGCCGTCTGCGCGCCGAAGGTTGCCACGAGGGCCAGGGTTTCCTGTTCAGCCGCGCCCGGCCGAACGCCGAGGTCGTCAGCCTGCTGAAGGCGCAGCGCGTGGCGACCGCGCTGGTGGCGTAGTGGAGCCTAGAGGAAGAGATGTTACCTCGAATCGAGCGACGGGCTCCCCTTACCTCGCCCCGCGTGCGGGGAGAGGCATAGGCCGCCTTCGGCGGCCGTTCTTGGCAACGCCGAAGCAGAGCTTCGGCTATGACGCATCGTTAGATGCGTTCCGGGTGAGGGGGATTCTCCGCGAACGCAGCTATCACCGAATGTGCGGAGACGGCCCCTCACCCCAACCCTCTCCCCGTAAGAACGGGGAGAGGGAGCGCACCGCCGCGCTTTTCACGTCCTACGATTCTTTCTTGTTGAGGTGATAAGTCAGCGCCAGCGCCACGCAGTGGCGCAGCGCTACCTCCGGCAGCTTGCCCGCGACATCGAGCAGGATGGCGCGGTTGCCGCTGTAGCTGAGCTCTGGATAGAGCTCGCGGAAGGTCTCGACCAGATTGGTCTGGCAGTGGAAGTAGACCGCGACGCGGTCGGTGGCCGGCTTCACCTGATCGATCCGGACCGTGCTGCCGCTGCCGGTCTCAGGCGTGAGGTAGCTCGGCTGGCCCCACTTCAATGTCTCTTCCAGCGCGCCGACGCCTTTGGTCGCCTTCGCAGTCTCGAAGATGAGGCGCCGCAGCGCCAGCAGCCTGGCCCTGACGGGGGCAGGGTACGCGTCGAACAGCGCAACTGCCGGTTTGGTGTGCGGCCGTCGCGCTGCCTTGCTGGTCGATGCTGGCGGCTTGCGCATGGTGGGCTCCGCGAGGACGACGTATCCACGTCTATCTATCACAGCGCCTTGAAGATCATATAGACCGCCATCAGCGAGATGAAGACGATCATCGCGCTGCGCAACCGCGCGCGGTCGATGCGGTTGGCGGCGCGGGCGCCGAGATCAGTGCCGGCCAGCAGGCCGACGATAACGCCCGCCAGCACCGGCCATGATGCGAGCGAGCCCTCGCTCCAATAGATCCAGGCCGAGGGGATGGTGGTCGGGATCAGCGACATCACGAGGCTGGCCATCTGCGCCTGATGCTGCGGCACCCCGAGCACGGCGCTCAGTCCGACCACGGTCGCCAGCCCGCCGCCGATGCCGAGAAAGCCCGACGACAGGCCTGCCAGCAGCCCGACAATGAGCAGCGCCGCCCAGGATATGTCGCGCGCGGTGCCCTTGTCGTCGTGCTTCGCCTGGTCGCGTCCGCCGCGCAGGATCAGCATCGCGTCGAGCACGACGAGATAGGCTACATAAGTCCAGCGCAGCGCGGACTCGACGACATGGTTGGCGGCGAGCGCGCCGGCCGCTCCGCCGGCGACGAAGCCGACTGTCAGCAGCGCGATCCAGCGCAATGGTGTGCGGTTGCCGCTTTGCCAATAGCGCCGGATCCCGGTGAGGCTGGTCGGCGGCACCTGCGCGACCAGCGAGATGCCTTGCGCGACATGCTGGCCGGCGCCGAGCAGCAGCACCAAGAACACGACCAGTCCGCCGCCGGGGCTGACGCCGAGCAGCCCGGCGGTGAGGCCGCCGGCGAGGCCCGTGCCGATGCCGGCGAGGAGGTCGTGGATGATCACCGCATCCCCCATCAGCGCCTGGCGGCAAGGCCGGCAAGGAAGATGTCGAAGGCGTGCATCGCCTCCGCGGTCGAGACGGTTTCGCCCCACAGCCGTTGCAGCACGATGCCCTGGAACATCGCCACCATCGCCCGCGCCGCGCCGCGTGGCTGCACGTGAGGATCGATCGCGCCGCTTTTCTGGCCGCGCCGCAGCAGGTCCACGATCAGGGCGATCGGCTGGCGGATTCCGCTCGTCACCTGGTCGCGGACCACGTCGTCGCGCAGCGCCTCGGCCCAGAGCTGCAACGCGACGCGGCGGGCGCGCAGGCCTTCTTCCTTCTGCAGGTCGCCGAGAAGGGCGCGGGCGATCGACCGCAGGCTCTGCAACACATCGTCCGGTGGATCCTTGAGCGCCAGCAGCGCGCTGTCGCGGCCATGGCGGCTTTCGCCGATCGCCTGGATCAGTTCTTCCTTGCTGGTGAAATGCCCGTAGATGCAGCCGGCGCTGAGCCCGGACTGCTTGATGACGTCCTGGATCGTGGTCTGGTGAAATCCCTGGCGCGCAAAGCAGATCTCCGCGGCCTGCAAAATCTCCTCGCGGCGGATCGCCAGGGTCTCGGGTTTCACCTTCGGCATTGTGGGGTCCTTGTCCGGTCGCGGCCGGCCGACGCGGCGGGCTTGACGATCATTCGCCGCTATTATAAAGAACGAATATTCATTTTGTAAAGAGGAGCATTCGGCATGATCGGCTTTGCAAAGCTTCTGTGGCATCCGGGCGCGGCTGAGATGGCTCACGTCGAGCTGCCGTCGACCGGCGCGCGGATCGCGTTCCTGCTCGCGTCGTTCGCGATCGTGCTGCTGTTCGAGGCCGCGTTTCCGCTATTCAGCTATGGCCGCAGCGACCGGCTGCGCAATATCGGCCGCAACGCCGCCATCACCGTGATCTTCGTCGGCGTGAACCTGCTGCTCAGCCCGCTGTCGCCGCTGGCCGCGCAATGGACGTTGGATGCGAAATTCGGCCTGTCGCACTGGCTCGGCCTGTCACCCCTGAAACAGCTCCTGCTCGGCATCATCGGGCTCGACCTGTTCGCTTATTTCGCCCATGTCTCCATGCACAAGCTCGGCTGGATGTGGCGCTTCCACCGCATGCACCACGCCGACCGCTTCGTCGACGTCACGACGGCGTTCCGCGAGCATCCCGGCGAGACGCTGTGGCGGATCGGCTGGCACATCGCAGGCGTGCTGGTGTTCGGAACGCCGGCCTGGGTGCTGGTCAGCTATCTGACGCTGTCGGCGTTGAACGCCCAGTTCGAGCACGCCAACATCCGCCTGCCAGAGCGGCTCGACCGCTGGCTGCGGCTCGTCTTCGTGACGCCGAACATGCACAAGATGCATCATTCGCGTCATCAGCCGGAAACCGACAGCAATTATTCCAACCTGCTCTCGATCTGGGACCGGCTCGGCGGCACCTATCATCGCGGTCCGCGCTTCGCCGAGCTGCGCTACGGCCTCGACGGCTTCGACGATCCCGAGAAGCAGTCGCTGCGCGGACTGCTGAAGATGCCGTTCATGCGCGACTGGGGCCGGACTGGGGCAGGGCCGGACGACGAGGCGGAGCGATCGGCTCCGCCGCCGGTACTGCCCTGGCCGTGACTTGAAGCCATGCAATGCGGCTCTAGGCGGCGTTGCGCAGTCCGGCGAGGAAGGTGTCGACGCTGTGCGACAGCGCGGCGGCGTGATCGCCGAGCTGGCCGGACGTATCCAGCACATTGCCGGTGAGGGCCCGCGACTGGCCGGCGGCCTGGCTCGCGCCCGCGATATTGGCGGAGACCTCGACGGTCCCGGTGGAGGCCTGCTGTACGCTGCGGGCAATCTCTCGCGTCGCCGAGTCCTGCTGCTCGACGGCGGCCGCGATCGCGGTGGCGATACCCGAGATCTCCCGGATGGTACCGCTGATGTCGCCGATCGCGCTGACGCAGTTGCCGGTGGCTGACTGGATTGCGCCGACCTGGCCGGCGATCTCCTCGGTCGCCTTCGCGGTCTGGCTCGCCAGGTCCTTCACCTCGGCGGCGACCACGGCAAAGCCGCGGCCGGCCTCGCCGGCGCGCGCGGCCTCGATGGTGGCGTTGAGGGCCAGCAGATTGGTTTGGCTCGCGATCGCGCTGATCAGGCGCAGCACGTCGCCGATCTTCTCTGCCGATGCGGCAAGGCTGGTCACCATCTCGGTGGTCTCCATGGCCTTGGTCACGGCGCTGTCGGCGACACGGCTGGAATGGGTGACCTGGCGGCCGATCTCGGTGATCGACGACGCCAGCTCTTCGGTTGCGGCGGCGACCGCATTGACGCTGGCCGAGGCTTCCTCGGACGCCACGGCTGCCGCCGAGGTCCGTTCGGAGGCGCCGTTGACGCTGGCGGTGATCTCGCCCGCGACGCGCTGCATGTCGCCCGAGGACTGCGCGACGGCGGCGACCATGCCCTTGACGTCGGCTTCGAAACGATCGGCCATCTGCCGCTGCAAGGCCTGCTTGTCGGCCTCCGCCTTCACCTTGTCGGCCTCCTGCGCCTCGCGCAGCGAGGAGGTTTCGACCATGCTGCGGCGGAACACATCGACCGCCTTCGCCATCGTGCCGAGCTCGTCGCGGCGCTCGCTGCCGGGGATCGTGACGCTGGTGTCGCCGCTGGACAGGCGGTTCATGACCGCGGTGATCGCGGTGAGCGGCCGTGACAGGCCGCGGCCGAGCAGGAACGCGAGCAGCACGGCGGCGGCCATGATCGCGACCACGCCGAGGATCAGATTGCGCTGCGCGCTCGCGGCGGCGGCTTCATAGTCGCTGGTGTCCTTGACGATCTCGAGCACGGCAACCGGTTCGCCGGCGTAGTTTTTGATCTGTCCGAGATAGAGCTCGACCGCATGGCCGTCGAGAACAGCGTCACGCAGCAGGGCCGCGCCGTTCATGACGCGCTTGAGCTCGTCCTGGGTCGCGACCACGGTGTCGCCGAAGGTCGAGGACAGCCGCTTGAAGCTCTGGCCGTCGAAGGAATGTACGGCAAGGTCGATGCCGAAGCGCTTCTTGGCGCGGTCGACGAATTCCTTGCCGAAGGCGGCGCCGACGTCGACATTGGCCAGCGTCTTGCCCTCGTGCATGATCGGGGTCATGCCGAAGATCGACAGCGCCTCGCGGCCGGGCTCGACGCCGACGATCGGCTTGCCGGTCCTGTTCGATTCCACCACCGTCGTGCGCCGCGTCGAGGCGTCATCGCCGAATGTCTTCGGCGCATGCACCCGGTAGAAGCTGGTCGCCGGGGGCTGCCAGAACGAGATCAGCGGGATGCCCTGCGCCTTCATCGACGCCCAGGAGGCGCCGAGCAGCTTTCCGAGGCCGTCGCGGTCGCCTTTGGCGATGGCGTCCTCGACCGGCGGCAAGGCCGCGATGACCGCCGAGACCGCAAGCGCGGCGCGCCCCTCGTAGTCGATCGCCGCAATCACGCTGTCATATTGCAGCTTGAGCTGCTGATCGAGCGCGAGCCGGGTCAGCGCCCGCTGCTGGCTGATGGAGAAGCCGCCGAGGATGGCGCAGGCGACCGCAACGGTCAGTGAAATCGCCAGGATCAGGCGGGCGGCAATCGATCGAAGCGTGAACATGGGACCAGCGGAACTCCAGGCATTAGCGCCGTCCGCAACCTCTCAGAAAAAGCTTAACAACCGGATGTTGTCGCCGCCGGTATTCGTGCCGCAGCCGTGGCCGCCGGTGCCTACTTTCGTACCACGCGGCTCGGTGAGGGGAGCCTCGTGGGGCGGCGACCTCCACGCGGTCAGGGCGTATGTCTCGACGGACCATTTCTCTAACCGCTCGGAGTCGAACGAGCCTTTCGGTTTGCAGTACGATATGATGGACGCATACCCCTTCTTCTTGCCGATCGGGGCCAGATCGGTTCCTGATCAACCGGGTAGTCGCGTTGCGTGACAGCGGCGCAGTTCGCTGTCCGCTTCTGCTCTTAGCAGACATCACGGCGGTTAGTCGTCTTCCAGCTTCTGACCCTAGCGGAAGTCGGTGGGCAAAATTTGGCCGTCCACCGTCGGCAGGTATCGCAGCCATTCGCCGGATCGGATGCCTCGCGCGTCAATACCTCGGTGCGAGGCGACGTAGTCGATCTCGCCGCGCGTGGTGCCGATATCCACCAGCTCCCTGTCACTTAAGTTGGACAGGGCGTCGCGCAGTTTTTGGCGCTCGCGGCGCTCCTGAAAGGCATCCCAATATGTCCAGATGAAGCTGGCGACATGCTGGATCGATACGGATGTCCGTTCCAGCCACGTTGTGCCGTGCGTCGTGCTCATTGCGGTGTCTCCTGGGACGGCTTTTTTCACCGGCACGAGGGTGCCGCGAGATCGGCGGGCACGCTTGACCGGCAGCTTACATTTTCCTCACCGGCAGCTTATTCTTTCGATTTCCGGCGAGGCCCAAGCCAAGGGGATTCGCATCTTGCGCTATCTCTTCGAGGAGTATGCATTCGACCCTGACCGGCGCGAGTTGCATCGCGGGGCGGACGTCGTCTCCGTCGCACCACAGGTGTTTGATCTGCTGGATTATCTGATCCGCAACAGGGAGCGCGTCGTCAGCAAGGACGATCTCATCAATGCCATTTGGCGCGGGCGGAGCGTGTCCGACGCTGCGCTCACGACGCGCTTGAATGCTGCCCGCACTGCCGTCGGCGATTCCGGCGGAGAACAGAGATTGATCAAGACACTTCCGCGCAAGGGCTTCCGTTTCGTCGGAACTGTGCAGGAAGCAACGAGGCTCGTGGGCGGGGCAATCGGCGATGCTCCCGTGCAGGGGCCAACACTGAATCTTCCCTTCCCTGAGAAGGCCTCCGTGGCCGTTCTCCCCTTTACCAACCTCAGCTCCGATCCGGAACAGGATTACTTCGCCGATGGAATGGCCGAAGACATCATCACAGCGTTGTCTCGGTTCAAGGCCCTGTTCGTCATCGCACGCAACTCGAGCTTCACATACAGGGGGCGTCTCGTCGATGTTAAGCAAATCGGGCGCGAACTTGGGGTGCGCTACGTACTGGAAGGCAGTGTCCGAAAAGCTTTGGGCCGCATGCGCATCACCGGCCAGCTCATAGATTCCGCCACCGGGGCACATCTTTGGGCCGACCGATTTGAGGGCGAGCTCGGAAACGTCTTCGATCTGCAGGACCAGGTAACTGAGAGCGTCGTTGGAGCGATCGCCCCGACGGTTGAGAAAGCAGAGATTGAGCGCGCCAAGCGCAAGCCAACAGAAAGTCTCGACGCGTACACGGTCTATTTGCGCGGATTGGCCAGATTTTATCAGATCGATACCAACCGGCAGGCGATCGACGACGCATTGCGGCTATTCAACAGCGCGACTGAACTCGATCCGGATTTTGCGGCCGCGTACGGTCGTGCCGCCTCTTGCTACGCGTATGGCAAGGGCATTGGTTGGTTTTCAGGCGCCGCGGAAGAGATTGTGCGAGTAACACTGCTCGCTAGACGAGCAGCCGAGTTGGGCAAAGATGATGCAATCGCACTCAGTGCGAGCGGGTGGGCTTTCGCCTACATCGTTGGTGATTTCGAGCAAGGTGCCGCCTTGATCGACCACGCACTTTTGCTCAATGCCAATTTGGCCGAGGCGTGGCACTTTAGTGGTTGGGTTAAAAACTGGCTCTGCGAGCCGGATCCGGCACTCGAATGCTTCGCGCACGCCATGCGTCTGAACCCATTGGATTCGCGGATAGCGGGCATGCGAACCGGGACGGCATATGCGCACTTCCTGCTGGGCCGCTATGAAGAGGCAGCGTCGTGGGCGGCAATGGCGCTGCAATACAACCCAGAATTTCCCGCTGGATTGCGCGTGGCCGCCGCCAGCAACGCGATGGCCGGCCGCCCCGAACAGGCGCACAAGGCAATGGCGCGTCTTCGGCAACTCCATCCCGCGCTCCGGGTGTCCAGCATACGCGATCTGGTGCCTCATCGACGGGCCGATGACCTTGCGCGATTTGAAGAAGGATTGAGGAAAGCCGGATTGCCAGAGTAAGTTGGCGCGCGCAGTGCAGCGACATGTCTCGGGGCAGGGGAGGCCGGAGCGGGTCTCAAAGGGTCGCGAAGACCTTCTAGGTGAAGAAGTGATAAACGTAGTTCCCGCGAGCAAAATGCCTACCCACGCATCCTGCGCCAGGAGCGTGCAAAATCCCGAACCTTCGCCACAACGACATCCCAAATACGACCGGCCCGCCGGCGAACAGCGCCGGTGCGAGACCAACCAGATAGGTGAGTACGCCCTGGTTCAATCTGACTTCATCGCGCCTTGGCTTCTTCTTTAAGCATGATCTTTCCGGAAAGCCGCTTCGCACTTTTCCGGATCATGCTTCAGCGCGCGGTCGGCGGAGCGTCGAGATTGCCTGCCAAAATCGCCTTGCCGGCGTCCTCATACTGGGTGTCGCGGGCCTGGATCTGCTGCGCGATCGCGTGCATGTCGCGAAACCGCCGCTCGAACGGATTCTTGGCGAATACCGCCGTTGCCCCCGACATGTGATAGGCGATGTCGACCACCGAGGCCGACTGGTGGATGGTCCAGGTCGAGGCGATGCGGATCGCGACGCGATGTGCCTCGGTGATCGGGGCGCCGCTCGCGAGATCGCTCCAGACGTCGTGCGCCGTCGCGTATAGATAGGCGCGCGCGGCGCGCAGGCTGGCCTCGGTGCGGCCGATCTGGCCCTGCACGGCATTGTTGTCGCGCATCGCCTTGAGGCCTTGCGGGGTCTTGCCGCGGGCAAGCTCGGTCGCCGCGTCGAGCATGGCGCGCGCGACGCCGAGCGAGGTGGCGGCAAAGCCCATGCTGAACACCATGTTGGTGGAAAGCTTGTAGAGCGGGCCGCTCTCGCGGCACGCGGCGGGATCGTCGCGCAGCGCGGCGAATTTTTCCGGAATGAAGAGGTTGTCGACCGAATAGGAATCGGTGCCGGTGCCCTTCAGGCCGATCACGTCCCAGACGTCGTACATCACGGCCTGCGACATCGGGAACAGGATGGTGCGGATCTCCGGCGAACCGTCGGCCTTCTTGCGCGGTGAGCCGTCGGCCTCGACGACGCGGACATGGGCGCCGAGCCAGCTCGCCTGCCGTGAGCCCGAGGCGAAATCCCAGCGCGCGCTGGCGTGATAGCCGCCGGGCTCGGCACGAACCTCGTGGGCGATCGCGCCCCAGGCGAGAATGCCGGGCGCGGTGTTGAAGATCTCGTGGGCCGCGTCGGGCTCGAGATAGGCCGCGGTCATGGCACAGACGCTGCACTGGCCGAGGCACCAGGCCGTGGATGCATCGGCCTTGGCGATCTCCTCCTGCATCTGCATGAACGCGTCCAGCGTCGCCTCGGCGCCGCCAAAACGCTTCGGCAGCAATGCGCGATACAGCCCGTTCTCGACCAGCGCCGCGGTGACGGATGGCGTCAGCCGCCGTGTCCGTTCGATCTCGTCGGCTTCACTCGTGATCAGCGGCGCCAGCGCGCGCGCCCGCTCGACAAGGTCTACTCCCTGCGGCTTGTTCATGCGTGTCCTCGGCGCCTTCTGTCATTCTTGTTGGGCAGGCCAGGCGATGGTGGCGCATCCGGCAGGAGAGGGCAAGGCGGGACGGCGCCGATGCAGATCAGCTATCCATCCGCTGTGCGCGTGTGCGCGAGTGACGAATGCATCCGCGCTCAGGCGGCGGCGCGGCCGAGATCGAGCGACGGCTGGCGCTTGGTCGAGAAGCTCAGCGCCACGGCGACCGCGGCGAGGCCGATCGCGAAGGAACCGGCGTGCAGCCACGTATAGCCGTGGAACGTATCGAACACGTAACCGCCGGCCCACGGCCCGAGCGCCATGCCGAGGCTCGCGAAGGCCGACACCGCGCCGAACACGGTGCCCATGATGCGCGCGCCGAAGAACTCGCGCACCAGCACGGCGTAGAGCGGCATCACCCCGCCATAGGCGAGCCCGAACACGACAGACAGCGCGTAGAACTCGCCGAGCTGCGCCACCGCGAGATAGGTCGCGATCGACAGCGCCTGCACCAGGAGGCCGCCGACCAGGACCGGCTTGGCGCCGAGCCGGTCGGCGAGCACGCCGAGCAGCAGCCGGCCGCCGAGCCCGGAGAAGCCGGCGAGGCTGTAGACCGTGACGGCGGTGAGCGGCGCGATGCCGCACACCATGGCGTAGGACACCATGTGGAAGATCGGGCCGGAATGCGCCGCGCAGCAGGCGAAATGCGCCAGTGCCAGCGTCATGAATTGCGGCGTGCGCAGCGCCTGCGCCGCGGTCCATTCGGTCTGCGGCGCGTTCGCGGCGGTCGGGATTGCGACGTCCGTTCCCTGCGGCGCCGGGCGCACCAGGAACGACGCGGGGATCAGCAGCGCCCATGCGGCGATGCCGATCACGAGCATCGCGAAGCGCCAGTCATAGGCCGTGATCAGCCAGCTTGCCGACGGCGCGACGGTCAGCGGCGACACGCCCATGCCGGCCGACACCAGCGCAACGGCGAGGCTGCGATGCTTGTCGATCCAGGCGCTGGCGAGCGCCATCATCGGCGCATAGAAGCTGCCGGCGGCGATCCCGATCAGCACGCCGAAGCAGAGCTGGAATTGCCACAGGCTCTGCGCCTGGCTTGCCGTCACCAGACCAAGCCCGAGCAGCAGGCTGCCCGCCAGCACCACGATGCGGGTGCCGAAGCGGTCGGACAGCGCGCCCCAGGCGAACGCCGCAAAACCCATGCAGAGGAAATCCAGCGTCGCCGCCGCCGAGACGCCGGCGCGCGACCAGCCCATCGCATCCGAGATCGGCTGCAGGAATACCGCGAGCGACAGCATGGTGCCGAAGCCGACGCAGGTCATCAGTGCGCCCGCGCCGACGACGACCCAGCCATAATCCAACCGAGCGGCCTTGCTCATGCGTTTCCCCGGCGCTGTTGTTTGTTGTGGTGCGCACAGGGAGGATGCTGGCCTATCTGAGGTCCAGGGGCAACATGACGGGCAACATGCCTCTCATTCCGGGATCAGCGGATTGTGCGTTGCATGCGCAGGATGTCGCAGCGACGCGCCGCTAGCCGCACTGCCAGGCCCGCCCGATCGGCGTCCAGGTCCAGCACGGGCCAAAACTGCCGCCATTGTAGCGGCCGCGGTAGAATCCGGGGCGGCCGAAATAGTACCAATCCCCGCCATACCAATATTGCGGCGAGTAGTCCGGGTAGCCGCGAGCCGCGCCGCGCGGGCCGAACACCGGAATGGTTTGGTTCGGCGGCTGCCGGTAGCCGGGCAGGAAGCCATAGCCGTGCCAGCGGGTGCCGTGCCGCTTCTTCGAGGAGGCGGCCGAGCTCAGATCCGGCTGCAGTAGTGCGAGGATGACGATAAGGAGGGACGGGATGCGCAACATGATCGCAGTCTAGTCGGGGCGCGATGCAGTGGCGATTCAAATCATGGTGCGTTTTGTTGCTGGGACAAGAATGCGCAACAGTCGCGCCGGCAGCGTCGCCTCAACTATCCACCTTGAGTGCGGCGATGAAGGCTTCCTGCGGGATGTCGACCTTGCCGAACTGCCGCATCTTCTTCTTGCCTTCCTTCTGCTTCTCCAGAAGCTTGCGCTTGCGCGTGATGTCGCCGCCGTAGCACTTCGCGGTGACGTCCTTGCGCAGCGCGCGGACGGTTTCGCGCGCGATCACCTTGCCGCCGATCGCCGCCTGGATCGGGATCTGGAACATGTGCGGCGGAATCAGCTCCTTCATCTTCTCGACCATGGCGCGGCCGCGGCCTTCGGCGCGGGTGCGATGCACCAGCATCGACAGCGCGTCGACCGGCTCGGCGTTGACCAGGATCTGCATCTTGACCAGATCGGCCGGCTTGTAGTCGGTCAGATGATAGTCGAACGAGGCGTAGCCCTTGGAGACCGACTTCAGGCGATCGTAGAAGTCGAACACCACTTCGTTGAGCGGCAGGTCGTATTTCACCATCGCGCGGGAGCCGACATAAGTGAGCTCCTTCTGCGAGCCGCGGCGGTCCTGGCACAGCTTCAAGACGCTGCCGAGATATTCGTCGGGCGTGAGGATCGTCGCCTCGATCCACGGCTCCTCGATCTCGGCGATCTTGACCACGTCGGGCATGTCGACCGGGTTGTGGATCTCGAGCTCGGTGCCGTCGGTCAGCTTCATCTTGTAGATCACGCTCGGCGCGGTCGCGATCAGATTGAGGTCGAATTCGCGCGACAGCCGCTCCTGGATGATCTCCAGATGCAGCAGGCCGAGGAAGCCGCAGCGGAAGCCGAAGCCGAGCGCGGCGGAGGTTTCCATCTCGTAGGAGAAGCTTGCGTCGTTCAGCCGCAGCTTGCCCATCGCCGCGCGGAGCGTTTCGAAGTCGTTGGCGTCGACCGGGAATAGGCCGCAGAACACGACCGGAATCGCCGGCTTGAAGCCCGGCAGCATCTCGCTGATCGGCTTCTTGTCGTCGGTGATGGTGTCGCCGACGCGGGTGTCGGCGACTTCCTTGATCGCCGCGGTGATGAAGCCGATCTCGCCGGGGCCGAGCTCCTCGACCTGCTCCATCTTCGGCGTGAAGAAGCCGACGCGTTCGATGTCGTAGGCCGCGCCGGTGCCCATCATGCGGATGCGCTGGCCCTTCTTCATCACGCCGTCGACGACGCGGATCAAGACGACCACGCCGAGATAGACGTCGTACCAGCTGTCGACCAGCAGCGCCTTCAGGGTCGCGTCGCGGTCGCCCTTCGGCGGCGGCAGACGGGTGACGATCGCTTCCAGCACGTCGGGCACGCCGACGCCGGTCTTGGCCGAGATCATCACGGCGTCGGACGCATCGATGCCGATCACGTCCTCGATCTGCTGCTTGACCTTCTCGGGCTCGGCCGCGGGCAGGTCGACCTTGTTCAGGACCGGCACGATCTCGTGATTGTTGTCGAGCGCCTGGTAGACATTGGCGAGCGTCTGCGCCTCGACGCCCTGGCTGGCGTCGACCACGAGCAGGGAACCCTCGCAGGCCGCCAGCGACCGCGAGACCTCGTAGGCGAAGTCGACATGGCCGGGCGTGTCCATCAGGTTGAAGATGTAATCCTTGCCGTCCTTGGCGCGATAGTTCAGCCGGACGGTCTGCGCCTTGATGGTGATGCCGCGCTCGCGCTCGATATCCATCGAATCGAGCACCTGCTCCTTGCCCGCCATTTCACGATCCGACAGGCCGCCGGTCATCTGGATCAGGCGGTCGGCAAGGGTCGATTTGCCATGGTCGATATGGGCGACGATGGAGAAGTTGCGGATGTTCGAAATCGGGGCAGTTGTCATGGGCGCGGGATAGCATCCGCACCCCCGCGCGGGCAACCAAATTGCGGTATTTTGCAGCGGTGTGACGGCGAATCACGGCGGCGTTTCCGGCGGGGTTGCCGTGACCGCTTTTCGGGCACGTTCCGGCCAGGTCCGGCGGCTCGAAAATCGTCGTTCGCGTTGCCGACACCGGGCGGATGAGTATGCACGGCTACGCCGCCGCCATCGACCTCAACCTGAAAGTTTCGGATGACTGGCTGTGGGCCGGCAAGGGCAAGACCATCTCCTACGAGAACCGGATGCCGCGCGAGATCCTCGACATCGCCGAGCGTCACGGCTGCATCTGGGGCGGCAAATGGTGTCACTACCATGCATTTCGAGCACCGGCCGGAGCTTCTCGGAAAGTGAATCCGCTGGCTGGAGGCGTTCTCACGCCAAGCTGATTTCACTGGCCACAAAAACGCGCTAAAGCGCGCTGAAATGCGGATGAGCACTCATCGCGCTTCCGCTTCCATTCGGGCATGATCCTTCCGGGAAACCGCTTTCCACTTTTCCGGGGCATGCCTCAGGCACAGGCCATGTCGACCGCCTCCACGCTCCCCGCCGCCCGGCGCACCAACCGCAAGCTGACGATCCGGCGGATCGCCGCCTGGATCGCCTCGCGCGCCACCGATCCCAGGACCAGTCTGTGGTTCGTGATCGGCTTCGCGCTGGTTCATGCGGTGCTGTGGACGCTGATCCTGGTCAAGCTCAAGGCCGCACAGGACATCCATATGGATGTTGCGGAAGCCTATGCCTGGGGCCAGCGCTTCCTGCTCGGCTATGGCAAGCATCCGCCGCTGTCGGGCTGGATCGCCGGGGTCTGGTTCAGAATTTTTCCCGTCACCAACTGGTCGACCTATGCGCTTGCGATGACGACGGTCAGCTTCGCGCTGGTGGTGTGCTGGCTGATCGCGCTGCGCGTCGTCGATCGCCGCCGCGCGTTCTTCATGGTGGTGATGCTCGCGCTCTACCCGATCTTCAATTTCAAGGGCTTCAAATACAACGCCGATCTCGCGCAGCTGGTGCCATTGCCGCTGCTGGTGCTGGCCTATCTGAACGCGTTCGAGAAGCGCAGCTTCAAGTCGGGTCTCTGGCTCGGCTTTGCCGGCATGCTGGCGCTGATGACCAAGTACTGGGTGGTGACGATGATCGGCGCCGTCGGGCTGGCCGCGCTGATCCATCCGCAACGGACGCAATTCCTGCGCTCGCCGGCGCCATGGGTTGCGATCGGCACGATGGCGGTGGCGATGATTCCGCATCTGGTGTGGCTGGAGGAGGTGGACTTCGTGCCGTTCACCTATGCCGGTGACGTCTACGCGCTGTCGAGCCGCGCACTCAACGTCCAGCTCGTGATCGGCTATGTCGTGCACAATGTCGGGCTGCTCGCGATTCCCGTCGTGCTGGGCCTGGTGGCGCTGCTCCTGGGCTCGGTGCCGTGGCGGCCGTCGGACGTGTTGGCGCGGATCTGGTCGCGCGGACCCAATCCGGCCGTCAACCTTCCGCAGGCGCTCAACGTCTGGATCATCCAGCTGATCGTCGCGATCGGGCCGCCGCTCGGCGCGCTGGCGTTCACCGTCTATATCAAGACCGATTGGGGCATCCCGCTGTTCTTCCTGGTGCCGCTTGCGCTGGTCGCGATCCCCTCGCTTCGCTTGCCGCGCATGGCGCTGTTCTCGATCACCGCGATCTGGTTCGTGGCCACGATCGCCACGCTGATCGCCGCGCCCAGCATCGCCACGCAAGAGATCGCGTCCAACCATATCGGCGGCTCGACCTACGCCGCGCGCTCCGAGCTCGCGCGCGAACTCACCCAGACCTGGCAGGACAGATTCCATTCACGCTGGGCCGTGGTCGTCGCGCGGTCCGATATCGGCGAGCCGATGACGTTCTACAGTCCGGATCATCCGGCATCGCTGGTGCCCGGCGAAGCCTGGTCGTCGGGGCTGACGTCGCTCGACGAAGCCAAGCGTCTCGGTTTCATCGGCGTCTGCGACACCACCGATCCGGTGTTCCTGAAGCCCTGCGAGGCGTGGATGGCGGAGCACGCCAAGGATGCCGAGCCGCTGGTGATGACCACCATGCGCTTCTTCAACGGCCATCCCGGTCCGTCGACGGTCTGGAAGGTCTATCTGGTGCCGCCGGCGAAGTAGTTATTTCCGGGCATCCTGGAAAGGCAGCGATCTCGACCCGATCGAAAGGATCGCCTTCGCGATCGCTTTGGTCTTGCTGCGACCGACTGTTTGAACGGTCGACACTGCTCTTCTTATCCTCCCCTGGAGGGGGAGGATCGGTTCGCATGAAATGCGAACCGAGGTGGGGTGAAGGTCTCTCCACTCGGGTGCTGCCCGTGTTGAGAGATCACCCCACCCCGTCTCACATTCCGCTGTGCTCCATGTGAGCCGACCCTCCCCCTCCAGGGGAGGGTGCAGCATCGGTGTGCCTGCGCCAGGCCCTTCACTGAGGTGCGAGCCTTGCGGCGCGCTCCTCCAGCGACAAAGGCGAAGCCGTTGCGCGGGGGGGGGGGGGGGGGACGGTGATGGATTGGCGTAACGGGCGTGCCCGCCGTTACGTGCCTTCTTCGTTGAACTTGCTGGCGACGAGTTCGGCGATGGCATCCAGCGCCTGCTGTGCTTCGTCGCCCTTCGCGGAGACCACCACCGTGGTGCCGGGCCCGGCGGCCAGCATCATCAAGCCCATGATCGAGGTGCCGCCGACGGTCTCGGTGCCGCGGGTGACCCAGATCTCGGCGTTGAAGCGCTCGACCAGCTGGACGAACTTGGCCGATGCCCGCGCATGCAGGCCGCGCTTGTTGACGATCAGGAGTTCACGGGAAATGGCGCCCGCTGGCACACCCGGGCCGACCTGATTTCCGCCCGGGGCCTCGTCGCTCATTTGCCTGCGAGAACACGGCTGGCGATGGTGACGTATTTGCGGCCGGCTTCCTGGGCCATCGCGATCGCGTCGGGCAGCGAACGCTCCTCGCGAACCTTGGCAAGCTTGACCAGCATGGGAAGGTTGATGCCTGCGAGCACTTCCACCTTCGGGCGGCTCATGCAGGAGATCGCAAGGTTGGACGGCGTGCCGCCAAACATGTCGGTGAGGATCGCAACGCCGTCGCCGCTATCGACGCGGTTCACCGCCTCGATGATGTCGCTTCGACAGAGATCGGAATCGTCCTCGGCCCCGATCGTAATCGCTTCAATTTGTTTCTGCGGACCCATGACGTGTTCGAGCGCCGCTCTGAACTCGTCGGCAAGGCGCCCATGGGTCACCAGCACTAGACCAATCATTGGAAACTCCTCGCGGGCGCCCTTTGGTGCACCGCACGAACGCGCCACTTTGACCATCCAGAGGCCCTACGCAAGAGGGCATCTTGGCTAGTCTCCCGGTTCCTGGCGGTAGAGAGGGGAGGCTGCGCCGGCAAAATCCGACGCGATAGTGGATGTGATATGGTTACCAATTCCCTTCCCACAATTGGCCGCAAGATTACGGGAACATGAACTTTCAGGTTGTCGTCAGCGCGGCGACAACCAGCGGCAGGGGTTGGAAGCCAATGCCGACGGGAATTCGCGGTACCAAAACACCATTAAGGCGAATCGTGAGCGTCTCCAGTGGCGGCAGCCGCTCGGCGTCGTCAGCGGCGAGGTCGACGATCAAGCCGACCACGGCTTCACTTGCGAACGGACAATGGCGGATTCCGAGGCCTCGGATCTCGATCAGGCCAGCCAATTGCTGGACCGGACGAACCCACAATTGTTCGCCGGCTGTGTCGAGATGGACACGGTCATCCCCCACCAAAATGGCCGGCGGAAGCGCTCCGGTGCGCCCAGCGAGAATCAGGTCGAAGGCGAGATGCGACTTGCCGGCGCCCGATGGGCCGCGGATCAGCACCGCACGCTCGCCGACCAGAACGGCGGATGCGTGCACGCTCGAATTGTCGCTCATAGTGTCGGCAGCCTGACCACGAAGCGTGCGCCGACGATGGTGGGGTTGCCGTCTGCGTCCGCAGGGCCAGAGCGGTTCTCGGCCCAGATGCGTCCGCCATGTGCTTCGATGATCTGTTTGGAGATCGAAAGCCCAAGGCCGGAGTTCTGGCCAAAACCCTGGTGCGGCCGGTCGGTGTAGAAGCGCTCGAAGATCCGCTCCAGCGCGTCCTCGCCGATGCCGGGCCCATCATCGTCGACCACGATCTCGACCTCGCCGCGGCTGCGGCGGCAGACGATGCGCACCTTGTCGCCCGGCTTGGAGAATGATTGCGCGTTCGACAGCAGGTTCGAGATCACCTGGCCGAGCCGTGAATCATGGCCGGGCACCGACAGCGTATCAGTCGGTCCGCGGCCCTCGAAGCGGGCTTCGACGGCGACGTCGTGGCCGAGCCTTGTCTCGTTGGCGACGCCGGTCAGCGTCGTCAGCAGCCGCCGCAGATCGACCGGCGCCATGTCCTGGCGCTGCAATTCGGCATCGAGCCGGCTGGCGTCGGAGATGTCGGAGATCAGGCGGTCGAGCCGCCTGACGTCATGCTCGATCACGGCGAGCAGCCGCGCGCGGCTGTTCTCGTTGCGCGCCAAAGGCAGCGTCTCGACCGCGGAGCGCAGCGAGGTCAGCGGGTTCTTCAGCTCGTGGGCGACATCGGCGGCGAACATCTCGATCGCCTCGATGCGGCTGTACAGCGCGTTGGTCATGTCGCGCAGCGCGCCTGAAAGATGGCCGATCTCGTCGCGGCGCCCGGTGAAGTCGGGAATCTCGACGCGGGTCTGGATGCGGTGACGGACGCGCTCGGCGCCGTCGGCGAGCCGCCGCACCGGGCCCGCGATCGTGCTCGCCAGCAACAGCGACAGCATGATCATGACGGCGGAGGCGACGCCGCCGATCTTGAGGATGGCGAGCCGCTCGGACATCACCAGCTGGTCGATGTCGTCGCCCTGGGTGGTCAGCATCAACGCGCCGCGCACGGCGCGGAAATGCTGCACCGGAACGGCAACCGACACGATGATCGCGCCGCGCTCGGTGACGCGCACAGCGCTGCCCTTCATGCCCTCGAGCGATTGCGCGACTTCGGAATAACCCTTGCCGCCTTCGGGACCGAGCTCGCGATAGATCGGCAGGTCGCCGCGGTTGAGCCAGGTCTTGATCGTGGCCTTGGTCTTTTCATAGAGCGACGGCTTCTCCGACGGCGGCGGCAGCTCCATGCGCAGCACGTCGCCGCGCGCGAACAGATTGCGGCTGTCGAGGATCAGGCCGCCGTCGCGGTCGAAGATGCGGGCCCGCGTCTTGGTCGGCGCGATCAGGCGGCGAAGGGTCGGCGCGACCCGCTCGGGATTGATCGGGAAGTCGGCCGATTCATCCGGCTGGCCGAAGCTCTCGCCGGGCTTGAGGTCGAGCAGGCGGTCGGGATCGATGGTGACGGTGTTGCCTTCGACGGTCGCCGAGGCCGCGATCGCCTCCGAGATGATCTCGGCATAGACCAGGAGGCTCTGCGTGCGCGCCTCGATCAGGCCGGCGCGGAATTGCGAGAGATAGAGGATGCTGGCGACCAGCGCGACGAGGCCGGCAAGGTTGAGCGAGACGATGCGCCGCGTCAGGCTCGAGAACGACAGCGCGAAGAAGAACTGACCGGCGCGGCGCAGCCAGCCGAGCGGACGGCGCCAGCCCCTGTCCTGCGCCACGTCTTCGGCAACGGCGTCCTGATCGAGGAGCTGTGACGCGTCCTCGGTGTTCAGGCCTTGCTCGAGCTGCGTTCGATCAAGCACTGGCAAAGCTGCCGGTTGGTATGGATGTCGTCCCGCGAAGCAATCGTTCGCCCGAGCTTACCCCAGCCGTGCGGAGCCTGTCAGTTAACAAGCCGCCCGGGAAGCGCAGATCAGGCTTCCTTGAAGCGATAGCCGACGCCGTACAGCGTCTCGATCATCTCGAAGTCGTCGTCGACCACCTTGAACTTCTTGCGCAGCCGCTTGATGTGGCTGTCGATGGTGCGGTCGTCGACATAGACCTGGTCGTCATAGGCCGCGTCCATCAGCGCGTTGCGGCTCTTCACGACGCCGGGGCGGGTGGCGAGCGCCTGCAGGATCAGGAATTCGGTCACGGTGAGCGTCACCGGCTCGTTCTTCCAGGTGCAGGTGTGGCGCTCCGGATCCATCCGCAGCAGGCCGCGGTCGAGCGCGCGGGCGTCCGGTTCCTTCGGCGCGGCGGTCGGATCCTTCGGCTGGCCGCGGCGGAGCACGGCCTTGACCCGTTCGACCAAGAGGCGCTGCGAGAACGGCTTGCGGATGAAATCGTCGGCGCCCATTTTCAGGCCGAACAATTCGTCGATCTCCTCATCCTTCGAGGTGAGGAAGATCACCGGCAGGTCGGACTTCTGGCGCAGCCGGCGCAGCGTTTCCATGCCGTCCATGCGCGGCATCTTGATATCGAGGATCGCAAGGTCGGGCGGCGACGTGCGAAACCCATCCAGCGCCGACGCACCGTCCGTGTAGGTCATGATGCGATAGCCTTCGGCTTCGAGCGCGATCGAAACCGAAGTGAGAATGTTGCGGTCGTCGTCGACCAGGGCGATTGTGGGCATGTGCTGCTTTCACAATGAGAGTGGCTTAGACGGCGGGCACTCTGGCGACGCGCCGTAGAATTGGGCTTCGAACGCGGTCAACGAGCAATGCAAGCTGGGCTGAAGTGTGACCGAGTTCCGCAAAAATCCGCTTCTGCGACCCACGCGATGGGTCCCCATATAGCACCCTTGGACCATGAGAAAAGGCCCTTTTTTCATAGGGAACCCGCCAGATTCGCCCATAAAATGACCCGATAGGCCCCATGCAACCGACCGCCGACCTCGATCCTGCCCACCTTGCCCGCTCGCTGCTCCGCCGCAGCCGCCAGGGCGCCCTCGCCACGCTGATGGCCGGCACCGGCGATCCCTATTGCTCGCTGGTCAATCTGGCCAGCCATCCCGACGGCTCGCCGATCCTGCTGATTTCCCGCCTGGCGTTGCATACCAAGAACGTCCTGGCCGATAGCAGGGTGTCGCTGATGCTGGACGAGCGCGCCGAGGGCGATCCGCTGGAGGGCGCCCGGATCATGCTGGCGGGCAAGGCGGAGGAGGTCGCGGAGGCCGGGCGGGAGCTCGTCCGCCGGCGCTATCTCGCTGCCCATCCGTCAGCGGAAGCCTTTGTGGAATTTAAGGATTTTTCGTTCTTCCGGATCAAGCCAAGCGGTGCCCATCTGGTTGCCGGGTTCGGCCGCATCGTGGACCTCAAACCCGCGCAATTCCTGACCGATCTCGGCGGAGCCGAGGGGCTGCTCGAAGCCGAGCCCGGCGCGGTGGCGCATATGAACGAGGATCACCGCGAGGCCATGAATCTTTACGCGACGCGGTTGCTCGGCGCGGAAAGTGCCGACTGGCTCTGCACCGGCTGCGATCCCGACGGCATGGACATGCAGGCCGGCCGCGACACGCTGCGGCTGGATTTCCCCGAGCGCGTCACCACCGGCACCGAGCTGCGCAAGATGCTGGTGCGGCTCGCCGGCGAGGCGCGCGCCAAGGAATAGCAAGCGACAGGAGAAAGACCTGTCCGCGCGGCGGTGCTGCGGCCGTGGCGAGGCATGGTGTCGCATGGCTGCGGCGGCTCGATTGCGCGCTCGCTCAAGGCGAGGTGTCGTTCGACCGTGCGCCGCTTCCTGTTTGCGCAAGGTCTGACAGCGCGATCATTTCGCGCCGGCGCGTTGCGTCATCGCCCGTTGGTTCGATGCGCGTGCAAGAATGGCTGGCGCTGCTGCTCGGAAAATCATCCGGATCGCGACCACACCGCGATGACGCGCGCTTGCGCCGCGCTGATTGCGTTATCATCCGATCGCCAGGGGGCAGTGATTGCCTCACCGCCGAACGCGACGCGTTGCGGAACATTCACCGCAGTTGAGCGTTGAACCAATCGGGCTTCGACGAAGGTGTGTTGAGCGCAATCGAAACTGCTCATCAGCAGCTTCTCACTTGCAGCTCGATGCCGATCAGGTGGTGCCGCGTGCAACACGATGGCGGTCATGCTCGGCTCTGCAGCGCCGCGTCAACGCGCGGCGGCTCATCTCAACGATACATCCTCAGCGCGAAATGCATACCCGGCATTCTCCGCGCCGTTCGCCTTGATCGGCGACGGCGCTGCCCGCCGGCTGGCACTTTTTGTGCATCGCAAAGCTCCGTGCGCGGCGGGAAAGGCGACGAAACGTCGCCCGACTGCTGCGAAAACAATGAGAAAACGAAAGCAAGGCGAAAGGGTTTCGCGCTGCGGTATTTGCGCCAGATGATGGGCCTGCCTTGGAATCAGCCAAAAGCCGTTCGACTGGCTTGGCAAGCCCGGCGATCCCCACTATTAGGTCGCCGGACCGAAGCCGAGAGGCTATATTCTGATCACGGTCACCGCGGCGGGGCGCGACTAGCGACATTCGCGCGAACAAGGATACGCGGGTTCGAGGAGGTTCTTCGTGCAAGAGACGGGCGTGCATAACGGTGCCTTCGGCGCCGACAAATTCGGCTTAAAAAATCTCAAGGCCGTGCATTGGAACTACGGTGCACCTCAGCTTTACGAGCATTCGCTGCGTAATGGCGAAGCGGTGCTGTCGGCCGATGGCGCGCTTTGCGCGGATACCGGTGAGTTCACCGGCCGCAGTCCGAAGGACAAGTTCACGGTCCGCGACGGTCTGACCGACAAGAGCATGTGGTGGGCCGGCAACCAGTCGATCACCTCGGAGCAGTTCGCGGCACTTCATGCCGACTTCCTCAAGCATGCCGAAGGCATGACGCTGTTCGCGCAGGATCTCTACGGCGGCGCCGATCCGAAGCATCGCATCAAGACCCGCGTCTTCACCGAGCTTGCCTGGCATTCGCTGTTCATCCGCACGCTGCTCATTCGTCCCGAGGCGTCGGAGCTCGCGAGCTTCGTGCCCGAACTGACGATCATCGACCTGCCGAGCTTCCGCGCCGATCCGAAGCGCCACGGCTGCAAGTCGGAGAACGTCGTCGCGATCGATTTCGCCCGCAAGATCGTCCTGATCGGCGGCTCGCAATATGCCGGCGAGATGAAGAAGAGCGTGTTCACCACGCTGAACTTCTATTTGCCCGAGAAGGGCGTGATGCCGATGCACTGCTCGGCCAATGTCGGCTCCGACGGCGACACCGCGATCTTCTTCGGCCTGTCCGGCACCGGCAAGACCACGCTCTCGGCCGATCCCAAGCGCACGCTGATCGGCGATGACGAGCATGGCTGGAGCGAAGACGGCGTCTTCAATTTCGAAGGCGGCTGCTACGCCAAGTGCATCAAGCTGTCCGGCGAAGCCGAGCCGGAAATCTACGCCGCCAGCAAGCGCTTCGGCGCGGTGCTGGAAAACGTCGTGCTCGGCGCCAATGATCGCGTGCCCGATTTCGACGACGGCTCGAAGACCGAAAACACCCGCTCGGCCTATCCGCTCGATTTCATCCCGAACGCCTCGCGCACCGGCTGCGCGCCGCATCCGAAGAACGTCGTGATGCTCGCCGCCGACGCCTTCGGCGTGATGCCGCCGATCGCCAAGCTGACGCCGGCGCAGGCGATGTATCACTTCCTGTCCGGCTACACCGCGAAGGTCGCCGGCACCGAGCGCGGCCTCGGCAACGAGCCGCAGCCGGAATTCTCCACCTGCTTCGGTTCGCCGTTCCTGCCGCGCGATCCGTCGGTCTACGGCAACATGCTGCGCGAGCTGATCGCCAAGCACAATGTCGATTGCTGGCTGGTCAACACCGGCTGGACCGGCGGCAAGTACGGCACCGGCCGCCGCATGCCGATCAAGGTGACCCGCGCGCTGCTCACCGCGGCGCTGAACGGCTCGCTGCGCAACGCCGACTTCCGCACCGACAAGTATTTCGGCTTCGCGGTGCCGACCTCGCTGCCGGGCGTCGAGCCGCACATCCTCGATCCGATCAAGACCTGGGCCGACAAGGTCGAGTTCGACAAGACCGCGCGTGCGCTGATCGGCATGTTCCAGAAGAACTTCGCCAAGTTCGAAGCGCAGGTCGACGCCGAAGTCCGCGCCGCCGCGCCGGAAGTGAAGCTGGCGGCGGAGTAAGCCGCGCAAGCGATACGCGATTTGAAAAGGCGGCCCTCGCGGCCGCCTTTTTGTTTGCCCGGCCGGCTCGGCGACGTCTCCATCCGTCCAAGCTGAGCAGCGAACGGCGCCACATTCTCCACCGTCGTCCCGGCTCCCGTGCGCAATTGCGCACTAGGCCGGGACGACATCAACTTTGTTGCTTCGCTACTCCCCCATCTCCGGCAGCACCGCGTTGCTCGGCGTCTGCCGGTCGGTGATCTGCAGGCCGAACAGGCTGCCGATCAATTCGACCGCGACGCGCGCGGTGCGGCCGCGTTCGTCGAGGAAGGGATTGAGCTCGACGATGTCGAGCGAGCGCACCAGCCCGGAATCGTGCAGCAGCTCCATGATGAGATGGGCTTCGCGATAGGTCGCGCCGCCGGGCACTGTGGTGCCGACGCCGGGCGCCACCGCCGGATCGAGGAAGTCGACATCGAACGAGACATGCAGCACGCCGTTCTTCGCCCTGACGCGTTCGATGACGCGGCGGGTGAGCACGGCGACGCCGAACTCGTCGATCTGGCGCATGTCCGCGATCGACACATTGCGCTGCCGCAGCAGCTTGCGTTCCAGCGGATCGACCGAGCGCGTGCCGATCAGGTCGAGCTGATCGGGCGGGATCGAGGCGCGCGGCAGCCCGCCGAGCAAATCGTCGAGGCCGGGCTCGCCGCACAGGAACGCGGCCGACATGCCGTGCATGTTGCCGGTGATGGTGGTAGCCGGCGTGTTATAGTCGGCATGCGCGTCGACCCACAGCGCAAACAGCGGCCGGCCCTTTTCCTGCCAGTAGCGTGCGACGCCGTTGATCGACCCCATCGACAGCGAGTGATCGCCGCCCATGAAGATCGGGATCGCGCCGGAATGCGCCAGCCAATAGGCGCGCTCGGAGAGCGCGCGGGTCCAGGTCTTCACTTCGTCATAGAACCTGGTGTTGGCCGGCACCGGGCCGTCGGCGACGACCTGCGGGATCGCAAGGTTGCCGTGATCATCGACCTGGAAGTCGAGCTGCTCGAGCAGGCGCGCGATGCCCGCGGTGCGCAGCGCGTCCGGTCCCATCAGCGGGCCGGCCTGCGATGCGCCGATCTCGATGGGAACGCCAAGCAGGGCGATGCGCGAGGGCTTTGACGTGTCGGCTTCGGACATGCAGCAGTGCTCCCAAAGGTGTGGAACAGAAGCGACGTGCCAATGTTCCCTCAACCCCTGAAATAGGCAATGCGGTCGTAACAGACCAATGTGGATATTTGGCTACGGCTCCACGCGAGCCGGAGGCCGATCCGCTCGAAACGCCTACGCCTTGAAATAAGCGATCTGCGTCGTGGTCGCGAGTAGCCGGCCGGAAGGCGACCACAATTCGCCGTGCTGGTCGCCGTAGCTCTTATGGAAGATCTTGGCGTCGGCGGTGGCGAGCACGCGGGTGGTGTCCTCCGCATCCAGGTTGGCCGCGTCGGCGTGGAAATAGGTGGTCAGCGACACGGTGCCGAACGGCACCAGCTCGTGCCTTGCGTGGAAGACGCGGCCGAAGAACGCGTCCGACATCGACATCAGCGACAGCGCATCGAGCTTGCGCGGCACACGGTCGGCGATCCAGAGCTTTGAATAGGGGCTCGACGGCAGCTTCGCGGCACCGCCGCCGGCGAACTTCGGCTCGCCCTCGGCGAAGCGGAAATCGTACTGGTTGGCCCAGGTCATCTTGAGCTTCGGAAAGGAGCGCAGCTGTTCGAACGGCACGGCGCCCGGAAATTCGGCCGGCTGGTGCGACCAGGACGGGCGGCGCTCGGCGAACACGGCGGTTGCCAGCGTCGCGACCTCGCCGCCGCCCTGCGTCATCTCGACCGACCAGTGCTGGCTCGAACGGTTGGCCTTGACCAGGCGAACATCGAGATCGAACACGCCCTCGGCGACCGGCGCGCAGTAGTTGACCGTCAGCGCCAGCGGATCGCCCGCGCGCTGCGGGTGCTGCATCAGCGCGCGCAGGATGGTCGCGGCGGTGCAGCCGCCGAACGGGCCGACGAACGCCCAGTAATCGGGGCTGGTCCGTCCCTGCCAGCGGCTGTCGCCGGCGGTCACGGCGGTGGCTTCATCGAAAAGGTGCGGGGTCTTGGTGAGCATGCAGATCTTTCAATATCGACTGGCGCTTCGGTCATCGCCAAGCGGACTGACGGACAATGACGAGCAATGACGTCCGTCATGCAATATCGCGAGCAATTGTGCGAAATTCAATGACGTCGGGCGTAATCGATTTCCGCGTCCCGGGATTATCCCTTCGCCTCGCGCTGGTTGCCGAGCTGTGGCGAGGCCCCCGGATGCACCGGCACGTGCCAGATGTCCTCGGCATATTCGCGGATGGTGCGGTCGGAGGAGAACCAGGCCATGCGCGCGACGTTGAGGATCGAGGCGCGGGTCCAGGCCGGCGCCACCATCCAGCGGGCGTCGATGCCGCGCTGCGCGTCGTAATAGGAATCGAAATCGGCCGAGACCATGTAGTGATCGAGATAACGCAGCGCGTGCCCGATCGAGGCGAAGCGCGCGGCATCGCCGGGCGAGAACTCGCCGCTCTCGATGGCGCGGATCGCGCGCTCGAGCCGCGGCGATCTGCGGATCACGTCGCTGGCGTCGAGCCCCTGCTTGCGGCGGACCATGACGTCGCCGGCCTCGAGGCCGAAGATCGCGATGTTCTCGGGTCCCACCGCATCGCGAATCTCGATATTGGCGCCGTCGAGCGTGCCGATCGTCAGCGCGCCGTTCAGCGCGAGCTTCATGTTGCCGGTGCCGGAGGCTTCCATGCCGGCGGTTGAGATCTGCTCGGACAGATCGGCGGCTGGAATGATCACCTCGGCGAGGCTGACATTGTAGTCGGCGAGGAAGGCGACCTTCAGTCTGCCGCCGAGCGAGGCGTCATTGTTGACGATCTCGGCGACGTCGTTGATCAGCTTGATGATCAGCTTGGCGTAGCGGTAGCTCGCCGCCGCCTTGCCCGCGAAGATCTTTACCCGCGGCACCCAGTTCGCCCCTGGATTGTCCTTCATCGCGTGGTAGAGCGCGATGGTCTCCAGGATGTTGAGCAGCTGCCGCTTGTATTCGTGGATGCGCTTGATCTGCACGTCGAACAGCGCCGATGGGTCGAGCTTGATGTGGTTGCGTTCGTTGACCAGCCGGGCCAGCGCCAGCTTGTTGTGATGCTTGACGTCGCGGAAGCGCTTCTGGAATTCGAGGTCGCTCGAATGGGCCTCGAGCCGCTCGAGCAGCGAGAAGTCGTCGAGCACGGCCTCGCCGCAGGTTTCGCGCAGCAGCGCGGTCAGCCGCGGGTTGGCCAGCATCAGCCAGCGGCGGAAGGTGATGCCGTTGGTCTTGTTGGTGATGCGCGACGGATAGAGATGATGCAGGTCGTGGAACACGGTCTCCTTCATCAGGTCGGAATGCATCGCGGAGACGCCGTTGATGCGGTGCGAGCCGACGAAGGCGAGCTGGCCCATCCGCACGCGGCGGCCGCTGCGCTCGTCGATCAGCGAGACCGAGGCGCGGTATTCGATGTCGCCGGGGAAGCGCTCCTCGGCAAGCGCGAGATGGGCCACGTTGATGCGGTAGATGATCTCGAGATGCCGCGGCAGCAGCCGTTCGAACAATTCGACCGGCCAGGTCTCGAGCGCCTCGGGCAGCAGCGTATGGTTGGTGTAGGACAGGGTCGCGACCGTGATCTTCCAGGCCTCGTCCCAGCGGAAGTTGTGCAGGTCGACCAGGATGCGCATCAGTTCGGTGACCGCAAGGCTCGGATGGGTATCGTTGAGCTGCACGGCCGCCTTCTGCGCAAGGTTGCGCAGGCCGCCGTCGGAGGCGAGATGCCGCTTCACGAGATCCTGCAGCGAGGCCGAGACGAAGAAATATTCCTGGCGCAGCCGGAGCTCGCGGCCCGCCGCGCTCTCGTCGTTCGGATAGAGGAATTTGCAGATCGCTTCCGCGCGCGCCTGTTCGGCGCTGGCCGAGACGTAGTCGCCGGTATTGAAGACGTCGAGCTGGAGCGGATCGGGTGCATGCGCCGACCACAGGCGAAGCGCGTTGACGTGCTGGCCGCGCCAGCCGACGATCGGCGTGTCGTAGGCCATGGCCTCGACGGTTTCCGCCGGATGCCAGGTGGCGCGGTCGCGGCCGCGCTCGTCGACATGCTCGACGTGGCCGCCGAAGTGAACGTTGTAGACCACCTCCGGCCGCTGGAATTCCCAGGGATTGCCGAAGGCGAGCCATTCGTCGGGATATTCCTGCTGCCAGCCATGGTTCATGATCTGGCGGAACAGGCCGAAATCGTAGCGGATGCCGTAGCCGGTCGCGGGGATCGCCAGCGTCGCCATGCTCTCCATGAAGCAGGCCGCAAGCCGGCCGAGGCCGCCATTGCCGAGCGCCGCATCCGGCTCGCATTTGCGCAGGTCCGACAGATCGACGCCGAGGTCGCCGAGTGCCGCCTCGAACAGCGGCAGCAGTCCCATATTGTTGAGCGCGTCGGTGAACAGGCGGCCGATCAGGAACTCGAGCGAGAGATAATAGACGCGCTTGGCGCCGGCGTCGTAGGTCTGCTTCTCGGCCGTCAGCCAGTGGTGCACGATGCGGTCGCGCAGCGCCAGCGCCGCGGCCTTGTACCAGTCCCGTCTGGTCGCAACGGTGGCGTCCTTGCCGATTGCAAGCCGGAGCTTGGCGAGGATCGCGCTCTTGATCTCGGTCAGCGCCAGCTCGTCGATCGGCTGGTCCAATGCCGGGTAGTTTGTCTGTTCCTGCAACGCGCCCAATCCCTGCCGTTCGAACCGGAACATGACGCGATGGCCCGCATCATGACCTCATCTCATTGGTCGAGCATGGTTCCCCCGGAAATCCCGGTTCCGCGGCCTTCCGATCACGCTCCAGCGCAATGATACCCGCCTTGCATGGCAATCGAAACCGTCAGGGACGGTGCCATACACAGCGCTGCCGTGATTTTATGCAAGGACCGGGCCGCTTCGGGAACCTTCCGGACCAGCGGTCATGGGTGCTACGATGGCGCTGCAGAAGCCGGGCTTTGGCAATTGACCGGAGGATGCGTGATGAGACTCTTGATCGAGATCGCGGCCGCGGCGTTGCTCGTGGTGTGCATCACGGCGACCAGCGCAGCCGATGCAGCGGGCAAACCGGGCCGCAGCGCCGACGGCCTGAGTTGCGGCTTCAGCGTGGCGCAGAACGCGTCGCCCGCCGCGCGCTGTACCGCCATCAAGCGGCAATGCGGCGGCAGGTTCTACGCAAATGCCTGCGGCGACAAGCTGCTCTCGGCAGCGAATTGAGCGGCCACGCAACACGCTCAATCCGAAACACCGTGGTGATACGGATTTTCAAGCCTTAACGGGTTCTTTACAAACACAGCTGTCGCTCGTGGGGCGGGCACGTTTTTCAGCTCCGACGCATTTCATTCCGAAGCCATTTTCAACGGGCCGCTGACCTGGTCAGCGGCCCGAATTGCTTTGCGGGCAGCATATGCGTCACCGAGCGATGATGCTCGCTCGCCACATCGTCGTCCTGGCGAAAGCCAGGAGGTGGATTCACATTCGAAGTGCAACACTTGAGCAAAAGCCTCGGCAGGCGTGCGGTAGTCAAGGCATTTGCGCGGGGTGTTGTTGTAGGCGGCGATGAACTGGCGGAATCTGGCGGTCGAGAGGGTTACGAGATCGGTCTTGCGGGGAATAAAGCGGCGCATCCTGCCGATGGCGTTCTCGATGCCGCCCTTCTGCCAGGGGGCGTGGGGATCGCAGAAGAAGGTCTCGATCGAGAGGCGGTGCAGCGCCAGGTGACCGGCGAACTCGGTGCCGTTGTCGAAGGTCACGGTCTGGCGCAGCTCTTGTGGCAGGGTCGCGAAGAAGCCCACGAGATGGCGGGCGACACCGCGCGCGACCTTGCTGGCAAGGCGGATGCCGAGCAGCAGACGCGAGGTGCGCTCGTGCACGGTCAGCACGGCCTGACCGTATTTCGAGAACATCATCAGGTCGGCCTCCCAGTGTCCGGGCACGCTGCGGTCGGCCACTTCGATCGGCCGATTTGCCAAGGAAACACGGCCTTCGATGAAGCTTGCGGGGCTGCCGCCCCTCTTGCCGCGGCGGCCGCGCTTGCTCTTGGCGCGCGGCAGATAGCGCCGCCAGTTGAAGTTCGTGGTGCGCCTGAGTTGGGCATAGATGAAGCGGTAGATGGTCTCGTGCGAGATCACCTTGCGCCCGGACTCGCGGGCCAGCCGGCCGGCGACCTGCTCGGGCGACCAGCCCCGGCGAAGGCGTTCCAACACCGCGCGGCGCAGGCCGGGCTCCCGTTCGAGGCGTCCGCCCGTCCAGCGCCGCGCTCGCATCTGGTGCTGGGCATAGTTTGGCTTGTAGCCGACCTGGCTCCCCCGATTGCGCCTCAGTTCCCGAGAGACCGTTGATGGCGAGCGATCCAGAGCTGCCGCGATTTGCCGGACCGAGCTGCCATTGGCCGATAGGCAGGCAATCTCGCATCGGTCGTCCAGAGAGAGCTGCTTGTAACTCCGCCCCATGGCAACACCTCCTCAAGGAAGTGTTGCACTTCGTTTGTGAACTCAGGGGACCCATTACCCCAATCGTCAGATGAGGCCCGACAGGTCGTTCCAGTCCGGATTTTCTGCTTCGATCAGCTTGATCTTCCAATCGCGCTTCCAGAATTTCAGCTGCTTCTCGCGGGCGATCGCTTCCTGCGGCGTGGCGAATTCCTCGACATGGACGAGGCGGAAGACCTGGTATTTGTAGACAAACTTGGAGCCTCGGCCTGACCGATGTAGCTCAAGCCGGGTGCGAATGTCGTTAGTGACGCCAATGTAGAGCGTTCCGTGATGGCGGCTCGCCAGAATGTAGACATAGTAGCTGCCGGCTGTGCTCATTCGTGGCCAGGGCTCGCGATACGTTGGTCTATTGGGGTAATGGGTCCTGGCTTTCGCCAGGACGACGCCCAAAGGGCGATCTGCAAACCAATCAGAACGAATTAAGAACACTTTAGCAAGTCTTTGATATATCATTGTGATTCGGCGGCTGCGCCGACACAATATCTATGGTCTTTCAGTCTCTGCGAGGACTACATGTCCACCATCGCCTTCGATCAATTCGCCCTGACCCGGATTGCCGATTTCGCGCGGTCGCTGTCGCGGCTGCACCAGGCCTCGCGCCGCCAGCCGATCGACGACGACCAGCTCGATCGCGAGTTCAACGCGGTCTGCATGTCGATCTGGGGCTACACCACGGACGATTTCAACGACGAGCTGTTCTCGGACGAGGATCACGCCTGGCTCGACTCGCTCGATGAAGCGCATGCGCGGATCTTCGCCGGCGAGCAGGGTTATGATCTCGTCGACGATCACGGCATGCTGACGGACTGGTGGGGCTATTGCTGGATGATCCTCGCCGAGAAGCGCGGCATCCTCAATCCGGAGAACCGCGCGGCCGCGCGGGCCGCGATCGAAGAGAAATACATGGCCGCGCCGAACGTGATCGGCGTGATCGTGGCGCGGTAGCAATTTGTTACGTCGTCATTCCGGGGCGCCTCGAAGAGGCGAGCCCGGAATCTCGAGATTCCCCGATGCGCAATTGCGCATCTGAGGTCTGGTGCTTACGCACCATCCCGGAATGACGGGCTGACGCCCGTTAGTTCGCTTCGGCCCGCTTCGCGGGCTTTGCGGCGTTGCCCTTCGGCGCAACGGACGACGGCGCCGACGGCGCGACATCGCTTCTGGTTTCCGGCAGCGGCGCGTCGCCCGCGATCTCGGCGCTGACGGGGGCGACCTTCATTTCGCCCAGCCGCGCTCGGACCGCCGAAGTCAGTCCGGGATAGGAGGCAACCGGCGTGAAGTCGAACGACTGCTCGTTGCCGACACGGATGCCGGTGTAGGCGACGAGGCCGTCGGTGGTCGCGATCACGTCGCCGGCGCGCAGCGAGGCATCGAGCGCGAGGTCGACCGGCGCGAGCCCCGCCGGGTCGCGGCCGTTGCAGGTGCAGTCGGCGCGCAACGCCTTGCGATAGGCGAAGGCGTTCTCGCTGTCGGCGTAGCGTTCGCCGGCGGTTGATGCGGCGCTGTCGATATGGCTGCCGTAGTAGACCTTGGTCGCGCTCGCCGGACAGAACGCCTGGCAAAGCTGCGCCGGCGTGGCGTTGCCGCGCATCGTCAGCGGAAAATACTTGCCGTCGCAGCTGCGCACGCAATACGCCGGTCCGGAACCGGCCACGCGCGGCGCCGAGATGGGGGCGGACGGCTGCCGCTCAGCCTGCTGGTTGAGGCCGAACGGATCGGCAAAGAAATTGGCCTGCGGCGGCGCCTGCCGGCTCTGCTGCTTCTGGGAACCGCCGAAGAAGAAGTCGAACAGCCCTTCGGCCGAGACAGGCGCGGGCACCACCAGGACGGAACCCGCAAAGGCTGCGGCGACCAGCATCACGCGGCGCCGCATACGCCAATCACTCAACTCTGTACGCAACGCCAACTCCACCCGACGCGCCACGGCGACGAGCTGCCCTGGCGGCTTCACCATAGTGCGGGATGGTAAACGAGCGATTGATTTGGGGTGACGGCATCACACGAAGGCGAGGTCGCGCGAACCGCCCCTTCCACCTCGCCCCGCTTGCGGGGAGAGGGAGCGAATAAACTCAGCCCTTCAGGAACTCGCCCGCCTTGTACAGCGCGCGGAACGGCAAGCCGGCTTCGGCGAACGTCTCGGTCGCGCCTTCCTCGCGGTCGACCATGGTGAAGACCAGGGCGATCTCGCCGCCGGCCTCGCGCACGGCTTCCACCGCCTTCAGCGCCGAGCCGCCTGTCGTGGTGACGTCCTCGACGATCACGATCCGCTTGCCCGCAAGGCTCTCGCCCTTGGCCAGTCCTTCGACGGACAGCTTCGCGCCGTGCTCCTTCGGCTTCTTGCGCACGAAGAACGCCGCGATCGGGTGGCCCTTCAGCCAGGACAGTTGCGCGATGGCGCCGGCGAGCGGCACCGCGCCCATCTCGAGCCCGCCGACGAAATCGAGCTTGTCGTCCTTCAGTGCTTCATAGGTGAGCTCGGCGAGCAGCGCCGCGCCCTCGGGATCGAGCATCGTCGGCTTCAGGTTGAAATAGAAGTCGCTCTTGCGGCCCGACGCCAGCGTGATCTCGCCGCGGCCGAACGAACGCTTGCGGATGATTTCGGCGAGGCGGGCGCGGGAGGCTGATTTGGACAAAGACTTTTTCCCTTGAGGGTTTGAGGCGGGCGGCAATCTATCCACGCTTACCGGCACATTCCAGCGTGGAAATCGGGCCGTCAACAGTGCCCAAGCCGCGATTTCCGCGGGCGTGCTTTCCGGAAAGCGCGGTTGTGCGGCCGTTCCGTTCCCCGTAAGCAGGCGCCAAACACTCGGCCAAACACTCGGCCAAACACTTGCCCAAACACTTGCACGGGAAGCGGAAATGACCATCGAGCTGCACACCTGGAACACCCCCAACGGCCGCAAGATCTCCGTGGCGTTGGAGGAAATGGGGCTGCCCTACAAGGTGATCCCGGTGAACATCAGCAAGGGCGAACAGATGGCGCCCGCCTTCCTTGCGATCAGCCCGAACAACAAGATCCCGGCGATCGTCGATCCGGATGGGCCCGGCGGCAAGCCGGTCAGCATTTTCGAGTCCGGCGCGATCCTGCTCTATCTCGGCGAGAAGACCGGCAAGTTCCTGCCGAAGCCGCTGGCGGAGCGGGTCCCGGTCTATGAGTGGCTGATGTGGCAGATGGGCGGCTTCGGCCCGATGCCGGGCCAGGTGCACCATTTCATCGCGCTGGAGAACGAGCAGGACCGCGCCTACGGCCTGAAGCGCTACATGGCCGAGACACGGCGGCTCTACGGCGTGCTGGACCGCCGGCTCGATGGCCGCGATTTCGTCGCCGGCGGTCTCTCGGTCGCCGATTTCGCCATCCTCGGCTGGGCCTGGCGCCATCCGCGCCACAAGGTCGATCTGGCCGACTTCCCCAACGTCAACCGCTGGTACGAGACGCTGATGGCCCGCCCGGCGACGAAGCGGGGGATGGAGGCGAAGCTGGATTGAGGGGCTTTGTCATTGCCGGGCTTGACCCGGCAATCCATCCTCTCGCAAGCGAGTCTTCGCGCCTGCATGTGCAGGCGATGGATGCGCGGGTCAAGCCCGCGCATGACGAGTCGGGCTCAGGCCCGCCGCGCCTCGAGCGCCATCTTCATGGCAAGCCCAGCCAGCACCGTGCCCATCAGCCAGCGCTGCACCAAGAGCCAGGTCGGGCGGGTGCCGAGGAACACCGCGATCGAGCCGGCGGCGAGGGCGATCATCGCATTGACGCTGACGCTGATCACGATCTGGATCGAGCCGAGCGCCAGTGACTGCGTCAGCACGCTGCCGCCGGCGGGATCGATGAACTGCGGCAGCAGCGCCAGATAGAGCATCGCGATCTTCGGGTTGAGCAGATTGGTGACGAAGCCCATCGCGAACAATTTGCGCGGGCCGTCGACCTTCAGCGCCTTGACCTGGAACGGCGAGCGGCCGCCGGGCCTCACGGCCTGCCACGCCAGCCAGAGCAGATAGCCCGCGCCGGCAAAGCGCAGCGCGTCATAGGCGTAGGGAATCGCAAACAGCAGCGCCGTGATGCCGAACGCCGCGCACAGCATGTAGAACACGAAGCCGAGCGCCACGCCGCCGAGCGAGACGATGCCGGCCGCGGGCCCCTGCGTGATCGAACGCGAGATCAGATAGATCATGTTCGGCCCCGGCGTCAGCACCATGCCGAGGCAGATGAGCGCAAAGCCGAGCAAAGCGGATGTGTGGGGCATGATGGGTCTCGCGAGGGATGCGCACACTTCTAGCGTGTCGTCCGCCGCGCGGCCATCTCGGAATTGCTCTCGGAGCAATGTGGTGGCGAAGCCGCTGCGCTCCCTCGCCCCGCTCTTGCGGGGTCGAGACGAGCGAAGCTCGCTCTCAGAGGGTTGGGGTGAGGGGCTGTATCCGCAATGACGGTGAGGGCGGATCTTGCGGTAGCTCCCCTCACCCGGATCGCATTACGCTTCGCTCCATACGATCCGACCTCTCCCCGCAAGCGGGGCGAGGTTAGAAATCAATGCGCCTCGTCCCAGTTGTTGGCGGCGCGGGCGTCGACCTGTAGCGGCAGCGACAGGAGCACGGCCGGGAATGGCGCGTCCTGCATCACCTTCTGCACCACCGGCAGCGTCGCCGCGACCTCGTCGTCAGGCACCTCGAAGATCAGTTCGTCGTGCACCTGCAGCAGCATCTGCGCTGAGAGCTTTTTCTCGGTCAGCGCGTCCTCGACGCGGATCATGGCGCGGCGGATGATGTCGGCCGCGGTGCCCTGCAGGCGCGCATTGATCGCGGCGCGTTCGTTGAAGGCGCGCACCGAGGCGTTGGAGGCCTTGATGTCGGGGTAGTAGCACTTGCGGCCGAACAGCGTCGTCACATAGCCGTTGCGGCGGCAGAAATCCTTGGTCTCGTCCATATAGGCGCGGATGCCCGGGAAGCGCTCGAAGTATTTCTTGATGTAGGCCGAGGCCTCCTCGCGGGCGATGCCGAGCTGGTTGGCGAGGCCGAACGCCGAGATGCCGTAGATGATGCCGAAGTTGATCGCCTTGGCGCGGCGGCGCACCTCGCTCGGCATGTCCTTGATCGGCACGCCGAACATTTCGGAAGCGGTCATGGCGTGAATGTCGAGCCCATCGCGGAATGCCTGGCGCAGCACCGGCACATCGGCGATCTCGGCGAGCAGCCGCAACTCGATCTGCGAATAGTCGGCCGACACCAGCTTGTGGCCCGGGGTTGCGATGAAGGCGCGGCGGATCTTGCGGCCGTCCTCGGTACGAACAGGGATGTTCTGCAGGTTCGGCTCGTTCGACGACAGCCGGCCGGTGGTGGTCGCGGCCAGCGCGTAGGTGGTGTGGACGCGATGGGTCTGCGGATTGACGTAGGTCGGCAGCGCGTCGGTGTAGGTCGATTTCAGCTTCGAGACCTGGCGCCACTCCAGGATCTTCTTCGGGAATTCGTGGCCTTGCTCCGCGAGTTCATCGAGCACCTGCGCGGTGGTCGACCACGCGCCGGTCTTGGTCTTGCTGCCGCCGGGCAACCCCATCTTGCCGAAGATGATGTCGCCGATCTGCTTCGGGCTGCCGACATTGACCGGCTCGCCGGCGATCTCCTGGATCTCGGCCTCGACGCGCGCCGCGGTCTGGGCGAAATCGCCCGACAGCCGCGACAGCACCTGGCGATCGATCGAGATGCCGCGCCGCTCCATCCGCGCCAGCACCGAGACCAGCGGCCGTTCCAGCGTCTCATACACCGTCGCCATCCGCTCGGCGACGAGGCGCGGCTTCAGCACCCGCCACAGCCGCAGGATCACGTCGGCGCTTTCGGCCGCATATTCGCTGGCCTTGTCGATCGTGACCTGATCGAAGGTCAGCTTGCCCTTGCCGCTGCCGACGAGGCCGCCGTAGTTGACGACGGCGTGGCCGAACCAGCGCTCGGCGAGCGCCTCCAGCGCATGCGAGCCGCGGCCCGCATCGAGCGCGTAGCTCATGAGCTGCGCATCGTCGATGTTGCGCAGGGTAATCCCGTGCTGCGCCAGCATCACCGAGGTGAACTTGACGTCGAAGCCGACCTTCTGAATTCCGATGGACTCCAGCAGCGGCCTCAGCGCCGCCAATGCCTCGGCCGTCTTGATCTGGCCGGGTGCAAGGCCGGCATCGAACAGGCCCGCGCCGCCGCCGGCCTGCCTGTGGCTGAGCGGGACGTAACACGCATCGTTCGGCGCCAGCGCCAGCGCAAGGCCTGCGAGCTCGCCCTGCATCGGGTCGATCGATTCCGACATCGCCTCGATCGCGACATAGCCGGTGTCGGGCACGCGGGCGATGAAGGCGTTGAGCTGGTCGAGACTGCCGATCGCCTGATACGCCTTGCGGTCGAAGCCGGTCTTGCGGATCGCCTCGCCGCGGGCCTCGGCCAGCGCTGCCGGCGTGCCCTTGCGGTTCGAATTCTTGTCGTCGCGCGCGCCGCTCGGCTTGGCTTTCGGCAGCGGGGCCGCAGTCGATGTCGGAGCGTCTCCGGGTGCCGGCGTCACATCCGACGGCGGCAACGGAGAGAACACGCTCGCGCCGCTCTTGTTGCCGGGATCGGCATCGACATTGGCCGGGTCGATCTGCGCGTAGTCGGCGACGCGGCGGGTGAGGGTGGTGAACTCCATCGCCTTGAGGAAGGCGATCAGCCGGCGCGAGTCGGGCTCGTTCACGGCGAGGTCGTCGAGCGGCACGTCGAGGTCGACCTTGTCGTCGAGCAGCACGAGCTGGCGCGAGATGCGCGCCTTCTCGGCGTTCTCGAGCAGCGCCTCGCGCCGCTTCGGCTGCTTGATCTCGCCGGCGCGGAACAGCAGCTGATCGAGATCGCCATATTCGATGATCAGCTGCGCGGCGGTCTTGATGCCGATGCCGGGCACGCCGGGCACGTTGTCGGTGGAGTCGCCGGCCAGTGCCTGCACCTCGACCACCTTCTCCGGCGGCACGCCGAATTTCTCGATCACCTCGTCGCGGCCGATGCGGCGATCCTTCATCGTGTCGTACATCACGACCTTGTCGTTGACGAGCTGCATCAGATCCTTGTCCGATGACACGATCGTCGTGGTCGCGCCGCGCTCGCTGGCGAGCCGCGCATAGGTCGCGATCAGATCGTCGGCCTCGAAGCCGACCTGCTCGAGGCAGGGCAATTCGAAGGCCCGTACCGCCTCGCGGATCAGCGCGAATTGCGGAATCAAATCGTCGGGCGCCGGCGGCCGGTGCGCCTTGTAGTCGGGATAGAGCTTGTTGCGGAACGTAATCTCCGACTTGTCGAACACGATCGCCAGATGCGTCGGCCGGTTGTCCTCGGGCATGTCGCGCAACAGCTTCCACAGCATGTTGCAGAAGCCGAGCACGGCGTTGACCTGCAGCCCGTCGGATTTGCGGTTCAGCGGCGGCAGCGCGTGGTAGGCGCGGAAGATATATGACGAGCCGTCGACCAGGAAGACATGGTCGCCCTTCGCCGTGGCCTTGGCGGCAACGGGCTTGGGGGCGGTCTTCGATGCGGGCTTGGCGGGGGCTTTGGAGGCTGTTTTCGGCATGGCCGAAACTTAGGGATTTTTGCGCGGATTGACAGCCTTTGTGTCGCTGATTCCGCCCGTGCCACACAACGATTTGTCGTCCCGGCGAAAGCCGGGACCCGTTACCCCAAATGATCGTTGTTTGAGCCTGCTGTGGGTCCAGCCTACCCAACCCGGGCAGTCGTGGTTATGGGTCCTGGCTTTCGCCAGGACGACATTGAGAGGCGGGCAGCTTTCGCAGCGCTAAGCCTTGTCGCCGGTCGGCGAGAACAGGTAGCCGCCGCCGCGGATGGTGCGGATCACGGACGGCTTGGTCGGGTCGAATTCAATCTTGCGGCGGATGCGCATGATGCGCAGGTCGACGGCGCGGTCGAAGGCTTCCGCGTCGCGCGCATTGGCGAGTTCCAGCAGCCGCTCGCGCGACAGCACCCGCTTCGGGTTGGCCGCGAACACTTTCAGGAGGCCGAATTCGGACGCCGTCAGCGGATGCTCATTGCCCTCGTCGTCGCGCAGCGCCTGGGCCTCGAGATCGAGCCATTTGGTGCCGAACCGAACCAGCTGCTCCTTTTCGGCCTTGGCGCTCGCCGGTTCCGGCGCCGCCGCTTTCGCCGGCCCGCTCCGCCGCAGCACCGAGCGGATGCGCGCCATCAGCTCGCGCAATTCGCAGGGCTTGGCCACGTAGTCGTCGGCGCCGAGCTCCAGCCCGACCACCCGGTCGATCGGGCTGGCAGTAGCTGTCAGCATGATGACGGGGACGTTGATCTTACTCTTGAGGTCGCGAATGATCGACAGCCCGTCTTCCTCGGGCATGTTGAGGTCCAGCACCACGAGATCGGGTGTGCAGCCCTCGATCTCCTTGCGCAGGCTCTTGCCGCCGTCGCACAGCGTCACGCCGAAGCCGTGCATCTTGAGGTAATCGCCGACCATTTCGCGGGCCGGCGCCTCATCGTCCACGATGAAGATATGCGGGTTCTGGCTCATGATGTCTCTGTCGCCGGCAGTGTAACCGTAAAGGTCGACCCCTGTCCGGGGCCCGGGCTCTGCGCGGTCACATGGCCGCCATGCATGTCGATGATGCGCTTGACGATGGAAAGGCCGAGCCCGGTCGAGCTTTCGCCCGCGGTCGGCTTGGCCGACAGCCGCTGGAACCGGCCGAACAGCCGGCCGAGATCCTCGGGGCTGAGGCCGGGACCCTGGTCGGCGATCCGGATCACGGTGTCGTCGCCCTCATGGCTGACCGTGACCGTGATCTTGCCGCCGATCGGCGAGTACTTGATGGCGTTGCTGACGAGGTTGTCGATCGCCTCGCGAATCCGGTCGGCGTCGCACATCGTGACGAACTGCTGCGGCCCCGAGACCGAGATGCTCTGCTGCTTGTTGACGGCCGAGGGCAAATTGGCCTCGGTGACCTCGTTGACCAGGGCCGCGACGTCGACCGGCTCGCGGCGGATGGTGATGTCGAAGGCATCGGCCATCGCGTCCGAGATCAGATGGTCGACCATCGAGGTCAGCCGCTTGGTCGCGCGTCGCGGATGTGCTCGACCTGCGACGTGACGTTTTCCTTCGGCGAGCCGGCGCCAATCAGTTCGGTCAGCATCTCGGTGCGGCCGAGGATCACGCCGAGCGGATTCTTCAGATCGTGGGCGACGGTGCCGAGGATCTCGTTCTTGAAGCCGTTGGCGCGCTGCAGCCGCAGCCATTGCGCCGAGAGCCGCCGGTTGGCCTGCATCAGGGCGCGGGTGCGCTGCGCGACGCGGTCCTCGAGCTGGGTGTTGGCCTCGTGCAGCTGCTGGTAGAGGATCACATTGTCGAACGCGATCGACAGCCGGCTCGAGAAGATCTCGACCAGCGCACGGTCGGTGTCGGAGAGCTGGCGCTCGGCCTGCAGCAGCACCACAACCTCGCGGCCGCTGCCGGTGCGCGAATAGAGCACGCTGCGGTGGTCGGCGAACTCGTTCTTGCGGCGCTGGAATGCTTCCTCCACCATGTGCCGCAGGTCCGGATCGAGCGCCTTTGACGAGGTGGTGCCGATGAAGCGGCTGTAGCAGCCCGAGCAGGCCAGCACCGAGAAATCGGCCGCGGCCGAATTGCCGTCGTCGCGCAGCACCAGAATGCCGGCGCAGTCGACGTTGAGCAGCGAGGCGAGCTGGGTCAGCACGCCCTCGGCCAGCCGCTGCATCGACTTGAAATCGTACAGCGTCGAGGCCGCGTCGATGATGATCTCGAGCCCGCGCCGTGTCTGCACCATGCGCTCGAGCTGCTGGTAGCTGCGCAGCGCGGCAGTCAGCGACGTGAACAGCTTGTCGGCGGTGAGCTCGGTCTTCGCCTTGTAGTCGTTGATGTCGTATTGCACGATGACGCGCCGCTCCGGCGCCTGGCCGGGCTGGCCGGTGCGCAGGATGATGCGCACGGTCTCGTTCTTGATCTCGTTGCGGATGAACTCGACGAGCTCGAGGCCGGCGACGTCGGTCTCCATGATGACGTCGAGCAGCACGGCCGCGATGTCGGGGTTGTCCCGCATCAGCGTGCGGCCTTCGGCCGCAGAGTAGGCGGAGAGGATCTCCAGCGTCGAACCGTTCAGGTTGTAGTCGCTCAGCGCGAAGCGGGTGCCTTCATGGACGGCGTGATCGTCGTCGATGACGGCGACCTTCCATTTCCGGGCCGACGAGTCCTCCGGCGGGCTCTCGGTATCGTCGATCAGTTGGAGGACATCGTCCTGTTCGGCCATTGACTGCTTCCGTCGGCTGCTGCGTCAGCGATCGTGGGCTCGCCTTTGGCAGCCCCCTTGGCGATCCTGGGCATGATAATGCGAAAAGTGGTGCCTTGTCCTACCCTTGACTCCAGCATCATGCGTCCACCGAGCTGCTGGGTGACGAGGTTATAGACGATGTGGAGGCCAAGGCCCGTACCACCTTCGTTGCGGCGCGTCGTAAAGAACGGGTCGAACGCCTGCCGCTGCACGTCCGGCGTCATGCCAGCCCCGTCGTCTGCGAAGATGATCTCCACATCGTCGGCGCCGCGCCCGCGCGCCGAGATGGTGATGGTGCCGGAGCGGCCATCGGCAAAGGCATGATTGACGGCGTTGAGGAAAAGATTGGTTAAGATCTGCCCATAGGCGCCGGGATAGCCGTCGATCAAGAGCCCCTCGGGCACATCGACCGACAGCGCGATCGCGGCCTTCTTCAGCACCGGCCGCAGGCTCGCCACGATCTGGTCGGTGGATTCGCTCAAGGCGAACTGGCGGCGCTCGGCATGCGAGCGATCGACGGCGACCTGCTTGAACGACTGGATCAGCTCGCCGGCGCGCGTCAGGTTCGAGACCAGTTGCTGCGATGCATCACGCGAGGCGCGCACGAACTCGTCGAGCTTGGAGCGGCGCAGCGGCTCGGTCTTCAAATCGTTCTCGAACATCTCGCTGCGGCGGGCGAAGCTCGAGGCCACCGTCAGGCTGATGCCGATCGGGTTGTTGACCTCGTGGGCGACGCCGGCAACGAGGCCGCCGAGCGCCGCGAGGCGTTCGGCATCGATCAGGTTCTGCTGTGCGGTATTGAGCTCGAGCAGCGCGCTTTCGGCCTCCTCCTTGGCGGTGCGCAGCTCGTCCTCGGTCTTCCGCTTGGCGATCGCGTTTTCGCGGAACACTTCGACCGCACGCGCCATGGCGCCGACCTCGTCCTTGGCCGACGTGCCCTGCACCGGCCGGTCGAGGTCCCCCGAGGTGATGGTGCGCATCGCGGCCATGATCTGCGCCAGCGGCAGCCGGATCGACAGCGCGATCATGACGCCGGCCGACATGATGACGCCGAGGAAGATCACGGCAATCGACAGCACCCGGCGCGAGATCGAGGTCAGCGTCTTGTCGAACGTCTCCTGCGCCTTCTGCTCGCGCTGGCGCATCTTCACCGAGAGATCGTCGATCGCGCCGATCGCATCCGCCTGGCTGGCGTCGATCGAGTTGCGCAGCAGATCGGTGCGGTTGGTGAGCTGCTCGCTGAGCTTGCCGAGCCCGTCGCGCAGCTCGGCGGTCTTGACCTTGAGCCGCGCCAGCGCCATGCGCTGCAGATCGTTTTCGGCCAGATCGGTCATGACGGGAATCGTCCGCTCGATCGTATCGATGTTGCGGCGGGCTTCCTCGGCCGACGAGGAGGCAAGCGAGAGATAGTAGGCGTTGGCGGCGACCAGCAGCGAGGTGAACGCTTCGCGCGACTTGCCGAGCGCGGGCCAGATCAGCGCATCGCGATGGCCGGTCGCGCCCTCGATGATCGAATAGAGCCCGGCCATGTCCTTGGTCGGCGACAGCACCTGCTCGTCATAGGTCTTGGCGATCCTGGTCTGCACGGTGCGCAGTTCGCCGAAGCCGTCGAGGAAGCGGCTGGTGACGCGCTCCAGCTCCTCGACCGAGCCTGACAGCATCGGGTCGGTCGAGGCCCGGTTGGTCAGCGTGCCGAGCACGGCCTCGCGGAGCAGCAGGATTTCAGCGAACAGATCCGGGCTCGGCTGGTTGATGTAGCGATGGATCAGGTTCTGCAGACGGCTGGTCTCGCTTTCGAGCTTGGCCAGGATCTTGTCGGATTCCCGCACCTGGCGGACATCCTCCCAGGCCGAGCCGAGCACCTTCGAGCCGTTCCAGATCAGTACCGCCAGCACGATCACGACCGCGGAGTTGAGCAGGGCGATCGAAAGGATGCGCCAGCGGATCGGGACCGCACGCAGCAACTGGACGATGCGGAAACGGCCCTGCGGCCCGAAGGCCGCCCGCCGTCGCACAGTCCCGTCCTGCTGTTGTGCGTCCAAGATCCGGTTACTCCATGTTGCGGATGCGCTCGATCAGCGCCGATATCGCAGGATCGCGCTCGGCCTCGGCGTAGATGCCGGCCATTGCGGCTTCGAACGGCTTGCGGTCGATGTCGGTCACGATCTTGACGCCGGCCAGCTCCGCCTGCTGGCGCGAGCGCTCCTCGAGCTCGCGCCACCTCTCGCGCATGTAGGCGCTGGAGCGTTGCGCGGCCTCGCGGAAGATCGTTTGCTCCTCCGGCGAGAGGCTGGCCCAGGCCTTTTGCGACATCAGCAGCACGTCCGGACTGAAAGTGTGCCGGGTCAGCGTGTAGTAGCCGGCATATTTATAGTGACCGGTGGTGACGAAGGACGCCCAGTTGTTCTCGGCGCCGTCGATCAGCCCGGTGGCGAATCCGGTCAGCACCTGGCCGTAGGGCATCTGGACCGGCTGGGCGCCGAGCGCGCGCACCATGTCCGACATCCGTTCGGATTGCTGCACGCGCACCCGCAGTCCCTTGAGGTCGTCGAGCGAACGCACCGGGCGCACGCTGTTATAGATCGAGCGGGCGCCGGAATCGTAGAAGGCCAGCCCGACGAAGCCGTGATCCCCGAGACTGTTCAGGATCTCGCTGCCGATCGGTCCATCCAGCACGGTTTGCAGGTGTTCGGGCGATCGAAACAGGAACGGCATTGCCAGCACGTTGACCGACGGCACCATTGTCCCGATCAGCGCGACATTGGTCCGGTTCAAATCGATGGCGCCGGCCCGGGTCTGCTCCAGCGTCTCCTTCTCCTCACCGAGCTGGCGGGAATGGAAGACCACGATGCGGTGCCGGCCGGCGGTGCGTTCAGCGATCAGGCGGTCCATGTAATTCAGCGCCTGGACGGTCGGATAGTCCTCATTCTGGGTATCGGCGGTCCGGAATTCGCGCGCAAAAGCGCTCGCCGGGACCGCTGCCCATGACAGCGCGACGGCAAGCATCGTTATCCGCGAAAGGCCGGCGCGGCGGTACACAGGCTACTATTCCCCTTGTGATTTGTGTCCAGGGCGGGAAGAAAAGGTTCAACGCATTTTTAGCAGAATGGCGCTGGTTCGCCATCGGCCAAACGTTAAATCCGCGGTGCAACCTGCGGTGTCGGTTGAATCTGCGGTTGTAGCGCCTTATGAGGGCGTGTTGGCATCCGGGAACGGCTCGTCGTGAAGTTCGCTTTGAAGCTCGCCTTTAAGCTCCTGCACCTCGTCATCGCGGCTCTTCTGCTTGTGTCGCCGGCGCGAGCGGCCACCGAGATCATGTGGTGGCACGCGATGTCGGGCGAGCTCGGCAAGCAGCTCGAGAAGCTCGCCGCCGATTTCAACGCCTCGCAATCCGACTACCGGATCGTGCCCGCCTACAAGGGCAACTACACCGAGACCGTCACCGCGGCGATCTTCGCCTTCCGATCGCGCAGCCAGCCGGCGATCGTTCAGGTCAACGAGATCGCGACCGCAACCATGATGGCGGCCCGCGGCGCGATCTATCCGGTGTTCGAGCTGATGCGCGATCAATCCGAGGCGTTCGCGCCGTCGGCCTATCTGCCCGCGGTGGCCGGCTATTATGCCGATGTCGACGGCAACATGCTGTCGTTCCCCTTCAATGCCTCGACGCCGATCCTCTACTACAACAAGGATATGTTCCGCTCCGCCGGGCTCGATCCGAGCGTGCCGCCGAGGACCTGGCCGGAGCTCGGCGTCGTGGCCAAGCGGCTGCGCGCGGCGGGCGCGATGTGCGGCGTGACCACGTCATGGCCGTCCTGGATCAATGTCGAGAACTTCTCCGCCTTCCACAACCTGCCGATCGCAACCAAGGCCAACGGGTTTTCCGGGCTCGACGCCCAGCTGATCTTCAACAATCCGCTGGTGGTGCGCCACATCGCGCAGCTCGCGCAGTGGCAGGCCGACAAGACCTTCGACTACAGCGGCCGCGGGCAGGCGGCCGAGCCGCGCTTCCAGAAAGGCGAGTGCGGCATCTTCATCGGCTCGTCGGGCACGCGCGCCGACATCAAGGCCAATTCCAAATTCGAGGTCGGCTACGGCATGATGCCGTACGAACCCGACGTGCAGGGCGCGCCGCAGAACTCGATCATCGGCGGCGCGACGCTGTGGGTGCTGCGCGACCGGCCGCGCGCCGAATATGCCGGCGTGGCGAAGTTCTTCGCCTATCTGTCGCGGCCGGAGGTGCAGGCCACCTGGCACCAGAACACGGGCTACCTGCCGATCACCCGCGCGGCATTCGATCTGACCCGCGCGCAGGGTTTCTACGATCGCAATCCCGGCGCCTCGATCTCGATCGAGGAGGTGACGCTGAAGCCGCCGACCGATAATTCGAAGGGCATCCGGCTCGGCTCGTTCGTCCTGATCCGCGACGTGATCGAGGAGGAGCTCGAGCAGGTGTTCGCCGGCAAGCGATCTGCGCAGGCCGCGATGGACAATGCCGTCGAGCGCGGCAACCGCCTCTTGCGCCAGTTCGAGCGCGCCAATCCGGACCGGTGAGGGAATGCGTTGTCTTACCTCCCCTTGAAAAGGGGAGGTCGCTTTGCTCGCCAGAGCAAAGCGGGTGGGGATCTGCTCTCTCTACGAGCGATCACGCCTGTGGCAGACCCCCATCCCGACCTTCCCCCTTTCAGGGGGAAGGAGAAGAGTTCGTAGAAGAGTTCGTAGCTCGGATGAAGCGAAGCGAAATCCGGGGCCGGTCTTTTAGGTGGCGCAGAATCCCGGATTGCGCTGCGCTGCATCCGGGCTACGATGACATCGCGAATGCCGCTTCCTCTCCTCACCGACTACGACAGCTACCGCGCCTGGCGCGGCGACACGTCGCGCTGGCTGCCGGTCGCGCGCGATATTGCTGCTGGCCACGGGTTGTCGTGCCTCGCGCCGCATGTGTTCTCGACCGGCACCAACCTCGTCGTCGGGCTGGACGATGGCCTGATCCTCAAGCTCTTCCCCCCGTTTCTGCGCCCGCAATTCGTGTCCGAGCGCGGCGCGCTTGCCGAGTTGCGCGGACGGCTCGGCATTCCGATCCCCGACCTTGTCGCGGAGGGCGAACGCGACGGCTGGCCCTATCTCGTCATCACCCGCCTGTCCGGCGCCGTCGGCTCGGAGGTGTGGCCGTCGTTGTCGGAAGCCGAGCGCGAGCGCGTGCTCGCCGAGATCGGGGCCGTGATCGCGGAGGTGCAGCGCGTGCCGCCCGGCGGCTTGCTCGCGATCGAGCCGCGCTGGGAGGCCTTCATGCACGGGCAGATCGCACAGTGCCGGACCCGGCACGAGCGGCTCGGCCTGCCGGCGAAATTCCTCGCCTCGCTCGACGATCTGCTGCGCGACGCGACTGAGCTGATCCCGATGAACGCGCCGCCGGTGATCCTGACCGGCGAGTACATCCCGGAGAATTTCCTGCTCGATCGCCGGGCCGACGGCTGGCACGTCTCCGGCCTGTTCGACTTCGGCGACGTCCGGACCGGATGGGGCGAGTACGACCTGCTCGGTCCCAGCGCCTTCATGGCCGCCGGGCATCCGCGCCGGGTGCGTAGCCTGTTCGATGGTTTCGGCATCTCGCGCACTGATGTGACGTTCACCCTGAAGCGGCGGCTGATGGCACTCTTGATGCTGCACTCTGCCAGCGATCCGCTCCGGCACATCTGCATCGCGGGCTGGCCGGACCGGGTCGATGATCTCGTGCAGTTGCAGGAGCTGATCTGGCCGGATTAGCGCGCTTCAGCGCGCGGCCTTCATTGCCGGCCACAAAGCAAGCAGGAGCCATTTCTTGCTCATCTATTGAGCATATGGCCTGCCTTTGTATGCAATCGGCGATCTGAGATTTTGCCCGATCGCGATACCGGTTGGCGTTTTCTTTCGCCCCGGCAAGGCATTAGCAGGACATAAGGTTTCGTTAAGGGTTGGCACAATCCTTGCGATCCGAGTTCCAAGGCCATTCTCAAAGGCGTTGGAGCATCACATGAAGCGTCGCGACTTCCTCAAATCGGTGTCCGGACTGGCAGCGGGGGCGTTGGCGCCGACCGCACCCGCGATCTGGTCGCCGGCCAAGGCCGATGCGCGCTCCGAGACGCTGCTGATCGTCTCCGAAGGCGGCCCCAACAATCTCGACATCCATGGCGTCGGCACCAACGTGCCGGGCTACGAGGTGTCGTGGAATTGCTACGACCGCCTGATCAGCCACGAGATGAAGAGCGGCCCTAGCGGCGTGCCCTATTACGACCGCGACAAGTTCAAGCCCGAGCTCGCCGAGGACTTCAACATCGGCGACATGTCGGTCACCTTCAAGCTGCGCAAGAACGCCAAATTCCACGACGGCACGCCGGTGACGGCCAAGGACGTCAAATGGTCGCTCGACCGTGCCGTCAGCGTCGGCGGCTTCCCGACCTTCCAGATGAGCGCGGGCTCGCTGACCAAGCCCGAGCAGTTCGTGATCGTCGACGATTATACGGTGCGCGTCGACTTCCTGAAGAAGGACAAGCTGACGATCCCCGACCTCGCTGTCATCGTGCCCTGCGTTGTCAACTCCGAGCTGGTGAAGAAGAACGCCAGCGAGAAGGATCCGTGGGGCCTTGAATTCACCAAGCAGCAGACCGCGGGCTCCGGCGCCTACAAGGTGACAAAATGGACCGCCGGCACCGAAGTCGTCATGGAGCGCAACGAGGATTGGGTTTGCGGTCCGCTGCCGAAGATCAAGCGCGTGATCTGGCGCATGGTGCCGCAGGCCGGCAACCGTCGTGCGTTGCTCGAGCGCGGCGACGCCGACATCTCCTACGAGCTGCCGTTCAAGGATTTCCAGGAGATGAAGGCGAACGGCAAGCTCAACGTGGTCTCGCTGCCGTTCTCCAACGGCATCCAGTATATCGGCATGAACGTGACCAAGCCGCCGTTCGACAATCCCAAGGTACGGCAGGCGATGGCCTACGCGATGCCGTATCAGAAGATCATGGATGCGGTGCTGTTCGGTCTCGCCAACCCGATGTTCGGCGCGGCAAAGGATAAGCCGACCGAGGTCGCCTGGCCGCAGCCGACGAAGTACTACACCGACATGGAGAAGGCCAAGGCGCTGCTCACGGAGGCCGGCTACGCCAACGGTTTCGAGACCACGATCTCGTTCGACCTGAACTTCGCCGGGGTCAACGAGCCGCTCTGCGTGCTGGTGCAGGAGAGCCTCGCGCAGCTCGGCATCAAGACCACGATCAACAAGGTGCCCGGCGCCAACTGGCGCACCGAGCTCACCAAGAAGGAAATGCCGCTGTTCACCAACGTGTTCTCGGGCTGGCTCGATTACCCCGAGTACTTCTTCTACTGGTGCTATCACGGCAACAATTCGATCTTCAACACGATGAGCTACAAGTCGCCGGAGATGGACAAGCTTATCGACGGCGCGCGCATCGCCGCCGCGAATGGCGACACCGCGGCCTACGATACCGACGTCAAGGGCTTCGTCGACCTCGCCTTCGCCGACATCCCGCGCATCCCGCTCTATCAGCCCTTCGTCAACGTCGCGATGCAGAAGAACGTGACGGGCTACCAATACTGGTTCCACCGCCGCCTCGACTATCGCGCGATGGCGAAGGGGTGAGGCGCTCATGCTTGCGATGATCGGCAAGCGGCTGCTGTTCGCGATCCCCTCGCTGATCGGGGTCGTGATCGTGACGTTCCTTTTGACGCGTGCGTTGCCGGGTGATCCCGCGGCGTATTTTGCTGGCCCCGCGGCCACCAAGGAGGCGGTCGACCAGATCCGGAAGAAGCTCGGCTTCGACAAGCCGCTGATCGAGCAGTTCGTGCGCTACAGCACCGATCTCGCCCACGGCGATCTCGGCTCATCGCTCACCACGGGCCAGCCGGTGGCGGCCGAACTGCGCAGCCGCCTGCCGGCGTCGGCCGAGCTCACTCTGCTCGGCCTTGTCGTCTCCATCGTGATCGCGATCCCGCTCGGCGTGCTGGCGGCGACGCGGCCGGGCTCCTGGATCGACCATCTCTGCCGCGTCACCACCACGGCCGGCGTGTCGCTGCCGGTGTTCTTCACCGGGCTCGTGCTGGTCTATGTGTTCTATTTCCGGCTCGGCTGGTCGCCGGCGCCGCTCGGTCGGCTCGATGTGTTCACCAGCGCGCCGCCGACCGTCACCGGCTTCTATCTCGTCGACGCGCTGATCGCGCGGGACTTCGAGGCGTTTCGTTCTGCGCTCAGCCAATTGATCCTGCCGGCGGTGACGCTCGCGATCTTCTCGCTGGCGCCGATCGCGCGGATGACGCGCGCCTCGATGCTGGCGGTGCTGACGTCCGACTTCGTCCGAACCGCGCGCGCCAGCGGCCTGTCGCCCGGCAAGGTGATCGTCACCTACGCCTTCCGCAACGCGATGCTGCCGGTCATCACCACGCTCAGCATGGTGTTCTCGTTCCTGCTGGGCGCCAATGTGCTGGTGGAGAAGGTGTTCGCCTGGCCCGGCATCGGCTCCTACGCGGTCGAGGCGCTGATCGCGTCCGACTTCGCGCCGGTGCAGGGCTTCGTGCTGACCATGGCGGTCATGTATGTGCTGCTCAATCTGATGATCGACATCCTCTACGGCGTGATCGATCCCCGCGTCAGGCTGGAGGGCTAGAGCATGAGTACCGTAGCTCCAACCGTCGAACCCGCAGGTCCCGCCCGCTCGTCCGGGCTTGCTGCGGCTTTTGAGCAGACCCGCTACGTTTTGAGCGAAAACAAGGTCACCGGCTTCGCCTTTGCGTTGCTGGTCCTGATCCTGTTTGCCGCGCTGTTCGGGCCCTATGTGGTGCCGTACGACCCGCTCGCCTCCGACACCGCGGCAGCGTTGAAGCCGCCGTCCGCCGCGCACTGGTTCGGCACCGATCAGCTCGGCCGCGACATCTTCAGCCGCGTCATTGTCGCGACGCGGCTCGACACCTTCATCGCGGTCGCCTCCGTCGTGCTGGTGTTCCTGATGGGCGGGCTGGCCGGCATCGCCGCCGGCTATTTCGGCGGCTGGACCGACCGCATCGTCGGCCGCATCGCCGACACCATCATGGCGTTTCCGCTGTTCGTGCTGGCGATGGGCATCGTCGCGGCGCTCGGCAACACCGTGCAGAACATCATCATCGCCACCGCGATCGTGAACTTCCCGCTCTATGCCCGCGTCGCACGCGCTGAAGCAAACGTCCGCCGCAACGCCGGCTTCGTGCAGGCGGCGCGTCTCTCGGGCAATGGCGAATACCGCATCCTGCTCGGGCACATCCTGCCCAACATCATGCCGATCATGATCGTGCAGATGTCGCTGACCATGGGTTACGCGATCCTCAACGCCGCGGGCCTGTCCTTCATCGGGCTCGGCGTCCGGCCGCCGACCGCCGAGTGGGGCATCATGGTCGCCGAGGGCGCGGGCTTCATGGTGTCGGGCGAATGGTGGATCGCGCTGTTCCCGGGCCTTGCGCTGATGATCGCGGTGTTCTGCTTCAACCTGCTCGGCGATGGCCTGCGCGACATCGTCGATCCGCAGCGGAGGACGTGACGATATGGACCTGGCTAACGCATGCGCGCTCTCTTCGCCTCTCCCCGCGTGCGGGGAGAGGCCGGGCCGCGTTAGCGGACCGGGTGAGGGGGCTCTCCGCGTACTCCTCAGCCAGTTGCGCATGCCGATAGGTGCCCCTCACCCCAACCCTCTCCCCGCAAGAGCGGGGCGAGGGGGCGCACTGAACAAGCGGAGGACATAATGACTGTCTCGGTGCGGTGCCGAGCTACCGCTCCGCTCCTTTGCATGGGGTTGTTTTGCGGATTTTTGGATGACGCACCCCACGAGGAGGAGTGCGCATGACCGCCCAGCCTTTGCTCGACGTCAAAGACCTCACGGTCGAGTTCACGACGCGTCGCGGCATCGTCAAGGCGGTGCAGCACGTCGACATATCGGTCGGCAAGGGCGAGACCGTCGGCATTGTCGGCGAGTCCGGCTCTGGCAAGTCGGTGACCTCCTATGCCGTGATGCGCATCCTCGATCGCGCCGGCCGGATCGCCGAGGGCTCGGTGATGTTCTCCGGCATCGACGTCAAGGCGGCGACCGAGAGCCAGATGCGCGATCTGCGCGGCCGCGAAGTCTCGATGATCTTCCAGAACCCGCGCGCCGCGCTCAATCCGATCCGCAAGGTCGGGCACCAGATCGAGGATGTGCTGCGCCAGCATGTGCAGCAGGCGCAGGTCACCGATCGCGGCGAGAAGGCGATCGAGGCGCTGGAGCAGGTCAAGATCGCGCGCGCACGCGAGCGCTACCACGCCTATCCGTTCGAACTGTCCGGCGGCATGTGCCAGCGCGTTGTCATCGCGCTGGCGCTGGCCTGCAATCCGCAGCTTCTGATTGCCGACGAGCCGACCACCGGGCTCGACGTCACCACCCAGAAGGCGGTGATGGATCTGATCGTCGAGCTGACCCGGCGCCGATCGATGTCGACGATCCTGATCACGCACGACCTCGGCCTTGCCGCCGCCTATTGCGACCGCGTCGTGGTGATGGAGAAGGGCCGTGTGGTCGAGACCGCCAAATCCGCCGACATCTTCGCCGCGCCCCGGCACGCCTACACCAGGAAGCTGATGCGCGCGACGCCGCGGCTCGGGGTGTCGCTACGGGATCTGTTGCCGGAAGAAGATGTGCTCTTAGCCTCGCCCCGCGTGCGGGGCGAGGCCGACACGCTCGGCAGCGCACTTGCGCGCCAGAGCGTGGCGGGTGAGGGGGGCTCTCCGCGGGTCGTGCCCGCGGATCCGGCCCCTCACCCCAACCCTTTCCCCGTAAAGAACGAGGAGAGGGGGAGGATAGAGCCCCTCCTATCAGTCGAAAAGCTCGTGAAGGAATATCCGCGCCAGGGCGCGGGCGGGATGCTGGCAAAACTGTTCGGGCGCAAGCCGCCGGTCGAGGAAGAGACCTTCCGCGCGGTCGACGGCATCAGCTTCTCGATCGATCATGGCGAGAGCGTCGGGCTGGTCGGCGAATCCGGTTGCGGCAAGTCGACGACGTCGATGATGGCGATGCGGCTGCTGGATCAGACCTCCGGCCGCATCATGTTCGACGGCGAGGACATCGGCGGCATCGCACCGCAGTCGTTCGCGCGGCTGCCGCGGCGCAGCCAGATCCAGATGGTGTTTCAGGATCCGACCGATAGCCTCAATCCGCGCTTCACCGCGGCGCGCGCGATCGCGGACCCGATCATGCAACTCGGCGACATCAGGGGGCGTGACGCGCTCCGCGCCCGCTGCGAGGAGCTCGCGCGGCTGGTCGGCTTGCCGGTCAATCTGTTGGACCGCTTCCCGCACCAGCTCTCCGGCGGCCAGAAGGCCCGCGTCGGCATCGCACGCGCAATCGCGCTGCACCCGAAGCTCGTGATCCTCGACGAGCCGACCGCGGCACTTGACGTCTCGGTGCAGGCGGTGGTGCTCAATTTGCTGCAGGACCTCAAGCAGTCGATGGGCATGAGCTATTTGTTCGTGTCGCACGACCTCAACGTCGTGCGCCTGCTGTGCGATCGCGTCATCGTGATGCGCGCCGGCCGCATCGTGGAGCAGGGTGCATCCGAACACGTCTTGGGCAATCCGCAGGATGCCTATACAAGGGAGCTGCTGACGGCGATTCCGCATCCGCCTCTGCCGGCGTCTTGACACATGATCCGGAAAAGTGGGGACCGGTTTTCCGAATGGATCATGCGCAAAATCGTTATTGGGAGCGAAATGACCGATCATCTCGACGACTATATGAACGCCGTTGCCCGCGCGATGGCGTTGCCGCTGGAGGACGCCTGGCGTCCGGCGGTGCGCGCCAATCTCGAGGTCTCGCTGCGGCTGGCTCGGCTGGTCGATGACTTCCCGCTGCCGGACGACGTCGTGTCGGCCGCCGTCTATTCGACCTGAGACGGCGATGTCCGAAACTCCCGTTCCCATGTCGGCCGCCGAGATCGCGCAGGCCGTATCGAGCCGCAAGATCACGGCTCTTGCTGCGACCGAGGCTGCGCTGGCGCGGATCGCGGCGCATGACAAGGTGCTCAATGCCTTCACCGACGTCACCGCCGATCGCGCGCGTGCCAGGGCCAGCGCGGTCGATGCCGCGATCGCCGCCGGTCAACCGGTCGGCCCGCTCGCCGGCGTGCCCTTCGCAGTGAAGAACCTGTTCGATGTGCAGGGTCTTCCGACCCGCGCCGGCTCGAAGATCAACCGCGATCTGCCGCCGTCGCCGCGCGACGCGACGCTGATCGAGCGGATGGAAGCGGCCGGTGCGGTGCTGGTCGGCGCACTCAACATGGGCGAATACGCCTACGACTTCACCGGCGAGAACGTGCATGACGGCCCGTCGCGCAATCCGCATGATCCGGCGCGGATGACCGGCGGCTCCTCCGGCGGCTCCGGCAGCGCCGTCGGCGGCGCGCTGGTGCCGATCGCGCTCGGCTCCGATACCAACGGCTCGATCCGCGTGCCGTCGTCATTCTGCGGCACGTTCGGCCTGAAGCCGACCTATGGCAGGCTGTCGCGCGCGCGGTCCTATCCGTTCGTCGCCAGCCTCGATCATCTCGGCCCGCTGGCGCGCAGCGTGAAGGATCTCGCGCTCGCCTATGATGCCATGCAGGGACCTGATGCCGATGATCCCGCCTGCATTGTGCAGTCGGTCGAGCCGACCTTGCCGTTGCTTGCCAATGATATTGGCGGGCTGCGAGTTGCGATCGCCGGCGGCTATTTCCAGCAGAACCTGTTTCAGGAGGCGACAGAGGCAGTCGCGCGCGTCGCGAAGGCGCTCGGTGCCGCGCGGACCGTGGAGATTCCCGAAGCGGCGCGCGCCCGCGCTGCGGCCTACATCATCACCACGACCGAGGGTGCCGCGCTGCATCTCGATCGCCTGCGCAAGCGTCCCAACGATTTCGATCCGGCGGTGCGCGACCGTCTCATTGCGGGCGCGATGATTCCGGCGGTCTATGTCGACAAGGCGCAAAAATTCCGCCGCTGGTATCGCGCGAAGGTGCTGGAGCTGTTCCAGTCGGTCGATGTGATCCTGGCGCCGGCGACGCCGTGCACCGCGCCGAGGATCGGTCAGGCCAGTTTCACGCTCGACGGCGTAGAGCTTCCGGTGCGCGCCAATATCGGCATCCACACCCAGCCGATCTCCTTCATCGGCCTGCCGGTGGTCGCCGTGCCGGTGCCGCTTGAACCGATGCCGATCGGCGTGCAGATCATCGCGGCGCCCTGGCGCGAGGACGTGGCGCTGCGGGTTGCCTATGCGCTGGAACAGATGGGCGTTGCGGCCGCGCCGGCGCCGAGAGGGATCGGCGCATGATCCGGAAAAGTGGGAACCGGTTTTCCGATAAGATCATGTGCAACTAAGAGGAAGCCATGGAAATCGATCTTCCTGATGTGGTCGCCGAGGTCACGGCGCAGTTTGAGCGCTACGAGAAGGCGCTGGTGTCGAACGACGTCGCGGTGCTCGACGAGCTGTTCCACGACGACCGCCGTACGCTGCGTTACGGCATTGGCGAGAACCTCTATGGCTATGCCGAGATCATGGCGTTTCGCGCCGGACGCTCGCCGGTCGGGCTGATGCGCAAAATCGAGCGGACGGTGATCACGACCTATGGCCGCGACACCGCGATCGCCTCGACGCTGTTCTACCGGGACAGCGCACCGGGTAGAGTGGGGCGGCAGATGCAGACGTGGATTCGTTTCCCCGAGGGCTGGAGAATCGTCGCCGCCCATGTCAGCGTCATCGACGAACCCAAGAGCGTCTGAACAAGGGGGCTTTGCAAGGGTGATTGAAAGGGCGCTTCAGCCATGAGCCTGGACGATCTTCCGACCCGCGCGCCGCAACCGCCGGGCACCGAGTCCGAGCCGGCGCTGCGCCGCATCGATCGGCCGTCGTCGCTGGTCGACAAGGTCACCCGTGCCGAAGAGCTGCGGCTGCAGCTTGCCGACGAGATCGTGCGCGGCACGCTGCCGCCGGGCGCGGGGCTCGATGAGACCGACCTTGCGCGCCGCTTCAAGGTCTCGCGCACCCCGGTGCGCGAAGCGCTGCGGCAGCTTGCCGCCAGCGGCCTGATCGATGCCCGCGCGCATCGCGGCGCCGTGGTGGCGCGGCCCTCGCTTGAACGGCTCACCGGCATGTTCGAGGCGATGGCCGAGCTGGAAGCGATCTGCGCCGGCCTCGCCGCCGAGCGGATGACGCCGGCGGAGCGCCACGCGCTGGAGGCGATCCACGAGGAGTTGCGGGTGCTGAGCTACACCGGCAATCCCGAGCGGTTCCACGAGGTCAATGAGCGCTTCCACAACGCGATCTATGCCGGCTCGCAGAACGCCTACATTGCCGAGATCACGCTGGCGACGCGGGTGCGCGTGCAGCCGTTCCGCCGCGCCCAGTTCCGCAACCTCGGGCGTCTGGCAAAATCCCATGCCGAGCACGACCGCGTCGTCGTCGCCATCATGCGCGGCGACAAGATCGGCGCCGCCGCGGCGATGCGCGCCCATATCGAGCAGGTGCGCGGGGAATACGAGACCTACGCGGTGTCGGTGTAGGAACTCGCGCGCATGGCGGTCGTTGCTTCCGGTCTACACCCGATCAGGAGCAAGCGATGGCCTCCTCCGAAAAAGATCCCCGGCGTCACACCCAGAAGTTGAAGCAACGTTTGCAGGAGACGGTGACCCATTTGCGTGAGGATATCCGTAAGGTGGATGAACCGCAGCTGGCGGCGATGTTCGAGACATCGGCCGAGGTTCTTTCCGGCCTCATCAAGGCGTTCGACGATTACGAGAAGAAGAACGAGGCCGCCTGGCGCAAGTCGGCCTAGTCTGCCGTCATATTCCCTCGCAGCTATACGGCCGTCCTCTCCGCCATGAATGCGCGCCAGCCGCCATAGGACGAAATATCCTTCGCGCCGTCGATCGCGGCCGGCTCGACGATGAAGCCCTTGGCCTGCCGTCCGTCGGCGAGCCTGACTGTACCGATCGACAGCGGCGGCGGGATCGCGGCGACGAACTTTCCGAATGCCGCCGGTGACATCGCCCACAGCTCGAGCTTGATCGATGCGCCAGTACCGGCCTCGATGCGCAGCATGCCGGGTTTGGGCGGCGTGGTGTCGAGTGCGTAGAGCTTGTAGTCCGGTGCGGTGACGGTCTCTTCAAGCAGGCGCGCATCGAGCGTCGTCAGCTCGTGGTTCAGCGCCATGCCGGAAAGATGCGCGCCGACCACCGCGATCGTGATCTCGCTGGATGCAGCCTGCGCTGGCACGGCGGCGAGCGGCGGTTGTGGCAGCGACTTGGCGCCGAGGGTAAGTCCGGTGTCGGCATGGAACACGCGGCCGATGCTCGCAAGCTCCCCGTCGCGGCCGGCGGGCGCGAGCAGCGTGATGCCGAACGGCGCGCCGTCGGGCCGCATCCCGGCCGGCAGCGCCAGGCCGCACATGTCGAGCAGGTTGACGAAATTGGTGTAGGTACCGAGTCGCGAGTTGAGCTCGATCGGATCGGCGAGCACGTCAGCGGTGGAATAGACGGTCGGGGCGGTCGGCAGTACGATAGCATCGAGTTGCGCAAGGCTGCGCTCGGCGACGCGGCGCAGCGCCTCGAGGCGGTACAGCGCAGAAAAAGTGTCCGCGGCCGTGGGGCGCGATCCGCCGACGGTGATCTCGCGCGTCACCGGATGGACCGCCTCGGGTGACGACGCCAAGAGATCACGGATCACGAGATAGCGTTCCGCCACCCACGGGCCCTCATAAAGCAGCCGCGCGGTCTCGTAGAATGGTGCGAGGTCGAATTCGACGAGATCGGCGCCGAGCGCCTGCCAGCGCTTGCACGCCTCGCCATAGGCCTTCTCGGCCTCATGATCGCCGAAGAATTTCAACTGGCCGCTTTGGGGAATGCCGAGCTTTGGCTTCGCCGGAAAGCTCGCCAGCGGGGCCAGCGGCCGGTCGCGCGAGTACGGATCGGAGTGATCCGGCCCGGACATGACGGCGAGCGCCGCCAGCGCGTCGTCGACGGTGAGCGAGAAGATCGAGACGCAGTCGAGCGTGCGGCAGGCCGGCACGACGCCGGTGGTCGAGATCAGCCCAAGGCTCGGCTTGAGCCCGACGATGTTGTTGAGCATCGCCGGCACACGGCCGCTGCCCGCGGTGTCGGTGCCGAGCGCTAGCGGCACCAGGCCCGCGGACACCGCGACCGCGGAGCCCGAGCTCGATCCGCCCGGCACCAGATCGCCGCGTACCGGGTTCTTGGGGATGCCGTAGGGCGAGCGCACGCCGACCAGGCCGGTGGCGAACTGGTCAAGATTGGTCTTGCCGATGATAATGGCGCCGGCAGCGCGCAGTTTCGCGACCGCGGTGGAATCCTGCGCGGGCAGATAGGAGAACGCCGGGCAGGCGGCGGTGGTCGGCAGTCCCGCGACGTCGATATTGTCCTTCACCGCGACCGGCACGCCGTAAAGCGGCAATGTCGGATTGGCGAGCCGCTCGGCCTCGGCAAGCGCATCCTTCTCGTCGCGCAGGCTGATGAAGATGGCGGGGTCATTGTGCTCGCGGATGCGCTGGTAGCTGCGCGCCACGGTTTGGGCCGGCGTCATGGTCCCGGCGCGGTGCGCGGCGACGATCGCGGCGACAGTTTCAGTCACGTGGTTGGCCTCATCTCGTGAGCGGCGAGGCGTCGGACGCCATCCGCAAGGGAATCGCAGCCTGACCGAAGCAAGCAATGTGCCATTGTGTACAATTCGCCCGCGCCCGTCGCGCGGCGGATTATTTCACAATATCAGTTGCTTGAAATGCCTTTCGGTAACGAACGCGGGCTCGCTTGAATGAGCATCTGCCCAATTTAGAGGCAGGTCTGGTCAAGCCGAAATCTCGTCGCGAGGTCAGGTGAAGCAGGCGAGGATCTGCAGCAGTTGCTCGCGATTTTCCTTGCCGATCTTCTCGGCGACATGCCGCTCATGCTCGGCGGCGAGCCGCTTGAACTGTGCCAGCGCGGTCTTGCCGCGCGCCGTCAAATGCAGCGCATGGGAGCGGCGGTCGGTCGCGGAGGGGACGCGGCTGACGAAGTCGCGGTCTTCCAGGCTGTCGAGCAGATGCACCAGCCGCGCGCGTTCGATCCCGAGCCGCTTTGCCACCGCCATCTGGCTGAGGCCCGGATTGGCCCCGATCACGGTCATCACCGAATACTGGGTTGGGCGGATATCGACCGTCGCCAGCGTCTTGATGAAGTCCTGAAAGATCCAGAGCTGGAAGCGCCGCACCGCATAGCCGGCGTGACCGACCAGCGCGTCGAGGCCGATGTCGTCGCCGGCCTCGCCGCGGGGCGCCCCGCCATTTGCTCTGTGCGACCGGGGGCGGCGGACTGCCGCTGCCGTTCCTGCCGCCTTGCGCGATGTCTTTTGCTGGTCTGCCATGACCGCAAGGCTAGCGCGGCATCGTCGCGATGGAAAGATTGTTGTTGACGACAACAATTGATGTCCGCAACATTATGGCCAAAGAGCCCGGCCGGGACCGCGGCGCCGCACCATGTTGCAGCGCGATCCCGATAAGACACGGGTGACAAGACTTGGGCGAGGAGGAAACCATGACGATGGCCGCTGCCAGCGGAGACAATCCGAGCAGCCTGTTCGCGACGCCCGCGATCGTTGCGGATCGCCGCGACGACGGCAGCATCCTGGTCCGCTCCACCACGCCGCTGAAGCAGGGCGCCCGCTGCGTCGGCGACTGGCTGGAGCATTGGGCGCGGCAGGCGCCGGATCGCATCTTTCTCGGCGAGCGCGCCAATGCCGAGGCGCCCTGGAGCACCGTCAGCTATCGCGACGCGCTCGGCATCGTGCGGCGGGCCGCATCGTGGGTGCTGGCGCAAGGGCTGAGCACGGAACGGCCGCTCGTCATCCTCTCCGACAACGGCATCGATCACGCGTTGTTTGCGCTTGCCGCGCAGCATGTCGGCGTGCCCTCGGCCGCGATCTCGCCGGCCTATTCCTTGATGTCGAAAGACTTCGACAAGCTGAAGAGCATGATCGAGCTGCTCGATCCCGGCGCAATCTACGTCACGGGCACGAGGCCGTTCGCGGCGGCGCTTGGCGCAATCAAGCCGCTGCATCGCGCGACCATCGTCAGCGGCAATCCCGACGATGCCGACGCATTGCCGTTCCGCACCGTCGCTGCCACGCCGGAAGCGCCCGGGGTCGCGAAGGCGTTCGCGGCGGTGACGGCGGACACGATCGCCAAATTCCTATTCACCTCGGGCTCGACAGGCACGCCGAAGGCCGTGATCAACACCCAGCGCATGCTGACCTCGAGCCAGCAGGCCAAGGCGCAGACCTGGACGTTCCTCGAGCAAGCGCGCGATGATCTGGTCATCCTGGACTGGCTGCCCTGGAGCCACACCTTCGGCGCCAACCACAATTTCAATCTGGTGCTGCGCAACGGCGGCACGCTCTATATCGACGGCGGCAAGCCGGCGCCCGGTCTGTTCGCGACCTCGCTGGCCAACCTGCGCAGCGTGGTGCCGACGGTCTATTTCAACGTACCGCGCGGCTTCGACATGCTGATCGCGGCGCTGCGCACCGACGACGAACTGCGCAGAAAATTCTTCGAGGGCACCAAATTCGCCTTCTATGCCGGCGCGGCGCTGCCGCAGAATCTGTGGGATGCGCTGGAGGACTTGTCGCTGCAGACGGTCGGCCGCCGGTTGCCGATGGTGTCGGCCTGGGGTTCGACCGAGACCTCGCCGCTCGCGACCGATTGCCACTTCCTGGCAAAACGCTCCGGCAATATCGGCGTGCCGATCCCCGGCACCGAGCTCAAGCTGGTGCCGTCGGGCGACAAGCTCGAGGTGCGGGTGCGCGGGCCCAACGTCACGCCGGGCTACTGGAAGGCGCCCGAGCTGACCGCAGAGGCTTTCGATGCCGAGGGCTTTTACAAGATCGGCGACGCCGTCACCTTCGCAGATCCCGCACGGCCCGATCTCGGCCTGTTCTTCGACGGCCGCGTGGCGGAGGATTTCAAGCTCAATTCCGGCACTTGGGTCAGCGCCGGCACTTTGCGCGTCGCCGGCATCGCGGCGCTGGCGCCGCTCGCGCAGGACATCGTCGTCACCGGCCATGGCCGCGATGAGGTGCGCTTCCTGGTGTTCCCGAATCTTGCCGCCTGCCGCGCGCTGGCAGGCCTGCCCGAGAGCGCCGATGCGCGGGAGGTGATCGGCCATCCGGCGGTCCGTTCCGCGATCGGGCGGGGGCTGGCGACGCTGAAGGCGCAGGGCGGCCATTCCTCCGGCCATGCCACCCGTGCGCTGCTGCTGGCCGAGCCCGCCTCGGTCGACGGCGGGGAGATCACCGACAAGGGCTACATCAACCAGCGCGCCGTGCTGACGCGCCGCGCTGCAGCGGTGGCGGTATTGGAGGATGACGCGTCGGATGAGACGATCCGCTGCGCGGGCTTGTGAGCCGATTTGTGCCTGTGACCCGCCAGCGGCGCACCGCATAGACTGCGGTCGTCCCTGCGGAAGCTGGGACCCATACTCCGCGGCCGACACTGTGAACAAAGTTCGGTTATGGGTCCCGGCTCGGAGGCCGGGACGACACCGCGTTTATGGCACGGATCATCCAAGTTTTAGCTGTCCAACCGCCAGGTCCCCGCTGCTTCCTCTCGCCGCGCCGCACACGCGCGTTTTTAGTTGCCATAGCAACTAAGCTGTGCGAGTTTCCGTACCCATAGGGACAGGGCCGGTCAACGGCCAGGCGTTTGGGAGGAGAATGTTGCGCAGCACGGCGCGATCGGCACGCATGGACAATCGGACGAATACCGTGGGGGCGCAGCGCGCCGCCCGTGGTCCCGCCGCGCCGTCAGGTCGTGCTTTGCCCGGTCACGGCGCCGAGATTCTCGTGCAGCCGGCGCAGCAGCTCGATCAGCACCTCGCGCTCGTCCTTCTTCAGGCACGACAGCAGCCGGCGCTCGCGCTCCAGCGCCGCGACGATGACCTTGTCGTGGATGGCGCGGCCGCGCGCGGTCAGCGTGATCGAATGGGTGCGGCCGTCGTCCGGCGCGGTGCGGATGGTCAGCAGGCCGCGCTTCTGCAATGCCGCGAGGTTGCGGCTGACCGGCCCCTTGTCGAAGCCGATCACCTGGCAGATCCGGGAGGCGGGAATGCCCGGCTCGATCGCCAGTTGCGAGATAATCCGCCACTCGGTGACATTGACGCCGAAATTCTTCTGGTAAAACGCGGTGGCGCTGTTCGACAGCTTGTTGCCGATGAAGGTGATGAACGCCGGCACATAGCGATCAAGGTCCAGCAGCGGGCCGTCGCTGGCGTCTGCGGGATCGGCCGGTCTCGGCCGGCGGGGCTTTCGGGGGAGGGCCTGGCTGCTCATCTCTCAAATCATCGCTGCGAAACTGTCCGGGAGCAATAGATATGCGGCCCGTGTTGACAAGATCAAACCTCGGGAGGTCCCGATGACTGCAACAGAAGCTGCGTCCGTCCCGCATCTCGACGTCGATCCGTTCGCGCTCGAGTTCTTCGCCGATCCATTCCCGACCCACGAGCGGCTGCGCGAGGCCGCACCGGTGGTCTATCTCGACAAGTGGAATGTCTATGGCGTGGCGCGCTACGCCGAGGTCCATGCGGTGCTGAACGACCCCGCGACCTTCTGCTCCAGCCGCGGCGTCGGCCTCAGCGACTTTTCCAAGGAGAAGCCGTGGCGGCCGGCGAGCCTGATCCTGGAGGCCGACCCGCCCGCCCATACCCGGACCCGCGCCGTGCTGAGCACGGTGTTGTCGGCGACCGTGATGAAGCAGCTTCGCGGGCAATTTGCCGCCGCTGCGGAGGCCCGCCTCGATGCGCTGCTGGAGAAGCGCCGCTTCGACGCGGTCGCGGACCTTGCGGAAGCCTATCCGTTGTCGATCTTCCCGGATGCGCTCGGCCTGAGGCCGGAGGGCCGCGAGCATCTGCTGCCCTACGCCAGTCTGGTGTTCAATGCCTTCGGCCCGCCGAACGAGCTCCGCAAGGAGGCGATCGAGCGCTCGGCGCCGCATCAGGCCTATGTTGCCGAGCAATGCCAGCGCGACAATCTCACCCCGGGCGGCATCGGCGCCTGCATTCACGCCCATGTCGATACCGGCGCCATTACCGCGACCGAAGCGCCGCTGCTGGTGCGCTCGCTGCTGTCGGCCGGTCTCGACACGACCGTCAACGGCATCGGCGCCGCTGTCTACTGCCTCGCCCGCTTTCCCGACCAGTTCCAGAGGTTGCGCGCCGATCCGACGCTGGCGCGCAACGCCTTCGAGGAAGCCGTGCGGTTCGAAAGTCCGGTCCAGACTTTCTTCCGCACCACGACGCGCGACGTCGAGCTCAGTGGAGCCAGCATTCCTGAAGGCGAGAAGGTGCTGATGTTCCTGGCCGCGGCCAATCGTGATCCGCGCCGCTGGGAAGCGCCCGACAGCTACGACATCACGCGTCGTACGTCGGGCCATGTCGGCTACGGGTCGGGCATCCATATGTGTGTCGGCCAGCTCGTCGCCCGTCTCGAAGGCGAGGTGATGATGGCGGCGCTGGCGCGTCGTGTCGCCAGGATCGATATCACCGGCGAGCCGAAGCGCCTTTTCAACAACACGCTGCGCGGGCTCAGCAGCCTGCCGGTCGAGATCACGCCGGCCTGACGAAACGCTCAAGACCAGAAAAAGGTCGATTGAGGAAACATGGGAGGGGAGACGATGAGGGGCTTCGGGGTTGGGCGATTTACGATTGGACTTGCGCTGGCACTGGCCTGCGCCGCGGGCGGCGCACGCGCGGAGATTTCCGGCGACGTGGTCCGCGTCGGCGTGCTCAACGACATTTCCGGCATCTTCCAGGACACCAACGGCATGGGTTCAGTGGAGGCCGCGCGGATGGCCGCGGAAGATTTCAATGGTGGCGGCAAGGGCATCAAGGTCGAGATCGTCTATGCCGATCACCAGAACAAGGCCGACGTGGGCTCTGCGATCGCGCGCAAATGGCTCGATGTCGAAGGCGTCGATGCCATCGTCGACGTGCCGAACTCGGCGGTCGGGCTCGCCATCAACACCATCCTGCGCGATAGCCGGATGACGTTCCTGGCATCGTCGACCGCGAGCTCCGATCTCACCGGCAAGGCCTGCTCGCCGAACACCATTCAATGGGTCAACGACGCCTGGGCCACCGGCAACACCACCGCGGCCGCGATGATGCAGCGTGGCGGCAAGGATTGGTATTTCGTGACCGTCGATTATGCACTCGGCAAAGGCATTGAGGCCGAGGCGACCAACTACATCGAGAAGCACGGCGGCAAGGTTTTGGGCTCGAGCAAGCATCCGCTCGGCACGTCGGACTTCGCGTCGTTCCTGCTGCAGGCGCAGAGCTCGAAAGCAAAAGTGATCGGGCTCGCCAATGCCGGCGGCGACACCATCAATGCGGTGAAGCAGGCGGCCGAGTTCGGCATTCAGCAGGGCGGCCAGACCATGGTGGCGTTCCTGCTGTTCGTGAACGACATCCACGGCATGGGCCTGAAGGTGGCGCAGGGCCTGCAGCTGCTGGAAGCCTTCTACTGGGACATGAATGACGACACCCGCGCGTTCGCAAAGCGCTTCGCTGCGCGTCCCGGCATGAACGGCAAGATGCCGAGCGGCAACCAGGCCGGCGTCTACGCCTCGACGCTCGCCTATCTCAACGCGGTCGCCGCGACCGGCAGCGACGACGCCAAGGCGGTGGTGCCGCAGATGAAGACCTTCAAGGGCAAGGACAAGCTGTTCGGCGACACCACGATCCGCCAGGACGGCCGCGTCATCCACCCGATGTATCTGTTCGAGGTGAAGAAGCCGGAGGAGTCGAAGTACCCCTACGACTATTACAAGCTGATCGCGACCATCCCGGCCGATCAGGCATTCCGCCCGCTGGCCGATGGCGGCTGCTCACTGGTGAAGTGACGAGGGTGGCTGCCGCGCGCGGTCACATCCTCCCCTGGAGGGGGAGGATCGGTTCGCATGAAATGCGAACCGAGGTGGGGTGAAGGTCCATCCAGTCGAACAGTGCCCGTGTTGAGAGATCACCCCACCCCGGATCGCACGTCGCTGCGCTCGTTGCGATCCGACCCTCCCCCTCCAGGGGAGGGTGAAGGAGGTGAGTTTTCTCCGCGGGCTATACTGCGTTGAGACCGAACTTCGCTACGCCGCCTTCGGGCTCGCCACCTTCACTCGCGCCAGCATCTCGGCCGCCGTCATGACATGCGCGGTGGAGAATGCGAGGATCGTCAGCGTGGCGCGGTGCACCTCCTCGGCGGACAAGGCGCCCTGGCCGACATCGGGATAGTCGAACGTGCCGGTCGCGTCCGACAGGAAGACGACCTTGTAATTGTGGAACATGGCGTCGCGCGCGGTGGCGTGGCAGCAGTTCTCGGTCGTGGTCCCCGAGATGATCACCGTGGTGATGCCCCATTCGCGCAGGATGAGATCGAGATCGGTGGCGAAGAACGCGCTGTAGCGGTGCTTCTTGATGACGTGCTCGCCGAGGGCGGGCGCGAGGTCGTTGAAGATCTCGACGCCCTCGGTGCCGTCGACCAGCGACGACCGGTCGGCGATCGGCGAATAGAGATCGTCATAGAGGCCCATGTCGCTGCCGTCGCGGCGATGCACATGCGCGGTGTAGATGACGCGGATGCCCTTGTCGCGGCAGGCCTTCAGGGTCTGCGCCAGCCGCGGCACCGTGGCGGCGGCCTGGGCCGAACGCAGCTTGGCGCCCTCGGCCACGAAATCGTTCTGCATGTCGACGACGATCATCACGGTTCGCGCCGGATCGATGATTTCGCATTGGTAGCCCATGTGGTGTCTCCTCCTGGGTGAGAGACGATTTCTACGCCGGTTCCCGCGATCGTTCTTGGCTGCGCCGGCCAGTCGCTGGTCTCTGCTTGCCAGAAGGGAGGGCCGGACGCAGAATATTCCGCTGCCGGGTTGGGCGGGAGCAAGGTCCGATGCAGACCCCAGATCACACAGTCGTCGCGCAAACGCTCGTTGCGCCGGGTGACAGCTTCGACCGCTGGCATCACGTCACCTGCCGCGAATTTTCGCTGACCGAATGCCGTCGCGTCGCCGACGAGGCGTTTGCCGCGTCGATCTCGATACGCAATCTCGGCCCGCTGGCCATCAACGACATCTGGTCGTCGACGCCGGCCGCCGACCGCATCCGGGTGACGCGCAGCGCGAGCGACGTCCGCAGGGATCCGCGCGACTATTTCATGCTGTGGCTCACGCTGCGCGGCGAGGTCGGCTTTGCGCAAGGCGGCCGCGACGTGCGCATGCGCCGGGGCGATCTGATGCTGCATGACCAGGCGCAGCCGTTCACGCTCGAATTCGCCCCAAGCGCGCGCGCGATCATGGTGTCGATCCCGCGGCCGCTGCTGCTCGCGCGCCTGCCGGATGCGCAGCGCCTGACGGCGCGGCGGGTCGGCAACGCGTCGAAAGTGGGAGCGCTGGCGGGATCGCTGATCCGCCGGCTGACGCGGCTCGATGACGCGGCCGGACCTGCGGCGATACGGCTTGCTGCGGCGGCGCTCGATATTTTCGCAACCACGCTGCAGACCGAGCTGACGGACGAAGGGCCCCGGCGCGGCGACGAACGGCTGGCGCGGGTCAAGGCCTACATGCTGGCCAATCTCGACGATCCCGGGCTCGATCTCGATGCGATCACCACGGCGCAGAACATGGCGCCGCGCACGCTCAATCGCCTGTTCGCGCGCGAAGGCACGACGCCGATCCGCTGGCTCTGGCAGCAGCGCCTCGCCGGCGCCTATCAGGCGCTGGCCGAGCGGCGCTTCAACCATGTCACCGATGTCGCGCTGAGCTTCGGCTTCAGCGACGTCTCGCATTTCAGCCGCGCCTTCAAGGCCGCGTTCGGCCGCTCGCCGCATCAGGTGATGGGGTGACAATGCGTACAGCGCTGAGAGGCAAAGACGGATAACAGGATAGCGCAGTGCCGAGCCCCTACTGCGCGACCTTGCTGCTGCCTTGCGTGATCAGCCGTGCGGCGCGCTGGTCGCGGGTGTGGATCCAGAGCCAGTTCATCGCCACCGCAATCCGATGCCGCACGCCGATCAGGAAGTAGATGTGGGCGAGGCCCCAGATCCACCATGCCAATGAGCCGCGCAGCTTGAGCCAGCCGAAATCGATCACCGCCTTCTTCTTGCCGATCTGGGCGAGGCTGCCGGCATGCTTGTAGCGGAACGGCGGCAGCGTCTTGCCGTCGAGCCGGGCCTTGATCAGCGCGGCGACATAGCGCCCCTCCTGCTTGGCGGCCGGGGCGATGCCGGGCACCGGATTGCCGTCGGGGTCCTTGATCGTGACGGTATCGCCGACGGCGAAGACATCGGGATGGCCCGGCACGGTCAGATCCGGCTCGACCTGCAGCCGATGGGCGCGATCGGCCGGCGCGTTCAGCCACTCGGCGGCGCGCGAGGCGCGCACGCCGGCGGCCCAGACGATGGTGCGCGCCTCCAGCCTCTTGCCGCCGAACACCACGCCGTCGGCCGAGCATTCGGTGACCGGCTCGCCCAGCATCACCTCAACGCCGAGTTTTTCCAGCGACGCCTGCGCATAGGCCGAGAGATCGTCGGGGAAGCCGGCCAGCACGCGCGAGCCGGCCTCGATCAGCACCACGCGTGCCTTGCGCGTGTCGATGTGACGGAAGTCTTGCGGCAGCGTGTCCTTGGCGAGGTCGGCGATGGTGCCGGCCATCTCGACACCGGTCGGCCCGGCGCCGATGATGACGAAGGTCAGCAGCGCCGCGCGCTTGTCCGGATCGGTCTCGCGCTCGGCGCGCTCGAAGGCGACCAGGATGCGCCGCCGCAGCGTGGTCGCGTCCTCCAGCGTCTTCAGGCCCGGCGCGAACGGCTCCCATTCGTCATGGCCGAAATAGGCGTGGCGGGCGCCGGTGGCGAGGACCAGCGTGTCGTAGGGAATGCTGCCGCCGTCGTCGAGCTGGACGCATTTCGCCGCGGCGTCGACGCCGCACACATTGGCGAACAGCGTCGTCACCTCGGGCCGGTCGCGCAAGAGATAGCGGATCGGCCAGGCGATCTCGCTGGTGGCAAGCGAAGCGGTCGCGACCTGATAGAGCAGCGGCTGGAACAGATGGTGGTTGCGGCGGTCGATCAGCGTGATCTCGACCGGCGCCTTTGCGAGACCGAAGGCGGTTTCCAGGCCGCCGAAGCCGGCGCCGACGATCACCACGCGATGAGGTTTGGCCGGCGCTTGCGTCATCTGATGTCGCTCTCGGTTTCGAACGGCTTCGTCGTTTGATTATGTATTCATTCGCAGCTCCATTCCAACACGAAATGCCCGATCGCCCGATAGCAAAACCCAATCGCCGCAAGCCTCACGCATCCTGTGGCGCGGCCGCGGCGACGGCCCGCCGCCGCATCGGCAGGAACAGTCCCGCGACCGCGCCGGCGAACGACAGCGTTGCGGCAAGGCTCATCGCCGACGCAAAGCCGTTGGTGAAATGTCCGGATGTATCGGCTGCGCCATTGGCGGAGAAACTCGCCACCAGCGCCGCGATGCCGAACATGCCGCCGAGGAAGCGGCCCATGTTGAAGATACCAGAGGCCTTGCCCATCTCGCTAACGGCAACCGCGCCCAGCACCGCGTTCTGCGCGGCCGGCATCGCCATCGACACGCCGACGCCGGCGAGCACCAGCGGCGCGACGAGAGCCGAATAGGGCACTGTGGGGCTCACGATCTCGCTGATCCAGCCGAGCCCGATCGCCTGCATCAGCAGGCCGGTGACGACAAGCGTGCGCTCGCCGAACCGGTTGACTGCGGCGCCGGCGATCGGTGCGGTGACGAACAGCGTCGCCGTCCACGGCAGCAGACGCAGCCCGGCGCCGAAGGCGTCGAAGCCGAGCGCGATCTGCAGGAACTGCGGCAGCAGGAACAGCACGCCATACATCGCGGCGTAGAAAAGCACGCTTGCGGCCATGCCCGATGCAAAAGGCCTGACCGCGAACAGCCGCATCGGCACCATCGGGCTTGTCGCACGCAGCTCCCACAACACGAACATCGCTGCCAGCGCGACGCCGGCGATCAGCGCGCCCGAGACTTCCGCGCTGGCCCAGCCGACGCCATTGCCGCGCAGCAGGCCCCAGACCAGTGTGAGCGCAGCGAGCGCGACCAGCGTGAGGCCGGCAATGTCGAGCGGCGCAGCCGGCCCAAAGCTTTCGCGCAGGCGGGCGATCACGAGGGCAATCGCGACCAGGCCGATCGGCAAATTGATCCAGAAGATCCAGCGCCAGCCGAGATGCTCGGTGATGAAGCCGCCGATCGCTGGGCCGATGATGAGCGCGCATCCGGTGATGCCGCTGAAAATGCCGAGCGCACGGGCGCGCTCCTCGCGGCCGAAGGCGCCGCTCAGGATCGCCATCGCCAGCGGCATCACCAGCGCCGCGCCTGCGCCCTGCAGGGCGCGCGCCGCGATCAGGGCCGCGGCGTTGCCCGCCAGCGCGCAGGCCGCGGAAGCCACGACGAACAGGCCGATCCCGGCCGCGAACATCCTGCGCCGCCCGAACCGGTCGCCGAGCGCCGCGCCGGTCAGGAGCAGCACCGCGAAGGTCAGGTTGAAGGCGTTGACGGTCCATTGCAGCGTCTCCACGGCGCTTCCGAAATCGGCGCGGATGGTGGCGAAGGCCGTGGTCATGATCATGGCGTCGAGCGCCATCATGAAGGATGCCAGCGCGGTGAGGCCGAGCACCCAGCGCTGTTCGGCGCGCTCCCGAGGGGTCTGCATGGTCGTTCTCCATTGCCGCGCCGTGAGGTTGCGGCGCGCTTCGCAGGCCAGGACGAACCGGGACGGGCAAAGGATGCGGCCTAAATTTATTTTTGCCGGACCGCATCCTTTGGCGGTTTGCAAACGTCCTTGGGTCTGAGGCGGCCGGTTCAGGCCGCAGGACCAGGCCAAGGAGGCTGCGATGAGACGGACCCTGATCAGGTACAAGGCGAAGCCGGAGATGGCGGAGAAGAATGCCGCGTTGGTGTCGGCGGTGTTCGCCGAGCTGAAGGCGGCCAGGCCGGACGGCGTGCGCTATCTGACCCTGCGGCTGGAGGACGATACCTTCATCCACATGGTCGAGACCGCCGCCGAGGATGGCTCGAGCCCGATCCCGAAACTGGCCGCGTTCCAGGCCTTCCAGGACGGCATCCGCGATCGTTGCGCCGAGCCGCCGCTGGTTCGCAGTGCGGTGATTGTCGGGAATTATCGTATGCTGGATGAGCCGTGAACCGGCGGGCAGTGCACCGATCTGGCGGAGCCATCATGACGTCACCACACCAAGCGCCGGCCGCGACCGACGTCGACGCGCTTTTGGCGGCGATGCGGCCAAGGCTGCATCGCTACTGCGCCCGCATGGTCGGATCGGTCATCGACGGCGAGGATGTGCTGCAGGATGCGCTGATCAAGGCGGTGGAAGCCTTCGGGTCCGCCGCGCCGATCCAGAATCCGCAAGCCTGGCTGTTCCGGATCGCGCACAACACCGCGCTCGATTTCCTCAGGCGGCGCAACCGCCAGGAAGCGCTCCGTGCGCCGGAGGAGGTGGACATGATGGCCGGAGAGCTCGATGATTTGGACCGCCGCGAGATCGCCGCGACCAGCCTGCGCACCTTCATGCGCCTGCCGGTGGCGCAGCGTTCCAGCGTGATCCTGATGGATGTGCTCGGCTGCTCCCTGCAGGAGATCTGCGGCATCATGGATTTCAGCCTGCCGGCGGTGAAAGCCGCGCTGCACCGTGGACGCACGCAGCTGCGCGAGTTTGCCGCCGAGCCGGACGACGCGCCGCGGCCCGGCCTGTCGCCGGCCGATCGCATCAGGCTCAACGCCTATGTCAGCCATTTCAACGCCCGCGACTTCGACGCCATCCGCGCCATGATCGCCGATGACATCAGGCTCGAGCTCGTCAACCGCACGCGGCTGAACGGCAAGGCCGAGGTGTCACGCTACTTCGGCAATTATTCGAAGATCGACGACTGGCATCTGGTGACCGGACAGGTCGAGGGGCGCCCCGCGATCCTGGTGTTCGATCCGACCGCTCTGGACGCGCCGCCGCGATCGTTCATGCTGCTCGACTGGTCGGCCGACAAGGTTGCGACGATCAGGGATTTCCGCCACGCGTCCTATGCGATCGACGGCGCCGAATGGGTGGTGGATCAAGGGTAGGTGGCCGACCCTCCGCACGTGGCGCAGTGATCGTTCCAGAATCTCAGTGTCGTCCCGGCGAAAGCCGGGACCCATAACCCCAAATGGCAATTGGCGCGCGCCGCTGGGGCCACAGCTTGTTTCGACAACGCAAGGCGGTGGTTATGGGTCCCGGCTTTCGCCGGGACGACGCAAGGAGAGAGTGCCCCTACCGCGTCTTGCCGCCGAATTCGCCGCTGGCAATCCGCGCCACGCGGCTGCCGGCTGCGGCCGGCGCGCTGTTTCGTTCAAACATGCCATCGCTGCCGCTCTCGCGCGGCAAGGACGACGCTTCATCGACACGGCCGCCGCCCGGCCAGAACAGCAGGACCAGGTTCATCACGCCATTGACGGCCGCGCCGACCACCGTCGCTGTGTGCTGATAGGTCAGCGCATATTCGGGGAATCGTCCGGCAACGGCCCTGTCGAGCACCATGAGGGCGACCCATGCCGCCATCACGCAGACCGGATCCCAGCCCATGTCGCGCACCCGCATCGATTGCAGCATGAAGCAGATGACGAGCATGCCGTAGAAGGCAATGACCAGCACGGGGTTGCTCGATGCCTGCGCCAGCAGCACGTCCATACTGCCGCTCGCCGGTGCGTTGCCGGTGACGCCGTAGACCAGCATCATAAAGCCGAGGCCCACGACGAAGGTGCAGAAGAAGAAAGCCAGTCGGCCCATCCGGGCATTGAAGCCGAAGATGTAATTCAGCATGTGACGCACCCCTTTGGCGGCAGCGTCGGCCAGGGATGCTTTCCGGACCATGAAGCCCGCAGGCGCTTGCCGGCCTGTGGTTTCCGGGAGCTTTACCGGATCGTTAAAGCCTGCTGCAGTGCGGGCGTGGGTCGTTGCCGAAGGCCGCCGCCTGCGACAATCGTTGCCCACGCAACCGGCATTATATTTCTTGCCATGGTCGATTTAGACGAATTATGATGCAAGGTGCTGGGGTATGCGCCGAAGGTTCTAAGTCAGCGCCATCGGTTCATGCTTGCTGCAGACTTGCGATATCGCGCACAAAATACGTCACAGAACGACGCGCGCAAAGCGTGACCCCCGGGCCCTCGTGATCGAGCCTCGTGGGATCTTTGGTTGAGGAGGGGAGTGAATATGAAAAAGGCATTTTGGCTGGCAGGCGCCATGGCTCTGGCGCTGGCGCAGCCCGCGACGGCGGCTGACAGCGTCAAGATCGGCTTCGTGTCGACCTTCAGCGGTCCGACCGCCGTGATCGGCAACGACATGCGCAATTCCTTCGAGCTCGCGCTCGACCATCTCGGCCGCAAGATCGACGGCAAGCCGGTCGAGGTGATCTACGAGGACGACCAGCAGAAGCCCGATGTCGGCAAGCAGAAGACCGAGAAGCTGGTGCAGTCCGACAAGGTCGACTTCATCGTCGGCTACATCTGGTCGAACGTGCTGCTGGCGTCGCTGAAGACCGCGGTCGATTCCAAGACCTTCCTGATCTCGGCCAATGCCGGTCCGTCGCAGCTCGCCGGCGAACTGTGCTCGCCTTACGTGTTCTCGACCTCCTGGCAGAACGACCAGACCCCGCAGGCGGTCGGCACCTACATGAACCAGAAGGGCGTCAAGTCGGTGTTCCTGATCGGCCCGAACTACGCCGCGGGCAAGGACATGCTGGCCGGCGTCAAGAGCACGTTCAAGGGCCAGGTCGTCGGCGAGGAATATACGGTGTGGCCGAGCCAGCTCGACTTCTCCGCCGAGCTCACCAAGGCGAAGAACTCCAAGGCCGAGTCGATCTTCGTGTTCTATCCGGGCGCGGCCGGCGTGCAGTTCCTGAACCAGTACGCGCAGGCCGGCATCAAGCAGCAGATCCCGCTCTATACCGCGTTCACCATCGACGAATTGTCGCTGCCGTTGCAGAAGGACAATGCGCTCGGCGTTCCCGGCGCGCAGCAATGGGTCAACGACCTGCCCAACGAGGAGAACAAGAAGTTCGTCGCCGACTACCGCAAGAAGTACCCGGGCCTGCGGCCGACCTTCTACGGCGCACAGTCCTACGACGCTGCCAACCCTCATCAACAGCGCCGTGGTCGCGGTGAAGGGCGACCTGACGAAGAAGGACGCGATGAAGGCCGAGATGGAGAAGGTGAACTTCAAATCGGTGCGCGGACCGTTCAAGTACGGCAACAACCACATTCCGATCCAGAACTTCTATCTGCAGGACGTGGTCAAGGACGCCGAGGGCCAGCTGTCGCTGAAGACGGTCGCGACCATCGTCAAGGACGACCAGGATCGCTTCCACGACAAGTGTCCGATGAAGTGATTTAAAGTCACCTCGCCCCGCTCTTGCGGGGAGAGGTCGATTGCGCAGCAATCGGGTGAGGGGTTCTTTCCACGAGCTCGATTCGCGGAAAGAGCCCCTCACCCCGACCCTCTCCCCGCAAGAGCGGGGCGAGGGAGAACAACAAGCCGTATAAGCGGCGGCGCATGCGCGCTGCCGCTGTTTTGTTTCAGCCCGATGTATGAAGGATCCATGTATCTCGTCGTCGAACAACTGCTGAACGGCCTGCAATTCGGCCTCCTGCTGTTCCTGCTGGCGGCCGGGCTGACGCTGGTGTTCGGCATCATGGACTTCGTTAATCTGGCGCACGGCTCGCTCTACATGATGGGCGCCTATTTCGCGGCGACCTTCGTGGCCTGGACCGGCAGCTTCGTGCTCGGCGCGCTGATGGCGCTGGGCGCCACGCTGTTGCTCGGCATCGCGCTGGAATATGTCGCGCTCAGGCATCTCTATGGCCGCGACCATCTCGACCAGGTGCTGGCGACGTTCGGCCTGATCCTGTTCTTCAACGACGCCGTCCGGCTGATCTGGGGCCCGGCGGGCCTCGCGCTGCCGCTGCCGGCCTGGCTCACCGTGCCGGTGCAGATCATTCCCGGCGTCTACTATCCGGCCTACCGCCTCATGATCATCGTGGTCGCGCTGGCGGTCGCAGCAATGCTCTATCTCGTCGTGATGCGCACCCGCATCGGCATGCTGATCCGCGCCGGCGCCTCCAACCGCGAGATGATCGGGGCGCTCGGCATCAACATCAAGCTGCTGTTCACGCTGGTGTTCGGCCTTGGCGCGGCGCTCGCCGGCCTCGCCGGGCTGATGCAGGCGCCGATCCTCACCGTGCAGATCGGCATGGGCGAGAACATCCTGATCCTGGCCTTCGTCATCATCGTGATCGGCGGCATCGGCTCGATCCGCGGCGCGTTCATGGCCGCGATCTTCGTCGGCATCATCGACACGATGGGCCGCGCCTTCCTGCCCGACCTGCTGCGCAAGGTGCTGAGCGGAGCGGCGGCGTCCACCGCGGCGCCGGCGCTGTCCTCGATGCTGATCTACCTCCTGATGGCCATCATTCTTGTGCTGCGGCCCGAGGGGCTGTTCCCGGCGGCCAGACGATGACGGGAAAGCTCAACGTCTCCAATGCGGTCGCGGCGCTAATGTGTGCCGCCCTGATGCTGCTGCCGCTCTATTCGGCGGTCACGGGCAACATCTTCATCCTCACGCTGTTCACCCGGATCGTGATCTTCGCGCTCGCCGCCGCGAGCCTCAATCTGATCATGGGCTATGGCGGCATGATGAGCTTTGGCCACGCCGCCTATCTCGGCATCGGCGGCTACGCCGTCGGCATCCTCGCCGCCGAGGGCATCGGTTCCGGCTTCATTCAGTGGCCGGTGGCGCTCGCCGTCTCGGCGCTGTTTGCGCTGCTGATCGGCGCCCTCTCACTGCGCACCCGCGGCGTCTATTTCATCATGATCACGCTGGCCTTTGCGCAGATGGCCTACTACATCGCCTCCGCGCTGTCGCGCTACGGGGGCGACGACGGGCTTACCGTCTACAAGCGCAGCGATTTCGCTGGTCTGATCAACCTGTCGGATCGCAACCAGTTCTATTACCTCTGCCTGGCCTGCCTGTTCGGCGGCCTCTATCTGATCTGGCGCATCGTCAATTCGCGGTTCGGTCTCGTGGTGCAGGGCGTCCGCTCCAACGAGCAGCGCATGCAGGCGATCGGCTTCCATGCCAACCGCTACCGCCTGGTCTGCTTCGTGATATCGGGCACGATCTGCGGCCTGGCCGGCGCGCTGCTTGCCAACAACACCGATTTCGTCAGCCCGGCGGTGATGTACTGGACCCGCTCCGGCGATCTCATGGTGATGGTAATCCTCGGCGGCATGGGCTCGCTGTTCGGTCCCGTCATCGGCACGATCGTCTATCTCCTGCTCGAGGAGCTGCTGTCGCAGTTCACCGAATATTCGGGGCTGATCCTGGGCCCGGTGCTGCTCCTGATCGTGCTGTTCGCGCGCGGCGGCATCATGGGCCTGCTCGGGAGGATGCGCCGTGGTTGAGCCCCTGCCAAATCCGCTGCTGCGCGTCGACAATCTGGTCCGCCGCTTCGGCGGCATCACCGCGACCGACAACCTCTCGATGGAGGTGGTGCCAGGCGAATTGCACGCCATCATCGGCCCGAACGGCGCCGGCAAGACGACGCTGATCAGCCAGCTCACCGGGCAGGTGATGCCGAACTCCGGCACCATCCGCTTCGCCGGCCGCGACGTGACGAACCTGCCGTCCTACAAGCGCAGCCGGCTCGGGCTGGCACGCTCGTTCCAGATCACCTCGCTGCTGAAGGATTTTTCCGCGATCGACAATGTCGCGCTGGCGGCGCAGGCGCATGACGGCCACTCGTTCCGCTTCTGGGGCAATGCGCGCAAGGAGCGGCATCTGCGCGAGTCCGCACGCGCGGCGCTCGAACGCGTCGGCCTCGGCAGGCGCGCCGATATCGTGGTGTCGCAATTGAGCCATGGCGAGCAGCGCGAGCTCGAGCTCGCGGTCGCGCTCGCCACCAGGCCGCAGCTGTTGCTGCTGGACGAGCCGATGGCCGGGCTCGGCGTCACCGAATCGGCGCGGATGGTCGCGCTGCTGAAGGAGCTGCGGAAGGAAGTCACCATCGTCCTGGTCGAACACGACATGGAGGCGGTGTTCGCGCTGGCCGACCGCATCACGGTCCTGGTTTATGGCCGCGTCATCGCCTGCGACGTGCCGGACGCGATCCGCAAGCACGAAGAGGTCAAGCGGGCCTATCTCGGCGAACAGCATGCGGTGACGCGCCATGGCTGAGACCAAGATGACTGAAACCCTGCTCGAAGTGGATGGCATCGAGACCTGCTACGGGCTGAGCCAGGTGCTGTTCGGCTTGTCGCTCAAGATCAAGTCGGGCGAGATGGTCGCGCTGATGGGCCGCAACGGCATGGGCAAGACCACGACGATCCGCTCGATCATGGGGCTGACGCCGGCGCGATCAGGCGCCATCCGTTTCGCCGGCGAGGCGGTGCGCGGCCTGCCGTCCTACAAGATCGCAAAGCTCGGCATCGGCCTGGTGCCCGAAGGCCGCCAGATCTTCCCCAACCTGACGGTGCGCGAAAATCTCGTCGCAGCGTCAGGCAATCGCCTTGGCGCCTCCGATCCCTGGACGATCGACAAGATCCATGCGCTGTTTCCGCGGCTCGCCGAACGCACGAACAATATGGGCGTCACGCTGTCCGGCGGCGAGCAGCAGATGCTCGCGATCGGCCGCGCGCTGATGACCAATCCCAAGCTGCTGATCCTCGACGAGGCGACCGAAGGCCTTGCACCCCTGATCCGCGACGAGATCTGGAGCTGCCTGTCGATGCTGAAGGGACGCGGACAGTCGGTGCTGGTGATCGACAAGAACGTCGGAAACCTCGCCCGCATCGCCGACCGCCACTACATCATCGAGCGCGGCAAGACGGTGTGGAGCGGCACCAGCGAGCAGCTGATCGCCGAGCCGGACCTGCAGCACAAGTATCTCGGGATCTAGCTAACGCCCGCCTTGCCGCGAAGAGGTCCGCAGCAAGCGCTTGGCTGCGTCGGCTGCCGCCGCAGCATAAGCTCGGTCGCCATGCACCAGCATCAAGGAGATCGCGCCCTCGGAGAGTAACCAGATCTCGCGCGCACGGCGGTGAGCTTCGCGGACACCGGCCCGCTTCAGCAAGTCGCCAAGATGGGTTTCGAGCAAGGCCTTGTGCCGGCGCGCAATCGCACGTGCAGGATGGCCCGGAAGATCGGCCAGCTCGATGACCAGCCTGGTGAATCCCGAGCCGGCCCATCGCGGCCTGTCCGCCCAGACCGCAAGGTCGCGGAACAGGCCATCGATGATCGCCGCCGGCGAGCCGGACAGCTTGTCGCCAAAGGTCGCGAACGCGGCCAAGGCCAGTTCGTTCTGGGCTTCGAGCACGAAGGCCAGCAGCTGATCCTTGCTTTGAAAGTGATTGTAGAGGGTGCGCTTCGTCACCCTCGTCGTCGATGCGATTTCGTCCATGCTGACGCGGCTGTATCCGCGCTGGCGAAACAGGACGTATGCGGCAGCAAGGATGCGCCGCCGGGTCGGTTCTGCAGATCGCGCCATGCAGTCACCCTCTTAAATATACCGGGTAGTGAATTTACATCGGTTGAAAAACCAATTGGAATGGCATCCGCGACTTTTTCAGCCCGTTGTAGTCGGCTTCCTCCCTCGAGCTGCGAAGGCAGATCATCATGCCCGACTCATTGACGCTCAGAGAAATCAGAGCTCGTCCGGTGGTGCTCAAGCTGAAGCGGCCGGTGGTCGCGCGCATTGTCACGATATCGGAGTGGCCGCTCGTCCTCATCGATCTGGTGACGGAGGAGGGCATTGTCGGGCGCGGCTATCTCGAGCCTTACGTCGTGAAATCGATGCGATATCTGGTTCCGGCGTTGCATGATCTCGGCGAATTGCTCAAAGGTCGGAGCGTGGCGCCTGTCGAGTTGTTCGAGGCGGCGCGCAAATCGCTTCACTTCGTCGGCTACGAGGGAATGTCGATGATCGCCGCGTCGGGCCTCGACATGGCCGCGTGGGACGCGTTGGCGAAAGCGGCAAACAAGCCGCTGTGCGTGCTGCTGGGGGCGACGGTCGGCGCCGTGAGATCCTACAACAGTAACGGCCTTTGGCTGAAGGAGCCGGCCGCCGTCGCCGCCGAAGCTTTGGACTTGCGGGACGAAGGAGGTTTCTCAGCCCTGAAACTGCGCCTCGGCAGGAGCGATCCGCGCGAGGATCTGGCGACCCTCGACGCCGTTCGAAAAGCCGTCGGGGATCGCATGCATCTGATGGTGGACTACAACCAGGGGCTCAATCTCGCCGAAGCCATCGACCGATGCCACATGATCGATGACCACGGCCTCGACTGGATCGAAGAGCCTGTGCTTTACGACAATCTTGACGGGCACGCCCAACTGGCGGCGGAGCTGAAGACGCCGATCCAGATCGGCGAGAACTTCTATGGTCCGAGGGAGATGCACAAAGCGATCGCGAAAAAGGCTTGCGACCTGGTGATGCCGGATTTCATGCGCATCGGCGGGGTGACGGGCTGGATGCGCGCGGCTGCGATCGCCGGCGCGGCGGGCATCCCGATCTCAACGCATCTTTATCCGGAAGTCGCCGCCCACGTCATGCGCGCAACGGAGACCGCTCACTGGTTGGAATGGCAGGACTGGGCCGATCCGATTCTCGAACGGCCCTATGAAATCAAGGATGGTCTTTTGCATATTCCCGACACGCCCGGTGTCGGTCTGGAATGGAACGAAGCGGCCGTCGCGGCTCATCTCGCGAAACTCTAAAGCGCGATGAGATTAGGTTGAATCGTCATCGCGCCTTAGCTCTTTGTTTGAGCATGATCTTTTCGGAAAGCCGCTTCGCACTTTTCCGGATCATGCTTTAGAGCACGTCAGAACATCTCGAAATATTCGCGGTGCTCCCAGTCCGACACCTCGGCCTGGAAGCGCTCGATCTCCGCGTTCTTGATGAAGACGTAATAGTCCACGAACTCCGGCCCCAGCGCCTCGCGGAAGAACGGATCGTCGTTGAGCGCGAACACCGCCTCGCGCAGCGACTTCGGCAGCAGCGCAGCCTTGGTTTCATAGGGCGTGTCGGCCGACGGGCCGGGGTCGAGCTTGCGGTCGACGCCGTCGAGGCCGGAGAGGATCTGGCTTGCCATGTAGAGATAGGGATTGGCGGCGGGTTCGCCGATCCGGTTCTCCAGCCGGGTCGCCGGATCATTTGCGCCGCCGAGCACGCGGATCATCACGCCGCGGTTGTCGCGGCCCCAGATCGCGCGGTCCGGCGCCAGCGAATAGGAACGGTAGCGCTTGTAGCCGTTGATGGTCGGCGTCGTGAACACGGTCGAAGCGCGCGCGTGCTCGATCAGGCCCGCCAGCCAGGCGCGGCCGAGCGCGCTGAGCGGCTCGCCGGTCTCGTTCGCCATGAAGACGTTCTCGCCATCGGCGCGCGACACCAGCGACTGGTGCAGGTGCCAGCCGCTCGCGAACACGTTCGGCAGCTTCGGCCGGCACATGAAGGTCGCGTGATAGCCGTGGCGGCGCGCGATCTGTTTCACCGCCGAACGAAACAGCACCATGGTGTCGGCCGGCGCAAGACCGATGGTCGGTGCGAAGGTGAATTCGCACTGGCTCGGGCCGAACTCGACCTCGACCGAGCGCAACGGCAGGTCGAGCGCGATGATGTCGCGGCGGATGATCTCGAGCGCCGGCTCCATCAGGTCGTAGCGCTGCTCGGTGAGGTATTGATAGCCGTGCGACAGCAGGCTGACCGACGGCGGCCGTCCGGGCTGGCCGGCATCCTCCGGCGCCATATGAGCGTCGTCGAGCTTGAACAGATGGAATTCGACCTCGAGACCGGCGACGAAATCGTAGCCGCGGCTTCCGAGCTGATCGAGCACCTTGCGATAGAGGTTGCGGGTCGCGAACGGCACCGGCCGGCCATCGCTGAAATGGAGGTCGCAGAGCAGCCAGCCGGTATTCTCGGCCCAGGGCAGCACGCGGAACGTGGTGGGATCGGCGACCATCAGCACGTCGGCCGCGCCCTCCATCTCCTTCATTCCAAAACCGCCGCCTGCGGTGAACACCGGAAACACCGTCTTGTGCGAGGTGTCCTTGGCGAGCATCGTCGTGGTGATCGAGCAGCCGCCCTCCAGCGAGCGCACCGCCTCGCTGGCGATCAGCGTCTTGCCGCGCAGGATGCCGTGCTGGTCGGGAAACGACAGGCGGATGACTTCGAGGTTCTTCTCCTCGACGATGCGGCGGAGGCGTTGTGCGGCCTCCTTCTGCTCATCCGACCACAGGCCATGACGCTCGACGAAGCTCACCGCGTCACTCCTTTGCTTCTCCCTCGCCCCGCTCTTGCGGGGAGAGGGTCGGGGTGAGGGGCTCTCTCCGCCGATGGAATGGATCGATAGACCTGTACCCCCTCACCCGGATCGCATCTTGCGATGCGATCCGACCTCTCCCCGCAAGCGGGGCGAGGTGAAGGGTACGGCGCTGCGGCACTGAAGCCAACATCACTCCGCCGCCGTCAGATGATGCACCTTGCCGGCGATCTCGCGCGGCACCGGCGCGGCCCACGGCGCGCCGCGGCGGCGCTTGACGTCGACCTCCATCCAGTAGAGCTCCCAGCCTTGGGTCGGGCCGATGCCGTCCATCGTCGCCGGGCCCTGGATGCTGCGCGCGGAGGCGTCGTCGAGGAACAGCATCGGCTTCTCGCCGCCGGAAACCTTCTCGATTTCCTGCCGCAGCAGGCGGCGGTACTGCACGATCGCCTTGTCGCTCTGGCCGAGATGCTCGTTGGTGCGGTCCTGGATCGGTCCCATCGATTCCACCGCCCACTGGTCGTGGACGTTGATGTCGGTGCCCATGCCGGTATAGGTCTCGGTCGCCTGCTCGTGCGGATCGAAGCCGTAGTCGTTGCTGCGGTTCTTGCGCGACTTGTAGTCCGGCAGCGTATAGAGCTCGAGCCGCTGATCGCGCATCTTCTGCTTATCGACCGGCGCCGCGTAGCTGGTGAAGATCGCATACCAGTAGCAGTTCTCGTCGTCGACCGGCACGTGCCACTGCGTGATCGTCATCTCGGTCGACATCGGGATGACGAAGCCGTGCGGGAACAGCTGGTTGGTGACGCGCACATGGGTGCGCTCCGCGTCGAGCTCGCGCAGCGCGATCAGGCGCAGCCCATATTCGGTATGCTCGACATTGATGATCGGCCGGTCATATTCGCGCAGGATCTTGGTCATCGGCATGTCGCTGCCGGCCGAGGCGCCGCGGAATTGCTTGCCGTAGGCCGCCGCCGTGTCCTCGTCCTCGAAGAAGCGATGCAGGAAGGAAGCGTGCGCCGGATCGATGCCGACCTCGAGCGCCTGCAGCCAGTTGCAGTTCATGTGGCCCTTGAACGCAAACGTATGGCTGCCGGGCGCGACAAAGCAGTCGAGCTCGGGAAAGGCGGGCGGGGCGCCTTCGCCGAGCCAGGCCCACAGGATGCCGCTCTTCTCGACCACCGGATAGGAGCGCTGCCTGATGCCCTTGCAGAGCTGCGAGCCGGCCGGCTCCGCCGGCGTCTCGATGCACTGGCCTGATGTGTCGAACAGCCAGCCGTGGAAGGCGCAGCGCAGCCCGCCATTCTCGAGCCGGCCGAAGGCGAGGTCGGCGCCGCGATGCGCGCAGTGGCGATCGATCAGCCCGTAGCTCCCGTCCTCGCCGCGAAACAGCACCAGGTTCTCGCCGAGCAGCCGCACCGGCCGAACCGGGCGCGGCCCCTCCAGCTCGTCGACCAGCGCCGCCGGCTGCCAGTAACTCCGCATCAGCCTGCCGCAGGGGTCCTTGCGGCCGGTGCGGGTGATCAGATCGTTCGCTTCCTGGCTCATCATGGCGGCGTCTCCCGGATTTGGATTTGTTCGCCTATTGAACGAATGTGCGAATTATGCCATTTCTGCTTGGGACAGCAAGCGCAATTTTTGAACCGTTCAAAGTCGAGCCCAACCTGAAACGCCATGCCTAAGCTGAAGCGGACCGACCAGGACGAGCGCGCCACCGACTTCGTCGAGGCGCTCGATCGCGGCCTGCGCCTGCTGCAGGTGTTTGGCACCGTTACCGGTCCTGCGACGCTGAGCGATCTGGCGCGTGCCGCCGATCTGCCGCGCGCCACCGCGCGCCGCATCCTGTTCACGCTCGCGCATGGCGGTTTCGTCGCGACCGACGGCAAGCTGTTCACGCTGACGCCGCATGTGCTGACGCTGGCCGGCTCGTTCCTGCAATCCAACCAGGTGGTGACGGTGCTGCAACCGGTGCTCGATCGCATCGCGACCGCAGCGCAGGAGATCGCCTCGCTCGCCTTGCTCGACGGCGACGACGTCGTGTTCGTCGCGCGCTCGAGCCCGACCCGCGTGTTCTCCGCCGGTCTCGACATCGGCTACCGGCTGCCGGCGTTCTGCACCTCGGTCGGCCGCGCGATGCTCGGCCGGCTCACTGATGCCGAACTGGCGACGCGGCTGAAGGCGATGCGCCGCGATCCGGTGACGCCGCAGACCACGACCGATCCGAAGAAGCTGCTCGCGACGATTATCGCCGATCGCGCGCAGGGCTATTCACTGGTCGACCGCGAGGCCGAGCCGCATTTCCGCTCGATCTCGGTCCCGGTGCACCGCTACGACGGCACCATCGTCGCCGCCATCAACATGGGCGCGCATGTCGATCGCGTGCCGATGCAGGAATTGATCGACCGCTTCCTGCCGCTGCTGCGCGACGGCGCTGATGATGTGAAGAGCCGGCTGCTCTAAGTGCTGCTAAAGCGCCACGCTGCGCAGCCCGAAGCTGCGCGCCTCGTTCTGCAGCACCGGCCGCACGGAATCGATCAGCCGCGCGGCGGCGGCGTCGACCGAGAGGCCGGCGGTATCGACCACCGCCGATGCGCGGGCGTAGAGTGGCTCGCGGCTGACCAGGATGTTGCGCAATTCCGCCATCGCCGAGCGGTCGTCGGCCATCGGCCGCAGATCGCCCTGGCGGCGGACGCGGGCCATGTGCTCTTCCGGCTCGGCCTTCAGCCAGATCGTGTAGAACGACGACAGGATCAGGTCGAAGGTCAGCGCCTCGGAGACGATGCCGCCACCTGTCGCCAGCACCATCAATTCCTTCCGCGCCAGCAGCTGCGTCAGCGCAGCCTGCTCCATGCGGCGAAAGCCTTCCTGGCCGTACAGCGCGATGATCTCGGCAACCGAGAGGCCGTTCTGCGCCTCGATCTCCTTGTTGAGCTCGACGAAACTCCAGCCGATCTTCTTCGCCAGCATTCTGCCGAGCGTGGTCTTGCCGGCGCCGCGCAGGCCGATCAGCGCGATCCCGGAGAAGGAGGCGCGGCGTGGCGCCAGCGGGCTGCTGCCGGCGAGCATGTCCTTGGCCTGCGCGATCTGGTTCGGTGAAGCCTTGCGCAGGAGATCGCGGATCACGGCCCAGTCCGGCACCGGCTCGCTGGAGGGGATCAGGTCCTCGAGATGCGCACCCATCGCGCCCGCGACACGGCGCAGCAGCACGATCGAGACATTGCCTTTGCCGCTCTCGAGCTGGGCGATGTAGCGTTCGGAAATGCCGGAAACCTTGGCGAGCACCTTGCGCGACATGCCGCGCAGGGCGCGCATCGTGCGCACGCGCTGGCCGAGCTGCTCGAGGAAGTCGGTTTCCGGGTCGTTGGCTGCGGTCATGATCCCTGTGCGACGCGCGGTCCTGGCTGAATCAGACCGAGGTTCTAGGAAACATAGTGCCGATAAGGATTGACAGCAAGCCAACGTAGTGGCTTTGTATGAATTATAATTCTTAAATTCACAGGAGAGGGAAGCGTGGCACGTCCGGGTCCGAGGAGCGGAGCATGACTTACAACGCGGTCTCCTGGCTGCTCGACCGCAACGTCGATGAAGGCCGCGGCGACAAGGTCGTGTTCGACGATACGGTGTCGCAAATCACCTATGGCCAGTTGCAGCAGCAGACCCACCGCGTCGGCAACATGCTGCGCCGGCTCGGCGTCCGCCGCGAGGAGCGGGTCGCCATGATCATGCTGGACACGGTCGATTTCCCGATCGTGTTCCTCGGCGCGATCCGCGCCGGCGTGGTGCCGGTGCCGCTCAACACGCTGCTGACCGCGGAGCAGTATGCCTACATCCTCGGTGATTGCCGCGCCCGCGTGCTGTTCGTGTCGGAAGCGTTGCTGCCGGTCGTGAAGGACATCATCGCGCGGATGCCCGACCTCGAGCATGTCGTGGTCTCCGGCAAGGACGCGCATGGCCACAAGAAGCTGTCGGACGAGATCGTACGCGAGAGCGACGTGTTCGCCACCGCGCCGACCCATGCCGACGAGCCGGCATTCTGGCTCTATTCGTCGGGTTCGACCGGCATGCCGAAGGGCGTGCGCCATCTGCATTCCAATCTCGCGGCGACCGCGGAGACCTACGCGAAGCAGGTGCTCGGCATCCGCGAGGATGATGTCGGCCTGTCGGCGGCAAAGCTGTTCTTCGCCTACGGGCTCGGCAATGCGCTGACCTTCCCGATGTCGGTCGGCGCCACCACGGTGTTGAACTCCGAGCGGCCGACGCCGGCGGTGATGTTCGCGCTGATGAACAAATATCATCCGAGCATCTTCTTCGGCGTGCCGACCCTGTTCGCGGCGATGCTGAACGACGAGGCGACCAAGGCGCAGTCCGGCGGCAACCGTTTGCGCGTCTGCACCTCGGCCGGCGAGGCACTGCCGGAATCGGTCGGCAGTGCGTGGCGCGCACGGTTCGGCGTCGACATCCTCGACGGCGTCGGCTCGACCGAGCTGTTGCACATCTTCCTGTCGAATGCGCCCGGCGACATCAAATACGGCTCGTCCGGCCGTCCGGTGCCCGGCTACAAGGTGCGGCTGGTCAACGAGGCCGGCGCCGACGTCGCGGACGGCGAGGTCGGCGAGCTCCTGGTCGATGCGCCCTCGGCCGGCGAGAGCTACTGGAATCAGCGGGCCAAGAGCCGCGCCACCTTCGAGGGCGCCTGGACCCGCACCGGCGACAAATACACGCGCGATGCCGACGGCCGTTACACCTTCTGTGGCCGCGCCGACGACATGTTCAAGGTCTCCGGCATCTGGGTGTCGCCGTTCGAGGTCGAGAGCGCGCTGATCACCCATCCCGCGGTGCTGGAGGCGGCCGTCGTGCCGGAGGCCGATCCGGAAGGGCTCTTGAAGCCGAAGGCCTACGTGGTGCTGCGGCCCGAGAGCTCGGCCGAAGGTTTGCACGAGGCGCTGAAGGAGCACGTCAAGCAGAAGATCGGCCCGTGGAAATATCCGCGCTGGATCGATGTGGTCGACAATCTGCCGAAGACCGCGACCGGGAAGATCCAGCGCTTCAAATTGCGCGACGGTGCGCAATAGCGTTTTCGCATGTCGTCCCGGCGAAGGCCGGGACCCATACGCCGCGGCCTTTGTTCTAAGAGATGCTGTTCGACGGCTTTTGCGCAACAACTGAAGCCTGTGGTTATGGGTCCCGGCCTTCGCCGGGACGACGATGAGGAAGGTCGAGCATGCAGAACCTAAACCCCACAGGCTTCCTCAGCATCGACGGCGCCGAGCTCGAATACCGCATGATCGGTCCCCCGCCGGACGCGGCGCCGACCATCGTGATGCTGCATGAAGGCCTCGGCTCGGTCGGGCTGTGGGGCGACTTCCCCGAGAAGCTGCAGGCGGCGACCGGCGCCGGCGTGTTCGCGTATTCGCGCGCGGGCTATGGCTCCTCGTCGCCGGCGAAGCTGCCGCGTCCGGTCGACTACATGCATCGCGAGGCGCTCGACGTGCTGCCGAAGCTGCTCGATCGGATCGGCTTCCGCCGCGGCCTGCTGCTCGGTCATTCCGACGGCGCGTCGATTGCCGCGATCTATGCCGGCGCGCATCAGGATCATCGCCTGCGCGGCCTGGCGCTGCTGGCGCCGCACTTCGTCGTCGAGGACGTTTCGGTGAAGTCGATCGCCGAGATCAAGACGGCATACGAGACCACCAACCTGAAGGAGAAGCTGGCGCGCTGGCACAAGGACGTCGACAATGCCTTTTATGGCTGGAACGGCGCCTGGCTCGATCCGGCATTCCGCGACTGGGATATCTCCGACTATCTCGCCTATATCCGCGTCCCGGTGTTGATCGTGCAGGGCGCGGCCGACCAGTACGGCACGATGCGGCAGGTCGAGATCGCCCAGGAGGAGTGCTACTGCCCGGTCGATGTCACGGCCATCGATGGCGCCGGCCATTCGCCGCATCGCGAGGCGCCCGCGGTCACGCTCGAGGCGGTCGCCGAATTCGCCAAAGCGGCGCTGCGCGATGACCCGGCGCTGGCGGCCTGACCTTTGGTGCCGGTGCCAGGTCATTGGCCGAGCGAGTGAATTTCCCGAACATGAAACAAAATGCAGATTATAACCTTGACAAAGCAGACCGCCACCCGTAGTAATTCCGCCTGCTGGAATTATATCCAGATGGCGCGCCCGAGGTTGCGGTTTAGTTGCCTATGAGAGACGATGCCCGTCATGCGGGCACGGGAACTGATCGTTAAGAAGAAGACTATTATCAAGGCGGGGGAGTGGAAGTCGGGGCAAACGATGCCCAAAACGGCGTTCCCGCTTTCGCCGACGCGCAGCTACCGGCTTGGCCCAAGGTGGACGTGGCGAGTTGATGTGCTCGAATGTGCAGGCATTGAATGCCGTCTCGTCACCGCCTTTGAACCGATGAAACAGACTTGCGTGGCGTGGCTGTCTTGCAAGCGAGGTTCTGGCGGAGCGTATGCCTTGGTGGCGGCCTTGGAATTTCATGGCGATCATCCCGGTTGGCACTGCCACAGTGTTTGCGGAAAGATAGCCGATATTAAGATTGGTCCGACGCGACCACCGGGTAGCGTTCGTCTTCCAAAGGTCGGCGCGCATCACCGCAAGATGAATATTGTTTTCAATGAGAGAGAGGCTTTGGAGAAGGCGTTTTCTTTCTATAGAGTAGAGAGTGGCACGCCAGGAACGCTGTTATGAAGGAAGAGCTTTGCAGGGCGTTTTGCGACGACATCCGCATCCGTGAGGTGCCCGCTGGGTTGGCGGTCAGCACTGTGTTCGGTGCTGGCGACGGTGACCGCATCGGATTTTTCGTCGTGAAGAACGGCGCCAAGTTCCGCATTGAAGATGATGGATTGACGCTTCCTTCGCTTGAAGCGAGTGGCGTTGACTTCAAGTCCGGCACCAGAGCGCAAGCCTTAGATGAACTCAAATCCTCATACGGCGTAGCTATCGATCAAGAGAATCATGAGTTCTTCATTGATGGACTGGCGGAGGACGATCTTCCCGCAGCCGCACTGAGGTTTGTAGCCTTCTCACTGCGCGTTCGCGATTTCATGCTTATGGCTGAGCATCGCGTCGCAAGCACGTTTCGCGAGGATGCATCTAAGCTCATTCACGATGTTGTAGGCGCTCGCGCGGCCGTTGAAGAGAACGCGGTCATTCTGCCGGAATTGTCGGATTTCCCCGCAGACTTCGTGCTCCGTGCACCCGGAAGGCCGCCCGTTGGCGTTTACCTTGGCTACTCAGATCAGCGCGTGCTTGAGGCTATCTTCGTACACATGAGGGCAAGGTACGAGACTCACGAAAATTGTTCGATTGTGGCCTTGGTCGAAAGCGCTAAGGCGATCTCAGCTAAGGTAAGGCAGCAAGCCGCTAATAGGCTCGACGCCGTGCCAGAGTTTCGCGGAGCCGAAGTGGCTGCAATCGAACGAATTGCAGAAGAAGCGTTCGGTCCATCCGCGAGCCTGCACTGATGACTAAGCAGAAAGAGATTGAATTGCATCCCGATGCGATGGAGCGCTTTGAGCGGGCCGTCAATGTCGTGGCAAAAAGCCCGCCGCAGCATCGGGTGGCAGCCAAGGAAAAGAAGATCGCTAAAAAGGTGAAGAAGAAGACCGGGAAGTGAAACCGTTTAGGACGGCTTCTTCTTACTTGTTGGTTGGTCCAGCGCCTCTAAGGACTTGTGCAATTCGGCGATTAGATCGGTCGCCACTTGTCTGGTCATCACAAGAGGCAGGTGAAATCCAAGACACGTCACCACTACAGCACAATCGCCCATCATCGGTTCAAGCGAGTGAGCCTCAGAAATAGTTAGAGCCTGTCCAACTACAGTTGTCTCACTTGCTGACTTATCGAGCTTTTGAACCGCCTTGTGCAATAATAGCGAAAGAGCCGGGACATTGGCTGGCTGGAATCGGACGTATAAATCCTTCTCTTCTTCGTTCGGGTCGCCTTGAAAGCCAATCAAAATATCTCGACGCCTATCATCGGTTAGGACATCGATGACCGCTATCGACTCATATTCCATCGCTTGCCTTGTACTCATCGTTGCCCCTACGGTTTCGCTTCGAACGCCAGCGCAAAAAGCGCTTCGCCCTAAGCTTGAACGTTTTTGCTGTTAGGCCGTCGGTAGGTCAGTCGTTTGCCAACGATGCCCTTGGCGAGTTCGGTGGCGCGGTCCTTATCGTCTATGCCAAGAGCAACGCGGTTGTTATGGCGGAAATCGAATTCCGCGAGATAGCGATGTAAATGCTTCTCGCTGCAATGCTGATACGTGCCGAGCATGCCGCGCTTGAACACGCTGAAATAGCTTTCGATGGTGTTGGTGGTTATGACAGTGGTTTTGACAACCGGCTTGCCATCGGGGCGCTTTTCGTCGGTCACTTCGTTCCAATAGCGAACGTACTGATCCTCTTGATGGTTGACCGTATCGTGCTGCGCAAACTCGGCGCCAAGCTTCTGATAAATCTTCGCTTGGTCTGTCATAAGATGCGCCTCTTTGGAAATGTTGGCGCGAACGATGGGCGCAACCTCGTCAACGGTCGCAGTCGCAACATGGAAGCTGCGGACCTTGCCCGTGTCGCGATCAAGCAACGAGAGAACGGTATTCTTATGAGCGCCACCAGCGCGGGCTTTCTTAACGCCCTTGATGCGGCCAAAGTAGGTTTCGTCAACTTCCACCGCGCCGCCATTGCCGCCCATGTCGGGAAGCAGGCCGCCATCGCGCATCGCTTCACGCAGGCGGTGCATCAGGAACCAAGTCGATTTGTAGCTGATGCCCAGCATGCGGTGGACCTGATGCGCACTGATGCCCTTCTTGGAAGCGGTCATCAGGAACAGAGCGGCAAGCCACTTGGTCAGCGGGATTTTGGAGCGCTCGAAAACGGTGTTCACGGTGACGGTGAACTGCTGGCGGCATTGGGGCTCGTTGCACTGGTACACACCGGGACGGTGCGCCTTGCCCTCAAGCTTGGTGATCTTCTCCTGATCGGCATTGCCGCAATGCGGGCAGGTCCGCCCGTTCGCCCAGACGCGCGCCTCAAGCCATTCACGGGCTGCGGTTTCGTCAAGGAAGATCGGGTTTTTGAGAAGGTCGGTCATAGGGTTGCTCCAATGATGGAACTCTACCTATGGCGGTCTGCTTTGTCAAGGTTATAATCTGCAACAAAATGCATGTTTTTGCGTTTTGAACTAGACCAGATCGAAAACATGCATTATTGTGCATGAAGACCTCGACGACGAACCTTCGAACGAACAACGGCAAGACAACAGATAAGGGTGGCCCATGGCTGGTGACGATCGCGTCCTTGCAGGCGGGGCGAAGTACATCGACTTCCAGACCGACCCGTCGCGCTACCGGCACTGGAAGCTCGACGTCGCGGGCGACGTCGCGACGCTGACCATGGACGTCGACGAGAACGCCGGCCTGTTCGAGGGCTACCAGCTCAAGCTCAATTCCTACGACCTCGGCGTCGACATCGAGCTTGCGGACGCCGTGCAGCGGCTGCGCTTCGAACATCCAGAGGTCAAGGTCGTGGTGATGCGCTCGGGCAAGAACCGGGTGTTCTGCGCCGGCGCCAACATCCGCATGCTGGCGGGCTCGACCCACGCTCACAAGGTCAACTTCTGCAAGTTCACCAACGAGACCCGCAACGGCCTGGAAGACTCGAGCGAGAATTCCGGCCAGAGCTTCATCACCGTCGTCAACGGCACCGCGGCCGGCGGCGGCTATGAGCTGGCGCTCGCGACGGATCACATCATGATGGCCGACGACGGCGCCGCCGCCGTCGCGCTGCCGGAAGTGCCGCTGCTCGCGGTGCTGCCGGGCACCGGCGGGCTTACGCGCGTCGTCGACAAGCGCAAGGTGCGCCGCGACCATGCCGATTTCTTCTGCACCATCGAGGAAGGCATCAAGGGCAAGCGTGCCGTCTCCTGGCGCCTGGTCGACGAGATCGCGCCGAACTCCAAGCTCGAGGGCAAGCTGGCTGAGCGCGTCAAGGAGTTCGCCGCGAAGTCGAAGCGCAACGGTGCCGGCAAAGGCATCGCGCTGGCGCCGCTGACGCGCACCATCGACGACAGCGCCATCCGCTACGGCTTCGTCAGCGTCGACATCGATCGCGCGGCGCGCATCGCCACCATCTCGATCAAGGCGCCGGAAACCACGGCGCCCGCCGATATCGACGGCATGATCGCGCAGGGCGCTGCGTTCTGGCCGCTGCAGGTCGCCCGCGAGCTCGACGACGCGATCCTGCATCTGCGCATCAACGAGCTCGAGATCGCGATGCTGGTGTTCAAGAGCCACGGCGACCGCGCCAATGTCGTGTCCTATGACGCGTTCCTGGAGGCCAACAAGGCGCACTGGCTGGTCAACGAGGTCAGGCATTACTGGAAGCGCGTGCTCAAGCGCATCGACGTCACATCACGCACGCTGGTGACGCTGGTCGAGCCCGGCTCCTGCTTTGTCGGCACGCTGGCCGAGCTCGTGTTCGCCGCCGACCGCTCCTACATGCTGATCGGCCAGAAGCAGGGCGACAACCGCCCGCCGCCGGCGATCGAGCTGACGGCGATGAATTTCGGGCCCTATCCGATGAGCCACGGCCTGACCCGGCTGCAATCGCGCTTCCAGGCCGATCCGTCGGATATCGAGCGCGCGCAAGGCTCGATCGGCAAGGCGCTCGACGCGGAGGAGGCCGAAGAGCTCGGCCTCGTCACCTTCGCGCTCGACGACATCGACTGGGACGACGAGGTCCGCGTGTTCTTCGAGGAGCGCACCTCGTTCTCGCCCGACGGCCTCACCGGTATGGAAGCCAATCTTCGCTTCGTCGGTCCCGAGACCATGGAATCGAAGATCTTCTCCCGCCTCACGGCGTGGCAGAACTGGATCTTCCAGCGGCCGAACGCGGTCGGTGAGGACGGCGCGCTGCGCCGCTACGGCACCGGCCAGAAGGCGCAATTCGACATGACGCGAGTTTAAGGGAGCACGGCCATGAACATGAACATCATGAACGTCGATTACTCGACCAAGATTCCGAACAACGTGAATCTCGCCGAGGACCGCCAGGTGCTCAAGGCGCTGGAGGGCTGGCACCCCGGCTACATGGACTGGTGGAGCGACATGGGGCCAGACGGCTTCCAGGAATCGCTGGTCTATCTGCGCACCGCCTATTCGGTCGATCCGCGCGGCTGGGCCAAGTTCGACTACGTGCGGATGCCCGAATATCGCTGGGGCATCCTGCTCGCGCCGCAGGAAGAGAACCGCGTCATCCCGTTCGGCGAGGACTATGGCAAGCCGGCCTGGCAGGAAGTCCCCGGCGAGCATCGCGCGATGCTGCGCCGCCTGATCGTGATCCAGGGCGACACCGAGCCGGCCTCGGTCGAGCAGCAGCGCCATCTCGGCAAGACCGCGCCGTCGCTCTACGACATGCGCAACCTGTTCCAGGTCAATGTCGAGGAAGGCCGCCATCTCTGGGCGATGGTCTATCTGCTGCAGAAATATTTCGGCCGCGACGGCCGCGAGGAGGCGGACGATTTGTTGCGCCGCCGCTCGGGGGATGCGGATTCTCCGCGCATGCTCGGCGCCTTCAACGAAGCGACGCCAGACTGGCTGTCGTTCTTCATGTTCACCTACTTCACCGACCGCGACGGCAAGATGCAGCTGCACTCGCTGGCGCAGTCGGGCTTCGATCCGCTGTCGCGCACCTGCCGCTTCATGCTGACCGAGGAAGCCCACCACATGTTCGTCGGCGAGACCGGCATCACCCGCGTCGTGCAGCGCACCTGCGATGCGATGAAGGAAGCCGGCATCACCGATCCGAACGACATCGCCAGGATCCGCGCGCTTGGCGTGATCGACCTGCCGACCATCCAGAAGAAGCTGAACCTGCACTATTCGCTGTCGCTCGACCTGTTCGGCTCGGAAGTGTCGACCAACGCGGCCAATGCCTTCAATGCCGGCATCAAGGGCCGCTACAAGGAAACCACGATCGACGACGACCACCAGCTCAAGAGCTCGACCTATCCAGTCATGAAGATGGTGGACGGCCAGATCAAGATGGTCGACGAGCCGGCGCTGACCGCGCTCAACATGAGGCTGCGCGACGACTACACGCAGGATTGCGTCAAGGGCATGCTGCGCTGGAACAAGGTGATCTCGACCGCCGGCATCGACTACAAGCTAGCGGTGCCGAACACCGCCTTCCACCGCCAGATCGGCGAGTTCAAGGACGTCCATGCGACGCCCGATGGCCTCCTGATCGACGACGCCACCTGGGCCAAGCGCAAGAACGACTGGCTGCCGTCGACCGCGGACGGCGACTTCATCGCCTCGCTGATGAAGCCGGTGACAGAACCCGGCCAGTTCGCCTCCTGGATCTCGCCGCCCAAGGTCGGCATCGACAACAAGCCGGGCGACTTCGAGTATGTGAGGATTGAGAGCTGAGGGCGAGCTAGCAGTTCCTCTCCTCCCGGAGGGGCCGAAAAGGGGTAAGCCGAGAAGGTCCTGGCTTGCCCCTTTTCTTTTGCGTCGTGCGCTCATTCCGTCATCACCCGCGAAAGCGGTGATTCAGTATTCCAGAGACAGCAGAGCAGGATTGAGAGGCCGGCGTACTGGATGCCCCGGTCGAGCCGGGGCATGACAGCGATAGAATGGCGCCCAAAGTCGATCGTCGCGATACCGTGCTAGCCCGCAATCTCCAGCCCCGCGGTCGCATAGACCACGCCGCCGTCGACCGCGATGGTGTTGCCCACGACATAGTCGCCGGCGCGCGAGGCGAGATAGATCGCGGTACCCGCCATATCCTCGTCGCTGCCGACGCGCTTCGCCGGCACGCGCTTGGCGACCTCGTCGGCGTGGTCGCGCGCGGCGCGGTTCATGTCCGACTTGAAGGCGCCCGGTGCGATCGCGGTGACGTTGATGTTGTCCTTGATCAGCCGTGTCGCCATCCGGCGCGTCAGGTGGATCACCGCAGCCTTGCTGGCGGCATAGGAATAGGTCTCCATCGGGTTGACGAAGATGCCGTCGATCGAGGCGATGTTAATCACCTTGCCCGGCTTGTCGTGCGTCGCCGCCGCGCGCAGCGGCTTGGCCAGCGCCTTGGTCAGGAAGAAGATCGACTTGACGTTGAGGTTCATCACCTTGTCCCAGCCGCTCTCCGGAAATTCGTCGAAATCCGCGCCCCAGGCCGCGCCGGCATTGTTGACGAGGATGTCGAGCTTCGGCTCGCGCTTGATGATCTCGCCCGCGAGCTTGTCGCAGCCCTCGACGGTCGAGATGTCGATCGGCAGCGCGATGCATTCGCCGTCATAGGCGGCGGAAAGCTCCTGCGCGGTCGCCTCGCAGGGACCGGCCTTGCGCGCCGTGATGTAGACCCTGGCGGCACCCTGCGCGAGGAAGCCGGCCGCGATCATCTTGCCGATGCCGCGCGATCCCCCGGTCACCAATGCGACGCGGCCCTTCAGCGAAAACAGATCCTTGAACATGCGCTCCTCCATTGCGTTGCCACTGGTTCTGGGCGCGGCCGGGGAACGAGTCAAGGAGAGCTCGAAGGCGCAAGTGGGAGCATGGCTGCCACCTCCCCTTGAAAAGGGGAGGTGGCTTTGCTCGCAGAGCAAGGCGGGTGGGGATCTGCTGTCTCCACAGACGCCGTCGTCTGTGGCCGGACCCCCATCCCGACCTTCCCCCTTTCAGGGGGAAGGAGAAAACTGAAAATCCGCGGCGGTATCCTCCGCGCGCATCACGCCGCGTCGATGCGGCGAAAGCCGTTCCACACCGCGGTGGCGGCGCCTGATGTCAGCACCGGTAAGAGGCGCGCGTCCTGGTAATTGCCGTTCAGCGAGACCCGCTGCAAGGCGGTCAAATGGTCGGCGCTTTCGGGAAACAGCATGCCCGGCCGCGTCGTCACCGCGGTCCGAAAGCCGATCGACCGGGCGAGGGCGAATTCACGCTGCCCGGCGGCGATCCGGTCGCCATAGGGATAAGCGAGATGCAATGCCGGCCGCTGCAACGCATCCTCGATCCGCGCCCGGCTGGTCGCGAGCTCGAACGACGCGATGGTCTCGCTCTGCTTGGCGAGATTGCAATGGGTGATGGTGTGCGCGCCGATCGTCACCAGCGGGTCGTCGGCGAAGCCGCGCAACTCGTCCCATGACATGCAGAGCTCGCGCGCGATGCCGGTCTCGTCGACGCCGTGACGGGCGCACAGCGCTGATATCTCGGTCTGCATCTCCTGCTCGCCGGGCAGTGAACGCAGCCAGTTGTGGATGCGGCCGAAGGCAGTACGCTTGGCCTGCGGTGTCGCGGTGTCGATCCGCGTCATGGTGCCGTCGATCGGCACCTCGATCGCGGACGCCGCCGCGATCACCCGCTCCAGCGCGATCCACCACAATCTGCCGCAGCCCTCGGCGAAATCGCTCGCGACATAGACCGTGAACGGGGCGTCGAACTCGCGCATCACAGGCAGCGCGAAATCGCGGTTGTCGCGATAACCGTCGTCGAAGGTAAAGCAGGCGAAGCGCCGTGCGAAATTCCGTTCGGCGAGACGGCGATGCGCCTCGTCGATGCTGATCACGTCGACGTCGAGCGCGCGCAGATGCGTCAGCATCGCGCGCAGGAAGTCCGGCGTGACCTCGAGATGATGGTTCGGCTGGAACGCGTCGCCGCGCCGCGGGCGGACGTGGTGCAGCATGAAGATGGCGCCGACACCGGCGAAGATCGGCCGCAGCAGGATGTGCGCACCCGAGAAATACAACGCCTCCATGCCGGCACGGATCACGGTATTGCGGAGTTGTTTCATGAGGGCGCGGGCCGGCCGATTTGCATTCCGCGGCAAACTTAGCGAAAGACCACTGAAGAAACTGTTATCCCGGTCCGACATGGCGCCCCCGCCATGGCGCGTCATTTGGGGTTTGACAGTCAGCCAAGGGTTTGATTTCTCTCTGGTTCCCGACCCGCAGGACGCTGAATGCACGGACTTTTCAAGTGGAGTAGCAAGTGGTGGCCGGGGGTGATTCCACTGGTCGTGCTTTGGGGTCTTGCGGCCTGGACCAGCACTGCAACGGTCGAAGCGGACCTTGCCGCGCGCTCTAATGCCGCACTCAAGGATACCGTCCTCGACAAGCGCCGCATCAGCGTCGACGGCCGCGATGTGACGTTCGCGGCCAACGCCTTCTCCGAAGACGGCCGCCTCAGCGCGGTGGCGTCGGTCGAAGCCGTGCCCGGCGTGCGGCTGGTGAACGACGAGACCCGCCTTGTTCCCGAAGCCAAGCCCTTTGTCTGGTCCGCCGAACGCGACGTGGTGCGGGTCACGCTTGGTGGCAATGCGCCGCTGCCGTCGAGCAAGGGCAAGTTGACTGAGGCCGCGAAGGCCGGTCTCGGCGGCGTCGAGGTGGTGGATCAGATGGTGCTCGCCCGCGGCGCGCCGCTGCGGTTCGACGCGGCGGCGCTGCTGTTGCTCGACCAGATCGGCAAGCTGAAGGAAGGCAAGATCACGCTGACCGACAGCAAGGTCAATCTCGCCGGCATGGCGCGCGAGCTCGGCGGACGCGAAGCGGTCGCCGCGGCGCTGAAGAACCTACCGGAAGGCTATTCGATCGCCGCCAATGACATCAAGGCGCCGCCTTACGTGTTCCAGGCCTACAAGGACCCGGTCGCGGTGACGCTGACGCTGACCGGCTACGTCCCCGACAACAACGTGCACGCCGCGCTGGTCGCCGCCGCCGGCCGCAAGTTCTTCAGCGAGAAGGTGGTCGACAATCTCAAGGCCAGCATCGGCGCGCCGTCGGGTTTCGCGGCCGCGGTGGTGCCCGCGCTCGGCGCGCTGTCGCGGCTGTCGACCGGAACGCTGGTGGTATCGGACCGCGAGGTGAAGCTGTCGGGCGATGCGCTCTACGATGCCGCCGCCGGCCAGATCCGCGACGGGCTCGGCAAGGATTTTCCGCAGGGCTGGCAGTACAAGGCCGAGGTCACGGTCAAGCCGGCGGCTGCCCCGGTCGATCCCACGGTGTGCCAGCAGCTGTTTTCCGAAATTCTCTCGAAGGGCAAGATCCGCTTCGAGTCGGGGAAGGCCGACATCGTGCCGGATTCCGCGGGCCTGCTCGACCGCCTGATCGAGACCGCGTTGCGCTGCCCCAATGCGACGATCGAGATCGCCGGCCATACCGACAGCGACGGCGAGGAGGCCGCCAACCAGGCGCTGTCGGAGCGGCGCGCGCAGGCCGTGGTGGATTACCTCGTGCGCGCCGGGCTGCCCGCCAACCGCTTCACGCCGATCGGCTATGGCAGCACGCAGCCGCTCGCCGGCAACGAGAGTGAAGACGGCAAGGCGCAGAACCGCCGCATCGAATTCGTGGTGAAGTAGCGATGACCGTGCTCGCGACATTCTTCTGGGGTTGGCTGCTCGGCGCGGCGCTGCTCGGCTTTTGCATGGGCTGGATCGCGGTGGTGCATCGGGCGCAGGGCGTCTCGAAGGTCTGGATGCGCTGGCTGGCGCTGCTCGCCGCCGCGCTGGTGGCGACGTCGTTCGCGCGGATCGTGCCCGGCCGGTTCGGCTACTGGCTCGACCTCTTCCTGGTCATGTTCGCGCTCTATCTCGTCGGCTGCGCGATCGGCTCCTGGCTGCGCGACTGGGTGGTTTCGCGCAGCAAGCCCGCGAGCTGACCTCAACCTCTTGATCCGGCAGGCCTGAGCGGCGTCGCCAAGCGCAAGGGCGAGCCGCATTCGTCTTAGGGCTTGACATTAATACGTACGTACGTATTAAGTCACGGTCATGCCAAAACCCTCTCTCCGCGATGCCATCCTCGACGCCGGCCTGAAGGAAATGTTCCGGACCGGCTATCACGGCACCAGCGTGCGCGACGTCACCGCCGCCGCCGGCGCGCCGCAGGGCTCCTTCACCAACCATTTCCGCTCGAAGGAGCTGTTCGCGTCCGAGGTGCTGGACCGCTACTTCCTTTATGTGCGCGGCCTCGTCGCCGAGGCGCTGGGCGACCTGACGCTGACGCCGCGCGAAAGGCTGAGAAGCTATCTCGATCTGATCACCGGCAAGCTCGCGCATGACGGTTTCACCCGCGGTTGCCTGATCGGCGATTTCAGCCTCGAGGCGTCGGGCTCGAGCGAGGTGCTGCGCGAGCAGCTCGACGACATCTTCCGGGAATGGCGCGCGCCGTTTGCGGCCTGCATCGCCGAGGCTCAGGCCACAGGCGAGATCGCCTCCGACTTCGATCCCGATCAATTGGCCGATTTTCTGCTCGCATCCTGGCAGGGCGCGATGCTGCGCATGAAGGTCGAACGCAGCGAAGCTGCGCTGACGCGTTTCAAGACGATCGCATTCCAAACCGTGTTCAAGGAGTTGCCATGATCATATCCGCCGATATCAGCCTGCATCATCGCGCTGTGCTCGAGAGCACGATGACCTATCGCGAGACCCGCCGCAGTGACGCGCCGCATGTGCTGTTCCTGCACGGCAATCCGACGTCATCCTACATCTGGCGCAACATCATGCCGCTGGTCGCCCCCGTCGGGCACTGCATCGCGCCCGACCTGATCGGCTACGGCCAGTCCGGCAAGCCCGACATCGGCTATCGCTTCTTCGACCAGGCGGACTATCTCGACGCGCTGATCGACGAGCTCGGCATCGCCTCGGCCTATCTCGTCGCCCAGGATTGGGGCACGGCGCTCGCCTTCCACCTCGCGGCACGCCGTCCGCAACTGGTGCGCGGGCTCGCCTTCATGGAGTTCATCCGCCCAATGCGCGATTGGTCGGACTTCCACCAGCACGACGCCGCGCGGGAGACGTTCCGGAAATTCCGCACGCCGGGCGAGGGCGAAGCGATGATCCTCGACAACAATGCGTTTGTCGAACGCGTGCTGCCCGGCTCGATCCTGCGCACGCTCAGCGAGGAGGAGATGGCCGCCTACCGCGCGCCGTTTGCGACGCGAGAAAGCCGCAAGCCGACCTTGATGCTGCCGCGCGAGCTGCCGATCGCCGGCGAGCCGGCCGATGTCGCGGAGGCGCTCACGGTGGCGCATGCGGCGCTCGCGACATCGACCTATCCGAAGCTGCTGTTTGCGGGGTCGCCCGGGGCACTGGTGTCACCGGCCTTTGCCGCCGAATTCGCCAGGACGCTCAAGCATTGCGCGGTCATTCAACTCGGCGCGGGCGCGCACTATCTGCAGGAGGATCATCCGGAGGCGATCGGCCGTTCTGTGGCCGGCTGGATCGCCGGCGTCGAGGCCGCCTCCGCGCAGCGCCACGCCGCATGAGTGCACGGAGGGCGTGACATGAGGAATGTCTCGATCACCTATTGCCGGCCGTGCGGCTATGAGAAGCGTGCCAAAGAGGCCGCGGCGCTGTTGCGCGAGCGCCTTGGCGTCGATGCGACGCTGATCCCCGGCAAGGGCGGCATCTTCGAGGTCAAGCTTGGCGACGAGGTTGTCGCCAGGCGCGCCAAGGGACATTTTCCCGATGCCGCCGAGATCGTCGCCGCGGTCACGGCCGCGCGGGATTGCTGATCAGCGGAGCGCCTCTCGGCGGGTACGGAAGATCATTCTCTATTCGGCCGTGCCGGTACTTCACCGTAGTTTTCCGGATGGCCTTGCGGGCTGTTCGGCGGGCTAACTGCCGCACGCGCATGTCAAGTCTTGTCGAAGGCGGCGGGAAACGCGCATATTTGTGCATCCGCTGTCATGAATCATCCCTAATATCTTGAAGATGCGCGTTTTATTGTCTTTTGACGAATTCCACTCCGGTTTAAAACGCGCTACACGGGCCAGGGCACAGCGAAGCGCCGGCGAAGTTCGCCCGGGAGCCGTCGTCGCGGGATCGCAATTCGAGGTCTAGATGCTGGAAGCAATACGCAGGGCGATGGCGTTTCTGCGCCAGAAGCAAATCCTGCATCGGCTGGGTGTTGTCATCAGCATCGCCGTCATCGGCATCGCCTGCTACGTCCTGTATCACATGCTGCGCGGCATCGACACCAACGAGGTGCTCGAGGCCATCAAGAGCACCGAGCCGCGGCAGATTGCCTTGGCGGGACTGTTCGTCGCGGCGGGCTACTTCACGTTGACCTTCTACGATCTGTTCGCGGTGCGCGCGATCGGCCACGCCCATGTGCCCTATCGCATCAACGCGCTCGCGGCCTTCACCTCCTATTCGATCGGCCACAATGTCGGCGCCAGCGTGTTCACCGGCGGCGCGGTGCGCTACCGGATTTATTCGGCGTGGGGGTTGAACGCGATCGACGTCGCCAAGATCTGCTTTCTCGCCGGGCTCACCTTCTGGCTCGGCAATGCCGCGGTGCTCGGGCTCGGCATCGCCTACCACCCCGAGGCCGCCGCCAACATCGACCAGTTGCCGCCCTGGCTCAACCGGGCGCTGGCATTCGCGATCATCACCGCGCTGGTCGCCTATGTGGTCTGGGTCTGGACCCAGCCGCGGGTGGTCGGCCGCGGCCCCTGGACGGTGACGCTGCCGGGCGGCCCGCTGACGCTGCTGCAGATCGCGATCGGCATCCTCGACCTCGGCTTCTGCGCGCTGGCGATGTACGTGCTGGTGCCGGACGAGCCAAATCTCGGCTTCGTCGTGGTCGCGGTCATCTTCGTGTCGGCGACCCTGCTCGGCTTCGCCAGCCACTCCCCCGGCGGCCTCGGGGTGTTCGACGCCGCCATGCTGGTCGGCCTCTGGCAGATGGACCGCGAAGACCTGCTCGGCGGTATGCTGCTGTTCCGGCTCCTCTACTATATTGCGCCCTTCGTCATATCTGTAATCTTGCTGACGTTTCGGGAGGTTATCGTCGGCGCCCGACTCAAACGGCTGCCGCAGGCTGATTCGGGTCCCCGCGCCGAGCCGCACCATGAGGCGGTTCTGGTTCGCAAGCGCGGTGACTCCGGGGTCTGATGAAGCGGCCCGATGCCTCCCGAGGGAAGGTCGATGTGACCGCGCCTGGGCGAGACATGAACCGACGGGATGAAAGCCGCCGCGATGGCAATTGACGATTCGCATTCCTCCATCTTCTCGCCCTGGCCCGACCGGTTGCGCCATTCCGCGCTGATCCTGCTTGCCGCAGCGCTGGCCTTAAGCGTGGTGGTCGCGCTCGGCGAATTGTCGCTGGTGCGCGCCTGCGCGGTGTTCGTCTGCATCGCGGCCGCGGCGCTGGTGCCATGGCGGCTGCATGATGCCGGAACCTCGCGCGAGGATGTCCGCGGCGTCAATCCGGTCGAGGCCGCCGCCGTCAGCGCGGTCGTCGCCGGCATGCCGGATCCGGCCGTGCTGCTCGATCGCGCCGGCCGCGTCATTCATCTCAACGCCGCCGCGGCGCAGCTCGCGCCGGCGCTGCGCAAGAACGAACTGGCGCAATTTGCCCTGCGTTCGCCGGAGATCATCACCGCGCTGCGCGAGGCGATCGCGACCACCGAGCCGCGCCGCGCCACCTACACCGACCACGTTCCGGTCGATCGCTGGATGGAACTGGTGATCACGCCGGTGCCGGTGCCGACCCAGTTCGGCGGCACCGAGAAGTGCATGCTGATGACCTTCCACGACCTGACGCCTCTGCGCCGGGTCGAGGAGATGCGCGCCGACTTCGTCGCCAATGCCAGCCACGAGCTGCGCACGCCGCTCGCCGCCTTGTCCGGCTTCATCGACACGCTGCAGGGACCGGCGCGCGAGGACGCGCGGGCGCGCGAGCGCTTCCTCGGCATCATGCACACCCAGGCGACCCGCATGGCGCGGCTGATCGACGATTTGCTGTCGCTGTCGCGGGTCGAGCTGTCGGCCCATGTGCGGCCCGAGGCCTCGATCGACATCGTGCCGATCATCCGCCAGGTCGCCGACGGGCTCGAGGCACTGGCCAGCGAGCGCCAGGTCGAGATCGAGGTCGACCTGCCTCAGGCCCCGGTCATGATCGCCGGCGACCGCGAGGAACTGCTCCGCCTGTTCGAGAACCTGATCGAGAACGCCCTCAAATACGGCGCCTCCGGGGGCCGCGTCATAGTGTCGCTGAATCAGGCCGTTTCGGGCGCATCGGGCGAGGGGGCCCCCGAAATCCGTGTCATGGTACGGGATTTCGGCCCCGGCATCGCCCCGGAGCACCTGCCGCGGCTGACCGAGCGCTTCTACCGGGTCGACGTCGGCGACAGCCGCAACCAGGGCGGAACGGGCCTCGGATTATCGCTGGTGAAACATATTCTTAACCGTCATCGCGGGCGTCTTTTGATCGAGAGCGTGCCGAGGAACGGCGCCACTTTTACCGCGTGTTTTCCCCGGCCGAAGACCCCGTTACCAACTCAAAGCTAAGCGTTTTCAGAAGCTTAGCGCTGTCATCCAACTGTCATCCAACCTTCGTAAAAGCAGCACCGACCGCTCCTAGATGGACCGGCGTGAGCGCGATCGGGCGCATTCGGCGCTTCGCTCACAGGATGGAGACCACCCATGAATTTCATCAAAGCAATCGTCGCAGCCGGCATGATCGCCGCTTCGACGTCGGCCTTCGCTGCCGATATTACCGGCGCGGGCGCGACGTTTCCGTTCCCGATCTATTCGAAGTGGGCTGACGCATACAAGAAGGAGACCGGCAACGGTCTGAACTACCAGTCGATCGGCTCCGGCGCCGGCATCAAGCAGATCCAGGCCAAGACCGTGACCTTCGGCGCCACCGACGCGCCGCTCAAGCACGAGCAGCTCGAGAAGGACGGTCTCGTGCAGTGGCCGATGGTAATGGGCGCGATAGTCCCGGTCGTGAACCTCGAAGGCATCAAACCGGGTGACCTGGTCCTGTCGGGCGAAGTGCTCGGCGACATCTATCTCGGCAAGATCACCAAGTGGAATGACGCGGCGATCGCCAAGCTCAATCCGAAGCTGACCCTGCCGGGCGACGCGATCACCGTCGTGCGCCGTTCGGATGGTTCGGGCACCACCTTCAACTTCACCGACTATCTCTCAAAGTCGAACGCCGACTGGAAGTCCAAGGTCGGTTCCGGCACCGCGGTCGAGTGGCCGGTCGGCGTCGGCGCCAAGGGCAACGAAGGCGTCGCCGGCAACATCAGCCAGACCAAGAACGCGATCGGCTATGTCGAGTATGCCTACGCCAAGCAGAACAAGCTGACCTACACCGGGCTGGTCAACAAGGCCGGCAAGACCGTGCAGCCGACCATGGCTGCCTTCCAGGCTGCCGCCTCGAATGCCGACTGGGCCAAGGCTCCCGGCTACTACGTGATCCTCACCGACCAGCCGGGCGAGGCCTCCTGGCCGATCACCGCGGCGACCTTCATCCTGATGCACAAGGACTCGACCGACAAGGCGGCCTCGCAGGAAGCGCTCAAGTTCTTCAAATACGCCTTCGAGAAGGGTGACAAGGCGGCCGAAGAGCTCGACTACATCCCGATGCCGGACTCGGTCGTCAAGCTGATCGAGAAGACCTGGTCGTCGGACATCAAGAGCTAAGTCCGACGCTGCGACAGGACCTGTGCCGACTCGATCGCGGCACAGGTCGAGCGACCAAGACCCGGTCTCCATCACCGCGGCAACAAGCGCGGGATCGAGGCCGGGGTTCGCGCCTCAAGGGGCGTGGCTGGAACGACGACGCCCGGCCAAATGCGTCAATGAAGATCGCTTCGGGGCGTAGCGGTTTGCGTGGCTTTTGCATACTAAAGAGGGGATTGGCGTGGCAGACATGGCTGTTCAGAGCGATGTGATGGAAGCCGCGGGACCTTACGATCGCGCCAAGGCCCTCAGCGCCTTTAAGCTCGGTGACCTCACCTTCTATTGGATCACCCGCATCTCGGCGATTTCGGTTCTGTTGATCCTCGGCGGCATCATCCTGTCGCTGATCGTCGGCGCCTGGCCGGCGATGAAGGAATACGGCTTCGCCTTCCTCTGGACGCAGCGCTGGGCACCCTCGGCCGATCCGCCGGTGCTCGGCGCGCTCGGCCCGATCTACGGCACGCTGATCACCTCGGTCATCGCGATGCTGATCGCCATTCCGGTCGGCATCGGCATCGCCGTGTTCCTCACCGAGCTCTGCCCGCAAGTGCTGCGCCGCCCGATCGGCATCGCGATCGAGCTGCTCGCCGGCATTCCCTCGATCATCTACGGCATGTGGGGCTTCTTCGTGCTCGGCCCGTTCCTGGCCAACACGTTCCAGCCTTTCATGATCCGGATCTTCGAGGGCGTCCCGGTGCTGGGCGCGGTGTTCGCCGGCCCGCCGTCCTATCTCAGCCTGTTCAACGCCGCGCTGATCCTTGCGATCATGGTGCTGCCCTTCATCACCGCGATCTCGGTCGACGTGTTCAAGACCGTGCCGCCGGTGCTGAAGGAGGCCGCCTACGGCATGGGCTGCACAACCTGGGAGGTCGTCCGCAGCGTCGTGATCCCCTACACCCGCGTCGGCGTGATCGGCGGCATCATGCTGGCGCTCGGCCGCGCCCTCGGCGAGACCATGGCGGTGACCTTCATCATAGGCAACTCGTTCCGCATCTCGTCGTCGATCTTCGCGCCTGGCACCACGATCTCGGCGGCGATCGCCAGCGAATTCGCCGAGAGCGACGGCCTGCACCAGTCCGGCCTGATCCTGCTCGGCTTGCTGCTGTTTGTGCTGACCTTCTTCGTGCTCGCCGGCGCGCGGCTGATGCTGATGCGGCTTGAAAAGAAGGCGGGGAAGTAACGCCATGAACCCGATCTACAAATCCCGCCGCCGCAGCGACATCGTCATCCGCGCACTCTGCGTCGGCGCCGCGCTGTTCGGCGTCACCTGGCTGGCGCTGATTCTGATCACGCTGCTCTATAACGGCCTTGCCGGCCTCAGCGTGCAGCTGTTCACCCAGAACACGCCGCCGCCCGGCTCGACCGAAGGCGGCCTGCTCAACGCCATCGTCGGCTCGGTCATCATGACCGTGATCGGCGTCGGCATCGGCGCGCCGCTTGGCCTGTTCGCCGGCACCTACCTCGCCGAATACGGCAAGCACGACAAGCTGACCTCGGTGATCCGCTTCATCAACGACATCCTGCTCAGCGCGCCCTCGATCATCATCGGCCTGTTCATCTATGGTGCGGTGGTGGTGCCGATGCGCGGCTTCTCGGCGATCGCAGGCAGCCTCGCGCTCGCGGTGATCGTGATCCCGGTCGTGCTGCGCACCACCGAGGACATGCTGCTCTTGGTGCCCAATCCGCTGCGCGAGGCCGCCTCCGCGCTCGGCCTGCCGCGTTCGCTGGTGATCAAGCGGATCGCTTATCGTGCTGCGCGATCGGGTCTGATCACCGGCGTGCTGCTGGCGACCGCCCGCGTCGCTGGCGAGACCGCGCCGCTGCTGTTCACCGCGCTGTCGAACCAGTTCTTCAGCCTGGATCTGACCAAGACGATGGCCAACCTGCCGGTAACCATCAACAACTTCGTGCAGAGCCCCTACGCCTACTGGAAAGAGCTGGCGTGGAGCGGTGCGCTGCTCATCACATTCACCGTGCTCGCGTTGAATATCGGCGCGCGTATCCTTGGTGCCGAAAGGGCCGCAAAATGACCGAGCTTTCCGTCTCCACGACTGCCGCAGGCCACGTTCCCCAGGTTCCGCTGCCGGAAGCGCCGCCGAAGGTCACGGTGCGAAACCTCAACTTCTATTACGGCGAGCACCACGCGCTGAAGAACATCAACCTTACGCTCGGCACCAACCGCGTCACGGCGTTCATCGGCCCGTCCGGCTGCGGCAAGTCGACCCTGCTGCGCATCTTCAACCGGATGTACGACCTGTATCCGGGCCAGCGCGCGGTCGGCCAGCTGATGCTGGACCAGACCAACATTCTCGACCCCAAGCTCGATCTTAATTTGTTACGCGCGCGGGTCGGCATGGTGTTCCAGAAGCCGACGCCGTTCCCGATGACGATCTACGAGAACATCGCCTTCGGCATCCGCCTCTACGAGAAGATTTCGAAGTCCGAGATGGACGACCGGGTCGAGAAGGCGCTGCGCGGCGGCGCGCTGTGGAACGAGGTCAAGGACAAGCTGAACGCCTCCGGCCTGTCGCTCTCCGGCGGCCAGCAGCAGCGGCTGTGCATCGCGCGCACCGTGGCGGTGCGTCCCGAGGTGATCCTGTTCGACGAGCCGTGCTCGGCGCTCGACCCGATCTCGACCGCCAAGGTCGAGGAACTGATCCAGGAGCTCTCCGAGGACTACACGATCGCGATCGTCACCCACAACATGCAGCAGGCGGCGCGCGTCTCCGACAAGACCGCCTTCATGTATCTCGGCGAGCTGATCGAGTTCGACGACACCAACAAGATCTTCACCTCACCGAGCGATCGGCGCACCCAGGACTACATCACCGGCCGGTTCGGTTGACCGGCGCATGATCCGGAAAAGTGGCAACCGGTTTTCCGATCAGGTCATGCTAAAATTCAGGACACGAAACCATGATCCCCGGGACCATGGTTGAGGGAGACAAGCGATGGCTTCTGAACATACCGCCAAGGCATTCGACAGCGACCTGCAGGAGTTGACCCGCCTGGTCGCCGAGATGGGCGGCCTGGTCGAACGGATGATTACCGAGTCGGTCGACGCGCTGATCCGTCGCGACGTCGCGCTCGGCAAGCGCGTGGTCGCCGCCGACATCGAGATCGACAATCTGCAGCGCAACATCGAAGAGCGCGCGGTGCTGACGATCGCGCGCCGCCAGCCGATGGCGATCGACCTGCGTGAGATCGTCAGCGCGATGCGCGTCGCCACCGACCTCGAGCGGATCGGCGACCTCGCCAAGAACATGGGCAAGCGCGTCGCGGCGCTGGAGAGCGATTTCCAGCCGCTGAAGCTGATCCGCGGCCTCGAGCACATGACCGACCTCGTGCTGTCGCAGGTCAAGTCGGTGCTCGACGCCTATGCCGCGCACGACCTGCCGGCGGCGATGAACGTCTGGAAGGGCGACGAGGAGGTCGATGCGATCTGCACCTCGCTGTTCCGCGAACTGCTCACCTACATGATGGAAGATCCGCGCAACATCTCGTTCTGCATCCATCTGATGTTCTGCGCCAAGAACATCGAGCGGATCGGCGATCACGCCACCAATATCGCCGAGACCGTATTCTACATGATCGAGGGCCAGCAGATCACCGACAAGCGCCCGAAGGGCGACATGACCACTTTTGCCACCACGGTGCCGGGCAGCTGAGGCTTGATCGGCAAGCGCGGAACCGGATTGTCCTTCGACAACTCGTTTCCGCGGGGACTATGCTCAAGGAAGTAAGCGTTTCGGTTTGCGTCTGGGCAACGGATCACCACAGAGAAAGAACTTAAACCGATGAGCGCACGCATTCTGGTAGTCGAAGACGAGGAAGCGCTGACGACGCTGTTGCGCTACAATCTCGATGCGGAAGGCTACGATGTCGAGACGGTCGGGCGCGGCGACGATGCCGACACCCGCCTGAAGGAGCGCGTTCCCGACCTCGTGGTGCTGGACTGGATGCTGCCGGGCCTGTCCGGCATCGAGCTGTGCCGCCGCCTGCGGGCGCGGCCCGAGACCAAGCAACTTCCGATCATCATGCTGACCGCGCGCGGCGAGGAAAGCGAGCGCGTACGCGGGCTTGCCACCGGCGCCGACGATTACATCGTCAAGCCGTTCTCGGTGCCGGAGCTGCTGGCGCGGGTGAAGGGCCTCTTGCGCCGCGCCAGCCCGGAGCGGCTTGCGACCGTGTTGACCTACGGCGACATCGAGCTCGACCGCGAGAAGCGCCGCGTGGCGCGCTCGGGCCGTCCGATCGATCTCGGGCCGACCGAGTATCGCCTGCTCGAATTCTTTCTCGAGCATCCCGGCCGCGTCTTCAGCCGCGAGCAACTGCTCGACAGCGTCTGGGGCCGCGACATCTACATCGATGAGCGCACCGTCGACGTGCATATCGGCCGTCTGCGTAAGCTCCTCAATCCCGGCCGCGAGCAGGACCCGATCCGCACCGTGCGCGGCGCCGGCTACGCGCTCGATGACCGCTTTGCCAAGGCCGAGCCGCAGCCGTAACGGCCAAGCGGCATTCATAAACCGCAACACGGCGAAAGCCGGGATCAATAGCCACCAATGGGCGTTGTTAGAAAGCCGTCTGGCCGCTTGCCGATTGCGCCGGCCGCGGCGTATGGGTCCCGGCATGCACCGGGACGACGCTGGTGATATAGCCGGGCTGCGTCACACAAAAAAATCCCCGCTTTCGCGGGGATTTGTTTTTGAGGTCTTCCGACGTTTTCCCGAGTGCTCACTTGATCTGCGGTTTCGCCGACGGCCGGCGGCGATCGGCGGCGGGCTGGTAGGCGACGCGCGAGTGATGCGCGCAATAGGGCAGGCCGGCGAGCGCCTTGCCGCCGCAGAAGAAGAATTCCGGGCTCGAGGGATCGCCGACCGGCCAATGACAGGTGGCCTCGTTCAGCTCGAGCAGCGAGAGCCGCTGGCTCATTGGCACCACATTGTCGTAGGAGATCGGATCGGGCTCCATTTCGACCTCGAAGGCGTGCGCCAGCGCGGTGTTGCCGCGCGAGACCGGTCGCGCCACCCGCATCATGTGCTGGGCGGGGCGAGCCTTGCGCTGCCGCGGCGCGGCCGTGGAGGGCGCCTTGGCGCGGCCGGAGAGGCCGAGCCGATGCACTTTGCCGATCACGGCGTTTCGCGTCACATTGCCAAGTTCCGCCGCGATCTGGCTGGCCGACAGGCCGGACTCCCAGAGCTTCTTCAGCTGCTCGACGCGATCGTCGGACCAGGTCAATACAGTCATCGCATTCTTCCCTTCGCGTAGCGCCGGCCAATCGTTGGAGCGGCGCTGCGAGCCAATCTGGACAAATATCCCTGCGGCCAGAATCCCTTAGCCCTCGCCGGGCACGGTGTTGCGCCCGAACGTTTACGCGAGACACGAAGGCTACTTAGAGGGTCCAGTACCGCCGCACGAGATGTCGTACCCGACAGGCCAAACGCTACAATATGGCGTGACTCAGGCGCAAGAGTCCGCGGCCGTGCGTCCACATGTTCCCACACAGTTAAGCATTTCGATGAGGCTTTTCCACCGCACCGGAATGCTCCGGATTGCGCTCGTTTCGCATTGCAGGAAGGCCACTTCGTGGCGATTGACACTTACTGACCGCAGCATAGAATGCCCGCCACGTGCCGCCCGCAAAGGCGGCCGTTTTGTTTTCCGAAGCTGGCCGTTGCTGCGCTGGCGTCAAGGCGCGCGGCAATTGTCGGCTTCAAACCGTCAGTGATCGCCATGACCAACGCTGCCACGTCGCATCTGCTCCCCGTCTTCGCCAGGGTCGATCTCGGCTTCGAGCGCGGTGAGGGCGCCTGGCTGATCGCAACCAACGGCGACCGCTATCTCGATTTCACCTCGGGCGTCGCGGTCAACGCGCTCGGGCATGCGCATCCGCATCTGGTCAAGGCGCTGCAGGAGCAGGCGACCAAACTCTGGCACATGTCGAACCTGTTCAAGAGCCCGGACGGCGAGGCGCTTGCCGCGCGGCTGTGCGAGCAGAGCTTTGCCGACTTCGTGTTCTTCTGCAATTCCGGCGCGGAAGCGATGGAGGGCGTGATCAAGCTGGTCCGCCACTATCACTTCTCCAAGGGCCACGGCGAGCGCTACCGCATCATCACCTTCGAGGGCGCCTTCCACGGCCGCACGCTGGGCACGCTGGCGGCGACCGGCTCGGCGAAATATCTCGAGGGCTTCGGGCCGCCGATGGACGGCTTCGACCAGGTGCCGCATGGCGACATCGAGGCGGTGAAGAAGGCGATCGGTCCGCACACCGCCGGCATCCTGATCGAGCCGGTGCAGGGCGAGGGCGGCGTGCGCTCGGCGCCGCAGGCGTTCTTCAAGGCGCTGCGCGCGCTCTGCGACGAGCACGGCCTGCTGCTTGCCTTCGACGAGGTGCAGACCGGCATGGGCCGCACCGGCGAGCTGTTCGCCTACAAGCGCACGGGCGTCACGCCGGATGTGATGTCGCTGGCCAAGGCGCTCGGCGGCGGTTTCCCGATCGGCGCAGTGCTGGCGACCGCGCAGGCTGCGGCCGGCATGGCGCCCGGCTCGCACGGCTCGACCTTCGGCGGCAATCCGCTCGCGGTCGCCGCCGCCAATGCCGTGCTCGACGTCATGCTGAAACCCGGCTTCTTCGAGCATGTGCAGAAGATGTCGCTGCTGCTCAAGCAGAAGCTCGCTTCCGTCGTCGACCGCTATCCCGGTGTGCTGTCGGAGGTGCGCGGCGAGGGGCTGTTGATCGGCGTCAAGGCCGTGGTGCCGTCGGGCGACCTGATCGCCGCGCTGCGCAGCGAGAAGCTGCTCACCGTCGGCGCCGGCGACAATGTGGTGCGGTTCCTGGCGCCGCTGATCGTGACCGAGGCCGAGATCGATACGTCGATCACCGCGCTTGAGCGCGCCTGCGCGACATTATCGGCGGCGCAGCCGAAGAAGGCGGCTGGATGATGAGCAAGCCGGTCCGCCACTTCCTTGATATCAACGAGCTGCCGCTCGGCGAGCTGCGCAACATGCTGTCCGCCGGAGCCGCCATGAAGGCGAAGCTGAAGGCGCATGAGAAGGGCAGGAAGCCGCTCGAAGGCAAGACGCTGGCGATGATCTTCGAGCGCCCGTCGACCCGCACAAGGGTGTCGTTCGACGTCGGCATGCGCCAGCTCGGCGGTGAATCCATCATGCTGACCGGCGCCGAGATGCAGCTCGGCCGCGGCGAGACCATCGCGGACACCGCGCGCGTGCTGTCGCGCTATGTCGATGCGATCATGATCCGCATCCTCAACCATGACGCGCTGCTCGAGCTCGCGGCGCACGCCACCGTGCCCGTCATCAACGGCCTGACCCGGCGTTCGCATCCCTGCCAGGTGATGGCCGACCTCATGACCTATGAGGAAAACCGCGGCTCGATCGAGGGCAAGACCGTGGCCTGGACCGGCGACGATAACAACGTGCTGGCCTCCTGGGCGCATGCCGCCGAACGATTCAAGTTCCAGCTCAATGTCGCGACCCCGCCCGAGCTCTCGCCGAAAAAGCCTATGCGCGACTGGATCAAGGCGACCGGCGCGCCGATTGTGCTCGGCACCGATCCGGAAGCCGCCGTGCGCGGCGCCGACTGCGTCGTCACCGACACCTGGGTGTCGATGGGCGACAAGGAGGGCGAGCACCGCCACAACGTGCTGCGGCCCTATCAGGTCAATGCCAAGCTGATGTCGCTCGCCAAGCCGGACGCACTGTTCATGCACTGCCTGCCCGCGCATCGCGGCGAGGAGGTCACCGACGAGGTGATCGACGGGCCGCAATCCGTGGTGTTCGACGAGGCGGAAAACCGCCTGCATGCGCAGAAGGGCATCCTGGCCTGGTGTTTCGACGCGGTCGCGTAGCGCCCATTCAATGCTGTCGTCCCGGCGAAAGCAGGGATCCATAACCACCGATGTAAATTTTGCGAAAGCTGGAGCCCCAGCTGAATGCAGCAACTCACATTGGTGGTTATGGATCCCTGCTTTCGCAGGGACGACGGATAGATCCGTTCTGCTGAACCCCTTTCGTTTTGCGGTCCGAGACCCCAGATAGAGCGCCATGGTTTCACAATCCCCCGACATCAAAATCACGCCCGAGGCGCCGGTTCGCGCGCCCTCAGCGGTTCCTGTCGACGATGCCGTGCTGGCCTTCGAGGTCGGCGCGCTGGATCTGCGTGGCCGGCTGACCCGGCTCGGACCCGCGCTCGACGAGATCCTGCACAAGCACGACTATCCGTCCGCGGTCGGCAAGCTGCTCGGCGAGGCGATCGTGCTCACCACGCTGCTCGGGTCGTCGGTCAAGTTCGAGGGCCGCTTCATCCTGCAGACCCGGACCGACGGTCCGGTCTCGCTCCTGATCGTCGATTTCCAGGCGCCCGACCGGCTGCGCGCCTATGCGCGCTACGACGCATCGCGTCTCAAGAATGGCCAGAGCTCGGGCGAGCTGCTCGGCAAGGGCCACCTTGCGATGACCATCGATCAGGGCTCCAACACCAGCCGCTACCAGGGACTGGTCGCGCTCGACGGCGGCGGCCTGGAAGAGGCGGCCCACGAATATTTCCTGCGCTCGGAGCAGATCCCGACGCGGGTGCGGCTTGCGGTCGGCGAGGAGATGCGCGGCGGCGAGGGCGGCAAGCTGCACTGGCGCGCCGGCGGCATCCTGCTGCAATTCCTGCCCAAGGCGCCCGAGCGCGCCAAGCAGGCCGATCTGCATCCCGGCGACGCGCCGGAAGGCACGACCACGCATAGCGTGCCGGACGACGACGCCTGGGTCGAGGGCCAGTCGTTGATCTCGACCGTCGAGGATGTCGAGCTGATCGATCCCGATCTGTCCGGCGAGCGGCTGCTCTATCGCCTGTTCCACGAACGCGGCGTTCGCGTTTTCAATCCGCAAACGCTGCGCGCGCAGTGCTCCTGCTCGCGCGATGCGGTGTCGTCGATGCTGAAGAGCTTTGCGCCGAACGATCGCGCCGAGATGGTCAAGGACGGCAAGGTCGTCGTGACCTGCGAGTTCTGCTCGTCGGTGTATGAGTTCACGCCGCAGGAAGCCGGCGTCGAGTAGGCGCGTTCGTCATCGTAGCCCGGATGAAGCGCAGCGAAATCCGGGGTCGCTCCAACCGCGGATGCACCTGCCCCGGATTGCACTTAGCTCCATCCGGGCTACGCAGGCGTCAGTTCAGCACCCTTTTCCCGCCCGGGCTCGGGCTGTCCAGCGAGAATGTCGGCACGTCGATGTCGAAGCGCTCGCCGGCTTCGGTGACCATCTGATAGCTGCCGGTCATGAAGCCGGAGGCGGTCGGCAGCGGCACGCCGCTCGTGTATTCGAAGCGCTCGCCGGGGGCGAGCACCGGCTGCTCGCCGACTACGCCCTCGCCGCGCACCTCCTGGCGGCGGCCGGTGGCGTCGGTGATGATCCAGTGCCGCGTCCGCAGCTGCACCGTTTCCGGGCCCGAATTGACGATCACGATCTTGTACGACCAGAAATATTCGCGCCGGTCGACCGACGAGCGCTCCGGCATGAAGTTCGGCTCGACGGTGACTTCGATCTGGCGGGTAACGGCGCGGTACATGCGGCTCAATCCGATGGTCCTGGCGCATGCTCCGTTTTCGACCGGATCATGCTCAAACAGGGCGCTATCATAGCCAATTGAACCGCCGGAACCAATCGCCTGCCGGGCTGTGAAAAGGCGGGCTTGGAAAGCGGGACTTGGAAAGCCGGATTTGGGGCGGTCCGTTCATCGCGGTTTCAACATAGTTCCGCTCTAAAGCGCGGCCGCATGCCGCCGCACTCCGTGCTTTGTCGGCAACTCGCGGACCGATATTATCTTTTCAGCACGGCGTGCGGGGCGTCCGCAGCCGACACGGTGTTTGATGAGCTCGATTGCCGACCCCATAGCCGGTTCGCCGGCGGCCGACGCCAAGACCGAAGTAGAGGCTGAGGCCGAGGCGAAGGTTGCTGCGCCCGCGATCACGCTGCCGGCGACCGGCGAGCGCGAGCTCCGCCTCGATCTGTTCCGCGGGCTCGCGCTGTGGCTGATCTTCATCGATCATCTGCCGACCAATCTTCTGACCTGGCTGACGATCCGCAATTACGGCTTCTCCGACGCCACCGAGATCTTCATCTTCATCTCCGGCTACACCGCGGCGTTCGTCTATGGCCGCGCGATGCTGGAGGGCGGTGTCGTGATCGCGACCGCGCGCATCCTGCGCCGGGTCTGGCAGATCTATGTCGCGCACGTCTTCCTGTTCACGATCTTCCTCGCCGAGATCTCCTATGTCGCGACCTCGTTCGAGAACCCGCTCTACTCGGAAGAAATGGGGATCATGGACTTCCTCAAGCAGCCCGACGTCACCATCGTCCAGGCGCTGCTGCTGCGCTTCCGTCCGGTCAACATGGACGTGCTGCCGCTCTACATCGTGCTGATGCTGTTCCTGCCGCTGATCCTGTGGCTGATGAAATGGAAGCCCGATGTCACGCTCGGCCTCTCGGTCGTGCTCTACGCGCTGACCTGGCAGTTCGACCTTTATCTGTCGGCTTATCCGAACGGGTTCTGGGCGTTCAATCCGTTCGCCTGGCAATTGCTGTTCGTGTTCGGCGCCTGGTGCGCGCTCGGCGGCGCGCGGCGGATGTCGCGCATCCTGTCGTCGAACATCACGATGTGGATCTGCATCGTCTATCTGGTCGCGGCGTTCTTCGTGACACTGACCTGGTACGTGCCGCAGCTCGGCCACATCATGCCGAAGGTGATCGAGCAATGGATGTATCCGATCAACAAGACCGACCTGGACGTGTTGCGGTTCGCGCACTTCCTGGCGCTCGCCGCGCTCACCGTGCGCTTCCTGCCCAGGGATTGGCCGGGCCTAAAATCGCCCTGGCTGCGACCTTTGATCCTGTGTGGCCAGCATTCGCTTGAGATATTCTGCCTCGGGGTCTTCCTCGCCTTCGCCGGTCACTTCGTGCTTGCCGAAGTCTCTGGCGGTGCCGCACTGCACGCCTTGATCAGCGTCTGCGGCATCCTCATCATGTGCGGCATGGCGTGGATCATTTCGTGGTACAAGCACTCCGCCGACAAAGGCGCCTCGAAAAAAGGCGCCGCCGGCAACGCCGATCTGGCGGGAGGGGGAGCATGAAGTCCGCGCGGACGATGCTGGGCCTGACGCTGCTCGCAGCCTGCCTGACGGCCGGTTTGGCGGCGGCGCCCGCGCGCGCCGGCGACACCGCGGAGCCGCCCCCGCCGCCGCCCTGCGACGTGCCCGCCTATCTGCTTACGAGCGAGAGCTCGCTGCCCAAGGTCACCGACGCCATCAAGTCCAACCGGCCGCTCAACGTGCTGGTGGTCGGCAGCCGCTCCTCGACCATCCAGGGCAACGAGGCGAGCGCCTATCCGGCCACACTGCAGGCGGCGCTGAAGGAAGCGTTGCCGTCGTCGACGATCGATCTATCCGTAGAACTACAGGGTAAGAGCACCGCCGAGGAGACCGCGGGAACTCTTGTTAAGCTTGTTGAAGCAAAAAAGCCTACTTTGGTTATCTGGCAGACCGGAACCGTCGATGCTATGCGAGCGGTCGATCCCGACGATTTCCGTACCGCCATCAACGAAGGCGTTGTTGCGTTGCGGGACGCCGGGACCGACGTGGTGCTGGTCAATCTGCAATACAGCCCGCGTACGGAGACGATGATCTCTGCGCCGCCCTATCTCGACAACATGAAGGTGGTGGCGCAGCAGCACGACGTTCCGCTGTTCGACCGGTTCGCGATTATGAAGCAGTGGAGCGACGCCGGATATTTTGACCTGTTCAGCACCTCGCATGGTGTCGATCTGGCCAAGAAGGTTCATGCCTGTCTCGGCCGCGCACTGGCGAAATTCGTGATCGATGCGGCCCATCTGGGCCCGGTGCAGCAGAATTAAGGAAGCAGAGTAAATGCGTTTTGCCTTCCCTTTTCGCGCTTCCGCAGGGCGAGGTCTCCGCGCCGTTGCGGTGCTGACGCTGCTCGCGGTCGTGCCGTCGCGCGCGCAGACCGACCAGCATGCGGCGCTTTCGTCCGACGGCAAGACCGAGGCTGCAAAGCCTGATGCGACGCTGCCGGCTGCGACGACCGATGCGACCAATCCGCCGCAACCCGGCGTCGCCGCGAAGGCGCTCGACAGGGTGAAGCAGGCCGCGAAATCCGCCAGCGACATCTTCCACCGCGTGCCCTGTCATCAGCCCAAGGGCGTGCCGAACAGTACCGGCTCGCTGCCGCATGTCGCGGCCAAGCTCGCCGCCGGCAAGCCGGTCGTCATCATCGCGTTCGGCTCGTCCTCGACCCAGGGTTATGGATCGTCGGCGCCGGAATTCACCTATCCGAACCGGCTGGCCGGACAGTTGCGGCGGCAGTATCCGTCCGCCGACATCACCGTGCTCAATCGCGGCAAGGGCGGCGAGGACGCGCCCGAGATGATGGCGCGGCTGCAAACCGAGGTCATCGACGTCCATCCCGACATGGTGATCTGGCAGGTCGGCACCAACGCGGTGCTGCGCAACCTCGATCCCGCCGAGACCGCCAAGCAGGTCGAGGACGGCGTGGCGCGCCTTCAGGCGTCCGGCGCCGACGTCGTGCTGGTCGATCCGCAATATTCGCCGCGCGTCACCGAGCGCCCCGAAAGCGCGCGCGGCATGGTGAAGCTGCTCGGCCGCATCGCAGCGCTGCGCCATGTCGGCATCTTCCCGCGCTTCGAGGTGATGCGCGACTGGCACGAGAAACAGGCGATCCCGATCAACGATTTCGTCATCGCCGACGGCCTGCACATGAACGACTGGGGCTATGCCTGCTTCGCCCAGCTGCTCGGCGACGACATCATCCGCTCGGTCGGCGCGATCAAGATCGGCGTCAACGTCCCCGCCGACGTCAGGACCTACCGGCCGATGTGATCGGACTCTCTCTTCGCGGACCCGTTGGCGCGCGTCAGAGAATGTAGGTGCATGAATCACCAGCGGCACCAAGCATTCAATGTTGTCCCGGCCTAGTGCGCAATTGCGCACTAGGCCGGGACGACAGCGGAGCGTGTGGCGCCACTCGCGCCTTAGGACCACGGGTCGCTCACCACCACCTCCCCAAGCTTGACCTTGCCACGGTAATCCGCTCCTTTGGCCTTGACGCATTCTCCTAAGCGCCAAAGGAAACGCTCATGTCTTTCGTGCTGGCCATCGATCAGGGCACCACATCGTCGCGCGCCATGGTGTTTCGCGGCGACATCTCCATCGCCGCCGTCGCGCAGCAAGAGTTTCCGCAGCATTTCCCCGCCTCCGGCTGGGTCGAGCACGAGCCGGAGGATATCTGGACCTCGACCGTGATGGTGTGCCGCGAGGCGCTGGAGAAGGCCGGCCTCAAGGCGAAGGACATCGCCGCGATCGGCATCACCAACCAGCGCGAGACCACCGTGGTGTGGGACCGCGCCACAGGACAGGCCGTGCACCGCGCCATCGTCTGGCAGGACCGCCGCACCGCCGACATCTGCGCCAGGCTCAAGGCCGAGGGCCATGAGCCGGCGATCTCGGCCAAGACCGGCCTGATCATCGATCCTTATTTCTCCGGCACAAAAGTGGCCTGGATCCTCGATCACGTGCCGGGCGCGCGCGAGCGCGCCGAGCGCGGCGAGCTGCTGTTCGGCACCGTCGACTGCTATTTGCTGTGGCGGCTCACCGGTGGAAGAGTCCACGCCACCGACGCCACCAATGCCTCGCGCACGCTGCTGTTCAACATCCACACCGGCGCCTGGGACGACGACCTCGTCAACCTCTTGCGCGTGCCGCGCTCGATGCTTCCCGAGGTGAAGGATTCCTCCGCCCGGTTCGGCGAGAGCACCGCCGATTTGTTCGGTGGGCCGATCGCGATCTCCGGGATTGCCGGCGACCAGCAGGCCGCGACCATCGGCCAGGCCTGCTTCGAGCCCGGCATGATGAAGTCGACCTACGGCACCGGCTGCTTCGCGCTGCTCAACACCGGCACCACGCCGGTGGCCTCGAAGAACAAACTGCTCACCACCATCGCCTACCAGCTCGGCGGCCAGCGCACCTACGCGCTCGAGGGCTCGATCTTCGTCGCCGGCAGCGCGGTGCAGTGGCTGCGCGACGGGCTCGGCATCATCAAGCACGCCGCCGAGACCGGGCCGCTCGCCGATAAATCGGACAGCATGCAGAGCGTCTATTTGGTGCCCGCCTTCGTCGGTATGGGCGCGCCGTACTGGAATCCGCGCGTGCGCGGCGCGCTGTTCGGGCTGACCCGCAACACCGGCCCGGCCGAGCTCGCGCATGCGACGCTGGAGAGCGTCTGCTACCAGACCTTCGATCTGTGGGCCGCGATGCGCACCGACTGGCCGGAGGCCAACGCCGCCAACACCGTGCTGCGCGTCGACGGCGGCATGACCGCCTCCGACTGGACCATGCAGCGGCTCGCCGATCTGCTCAACGCCCCGGTCGATCGCCCGATGATCCAGGAGACCACGGCTCTGGGAGCCGCCTATCTCGCCGGCCTCGATGCCGGCGTCTATCCGGAGCCGACAAAATTCGCCGACAACTGGCGGCTCGAGCACCGCTTCAGGCCGGCGATGAGCCAGGCGACGCGCGAGCGCAAGCTCGCCGGCTGGGCCCGCGCCGTGAAGGGCGTGCTGGCGAGCGACGAGGGGGAGTGATGAACTGATGTTGCGGCAAGCTCGCTGCACCTCTCCCGCTTGCGGGGTCGAGACGAGCGAAGCTCACTCTTAGGTCGTAGCGCATCGTCGGATGCACTACGGATCGGGGGCTCTCTCCTCACCAAGAGTGTCGCAAGCGGCGAAACTCCCACCCTGACCCTCTCAGCGCGAGCTTTGCCCGTCGCGACCCGCAAGCGGGAGAGGGGGCGAAGCTTCGCTGCGGCTGCTGTTCAATCTCGCCAAGTGTGCACAACAATCAATAACAACCATCGGAGAACAACATGAACACGGATCTCAACCGCGTCGCCAAGCTACTCACTGCCGCACTCTGCGCCGCAATACTTGCTGCACCCACCACCGCGCGTGAGAAGCCGAGCCCGCTCGTCGCGGCGCGCGAGGTCAAGACCGACGTCGCCGGGCTGAAGGCGCCGGGGCAGATCCTGGTCGATGTCTGGGGCATCCCGCACATCTATGCCGGCAACGAGCACGACCTGTTCTTCCTGCAGGGCTTCAATGCCGCGCGCGATCGGCTCTGGCAGATCGATCTCTGGCGCAAGCGCGGGCTCGGCCTCCTGGCGAAGGACTTTGGCCCCGCTTATGCCGAGCAGGACAAGGCGCTGCGTCTGTTCCTCTATCGCGGCGACATGAATGCGGAATGGGCCGCCTATGGCCCGAAGGCGAAATCCTATGCAGAGGCGTTCGTCGCCGGCGTCAACGCCTATGTCGCCGACGTCCAGGCGGGCAAGCGCGCGCTGCCGATCGAGTTCAGGATCGCAGGCACGATGCCGGACCTGTGGTCGGCGGAGGATGTCGTGCGCGTCCGCAGCCATGGTCTCACGCGCAACGTCGCCTCCGAGGTGAAGCGTTCGCGGGTCGCCTGCGCCGCCGGCCTCGATGCCGATCGCTTCCGCGTCAAGCTGGAGCCCGCCTGGACCACCAGGATCCCCGACGGGCTCGATCCCTGCAGCGTGCCGAAGGCGGTGCTCGCCGCCTACGATCTTGCCACGCGGCCGGTGAAGTTCGCCGCGCCGAAGGACCAGAAGGCGGCGCTGGCGCATGATCCCGACACGTACCTCGCCGAGGCCGACCAGCAGCGCGACACCATCGGCTCCAACAACTGGGTGATCGCGGCAACGCGCACCGCGACCGGACGTCCGATCCTCGCCAACGATCCGCATCGCGAGCACTCGGTGCCGTCGCTGCGCTACATCGTCGGCCTCAACGCGCCCGGCATCTCCGTGATCGGCGCCGGCGAGCCGGCGCTGCCGGGCATCTCGATCGGCCACAACGACACCATCGCGTTCGGGCTGACCATCTTCAACGTCGACCAGGAAGACCTCTACGTCTACGAGCTCAACCCCGACAATCCGAACCAGTACCGCTATGGCAGCGGCTGGGAGGACATGCGGATCGTGCATGAGAAGGAAGTGGTGAAGGGCGAGGCCGACCGCGACCTCGAGCTGAAGTTCACCCGCCACGGCCCGGTGATCTTCGTCGACGCCGACAACAAGCATGCCTTCGCGGTGCGCTCGATCTGGTTCGAGCCAGGCACCTCGGCCTATTTCGGCTCGTCCGACTACATGACGGCGAAGAACTGGAACGGCTTCCTCGGCGCGATGCGGCGCTGGGGCGCGCCGTCGGAGAACCAGGTCTATGCCGACACGTCAGGCAACATCGGCTGGGTCGCCGCCGGCAAGACGCCGCGCCGCACCAGTTTCGACGGCCTGATGCCGGTGCCCGGCGACGGCCGCTACGAGTGGCAGGGCTTTCTGTCGCTCGACGAGTTGCCGAAGCTGTATCAGCCGAAGCAGGGCTTTATCGCCACCGCCAACCAGATGAATCTGCCGGCGGATTATCCGGTGGGTGAGCGCAGGGTCGGATTCGAATGGGCCGACAGCGCGCGCTGGCAGCGCATCACCGAGGTGCTGCAGGCCAACAGCAAGGTGACGCTGGCGGACGCGATGGCGCTGCAGAACGACGACACCGGCATGCTCGCGCGGCGCCTCGTCGCGCTGCTGAAGCCGCTCACGTCGGATGACGCGAACGTCAGGAAGGGCCTCGATCTGCTCAAGGCGTGGGATGCGCGTGATGCGGCCGATAGCGCGGCCGCCGCGGTCTACGAGGTGTGGATCGCAAACCATCTCGGCCCGGTGCTGCTCAAGACCACCGCGCCGAAGGCGGCCGAACTGATCGCGCCGGAGGCCTCCAGCATCTCCGCCATTGTCGGCTATCTCGAAAAGCCGGACGTGGCGCTCGGCAGCGATCCGGCAGCGGAGCGCGACCGCGTGCTGCGCGACAGTCTCGGCGAGGCGGTCGCCGATGTCACCGACAAGCTCGGGAGCGATGCGTCGACCTGGCGCTGGGGCCGGCTGCATGTCGCGCAATTCAATCACGCGCTGATGCCGCTCGCCGACAAGGCGACCGCGGCGCAGATGCAGGTCGGCCCGCTCGCCTTTGGCGGCGCCGCCAACGTGCCGCGCGCCGCCACCTATCGCCGCTCCGACTATCATCTGATCTCCGGCGCTTCATTCCGCATGGTGCTCGATGTCGGCAATTGGGATGCGAGCCGCGCCGTCAACACGCCCGGCCAATCCGGCGATCCCTTCAGCGGCCACTACCGCGACCTCGCGCCGCTATGGGCGACGGGCCAGTATGTGCCGCTGCTCTACAGCCGCAGCGCCGTCGAAGCCGCAACCGCGGAAGCGATCACGCTGACGCCAAGGTGAGCAGGGCGGTCGCCCAAAACTCCACTGTCGTCCCGGGCAAGCGAAGCGCGACCCGGGACCCATAACCACGAATGCTGATTGTCTTGCGATGTTGAGGCCGCAGCTTGCCTTATCAACTCAACCCTGTGGTAATGGGTCCCAGCTCCCGTGCGCAATTGCGCACTAGGCCGGGACGACACCGAGTGTTCAGCACCGCTGTAGCCGCAACCGCGGAGGCGATCACGCTGACGCCGAGGTGAGGGGGCGAGTACGTCTCACTGGCTGCGCCACAAACTCCGCCGTCGTCCCGGCGAAGGCCGGGACCCATAACCACGAATGCCAATTGTCTGGCGATGTCGAGGCCACAGCGTCGTTCAACAACGTAGTCCTGTGGTAGTGGTCCCGGCTCCCGTGCGCAATTGCGCACTAGGCCAGGACGACGTCAAACGTGTGGCGAGCACCGCGCTCACTTTTCCTGCTTCTCCTGAAGGCGGAAGCGCGACCCGGGATTCATCCATGCGAATGCCGACGCGGACTGCGGCGGTCAGCCACTATTCACTTTGTGCCATCAACGTGGCGGCGCATCGGGATCACTACAAGTTGACGTTTGCGATTTGCGCATGGACTTCCCGCGACGCTGTGCGCGGGGGTCCAAGAAGCGTCGGCCTCTGCCTGCTAGTCTGACCGATCGTGATCGCCGCCGGCCTGTGACGGTTTTCACATCCGGCGCGAGCACGTATTTTCTGGAAGCGATTGAAAGCTCAGCTGGTTACTTCACAGGAGCTGACCATGACGAAAATCATTCTTGTTTCGATCGCAGTTGCTTCTCTGTCCACGGCGGCACTCGCCGATGCACGCACGGCGCAAAACAGGGCCCACCAGCGTCTCGTGATGGGTACCACACTAAGTCCTGCCGTGCTCAATGCCAACGCCAGTCTCAATGGCGACGTCAGCGACCGCGCGATGCGTATGCGGAGTCTTCGCGAGTCCGGCTACAACCCGAAGAACGATTTCGACGCCAACGGCAACGTATGGGTCGGCAACTAACCGAGTACGGGAGGGCTTGGGGAGCCCTCCCTCAAAGCGCGTTCAAACTGATTTATCCCGCTCGTTGGACCTGGCCGCTCGAATGAGCAGCAGCGGATGCGGCGGATTACCTCGTCTGATTCTCCTGACCAGGCATTGCGCGCAGCGTTGCATTGCATCCGCGGCGACGTGCGGTTATGTCCCGCCGACAGCCTGCAACAGAGGTCGCGTGATGCTGCTGCCCGACGGTTACTCCGACATCCCCCACGGCAAGATCGCTGCCGTCGTCACCCATCTGGAAATGACCGCGCGTCCGCCGCTGCGCGATGATCCGCCCGGCGCGTGGCGCCTGTGCAAGGTCGATCCGCCCGCGCTCGACTGGTATCGCGATATCTATCGCCGGGTCGGCGAGGAGTGGCTGTGGTTCACCCGCACCGGGCTCGATGACGCTGATCTCGCCTCGAGGATCCACGGCCCCGGCAACGAGCTCTACGGGTTGGCCGTCGACGGCCAGGATGAGGGCCTGCTCGAACTTGATTTCAGCGTGGCCGACGAATGCCAGCTGCTGTATTTCGGCGTCACCGCAAGATTCATCGGTACCGGCGCCGCGCGCTTCCTGATGAACCGCGCGCTCGAGATCGCCTGGTCGCGCGACATCAGCCGCGTCTGGGTACACACCTGCACCTTCGACCATCCCTCGGCCGTTGCGTTCTACCAGCGCTCCGGCTTCCGCCCGTTCAAGCGGCAGATCGAGGTGGCGGATGATCCGAGGCTCGACGGGACGCTACCGCGCGATGCGGCGAGGCACGTGCCGGTGATCGGGTAGCTGCTGCCACAAACTCCGCCGTCGTCCCGCGCAAGCGCAAGCGCGACCCGGGACCCATAACCACCGAAGTGAGTTGGTTTGCGTCGCTGGGGCTCCAGCCTTTACCACAACGGGGGCAGGTGGTTATGGTCCCTGCTTTCGCAGGGACGACACTGAATATGAGGGTCAATTGCCGGCATGCGTCACTGGAATGACTCAGTGTCTTGCAACGCCGCGCAGCCCATCTAGGATGGTGCAAAGCGCAACCCTTGACCCGGCTCGGCCGCACGCTTCGAAAGCCCTGCTTTCGCGGCAGCGGCCTGCCGCGGCGTGACCGACGAGATGACAGATGTTTTTGATCGGCCAGTACGACTCGCCCTTTGTCCGCCGCACCGCGATCGCGCTGCGACTCTATGGATTGCCGTTCGAGCACAAGCCGTGGTCGACCTTCGGCGATGCGGAGGAGGTCGCGGCCTACAATCCGCTGCGACGGGTGCCGACGCTGGTGCTCGACGATGGCGAGGCGCTGATCGAGAGCGGTGCGATCCTGGATTATCTCGACGAACTGGTCGGGCCGGACAAGGCGATGATCGCGCGCTCGGGCGAGGGGCGGCGCAAGCATCTGCGCGTTACGGCGCTGGCGACCGGGCTTGCCGACAAGGCGGTGAGCCTTGTCTATGAGCGGGTGCTACGCAAGGAGCAGTTGAAACTCTGGGTCGAGCGCTGCGAGGCGCAGATCGCGGGCGTGCTCGCGGTGCTGGAGCAGGAGCGCGCGGCGGTGCAGACGCCTTATTGGTTGGGCGATCGCATCGGCCATGCCGACATCGCGGTGGCCTGCGCGCTGCGCTTCACCGGCGAGGCGCATCCGCACCTGTTCGACGCGCGCTATCCGGCGCTCAAGGCCCACGCCGCGCGCTGCGAGGCGCTGCCGCCGTTCCAGGAGATCGTGCAGCCGCTGGCGCCGCCGAAGGGGTAGGGGGGGCGCGTCTTCCTCCGTCGTCATTCCTCGGTGCGCAATCGCGCACCTGAGGGCGTGCGGAGCATGAATCCATTTGGCCCGATGGATTCCGGGTTCTCGCTTCGCGAGCCCCGGAATGACGAAGAAATGCCGTGCAGCAAACTCCTCGTCGTCCTGGCGAAAGCCAGGACCCATTACCCCAAATCTTAATTGCTGCGCGATGCTGGGGCCGCCATCCCGTTCATCACCGAGTGCGGTGGTTATGGGTCCTGGCTTTCGCCAGGACGACGGCGGTGAATGCGGAGCCGGTGATGGTCAGTCGCGGGCAACACCACCCCCCGCGTCTGGGCGACCCCGCAGCGCTTCGGGCTACCCATTGCCGGTCCGATCTTCTATGGTGAACCGTTCGGGTCGCACGAGGCGAACTCGATAATTCCATGATATCAAAGGCTTAAGGCTCGGATCGAAGCCTTTGGAGGGCGGTTTGACGCGGTATATTTCGACCAGGGGCGAGGCCCCGGTGCTCGGCTTCTGCGATGTGATGCTGACCGGGCTTGCCCGTGACGGCGGGCTCTACGTGCCCGAGACCTGGCCGCAACTGTCGCCCGAGACCATCGCCACCTTCTTCGGCCGTCCCTATTGGGAGGTCGCGGTCGAGATCATCCGTCCGTTTGTCGCCGGCGAGATTTCCGACGCCGAGCTCGGCCGCATGGCCAACGAGGCCTATGCCACGTTCCGCCATCCCGCGGTGGTGCCGCTCGACCAGGCCGGGCCGAACCAGTTCCTGCTCGAGCTGTTCCACGGGCCGACCCTGGCGTTCAAGGACGTCGCGATGCAGCTGATCTCGCGGCTGATGGATCACGTGCTGGCCAAGCGCGCGCAGCGCACCACCATCGTGGTCGCGACGTCGGGCGATACCGGCGGCGCCGCGGTCGAGGCTTTTGCCAATCTCGACAATGTCGACCTCGTGGTGCTGTTCCCGAACGGGCGCATCTCCGAGGTGCAGCGCCGCATGATGACGACGACCGGCGCCGCCAACGTCCACGCGCTCGCGATCGAAGGCACCTTCGACGATTGCCAGGCGCTGGTGAAGGCGATGTTCAACAACCATCGCTTCCGCGACCAGGTGGCGCTGTCGGGCGTCAACTCGATCAACTGGGCGCGCATCGTCGCGCAGGTGGTCTATTACTTCACCTCGGCGGTCGCGCTCGGCTCGCCGCAGCGCACCGTCGACTTCACGGTGCCGACCGGCAATTTCGGCGACATCTTCGCGGGCTATGTCGCCAAGCGGATGGGGCTGCCGATCCGGAACTTGCGCATCGCCGCCAACGTCAACGACATCCTGGCGCGCACGCTGAAGACCGGCATCTACGAGGTGCGCGAGGTGCACGCCACGACGTCGCCGTCGATGGACATCCAGGTGTCCTCGAACTTTGAGCGGCTGCTGTTCGAGGCGAGCGGCCGCGACGCCGATCAGGTTCGCCGCCTGATGGCCTCGCTGAAGCAGTCCGGCCGCTTCGTGCTGCCGGATGCGACGCTGGCCGCCGTGCGCCGTGATTTCGACGCCGGCCGCGCCGACGAGACCGAGACGGCGGCCGCGATCCGCGCCGCCTGGCGCGAGGCGGGCGATCTGGTCGATCCCCACACCGCCGTGGCGCTCGCGGTCGCCGACCGCGACACCTCGGATTCCAAGATCCCGAACATCGTGCTGTCGACCGCGCACGCGGCCAAATTCCCCGACGCGGTGGAAGCCGCCTGCGGGGTGCGTCCGCAGCTGCCGGTCTGGCTCGGAGGCCTGATGAGCAAATTCGAACATATCACGGTCATGAAGAATGATTCCGCCGAGGTCGAGCGCTTCGTGCTGTCGGTCAGCCGTGCTGCCAAGCAGGGAGTTGCCTGATGGGCGTTGAAATCACCAAGCTGCCGAGCGGCTTGACGATCGTCACCGACACCATGCCGCACCTGGAAACCGCGGCGCTCGGGGTCTGGGCCGGCGTCGGCGGGCGCGACGAGAAGCCGAACGAGCACGGCATCTCGCATCTGCTCGAACACATGGCGTTCAAGGGCACGGCGCGGCGCTCCTCGCGCGAGATCGTCGAGGAGATCGAGGCGGTCGGTGGCGACCTCAATGCCGGGACCTCGACCGAGACCACGGCCTATTATGCGCGGATGATGAAGGCGGATGTGCCGCTGGCGCTCGACGTGCTCTCCGACATCCTCGCCAACCCCACCTTCGTGCCGGATGAGCTGGAGCGCGAGAAGAGCGTCATCGTGCAGGAGATCGGCGCGGCGCAGGATACCCCCGACGACGTCGTGTTCGAGCATCTCAACGAGCTCTGCTATCCGGAGCAGCCGATGGGCCGCTCGCTGCTCGGCACCGCCAAGACGCTGAAGGCCTTCGACCGCGACATGCTGCGCGGCTATCTCTCGACGCATTACCGCGCCCCCGACATGGTGGTCGCGGCCGCCGGCGCGGTCGATCACACGCGGATCGTCGAGGACGTCACGCAGAAGTTTGCAAGCTTCGACGCCACGCCGGCGCCGCAGCCGCAGGCCGCGATGTTCGGCACGGGCGGCTCGCGGGTGGTGCATCGCGATCTCGAGCAGGCGCATCTGACGCTGGCGCTCGAAGGCGTGCCGCAGACCGACCCCTCGCTGTTCTCGCTGCAGGTCTTCACCAACACGCTCGGCGGCGGGATGTCGTCGCGGCTGTTCCAGGAGGTGCGGGAGAAGCGCGGACTGTGCTACTCGATCTACACCTTCCACGCGCCCTACACCGACACCGGCTTCTTCGGCCTCTACACCGGGACCGATCCGGCGGATGCGCCGGAAATGATGGAAGTCATCGTCGACGTCATCAACGACGCGGTCGAAACCCTGACCGAGGCCGAGGTCGCCCGCGCCAAGGCGCAGATGAAGGCCGGCCTGTTGATGGCGCTGGAAAGCTGTTCATCGCGGGCCGAACAATTGGCACGCCATGTGCTAGCCTATGGTCGGCCGCAGACGGTGGAAGAACTGGTGGCCCGGATCGACGCGGTCAGCGTCGAATCGAGCCGCAACGCCGCCCGTGCCCTGCTGGCGCGCAGCCGGCCCGCCGTTGTTGCGCTCGGCAGCGGCAGGGGTCTGGACACGGCGGTGGCTTTTGCGGAAGGATTGACGAAGTCGAAGGCAAAGACGCTGCTGCATTGAGAGTTCTGCTTACCTCGCCCCGCGCGTGCGGGGAGAGCATAGGCCGCCTATCGGCGGCCGTTGACGGACATACACCGAGGCGAGCCTCGGCTATGGCCGAAGGCTTCGGGTGAGGGGTAGAGCCGCAAAACCGAATCTGCGGTAAGACCCCCCACCCCGACCCTCTCCCCGCAAGGGCGGGGCGAGGGAGAAGTGGCGGGGAGTGTTGGGCCATGGCCCTGTTTCGTTTGCCGTCCAATGGACCCGCTGCACTGATGCCGCGCGGTCACGGGCTGTTGCTGCGCGCGCCGCAGATGTCGGATTTCCCGCAATGGGCGCAATTGCGCGAATTCAGCCGCGCCTATCTCACGCCGTGGGAACCGATCTGGCCCTCCGACGACCTGACCCGCGCCGGCTTCCGCCGGAGGCTGCGCCGCTACACCGAGGATATCGCCGCCGACCGCTCCTATCCGTTCATCATCTTCCGCGAATCGGACGGGGTGATGATCGGCGGCATCACGCTCGCCAATGTCCGCCGCGGCATCGTGCAGGCCGGCACGATCGGCTATTGGGTCGGGCTGCCGCATGCCCATCGCGGCTACATGACGACGGCGCTGCGGGTACTGCTGCCCTCGCTGTTCGGCGAGCTCAACCTGCACCGCATCGAGGCGGCCTGCATTCCCTCCAATGCCTCGTCGATCCGCGTGCTGGAGAAGTGCGGCTTCACCCGCGAGGGCCTGGCGCGACGCTATCTCTGCATCAACGGGATCTGGCAGGACCACCTGCTGTTCGGCCTGCTGCACGAGGATTTCCGCGGCTGATCCGTAAGCCTTTTTGCGGAGGGCGGTGCCGCCCTCGATGCCTTGGGTTCGCCGCCATTGCCTTGCTATAACGGCCGCGAAACAGGGAACCCGGTTGGGAAATTTGAGGATATTGATGGGTGAAAGGGTGATCAGGTTCGCGCTCGCAGCGGCGGTATCGATCGGTCTCGGTGCCACGCTGCTGCCTTCGGCAGCTTCCGCGCAGTCGCTGAGCGACCGCTTCAAGAGCCTGTTCGGCGGCGGTTCGTCCGACCAGGACAAGCCGGCGACGCCCGCGGCGCCGCAGCAGCTCAACGATGCCGACGCTGAACTGACCTGCCCGCCGGTACAGATTCGCTCCGGGGCCTCGACCTATTCGGTGGCCGCGAACGGCAAGGAAGCGGTCGGCAACGACGTCAAGTTCCTGGCCTCGATCACGCGCACGGCGCGGCAATGCAATCTGAACAGCGGTCAGATCACGGCCAAGATCGGTATCCAGGGGCGGATCATCGTCGGACCCCAGGGCGCGCCACCGAGCATTCAGGTGCCGCTGCGCGTCGCCGTGGTGCAGGGCGGCGTCGGCGAGAAGACCATCATGACCAAGGCCTACACCACCACGGTGCAGATGGACGAAAGCGGCAGCGTGCCATTCAGCCTGGTTGCCGAGGACGTCGTCTATCCGGCGCCGTCGCCGGCCGACAACGACAATTACATCTTCTATATCGGCTTCGACCCGCAGGCCCTGAAGCCGGAGCCCAAGGCCCGCGCGCCGCACAAGAAGAAGTAACAGAACGTTTTCGAGCGAAGTGGACAACCGGTTCGCGTGAAGAAAGCGCGTCAAACGGACGAATTTGGACAAAGGAAAAGGCCGGCGCGATGAGCTCGCGCCGGCCTTTTTTAAGGAGTTGAGATCGCGTCAGTTCAGCTTGGAGCGGACTTCCGCGATGCCCTTGCCGACGAGGTCGTCGGCAACCGAGCCCTTGACCGACTGCGACAGGATGGTCGAGGCGGCGGTCACGGCGGCGTTGGCCGCGGCGGCGCGGACATCGGCCACGGCCTGGGCCTCGGCCTGGGCGATCTTGCTCTCGGCGGTCTTGGTCCGCCGCGCGACAAAATCTTCCATCTTGGTCTTGGCTTCGGCCGCGATCCGCTCGGCTTCGGCCTTGGCGCTGGAGATGATCTCCTCGGCCTCGCGCTCCGCGCTGGCGCGGCGCGCCTTGTACTCGCCGAGCAGCTTATTGGCCTCGTCCTTCAGGCGGCGGGCGTCTTCCAGCTCGGCCTTGATGCGCTCGGCGCGGTGGTCGAGCGCCGTCAGCAGGGTGCGATGGACGCCGAGATAGCCGAACACGACCAGCAGAATGACGAAGGCGATCGCAACCCAGGTTTCCGGTTCGTAAAACATCGTCTATCCCTTCAGCGACGCGTCGACGGCGCTGTTGACCGCATTGGCGTCCGGCGTGACGCCGGCAAGTTGCTGGACGATGGCGCCGGCCGCATCCGCCGCGATGCCGCGGACGTTGCTCATGGCGTTGGTCCTCGTCGTTGCGATCTGCTTCTCGGCGTCGGCGAGCTTTGCCGCCAGCTTCGCTTCCAGCGCCTTGCGCTCGGCTTCCGAGGCCGCGTTCAGCTTCTCGCGGGTCTCGTTGCCGATCGCCTGCGCGTTGGCGCGCGCATTCGCCAGCTCGGTCTCGTAGGCCTTCAGCGCCGCGTCGGACTCGTCCTTCAGCTTCTGCGCCTCGGCCAGATCGCCCTCGATCTTGTTCTGACGTGCATCGATCGTCCCGCCGACGCGCGGCAGGGCGATTCGCGACACGATCAGGTAGAGCGCGACAAATGCAATCGCCAGCGACACCAACTGCGAGGCGAAATTGGACGAATCGAACGGCGGAAAGGCTCCGCCGTGATGTCCGCCATCGGTCTCGGTGTGGGCGCCGGCTTTCTGGCCTTTTGCCTCGCCATGACTCTCAGCCATGGTGTTCTCCTGTTGCTGTCATGCGCGCCGCCCTTGGAACGACCCTTGGGCGGCGCGAAGGGGTTACCGCAAAGCGGAACCGGGTTACCGCAGAGCGGAACCGGGGTGCCGCTCAGAGCGGAACGAACAGCAGGAGCAGCGCGATCAGCAGCGAGAAGATGCCGAGCGCTTCGGTCACGGCGAAGCCGAAGATCAGGTTGCCGAACTGGCCCTGAGCGGCCGACGGGTTACGCACCGCAGCGGCGAGGTAGTTGCCGAAGATGATGCCCACGCCGACGCCCGCGCCGCCCATGCCGATGCACGCGATGCCCGCGCCGATAAGTTTTGCTGCTGCCGGTTCCATATGTAGCTCCTTGAGAAAGATAGACAGATTGGTGGGTGGAGATTCCCCGGACCGCTTAGTGTCCCGGATGAATGGCGTCGTTGAGGTAGATGCAGGTCAGGATCGCGAACACGTAGGCCTGCAGGAACGCGACCAGCAGTTCGAGCGCGTACAGCGCAATGGTGAGCGCCAGCGGCAGCACGCCGCCGACCCAGCCGAGCGCGCCCAGCGAGAAGCCGAGCATCGCGACGAAGCCCGCGAACACCTTCAATGCGATGTGGCCGGCCAGCATGTTGGCGAACAGACGAACGCTGTGCGAGACCGGCCGCAGGAAGAACGACAGGATCTCGATGAACATGACCAGCGGCAGGATGTAGATCGGAACGCCGTGGGGGACGAAGATGCTGAAGAATTTCAGGCCGTTCTTGTAGACGCCGTAGATCAGGACGGTGAAGAACACCAAAAGCGCGAGCGCCGCGGTGACGATCAGGTGGCTCGCGATCGTGAAGGTGTAGGGGATGACGCCGACCAGGTTCGAGACGCAGAGGAACATGAAGAGCGAGAAGATCAGCGGGAAGAACTTCATGCCTTCCGCGCCGGCCGTGCTGCGAATCGTGGTGGCGACGAACTCGTAGGAGATTTCGGCGACCGACTGCAGCCGTCCCGGAACCAGTTCCCGGCCGCTCGCCAGCATCAGCAGCGCAATCAGCAGCACTGCGATGAGCATGAAGAGCGAGGAATTGGTGAAGGCGATCGTGTGATTGCCGATGTGGCCGAGCGTGAAGAGGGGCTCGATATTGAACTGGTGAATCGGGTCGATTTTCATCCGCGCGGCTCTTGGTCCACCGGCTATCGTGCCGGTAATCGAATTTCAAATGTCGTGACTTCCCGCCAGCGCTCAGCGCTTGCCCGAGGCCACGCCCGCGGACCTCACCACGTTGACCACCCCGGCGACGAAGCCGAGCAGCGTTAACACGATGAAGCCGAATGGCGACGTCGACAGCAAACGGTCGAACCCCCAGCCAATCGCCGCTCCGACGGCAACGCCCGCGATCAGCTCCGAGGAAAGACGAAAACCGAGCGCCATCGCCGAAGCTCTGGCCGCACTGTCCCCGCCTTCAGTACCGGATTGATCAGTCTTGCTCCTGCGGCTGTCGCGAATTTCTGACAACCGATGATCGAGACTTCCGAGCCTTGCGGAAAGCGCAGCTTCGTCAGGAGGCGATTGATCGCGACTTCCATTTGCGCCGTCGTTGGTGTTCTCAGCCATGCTGGGAACACTAACCGATGCCGCGGATGATGGAAATTGCGCCCGTCCCCGTCAAAAGCCGCGCGGACCATACTTACCGCGTCTAATCAAGTCAAGATTGCGTCGTAACCAGTTATTGCTTTGATTCTGCTGGTTTTATTTGGAGATATTCAAGGTCAGAGTGACGCAGTGATCGCAGTGCAACAGCTTGCGTGGCATTGAGCGATATTGCGTGGCTTTTCCCGCTCTGCTGGGATCGCCGAAAGTCCCGTCCTCTCACGCAGTCAGGTTCCGCATGCCGCGCCAGATCGATTACTACTTCTCGCTGCAATCCCCCTGGGCCTATATCGGCCACAAGCCCTTCGTTCGACTCATAAGCACTTACGATCTCAAGGTAAATTACCGGCCCGTGCTGCTGGTCGATCTGTTCTCGGAGACCGGCGGACTGCCGCTCGCCAAGCGCCATCCGGTGCGGCAGCGCTATCGGATGATCGAGTTGCAGCGCTGGCGCGACAAGCGGGGGCTGAATTTTCATCTGCAGCCGGCCAACTGGCCGTTCAACGGGCGCCTTGCCGACGGCGTGGTGATCGCGATGCTCGAGTCCGGCCTCGACCCCGAGCCGTTCTTGCAACGGGCCTATCCCGCGGTGTGGGAGCAGCAGCTTAATCTTGCTGATCCTGCGACGCTGGTGAAGCTCGCCGACGATGCCGGTTTGCCCGGCCGGCAACTGGTCGAGCGCTCCGGCACTGAAGCGATCAGCGCGGCCTATGAGCAGAATCGCCAGAATGCATTGGACGCCGACGTGTTCGGCTCGCCCGGATACGTGCTCGATGGCGAGGTGTTCTGGGGCCAGGACCGGATCGAATTGCTTGAAGACGCGTTGAAGTCGGGCCGCAAGCCCTATAGCTCTGTGGTCTAGGGCAGGAATCAGGTTGAGGCGGAGCAAGCCATGCCCATCGCGATGTCGCCGTCGAAATTGTCCATCGCAATTGCTGCCATCCTGATCGCAAGCGGCGGCGCGGCGATCGCGCAAACCGCGCCGGACACCGAAAATGGCCGCTACGCATTATCACCCGCCGGCGATGGTTTTCTGCGGCTCGACACGCGCACCGGCGCGGTGTCGACCTGCACCAATTCCAGCGCCGGCTGGGCCTGTTACATGGTGCCGGACGAGCGGGCGGCGCTGGACACCGAGATCGGGCGCCTGCAAGCCGACAACGACAAGCTCAAGGGTGAGCTCGCCGCGCGCGCACCGTCGGCCAAGACCGACGAGGCGTTGCCGAAATCGGATCAGCTGAAGAAGGCGGAGCCCAAGACCGAGCCGAAGGTCGCCGAGGGCGAGCGCAAGATCGAGATCCCGCTGCCGAGCGACCGCGACATGGATCGCATGATGTCGTTCCTGGAACGGGCCTGGCGGCGGCTGATCGAGATGGCCAACCGCGTGCAGCGCGACGTCAATGGCGGCAAGATTTGATTTTGTGCCGACACTGTTACGACAGCGTCGTCCCGGCGAAAGCCGGGACCCATACGCCGCGGCCTCTCGATTTCGATGACTCGGAGTTGATGTCTCGCCGAACTAAAGCATGATCCGGAAAAGTGCGAAGCGGTTTTCCGAAGAGATCATGCTCAAACAAAGAGCTAAGGCGCGATGACGATTCAACCTAATCTCATCGCGCTTTAATGAACATCGGTGGTTATGGGTCCCGGCCTTCGCCGGGACGACATAGTGAGAGTTACAGATGAACTCATCGAGGACCATCACGCACTCGGCGCCATCCTCCGTCGCGGCAACCAGCATCGTGTCGTCGCGCTTGACCGTCGAAACGTCGAGCGCCGGCTTCACCGACATCACGCGCGAGGTCGCCAAATTCCTGCGCGAGGCGCGCGCCGGCGAGGGTGCGGTCACGCTGTTCATCCGCCACACCTCGGCCTCGCTGACGATCCAGGAGAATGCCGATCCGACCGTGCTGGTCGATCTGATGACGGCGCTCGACCGTGCGGCGCCCGAAGACGGCGGCTGGCGTCACGACACCGAAGGCCCTGACGACATGCCGGCGCACATCAAGTCCATGCTGACGGCGACCTCGCTGCAGGTCCCCGTGCTCGACGGCGAGATGGCGCTCGGCACCTGGCAGGGCATCTATCTGATCGAGCATCGCGCCCGCCCGCACCGGCGCGAGATCGTACTGCAATTCATCGGCGCTACGCGCTGACGTGCGCGATCCATCTCTTAAGACCTGGCCTCCAAATGACATCGGCCGCGGATCGCTCCGCGGCCGATGCAGTTTGATTTGATCGCGATGTCGACGGTCAGGTCTTGGTGATGTCGACGTCCTTGGTTTCCGGAATGAACAGCGCGCCGACCACGACGGTGATTGCGGCGAAGATGACCGGATACCAGAGACCGGAGTAGATATCGCCGGTCGAGGCGGTGATCGCGAACGCGGTCGCCGGGAGCAGGCCGCCGAACCAGCCGTTGCCGATATGATAGGGCAGCGACATCGAGGTGTAGCGGATGCGGGTCGGGAACAGTTCGACCAGCATGGCGGCGATCGGGCCGTAGACCATGGTGACATAGAGCACCAGGATGAACAGCAGGCCGATGACCGAGGCCACCTGCGGACGGAAGACATCGAACGGGTGCGACATCTTCACGATGCCGGCGTCACCCGGCTTCGGATAGCCCGCCGCCTGTACCGCCGCGAGGATTGCGGGGTTCGATGTCTTGGCGTCCGTATACGGCACTTCCTTGTCGTTGATCAGGATCTTCACCGGCGAGCCGGCCGGGCCCGGCACCGTCGAATATTTCACCGACGATTGGGCAAGGAAGGCGCGGGCGGTGTCGCAAGGCGCCGTGAAGACACGGGTGCCGACCGGGTTGAACAGATCGCCGCAGCCCGCGGGATCGGCAACGACCTGCACCTTGATCGACTCGTAAGCCTTTTCCAGCGCCGGATTGGCGTTGGTCGTGATCATCTTGAAGATCGGGAACAGCGTGAGTGCGCCGATCAGGCAGCCCGCCAGGATGATCGGCTTGCGGCCGATCTTGTCCGACAGCGCGCCGAACACCAGGAAGAAGCCGGTGCCGAGCAACAGAGACCAGGCGATCAAGAGGTTGGCGGTGTAGCCGTCGACCTTCAGGATCGATTGCAGGAAGAACAGTGCGTAGAACTGGCCCGTGTACCAGATCACCGCCTGGCCCATGGTCAGGCCGAGCAGCGCGAGGATCACGATCTTGGCGTTGCTCCAGGTCGCGAAGGCCTCGGTCAGCGGCGCCTTCGAGGTCTTGCCCTCATCCTTCATCCGCTGGAACACCGGCGATTCGTTCAGCCGCAGCCGGATCCAGACCGAGATGCCGAGCAGCAGCACCGACACCAGGAACGGAATTCGCCAGCCCCAGTCCGCGAAGTCCTTCTCACCGGTGATGGTTCGGGTGAACAGGATCACCAGCAGCGACAGGAACAGGCCGAGCGTTGCCGTGGTCTGGATGAACGAGGTGTAGTAACCGCGCTTGCCGGGCGGCGCGTGCTCGGCGACGTAGGTCGCGGCACCACCATACTCGCCGCCGAGCGCGAGGCCCTGCAGCAGGCGCAGCGAGATCAGGATGATCGGCGCCGCGATGCCGATGGTCTTGGCGTTGGGCAGCAGGCCGACGATGAAGGTCGACAGGCCCATGATCAGGATGGTGACGAGGAAGGTGTATTTGCGACCGACGATGTCGCCGACCCGGCCGAACACGATCGCGCCGAACGGGCGCACCAGGAAGCCCGCCGCGAACGCCAGCAACGCGAAGATGTCGCGGGTCGCCGGCGGATAGTCGGAGAAGAACTGCGCGCCGATGATGCCGGCCAGCGAACCGTAGAGATAGAAGTCGTACCACTCGAACACGGTGCCGAGCGACGACGCGAGGATGACGAAGCGCTCATCCTTCGTCATGCCGGCGGGCCGCGCCGAACTTGCAGTCATTGTAGACATCTGGATAGCTCCCCCCGAAATATTGCTGCCATGCTCGCCCCCGGCTGGCGGGTGAGGCCCGAATGGGCCCTCGGCTTGAGATGAAGGTAACATCGCAGTGAAACCCGCCCCAATAAGACTTTTGGCCTTTTCAGGATCGAACCTATCTTCAGAAGGAAGAGCAGGATGGAACGCCTCCGCAGGCGTCTATTGCGGCGCACAAGCTGCGCGGGTTAACTGCGTTGGCATCTGGTATTATCAAGCGCTTGCGTGATACTGCCGCGCGGGCGAAAACCGGGCGACGCGGGTTAAGCCCGCTTGTGGGACTGAGATGACTGCTGCTGCCAATACTCATCTTGTCATCGCCGACGACCATCCGTTGTTCCGCGATGCGTTGCGCCAGGCGGTGTCGAGCGTCGTGACTTCGGCCACGATCAGCGAGGCCGGATCGTTCGAGGACCTGACCGCGCTGTTGGAGCGGGACTCCGAGGTCGACCTGATCCTGCTCGATCTGAGCATGCCGGGGATCAGCGGCTTCTCCGGCTTGATCTATCTGCGGGCGCAGTATCCGGCGATCCCGGTGGTGATTGTCTCCGCCAGCGACGATGCCGGAACCATCCGCCGCTCGCTCGACTTCGGCGCCTCCGGTTTCATTCCCAAGCGCTTCGGCGTCGAGACGCTGCGGGATGCCATCATGAAGGTGATGGAGGGCGACGTCTGGGTGCCGCCGGACACCGATCTGTCGGCGGCTGGCGATCCCGACATGACGCGGCTGCGCGACCGGCTGGTGACGCTGACCCCGCAGCAGGTGCGGGTGCTGATGATGCTGTCCGAGGGGCTGCTCAACAAGCAGATCGCCTATGAGCTCGGCGTCTCCGAAGCGACCATCAAGGCCCATGTCTCGGCGATCCTGCAGAAGCTCGGCGTCGAAAGCCGCACCCAAGCCGTGATCGCCGCCGCCAAGATCGCCGGCGGCCAATGGCGCCAGGGCACGCCGCCGACGTAGTCCCGAGCAACTCCAGCTGTGATTGCCGGGCTCGGGCCACGGCATCGCGAGCCGGCGGGTGGCGCGAATGCGCGCCCGATGGCAGGCTTCCGGCGAAGCCATCCAGATCCTCACTCAAAGTGCGCGTCGGTAGAAAACCGGGTATCCTGTCCGGCATCGGCCCGTGAGAGGCCGCGTGCTTTTGGGGAGAACGCCATGACTTCGGTAACTCGTGTCGCCGGACTATCTCTGGCTGCGGCAATCCTTCTCGGTGCCGGCTTTTTCAATTGCGCTCAGGCCAAGCCGCTGATGATCGTCGGCCTGGATGAGAAGCTGTTATGGGATGACGACGGCAAGCCGGTGTTGTCAGCGCCCGGCAAGGATCAAGTGCTGATCGTCGATCTCGCCGATCCCGAGAACCCGAAGATTGCGGCTTCTCTCCCATTGAAGAACTCGGTGGTCGGTCCCCCGGTCAACGTTGCTATCGATCCGACCGGAGCCGTGGCGCTGGTCGCGGACTCGGTTGACGTGGTGAAGGAAGGCGACGCTCTGAAGCAGGTGCCGGACAACAAGATCTATGTGATCGATCTCAAGACGACCCCGCCCAAGCTGGCCGCGACCATTGCTGGCGGAAAGCAGCCATCAGGATTGAGCTTCAGTCCCGATGGCAAGATGGCGTTGGTCGCCAACCGCGGGGACAATTCGATCAGCGTACTTTCGGTCAACGGCACTGACGTCAAGATCACCGACACGATATCGATGCCTGACAGTGTCGCACATGTCGCGTTCGCGCCAGACGGCAAGCACGCGCTGGTCGCGCGTTTTCCCGCGCACAAGATATCGGTGCTCGATATCGCCGGCGACAAAGTCACCTACACCAAGATAGACCTGCCGGCCGGCCAATGGCCTTACAATGTCGCAGTGACCCCGAACAGCAAGATCGCGTTGACGTCGGACAATGGCAACTCAGGCGCGTCGGACGGCAGCGTCGACACGGCCAGCGTCATCGATCTCGAAGCGAAGCCGCCGCGCATCATCGATCGCGTGGTGGTCGGCGATGGACCGGAGGGGCTTGGCGTCAGTCCGAAGGGGGATCTCGCAGTCTCGGTGATCCTGCGCGGCTCGAACATGAAGAATGCGTTCTTCCATGAGAAGAACGGCAGCGTCTCGGTCCTGAAGATCGACGGCAAGAAAGTGACCAAGACCGGAGATATCGAAGTCGGTGGACTGCCTGAGGCCGCGGTCTTCACGCCTGACGGAAAATACATCCTGGTCGGGAACTACCTCAGCCAGGATTTCTCGATCCTCAAGGTCGACGGAACCAACGTTACCGACACAGGCAAGCGCTTTCAGGTGCCAGGGCACCCGGCGTCGGCCGGAATGGGACCGAACTGAACCGACGCTTGGCGATCTTGCGGAGCATGTGATTTTCGGTTGAGCCGGCCACTCCGCAGGCTCGCTTCACCTCTCGCGCTTACGGGAGGGAGCGCAGTGTCCTTGCGGCGCCTTCATGATGCGATTCGATCCAATTGCATCATGATCCAAAGCGAGATGCGCGCCCGGATTGCGCCGCCGCGCGCTACTCCGCCGCCGCGACCATCTGCTGGGTGCGCCACTGTCCGAGCAGGGCGCGCAGCGAGGCGGGTTTGACCGGCTTGTTCAGCACCGCGATGTTCTCCTCGCGCGCGGCGGCGCGCACCGCCGGACTGCGGTCGGCGGTAATCAGGATCGCCGGAATGCCGTCGCCGAAGCGGCGGCGGATCTCGCGGATCGCGGCGACGCCGTTGCCGCGGTCGAGATGGTAGTCGACCAGGACGCCGGTGACGCGGCCGCCGGCGGCCTCGATCGCGCTGATCGCGCCGTCGGCGTCGAGCACCGCGATCACCTCGGCGTCCCACGCCGTCAGCAGCGTCTTCATGCCGTCGAGGATGGCGGGATCGTTCTCGATGCAGACGATCAGCGAGCCGCTCATCGGCGTCTTCGACAGCGGCGTAGCGGTGGTGACGGCCGCAGTATGGTTGACCGCGGTCGCGACCGGCACGGTGACCGAGAACGCCGAGCCGCCGCTGACATTGGCCGAGATTGCGATGCGGTGGTTGAGCACCCGCGCCAGCCGTTCGACGATCGACAGGCCGAGACCGAGGCCGCGGGCGATCCGGGCGCCCTGCTCGAGGCGGTGGAATTCCTTGAAGATCTCACCGCGCTTCTGCACGGGAATGCCGACGCCGGTGTCGAAGATGCTGATCTGGAGCGTGGTGCCGCGGCGGCGGCAGCCGATCAAGACGCGGCCGCGCGGGGTATATTTGATCGCGTTGGAGATGAAGTTCTGCAGCAGCCTGCGCAGCAGCGAGCGGTCGGATTCGACCGGCAGCGAGCAGGCCACGAAGCGCAGGTCGAGGCCCTTGTCGCGGGCGATCGGCATGAACTCGATCTCCAGCGAGCGCATCAGGTCGGCCATCCGGAAGCTCGTGATCGCCGGCGTCATGGCGCCGGCATCGAGCCTGGAAATGTCGAGCAGCGCGCCCAGAATGTCCTCGATCGCTTCGAGCGAGTCGTCGATGTTCTCGACCAGGCGCGAATCCTCGCCGCCGTTCTGGCGCTCGACCAGGCTCGTGACGTAGAGGCGCGCCGCATTGAGCGGCTGCAGGATGTCGTGGCTGGCGGCCGCCAGGAACCGCGTCTTGGAGGCGTTGGCGTCTTCCGCGATGCCCTTGGCGAGCGCCAGCTCCGAGTTCAGCCGCGTCAGCTCCTCGGTGCGGTCGCGCACCCGCTTTTCCAGCGTCGCGTTGGCGCGCTCCAGCGCCTCTGCCGCCTCGAAGCTCGGCGTGACGTCGGAGAAGGTGATGACGAGCCCGCCGCCCGGCATGCGGTTGGCACGTACCTCGATCACCAGATGGCGGTCGGTGAAGCGTTCCAGATAAGGCTCGCCCTCGGTGGTGTAGGCGCGCAGGCGGGCCTGCAGCAGGCTGTCGGCGTCGCCGGCCGCGGGCGGACTGATCGCGCCCATGAATTCGAGGATCTCGGACAGCGGGATGCCGAGTTGCACCAGATGCTGCGGCAGCCCCAGCAATTCGGAGAACTGGCGGTTGGAACAGATCAGCTGCAGATCGGCGTCGAACACCGCGATGCCCTGGCGCACGTGATTGAGCGCGGTCTGCAGGATCTCGCGGTTGAAGTGCAGGGCGGCGTGGGAGTCGTCGAGCAGTTTCAACGCGGCCTTGGCCGACACCGTGCGCCGCTGCAGCAGCAGCGACATCACGAGGCGCGAGGACGCCGCCCCGATCGAGGAGGCGATCAACCGCTCGGCATGCTGCAGCAGCTCGAAATCGGCCGGCGCCGACGCCAGCAGCACGATGTTGCGGTCGACGGCGAAGGAAGCGAAGGCCTCGCGGGTGCGGTCGGGGCCGAGATATTGCGTCACCGTGCTCTGGATGTCCTCCACCGTCACCGTGGTGCGCCAGCGCCGGAAGCTGGGCGCGATCGGGGCCAGCGCGTTGGGCACGAACACGTCGGCCTGCAACAGCTCGATCGAGGACGGCGCGCGCGCCAGCGAGAACAGCACATAGGTGAGGATGTTGAGCGCAAGGCTCCACAGCACGCCGTGCAGCAGCGGCGGCAGGTCGGCGCCGAACAGCGCCTGCGGCCGCAACGCCTCGATCCCGAACGGCCCGTGCTGCAGCAGCATCAGGCCGGCGGTCGAGTTCTCCAGGAAGCTCGGGATGAACAGCGTGTAGAGCCACGTCGCGAAGCCGACCAGCATGCCCGCCATGGCGCCGCGTGCGGTGGCTCTGCGCCAGAACAGGCCGCCGAAGAACGCCGGCGCCAGCTGGGTGATCGCGGCAAACGACAACAGGCCGATCGCGACCAGCTGGGTGTTGCCGAGCGCGCGATAGTAGAAATACGCCAACACCATGATGGCGAAGATCGAGAAGCGGCGCGCCTTCAGCAGGAAATCGCCAAAGTCCTTCTGGCCGGCGCTGGCGTCGTCGCTGCGCGGCAACACCAGCGGCAGCACGATGTCGTTGGAGACCATGATCGACAGCGCGACGCATTCGACGATCACCATCGCGGTCGCCGCCGACAGCCCGCCGACGAACACGGCGAGGCTGAGCAATTGCGAATTGCCCTCGATCGGCAGCGCCAGCACGAACATGTCGGCATCGACCGCGCCGAACGGGAAGATGACGAGGCCGGCGATCGCGATCGGAATCACGAACAGGTTGATGGCGACAAGGTAGAGCGGGAACAGCCAGCGCGCCCGGGTGACTTCGGCGGGCGTCGAATTCTCCACCACGCTGACATGGAACTGGCGCGGCAGCAGCATGACCGCGCAGAACGACAGCAGCGTCATGATCAGGAAATTGCCGATCGACGGCACATATTCGATCGCGCGCACCGCCTCCGGCGTCTTCAGGGCGCGCTCGTAGAGCTCGACCGGAGAGAACATCCAGAAGGTGACGAAGGCGCCGGCGGCGATGAAGGCGACCAGCTTGACGATGGACTCGGCCGCGATCGCGAGGATCAGGCCGTGCTGGTGCTCGGTCGCGTCGGTGTGGCGGGTGCCAAACAGCACCGCGAACACCGCCATCGCCAGTGTCACCATCAGCGCGATGTCGCCGATCACAGGGATTTTCGAGAACGCCTGGTCCTCGCTCAGGATGGTCTCCAGCGACGCCGCCACCGCCTTCAGCTGCAGCGCGATGTAGGGCACCGAGCCGATGATCGCGATCAGCGCCACGGTCGCCGCCACCGCCTGGCTCTTGCCGTAGCGCGCGGCGATGAAGTCGGCGATCGAGGTGATGTTTTGCGACTTGGCGAGCGCGATCACCCGGCGCAGCAGCGGCGTGCACAGCCCGACCATCACGATCGGGCCGACATAGATCGCCAGGAAGTCGATGCTGGTGCGGGTAGCGAAGCCGACCGAGCCGAAGAAGGTCCAGGAGGTGCAGTAGATCGCCATCGACAGCGGATAGATCCACTGGCTGGCGCGGCCGCGCTCGCCGGGCGACGTGCGATCGCCGCGGCTGGCAATGAAGAACAACAATCCGATGTAGGCGAACGCCGTGGCGATTACGCCCCAGTCGTGCAGCATCGCTGCTCATCTCCTGTCCCGGCCGCTGGGGAAGGGCCGGTTGTCAGGATTATAACGCAAAGGGCCGGCCGCGCGATGCACGGCCGGCCCAAATTAGGGGTCGGAAACGGATAGGGTTACTCGGCGGCCAGCGACTTCTGGTGCAGGGGCAGGCCGAGCCGGTCCCAGACCTGGAGCAGCGCCTCGGCCAGCGCGTCGATCAGGCCGTCGTCATGGTAGGGCGAGGGCGTGATGCGCAGCCGCTCGGTGCCCTTGGCGACCGTCGGATAGTTGATCGGCTGGATGTAGATGCCGTGGTCCTCGAGCAGCAGGTCGGAGGCCCGCTTGCACTTCTCGGGATCGCCGACGAACAGCGGCACGATATGGGTGTCGCTCGACATCACAGGCAGGCCGGCGGCGGTCAGGATCGCCTTGGTGCGGGCAGCCCGGTCCTGGTGGCGCTCGCGCTCCCAGTTCGAGGTCTTCAGGTGCCGGATCGCAGCCGTCGCGGCCGAGCAGATTGCCGGCGGCAGCGCGGTCGTGAAGATGAAGCCCGGCGCATAGGAGCGCACCGCGTCGATGACCTCGGCGCGGCCTGCAATGTAGCCGCCGAGGCAGCCGAAGGCTTTTGCCAGCGTGCCCTCGACGATATCGATCCGGTGCATCACGCCGTCGCGCTCGGCGATGCCGCCGCCGCGCGGGCCGTACATGCCGACCGCATGCACTTCGTCGAGATAGGTCATGGCGCCGTATTTCTCGGCGAGATCGCAGATCTTGCCGAGCGGCGCGACGTCGCCGTCCATCGAATAAAGGCTCTCGCAGACGATCAGCTTCGGCCGGTCGGGACCGGCGGCGATCAAGAGCTCCTCGAGATGCGCGACGTCGTTGTGACGGAAGATCTGGCGTTCGCAGCCGGCCTGGCGCACGCCTTCGATCATCGAATTGTGGTTCAGCGCGTCCGACAGGATCAGGCAGTTCGGGATCAGCTTGGCGAGCGTCGAGATACCGGTCTGGTTCGAGACATAGCCCGAGGTGAACAGCAGCGAGGCTTCCTTGCCGTGGAGGTCGGCGAGTTCCGCCTCGAGCTGCACCAGCGGATGATGGGTGCCCGCGATGTTGCGGGTGCCGCCGGCGCCGGTGCCGACCCGGGTCGCGGTCTCGACCATGGCGCCGACCACCTTGGGGTGCTGGCCCATGCCGAGATAGTCGTTGGAGCACCAGATCACGACGTTGCGGCTGCCCTTCGGCGAATGCCAGGTGGCGTGCGGGAAGCGTCCCGCGATCCGTTCGAGGTCGGCGAACACCCGGTAGCGCCGCTCGTCATGCAGGCGGTTGAGGGCGGTATTGAAGAACTGGCTGTAATCCATCGGCAAACCCAGAAAGCGGAACCTGACCGGAATGACTGCTTCTTCTTAGAGCTTTTCCAGCTCTAATGTCCATGCATTGACCCACATCTGGGCATGCGCCGCAGTTGGGCAAATTGCCCTAGCTGGGGACCGTTCGGCTCGATTTCGGTCATATCGCCGGGCGACGCTTGCCGCCCGGCCGGGGCTCAGGTCGTCTTGAAGCGCAGCATGCCGTCGGCGTGCATCTCGGCCGTCAGGCGGCCCTCGACCAGCATGTAGTTGACATGGGCGACCAGCTCGCCGGCGGCAAAGCCCATCTGGTGCTCGTCCAGCACGTGCTTGTGGAACACCACCGGCACCAGCTCCTTGGAGGTCTGCGGCACCTCGCGGCAGGCCTCGGCGATCAGCCGGCAGCGCTCCTCATGGTGATCGGCGAGCTGCTTGATCCGGGTCTTCAGCCCGTAGAACGGCACGCCGTGGCCCGGCAGCACCATCACGTCGTAGGGCAGGGTGGTGGTCAGGCTCGCCAGCGAGGCCAGATATTCGCCGAGCGAGTTCTGCTCGGGCTCGACCGCCCAGACGCTGACATTGGGCGAGATCTTGCTCAGCACCTGGTCGGCGGACAGGAACAGCTTGTCGGCCGCGCAATACAGCATCACCTGGTCGAGCGCGTGGCCGCCGCCGGTGATCACCTTGAAGCGCCGCGTGCCGATCACGACCTCGTCGCCGTGGGTGAGGCGGTGATAGGACGGCGGCAGCACCGACACGCGCTTCAGGTAATCCTGGCCGCGGCCGAGCAGCTTCTCGGTGAGGTCCTCATCCATGCCGTGGCGGCGGAAGAACAGCCGCTGCGCGTTGCGCCGCTCCTCGGTGCCGCGGTTCTGGTGATAAACCGACTGCAGATATTCCACCTGCGACATGAACAGCGGGCAGCCGAAGCGCTCGGTGATCCAGCCGGCGAGACCGACATGGTCGGGATGCGAATGCGTCACGATCAGGCGGGTGACCTTGACGTGCTTCAGCGGCCCCTCGAACAGCGTGGTCCAGGCCGCGATCGATTCCTCATTGCCGAAGCCGGCATCCACCATGGTCCAGCCGTCGCCGTCGGCGAGCAGATAGACGTTCACATGGTTGAGGCGGAACGGCAGCTTCAGCCGCGCCCACAGCACGCCGGGAGCCACCTCCACGACCTGGTCGTGGCCGGGATGGTTCTCCCAGGGGTATCGCAGTGCCTCCGCCGAGGAGTGCACGGGGTCGGTCTTCTTGTCCATGCTACGGGCTTAGCGGCACATTGCCCGCCGCGCCAGCCGAAAAATCAGATAGTCGTCCGGAGAAAGCGATGGGAAATCGCCGGAATTCCGTAGCCCGGATCAAACGAAGCGTAAGCCGGGTTCTGTCTTCTCCTTCCCCCCTGAAAGGGGGAAGGTTGGGATGGGGGTCAGCCGCAGGCGACGCTGCAAGCCGAGAGAGCGGATCCCCACCCGCTTTGCTCTGAAGAGCAAAGCGACCTCCCCTTTTCAAGGGGAGGTCAGAGCTGCAATTTCGCGCGCAATCTACGCCGCGCGGATGTTCGACAGGAAGCCGTCGATCTCCGAGCGCAGCACGTCGGCCTCGCGGCGCAGTGCGTCGGAGGCGCTCAGCACCTCGCCGGCGGCGGTGCCCGCCTCGGCCGAGGCGGTCGAGACGCCGACGATGTTGCTCGACACCTCGCTGGTGCCGCCCGCCGCATGCTGGATGTTGCGGGCGATCTCGCGGGTCGCCGCACCCTGCTGCTCGACCGCGGCGGCGATCGCGGTGGTGACGTCGTTGATCTCGCCGATCGTGCTCGAGATGTTGCGGATGGCCGAGACGGCCGTCGTCGTCACCTCCTGCATGCTGACGATCTGCTGGCGGATTTCCTCGGTCGCTTTTGCGGTCTGGCTCGCGAGGTTCTTCACCTCGGAGGCGACCACGGCAAAGCCGCGGCCGGCCTCGCCGGCGCGCGCCGCCTCGATGGTGGCGTTGAGCGCGAGCAGATTGGTCTGCGAGGCGATGGTCTGGATCAGGTCGACCACGACGCTGATGCGTGCGGCATTGTCGGCGAGCCCCTGCATCGTGCTGTCGGTGGCGCTGGCTTCCTCCACCGCCTTGCGGGCGATCTCCGCCGAGGTGACGACCTGGCGGCCGATCTCCTGGATCGAGGACGACAGCTCCTCGGTGCCGGCCGACACCGTCTGCACGTTGACCGAGGTTTCCTCGGCGGCCGACGCGACGGCGTTGACCAGCGCGCTCGACTGGTCGGCGGTCGCCGACATGCTCTGCGCGGTCGACTGCATCGAGTTCGCCGCGGTCTGCAGACTGCCGAGCGCGCTGCGGACGTTGGATTCGAACGTGACGATCTGCGCTTCCATGCGCGAGGCGCGCTCCGCCTTGGCGCTGCGGTCCTTGTTCTGGGTTTCCGTGAGCTCGCGGCTCTCGACCATGCTCTCGCGGAACACCTGCAGCGCGTCGGCCATGACGGCGATCTCGTCGCGCTGGCGGCTCTGCGGGATCTCAGTGTCGAGGTCGCCGTCGGACAATAGCTGCATCGAGCGCTGCAGGCCGCGGATGCGGCGCAGGATGTTGCGTCCGACATAGAGCCAGACGAACAGGAACGAGCCGACCAGGGTCAGCGCGCCGAGGCCGATCATCACCATGGTGGCGAGCGAGATCTGATGCCGCGCCTGGAAGGTCGAACTGTCGGTCTCCTTCTGCACCGCGTCGACCAGCTGCTGGACGCTGATGCCGAGCCCGACATTGAGCTTGCGCGTCTCTTCCAGGATGGTCTGGCCGTAGTCGATCGCGTCGAGCTCCTTCTGGCGGATCTTGAACACGCCGGTCTTGCCTTCGCCGAGCACCAGCAGCCGCGAGGCGGTGTCGCGCACCGCCACGATCGAGGGATTGTTCGGGAGGTCCTCGAGGTTGGACTTGATGCGTTCGCGCCCCTTCTTGAATTCGGCCTCGATCGCATCGAGCGTCTCGCTGGAATTGGCCGACAGCGCCGCGGTCATGTCGGCGGCCATCAGATTGCCGGCGGCGAGCACGTTGCTGATCTGGCCGACGGTGCGGGCCGCTTCAGTGGCGTCGTCCGCGGACACCTCGGCCGCGGCGAGGATGGCGTTGAGCCGGGTCTGCGCGTCGAGCATCGCGGGACTGGCGGCGGAGACGAACGCTGCCTGCGCCTTGCGCAGCGCGTTGTACTGCTTGTCGCGCAGCGCGCCGACCTCGAGCCGCTCGCGCGCCGCCGAGATCAGGCTCTTGGTCGCCTCGTCGGTGTTCTTGACGTTCTCCTGCAGCGCGCTGACCACGGATTTGTCGGCGCCGAGCTCGATGATCTCGCCAAGCTTGGCGTTGGTGAGCCGCGCGACGTCCTGCACCTTCCTGGTGCGATCGTTCAGTGCGTCCTCGCTCTGCACGGCGAGCAGGCCGGGGCCTTGCGCCGCCAGCGAAGCGCTTTGCGCGGCCAGTTGCAGGCTGGCGGCAAGCCGCGGAATGTCGCGGCCAGAGAGATCGGTCATGGTGCCGCCGAGCCGATGCAGCACGATGCCGGCGCCTGCGCTGATCACCAGCGCCATGCCTGCGATGACAGCGAATGCCGCGAACAGGCTGCCCCTGACGCCCATCTGCGGCAGATGGATACGCTTGAGATTTGGTTTGCCGAGCTTGAACCGAAACGCCATTGCCCCTGTGCCCCCTGGCCCACTACGCTTGGCCACTACCTTGGCCACTACTCTTGGATGTTTCCCCGGCGCGGGAGTATCGGTGCGGCCGGTTAACAAAATCGGGAAAATTGCGACGATCTGCGGGATTTTTCAGGGCTGCCGCGCAGCAGGCCGTCCTGGTTCGCTGTGCGGAATCGATGCACGGATCGGATGCAAAAAGGCCGGCTTGCGCCGGCCTTTTCCACTTTTGGTTGTGGGGCGTATTCTCAATAGCGTTTTCGAGCGAAGTGGGTACCGGTTCGCGTGAAGAAAACGCGTCAAACAAAGATCCAGAGCCCCCGTTCCGATGCAATCGGAACGGGGATGGCTCTAGTAGCGGCCGTAAGCGGGGCCGCCGAGGTTGCCGAGATTGAAGCGGTAGTTGAGGCCCGCCTTCACCGTGTGCTCGTCGTTGTGGAAGCTGCCGACCGGCACCAGCGCGCCCGGCGCGGTGAAGCGGCTGTCGCCGAAGTCATAGTACTGGTACTCGACCTTGGCCGACCAGTTCGGCGCGAACATGTATTCGGCGCCGCCGCCGATGGTCCAGCCGTTGCTGTGGTTGTCGCTGAGCCTGAAGCCGACCGGCGCGCCGCCCAGCGTCACCGTTTCGTTGTTGTCGGAATAGGCATAACCGCCCTTCACATAGATCAGGCCCGGACCCCAGGTGTAGCCGACGCGGCCGGTGATCGAGCCGATGCCGCGCTGGTTGTTGTTGTAGACGTAGCCGCCCGGGAAGATCGCGTTGAGCTGATGGCCGCCGACCCAGGAATACTGGCCTTCGAGGCCGATCACCCACATCGGCGACAGCTGCCAGTCATAGCCGGCCTGCACGCCGCCCATGAAGCGGGCGTCGGAGTCGGACAGCGCGAGGCCGTTGAAGTTGTTGTTCTGGGAGAACACGCCGCCGAGATGGCCGCCGAGATAGAAGCCGGTCCAGTTGTAGAGCGGAGCGGCGTAAACAGGCGCGGGCGCCTTCTGATAATAGCCACGGTTGAAATCGGCGGCGTTGGCGGTCGCGCCAAAGGCAGCGACGGCCGCCGCGACGGCGGCGGTTGCGAGCAGGAACTTCTTCATAGGGGCAGTCTCCGGACAAGTCATGAGGCGCAGCGTGAATGGCGCCATCCACGGCGATGCGTTAGACCGCATTTGAATAAAATGCAGTCACCGGAACGCTGCTCGGAGCGTTAAGTCGCAGCCTTTGCGGCGAAACGTTTTGTTGTGCCTAACGAACGCTTAAGGTGGAATGAAGCAAGGCTTAACGCGGTGCGCATGAGCCGCCTTTCCTGTTAACCAAGCCGCCGGCTGGAGCATGATCCGGAAAAGTGCGAAGCGGTTTTCCGAAGCGATCATGCTCGAACAAGGAGCTGAAGCGCGCTGACGATTCAACTCAATCTCATCGCGCTTCAGGCCAGTCGTTTGCGCACATCGTCGCGCATCTGCTGGCGGAACGCCTGGCGGCGCGCGGCGCGATCCCTGACCGGAACGTCGTGGCGATCGAACACGTCGAACTTCTCCAGGATCGGATAGTGCTCGCTCGCCATCGCCAGCACGCGCAGCAGGGCGGCAACCTTCGGGGTCGGGCCGCTGACTTCCCATCTGCGCAGCTTCTCGGCGCCGCCGGCGGCCGATAACCCGCACAGCTTGGCCATGTCAGCCGCCGTCAGCTCGCGGCCCAGCGCCTCGCCGAGATGTTCGCGCAGTTTCTTCAGTTCTGGGCCGGTCACGCTTGGTCCGCTCCGCGATGGCAAAATGTGAAGTGAGTCACATGACGTGCTCGAGGCGCGGGTTATACGCCACGCAGTCGACTTCTAGAGCCTTTTCCGTTCCGATTGAATCGGAACGGGGCTCCAGATTCTTGTTTTGACGCGTTTTCTTCACGCGAAGGGGTACCCACTTCGCTCGAAAACGCTTCTGAAAGGAAACCATCATGCACGGCATCATCGAAAGCCTCAGCCCCGAACACGATCAGATCGATTGGAAATGGGTCGGCAGTATGTTCGCGTTCTACGTCGTGCTGACGATCGGCGGGATGGGCGCGCTGCTGGCGCGTTGATCCGCGGAAGCAGTGCGAAGGGCCGATTGCGCGGATAGCGATCATGATAGAGCGGTCACGTGACGGCTCAGGCCCGGCGGTAGCCGCCGCAACCGGATCGCATAATCCTCCCCGAGAGGCGGTAGCCACGTCCTACCGGCGCCTCCGTTCGGCGCCGACAGGGTGTGTTCAGATCATCAGCGTGAAGCGAGAGCGTTGGCCATGCGGGCAGATGTGCCGGGCGGCCTTGTCAAAGACCGTGCAGCGACCGCGGGTGCGGATGGCGTCGCATTGGTCGGCCAGGCACCAGGGAACGGCGGAGCGAAATGGTGCGCCTTCAGAGCGGCGATTTCCCATGAGTTCAGACAGGTTTTCCCGCCATACTCCGTCGAGTTGTAGAAGGCGTGAAATCCGATACCGAGAGCCGAGGCGAAGCGGTCTCCCTTGGTCGCTCCATCCACATAGCTTCTGAGCTTGGCGCAGAACTTGGGCAGATTTGCCGACCAGGGAGAATCAACCGCATTCTGGGCATTGTTGAATTGGCTTTGAAGCTCGCCGTAGCGATCGGAAAAGGCCCTGTCCACTTCGAGCCAGCCGTTTCCGCCGTCAATATCCGGCCCGGTGTCACGCACGATCTTGTCGATCGAGATGACGGTCTTTCGGCCGCTTCTGTAGCTGATGTTGCTGGCGGTTGACCTGATCTCATACTGCCTGGGATCGGGCGATCTGGTTTCCGCAAACGACGCCATGATCGAGTTCACCCCGTTGTTGAGCGTGGTGATGGCGTTGCTGTTCTTCTCCAAATAGGAGACGACAGGAACGATCGCCGATCCAATACCGGTGCCCGTGGCCAAGGAGCCCAACGCGACGGCACTGGTGCCGACCGTCGCAATCCCGCTCACAAACTTCGTCGGGTCGTTGAATCGAATGGTGTCCGACTGCTTGTATTCAAAGTGCAGCCTTACTTTCGCGTTCGCCGGAACGTCGGTGATGATGGTGCCTTCGCAGTTCTGAATTTGAACGTCGCCAAAGTTGGCTTTCGCTATGATCGGCACTTTGACCTGCTTGGTCTGGTCACTCTTGGCGTTCGGGAACGTGACGACGGCCGCAAGGGCGACAGACCGGTCGTGAATATTGAACCCATCCTGGAATATGTTGCCGGTTCGCTTCGCTCCGACCCAGCCCGACGCCACGTTGTTCAGGCTCTGCGCATCATCGCAGAGATTACGGACCTTGAGATCGTATTCGAAGACGTCCCTGGGACTGTCGAAGGCTCTTATGACCGGCGGCGAGCCCGAAGCACGCTCAATATCGACCAACTCAAAGCCCAATGCGGACGAGGATGCCAACAGCGCAAGAGCCGTCGGCAGCAAGGTTTTGATGCGCACGTGAAATCCCCCAATTCCCAATCGTATTGCGGAGTCTTGAAATTCGCCATGTAACTACAGTTACATAGAAGTATAGCTCCGGCCGAAAATCAACCAAAAGTAGATTTTCGTACGGAAGAACGGAGGGCTGTTGAGGGGGTAGTGGGATCAGGGCGGGCGGGGAGGTCTTCGGCTCAGTCGCAGTGCGATGAAGATCCTGGTGCTGCCAGACAGGATTGAACTGTCGACCTCTCCATTACCAATGGAGTGCTCTACCACTGAGCTACGGCAGCATGCCCGGGAAAAATTGAATCGGCCCCGAGGGCCCGTCCAAGCGGGCGGTTCTTGCCACAGGCCTCCCTTTGGCGCAAGCGAAACAGCGCCCCTGTCGCCCTTGAAATCGGCAGAAATCGACGGCCTCGCCGTTGATTCCGGCCAATCCTGGCCGATTTCGGCCGGATTGGGTTCCCGATCGCGCCGAAACTATTCCGATCCGCGCTTGCCGCCGAATCATATCGCCGCAACTGGCCGACCGGGCAGGGTGCGCGGGCATCCGCCATTGGCTATGCTCACCTCGCGCAGGGCGGCGGCGGTTCGAGAGTTTTGCAATGACAGGCGATCAGGACAGAGGCGGCGGGCAGGCCGGAGCCCGCGTGAAGGATTCACGACAGGATCGTCTCAAGCTGGCGCTGCGCGAAAACCTGAAGCGGCGGAAATCGCAGGCGCGCGGTCGTGATGATGCGGCCTCTTCCGAAGCCGCCCATGGTTCGCTAGATGGCGGCCCGGTAGATGACGGCTCGCTGGACGACGATGGCGGAAGCGAGCCTGGCAAAGTGACAGGCTAAAGCCGCGGTTCTGATCCAATGAGAACTTCCGCATGGCGCAAGTGATGAGGGTACGTCGTTCCGGGGCGCGAAGCGAACCCGGAACCTCGAGATTCCGGGTTCGTGCTTCGCACGCCCCGGAATGACGAACGTAGGCAAAGAGAAGCGGGTCGCCGACATGGCTGTAGTAGAAGACACGACAATCAACCGGCTGAGCGCAACCGCCTACGCCTTCCCGCGCCATGAGCAGACCTTTCCGACCCTGACCGCGCAAGAGATCGAGCGGATGCGCCGCTTCGGCGAGCCGCGCGCATACCAGGACGGCGAGGCGCTGTTCGAGACCGGCAAGCCCGGGCCCGGCATGTTCGTGGTGCTGTCGGGCAATGTCTCGATCACCCAGCGCGACGGCCTCGGCCATGTCGCGCCGATCATCGACCAGGGACCGGGCCAGTTCCTCGCCGAGATCGGCCAGCTCTCCGGCCGCCCGGCGCTGGTCGACGGCCATGCCGATGGGGTGGTCGAGACGCTGCTGTTGCCGCCCGACCGGCTGCGCGCGCTTTTGGTTGCGGAGGCCGATCTCGGCGAGCGCATCATGCGAGCGCTGATCCTGCGCCGCGTCAGCCTGATCCAGGGCGGCGCCGGCGGGCCGGTGCTGATCGGCCCCGCCTCGGTCGGCAATATGGCCTCGCTGCAGAATTTTTTGGCGCGCAACGGCCAGCCGCACCACTTGCTCGACCCCGAGACCGACAAGGATGCCGCCGACCTCGTCGCGCGCTATTCGCCGACGCGCGCCGAGCTGCCGCTGGTGGTCTGTCCCAACGGCACGGTGCTGCGCAATCCTTCCGAGACCGCGCTTGCGATGGCGCTCGGCATGATCGGCAACAGCGCGCATGAAAAACTCTACGATGTCGCCGTGGTCGGCAGCGGCCCGGCCGGGCTTGCCACCGCGGTCTATGCGGCATCGGAAGGCCTGTCGGTTGCGGTGTTCGATTCCCGCGCCTTCGGCGGCCAGGCCGGGGCCAGCATGCGCATCGAAAACTATCTGGGCTTTCCGACCGGCATCTCCGGCCAGGCGCTGGCCGGGCGCGCCTTCAACCAGGCGCAGAAATTCGGCGCCGAGATGCTGATCCCGGTCTCGATCAAATCGCTCGACTGCACGAAAGCGTCCGGCGCATTCGTGCTCGACACCGCGTGCGGGCATACGCTGCGCGCGAAATCCGTGGTGGTCGCCAGCGGGGCGCGCTATCGCCGGCCCGAGATCGACAATCTCGATGCCTTTGAAGGCCGCGGCGTCTGGTACTGGGCCTCGCCGATCGAGGCCCGGCTCTGCGCCAACCAGGACGTCGTGTTGGTCGGCGGCGGCAACTCCGCGGGACAGGCGGCGGTGTTCCTGTCGGCGCATGCCCGCAGGGTCAACATGATGATCCGCGGCGGCGGGCTCGGGGCCAGCATGTCGCGCTATTTGATCGAGCGCATCGAGGCGACGCCGAACATCGAATTGATGTTCAACACCGAGGTGATCGGGCTCGACGGCGCGGAGACGCTGCAGCGGGTGCGCTGGCGCAGCCGGCTCGCGCCCGACGAGTTCACCATGGATATCCGCAATCTCTTTTTGTTTGTCGGCGCCGATCCGGCGACCGGCTGGCTCGAGGGCTGCGGCGTGCAGGTCGACCGCGGCGGCTTCGTGATGACCGGCGTGCAGACCGGCGAGGGCGCGCGCGCCGTGCCGCTGCTCGAGACCACGGTGCCCGGCGTGTTCGCGGTCGGCGACGTCCGCTCCGGATCGGTCAAGCGCGTCGGCGGCGCGATCGGCGAGGGTGCGCAAGTCGTCGCCGCGCTGCACGGCTATCTCGCTGACGCGGGCAGTCCGACGCTGTAGGAGGCATGATGTCGAAAGGCTGCATCCATATCGCCGGCATCCAGGATGTCACGCCGAGCGCGCTCGGCTGCGAGGAATGCCTGAAGAGCGGCAGCCGCTGGCTGCATTTGCGCATCTGCCGCACTTGCGGCCATGTCGGCTGCTGCGACGATTCGCCGAACCGGCATGCGACCGCGCATTTCCACGCCACCGGCCATCCCGTGATCGAGGGCTACGATCCGCCGGAAGGCTGGGGCTGGTGCTATGTCGACGAGGTGCTGTTCGACCTGTCGAAGCGCAAGACGCCGCATAACGGACCGATCCCGCGCTATTATCGATGAGGCTTCTTACACGGAGCACGTGCCGCATCGTGTGACATGCGTGCGAAAATTTTCAGCAATTGCCGGCGCCGGCAAAATTTTTCATGAGATGTCGGCCGTCCTGCCATCGAAGCATGTAGCAATTTTCCGTCACGCATCGTAACCTCGCACGTGGGTCTCAACGGGGAGTGCGCCACATGACGACATTGGTGCTCGTGCACGTCATTATCAGCCTGATTGCAATCGTCGCCGGCGTGCTCGTGATGTTCGGGCTGCTCGGCTCGCGCGCGATGCCGGGGCTGACCGCGATCTTCCTCGTGCTCACGATCCTGACCAGCGCCACCGGCTTCGTGATTCCGCCTTTGGTGACCGAGAAGCTGTTGCCGTCGCACATCATCGGCGGGCTTTCGCTGGTGCTGCTCGCGATCGCCTGCATTGCGCTCTATGCGATGCAGCTCAAGGGCGCCTGGCGTCCGATCTATATCGTGACCGCGATGGTCTCGCTCTATCTCAACGTCTTCGTGCTGGTCATCCAGAGCTTCCTCAAGGTGCCGGCGTTGCAGGCGCTGGCGCCGGCCGTGCCGCCGAACCCGCCATCCGGGCCGGTCTTTGCCGTGGTGCAGGGCATCGTGCTGGTGTTCTTCGTCCTGGTGACCATCGGTGCCTGGCGCCGGTTCAGGCCGGTCACGTTCGCCTGATCCGACAAGCCTTCGTCATTCCCCGGTGCGCAATTGCGCACCTGGGGGCGACGCGCAGCGTCGAACCCGGAATCTCGCAATCCAATATCTGGATTCCGGGTTCACGCTGCGCGTGCCCCGGAATGACGAATACAAGAGGAGCAATTCAAATGCCCACCATCACCACCAAAGACGGCGTCGAGATATTCTACAAGGATTGGGGCTCGGGGCAGCCGATCGTGTTCAGCCATGGCTGGCCGCTGTCGTCGGACGACTGGGACGCGCAGATGCTGTTCTTCGTGGGGCACGGCTTTCGCGTCGTCGCCCACGACCGCCGCGGCCACGGCCGCTCCGCCCAGGTCGCCGACGGCCATGACATGGATCACTACGCCGACGACCTCGCTTCCGTCACCGCGCATCTCGATCTGAAGAACGCCGTGCATGTCGGTCATTCCACCGGGGGCGGCGAGGTGGTGCACTATATCGCCCGCCACGGCGAGAGCCGGGTGGCGAAGGCGGCGATCCTGAGCGCGGTGCCGCCGTTGATGGTGCAGACGGCGAACAATCCCGGCGGCCTGCCGAAATCGGTGTTCGACGGCTTGCAGGCCCGGCTCGCCGCCAACCGCTCGCAATTCTACCGCGACCTGCCGGCCGGGCCGTTCTACGGCTACAACCGGCCCGGCGCAAAACCGTCGGAAGCCGTGATCCAGAACTGGTGGCGGCAGGGCATGATGGGCGGCGCCAAGGCGCATTACGACGGCATCGTCGCGTTCTCGCAGACCGACTTCACCGAGGATCTGAAGAAGATCAACGTGCCGGTGCTGGTGATGCATGGCGACGACGACCAGATCGTGCCCTACGCCGACTCAGCCCCGCTCTCGGCCAAGCTTCTGAAGAACGGCACGCTGAAGACCTACAAGGGTTTTCCGCACGGCATGCCGACCACGGAGGCCGAGACCATCAACGCCGACCTGCTGGCGTTCATCAAGGGCTGAGGCGGCCGGCGCTGCGCGTCGTACCGCTTGTCACAACGCCGCGCAGCTTCACCGCCTCCAAAGTGAGGCAGCCACCGACGGTAGGGTTCCCGCCTGGCGGGGGCCATTGTGAGCGAGGGGGCTCGCGATTTCTGAATATTAGAAAATTACCCCTGATTTGCCCGACGTGTCAAGTTGCCTTGTCGAACGCCGCCGCCGTCATCTCCTTTGCATGGGGTTGTTTTCTATATTTTGGCCGTGCGCTCCCCGGTTCCCTTGAGCAGGGTTTCCTTGAGGCCACGTGGTACCTCTTGGTACCTCTTGGGCCGCAAGGCGTTATAACCACCGTCATGTCCCCACCCGCGCCGCTGAAGCTGATCGCCCTCGATGCCGATGACCTCGCGGTCATCTCGGCCCATGTGCAGGACGCCCGCGTCCAGCCCTCCGACATCGTCTGGCGCCAGGACGAGAAGCGGCTCGTGGTCGGCCTGAACCGGCTGGACTGGGAGCAGACCCTGTCGGGGGGCACCTGCTCGCGGCGGCTGATCGCCGCGCTCAGGTTCGACCGGGTGCTGGCATGCAAGTCGCGCAATATCGACCTGGAGGCCCCGGAAGCCACCCTGGAACTGCTCGGGATCGAGTTCTATGCCTCCGACCCGCCGGGCGGCAGCGCGCTCCTGATGTTCGGCCATGGCGGGGCGCTGCGGCTGGATGTCGAGTGCCTGGAGTGCGAACTGACCGATCTTGGCACCGACGATCTCGGCGTGGCGCCGGGGTAGTCACCGTCGCCCCGGCCTTCGCCGGGATGACGACGCACAGGGTTGACGGCCATTATCCGTCGCGCCATTGAGCAGGGACCCGAATTCCTCCTAAGAAAGCCGTCATGCCCGTTCGCCTGGACCGACAGAGCGCCGATTTCGAGCAGCGATTCCGCGATTTCCTGGCGGCCAAGCGCGAGGTGTCGGCCGACGTCGAGCGCGCCACCCGCGCCATCGTCGACGACGTGGCGGCCCGCGGCGATGCGGCGCTGCTCGAGGCGACCAAAAAGTTCGACCGGCTCGATATCGAGGCGGCCGGCCTGCGCATTACCGCAGCCGAGATCGACGCCGCGGTTGCGGCCTGTGACCCCAAGACCGTCGAGGCCCTGAGATTCGCGCGCGACCGGATCGAGACCTTCCACCGCCGCCAGTTGCCGAAGGACGAGCGCTTCACCGATGCCGCCGGCGTCGAACTCGGCTGGCGCTGGAGCGCGGTCGATGCGGTCGGGCTCTATGTGCCCGGCGGCACCGCGGCCTATCCGTCCTCGGTGCTGATGAACGCGGTGCCGGCAAAGGTCGCCGGCGTGCCGCGGGTGGTGATGGTGGTGCCGGCGCCGGACGGCAAGCTCAACCCGCTGGTGCTCGCCGCCGCCCATCTCGGCGGCGTGTCCGAAATCTACCGCGTCGGCGGCGCCCAGGCGGTGGCGGCGCTGGCCTACGGCACCGCGACGATCGCGCCGGTCGCCAAGATCGTCGGCCCCGGCAACGCCTATGTCGCCGCGGCCAAACGGCTGGTGTTCGGCAAGGTCGGCATCGACATGATCGCCGGGCCCTCCGAGGTGCTGGTCATCGCCGACGACACCGGCAATGCCGACTGGATCGCGGCCGATCTCCTGGCGCAGGCTGAGCATGACGTCAGCGCGCAGTCGATCCTGATCACCGACAGTGCACGGCTCGCCGCCGACGTCGAGCGCGCGGTCGAGGCGCAGCTTGCGACGCTGCCGCGCGCCGAGATCGCCCGCACCTCGTGGAACGACTTCGGTGCTGTGATCAAGGTGGCAAAACTCGACGACGCGGTCGAGCTCGCCAATGCGATCGCGGCCGAGCATCTCGAGATCATGACCGCGGACGCCGAGGGCCTGTCGAACAAGGTCCGCAACGCCGGGGCGATCTTCCTCGGGGCCCATACGCCGGAGGCGATCGGCGATTATGTCGGCGGCTCCAACCACGTGCTGCCGACCGCACGATCGGCGCGGTTCTCTTCCGGCCTCGGGGTGCTTGACTTCATGAAGCGAACCTCGATCCTGCGGTGCGGGCCGGATCAGCTCCGTGCGCTCGGGCCCGCCGCGATGACGCTCGGCCAGGCCGAGGGTCTCGATGCCCATTCACGTTCCGTCGGATTGCGCCTCAACCTCTCATGAACAAGCCACCAGACGACGAGGATTCCAACAATCGCATCGTCGCGGTGACGCTCGACGAGGAATCGATCGGCCGTTCCGGGCCCGATATCGAGCATGAGCGGGCGATCGCGATCTACGATCTGATCGAGCAGAACCTGTTCGCGCCCGAGGGCGCCGCCGGGCCGGGGCCTTACACCCTGCATATCGCGATCACCGGCAACCGGCTGATGTTCGATATCCGCAAGGAGGACGGCGCGCCGGTGGTCGCACATCTGTTGTCGCTGACCCCGTTCCGCCGCGTCGTGAAGGACTACTTCATGATCTGCGACAGCTACTATCAGGCGATCCGGACCGCGACGCCGGACAAGATCGAGGCGATCGACATGGGCCGCCGCGGCATCCATGACGAGGGCTCGCGCACGCTGCAGGAACGGCTCAAGGGCAAGGTGCGCGTCGATTTCGAGACCGCGCGGCGGCTGTTCACGCTGATCACCGTGCTGCACTGGAAGGGTGAAGGCGCATGATCCCGACCCGGAGGGCCGCGTTAGCGCAAAGTGGATACCGGTTTTCGGTCGCGACAAACGCGTGTGTTTGCGCGGAGGTCATGCGCCGGAAGACGGGGCGCGTGATCGGTGACGCGATGATTGACGGGGGCGTACCCCGATCGAAAAAAGCCTGATCGCATGCAAGCGCCGCGCGCGCGCCATCCCCAGGCCGTGCTGTTCGCATGCGGCCTGAACAGCGTGCGGTCGCCGATGGCCGAAAGCCTGCTGCAGCAGATGTTTCCGCAAGGCCTCTATGTTCGCTCGGCCGGCGTCAAGAAGGGTGAGCTCGACCCGTTCGCCGTCTCGGTGATGGCCGAACTCGGCCAGGACATTTCCAGCCACAAGCCGCAAACCTTCGAGGAACTCGAGGACTGGGAGGGGCTGAACTTCGATCTCATCATCACGCTGTCGCCGGAGGCGCACCACAGGGCGCTGGATCTCACCCGCACGCTCGCCGCCGATGTCGAATACTGGCCGACGCAGGATCCGACCGGCACCAGCGGCAATCGCGAGCAGAAACTCGCCGCCTACCGCGAAGTCTGCGACGGCCTGTTGCTGCGCATCCGCCGCCGCTTTGCCAAGGCCGGCGCGGCAAACCTGTGAGGCTCGGCGAGGCAAGGGGACCGGCGTGTTCCGATTCGCAGAACCGCCGCTTGTCGCCAGACTGACAAACAGCTGTGCTTATGGGGCCTTGTCTCCAGGCGGGGGCGCGATTCGCGGCCGGTTCCAAGGTTGTGCATCCATGCCCCATCCGATAGGTTCCGCCCGCGTCCGTCCCCCCGATTCAGCCCAAAAGCCCGCATGCTAGGCCGTCCCAAATTCGTTCTTGCTTCCGGTTCGCCGCGGCGGCTGGCCCTGCTCAACCAGGCCGGCATCGAGCCCGATGCGCTGCGCCCGGCCGATGTCGACGAGACCCCGCGGCGGGGCGAGTTGCCGCGCGCCTGCGCCAACCGCCTGGCGCGCGCCAAGGCCGACGCGGCGCTGAAGTCGGTGCATCTTGACGACGACCTGCGCGGCTCCTTCATCATTGCCGCCGACACCGTGGTGGCGGTCGGCCGCCGCATCCTGCCCAAGGCCAATCTGGTCGACGAGGCCGCGCAGTGCCTGCGGCTGCTGTCGGGCCGCAATCACCGCGTCTACACCGCGATCTGCGTGGTGACGCCGCGCGAGGCATTCCGTCAGCGTCTGGTCGAAACGCGCGTGCGCTTCAAGCGGCTCAGCGAGGACGACATCCAGGCCTATATCGGCTCCGGCGAATGGCGCGGCAAAGCCGGCGGCTACGCGGTGCAGGGCATTGCCGGATCGTTCGTGGTCAAGATGGTCGGCTCCTACACCAATGTGGTCGGCCTGCCGCTCTACGAGACCGTGACCTTGCTCGGCGGCGAGGGCTTTCCGATCCGCCACGGCTGGCTTAACTCCGTCGCGGTGTAGCGCTGATCAGACATTCTTCCTGCGCCGCATCGGCTCTGCACCTCTCCCCTTGTGGGAGCGGCCACATCGCATCGCAGATGCGATTCGGGTGAGGGGTCTGTCTCCGCGGACGGAGGGAAGTGACCTGCGGCGAACGTGGAACATGCGACCGCCTCCTCGATTGCCAGTTGATATAGACTCCGTCCCAGCCATGACTGACCAAGCCCGAACGCCCCCGGCCACCCCGCGCGCCTGCCCGATCTGCGGCAAGCCGGTCGAGCAGGCCTTCCGCCCGTTCTGCTCGGCGCGCTGCCGCGACGTCGACCTCAACCGCTGGCTGACCGGCCGCTATGTCGTGCCCGGCCGCGAGGACGACGCGGAGGACCCGGAATAGCCCAGATTTCCCAACAAGTTGGGGAAAGAGTGCCGGGCGGGCCGAGCCCGGCGAAGCGTTTCGCGAAGCCGGGTGGACACGACGCTCCGACCTCTCTATAAACCGCCCGCTCGCTCCGGCCTTTTCGGCCCCGCGGGTATGCCCAGGTAGCTCAGTTGGTAGAGCATGCGACTGAAAATCGCAGTGTCGGTGGTTCGATCCCGCCCCTGGGCACCATTTCCGTTTGACCAGCGCCCGGTGCTCCCCGCTGCGCTTCAACTCGCGTACAAATAGTTCGGCAGCCACAGCGTCATGCCGGGCCAGAGATACATGATCACCATGCACAGGATCACGATCAGCATGTAGGGCATCATGCCGGCGAATATCTGGTTCAGCGTAACGTGCTTCGGGGCGACGCCCTTGAGATAGAACGCCGACATCGCGACCGGCGGCGACAGGAACGCGGCCTGCAAGTTCACGAACACCAGCGTGCCCCAAAGGATCGGATCGATGTTGAAGTGCTTCAGCATCGGCAGGAAGATCGGCACGAAGATGATGATGATCTCGGTCCATTCGAGCGGCCAGCCCAGCAAGAAGATGATCGCCTGCGACAAGATCATGAACTGCACGGGCGTCATGTTGAGCGACAGCACCCAGCTTTCCAGCAGCGCCTGACCGCCGAGAATGGCGAACACCGCCGAGAACAGCGCCGAGCCGACGAACAGCCAGCAGACCATCGCGGTCGTCTTTGCGGTCAGGAACACCGCTTCCTTGGTGCGCTTCCAGTCGAGCGTGCGGGCGTGGAAAGCGAGGATGAAGGCGCCGGCGGCGCCGACGCCGGCGGACTCGGTCGCGGTCGTGATGCCGAACAGGATCACCCCCAGCACCACGACGGTGAGGATGCCGAGCGGCATCACCGACGACGTCAAGAGCTTCAACACTTCGAAGCGTTCGCCGTCCATGCGCAAGTAAGAGCGCGCCGTCCACGCCGCCAGCACGGCGACTGAGATCGCGAACCAGACGTAGAACTGGGTGTCCGGTCCCTTTTCAGCGGGCGACAGCTCCTTCGGCTCGACCGGGCTGCCGAGCTGCTGCAGGCCTTCGACGGCTCCGCTCGCGGCGCCGGCCTGCTGGTGGATCACGACGTACCACCAGACCGTGCCGAGCGCGGCTGCGGTCATCAGGAACGGCACCAGCGAAATGAGGAAGTTCTGCACGATCGCGCCATAGCCCATCGGCTTGCCGTCGATCTGGAGCGTCTTCGCCTTTGCGGGCGAGAGCAGCGCCTGGAACAGGCCGACGAACAGGTTCGGCGAATACAGCGCCGCGAAATTCCTGATCCATTCGGGCACGTTGACGCGGGTCTGCTCCTCCGCCAGCGGCGGGGCGATCTTCGGGTTGATCATCGCCCAGCCCACGACATAGACAAGGTAGAGGAACGCCAGGAAGAAGCCGGGAAGCATCGCCGCCGCATAGAGCTTGACCACGGACTGGCCGGCGACCGCGGCATAGACGATGATCATCACCGAAGGCGGGATCAGGATGCCGAGCGTGCCGCCCGCGGTGATGACGCCGGAGGCGAGCTTCACGTCATAACCGGCGCGCAGCATCGGGTTGAAGGCGATCACGCCCATCAGCACCACCACCGCGCCGACGAGCCCGGAGGCGATGCCCCAGAACGTGCACACGATCAGGGTCGCGACCGCGAGCGAGGCGGGCAGGCGGCGGAAGGCGAGCTGGATCGAATAGAACATCTTGTCGACGAGGGCGCCGCGCTCCATCACATAGCCCATCAGCACGAACAACGGGATGGAGATCAGCACGTCGTTGGTCATCGCGCCGTAGGTGCGCTGGACCATCAGCTCGAAAACCTTGTTGTGCGTCCAGTTCTGCGACGGGTCGTAGAAGGCGATGAAGCCGAAGAACATGCCAAGGCCCATCAGCGTAAACGCCGTGGCAAAGCCCATCATGATGACGACGACGATGAGCGTCAGCATCAACAGGCCGAGCGCGGGATCGCTCATGTGTTCAGGTCCCCGCCCATGCCGCGTTGCCGCGCCATTTCATCGATGCGCGCCGCGCCCTCGATGGCGAGCTTGCGCGATTCCTCGTCCACGAATTCAGAGTGCGCGAGCTGCTCCCCGATGACGTCGGTCTCGGCGACGTCGGCAAGCCGGCTCGGCCATTCGCCGGTCTTCAGGCACACGATGCAGCGGATGATCTCGCCGATCCCCTGCAGCATGATCAGCGCGCCCGCGATCGGGATGACGGTCTTGAAGTGGTAGACCGGCGGGCCGTCCGCCGTGACGTTGGAATGCTCGTTGATGTGCCAGGAATCCGCGGCGTAGAAATAGCCTGCATAGATCAGCGCGGCGATGCCCGGAATGAAGAACACGAAGTAGAGAACGAGATCGAGCGTGGCCTGCGTGCGCGGCCGCATCGAGGAGTACAGGAAGTCGCCGCGGACATGGGCATTCTGCGCCAGCGTATAGGCGCCGCACAGCATGAACAGAGACCCGTACAGCATGTTCTCGGCGTCGAAGATCCATGCCGTCGGCATGTTCGCGGCGTAGCGCTTGAACACTTCGATGCAGACGACGCTCATCAGGACGATCATCAGCCAGGCGGTCGCCTTGCCGACCCAGGTCGAGATGCCGTCGATCTTGTACAGTAAGCTCTGGACGCTCATGTGATACGGTTCGGCATAAAAACGATCCCAACATAGCACAAGGCTCCGTCCGGAGGGTGGTCCGGACGGCGCCCTTGCCGGGTTTATTTCGGCATCAGAGTTTCTTGGCGGCGGCGTTGGGCCCGAAATAGTGGTCGTAGGCCATGCGGCGGTTCACCACCGTGTCCTGCTCCCATTGTGTCGCACGCTTGGCGAACGCGATCTGCGACTGCACGATCTCCTTGAACAGCGGGTTCTCTGCCGCCTTCTTCTGCACCACGCCGTCATAGATCTCGAGCTGCTGCTTCAGGATGGCATCGGGGGTCTTGTAGAACTTGACGTTGTCCTTGGTCTGCAGCTCCACATAGTCCTTAGAATAGCGGTCGATCGCCTTCCAGGACATATCTGCCGAGGCTGCGTCCACCGCGTTGGCGATGATCGCCTTCATCTTGTCCGGCAGCGCGTTGTACTTGTCCTTGTTGAACGTGATCTCGAACTGCTCGGCGTTCTGATGATAGCTCTGCAGCATGCAGACCTTGGAGACATCGGGGAAGCCGAGTACGCGGTCGGAGGTGGCATTGTTGAACTCCGCCGCGTCCAGGAGGCCGCGGTCCATGGCCGCTACGATTTCGCCACCGGGCAGCGCGTTCACAGCAGCGCCCATCCCCGAATACACATCGATCGAGATGCCGACGGTGCGGAATTTCAGACCCTTGATATCCTCGGGCTTGGTGATCGGCTTCTTGAACCAGCCGAACGGCTGGGTCGGCATCGGACCGTACGGGAACGAGACGACATTGGCGCCGATCGATTCATAAAGTTTTGCGAGCAACTCCTTGCCGCCGCCATAGCGGTGCCAGGCCAGCAGCATGTTGGCGTCCATCGCAAAGCCTGGTCCCGAGCCCCACAGCGCCAGCGCGGTCTGCTTGCCGTAGTGATAGACCAGCACGCCGTGGCCGCCGTCGAGCACGCCCTTGGAGACGGCATCGAGCAGGCCGAAGGCGGGCACGACAGCGCCTGCCGGCAGCACTTCGATCTTGAGCTCGCCGCCGGTCATGTCGTTGACCTTCTTGGCGTAGTCGAGGGCGTATTCGTGGAAAATGTCCTTTGACGGCCAGGTGCTTTGCCAGCGCATGCTGATCGGCCCCTGGGCGCTGACGACGCTCGGCGCGGCTACCGTCGCGGCGGCCCCCGCAGCAGCGACCTTGAGAAAGCCGCGGCGGTTCGGAGTGCTGCCCTTGTTTGATTTGGTCATGACTGCCTCCTCCCCTTGGAATAGCGATCCCTTGCGGATCAGCCCCTTTTTTTATTGGAACAAGTCAAAATCTTGCGCAGGGGTTTGGCAAGAATGTTCGGAATGATGCGACGCTACGACGCGGGCTGCGGTGATGACGCGCCGCACGAGGACCAGACCACGATGTTTACGAAAGTCGTTGCTGTTGCGGGTGCGGCGCTGATGCTGGGCGCTTTTGCGGTAACTACCGATGCTTTCGCCCAAGGTGTGGCCAGTAGTTATGGTTATAGAGTATCCCCGTCCGGCAACCTCGTGCTTCGGGGAGCACCAACCCGGTCATCCGGCAACAGCAACCACAGTGGAGCGAGGGTTAATCCGCCGGCCGGCCTGAATAACGGGTCGAACTTTGCTGTAGGTGGCCCGTCCACTGGGGTGCGGGTCATCACTCGTCAGTAGCCAGACGCCTGTTTTGCTGGATAAACGGACCCATCGCCAACGAACCGCGCATGTCCCCCGGCGGAGCCAGCTCCCCGCCAATAACTCCCGCGATTGTGGATTTCACGATGCCGCGAACCTGCGCCACATGTTGTCGTCGATCAGACTAGGCAGTTCGCGCGCACACGATCCTTCAGCCGCGCAGGCGCTGTCGACGCGACCGGCAGGACTGGAGCAGGCGGCCCTTGCAGGCCGCCTGCGTAGATTAGCCTGAGAGCGGACGAGCTCTATTGGCAGGGGTGCTGGAGTCCGTCGGACCCTTTGAAGAAGGTGCCGGGCCTGCAGACGATGCCATTGTGCGAGGCATAGGCGCTCCAGTCGCCGTTCCAGGCGTAGTAGTCGCCATATGCGGCGGGCCGATCGTAGGTGCCGTACGCGGCGTAGGAGTTGCGCCAGCCGCCGAAGGGAGCCGTCGCGATTGCCGCGGCTGTTCCGACGGCAGCGCCGGCCACGCCGGCGGCGGCCCCCACCGGCCCCACGGGTTCGCGATAGGCGGTTCGCCGCTGATAATAGCCCCTCCTGCTGTCGTACGGGCTCCCGGCTCCTCGGTTGAGGCAGTTGGCGCTGGCGAATTGAGATGAACAGGCGGCCGGGTTGGAGAAGACCGCTTGCGCCGATGCGGGGCTCGAAACTGCGGACGCTACTATCACGGCCGCGCCAAGAACTCTTAGACTCATCATGGCTTGCTCCCTGGGTTTGGTTTGCTTGCGAGCCTTGTGAAGCTTGGCATGACCGAATGCCAGGTCCGCAAGTTCCCGTTTTCTCGCACGTAACCAAATGCAACCTCCGGAAGTGGTTCCTGTGCATCTCGTGCGCGGCATCAAATCGACGTGACTTGCTGATCGATTTGGAATGCCGGCTGCAGCAGAGGCCGCTGAATGCGGCAGGGCGTCGAGACGAGCAAGAATATCGCGATCAGTTCCTGAATGACGTGACGGCAATTCCATTCTTCAGGCGACTCTCGCGCGAGAAGCGAGAATGCAAATTGATGAAAGGTTGCATCATCGCGGAACTGCACGATGACCGCGCTAAGTTGCATCGGACGTGCGCGCGATGTTTGGCACAAACTGCATAAGTTGTGTGATGCGAAAGCATCAACTGCAAATGGCAACGCGCGTTTCGGATCGCCACATTCGAGTTGATCTTCGTCCTGATAGTCGGATGATGATTTGCGATCTTGAATTGTAGCCGCTCCTGCTTTTTGCACCGCGACCAAGCAACTCGTTCTTTTCAATTTGACGTTGTTGAGAACGACAGGTTTGGAAGGCGGCGCAAATGAAGTGCTTTACCGGCTCGACTCTCCTTGGATCTTGCGCGCGCAATCGCATGGAACAGGCGTCGACGCGCGCCGCCCTGCAATCATTGGTCCCGTTCTTCAGGAATAAGCCGAGACCATGTGTCGCGGTCTGTCGGACGCAGTTCCGGCTCGCCGCGCTTGCCTTGATCGCATCGGGCGCGCTGGTTGAGACGGCCTCGGCTCAGTCCTGCACGGTGGCGCCCGATTCCACCGTGACCCTCACAATGGGAACTTGCACCATTGCTTCCGGTACGACGCTTACCGGAACACCCGCTGTTCACGCGAGCAACGGCACCACCCAGATCACCACGGGCAACGTCACCATCAATCCCGTCAATGGCGGCAGCGTCGGCGGATTGGCCGATCAGTTTGGCAGCATCATCTTCAGCAACGGATCCAGCATCAACGGCAATTGGAGCACCGCCGCGTCGGCGCAAAGCGGCGGCACCATCGTCTTTCAGTCGGGCTCGACCATCAACCCGGCTTTCGGCGGCGGAGGAACCGCACTGAGCGCCGATGGAACAGGCAGCCTCATCAACGCAACAGGTCTCACCGCGAATCTCAATGGTGCCGGCAACAACGTCGCTGCGAAGGCGACCAATGCCGCTGCGATCGACCTGCTGAACAGCTCAATCACCTATGCAGTGGGTGGCGGTGGCAATACCGGTCTGTGGGCGACCGGCGCCGGCAGCCAGATCACATCGACGGGCACGACCATTTCGATGCCCGGCGGCGGCGGGAACGATGTCGGCGCGCGGGCGGACACGGGCGGGGCGGTCACGCTTCTCCAGAATACCGTGACTGTCGAGGGCAATGGCGGCGGAGAGACCGGCCTGCTGGCGCAATCGGCGGGAAGCACGATCAAGGCAACCGACACGGCGGTCACGGTTGCCGGCGGTGGCGGAGACGTCGGCGCCAAGGCACTCGACAGCGGCGCGATCACATTGAGCGGCGGCAGTGTCTCCGCGACAGGCAGCGGCGGCGGCGAGATCGGCCTCCAGGCGAGCGGCAGCGGCAGCACGATTACGGCGACTAATGTCGCCGTGTCCGTTCCAACCAGCAGTGGCGGGGCGGGCACTCAGGCCGTGTCTTCGGGCTCGATCGTGCTGAATACGAGCAGTGTCAGCACCGGCGGCAGCTCCGCCATCGGGCTCCAGGCGACCGGAGTCGGCAGTTCCATCAGCGGCGGTGCAAACACGATCAACACCAGCGGTGACAATGCCGTCGGTGTTCAGGCGGACAACGCCGGAAGCGTCTCGCTCCAAAACGCAACGGTCAAAACCTCGGGTGCGTCGGCGGCCGGTTTGCTGGCGACTGGGACAAATTCATCGATCAGCGTGATTGGCGGCACCGTAATCACCTCCGGCGCGAACGCTCCTGCCGCATCCGTGACGGGTGGCGGTTCGCTGAATACGACCGCGGATCTGACCGCGAACGGCGCCAATTCAAACGCCCTCGCTGTCAGCGGCGGCACTGCGACCGCTTTCGTATCGATCCTGACCAGTCCGAACGGCGCGTCGGTCGCCGCGACTGGCGGCACAAGCAGCGTGACCTTGAGCGGCGTGCAGGCGGTCGCAAACAACGGCCAGTGGCTGAACGTCAGCGGCGGCTCGACGCTGAGTCTGCTCTCGGACGGCTCGACGGTGCGGGGCGCTGCGCTCACCGACGGCAGCAGCAGGTCCGACGTCACGCTCAGAAACGGCTCGTTCTGGACGATGACCGGCAACTCGAACGTCACGAATCTGACCAACACCTTGAGCGAGATCCAGTTCGCACCGCCCGTTGGCGATCCGACGCTGCTGTCGAGCTACAAGACGCTGACGACGGTGAACTACGTGGGCCACAGCAGCACTATTGGGCTGAATACGTACCTCGGCACGGACGGTTCGCCGTCGGACAGGCTCGTCATCAATGGCGGCACGGCAAGCGGCAACACGTTCCTGAAGATCAGCAACACCACGGGCGCCGGCGCGCTCACCACCGGCAATGGCATTCTCGTGGTCGATGCGATCAATGGCGCGACGACGACGGCTGGTGCCTTCAGCCTGTCTCACCCGGTCTTGGCTGGCCCTTACCAATATTCGCTGTTCCGTTCGAGTGTCGACTCCAGCAACCCGCAAGCCTGGTATTTGCGCGACACCATCGACTGTGTCGCTCATCCCAATCTGCGTGCCTGCGGCGGTGGCGGTCTTATTAACTGCTCCAATCTTCCCAACGTGCCGAGGTGCGGCGGCGGCGGCGGCGGCGGTGGAGGCGGCGGCGGTGGAGGCGGTGGAGGCGGTGGAGGAGGTGGTGGTGGTGGTGATGGCGGCGGAGGCGGAGCCGACGGTGGCGGCGGCGATATTCCCGACTACCGCGAGGAGACTTCGCTCTACGCGGCAATTCCATCGATGACGCTGTTGTACGGACGCAGCCTGCTCGACACGCTGCATGAACGCGTGGGCGAGGAGGAGGACGAACGCTTCCGCGCCAATCCCGAGAACGCCAGGGTCGGATGGGGTCGCGTGCTTGGCGTCAACGGCGTGCACCAGGGCGACAGCTTCGGCGTGTTGGGCGGCGAAGCCGGACCGCACTTCAGCTATGATTTCCTGGCGCTGCAGGCGGGCATGGATGTCTATCGACACGACAGTCTCGACGGTTCGCGTGACCAGGCGGGGGCGTATTTCGCGATCGGCGGCGCGCGCGGGCGGGTCACCCATTTCGATGGCAGCCAGGGTGACAACACCTTCGCCGCATACACGCTCGGTGGCTACTGGACGCATTTCGGGCCGACCGGCTGGTACATCGACTCGATTCTGCAAGGCACGTTCTACGACATCACGAGCAGCGCAAATCGCGGCATTCCGGCGCTCAAGACCGGCGCTCAGGGTGGGGCTGCGTCGGTGGAGGGCGGATATCCCTTCAAGTTCGCCGGCGGCTTCTTCATCGAGCCGCAGGCGCAACTTGTGTATCAGAACATCAACATCAACGACGCCAGCGACATCGCGGCGCAAATCCGCTTTGCGGACGTGGATTCGCTCGCGACCCGGATCGGTGCCCGCTTTGGCCGAACATGGGCGATCGATGACAGTCCGCGCACGCTGACGGCCTGGATCCGTCCGAGCCTGTGGAACGAATTCCTCGGTAATCCGAAAACGTTGTTCTCGTCGGACACCGGCTTCGTTCCATTCCAGGCGAGCCTCGGCGGCCTGTGGGGCGAGATCAATGCCGGCATCAGCGGACAGGTCACGTCGACCACGTCGCTTTATGCCAACGCGTCCTATCAGAGCCGGTTCGACGGTGGCGGCTTCTCCTACAGCGGGAAAGCCGGACTGCGCGTTAACTGGTAAAAGGGGAACGCGAGGGCGTGACGCCGGCCCAGACGGGGTCGGCGAAACGCACTCGCGCGGAGTTCAGACGCAAACTCACCTGCCGATCGACGCGGCGACGGGCTTCGTTGCCGCAGTTCGCGCATACCCGGCCAGATTGGCCGGACGCTCCGTGATCTCGAACGCGGTGGAAATGCAGTCAGTCCGGCATCGGACGAGGCGATGCCTAACAGACCCTCACGCTTTGCTGAACATACGCGTAACCGTTCCACACGTTTCGCGTCTGATAGCAGGAGTTGTAGGCCGTGGCGGCGCCGATGGCGGCGCCAGTCGCCAGGCCGGCTGCGGCAGCTCCGGCGCCCCAACCGCCTCCATAGTAACCGCCACCGCGGTAATAGCGGCCGCCGGCCCAACGCGCGCCGCCGCCGTGCCAGCCACCGGCATGCCATCGCGTGCCGCCGCCATGCCAACCAGGCCGCATTCCTCCGCCGTGGAAGTGCGCCGATCGAGCGCCGGCTCCTCCGCGCCGGGCTTGTGCGTCATAGGGGAGTATCATTGCTGCAGATGCGATGAAGCTGAGAACTAGCAAAGCCTTGGTTGGTCGCATATCCGGACTCCTTGCAAGGGTGTCGCGATCAATCCCGCTGAACGAGCTTCGTTCCGTAGGTTCAACTGCGTGTCATGCTGGCACAAACTGCATGCTTAAAAAGCGCGTCGCGGCTTCGGAGGCAAGCGCGGTTCGCGGCAATTGTTGAGCTCGATCCTCCGGAGCTCGGCTGCGCAAGGCAGGTACGAACGTGTTCGTACCTTGAAGACCTCCCTGCATGAAACAATGCTGATGCTCACGTGCCGGCGCCGCGGGATTGGCAGGCCGGCACGGCAGCTGGTCCACTACAGGGAGGAGACGACCATGTGGAAGACAGGAGTGCTTGGCACGCTGATTTTGCTCGTCGCGGTTCCGGCAAATGCGGCTACGAAGAATAGTGGCAAGAATGTCGATGCAATTCGTGCTGAATGCTTCAGGCAGGCGAATGAAGCCGCCGCCGCCGCCGGCGCGAACATGACAAGTGGGGCGACTGGCGCCCGAAACTCGGCGGGCTATTCCGCCTATCGGGATTGCGCGCGCAAGAACGGTATTCGCCCGTAAGCATCGCTTTGGTTTCCGCTAACCCATGGAAGGCCGCCTTCGGGCGGTCTATTCCATGCGCAGTGAAGAGCGGCGACGGCGGGATGACCGTCGAAAGCTGAAGATGCCGGCTGAGCGGCGCCGAAGCGGCAGGGAAGGTCAGCTTGCGACGAGAGCCTGGGCTTTGCGCAATCCGGTCATGAGGGCGTCGACAACCTGATCCGCCGCTCCATTGCGGCGCAAGAAGCCGGCCGGATCATCGGCCAGCGCTTTGTACCGCGACATCCCTTTCAAGGCCGTTTGCGTTGCATCGCGGCGCCCCAACTCTGTATTCGCTATCGCAATCAATAGTTGGCTGAATCCGGAATCGCGCAACGATGCCGTCTCGGCGACATCGAGCATCTGCTTGTATTCACCCTTCAAATAAAGATCGACTGCAACAAAATGAAAATACCAGCCCGGGGGATGCATCGTGCGCTCGATCGCGCGTTTGAGCATCGGAACTCCTTCCGAGAAGTTCCCGCGGATGGCAAGACGCCAGCCGAACTGGGCAAGTATGTCGGGATCGTTGGGGTTGAGATCGATCGTCAGATGGCTGATGCGATCGCTATCGGCATAACGTCCCGTGAAATGGTAGGCCGAAGCCAGGGCCTTCAGCGCCAGGGGATTGTTCGGCTGCAGGGCGATGGCGCGCGACGTGGCCTCAAGGGCCTTGCCATACTCCGTTTGCGGATTGCCGTCGCTTGAATAGCCCAATCGTCCGGCGTCGAGATGCAGCCATCCAAGCATGGCCCATGCATCGCTGTATTGCGGATCCCGCTGAACGGTTTGCTGAAGGCACTGCATGGCTGGATCGAAGTCGACGCGCCGGAAAGTGCTGCGGTAGGCCTGAGCGCGCAGGACGCAGAGATAGCTTTCCATATTCCTCGGTGGGTCCGCGCGAATGTCGTTTCTGACCACGCCGTAGGATTGGCCGACGACCGTTGCGATTTCGCTTGCGAGCTCGCGCTGGACATTCATGAGCGACTGAGGATCGAACGGTCGAGCATATGTCCGCATCCATACGATCTCGTCGTTCTCGGCGTTGAAGACAGTCGTTGTGACTTGCACTTCTTCGGCGCTTGTTTGAACGCTTCCGCGGACGACGTAGGAAGCACCGAGAGGACGACCAGGTTGGGACGCTTCGTCGCCTTTTGCGGAAGACCCGTTCGGGGGCGACGTGTAGAGCCGGAATCCTCCGAATCGAAACAGGTTGCTGGTCAGTTCCTGTCCCATGCCGATGGCGAAGAGCCGGGTGTTCTCCCCGGGAGTTAGCGGCGTGAATGGCATCACGAGGACCGCGGGTTCGCGTGGCGTCATTGGGGACGGAGGTGGTCTTGCTGCAAGCCATATCCAAGCCGCCACGCCGGCTGCCAGCGCGGCAACGATGGGCGCATAGCGCCTGATGCCAGGCCTGGCCGTCCAATTCGAACGTGTAGCAGCAGCAGTTGTCGAACGATCGTGGAGGTCGAGAGCATGTTCGCGAGGTGAAGCGTCGGCGATATGCATTTTGTGCCACTCAAAATGGGGCACATAGGAGCCTTTTGGAATTGTGATGCGTACCGGATCATCCCGGCCCGAATCCACGTAGTAGCTGTCGAGGTCGCGGCGCAATCGTCGAGCTTCAAGACGGACGACAGGGTCAGCCTGGGGATCGAAGGAATGGTCGCGCCGAAACACGGCCAAGGCAATTGTGTAGCCTTTCAGGCTTTCAGCGCGGCCTGCAAGCGTCTCGTCGACAATGAAACGAAGGAAAGCTTGCCGCCGTTCGCTCGCCTGGAAATGCGGACTCGAGAGGATGCGGTCCAGCTCTTTCGCTACATGCGCCGGCGGCACCGCGCAATCATCACGACGCGGCACCTCGGATGAGCCGCTGACGGCATCGTGAGCGAAGGGTACATCAGGCATCAACCGGCAACCCCAATCGTCGGTCGACGGTAGGCCTTCCCAGTACATGTTGCAACTCGTAAGCGAAGCAAGCAGCTACCGCCGATGCGACAGCTTTCGATCATCAGAACAACGAGTTCCCGACTGCAGCGACAGCTGGTCGCATCAGCCTTGAAGCCATCGCGCCCGAGACGGCACCGCGCCGCGTCACGCCGCGTACGAACATGTTCGTACCTTGAAGTCCCGATGAACCAGCAGCAAAGGTCGCATTGGCCACAAGCGAGTTCGTCATGGAGGAGTTCCGCGCGATTGTGACCCGCTTTCCGCTGCGCGAACTTGACATTCGGCGCTGCTTCAATCGCGACGCGCAGTTTAGAGCGATTTGCGCAGATTATGACGAAGCTGTGAAAGCGCTTCGTCGTTGGCAACAAGCGGCAGAGCAAGGAGACCGCGAAGGAAGTCGGAAGGCCGCGGATTACGAACGGCTGGTTGCCGAACTGGAAGCCGAGGCCCTGGTTCATCTGAACCGGCCGTGATCGAGGGGGCGTTCGCATAACTGGAGCAGTGCGTGAACTGGAGCATTGAGTGAACAACGCGATTTTCGTCAACCTTTCGATATCAGGCGTGCTTGCCGCGGGCATGCTGCGTGCTGCGATCGGTCAGACACAGGACCTGCGCAGGGAGGCCGCCGAACCGACCAGGCACGCAATCGGCCGCAACGAGTAACTGGAGGCAACCTTCTTGAATATTGCCGAGAGACCGGTCGCGAACGTGGACGAAACCGGCGCGTCAGACAGCATCTTCATTCCCGGCGGCACGTTTCGCATGGGATCGGATCGGCATTATCCGGAAGAAGCGCCGTCCCACATGGTGAGCGTCGACGGGTTCTGGATGGACCGCACGCCGGTGACGAACCGGCAATTCAAGCAGTTCGTGCGTGCCACGGGCCACGTCACCTTCGCCGAGGTCGCTCCGGATCCAGCGAACTATCCTGACGCGCTGCCGCATTTGATCTTCGCCGGCTCGCTCGTCTTCACGCCGCCGGATTACCCGGTCGATCTGCGCGACTACAGCCAATGGTGGACGCTGCTCAAAGGTGCGAACTGGCGGCATCCCTATGGTCCGAAAAGCAACATCAAGTCGCTGGACGACCATCCCGTGGTGCATGTCACCCATGCTGACGCACTCGCCTATGCGCGATGGGCCGGCAAGGATCTGCCGACGGAAGCAGAGTGGGAGTTTGCTGCGCGCGGCGGCCTCGATGGTGCTGAATATGCCTGGGGCGATGAATTCGTGCCGGGCGGCGTGCATCAAGCCAATACTTGGCAAGGTCACTTTCCGTTCGAGAACCGGTGCGAGGACGGCCATGCGCGCACTTCGCCCGCGATGACCTATTCGCCGAACGGCTATGGCGTGTTCGACATGATCGGCAACGTCTGGGAGTGGACCAGCGACTGGTGGGCTCCGAAACACCGCGCCGATGCAAAGAAGGCCTGCTGCATTCCCCAGAATCCGCGAGGCGGCTCCGAGCATGACAGCCACGATCCGTCGCTGCCGCTCAGCAGGATACCACGCAAGGTGATCAAAGGCGGTTCGCACCTCTGCGCGCCGAACTATTGCCGGCGCTATCGACCGGCGGCGCGCCATGCCGAGCCGATCGACACGTCGACCAGCCATCTCGGATTTCGCTGCATCACACGTTCAGGGAGAAAGTGATGACTGAGAAGACAACGACAGAGACCTTCAGCCGCCGCAACCTGCTCGCGGCCTCGAGTTCGCTCGCCACCATCGCCGCCTTCTCGGCGATGGCACCCATCCAGACAGCCCAGGCGCAAGGGACCACGCAACCCTCGAGCTCCGCTGGCGGAGCAAAGCCGAACATCATCCTGATCCTGTCGGATGATTTTGGCTACGGCGATTCCGGGCCCTACGGCGGCGGCGAAAATCGCGGCATGCCCACCCCGAGCATCGATCGTCTCGCGAATGAAGGAATGCAATTCATGTCCTTCTACGCGCAGCCGAGCTGCACGCCTGGACGTGCCGCGGTGCAAACCGGCCGGATTCCAAATCGCAGCGGCATGACGACGGTCGCGTTCCAGGGCCAGGGCGGCGGCATGCCGGCGGCGGAATGGACGCTTGCTTCTGTTTTGAAGACCGGCGGTTACAAAACGTTCTTCACGGGCAAATGGCACCTCGGCGAGGCCGACTATGCGTTGCCGAGCGCGCAAGGCTACGACGAGATGAAGTATGCCGGCCTTTATCATCTCAATGCCTACACCTACGCCGATCCGACCTGGTTTCCCGACATGGACCCCGAACTGAGGGCGATGTTCGAGAAGGTCACCAAAGGCGCACTTTCCGGAAATGCCGGGCAGCCGGCGAAGGAAGATTTCAAGATCAACGGCCAGTACGTCAACACGCCGGACAAGGGCGTCGTCGGCATTCCCTTCTTCGACGACTACGTCGAGAAGGCCTCGCTTGAGTATCTGGACCGCAACAAGTCATCGGGCCCGTTCTTCATGAGCATCAACTTCATGAAGGTGCACCAGCCCAACATGCCGGCGCCCGAATTCCAGGGCAAGTCGATGTCCAAGAGCAAGTACGCCGACTCCGTGGTCGAGAACGACACGCGTATCGGCCGTATCATGGACAAGGTGCGGTCCCTGGGCCTCGACAAGAACACCTATGTGTTCTGGACCACGGACAACGGTGCCTGGCAAGACGTCTATCCGGATGCCGGCTACACGCCGTTCCGCGGCACCAAGGGCACGGTTCGCGAGGGCGGCAACCGCGTCCCGTCGATCGCGTGGGGTCCGGGCATCAAGGCCGGCTCGAAGAATTCAGACATCGTCGGCGGCCTCGACTACATGGCGACGTTCGCGAAGCTTGCCGGCGTGAAGCTGCCGGAGAACGATCGCGAGGGTAAGCCTATTATCTTCGACAGCATGGACATGTCGCCGATCCTGTTCGGAACCGGCAAGTCCGAGCGCAAGAACTGGTTCTATTTCACGGAATCCGAGCTCTCGCCTGGCGCAGCCCGTGTCGGCAACTACAAGGCGGTGTTCAATCTGCGGGGCGACAACGGCGCAAAGACAGGCGGTCTGGCGGTCGACAGCAACCTCGGCTGGAAGGGACCGGAGTCCTACGTGGCGACCGTTCCGCAGGTCTTCGATCTCTGGCAGGACCCCCAAGAGCGCTACGACATCTTCATGAACAACTACACGGAGCACACGTGGTCTCTGGTCACCATCAATGCGGCGATCAAGGATCTGATGCAGACCTATGTGAAGTATCCCCCACGGAAGATTCAGAGCGAGACCTACGCGGGACCGATCACCATTCAGCAGTATGAGCGCTTCGCGTTCTTCAGGGATCAACTCGCCAAGGACGGCTTCCAGATCGGCTTGCCCACAGGCAACTAGAGCACGCGCACAGAGCGGCCCCGGAACGCGGGGCCGTTCTGACTTGCTTTATGTGAGAACAGGAAAGGGGGACTCATGACGGGGAATCCGGTCGGTCGTCGTTCGGTCCTTGCAGGTCTTCTGATATCGGCTGCGACAGCGGCCTCGGGCGATCATGCGCTTGCGCAGGAAGATCCCCTGCCGTCCTGGAATGAAGGCCGGTCGAAGAAGTCGATCCTTGACTTCGTCGCCGCGGTGACGCGGGAGGGAACACCGGATTTCGTGCCGGTGCCGGAGCGCATCGCGACATTCGACAATGACGGCACGCTCTGGTGCGAGCAGCCGATGTATGTCCAGCTCGCATTTGCATTGGATCGGGTGAAAGCGTTGTCCGGCAAGCACCCGGAATGGAGACGCAAGCAGCCCTTCCAGGCCGTGCTCGACAACGATCTCGCTTCCCTCGCCAAGGCTGGCGAGAAAGGCCTGGTCGAACTGATCATGGCGACGCATGCCGGCATGACCACGGCAGAGTTCGAAAAAATCGCCAGCGATTGGATCGCGAGCGCGCGTCACCCGAAATTCAATCGGCCATATACGGACCTCGTCTACCAGCCGATGCTGGAACTGCTCGCCTATCTGCGGGCCAATGGCTTCAAGACCTTCATCGTCTCGGGCGGCGGCATTGAGTTCATGCGACCATGGAGCGAGCGGGTCTATGGCATTCCGCCCGAGCAGGTCGTGGGATCGAGCATCAAGACGAAGTTCGAGATCGACAAGGGGAAGCCGTCACTGATCCGCCTGCCTGCGATCGATCTCGTCGACGACGGACCCGGCAAGCCGGTCGGCATCAACTCGCATATCGGCCGCCGGCCGATCGCGGCTTTCGGCAATTCAGACGGCGACTTCCAGATGCTGCAATGGGCGACGCAATCATCGCGGAAACGTTTTGGCCTGATCGTGCATCACACTGACGCCGAACGAGAGTATGCATACGATCGGAAGTCCTCGTTCGGTAAACTCGACAAGGCGCTCGATGCAGCGAACTCCAACGGCTGGATCGTGGTCAGCATGAAAGACGACTGGAAACGCATGTTCCGTTTTGCGTAGGGGCCGGATGACTGCGTAGGCATCGCTGACGCCCGGCGCCGCGGAGCACGCCAGCGCCGCCGGTGACGCAAGCGAGACGAAGAACGAGGAGGCATCATGACAAGACTTCTTCCGGGAACGCGTCGGCTTACCTTCGCGAGCGCAGCGCTGGCGGTTGGCCTGATGCTCGGGGGCCCGGCATACGCGCAGGCACCCGCGGACCAGAAGCCGGCACAGGACCAGGCCGCCGCGCCGGCACCGGCCCTGCCAGCCAGCAAGCTTCCGGAGGGACAGATCGAGCAACTGGTCGCGCCGATCGCGCTTTATCCGGACGCGCTGCTGTCGCAGATCCTGATGGCGTCGACCTATCCGTTGGAAGTCGTCGAGGCGGCGCGCTGGTCGCAAGACAACAAGACCGTCACCGGCAAGGCGCTCGAAGACGCCATGCAGAAGCAGTCGTGGGATCCGAGCGTCAAGGCCCTCGCGGCGGTGCCGCAAGTCCTCCAGATGATGAACGACAAGCTCGACTGGACCCGGCAGCTTGGCGACGCCTTCCTCGCGCAGGAGCAGGACGTGATGAGCGCCGTGCAGACCCTGCGCCAGCGCGCCGAGGCCGCGGGCAATCTCAAGTCGACGCCGCAGCAGAAGGTGACGAGGAGCGCGCCTCCCGCCGGCGTGACCGCGCCCTCCGGCATGCAGCAGGCGATCTCGATCGAGCCGGTCGATCCCGACCAGTATTACGTCCCGGTCTACGATCCCGGTGTCGTCTACGGGGCCTGGGATTATCCCGACTACCAGCCGTTCTATTGGTCTCCGCCGGGCTATGTCGCCGCGGGCGTGATCGGCTTCACCGCCAGCGTGGCCGTCGGCGCTGCGATCTGGGGCGGCTGCAACTGGTGGGGCCGCAGCGTCTATGTCAACGTCAACCGCTATAACCAGTTCAACCGCACCAACATCAGAAACACCAATTGGGCCCACAATCCGGCGCATCGCGGCGGTGTCGCCTATCGCGATGCCGGCGTGGCGAGGCGGTTCGGCAGCGGCAATACCCCCGCCGCGCGCGAGGCGCTGCGCAATCGCACCGGTGCTCCCGGCGGCAGGGTCTCGAATGCGGGTGCCGGCCGGGCCAAGACCGCGGTCTCGCAACGCGCCGGCAATCGCGGTGCAAGCGTATCCCGCAGGGCCAGCAGCCGGAACGTCACCCGCGCCCATACGCGCGCGGGCAATCGCGCTGCGATCTCGCACAGAAGCGTCACGCACACGCGCGCCGGCGGACGCGCCGGTGGCGGCCGGCCGGCCGCGATCCGCGGTGGCGGCATGCGGGCCGGCGTCGGTGGTTTCCATCGCGGCGGTGGCGGCGGCATGCGTGCTGGCGGGGGCTTCCGCGGAGGCGGCTTCCACGGAGGTGGCCGCCGGCGCTGAGTGGCGTGATCATCACAGACCGCGCTCGGCCACACCAGGCCGCGCGAAGGACGATAGAAAGGAAATTCTTGGTTTCTGGCGGCCGGCACCGCCGGATCACGACGTAGTACTTCAGGCTTCAAATCACACTTTGCGATGATGGCTTGGATCAAATGAAATCTTACTTGATACATCGATTTACTCGCCGGCTTGCGGTATCCCTCTCTATCATCGTGACGGTCGGTGCCGCAAACGGTCCCGCGGTCGCAGATCCCAGGGTGCTCGCACTTCCTGCGCTAAAGGTCTGGCAGGGCGACTTCGACGGCATGCTGAAGCGCAAGATGGTGCGTATCCTTTTGCCGACGGACAGGACATCATTCTTCATCGACAAGGGGGAGACGCTCGGCTTCGAGGCAGAACTGGGCGCGGAGTTCGAAAGCTGGTTGAACAAGCGATACGGGAAGAAGAAAGAAAGGATTTATGTCGGCTTCGTCCCGACGCCGCGAGACAGGCTGCTGAGCGATCTGACAGCCGGTAAAGGCGACATCGCCGCCGGTCTGCTTACCGTCACGCCGGAACGAAGCAAGCTGGTCGACTTCGCAGATCCCTGGGCATCCGGTGTTCGCGAGGTGCTCGTGACGGGATCTGCGGCCCCGAGCGTCAGTTCGCTGAACGACCTCGGTGGAAAGACGATCCACGTCAGGGAGTCGAGCAGCTACTTCGAGCATTTGCTCGCGATCAATGCAGATCGGAAAGCCAGGGGGCTGGAGTCCATCATCGTCCAGCCCGCCGACAAGAACCTCGAGGACGAGGACTTGTTGGAGATGGTGAGCACCGGCCTGTTACCCTGGGCCGTCATCGACCGCTTCAAGGCGCAGGCGTGGGCGGGCCTCGTGAAGGGGCTGACGGTACGCGACGATATCTCGTTCAACGAAGGCGGCGACATCGCCTGGGCGATCCGGAAGGACAGTCCGGCGCTTAGGAGGGAGCTCGCTGAATTCGTCAATACTCACAAAATCGGAACCGAATTCGGCAACGACCTGCGCGCACGCTATTTCAAGACGGCGAAGCCGTTGAAGAACGCCCTCGCGCATACCGAGGCGGAGAAGTTCAAGGCGCTGCGCGGATCTTTCGAAAGGTACGGGGTGCAATACTCTATCGACCCCGTGCTGCTCGCTGCACAGGGCTATCAGGAGTCAGAGCTCGACCAGGCCTGCCACAATGCGTCCGGCGCCACCGGCATCATGCAGATCAAGCCCAGCACGGCAAAAGGGAAGCCGATCGAGATCGCCGGCGTCACGGCCAGCGCCGACACCAACATCCACGCGGGCTCCAAGTATCTACGTTACCTGGCGGACACGTATGTCGACGCTTCGGTCATCGATCCGCGCGAGCGTGTCTTCATGGCCTTGGCTGCGTACAATGCAGGTCCGGGAAATCTCAAGCGCTTCCGCGATTACGCGAGCAAGCACGGCCTGGATCCGACCGTCCGGTTCGGCAACGTCGAGAACGGTGCGGCCGCTATCGTCGGGCGGGAGACGGTCCAATACGTTGGTAAAATCTACAAGTACTACATTTCCTACGAGTCGCTTCGTTCGCCCGCTCCGGCGAGCGCAACGGCCGACCCATCACAGAAATGATCGGTATTGCGGTTCAACCACGGGGGTCGAAGACATGGAGACGAACAAGTCCGGTGCGGTGAAGACATCTCTTGCAGGATCGTGCTTGGCCATTCCGTTTCTCTGCTGTTCGCTTTCGGGAACAGCCATGGCACGGAACGAAGCAGCAATGCCGACCGACTTCTCGTCTGTCCATCGCGGGGCGGTGCCCATGCGGCCGGCGCTCGCCCGCATCCGAATGCCAAGCCGCGCAGCGCAGGCAATGTGAAACGCAACACCAGCGTCAACCACCGGGCGGCCAATGTGAAGCGCAGCAACGTCAATGTGCGCAAGGACGTCAACGTCAATATCAACAGGCGTACGACCGTCGTGGCGCGCCGCGTTCGCGGATGGGCTCCGCGCCCGTATTACGGGACGATCGTCGGCGGAATTGCGCTTGGCACCGTCATCGCGGCGACGACAGTCGGTGTGGCGCCCGCGCCGCCGGCGACAAACATGTGCTGGTTCTGGTCCGATTCCGGGATGAGCCAGGGATACTGGGACTATTGCGTCGCGCCTTAGCGCGGCGAGGCGTGTTCTAGGTGTTCGCCGGCTTGGGTGGCGAACCAAAATCAAGAGGAGACTAGATCATGAAATGCAAATCCATCGCGAGCCGGATTGGGCTTGGTCTCGGCGCACTCGTCATCTCGATTGCTTCTGTTCATGCCCAGGTCCCGCTCTCGACCTACATGGATTCGAAAGGGTTCATTGATGTTCAGGCTTTGACCTGCGCGCAACTCGCCAACACTTATCAGGAGGACGCCGACTTTCTCGCAGTTTGGTACAGTGGCTGGTACAACGGCCTCGCGAAGAAGCATTTTGCCCATATTACGCGAACCAAATCTGGCGAGCACGAAGTCATCGTGTATTGCAAGGCCCACCCGGAGCTCAAGGTGATCCAAGCCATCGACGTTCTCTTCAAGAACGAGAAATGATCAGCAGCTCCCGGAGGCAACTGGTGCGACGAGACGAGGGTGTCTCGCCGCATTGCCCGTTCACGTGATCAAGGGGCAGCGGCCGAGATTCTGAGGTTGCGGTCGTGGTTGGCGAAAGGCCTGGTTCAATTGGTGTCTGCAAATGGATGGGCCATGGCAATGAAAGAGTTCTTGAAAACGACGTTGATTGGAGGCGCACTGTTTCTCCTGCCCGTCGCTCTTGTGCTGGCGATTCTTGGCCACGCGATGCGTGTGGCAGTAAAGGCCGCCCTTCCGGTCTCTCACGCTCTTCATTTCGATCAGATCGGAAAAGTTGCAGGCATTGGAATTGTTACAGTCGTGGCCGTGGTCTTGCTGATCCTGGTATCGTTCCTCGCCGGCATCGTCGCGCGAACCAAAGCTGGTTCTCGGATTAGCGCATGGGTCGAAAAATCGTTTCTTGGCGGTCTTCCGCAGTACCAGATGGTTAAGAGCATGGCTCAAGGCCTTGCTCAGGCTGAAAGCGCCAGCGACGAGTTCAAGCCAGTGCTGGTGAACGTCGACGGCGGCTGGCAGCTCGGGTATCTCCTCGAGACACTCGGAAACGATTGGGCGGTTGTCTTCGTCCCGCAGGCGCCCACGCCGCTCGTCGGCAATGTCAGGTACTACCCCGTCGATCGCATTCACCCTCTTAGCATGTCGATGTTGCAAGCGAGGGCAATCGTGACCAATGTCGGCATTGGCTCCGCGGCGGCCCTTCAAGGAGAATATCCGAGCAGGGCGGCAACTTGATTGCGCGGATCCACGCAAGATACTCGCACCGTGAAAAGCGTCAGGCAAGGATGCCACACCAACGCAGCTCGCTCGACCGATGGTCGGCGAATGTCGTTGATCTCGGACCGGATCGGTCAATGTGACGAGGAAATCTGACCGAATCTTCCGTTCCGCTTGTGCGTTGAGCCATATAACTTGCTCACGTGCGGTGGCGCTTCGTACGAGCAATTCCGCGCCTGAAGGAGGCTTCGAACATGGCCGGGAAATTCAAGGTCGGCGATCACGTCAGCTGGAATTCCGAGGCCGGCCGCGTCTCCGGCACCATCATCGCGGTCCACACCAGCGATTTCGACTACAAGGGGCACACCCACCGCGCCTCGGAGGCCGATCCGCAATACGAGATCAAGAGCGACAAGACCGATCACGTCGCGGCCCACAAGGGCAGCGCGCTGCATCATGCCTAGCAAAGACGTGGCACTTCCGTTCTTCACGATCGGTCATTCCACCCGCAGCCTCGAGGATTTCATCGCTCTCCTCGGCGCGGCCAATATCGAGCGTATCGTTGACATCCGAACGGTACCGCGGTCGCGCACCAATCCGCAGTTCAACAAGGATACGCTGCCCAAGCCGCTTCAGGCCGCGGGCATTTCGTATGAGCATCTGGCCGATCTCGGCGGGCTCCGCGGCAAGGCGCGAACTGTGCCGCCGTCCATCAACGGGTTCTGGAGCAACGAGAGTTTTCACAACTACGCCGACTATGCGTGGTCGCCGCAGTTTCACGCGGCGCTCCAGCATCTGCGCGAGGAAGGGCACCGGCAACGCTGCGCGATGATGTGCTCGGAAGCGGTGTGGTGGCGCTGCCACCGCCGCATCGTCGCCGACTATCTCATCGCGTCCGGCGAGACCGTCCTCCACATCATGGGGGAGGGCCGCCTCGAGCCTGCCCGCCTCACCGAAGGCGCCGTCGTCCAGGGCGACGGCACAGTGGTCTATCCGGCGACGGGTGAACTGGACTTATGAAAGGGGTGAGGCTTGCGGCTGCACAGTCGCGCCGCGCCCACTCACTCCACGCTGCGTTTCCAATAGCCGGTGCCGAGCTTGCCGTTGATCACGGCAATGGTGCCACGGACCTCGTAGGAGCCGCCGTCGCGCGCGGCATAGGCGACCAGCACATTGCCGACCAGCACATTGCCGACCAGCACATTGCCGACCGGCTCGATGCGGCCGAGCCCGCTGCCGGCAGTGGCGCGGGTGGCGAGCGAGCGGCTCATCTTCGCCGCGAACGGATTGTTGCGGCAGGCATCGAGGATGACGAGGCCGAGACTTCCGGTGTTCGAGACCTGCAGCATCACGCTTTGCAGGCTGATCGCTTCATTGGCGGCGTCAGTATCGCGCTTCAGCTCGGCATCAACCGGGATCAGCCAGTTGTCGCCGTTGATCTCCATGCCGTGGCCGGCGAAGTACACCGCCGCCATGACGGCGCCGGCGGCATTGCGCCCGAATGCGATCAGCCCGCGCCGCATCTCGTCGAAGCCTGCATTGGTGATGAGCGTCACGGCAAAGCCGAGGCGCTGCAGCGCGGCGGCGATATCGCCGGCATCATTCGGTGGATTGGACAGCGCCGGCACGCTTTTGTAGGCGCCGTTGCCGATCACCAGCGCCAACCGCTTGCCGTCGGACGCAGCCGGCGCGGCGAAGCCCGCCAACGTCGCGGCAACGGCCAGTCCCGAAACAAACGCGCGGCGATTCATGCTGGCCCCGATCGGAGGTGACGGGTGCATGGTAGCGTAGCGGGCGCGACGCGGCCACGGAAATGGAGCGCGATCAGGCCGCCTGCTTCGGCGTCCAGACGCCGGCCGGCACCGGCTCGGCCGGCAACATACTGGCGCCGGCGGCGCCCGCGATCGACATCGTGATCTCGTGGATGTCCTGCACCGACCGCTGCATCGAGAAGCGCGGATAAAGCTCGCGCAAGGTGGTCGCGGCCGCCGCCTGCGCCGCTGACGGATCGGCCAGCACGACCTCGACGGCGGCGGCGATGCTGGTCGTGTCCTGGCCGAAGCTGAAGCGGGCGAGATGCGGCATCTCCGCAGCCGAGAAGCGGTTGGCGTCGAACACCGGCACGGTGCCGGCGCCGAGCGCGAAGAACACCCGGTCATGCACCGACAAGTCGATATTGGGGTTGAGCGAGACCGCGGCAAGGTAGCTGCCGAGGCCTTCGCGCATCGCATCGAAGGTCATCGCGCCGAGCACGCGGGCCGGACGCCCGCTGACGTCGAGATCGCTCCAGCCGCCGCCGACGAAGTCGACCGGATAGTCGGCGAGCACCGCGCCCACCTCGCGGGTGCGCATGCCCCTCGTGTAGTTGTCGAGCCGGGTCAGGATCACGTTGAACAGCTCGCCGCCGGGCTTCAGATAGACCAGATGCTGCTCGGCGACGTCGACGATGATCTTCGGAAACGCGCCACAGGTCTTGCCGCGCGCCTCGGCGATCGCGTCGAACAGCAGCGCGAACAGCTTTGGCGGCATCGTCTTGCGCCAGCCGCGCTCGAGTGCCACCGGATTCCAGCCGGATTTGGCGAAGATCAGCCGGCCGTTGCGCTTCTCCGGCGGCAGGCTGCCGAAGAAGCCGGGATCGGGGATACCCATATGAGTCGCGAACACGGCGCCGTTGGCTCCCAGATGATCGCGGTTGAATGCGGCATGGTCCGGAAACACGTAACCATGCGCGGTGTAGCGGCTCTCGAGCCCGTGACGCCTGGCGAAATAGCAGGGGTGATCGCAGAACCAGGTGAAGACGGGAATCTGGGCGACGTCCCAGAACAATCTGCCGTCCTTGGTGTGGATATCGAGTCCGATGCCGGAGAAGCCGAGCGCCATGGTCTCGGCGCGCCGCGGCAGCAGGGCGTTGAGCCGGGCCGAGAAATCCGGCGCCAGCAGATCGAGCATCTTGACCTCGTGCCCGAGCCGGTCGAGCTCCGCCGCCGCCATCGCCAGGATGCCGCGCAGCGAGTCATAGGTGGTGTTGCTGGAATACAGGACGCAGATCACGGACATGGGACCTCCGCGCTTGATGGTGTGGCTGCTCGCGCGGGCATTTCCGTCGCCTTGCATGCTGTCAGTTGAACGGCCGAGCCGGCCGTTCCGGGCTCGGAATAATCCTGACGGGCGGATTTATTTCGCCGGAAACGGCCGTGTCGTCACGTTGAAGCTCCGTCGGGCGCCGTCGCGATCCGACATGAGGGGCGAGAGCGCATGCAGCTTGATGGCTTCGACGTCGTTGTGGTGGGCGCCGGCTTCTTCGGCGCTGTGATCGCCGAGCAGGTGGCGAGCAGGCTCGGCCGCTCCGTCTGCGTGCTCGACCGCCGTCCGCATATCGGCGGCAACGCCTATTCGGAGCTCGATCCCGACAGCGGCGTCGAGGTGCATCGCTACGGCACGCATATCTTCCATACCAATTCCGAGACCGTCTGGCGCTATCTGCACCGCTTCACCGAGTTCACCGGCTACCGCCATCGCGTCTTCACGGTGGCGAACGGCCGCGTCTATTCGATGCCGATCAACCTTGCGACCGTGTGCGCTGCGTTCGGGCGCGTCATGTCGCCGGACGAGGCCCGCGCCGTGATCGCGGCGGAGGCGGCCGCGCACGGCGCCGCAGGGATCGGCAATCTTGAGGACAAGGCAATCGCCTCGGTCGGCCGCACGCTCTACGATCTCTTGATCCGCGGCTATACGCAGAAGCAATGGCAGACCGATCCGCGTGAGCTTTCGGCCGACATCATCGGCCGCCTGCCGGTCCGCTTCACCTTCGACGATCGCTACTTCGCCGATCGCTATGAGGGCATGCCGCTCGACGGCTACACCGCGATCTTCCGCGGAATGCTCGGTCATCCCAGGATCGCGGTCCACCTCGGTGTCGACTATTTCGACGTCGCCGACCGCATCAATCCGCGGCAGCTCGTGGTCTATACCGGTCCGATCGACCGCTTCTTCGGCTATGCCTGCGGCCATCTCGGCTGGCGTACCGTCGACTTCGCGCGCGAGGTCCACGATGTCGCCGACTACCAGGGCGCCGCGGTCATCAACTATGCCGACGCCGAGGTGCCGTTCACCCGCGTCCACGAATTCAGGCATCTCCATCCGGAGCGCGCGCATGCGCAAGGCCGGACGACGATCTACCGCGAATATTCCCGCTTCGCGGGCCGCAGCGACGAGCCGTATTATCCGATCAACACCGCCGCCGACCGCGCCATGCTCGCCTCCTACCGTGCCATGACGGCGTCGCGGCCGAATGTCATTTTCGGCGGCCGGCTCGGCTCCTACAAATATCTCGACATGCACCAGGCGATCGGCGCCGCGCTGAAGACGTTCGAGCACGAGGTCGAGCCGTTCCTCGCCCGGCAAGGCATGCACCTGCGTGACGCGGCCGCGCGCCGCGAAGTCTTGTCGCCCTTGCCGGCGTGATCTAATCCTGCGAGCTGCGGGCAACGAACGCCATAACAAATCGCCCGCGGTCCCCGGTGAGGAAACAATGAGAAAAATCGTCATTGCCGCGGCTGCCGCCGCCACTAGCTTTGCTTTCAGCATCGCCCGCGCCGCGCCGCTCCCGGAAACGTCGGCGCACCAGGTCGGTTTCTCGGAGCGGGGGCTGGCGCGGCTCGACGACTTCTTCGCGCGCGAGATCGCGGCCAAGCGCGTGCCCGGCGCCGTGGTGGCGATCGCGCGCGACGGCAAGCTCGTGTATTACAAGGCGTATGGCCAGCTCGATCCGGTGAAGGGCACGCCGATGCCGATCGATGCGGTGTTCGCGCTGGCGTCGATGACCAAGCCGATGGCGGCGGTTGCAGGCCTGACGCTGATGGAGCAGGGCAAGCTGCCGCTGCAGGCCAAGGTCGCCAAGTTCTATCCGGCGTTCGCCGACATGAAGGTCGGCGTGCAGCAAGCGGACGGCTCGCTGAAGATGGAGCCGCAGGCGCAGCCGATCTTCATCCACGATCTCTATCGCCACACCTCCGGCCTGATGTATGGCGGCCGGCCCGACAGTTCGAGCGCGCTGGCGCGGCTCTATCCCGACGGCACGGCGCCGGCGGTCGAGGGCGACACGGCGGCCTTCATCGACCGCATCACCCAGCTGCCTCTGGTGCACCAGCCCGGCACCGAGTTCGAATATGGCTTCTCGATCGACGTGCTCGGCGCCGTGGTCGAGAAGGTCTCCGGCCAGCGGCTTGGCGATTATCTCGCGGCCAATGTCTGGAAGCCGCTCGGCATGAAGGATGCGACGTTCCACCCGGCCGATGCGCAGCGCGCGCGGCTGGCGCGCCCGTTCCCCAACGATCCGCTCACCGGCAAGCCGCAAGCCATCAAGCTGCTCGATACGCCGACCAGGTTCGATTGCGGTGGCGCCTGCTCGTTCGCGACCGTCGGCGACTATCTGCGCTTCGGGCAGATGCTGCTCAATGGCGGCGAACTCGACGGCAAGCGCATCCTCAGCCCCAAGACGGTGCATCACATGACGTCGAACCATCTCGGGCCAGAGATCAAGAACAACGTCGCGGCGGTCGAACCGCATCGCGGCGGCTTCGGCTTCGGGCTGTCGGTCGCAGTGCGAACCGGCGAGGGGCTGGCGTCGGTGCCGGGCAATCCCGGCGAGTTCACCTGGAACGGCGCGTACGGCACGCAATTCTTCTGCGATCCGAAGGAGCGCCTTGTCGTCGTTGTGGGAACCGCGGCGCCGGGCGAGCTGCGCAAATATTATCGCGAGAATGTGCAGGACATCGTCTACGGCGCGATGGTGAAGTAACGCCTCAGCGGAAAAGTCGAACCTCACGTACTCACGTTTTGCACAAGTGAGCGTGGAACAGCAAAAAAGCCCGTCGCTCAAGCGAGCGACGGGCCTCAATTTCGCGGGCCTACCAGCGCCTGTACACGCCGGTCAGCGTACCGTTGTTGTTCCCTTCAGGACCTACGTCGCCCTGGGTCGAGCTCGGCGTCGGGTGGTTGGTGCCGTTGAATGAACCGTACCAGCCTGGCTCCGCCGGAGAGTACATCACGTCAGGCTGCACGGCCTGATAGCGGGGGCCGCCATAGTATCTCGGTCCAGGGTTCCCGTAAGGATAATAGCCTTGTGCGAACGCGCCTGCCGTTGTTGCGATCAGGGACGCCGCGGCGAGGGACAATATCTTGGTCTTTCGTTGCATTCACACTCTCCTTGCTGGTGTCCCGACCAACGACCGCCATGGAGCGGCGTTCCTGATCTGCCATGCATCTCGCAAAGGCAAATCTGCGCGAGCGTGGGATCAGGTTCTTGTGAAGGGGCTTGTGCTCCGGGAGGGCACTGCCGGGCAGGATGCATCCGTCGCCGGCCCGTTATGCTTATATGGCTATAACGGCGAATGCGCGAGCGGCGCCTCGAAAACCCGGGGCGATTCGTAAAAGGAAGCCCGCCACTGCGGCGGGCAAGGTCTCAGGGAGGAAAGCGCCCTGACAAGGGAGCGTGCAGCCAGTTTCCCCGATTCGTGCGCGGCTGCGAAGGTCGTATAACTACTGTCATCAGGGCCCGCATTATGCGAATGCTGCTGGGGCCGCGGCCGGCCGGCAAGGCGCGCTAACACCGCGCAAATACAGGGGAAGTTCATGAGCACGTCTGGAGTTTTTGCCCGCGTCGTCGCGGCGATCGGGGCCGGCGCCTTGGCGTGGCGGCGGATGCAGGGCGCGCAGCCCGCGCCGGCCTGGGGTAGCGCGCCAGAAATCCCGCAGGCCAAACCGCAGGGCGCGATCCCGACGCTCAAGATGCCAACGGCGCGGGGCTGGGACAGGGACCAGAAGCCGGTCGCCGCGCCCGGGCTCAAGGTCAACGCCTTTGCGGCCGGGCTCGATCATCCGCGCTGGATCAACGTGCTGCCCAACGGCGACGTGCTGATCGCGGAGGCGACGCAGATCGCAGGAAAGCCGCGCAGCGTCTTCCACTACGCGATGCAGGCGACGATGCGGCGCGCCGCGGCGCTCGGCGTCAGCGCCAATCGCATCACGCTGCTGCGCGACCGCGATGGCGACGGCGTCGCCGAAAGTCGCGGCGCCTTCATGGAGGGGTTGAGCCAGCCGTTCGGCATGGCGCTGGTCGGCGACACCTTCTATGTCGGCAACACCGACGGCGTGGTGGCGTTTCCCTACACCGCGGGCGCCGATCGCATCACCGCGCCGGGACGCAAGCTCGTCAGCTTCAAGCCCGACGGGCACTGGACGCGCAGCCTGCTGCCGAGCGCCGACGGCAAGAAGCTTTATGCCGGTGTCGGCTCGCTCAGCAACATCGCCGAGAACGGCATGAAGGTCGAGGAAGGCCGCGCCGCGATCTACGAGCTCGATCTCGCAGGTGGCACCAGCCGCATCTTCGCCGGCGGCCTGCGCAATCCGGTGGGCATCGCGTGGGAGCCGACCACCAATGTGTTGTGGACCGTCGTCAACGAACGCGACGGCCTCGGCGACGAGACGCCGCCGGACTATCTGACGTCGGTACGCGACGGCGGCTTCTACGGCTGGCCCTATTGCTACTGGGGCAAGACGGTCGACGACCGCGTGCCGCAGGATCCGGCGATGGTCGCCAAGGCGATCCAGCCGGACTACGCGCTCGGCGGCCACACCGCCTCGCTCGGCCTGTGCTGGATGCCGCAGGGCACGCTGCCGGGATTCCCCGACGGCATGGTGATCGGCCAGCACGGCTCGTGGAATCGCTCGACGCTGTCAGGCTACAAGGTGGTGTTCGTGCCGTTCGCGGACGGCCGTCCCGCAGGGCCGCCGCGCGACATCCTCTCCGGCTTCCTCGCGCCCGACGAGAAGGTGTCGTACGGCCGCCCGGTCGGCGTCGCGCTCGGCCCCGACGGCTCGCTGCTGGTGGCCGACGACGTCGGCAACGTGATCTGGCGCGTGACGGGCGCTTAAGCGCCTGCACTTGCGGCAAGACGACTTGAACGGCGCGGCTTCGATCGGAGCAGCGCCGTTTCATTTGGAGCTAACCGTTAGCCTCGACTTACCGTAAGTATGTACCCGCGCAGGGGGCGAAGTGATGACGGCGCGCATCGACACCAGCTCGGGCGACCTCACACCGTCCTGAACTCGCCGCCATCCATGCGCAGCACGGCGCCGGTCATCCAGCGCGCCGGCGGCGACACGGCATAGGCGACGAGGTCGGCGATCTCCTCCGGCGCGCCGAACCGCCTGATGCCGGCCTGCCTGAGGAAGCCGGCCTTGGCGGTGTCGATATCGACCTGCCTGGCCGCCGCGGCCTTCTCCAGCATCGCAAGGCGGCGTCCGGTCATCACGGCGCCCGGCGACACGCAGTTCACCTGCACGCCGTCGTCGATGCCGCGTTCGGCGAAGGCTTTTGCAAGTGCCTCGATCGCAGCGTTGATCGTGCCTACTGCGGCGGCGCCGGTGCGGGGCAGCATGGCGGCATTGCCTGACGTGAAGATGACGGCGCCTCGCGACGCTTTCAGCGCGTTCCAGGCGCGGATCGTCAGCCGCCTGGCGCCGTGAAACTTGAGCGCGAGGCCGGCGTCCCATTGCGCATCGGTCAGCTCGAACAAATCGAGCCCCGCCACTGCGCCGGCGACATTGACCAGCGTGTCGATGCGGCCGAAGCGATCCAGCGTGGCCTTGACGATTTCGTCAGCGGCATCAGGCGCGGCAAGATCGAGCTCGAGCACCAACGGAGTGCTGCCGCGACTTTCGATCTCCTGAGCTGCCTCGCGCAGCCTCTCGCCGCTGCGCGCGACGAGGACGATGGCGGAAAAATCCCGCGCGAGCCGCAGCGCGGTGGCGTGTCCGATGCCGGAGCTGGCGCCGGTCACGATGGCGACGGATGTGGTCATGTGCATTCCCCGATGGATCGGCGCGCTCGAGTCAGCGGCTCAGGAACTCGCGAATGGCTTGCGCGATCTCGGCGGCATGCGTCTCCAGCGCGAAGTGGCCGGTGTCGAGGAATTTGACGACGGCTTTTGGATTGTCGCGCTTGAACGCCTCGGCGCCCGGCGGCAGGAAGAACGGGTCGTTCTTGCCCCACACCGCGAGGAACGGCGGCTGGTGGGTACGGAAGTAAGTCTGGAAGGCCGGGTAGAGCGCGACGTTGCTCTTGTAGTCGCCGAACAGATCGAGCTGCACGTCGTGCGCGCCGGGCCGCGCCATGTAGTAGTTATCGAGGTTCTGCCCGTCCGGCGACACCGTTTGCGGATTTGATGTGCCGTGGGTGTACTGCCAGCGCGTGGTATCCGGCGTCAGGAACGCACGCAAGGCGTCGCGGTTCGCCGGCGAGGGGTCCTGCCAATAGGCCTTGATCGGCGTCCAGCCGTCGCTGAGGCCTTCCTCATAGGCGTTGCCGTTCTGTGAGATGATCGCCGTGATCCGCTCCGGATGCTTGACCGCGATGCGGAAGCCGGTCGGCGCGCCATAATCGAACACATAGACCGCGAAGCGATCGAAGCCGATCACCTCGGTAAAGCGATCGATGACGCCGGCGATGCTGTCGAAGGTGTAGTTGAACTTGTCGCGCGGCGGCATGTCCGACTGGCCGAAGCCGGGCAAATCCGGCGCCACGATGTGGAATTTGTCCGCGAGCTGCGGGATCAGATCGCGGAACATGTGACCCGCACTCGGGAAGCCGTGCAGCAGCAGCAGCTTTGGCGCGCCGGGCGAACCGGCTTCGCGATAGAAGATGTTAAAGCCATCGACATCGACGGTGCGGTATTTGACCTGAGACATCTGTCACTCCTTGTGATCGTGCGTTGGTGAGTTCCGGGACTTAGGATCTGATTTGCTTCGCGAGCCCGCTGATCGCTTCGGGACGCAGATAGAGCAGCAGGGCGCAGCACACGGTGGCAAAGCCCAGCAGCGGCATGAACGGGGCGATGGCGGCGCCGGCCGCGAACACCAGCACGGCGAGCAAGGTGCGGCGCTGCGTCCATGTCCGCACACGCTCGGAGATCAGGCTCTGGTCCGCCTGCGCCAGCACGGCCCGCTCGAAGGCGAGGTAGGCGAGGTCGATCAAGAGGAAGATCACCGCATAGACCACTACCGGCGCGGCGGCCATGTGCGATCGCGCGACCCACGCGGTGGCAAACGGCAGCAGCGAGACCGCGAACAGATGCACGAAGTTCAGCCAGATCAGCCGCGGCGTCGGCTGCCGCACCAGATGCAGCAGATGGTGATGATTGACCCAGATCACCGCGATGAACAGATAGCTTGCGGCGTAGCTGATTGCGGTCGGCCACAGCGGCAACAGGTCGGCGAATCGCGAGCCCTCCGGCGGCTTCAGCTCCAGCACCATCACCGTAATGATGACGGCGATCACCGCATCGGAAAACGCGCCGAGCCGGTCGGCCGAGAGACGTTTCTCCTGCATGGCAGCTCTCCTGTCCGAAATCGTGGGAAGAGGTCAGTGCTCTGTAACGTTCTCGACCGCTTCCCGGATGATGTCGGTGACGAGCTTCGGCGCGGTGACGATGGGGGCGTGATCGACGGGATGTGAACGCACGGTCGCCTGCATCCGCGCCGCCATGCCGCGCTGAGTCTCGGGTGCGATCATCCGGTCGTCCTCGGCGACCAGAAACCAGCTCGGGACGTCCTTCCACAGCGGGCGACCGACCGGCACGGTGATGCAGGCCGGCGAGATCGGCCGCTGCACCGCGGCGAGCACCGCGAGGTCCTCGGACCGCGCGCCTTGCGCGAACGCCGCTGCGAAAGCGGGCTCCGGCAGCCAGATCAGGCCATTGGCGTCGGGCGCGAGCTTCGGCGCGAACGGATGCGGCGGCCGGCGGTAGAATACGTCGGCGACCGTCTCGCCTTCATCCGGCGCCAGCGCCGCGACATAGACCAGCGCCTTGACGCGCGGCGAGCGGGTCTCGGCAATCACGGCGCCGGCATAGGCATGACCAACCAGCACCACCGGGCCCGCGACGCGGTCCAGGGTGCTATTCAGCGCCGCGACGTCGTCGGCGAGCGAGGTGAGGGGCAGCGGCGCCGCCACCGCCATGATGCCCTCTGCATCGAGCGCCGTGATCACCCGCGCCCAGCTCGAGCCATCGGCCCACGCGCCATGCGCAAGCACCACCCTGACATCCTTGTTCGACATTATCCGCTCCCTCGTTTCAGGCCGATTCCGGCTGTAACCGCTAAAATGCATTTGGATAGGTTACTACGCTTGTGATCCAATGTGCGTAACTTGTCAAATGGATTTTATCAGGTTACTACTGGCGCGACTGAGGAAGCCGCCAGGAGGGCGTCACCGTGCAATCCCATCCGCCCGCGATGTTCATCGCAGACAGCCTGGGCCTCGATTTCATCAATTCGATCGCGACCCCGGTCGATACGCCGGTCGACTGGATCGGCGACGGCGACGGCCTGTTGCGCTGGCTCGCGCAGGCGCAGCTGGTGCCGCCCGATGTGCTCGACGAGATCAAGGCGCACGCGACGCCTGGCGAGCTCGACGATGTCGCCGGTCAGGCCCGCGATCTGCGCGAATGGTTCCGCGGCTTCGTGCGCAAGCATATGGGCCGGCCGCTGGCGCCTCGCGCGCTCAAGGAGCTCGAGCCGCTGAACCGGCTGCTGGAAAGCGATCAGGCGTTCAGCAAGATCGTGGCGCATCGCCACAGGGACGGCGATGACGGCCATGACGGTTTCGCGCTGGAGCGGACGCGGCGCTGGCGCTCGGCCGAAACATTGCTGCTGCCGATCGGGGAAACGATGGCCAGGGTCGTCTGCGAGGAAAGCTTTTCCGACATCAAGGCGTGCGAGGGCCCGGCCTGCACGCTGATGTTCGCCGACCACACGCGGGCGCGTGCGCGCCGATGGTGCAGCATGGCGATCTGCGGCAACCGCGCCAAGCAGGCCGCGCACCGCAGCCGGATGAAGGAAAGGGGCTGAGACCAGCAAAAAGACCAACCAACGGAGGCCAACAAAATGGCGGCACTTCCCCTGATCGTGCTTGACGTCAACGAAACCCTGCTCGACCTCGAGACCATGGAGCCGGTGTTCGCGCGCATCTTCAACGACAAGAGCGCGATGCGGCTGTGGTTCGCCAACTTCATCATGTACTCGGCCTCGCTTACCGTCGCGGGGTGCTACGTGCCGTTCACCGATATCGGCGCCGCGGTCATGAAGATGCTGGCCGACACCCGCGGCATCAGGATCGACGATGCCGACAAGCAGGAGCTGACCGAGAAATTCTCCACCATGCCGCCGCACGGCGAAGTGCCCGGCGCGCTGCGCAAGCTGCGCGCCGCGGGTTTCCGTCTGTTCGCGCTGACCGACAATCTGCTCGAAGTACAGACCCGGCAGCTGACCCATGGCGGCATCGTCGATCTGTTCGAGCGGCGCTTCTCCGCCGACGGCGTCAAGCACCACAAGCCGTCACGCCAGGCCTATGGCTATGTCGAGAAGGAGCTCGGGGCAAAGCCCTCGGAGTTCTGCCTGATCGCCTGCCACACCTGGGACACGCTGGGCGCGGTCGCGGCCGGCTGGGAGGCCGCGCTGATCAGGCGTCCCGGCAACGATGTCCTCGGCGTCGGCCCGCAGCCGCAGGTCGTCGGCAATGATCTCGACGATGTCGCCGATCAGCTGATCCGCCGCTACGGCGCCAAAGGGTAACGGCACCTGACGGATTCCCGTGCGGAGGAGAGGGCAAAACGCCCCTCCAGGTCCGATCGCTCGGAAGCGCATAAAACCGGAATGAAATCCATAGCGGTTTTCAACCATGCCCCTTGAGCTTTCCTCAACTTCCGCGGCCGATGCTGCATCCGCCGCAGGGATCGAAGGAGCTCACAGCATGCCGGCCAAGGGACGAGCGACCGCGACCAACGCCACCGCGCAAGGGCGCGAGGACATCCTCAACGCGCGTGCCATCAGCACGCTGGGCGCCGGCGTCGTCAGCGCGATGAGCGCGGTCGGTGCCGCCGTCATCAAGAAGAACAAGCCGGCACTCGGCAAGAACGCGGACTGGTTCTGGCACATGTTCGCGAAATGCGAAGCCAGGGCCGCGCGCATCGCCGAGCAGGCCGCGCGCGAGCCGGAGGCCTGCGGCGATGCCACCTTCATCGAGGTCTATGCCGCGCAATTGCCGATGCTGATGACAGCGGCGCTCGAGAGCCACGAGAAGGCACTCAAGGCGAAGTGATGCCGCATCCGGGAGTTCCGCGACGGTGCTTGTCCCGTTCTCGTTCCTCTTGACCTCTCAGATGCGCCAAGGCGGCAAGTAGCGGCGGCTCTCGCCGATCGGACGGTCTTGCGGATCAGGCGAAGCCGTCACCCGCCATCGCGCTGACCGGCCCTACGGCCCCGATCGGGCAGCCCGCCTGATCCGCGCACCAGCTTTTCTGCGATGGGGCATGGCGATTTGGCGCTTCTTGGCGTAAAGCACCCCAAATCGTCATGCGGCTGTGCCGCTTGCCGGGTACGCAGCTCCAGGTCGTCCCGCTCGACGTTCTGCGCCCGGACCAGTCAAGGTTTCCCATCTCGTGCCCTTTCCGACCACAAGTTCGCCGCTCGCCCGCGCCTTGGCTGAGCGCAACTACGATCAACCGACCCCTGTGCAGCTCGCCGTGCTCGCGGCCGACGCCGTCGACCGTGACCTCCTGGTTTCGGCCCAGACCGGCTCGGGCAAGACCGTTGCCTACGGCCTGGCGATGGCAAAGGACCTGCTCGACGGCGCCGAGCGGTTCGAGCCGGCCGCCGCCCCGCTGGCTCTGATCGTCGCGCCGACCCGCGAGCTCGCCCTGCAGGTCCAGCGCGAGCTTGCTTGGCTTTATGAACACGCCGACGGCCGCGTCGTCTCCTGCGTCGGCGGCATGGATCCGCGCCGCGAGCAGCGCGAGCTTGCCGAGGGCGCCCACATCGTGGTCGGGACGCCCGGCCGGTTGTGCGACCATTTGCGGCGCGGCCGTCTCGACATTTCGGAACTCAAGGTCGTCGTGCTCGACGAGGCCGATGAAATGCTCAATCTCGGTTTCCGCGAGGATATGGAATTCATCCTCGAGACCACGCCGGACACCCGCCGCACCCTGCTGTTCTCGGCGACGTTTCCGCGCGGCATCGTCGCGCTTGCCAGGCAGTATCAGGAGCAGGCGTTCCGGATCGAGGTCGCGGGTGACGAAGGCGGCCATGCCGATATCGAGTATCGCGCCATCCGGGTAGCCGCCGACGATGTCGAGCACGCCGTCGTCAACGTGCTGCGTTTCCATGAGGCGCCGAGCGCGCTGGTGTTTTGCAACACCCGAGAAGCCGTCCGGCATTTGCAGGCGGCGCTGCTCGAGCGCGGATTCTCCGTCGCCGCGCTGTCGGGCGAAATGACCCAGAACGAGCGGACCCAGGCGCTGCAGGCGTTGCGCGACGGACGGTCGCGGGTTTGCGTCGCGACCGACGTCGCGGCGCGCGGCATCGACCTGCCGAGCCTCGATCTCGTCATTCACGCGGATCTGCCGAAAGACCCGGAGGTCATGCAACATCGCTCGGGCCGCACCGGCCGCGCCGGCCGCAAGGGCGTCAGCATCCTGCTGGTGCCCCCGGCACGGCGGCGGCGCGCCGAATTGCTGCTCGATCTCGCCGGCATCGATGTGGTCTGGGGCTCCGCGCCGCAGGCGGAGGAGATCCGCAAGCTCGACCATGATCGCCTGCTGCAGGATGCAGTGTTCTCCGAAGAGGCGACATCAGACGATCTGGCGCTGGCGCAGGCTTTGCTCGCCGAACGCGCGCCCGATGCGATTGCCGCAGCGCTCGCCCGGCTCTACCGCGCGCGGCTGCCTGCGCCCGAAGACATTCTCGATCCCGGCGAGGGACGCGGTCGGGACCGCGACGATCGCCGCGGTGAGCGCGCCTCGCGCCGCGATGATCGTGCCGCCGGGCCGCGATCGAAGACCGGCAAGTCATCCGCGCGTCATGGCATGGAGGAGGCGACCGTCTGGTTCCGCGCCGCGATCGGACGCCGGAAGAATGCCGAGGCCCGCTGGCTGCTGCCGATGATTTGCCGCCGTGGCGGCATCGACAAGCGCGACATCGGCGCGATCAAGATCATGGATACGACCACCGAGTTCGAGATCGCCGCGCGGGTCGCGGATTCCTTCGCGGTCAAGATCAAGCGTCCGGACAAGGAAGACAGCATCCGCATCGAGCCGCTGGCGGGCGCGCCGCAGGGAGAGGTGCGCGAGAAGCCGGCGCGCAAGCCCTGGCGCGACGACGACGGCGTCGCATACAGCGCGCCGCGCGCCGAGGGTGCAGGAAAGCGGCGCGGCACGCCGGACCGCGACGCCAGAGCATTTTCGAGCGAAGGCGCGAGCGGTTCGCGTCAGGAACACGCTTCAAAAAAGGAATCCAGGGACTCGTTCCGATCCGATCGGGACGGAAAAGGCTTCAGGCCGAAATCCGGCGACGAGCCGCGGTTCGGAAAGAAAAAGAAGCATCCAGGCAAGTCCAGCCACGCCGGACACACGCAGTGGCCGGACGTGTCGGCGAAGCCGAAGTTCGGCAAGAAGCCAAAGAAGAAGCGGCGGGGCTGAGGCGGTGTGCGTGTGTATCAGTCTCGCCGCTGCAACAAACTCAGTGTCGTCCCGGGCAAGCGCAGCGCGACCCGGGACCCATAACCACCGATGCTTGCTGCTGCGTAACGCTGGAGCCACAGCTCGTTTCGACAACGAAGCCATGTGATTATGGGTCCCTGCTTTCGCAGGGACGACGATGTGGAGAGAGCTCCGCGTTCAACTCTATTGCGCGTGAAGCCCGGCATTTTGCAGCCGCTTGGCCCCTCACGCCACCAGCGCGATCTTCGGCACGGTTGCGAGCACCGACTGGTTGCGGCCGTTGGCCTTGGCGGCGTAGAGCGCCTTGTCGGCGGCCTCGATCAGATCGGACCATTGCTGGCCCGCGGTCGGCCGCATGCTGGCGACGCCGATGCTGACTGTTGTGATCAGTTCGCCCGCGCACCATTGCTGGACCTTGTGGCGGATGGTCTCGGCCAGGTTGAAGGCCTCGAGCGCGGTCATGTTGGGCAGCAGCACGGCGAATTCCTCGCCGCCGAAGCGCGCCGGGCAATCGCCGGCGCGGCGCACCGCATCCGAAATGCAGATCGCGATCCCGACCAGCACCTGGTCGCCGGCCTGATGCCCATAGGTGTCGTTGTAGGCCTTGAAATGATCGGCATCGATCATCAAGAGCGCGACCGGCTGGCCGTAACGGCCGGCACGGCGCCATTCGCGCTCGATCTCGCCGTCGAACTTGCGCCGATTCTTCAGGCCGGTGAGGGCGTCGGTGGTCGCCATCTCCTCGAGCTTGTCCTCGGCGTCGGCGCGGCGGACGATCTCGCGGGCGAGCACCAGCGTTGCGCTGAGCACGAACAGGATCAGAAACGCCATGATCGCGCCGATGCGAATGGCCTCGGTGCGCCAGAGGTTGAAAACGGCTTCGAGCGGCTTGCCGACCACCACGTAAAGCGGCCCGGAGCTGCTGCGCCTGACATAGAGCCGCGGTATGTCGTCGACCGGGCCCTTGCCTGAGAAGGCGCGGCCCGCCTTCAGGTTCTCGGCCTTCCAGTCCAGCTGCTCCGCGAGGTTCTTGCCGATCACATCGAGATCGAACGGCGTCCGCATGATGATGGTGCGGTCGTTGCGCAACACGGTGATGGTGTCGCCCGGCATGAGGTTCAGCCGCCCGAACAGATCGTGGAAATAGCTGAAGCGGATCGAGCCGACCACGACGCCGAGGAAGCGGCCCTCGTCGTCGACGATGCGCCGGCTCAGCACGATGGCGTAGGCGCCGCGATGCAGCATCGGCCGGCTGATGTAAAGGCCGGCATCGGGATTGTCGCGCTGGACCGTGAAATACTCCTCGTCGCTGCGGTTCTCCGGCCGCGGATCGAGGCTCGCCGCGTCGATGGTCAAATTGCCCTTGGTGTCGAACACCTGGATCGCACCGAAATGTTTTGCGGTCGCGGCGTGATCGAACAGGATCAGCTGGCGCAGTTCCTTGCTGATATTGCGGATCTCCGGCATCTCGAGATTGCTGGCGACCGCGCGCAGCGACAGGTCGTAGAGCTCGATGTTGCGGCTGATATCGGCCTCGATGCCCGACGCCAGATTCTCCAGGGTGCGGCGGGCCAGTTGCTCCTCGCCGCGGCGCATGTCGAACATCACGCCGGCGCAGACCGCGGAAAAGCCGAGGACGGTCGCAACCGACGCCGCGATCAGCAGCTTTGCCGATAGCCGCCAGCGCCGCCTTGCGTCGTTTCCCCGTCGAAATGACATGTCCCGCTCCAATGCGCCGTCATGCAACGGGAAATCTTGTTGTCGCCTTAAATGGCGACAGCGGCCGCCGAATGGGTTAACGGGTGGTTGCCGGACTTTTGTCATCGAGGACGTTGTGAACGACTACGACGCATTGCGGGATTATCTGAAGAAGCAGCATCTGCCTGAATTCGTGCTGACCTTCGAGGAGATCGAGGCGATCATCGATGCGGCACTGCCGCGCGCCGCGCACCGGGCCTCGTGGTGGGAGACGTTGCGCAGCCCGCAGGAGAGGATGCCGCAGCGCGAGGCCTGCCTCGAGGCCGGCTACATCGCCACCCGCCAGGCCGACGGCAAGAGCGTCAAGTTCAAGCGAATGCCCAACCGTCGTCCCGGCGAACGCCGGGACCCATAACCACAGGGCGTTGTCGTTACGAAGGCAACTGGCCCCAGCGCGTCATGGATGGGCCTCGGCGAATGGGTCCCGGCTCAAGGCCGGGACGACAAGAGCTAGCTCGCGGCTTCCAGCCGTTCCTCGGTGAGGAGCCGGGTCGCCGCATCCGCGTCCATCGGCTCGCCGAAGGCAAAGCCCTGGGCGTATTCGCAGCCGAGCTGGTAGAGCTCGACGGCATCCGAATCCGTCTCGGCGCCTTCCGCGACCACCTCCATGCCGAGATCGTGCGCCAGCGCGATGATCGATTTCAGGATCACCGGGCGGGTGCCGCGGCTGGTGGTGCGGACGAAGGATTGGTCGATCTTGATGGTGTCGAACGGGAAGCGCTGCAGATAGGACAGTGAGGAGTGGCCGGTGCCGAAATCGTCGAGCGACAGCCCGGTGCCAAGCTCGCGGATCCGCGCCAGCATCTGGGCGGCGTGCTCCGGGTTCTCCATGACCAGCGATTCCGTCAGCTCCAGCTTCAGCGTGCCGCGCGCCACCGAGGAGCGCGACAGCACGGTGCGGATATCGTGGATCAGATCGTGGCGCAGCAGCTGCCGCGACGACACGTTGACCGATGCGAAGATCGGCTCGCGGGCGCGCATCGCGCGCTGCCACACCGCGAGCTGGCGCGCGGTCTGGTCCATCACGAACATGCCGAGATCGACGATCAGGCCGGTCTCCTCGGCGACGTTGATGAACTCCGACGGTGACATCCGTCCGAGCTTGGGATGATCCCAGCGCGCCAGCGCCTCGAAGCCGGCGATCGCGCGATCCTCCAGCCGCACGATCGGCTGGTACAGGATCGTGATCTCCTGCCGCTCGATGGCGCGGCGCAGGTCGCTCTCCAGCGTCAGGCGGTCGGTCTTGCGCGCCCGCATCGCCGGCTTGTAGACGTCGATGCGATCGCCGCCGATCCGCTTGGAATGATACATCGCAAGCTCGGCGTCCTTGATGATCTCGTCGGTCAGCGGCGCCGCGGGGTCGGACAGCGCAAGCCCTATCGAGGCGGTCAGGAAGATCTCGCGGTCGTTGAACGCGATCGGGGCGCGGATGGTCTTGCGGATGGTCTCGGCGAAATTGGTGATCCGTGCCGGGTCCTGCTCCGACAGCAGGATCAGGCCGAACTGGTCGCCGGCCATGCGCGCCAGCGTGTCCTGCGGCTTGAGGATGCGGGTCAGCCGTCGCGCCAGCGTCAGCAAAATGGAATCGCCGACCGCAATCCCGACGGAATCGTTGACCTGCTTGAAGCGGTCGAGGTCGATCACCATCAGGGTCGGCCGCAGGTTCGGCATGGTCTTGGCGAGATTCGCCACCGCGCCGAGGCGGTCCATGAACAGCCGGCGGTTCGGAAGGCCGGTCAGGTTGTCATGGACGGAGTCATGAAGCATCCGCTCTTCGGAGTTCTTGAACTCGGTGACGTCGGTGAGGGTGCCGACCACGCGCGAAACCTCGCCGTCGGAGCCGACCACCGGCCGCGCCTTGAGCGCGAACCACATGAAGTGACCGTCCGGCGTGCGCAGCCGGAAATCCTGCACCAGGCGGCCGCGGCGCTGGTCGAGCACGCTGTCGAGCGCGGCGCGGAAGCGGTCCTGGTCGAGCGGGTGCAGCACCTCGAGCCACTTCGCCGCCGGGCCTTCCAGCGTGCCGCGCTTGAGGCCGAGCAGGGCCTCGGTCTCGGGGCTGGTGAACACCTTGTCGGCTGACACGTCCCAATCCCAGATCAGGTCGCCGGAGCCGGTCAGCGCCAGCGCCCGGCGCTCGACATCGGAGACGACGCCGGTGGTGGCGCCGCCGCCGGCGAAGGCGTGCTGCATCACCGTGAATCCGATCAGCATCACGATCAGCACCAGGCCGCCGAGCAGTGCGGGGCCGACGATGTCGTTGGTGACGGAGCCTGCGACCGTCATGCCGGCCGCGACCACCCAGACCACCAGCAGGAACCAGGTCGGGATCAACAACACCGCGCGGTCGAAGCCGTGGGTCGAGAGATAGACGATCAGCGCGAAGCCGGCGAAGGCGATCATGACCAGCGACATGCGCGCGATGCCGGAGGCGACCGCGGGATCGAACAGCGCCAGCGCGACCAGCGAGCCGAGGAAGACCAGCCAGCCGATCGTGATGTGCGAGTAGCGGACGTGCCAGCGACTCAAATTCAGATAGGCGAACAGGAACACCAGCAGTGTCGCGGCGAGGATCGCCTCGCCCGCCGCGCGCCAGACGCGCTCGGCGTTGTTCGACATGTCGAGCACCTTGCCCCAGAAGCCGAAGTCGACGCCGATATAGACCAGCACCGCCCAGGCCAGCGCCGCGGCGGCCGGGAACATGATGCTGCCCTTGACCACAAACAAGATCGTGAGCACGAGCGCGAGCAGGCCCGAGATGCCGATCACGATGCCCTGGTACAGCGTGAACGAGTTGACCTTGTCCTTGTAGGCGTCAGGTTCCCACAGATAGAGCTGCGGCAGCTTGTCGGTGCGCAGTTCCGCGACATAGGTGACGACGGCGCCGGGATCGAGCGTGATGCGGAACACGTCGGCGGTCGGGCTCTCCTGCCGCTCCGGACGATCGCCGACCGACGGCGTGATGGTGGCGATGCGCGACAGGCCGAGGTCGGGCCACAGCAGGCCGGACGACACGATGCGGTAGTGCGGCGCGACGATCAGACGGTCGAGCTGGTCGTCGGTGTTGTTGGCAAGCGCGAACACCACCCAGTTCTGGCCGCCTTCGCGGGCGCGAACCTCGATGCGGCGCACGATGCCGTCGGTTCCGGGCGCGGTGGAGACCTGGATGCGGTCGGTTTCACTGCGCTGATGGTCGAGAACCGCCGTCAAATCGATCGCCGGCGCATCGCTGCGCACGCTGACCGCGTCGATCGCATACGCGGCAGGCGCGGCGGCAAACATCATGAGGCCCAGCGCGAGCAGCGCAAGGCACCTGATCAGACGCAATGTCAGTACTCCGCGATCGACAAACTGACCGGGCCCGGCAACCGGCCCGGCGGTGGCGCGATAAATGACACGAAAGCGAAGGGAATCAAAGGGTTTCCGCCCCTGCTTCCGTCGCGAGGGTTAAACCGCCAACACAATTTTGCCAATATGTTCGCTGGTCTCCATGCGCCGGTGCGCGTCGGCGGCCTTTTCCAGCGGGAATGTGCTGTCCATCAGCGGTTTGACGCGGCCTTCGCGCAGCAAGGGCAGCACCTTTGCCTCGATCGCCGCGACCATCGCCGCCTTGTCCGCATTACTACGGGGGCGCAGCGTCGAGCCGGTGTGGTGCAGCCGCTTGACCATCAGCTTGGCGAAATTGGCTGAGGCCTTCGGTGTTCCCGACAGGAACGCGATCTGGACGATGCGGCCCTCGACCGCGGCGGCGTCGTAGTTCCGGTCGATATAGTCGCCGCCCACCATGTCGAGGATGACATTGGCGCCGTTGCCGCCGGTGGCCTTCTTCACCGCCTCGACGAAATCCTCGGTCTTGTAGTTGACCGCGTGATCGGCGCCGAGCTTGAGGCAGGCATCGGCCTTGTCCTGCGAGCCGACGGTGACGATCACCTTGGCGCCGAACGCCTTGGCAAGCTGGATCGCCATCGTGCCGATGCCCGACGAGCCGCCGTGGATCAGCAGCGTCTCCCCGGCCTGGAGCGCGCCGCGCTCGAACACATTGTGCCAGACGGTCATCAGCGTTTCCGGAATCGCGCCGGCTTCCTGCATCGACAGCGAGGGCGGCACGGTCATCGCCTGCGCGTCCTGCGCGATGCAATATTGCGCGTAGCCGCCGCCGGCGACCAGCGACATCACCTTGTCGCCGATTTTGTGCTTTGCGCCTTCGCCGAGCGCGACCACTTCGCCCGCGATTTCGAGGCCGGGCAGGTCGCTGGCGCCGGGCGGCGGCGGATAGGAGCCGGAGCGCTGCGCGACGTCGGGACGATTGACGCCGGCGGCCGCGACCTTGACCAAAATCTCGCCGGCCTTCGGCACCGGCACCGCGCGGGTCTCCGGCACCAGCACCTCAGGGCCACCCGGCTTGCTGATGGCAACGACGGTCATTTGCGCGGGCAGATTTGGCATGGCTGGTCCCTGGTCAATGGAGAGGATTGGCGGATGGCATACCGCCTTTTCCACCGAAGCGAAACGCCATTAAGCCCCGAACCGCGCCGTGAGCTGGCCGGCTCGCTCAGGCGTGATTTTCTCGACCAGCGGGCCGAGCCTTGAGACGGGCGTGCCCGCGCCACGATCCAGCAGCGGAACGAGTGGGCCAGTGGGCCAGCACGGCACGGCATCATTGCGACCGAGCGCGCCGAGCACGTGCGCCGCGAGGTGAGGCACGATGCTCCACGCCAGCGTGGCGCTGAGCGCGACGAGATTGAGCCCGACGCGGGTGATGACCGCCGCGCGGACCGGATCGGACTTGATCGCCGTCCATGGCGCTGCGTGCTGCAGGTAAGCATTCGCGGTGTCCCAGATCGTGCGGGTCGCGGCCGCAGCGGCGCGAAACTCCAGCGCCGTGTGATGGCGGTGCAGCGCTGCGATGCGCTGCTCCAGTTCAAGCGCGAGTTGGCGCTCGGCATCGCCGGGAGCGCCACCATCCGGGATGTGACCGTCGAAGGCGCGATGCGCGAAGCTGATGATGCGGTTGGCGAGATTGCCGAAGATGTCGGCGAGATCCTTGTTCACATCGGCAACGAACCGGGTGACGCTGAAATCTGTGTCGGCGCTCTCCGGCGCGTTGGCGATCAGCCACCAGCGCCAGAGATCGGCCGGCAATTCCTCCAGCGCCGCATCGGTGAAGATGCCGCGCTTCCTGCTGGTCGAGAACTTGCCGCCCTCGTAATTCAGCCAATGGAATCCCTTGATCACATCGGCGGTCTTCCACGGTTCGCCGGAGCCGATCAGCGTCGCCGGAAAGCTCACGGTGTGGAACGGGATGTTGTCCTTGCCGAGAAACTGGATGTAGCTGACGTCATCGGCCTGCCACCACCATTGCCGCCAGTCGCGGCCAGGCGCGGCGTCGGCCCATTCCTGTGTCGCCGCGATGTAGCCGATCGGCGCGTCGAACCAGACATAGAACACCTTGCCGTCGAAGCCGTCGCGCGGCACCGCGATGCCCCAGGCGAGATCGCGGGTGATGCAGCGGTCGCGCAGCTCCGCATTGAGCCAGCCCTTCGCGGTCGACACCACGAAGGGCGGCCACCCGGTGCGGCTGTCGATCCATGCGCCGATGCTGTCGACCAGCTGCGACTGGCGCAGATAAAGATGACGGCTGTCGCGGATCTCGAGCGCGCGGTCGCCTGATAGCGCCGAGCGGGGATCGATGAGGTCCGGCGGGTCGAGCAGCGTGCCGCAATGGTCGCATTGATCGCCGCGCGCACCGGCGTCGCCGCAATGCGGACAGGTGCCGAGCACGTAGCGGTCGGGCAGGAAGCGCCGGTCGGCCGGCGAGAACACCTGTCGCGAAGTGCGTGCTTCGATCAGCCCGGCGTCATCGAGCCGGCGATAGAAGTGCTGCGTCAGCACATGGTTGTGCGACGAGCTGGTGCGGCCGAAATGATCGAAGGACAGGCCGAAACGCCGGTAGATGTCGGCCTGGACGGCGTGCTGCGCGGCGCAGAACGCCCGGACCTCCTGTCCGGCCTCGATGGCGCCGAGCTCGGCCGGCGTGCCGTGCTCGTCGGTCGCGCAGATGAAGAGCACATCGCAGCCGGTCTGGCGGCGGAAGCGGGCGTGGACGTCGGCGGGCAGCAGCGAGCCGACGAGGTTGCCGAGATGCTTGACGCCGTTGACGTAGGGCAGCGCGCTGGTGATGAGAATCCTGGTCATGGGTGCAGTCTTTCACGTTCGGTGATGCCGATCCCGGACAATCAAAAATCAAAAAGCCCTCCCGCATGATCGGAAGGGCTTGGGGTCGGCTCATGCCTCGCGCGCAGGCGCGCAACTATCCCGTCCGGTCAGACTCCTTGCGGTCGGGCCGGGGCATTCGCGTCAGATGTTGCGCGCACACGAAAGTCACTGCAAAATTCTCCTCTGGACGGATATCTATCATCGCTGGGCGCAGGGCGCCAGATCAGCATCGCGGGGAAGACACATGCCGATTGAGGATGAGGACCGGCCGCGGAAGAAAATCAGCCACGAGATCGGACAGGATCTCTCGCTGCTGTCGGTCGAGGAATTGACCGAGCGCATCGCGCTGCTCAACGCCGAAGTCGATCGCCTGAAAGAAGCGATGACGAAGAAGCGCGCGTCGAAGGACGCCGCCAACGCGTTCTTCAAGTCGTAGGTCGCCACATCACTCGGTCCTCGTAGCCCGGATGGAGCGAAGCGCAATCCGGGGCCGCGCTATCCGCGGATGGACCGTTCCCGGATTTCGCTGCGCTCCATCCGGGCTACGCTGCTCTACCTCCCCTTGAAAAGGGGAGGTCGCTTTGCTCACCAGAGCAAAGCGGGTGGGGATCAGCTCTCTCCAAATACGCCGTCGCCTGCGGTTGACCCCCATCCGACCTTCCCCCTTTCAGGGGGAAGAAGAGACCTGTCCCAAACTAGGTCAATGGCCGACATGGCAAACAAAGCGTCAAGAAATCCGTTCATTTACGATCGGTTAAGCTTTCTCGATTATGACTGCATTGTCCTCGTTTGGACACCGAGTGGCTCCTGTCCACTCTGTTTGACGCCTCCCTGTTATCAACTTCAAAAGCCGCCGGAAACGGCGGCTCTTTTTTGTGCGTCCTATCGGCTGGAAACCATAAATCCGGTTGCGGCTGGACTCTTCGGCGCGCCCGCGCAATGATTTGTTCATCATAAGCTGGCGCGTCAGATGCCAGCGGGCGTTACGGTGGTGTGAGGGCGTTAACCATGGCCGATCGTTCCCAGAGCGAAGCCGGGCTTGTACTGTTCAGTGAACGGCTGACCAATTCTGCGGCATTCGGCGTGCTGTTCCGGGAAGGCATGGATCTGGTCGAGCAGACCGCCGCCTATCTCGACGGTGACGGACGTGCCGAGGCCAAGGCGCTCGAACGGTCCGTGAGCCTGACCTATGCCACCGAAAGCATGCGCCTGACCACGCGGCTGATGCAGCTCGCCTCCTGGCTGCTGCTGCATCGCGCGGTCAAGGAAGGCGAGATGACGCTGACCCAGGCCAATCGCGAAAAGACCAAGGTGAAGCTGTCGGCCGCCGATCCCGGCCCAGCCGACATGGTGACCAAGCTGCCCGAGCAATTGCAGCAGCTGATCGCCCGTTCGATGGATCTGCAGGCGCGCGTCCGCCGCCTCGACACCACGATCCACGCGCCGGCGCCGGATCGCTCGACCATCGGCAACCCGCTGGTGCCGCAGCTCAACCGCCTCAAGGCGGCGTTCGAGCAGTAATCCGGACAGCAAATCAGTGTGACGCGTCCGCGCGGCGTGGCTTGGTCCGCCGTGGCGGCGTGTGCTGATCCATCACGCGCCGCAGCCTGATCGCCGCCGCCTCCAGCTCCTCCGGTTCGAAGCCGCCGAAGCCGAGCATCAGGCCGGGCTGCGCCGCTGCCTTGTACATCGGCGAAATCGGCCGCACGACGATGCCGGCGGCAAGCGCTGATTTTGCCAGTTGCACATCGTCGAGGCCGTGGGGTAGCCACAACAACAGATGCATGCCCTGGTCGCTCGGCTGCAGCGTGACGTCGTCGGGCATGTGACGCGTCAGCGCCGCGATCAGCGTCGCACGCCGTGCGGCATAGACGCCGCGAATGCGCCTGATATGCGCCTCGAACAGCCCCTCGCGCATATAGGCCGCCAGCACGTGCTGATCGGCGGTCGGCGAATGCCGGTCGAGCAGCCCGCGCGCGCCGGCGAAGGCGTCGATCAGCGGCGCGGGCGCCACGACGTAGCCGAGCCGCAGCGAGGGGAACAGCACCTTGCTCAGCGTGCCGAGATAAATCACCCGCGATGGGGCGAGGCCTTGCATCGACGGGAAGGGATGCCCGGCATAGCGCAGCTCGCTGTCGTAATCGTCCTCGACGATCCAGGCATTGCTTCGTTGCGCCCACGCCACCAGCGCATTGCGGCGGGCCATGCTCATCGGCATGCCCAGCGGATATTGATGCGACGGCGTCACGAAAGTTGCGCGTGCGTGCGGGCACGCGGCGATCGCGGCATCGACGTCGATGCCCTGCGCATCGACCAATACGCGCGTGGTGACGAGATCGAGCTCGTCGAGCACGGCGGTCATGCCGGGATAGGCGGGATCCTCGGCCCAGACGCGATCGCCTGACGACAGCAGCACACGGCCGGCGAGATAGAGGCCTTGCTGGGTGCCGGCCGTGATCACGACCTGCTCGGGCTCGCAATGCACCGCGCGGGATTTGCGCACATAGTCGGCGATCGCCTGCCGCAGCTCGATCAGGCCGCGCGGATCGCCATAGCTCGAAGGCGCCGCGGCGCGCGATGCGCGCACGCGGTTGCCGAGGCGGCGCCAATGGTCGTCGGGCGCGACCGCGCTGCCGGGGACCGCGATCGCAAACGGGACTTCCGGCATCGGCGTGAAGGCCGCCGCCACTTTGCCAAGCCGCGCCGCGCGCGGCGGCAACCGGATCGGCGCTGATTTGTTCGGCTTGCGATGGACCACGACGGGCCGAGCCTGCTCGGCAAGCGTCGGCGCGACGCGGGTGCCGGCACCGACCTGCGATTCCAGATAGCCCTCGGCCAGCAACTGCTCGAAGGCTTCCGTGACCGTGCCGCGCGCAACGCCGAGCGAGGCCGACAGCGCGCGGGTCGACGGCAGCAATTCCCCGGCCTTCAGTTCGCCGCTCGCAATCGCGGCGCGCAGGGCCTGCGCGATCTGGCGCCCGACCTGTCCGGCGGCGCGGTCGACGGCCCGGAGCGAAGGGATGCTGATCGTGGTGCGCAGGCGGGGCATAGTGGACCAATCAAGATGATCGAAAGTGGCTCTTATCATAGGCCACTTCAGCGCTATGGTGCGAGCAGCAATTGATGGGGTCCACCAGAGGTCTACCATGTACCTGCCGCCGCATTTCAGGATGGATGAGCTCGGTCCGGTCCACGCCGCGATGCGGGCGTCGCGGCTCGCGACGCTGGTCACCGCAACCGCCGACGGCCTGATCGGCACGCCGCTGCCGCTGATCCTCAATGAGAACGAGGGCGACTACGGCACGCTGTACGGTCACGTCGCGCGGCCCAATCCGCAGTGGAAGCTGCCCGCAGTCGGTGAGGCGATGGCGATCTTCATGGGGCCCGACGCCTATGTGACGCCGTCCTGGTACGCGACCAAGGCCGAGCACGGCAAGGTGGTGCCGACCTGGAATTACGTCGCTGTCCACGCCTATGGCGCGGCCGAGTTCTTCGAGGATGCCGACCGTCTGCTCGACGTCGTGACCCGGTTGACCGAGCTGCACGAGAATGCGCGTCCGGAAGTCTGGCAGGTCAGCGACGCGCCTGATGATTTCATCAAGGCGCAGCTGCGCGGGATCGTCGGCTTCCGGATGCCGATCACGCGGATCGACGCCAAGAAGAAGATGAGCCAGAACCGCAAGCTCGAGGATCGCGCCGGCGTCATCGCAGGGCTTGAGGCAAGCGACAATCCCCATGACCGCGAGGTCGCCGCGATGATCCCGGCGAGTTGAGACGAAAGCGCCCGATGGAATTGTACCTCGCCTTCGCGATCACGACCGCGATATTCGCGCTGATCCCGGGTCCCGCCATGCTGTACGCCGCGGCGCGCACGCTGGCGGGTGGCCGGCGCGCGGGGCTGATGGCCTCGCTCGGGCTGCATCTCGGCGGCTATGTCCATGTCGTCGGCGCGGCGGCCGGCCTCGCTCTGCTGTTTCATGCGGTGCCGCCGCTGTTCATGGCGATGAAGCTTGCCGGTGCGGCCTACCTGGTCTGGCTCGGGCTGTCGCTGTTCCGCGACCGCGACACTGCAAAGCGCCCCACACTTGCCCCGCTCTCGGCGGAGCGCGCCTTCGCGCAAAGCATCGTCGTCGAGGTGCTCAATCCGAAGACGGCGATCTTCTTCCTCGCGTTCCTGCCGCAATTCGTCGATGCGTCGGCCAGCCTGCCGGTCTGGGCCCAGCTGTTTCTGCTCGGCACAACAGTCAACCTTACCTTCTCGGCGGTCGACATCGTCTGCGTGTTCCTCGCCAGCGCCGTGATGTCGAGGCTGCAGCGCTCGAAGACGTCGCAGCGCATCATGCAGCGGATCGGCGGCAGCATCCTGGTCGCGCTCGGTGCGCGGCTGGCCTTCCAGGATCGCTAGAAGCAGTCATGTCCACCAGCAGTGATGGTGCGGATCAACGCTTCGTCAAGCTGCGCGACGAGCTGCTTCTGCAATGGTGCGACCGGTCAATTTCTGCGCGAGGCTTCAGTCGTGTCTGACGTCATGGACGTGCCGGATGATCGCGGTGGTCGCGGCGGCGCAAGATCGTGGATAAAATCTCTCAGTGCGTCGGTGTCGAATGGCTTGCGGAGGATCCTTAGACTTGGCGGAGCCGCTTTTGCGGCATCGCTGTAACCGGTTGTAAGGGCGATGGGCAAACCGGGGTATCGCGACCTGACTTCTCTCGCGAGCCCGACGCCATCGATGGTCCCGGGCATGACGATATCGCTGAAGACGAGATCGATCTTTGTACCGGCTTCGAGCAATTTCAGCGCCGCTTCGGCCGAATCTCGATAGATCGTGTCATAGCCCAGATGCTCGAACAGCGAAGATGTCACATCCGCCACCTCGGGGCTGTCGTCGACAACGAGAACCGTCTGCCGCTGCGGCTGCCTTGCTCTTGTTCTGGCGGCGGCCAGCTCTTTGCTGGTGATTTGCTCGTCTGCGCAGGACGGCAAGTAGATTGTAATCGTTGTTCCCTGTCCAACCTTGCTGTCCGCCGTCACCGTGCCGCCGGCCTGGTGCGCGAAACCATAGACTTGGGACAAGCCGAGCCCGGTACCCTTGCCGACCTCTTTGGTCGTGAAAAACGGATCGAACATCTTGGACAGCAGGTTTGGCGGAATGCCGGTGCCGGTATCGCCAAGCGCTATCGCAAAGAAAGCCTTTGCGCGGCGATCGCCGCCGGTTTCCTGGTTCGCGGTCACCGCATGGACGGATAAGGTGAACGTGCCGCCGCTTGGCATTGCATCGCGGGCATTAACGGCGATGTTGACGATCGCAAGTTCCAGCTCGGCGAGGTCCACCTTCACCGACGCGACACCCTCGCCGACGTTCTCATTGTACACGATGTTCCCGCGCAGCGAGCTCTCGATCATGGTCCGCATGTTCTTGATGGACGCATTCAGATCGACGACCGTCGGGCTGAGATGCTGATGGCGAGAGAATGTCAACAATTGGCGTGTGAGGCTTTCGCCTCGTTTGGCCGCGGTCTGTATGGCTTCAATTGCCTTGGGCAGTTTTGGATCAAGCAGGCGAGTGAAAATCTGGGCACTGCCTCCGATGATCATCAATAGATTGTTGAAGTCGTGTGCAATTCCGCCGGTCAGCTTGCCGATTGCCTCCATCTTCTGCGACATCGCGAGCTGTTCGCGCGCCTGAACCAGCTTCTCCTCTGCGTCGCGTCGCTCGGTTGCGTCCCGCAGAATGCTGATGAAGCCGATCAGATTTCCTGAGTCATCATGGCTCGACGAGACCGAGCCCGTGATGAAGAACGGCGTACCATTCTTTCTGATGCGCCAACCCTCGACGTCGTACTTGCCTCTTTCGATTGCCGTCTCCAGCGCGTGTGTTGGCGAACCCGCGCGGCGTTCATCCGGCCGATAAAATATTCCAAAATGCTTGCCGATGATTTCTTCCGAGGTGTAGCCGATGATTTTTTGAGCGGTGCTATTCCAACTCGTAACGTGTCCTTCTCTATCAAGCGCAAAAATCGCATAGTCGACGACGCCTTCGATAAGGGTTTGGAAGTGCCGCCTGATGCTGTCGAGCGCCAAGGCGTTCCGTTCAAGTTGACCGTTCAGTTGGTCCTGCACAGAAAGCAGATGGGCTTCCGTGGTCTGACGCGTGGCAATTGCCGCAGCCAGGGCAAGAGGGGGCGCCGATACGCTGATCGAAAGCACGAGCAGCGACAACAACGCTCCGTTCGGATCCGTTTTCGGAAATGGATCATGACCGAACGCGAACCCCCAGACTGCCATTCCGGTGAAAATGAGCGCAGCCGTAGCCGCGGTGCATCGATTGCCGCGCAGACCGGTCCAGATCAACGGGAGCAAAGCCAGAAAGCCCAGCAGGCTGCGATGCGGCAACGGCACGTTGAGATCGTCGCTGACGAGGTCACTGCCGATGAGCGGGCTGTAGGCCACGATCCCAATGAGACCAGCGAGAGCGATAACTGCGATCGATTCCAACAGATCCCACCTGGAGGAAATCCGTAAGGACATCATCGCCCAGAGCACGATGACCGGAGCAATCAGCAGGGTCGCGGCTGCGTCGGCAAGCCACCAGGTCAGCCCGGCGGCGATGGAATCGGGAAAGCTCGGTTCGTTGACGAAGATGAATCCGGCCAAAGCGGTGAATGAACCGATCATCGCGGTCGGCGCAAAGGAAATGCCTGCAAACTTTGCGACACCGGATGGCGTGGCAAACGTCTGGCGTCCGTTCGACCAGCGTCCGATCAGCCATGTTCCGGCCAATGCAGCAAGGAGGCAGCCGATCCCGGCGGCGACAAACTCCAGGAGCGATCGGTCGGTCATCAGGTAAGGCGCGACAGCGCCCACCAGGATCGCGGGCCAGATCCGGTAGCCACGCAGCAGCATGAGCGCGAGCGCAGCCCCGGTTGGCGGCCACAGCGGTGTCGCGGCTGGATTGATAGCGGGAAGGAAATGTGTGGAGGCCGCAAGGCTCCCGTAGATCGCGGTGACGATAAAAACTTCGACCGAGTAGGTCACAGCGCTCCGAGCATCGCCAAAAGCGAAAATCCCGGCCTTATCGAACCTTGCCCGTTCCATCACAAGCCTTTGCGGTGGGCACCTCAAAAATGCGGTAGGGAACGACTTGGCACCCGGTTCCATGTCACCCGAAGGAGGGCGATCGTATTTTCTCCAAGTCGATGACCCTGCCAAACACTCAACGCAGTTTTGACCAAAGCATGGCCGCTGGATCGAGAGTAGGGGGCGCCGGCAACTTCTGAACAAGAGACCATGGGGCAGAACCGTTGACCTAACGGCGTGGGCCTGCAAAATCGATCCGATCCCACCGCGTGTCGGTGTCGTTCAAGTAACCGCTTCGGGTCAAAAGGCGAATATCGGCAAGAGCCGTTCGAGCTCGGCTTTGGGCCGGGAGCAGACGCCGGAAAGGTGCGAGCGGTCGGCGTTCTCTCGCCGCCATGTCGATGTCGATCGTGAGACACTGGGAGATTTATCGTCAACCCTAGGTAGCAAAACTCGGGCTATATGGTACCGTGCCCTCGTCGGGACGGCATTTCCGTCCCGGATTTGGGAGGGCTATGTCATGAGATTGCCGTCGAGCCTTGTCGCGCCTTCAGCCGTCGCCGTGTTGTCAACTGTCTGGCTGTGCGGCCCGGCAGCGTCGCAAACAGACCCAGCCAAGCCGCTTCCTTCCATCACGGTCGAGGCGCCGAAGCCGGTGGCAAGGCCAAATCGTGCGACACAGGTGGTGACCACGGGGGTATCTCACCGGAGATCGAGAACTACCCAGACGTCGTCGTCAACCGCTCGAGCGCCGTCGCCGGCGCCGGATTCAGTGCTGGGCAGGATTGCCGCGCTGGAGAAAGTCGCGAGCAATTGCAACGGTGGCTGCGAATCGAGCCTCCCGCATGGCAAGGACCCTTGGGTCGGGTGCAGCGAGTCGGCGGGCGGACAAACATACGGACCGTTCTCGTCGACGTGCCGAGACAACCTCACCTACAAATCCTACGTCGATTGCGTCGAAACCAAATGGTTCCTGGGCGAGTACCGAAACAGGGCCTGGTGGCTTTGCAGCAGCCTGCAGGCCGCGGGGAAGTTTAAGGTCGCCGAACTCAAGCGACCGAAGCGTCCGCGCTAGGTTCGCCGTTGGAATCCGCGCGACGGCGCGAGCTACCATTTCCTGTTCGTGATTGAGCCGTCGTGGCGGGTCCCGGAAGCGGGCTATCCGCAGCGATTCCCGCAAGGCGGCTACGCCTTTGTTTCTTCCGGCCTCGGTAGAGGAGAGACGCGCTTGGCAAACTCGCGTCCCGGATAGTGCTGGCCGCAATAGGCGACGAGTTCGTCGATAAAGGATTTGGCATAAGGGGCCAGAAAGCGCTGCGGATCCCAAGCCACGGCAGTCCATCGCCCGATCGAGGCGCCCCTGTGAATCAGCGGAAAGGCGCGGACGCCCGCGGACGGGATCTGGACATTCGACGGTACGATGGCGACATCGTTGCCGCCTTTTGCCAGCGCGAGCAGGGTGTGAGGCGCTGCGCTTTCGAGGATCACACGTGGCCTGATGTGTGCGACGTTGCAGGCGGCATCGAACCAGCCGCGAGATGCGAAGTCCCGCCGCAGGAGCAGCAATGACTCTTCGGCGAGTTCGGCAATCTCCAGCTTCCGCCTGCTTGCGAAGCCATGCCGCGGCGAAACCGCAGCAAGCATATGCACGGGAGCCAGCAACCGGCGGTGATAGCCGTCTTCGGCGGCTGGAATGATCGCGAGATGAACGTCGCCGCGCTGCAGACGATCCGGAACGCGGGCACCACCATCCTCGATCAAATCGATGACCACGGAAGGGTGCTTGCGCCGGAACATGGGGAGGAAATTGGCGAGCACCGTTTCCATATGTTGGGTGCTGCAGCCGACGCGCAGCGCGCCGGCCTTGCCGGTTCTCAGCGCGCGGGCACGCTCGCCGAACGATTCGGCATCCTGCAGGAGACGGCGGCCGCGTCGTAACAGATCCTCGCCTTCTGAAGTCAGTTTGATCCCGCGGCCGACGCGATCGAACAACGGAATCCCGAGTTCGTCCTCGAGCGCCTGGATCTGGCGAGAGGCCGCCGGCTGGCTCAGACGCAGCTGTTGGTGAGCGGCGGCAAAGCCGCCTGCCTCGGCCACGACGACGAAGGTGCGCAGCTGTCGAAGGTCCATTTTCAATGCGCCAATTGCATGAATAGATAAATAATAAATGCATTGGACACATTGAGCAAGCCGCGACATTCTTACGCCGCCCACCCGACATTTGTCCAAAGGGGAATCGCGATGTTTGACACCGAGCGTTTCGTTGCCGACTGCCGCGCAGCGTTCGCGGCGGACCCGTCGCACCGAGCCATTCACGAGATCGTTGCCCGCGCGATGTCTGAACCGGCCGCGGTATTCAAGGGACTCGGCGAGCCGCAGCGTCCCGAAAGCCGCGCGCTCTTCCATTCCGAGACGCTGACCATTCTCAACGTGGTGTGGCCCCCAAGCTATATCGTGCCACCTCACGACCATCACATGTGGGCCGTGATCGGCGTTTATGCGGGCCGTGAGGACAACGTCTTCTGGCGGCGCATTCCGGGCGAGCCGAACAGGATCGAGGCTGCTGGCGCCAGGGCCTTGTGCGTGCGCGATACCGTGCCGCTCGGCACCGACATCATCCATTCGGTCATCAATCCAATCGACCGGCTGAGCGGCGCAATCCACGTCTATGGCGGCGATTTTTTCGCCACAGAACGGAGCAAATGGGATTCGTTGACGCTTGAAGAGGGCCGCTCCGACCGCGAAGAAGCGCGCCGCGACTTCGAGCGGGCTAGCGCGCGTTACGAAGCAAGTTTGCGCGAAGCCGCCGGCTGACCGCAACGGGCTTAAAGAAGTCGCCCCATCCATGCTTCCTCGCAGAAGAAGTGGACGCACGGGACAAGCCGTGCATGGCGAATCCATGACTGAATTAGCCCGTTCATGCGGTGCGCGATCAATCCTGTTGCGTCGGGTGCGACAAAACAACTCGACGGGCAACTCAGTAAAACCTGTCAATCCTCGCGCGCGAAAATATTTCGCTTTATCCGAAGGATAACCCAGTGTATAGAACACCCGTCTCACCCGATCGAGGGGCGCTGCGCATCGTCACGGTGTTGCGGTGAGATGCGGTGGACGCCGAGTGTGCAACTGACGAGTGCGCATGCGGCGGACGGTGAAATCGTGCAGGCCTGACGCCCTAGCGGTAGGTGTCCTTTCGCAAAGTGCGCAAGCGTTTGCGAAAGCGGTGACAACAAAGCCCAGTCTCACCGGGGTGAGCACGTATAAGCCGTAACCCATCGCGCAGGGAAAGCCGGGTTGTTTCCGGTTACACCTGTGGTCCTACCCCCGAGCTTTCTACCCATTGCTCGGGGCCCATGGGTGCGATCGGCACCCGACTTTCCCTGCGCCCTCTGTTTCCAGAGCGGCGAAACAAATGCAAAGCTCGGACAGATCATGTCGCGAGAGGGCGGATGTGTGACTCGCAGCCGGTGCAACACATTTGGTGTCGTCCTGGCTTTCGCCAGGACGACGCAGCAGGAGAATCGCGGGCCCGTTCAGCCCGCCAATCCGGAGCGGCCCCCAAAAACAAAAACGCCCCCGAGTCGGGGGCGTTTTGCGTGTGGTGCCGGGGCGATCCCGAAGCGGACTTTAGTCCTTCTTGAGGAAGCCCGAAAACTTCTTCTGGAAGCGCGAGACGCGGCCGCCGCGATCCATCAGCTGCTGGGTGCCGCCGGTCCAGGCCGGGTGCGACTTGGGGTCGATGTCGAGGTTCAGCGTGTCGCCTTCCTTGCCCCAGGTCGAGCGGGTCAGGTACTCGGTGCCGTCGGTCATGACGACCTTAATCGTATGATAATTCGGATGAATATCGGCTTTCATGACAGTTCCTTCGGCGCGCCGGCGCCCGTCTCAAGATGTCTGGAATACGGGATTTGAGCGGGTCTATAACCCATGGAGCCCGCCAAAACAAGCCAAGAAAGGGCCTAAGCCCATCACCGGATTGGGACTTTACCGGATTTGCCAGCCGGGGGTCGGCGGGCCTATGTGGGGGGCGATAGAACCGGTCTAGATTGATGAGCGTAGCCGAACAGCTTGAGACCCCGCGTGGCGCCCCGCAGCCCCCGCGCGACGCGTTGCTCGATGAGGAAGCCTTCATCGAGAGCCAGATCACGGAGCCGGCGAAGAGCCGTGCCCGGTTGCGGCCGTTGCTTGCGCTCGCGCCCTATGTGGCGCGCTACAAGGGCCGGGCGATCCTCGCGCTGATCTCGCTGACGATCGCCGCGATCACCACGCTGATCGTGCCGGTCGCGGTGCGACGGATGATCGATATGGGCTTCACGCCCGAAGGCATCGCGATGATCAACAGCTATTTCAGCGTGATGATCGCGGTCGTCGCGGTGCTCGCATGCGCCAGCGCCTCGCGCTATTACCTCGTGATGACGATCGGCGAACGCATCGTCGCCGATCTCCGGCGCGACGTGTTTGCGCATCTGATTTCGCTGTCGCCCTCGTTCTTCGATTCCGCGCGGTCAGGCGAATTGGTGTCGCGGCTCACCGCCGACACCACGCAGATCAAGTCCGCGGTCGGCGCGTCGGTATCGATTGCGCTGCGCAATCTGATGCTGTTCTTCGGCGCCGCCGCGATGATGGTGATCACCAGCCCGCGGCTGTCCGGCTTCGTATTGCTCGCGATTCCGATCATCGTGATTCCGTTGGTGGCGTTCGGCCGCTGGGTGCGGCGGCTGTCGCGCACCGCCCAGGACACGCTGGCCGATGCCAGCGCCTATGCCTCGGAGCTGGTCAATGCGATCCGCACCGTGCAGGCCTATACCGGCGAACGGCTCGCCAGGACGCGCTTTGCCGGCGAGGTCGAGCAGGCCTATCAAGCCGCGCGCAGCTCGACCAAGGCGCGCGCGGTGCTGACGCTGATCGTCATCTTCATAGTGTTCGCCAGCGTCGTCGTGATCCTCTGGGTCGGCTCGCACGACGTGCTGGTCGGAACCATCAGTCCGGGCCGGCTCGGCCAGTTCATTCTCTACACGGCGTTCGCGGCGAGCGGCCTCGGCCAGCTCAGCGAGGTCTGGGGCGAGGTCTCGGCCGCATCGGGCGCCGCCGAGCGGCTGTTCGAGATCTTGCGCGTCAGGCCGCAGATCGCGGCGCCCGCTTCGCCGCGCGCGCTGCCGCAGCCGGCGCGCGGCGATGTCGGTTTCGACGATGTCAGCTTCGCCTATCCGACCCGGCCCGACGCGCTTGCGGTCGATGAAGTGTCGCTCTCGGTCCGGTCAGGGGAGAAGGTCGCGATCGTCGGCCCGTCCGGCGCCGGCAAGAGCACGCTGTTCCATCTGCTGCTGCGCTTCTACGATCCGAAATCGGGCACCATCTCGCTCGACGGCGTGCCGATCCGGCAGGCCGATCCGGCCGAGGTGCGCGCGCGCATCGCGCTGGTGCCGCAGGATTCCGTGGTGTTCGCCGCCAGCGCCCGCGAGAACATCCGGTTCGGCCGGCCCGATGCGACCGACGCCGAGGTCGAGCGTGCCGCCGATCTCGCCCATGCCAGCGAATTCCTGCGCCGGCTGCCCGGCGGCTTCGACGCCCAGCTTGGCGAGCGTGGCGTGACGCTGTCCGGCGGCCAGCGCCAGCGCATCGCGATCGCGCGCGCGATCCTGCGCGATGCGCCGCTGCTGCTGCTCGACGAGGCGACCTCGGCGCTCGACGCCGAAAGCGAGACGCTGGTGCAGACCGCGCTGGAGGAACTGATGCGCCACCGCACCACGCTGGTGATCGCGCATCGGCTGGCGACCGTCTTGTCCTGCGACCGCATCCTGGTGATGGACCAGGGCAGGATCGTCGAGCAGGGCACCCACGCCGAACTGGTCGCCGCTGGCGGCCTCTACGCCCGGCTGGCCCGGCTGCAGTTCGAGGGGATCTGAGCGAATTGGGGCTCGCCGCGCTCCGCCTATGCGATTCCTATGCGATCGGGCGCGCGCTCCCCTCGAAAATCTATTCCCGCACAAGGATAGTCGCGCCACGCCCGACCTCCCTCGACAGCCGAAGGAAGTCAGGCGCGCGGGGTGTTCGACTAATGCGCGAGAATGCGACCGAACCGGAGAGCAAGCTGCTCCGTGCCTGGCAGCTTGCCGTGCTGCGCTTCGCGGTGACGCTCGACGACGACGATCGGATGCATGCGCTCGGCGTGGCCGGCGAGGTTGACCGGCTGGGTGGCGCGGCCGATGACGCCTTCCACTTCTTCCGCAGGACGACCGCGGAACTGTGCGCGGCGATCGCTGGTCAGACCGCGGATCAGGAGGCCGTCGTCCGGCGATTCCTGGCGCAGATCGACAATGCCAGGCTCAAGCGGGCGGTCGAAGCGGCGATCGCCAAGGACCACACCAAGGACCGCACGCCGCCGAAGCTCGTGGCGAGCCGCGTGAAGCCCGGCCCCGATCTCTGGCGCGGGCTGCCGTCGCGTCGTGCAACCGGAGCGTAGGAAAGGCCTCGCTCTGCAATCGCCATCACCGCGCGGCGGATATTCCGTCACAGCATGTCGCCACAACCCTGGCCGGCTTGCTGCGATCAGTGCGATGCGCTTCTCTGTGCTCGACAAGGGACCGGTCGGTTTCGGAATGCGGGGAGTGGCGAGATGGGTGGCTTGGTGATCAGCGGTGGCCGGGTGGTGGATCCGGCCAGCGGGATGGACGCGATCGGCGATGTCGCCGTCGTCGACGGCAAGATCGCCGCGGTCGGCACCGGCCTCGGCGGTTCCGAACGGCAGATCGACGCGACCGGGCTCGTGGTGGCGCCGGGCTTCATCGACCTGCACGCGCATGGCCAGACCATTCCGGCCGACCGCATGCAGGCGTTCGACGGGGTGACGACGTCGCTCGACCTCGAGGCCGGCGTGCTGCCGGTTGCGTCCTGGTACAAGCGCCAGGCCGAGAAGGGCAGAGTGCTGAACTACGGCGCCGCCGCCAACTGGGCCTTCGCGCGCATCGGTGCGATGACCGGTTCGAATTCGGAAAGCTCGCTGGAATCGTTTGGTGCCGCGATGCGCGATCGCCGCTGGATCGAAAACGTCGCGACCGAAGGCGAGGTCGGCGGCATCCTCGACCGCCTCGCGATCGGCCTGAACGAGGGCGGTATCGGGATCGGCATTCTCAACGCCTATGCGCCGGGTGCCGGCGTGCAGGAATTGACCGCGGTGTGCCAGCTCGCGGCGGATCATGCGGTGCCGACCTTCACCCACGTCGCGTACATGTCGCGCATCGATCCCGAGAGCGCGGCTGAGGCCTATATCCGCCTGATCGGCTATGCCGGCGCCACCGGCGCGCATATGCACATCTGCCACTTCAACTCGTCGAGCAAGACGGATATCGAACGCTGTGTTGGGCTGATCGCGAAAGCGCAGGCGCAAGGCCTGCCGATCACGGTGGAGGCCTATCCCTACGGCACCGGCTCGACCGTGCTGGCGGCGACCTTCTTCAGCGATCCGAAATTCGAAGAGCGCAACGGCCTCGGTTACGATTCGGTGCAGCGCGTGACCGACGGTCACCGTTTCGGCAGCCGCGAGGAGCTGCTGGCGGCACAGGCCGAAGAGCCCTCGACCTTGGTGCTGTGGCACGTGCTCGACATCGAGAACAACGCGCATCATCGCGATCTGCTCGATATGGCGGTGCTGTATCCGGGCGGCGCGATCGCCTCCGACGCGATGCCGTGGACGCTGTCGGACGGCCGTCCCTACAGCGGCGACGCCTGGCCGCTGCCTGATGATGCCACCTCGCATCCGCGCTCGGCCGGCTGCTTCACCCGCTTCATCCGCGAATGGGTGCGCGAGCGCAAGAAAGTGTCGCTGCTCGAAGGCATCCGCAAATGCGCGCTGATCCCGGCCGAGATCCTGTCGGCGAGCACGCCGGCGATGCGGGCCAAGGGCCGGCTGCAGGTCGGCGCCGACGCCGATGTCGTGGTGTTCGACTACGAGACGCTGAGCGATCGCGCGACCTTTTCCGCGATGAATCGTCCGGCGGAGGGCGTGCGGCATCTCGTGGTCAGCGGCCAGCCGCTGATCAGCGATGGTGTGCTCGATGTCGCGGCGCGTCCCGGCCGGCCGGTGCGCCGCCCCGTCACGGGGGGCTGAGGTGCCGGTCCCGATCCTGCTGGTCGCGGGCTTCCTCGGGGCGGGCAAGACCACGATCGTCAACCATCTGCTGGCGCATGCGCAAGGGCGGCGCATCGCCGCCGTGGTCAACGATTTCGGTGCGATCAATATTGACGCCGAGCTGATCGCGGGCGCCAGCGACGGCGTGGTCAGCCTGAGCAATGGCTGCATCTGCTGCACGCTGGAGGGCGACCTGCTGCGCACGCTCGCCACGCTGTTGCGGCGTGATCCGCGTCCCGAATTCATCGTGATCGAGACCAGCGGGATCGCCGATCCCGCCGACATCGTGCGCAACCTGATGGATCCCGTGATCTGGAAGGAGGCGCCGCTTGAGACGGTGCTGTGCGTGGTCGACGCGGCGCAGCCTGCGGCGGTGCTGAACGATGCTCTGCTGCGGTCGCAGCTCCGGGCGGCGGACGTGGTGGCGCTGAGCAAGGTCGATCTGGCCGACGCCGCCGCGTGCGCTGCGATCCGCGACGCCGTGCGCGCGGCGCGTCCGGCGGCCGTGGTGGTTGATGCCTTGCATGGCGAGGTGCCGGCCGCGCTACTGTTCCCGGCGGACCTCGATCATGTGCCGGCGCCGCGCGAGGCCGCGCCGCGACGGCCGTCGTCGGATCGCTTCGAGACGCTGAGCTGGACCTCGGAGCGGCCCGTCGTGCTGCCGCGCTTGCAGCAGGCGATCGGCAGACTGGCGCCGAAGCTGGCGCGGGCGAAGGGATTGTTCGAGACGGTGGAACAGCCCGGGCGGCTGACGGTGTTTCAACTCGCCGGCGGCCGCGCGACCTTGGGTGCGGGCGGCGTGCCGTCGCCCGGCGTGCCGCGCACGCGCATCGTGTTTATCGCCGAGATGGGTGCTCTGTCGCGCACCGAGATCGATGCGATCATGCAGGGATGTGTCGACATCGAGTGATGTGAGCTTATGGTTCCGTCATCCTGAGGCACGAGCAGAGCGAGCCTCGAAGGATGGACGCCCGGCTGTGGCCATGCATCCTTCGAGACGCCGCTTCGCGGCTCCTCACGATGACGGGATTACATCTCCGCGTCATCCGCGGATGCCGCTATGTCATCGCCGCAGCTCCATCCCGCAAAGCATGTGTGCGACAATCGCATCGAATTGACAGCCTTGCCGGCACCACCTATCGTTTTTTGCCGACGGTTCCCTTCGGGGATCAAAAGGGAATGCGGTGCGAGGGTAACCCCAATACCGCAGCTGTCCCCGCAACTGTAAACGGCGAGCCTTTCGTCAATTTGCCACTGGGCCATCGGCCCGGGAAGGCGTCGACAGGCGATGACCCGTGAGCCAGGAGACCTGCCGTCAGTCGTGGTCACACGCGAGCACATCGGGCGGGGGCGTCCTGGTGGGATCGGAGCACTGCCTTTTGGGCAATGCGCCAGTCCGCGTTCGCGGTGACGTGCCACGTTACCGCGAGTCGTTTCATGTCTCCGTCCTTTCCCGTTGCGCGCAAATGGCGCCTCGGTCTCGTCTGCTCCCTGTCATCGCTGTTGTTGCCGGCCGAAGGCTCGGCACAAACACCTCCACCAACCAGGCTCGATCCGATCGAGGTCGCGCCCTCGGTGACCGCCAAGCCGAAGCCTGCGGCGCGCAGCCGTGACATGGCCGCTGCGGCGCGGCCACGGCCGAGGCCCGCGACGATCGCAACAGCCAGCAACGCGCCGCGCGTCGCAGCGTCGGGCGCATCGGGATCGGCATCGCCGACGCTCAATGCCACCACGCAGGGCGGCACCGGCAGTCGTCTCAATCTGACACCGCTGCTGACGCCGGCCAGCGTCGAGATCATCACGGCGCAGACCATCGCCGAACGCGGCCAGCACAATGTGCTCGATGCCGTCACCCAGGACGCGGCCGGGTTCGTCGCGACGCCGGCGCCCGGCAATGGCGGCCTGTCGTTCAGCACCCGCGGCTTTGCCGGCAGCAACTCGGTGATGACGCTGTATGACGGCACGCGCTTCTATATCGGCTCCGGCACCCTGACATTCCCCTACGACACCTGGTCGACGCAGCGCATCGAAGTGCTGCGCGGTCCGGCCTCGGTGCTGTACGGCGAAGGCGCGATCGGTGGCGTCATCAACGTGATCCCGAAAAAACCGCTCAATACGCCCACTAACGAGGCCGAGGTCTCGCTCGACAGCAACATGACGCGGCGGCTGTCCGTGGACAGCACCGGTCCGATCGATCCCAATGTGTCGTACCGCATCAACGCTACCGGCAACATGTCGGACGGCTGGGTCGATCGCGACAAGACCTCGAACGCGGTAGTCTCCGCTGCCGTGCGGGTGCAGGCGTCGGACAATCTCGCCTTCACGCTCTCGGAGGACTACGGCGACCGCAGCCCGTCGCGCTATTTCGGCACGCCGCTGATCAACGGCTCGATCCAGGACGCGCTGCGCTTCAAGAACTACAATGCATTGGACAGCGCGATCCGCTATCAGGACAGCTGGACCCGGTTCAAGACCGAGTGGGACGTCGCCGACGGCTTCAAGATCAACAACACGCTGTATTACCTGACCAGCGAGCGGCACTGGCGCGACATCGAGAACTACACCTGGAATCCGAAGACCCAGCTGATCGATCGCACGAGCTATATTGAGATCTTCCACGACCAGAAGCAGCTCGGCAATCGGATGGATGCGACCTTCAGTGGTCACGTGTTTGGACTTGCGAACCAGTTTGTCGCCGGCTTCGACGTCAACCGGATCGACTTCACCCACACCAATAACTCGCCCTATGGCGGCGCGTCGTCGGTCAATCCTTATGTGTTCGATCCCGGGTCGTTCTTCGCGACGACGACGGCGACCACGCCGGGCTTCAATGCGATCGTCAATCAATACGCGCTGTTCGCCGAGGATCGTCTCTCGCTGACCGATCAGTTGTCGCTCGTCACCGGGGTCAGGTATGATCGCCCCGAGGTGGACCGCACCGACTACAAGGCGCCGGCAAACAGTTTCGAGACGACGCTATCAGGCACGAGCTGGCGCGCTGGCCTCGTTTACGAGCCGATCAAGAACCTCGCATTCTATGGCCAGTACGCGGTCGGCGTCGATCCGGTCAGCAATTTGATCTCACTGTCGACCACGCAGAAAACGTTCCAGCTTGCGACGGGCAAGCAGACCGAGATCGGGGTCAAGCAGTCGTTCTGGGGCGGTCGCGGCGAGTGGACGCTGGCTGCCTACGAGATCGTCAAGACCGGGCTCACGATTCCCGATCCCGGCAACCCCACCGGCGGCCTGGCATTGCAGATCGGCCAGCAATCATCCCGCGGGGTCGAAGGATCGATCGGGCTCGCGCTGAACGACGGCTGGCGCGTCGATGCCAATGTTGCGCTGTTGCGCGCCAGATACGACAACAACAGCCAGGTGGTCGGCGGCAAGATCGTGAGCTTCAACGGCAATGTCCCGGTCAACGTGCCGCAGCAGGTCTCGAACGTCTGGCTGACCTGGGACTTCGCGCCCAACTGGTCGGCCTATGGCGGCGTGCAGATCGTCGGTGCGATGTACTCCGATCTCGCCAACACCCAGCTGCGGCCGGGCTACAATGTGGTCAATGGCGGCGTCAGGTGGAAGCCGGACGACCGGACCACGGTCGCGTTCCGCCTCTACAATCTGTTCGACAAGGCTTACGCGGTGACCTCGAACGGCACCGGGCAGTGGCTGCTGGGCATGCCGCGTACCGCCGAATTGTCCGTCAACGTGAAGTTCTGACCATGCGCAACGCTCTGATCCGGCGCGGGCGGCGGTGGCTCTATATCGTCCATCGCTGGATCGGCATTGCGACGTGTCTCTTGTTCGCGATGTGGTTCATCTCCGGCCTCGTCATGATGTACGTGGCCTTTCCGCGCCTCACCGACAGCGAGCGCCTCGCCGCGCTTCCTGTCATTCCCTGGAGCAAGGTGCGGGTCACGCCTGATCGCGCGATGGCGATCGCGGGTGTCGAGCGTTATCCGCGTGATCTGCGACTTTCGATGATGGACGACACGCCCGTCTATCGGGTGGCCGGCTGGGAGGGAGGGATGATCACCATTTCGGCGATCGACGGCAGCGCGATCGACCGGATCATGCCGGACCAGGCGCTGGCCATTACCGCTCATCATCCGCATGCTGTGCAGCCGCGCTTGATCGAAACGATCACGCGCGACCAATGGTCGGTCACGGCGCGCTTCGATTCGTTGCGGCCGCTCTATCTGATCCGCCTCGGTGACGCCGATGGCACGGAGCTCTATGTCTCCTCGCGCACCGGCGAGATCGCGCTCGACACCACGCGGCGCGAGCGCATCTGGAATTGGCTTGGCTCGATCCCGCACTGGATCTATCCGACCGTGTTGCGCAAGGACGGCCCGCTGTGGCGGGATGTGGTGCTGTGGATCTCGGGTGTCTGTCTTGTCGTCGCGGTTACCGGCTTCTGGATCGGCATTTTGCGCATGCGGCTGACGCGCCGCTACGCGAGCGGCGCCGTCTCGCCCTATCGCGGCTGGATGGCCTGGCATCACATTGCCGGCCTGATCGGCGGCATCTTCGTTCTCACCTGGATGTTCAGCGGCTGGCTCTCGCTCAATCCCGGCGGCGCGTTCTCCCCTCGCGGCGTCACCCGTGAGATTACGATCGGCTACAGCGGCCATGACACGCCCGACATCGTCGCCGGCTTCCAGTCGGCACCCTCCATGCCCGCGGTGGAGGCGCGCTTCGTCTGGATCGGCGGACATCGGTTGATGTTGCTCGACGATGGTAGTGGCCGCCGCAGCCTCGCCGATCCCGCGACCGGCGCGCCTGTAGCGATCTCGCGTGACGAGATCATCGCGGCGGCCCGGCGCGCCATGCCGGGAGCAACGATGATATCGGCGCGACAGCTGGATCAGCCTGATGCCTATTGGTACACGCTGCACCAGGCGCGCGAGCTTCCCGTATTGCGGATCGGCTTCGACGATCCTGCTCACACCTGGCTGCACATTTCGCCCGTCACCGGCGAGATCCTCGACCGCAGCGACGATAGCCGTCGGTCCTACCGCTGGCTGTTCAACGCGCTGCACAGCCTCGACGTCCCGCTGCTGCTGCGCATCTCGCCGGCGCGCGACGTCGTGGTGTGGCTGCTGTCGGCGGCTGGCACGCTTATCTCGATCAGCGGGATCGTGATCGGCTGGCGCCGGTTGCGGCGGCGCAAGGTACGAGGCAGGCGCATGTCCGCGAGCCTCATACGCGCGCCCTCGTAAGCCGCGATTACTTGACGGTCAGGTGCACGTCCGGCGCCGGCCGATCGGGCGCCCATTCCAGTGCGAACCGCTGTCCGGCAATGATCTCATAGGTCGAAAGCTTGGATGCGACCGCATCGCGGAACCGGAGATAGGCATCGCGCTGCCACCCGTTCGAGCGGGCCGCGGCCAGATTGAGCCATTTGTAGGCCAGCACGAAATCCGTCGGAACGCCGTGACCCTTGTCGTACATCAGGCCGAGCTGGGCCTGCGCGAACGGGTCGCCCTGCACGGCGCCGCGATAGTAGCAGTCGGCGGCGGCTGCATAGGCCTGCGGCACGCCGAAGCCGTGCTCATACAAGAAGCCGAGCATGCCGAGGGCGCGCGCGTTGCCACGCTCGGCGGCCGGCGCGAGCTCCCGAGCCGCCCGGACATAGTCGCCGCGATGGAAGGCGGCCGATCCGCGCGCCACGCTGTCAGCGCTCGCGACAGAGGCGGTCACCGCCCAAACCACGATCGCAAGCGAAGCCGAGAGGCCCGTCCGTTGTGCGAGAACGCGGCGCATCCTGCTGCCCGGCTCAGTGATAGCTGGTGGTGATCGGCGCATTGGTCGACGTCGTGGCGATGCTGCCGCGCAATTTCGATCGAAGCTCCTCGGCCACGGTCTGGGCGTCGGAACCGTTGCGGATGATCTGCGGGCGGATGAAGATGATCAGCTCGGTACGCTGGGTGCCGTTGCTCTGATGTCCGAAGGCGTCACCGAGGCCCGGAATCTGATCGAGCACCGGAAGCGCATTGCGGGCGCCGCTCTGCTGCTCGCTGATCAGGCCCGCCAGCAGCACGGTCTGACCGTTGGCCACCGAGATCTGGCTCTTGACCCGTCGTTCCGAAACGGTCGGCGTCAGGTTGACCGTGCTGCCGTTGCTTTGGGGAACATTGCTGATCTCCTGTTCGACGTCGAGCCGCACGGTGCCGTTCACGCTGACGCGTGGCGAGACCTTCAGGATGATGCCGGTGTTGCGATAGTCGATGGTGTTGACCACCGTGTTGCTCGTGGTCAGCACCGTCGCGCTGCCGGTCGAGACCGGGACGACGTCGCCGACCTGTAGGGTCGCGACCTGGTTGTTGATCACGACCAGCGAGGGATTGGAGAGCACCTTGACGCTGGTGACGGCGTGCAGCGCATCCAGGATCAGGCTCGGCTGCGTTGCATTTCCGATCAGAAAGTTGAAGCCCGGGAAGCTCTGGTTGATGAAGGCATTGGTAAGCGATCCCGCGACCGAGACCGCGCCGGTGGTCGCGTCTGTGGTGGTCGCGGGCGCGGAAGTCGCCTGGGTGCCGAGGATCGAGCCGGTGTTCGGCTTCAGGCCGAGGTTCTGGCTGGTGAGATAGGTCTGCACGCCATAGGACAAGGTGTTGTTGAGCGTGACCTCGGCGATCGTCGCGTCGATCGCGACCTGGAGCTGCGGCTCGTCGATCTGCAGCAGGGTCGACTCGATGATGCGGTAGTTGGCCTGGTCGGCATAGATCAGGAGATTGTTGTTGACGACATCGGGCGTGATCCGGACGTCCTGCATGACGGGTTGCCCGTTGCCGCCGCCGGCACCGCGTCCGGCATCCAGCGCGGCATTGTTGCCCTGGCCCGGATTGTTGGGATTGTTCGCTTGCCCGCCGGCGCCGAATCCCTGGCCAAGGCCCTGGCCTGTTGCGCCTGTCCCCGACGTGCCGCGGGATGCAAAGCCGCTCATGCCTGAATTCGCGCCGTTGTTGTTGTTGAGCGACAGACGGTCGGCGACGCTCGAGGTCGACGAGGTGCCGGAGCCGGGCGCGAGCTGGCTGTCGGCACTGTCGAGCAGGTTGCCGGACGATCCGCCAAGGAACATGTCGGTCAGGACCCGCGCGATCTGGCGCGCATCGCCGTATTTGACGCGATAGACATGGACCGAGGTGCGCGCCGTGTCGTTGCGGTCGAGGCGCTTGATCCAGGTAGCGGCCGTGTGCAGCATGTCGGGCTTCTTGGTCACGACCAGGATCGCGTTCAGGCGCGCGATCGGCATGAACTTGATGACGTTCTGGCTGAGGCCGTTCTCGCCGGAATCGACGATTTTCTCCAGCTCGGCAATGACAGGCGCGGGCGAGCCGCTCGAGATCGGGAAGATGCCGACGGATTGGCCGCGCATCCAGTCTACGTCGAAACTGAGCACGGTATCGACCGCGGTGCGGCGCTCGGCGCCGGTGCCCTGGATCAGCAGCAGATTGCGCGTCGTGTCGGCGCGGATCGCGCCGGCCCTGGTGGCGAAACTGTCGGTCAGCTTCATGAGGGTCTGCGCCGACACATATTGCAGGGGCACCACCGAGATGCCGAATCCGGGTTCGGGATTGGCCGCTGCGGCATCGACGCGGCCGCCGCCGACGGCGTCGCCGAGCGGGGTCAGGCGATAGCCTGCCGTATCCTTCAGCAGCACGACGCCGCTCAGGCGGAGTGCGTTTTCGAGCACGAACACCATGTCGGACTTCGGCACCGGGCGGACCGAGACCAGGCTGACCGTGCCCTGCACCCGCGGGTCGATGGTGTAGCCGACATGCAGAATGTCGCCGAGCACCACCTTGGCGACGGTCGCGACCGGCGTGCTCTCGAAATTCAGGTCGAAGCCGTTGCCGTTCGATGCCGGTTGCGGCCGTGCATCGGCAACCGCCGTCACTTCGCTTCCGTCATACATCGCCGCGCGGACGCTGCCGCTCTGGCTGCCGCCCGTCGCCGCCAGTGCGTTCACCGGTTGCGGCTGGCGCTGCGCCAGATCCAGCGAGCGCACCTTGTCGGTGACGTCGAGTTGGGATGCGTCCACGCTCTCGCCGACCGTCGCGGAATTGCAGGACGCCAACAACCCCAATGACGTCAAGGCAAAAATGGCTGCGAGGCCGCCACGGATCGTCGGGCAGCGGCCCACTGTGCCTACGCGTTGCATGAAGGCCCTTCGCTTTGACTAACTGAAATTTCGATTGCTTGCGACGATCGGTCCTACCCCGGAGGGACTCTTAGCGATCGAACATGACAGAAATAAATTGGTTACATGATTGTCGTTCGCGACCGGCCCATCGCGTCGCACCTAAACTGTGCAGCCGATGCGCTGCTTGTGTCCGCGATGCCACCCTCAAAGTTTCTTGAGCGGGACGAATGATGTGACTTCGCACAGCTGTCACACTTCGGATCGATAACCGCACAATTGCCGGGAGCCGAACGCGACGGCACGCAGCGGCACTTGGCACGAACTGATCCGGGATAGTGTGGCGGGATATCGAGAATGGCCAACGACCTGTCCGTTCGGTTCGTGGATTATCTGCGTCAGAACAATCACCTGGCGCCGAGCGATGGACCGGCTGAGCGGACCGGGCAGGGCGCCGACGTCAGGCAGTTGAAACTGTGGGAGGTCACCAGCCTCTCCCCGACCGACTTCGCCGACGAAGCCGCGCGCTTTTTCTCGCTTGGACGGCTGACGCTCCAGGAGATGACCTCGGCCGAGCCGCTGGTCGGATCGTTCTCGCCGCGCTTCCTGCGCGAGACCATGGTCTATCCGTGCCGCGCGGTCGACGGGACCACGGTGCTCGCCGTCGTCGACCCGACCGATCAGGCAACGCTGCGGGCGGCACAGATCGTGCTTGGCGCCGGCATCCATGTGAAGGTGGCTTCGTCGGAAGACGTCGCCATCGCGCTGAACAACTCTTCCAGCGCCGAGGAGGCCGAGGCCGCCGATAGCGCGGCGGCGCTGCCCCGCGAAGACGACATCGAGAGCTTGCGCGATCTCGCCAGCGGCGCGCCGGTGGTGCGCGCCGTCAACGATCTCATCGAGAAGGCGGTCGAGCTTCGTGCCAGCGACATCCATGTCGAGCCGTTTTCCGGCGGACTGACGGTGCGCTTGCGGATCGATGGCCTGCTCCGGCCGGTCGCCGCGCTGTCGGGCGTGCTGCCACAGGCGGTGGTCTCTCGCATCAAGATCATCGCCAACCTCAATATCGCCGAGCGCCGCCTGCCGCAGGACGGCGCGGCGCGGCTGCGGGCCGGTCGCACCGACATCGATATCCGCGTCGCGATCATGCCGACGCAGCACGGCGAATCTTGTGTCATTCGTATCCTGCCCAAGGATCGCGGCCTGTTGGTGGTCGAAAAGCTCGGATTCTCCGAGCCTGACGAAGCCAAGCTGCGGCGGCTCTTGAAGCTGCCGCACGGCATGGTCGTGATCACGGGACCGACCGGCAGCGGCAAGACCACGACGCTGGCCACGATCCTGTCGATCCTCAATGAGCCGAGCCGCAAGATCCTGACCATCGAGGATCCGGTCGAATACGAGCTTCCCGGCGTCAACCAGTCCCAGATCAAGCCCGCGATCGGCCTGACCTTCGCCACCGCGCTGCGGTCCTTCGTTCGCCAGGACCCGGATGTGATCATGGTCGGCGAAATCCGCGATTCGGAGACCGCCCATGTCGCGGTGCATGCGGCGCTGACCGGGCATCTGGTGCTAACGACGCTGCACACCGAGACCGCAGCTGCCGCGGTGCCGCGTCTGCTCGACCTCGGGGTCGAAGGCTATCTGTTGCGTTCGGTGCTGCGCGGTGTGATCGCGCAGCGTCTGGTCCGGCAACTCTGCGAGCGCTGCAAGACGGCGCGGCCGCTGGCAACAGCCGATTTCGCCGAGGACCCCCGGGTCGCCGCGCTCGGCTTCAAGGCCGACGAGATCATTCAGGAGCCATGCGGCTGCGAGCGCTGTGGCGGGACCGGCTATCGCGGCCGCCTCGGCGTGTTCGAGTTGCTCGAACTGTCCAATGAGCTGCGCGAACTGATCGGGGAGCGAACCGACGGGCTGAAGATCGATACGATGGCGATCCGCTCGGGCATGACCACGATGCTCGACGATGGGGTCGCCAAATGCCGCGCCGGATTGACCTCGCCTGCCGAGATCCTCCGCGTCGCAACGGTGCGGTGACGCCGTGCCGAATTATCGCTATCGCGCTCTGACCCAGGCCGGCGAGATCGTGAACGGCACGATCTCCGCCCCGACGGCGGCCGAGGTGGCGCGGCGGATCGAATATCTCAAGCTGCTGCCGATCGAAACCACCGAGGACAAGCGCGCAGCCACCGGTGGCCGCAGCCTGTTCGGCGGGCCGAGCGCGGCCGAGGTCACCACGTTCACGCGTGATCTCGCACTGCTGCTCAAGGCCGGTGCGCGGCTCGACGATGCCTTGGAGCTGCTGTCCGGCGACGCCGATGTCGGCCGGATGCGTCCAGTGGTGGCGAAGATTCGCGCTGCCCTGCTCACCGGCGAGAGCTTTGCCGATGCGGTTGCCGATCATCCAACCCTGTTCCAGCCGATGTACATCGCCCTGGTCCGGGTGGGAGAAATCTCCGGCACGCTCGATTCCGTGCTGGAGATGCTGGGGACCGAGCGCGCGCGTTCCGAGCAGATGCGGCGCAAGCTGACCGACGCCATGCAATATCCGGCCTTCGTGCTGGTCGCGGCGTCCGGTGTGATGCTGTTCTTCCTGCTGTTCGTGCTGCCGCAATTCTCGACCGTGCTCGGCGATTTCGGCGGCAAGTCGGACACCGCGCTCGCCAGCTTCATTGCGGTGTCGGATTTCCTGCGCGCCAATGCCACCGTGGCAAGCCTGATCAGCGCGGCGCCGATTGCGCTCGCATGGTGGCTGCTACGGCAGGCGCGCGTGCGCGCCGCGCTGGTCAACGCCATCTCGCGTGTGCCGGGCATCAGCAGCGCCTTCCAGTTCTATCGGGCCAGCCTGTTCTGCCGCAATCTCGGCGTCCTGCTCGGCAGCGGTGTCAACCTCACCGCCGCGCTGCGCATCCTGGTCGACATCATGTCAGTGACCGGAAGCGAGGCGAACTGGACCGCCGCCGCCGACCGCGTCCGCCATGGCGGCAAATTGTCGGAAGCACTCGCCGTGGCGGACAGCCTGCCGCCGATGGCGGTCCGCATGCTGCGGCTCGGTGAAGAGACCGGGCAGCTGCCGGTGCTGGCCGGGCGGGTCGCGGAATTCTACGAAGCAAAATTGCAGCGCAGCCTGGACCGGGTCGTCGGCATCGTCGGTCCGCTGGCGATCATCACGATCAGCACCGTGGTCGGCGGACTGATCGTGTCGGTCATGACGGCGCTGCTCTCGGTTACGCAGCTAGTCGGTTAGAGCAGGGGTCATCGGCCATGATATCGCGCAGCACCATCATAAAGGCATTCGCCACGCGAGCGGAACGCGCTCGCACGCCGTCGCAACGGCCAAGGCGTTCAGGGCAGGAAGGCTTCACGCTGGTCGAGATGCTGGTCGTGATCGCGATCATCGGCCTGATCATGGGGCTGATCGGGCCGCGCGTGCTCAACTATCTCAGCGAATCCAAGGTCAAGACCGCGCGCATTCAGCTGCAGAGCTTCTCCAGCGCGCTCGACCTGTTCTATCTCGACGCCGGGCGCTTCCCGTCCACGGCTGAGGGGCTTGCCGCGCTGGTCCGGCGCACGCCGGGGGTCGCGGCCTGGAATGGCCCGTATCTGAAGGGCGGCAACGTCCCGAACGATCCCTGGAACCACCCCTATCTCTATCGCTCGCCGGGCGAACATGGACCGTATGACATCGTCTCCTACGGCTCCGATGGTCAGGAGGGCGGCAGCGGCACCTCGGCCGATATCTCGCTCGAGAAGACCACCGCCGCGAACAACGACCAGTAAGGATGCATGGCAAGCATGAGTGACGCGACGCAGCGCGGTTTCACCCTGCTCGAGATGGTGTGCGTGCTCGCCATCATCGCGCTGCTGGCGGCCGTGCTGCTTCCGTTCATTCCGCACCAGACCTCGCGATCGCGCCTGCAGGCCTATGCATTGCAAACCGCGACGCTGCTGAAGGCCGACCGGAATGCCGCCATCGAGCGCAGCACCAGCGTTGCGACGCTGGTTGATGCGCCGAGCCGGGTGATCCACTCCGGCGCGTCGCACATGACGGTGCGGATCCCCGAAGACGTGCGGTTCGATGCCGTGCTGCCGCAGAGCTGTCAGCGCCGCGCCGCACTGTCAACCATCCGCTTCTTCGCCAATGGCGGTTCCTGTGGGGGCTCCATCGCGCTGACGCGGCTCGATGCGGGATATGAGGTCCGCGTCAACTGGCTTACCGGAAGGGTTGAAATCGTTGCTCGCGACGTCGCCGCCAACTAACCGCGCTGATGCGGGGTTTACCATCATCGAGGTGCTGGTGGCGCTGGCGCTGGTGGCTGTCTCGATCGTTGCGATCGGCGCCGTCATGGGCGTCAAGACGCGCGGCGTGCGGGCGCTGGAGCAGCACGTGGCGCTGATGCAGGCGGTGCGCACCTTGATGACGGTCGGCATCCCGCCCCGCGCGGAATTGCAGTCGGGCACCTCGACGGGGCAGGTGGAGGGCTACCGCTGGACCATCGACGTCGCTCCGCTCGGCGGCGACTGGAAGGTGCCCGAGGGCAATGTGCCATGGGCCCCGGAGCTGGTGCGCATTCGCGTCAAATCCCCGGGCGGTGCGCTGTCCGACATTCGCACCGTTCGCCTGATGCCGAGGTCGTCGGAATGACCCGGGCATGGGCAGACCAGCGAACGGGCGAGCGCGGCTTCACGCTGATCGAGACCATCGTCGCGCTGGCGCTGATGGGGCTGTTGCTGTCGGCGCTCGCCAGCATCACGGCGCAGTGGCTACCGAGCTGGAACAAGGGCCTCGACCGGATCCAGCGCAGCGAATTGATCGGGATCGCGCTGGAGCGGATCGGCGCCGATCTTGCGGCCGCGGAGTTCGTTGCCGCCAACCGCGACAGCCACAAGCCGCTGTTCGACGGATCTGAATTGTCCGTGATGTTCGTGCGCACGTCGGTGGGGCCGAATGCCGGGCCGGGGCTCGATGTGGTGCGCCTTGGCGAGGTCAGCGATCGCGGCGAGTTCGTCACGGTTCGCACGCACACGCGCTTCACGCCGCTTGCCGACGGGGTGTCGCTGTCGGAGCAGGTCCATCTCGGCAGTCCGGTGGTGCTGCTGCGCGCGCCCTATCGGCTGTCGTTCGCCTATGCCGGCGCTGACCGAGCCTGGAAGAGCGCCTGGAAGGACGCCGACAGACTGCCGGCGATGATCCGGCTGACCGTGCGCGATGTGGCGAGCCAGCGCGTCTTGTCGGTTTCGACCATCGCGCCGGTCCATGTCCAGATTCCGAGCGACTGCACCAAGCCGGACGGCAATTGCGGCGACAAGCAGAGTTCCGGCAGTGGCACTGATCAGGGGAAGACGTGATGCGCGCGTCCGGCAAGATCGGCCGATCGCCGGCCAATCGCGGTTTCGTCATCGTTGCGGTGCTCTGGATCCTGCTGGCGTTGTCGTCGCTGGCGATCATCTTCTCGGCCTATCTGGCCGCGTCGGCGCGCGCGCTGGCGGCCAGCGACCTGTCGTTGCAGACCGAGGCGCTGGTGTCGGCCGGGCTCGAGCTCACCGCCTATCAGCTGACGCTGACGGACGACAAGACGAGGCCGCAGCAGGGGACGTTTCATTTCGGTCTCGACGATGCCAGCGTCGGTGTCACCTTTACGTCGGAGGCCGGCCGCCTTGATCTGAACTACGCGTCGAAGGAGATGCTGATCGGCCTGTTCGTCGTGCTCGGCGCCCGCAAGGACGCCGCCGCTGAATATGCCGACCGGATCGTCGGCTGGCGAACCCGGCCCGCGCCGGGCAGCGAGAATGTGGAGGCGGCGCGCTACAACGCGCTTGGCTATTCGCCGCGGCAGGGGCT